>OZ244839.1:0-1885000 GCA_965220825.1 Alphaproteobacteria bacterium
TGGTGACACGGAAGTTGGTCTCGCCTGGACGCTTCCGACGAATGCGAGCGTGCTGGGCGATGTCCAGGTTCGCTGGACGTCGACGCCGCCGCTTGGCAGCACGGATACGTGGACGGGTCTGGGCGACGCGACGGCGACGAGCTACACGGCGACGGGTCTGACGAACGGTGTGACGTACACGTTCGAGGTTCGCGTTGTTAACACCGCGGGGAACGGTGCCGCGGCGAGTACGACGGCGACGCCAGCGCTTTCGGTTCCGGGTGCGCCGACGGGTCTGACGGCGACGGCTGGTGACACGGAAGTTGGTCTCGCCTGGACGCTTCCGACGAATGCGAGCGTGCTGGGCGATGTCCAGGTTCGCTGGACGTCGACGCCGCCGCTTGGCAGCACGGATACGTGGACGGGTCTGGGCGACGCGACGGCGACGAGCTACACGGCGACGGGTCTGACGAACGGTGTGACGTACACGTTCGAGGTTCGCGTTGTTAACACCGCGGGGAACGGTGCCGCGGCGAGCACGACGGCGACGCCAGGGCTTTCGGTTCCGGGTGCGCCGACGGGTCTGACGGCGACGGCTGGTGACACGGAAGTTGGTCTCGCCTGGACGCTTCCGACGAATGCGAGCGTGCTGGGCGATGTCCAGGTTCGCTGGACGTCGACGCCGCCGCTTGGCAGCACGGATACGTGGACGGGTCTGGGCGACGCGACGGCGACGAGCTACACGGCGACGGGTCTGACGAACGGTGTGACGTACACGTTCGAGGTTCGCGTTGTTAACACCGCGGGGAACGGTGCCGCGGCGAGTACGACGGCGACGCCAGCGCTTTCGGTTCCGGGTGCGCCGACGGGTCTGACGGCGACGGCTGGTGACACGGAAGTTGGTCTCGCCTGGACGCTTCCGACGAATGCGAGCGTGCTGGGCGATGTCCAGGTTCGCTGGACGTCGACGCCGCCGCTTGGCAGCACGGATACGTGGACGGGTCTGGGCGACGCGACGGCGACGAGCTACACGGCGACGGGTCTGACGAACGGTGTGACGTACACGTTCGAGGTTCGCGTTGTTAACACCGCGGGGAACGGTGCCGCGGCGAGTACGACGGCGACGCCAGCGCTTTCGGTTCCGGGTGCGCCGACGGGTCTGACGGCGACGGCTGGTGACACGGAAGTTGGTCTCGCCTGGACGCTTCCGACGAATGCGAGCGTGCTGGGCGATGTCCAGGTTCGCTGGACGTCGACGCCGCCGCTTGGCAGCACGGATACGTGGACGGGTCTGGGCGACGCGACGGCGACGAGCTACACGGCGACGGGTCTGACGAACGGTGTGACGTACACGTTCGAGGTTCGCGTTGTTAACACCGCGGGGAACGGTGCCGCGGCGAGTACGACGGCGACGCCAGCGCTTTCGGTTCCGGGTGCGCCGACGGGTCTGACGGCGACGGCTGGTGACACGGAAGTTGGTCTCGCCTGGACGCTTCCGACGAATGCGAGCGTGCTGGGCGATGTCCAGGTTCGCTGGACGTCGACGCCGCCGCTTGGCAGCACGGATACGTGGACGGGTCTGGGCGACGCGACGGCGACGAGCTACACGGCGACGGGTCTGACGAACGGTGTGACGTACACGTTCGAGGTTCGCGTTGTTAACACCGCGGGGAACGGTGCCGCGGCGAGCACGACGGCGACGCCAGCGCTTTCGGTTCCGGGTGCGCCGACGGGTCTGACGGCGACGGCTGGTGACACGGAAGTTGGTCTCGCCTGGACGCTTCCGACGAATGCGAGCGTGCTGGGCGATGTCCAGGTTCGCTGGACGTCGACGCCGCCGCTTGGCAGCACGGATACGTGGACGGGTCTGGGCGACGCGACGGCGACGAGCTACACGGCGACGGGTCTGACGAACGGTGTGACGTACACGTTCGAGGTTCGCGTTGTTAACACCGCGGGGAACGGTGCCGCGGCGAGTACGACGGCGACGCCAGCGCTTTCGGTTCCGGGTGCGCCGACGGGTCTGACGGCGACGGCTGGTGACACGGAAGTTGGTCTCGCCTGGACGCTTCCGACGAATGCGAGCGTGCTGGGCGATGTCCAGGTTCGCTGGACGTCGACGCCGCCGCTTGGCAGCACGGATACGTGGACGGGTCTGGGCGACGCGACGGCGACGAGCTACACGGCGACGGGTCTGACGAACGGTGTGACGTACACGTTCGAGGTTCGCGTTGTTAACACCGCGGGGAACGGTGCCGCGGCGAGTACGACGGCGACGCCAGCGCTTTCGGTTCCGGGTGCGCCGACGGGTCTGACGGCGACGTGGTGACACGGAAGTTGGTCTCGCCTGGACGCTTCCGACGAATGCGAGCGTGCTGGGCGATGTCCAGGTTCGCTGGACGTCGACGCCGCCGCTTGGCAGCACGGATACGTGGACGGGTCTGGGCGACGCGACGGCGACGAGCTACACGGCGACGGGTCTGACGAACGGTGTGACGTACACGTTCGAGGTTCGCGTTGTTAACACCGCGGGGAACGGTGCCGCGGCGAGTACGACGGCGACGCCAGCGCTTTCGGTTCCGGGTGCGCCGACGGGTCTGACGGCGACGGCTGGTGACACGGAAGTTGGTCTCGCCTGGACGCTTCCGACGAATGCGAGCGTGCTGGGCGATGTCCAGGTTCGCTGGACGTCGACGCCGCCGCTTGGCAGCACGGATACGTGGACGGGTCTGGGCGACGCGACGGCGACGAGCTACACGGCGACGGGTCTGACGAACGGTGTGACGTACACGTTCGAGGTTCGCGTTGTTAACACCGCGGGGAACGGTGCCGCGGCGAGCACGACGGCGACGCCAGCGCTTTCGGTTCCGGGTGCGCCGACGGGTCTGACGGCGACGGCTGGTGACACGGAAGTTGGTCTCGCCTGGACGCTTCCGACGAATGCGAGCGTGCTGGGCGATGTCCAGGTTCGCTGGACGTCGACGCCGCCGCTTGGCAGCACGGATACGTGGACGGGTCTGGGCGACGCGACGGCGACGAGCTACACGGCGACGGGTCTGACGAACGGTGTGACGTACACGTTCGAGGTTCGCGTTGTTAACACCGCGGGGAACGGTGCCGCGGCGAGCACGACGGCGACGCCAGCGCTTTCGGTTCCGGGTGCGCCGACGGGTCTGACGGCGACGGCTGGTGACACGGAAGTTGGTCTCGCCTGGACGCTTCCGACGAATGCGAGCGTGCTGGGCGATGTCCAGGTTCGCTGGACGTCGACGCCGCCGCTTGGCAGCACGGATACGTGGACGGGTCTGGGCGACGCGACGGCGACGAGCTACACGGCGACGGGTCTGACGAACGGTGTGACGTACACGTTCGAGGTTCGCGTTGTTAACACCGCGGGGAACGGTGCCGCGGCGAGTACGACGGCGACGCCAGCGCTTTCGGTTCCGGGTGCGCCGACGGGTCTGACGGCGACGGCTGGTGACACGGAAGTTGGTCTCGCCTGGACGCTTCCGACGAATGCGAGCGTGCTGGGCGATGTCCAGGTTCGCTGGACGTCGACGCCGCCGCTTGGCAGCACGGATACGTGGACGGGTCTGGGCGACGCGACGGCGACGAGCTACACGGCGACGGGTCTGACGAACGGTGTGACGTACACGTTCGAGGTTCGCGTTGTTAACACCGCGGGGAACGGTGCCGCGGCGAGTACGACGGCGACGCCAGCGCTTTCGGTTCCGGGTGCGCCGACGGGTCTGACGGCGACGGCTGGTGACACGGAAGTTGGTCTCGCCTGGACGCTTCCGACGAATGCGAGCGTGCTGGGCGATGTCCAGGTTCGCTGGACGTCGACGCCGCCGCTTGGCAGCACGGATACGTGGACGGGTCTGGGCGACGCGACGGCGACGAGCTACACGGCGACGGGTCTGACGAACGGTGTGACGTACACGTTCGAGGTTCGCGTTGTTAACACCGCGGGGAACGGTGCCGCGGCGAGCACGACGGCGACGCCAGCGCTTTCGGTTCCGGGTGCGCCGACGGGTCTGACGGCGACGGCTGGTGACACGGAAGTTGGTCTCGCCTGGACGCTTCCGACGAATGCGAGCGTGCTGGGCGATGTCCAGGTTCGCTGGACGTCGACGCCGCCGCTTGGCAGCACGGATACGTGGACGGGTCTGGGCGACGCGACGGCGACGAGCTACACGGCGACGGGTCTGACGAACGGTGTGACGTACACGTTCGAGGTTCGCGTTGTTAACACCGCGGGGAACGGTGCCGCGGCGAGTACGACGGCGACGCCAGCGCTTTCGGTTCCGGGTGCGCCGACGGGTCTGACGGCGACGGCTGGTGACACGGAAGTTGGTCTCGCCTGGACGCTTCCGACGAATGCGAGCGTGCTGGGCGATGTCCAGGTTCGCTGGACGTCGACGCCGCCGCTTGGCAGCACGGATACGTGGACGGGTCTGGGCGACGCGACGGCGACGAGCTACACGGCGACGGGTCTGACGAACGGTGTGACGTACACGTTCGAGGTTCGCGTTGTTAACACCGCGGGGAACGGTGCCGCGGCGAGTACGACGGCGACGCCAGCGCTTTCGGTTCCGGGTGCGCCGACGGGTCTGACGGCGACGGCTGGTGACACGGAAGTTGGTCTCGCCTGGACGCTTCCGACGAATGCGAGCGTGCTGGGCGATGTCCAGGTTCGCTGGACGTCGACGCCGCCGCTTGGCAGCACGGATACGTGGACGGGTCTGGGCGACGCGACGGCGACGAGCTACACGGCGACGGGTCTGACGAACGGTGTGACGTACACGTTCGAGGTTCGCGTTGTTAACACCGCGGGGAACGGTGCCGCGGCGAGCACGACGGCGACGCCAGCGCTTTCGGTTCCGGGTGCGCCGACGGGTCTGACGGCGACGGCTGGTGACACGGAAGTTGGTCTCGCCTGGACGCTTCCGACGAATGCGAGCGTGCTGGGCGATGTCCAGGTTCGCTGGACGTCGACGCCGCCGCTTGGCAGCACGGATACGTGGACGGGTCTGGGCGACGCGACGGCGACGAGCTACACGGCGACGGGTCTGACGAACGGTGTGACGTACACGTTCGAGGTTCGCGTTGTTAACACCGCGGGGAACGGTGCCGCGGCGAGCACGACGGCGACGCCAGCGCTTTCGGTTCCGGGTGCGCCGACGGGTCTGACGGCGACGGCTGGTGACACGGAAGTTGGTCTCGCCTGGACGCTTCCGACGAATGCGAGCGTGCTGGGCGATGTCCAGGTTCGCTGGACGTCGACGCCGCCGCTTGGCAGCACGGATACGTGGACGGGTCTGGGCGACGCGACGGCGACGAGCTACACGGCGACGGGTCTGACGAACGGTGTGACGTACACGTTCGAGGTTCGCGTTGTTAACACCGCGGGGAACGGTGCCGCGGCGAGCACGACGGCGACGCCAGCGCTTTCGGTTCCGGGTGCGCCGACGGGTCTGACGGCGACGGCTGGTGACACGGAAGTTGGTCTCGCCTGGACGCTTCCGACGAATGCGAGCGTGCTGGGCGATGTCCAGGTTCGCTGGACGTCGACGCCGCCGCTTGGCAGCACGGATACGTGGACGGGTCTGGGCGACGCGACGGCGACGAGCTACACGGCGACGGGTCTGACGAACGGTGTGACGTACACGTTCGAGGTTCGCGTTGTTAACACCGCGGGGAACGGTGCCGCGGCGAGCACGACGGCGACGCCAGCGCTTTCGGTTCCGGGTGCGCCGACGGGTCTGACGGCGACGGCTGGTGACACGGAAGTTGGTCTCGCCTGGACGCTTCCGACGAATGCGAGCGTGCTGGGCGATGTCCAGGTTCGCTGGACGTCGACGCCGCCGCTTGGCAGCACGGATACGTGGACGGGTCTGGGCGACGCGACGGCGACGAGCTACACGGCGACGGGTCTGACGAACGGTGTGACGTACACGTTCGAGGTTCGCGTTGTTAACACCGCGGGGAACGGTGCCGCGGCGAGTACGACGGCGACGCCAGCGCTTTCGGTTCCGGGTGCGCCGACGGGTCTGACGGCGACGGCTGGTGACACGGAAGTTGGTCTCGCCTGGACGCTTCCGACGAATGCGAGCGTGCTGGGCGATGTCCAGGTTCGCTGGACGTCGACGCCGCCGCTTGGCAGCACGGATACGTGGACGGGTCTGGGCGACGCGACGGCGACGAGCTACACGGCGACGGGTCTGACGAACGGTGTGACGTACACGTTCGAGGTTCGCGTTGTTAACACCGCGGGGAACGGTGCCGCGGCGAGCACGACGGCGACGCCAGCGCTTTCGGTTCCGGGTGCGCCGACGGGTCTGACGGCGACGGCTGGTGACACGGAAGTTGGTCTCGCCTGGACGCTTCCGACGAATGCGAGCGTGCTGGGCGATGTCCAGGTTCGCTGGACGTCGACGCCGCCGCTTGGCAGCACGGATACGTGGACGGGTCTGGGCGACGCGACGGCGACGAGCTACACGGCGACGGGTCTGACGAACGGTGTGACGTACACGTTCGAGGTTCGCGTTGTTAACACCGCGGGGAACGGTGCCGCGGCGAGCACGACGGCGACGCCAGCGCTTTCGGTTCCGGGTGCGCCGACGGGTCTGACGGCGACGGCTGGTGACACGGAAGTTGGTCTCGCCTGGACGCTTCCGACGAATGCGAGCGTGCTGGGCGATGTCCAGGTTCGCTGGACGTCGACGCCGCCGCTTGGCAGCACGGATACGTGGACGGGTCTGGGCGACGCGACGGCGACGAGCTACACGGCGACGGGTCTGACGAACGGTGTGACGTACACGTTCGAGGTTCGCGTTGTTAACACCGCGGGGAACGGTGCCGCGGCGAGCACGACGGCGACGCCAGCGCTTTCGGTTCCGGGTGCGCCGACGGGTCTGACGGCGACGGCTGGTGACACGGAAGTTGGTCTCGCCTGGACGCTTCCGACGAATGCGAGCGTGCTGGGCGATGTCCAGGTTCGCTGGACGTCGACGCCGCCGCTTGGCAGCACGGATACGTGGACGGGTCTGGGCGACGCGACGGCGACGAGCTACACGGCGACGGGTCTGACGAACGGTGTGACGTACACGTTCGAGGTTCGCGTTGTTAACACCGCGGGGAACGGTGCCGCGGCGAGCACGACGGCGACGCCAGCGCTTTCGGTTCCGGGTGCGCCGACGGGTCTGACGGCGACGGCTGGTGACACGGAAGTTGGTCTCGCCTGGACGCTTCCGACGAATGCGAGCGTGCTGGGCGATGTCCAGGTTCGCTGGACGTCGACGCCGCCGCTTGGCAGCACGGATACGTGGACGGGTCTGGGCGACGCGACGGCGACGAGCTACACGGCGACGGGTCTGACGAACGGTGTGACGTACACGTTCGAGGTTCGCGTTGTTAACACCGCGGGGAACGGTGCCGCGGCGAGCACGACGGCGACGCCAGCGCTTTCGGTTCCGGGTGCGCCGACGGGTCTGACGGCGACGGCTGGTGACACGGAAGTTGGTCTCGCCTGGACGCTTCCGACGAATGCGAGCGTGCTGGGCGATGTCCAGGTTCGCTGGACGTCGACGCCGCCGCTTGGCAGCACGGATACGTGGACGGGTCTGGGCGACGCGACGGCGACGAGCTACACGGCGACGGGTCTGACGAACGGTGTGACGTACACGTTCGAGGTTCGCGTTGTTAACACCGCGGGGAACGGTGCCGCGGCGAGCACGACGGCGACGCCAGCGCTTTCGGTTCCGGGTGCGCCGACGGGTCTGACGGCGACGGCTGGTGACACGGAAGTTGGTCTCGCCTGGACGCTTCCGACGAATGCGAGCGTGCTGGGCGATGTCCAGGTTCGCTGGACGTCGACGCCGCCGCTTGGCAGCACGGATACGTGGACGGGTCTGGGCGACGCGACGGCGACGAGCTACACGGCGACGGGTCTGACGAACGGTGTGACGTACACGTTCGAGGTTCGCGTTGTTAACACCGCGGGGAACGGTGCCGCGGCGAGCACGACGGCGACGCCAGCGCTTTCGGTTCCGGGTGCGCCGACGGGTCTGACGGCGACGGCTGGTGACACGGAAGTTGGTCTCGCCTGGACGCTTCCGACGAATGCGAGCGTGCTGGGCGATGTCCAGGTTCGCTGGACGTCGACGCCGCCGCTTGGCAGCACGGATACGTGGACGGGTCTGGGCGACGCGACGGCGACGAGCTACACGGCGACGGGTCTGACGAACGGTGTGACGTACACGTTCGAGGTTCGCGTTGTTAACACCGCGGGGAACGGTGCCGCGGCGAGTACGACGGCGACGCCAGCGCTTTCGGTTCCGGGTGCGCCGACGGGTCTGACGGCGACGGCTGGTGACACGGAAGTTGGTCTCGCCTGGACGCTTCCGACGAATGCGAGCGTGCTGGGCGATGTCCAGGTTCGCTGGACGTCGACGCCGCCGCTTGGCAGCACGGATACGTGGACGGGTCTGGGCGACGCGACGGCGACGAGCTACACGGCGACGGGTCTGACGAACGGTGTGACGTACACGTTCGAGGTTCGCGTTGTTAACACCGCGGGGAACGGTGCCGCGGCGAGTACGACGGCGACGCCAGCGCTTTCGGTTCCGGGTGCGCCGACGGGTCTGACGGCGACGGCTGGTGACACGGAAGTTGGTCTCGCCTGGACGCTTCCGACGAATGCGAGCGTGCTGGGCGATGTCCAGGTTCGCTGGACGTCGACGCCGCCGCTTGGCAGCACGGATACGTGGACGGGTCTGGGCGACGCGACGGCGACGAGCTACACGGCGACGGGTCTGACGAACGGTGTGACGTACACGTTCGAGGTTCGCGTTGTTAACACCGCGGGGAACGGTGCCGCGGCGAGCACGACGGCGACGCCAGCGCTTTCGGTTCCGGGTGCGCCGACGGGTCTGACGGCGACGGCTGGTGACACGGAAGTTGGTCTCGCCTGGACGCTTCCGACGAATGCGAGCGTGCTGGGCGATGTCCAGGTTCGCTGGACGTCGACGCCGCCGCTTGGCAGCACGGATACGTGGACGGGTCTGGGCGACGCGACGGCGACGAGCTACACGGCGACGGGTCTGACGAACGGTGTGACGTACACGTTCGAGGTTCGCGTTGTTAACACCGCGGGGAACGGTGCCGCGGCGAGCACGACGGCGACGCCAGCGCTTTCGGTTCCGGGTGCGCCGACGGGTCTGACGGCGACGGCTGGTGACACGGAAGTTGGTCTCGCCTGGACGCTTCCGACGAATGCGAGCGTGCTGGGCGATGTCCAGGTTCGCTGGACGTCGACGCCGCCGCTTGGCAGCACGGATACGTGGACGGGTCTGGGCGACGCGACGGCGACGAGCTACACGGCGACGGGTCTGACGAACGGTGTGACGTACACGTTCGAGGTTCGCGTTGTTAACACCGCGGGGAACGGTGCCGCGGCGAGCACGACGGCGACGCCAGCGCTTTCGGTTCCGGGTGCGCCGACGGGTCTGACGGCGACGGCTGGTGACACGGAAGTTGGTCTCGCCTGGACGCTTCCGACGAATGCGAGCGTGCTGGGCGATGTCCAGGTTCGCTGGACGTCGACGCCGCCGCTTGGCAGCACGGATACGTGGACGGGTCTGGGCGACGCGACGGCGACGAGCTACACGGCGACGGGTCTGACGAACGGTGTGACGTACACGTTCGAGGTTCGCGTTGTTAACACCGCGGGGAACGGTGCCGCGGCGAGCACGACGGCGACGCCAGCGCTTTCGGTTCCGGGTGCGCCGACGGGTCTGACGGCGACGGCTGGTGACACGGAAGTTGGTCTCGCCTGGACGCTTCCGACGAATGCGAGCGTGCTGGGCGATGTCCAGGTTCGCTGGACGTCGACGCCGCCGCTTGGCAGCACGGATACGTGGACGGGTCTGGGCGACGCGACGGCGACGAGCTACACGGCGACGGGTCTGACGAACGGTGTGACGTACACGTTCGAGGTTCGCGTTGTTAACACCGCGGGGAACGGTGCCGCGGCGAGCACGACGGCGACGCCAGCGCTTTCGGTTCCGGGTGCGCCGACGGGTCTGACGGCGACGGCTGGTGACACGGAAGTTGGTCTCGCCTGGACGCTTCCGACGAATGCGAGCGTGCTGGGCGATGTCCAGGTTCGCTGGACGTCGACGCCGCCGCTTGGCAGCACGGATACGTGGACGGGTCTGGGCGACGCGACGGCGACGAGCTACACGGCGACGGGTCTGACGAACGGTGTGACGTACACGTTCGAGGTTCGCGTTGTTAACACCGCGGGGAACGGTGCCGCGGCGAGCACGACGGCGACGCCAGGGCTTTCGGTTCCGGGTGCGCCGACGGGTCTGACGGCGACGGCTGGTGACACGGAAGTTGGTCTCGCCTGGACGCTTCCGACGAATGCGAGCGTGCTGGGCGATGTCCAGGTTCGCTGGACGTCGACGCCGCCGCTTGGCAGCACGGATACGTGGACGGGTCTGGGCGACGCGACGGCGACGAGCTACACGGCGACGGGTCTGACGAACGGTGTGACGTACACGTTCGAGGTTCGCGTTGTTAACACCGCGGGGAACGGTGCCGCGGCGAGTACGACGGCGACGCCAGCGCTTTCGGTTCCGGGTGCGCCGACGGGTCTGACGGCGACGGCTGGTGACACGGAAGTTGGTCTCGCCTGGACGCTTCCGACGAATGCGAGCGTGCTGGGCGATGTCCAGGTTCGCTGGACGTCGACGCCGCCGCTTGGCAGCACGGATACGTGGACGGGTCTGGGCGACGCGACGGCGACGAGCTACACGGCGACGGGTCTGACGAACGGTGTGACGTACACGTTCGAGGTTCGCGTTGTTAACACCGCGGGGAACGGTGCCGCGGCGAGCACGACGGCGACGCCAGCGCTTTCGGTTCCGGGTGCGCCGACGGGTCTGACGGCGACGGCTGGTGACACGGAAGTTGGTCTCGCCTGGACGCTTCCGACGAATGCGAGCGTGCTGGGCGATGTCCAGGTTCGCTGGACGTCGACGCCGCCGCTTGGCAGCACGGATACGTGGACGGGTCTGGGCGACGCGACGGCGACGAGCTACACGGCGACGGGTCTGACGAACGGTGTGACGTACACGTTCGAGGTTCGCGTTGTTAACACCGCGGGGAACGGTGCCGCGGCGAGCACGACGGCGACGCCAGCGCTTTCGGTTCCGGGTGCGCCGACGGGTCTGACGGCGACGGCTGGTGACACGGAAGTTGGTCTCGCCTGGACGCTTCCGACGAATGCGAGCGTGCTGGGCGATGTCCAGGTTCGCTGGACGTCGACGCCGCCGCTTGGCAGCACGGATACGTGGACGGGTCTGGGCGACGCGACGGCGACGAGCTACACGGCGACGGGTCTGACGAACGGTGTGACGTACACGTTCGAGGTTCGCGTTGTTAACACCGCGGGGAACGGTGCCGCGGCGAGCACGACGGCGACGCCAGCGCTTTCGGTTCCGGGTGCGCCGACGGGTCTGACGGCGACGGCTGGTGACACGGAAGTTGGTCTCGCCTGGACGCTTCCGACGAATGCGAGCGTGCTGGGCGATGTCCAGGTTCGCTGGACGTCGACGCCGCCGCTTGGCAGCACGGATACGTGGACGGGTCTGGGCGACGCGACGGCGACGAGCTACACGGCGACGGGTCTGACGAACGGTGTGACGTACACGTTCGAGGTTCGCGTTGTTAACACCGCGGGGAACGGTGCCGCGGCGAGTACGACGGCGACGCCAGCGCTTTCGGTTCCGGGTGCGCCGACGGGTCTGACGGCGACGGCTGGTGACACGGAAGTTGGTCTCGCCTGGACGCTTCCGACGAATGCGAGCGTGCTGGGCGATGTCCAGGTTCGCTGGACGTCGACGCCGCCGCTTGGCAGCACGGATACGTGGACGGGTCTGGGCGACGCGACGGCGACGAGCTACACGGCGACGGGTCTGACGAACGGTGTGACGTACACGTTCGAGGTTCGCGTTGTTAACACCGCGGGGAACGGTGCCGCGGCGAGCACGACGGCGACGCCAGCGCTTTCGGTTCCGGGTGCGCCGACGGGTCTGACGGCGACGGCTGGTGACACGGAAGTTGGTCTCGCCTGGACGCTTCCGACGAATGCGAGCGTGCTGGGCGATGTCCAGGTTCGCTGGACGTCGACGCCGCCGCTTGGCAGCACGGATACGTGGACGGGTCTGGGCGACGCGACGGCGACGAGCTACACGGCGACGGGTCTGACGAACGGTGTGACGTACACGTTCGAGGTTCGCGTTGTTAACACCGCGGGGAACGGTGCCGCGGCGAGTACGACGGCAACGCCGACCGCGGCGCCGGCTATGACGACGCCGACGAGCGCCAACTTCGAGCGGGAGGTGTCGAAGCCGCACACCAGGCTGGTGGCGTCGCGTAGGAGCGACAACCTGTTCCCGTTCACGCCACCGACGGACATGACGAGGAGCGCAGCGCAGTTCTACGCGGTGAAGGTGGTGACGCTGCCGGATCCGAATAAGGGCATCCTGAAGACGGTTCCGTACGACAGCAAATCGCGGGCGCAGGAGCGCGACGTGACCGCCGGCCAGACGGTCGCGGTGGTGGATATCCAGAGCTCGAGAGCCGCGAAGGTTCTGGCGTTCTTCCCGTTGGACGGCGACGACAGCTTCGAGACGACCTTCACCTTCAAGGTGATTGACGTGATTGGCACGAGCTCGGACCGTGAGGAGTCCGCGGCGACCTACACGGTGACGCTGAAGTTCCAAGGCACGACGGTGAACCGCGTGCCGGACTTGAACACCGCCGGCCCGGCGAAGCAGTTCTTCACCGTGGGCGAGGTGGTGGACCGGGGCTTCCTGTGGTCGAACACGGGCGACGGGAAGCTGAAGTACACGCTCACGCCGGAGCTGCCCGCGGGCCTGGCCTATGACGGCGACGGCCCCGATGACACCGGCGTCGGTCTGGGCGAGTCGAACGCGCCGCGCTTCACCGGCACGCCGGTGCGGGTGACGGCGTCCACGCAATACACCTTGACCGTCTCGGACACCGACAACGTGACCGGCGCGGCGGACCAAGACACGGTGACCTTCGAGATCGAAGTCGTCGCCTCCACGGACGCCCTGACCGCACCGGCGAACCTGACGGCGTCGCTGGGAACGAACGCGGGCGATGTGGATCTGTCCTGGGGTGCCATCGACGTCGCGAGCAAGTGGCAGGTGCGCTACAAGCAGCGCGACGGCGCTTACAATGCCTGGGCGGACGTGCCGAACAGCGACGCCACCACCACCGGCCACGCCGTGACGGGGCTGACCTGGGGCGCCACCTACACCTTCGAGGTGCGCGCGGTGAACGGCGACGGCGACGGCCCGGTCGGCGAAGTTAGCCTCACGCTGGATGTGGTGCCGAACGCGCCTTCGGGCCTGGGTGCGACGGCGAGCGACACGGCGGTCGATCTCAGTTGGACGCTTCCGACGAATGCGAGCGTGATCGACAAAATTCAGGTACGCCACGCGGAAGGGAGTTCGGTTCCGTCGAACACGGCGTGGAGGGACATTCCGGACAGCGCGAGTGCGACGACCCACACGGTGACGGGTCTGACCAACGGGAAGGAATACGCGTTCCAGGTCCGTGCGGTGAACGGCGTGGGTGAGAGCGGGGCGTCGAACACGGCGACGGCGACGCCTGTGCTGGCGATCCCGAACGCGCCGACGGGTCTGGGCGCGACGGCTGGTGACACGGAAGTTGATCTCAGCTGGACGCTTCCGACGAATGCGAGCGTTATCGGGAAGGTTCAGGTTCGCTACGTGGCGGGCTCTTCGGTTCCGCCAAACACGGCGTGGACGGACATTCCGAACAGCGCGAGCGCGACGAGCCACACGGTTACGGGCCTGACGAACGGGACGGAATATGCATTCCAGGTCCGTGCGGTGAACGGCGCGGGCGAGGGTGCGGCGTCGAACACGGCGACTGCGACGCCAGCGGGTGTTCCGACGAAGCCGTCGAGCTTCACGGCGACGGCGGGCGACGAGGAGGTGACGCTATCGGCGAGCACCGATGACAACGGCTCTTCGATCACGAAGTGGCAGTACAGGCAGGCGACGAGTTCGAATGGCCTTCCGTCTGCGAGTTGGCAGGACATCACGTCGACGAGTGAGACGCTGAGCCACGATGTGGAGAACCTGACCAACGGCACGACATACTACTTCCAGGTTCGTGCTGTGAACGGCGAGGGCAACGGTGCGGTTTCGGACGCGGCGAACGCGACGCCAGCGGGTGTGCCGACGAAGCCCTCGAGCTTTACGGCGACGGCGGGCGACGAGGAGGTGACGCTATCGGCGAGCACCGATGACAACGGCTCTTCGATCACGAAGTGGCAATACAGGCAGGCGACGAGTTCGAACGGCCTGTCGTCGGCGAGTTGGCAGGACATCACGTCGACGAGCGCGAGCTTGAGCCACGATGTGGAGAACCTGACCAACGGCACGGAATATTTCTTCCAGGTTCGTGCTGTGAACGGCGAGGGCAACGGTGCGGTTTCGGACGCGGCGAATGCGACGCCCGCGGGTGTGCCGACGAAGCCCTCGAGCTTCACGGCGACGGCGGGTGACGAGAAGGTGACGTTATCGGCGAGCACCGATGACAACGGCTCTTCGATCACGAAGTGGCAATACAGGCAGGCGACGAGTTCGAACGGCCTGTCGTCGGCGAGTTGGCAGGACATCACGTCGACGAGCGAGACGCTGAGCCACGATGTGGAGAACCTGACCAACGGCACGACGTACTACTTCCAGGTTCGTGCTGTGAACGGCGAGGGCAACGGTGCGGTTTCGGACGCGGCGAATGCGACGCCAGCGGGTGTGCCGACGAAGCCGTCGCCCTTCACGGCGACGGCGGGCGACGAGGAGGTGACGCTATCGGCGCGCACCGACGACAACGGCTCTTCGATCACGAAGTGGCAGTACAGGCAGGCGACGAGTTCGAACGGCCTGTCGTCGGCGAGTTGGCAGGACATCACGTCGACGAGCGCGAGCTTGAGCCACGATGTGGAGAACCTGACCAACGGCACGACGTACTACTTCCAGGTTCGTGCGGTGAACGACGAGGGCAACGGGGCGGTTTCGGACGCGGCGAATGCGACGCCAGCGGGTGTGCCGACGAAGCCGTCGCCCTTCACGGCGACGGCGGGCGACGAGCAGGTGACGCTGTCGGCGCGCACCGGTGCGAACGGCTCTTCGATCACGAAGTGGCAGTACAGGCAGGCGACGAGTTCGAACGGCCTGTCGTCGGCGAGTTGGCAGGACATCACGTCGACCAGCACGAGCTTGAGCCACGATGTGGAGAACCTGACCAACGGCACGACATATTACTTCCAGGTTCGTGCTGTGAACGACGAGGGCAACGGTGCGGTTTCGGACGCGGCGAACGCGACGCCAGCGGGTGTGCCGACGAAGCCGTCGCCTTTCACGGCGATGGCGGGCGATGAGCAGGTGACGCTGTCGGCGCGCACCGGTGCGAACGGCTCTTCGATCACGAAATGGCAGTACAGGCAGGCGACGAGTTCGAACGGCCTTCCGTCGGCGAGTTGGCAGGACATCACGTCGACGAGCGAGACGCTGAGCCACGATGTGGAGAACCTGACCAACGGCACGACGTATTACTTCCAGGTCCGTGCGGTGAACGGGGTGGGCGACGGCGAGCCTTCGGACGTGGCGAACGCGACGCCAGCGGGTGTGCCGACGAAGCCGTCGAGCTTCACGGCGACGGCGGGCGACGAGGAGGTGACGCTATCGGCGCGCACCGGTGCGAACGGCTCTTCGATCACGAAGTGGCAGTACAGGCAGGCGACGAGTTCGAACGGCCTTCCGTCGGCGAGTTGGCGGGACATCACGTCGACCAACACGAGCTTGAGCCACGATGTGGAGAACCTGACCAACGGCACGACATACTACTTCCAGGTCCGTGCGGTGAACGGGGTGGGTAACAGCGATCCTTCGGACGTGGCGAACGCGACGCCAGCGGGTGTGCCGACGAAGCCGTCGAGCTTCACGGCGACGGCGGGCGACGAGGAGGTGACGCTATCGGCGAGCACCGATGACAACGGCTCTTCGATCACGAAGTGGCAGTACAAGCAGGCGACGAGTTCGGACGACTTGTCGTCGGCCAGGTGGCAGGACATCACGTCGACGAGCGAGACGCTGAGCCACGATGTGGATAGGCTGAGCAACGGCACGAGATACTACTTCCAGGTCCGTGCTGTGAACGGCGAAGGGAACAGCGATCCATCGGACGTGGCGAATGCGACGCCTGTACTTCCGATTCCGAATGCACCGACGGGTCTGAGTGCGACGGCTGGTGACACGGAAGTTGATCTCAGTTGGACGCTTCCGACGAATGCGAGCTCGATCGAGAAGGTTCAAGTTCGCTACGCGGCGGGTTCTTCGGTTCCGTCGAACACGCCCTGGACGGACATTCCGAACAGCGCGAGCGCGACGAGGCACACGGTTACGGGTCTGACGAACGGTACGGAATACGCGTTCCAGGTACGCGCGGCGAACGGCTCGGGCGAGGGTGCGGCGTCGAACACGGCGACGGCGACGCCAGCGGGTGTGCCGACGAAGCCGTCGAGCTTCACGGCGACGGCGGGTGACGAGGAGGTGACGCTATCGGCGAGCACCGATGACAACGGCTCTTCGATCACGAAATGGCAGTACAGGCAGGCGACGAGTTCGCGTGATCTTTCGTCGGCGAGTTGGCAGGACATCACGTCGACGAGCGAGACGCTGAGCCACGATGTGGAGAACCTGACCAACGGCACGGAATATTTCTTCCAGGTTCGTGCTGTGAACGGCGAGGGCAACGGTGCGGTTTCGGACGCGGCGAACGCGACGCCAGCGGGTGTGCCGACGAAGCCGTCGAGCTTCACGGCGACGGCGGGCGACGAGGAGGTAACGCTATCGGCGAGCACCGATGACAACGGCTCTTCGATCACGAAGTGGCAGTACAGACAGGCGACGAGTTCGAACGGCCTGTCGTCGGCGAGTTGGCAGGACATCACGTCGACGAGCGCGAGCTTGAGCCACGATGTGGAGAACCTGACCAACGGCACGACATATTACTTCCAGGTTCGTGCTGTGAACGGCGAGGGCAACGGTGCGGTTTCGGACGCGGCGAACGCGACGCCCGCGGGTGTGCCGACGAAGCCGTCGAGCTTCACGGCGACGGCGGGCGACGAGGAGGTGACGCTGTCGGCGCGCACCGATGACAACGGCTCTTCGATCACGAAATGGCAGTACAGGCAGGCGACGAGTTCGCGTGATCTTTCGTCGGCGAGTTGGCAGGACATCACGTCGACGAGCGAGACGCTGAGCCACGATGTGGAGAACCTGACCAACGGCACGGAATATTTCTTCCAGGTTCGTGCTGTGAACGGCGAGGGCAACGGTGCGGTTTCGGACGCGGCGAACGCGACGCCAGCGGGTGTGCCGACGAAGCCGTCGCCCTTCACGGCGACGGCGGGCGACGAGGAGGTGACGCTATCGGCGAGCACCGATGACAACGGCTCTTCGATCACGAAGTGGCAGTACAGGCAGGCGACGAGTTCGAACGGCCTGTCGTCGGCGAGTTGGCAGGACATCACGTCGACGAGCGAGACGCTGAGCCACGATGTGGAGAACCTGACCAACGGCACGACATATTACTTCCAGGTTCGTGCTGTGAACGGCGAGGGCAACGGCGCGGTTTCGGACGCGGCGAACGCGACGCCCGCGGGTGTGCCGACGAAGCCGTCGCCCTTCACGGCGACGGCGGGTGACGAGGAGGTGACGCTGTCGGCGCGCACTGACGATAACGGCTCTTCGATCACGAAGTGGCAGTACAGGCAGGCGACGAGTTCGAACGGCCTGTCGTCGGCGAGTTGGCAGGACATCACGTCGACGAGCGAGACGCTGAGCCACGATGTGGAGAGGCTGAGCAACGGCACGACGTACTACTTCCAGGTTCGTGCTGTGAACGGCGAGGGCAACGGTGCGGTTTCGGACGCGGCGAACGCGACGCCAGCGGGTGTGCCGACGAAACCGCGCCTCGGCGTGACGGCGGGCGACGAGCAGGTGACGCTGTCGGCAAGCACCGGCGCGAACGGCTCTTCGATCACGAAGTGGCAGTACAAGCAGGCGACGAGTTCGGACGACCTTCCGTCGGCGAGCTGGCAGGACATCACGTCGACGAGCGAGACGCTGAGCCACGATGTGGAGAACCTGACCAACGGCACGAGATACTACTTCCAGGTCCGTGCTGTGAACGACGAGGGCAACAGCGAGCCTTCGGACGTGGCGAATGCGATGCCTGTGCTGGCGATTCCGAATGCACCGACGGGTCTGGGCGCGACGGCTGGTGACACGGAAGTTGATCTCAGTTGGACGCTTCCGACGAATGCGAGCTCGATCGAGAAGGTTCAAGTTCGCTACGCGGCGGGTTCTTCGGTTCCGCCAAACACGGCGTGGACGGACATTCCGAACAGCGCGAGCGCGACGAGGCACACGGTTACGGGTCTGACGAACGGGACGGAATACGCGTTCCAGGTACGCGCGGCGAACGGCTCGGGCGAGGGTGCGGCGTCGAACACGGCGAATGCGACGCCCGCGGGTGTGCCGACGAAGCCGTCGCCCTTCACGGCGACGGCGGGTGACGAGGAGGTGACGCTATCGGCGAGCACTGATGACAACGGCTCTTCGATCACGAAGTGGCAGTACAGGCAGGCGACGAGTTCGAACGGCCTTCCGTCGGCGAGTTGGCAGGACATCACGTCGACGAGCGAGACGCTGAGCCACGATGTGGAGAACCTGACCAACGGCACGACATATTACTTCCAGGTCCGTGCTGTGAACGGCGAGGGCAACGGCGCGGTTTCGGACGCGGCGAATGCGACGCCCGCGGGTGTGCCGACGAAGCCGTCGCCCTTCACGGCGACGGCGGGCGATGAGCAGGTGACGCTGTCGGCGCGCACCGGTGCGAACGGCTCTTCGATCACGAAGTGGCAATACAGGCAGGCGACGAGTTCGCGTGATCTTCCGTCGGCGAGTTGGCGGGACATCACGTCGACGAGCGAGACGCTTAACCACGATGTGGAGAACCTGACCAACGGCACGACATATTACTTCCAGGTTCGTGCGGTGAATGGCGAAGGCAACGGGGCGGTTTCGGACGCGGCGAATGCGACGCCAGCGGGTGTGCCGACGAAGCCGTCGCCCTTCACGGCGACGGCGGGCGACGAGCAGGTGACGCTGTCGGCGCGCACCGGTGCGAACGGCTCTTCGATCACGAAGTGGCAGTACAGGCAGGCGACGAGTTCGAACGGCCTGTCGTCGGCGAGTTGGCAGGACATCACGTCGACCAGCACGAGCTTGAGCCACGATGTGGAGAACCTGACCAACGGCACGACATATTACTTCCAGGTTCGTGCTGTGAACGACGAGGGCAACGGTGCGGTTTCGGACGCGGCGAACGCGACGCCAGCGGGTGTGCCGACGAAGCCGTCGCCTTTCACGGCGATGGCGGGCGATGAGCAGGTGACGCTGTCGGCGCGCACCGGTGCGAACGGCTCTTCGATCACGAAATGGCAGTACAGGCAGGCGACGAGTTCGAACGGCCTTCCGTCGGCGAGTTGGCAGGACATCACGTCGACGAGCGAGACGCTGAGCCACGATGTGGAGAACCTGACCAACGGCACGACGTATTACTTCCAGGTCCGTGCGGTGAACGGGGTGGGCGACGGCGAGCCTTCGGACGTGGCGAACGCGACGCCAGCGGGTGTGCCGACGAAGCCGTCGAGCTTCACGGCGACGGCGGGCGACGAGGAGGTGACGCTATCGGCGCGCACCGGTGCGAACGGCTCTTCGATCACGAAGTGGCAGTACAGGCAGGCGACGAGTTCGAACGGCCTTCCGTCGGCGAGTTGGCGGGACATCACGTCGACCAACACGAGCTTGAGCCACGATGTGGAGAACCTGACCAACGGCACGACATACTACTTCCAGGTCCGTGCGGTGAACGGGGTGGGTAACAGCGATCCTTCGGACGTGGCGAACGCGACGCCAGCGGGTGTGCCGACGAAGCCGTCGAGCTTCACGGCGACGGCGGGCGACGAGGAGGTAACTCTTTCGGCGAGCACCGATGACAACGGCTCTTCGATCACGAAGTGGCAGTACAAGCAGGCGACGAGTTCGGACGACTTGTCGTCGGCCAGGTGGCAGGACATCACGTCGACGAGCGAGACGCTGAGCCACGATGTGGATAGGCTGAGCAACGGCACGAGATACTACTTCCAGGTCCGTGCTGTGAACGGCGAAGGGAACAGCGATCCATCGGACGTGGCGAATGCGACGCCTGTACTTCCGATTCCGAATGCACCGACGGGTCTGAGTGCGACGGCTGGTGACACGGAAGTTGATCTCAGTTGGACGCTTCCGACGAATGCGAGCTCGATCGAGAAGGTTCAAGTTCGCTACGCGGCGGGTTCTTCGGTTCCGTCGAACACGCCCTGGACGGACATTCCGAACAGCGCGAGCGCGACGAGGCACACGGTTACGGGTCTGACGAACGGTACGGAATACGCGTTCCAGGTACGCGCGGCGAACGGCTCGGGCGAGGGTGCGGCGTCGAACACGGCGACGGCGACGCCAGCGGGTGTGCCGACGAAGCCGTCGAGCTTCACGGCGACGGCGGGTGACGAGGAGGTGACGCTATCGGCGAGCACCGATGACAACGGCTCTTCGATCACGAAATGGCAGTACAGGCAGGCGACGAGTTCGCGTGATCTTTCGTCGGCGAGTTGGCAGGACATCACGTCGACGAGCGAGACGCTGAGCCACGATGTGGAGAACCTGACCAACGGCACGGAATATTTCTTCCAGGTTCGTGCTGTGAACGGCGAGGGCAACGGTGCGGTTTCGGACGCGGCGAACGCGACGCCAGCGGGTGTGCCGACGAAGCCGTCGAGCTTCACGGCGACGGCGGGCGACGAGAAGGTGACGCTTTCGGCGAGCACCGGTGCGAACGGCTCTTCGATCACGAAGTGGCAGTACAGGCAGGCGACGAGTTCGAACGGCCTGTCGTCGGCGAGTTGGCAGGACATCACATCGACCAGCGAGAGCCTGCGGGGCTACGATGTGACGAACCTGACCAACGGCACGACATACTACTTCCAGGTTCGTGCTGTGAACGGCGAGGGCAACAGCGATCCATCGGACGTGGCGAACGCGAAGCCTGCGGGTGTGCCGACGAAGCCGTCGAGCTTCACGGCGACGGCGGGTGACGGGGAGGTGACGCTGTCCGCGAACACCGACGACAACGGCTCTTCGATCACGAAGTGGCAATACAGGCAGGCGACGAGTTCGAACGGCCTTCCGTCGGCGAGTTGGCAGGACATCACGTCGACGAGCGAGACGCTGAGCCACGATGTGGAGAACCTGACCAACGGCACGGAATATTTCTTCCAGGTTCGTGCTGTGAACGACGAGGGCAACGGTGCGGTTTCGGACGCGGCGAATGCGACGCCTGCGGGTGTACCGACGAAGCCATCAAGCTTCACGGCGACGGCGGGCGACGAGGAGGTGACGCTATCGGCGCGCACCGGTGCGAACGGCTCTTCGATCACGAAGTGGCAGTACAGGCGGGCGACGAATCCGAACAGTCTTTCGTCGGCGAGTTGGCGGGACATCACATCGACCAGCGAGAGCCTGCGGGACCACGCTGTGACGAACCTGAACAACGGCACGACGTACTACTTCCAGGTTCGTGCTGTGAACGACGAGGGCAACGGTGCGGTTTCGGACGCGGCGAACGCGACGCCTGCCGGCGTGCCGACGAAGCCATCGCCCTTCACGGCGACGTTGGGTGACGGGGAGGTGAAGCTGTCGGCGCGCACCGACGACAACGGCTCTTCGATCACGAAGTGGCAGTACAGGCAGGCGACGCGTTCAGACCGTCTTTCGTCGGCGAGCTGGCAGAACATCGCTTCGACCGCCGAGAGCCTGGAACATGTTGTGGACGGCCTGAACAACGGCACGGAATATTTCTTCCAGGTTCGTGCTGTGAACGGGGTGGGCGACGGCGAGCCTTCGGACGCGGCGAATGCGACGCCCGCGGGTGTGCCGACGAAACCGCGCCTCAGCGTGACGGCGGGCGACGAGCAGGTGACTCTGTCGGCGAGCACCGGCGCGAACGGCTCTTCGATCCTAAGGTGGCAGTACAGGCAGGCGACGAGTTCGGACGGCCTTTCGTCGGCGAGTTGGCGGAACATCGATTCGACCAGCGACAGGCCGAGCCGCGTCGTGGAGGGCCTGAACAATGGCACGACGTACTACTTCCAGGTCCGCGCGGTGAACGGCGAGGGCAGCAGCGAGCCTTCGGACGCGGCGAATGCGACGCCGGGGGGCGTGCCGATCAAGCCGTCGAACTTCAAGGTGGTGTCGGGCGACCAGGAGGTGACGCTGGAGGCGCGCACCGACGACAACGGCTCGGCGATCACGAAGTGGCAGTACAGGCAGGCGACGAGTTCGGACGGCCTTTCGTCGGCCAGATGGCAGGACATCACGTCGACGAGCGAGACGCTGGGCCACGATGTGGATCGCCTGAGTAACGGCACGGAATATTTCTTCCAGGTCCGCGCGTTCAACGGTAACGGCTATAGCAGGGATTCGGAGGTGGCGTCGGCGACGCCGGCCACGCCGACGGTGATATTGGTGCTGACGCCGGCCGCGATTTCGGAGAATGGCGGCGTGGCCACGGTGACGGCAAGGCTGGATCGTACGCCGAGCGCGGCGACGACGGTTACGATCGCGATCTCGGCGACGGCGGTCTTGCCGGCGGTGGAGGACGACTTCACCGTGAGTGACAACAAGACGCTCACCATCCCGGCGGGGTCGACGACGAGCACGGGCGACGCGGTGACGATCGCGGCGGTGAACAACGAGGTCGAAGCGGCGGACAAGAGCGTGACGGTGTCGGGCTCCACCACGACGCGGGGCGTGACGGGTCCGGCCGATGTGACGCTCACCATTACCGACGACGACGGGTTGCGGATCGAAGAGCGCCGGGAGGCTGCGACGGTGGTGCTGGCGGAGGTCGGGCGAGCGACGCTGGTCGGCGCGACGAACGTGATCGGGCATCGTCTGGATGCGTCGGCGGGCACGGCCTCGGGCGGTGCAACGCTGACGCTGGCCGGCCGGCATATCGGCGGTGCGCCGAGGGTGCAGGTCGCAGCCGGCGACGGGTGGGATCGGATCGACCGCTGGGACGACAGGCCCACCGGCGAAAGCCAGGCGGTGGACGCGACGACCCTTTTGAGCGGCAGCGCCTTCACCCTGGCACTGGGCGCGGCTTCGGACGAGTCGGACGGCTCTTCAGGGGGCGTGGCCTCGAAGGGTGACGGCTCGGCCTGGACGGTGTGGGGCCGTGGCGACTGGCGCCAGTTCGAGAGCCGGCCGGCGGAGGGCGAGCATGAGGGTTCGGCGCTGAGCGGCTGGCTGGGCGTGGATGCGCAGCTCGACGATCGTCTGCTGGCCGGTGTGGCGGTCTCTCGCGGTGTGGGTAAGGCGGAGTACCGGCTGGACGACCGGGGCGACGGGAAGCTGGAGGTGCCGCTGACGGCGGCCTGGCCCTATCTGCAGATCCGCCAGCGCGGCGGCGGCGAAGTGCGGCTGCTGGCCGGCTTCGGCCGGGGCGAGGTGCGGCACCGGCCGAATGTCGGAGCCGCGGAGCAGGCGGATCTGTCGATGATGGCGGTTTCGATCGGGGTGCGCCAGCCGCTGGCGAAGGTCGAGCGCTACAGCCTGTACACGACCGGCGATGCCGGCCTGGTACAGATGGAGACGGACGGGTCCTCCGGCATCGGCATCGGCGGTCTGCGGGCGAATGCCGGGCACCTGCGCGGCGGGGTGGAGGCGGTCCATGACGCCTTTAGGCTTCCCCGGACCTATCTGACGCTTCAGCCGCACGGCGCGCTGATCATGCGCCAGGATACGGGCGACGGGGTTACGGGGACGGGCCTCGAGCTTTGGGGCGGTGTGCGCGTGTCGGTGCCGGGCTCGGGCTTCACCGTTGAAGCGAACGGCCACTGGCTGTCGCTGCACGGCCAGTCGGGCACGCGGCGATGGGGCGCGAGCGTGGCGGCGCAACTGGAGCCCGGAGCGGGCGGCCGGGGCCTGTCGCTGTCGCTGGGCGCGGAGCAGGGCTGGCAGAACACCGACGTGCTGGATCAGGAGGATGCGTTCGTCGGCAGGGCCGTGGGCGAGGATACGGAGCCGTCGGACCACATACCGCTGTCGCTGCACGCCGGCTACGGCTTCGGCTATATGGGCGGCGTGCTGACGCCCTTTACCGACATGACGTTCGGCAGCGGCGATGCGGACACGCGGTATTACCAGACCGGGATCGGCTTCGTTAGGGACGGCATCCAGACCACCCTGACGACCGAGCACCGCGAGGGTGGTGAGTCCGACTCCGACAAACGCGTCGGCCTGAGGGTGCGGCTGAACTACTGATCCCGCCGTCGCATCCTCGCGGGCTCGCACCGTCGAGGCTTGCGAGTCCGCAGGTTACGACATCGTCCTGCATGCTCTCGGCAACGCCCGCGCGCCGGCGCGATTTGTCTTCGGCGCGACGATCGCACATGTTGGGAAATGCGTGACAATCCGGTTGCCGGGCGATTCCGGCCGAACCGGCGGAAAGGGAGACATCGATGGAGAGAGACGCGCGTTATCCGGACCATATCGGCATCTCGGACGTGAGCACGAAATCCTTCGAGCAAATGCGTGTGGAGGGCTATTTCGAGGGCCAGTCCTCCATCATGTTCGACGAGCCGGAGGGGTTCGATATTGGCGATCCGCCCGATCTTCAAGGGCGGTCGCGGGGCTGGACACCGGTTCACGCGCAGCTCTGCGCTCTCGCCTCCTGCACGTCCATTACCATCGCGGTGGTAGCGCGCGACCAGGGGTTCAAATATCGCGGCCTGCGGACGGATATCCGCTCTCTCATCGATATCCGCGGTTTCTTTTTCGATCTCCATCTGCAACCGCAATATGAACAGATCAATTTCGACCTTCATGTGCGGTCGCGGGAAAAAACGGAGCGGGTGAAGGCGCTTGCGCGGGAGACGGACCGCCGCTGCCCGCAGATCGGTCTTTTCCGAAAGGCGGGCGTGCCCATGGTGATGAGCTGGTACCGCGAAGGGGCGAAAAAGCCGTTGTTCGTGGAACGGTTCCACATCGGGCGGGGCCGGACTCCCGAGGAAAAGCTGATCGCGCAGCAGAAGAAATCCGAAGGGAGCTGAGCGGCCTTCCCACCGATGGCCGCCGCAAGGCGACCCTAGGTTTGGTGCGCGGGTCTTGAGGCCCGCATGTTTTTGTTTTTCGAGAAGAAGAAAAATGCGGGCCTGGAGACCCGCGCACCAAAAAAAGGGGCAGTGCGTTGGGGCGACGCCTTCGCCGAGGCGTTCAATACCATCAGGCCCGACCAGGCCGTGGCGGAAAAATCCCGGCCTAATGGCTCGCCAACCTGACGGCCGAAGAAACCCCGGCGTCTCAAGCGTCCTGAACGAGGATAAGGCGTTGCGGCGCCCTCAACCCGTCACCAGGATCGCCCGGAAGTCGTTCACATTCGTGAGTGTCGGGCCGGTGACGATCAAATCGCCGAGGGCCTCGAAGAAGCCATAGGCGTCGTTCTTCGCAAGGCGGCCGGCGGGGTCTTCGCCCAGGGCGTGGGCACGGGCGAGCGTGTCGGGAGCTGCGATGGCGCCCGCATTGTCCTCGGTGCCGTCGATCCCGTCCGTATCGCACGAGGTGGCGAAGATGCCGGGGGCGCCGTCGAGCGCGAGCGCGAGCGCGAGCGCATATTCCGCGTTGGGGCCGCCGCGCCCGCGCCCGGTCACAGTCACCGTGGCCTCGCCGCCTGAAAGCAGCACGGTGCCGGGGGCGGCATCCCTGGCGAGGGCGGCGTGGGCGGCGGCCATGGTGCGGGCCTCGCCCTCCAGCGCATCGCCCAGGATGCGGGCGTGGTATCCCGCCTGCCGGGCGGTCTCGGCGGCGGCGGCCAGTGCGCGGGCGGGTGTCGCGATCAGGCGGGTCTCGGCGCGGGCAAGGCGGGGATCGCCCGGTTTTGGCGTCTCGTCGGCCGCACGCTCGAGGTGGCGGATGGCGGCCACCGGGCCGTTCACGCCGTACTCCCGCAGGACCGCACGGGCTTCGGCGAAGGTGGTGGGGTCCGGCACGGTGGGCCCGGAGCCGATCACCGCCGGGTCGTCGCCCGGCACGTCGGAGATGAGCAGGCTCAGCGTCCGCGCCGGATGGCAGGCGCCGCCGAGGCGGCCGCCCTTGATCGCGGAGAGATGCTTCCGCACGCAGTTGATCTCCCCGATGGCGGCGCCGGAGCGAAGCAGGGCGTCGGTCGCGGCCTGCTTGTCGCGGAGCTGAAGCCCGGGCGCCGGTAGCGCAAGCAGCGCCGAACCTCCGCCCGAGATCAGACAGAGCGCCAGATCGTCCGCACCGAGGCCCGCGACCAAGGCCAGGATCCGCTCGGCCGCCGCAAGCCCCGCCCGGTCGGGCACCGGGTGAGCCGCCTCCACCACGTCGATGGCACGCGTCGGCACGGCGTGGCCGTAGCGCGTGACCACGAGGCCCGTCAGGGGCCCCTCCCAGTGGGCCTCCACGGCGCGTGCCATGGTCGCCGCCGCCTTTCCCGCACCCACCACGACGGTGCGCCCGGGGGGGCGATCCGGCAGATGGGGGGCGAGGCAGTGCGCCGGGTCGGCGCTCGCGATCGCCGCATCCAGCATGGCCCGCAGCAGCGTGCGGGGCTCGCCCTTCATGACGGCGCCCGCGATCGCGCGCGGTCCAAAGTCGGCGCGGCCGCGTTAACATGGGGCGGTTCGCAGCAGGGGTTCTTCATGCCGTCCGCATCCTCTCTCTCCGCGCCGTCCCGTCCGCTTCTCGGTGCCGTCCTCGCCGTCGCCGCCGGGCTCTGCTTCAGCAGCGGCGGCTTCTTCGTCCGCTCGGTCTCGGTCGACCCGTGGGAGATCATAACCGTCCGCTGTTTTTTTGCCGCCCTTGCCGTGCTCGCGGTGCTCTGTGTTTCGGAGAAGGGGCGGGTGTTCGGCGTGCTGCGCGAGACCCGTTGGCCGGCGGTCGCGGTGGGCGTCGCCACCGCCTGGGCGATCATCGCCTATGTGCTCGCCATGCAGCACACGCTGGTGGCCAATGTGATCGCCATCATGACCGTTTCCACCGTGCTGGTGGCTCTCTTGGCGCGGCCGGTCCTGGGGGAGCCGGTGGCGCTCGGCACCTGGTTCGCCCTGCTGGGCAGCCTTGCCGGCGTCGCGGTGATGTTCTGGGATTCGGCCGGTGCCGGCGGCATCCTCGGCAACCTGCTGGCCTTCTCCATCGCCGCCGCGATCGCCTTGCAGACGCTAATCGCACGACGCTTCCGCGCGGGCCGCATGGAGCCCGCGGTGCTGATCGCGGCGGTGATCGCGGGCATAGCCTGCCTGCCGCTCGCGCTCCCGTTCGACGCCACGGCGCGCGAGGTGGGCCTGATGGCGGCGCTCGGTGCCGTGCAGCTCGCCGGCGCGCTCACCCTCTATTTCTATGCGGCGCGCCATGTGCCGGCGCCGATCCTGATCTTCGTCGTGCTGATCGATGCGGTCTTCGCGCCGGTCTGGGTGTGGCTCGGCTTCGGCGAGGTGCCGGGTACGCTGGTCTTCATCGGCGCCGGGGTCATCCTGGTCTCGGTCGCGGGCAACGCGGCGCTGGGGCTCTTTGGCCTCCGCATGGCCCGCGCGCGCATCTGACCCGGTGCGGGGTCAGGCGGAGGCCGCGCGTACCCGGTTCACGAGCGTCCCGATGCCCTCGATCTCGCACCGGATCTCGTCTCCCGGCGCGAGGTAGCCCGGCGCCGGCACCACGTCGTCGCGGGTGGTCTTGCGGGCGCCGAGCTCCGGATCGGTACCCCACGCGGTGCCGCCCGGCGTGCCGGTGGAGATCACGAAACCCGGCTGCAAGGTGAGAAAGGTGGAGAAGAAGGCGATCACCTCGTGGACCGGCCAGATCATGTTGGCGGTGCGGTTGTTCTGGCGCAGCTCGCCATTCACCAGGGTGCGCAGCCCGAGCGCCTGCGGATCGGGAATTTCGTCCGCCGTGACCAGAACCGGCCCCAGCGGCGCGCAACTGTCGAAGTTCTTGCCGGGGCCCAGATTGTAGGTGCAGGTGCCGTCGGGCCGCATGCGGACCTGCCGGTCACGGGCGGTGACGTCGTTCATGATCGTATAGCCGAACACGTGGTCGAGGGCGGCCTCGGGCGCGATGTGGCGGCCGGGCCTGCCGATGACCACGGCGAGTTCGGTTTCGTAGTCGAGCTTCGTGGTGACGCGCGGATCCAGCAGTACATCGTCCTCGGGCCCGACCACGCCGTGAGGCACCTTGATGAAGAACTCCGGCTCCTTGCGGTCCACCTTGGGTTTTTCGTCCCTGTGATCGCGATAGTTCTCGCCGGTGCAGAGCACGATCTCGGGGCGGAGCGGCGCGTCCAGCCGCAGCGACGCGAGATCGAGCCAGGGTGCCGCGCCCTCCCGCGCGCGTGACAGTGCGTGCTCCGCTCTCTCGAGCCCGGCCGCGCCGGCCGCGATCAGCGCCGTCATGTCTCCCGGAGCCTCGCCGGGCGGCGGCGGCACGGCCGTTGCCCGGCCGCCCTCGAGCGCCGCAATCCGCGCCCTGTCCCCGTCCCGATAGCGGATGAATCGCACGGCCGCCTCCTATCCGCCGAGCGGCATGGCGACCATGCCTTCGATCTCCACCAGCATCTTCGGGTGGGAGAGTTCGGTCACGCCCACCAGGGTGCGGGGCGGCGGGTTCGCCGGATCGAAATGGCGCGCCGAAATCTCGTTCACCACATCCTGCCCGGACATGTCGGTGAGGTAGATGTTGAGCTTGACCACATGGGCGAAATCCGTGCCGGCCGCCGCCAGGATGGTGCCGATATTGGCGAAGGTCTTTTCCGCCTGCTCCCGCATGCCGCCGGCGAGCCATTCCGCCTCCGCCACCGGATCGTGCGGGTGGGCATGGTAGATGGGGATCGGTCCGCAGCCAGAGAAGAGCACCAGCCGGGCGTTCTCCACCGCGAAGGCGGCGCTGAAAGGGCTCTTATATTCCGGTTTGAGCGGCAGGTGGTGGATGGGCGTGATGACGGGCATGGCGGCGGCTTCCCGGATCGTTCGGCGTCTGCCCCTCCGATACATGACGGAGCGCCCCGACCGCAAGTGCGCTCGCTCGCGTGCGGTGGCGGCGTGCCGGATCCGGTCGCCGGTTTGACCCCGCCCCGGACGGTCGTCATGCTCCGATTCCGTGCAGCGACGGAGGAAAGCGCATGGCGCTCTACGAGATGCGGACATACACCGTCCAGGTCGGCAAGATGGCGGATGTGGTCGCGCGCTATCGCGACGAAGGCTGGCCCGTGCTCCAGGCGGGCGGTTTCGGGAACAAGCTGGTGGGCTACTTCACGGCCGACACCGGCACCATCAACCGCCTCGTCCATCTCTGGAAGTTCGACGACGATGCGGACCGGCGTGCGCATTGGGCGGGGCTCTTCCAGAACGAGGCGTTCATGGCGTTCGCCGGGACGATCCGCCCCCTCATCCTCTCCCAGGAGGTGATGCTGTTGAACGAAGCGCCCTGGGGGCCGCACCCCTGACGCGGGCGGGCGGGGAGCCCGGTCACTTCTTGTTGAGGTTTGCGACCAGCGCCTCGATGCGCTCCAGGGTATCACGCGCGGCGGCGGCCTCCTTGCGGAGGGCCTGAAGCGTCTCCTCGCCGCCCCGGACCGTGACTTCGTGGCGGGCGTCGTGGAGGTTGTTGATCACCACCGCGATCACCAGGTTGATCATGATGACGGCCGCCAGCATCACGAAGCTCACGAAATAGAGCCAGCTCATGGGGTGGAGCTCCATGGCGACATACATGACGTCGGTCCAGTCCTCCAGCGTCATCACCCGGAAGAGGGTGAGGAAGGCGATGCCGAGGGAGCTCCAGTGCACCGGGTCGTGGTCGCAGAACATGTAGACCCCGGCGACGGCATAGACGTAATAGACCACCGAGAGCAGCAGCATCACATGCCCGAGGCCGGGCAGCGAGCGGATCAGGGTTGCGACGATGAGGCGTAGCTGCGGCACCACCGTCACCACGCGGAGCACCCGCAGGAGCCGCGCAAGCCGGGCGATCAGCGCGAAGGAACCCGCGTCCGGCAGGAAGGCGAGGATCAGGATCGTGAAGTCGAACAGGTTCCAGCCGTCGCCGAAATAGCGGCCGAAGCGCGGTGCGACGGCGGTGATCTTCAGCGCGGCCTCCACCACGAAAACGGCGAGCGCGACGTCGTAGACCAGATGGATCGTGGGGCCGAAGCGTTCGCCCAGCGCACGGCTGGTCTCCACGCCGAGGCCGATCGCCGTCGCGAGAATCATGGCGACGATCACCATGTCGAAGGCGCGCGTCGCCACCACGCGCGCGCAAACCCGCTGCAGCCGGTTCATGGGCCGGGGCTCTTGCGATGAAGGCTGCGACGCCGCCGGTGCGCCGGCCCTGTGTGCGCGGCCATAGAGCCACCGATAGGCCTGTTTGACCACGGTTCTGCCGCCTTCCGTCCGGAGCGCGTGGGTCTTTGCGGTGTGCGGTCTTCCGAGCCGCCGGGCGCGCCGGCCGCCTAGCGCGCGTCCACCGTCCAGGTGTGACCGCTGCGCAGCAGGGCGTCGATACCGGTGGTGCCGGCCTTGGTCTTGGCGTCGGCGATCTGTGCGTGGACGGCGGCCTCGTAGCTCTCTTCCGGGGCCCGGTAGAGAACGCCGAGTGCGACGGGGAAGTCCGGCGGCCCCAGTTCGGCGAGCATCCCGGCAAGCGCCCGGTTGGACTCGTCATGCACCAGGATGCTGCTGGCTTCCGCACCGCCTTCGTCGAGGGTCGCCACCTCCAGCGCGAGCCCGCCCGGCGCAAGCCGGAGCCCGCGTTCGGCCTCCCTCCCGAAGACGAGCGGTTTGCCGTGCTCGACGAAAATCTGGGTCTCCGGTGCGGTGCGCTTCTCGGCGAAGTCCGCGAAGGCGCCGTCATTGTAGACGATGCAGTTCTGGAAGATCTCGACAAAGGAGGCGCCGCGGTGGGCGTGGGCCGCCTTCAAGACGTCGGGCAGCCGCTTCTGATCCGTGTCGATGGCCCGGGCCACGAAGCGGGCGCCGGCGCCGAGGGCGAAGCGGGTCGCCGAAAGCGGGTGGTCCACGGAACCCAGCGGCGTGGACGGCGAGCGCGTGCCCTCCCGCGAGGTGGGCGAGTACTGGCCCTTGGTGAGGCCATAGATCTCGTTGTTGAAGAGCAGGATGTTGAGGTCCACATTGCGGCGCAGCGCATGCAGGGTGTGGTTGCCGCCGATGGAGAGGCCATCGCCGTCGCCCGAGACGACCCAGACGTCGAGCTCGGGATTGGCGAGCTTCACCCCGGTGGCGATCGCCGGCGCCCGCCCGTGGATGGTGTGGAAGCCGTAGGTCGCCATGTAGTAGGGGAAGCGCGCGGCACAGCCGATGCCGGAGACGAACACGACGTTCTCGGTTGGCGTGCCGATTTCAGCCAGCGCCTTGCGGACGGCCTTGACGATCGCATAGTCGCCGCAGCCCGGGCACCAGCGGATCTCCTGATCGGAGGTGAAGTCCGCAGGGGTGAGGTCGGGGATGGTGACGGAGTCGTTCATCTCAGCGCTCCGAATGTTCGCGGATCGCGTCCACGATTTCCGCAATCTTGAAGGGTTTGCCCGTGACCTTGGAAAGGCTCTCGGCCGGGATCAGATAGGCGCTGCGCAGCAGCCCGCAGAGCTGGCCCGCGTTCATCTCCGGCACCAGTACCTTCTCGAAGCCCGCCAGCAGGGTGCCGAGATTGTGCGGGAACGGGCTCAGATGGCGCAGATGAATGTGGGAGACGGCGTAACCCTCCTGCCGCGTCCGCTCGACGGCGCGGCTGATGGGGCCCCAGGTGGAGCCCCAGCCGACCACCGCCAGCGCGCCGCTCTCCGGCCCCTGGTCCACGGTCTGGGGCGGGATGTTCCGCGCGATGCCGGCGATCTTGGCATGGCGGAGGTCGGTCATGCGCTGATGGTTCTCGGGGTCGTAGGAGACGTTCCCCGTCTCGTGCCCCTTCTCCAGGCCGCCGATGCGGTGCTCGAGACCGGGGGTGCCGGGCTTCACCCAGGGGCGCGCCAGCGTCTCCGCATTCCGCTCATAGGGGAGGAAGCCCTCGGGCTCCGTGCGGAAGGTCACGGGGAAGGGCGCGAACGAGCCCTCCTCGGGGAGGCGCCAGGGCTCCGCGGCATTGGCGATGAAGGTGTCGGTGAGGATCACCACGGGCGTCATGTAGCGGGTCGCGAGCCGCACCGCCTCGATGGCCACGTCGAAGGAATCGGCCGGCGAGCGCGCGGCGAGCACGGCGAGCGGCGCATCGCCGTTGCGCCCCTGGATCGCGAGATTGAGGTCGGACTGCTCCGTCTTGGTGGGCATGCCGGTCGAAGGGCCTGCACGCTGGGAGTTCACCAGGATCAACGGCAGTTCCGCCATGATGGCGAGCCCCAGCGCTTCCGTCTTGAGCGCGACGCCCGGGCCCGAGCTCGAGGTGATGCCCAGCGAGCCCGCATAGGATGCGCCGAGTGCGGCGCCGATGGCGGCGATTTCATCCTCCGCCTGGAAGGTCGTCACGTCATACGCCTTCAGCCGCGCCAGCACATGGAGCACCGAAGACGCGGGCGTGATCGGATAGGAGCTGAACACCATCTTCAGCCCGGCGAGCTGGGATCCGGCCACGAGCCCCCAGGCGAGCGCTTCGGTGCCCGTGACGGTTCGGTAGAGGCCGGGTGCGAACTCGGCCGGCGCGATCTCGAAGGCGCGGGTACCGTCGGGAAGCTCGGCGGTCTCGCCGAAGGCGTGGCCCGCCTTCAGGCAGGCGATATTGGCCTCGGCGACGGCCGGCATGGCCTTGAACTTCGTCCCGAGCCATTCGACGGTGGGTGCGATCTTCCGGTCGTAGATCCAGTACAGGAGGCCCAGCGTCCAGAGGTTCTTCGCCCGCAGGCCGTCCTTCTTGCTGACGCCGCAATCCTTCACGGCCTCCAGCGTGAGCTTCGAAATATCGATGGCCATGACCCGGTAGGCGGAGAGGGTGTCGTCCTCCAGCGGGTTGGTCTCGTAGCCGGCCTTGCGCAGGTTCTTGTCGTTGAAGGTGCCGGTGTCGACGATGACCAGGCCGTGCTCGCGAAGGTCCTTCAGGTTGACCCTGAGTGCCGCCGGATTCATGCAGACCAGGACGTCCGGCAGGTCGCCCGACGTCATCACCGTGCGGGAGCCGAAATTGATCTGGAAGGCGGAGACGCCGTAGGTGGTGCCCACCGGCGCCCTTATCTCGGCCGGAAAATCGGGGAAGGTGGTGAGGTCGTTGCCGGCGAGTGCGGCGGTCTCGGCAAAGCGTCCGCCCGTCAGCTGCATGCCGTCGCCGGAATCGCCGGCGAATCGGATCACCGCCGTCTCCACCTCTTCGCGGGGCGCCTCATCCAGAATCAAAGCCGGTTCTGCCATCGTGCCTTCGTCTCCATTGGGCCTTGCGCGTTTCGAAACCGCAGCCCATCGCCTGCCGGAGGTGCCCTTCCAGCGGAGGGCGCCTGCGGGTCTTGCCGAGATTAACCGCCTTTGTGCTCCACGCCTAACCCGCGGCCTGGAGCCCGTCGAGGACGGCGAACATGTCTTCCCGCCGGTAGAGCTTGCGCCGCGGGGCGCCTTCGCGGGCGGCGGCGATCTCCGCCGCCTCGATCCGCCGCCAGTCCGCGAAATCGACCCAACGCGCGCCGCGCTCACGCAACAGCGGCTCCAGCGCCTGCCGCCCCGGCTTCCCGCCTCCGTCCAGGTCGGCGAGGATCTGTTCGGCGGCGGTCCTGCCGTCGGGCTTGTTGGTTCCGATGACGCCGGTGGGGCCGCGCTTGATCCAGCCCACGGTGTAGAGCCCGGGCTCCACACGCCCCTGGTCGTTGACGACGACGCCGCGCCGGTGGTCGAAGGGCGCGCCCGGGACGGGGAGCGAAAGATAGCCGATGGCGGCGACGACGAGGCCGCATGCAATCTCGAAATAGCTGCCGGTGCCGACGGCGCGGCCTTCCTCCACCCGCGTGCGTTCGAAGCGCACCGCCTCCGCCCGCTCCCCGCCGAGGATTTCGACCGGGCTTGCGAAGAAGTCGAAATGCACGCGCTTGGGCTTCTCGTCCGCCGCCCGCTCCGAAAAGGCGCGAAGCGTGGCGAGATTCTTCTCACGCAGGCGCCTGTCGCGGTCGGACATTTCGCCGGTCACTTCGTCCGGCAGGTCGGCGGCGCGCACCTGGGGGACGCAGTTCTCGAGCTGGCCCATTTCGCGCAGCTCCACATTGGTGAACTTCGCGTCCACCGGGCCGCGCCGCGCCACCATGTGCACGTCCCGGATCGGCGCCGCCTGTATGGGCGTCGCCGCATAGTCGGGAAGGTCGGTCGCGGCCATCTCCGCGGGCGTCTTCACCAGCACCCGCGCCACGTCGATCGCCACATTGCCCGCGCCGATGATCACCACCGTCTCGGTGTCGAGATCGGGTGCGCGGTCCACGAAATCGGGATGAGCGTTGTACCAGTTGACGAAGCTCGCCGAGCCCACCACGCCGCGCTTCTCCTCGCCCGCTATGCCGAGAGGCCGGTCGTGGGCCGCGCCCACGGCGAGCACCACGGCATCGTAGAACTCGCGCAGCTCGTCGAGGGAGACGGCCGTCCCCACCTCCACGGCACCGTAATAGCGCACGTTCTCGTGGCTCAGCGTGCGGGCAAAGCCGCGCATGACGCTCTTGGTCTTTTCGTGGTCGGGCGCGACGCCGAAGCGGATCAGCCCGTAGGGCGTGGGCAGCCGGTCGAAAATGTCGATCTGGCAGGCGTCGGTGGCGCGCAGGAGCGCGTCCGCAGCATAGAACCCTGCCGGGCCGGATCCGACGATTGCGACGCTGAGCGTCATTGCTCCCTCTGGCCGGACTATCCGCCGGTCTCGCCACCAAAAACGGCCACACTATGCCAGCGATGGCCCGCAGTTTGAATCCCTTTGTTGCGCGAATCGCGCACTTCTTTGCGCGGTGCGCGCCCCGGGGCGGAATTCTGTGGTTTTCGCGTGGCGAGACGCGGTGATTCCATACGGCGCAGCCATACGGCAGGCGTCGCGGACCCGCGGTCCGAACGGTGTGCTATCGTGCGTCCATGTTCGACTTCCGGCGTGGCGGGGGCGCGCCTTCCGTCCGGCGCACGGACTGGCGGCTTGCGCCCGGGTGGATGCCCCGCGGCGAGCGTCTTTACGCTATCGGCGACATCCACGGTCGGGCCGACCTTCTGAGGGTCTTGCTGGACGCCGTGGACGAGGATGTGCGCGGTACGGATTCCGCAACGCTCGTGCTTCTCGGCGACTATGTGGACCGCGGGCCCGACTCCTCCCATGTCATCGACGCGCTGCTCGGAGCGCGGCCCGCGCTTTCGCGCACCGTCCCGCTGCTCGGCAACCACGAGGCGTCGTTCCTGCAGTTTATGGAGGACGCCCGACTCGGGCCGAGCTGGCTTCACTATGGCGGCAGGGAGACGCTTGCGAGCTACGGTGTCCGCGCGGCGTCCGGCGGGGAGAGCCCGGCGCGTCTGGCGGCGCTGCAAGCCGCCCTGGCGGAGGCGCTTCCGCCGGCCCATCTCTCCTTCCTGGAGGCGCTTGCGCCTTCCTACGAGGCCGGCGGCTACCTTTTCGTTCATGCCGGTATCCGGCCGGGCATACCGCTCGCGGAGCAGTCGCTCGACGAGCTGCTGTGGATTCGCGACGCGTTCCTCCGCTCCACCGCGGATCACGGCCGCGTGGTGGTGCACGGCCACACCATCGTCCAGGAGCCGGAGGTGCGCAGCAACCGCATCGGCATCGACACCGGCGCCTTCGCGACGGGCGTTCTCACCTGTCTCGTGCTTGAAGCGGACCGCTACCGCGTGATCCAGACGGAGCCCGCCTGAGCCGCGCACGCGCGCGCACGATGCGGGGCCAGCGTCTATTCCGCCGGAAGCTCGGCGGGCGAGTCGGCCAGGGTGCGGAGATAGGCCAGAAGGTCCGCGCGGGCGCCGTGTTTCGAGATGCCCTTGAAGGCCATCTTGGTACCGGGCAGGTCGGCCTTGGGGTTGGCGATGAAACTGTTCAGCCGCTCGAAACTCCAGGCGCCCTCGAGACCCGCCATCGCATCCGAATAGTTGAAGCCCTCGACGTTCGCCACCTGCCGGTTGACCACGCTCCAAAGGTTGGGGCCCACCTTGTTCTTGCCGCCGGCGTCGACGGTGTGGCAGGCCGCACATTTCTTGAAGGCCTTGCGGCCCTTCTCGGGATCGGCCTCGGCCATCAGGGCGCCGAGCGGTGGCAACGGCTCCGCTTCCGCCGGGGCGGCATCCTCGGCGCCGTGGGCGTCCGCGGCGCCCTCGAGGTTCGCGACCGGATAGTGGACGACCCGCTCGTGCGCGCCATGCTCGAACTCGCCGAAAGCCGCGAGGGAAATCAACCATGCCGTCATCGCGACAAGGCCCGCGAAGAGCACCGCTCCGAAGAGCTTGTTCAACTCGAAAGTGTTCATGCCGATCGCCGCTGCTGGAGGAAGGGCCGGGCGGCCAAAACCGCCCTACGGCGCGAGAAGTTAGCCACTTCGGCCCGTCCTGTCCAATGTGCTCCGAAGGTGTCGTCCGCACGCGGTTTTCGAATCCCGGCCGGGGCAAAGCGGGTCGCGGGGAACCGGTGCACGAATCACCCCAGGCGGGCGAGGAGGCGGACCAGGCGGCGGGTGCGGGGGGCGGTGAGGGCGGGCGTGTAGAACTCCCCCGCGGCGCGGGCGGTGGCCTCGCTCAGGGTGGGGTAGGGCACCACGGTCCGCGCGAGCGCGCCGATCTTCAGACGGCGGTCGACGGCGAGTATCCAGGGGAGGAGGAGCTCGCCGGCATGCTTGCCCGCCAGGGTTGCGCCTAGTACCCGTCCGCGCCGCGTCGCCACCACCTTGAGCAGCCCGGTGGCCGTGCCCTCGCAGACCGCCCGGTCGTTCTCGCCGAAGGGGGCTCTGAGGATGCGCAGGCTGTGCCCCGCCGCCCGCGCCGCGGCCTCGTCGAGGCCCACATGGGCGAGCTCGGGGTCCGTGTAGGTCACCCACGGCACGGCGCGATAGCCGACCCGGGCGGGCAGGCGGAACAGCGCGTTGGCCAGCACCACCCGTGCCTGATAGCTCGCCATATGGGTGAAGCGGTGGGGTCCCACCGCGTCGCCGAGTGCGTGGATCCGCCGGTTGGTCGTGCGCAGGCGGGAGTCCACGAGCGGCGCGCCGTCCTCCAGCGCGACATCCGCCTCCTCCAGCCCGAGCCCCTCCACATTGGGCCTCCGCCCCGCGGCGATCAGCAGATGGGAGCCCTCGATGCGGCGCTCCTCGTCGCCCGCGCGCACCGTGAGCGCGACGCCGCTGTCGGTGGCCGCCGCGCTGGTGGCGGTTGCGCCCTCCACGATCTCCACACCGTCGTTGACCAGAGAGTCGCGCACGAAAGCCGCGAGCTCCGGGTCGTCGCGGGGCAGGAACCGCGATGCCTGGATCAGGGTGACCTGCGCACCGAGCCGGCGATAGGCCTGCGCCATCTCTGCACCCACCGGCCCCCCGCCGAGCACGATGAGGCGGTCGGGCTCGGGCGCCGAATCGAACAGGGTCTCGTTGGTGAAATAGGGGACGGAGTCGAGCCCGGGAAGCGGCGGGACGAACGGCTTCGAGCCCGTCGCCAGGACGAAGCGCCGGGCGGTGACGCTGGTGTCTCCCGTTTCCAGGAAGCGCCGCGCGACGAAGCGGGCCTTGCCGCGCAGCACATGCACGCCGAGGCCGCGGAAGCGCTCCGCGGAATCGCGAGGCGCGATTTCTGCGATGGCGTGGCGCATATGGTCGTAGGCCTCGGCGAAGCTCGCGCCCCGCGTCGCCGCCGAGAGCAGCGCCTTGGAGGGGACGCAGCCGATATTGAGGCATTCGCCCCCCATGCGTCCCTGCTCGATGAGGATCGTGGACGCGCCCATGCGCGCCGCACCGGCCGCGACCGAAAGACCCGCGGCCCCCGCCCCGATAACGCAGAGATCCGCTCTGATCTTGTCCACCACGGCGCCCCGCTGCCCGCTCGCCGGCGATCATAGCCCTCGCCGGCCGCACGGCAAACGCGGCGTCCCCGGGCGCCGGCCGAGGAGGCCGCGCGCCCGGGGGTATCCAGGCTTATTCGAAAACGGCCTCGGGGTCGTCGAGGCTGTCCGAGCCTTCGAACGCGAGCGCCGTGAGGCCGATTGCGCCGGCGGCCGTCTCGATGGCCGCGGTCTGCGCCGTGAGCGCGTCGATGGCGGCCTGGACCCGGGCGTTGCCCGGACCGTTGCCCTCGCCGATCATCTGATCGTAGGCCTCGCCGCCCTCGGCGGCCGCCACGAGCGCCGTCATTGCCGCCATCGTACCGTCGAGGCGGGCGCGCAAGGCCGCGTCCGCCTCCGGGGAGGCTGCGGCCACGAGATCGGAGAGGCTCGGCCCGTCGATGACCGTTCCGTCGATCCGCACATATTCGCCCAGATAGACATTGCGGATGCCCATGGCGTCGTAATAGTGCGAGTAGTGGGTGTTGTCGCTGAAACAGTCGTGCTCCTCCTCCGGGTCGTGAAGGAGCAGGCCGAGCTTCATCCGCTCGCCGGCAAGCTCCCCGTAGGAGAGGCTGCCCATGCCGGTTACGATGGCGGAGAGGCCGGTCTCTTCGAGCACGCTCATACGCGCTTCACCGCCCGGCGCCCACTGGGCGGTGATCCACGCGAGATCGTCCACCAGCAGGTCGGCGGCCGCCAGCAGATACGCCGCGCGGCGTTCGCAGTTCCCCCAGGAACAGGACGCCGGATCGAAGTCGCTCGCCGGCCGCATCCCGGCGCCGGGCCCCGTGCCGTTGAGATCCTGGCCCCAGAGCAGGAACTCGATCGCGTGATAGCCGGTGGCCACGTTGGCCTCCACGCCGCCGAGCTCATGCAGCGTTTCGCCGAGCAGGCTCTTGTCGATGGTCCGCGCATCGATCGTCTGCCCCGCGAAATCGAAGGAGGGGTTGGCGATCACGTTCGCACGGAAGCCCGGGTTTTCCTCCGAGTCGGCGCCGTAGCTGGAAGCGACATAGTCGATGAGGCCCTCGTCGAGCGGCCAGGCGTTCACCTTGCCTTCCCAGTCGTCGACGATGGCGTTGCCAAAACGATAGACCTCGCTCTGTTGGTAGGGGACGCGCGCGGCCTTCCACGCCATGCGCGCCGCCTCCATGGCCTCTTCGGTGGGCGTGGCGGCCAGCCGCTCCAGCGCATCCCGCAGATCGCGGGCGCTGGTCAGCGAATCTTCGTATTTCGCGTGTGCGAGATCCGCATAGTGGGCGAGCACGTCCCGTTCATTGGTCGCCGCGAAGGACGGCGCCGCGAGAACGGAGCACAAGAGGGTAGCCAGAAGCATTCTCATATCGGGTATCTCCCGTTAGAAGGATGGATGTCAGAATTCGGTCGCGAGCTGAGCGGTAGCGGTCGTGCTGTCGCTTCCGCTCCCGCCGTCGCCGACGCTATAATCCTCGTCGCGCGCCCACTCGACGCCGAGGCCCACCCCGTCGCCCAGCTCCACGGAAATCCCGACCAGAAGCCGATTCTCCGGAAGCTCGAGCGCCAAGGCTTCGTCCGTCCCCTGATAGCTGACGGCGGCCGTCGCAGCCCGGCCCATCAGATCGAAGCCGAGGGCCGCCTCGGTGGTCCATGCGGAGGGCTCCGCCCCCTGGCCCCCGAAGTCGAGCTCGCCCGTCGCGAAAGCGTCGAGCGCCGTGACATATTCGCCGATCAGGGAAACCTCGCCGAAACTCGCGACGGCGCTCACGGCCGCGCCCGCAACCGCATCATTCGCCGCGCTATCCGCGATCCCATCGCCGATACCGTCGGAATCGCCGATGTCGGACAAGTAGGAGACGGTGAGGCCGAAGGCCGAGTCTTCGCCTTCCACCATATGTCCGAGTGTGGCGCCGAAGGTCTGTATCTGATCATCGCCGTCCCGGTCGACATCCCCGTTGAAGGCGAACGCCGCGGCGTGGGTGCCGCCGTTCTCGAACGCGAGCTGCAGGGCGTCTTCCCTTGTCTCGCCGATGTTGAGAGTGAGCGGGTCGGAGATCAAATTCGTCGCGAACGCACCGAAGGGCAGATAGTGCCGGCCGACGACGACGGAGACCGGCGACTCCGGCTCTGCCATCGCCACGAACGCCTCGTCGACCTCCAGCTTGTCGTCGTCGCCGTTATAGGTGAAGGCGATTTCGGCGCCGGCCCAGTCGTTGAGTTGGCCTGAGACGCCGAGATCGATCGTGGCCGCATCGATATCGGTCACGGTGTCGCCGTCGGCGTCCGAGTGGGAGGCTTCGATCTCGATGACTCCGCCGACCTCGACCGCGTCGAACCAGTGTCCCTCGCCTCTGGCGCCTTCCGTCAGTTCGGCAATCTGGCGGTCCTTCTCGACGATGGTCCGATCCTGCGCGGCGACACGCTGCTCCAGATATTGGATGCGCTGCTCCATCTTCGCGAGCCGATCCTCAATGGAACCGTCGGCGAGCGCCGTGCCGTGCCATGCGCCTGCCGCCAGAAGGCCCGCGGCCACAATTTTTGCTTTCATCTTTATCCCCTTCGCTCGGTGCGTCGCGTTGCAGCTTCACACCGTGCGCGGCGTGCGCCGGCTGAAGCCATTGCATGACCGTAGTAGTAATGAGAGTCATTCGCAATACGAATGAGACGCATTTTCGCAAAACGCTTTTTTGACTATGGTTGGGGCCATGCACGATTCAGGCCGGGTCGGGGAAGGATGATGGGTCCGCTTGCACGGGTGGCGCTTGCTGCGTCGTTCACGCTTGCCGCCGCCTCGCCGCCGACATCACTGACTCCCGCACTTGCAGCGGCGGATGACCGCGCCCGCGTCGCGTCGGTCGTGCAGCCGACGACGGACTTCTCGCGTGCCGAGCGCTACGAGCGCCGTCCCGGCGGTGCGGCGACGGTGTTCAAGGCGACCAACCGCGATGCGTTCTCCCATCCGTCGGCCAACATGTCCTTCGAGCGGGAGCTGGAGTTTCGGGTGGGAGACGGAATCTTCCGCAAGCTCTGGGTATCGGCACCGAGCTCCACCGCGACGTCGGACGGTCTCGGCCCGCTGTTCAATGCGCGCGCGTGCCAGCGCTGCCATGTGAAGGACGGGCGGGGCCGCCCACCGGAAGAAGGTGGGCGCGCCGAATCTTTCCTGTTGCGGCTCTCCATTCCGCCCCGCAACGCCGCGGAGCGGGCGGCCTTGGACGAAGGAAGAAAAACCGTCATAGCGGAGCCGGTCTATGGCGGCCAGTTGCAGACCTTCGCCGTCCAGGGGCATGCGGCGGAAGGGGATGTCTCCATCGCCTACACGGAAAGGCCGGTGACGCTCGCCGACGGTACGACAGTGCGTCTCAGGGAGCCGATCTATGCCGTCTCCGACCTCCGCTACGGGCCGCTCCATCCCGCGACCATGGTATCGCCACGCATCGCCCCGCCGATGATCGGCATGGGGCTGCTGGAGGCCATCCCGGAGGTGGACATCCTGGCCGCGGCGGATCCGGACGACCGGGACGGAGACGGCATCTCCGGCCGTGCCAACCGGGTGTGGAGCGACGAGGAGGGAAGGGTCGCGTTGGGCCGGTTCGGGTGGAAGGCGGGCCAGCCCACCGTCGCGCAGCAGGCCGCCGCCGCCTTCCGCGGCGATATCGGCATTTCGACACCGCTCTATCCCCGCCCCTGGGGGGACTGCATGCCCGCGCAGCGTGCCTGTCGCGCCGCGCCCCATGGCGGCCGTTCGATAACGGAGCGTGTGGAGGCGGAGGCCGCCCTCTTCGACCTGCTGGTCTTCTACAGCCGCAATCTCGGCGTTCCGGCGCGGCGCGGCCTGGACGACGCCCAGGTGCTGGAAGGCAAGCGGCTCTTCTACGATGCGAATTGCACCGGCTGCCACCGGCCCAAATTCGTGACTCGGCGGGATTCAATCGGCGAGGAACAGTCCTTCCAGCTCATCTGGCCCTATACGGACCTCTTGCTGCACGACATGGGTGAGGGGCTTGCCGACGGCCGGCCGGAGGGGCTGGCGACGGGTCGGGAGTGGCGCACGCCGCCGCTATGGGGCATCGGCCTCACCGAGACCGTGAGCGGCCACAGCCTATTTCTCCATGACGGCCGCGCGCGGGGTCTTCTGGAGGCCATCCTGTGGCATGGCGGGGAGGCGGAAGCCGCCAAGCGCCGGGTCGTTGCCATGACGCGGGACGAACGCGAGGCGCTCCTAGCCTTCCTGCGCTCGCTTTGAGGGAGTGAAACGCCGCATGAGATGCATGTTGGTTCTATTGGCCCCGGTGCTTCTGTTTGTCGTTCATTCGGCATCGGCCGCGCGTGCCGACACCCTTTCCCCAAGCGATTACGCCCGCGTCAACGCGGCGCTGGTCGAGGACCATGTCGTGCCGCGTTACGAGCGCTTGTCGGCGGCGGCTCTGCGGTTCACGGAAGCCGTGACGGCGTTGTGCGCCGGCGGGGCGCAGGATCCGGCGCCTGCGAGAGCGGAGTTCGACGCACTGATGGGATCATGGATGGGGGTCCAGCATGTGCGCTTCGGTCCGGTGGAGCACTTCATGCGGAGCTATCGGTTCTATTTCTGGCCCCAGGCGCGCGGCAAGGCGCGGCGCGCCGTGGACGAAGCGGTAGCAGAGAGGGAGCATGCACCCGAGACTGGCGGTATCGACCGCGCCAATGTCGCGGTCCAGGGCTTGATTGCCGCCGAAATACTCCTTTACGACAGGCCGTCTCCCGGTGCGGGGACCGCCGGCTGCGGCCTGCTGTCGGCGGTTGCCGAGAACATGCGTGGCATGGCGGCGGGCATCGTCGCGGAGTGGAAGGGCGGCGAGCGACCTTTTGCCGGGGTCATGACCGGCCCGGGGCCTGAGAACGATCACTTCGCGAACCACCAAGACGCCACGCTCGCCCTCTTCCGGAGCCTCTATGACGGCTTGCAGTTCACCGCCGAGATCAGGTTGAGAGCGGTTGTGGGCGAATCGCTGGAGGCCGCGCGCCCTCACTCCGCCGAATCCCGCCGCAGCGGACGCTCCCTTCGTAACGTCCTCGACAGTCTCGAGGCGTTGCAGGCCCTCTATGGCGGCGAGGGAGGGCCGGGTCTCGGCAGTCTGGCGCAAACGGCCGATCCCAAGCTCGACCGCCTGCTGCGCAAGGCCTTCCGCCTCTCGCTCGGCACCGCAAGCACGGTCGCGACACCGCTGGAGGCGGCCGCGAAAGACCCCGCTCTCCGGCCCCGGGCAGAAAAGCTCGTGCTTCAGGTTCGGGCGCTCACGCAGATCGTGAGAGACCGGCTCGGACTCGCGCTGGGCCTCGCGGTGGGCTTCAACGCGCTCGATGGGGATTGAGCGCAGAACCGCGCTGAGGCTCCTTGGCGGGGCGTTCGCGGGCTCGTTCCTGCCGGTTCCGCTTCGCGCGGCGGCACCCGATGCAGCCTATCTAAGCGCCCGGGCAGACGCGTCCGGCGGGTATTTCGTCAGCGGCTTCTCGGCACGTGGCGACCGCGTCTTCGATCTGCCTCTGCCGGGCCGCGGACATTCCTTCGCCCTCCATCCGTTCGAGCCGGTCGCGGTGCATTTCGCGCGCCGGCCGGGCCGCTTCGCCCTTGCGGTCGATTATGCGCGTGGAACGGTCCTCTCTGCGTTCGCCGCACCGCCGGGCCGGCATTTCTACGGCCACGGTGTCTTCGGCCCCGGCGGCCGCCTGCTCTATGCCACCGAGAACGACTTCGAGGGCGGGCGCGGTGTCGTCGGAATCTACGCGCCCACCCGCCGCTACGCGCGTATCGGCGAGTTTCCGTCCCACGGCCTCGGACCGCACGACATAAGGCTGCTGGCGGACGGCGAGACCCTGGTCCTGGCCAATGGCGGCATCCTGACCCGGCCCGATTTGCCGCGGATCAAGCTCAATCTGCCGACCATGGCACCGTCGCTCTGCCATATCGACCGGCGGACCGGCACGTTGCGGGCGGAACACCGGCTTGCGGACGCGCTGCATCAACTCAGCATCCGCCACTTGGCGCTGGGGCCGCGGGACCGCGTAGCGGTCGCGATGCAGTATGAAGGCCCGACGGGAGATGTCGTGCCGCTCGTCGCCCTTCACGATCCGGGGCGGAAGGGCGCCGGACTCCGCCTCCTGCACGGGCCGCCGGCGGTGCTGCGGGCGATGAAGGGCTATTGCGGTAGCGTCTGCTTCGATTCCAGCGGGTGCATAATCGCCGTATCGGCGCCGCGCGGCGATCTCACGACCTTCTGGGACGCGGATTCGGGGGACTATCTGTCGTCCGCAGATGTGGGTGACGGCAGCGGGGTCTCGCCGGCGGGGCAGCCGGGGACCTTCCTTGCCAGCAGTGGCCGGGGCGGGGTCTTCCTGGTCCGCGCGCGGTCCGGTGAGACGCGGCCCTTGGAAGGGGCCTTCCTTTCTGCCGGCCGCTGGGACAATCACCTGGCCGCGACCGCCGCCCGCGGACGTGCCGCGGCGAATTGACACACGGCCGCCGCCGCCTATAGTGCCGGCTCTGGCGCGGCTCGGCGGTCGCGCGACCCCTCGGCATGGATGCGATGAGCAAGCGGCTACAGTCGAAATACAAGATCTGCCGGCGCCTGGGCGTCAACCTCTGGGGGCGCCCCAAGAGCCCCACCAACAAGCGCGACTACGGGCCCGGGCAGCATGGCCAGCGGCGGCGCAAGCCGTCGGACTACGGTGTGCAGCTCTCGGCCAAGCAGCGTCTGCGCGGCTATTACGGCAACATCACCGAGAAGCAGTTCCGCCGCTATTACAAGACTGCGGGCGAGCGCAAGGGAGACACCAGCGAGAACCTGGTCGGCCTGCTGGAGCGCCGCCTCGATGCGGTGGTCTATCGCATGAAGTTCGTGCCCACGGTTTTCGCCGCCCGGCAGTTCGTGAACCACGGCCACATCGCCGTCAACGGCAGGCGCGTCACCATCCCGAGCTACCTGGTGAAGGAAGAGGACAGGATCACGGTCAAACAGCGCTCGCGCGAGCTCCCCATGGTGCTGGACGCCGTCGAATCGCCGGAGCGCGAAGTGCCCGACTATATGGAAGTGGACCACGAGCGCATGGAGGGCCGCTTCATTCGCGTGCCCAAGCTCGCCGACGTGCCCTATCCCGTCCAGATGGAACCCAACCTCGTCATCGAATATTACTCCCGCTGAGCGCTCGCGCTCGCGGGGGCTGCCCACCCTTCGCGCTTCCGGCGTGCCGCGCACCGCACCAACAGGGCCGCCCGCGTTGACGCGTGCCCGCCCGACGCGGAAAATGGGTGGCGAAGAGGGCGCGTCCGCGCCCCGCTACGCAGCGTGACGAACCGGCGAAAGGCCCTGCCGTGATAGCAATGCCGGAGCCCGATGCGGGCGTCATCGCCCGACGGCAGGAACTGGTCGCGGCGCTGCGCGAAATCCTCCCCGCGGACGATGTGATCGACGACGAGCGCGGGCTCCGCGCCTTCGAGTGCGACGGGCTCAGCGCCTATCGAGCGCTCCCCATGATCGTCGTGCTGCCGCGCACCACGGAGGAGGCGAGCCGCATCCTCGCGCTCTGCCACGGCCGGGGCGTCAAGATCGTCCCGCGCGGCGCCGGCACCGGGCTTTCGGGCGGCGCGCTCCCGCTCGCCGACGGCGTCACCGTGGGTTTCGGCAAGCTCAACCGCATCCTCGAGATCGACACTGCCAACCGCTGCGCCGTTGTGCAGCCGGGCGTCGCCAATCTCGCCATCAGCACCGCCGTCGGCCCCCACGGCCTTTATTACGCCCCCGACCCGTCGAGCCAGATCGCCTGTTCCATCGGCGGCAATGTGGCGGAGAACTCCGGCGGCGTGCACTGCCTCAAATACGGCCTTACCACCAACAACCTGCTGGGCGTCGAGCTGGTCCTGATGGACGGCCAGGTGGTACGGCTCGGCGGCAAGCGGTTCGATGCGGAGGGCTACGACCTGCTTGGCGTGGTGACCGGCTCCGAGGGGCTGCTGGGCGTCGTCACCGAGGTCACCGTACGCCTGCTGCCGAAACCCGCCACCGTGCGTGCGCTGCTTCTCGGTTTCCCCGACAGCGAATCCGCGGGCGCCTGTGTCGGTTCGATCATCGCCGAGGGCATCATTCCCGCCGGCCTCGAGATGATGGACCGGCCGGCGATCGAGGCGGCGGAGAGCTTCTGTCAGGCTGGCTACCCCATGGACGTGGAGGCGATCCTGATCTGCGAGCTGGACGGGCCGGCGGTGGAGGTGGAGGAGCTCACCGAGAGGGTTCGCGCGCTCGCGGAAGGGGCGGGCGCCACCACCGTCCGCGCGAGCCGGGACGAGGCGGAGCGCGAGCGCTTCTGGCTCGGCCGCAAGTCCGCCTTCGCGGCTGCAGGGCGCATGGCGCCGGACTATTACGTAATGGACGGCACCATCCCGCGCTCTCGCCTGCCCGAGGTGTTGAAGCGCATCGGCGAGCTCTCGCGGGAATATGGATTGCCGGTCGCCAACGTCTTCCATGCGGGGGACGGCAACCTGCACCCGCTCATCATGTACGATTCGTCCGTCCCCGGCGCGCTCCGGCGGACGGAGGAGATGGGCGCGCGCATCCTCAAGCTCTGTGTCGATGTCGGTGGCGTGCTGACGGGCGAACACGGCGTCGGCGTGGAGAAGCGCGACCTCATGGGGGAGATGTTCGGCGAGGACGACCTCAAGCAGCAGCAGCGGGTGAAGTGCGCCTTCGATCCGGCGCAGCTTCTCAACCCCGGCAAGGTCTTCCCCACGCTCCACCGCTGCGCCGAGCTCGGCCAGATGCACGTACACCGCGGCGAGACGCCCTTCCCCGATCTGCCGCGCTTCTGATGACCGAAAGCCTGCGCCCGGCGGACGCGGAGGGCCTGGCGGAGGCCGTCCGCTGGGCGGTCGCCGCCGAGCGGCCCCTTGAGGTCGTGGCGGGCGGAACCAAGCGTGCGCTCGGACGCCCCGTCCAGGCGGCGGCGACGCTCGCGCTTTCGGCCTTCGACGGCATCGTTTCTTACGAGCCTTCCGAACTCGTGCTGACGGCCAAGGCCGCAACGCCGCTTGCAGCCATCGAGGCCGCCATCGCCGCGGAGCGCCAGACCCTGGCCTTCGAGCCCGCCGACTATGGGGCGCTGCTGGGCTCGAGCGGCGCCGCGACGCTCGGCGGTGCGCTCGCCTGCAACCTCTCGGGCCCGCGGCGGATCAAGGCGGGCGCGGCGCGGGACCACTTCCTCGGCTTCCATGCGGTGAGCGGGCGGGGCGAGCGCTTCAAGGCCGGCGGCCGCGTGGTGAAGAACGTCACGGGCTACGACCTTTGCAAGCTTCTCGCGGGCTCCTACGGCACTCTCGCCGTGATGCACGAGGTGACCGTCAAGGTACTGCCCGCGCCGGAGCGCACGCGCACGGTTCTGGTCTTCGGGCTGGAGCCCGCGGCGGCGGTGGAGGCCATGGGCGCCGCGCTTGCTAGCCCGCATGAGGTCTCGGGCGCCGCCCATCTGCCGCCCGCCGGCGCCGCGGGTTCGGCGGTCGCCTATGTCGCGGAGGCGGGCGCGTCCGTCACCGCGCTGCGCGTGGAGGGCTTCGCGGCATCGGCCGTTGAGCGCTGCGCCGCGCTGCGCGAGATCCTCGGACGCTTTGGCGAGGTCGAAGAGCTCCACTCGCGGAACTCGGCCGTACTCTGGCGCGAGATTCGGGATGCCCTCCCCGTGGCGGGCGGAAACGGCCCGGTCTGGCGCCTCTCCGTGCCGCCGGCATCGGGCGCAGCCGCTGCCGCCCGGATCACGGCGCACGCCGCCCCCCGCCTGCTGTTCGATTGGGGCGGCGGGCTGTTGTGGGCGGCGTTCGACGATGCGTCGGAGGAGACGGCGTCGGTGGTGCGGGAGGCCGCCACCGCGGTCGGCGGATATGGGACTCTCATCCGCGCCGATGCGCAAACGCGGGCGTCGACGGCCGTGTTCCAGCCCGGGCCGCCCGGTCTCGATGCGTTGGCGGCGCGGATCAAGCGCGGGTTCGATCCTACCGGCATACTCAATCCGGGCCGCATGTATGCGGGTGTCTGACGGCAGTTCCATGGAGGTGCGGAATGGCGGCAAGAACGGCATCGGGAGCGGAAGCATGAGCACAGCTTCCGACGTGACGGCCCACTATACGAGCGGCACCCTGCAGGCCCGCCTGGAGTCGCTGCTCCGCGAGGACGGCGCGGACCCGGCAAGACCCACGCCGGAGGCGCTCGCGCCCTTCGAGCATTTCCATGGCCGCGGCCTGGAGGCGACGGAGGAGATGGCGGACCTGCTCACCGTCTCCGCCGCCGACCGCATCCTGGATGTGGGCAGCGGGCTCGGCGGCCCCGCCCGCTACATGGCGCGCCGCTTCGGCTGCCGGGTGGACGGCATCGACTTGACGTCCGAGTTCTGCGCTGTGGGCCGCCACCTGACGTCTCTCATGGGTCTGGAGAAGCGGGTGTTTCTGAGGGAAGGCGACGCGCTGGCCCCGCCTTTCCCCGAGGCGACGTTCGACGGCGCCTATTCCATGAACGTCGCCATGAACATCGCCGACAAGCCCGCTCTCTACGGTGCCGTCCGCCGCGTTCTCAAGCCGAGCGCCTGGTTCCTGCTCTCGGAGGTCGCCCTCGGCGAGGGCGGCGGCCCGGACTACCCCACGCCCTGGGCGCGCACCGCGGCCACGAGCTTCCTCACCACGGCGGAGGAGACCCGGCGCGGCCTGGAAGAGGCGGGCTTCGCCATATCCCTCGAGCGCGACACCTACGAAGCCTCGCGCGCCTATGCCGCCCGCGCCCGCGCAATGGTCGAACGCGGCGAGAAGCCACCGCAACGCGCTGTCACCCTCATCCATGGCGACCTCGCCAAGGAAGCCGGCACCAACATCGCCACCGCCGTACGCGACCGCCGCGTGGTGCCGATGGAATTCCTCTGCCGAAAGACGGGATAAGCCGCCGCAACATGTTTTTCTTGTAGGTGCGCGGGCCTGGAGACCCGCGCACCTAAAACAGGCCACGGAGGCCCGCGCAATGGGAGAGCTCCGCGACGCGACGGCTATCGCCGCCTGCTCTATGCCATCCGACTAACGCTCAAGCCCACCCGGCCGAAGCTGCAGGAAGGCCCATAGGGGCCGAGGAGCGAGGCGTATGAGCCTGCCACACTCCGCCAGTCCTTCACGAGGCCACGGAACGGCTCGCCGGCCCATCCCGATCCTCGCCGAGAGCTCTGATTGTAGTGAGACGGTAATCACCTGACAGTTTGGCCACCGCGGGCGCGCGACCGTCACGAGTCGAGCGCGCCGGCGGTGGCCAAGCCGCTCCCGATAGGGTTAAGGATTGTTTTGCACAACATCCGACCGATCGGGAGAACGACATGACCACCAAAGACAAGATAGCACGGCGCAAGCTGAGCCTGCTGGAGCTGGCGGGCGAGATGAACAATGTATCGAAGGCGTGCCGGATCATGGGCTACTCGCGCCAGCAGTTCTACGAGATCCGCAGGAACTACCAGACCTACGGAGCGGAGGGTCTGATCGACCGGCTTCCCGGCGCCCGCGGGCCGCATCCCAACCGGGTGTCGCAGGAGGTCGAGAAGGCGATCCTGGCGCACGCGCTGGACCACCCCACCCACGGCGCATTGCGGGTTGCCCAGGAGCTGTCGCTCAAGGGCATCCACGTGTCTTCCGGCGGGGTGCGCGGGGTGTGGTCGCGCCATAAGCTGCTGACCAAGCAGGAACGTCTGCTCCGGCTGGAGAAGAGCACGGCCGAGCGCCGGATCGAGCTCTCCGACGAGCAAGTCCGTCTGTTGGAGCGCTTCTCACCGGAGTTCCGCGAGCGCCACATCGAGACCCGGCACACCGGCGACCTGGTGGCCGTGGACACCTTCTTCGTCGGCCATCTCAAGGGGGTCGGGAAGGTCTACCTGCAGACCGCCGTCGACTGCCACTCGCGCTACGCCTGGGGCAGGCTCTACCCCAACAAGATGCCGGTCACCGCAGTCCACCTGATGAACAACGACGTGCTGCCCACCTTCGAGGCCCACGGCGCCCGGATCGAGACCGTGCTGAGCGACAACGGTCGGGAGTTCTGCGGCCGGCCCGATCGCCACCCCTACGAGCTGTTCCTCCAGCTCGAGGAGATCGAGCACCGCACCACCAAGGTCCGCAGGCCCCAGTCCAACGGCTTCGTCGAACGCCTGCACCGCACCCTGCTCGACGAGCACTTCCGCGTCATGGGGCGCAAGAAGTTCTACGACAGCATCAAGGCCATGCAGAAAGACCTGGATGCCTACCTTGTCCGCTACAATACCGAGCGTCCCCACCAGGGCCGCGGCATGAACGGAAGGACGCCCGCGGATGCTTTCGTCCGATGCTTGCCAAAACCCAAAACCCCAAAGGAGGAGAAGATGAAAAAGGCCGCCTGAAACAGACCCTCAGGAGCGGCGACTGTCAGGCGATTACCCTATCTGTACACTCTGATCATGGAAGCGGGATCGTCGACAATCCGGCAGGGCAGAACCGCCCCGCCCCGAACATGGTTGAGCACTTCGTTCAGTGCCGTTTCGATATCGCACCCCAGCCCAGTGCGTTCGGTCGTCATGGTCCAGTTGTCTCCTTCTTGATCGAGGTGACAAGGCGCGACAGCGCTAAGGTGTCTGACCGTCAAGTCGTCGCGATCTGCCCTAGCCGATATCCTGAATCACAAACCTCTCGTGTTCAGAACTTTCAACAGATCTAATCAGGTCGTATTATTCTCCAACTTTTTGTCGATAATTTTGAGGATCTCTTTACGTTCAGCCGGAGTTGATTTCTCTATTTCGAGTTTTATCGCCTCCATTTCCCTATCCTTTTGGGAGTGCTGTATTGTTGAAAAATATTCTAGTACTATGCGCGCATCTTTTGTACATACCATGTGCTTCCCTTTGATACGCATATTCAATTTATAATCACGCTTGCCCCTTGGGTCACGAAGGTTTCCCGAATTTGCCGCCTGGACTATGGGCTTCAGAGATCCGGTAAATAACTCTATTTTCTGGGTTTTTTTCAGAGCGATGATGAGCTTTCCCTCGCTTTCAGCTTCTCGCTCGTTGTCCACAATTTCTTTCGCCATCCCATGAAAATTTCCTACCCCTCCCATCAATATCCAGTTCGTTCCCGAATTATCGCGCAACCATTTTTCACTCTTTTTTACCTTTTTTAACTTAACTCTGAAGTGCTTCTCAGTGGTTTCCTTGACCCGTCGGCGGTCGAGATCGTCGAACTTTTCCTTCGTTTTCATAGCCTCTTTCCTCCGGCTGTTCGGGCGGTGCCTTGATGTGGCGCCACGGGCCGGGCTTTCTCTTTCCCGGTGCATGCAGTGCCAATAGGCATGGCGGACCGGAAGAGAAAAGCCAGGAACCGCCTCGGGCGCGTCGATTCGCTTCCATGTCGGTTGCGACCTTCGACGGTTGCCGTTTCGACGGGCGCGACGCGAGAGCGCCTTCCGTAGGCTCAGATCACCTGGTTGGCGCAAGGGCCGCGAAGAACCATTATGGCTTCACGGCGTGCGTTCCATACGCAACGACGGTTCGTAAGGGGGCCGTCGCGAGATCTAATTTCATCGAAGAAGCGCTTCCCGTATACGGCAGAATCTCTAATTTGTCAAGGATAAAATCCCGTCATCGTTGCTGCACTGCGCTCACAGCCCTCGGTTGGATTGTGCACCAAAGGGGGCAGCGACATGCGCCCACCGGCTTGGGATCTGGCAGCGAGGCGTATCGAATTGGACTGGTGGCACGATTTAGGCGAGGGTCCGCGGGTAGAACGTAACCGAGGCTCCGGATGCGAGTGCGCGATGCCCCGGCAACCCTTACCGGGATAGCGATCTAGCCGGTAGCGCGCGAAGCAGAAAGATTGTGTGGCCGGAGGCCGGTACGCCAAAATAGGGCTGCGGAGAGTCGCCGCCGGGAGGGCGTCACCTGTTTGGTGCGCGGGTCTCCAGGCCCGCTTGTTGTGGTTGTCGAAAAGAAGAAACATGCGGGCCTGGAGACCCGCGCAGCTAAAATAGAAAGGTCACAAAGGTTCGCGCGGTGGGAGGGGCCGTTGTCCGAACGAAAGGGGGGAGCGATGTGCGCATTGTGACGTGCCGTGGGCGTGGGCGCGGGCGTGGTCTCGTACTGGGTGTCATTGGGCTCGTGGCGGCGCTCTTTCTCGCTCTCCCGGCCGGTGGGCGCGGCGCCATGGCGTTCATGCCGGCCATACCGCTGACGAGCGAGCACCAGTATTTCGATCATCAGTGGTATGTGTGGCTTCCCCGCCATCCGGTGTATGAGGCGGTCGAGGTTCTCTCCGTCGACGCGCCCTCCAATCCGTACAGGCTCGTTTGGGTCATCTTCACCGAGCGCGATGGAGAGAAGCGCCAGCACCACTTCATGGACGACCGGCGGATCGCCGAATCCACCGACGATTTCCACTATCGCGAGATCGATTATCGGCGCGTCGGCGAGGCCGGCGAGGGACAGAGCGTTCATGTGTTGTTCGCCGATCTCGCCGGCGCCCGCGTCGAGGTGGAGATCGATGCGGAGGGCGTGCCGTTGACGCGGACCGGCGCCGGTCTGACGGACCAGTCGGGCCACGCGGCCGAGCTGCTGACCATGCTGTTCCATCGGGAACGCGGCGCACTGACCGGACGCAACAGGGTGGAGATCGGCGGTCGGGACTTCTCCTTCCGCCCGGGAGACGACCCCGAGAGAAGACACCCGTTCGCGGCCGCCTACAGCGCCGGCATTCAAATCGTGGTGTTTCCCTTCGGCCGCTGGTCGTTCGCGGCGAGCGACGCGGGCCTTAGCGACGAATCGGGCCGTCTCTCCTTCCATATCGATAAGCGGGCGGAAGGCATGGCCCTCATAGCGGACTTGCCCGGCCATGGGAGCCGCATCACGGTCGCGTTGGATGCGGAAGGCGCTCTTGAACGATACCGCCACGATACGGGTTCGCATCGCCTGGTCATCGCGTTGGACGAGCCGCTGCCGCTCACCGGCACCGCACCGCCGTCGGCGAGTCGGTTTTTCGTCCTGATGGATCCCGACGAACCGGTCGCCAGTGGACGCGTCGTCTCCCAACCGGTCGAAATCGGCCGCCGTCTCTCATGGACGATCGACACCCCGTCATGGGCCGCCGGCTACCCTTTCGACTCTCTCATCGAGGAAGCAGATGGCGGGATGAAATTGACCGTTCGCTCGGCGCGACCGTCCGACTGAGACGCGTGCGACTCTTGTTGTTGGTGCGCGGGTCTCCAGGCCCGCATTTTTCTTCTTTTCGACAACAAAAACATGCGGGCCTGGAGACCCGCGCACCTAAAAGAGACCCGCGCGGCGCCGCGGCCCTCGCCGGTTCCGGGCGTCCTGTGCTATAGGCGCGGGCGTGAGCGAGCCGCTGCCTGCCGGGGAGATTCGCCCGGTCCCCTTGGACGATGCGCTGAGCGAGCGCTATCTGGCCTACGCGCTCTCCACCATCACGGCGCGCTCGCTTCCCGACGTGCGCGACGGGTTGAAGCCCGTGCAGCGCCGCCTGCTCTATGCCATGCGGGTGCTCAGGCTGGATCCGGACGCGGGCTTCAAGAAATGCGCACGCGTCGTCGGCGACGTGATCGGCAAGTACCACCCCCACGGCGACAGTGCGGTCTACGACGCCCTGGTCCGTCTCGCGCAGACCTTCGCCGTGCGCTACCCGCTGGTGGAAGGACAGGGCAATTTCGGCAATGTGGACGGCGACAACGCCGCCGCCATGCGCTACACCGAGGCGCGGCTCACCGACGTCGCCCAGGCGCTGCTCGAAGGGCTGGACGAAGACGCCGTCGACCTCCGCGAGACCTATGACGGCGGAGACAGGGAGCCCGCCGTCCTGCCCGCGGCCCTCCCCAACCTGCTGGCGAACGGTGCCACGGGCATCGCCGTGGGTCTCGCCACCGGCATCCCGCCCCACAATGCGGGGGAGCTCTGCGCGGCGCTGACCGCCTTGCTCAAGAACCCGAAGCTCTCCGACGAGGAACTGGTGGAGCATGTGCCGGGGCCCGACTTCCCCACCGGCGGCGTGCTGGTGGAGGATCGCGCCGAGATCGTGGACGCCTACGCCACCGGCCGCGGCGGCTTCCGCGTGCGTGCGCGCTGGGAGGTGGAGCCCGCGGGTCGCGGCCAGTACCGCATCGTCGTGACCGAAATTCCCTACCAGGTGCAGAAGGGCCGCCTGATCGAGCGTATCGCGGATCTCCTTCAGGCCCGCAAGCTCGCGCTGCTCGCCGACATCCGCGACGAATCGGCGGAGGACATAAGGCTCGTGCTGGAGCCTCGGAGCCGGACCGTGGACCCGGCACATCTCATGGAGACGCTGTTCCGCCGCACCGAGCTCGAGAGCCGCATCGGCTTCAACATGAACCTGCTGGATGCCGCCGGCGTGCCCCAGACCATGAGCCTGAAGGAGGCGCTCCAGGCCTTCCTCGACCACCGCCGCACCGTCCTGCTGCGCCGCACCGCCCACCGCCTCGCCGAGATCGCGCGCCGCCTCGACGTGCTGGGCGGCTACCTCGTCGCCTATCTGAATCTGGACGCGGTGATCCGTATCGTGCGGGAGGAAGACGAGCCGAAACCGGTCCTGATGCGCCGCTTCAAGATTTCCGAGGCGCAGGCCGACGCAATTCTCAACATGCGGCTCCGCGCCCTGCGGCGCCTCGAGGAAGAGGCCATCCGCCGGGAGCACGCCGCGCTGGAGGAGGAGCGTGCCGCGCTGGAGAAGCTCGCGGTCAGCACGCGCCGCCAGCGCACCGCGCTGCTCCGCGAGATCGCCGAGATGGACCGGCGCTTCGGCGGGGCGACCGCCCTCGGCGCCCGGCGTACCCGGATCGAAGGTGCGCCGGCACCCGCCGCCGTCCCCGCGGAGGCGCTGGTGGAGCGCGAACCCATCACCGTGCTCTGTTCGGCAAAGGGCTGGATACGCGCCGTCAAAGGCCATCTCGAGCCCGGTGCGGCGGTGCGCTACAAGGAGGGCGACCGCGAGCGCTTCCGTTTCCACGCGGAAACCACGGACAGGCTGTTGCTATTCGCCACCGATGGGCGCTTCTACACCCTGGCGGCGGACCGGCTGCCCGGCGGGCGAGGTCTCGGCGAGCCGGTGCGCCTGATGGTCGACCTCTCCAACGACCACGAACCGGTCGCGCTCTTCGCCCACCGCCCGGGCGGGCGGCTGCTGGTGGCCGCGACGGACGGCCGCGGGTTCTTCGTCTCCGAGGACGACGCCGTGGCCCAGACACGCGGCGGGCGGCAGGTGCTCAATCCGGGGCCGGGCGCGGAAGCCGCGGCCTGCGTTCCCGGCGAGGGCGATATGGTGGCGGCGGTGGGCGCGAACCGCCGGCTGCTTCTCTTCCCGGCCGCCGAACTGCCCGTGCTTGCGCGCGGCCGCGGCGTGATCCTGCAACGCTATCGCGATGCGGGGCTGAGCGACGTCCAGGTGTTCGAGCGCGCAAGCGGGCTGCGCTGGCGCGCGGGCGGGGGCGTCCGCACCGAAACCGCGCTGGACGACTGGCTCGGCCGGCGCGGCCAGGCGGGTCGCATCGCGCCGCGTGGCTTCCCCGCTTCCAACCGGTTTCTCTGAAGGCCCGGGGCGCCTCAGCCGTCCAGCAGGCCGAAGGCGTCCGCGAGCGGGGGTGCGGCGCACCAGGGCGCCGGCCCGTCGGGGAGGCGCGGCAGCAGCGCCGTCCGCAGCGGACCGGCGTGCCGCAGGATGGTGTCGCGCGTCTCGGCGAGGGGCACCGGGCTTTCCGGCGATTCGCTGATTGCCAGCCCGGCGACGGGGATTGCGCGCGCACGGAGCGCGGCAAGGGCCGTCAGCGTGTGGCTGATGGTGCCGAGATAGCTGCCCGCCACCAGCAGGGCCGGAATGCCGAGCGCCGCCATCCAGTCCAGCACCGTGTGGCGGTCGTCGAGCGGCACCATGACTCCGCCGACACCTTCGATCAGCAGCGGATCGCCCTCCGCCGCCCGGCAGAAGGCGAGGATCGCCTCGACGTCGAGCCGCCGTCCCTCGCGGGCCGCCGCCATGTCGGGGGAGAGTGGCGCCGCGAACCGCCAGGGGGAGACCGCGTCGACGGCCTCATGGGTGAGCGGCGCGCCGAGGCTCGTGAGCAGCATGCCGGTATCGCTTGCGGGCACATCGTCGGAATCCCACCCGCTGATTACCGGCTTGAGGGCGCGCACGCCCCGCCCCATGGCGCGAAGCTCCCGGCAGAGCGCAGCCGCGACCACGGTTTTGCCCACGCCGGTGCCGGTGCCGGTGACGAAGAGTGCTCTCATGAGGCCAGCACCCGCTCGCGGAAGAGTGCGGCGAGCCGTTCGATGTCCGCGTCGTCATGTCCCGCGCTGAAGGTGAGCCGCAGCCGTGCCGTGCCCTCAGGCACCGTCGGCGGCCGGATGGCGGTGACGAGGAAGCCTTCCTCCTCGAGCATGCGCGATGCCGCGAGCGCGTGCTCCGGCGCACCCAGCAGCACGGGCACGATGCAGCTTTCCGGTGCCGGGCGGTCGATCAGCGCGCAGAACCGCGCGGCGTTGCGCAAGGGGCGGGCCACCAGTGCCTTGTCGCGCGCAATGATGTCCAGGCTCGCGATACTGGCGGCGACCGCGGCCGGCGGCAGGCCGGTGGAGTAGATGAAGGGGCGCGCGCGGGTGCGGATCAGGTCGATCACCGGGCGCGATGCACAGAGATAGCCGCCATAGCTGCCGACGGCCTTGGAGAGCGTGCCCATCTGGAGCGGCACATCTGCCTTCGTGCCCCCGCGGAAGCTGGAGCCGCGCCCGCCGCCCACGACGCCGATGCCGTGGGCGTCGTCGGTCATCAGCCAGGCGTCGTGGGCGGCGGCGAGCGCCGCCATGGCGTCGATGGGCGCCACGTCGCCGTCCATGCTGAAGACGCCGTCGGTGAGGATCAGCGCACGGCCATGGTCGGTGCGGCGGGTGGCCAGCAGGGCTTCCAGATGACCGAGATCGTTATGGCGGAAGATCTCCACATGGGCCCGCGCAAGCGCCGCGCCCGAGCGCAGGCAGGCGTGGCTCAGCTCGTCGGCGAGGATCAGGTCGCCCCGGCCCGCGAGGCTCGGCACGATACCGAGATTGGCGAGATAGCCGGAGCCGAAGACGCATGCGGCCTCCGTTCCCTTGAGGGTCGCGAGGCGGTCTTCGAGAGCGGCGAAGAGCGGGTGGCTGCCGGTGACGAGGCGCGATGCGCCGGAGCCTGCGCCCCAGCGTTCCGTCGCCTCCATCGCCGCGCGCTTCACCGCCGGGTGATGGGCGAGATTGAGATAGTCGTTGGAACAGAAGGAGATGAGCTCCCGCGCGCCGCGCCGGACACGGACCGGCCCTTCGGGCGCGGTCTCGGTGACGGTGCGGCGCAGGCGGCGCGCATCCAGCGCATCGAGCTTCTCCTGCGCGAAGCGGTCGAGCGATTCCATGGGTTTCCCGGGCGGCGTTCGCTGTCCCGCCACGCTGTTTCAGCCCCCGCCGCTTGTCAACCGCGGCGCCGTCCGGTTGTCGTTTCCGCCGCGGCCGCTCTACCATCAGTCGGTGGCGACTTGGAGGAAGCGATGAGGACCATCGAGATCACGCCGGCGGAGATGGAGAAGCGGATTTCGCGCTACGGTGCGTTGCAGCCGCTGCCCATTCAGCAGGATCCGGAGATTCCGCAAGAGGCGAACGATGTCATCTATGCGCGCAAGCTGCTCTCCGTTATCGGGCTGGACGAGGATGCGGAGACCCCGATCAATGCCGGCGCGCCGATCAAGGGCGCTGCGGGCCTCACCATGACTCTCGCGGTCTGTCCACCGGGCCAGGGGCCGTCGCTCCATGCCCACCAGAAGACCTACGAGACCTTTACCGTGCTCAAGGGCCGCTTCGAGGTGACGTGGAACGACGACGGCGGCGGACGGGTGGAGCTCGGCACGTTCGACACCATCTCCGTACCGCCCAAGGTCAACCGCGCGTTCCGCAATATCGGGAGCGAGGAGGGCATATTGCAGGTGCTGATCACCGGCGGCGTCCACGACATGACCGATATCGACATTTCGCCCCAGGTGGCGGAGCGGCTGGACGCCATCAAGCCCGGTGTGAAGGAGAAGTTCCACGCCATGGGGCTGACCTTCGAAGCCCACCGGGACGCCGCCGCCTGAGGGCGGGCGCCGCGCCCCGACCGGCTATGCCCCTGCCCGGCGCGGCGCGGCGAACACCCGGCCGAGCCCGTCGGCGAGGCCCCGGAGGTCCGCGCCCCGGAAGGCACCCGCTTGGGCCAGTGCGCGGTGGCAGGCCGGCAGGTTGTAATGCGGGATCGCCGGGTAGAGATGGTGCTCGATGTGATAGTTCACATGGTGCGGAAACAGGAGCCAGAGCAGCCAGCCCGGCGCGAGACTGGTCCGCGCGGCGGTGAAGGGAGAGGCGGTGTCCGTCACCGCCCCGTGCTCCAGCACGGCCCGCAGCCTTAGCAACGCCTGTAGCACGGTCACCGCCGGCAGCACCCAGAGCAGCAGATACTCGACAAGAAAGCCGCCGGCCGCGGCGCCGCCGAGCAGCGCGGCCTGGAGGGCGGCGACGCACCAGCGGTCCCGCCGGGCGTCGGCGCGAAGCGCGGGCGCGGTGTCGTCCGCCGCGCGCCGCTCCGCGCCCTGCCGCTCCCGGTCGATCGCCGGATGTCCGAAGAAATAGCGATAGGTCTTCCAGGCGGTAAACCCGGCAAGGTCCCGCGCAAGCTTCTTGAGCAGGTAGAGCCGCCCCCTGGGATAGCCGCCATGGAGCGCCATGTCCGGATCCTGCGCGCCGTAGAGATGGTTGTGGTGCAGGCGATGGAGCACGCGGTAGGTCGGCATGGAGATTCCCACCACGCCGCCCAGTGTCCGCCCCACCGCCTCGTTGAGACCGCGGTTCGGATAAAGACGGTAATGGGCGGCATCGTGCGCCAGCACGAAGAGCGCATGCTGGCGGCTTGCGATCAGAAGGACCGCCGCGGCCAGCACCAGTGGATGGCCGGAGGCCGCCGCGGCCCCTATGGCGGCGGCAAGGACGCCCAGCGTCTCGCAGACGGCCCGTGTCGCCCGCACCGAGTCGAGCCTGGAGAGCTGTTTGACCGTCTTCGTCGGCAACCGCCGGGCGCCGCGCCCGTCGTCGAGAAACGCGCAACCCGTGGTATCCGTCACGTGCTCTGCCCTCGTCCGGCCAACGGTTGCGCGGAGAGCACGTACCGCCCGCGCGCGACAAGCGGCTCGCGATCCCGCATCCCCACCGCCAAAGCGCTGCTCACACGGCTTCGCGGCGCCAGTGGGCGGCGAGCGCTTCCGCCGCGCGGGCGCGGGAAGCGACGGAAGCCTGCGGATCGAGTGCCCGTCGCAGCGTCACGACCTCGCCGACCACGACGAGGCAGGGCGCCTCCACGCCTTCGCGCGCCGCCTCTTGCGCCGCCTCGCTGAGGCGGGTCTCCACGATGCGCTGGCCGGGCGTGGTGGCGTGGCTGATCAGGGCCACCGGCGTTTCCGCCGGGAGGCCGTGCCGGGTGAGCTGGGCCGCGATTTCACCGAGTTGGCGGAGTGCCATGTAGAAGATCAGCACCGGTGCGCCATGTGCGACGGCGTTCCAGTCCAGGCCGTCCGGCACCGCACCTCCGGCCTCGTGCCCGGTGAGAAGCGTAACCGCCGAGTTGGTGGTGCGGTGGGTCATGGGGATGCCGGCATAGGCGAGCGCAGCCGCGGCAGACGTCACCCCCGGCACCAGGCGGAAGGGAATTCGCGCCGCCGCGAGCGCAAGTGCCTCTTCGCCGCCGCGCCCGAAGACGAAAGGATCGCCGCCCTTGAGGCGCAGCACCCTCAAGCCCTGGCGGGCGCGCCGGATGAGGCGGTCGGAGATGTCAGGCTGGCTTGCCGAAGGCTTGCCGCCCCGCTTTCCCGCAAATTCGAGCACCGCGCCGGGGCGCGCGCAGGCGAGGATCTCCGGCGAGACCAGGGCGTCGTAGACGATGCAGTCGGCGGATGCGAGCGCGTTCGCCGCGAGGAGCGTGAGGAGGCCGGGATCGCCCGGACCGGCCCCCACCAGCCAGACGGAGCCCGGCTCGATCTCCGCTATCGCCGGGGGCGCGCCGGGGGCGCGGGGTGCGTTCCTGTCCTCCATGGCCGCAGTCTACACCGCGCGCCGCGCTCTGCGGTATAACCGGCACCGGACGGGGCGTGGAGCGGCGCGGCGATGGCGGCGGCAGCGAAGGGTAGCGAACAGCGGCAGTTGCGGCGGGGCTGGACCACCGGCGCCTGCGCCGCGGCCGCGGCCCGGGCAGCCTATACGGCGCTTGTCACGGGCCGCTTTCCCGACCCCGTTTCGGTGGGGCTTCCCGGTGGCGAGCGGCCGGCCTTCCCGCTCGCCGTCGCCGTCCGCTGCGGTGCGTCGGCGCGTGCAGGCGTTCGCAAGGACGCGGGCGACGATCCCGACGTGACCCACGGCGCGGTGGTGGAGGCCTGGGTCCGCCCCGCGCCGCCCGGCGCGGGAATCCTGTTCCGCGCGGGCGAAGGCGTCGGCATCGTGACCCGCCCCGGCCTCGGTCTCGCGGTGGGCGAGCCCGCCATCAATCCCGGGCCCCGGCGGATCGTCACAGGCGCCCTGCGCGACGCCGCGGCGACGCTCGGAGGCCCCACGGATGTCTCCGTCGCCATCGTCATCCCCGGCGGGCGGGCGCTCGCGCAACGGACGATGAACGGCCGCCTGGGCATCGTCGGCGGCCTTTCCGTGCTGGGTACGTCCGGCATCGTGAAGCCCTATTCCTGTTCCGCCTGGATCGCCTCGATCCGCCAGGGCGTGGATGTGGCGGTCGCCGGCGGCGCGACACATCTGGCCGGCGCGACGGGCCGTGTCTCGGAGGAGGCGGTTCAAGCGCTCCACGGCCTCGACCCCGTCGCGCTCGTCGACATGGGGGATTTCGTCGGTGCATTGTTGAAGCAGGTGCGGCGCAGACCCGTCCCCCGGCTTACGGTCGCCGGCGGTTTCGCCAAGATTTCCAAGCTTGCGGACGGCCATATGGACCTTCATTCGGCCCGCAGCACGGTGGATCGCGAGGGTCTTCAGCGCCGGCTCGCGGCCCTCGGTGCGGGTTCCGAGACGCTGGCCCGCGCCCGCGCCGTACCCTCCGCCGGCGCCGTGCTCTCGATTGCGCAAGAGGCGGGCTTCGCGCTCGGCGATGCGGTCGCGACGGCGGCCAAGGCCCGCATCGAGACGGTTCTCGAAGGGGCGTCCCCCTGCCCAACGGTCGATGTTCTCATCGTGGACCGTGAGGGCCGCCCTGCGGGCCGCGCCGGGCCTTGAGGCAGCGACTGCCTCGAATGGTGCGTCCGCGCGCCGCGATGGCGGAGGGAGCCCCTTGGCCGCCAGGCGGCTCTTGATCCTGGGCGGAACATCCGAAGGGCGCGCGCTTGCGGACGCCGCGTCGGTGCGTTTCGGGCGGGACTTGGCGGTGGTCTCGGCGCTGGCGGGGCGGACGAACGCGCCGCGGCTTCCCGAGGGTGCGGTTCGGATCGGCGGTTTCGGCGGCACCGATGGGCTCGCTTCCTATTTGCGTGCGGAGAGGATCGACCTTCTGGTGGATGCGACTCATCCCTTCGCGACACGGATTTCCGTGCAGGCCCGGGACGCGGCTGCGCGTGTCGGCGTCCCACGGCTGATCCTGACGCGCCCCTCCTGGCGTCCCGCGGCGGGCGACCGCTGGATCGAGGTGGAAACCCTGGAGGAGGCCGCGACCGCGATTCCGGCGGAGGCGCGTATGGTGTTCCTCGCGCTCGGTGCACAGGGGCTCGCCCGTTTCGCCCTTGCCGCCGTGTCTCCGGCGTGCCCGGCGCGCGGGTTTCTGGTCCGTATGGTGGATCCGCCGCGGGAGCATGTCGCACTGCCCCGATACCGGCTCGTCCTGGCGCGCGGCCCCTTCTCCGAAACGGCGGAACGGGCGCTCTTCGCCGAGCACGGCATCGATTGCCTGGTGGCCCGCGCCTCGGGCGGAGAGGCGGCGGCTGCCAAGCTTGCGGCGGCGCGGGCGCTGGGGCTCTCGGTGGTGATGGTGCGCCGGCCCCCGCCGCCCGAGGGCGAGCGGGTCTCGTCGCTGGAGGCGGCACTCGCCTGGGTTGCGCAGCGCCTCGCCGAAGGCACGCGTCGCTGAGGGCCGCCGAAGAAGGGCGCGGTTACCTGCGAGGCCGCAAGACGTGATGGTGGGCGGCGTCGTAGAGGCGGCTTTCGTCGAAGTCCGGTGCGGCGAGCGCTTCGCCCACCATGATGAGGGCGGTGCGCGTAAGGCGGAGCGCCTTCACCTTGCTCCGGATGTCGCCCAGCGTGCCGCGCAGGATCCGCTCGTCCGGCCAGCTCACCCGGTAGGCGACGACCACCGGGCAGTCAGGCCCGCGCGCGGGCGTGAGCGCGCGGACCACATGCGCCAAGTTGGCGATCGAGAGGTGGATGGCGAGGGTCCCGCCTGCGGCGGCCAAGGTCTCCAGCCGCTCGCCCTTGGGCATCGACGAGGCGCGCACGGCGGTCCGCGTGAGCACCACCGTCTGGGCGATGCCGGGGAGCGTCAGTTCCTGGCGGATCGCGGCGGCGGCGGCGGCGTAGGCGGGCACGCCCGGCGTGACGTCATAGGCGATACCCGCCCGGTCCAGCCGCCGCATCTGCTCGGCGACGGCGCCGTAGAGCGAGGGGTCGCCGGAGTGGAGGCGGGCGACATCCTCACCCCGCGAGTCCGCCCGTTCCATCTCCGCAAGGATGGCATCGAGATCGAGCGGTGCCGTGTCCACGATATGCGCATCCGACTGCGCTTCTTCGAGAATCGCTCGCGGAACCAGGGAGCCCGCATAGAGCACCACCGGGCAGCGTTGCAGCAGACGGAGCCCGCGTACCGTGATCAGGTCCGGCGCGCCGGGGCCCGCGCCGATGAAGTGGACCGTCACCGCGCCGACGATGCGCGCGGCGGCCGGTCGGACGTCGCGTCGGCATCCAGATAGCCGCGGGGCGTATAGAGCCAGGCGCGGCCGCCATGCTCCATGCGCCGGGTCCGGCTGCTGCCGACGATGACGAGTGTCAGCATGTCGAGCGCGCCGGCATCGATTTCGTCGAGAGCCGTGACGGAAACCGTCTCGTCCGGGCGGCCGAGATTGCGCGCGACGGCGGCGGGACACGGGCCGGGGCGGTAAGCGGCGAGAATCGCCCGCGCGCGGTCGAACTGCCGCCGCCGGCGCCCGGACGCCGGGTTGTAGAGCGCGACCACGAAATCGCCCGTCGCCGCCGCCTCCAGCCGTCGCTCGATGACCGTCCAGGGTGTCAGCAGGTCGGAAAGCGAGATCGCGCAGAAGTCATGTCCCAACGGGGCGCCGATGCGGGCAGCGGCCGCCGCCATCGCGCTGACGCCGGGCTCCACGGCGAGCTCCACACGCCGCCATTGCGTCGCGTCGCAGGCCGCCAGCTCGAACAGGAGCGAGGCCATGCCATAGACACCCGCGTCCCCCGAGGAGACCAGCGCCACCCGCCGGCCCTTCGACGCGAGATCGAGCGCGGCGCGGGCGCGGGCTTCCTCCGCACCGAGGGGATAGGCATGGTGTTCGCAGTCCGCCCGGGGCGGCCCCAGAAGGTCCAGATAGCGCCTGTAGCCCACCAGGTCGGTGGCGTCCTGAAGGGCCAGGGCGGCGGCGGGTGTCCGCCAGGAGGGTGCGCCGGGACCGAGGCCCACCACCACGACCCGCCCGGGCCCCGCACCGCAGAGCGCGGGATCGATGGGCGCCGGCGCGCACGCCACGGCGCAGGTGCCGCGTGCGCTGCGAATCTTGGACGCGGCGAGCGCGCCCTCGATCCCGGCGCAGGCGAGTGCCGCCGCTTCGGCGACGCCGTGGCAGCCCACGGCGCGGAACACCGCCTCGGAAGGGGTCGCAAGCCGCGGCGTCTCGCGCTCGAGAGTGGCCGCGTCGAAGAAGCGCACGGGCACGCCGAACGCCTCCGCCACGGCACGGACGGCGGGCTCGTCCGCCTTGAGATCGAGGCTCGCGACGCAGGCGACCGCCTCCGGAGCAAGGTCCGCGCCTTCCAGGGTGCTGCGTGCGAGGCGGTGCAGCTCTTCAGGTGCGGCGCCGCGCTCGCAGCCGAGACCGAGGGCGAGCACGGGGGGATGGAAGACGACATCGTATCCCTCGCAGCTCTCGCTTCCGTCACCGCCGGATCGCGGGCGAACCCGCCGGTGGGTGACGATCACCGAAAGCGGAGGAGCCGGGCCGGTCGCGAGCGGCGTAAAGTGCGCCCCGCCGCCGGTCAGCCAGTCGGCCGATGCGGCCTCGACGGCAAGCCCCACGGCTTCGTCCCCAAGCAGGGCGGCGGTCACCGCCTTGACACGGGAGCCGGGTGCCAGATGCCAGCCGGGAGGCGGTGCATCCAGTGAGAAGCCCAGGGCGGCGTCTCCCGCGGTGGTGATGGCCGCCCGGCCGCCCAGGGCCTGTGCGATTTCTCCGGCGAGGCGGTTCGCGCCATGGTGGCCGCCGAGAAGCGGCACCGCATGGAGGCCGTCCTGCGACACCGCGACCACCGGCGGCTCCACCGTCTTGTCGCCGAGGCGCGGCGCCAGGATGCGGATGAGGATGGCGGCGGTGCAAAGGCCGACAATCGGCGTGCCGGCGTCGAACAGAGCAGCGAGATGCGGCGCAAGCCGCTCATAGCCGATATCCACGGACTCGGAACGGGCCGCGGGTCCGTGGACGACGGCGCCCGGCAGCCGGCTGGCGATACGCCGCGCGAGCGGGACGGATCGTACGTCCAGGATCACGACGGCGGGCGCCGCGGCCGTCACGGCACCTCCTCCCGTCAGCGCCATGCCGCTCCTCGCTTATGGACCAGGATCATGGAGAAGTAGGGGGCGTCGAGCGGTGCCTCTTCCAGGGGCACGATGCGTTGCGCGGCCATGGTGGCCCGCTCGATATAGCGTGCGCGGTCGAGGAGCTTCATCTCCGCGAGGACGCGCCGTACGGTTCCCAGATGCCGGCCAACCTTGAGGATCGCCGCCGAATCGCAGGCGGCGAGGTGGGCGGCGATCCGCTCGGCTCCGAGGGGGGCGGGGATCACCGAGAGAATGTCGTTGCGCGCGGCCAGCGGGAGGCCGAGCACAGCGGCGCAGGCTGCCGGCGAAGAGACGCCGGGGATGACTTCCACCGGATAGCGCGCCGCCAGGCGCTCGAAGAGATAGAGGAAGGAGCCGTAGAGAAAGGGGTCTCCTTCGCAGAGCGCCGCCACGTCCCGCCCCGCATGGAGACAGCGGCCGATGGCGTCGGCCGCTTCGTCATAGACGTCGGCCGCCGGGAAGCGCGCCGCGTCCAGCGGCATGCGGATGGCGATCTCCTCCTGGCCGCCCGGCAGATGGGGGGCTGCGATGGCGCGGGCGAGGCTCGGACCCTCCGGCGGGGCCGGATAGGCGAGAACGGGCGCGGCCTTCAGCGCCTTGAGGGCCTTGAGGGTGAGGAGGTCCGGATCACCCGGGCCCACGCCGATCCCGCGAAGGGTGCCGGTCATGGTGCGTCCGGCGGCTTTGCAAGGGTGAGCTGGGTCACCGGCATGAGGGGGCGCCAGGCGAGATGCCGGCCCACCGGACGCGCCCGCGAGACCGCCAGCCGGGTCATGGTCCCGTCGTGGCGCGCGCCCCAGGCCGCCAACAGGGACTCGCCGGCGAGCGTCACGGCGTTCGCGACCAGCGTCCCCCCCGGCTGCAGCCGCGCCCAGCAGGTCTCCATCAGGCCGGGGAGCGCAATCCCGCCGCCGACGAAGATCGCGTCCGGCCGGGGAAGCAGTTCGAGCTCTTCCGGCGCGCTCCCCTGGCGGACGGTGAGTCGCGGCACGCCGAGCGCGGTGGCGTTGCGTGCGATGGCGGCGCAACGGGCGGGCTCTCGCTCGATGGCGATGGCCTCGGCCGTGCGCTCGGCGAGTAGCCATTCGATGGCGACGGAGCCCGCGCCCGCGCCCACATCCCACAGCAGCGCGCGGGGGCGCGGGTCCAGCATGCTGACGGTCTGAACCCTCACCTCCCGCTTGGTGAGCTGTCCGTCGTTCTCGAAGGCGCGATCGGGCAGGCCGGGCACGCCGCCGAAACGCTTGGCGCGGGGGGCGGCGCGGCATTCTATGGCCACCGTGTTCAGCGCCGGCACCGCCGTCTCGGGCCACGCATCGGCACGACCCTCGACGCGCGCCTCGTTCGTCCCGCCCATATGGGCGAGCACCGTCATGGGACTCGGGCCGTAGCCGGTCGCGAAGAGCTCCCCCGCGATCTTCGCGGGCGTTTCGCCGTCATGGGAGAGAACGAGCAGCCGCCGCCCATGCTTGAGGAAGGCGCGGAGCGTGGCGACCGGACGGCCGTGGAGGGTGAGCCCGGTCACGCCATCGGCGCTCCAGCCGAGGCGCGCACGCGCGAGGCTGAAGGCAGAGGGCGCCGGAATCGCCGCGATCTCCCGGTCCGGGAACGCCCGCCGTAGCGTCTCGCCGACCCCGAAACAGAACGGATCGCCCGTGGCCAGAACCACCACGCGCTTGTCCCCATGGGCGGCGATGTCTTCCATGCTGTCGGCAAGCGGTCTGCGCCAGGGGAGCTTCACGGCGCCGTCGGGAACCATGGCAAGATGACGCTCGCCGCCCACCAGGACCTCCGCCCGGTCGATCAGGGCGCGGACGGCGGGCGGCAGCGCCGAGGGGCCCTCCTCGCCGAGTCCGATCACCGTGAGCGGGTCGTTCATGGCCCGCCTCCGTCGGACGCCGCCAGCGCGTTCACGGCCGCCGCGGCCATGGCGCTGCCGCCCCGTCTGCCGAGGACGGTGAGAAAGGGCACGCCCCGACCGCCCTCGGCGAGCGCCGCCTTGGATTCGGCGGCGCCCACGAATCCGGGCGGTGTGGCGATGATGGCGGCGGGACGTGGCGCGCCAGAGTCCAGGAGTTCGAGCAGGCGGAAGAGCGCCGTGGGTGCGTTACCGATAACGCAGAGTGCGCCTTCAAGATGGGGCGTCCAGAGTTCCACGGCCGCCGCCGAGCGGGTGGTGGAGGCCTCCGCCGCCAACCGGGCGAGATCGGGCGCGTCCAGAAGACACAGGATCGGCGAGTCCGACGGCAGAAGGCGCACCGTGATGCCCGCCGCCACCATCCGGCTGTCGGCCAGCAGCGGTGCGCCGGCCGCAAGCGCCGCGCGTCCGGCGGCGGCGAAATCGGGCGAGAAGGCGAGATCCTCCACCAGGTCGGTCATGCCCGAGGCATGGATCATGCGGTAGGCCACCGGCGCGAGATCGGCCGGCAGGTGGGAGACGTCCGCCTCCCGCGCGATGATCTGGAAGGAGAGGCGCGCGATGCGCTCCGGATCGCGCAAATAGTCAGCGGTCGCGGTCATGGTCATGTCCATGCGCATGATGGTGCCCATGGCCCTCGCCCCGCCCATGATGGGCATGGTCCGCGTCGGTCCCGATGCCTTCCACATGGTGGTGGTGGCCTGCCTGGGGTGCGCCGCGGTCCGCTTCAAAGCCGATGATCTGCTCGCGATATTTGCAGAGGCGGCAGTTCATGCGGTTGTCGCCCTCGGGAATCTCCGCGATGCGCGCAAGAAAGGCCTCGATGGTCAACGGATGGTCGTTGAGATAGCCCGCCTTGCGGAAGACGATGTCCGGATGACGACGAGCCGCTTCGTCCGTCGCGTCGTAGATCCGCTTCACCAGCACGCCGGTAAAAAGGAAATAGGGGAAGACCACGATGCGCGGGAAGCCCAATCCCGCGATGCGGTCGAGCGCTTGCGCGATCAGAGGTGTGGTAACGCCGCTATAGCAGGTCTCGGCCCAGCCGAAGCCCATCCCTTCCCACAGCATGCGCGCCACCTTGGCGACATTGCCGTTGGCATCCGGATCGGAGGTGCCGCGGCCCACGACCAGAAGCAGGCTCTCCTCCGGGCCCGGGTCATCCGCGGCGGAAGTGGCTGCGATGCGCTCGGCCGCTGCGCGGAGCAGCAGCGGGTCGATCGAGAGGTCCCGCCCATAGCGTACCGCGACCTCCGGGTTCGCCGCCGCGAAATCGTTGAGCACCGAGGGAATGTCGTTCTTGGCATGACCGGCCGCAAACAGCATGCCGGGGACGGCATCGACGGCGCGGACCCCGGCCTCCCGCATGGAAGCAAGCTGCGCCCGGATGGTGGGCCGGGCGAATTCCAGGAAGCCGTGGCGCACCGTCCGCCCGGGCAGCCGCGCCGCCACCTGTTCCGCCAGCCGCTCGAACTCGGCGACGGCCGAGATATCCCGGCTGCCATGACCGCAGAGAAGCACCGCCGGCTCGCTCATTCCTACCTTCCTCCATGCAATATTCGTTGCGGGCGTATGATGGGCCGATGACCTGGTCCCTTCCGTTGGATTGGCCGGCGGGTCCTTCGGCGCCATTGCTGCTCCTGATGGCACTCGCGCTGGACGCGCTGGTGGGCGATCCGCGCTGGCTCCCCCACCCGGTTCGCCTGATGGGCTGGCTCACCGGCCTTCTCGACCGCCTCCTCAACCGGGACGGGCTGGCGGAGCCGTTTCGCTTGGTTCATGGGGCGGCCGCCGTGCCGATGGTGGTGGGCGCGGCCGCGGCCGCGGCCTGGTATGTGGAACGGGCCGCGGCGACCGTTTCGTGGGGCTGGCTCGCCGAGCTCGCCCTGGTGGCCGTTTTCGTCGCTCAGCGCTCCATGGCGGACCATATGACGCGCGTCGCCCGCGCATTGCGGCAGGGCGTCCTGCCGGGGCGGGAGGCCGTGCGCCATATCGTGGGGCGGGACGTGAGCGCGCTGGACGAGCGCGGCGTCGCCCGCGCCGCCATTGAAAGCTGTGCCGAGAACTATTCCGACGGGGTGGTCGCGCCGCTCTTCTGGTATCTGCTTCTCGGCCTGCCCGGGCTCGCCGCCTACAAGGCGGTAAACACGATGGACAGCATGATCGGCCATCGAACTCCCCGCTACCGCGCCTTCGGCATGGTTGCGGCCAGGCTCGACGACGCGGCGAACTGGGTTCCGGCACGCCTGGCGGGGCTGCTGATCGCGGCGGCGGCATGCGTTCTCCCCGGCGCATCGCCCCGGGGCGCGCTCAGGATCATGATGCGGGATGCGCGCAAGCACCGCTCGCCCAACGCCGGTTGGCCGGAGGCCGCCATGGCCGGCGCGCTCGGGCTCGCGCTGCTCGGCCCCCGCCACTATGAGGGCGAATCGTCCGAGGGCGTCTGGCTCGGCGACGGGCGGGCCGAGGCGACGGATGCGGATGTCCGCCGTGCGAACCGCCTGTTCGCGGTCGCCTGTGCACTCTCCGCCGTCCTCGCCGCCCTGGCCGCGTCCTGCGCGCCCGGCGTCGGCTGAACGGTTGGCGGCGGGTTCAGCCCGCACGGGCTGCCGTGAGCAGGCCATCGAGGTCCAGATGGGCCTCGAGATGGGCGGCAAGCGCGTCGAGGCTCTCGTCCACGGCGGCTTCGAAGGCGATGCCTGAACGCGCCCGCCTGCGCAGCCGGTTCAGGAACCGTTGGCGGAAGCCGTCGGCGGCGAACAGCCCGTGCAGATAGCACCCCATGACCCGCCCGTCCGTCGAACGGGCGCCGTCGGGGCCGCGTTCGAGCTGCAGCAGAGGCCGTGCCGTGTCGGGCCCGACCGTTCGCCCCATATGCATTTCGTAGCCGGAGACTGCGTCGCCGCCGTCTTCCGCCCGGCCCGTGGTGCGGGCGAGGCGCTTGGCGGGGCGGAGCACCGTTTCCACCGCCAGCAGGCCGAGCCCTTCGGTCTCGCCGGGCGGACCTTCGATGCCTTCCGGGTCCGCGACGCGCTGGCCCAGCATCTGGTAGCCGCCGCAGATGCCGAGCGCCCAGCCGCCCCGGCGCAGATGGGCCCGGAGGTCGAGCGCCCAGCCCTCGTCGTGGAGCGCCTGCAAGTCGGTGCGGGTCGCCTTGCTGCCGGGCAGCAGCACGAGGTCCGTATCGCCCGGCAGTGCACGGCCCGGCGGCACCAGATCCACCACGACATCGGGCTCAGCGCACAGCGGGTCCAGATCGTCCGTGTTCGCGATACGGGGGAGCCGCGGCACGGCGATGCGAATGGCGGCCTCCAGCCCCCGAGGCGGCACGAGCGGGGTGGTGTCGAGGCTTGCGCTGTCCTCCGCCGGAAGGCGGAGGGCGCCCTCGAACCAGGGAACGAGGCCGAACGGCGTCCAGCCGGTGCGCGAAGCGATCAGCCGGCTGGCATCGTCGAAGAGCGACGGGTCGCCTCGGAACTTGTTGACGATGAAGCCCCGCACCTGGGCACGCTCGTCGGCTGCGAGCAGCGCTTCCGTACCCACCAGGCTCGCAATCACGCCGCCACGGTCCACATCGCCCACCAGGACGACGGGGACGCCGGCAGCGCATGCGAAGCCCATATTGGCGATGTCGCCCTCCCGGAGGTTGACCTCGGCCGGGCTGCCGGCGCCCTCCACGAGGATCAGGTCCGCCCCGCTGCCCACGCGCTCGAAGCTCTCCAAAACGCGGGGCAGGAGCGTGGGCTTGAGTGCGTGGTAGCCGCGCGCGTCCGCCCGTCCTTCCACCCGGCCATGAACCACGATCTGGGCGCCGGTGCCGCCTTCCGGCTTGAGCAGAACCGGGTTCATGTCCGCATTGGGTTCCACCCGCGCGCCGCGGGCCTGGAGTGCCTGGGCGCGGCCGATCTCCCGCCCGTCCGCCGTGACGGCGGCGTTGTTCGACATGTTCTGGGGCTTGAACGGGCGGACTTGAAGGCCGCGCGCGCTATAGGCGCGGCACAGCCCGGCCACCAGCAGGGACTTGCCCACGTCGGAGCCCGTACCCTGGAGCATGAGGGCGGGCGCGCAGCGGCGCCCGCCGCGGCGTTGCGGCATGGCGCGGCTCAAAACTCGATCCCGACCTGGGCGCGAACGCCCGCGCGGAACGGATGCTTGATTTCCGTCATCTCGGTCACGAGATCGGCCATTTCGACGAGTGCGGGCTTGGCGTTGCGCCCGGTGACCACCACATGCTGGTTCGTGTCCCGCGCGGCGAGGCCCGCAAGCACCTCGTCCAGGTCCAGATAGTCGTAGCGCAGCACGATGTTGAGTTCGTCCAGGATCACCAGCCGGTAGGAGGGGTCGGCAAGAAAGACCTTCGCCGCGTCCCAGGCCTTGCGGGCGGCGGCGATGTCCCGCTGCCGGTCCTGGGTGTCCCAGGTGAAGCCCTCTCCCATCACGCGGATATCCACGAGGTCGGGGAAGCGGTCGAGCACGGCGCGCTCGCCGGTCGCCCACTTGCCCTTCACGAACTGGACCACGCCCACCTTCATGCCGTTGCCGATGGCGCGGGCCGCGAGTCCGAAGGCGGCGGTGGATTTTCCCTTGCCCTTGCCGGTGTGGACGATGAGCAGGCCCTTCTCGATGGTCTTCTTCGCCAGCATGCGCTCCCGCGCGGCCTTGCGTTTGCGCATTCGTTCGGCGTGGCGCCGGTCGCGCTCCGCTTCGCTCTCTTGTCGAGCGGTCGTTTTGTCCGTCATCGCATGCCGTCTCCGTCTCCCGCGCAGAGCGACTCGAGAACAGTATGGGCGCGATTGGACCTGGGCTTCCAGAGTCCGCGCTCCTGCGCTTCGGCGAGCCGCGCGGCGAGTTCCACCAGCGCCGCCGGGTTCGCCTCCTGAAGGAAGCCGCGCACCGTCTCGTCAGCCACATAGGCGTCGAACACCGCGTCAAAATGATGGTCCTGCACGGCGTCGGTCGTTGCGGCGAAGGCGAACAGATAGTCCACCGTCGCGGCGATCTCGAAGGCGCCCTTGTAGCCGTGGCGCATGGCGCCCGCGATCCACTTTGGGTTCACGGCGCGCGCCCGGACCACGCGGCCGATCTCGTCCGCGAGCGTGCGGATGCGGGGGTTCTCCGGCACCGAATGATCGTTGTGATAGAGCGCCGGTGCGCGGCCCGCATGCATCGTGACGGCCGCCGCCAGCCCGCCTTCGAACTGGTAGTAGTCGTCGCTGTCCAGGAGATCGTGCTCCCGGTTGTCCTGGTTCTGGACCACGGCTTGGATGCTGCCCAGCCGGCGCTCGAAGAGCGTGTGCTCCGCTTCGCCTTCCCGCCCGGCGCCATAGGCCCAGCCGCCCCAGGCGACATAGGCGGCGGCGAGGTCTTCGGTCTCGGTCCAGCCGCGTTCGTCGATCAGCGCCTGGAGACCCGCGCCGTAGGCGCCGGGTTTGGAGCCGAAGACCCGGTAGCGCGCCATGCGCGCCGCCCGCTCCGCCGGCTCGCCCTGCCGCTCGAGCGCTGACGTATCCGCTGCGACCTTCGCGGCGAGTGGGTTGTCGTCGGGTTCCTCGTCCAGCGCGGCGACCGCGTGGACCGCCGAATCGAACAGGTCGATGAGGCCGGGAAACGCATCGCGGAAGAAGCCGGAGACCCGGAGAGTCACGTCGATGCGCGGCCGGTCGAGCAGGTCGAGGGGCAGAATTTCGAAGCCGGTAACCCGGCCGCCCGCACCTTCCCACGAAGGGCGCACGCCCAGCAGCGCGAGCGCCTGGGCGATGTCGTCGCCGCCGGTCCGCATGTTGGACGTGCCCCAGGCGCTGATCGCCATGGCCCGGGGCCAGTCGCCATGGGTCTGGGCGTAATGCTCCACCAGACGCTGTGCGGACTGCCAGCCGAGATGCCAGGCTGCCGCCGTCGGCACGGTGCGCGTATCCACCGAGTAGAAGTTTCGCCCCGTGGGGAGCACGTCCGCCCGCCCCCGGGTCGGCGCACCGGCCGGCCCCGGCGCCAGGAAACGGCCGTCGAGCGCCTGCAGGAAGCCCGCGATTTCCGCGTCCGCGCAGGCGTCGAGCGCAGGCGCGATCTCTTCCGCGACCGCTCTCAGGACGGCGCCGGTCGCCTGCCATTCGGCCGGCGCCTTCCGCTCGCCCGAGACGAGCGCCGCAGAGAGGCGCTCCAGGCGCTCCACCGTATCGCCCGCCGTTCTCCACGGTCCACCGCCCGCGAGCGCCGCGGGCTTCGGCCCCCGCCATGGCTCGCCGAGGGTCGCGGCAAGGGGGTCGAAGCCGAGGTCGAGATCATGGGCGAGCGCGCGGGGAAGCGAGGCGTGTTCCGGCTCCGGTCCGCGCACGCCGCGGGCAATGGCGGAGAGGAGTTCGGTACGCGCCGTCCCCTCCAGCGCGCCACCCAAGACATGGAGCCCGTCCCTTATCTGCATCTCCTTGACTTCACACAGATAACCGTCAAGCTTGCGGAGCGCCTCGTCGGCACCGTCGCCCGCAGCGATGCCGCAATCCCGGTCGAGGCCGATGGCGGCGGCGAGGTCCAGGATGCGCTCCTGCAGCGGCTGGCAGCGTCGCGGGTCCAGCGACGCCGCTTCGAAGAACTCGTCGACAAGTCGCTCCAGCTCCTCGAGCTCGCCATAGCTCCCGGCGCGGGTGAGCGGCGGGGTGAGATGATCGACGATCACGGCCGCTCCGCGCCGCTTGGCCTGGCTCCCCTCGCCCGGGTCGTTCACGATGAAGGGGTAGATGTGGGGGATGGGGCCGAGGGCCGCCTCGGGGAAGCAGGAGCCGGAGAGAGCCAGCGCCTTGCCGGGCAGCCATTCCACGTTGCCATGTTTGCCGACATGGACCACCGCATGGGCGTCGAACCCGGAGCGCAGCCACGCGTAGAAGGCGAGATAGCCATGGGGCGGCGGCAGGTCCGGGTCGTGGTAGCTCCGCTCCGGGTCGATGTTGTAGCCCCGCGCCGGCTGGACCGCCACCACCACCGCGCCGAAGCGGGCGACCGGCAGAACGAAGCGGTTTTCCTCCGCGTGGAAGAAGGGATCCGCCTCCGCGCCGCCCCAGCGCTCCTCGACGCGGCGTCGCGCATCGGCGGGAAGTGTGGCGAAGAAGGACTCGTAGCAGGCGAAGGAGAGCCATCCGTCGGAGGTCCCGACGCGCCGCTTCCCACGGTGCGCATTGGTCGGGCCCGCGGTGAGCCGGGCGATGAGGGCCGCGCCGTCCGCCGGCGGGTTCTCGACCGCATAACCCGCTTCCTCGAGCGCCGCCATGAGATGGACGGTGCTCTCGGGCGTGTCCAGCCCGACGCCGTTCCCGATGCGCCCGTCCCGGTTGGGGTAGTTGGCGAGCACGAGCGCGATGCGGCGCTCGCTTCCGGGTGTCTCCGCGAGCCGGGCCCAGCCCGCCGCGAGCCGGGCGGTGAAGCGGCAGCGGTCCGGGTTGGGTGCGAGCGCCACGATGGGTGCCTGGGTGGCGTCGTCGAACCGGGCTTGTGTCTTGAAGGCCACGGCGCGGGTGAGGATGCGCCCGTCGACCTCGGGAAGCGCCACGTTCATGGCGATGTCGCGTGGCGAGAGCCCCCGCGTGCCGGTTTCCCAGTCCGCTTCCGTGGCGCCGGCGAAGACGGTCTGGAACACGGGACAGTCCGCGGCCGAGAAGGGCGTTTCCTTCGGCGCGCCGGGCCGGGCTACCGCGAAGCCCGTGGCGTTGAGGATTGCCCGCGGCTCGACCGCGCGGAGCATGGCGCCGATGAGTTCGGCTGCCGGCGCATCCCGCAGGCTCGTGACGAACATCGGCAGAGGGTCGAGCCCGGCTTGCCGGAGCGCTTCCACCAGCGCGTCCACCGGGCCGAGCGTGCCGGCCTGGAATAGGGCCCGGTAGAAGACCAGCGCCGCCCGCGGCACGCCGGGGCGCAACTCTCGTTCCAGGGTTTCGAGGTCGACGGCGCCTCGCCCCGGCCAGTAGAGGCCTGCGCGCGGCACGGGGCGGGGCGCCCGCGATGTGCGGGGCTCGTGCTCCGCCGCGCCGCCCTCGATAAGCGCCGCGGCGTAGCGAAGCGCATTCGCCGCATTGTCGATGCCGCCGTGGACGCAGTAGCGCCAGAGCGTCTCCGCCTGCGGTACCGGCAGCGTGCTGCGCTCGACGAGGCCTGCGTCGGGTTTGTCGTCGCCGGGGAGCCATGCGACGGGTATGGCCCGGCGTGCGCATTCGGCGCTCAGCCGCTCGACGCCGTAGGGCCAGTAGCTCTCGCCGCCGAGCAGCCGCACGACCACCAGCCGTGCGCCGCTAACGGTCGTCTCCGCATAGCGGTCCACCGAGAGGTTGTGGCCGAGCTGCATGAGGTTGGCGATCCGGAGCGAGGGCGCATCGTCGGGAAGCCCGGCATGTGCCGCGGCGAAGCAGGCGAGCTCGGTGTCCGCCGCGGACAGGAACAGGATGTCCGCGGGCGACTGGCCGAGATCGACCGCCTCGCTGCCGTCGACGACGGCGCCGGGCTGGGCCGCGAGGAGGTGCACGGTCCCGGCCTCAGCCCGCGATGGTGGCCCGGATCGCGGCCCGGTCGAGCGGCGCCAGGCCGATGGCGACCAGGCGGCTCTCCCGCGTCTCGCCTTCGCGCCAGTCGCGGTCGTAATAGTGCTCGATCCGCGCGCCCACCGCCTGCACCACCAGCCGGCGGCGCTTCCCGGCCACGTCGATGAAGCCCTTGGCCCGCAGCAGGTCGTGAGTCTCCGCCGCATCCCGGAGCCGCGCTTCGAAGGCTGCCGGGTCCTGGATGGCGCCCATGCGCAGCACGAAGCTTTCGAACGCTTCATGGTCGTGGTCGTCGCCGGCTTCGTCATGGTGGGATCGGCGGCTCCCGAGATCGGTCTCCGCCGCCGCCTCGAGGCCCAGCAATATGTCCGGCGGGATTCGCCCATGAGCCGCGCGCACGATGCGGACTCCCGCCCGCAGATGGGGTCGGAGCCGTGCCTCGCCCTCGTCGCCGCCGTCCGTGGCCAGGAGGTCCGTCTTGTTGAAGACCACCATGTCCGCGCAGGCGATCTGGTCCTCGAAGAGCTCCGCGAGCGGGGACTCGTGGTCCAGGGAGTCGTCCGCCTCGCGCTGGGCCTGAAGGGCGGTTTCGTCTTCGGCGAAGCGGCCTTCGGCGAGCGCCGGGCCGTCCACCACGGCGATCACGCCGTCCACGGTGAGGCGGGTTCTGATCTCCGGCCAGTTGAAGGCGGCCACCAGAGGCTTGGGGAGGGCGAGGCCGGAGGTCTCGATGAGGATGTGATCGGGTGCGGGCTCGCGGGCGAGCAGCGCGTCGATCGCCGGCACGAAATCGTCTGCCACGGTGCAGCAGAGGCATCCGTTGGCGAGTTCCACGATGCCCGCCTCGTCACAGGCCGCATCCCCGCAGCCCCGCAGCAGGGATTCATCGACACCCAGATCGCCGAACTCGTTGACGATGAGGGCGATACGCCGACCGTCGCTGCGCGCGAGCGCATGGCGGATGAGGCTGGTCTTGCCGGCGCCGAGGAAGCCGGTGATCACGGTGGCGGGTGTCTTGGGGTTCTGCATGGGACCTCACATGAGCGGGCGCCAGCCGGTCCCGCGATGGCCGAAGTCGAACAGCGCCGGATGGAACAGTTCGGCGAGGATTTCGGCGGATTCGGCGAGCCGGGGGCCAGGACGGTTGAAAAAAGCGTTGCCGTCCGTGGCGTAGACGCGGCCGGCCTGCGCCGCGCGCAGCGACCGCCAGGCGGGGTGGGCGAAGAGGCGGCGTCCTTCGCCGGCGGTTCGCGCGAGGCCGTAACCGCATGGCATAAGCACGATAACGTCGGGGTCCACCGCCTGCACGGCCTCGACGCCGATCACCGCCGCGTTCGTGCCGGCGGCGCCCAGAGCGTCGATACCGCCGGCCGCTGCGATCAGATCCGGCACCCAGTTGCCGGCCGCCATGGGCGGGTCGGTCCACTCGATGGCGGCGACGCGCTTCGGCGGTTCCCGGCCGGCCCGCTCCGCGATAGCCGCGACACGCGCGCGCAGCCTTTCGCGGATGGGTGCCCCGTCCACGCCCAAGGCTTCGCCGACGCGGACGATATCGTCCCATACGTCCGCGAGGGTCGCGGGATGGAGGGAGATGATGGCGGCCGGCGACTCCAGGACCTCGGCGGCGGCGCGTTCCACCTCCCTGAGGCTCACGGCGCACACCTCGCACTGGTCCTGGGTGACGATGTGGGTGGGGCGGCGGCTGCGCAGCAGATCCGTATCCAGGTCGTAGATACCGAGCGCCGAGGCGAGCAGGGCGCCGACGTCCCGGTGGATCGCGCCGCTCGCGCGGCCGGTGTCGATACGCGGCCTGGTGCATGCGGGCGCCCCGGCGATTTCCGCCGGCCAGTCGCATTCGTGGGAGCGGGCGACCACATTCTCCGCCATACCGAGGGCGGCGACGATCTCCGTCGCACTCGGGACGAGTGAGGCGATCCGGTGTCCGGTCATGGCTTTAGGGTGAGCGGCAGGCCGGCGGCGATGAAGACCACGCGCCCGGCCAACGCGGCGACGGTGCGGTTGAGCGCGCCGGCATGGTCCCGGAAGGCGCGGGCCATGGCGTTTTCCGGCACGATGCCGAGGCCCACCTCGTTGGAGACCAGCACGGCGGGGCCGGGGAGGCGGGCGAGGCTGCGGGCCAGGCGGTCGGTCTCCTGAGGGACGTCCCGCCCGGCTTCCATCAAGTTGGCGAGCCAGAGGGTGAGGCAATCGACAAGTTGCGCATCGCTCGTGGCCGCTTCTTCCTCTAGCGCCTCGGCCAGCGCCAGCGGGGCCTCGACGGTGCGCCAGGCCGCGCCGCGCCGCGCCCTGTGGGCCGCGATGCGGGCGGCCATCTCCTCGTCGCGCGCTTCCGCGGTCGCGACATAGAGCGGCGCGCGCGCGCGCTGAAGAAGAGATTCGGCATAGACGCTCTTGCCCGAGCGAGCGCCGCCCAGAACCAGGGTGACGCGCGCCTGTGTCGCGTCCGCTTCGCGGTCCAGCATCATCCTCCCTCCGAGGACGTTTCAGCCTCGTCACGCAGCGGGTCTCCTGGCTCGGGGTCGTCGACGGGGCCCGGCCTTCCCGACCCGGTGAGGATCGGTGGCCCGCGCTCGCGCGCCATGGGTCCGTCTCGCCGCTGACAGTTGCGGGGGCAGCGCCGGACTGCCCGGTCAATGAGGCCCGGGGTCACCGGCTTCCCGCGCTGCGTGACTCCGCCACGCTACCCGAAACCGGGATGGAGTGCTACTGCGGGTGTGCGGTGCGGCCCAGCGAAAGAAAGCGGCGAGACACGGACCAAAGACCCGCGCACCGTACGAATGGCGTCCGGCGCCTACCGGGCGTCAGGGGAGGGCGGGTTGGTTGACGGAGACGACTCGCCAGGCCTCGCCCTGGCGGGGGTCCTCCATATGCTCGATGCGGGTGACGGAGAGGTTGTCGATGGCGAAGGCGAGCGCGCGCTCGGGGTGAAGGCCGAGCGCGAGCGCGAGCGCCGCGCGAATGGTGCCGCCATGGGCGACGGCCACGATGTCCGTGCCGGCATGGCGCGCCGTGCGATGTGCGATCACCGTCTCCACACGCCCGATCACGGAGACGAAGCTCTCGCCGCCCGGGGGCGCGAAGGCCGCCGCGGCGACCCAGTGCTTGTGGGCGTCCTCGCCCAGCGCGTCCTCCACTTCCTTCCAGGTGCGGCCCTGCCAGTCGCCGAAGCTCTGCTCCCGGAGGTCTGCCTCCACGTCCCAGCCGGGGACGGGATGGCCCGCGGCCTGGATGGCCTCCGCGGTCTCGTGGGTGCGCCGCAGCGAGCTTGCAAGCCACACCGCGTCCTGCGGCAGGATGCGCCCCAGCGCCTCGAAGCGGGGCCGGTCCGATACGTCCACGGAGACGTCGTTGTTGCCGTAGAGCCTGCCGTGATGGCCCACCACCGGTGCGTGGCGGATCCACCACCAGCGGGTGACGCCGCCCATCCCGCTCATCGGACAGCCGCGACGGCCAGCAGGAAGAGGAGTTCGGTCGTCTGCTGCACGCCGCCGAGAACGTCGCCCGTATGGCCGCCGATCTGCGAGCGGGCGAGCCAGGCGGCGCCGGCCGCGGCGCAGGCGGCGACGGCGAAGGCCACCAGCCCCGACCAGGCCAGCAGGCCCACGGCCAGCACCAGCGCGAGCCCGACGCCGGTCCAGACATGGGTCGTGGGCGGGCGTCCGGCTTCCGCCGCCAGGCCGTCCGCCCGTGCGGGCTCGAGCCACAGCATGACGGCCGGCATGGCGGCCCGCGAGGCGGCGGCGGCGGCCACCATGGCGGCGATGACAAGGCCGGCGCGCTCCATGTCGACGATGGCGCCCACCTTCGTCGCCAGCACCACCACCAGGGCGATCACGCCATAAGCCCCGATGCGGCTGTCCTTCATGATCGTGAGCTTTTCGTCGCGAGAGCGGCCACCCCCGAAGCCGTCCGCCATGTCCGCGAGGCCGTCCTCGTGCAGCGCGCCGGTCGCCAGCGCCAGCGCCCCAACGGCAAGCACCGCCGCCACGATATCCGGCAGGCCGATCCCGGCGGCCACGGCGTAGACCAGTCCTCCGAACAGCCCGACTAGGGCGCCGATCAGGGGAAATGCCCGCACCGCACGCCCGAGCGGCGCATCGAGGCCCGCGCCCGCAGCGCCCGCCCGGCGCCAGACCGGGATTCGCGTGAGGAAGCCCTGGGCGGCCCGGATGTCCTGCCACCATGCGCGGGCTGCGCGGTAGACCTGCCAACCGGGAGCCCCGTCGTCCGCGTCTCGCCCCATGTCCCCCTTGTCCGGGCCGCACCCGCGCTGCATTCTCGCAAGGCGCCGCAGGATAGGCCACGCCGTCCCCTGCGCCAAGAAACCAGCCCGGCTCGCACCATGCCAGACCCCGCTCCGCTGAAGAGCCTGGACGATTTTCGCGCCGTGGTCGCGCGCATGCCGGGGCCCGACCAGGCTGCCGCGGCCAAGGCGCGCGAGCGGGACGCAACGCTCACCAAGCCCAAGGGTGCGCTCGGGAGGCTCGAATCGCTCGCGGTCTGGGCCGCCGCCTGGCAGGGCCGCCATCCGCCGAGGGCCGCGCGGCTCCATGTGGCGATCTTTGCGGGGAATCACGGTGTGGCGGCGCGGGGCGTCTCCGCCTATCCGGCCGCGGTGACGGCGCAGATGGTGGCGAACTTCGAGGCGGGCGGCGCCGCGATCAGCCGGCTCAGCACGGTGCTGGGCGCCCGCCTCACGGTGACGCCGCTCGCCCTCGAGCGCCCGACGGCGGACATGGTGGAGGCGCCCGCGCTGGACGATGCGGACCTGCTGGAAGCGCTCAATGCCGGATTCGCCGCCGTGGACGCGGAGGCGGATCTCCTCTGTCTCGGCGAGATGGGAATTGGCAACAGCACCGCCGCCGCCGCCCTTGCCGCCGCGCTCCTCTCGGGCGGCGGCAAGGAATGGGTGGGGCCGGGCACGGGCGTGGACGAAGCGGGGATCGCGCGCAAGCGAGCGGCGGTCGATGGGGCGCTCGCACGGCATGGCGGGGGCGGCGATGCCCTCGCCAAGCTCGGCTCCCTGGGCGGGCGGGAACTCGCGGCCATTGCTGGCGCGGTCGCGGCGGCGCGATGCCACCGTGTGCCGGTGCTGCTCGACGGCTTCGTCTGTACCGCCGCGGCGGCCGTGATTGCGGGGTTGCGGGCGGACGGGCTGGACCACGCCCTGGCTGGCCATCGCTCCGCCGAGCCCGGCCACCGGCGCCTGCTCGACGCCCTGGGTCTGGAGCCCCTGCTGGACCTCGGCATGCGCCTCGGCGAGGGTTCCGGTGCCGCGCTCGCGGCCGGCCTCGTGCGCATGGCGGTGGAGACCCACAACGGCATGGCGAGCTTTGCCGAAGCCGGCGTCAGCGGCCCGGCGGAGAACGCGTAGCGGCCCCCCGGGGCGGCTTCTCGGCGCTTGCCGATCCGGGGGTCCCCACGCCCACCATGCAAAGAGAGCCCGTTCCGCGAGGCTTTGACGACGCCACCCCGCCCGTGCAGTGTTTGCCCGGCAATGCGAGCGGAGCGCGCGCCATCGAGGGGGCAAGGCCTGTTCGGTGACGGATGTGGACGTGCCGAGACCGTCTGCATCCGTTTAGATGCACCGGAGATCGAGGCGGCGGCACCCCACATGGCGTGACCGACCGGCCGCTTCGGCTCTCCCTTGGGCTCATGAAAGGACGGGGGTGAAACATGCCGCATATCACGACCAATGACGGTGTTCGGCTGCATTATGTGGAGCGGGGTGCGGGCGATGCGCTCGTCATGATCCCGGGCTGGTCGCAGACCGCCGCGCAATTCGACGCCCAGCTGGAGGGGCTCGCTTCGGGGCGGCGCGTCATCGCGTTCGACATGCGCGGGCATGGCGAGTCCGACAAGCCGGATCACGGCTACAAGATCCAGCGTCTCGCCATGGACCTCCGCAACGCCCTCGAAGCCCTCGGTCTGGAGCGCGCGAGCCTGCTCGGCCACTCCATGGGCTGTTCCGTCATCTGGTGCTATCTCGACCTGTTCGGGCCGGGCGGGATCGAGCGCTTGGTCCTGGTGGACCAGATGCCGTGCATTGCGGCGCGGGACGGCTGGTCAGAGGAGGAGAAGCGCGACGCCGGATCGATCTTCGACGGTACCAGCCTCTTCGAGACCATCGACGCCCTCGCCGGGCCGGACGGGGTGGAGACGACGCGGGGCTTCGTCGGCGGCATGTTCACCGGGGCCTTCGCGGTGGAGCGGGTGGAGTGGGTCATCGAGCGGAACCTGAAGATGCCGCGCCGCCACGCCGCGAGCCTCCTGCTCAACCATGGCGTGCAGGACTGGCGCGACCTGATCCCCCGCATTTCACTGCCGACGCTCATCGTGGGCGGCCGCGCGAGCCTCATCCCCTGGCGCTCTCAGGAATGGATGCACCGCCAGATCGCCGGCTCCCGCCTGGAGATATTCGAGGAGGAGGAGGGCGGCAACCACTTCATGTTCATGGAGAACCCGGATCGCTTCAACCGGCTGGTCGACGAATTCCTGGGCTGATCGGTCTCGGGCCCGTGTGCCGCTTGCTTCCGCACCGCGTGGGGGCGTGGTACAAGCCGCCGCGGTTGGGGCGTAGCCAAGCGGTAAGGCAACGGGTTTTGGTCCCGTGATCCCAGGTTCGAATCCTGGCGCCCCAGCCAGGGTCCGCGATCGGGTAGGCTCGGGCGGTTGAAGTGCCCCGGCCGTGCGGGAGTCAGCCCGCGTAGCACCCCGCTTCGAGGGCGCGGCGGCGGACCAGGGCGAGGACGATGTCCACCGTCGGCGTGGGCACGCCGGTGAGACGCCCGAGTTCCGAAACCACCGTTACCAGCGCGTCGATCTCCATGGGCCTGCCGCGGTCCAGGTCCTGCAGCATGGAGGTGCGGTGCGCGCCCACCTGCCCGGCGCCCCGGATACGGCGGTCCACGTCGATGGCGAAGCGCGCGCCCAGCGCCTCGCCCACCGCCTGGCCTTCCACCATCATGGCGCGCACCACGGCATGGAGGCCGGCATCCCCCACGATGTCCTCCAGCGTGGCGTCCGTCAGCGCGCTCACCGGGTTGAAGGCGAGGTTCCCCCAGAGCTTGACCCAGATGTCGGATCGGATGTCGGTCCGTACCGGGGACTTGAAGCCGGCGCCGATCAGGGCGCGGCCCAAGGCTTCGGTGCGCGCGCTGCGGGAGCCGTCCGGTTCCCCGATGGGGAGTCTCTCGCGACCGCCCGCAGGCGAGACGGCGATAAGGCCGGGCTCCACGATTTCGGCGGCGGTATGCACGACGCAGCCGATGGCGCGCTCCGGCCCGATGGTCTCCCACTGCACGCCGCCCGGATCCACGGAGGCAAGCCGCGCGCCCTCATGCGGCCCCTCGAGCCTGTGGAAATACCACCACGGCACGCCGTTGGACGCCGTGACCACCGCGGTGTCCGGGCCCAGAAGCGGGCGCAGATGGGCGCAGACCGGGGGCACGGAGTGCGCCTTGAGCGTGATGAGAACGAAATCCTGCGGGCCGAGCGCCGCCGGATCGTCCGTCGCACGCACCCGTGCCGTCCGCTCTTCCGCGCCGATGCGCGCCCGAACGCCCCTCTCGCGCATGGCGGCCAAGTGGGGGCCGCGCGCGATCAGCGAGACGTCCACGCCCGAAAGGGCGAGCTCCAGGCCCAAATAGGCGCCGATGGCACCAGCGCCGAAGATGCAGATCTTCACGCCGAAAGGCCGAGCTTCTCGGCCAGTCCGATACGCTGAAGCTTGCCCGTCGCGCCCTTGGGAATCTCGTCGCGGATGAGGATCCGCCGCGGCACCTTGAAATCGGCGAGGGATTCGCCGGCGAAGTCTCGCAGCGCGCGCTCGTCCGCCTGGGCGCCCTCGCGCAGCACCACCACCGCCGCCACATCCTCGCCGAGCTTGGGATGGGCGAGCGCGAAGGCCACGGCCTGGGCCACCGCCGGATGGCCCATCAGGACGTCGTCCACTTCCCTCGGCGATATCTTCTCGCCGCCCCGGTTGATGATCTCCTTGAGCCGTCCGGTGAGGGTCAAATGGCCCGCACGGTCGATCCGGCCCTGGTCGCCGGTGCGGAACCAGCCATTGGTGAAGGCTGCGGCGTTGGCCTCGGGGTTGCTTTCGTAGCCACGAGTCACATTGTCGCCGCGGATCGCCACTTCTCCGACGGTGTCCGGCTCTTGCGGTACGCCGGCCTCGTCCAGGATGGCGATTTCGGGCCCCGCGGCGAGACCCACCGAGCCGGGCCTCCGTTCGTCCGGCGGCAGCGGGTTGCTGCTCATCTGGTGGCTCGCCTCCGTCATGCCGTAGGACTCGATCACCGGCGCGCCGAAGGCCTCCTCCAGCTCGCCCATCACCGGCGCCGGCAGCGAGGCGGAGGACGAGCGCAGGAAGCGCAGCGGGCGGCGGGCGAGAATTTCCGCATTGCGCGGCGCGCGGGCCAGGATCGCCTGGTGCATGGTGGGCACGGCGGTGAACCAGGTGGGACGGAGCTCGTCCATCCAGGCGAAGAAGCGCAGCGCGTTGAAGCCCGGCGTGCACGCCGCGGCGGTGCCCGCATGGAGCGAAGCGAGCACGCCCGCCATCAGCCCGTGAATGTGGAAAAGCGGCATGACGTTGAGGCAGCGGTCGCCGGGGCCGAGCCCGAGCCACTCGGCGATGTTGCGGGCGGAGGCGCAAAGGTTCGCACCCGTGAGCGGCACGATCTTGGGCCGGGAGGTGGTGCCCGAGGTGTGGAGCACCAACGCGGTGTCGGCGCCGCCCTCCGCCTCGCGCCGCTTGCTGCCGGCCGCCTGCGCCGTCCCGAGGCTGAAACGACCTGTTGCTGCGTTCTCCTCGGATGTGAGCGGGAGGATCGGCACGTCGGTCCGCGCCGCGGCTTCCACCGCCGGGCCGTCCGCGCCCTCGGGCAGGATCAGTGCGCGCGCACCGAGGTCCTCAAGATAGAAGGCGAACTCGTCCGTCCGGTAGGCCGGGTTGAGCGGCGCCGCGGCGGTAAAGGCGGCGACGCCCAGAAAAGCCGTCGCCATCTCCGGTCCGTTGGGAAGCACGATGGCGACGCGCTCCCCCGGCCGGATGCCGCTCTGCTGGAGCGCCTCCGCGGTACGTTCCACCTGGGCGCGCAGGCCGCCATAGGTGAGCGGCGCACGGCCCGGCGCCAGGATCGCGCTGTCGTTCTCGCCGCCCCGTTCCAGGAGGCTCTGCAGCGCGGCGCCGCCCGCGCCGCTCATCGGTCCGCCGGGCGGTTCATGCGGTTCGCCACGAGGTCGTCGACGACGGAAGGGTCCGCAAGCGTCGAGGTGTCGCCCAGCGCACCGTGCTCGTTCTCGGCGATCTTGCGCAGGATGCGGCGCATGATCTTTCCCGACCGGGTCTTGGGCAGGCCCGGAGCCCACTGGATGAGGTCCGGGCGCGCGATGGGGCCGATCTCCTTGCGTACCCACTGGCCGAGCGCATCGCGCAGCGCTTCGCTGGGCTCGTGGCCCGCGGTGAGCGTCACATAGGCATAGATGCCCTGGCCCTTGATATCGTGGGGATACCCCACCACGGCGGCTTCCGAGACCGCTGGATGGGCCACCAGCGCGCTCTCGACCTCGGCCGTTCCCATGCGGTGGCCGGAGACGTTGAGCACGTCGTCCACCCGTCCGGTGATCCAGTAATAGCCGTCCTCGTCGCGCCGCGCGCCGTCGCCGGTGAAGTAGCGCCCCGGATATTGCACGAAATAGGTATCGATGAAGCGCTTGTGGTCGCCATAGACCGTGCGCATCTGCCCCGGCCAGGAATCCGCGAGGCAGAGCATGCCCGAGCAGGCGCCGGAAAGCTCGTTGCCTTCCTGGTCCACGATCACCGGTTTCGCACCGAAGAAGGGCCGGGTGGCGGAGCCCGGCTTCAGCGCCGTCGCACCCGGCAGCGGCGTGATGAGGATGCCGCCGGTCTCGGTCTGCCACCAGGTGTCCACGATGGGGCAGCGCCCCTCGCCCACCACGCGGTAATACCAGAGCCAGGCCTCGGGATTGATTGGCTCGCCCACCGAGCCCAGCAGCCGCAGCGAGCGCCGCGAGGTGCAGGCCACCGGCGCCTCGCCCTCGCGCATCAGGGCGCGAATCGCCGTCGGCGCGGTGTAGTAGATGTTCACGCCATGCTTGTCGCACACCTGCCAGTGGCGGGAGGCGTCGGGGTAGTTCGGCACGCCTTCGAACATGAGCGTCGTGGCCCCGTTGGCGAGTGGGCCATAGAGGATGTAGCTGTGCCCCGTCACCCAGCCCACGTCGGCGGTACACCAGTAGATCTCGCCGTCGTGATAGTCGAAGACATAGCGGTGTGTCATGGAGGCATAGACCATGTAGCCCCCGGTCGTGTGCAGCACGCCCTTGGGCTTCCCCGTCGAACCCGAGGTGTAGAGGATGAAGAGCGGGTCCTCAGCGCCCATCTCGACGGGCGGGCAGTGGGGTTCCGCGCGCTCCACCAGGTCGTGGTACCAGACGTCCCGTCCCTCGGTCCACGCGATGTCGCCGCCGGTACGCCGCACCACGACGCAGTGGCGGACGCTCGGGCAGCGGGCGAGCGCTTCGTCCGTGTTGGCCTTGAGCGGGATCGTGCGCCCGCCTCGGAGTCCCTCGTCCGCGGTGATGATCAGAGAAGAATCGCAGTCCTGTATGCGGCCTGCCAGCGAGTCCGGCGAAAAGCCGCCGAAGACCACCGAGTGGATGGCGCCGATCCGCGCACAGGCCAGCATGGCAATCGCCGCCTCGGGGATCATGGGAAGATAGATGGTGATCCGATCGCCCTTCTTCGCGCCAAGCGTCTGCAGACCGTTGGCGAAGCGGCAGACGGCCTCGTGCAGCTCCCGATAGGTGAGGGCCGAATCCTCCGCCGGGTCGTCCCCCTCCCAGATTATCGCCGTCTGGTCCGCGCGGTCCGGCAGATGGCGGTCGACGCAGTTGACGCAGGCATTCAGCGTGCCGTCTTCGAACCAGCGGATGTGGAGGTCGTCGGCGGCGTAGGAGACGTCCTTTACCCTGCTATAGGGTCTGATCCAGTCGATTCGCTTGCCGTGCTCGCCCCAGAACCCTTCCGGATCCTCTATGGAGCGCGCGTACCAGGCCCGGTATTGCGCATCGTCGCAGTGGGCCGTCTCGTCGAGCCCTTCGGGCACCGGGAACAGAAGATCGTCGGACATCGCTTCCTGCCGTTTCTCTCGCCTGCTATCGCGCGCTCGCGTGGCGCATCACGGATCGGGCTCGGTGACGGTCACCACGCCGTTCGCGACTTCCACCGGGACGGGCAGCAGGCTCTCGCCGGCACAGGGTCCGGCAAGGCAGGCTCCGTCCTCGATGCGGAACAGCGCCCCGTGGGTCGCGCACAGAATATGTCTCTTGTCGCGGGAGAGAAACCGATCCGTTACCCAGTCGAGCGGACCGCCGGTATGGGGGCAGGCGTTCCGGTATGCGGCGACGCGCCCGGCCGCCCGCACCACGAAGATGGGCACGGCCCGCGCGCCGCCGCCGAGTTCGAAGCCCCGCGAGCCCGGTTCCGGGATCTCGTCGAGGCGGCAGAGCGGGCGGCGTGTCACGGCCGGGGTCTCGGAGCGGGGCGCGGGCGGCGGCTCAGGCCGCGATGCCGGCGAGCGTACAGATCGCCTTCCACTCGGCGGGTGTCACCGGGCTCACCGAGAGGCGGGACTGGCGTACGAGCTTCATCTCCTGCAGCGCCGGGACTTCCTTGATCTGCTTGAGAGAGACGGGCCTTTCCACCGGCATCACCGCCTTCACATCCACCATGCCGAAGCGGCCGCTCGCATCCGTCGGATCGGGATAGTGCTCCCGCACCACCTCCACGACGCCCACGATCTCCTTCTGCTTGACCGAATGGTAGAAGAAGCAGCGGTCCCCGAGCCTCATGGCTTTCATGTTGTTGTCGGCCTGGTAGTTACGCACACCGTCCCACTCGGCCACACCGTCGCGGACCTGGTCTTCCCACGACCAGGACCCCGGTTCGGACTTCAAAAGCCAATAGGCCATCCCGCGCCTCCGCCACCGTTCCGCCGCACACTCTAGAGCGCTTTCGCAAGAAACGGAATCGGTTGTCCGCACTCCGAAGCGGTGTCTGTTTTCGCTGCGCGGGTCTCCAGCCCCGCCTGTTTCTTTGCAACGGCCGTGGACGCGCCTGCGGTCCGTTGCGAGTCCGGAGACCCGCGCACCGAAAAGGAGGGCAACGGGTCTGTTTCCAGGGCACGTGGTTGAGTGGCCGGCGCGCGCCGGGGTAAGGTGCGGCGGCAGATCGGGAGATGCGGGGTGGGAGAAACGGGCGGCGGATCGGGCGCAGACCTCGCGGCGCTGCAATTCGGCGACAGCTTCTTCCCGAGCGGTGCGGTGTCGTTTTCGCTCGGGCTGGAGACGCTCCGCGCCGACGGCCTCGCGGAAGACGGCGTCGGCGTGCGCGACTTCCTCGAGGACCAGGTGGCGGAGCGCTGGGCGCGCCACGAGCGCGCCTTTCTCGCCGCCGCTTACGACGCTTCCGGCGACTGGCCTGCGGTCGCCGCCATCGACGATCTGCTGGAGGCCATGACACTCCCGCGCGAGCTCCGGGAGGGCTCGCGCAAGGGCGGCGCCGCGCTGCTCGGCGTCCACGCCCGCCTCGGCACCCCGGGTGCTGCCGCCTACCGGCAGCGACTGCGAGACGGCGGGGCCTGCGGCCATCTCGCGGTGGTACAGGGCGTGGTGCTCGCCGGCGCCGGGCTGAGCCTCGCCCGCGCGGAGGCGGTCGCTCTGCACGGCCTCTGTGTCACGGTTCTGGGTGCGGCGCTCCGCCTCGGCGCGATCGGGCATCTTGAGGCCCAGGCCGTGCTGCGGGACATGCGCCCCACCATGGCGGCCGTGCTGGCCGGGCCCGCGCCCGGTCTCTTCGAGGCGCGCGCCTACGCGCCGCTCGCCGATGTCGCCGCAATGCGCCACGAGCGCGCCGACGCACGTCTCTTCGTCAACTGAACGGGGTGGTCCACCATGATGCTGACGCCTACGGAAACCGAGCGGCTGCTGATCTTCAGTGCCGCGGAGCTTGCGCGGAAGCGGCGTGCGCGAGGGCACATTCTCAATCACCCCGAGGCGGTGGCGCTCATCAGCGACGAGATCCTCGAGGGCGCCCGCGACGGCCGCTCGGTGGCGGAACTCATCTCGTTCGGTGCAACCATCCTTACCACCGACGACGTGCTGCCCGGCGTCGCCGAAATGATGCCCGTGCTTCAGGTGGAGTGCACCTTCCCCGACGGTACCAAGCTGGTTACGGTCCACGACCCGATCCGCCCCGGCGAGAAGGCGCGCGAGGGGCATGTCCGCCCGGGCGAGATCCTGCCGGCGGAAGGTCGGATCGAGATCAATGCGGGCCGGGCGGGCGCCACGCTATCGGTGACCAATACCGGCGACCGGCCGGTGCAGGTGGGCAGCCACTATCACTTCTTCGAGGTCAACAAGCATCTCGATTTCGACCGTGCCGCCGCGTTCGGCATGCGCCTCGACATTCCCGCCGGCACCGCCGTGCGGTTCGCACCGGGAGAGACCAAGGAGGTCGCGGTGGTGGCCTTCGGTGGGAGCGGCGAGATGGTGGGCCTCAACGACCTCACCCAGGGTTCGCGGCGCTCCGACAGCGTCAAGCGGGAGGCGCTCGCCCGCGCCCGCGCCCGCGGCTTCAAGGGAGCCTGAGCCATGGCATGGATGAGCCGCGCGGAGTACGCCGCGCTCTACGGCCCCACCACGGGCGACTGCGTGCGCCTCGGCGATACGGAGCTGCTGGCCGAGATCGAGCACGACCACGCCGTGCCGGGGGAGGAATGCCTGCATGGCGGCGGCAAGACGCTGCGCGACGGGATCGGTCTGGTTGCAGGCCTGGACAGCGCCGGCGGCGCGCTGGACATGCTGGTCTCCAACGCCGTGGTCATCGATCCGGTTCTGGGTGTCGTCAAGGGCGACATCGGCATCAAGGAAGGCCTCGTCGCAGGCGTCGGCAAGGCCGGCAATCCGGCGATCATGGACGGCGTGGACCCGGCGCTCCTGTGTGGTGCGTCCACCACCGTGCGCGATGCGGAGGGGCTTATTGCGACGCCGGGCGGTATCGACGTGCATGTCCATTTCGACAGCGCCCAGCTCTGCGAGCACGCCATCGCGAGCGGCATTACCACGATGCTGGGCGGCTCCCTCGGGCCCATCACCGTCGGCATCGATTGCAGCGGTGCGTGGAACGTCGCCCGCATGCTCCAGGCGGCGGAGGCGTGGCCGATCAATTTCGGCTTCCTCGGGCGCGGCAACTCCTCGAAGCCACTCTCGCTGGTGGACCAGATCGCCGGCGGCTGCATGGGGCTGAAGATCCACGAGGACTGGGGCGCTATGCCGTCCGCCATCGACTGCTGCCTGCGGGTCGCGGACGATATGGACTTCCAGGTCCAGCTCCACACGGACACGCTCAATGAGAGCGGCTTCCTGGAAGAGACCCTCGCCGCCATCAACGGCCGCACCATCCACATGTACCACGTGGAGGGCGCGGGCGGCGGCCATGCGCCGGACATCATCCGCATCACCGGGGAGCCCAACTGCCTCCCCTCCTCGACCAACCCGACCAACCCCTACACGAAGAACACCTTCGACGAACATCTCGACATGATCATGGTGTGCCACCACCTCAACCCGGCGGTGCCCGAGGATGTGGCCTTCGCGGAGAGCCGCATCCGCGCCCAGACCATCGCGGCGGAAGACGTGCTGCACGATATGGGCGCGATCGCCATGCTAGGTTCGGACAGCCAGGGAATGGGACGGATCAACGAGGTGATCTGCCGCACCTGGCAGCTCGCCTCCAAGATGCGCAGCCAGCGCGGCCGGCTGGCGGAGGAGGGCACGGCGCGCGGCGACAACGAGCGCATCAAGCGCTACATCGCGAAATACACCATCAACGCCGCCCGCACCTTCGGCATCGACGACCATGTGGGCTCGCTGGAGGCCGGCAAGCTCGCCGATCTGGTGCTCTGGCGCCCGGCCTTCTTCGGCATCAAGCCGGAGCTCGTGATCAAGGGCGGCTTCATCGTGTGGTCCGCCATGGGGGACAGCGCAGCCTCGCTGATGACCTGCGAGCCGCTTCTCATGCGCCCCCAATGGGGCGCCTTCGGGCGCGCCAAGGAGGCCCTGAGCCTGAGCTTCGTCTCCCAGGCCGCCATGGAGGCGGATATCGCGGGAAAGCTCGGTCTCGAGACCCGCACCGTACCCGTCCGGGGGACGCGAAAGCTCCAGAAGGGACACATGCTGCATAACGACGCCTGCCCCGAGGTGACGGTCGATCCGGAGACCTTCGAGGTGCGGGTGGACGGCACGCTCGCCCATTGCGAGCCCGCCGACGAGGTGCCGCTCGCGCGCCGCTACATGCTGCGCTAGGCGGGCGCGGCGGGAGGGCGGACCGGTGGATCGGATCCTGCGGAACGCCGTCCTCCCCGGCGGCGAACGGCTCGACATCGGCTTCGCCGACGGGCGCATCGCGGCGCTGGAGCCCGGCCTCGCCGCGGATGCGCCCGCGCTCGATCTCGAAGGCCGCCTGGCCGTGCCGGGTTTCATCGAGACCCATATCCATCTCGACAAGGCCTGCATCCTGGAGCGCTGCCGCTCGGAGAAAGGGGACCTGGCCGAGGCCATCGAGGAGGTCGCGGCGGCCAAGCAAGCGTTCACGGCCGAAGATGTGAACGCGAGGGCGCGGCGCGTGCTGGAGAAGTGCATCGCCCAGGGCACCACCCATGTCCGCACCCATCTCGAGGTCGACCCCGGAATCGGCATGCGGGGCTTCGAGGGCGTACTGCCGCTGATCGAGGAATTTCGTTGGGCGCTCGACCTGGAGATCTGCGTGTTTCCGCAGGAGGGGCTGCTCAACAATCCCGGTACCGATGCGCTCATGGTCGAAGCGCTGGAGCGCGGCGCCCGCGTGGTCGGTGCTGCGCCCTATACGGACAGCGATCCCGCGGGCCAGATCGACCGCGTCTTCGAGCTCGCGCGCGCGTTCGACGTCGATATCGACATGCATCTGGACTTCGGCGAGACGGCGGACGCGCTGGACCTGGACCAGGTGTGCGACCTCACCGAGCGCTACGGCTATGGCGGGCGGGTCACGGTGGGCCATGTCACCAAGCTTTCGGCGGCATCGCCGGAGCGGCTCTCAGCGGCCGCCGAGCGCATGGCGGCGGCCGGCGTTGCGCTCACCGTGCTGCCTTCGACGGACCTCTTCCTCATGGGGCGGGAGGACGAAGCGAATGTGCGCCGCGGCGTGACGGCCGCCCACAGGCTGCTCGGTCACGGGGTAAACTGCTCGCTCTCCTCAAACAATGTGTTGAACCCGTTCACGCCCTTCGGCGACTGCTCGCTGATCCGCATGGCCAATCTCTACGCGAACGTGTGCCATGTGGGCGCGCGCGCCGAGGTGCTCGACTGTTTCGACATGATCACGCGGCGTTCGGCGCGCATCCTGGGCCTCGCCGACTACGGCATCCGCGTGGGTGCCGCCGCCGATCTGGTGGTGCTGGACTCGGCCGATCCCGCGGCCGCCGTCGCCGAGCTCGCCCCGCCGCTTCGGGGCTTCAAACGCGGCCGCCAGACCTTCCACCGCGCCCCGGTGGAATTGCTCCCGCCCTCGCAGGCGGCGTAGGGGCCGGTTGGCTGGAGCGGGCCGAGCAATGTCGAGATCGCGGACGACCACCCAGGAGAGGAAAGCGGGCATGTTCATGCGGGCCGCCCGGCCGCGCGGCGCGTGACATAGAGTTCCGACCGGCGTGCCCCGGCCGGGCGCACGCCGGTCGTGGCTGCCGGATTGTCGCGTGGAATCGGTTGGATTTCGGGCATGGTGCCGTTGGCGCGGCTGCCGTCGGGGCGCCGCGCTGGCATGGGTGCGGTGCGGGGGGTAGACTCCGGCTTGTCAGACGCAGAGGAGGATGACGGATGGCGACGGAGCGTTCGCGGGAGGAAGAAGTCAAGCAGGCGCTGGAGACGATCTTCGCCGCCGATTCGGAGATATACCAGACGCGTGGGTTCCAGCGTCGCATCGGCTTCGGGACGCGCCCCGCGCTGCTCATCATCGACCTTGCGAACGCCTGGACGCGGCCGGGCCATAACTTCACCTGCGACGACATGGAGACCATCATCCCGGCCAACCAGAAGCTGCTGGCCGCGGCGCGGGAGAAGAACCTCCCCGTGGTCTACACCACCACCGCCTATCAGGACCCGAAGGGGCCGCGCTCAGACACCGGCCTCTGGCATCTCAAGATACCGGTCGAGACCTTGCAGGAGGGCTCGCCCGAGGCGGAGATCGACGACCGCATCGCGCCCATGCCCGCGCGCGGCGAGCAGGTCATCGTCAAGAAACGTGCGAGCGCCTTCCACGGAACCTATCTCGCCGGCTATCTGCGCGCCCAGCGGGTGGACACGCTGATCATCACCGGCGTCACCATGGCGGGCTGCGTCCGCCACTCCGCGGAGGACGCCATTGCCGAGGGCTTCCGCCCCATCGTGGTGCGGGAGGGCGTGGGCGACCGGGTGCCGGGCGTGGTCGAGTGGAACCTTTTCGATATCGACGCGAAATTCGGCGACGTGGAACCGGTGGAGCGTGTGCTTCGCTACTTCGAGGATATCGAGCCCTTCCGCAACGAATAGCTGCGAGGATCCCGGGGGAGGGGAGGACCGCACACCATGGCTGCGCAGGACCTCGACCTCTGTTACATGAGCGCACTCGATGCGCTCGCCGCGTTCAAGGCGCGCACCCTTTCGCCGGTCGAGCTGATGAAGGCCGTCATCGCCCGCTGCGAGGCGGTGAACCCCAAGCTCAACCTCGTTACCTACAGCTATTTCGACCGCGCCATGGCGCAGGCGAAGGCGGCGGAGGTGCGCTACGGCAAGACCGACGGCAGGCTGCGTCCGCTCGAGGGGCTGCCCTTCGCCAGCAAGGACTACCACGCGATCAAGGGCGAGATCACCACCCTCGGCTCCCGCATCATGGAGCACAACCGCCCCGACCATACCTACCCCGTGACCGAGCGCCTCATGCGCGCCGGCGCCATACTCCACATCCGCACGACCACGCCCGAGTTCGGCTATGGGGGGACCTGCCACAGCCCGCTCTGGGGGGTGAGCCGGAACCCGTGGAACCCCGACTACACGCCGGGCGGCTCCTCCGGCGGCAGCGGCGGCGCCGTGGCCGCCGGCATGACCACCATCGCGGACGGCGGCGACGGTGGTGGCTCGATCCGCATTCCGGCGTCCGCAAACGGCATTTTCGGCTTCAAGCCGCCCTATGGCCGCAACCCCAACGACACCACCGCACCCCATGTCTTCCTGGTGCAGATCGGCGTTCTCACACGCGGGGTGGCGGAGTCCGCCCTGCTCCAGAACATCGTCTCCGGCCCGCACAAGGCGGACATCGCCTCGCTTCGCGGGCGCGTCCGCCTGCCGCTCGATTGGCGGGGCCGGGGCATCGAAGGCTGGAAGATCGCCTATTCCCCCGATCTCGGCTATGTGGAGGTGGACCCGGAGGTGCGGGAGAACGCCGAGGCGGCGGTCCGGACGTTCCGCGATCTCGGCTGCGAGGTGGAAGAGGTGGAACTCGGCTGGACCTCCGGCGTGCTCAACCAGTATCTCAGGCTGTTCGAGGTCTTCTTCGCGAGCGGGCTCCAGGACTATCTGCCCGAATGGCGCTACGAGATGGACCCGAAGGTCGTCGACCTAGTGGAGAAGGGCCGGCGCGTCAGCGCCGTCGAGTTCGAGCGCGTGAGCCGTACCCGCGGATGGATGTACGAGAAACTCGCGCCGATCCTCGAGACATATGACGTGATGATCTGCCCGACGCTCGCGGTGCCGGCCGTCAAGGCGGAACACACCAACCTGGACTCCGCCTTCACCATCAACGGCAAGCCCGTCGAGCCCCATATGGGCTGGCTTCTCACATACCCCTTCAACATGATGAACCAATGTCCGGTGGCGAGCGTGCCCACCGGATTCGCCCGGAGCGGCATCCCCACCGGTCTTCAGATCGTGGGCCGCACCTATGACGACGCGCGGGTCTTCCGTGCGGCGGCGGCCTTCGAAGCGGCGACCGGCTGGACGCGCCACCGCCCGGATGTCTAGAGCGGGAGGGGCGGCGCCCGCTGCCTCCCAAGAGCGCGCGGGGCGCGCGGCGCTTACGCTGGAGGTACGGCAATGAAGAACGGCGTCCTGAAGGTTCTGGTGGTCGGCGTGGGCAATATGGGCCTGAGCCACGCCCTCGCCTATGACAAGCTGGAGGGCTTCGAGATCGTGGGCCTTTGCAGCCGAAGCATAAGAGGGCGCAACGACTTGCCCACGCCGCTCGCCGCGCTGCCGCGCTACGACGATTTCGACGACGCCCTGCGGCGTTCCACGCCGGACGTGGTGTCGGTCAACACCTATCCCGACACCCACGAAGAGTTCTGCATCAAGGCGTTCGATGCGGGCTGTCACGTCTTTACCGAAAAACCGCTGGCCACCACCGTCGCCGGTGCCCAGGCCGTGGTGGACAAGGCTCGGGAGACCGGCAAGAAGCTCGTGGTGGGCTATATCCTTCGGGTCCATCCCGCGTGGCGCGAGTTCATCCAGAGGGCGCGCGGGCTCGGCAAGCCCCTGGTCATGCGCATGAACCTGAACCAGCAGAGCCGCGGGCCCGCCTGGGACTGGCATCGCAACCTGATGGAATCGCTCACGCCCATCGTCGATTGTGGGGTGCATTACGTCGACGTCATGTGCCAGATGACCGGCGCGCGGCCGGTGCGCGTCCACGGCATCGGGGCGCAACTCTCGCAACAGACCGCCCGGCAGAATTACGGCCACCTTCACGTCGAGTTCGACGACGGCTCGGTGGGCTGGTACGAGGCCGGCTGGGGGCCGATGATGAGCGAGGTCGCCTTCTTCGTGAAGGATGTGGTGGGTCCCAAGGGCAGCATCAGCATCGTCATGCCCCAGGAGGGGCAGAGCCACGCCGCGTCGGACGACATTGATTCCCACACCAAGACCAATGCGCTTCTTTGCCACTCGAGCGAGATCGACGACGCCAACAACTTCGTCAACGAGGACGAGTGGGTCGACATGGCGGACGAGCCCAGCCACCAGGACCTCTGCGACCGGGAACAGGCGTTCCTGCTCAAGGCTATCCGGGACGATGTGGACCTTTCAGAGCATATGCAGAGCGCCGTAGACAGCCTTCGTATCGTGATCGCCGCCGACGAGAGCATAAAAAGGCGCGAAGTCGTCCATCTCGACCGGTAGGCGCGGGAATCTCGCACGGCAGACGGCGCGCAGGAGCGCAGGACGGGGAGGGGAGCATGGCATCGGCGGATCTCGAGCTTTGTTATCTGACCGCGACCGAGGCGGTCGCGCGCTTCAAGGCGCGGACGCTCTCGCCGGTGGAGCTGTTGGACGCTCTGATCGCGCGCTGCGATGCGATCGAGCCCAAGGTCAACGCCATCACCTACGCGTTCTTCGAACGCGCGCGGGATCAGGCGAAGAAGGCCGAGGAGAAATACGGAAGGACCGACGGCAGGCTGCGGGCGCTGGAGGGCGTGCCGCTGGGCATCAAGGATTTCCACCCGGTCAAGGGTGAGATCACCACCTTCGGCTCCAGGATATTCGAGGATTTCCGCCCCGATTACTCCGCGCCCACGGTGGACCGCCTGCTTCGCGCCGGTGCCGTCATGCATATCCGCACCACGACGCCGGAGTTCGCCTATTCCGGCGCGACGCACAGCCCGCTCTGGGGTATCACGCCCAATCCGTGGAACCTGGAATACACCTCCGGCGGCTCTTCCGGCGGCGCGGGCGCGGCGGTCGCCGGCGGCATGACCACCCTGGCGGACGGCACCGACGGCGGCGGCTCGATCCGCATCCCGGCCTCCGCCTGCGGCATCTTCGGCTACAAGCCGCCGTTCGGCCGCAACCCGCTGGACCGCGACCATCCGCTGGAATCCATCCTGCATTACGGCCCCATGACCCGCAGCGTCGCCGATGCGGCGCTGATGCAGAACGTCATGTCGGGCCCCCATCCGGAGGATCTCTGTACCCTGCCGGGGAAGGTCAGGCTGCCTGCGCGCTACGAGGGCATTAAGGGCTGGAAGGTCGCCTTCACCATGGACCTCGGCTACCTGCAGATCGATCCGGAGGTGCAGGAGAACACGCGCCGCGCAGCGGCCGTCTTCCGCGATCTCGGCTGCGAGGTGGAGGAGGTCGATCTCGGCTGGAACTTCGGCGTTCTCGACTGCTGGATGACATGGTGGGAGGGCCTGTTCGCGGCCGTCGCGGGCGATTTCCTGCCGCGCTGGCAATATGAGATGGATCCCTTCGTGGTGCGACTGCTGGAGGCCGGACTGGGCCACAGTGCGGCGCGCCTCTATAGCTGCAACACGTTCCGCGGCTGGATGTGGCAGCAGCTCCAGCCCATTCTCAAGACCCATGACATCATGATCTGCCCGACGCTCGCCGTGCCCGCCGTCAAGGCGGACCACGACGATGCGGATCCGGACTTCCGCATCAACGGCGTGAGGCTCCAAGCCTATGTGGGCTGGGTGCTGACCCACGGCTTCAACCTGTTGAGCCAGTGTCCGGTGATGAGCGTGCCGACGGGCTTCTCGTCCTATGGCGTGCCGACGGGCATGCAGATCGTGGGCCGCCCGTTCGACGACCGTGGCGTCTTCCAGGCTGCCGCCGCCTTCGAGGACGCGACCCGGCCCTGGGCCGATACGCGACCTCAGTTGGGCGCCTGAGTGCGAACGGGGCGGGCCTTGGGCGCGGGTCTCCCCCTGGCGATGAACGGAGGGTCCGAATGGACTGTACCTATTCCCTGGTGATCCGTGGCGGGACCGTGGCGGACGGTTCCGGCGGGGAACTTCACGAGGCCGATGTGGGGATTCGCGACGGATGCATCGCGGCGGTCGAGCCGGGGCTTGCGCGCGGTGCGGAGGAGATCGACGCGCGCGGCCTGCTGGTCACGCCCGGATTCGTCGACCCCCACACCCATTACGACGCCCAGGCCACCTGGACCGGCAGAATGACGCCCTCGTCGTCGAACGGCGTCACCACCGCAATGATGGGCAATTGCGGCGTGGGCTTCGCGCCCTGCCGGCCCCACCAGCGGCAGACCCTGGTGGCGTTCATGGAGGGCGTCGAAGACATCCCCGGCGCCGTGCTGGACGAAGGCCTCCCTTGGACGTGGGAGAGCTTCGAGGACTATATGGACCTGCTCGATGCCCGCGCCTACGACCTGGACGTGGCCGCCCAGGTGCCCCACTCGCCGGTCCGCATCTTCGTCATGGGGGAGCGAGGCGTGGCCCGCGAGCCGGCGACGGCGGAGGACCGCGCGGCCATGGCGCGGCTCGCAACAGCCGGGATTCGCGCAGGCGCGCTGGGCTTTTCCACCTCGCGCACCCTGAACCACAAGACGCTGGACGGCCGCCCCATCCCGACCCTTGACGCGGCGGAAGACGAGCTTTCCGAGATCGGCGGGGCGCTCGGCGCGGTGGGCGCCGGGTGGCTCCAGGTGATTTCGGACTTTGACGATCTGGATGGCGAGTTCGCCATGCTCCGCCGCGTGGTGGAGCGATGCCGCCGGCCCATGGCCATCACCATCCTCCAGGGGAATGCCCGGCCCGAGGGGTGGCGCCGCTTGCTCGCGCATATCGCCCGCGCCCGTGAGGAGGGACTCCCCATGATGGGCCAGACCCTCACACGCGCCACCGGCGTTCTGCTGGGCTTCGGGATTTCCTACAACCCGTTCTCGGGCCGGCCGAGCTGGGACGCGATCGCCCACCTGCCGCTTGGGGAGAAGATGGCGCGCATGCGCGATCCCGCTTTCCGTACGCGCCTCTTTGCCGAGCCTTGCGGGAACGACTTCATCGCGGAGCGTATCGCCGGGTGGGACAGGCTCTTTCCGCTTTCCGCGCTGCCGGACTACGAACCCGCACCCGAGACGAGTGTCGCGGCCCGTGCCGCGCGAGAAGGCCGGGCAGCGCAGGAGGTCGCCTGCGACATGCTGATGGAGCATGACGGCCGGGCGCTCCTCTACCGCCCCGTCAGCAACTACGCCGACGGCAATCTGGATGCGGTGGGCGAGATGCTGCGCCATCCCGACACGCTGGTGAGCCTGGGCGACGGCGGCGCCCATGTGGGGATGCTGTGCGACGCCAGCGCCTTCACCTACATGCTGACCCACTGGACCAGGGACCGGGCGCGCGGCGAGAGGCTCCCGCTCAACTGGGCGGTGAAACGCATGACTCGGGACAATGCGCTGGCGCTCGGCCTCTCCGACAGGGGCCTGCTGCGCCCCGGCTACAAGGCCGATCTCAACGTCATCGACTATGACCGGCTCTCCCTCCACTGTCCGGAGCCGGTCTGCGACCTCCCGGCGGGCGGCCGCCGCCTGGTCCAGAAGGCGGAGGGCTACGCGGCGACGGTGGTATCGGGCATCCCGGTCTACCGCGACGGCGCGCCCGCCTGCGACAACCTCCCCGGCCGCCTCATCCGCGGCCCCCGTCCCGCGCCTGTGGACGGCCGCTAAGGCGTACTTCGCGAACGCGAGGCGACCACGTCGAAGGAGGCTGCCACGGCCTGACCACGGCCGGGGCACCGGTCCGCCGGGGCGGAAAGGGTCGGTCGGCGGTCCTATCCGTACATGCGAGGCTTGTCGCCCGCCGCCTTGATCTTGAAGGGTGCGACCTTGATCGCCCCGGCCCGTGCCCGTGCTCTCGCGATATCGTGGCTGTTCTGCATCCGCATGAGCGTCTCCATCGGCACGCCGAACGCCTTCTCGATCCGCAATGCCGTCTCCGGCGACAGGCGCGCCCGCTCATTCAGAACGGCCGACAGCGCTGCCCGCGTGACCCCAAGCGCCTTGGCCGCCCCCGTCACCGAGAGATCCAGAGCCTTGAGGATGTCGTGCCTGGCGAACCCACCCGGATGGACGGGAGCATTCATGCGGATGCCGGATACCGATTTCATTTTGCGCCTCTTTCAGTGGTAATCCTCGTCGTTGAGGTCGACTCTCTTCCAACCTGAGACTGCCGTCGTCGCACTTTCCCTCACCTGGCTCGGAGCGGGCGCAGGGGCAGGGCCTCCGTCTCGAGCGTAGAGAGTTCCAAGTGTTGCGACGCATGATCGATATCGAGTCCGACCACGTGGCCGAGGGCGTCGAGATCGACATTCAACCCTTCGGAAACCGCGCGCGTCTCCACGCCCGGACCGGCCTGGAACTCGATATAAAGGCTGTCGGTTTCCGGATAGTAGTGGAGTTTCATGGCTGGTCCTTTCCGAATCCGCGATCGAAGGACCCGCTGTACACCGTCTCGCCATCTGCCAAGCTGACGATGCGAAGGACGCGCGGGCGGTCGTCGCCGGAGACCTGCTGGTCGAAATAGCGTGTCGTCTTCATTCGTCCGCATGGCCTTCGGCGGCCTCGGCTTGCCGATCTTTATCGAAGGCAACAACGAGGATGTCGGGTCAGGATTCAGAACCAGCGTTCCATGTCTTGCCGGTCGAAACGATGTCGCCACGGACTTCCACCTTGTGGCGCAGGCTGCCGATCAGCTCCGCATGCTCCCGCTCGTACGGGACAAGCCGCGCGACCGGCTTGCCGTTCTTGGTGATGATGAGGCCGTCCGGTTCGAGCTCGTCGAGAAGTGCCAGACATCGTTCCTTAAATTTGGTCGCACTGATGCTCTTCATCGTCTCGCTCTCGCGCCGCATGGTTGTGTTGTAAGGCTGGTCCAGAAATATATCCACTTCGCATTGCCGGGGCGCCGAACGATAGGTACTGGTATCGTGGCACCGGCCGCGCCATATTTATTCCACTATGACGGAAGGAATATGGCGCGGCCATGAGAGGTTCCACATTTTCCGCAAACGAGGCGGCATGCGTGACCGGCGTGCCGCTCAAGCAGGTGCATCGCATCATCGACGCCGGCCTGCTGGGTACCGCCAAGCTTGGCGGCGCTCGCTCCCGCGCCGTCCATCGTGATGCCCTGGTGGGCTTGAAGCTTGCCCACGACACGATGGACCTCATCACCCTCGACGGGCGGCGACGCCTGGTGCGCTATCTTCTCGACCATCCCGGTGCGCGGACGGCCCGCGAGCGCGGTGTGTCCGTGGACCTCCGCGCGATGAAGGACGAAGTACGGAGGGGCCTTTCTCGGCTCGCCCGCGCGCGCGACGCGGTGGAGTGCGACGAGGCGGTGCTTTCGGGGGCGCCGTGCTTCAGGGGGACGCGCATTCCGGTTCACGACATCGCGGACATGCTGGTCAACGGCGACACCGCCGGTGCCATCCATGAGGCGTTCCCGCAGCTTTCGAAGGAGCAGATCGAACTGGCCGCTTTCTATGCGCGCGCATATCCACGACGAGGCCGACCCCGCCGGCGGCCATTCCGGCGCGCACAAGCCGGTCGCGACGACCCAGACCGCCCGACGACCGCCGCTGCGATCGACGCCGAGGTCCCCAAGCGCATCAAGTCCGGGTCGCGCCGGCACAGCGAGAAGGACAGGATCCGAACGCCCGATGGCCCTGGCGCAGGTGGAAGGATCAGCCGACGGTAGGTGCTTCCCGCAACGATCCCGTCATATTTCGCAGAATTTTGACGACATGGTGTTGGGAAGAGCGGGCGATGCCACGGTGCGGGGCCATGCTATTCGCGGGCCTTCGCCACCTGTTTCACAGTTAACATCCAGATGATCGACGACTCTCCGGCGAAGGCTGGGCTCGGGTTCGAGCGGGCACGTGGGCTCGTGCACGCGGAGTAGGCGAGGCACGAAACCGCCGTCCATCCACACCATCCACCCCGGCCAACTCATCCGCTCGCCTCGCGTGGGGGCGCTCCGGCGGCGGTCGTGCGTGCGAGGTGGGCGTCGGCCCTTCGCACCGCGGCCACGAGCAGGAGGCCCGGGGCGGGGAAGACCAGCATGGTCCACCAGGCGGCCGCCCAGCCGCCGAAGATGTCCGCGACGGCGGCGAGCAGGGGCGGGCCGAGCACGGCGCCGATCGCTGCGCCCTGGGCCACGAAGCCCACGGACGTGCCGACCTGTGCGGGGCTCGGCGCATGGGCCGCACCGCCTTCAAGGCAGGCGGCCGGCAGCAGGCCGCTCGCCAGGGAGAAACAGATGGCAAGCGGGATCTTGGCGTCCACGGGCGTAAACGACGCGAAGAGCGGTGCCGCGCAAAGCCCCATGCCGGCATAGGCGATGGCGATCAGCAGCCATCGCTGGGTATCGCGCTGCATGAACCACGCGCCGATGACCGAACCCACCGCCGTGGCGAGGACGACAAGGGTCGAAAGCAGGGCCGCGGTGGCGATCGAGCGGCCCTCGGTCTCGATCAGGAAGGTGGGCAGCCATGCCATCAAGGCCTGCCATTGGACGGAGAAGATCGTGAAGCACAGGCCGAAGAGCCACGGTCCGGGCCGTGCGAGAGTCTTGCCTATGGCCAAGGCGTCGAACGCACGGCCTTCCGCCGACGGCGCCTGCCAGCGCCCGGGCGAGGCGCCCCAGGCGAAGGCGAGAAGGAAGAGCAGGATCAGCCCGGCGTTGAAGAACCAGAGGCCCCGCCAGCCCACGGGCTCCAGCAGCGCCGTCGCGGCCAGGAGCGAAAGGGCGATGCCGACCGGCATGAAGGTGCTCCAGACGCCGAGCACGAAGCGGTGCACGGCGGCGCCCGCAGCAGTCGCGATCGCCTTCGGTGCGGCGACCGCGAGTGTGACGAAGGAGAAGCCCTCGATCATGCGGGCGGCAAGAAGCTCCGTTCCGTTTCCGGCGAACCCGCCGGCAAGGCTTGCGAGCGCCATCGCCGTGCCGCCGGCGAAGACCACCGGCCTGATACCGAACCTGTCCGTCAGCAACCCGCCGGCCACGCCGAACACGGCGCCGACAGCGTAGAAGACGGACGCGATGAGGCCGGCGATCACGCGGGAGAGGCCGAGTTCGGCCTCCAGTATGGGCAGCGCCGGGGGTACCTTGCCGACCTGCATCCCCACCAGAAATCCGGCCGTCAACGCGAGGGCCACAATGTCCCAGCGGGTGCGCTCAGATGTCATCGGCGGGGCTGCTGCGGGCTGGCTGTCGATGGAGTCGGTCGAACCTGCCGGCGTGGCGGCGAGGCCATTGTCGTCGTCCGGGCATCGGTCGTCAAAGCGACGTGACCCGGCGGGAAGCCGCGCCCCGACACCGTGATAGGATGGCCCGATTGCCGAGGAGGCGACGGATCATGGGCGTCGTACCGCTGGTCGATTTCGCTCCGTTTCTGGCAGGCACCGGGGCGGACAAGGCGCGAATCGCCCGCGGGGTAGGGTGCGCCCGCGCGGCGCCGATTCGCGAGAGTGCCGGGTCATGAAGCGGGAATCGGTCTGCTTCTACAGCGAGGGCATCCGGCTCCACGGGGACCTCTACCTGCCGGACGATGCGCCCGCGGGGGCGCCGCGCCCGGGCATCGTGCTTTGCCACGGCTATACCGGCGTCAAGCGGCTCTACCTCCCGGACAATGCGCGGTGTCTGGTGGAGGCGGGCTACGCGGCGCTTGCCTTCGACTACAAGGGGTGGGGCGCGAGCGAGGGGCCGCGCGGGCGGCTCGCGCCCTTCAGCCGGGTCGCCGATGTGCGCGCGGCCCTGAGCTTCCTCGTGGCGCAGCCCGGCGTCGATGCGGCCCGGCTCGGGCTCTACGGAACGAGCTATGGTGGCGCGACGGCGATCTGGGCGGCGGCGCTCGATGAGCGCGTCCGCTGCGTCGTCAGCACCGTCGGCGTGGGCGACGGAAGGCGCTGGATGCGGAGCGTGCGCCGCCCGGACGAGTGGCACGATCTGCTTGAGCGCGCCGCTGAGGATCGCGCACGCGCGGCGCTCACGGGCGAGTCCGCGTCCGCGCCGCGCGACGAGATATTGCTGCCGGACCGCCAGTCCGCCGCGCTCTCCGCAGCCGCGCGGGCCGACAACCCGGACGCCCTCTCCACACTTCCCCTCGACTATGTGGACGAGACGCTGAGCTTCCACGCCGACTGGGTGGTGGGCCGCATCGCGCCGCGCCCGCTGCTGCTCATCGCGGCGGCGGACGACCGGCTGGTTCCGGCTGCGGAATCGGAGGCGCTCTACGCCCTTGCGGGCGAGCCCAAGAAGCTCGTGGTGCTGGAAGGCTGCGGCCATTACGAGGTCTACGCGGAGCCCGCCTTCAGCCGGGTGATGGCCGCCACGCTGGACTGGTACGCCGTTCACCTGGCATGACGGCGCGTGCGCCCCCGCCGTGCGTTGACGGGGGTGCCGCGGGCGGGGATAGTCCGCCTCAGACGCAGTGGCGATGAGGAGTTGGCGGCAATGGCGGCGGGAACCGCGGGCGATCTCTATAGCGACATCGGTTACGGCTCGGGCGAGATAGGGTTTGGCGAACGCCCGGGGATTCTGGTGGTGGACTTCCAGATCGGCTTCACCGACCCGAGCTTCGTTCTCGGCAAGAGCGAGATGGTCCACCGTGCGGTGGAGAATACGGCCCGTCTGCTGGAGGTCGCGCGCAAGGCGAACCTGCCGGTCGCGAACTGTTACACCGCCTACCACTCGGATCGCGACAAGCCCTATTGGAAGATCGCGACGGTCCGCGAGTCCTTCCATTATGGCGACCGCTGCACGGAGCTCGATCCCAAGATCTCCGATCCCGGCTACGACTACATCTTCTGCAAGTCGGCGCCCTCCATGTTCTTCCAGACGCCGGTCCTCACCTTCCTTACCCGGCACCGGGTGGACACGACCATCGTGACCGGCTGCATGACCAGCGGCTGCGTTCGCGCGTCGGTGATCGACGCGTTCTCCAACGGTTATCGGACAATCGTGGCGGAGGACTGCGTGGGCGATTCGGAGCAGCAGCCGCATGACGACAATCTGCGCGACGTGGGCCGCCGCTACGCGGACATCACCACCTCCGAACGCGTGATCGATTATATCGAAGAGGTGCGGAAGCGGAACGCCTGACCGGGCGACGTCCGCGCCGCGCGGGGAGGAGGGCTATGCTTCCCGTCCGCTGCCGGGACTCGGCCCGTTTTCGATAGCGCGGGAGATCGCGGCAAGGGGGACGGCGCGCTTCTCGTTGAGCGCCCGGGCAAGCGCGTTCGCGGCACGGCGGGTCTGGCAAGCTCCGACGAAGGCGTAGAGGCGCCGGCCGCGCGCGACTTCCTCCGCTCTCACCACATGCCAGACCGCGCCGCCGCCGGCCACACCCTCGACCACCAGATAATGGGTGAGAAACGCTCCTTGCATGGCACAAGGCTACTTCGGAAGCCTGCGGAGCGATACCGTCGGGGCCGCAATGCCGGGGGTTATTCCGGCAGCCAGATCAGGCGGGGCGCGTCGGTGAAGAGGAGGCCGCACGAGATGGTGCGGCCGGGAAAGATGGCGGCAAGCGCCTGGCGGTAGGCCGACATCTGTTGGCGGTATTCCGCCGGCACGTCGTTCGATGAAGGGGGCGGCGCCCAACCGCTCTTGTAGTCGAGTGCGACCACCCTTCCCTCCGTTACCAGCAGCCGGTCGATCCGGCCCGAGATGCGCCGGCCCCCCACGAATGCTGCGATCGGCGCCTCGGCCAGCGCGTTCGGCACGAAGACGGGCGCGAATGCGGGTTCCGCGAGCAGGCTCAGGCAGCGGCGGATCAGCTCCTCCCGTTCCCGGTCGTCCAGGCCGCTCGATGCCAGCAGGCGCTCCGCCGCACCGCGCCGCGCTTCGGGCGCGAGCGGCGGCAGGCATTCCAGAAGCCGGTGGACCAGGACGCCCCTCTCCCGTGCGCCACGTCCCCGCCGGTCGATGGGCGAGCCCGCGCGCGTGCCCTCGCGGGAGGGGGCGAGGGGGCGGGGCGGGGCGGCCTCGGGCGGAGGCGGGCGGTGGAGCCACGCCGGAGGGGCCGAATCGCGTGGCGGGGGTGGCGTCTCTTCCGGCGCCTCGGGCGGCGCGGCGGTTTGCGGCTCGGCATAGGCGAGTCCGTCCGGGCCCACGGGCGTCGCCACGGGCTTGGCTCCCGCAAGGCCGGTCTCCATTCCGCACCGGACCAATTCATACCAGCAACCGTCGTCCGGCTTTCTCTTGTTCCGCCAGCCGCAGACATAGAGCCGGTCCTCCGCACGGGTCATGGCGACGTAGAGCAGGCGGCGATATTCCCGCGCCTCGGCGGCCTTGGCGTTTTCCCGCGCGGCGCGGCTCACCTTGCTATCCCGCTCCGCCCGGCCGGGCCAGAGCAGCGCCGCCGCTGCCGGATCCTCCCCGTCGCCGCCCGACTCCTCCAGCCACAGAAGGCGGTCTTGATTCCGGGGCGCCCGCAGCGTGTCGGGCAGGAAGATGATGGGGGCCTGGAGCCCCTTGGCGCCGTGGACGGTCATGATCCGCACCTCGTCGCGGCCCTGCTCCATGTCCCGCGCAATCTCGGCGCGGCCCTCCGCGATCCAGTGCAGGAAGCCCTGGAGGGATGGGGCGTGGTTCCGGCCATATTGCAGCGCGAGGGTCAGGAACTCGTCAATGGCGTCCGCCGATTCCGGGCCGAGCCGGGCGAGCAGGGCGCGCCGTCCGCCGTGGGCGCCCAGCACCTCCGAATAGAACTCGAAGGGCGGCAGGGTGCGGGCGAGCGCGCGGAAGGTATCGAACGCGCGGGCGGCCTCCGCGAAGGCAGGCGAATCCTTGCGCTTCTCCGCGAGTGCCTGCCAGAGGTTCCGTTCGCCGCGCCCATGGGCAAGCACGAACAGCGCGTCCTCGTCGAGCTCCACCAGCGGGCTCTTGAGGACCGTTGCGAGCGTCAGGCTGTCGCCCGGCAGCAGGCAGCTATTGCCGAGGGCGATCAGATCCATGACGGCGATCTGTTCCGTCAGCACCATCCGGTCCACGCCGGCGACCGGTACGCTCCGGGCCTTCAGCGCGCGGAGAAGATGGTCCACGAAGGCGTCGCGGCGGCGCACCAGCACCATCACGTCGCCGGGCGCCACCCGCCGGTTCCGGGACTCGAGCCACGCGCCCTCCGCGGGCTCAGGCTCCACCGTCCAGCCTGCAACGGTCCCGGCGATGGCGGCGGCAAGCCGGGCGGCGGGATCGTCCGCCTCGTCGTCGTCCGGTACGGTCCAGGGTTCGGGCTCCGCGACGCCGGCGGGTGCCACCACGGGCCATAGTTCCACCCGGCCGCCTTCGCCGCGGCGCTCGACCTCGTGACGGAGCGCTTCACCCGCCGGAATGACGCCGTTGCTTGCCTCGGGCCGGGCGAACACCGCGTCGACTGCGGCCAGCACCGCGCCGGTGGAGCGGAAGGAGCGTGCGAGCGGCACCTGCGCCCAGGGCAATCCCGCCTCTCCGGCCCTGCCCCGGAAATATGCGCGCATCGCCTCGCCGGCCTCCGGTTCCGCCCCCTGGAAACTGAAGATGGACTGCTTCCCGTCGCCCACCGCGAACAGCGTCCGGAGTACGTCCCGCCCGCCACGTCCCGCGAAGAACTCGTCGGCGAACGCGGCCGCGATGGACCATTGGGCGCGGCTCGTATCCTGCGCCTCGTCGATCAGAAGATGGTCGATCCCGCCGTCGAGCTTGTAGAGGACCCAGGGCGCGATGCCGGGGTGGCAAAGCAGGCGGCGGCTCGTCTCGATCTGGTCTTCGTAATCGAGGAAGCCCTGCCGCTTTTTCTCCAGGGCGTAGAGCGCGAGATGGCGGGCCGCGAACCGGATCAGCGCGGCACTGCTCTCCGCCATCCGTGCCGCGTTGCGCCGCTCGGCGAGCGCCACAATGCGCGTCTGCTCGTCTTTCAAAGTGTCGGCGGCCGCGGGGTGCTGGGCGGCGACATCCTTGGTGGCGAGCGTCTTGCGGGGCGTCCCCTCCTTGTTCAGGAACGCGCCCATATAGGTGTCGAGGTCGCGCAGGCGGGCGGTCTCGTCCGCATGGAGCCACCGTTCGATGGTCGATCCGCGCTCTTGGTCCGTCTTCGAGCCTTTGGCGAGCGCCGCGGCGGCCATGCGCAGACCGCTTTCGTCGAAGACGGGCGCCGTGCAAGCGGCCGCCGCGATGCGTTCGGCGCTGTCGCCGTCCCGGATGTCGAGGCGCTTGCGCACCGCCGCGGCCAGGCCTTCCACGGAGCCATGCCGCTCGATCAGCGCCTCGAAGCGCGCGCGCTTCGAGGCTATCTCATCGAGCAGGGAGCCGAACCCGTCCTCTCCCACGGTGGCGGTCACTTGGTCCAGCGCCTCGACAAGCGCCGGGTTCTCGCCTTGCCTCGCCTCTTCCAGCGCATGGAACCGGGCGGTCCGCAAGAGGTCGCGGCATGTCGGTTCGTCGGCGATGCGGAAATGGGGGGCGATGCCGGCCTCCAGCGGAAAGCGCCGCAGCAGCGACTGGCAAAAGGCGTGGATGGTCTGGATCTTCATCCCGCCGGCGGTTTCCAGAACCTGAGCGAAGAGGCGCCGCGCGCGGTCCAGAGTGTCCCGGCCGGGTGGAGTGCCCGTGAGCATGGCGAGGTCGGCGGCGAGTTCGGCGTCGTCGGCGACGGTCCACGCGGCGAGGCCCTTGGATATGCGGGCGGCCATCTCCGCCGCCGCAGCGCGCGTGAAGGTGAGGCACAGAATGCGCTCCGGCGGTGTGCCGCCGAGCAGCAAACGAAGCACGCGATCGGTCAGCACTTTCGTCTTGCCGGTCCCGGCATGGGCGTTCACCCAGACCGAGACCTCCGGCGCGGAAGCCTGACGTTGTGCCGCCGTCATCCGTCGTCCTCTCCGGCGACGGACCACTCCTTGACCCGCGCGAGATGGGCGTAGTCGTTCCATGCTTGGCTGCGTTTGGAACCCGTCGCCGGACGGTAGGGGGTCTGCGCGTCGTCGAAGCGGGACACCAGCATCTGGAGACCGGTGAGGCATTCATCCGCGAGAGTCCGGGGGTCGCCGCGTATTTCCTTGATTTCTCCGGCGGTCTCGGCCCCGATCAGCTTCCAGTAGGCGAGCGTTTCCACAGTGTTCGCAGGGACTCCCTCGAAGCCGCCCGCAGCCGCGATCGCCGCTTCCAGCGGCAGCTGGGGCCGCCGTCCTTGAATGACCGCCTTTCCGCTCGGGATGGCGCCGGTCTTGTAGTCGACGATCTCGAGTGAGCCCGACGGCGCCCGGTCGATCCGATCCGCGACTGCGCTCAGCACGAAAGGGCCACCGGGCGCAGGGAGCGGCAGGGTGCCTTTCACCTCCGTCGCGAGCGGTACGAGCCGGCCCTGACGCGCCCGCTGGGTGTCTACGAACCAGCGTGCGATACGCGCGAAGCGGGGTTGCCAGAAGGCGAGGACCGCGGGCCGGGAGACGGTTTCGGCGAAACGTCTCGAGCCGATCTTCAGCAGGATTCGCTCTGCGTCGTCGGGGAGCGCATCACCATATTGGCTGAGAAATTCTTCCAGAATCCCATGGATCGCGATGCCGCGCTCAGCGGCCGTGGGGTCGGCATCGATGGGCTCGAGCGGCTTCAACCCGAGGATGGTCCGGGCATAGATGGAATAGGGGTCCTGCAGCCAGGTCTCGATGCGGGTAACGGAAAGCTCGCGTGGCCGGACGCTCACCGGCGGCCGCGGTTCGGGCCGGGGCCAAGGCTTCGGGGGCGCATCGGGCCGGTCGAGGGAGGCCCACCAGCCGCGCAGCACGCCTTCCCGCTCTCGAAGCGTGCCGGCAATCCGGGTCTCGCGGTCGAGCATCGCGTCGAGCCTGGTCAACCAGCGCGATGCGAGGGTCGGCGTGCCGCCCACCCGGGTCGAGCGGGTGAGGTAGACGGTCTCCGCACCGCAGCACTGTGCGAAGTCGTGGGCCGAAAGCCCGATACGGTGTTCCAGCGGAGGCAGGCCGAAAGACGTACGCATGGGCCTGCTCATCCAGGGGTCTTCGCCGGAGTCCCGCGGCCAGGAGTCTTCGTTGAGGCCGCCCAGTATCATGCAGTCCGCTTGCCGCAGGCGGGCTTCAAGCGGCCCGAGAATCTGCAGGCGGGGATGCCGGCCATAGACCGGCCGGACCACTTGGCCCTCCATCAGCACGTCCAGCAGCGCCGGATAGCCGGCGGACGGTGCCACCGGCGGCAGGGCGGGTGCTGCGTCGGCCAATTCCGAGACGAAGCGATGGGCCGCCGCGCCCTCCGCGCCGGACCAGAGCCGGTCCGTCCCCGTTTCATCGTCGCTCGCGGCAAGCCATTCCGCGAAACCGACGTGGGCGGCGAGGAGGGCTCGCAGTGCAGCGCGAGGCCGATCCAGGGACTGGGCGAACGGCGACAGGCCTTCCTTCAGGCCTGCGAGCCAGGACCGGAGCGCCGGGTCTCCGGCTCCCAGCGCGGCAAGAAGCCCTTCGATGCCCGGGGCGGGGCGGGGGCCGCGAAGCACCGCCCGCTCCAGCCTGCGAACCTGTCGCCGGAAAGTGTCTTGGGCCTGTCCGCCCGCCGCGAGAGGATGCTTGAGTGCCGCCAGAAGCGGGATGGGGGCGGCTTTCTCCGCGCCGAGTTGGGCGGTAAGCCGCAGGAATGTGCCAGGCGCCGTATCCCCGAGCGGCGTGCCGCCCGAATCGTCGACCTCGATCCCCCAGCGATGGAGTTCCGCCGCGACACGCCGTGCCAGCGCGCGGTCCGCGGTGACGAGGGCGGCGCTGCGCCCGGGCGTCTCCAGCTGCTCGCGCAGGATCAGGGCGATGATGCCCGCTTCGTCGTGCGGGTTGGCGCAGTCGATCCGTTGCAGCTTGTGGAGCGTGGTCTCGTCCAGGGGCGCCAGGGTGCGCCAAGCCGTGGTGGTTTCGGCAGGCCGCATGGCGTCCGCGATCAGCCGCGTCCGTGCGACGGCGCCGCGCCGCGGCGCGCCGGCGGGCCACGGACATACGTCGCCGCGTTCGATCTCCAGCCGTTCCAACAGCCGTTTCAGCGCGTGCTGAGGGTGGGTGGGCCCGATGGCGTCCCAAGTCCGGTCGTCGGCCTCCACGTCCAGGCCGGGCAGTACGATGCAGCCTTGGGGAAGGCGCGCGATAGCCGCAAGCAGATCCGCCGTCGCCGGCACGCTTCCGGTGGAGCCTGCGGCGATTACCGGGTTCTCGGGTGCGTTCCCCTCCCAGTGCCGCCTGAGCCGGTCGGAGAGCGCATTGCGCCGCGCCACCGGATCCATGAGGCCTTCCTCCGCCAGGATCGCGGGCCAATGGTCCGTGACCAGCGTGAGAAAGCGCAGGATGTCCTGCCAGTGCGCCGCATAGTCTTCCGGTGCGAGCGTACGCAACGAACGGGCGTCCAGCCGGGAGATCTGAATCTCATCGAGCAGTTCCTCGAGCGCTTGCGCGAGGCGAACGGCGTGATCAACCGTACCGCCGCCGAGACCCGTGCCCCTTCGGGTCCCTTCCAGGCGGTGGATCAGATGGGCGAGCCGGAGCCGGCGTGCGAGCGGTGAGATCGCGGGGGGCAGCGCGGCGCCGTCCTCCCGTTCGCCGAGGTCGAGCCCGGCCTCGTCTTCGCCGGCGTCGGCAACCGGTGCGATGCGGGGCAGAAGGAACGCGCCGCCCGTCGCCCGCTCCAGCATAGCGTCCTGGAGTGTGCGGCAGGCCCGCCTCGTGGGGAGCAGAACGGTCATGCGGCTCAATGCCAACGGATCTTCGAGATCGACCGGGAAGACGCGTCCCGAGAGCAAGCCGTCCGCCAACGCATCGACGAAGGATAGATGGGGGGGGACCGTATAGACGGCCGGGGTCACCTGCGTTCCTCTTCGGTGGCGAAATGGCGTTCGCCCGCGGCGAGTCCTTTCGGCGAGCCGGCGTGGAGCATGCCGCCTTCATGGGCGATCCCGTACAGCCGGCCTCTGGCGATGGCTTCGTCGTAGTGGCGGTTGAGCGAATAGGGGCCGTCGGGGGCGCCGTCGAACAGGCGTGGATGCAGGCACTGCACGCCGGTGAAAACGAAGGGCGCGGCGTGCGTCTGCGTGCGCCGTGCGAGCTTCCCGTCTCTGTCGAGGAGAAAATCCCCCTTGCCGTCATAACCCTGCACACGGTCTATCGGGCAGAGGAGCAGCAGCGCGTCCATGGCGCGTTCGTCCCATGCCGCCCGGAGACGCCGCAGTGCGGCCGCCGGGTCGCCGGTGAGGATCGTATCGCTGTTCAAGACATAGAACGGCGCGTCCTGAAAGCGGTGTAGTGCGCGGCGCACGCCGCCGCCCGTATCCAGCAGCGTCTCCTCCCGCGAAAGGTGAATCGTCGGCGCCTCGGGTCGGGCTGCATAGTCGGCGAGGAAGGCTTCGAGTTGCGCCGCCCGGTAGTGGGTGTTCACCACGATCTCGTCGACACCGGCCTGCTCCAGGGCGGCGAGCGCGTAGACGATCAGTGGTTTGCCGGCGAGCGGCACCAGTGGCTTCGGGCGGGTGGCATCGGCCGCCCGCATGCGGAGCCCGAGACCCGCCGCCAGGACCATGGCGCGCCGTGGCGCATTCACGCCGCCGCTCCTTGTCCGCGCTCAGGAACCCAGCGGTCGAACCAGGCGCGCACCGGCGCAAGCGCAGGATGGGCGAGGTTGGCTTCGAGATGGTTCCATACGCGCGGGAGGTGGGAGAGATAGGCGCGCTTGCCGTCGCGTTCCGCGAGTCGAGAGAAGACTCCGAGGATGCGGATGCTCCGCTGCGCACCGAGGATTCCATAGACGGCACGGAAGCGCGGCTCGTCATGCGCGCGCGACGCGGCGAGGTAGCGCGTCGTCATGGCGTCTTCCAGACCGGGCGCCAGGTCGCGCCTTGCATCCTGGAGGAGCGAGACGAGATCGTAGGCGGCCGGCGCGGCGCGGGCGTCCTGGAAATCCAGCAGTCCGATCCGTTGCGCATCCCGAAGCGTAGCATCGCCGGTGCCGCGGGCGGGGAGCCACATCAGGTTCCCGGCGTGGAAATCCCGCAGGCACAACACGTCGCGCGCTTCCGCCACAAGGTCGAGTGGGTGTTGCCAGGCGTCCGCGAACCCGCGGCGGGCGCGATCATTGGCACCCGGTCGCGCGCCGGGGCCGCAAGCGAGAAAGAGCGAGGCGTCCCTCAGCAGCCACGCCGCGTCGTAGCGCAGAAGGCCGCGCGGGGCAGGCCGGCGATGGAGTGCAACGAGGAGGTCGGTCGCCGCCTCGTAGAGCATCTTCTCCAGCGCACCGTCGCGTGCATCGGCGAGAAGTGCGGTGAAGCTCGTATCGCCGAAATCCTCCAGCAGCAGCAAGCCGGCGCCGCGGTCTTCGGCGTGGATTGCCGGCGTGCGGAAGCCGAGACCCGCCAGCAGGCCGGCAACGGAGACGAAGGCGTCCAGGGACTCGTCCGGCGGTGCGTCCATGAGCACGGCGGTCGCGCCGTCCGCCCGGGTGAGGCGCTCGTAGTGTCGCTGGGATGCATCGCCCGCGAGCGGCGTGCGCCGGGCGCCGCCCCAGCCGGCGCGCGCAAGAAACGTACCGAGCCGAACCCCGCGGCCCGTCACCCGAGGCTCCGTCCCAGGGCCTCCGAGCGAGGCCCGTGGGACGCAAGCACCGCCCATCGCTCGTTGTCCGCGCCGGCCGCCGTGAGGCGCAGTTCAAGCCAGTCTTCCTGCAAGGCGTCACCGAGCCGCTCGGGCCATTCGATCAGCGAGAGGCCGGTGGCGAAGGCTTCCTCAAGGCCGAGTTCGTGAGCTTCGGTCGCTTCACGGATGCGGTAGAGGTCGAAATGCCACACCGTGCCGCTCTCATGCTCGTAGGTCTGCGCCAGGGTGAAGGTCGGGCTCGGCACTTCTTCGTCCGGCCGTCCCGTTCGGGCGCGGATGAAAGCGCGGGCAAAGGCGGTTTTCCCACTGCCGAGTGGGCCGCAAAGCCCCAATACGTCGCCGATGCGGGCCGAGGCCGCGAGCCGTGCCGCCAGCCGCTCGGTCTCGGCGAGCGAGCGCAGGTGGAGGGGTGATGGTAGCGATGCGGCCGCGCCCCCGGCGCCCTTGTCCCTGACGGAGCGGTCGGGGTCGTGGCGCACCGCACGGTCCGTCAGTAGCGGTAGTGGTCGGGTTTGAAGGGGCCGTCCTGCGGAATCCCTATATAGGCCGCCTGTTTGTCGGTGAGCTTGGTGAGCTTGACGCCGAGCTTTTCCAGATGGAGCGCCGCGACCTTTTCGTCGAGATGCTTGGGCAGCGTGTAGACGCGCCGCTCGTAGTTCTCGTGGTTCTGCCAGAGTTCGATCTGGGCCAGAACCTGGTTGGAGAACGAGGTGCTCATCACGAAGGAAGGATGGCCCGTCGCACAGCCGAGATTCACCAACCGTCCCTTTGCCAGCACGATCAGCCGCTTGCCGTCGGGAAACGCGACCTCGTCCACCTGAGGCTTGATCTCCTCCCAGCGGTAGTTGCGGATGGCGTCGATCTCGATCTCGGAATCGAAATGGCCGATATTGCAGACGATGGCACGGTCTTTCATCTGGCGCATATGCTCCAGCGTGATCACGTCCACATTGCCGGTAGCGGTGACGAAGAGGTCGCCGCGCGGCGCCATCTCCTCCATGGTGGAGAGTTCATAGCCTTCCATCGCCGCCTGGAGCGCGCAGATCGGGTCGACTTCCGTCACGACCACCCGCGCGCCCTGGCCCCGAAGCGAAGCGGCGCAGCCCTTGCCCACATCGCCATAGCCGTTCACCACGGCGATCTTGCCGGCGAGCATCACGTCGGTGGCGCGCTTGATGCCGTCGACGAGGCTTTCCCGGCAGCCATAAAGGTTGTCGAACTTGGACTTCGTCACCGAATCGTTGACGTTGATGGCCGGCGCGCCGAGGGTGCCCGCCTTCTCCATCTCGTATAGCCGCAATACGCCCGTGGTGGTCTCCTCCGAGATGCCTCTGATCTCCGCCATGTGGGCGGGATCGCCATCGTGCAGATGCTTGGTGAGGTCGCCGCCGTCGTCGAGGATCATGTTTGGGCGCCAGCCGCCGGGTCCTTCGACGGTGCGCTCGATGCACCAGTCATACTCCTCGTCGGTCTCGCCCTTCCAGGCGAAGACGGGGACGCCCGTCTCGGCGATTGCGGCGGCGGCGTGATCCTGTGTGGAGAATATGTTGCACGAGCTCCAGCGCACCTCCGCACCGAGTGCGCTGAGCGTCTCGATGAGCACGGCGGTCTGAATGGTCATGTGGAGGCAACCGGCGATACGTGCGCCGTCAAGCGGGCGAGTGCTGCCGAACTCGGCGCGAAGCGCCATCAGGCCCGGCATCTCCGTCTCCGCGATGGCGATCTCCTTGCGCCCCCATTCTGCAAGGGAGAGGTCCTTGACCCTGTAGTCGGCGCCACTGGCCATTGCGGATGCTCCAATTCTCCAGACTGCGAATCCGGCGAGCCGCTTCGCGCCTCGCCACGGGCGCGGCTTTTACCACCCGCGCCGAACCCCCACAACAGCCCCGGGTGACCGGCCGTCGGTCCGATCTCCGTCCGCCCTGCAAGCGCGACGCCTGGCGGTAACCGGCCTTCCTCTCCGCTTCTCGTTGCGGGGGCCTACGCGTCTTTCTGGAAAGCGTCGATCAGCCGGGCGACGGGTCCGGCCTCGGTCTGGGCCAGAACCTCGCCGGCGTGGCGGGCGGATTCGGCGATGTCGAGAGAGAGGATGCGCTGTTTGACCCGCGGCAGGTTTGGCGGTGCCATGGAGAGGTCCCGCAGGCCAAAGCCCAGCAGCATTGCGGTATAGCGCGGGTCGCCCGCGAGCTCGCCGCAGAGGTTCACCGGGATATTCGCACCCAGGCCCGCGTCGGTCGCGAAACGGATGAGCCGCAGGACCGCCGGATGCAGCGGGTCGTAGAGATGGGCCACCTGCTCGTCGCCCCGGTCGATGGCGAGCGTATACATGGTCAGGTCGTTCGTGCCGAGGGAGAAGAAGTCGCAGGCTTGTGCCAGCGCATCCGCCGCGAGCGCGGCGCCGGGCGTCTCGATCATGATGCCGAGCGGCGGCGTATCCGCGATGGGCACCCGTGCCCGGGCGAGCCGGCGTACCACCTTGTCGAGCGTCTTGCGCACCCGGCGCACCTCGTCCAGCGTGGTGACCATGGGGACGAGTATCCGCACGGGCCCTTGCGCGCCGGCGCGGAGAATTGCCGCAAGCTGCGCTTCGAGCAGCGTGGGCGCCTTGAGCGAGAGCCGCACCGCACGGACCCCGAGTGCCGGGTTCACGCTCGGTGCGATATGCTCGCCCAGCGAATAGGCCAGCTTGTCCGAGCCCACATCCAGCGTCCGCACCGTTACCGGGGCGCCGCCCATGCCCTCCACGATGTCCTTCAGCACCACATACTGCTCGTCCTCGCTGGGCGGCTCGTCCCGGTTCATGTAGAGGAACTCGCTGCGCAACAGGCCGATTCCCTCGGCGCCGGCCTCGAGTGCGAAAGGGAGTTCGTTCGGCAGCTCGATGTTGCACTGGAGTGCGATCCGCTCGCCGTCACGGGTAACCGCCTGGACGGCGCGCAGCCGCGCAAGCTGGGCACGTCGGCGCTCGATCGCCCGGCGCCGGCGCTCGAGCTTCGCGACCGTGGCTTCGGAGGGGTTGACCACCAGCCCGCCGCGTACCCCGTCGAGCGCGACGAAGTCCCCGGGCCGCACCTCGTCCACCAGACCGGGTACGCCGAGGACGGCGGGCAGGCCCAAGGAGCGGGCCATGATCGCCGTATGCCCTTCCGCCCCGCCGACGGCCGCCGCGAAGCCGCCGATCCGCGCCGGGTCCATGAGCGCGGTGTCCGCCGGCGTGATCTCCCCGGCGACGACAATGGCGCCCTGCGGCACGCTGGAGAAGGCCCGATAACCGGAGCGCATCAGGTTGCGGACCAGGCGCGACCCCGCCTCGCGCACGTCCTCGATCTTGCGTGCGAGGTAGGAATCCTCCATCGCGGCGAAGGCCTGGGCGATCTCCGACAGCTGGGCCTGGACGGCGGCCTCCGCGTTGATCCGCGCCTCCCTGATGCGGGCCTCGGTGCCCCGTACGAGGCGCGAGCCCGTCAGCATCTGGCGGTGGGCGTCCAGCAGGTAGCGGAGCTCCTCCGCGGCGCTATCGGGGAGGGTCTCGGCCTTTTTCCGGAGCTTGTCGATCTGCGCCACGGAGAGGTCGGCCGCCTCGCGGAAACGCGCGACCTCCGCCTCCACTGCGCTCTCCGAGATGGCATATTCGGGCACGTCGACGAGGCCGCGCTCCACCACATGGGCAGGCCCCATGGCGATCCCCGAAGAGACGCCGAGTCCCTGGAGGCTCCGCTCGGGCCGGCCGTCCCGTTCTCCGGTTATGCCGGCCCTTTCGGGTTGTGCGCTGTCAGTCCTCATCGAACCTGCCGTCAACCAGTGCCGCCAGCGCTTCCAATGCGGGCTCGGCTTCAGGACCGCGAGTCTCGATCTCGATTTCGCTTCCCGGACCGGCCGCCAACATCATGAGCCCGAGGATGGAGGCACCGGAGACCCGCGTGCCGCCGCTTGTGACCGCGATGTCGGCATCGAAGCCGGACGCCGTCTTCACGAACTTCGCCGCGGCGCGCGCATGCAGCCCCAACCGGTTGCTGATCAGACATGTGCGGCGGTGCGGAAGCCCGCCTGCGACGGCCGGGCTCCGGTTCACGACTCCCTTCCTTCCAGCAGCTCGCTTGCCACGTTAATATATTTCCGGCCCGCGTCCCGCGCCTGGGCGACCGCATCCCTGAGGTCCGTCTCCGTGCGTACGCTCGCGAGCTTCAGCAGCATGGGGAGGTTTACGCCGGCGACGACCTCCACATCGCCCTCCTTCATGATGGAGATGGCAAGGTTGGAGGGCGTGCCGCCGAACATGTCGGTGAGCAGGATCGCACCGCTTCCGCGGTTCACCGCGCCGATGGCCTCGAGAATTTCCGCCCGGCGCGTCTCCATATCGTCGTCCGGACCGATGCATATGGCGCGCATCGCATCCTGCGGGCCGACGATATGCTCGACGGCCGAGACGAATTCCTCGGCGAGTCTGCCGTGGGTCACCAGCACGAGCCCAATCATCCGGCGACCCGCTCCGCCGGGTGCACCTCGGGCCCGCCTGTGTCCGCATCGGTCGGCAATTCGGCGCCGCTTTCACCGAGCGGCGCGAGGTCGCGGTGGCGCACGGAGACGTTCCACCCGTCATTCGCCAGTGCTTCGGACAGTTGCTCCGCGACCGCCACCGAGCGGTGGCGCCCACCGGTACATCCGATTGCGATGGTCACATAGGCCTTTCCCTCCCGTTCGAACGCGGGAAGCAGAGGGCGGATCAATGCAAGAAGATTGTCGAAGAATTCGGCATGGACCGGGTCCCGCCGCACATGGTCCGCCACTTGCGGGTCGAGCCCGGTGAGCGGGCGGAGCGCCGGCATGTCGTGAGGATTGGCCAGAAAGCGCACATCGAAGACGAGATCGGCTTCCGGCGGCAGGCCTTCGCGGTAGGCGAAGGACGTGACGAACAGGGCGGGCGTGCGCTCGGTCTCCGGCTGGAGCTGGGAGCGGATCAGGCGGGCGAGGTCCCGGGGACTGAGCCCGCTGGTATCCAGAGTGAGTGTCGCCCGGCTTCGGATCCAGGCGAGGATGAGCCGTTCGCGGCGGATTCCGTCATGGACCGGCCGGTCGTGAGCCAGGGGATGACGCCGCCGGGTCTCGGTGAAGCGGCGGCGGAGCGCTTCCCCTCGGCAGTCGAGAAAGAGCAGGAACGCGCCGTCTCTCAGCAGCGGGTCCAGATAGCGCTCCAGATGGACGCGGTCGAAACCTCGGGTGCGCGAATCGATACAGAGTGCCAGCGGCGTTGTGCGCCCCTCCCGCTCCGTCGCCGAGACGATCCGGGGGAGGAGCGAAAGCGGCAGGTTGTCGACCGCCTCGTAGCCGGCATCCTCCAGCGCTCTGAGCGCCGTGGACTTTCCCGCGCCGGACATGCCGGTGACGAGCACGAGCCGGTGCCCGCCCTGTTGCGCGTCGCTCATGAGACGGCCTGCATTGGGGTGCGGGGTTCCGCATCCTCGGCGTTCGAGCGGGCAAGCGCGAATCGTATCTTGGCCGGCGTCGAAGCGTCGAACGCCGCGAGCGAGACCCGCGGGATGGCAAGACCGCAGAGCTCGACGGTGCCGGGCTCGGGCAGCCTCTCGATGTCGTGCGATGCAGGGGCCAGGTCCACGATCAGGTGGACGGCACAACGCGGAAGATAGGCCATCGCGACGATACCGACGCCCCTCACTTCCAGAAGTCCGGCGATTCGCGATGGTGGCGAAGCCATCAGAACGCCGTTTTCGTCGTGGAGTGCGACCCGGTCGTCCGACACCAGATCCGCGCCGGAATCGATCAGGCGGAGGGCAAGATCGGACTTTCCCGCCCCCGACGGGCCGCGCAGGATGACGCCCCGTCTCCGGAGCGCGACACAGCTTGCATGAACCGGCATCATGGGCGGAAGGTGCGGCGGGCGGGCGGACCTGTCAATCCGCATGCCCCGAGGCTCAGGCGGCGGGTGTCTCCGCCGGGTCCGTGAGGACGGCATAGAGCGCGTCCGTACCGGCCGCGCCGCGCAGGCGCTCGCGCACACCCTCGTCCCGCAGCAGGCGTGCGATTCGGGCAAGCGCCTGAAGGTGGTCGGCACCGGCTGCCTCGGGCGCGAGCAGGAGAAAGACGAGATCCACGGGCCGTTCGTCGATGGCGTCGAACTCGATGGGCTCGTGCAGGCGGGCGAACACGGCCGCCAAGCCGTCGAGCCCCGCGAGCTTGCTGTGGGGAATGGCGACGCCTCCGCCCATCCCGGTCGAGCCCAGGCGTTCGCGCTCCAGCAGGAGGTCGAAGATGACCCGCTCGTGCTTGCCGGTGAGTTTCGCCGCGACCGCGGAGAGCTCCTGTAGCGCCTGCTTCTTGCTGCCCACCTTGAGGCCGTCGACGACGCCGTCCGGCGTCAGCAACTTGGCGATCCGTATGGTCCGGTCGCTCATGTCACGGCGTCTCAAGGCTGGGGTCACGGATTCGTTCGGCGGGAGGAGCGGTCGTCGCGCCCTCAATCGGCCGACGGTGCGAGGGTACCGCTTTCCTCCAAGGCATGCGCTTCCCGCGCTTCCTTGTGGTGGTCGCGCCGCTTCCGCTTGTCCCGGCGCATACGCTTCTCGAGCCTCTCCACCGCGGCGGTAAAGCTCGCGGCCGCATCGCCGGCTTCTCCGTGGCTCTGAAAGCTCATTCCGTGGCCGACATGGATCGTGAGATCCGTGCGGACGGCGTGGGCCTCCTTGGTGAACACCGCCTGCGCCTCGATCGCCGAGGCGAAAAACTTCCCCGCGGCGGCCTCGAGGCGTTCCTCGATCCGAACCCGGAAGCGGTCGTCGATGCCAATATGCCGGCCGGTAATGGTGGTTTGCATGGCCTCCTCGCGCGAAAATCGAATTGTACGCGAACCGGACCGACCCGAAAGCGAAAATCGGAACGGCGCGGTATCAGAGCCGGAAGCCCTCGCCGAGGTAGACGCGACGCACTTCGTCGTTCGCAACGATCTCGTGAGGCGCACCCTCCATGATGAGCCTCCCATCGTTGAGAATGTAGGCGCGGTCGACGATGTCCAATGCGTCACGCACATTGTGGTCGGTGAGCAGAACGCCGATGCGGCGGTCCTTGAGATGGGCCACCAAGTCCCGAATCTCGCCGACCGCAATGGGGTCGATCCCGGCAAGCGGCTCGTCGAGCAGCATGAAGTTCGGGCGCGAGGCGAGCGCACGGGCGATCTCGACACGGCGCCGCTCCCCGCCGGAGAGCGCAAGCGCCGGCGTCCGTCTCAGGTGGGTGAGCGAAAACTCCGCGAGCAGAGTCTCGAGCATCCGTTCGCATTCCTCGCGGGAGGAGTTGGAGACTTCGAGGATGGCGCGGATATTGTTCTCGACGGTCATGCCCCGAAATACGGACGCCTCCTGCGGCAGATAGCCGATACCGCTGCGGGCGCGGCGATACATGGGAAGCCCGGTGATATCGCGCCCGTCAAGGCGGACGCGGCCGTAATCGGCCGCCATCAGGCCGGTCAGGAGATAGAAACAGGTGGTTTTGCCCGCGCCGTTCGGGCCCAGAAGGCCCACAGCCTCGCCGCGGTCCACCCTGAGGCTCACGCCGCGCAGAATTGTCCGCTTGCCGAGGTTCTTGACGAGTTCGTCCGCGACCAGCCCTCTCGCGCTTGCGAGCCGTCCTTCGTTATCGACGGCCAGCGCCGGCTCCGTCGGGCCGGATCCGCCGGTGCGTATGATCCGGCCGTCGTCGCTTGCCGGGGGCATGGGCGCGTGCGGCTCCTCGGCTATTCCGCGCCGGGGACGAAGAGGCTTTGGACGCGGTCGCCCTCACCCCCGCCGGAGATCCGGCTTTCGCCGGTTTCGAGGTTCATATGGAGCGTTTTGCCGCTTATCACATGCTCTCCCTGGGTAAGCACCACGTCGCCCGCGAGGTCGATAAGCCCGTTATCCACGTCGTAGACGCCGCTCCGCCCCTGCGCGGTCCTTCCCGGAGAGGTCACGAAAACATGCCCCTCGGCCTCGATGCGCTCGACGCCCAACTCTTCCTCGTCGTTCTCCGCTTCACGGTAATGGACGGTGAGCTTGTCCGCGGTGAGCGTCATGTCGACCTGGACCGCCCGGACATCGCCGATAAAGACGGCGGTACCGGTGTCTTGCTGGATTTGCAGGCTGTCGGCGGTGATGTCGATGGGCGTTCTCGCGGCGGCGGGCTCTTCTGTCGCGGCAGTGGGTTCCTCTTCCGCGATAGCGGGTTCCTGTGCCGCCGGGCTCCCCGCCCAGAGCGCGCACGCCACAACCATGGCCGTGGCGAGCGCCGGAAGCCGCCGCGCGTTTCCGCGCGCCTCAGCCGCGCCGGTCATCAGCCGGTCTCGTTTGAACCGTACCGGGAAGGAGGATCAAGTGCACACCGTCCTTGAATGTCATGGTCCGACCGCGATCCGCGAATCGAAACCCTCCAGCTCGGAGCATACCCTGCGGTCCGGTTCCCGTCACTGGCGCATCGCCCTGAGCGGTTCCGGCGGAGAGGTCGACATGTGCGGCGTCGGTGCGGAACTCGTGACCCGAATCGGAGTGAGCGCGGACCCGCCCTTCGAGCTGCAGGGTCTCGGCGTCGCGCCGATAGAGGCCCTGGTCGGACGTGAGCGAGAACCGCCCCGTCCGTTCGTCGCCGGTCAGCATGTCCGCCGCGACGGTCTTAAGGTGCACGATGGAGGTATCGCCTTCCGGCTGGGAGGATTCCGCAGCCGTGATGGTGAAGGGGCGGTTCTTGTGGTCCGTACCTTCGTAGCGCGGTGCGATCATTCGGGGCATCGCATCCACCGCAGTGCCGTCGGTGAGCGATACCCTGAAGCCGCTCTCTTCCCCCGAGAGCAGCGGCCATATGGCCACGAGCCCCAGCAGGATCGCGGCGACCGCCGGCAAGGCATAGCGCATGAAGCCCACGAAGCGGCTGTAGGCTCGGTTGCCGGCGCCGCCCCGATGTCTCACCTCGTCGTAGCCGAGCCGATCCGCGAGCGAGGTGCCGTCCCGGCCTGATGCGCCGCTCATGCGAGGCCCGCGCGCAGGCAATCGTGGATGTGCACGATACCGATCGGCCTGTCGTCCTCTATGACGAACAGGCTGGTGATCTCGCAGGCATTCATCATGCGTGCGGCTTCCACGCCAAGCGCGCTCCCGCTGATGGTCTTGGGGTCGGGAGTCATGATTTGGCGGACCGGCCGGCGCAGGAAATCCTGGTCCATGTGCCGGCGGAGGTCTCCGTCCGTCACGATGCCCACCAGCGCGCCATCGGCATCCGTCGCACCGACGCAGCCGAAGCGTTTGCTCGTGATCACGATCAGGGCTTCGGACATGGGCATGCCTGCCGGGACCAGCGGTACCGCATCGCCGCCATGCATGATGTCGGTGACGCGGACCAGCCGGCTGCCGAGCTTGCCGCCCGGGTGGTAAAGCCTGAAATCCTCCGCCGTAAAGCCCTTGCGCTCCAGCAGGGCAACCGCCAAGGCGTCGCCGAGAGCGAGCGTCATGGTGGTGGAGGTCGTGGGCGCGAGACCCAGCGTGCCCGCCTCGGGCTCGTCGGGCAGAACCAGAGAGACGGTCGCTGCCCGCGCCAGGGAGCTCTCGCCCTTGCCGACGATGGCAACTACCGGAATGCCGAAGCGCTTTGCATAATTGAGAAGTGCGTCCAGCTCCGGTGTCTCGCCGGAGTTGGAGAGCATCAGCAGCGCGTCGTCGTCCGTGACCATGCCGAGGTCGCCGTGGCTCGCCTCGGCGGGATGGACGAAAAGCGCGGGCGCACCGGTGGAGGCGAAGGTGGCGGCGATCTTGTTGCCGATATGGCCGCTCTTGCCCATCCCGGAGACGACGATCCGGCCCCGCACGGCCCCCAGCAGCTCGGCCGCTTCGGCGAAGCGTTCGTCCAGAGATTCCGCAAGCCGCTTAAGCGCCCGGGATTCCTGCGCGAGCACGCGCCGCGCGGCCGTCAGATCGCGGTCCGCGATGTCGGGCTCCACGAGCCCGGCGGGAAGAGTCATGACAGTCGGCAAGTCATTCGATTCATGCGCAAGCTAGATGGCGCACGGCCCTCGCGTCAATGCCGCGTCGCGGCCGGTGTCGGTAACCGGCGAAAAGACACCGCTTCGGTGCGCGAATCTCGAAACCCGCAACGGTCCGCCGGCCGATCACCGGCGGTGGCGACAAAACATGCGGGCCTGGAGTCCCGCACACCAAAAACAACTGAAACGCCACTTCGGTGTTCGGGTCTCCAAGCCCGCAACGGGGCGGATGCGCCCGACGCCACGCCTGAACACTCCACTACAGGCCCAAAAAAAATCGGAATTCGTTGAGCGCGGGTGGCCGCGGCTTGAAGCGGATCGCTTGGCTCTCGATTTTACGTGCTACTCTTTCGGGCAGCCTCGTTCAGCGGGCTGTCTGCCGGCGTTCGGTTACGACGGGGCGCGAACTGGAGAGAGTGAAGGATCATGCATCTTACCGTCAGGGAAGAAGAACGGATCCAAATCTGGGCCGCGGCAGAGATGGCCCGGCGCCGGCTCGACCGCGGCGTCAAGCTGAACTACCCGGAGGCGGTTGCGCTGATCTGCGACGAGATCCTCGAACGGGCGCGGGAAGGCAGCATCCCCATGCTGACCGACATGATGGAATATGGCGCGACGATCCTGAAGCGCGAGGACGTGATGACCGGCGTGCCCGAGATGATGAAGATCGTCCAGGTCGAGGCACTCTTCCCGGACGGAACGAAGCTCGTCACGGTGATGAACCCGATCCGCGAGTAGCGGAGCCCTAGCGTGGAGAGCAACCATGGCTAAGAGGAAATGGAGCCCGCCGCCGCTGCCGGAATCGATCGTGCCGGAGGAAGCGTTCGACGTGGGCGAGCCTGAGAAATGCGGCGCGATCGATTTCGCGGACGGTGCGATCGAGATCAATGCGGGGCGCCCGTCAAGCGAAATCGTCATGATCAACACCGGCGACCGTCCCATCCAGATCGGTGCGCACTATCACCTTGCGGAGTGCAACAAGGCGATGGCGTTCGACCGCGACGCGGCGTTCGGCATGCGCCTCGACGTTCCCAGCGGGAGCGCGGTGCGCTTCGAGCCGGGGCAGAGCCGCAAGGTGCGGATCACCGCCTATGTCGGGCGTCAGGTCGCCTACGGCATGAACAACATGACCAACGGCTCCGTGCGCTCCGGCATCATCCGGGAGCAGACCATGCGCCGGTTGCGGGCCGAGGGATATTGCTTCGAAGACGAGCGCTATCCGGTCTCGACCCCGCCCGACCGGAAGTTCGGCGGTAAGAAGCGGGCGCGGAAACGTCCCGCGCGAGCCGGGCGATAGGCCGGCGGCGACAGGGGGCACGAGCATGAGCATGAAGATCCAGCGTCCCGACTATGCGGCACAGTACGGGCCGACCACGGGCGACAAGATCCACCTCGCCGATACCGGCCTGGTCGCGGAGATCGAGCACGACTACACCACCTACGGGGACGAACTCGTCTTCGGCGGCGGCAAGACCATCCGGGACGGCATGGGCCAGGCGTCGAAATGGAAGCAGAGCGACGGCGGCCTCGACATGGTGGTCACCAACGCCGTGATCATCGACCCGATTCTCGGCGTGGTGAAGGGCGATATCGGCGTGCTCGACGGGGAGATCGTGGGAGTCGGCAAAGCCGGCAACCCGGACACCATGAACATCACGCCGGGGCTCATCGTCTCGCCCAACACCGACATCCTCTCGGTCGAAGGGCTGATCTGCACGCCGGGCTTCGTCGACATCCACCCCCACTTCGATTCCGTGCAGCAGCTCTACGAGTACCAGAACGCGGGCTTCACCACGGTGATCGGCGGAGGCTCGGGGCCGAAGACCGTCGGCATCGAGTGCCCCGGCGTCTTCAACATCCAGCGCATGCTGGAGGCGATGGCGGACGTTCCGCTCAATTTCGGCAATTTCGGCAAGGGCAACGCGGCGACGCCGGGTTCGCTGATCGAGCAGCTTCTCGCCGGCGCGACGGGCCTCAAGATCCACGAGGACTGGTCGTCTTCGCCCGCCGCCATCGAGACCACCATGGAGCTTGCGGACGAGTACGACTTCCAGGTCCAGATCCACGCCGACACGTTGAACGAGACCGGCTACTACGAAGATACCATCGCCGCCATCAACGGCCGCGTCATGCACATCTACCACTGCGAAGGTGCGGGCGGGGGCAACGCGCCCGACATGATGCGGGTCTGCGGCGAGCCCAACCTCTTGCCGAGTTCCACCAACCCGACCAACCCGTTCTCGATCAACACGTACGACGAAGAGATCGACATGTTGATCACCTGCCACAACCTGAACAAGAACGTGCCGACGGACATCGCCTTCATCCAGGGCCGCGCCCGCGCCGAAACCATGCGGGCGGAGGACGTGCTGCACGATATGGGGGCGATCAGCATGATCGGCTCCGACAGCCAGGGCGTGGGCCGGGCGGCGGAGAGCGCGCAGCGCTCGTTCCAGCTCGCAGCCGTCAACAAGATCCGCTTCGGGCGGCTTTCGGAGGACGGCTCCGGCAACGACAATTTCAGGATCAAGCGCTATCTCGCCAAGGTGACGATCAACCCGTCGATCTGCTTCGGCGTCGATTCCTATGTGGGCTCGATCACGCCCGGCAAGCTCGCGGACCTGGTGTTCTGGCGGCCGGAATTCTTCATCGCAAAGCCGGAGGTGACGTTGAAGGGTGGCTTCATCTCCCATTCGGTGATGGGCGATCCGGCGGGCTCGTTGATGACGGGGCAGCCCCTCAAATACCGCCCGCAATATGGCTCCCTCGGCGTCAACCCGCGGCGGACGAGCTATTCCTTCGTGACCAAGGCGGCGCTCGACAACGGTCTCGAAGACAAGCTGGAAACCCAGCAGCTGAAGCCCGTCAAGCGGTGCCGGACCATATCCAAGCGCGACATGATCCATAACGACGCGCTCCCCGATATCGAAATCGATCCCGAGACCTATAACGTCTATGTGGACGGCGAGCGCATCACCGTTCAGCCGGCGAAGACGCTGCCGCTCACGCAGCTCTTCTACTTCCGCTAGGCACACGGTCGCCTTTCGGAGGCTGTGCGCGCCATGGCCGTCGTCGCGGCGATCCTCGGTACGGTGGAGACGCTGCGCGAACGCATTGTGGACGAAGATCCCATATTGCTGACCTCCGAGGAGCGTGCGAGCGCCCATATGGCGGGGCGTTCCGAGGGCGGGCGCCGCCTGCGCATCTCGCTCCCGCGGGGTGTCGAGCTCAATGACGGCGACGTTCTGGCGCTCGATCGCGGAACCGCGGTGGTGGTGCGGGCGGCGTTGGAAGCGCTCTATGTGGTGAACCCGGTCGATGACGTGAGCTGGGGCGTCGCCGGATATCAGCTCGGCAACCTGCACCGGCCCGTCCGCTTCGGGGCGGACGGTATGCTGACGCCGGCCGATCCTGCAGTCGCCGATCTGCTCGCGCGCCTCGAGATCCCCTTCGAGACGCGGATCGCCCCCTTCGTCGGCCGACGCTACGGCGCCCATGGCTCCCATCATCGCCATGACCCGTAACGACGGCGCGGTCTCGCGGCTGCTTTACCTGCTGCAGGTTTCGAACGCGTCCTTTCCGACCGGCGCCTTCAACCACTCCTACGGCTTCGAGACCTGGATCGAGAGCGGTGCCGTCCACGACGCGGCAAGCCTGGAGAGCGCCTGCCGGGACTGGCTTCGTCACGGCGTCGCCCGGGCCGACGGTGCCGCGGTGGCGCATGCCTGCCGCCATGCGGCCGCTGGCGATCTGGAGGGGCTGGTCACGCTCGACGTTACGGTCGGCGCGCTCAAGCTCACGCGCGAGACGCGCGAGGCCTCGTTCAAGACGGGCCGGGCGCTGCTCGGTGCGCTGGAGGCGGTTTTTGCCCTCGAGGCCCTTGCGCCGTTCGCGGCGGCCGTCCATGAGGGGCGTTGCGAGGGCCACGGGGCGGTCGTCTTCGGCATTGCGGCGGAGGCGCAGGACATCGCGGAGCAGGAGGCGGTGCTCGTGTTTCTCCAGGCGGCGCTCTCCAATCTTGTGGGTGTCTGTGCACGGCTGATCCCGCTCGGCCAGGTGGAGAGCCAGCGGATCGTGCACGCGGCGTGGGACTTTCTGGCGCAAGAGGCAGGGCGCGCCTGCGCCTTGCCGCTCGGCGATCTGGGCACCGCCACCGCCGGCCTCGACATCGCCAGCATGGCCCATGAGCGCCTGCATACGCGGCTCTGCATGTCATGATATAGGATGAGAGAATCTTCAGTCGGGGGAGGCCCTTGAATGCGCAAACCTGTCAGAATCGGGATAGGCGGGCCGGTCGGTTCGGGCAAGACCGCGCTCCTGGTATCGCTGTGCAAAACCATGGGCAAGGCCTATTCCCTGGCCGCCATCACCAACGACATCTACACCAAGGAAGACGCCGAATTCGTCGTCCGGAGCGGTGTCATCTCGCCTGAACGCGTGGCGGGCGTCGAGACCGGGGGCTGTCCGCATACGGCGATCCGCGAAGACGTCTCCATGAACGCCCACGCCATCGCGGAGATGACGGACCGGCATCCCGACCTCGACATCGTGTTCGTCGAGAGCGGCGGCGACAATCTGGCCGCCACCTTCAGCCCCGAGCTGGTGGACAGCTATATCTATGTGATCGACGTGGCCGAGGGCGACAAGATCCCCCGCAAGGGGGGGCCCGGCATCACGCGCTCGCCTCTCCTCGTCGTGAACAAGATCGATCTGGCGGAGTTCGTCGGCGCCGATCTGGGCGTGATGGAGCGCGATTCCAGGAAGATGCGCGGCGAACGCCCCTTCCTCTTCACCAACATGCGTGCGGGCGAGGGGCTAAAGGACGTGATCGCGTGGATCGAGCGTGACGTACTCTTGCTGGACGAGCGGGATGGACCGGGGAGTCGCGCCGGCACCGCCTGATCCCGCGTGGATCGTCGGCAAGCACGCGTTGATGAATGTCCGCGCGGTGCGGCGCAACGGGCGCACGGAGATCGACCCCCATAGCTGGCGCATCCCGTTCCAGTGGCAGGGCTATCACTATCAGGACCATGACGACGAGCCGTTCATGCTCATGGTCAATAGCGGCGGCGGCTTCGTCGAGGGGGACGTCTCGCAGTTCCACGCGGCGCTGGAGCCGGGCGCGCGGGCGCTCTTCACCACCACCGCGTCAAGCAAGTTCTACAAGTGCCTCGAAGGCGGCGTCTCGCGAGAGATCGTGGACCTTCACGTGGCCCCGGATGCGCTTCTGGAGTTCTGCCCCGACGAAGCAATTCCCTTTGCCTGGAGCCGGACGCACCGCATGAACCGTGTCGCGATGGCGGCGTCCTCCCGTCTGTTCGCCACGGACATGATCTCTGCGGGCCGCGTGCATCACGGCGACGGGGAGGTCTTCGCCTTCGATTCGCTGGTCTCGGAGTTTCAGGTTGTCGTCGACGGCCGCCCGGTCGCGCTCGACAGGCTGGTCGCGACCGAGCCCGAGTCCATCGATGCGCTCGAGAGGCTGTGGCGGGGATATCGGCATATGGCGACGGTCTTCGCCTATGCGCCCGACCTTCCGCCGGGGATCGAGGACGATGTTCACGGGACCCTTCTGGGAACGGAAGACACCGAGGCGGGAGTCACCCGTATGGGCAATCTCGCGATCGTCCGGATCCTGAGCCGGGAGACATGGCAGGCGCACGAAGCCCTGTTCAAGGCCTGGGTGGCACTGCGCCCGGCGATCGCCGGAAAGCCGGCCCGCCCGATCCGGAAGTGCTGAAGCGCGCCTGCCCGGCGTCAGAAGAGGCCTGTGACCTCTCCCTTGTCGTCGAGAGCGATGCTGTTCGCGGCCGGGACGCGCGGCAGACCCGGCATGGTCATGATGGCGCCGCAGATCACGACGACGAATTCCGCACCGCCCGAGAGGCGCACCTCGCGGATGGGAAGATCGAAGCCTTCGGGCGCGTTCTTCAACGCGGCGTCCGCCGAGAAGCTGTATTGCGTCTTCGCCATGCAGACGGGGTAGCCGCCGAAACCCTTCGCCTCGAGGTCGTCGAAGCGCTTGCGCACCGCCGCGTCGGCCACGATATCGTCCGCGCCGTAGATTTCGGTGGCGACGGTGCGCACCTTGTCCCATAGCGGCAGGTTGTCCGGGTAGAGCAGGCGGAAGTCCGCGGGCTCCGCATCGATTGTCCGCACCACCTCCCCGGCGAGCGCCTCGCAGCCCGCCCCGCCCCGCGCCCAATGGTCGCATTCGACGGCCGTTGCGCCGAGCTTGGCACAGGCTTCCTTCACCAGGGCGCGCTCGGCTTCCGTGTCGGCGGAGAAGCGGTTGACGGCGACGATCGCCGGTACGCCGTAGCGGGTGACGTTCCGCAGATGGCGGGCGAGATTCTCCATGCCGGCGGCGAGAGCCTCGAGATTCTCCTCGCCCAGCGCGTCCCGCGCCACACCGCCATGCATCTTGAGGGCGCGGATGGTCGCGACCACCACCACGCAGTCCGGCGAAAGGCCGGCCTTGCGGCATTTGATATCGAAAAACTTCTCCGCGCCCAGGTCGGCGCCGAAGCCGGCTTCCGTTACCACATAGTCCGAGAGCTTGAGAGCGGCGCGGGTCGCCACCACCGAATTGCAGCCATGGGCGATATTGGCGAAAGGCCCGCCATGGACCAGGGCGGGGTTGTTCTCCAGCGTCTGCACCAGATTGGGGGCGAGGGCGTCCTTCAGCAGCACGGTCATGGCGCCGTCCGCTTCGACGGCGCTCGCGCGCACGGGCTGCCTCTCGCGCGTCTCGCCCACCACGATCCGGCCCAGGCGGGTGCGCAGATCTTCAAGGTTCCGCGCCAGGCAGAAGATCGCCATCACCTCGGAGGCGACGGTGATGTCGAAGCCGTCCTCGCGTGGGAAGCCGTTGGCCACGCCGCCGAGAGATGAGACCACGGAGCGTAGCGCCCGGTCGTTCATGTCCACCACCCGGCGCCAGCTCACCCGGCGCGGATCGATGCCGGCGGCGTTCCCCCAATAGACGTGATTGTCGATCATGGCGGCCAGCAGGTTGTTGGCCGCGCCGATGGCGTGGAAGTCCCCGGTGAAGTGGAGGTTGATCTCTTCCATGGGAACGACTTGCGCATAGCCGCCGCCGGCGGCCCCGCCCTTGATCCCGAAGCAGGGGCCGAGGCTCGGCTCCCGGAGCGCGATCAAGGCGTTCTTGCCGATCCGGTTCAGGCCGTCGCCCAGCCCGACGGTGGTGGTCGTCTTGCCCTCGCCCGCCGGTGTCGGGGTGATCGCGGTGACCAGGATCAGCTTCCCGTCCGCCCGCTGCTCGAGCGACTCGATGTAATCGAGCGAGATTTTCGCCTTGTCGTGGCCGTAGGGAACGAGGTGCTCAGGCGCGATATCCAGGCGGTCCAGGGCAAGATCGGCGATGGGGCGCTTATGTGCCGCCCGTGCGATCTCGATATCGCTCTTGGGATCGGTGTGCTGCGAACCGGTCTGCACGGCCATGGCGTGTCCTCTCCCCTATGGCGCGGGCAGCAGGTCCGGCGGTTACGCGCCCGTCATCCGCCCGAAGGAGACGCGTCAGTGCAGCTTGGCCCAGGTGCGCCGGTAGATGACGAAAAGAACCGCGGTCAGAATAAAGACGAAGATCAGCACCTTGAGGCCGGTCTGCTTGCGCTCCTCCAGCTCGGGCTCGGCCGTCCATGAGAGGAAGCTCGTCACATCCCGCGCATGCTGCTCGAGCGTTGCCGGCGTGCCGTCCACATATTCGACCGCTTCGTCGTAGAGCGGTGCTGGCATGGCGATCTGCTGGCCGGGGAAATAGTGATTGTAGCTCATGCCGTCGGTGAGCTCGACGCCCTCCGGCGGCTCGTCCTCGTAACCCACCATCAGGCCGTAGAGATAGTCCGCGCCGCCTTCCCGCGCCTTGGTGATAAGCGAGAGATCGGGCGGAAACGCACCGCCATTGGCTGCGCGCGCGGCGTTTTCGTTGTCGAAGGGTGCGGGCCAATAGTCGGAAAGCCGCGCCGGGCGAGTAAACATGTCGCCCTCGTCGTCCGGTCCGTCCTCGACCTCATATTCCGCGGCGATGGCCTTCGCTTCATCTTCCGTGAAGCCGATCTCCACCAGATTGCGGAAGGCGATGTAGTTGAGCGAATGGCAGGCCGCACAGACCTCCTGAAAGACCTGGAACCCGCGCTGCACTTCGCCCCGGTCGAACGTGCCGAAGACGCCTTCATGCTGCCAGTCCTGGTCCGGCAGGTCTGCGGCTTCGCCCGCCGCCAGGGCCGCGTTGCCTCCGAAGGATGCGAATGCGGCGATGGCCGCCGCTGCCACGATCCGCCGCATCACGCTTTACCCGTCTGGGCCGCTTCGGCCTCGGCGTCCGGGGCGCCTTCGCCCAGCACCGCCTTGTGGATGCTCTCCGGCAACGGTCTGGGGCGCTCGAACTTGCCGATAAGCGGCACGATGAGGAGGAAGTGCGCGAAGTAGTAACCCGTGCAGAGCTGGCCGATCCAGATGAAGTCGCCTTCCGGGGTGTTGGCGCCGACCCAACCGAGCGCGACGCAGTCCACGAAGAAGATCCAGAAGGCCCATTTGTAGACCGGGCGGAAGCGTGCGCTCCGCACCCTCGAGGTATCGAGCCACGGCAGGATGAAAAGAATGACAATGGAGGCGATCATCGCCACCACACCGCCGAGCTTGTCCGGGATCGCCCGCAGGATTGCGTAGAACGGCAGGAAGTACCATTCCGGCACGATGTGCGGCGGCGTCTGCAGCGGATTGGCCTTCTCGTAGTTGATCACCTCGCCGAGGGCGTTGGGCAGGTAGAAGGTGAAGACCAGAAGCACGAACATCATCACCCCAAGCCCGAACATGTCCTTCACCGTGTAGTAGGGGTGGAAGGGGATGGTGTCCTTGTCGCTCTTGATGTCGATGCCCAGCGGGTTGTTGGACTTGCGGTGATGCAACGCCCAGAGATGCAGGAAGACCACGCCGACGAGCACGAAGGGCAGCAGATAGTGCAGCGCGTAGAAGCGGTTGAGAGTCGGATTGTCGACCGAGAAGCCGCCCCACAGCCAGTTCACCACCGTCTCGCCGATCCACGGGATGGCCGAGGTCATGTTGGTGATCACCGTCGCCGCCCAGAAGCTCATCTGCCCCCAAGGCAGGACGTAGCCCATGAACGCGGTCGCCATCATGATCAGCAGGATCAGGACGCCCATCCACCACAGCAGCTCCCGCGGCGACTTGTACGAGCCGTAATAGAGGCCGCGGAACAGGTGGATGTAGACGACGGCGAAGAACATCGACGCGCCGTTCGCATGGAGGTAGCGCATCAGCCACCCCCATTCCACATTGCGCATGATGTGCTCGACGGAATCGAACGCGAGATCCGCGTGCGGCGTGTAGTGCATCGCCAGCACCACGCCCGTCACGATCTGGACCACCAGCATGATCCCGGCGAGGGAGCCGAAATTCCACCAGTAGTTCAGGTTGCGCGGCGTCGGGTAGTCGATGACGTGCTTGTTGGTCCAACTGAAGATCGGCAGCCGGTACTCGATCCACCGGGCGACCTTGTTCTGCGGTACGGGTGTCGTCATCCGGTCCGGGCCCCCTAGCCGATCCGAACCAATGTGTCGTCGAGGAACTCGTAGGTCGGCACCGGGAGGTTGGCCGGCGCCGGCCCCTTGCGGATCCGCCCGGAGGTGTCGTAGTGCGAGCCGTGGCAGGGGCAGAACCAGCCGCCGTAATCGCCCCGCGGATCGCCCGATTTCGAGCCCAGCGGCACGCAGCCGAGATGGGTGCAGACGCCTTCCAGGATGAGCCACTCCTCGCGCGGCGCGCGGTCGGCGTCCGCCTGCGGGTCGGGGAGTTCGTCGAGCGCCACGGCCTGCGCCTGGGCGACCTCCTCGGCCGTCCGGCGGCGGACGAACACCGGTTTCCCGCGCCACTTGACGACGATGATCTGGCCCTCCTCGATCCCCGAGAGATCGACCTCGATGGATGCGAGCGCGAGCACGTCCGCAGAGGGGTTCATGGTCTCGATAAGCGGCCAGACGATGCCGATGGCCGCCATTCCGCCCATGGCACCCGCCGCGAGGACAAGAAAGTCGCGGCGCGTGCCCTCGCGACCCGGCGTCTCCTCGGCGTGCCGTACCGCGTCTTCCATGATCGAGCCTCGTGCTGCCTTAACCAGGGTGTGAGCGAGGATGCGATATCGTATAGATCCGACCTTGCGCGCGTGGCGCGGCGGGAGGGTTAGCATGGGCCGGTGTCGAGGGCAAGCTGGCATGAGGGGCGTCCGCGCCGCTCCCCGGGAATGGGGCGAGAGGGCCCGCGGATGAGCGGCCGCGAGGCTCCGGACCTGCCGCCGGGCGCTTCGAGCGACAAGCAGAAGGCCCGCGCCGCCGCCTGGTTCGAGGCTTTGCGCGATTCGCTCTGCGCCGCACTCGAGAGCATCGAAGCGGAAGCGCCTGGCGGGGGCGTGGCGCCGGCCCGCTTCGTCCGGCGGCGCTGGGAGCGGCCCGGCGGCGGGGGTGGCGTCTCGTCGCTCCTGCGGGGTGCGGTGTTCGAGAAGGCGGGGGTCAATGTCTCGACCGTCCACGGCGCCTTCTCGCCCGAATTCCGCGACCGCATCCCGGGCGCAGGCGCGGACGGGCGCTTCTGGGCGGGCGGCGTTTCGCTGGTGGTCCACCCGCGCTCCCCACTGGTGCCGACCGTCCACCTGAACACCCGCCATATCGTCACCGAGACGCGCTGGTTCGGCGGTGGGGCGGACCTCACGCCCTTCTTTCCCGACGAGGGCGACACGGCCGCCTTTCACGCCGCACTGCGACGCGCCTGCGCCCGCCACGACGCCGCCGACTATCCGCGTTTCAAGGCGTGGTGCGACGAATATTTCTTCCTGCCCTACCGGGGCGAGCCGCGGGGTGCCGGCGGCATCTTCTACGACTATCTGAACAGCGGCGACTGGGAGGCGGACTTCGCCTTCACCCAGGGTGTGGGCCGCGCCTTCCTCGAGGTCTACCCCGCCATCGTGCGCCGGCGCATGGGAGAGCCCTGGACCGCCGAACAGCGCGCCCACCAGCTGGTGCGCCGCGGCCGCTATGTGGAGTTCAACCTTCTCCACGACCGCGGCACCCGCTTCGGCCTGGAGACGGGCGGCGACGTGGAAGCCATCCTCATGTCTCTCCCGCCCGAAGCCCGCTGGCCGTAGCGGCACGCGCCTTCCGGGGCGGGCTTGGGTCCGGTAGGCTGCGCTTGAGGGTTTTGCGGGGAGAGAGCGATGGCTTCGGGGGCGAATCGGCGCGTGGTTGTGGCGCAGCGGCCGGAAGGTCCGCCGAGGGAGGCGGACTTCGCCCTCGTCGAGGGCGCGGTGCCCGAGCCCGAACCGGGGGAGCTCCTGGTGCGTACCGTGTGGCTCTCGCTCGATCCCTATATGCGCCTCCGCATCGGCACGGACGAGCGCTACTTCCCCGCCGTTCCCATTGGCGAGGTGGTGATCGGCGGCGCGGTGAGCCGGGTCGTCGAGAGCCGGCATCCGGGCTTTGCGGCGGGCGATATCGTCGAGGACTATACCGGCTGGCAGGACTACGCCATCGCCCGCGGCGCCACCGCCCGCAAGGTGGATCCGGCCCTCGGGCCGCTCTCCACCGCACTCGGCGTGCTCGGCATGCCGGGGCTCACCGCCTATCTGGGCCTGATCAAGGTGGGCCGGCCCGCGCCCGGCGATACGGTGGTCGTCTCGGCGGCCGCAGGCGCGGTCGGCGCGGTGGTCGGCCAGGTCGCGCGGATCGCCGGCTGCCGCGTCGTCGGCATCGCGGGCTCCGCCGAGAAGACCGGCTATCTGACGGGTGTCCTCGGCTTCGACGCCGCGATCGACTACAAGACCGCGGATCTCCCGAGTGCGCTCGCCGAGGCCTGCCCGGAGGGCGTGGACGTCTATTTCGAGAATGTCGGCGGGCCGGTGAGCGATGCGGTCTATCCCCACCTTGCCGAGGGCGCCCGTGTCGTGATCTGCGGCGGCATCTCCCACTACAATGCGACCGAGCCGCCGAAGGTCGCGAGCCACCTCGCCAACATCCTGTTCACCGAGGCGCGTGTGGGGGGCTTCAACATATTCTCCCATGCCGCGGACTATGAGCGCGCGCGGCGCCGGCTCGCCCGCTGGCTGAAGGAGGGGCGCCTCAGCTTCAAGGAAGACGTGGTGGAGGGCCTCGAAAACGCCCCCGCCGCCTTCCCGCGCCTCTTCGAGGGGCGCAACTTCGGCAAACTGCTGGTGCGGGTCTCCGACGCGTGAGGGGCGCCGGTTCGCGCCCGCCCCCGTCATTCGAAGCGGTAGACGTGATCGTTGCCCACGCGGACGCAGAGCGGTACCGGCCGGTCGCTGTCCGGGTCGGGCGGTGCGGCCAGCAAGGTCTCGAGCTCCTCCAGCACCACGCCCGTGATGTGGGGGAGGGATGAAGTGTCCCTATTGCTGTTCCACCGGCTCCCGTTCCGAGATAATGCTAGCCGGTTTTTACGGCCGGGACCCTACGCAACCGGACCTACGTGCTGTGCATCGAACGCTCGACTGTTCTGCCGACGCGTCGGTATCGCTTCGGAAGCGAGCGCACCGAATATCGATTTATATTCTCCGAAAAACTGGTGCCGTTGTTGCGCATGTTCATGACTGAGAAGCGGGGGCAAGAGCGATGAACGAACAATTGTTCAATCATGTTCAGAAACTACGGGCGTCGATGACAGAGAGAAAAGAAACTATTCAGCGCTTGGCGTGCGACACGCCGCCCGAAGCCGTTAAGGTTTCGGAATGGATGGAAAACTGGCTTGGAAATATTTCGTTGGAACACCGAAGAGTTTTGGAGAGACGTCTTCAATTGAATGACTATGGAAGATTTGCGGAGACTTATTTTGAGTTGATTGTTTTTACAAGTTTCCACCGCCTAAATTGTCATATAGAAGTTCACCCTTGCTTTGAAGAAACAGACAGTACAGTAGATTTTTGCGTGACACACGGTGCGGAACGCTTTTATACTGAAGCAACTGTATGTGGTATCTCTCGGGGAACGCTTTACTCAAACACGAATGAAAAAGACGCCATTCGACGTATAAAAGAATCTGTTGCGAAGCCCCATTCGGATGTTTTTTTGCATGCGGAAGGAAATCTTATAAAAACTCTCAGTATGAAAGGTTTTATATCAAAAATAGAAAATCTTCTTAAGAAATATCCGGCAAGCAGAGTAAAAGAACTCGAGAGTGATTCTGGAAATTTCCATCCTGAAATATCGATTTCCGAGGGTGACTGGAGATTAACTGCATACCTTGCTCCGCCTATCGATTCGAGTGGAAAAGGTCAGGTTTTTGATCTGAGTAGAGGAGGTGCGTTCGATGGATCAATGCCGTTAAGAAGAGCGTTGTCAAAGAAATATGAAGATTGGAAAAAGAAAAAGCTTAACCACGACGTTTTTCTTGTCGCACTCAACATTTGTCACGCCGACTATATTCAGGGGGACGAAAAAGAAGCAATTTATGGGCGAGACGATGCGGTTGTTGGTCGGGATGCGTTTGTCAAGCGCCTATCCAATATTTCTGGTGTGATTGCATTCAACAGAGCAACGTTAGGAAACGAATGTAGTGCACGCGTGAAATTATATCGAAATTCGAATCGAAGTGTTCCAAAATGTCTTGAATTTCTGAAACGAGAAACAAGTTTAGGAAAACTTCTGGGGGTGCGGTGATACTGTTTTTGTGGTGAGCCCCAAGAGCCTCGGCTGCCGTCAATGCGAGGAAGTGCCTAAATGTACAGATAGGGTAATCGCCTGACAGTCGCCGCTCCCGGGGGTTTGGTTCAGGCAGCCTTTTTCATCTTCTCCTCCTTTGGGGTTTTGGCAAGCATCGGACGAAGGCGTCCGCGGGCGTCCTTCCGTTCATGCCGCGGCCCTGGTGGGGGCGCTCGGTATTGTAGCGGACAAGGTAGGCGTCCAGGTCTTTCTGCATGGCCTTGATGCTGTCGTAGAACTTCTTGCGCCCCATGACGCGGAAGTGCTCGTCGAGCAGGGTGCGGTGCAAGCGCTCGACGAAGCCGTTGGACTGGGGCCTGCGGACCTTGGTGGTGCGGTGCTCGATCTCCTCGAGCTGGAGGAACAGCTCGTAGGGGTGGCGATCGGGCCGGCCGCAGAACTCCCGACCGTTGTCGCTCAGCACGGTCTCGATCCGGGCGCCGTGGGCCTCGAAAGTGGGCAGCACGTCGTTGTTCATCAGGTGGACTGCGGTGACCGGCATCTTGTTGGGGTAGAGCCTGCCCCAGGCGTAGCGCGAGTGGCAGTCGACGGCGGTCTGCAGGTAGACCTTCCCGACCCCCTTGAGATGGCCGACGAAGAAGGTGTCCACGGCCACCAGGTCGCCGGTGTGCCGGGTCTCGATGTGGCGCTCGCGGAACTCCGGTGAGAAGCGCTCCAACAGACGAACCTGCTCGTCGGAGAGCTCGATCCGGCGCTCGGCCGTGCTCTTCTCCAGCCGGAGCAGCCGTTCCTGCTTGGTCAGCAGCTTATGGCGCGACCACACCCCGCGCACCCCGCCAGAAGACACGTGGATGCCCTTGAGCGACAGCTCCTGGGCAACCCGCAATGCGCCGTGGGTGGGGTGGTCCAGCGCGTGCGCCAGGATCGCCTTCTCGACCTCCTGTGACACCCGGTTGGGATGCGGACCGCGGGCGCCGGGTAGCCGGTCGATCAGACCGTCCGCTCCGTAGGTCTGGTAGTTCCTGCGGATCTCGTAGAACTGCTGGCGCGAGTAGCCCATGATCCGGCACGCCTTCGATACATTGTTCATCTCGCCCGCCAGCTCCAGCAGGCTCAGCTTGCGCCGTGCTATCTTGTCTTTGGTGGTCATGTCGTTCTCCCGATCGGTCGGATGTTGTGCAAAACAATCCTTAACCCTATCGGGAGCGGCTTGGCCACCGCCGGCGCGCTCGACTCGTGACGGTCGCGCGCCGGCGCCAGCCAAACTGTCAGGTGATTACCGTCTCACTACAGCCTAAACTCCGCTCATCTCGGCGCCGTGCGGGGCGAGCAATTCGAAGAGGTGGGCATTCGGCAACGCGCAGTCGAGGGCACTGGTCGTGCCGGTGAACCGGCTAACCATGATGTTGACGAGTTGGCTACGCCTCGGCGCAAGACACTGCGGTGAGGCTGGCGTGGTATTTCCCTGCGTCGCCGCAAGTGAGATTGCGCCTGCCCGAGACTTAGGAGTTGCGCTGGGCAGCGATCAAAACCGCCTGCAACACCGTCACGCGCGCCACGGAGCGGCAGTCGGTGGAGCGGCAAGAGGCGGGCCACACCCACTTGCGTTCGCCGATCACGGGCACTTTCGGCCGAGAAAGCTCGTGCCGGTGAAGCAGGATGGCCGATCTCCAAGTTACAGGGCGACGCCGCCATGTGGCCTGCCGATATCGGTTGGTTTGCACGCATCTCGCGTAACACAACAACGACGACAGTTTCGGGCAATATGCCCAACGACGCTACTATCAAGGGTGAGGTACGACTTGACGCGCCGGAGGAAGTAGCGGATAACTTATACATGTGATACGAGGGAGTGGCTAAGCATGTTGACGTTCAATTCTATCGATGTGGAAACTGCCAATGCAGATCGCGCGAGCATTTGCCAAATCGGTATTGTGCACGTTCGGAACGGTGAAATAGAGGACGAATGGAGAACTTTGGTGAATCCTGAGGACTGGTTCGATCCATGGAACGTTTCAATACACGGTATCAGAAAAAAAGACGTGAGAAATTGCCCCACTCTTCCCGCAATTCGTGATGAGTTGCGCGCTCGGTTACGTGGATCTATTCTCGTAAGCCATACTTCTTTTGACCGTGTTGCATTCGAGCGCGCGATGACGAAATATAACCTTGAGCAGCTGCAGGTTACATGGCTCGATAGCGCCAAAATCGCACGCCGCGCATGGCCGGAAAGCTACGGCCAACGCGGTTACGGCCTTAAGAATGTAGCGAAGGATCTCAATATACCATTCAAGCATCACGATGCGCTGGAAGATGCTAGGGCAGCAGCGAAGATTGTGCTTCACGCATGCGCTTTCACCGAAACGGACGTTGAAGAATGGCTGCGGAGGGTCGATAGCCCGATCTTTCCATCATCTCGCGAGTCAGCTCGGCGAGAAGGAAACGTCGAGGGAGCGTTATTCGGGGAAACCGTGCTGTTCACTGGAGCGCTCGGTATCCCGCGGAAGAAAGCGGCCGATATTGCTGCGGAAGCGGGATGCGGCGTAGTTAATGGCGTTAGCAAAAGCATCACAATCCTTGTTGTCGGGATTCAGGACGAGAGCAAATTAAATGGTTATGAGAAGAGCAGTAAACATCGGAAGGTAGAGGCGTTGATCGAAAGGGGTGCGGACATTCGGATACTCTCGGAAAGCGATTTTTCCGAGCTGGTAGGTGTCGATTTGTCGGGTTCGGTCGGAGCTTGATTTTGCCTCTTCGACGGGCGCAACTTCGGCAAGCTTCTGATGCGGGTCTCCGACGCGTGAGGGGCGCCGGTTCGCGCCCGCCCCCGTCATTCGAAGCGGTAGACGTGATCGTTGCCCACGCGGACGCAGAGCGGTACCGGCCGGTCGCTGTCCGGGTTGGGCGGCGCGGCCAGCAGGGTCTCGAGCTCCTCCAGCACCACGCCCGTGATGTGGGGGAGGGGGAGGGTGTGGGTCTCGGCGAGCGGCACCCAGCGAAGGTCCAGAAGCTCGCCATTGCCGCCCAGCGCGCCCCGTGCGTCCTCCGCCCGCGCAAGAAAGAACCGCGCATTGAAACGCCGTGGAAGGCCCGGCGGGGTTACCGCCCGATAGATATAGTCCAGGCGATCGAGAGCCGGTGCGAGGCCTGCGCTTCGGAAAGGCTGCCATTCCGGCCGCACGGGGCGGTCGGGCTCCGGATCCGGCAGGCCGAGCATGAGCCCGGTCTCCTCCATCGTCTCCCGCACCGCCGCCGCCGCGAGGCTCCGGGCGCGTGCGGGCGTTGCGGCCCTGGCGAGCCGGGCGGCGACGCCCGCACGGAGTTCGGTTGCCGGGCGCACCCAGCGGTCGCAGGGCTCGACGCCGCCGCCGGGAAACACGTACTGGTCCGGCATGAAGGCGTTGCGACGTGGCCGCCGGCCCATGAGCACCTCGGCGGCGCCGGTGGCCCCGCGCAACAGGATCAGGGTGGCGGCGTCCCTCGGCCTCCGTACGGAGCGGCTCACGTCATGGGGTTTCGCAAACGGGGAGCGGTCAGTCCCGGGTGAAGAGCACGCCCCACTGATTGTCCACCACCTGGCCTTCGCCGGAGATGGTGAAGTTGGAGGTGATGATCCCGGTGGCGCCCTCGAGCGGCCCGGTGCCGCTGTCCACCTTCCACATGATGGCGCCGTGCACGAGACCTTCCTCGGCGCTGTCGCCCATCCAGCCTGTGCCGATGGTGCTGAAGCGGAGGCTGCCGGCCTCGCCGAAGTCGATGGTTCCGTCTTCGGTGAACTGCCCGTCCTCGAGCATGTAGACCGAGGAATCGAAAGAGGCCGCCTGGCCTGCGCCGTCCGCGACGGCAAGACGCGGGCCGCCCGGCCCGAAGCTGTTGGTGAGGCTTGTCGTGGACGAGCCCGAGCGGGCGGCGAGTTCGTTGTCCTTGCCGGGCTTCGGCGCGCCCGAACCCCTGAACTGCATGGCATAGCCGATCTGTGTCATGTTTCCTGTCTCCCTGTCTGGGGTGGGTCGACGCGCGGGCGGTTACCAGCCGGCCCGGCCGCCCTGGGCCAGGCGGCGCTTCTCCACATATTGCTGATGGTAGTCCTCGGCGAGCCAGTAGTCGCCGGCGGGCTCGATCACGGTCGCGATCGCATGCCCCGCCGCAATGAGGGCCGCCTTGCTCGCTTCCGCCGTCTGCCGCTGAGCTTCCGAGCCGTAGAAGATCGCGGAGCGGTACTGCGTGCCGATGTCCGGTCCCTGGCGGTTCACCTGGGTCGGGTCGTGAAGCTGCCAGAAGAGGTCGAGCAGCGCCGCGTAGTCCACGCGCGCGGGGTCGAACACCACCCGCACCACCTCGGCGTGGCCGGTGCGCCCGCTGCAGACCTCCCGATAGGTCGGCTCCGCCTTGTGGCCGCCGCTATAGCCGACGGAGGTCTCGAGCACCCCGTCCACGCGGCGGAATGCCGCTTCCACGCCCCAGAAACAACCGGCGCCGAAGATCGCCGTCTCGGCCATCCCGCCCTCCTGCCGTTCTCCGCCTGTCCTGTTGTGGTAGATAGCACCTCGGGCAGGGATCGGAAACCGCTGGAGGGCGGGATGGCCGAGCGGTGCGAGAGCGCGCATGCGACGGCCGAGCGCGTGCGTTCGGGCGAGCGGTCGGCTCCAAGCGTCATGGACGAGGCACTCGAGCGAATCGCGCGCAGCGAGCCGGCGGTGCAGGCTTGGCAGCATCTCGATCCGGCGCTCGCGCGGGTCGAGGCCGGGGCGCGGGACGAAGCGGGCGCAAAGGGGCCGCTCGCCGGCGTTCCCGTCGGGCTCAAGGACATCATCGATACGCGGGACTGGCCGACTGAGAACGGCGTCGCGACGGACCGCGGCAGGCGCCCGGCGGCGGATGCGACGGTGGTGACGCGCCTTCGCCGCGCCGGCGCCGCCGTCGTCGGCAAGACGGTCACCACCGAATGCGCGTTCTTCACCGCGCCCAAGACCCGCAACCCGCACGATCCGTCGCGCACCCCCGGGGGCTCGTCCAGCGGCTCGGGCGCGGCGGTGGGTGGCGGCATGGTCCCGCTGGCGCTCGGCTCCCAGACCGTCGGCTCGGTGCTGCGCCCGGCCTCCTTCTGCGGGGCCTGGGCCATGAAGCCGAGCTTCGGTCTGATCCCCCGCACCGGCATGATGCGCCTCGCGCCGACCCTCGATCATGTGGGCGTCTTCGGCCGCTCCGTCGAAGACCTTGCGACCGCCGTCGACGTGCTTGCGGGGGACGACGGCGCCGATCCCGCGACCGCCGGCCGTGCCGCATCGAGGCTCGCGCCGCTTCTCGCGGCGAAGCGCGCAAAGCTCCGCCTCGCCTTCGTGCGCGATCACGCCTGGTCCCAGGTGGAGCCCGCGACGGCCACCCTGGTGGAAGACGCCGCGCATGCGCTGGACGCGGAGCCTCTGGACCTGCCGCCCGAGCTCGCGGATGTCGTCGCGGTCCAGGACACGATCATGAAATGCGAAATGGCCCATTGCCTGGGCCCCCGCTACGAGGCCGATGCGGCGAAGCTCACGCCGGTGCTGCGCGAGGCCATCGAGGAGGGACGCGCGGTTTCGGCGGAGCGCTACCTCGCGGCGCTGGATTCGCTCGCCGCCATGCGCCGCGCCGTGCGTTCGCTCTCAGCCTTCGACGCGGCGGTCGGTGCGGTCGTCACCGGCGAAGCGCCCAAGGGCCTGGCCTGGACCGGCAGCCCCGCACTTTGCCTCCTGTGGACGACGCTCGGCGTCCCCACCCTTACCGTTCCGGCCTTCACCGGGCCTGCGGGCCTGCCCGTCGGCTTGCAGGTGATCGGTGCCTGGGGAGCGGATGCCGGGGTGCTTCGGGCCGCGGCGTGGATCGCGGAGCGGCTCGACGTTCCGCCCCTCCCGGGTGCAGGATCACCTTCGGCGTAAAGGCCCCCGTACCAGCGGAGCGACAGCATGACCATCGCGATCGAGACGGCGGAAGACTACGAGGCCTATCGCAAGCGTGTGTTCGATTTTCTCTGGCGCGAGGTCGAGCCGCGCGCGTCCGAGATGGAGCGCACCGGCCGGTTCCCCGCGGACGACCTCTTCCCCGCGTTCCGCGAGCACGGCCTTTTCGGCGCGGTGATCCCGCGGCGCTATGGCGGGGTCGAGCTCAATTGCACCCGGTACCTCCCGTTGCTCGCCGAGTTTTCCAAGGTCTCGGGCATCGTGCGGGTCCTGCTGCATGTCCACAATACGAGCGCCCGCGCGGTGGTCGCCTACGGGACCGAAGCGCAGAAGGAAGCACTGCTGCCGGCCCTTGCCCGCGGCGAACAGTCGCTCACCTTCGCGATCACCGAGCCAAATTCGGGCAGCGGGATGGATATCGGCACCCACGCCCGGCGCGAGGGCGGCAACTGGATCGTGAACGGAGCCAAGCACTACATCACCAATGCGGACTTCGCCACCGGGCATCTGATCTGCTGTCGCACCGGCGAGCGCGGAGACCGCCGTGGGCTGACGGCGCTGGTGGTCCCGACCGGCGCGCCCGGCTTCACCATCGAGCCGATGCCGGACATGATGGGCAATAACGGCCCGCCGCACGGCATTCTGCGTTTCGAGGAAACGCCGGTGCCGCTCGACAGCATGGTGGGGCACGAGGGAGACGGGCTCGAAGTCTTCCTCGGGGAGCTGGAGCCGAGCCGGGTGTTCGTTGCGGCGAGTTCCCTGGGGACCGCCGAGCGCGCCCTCGAGATCGCGCTCGACTTTGCGGAAAAGCGCATCACCTTCGGACGCGCCATCGCGCAGCGGCCGTCCGTGCAGTCGGAACTCGCGGAGATGGCGCGGGATGTCTATGCGCTACGTCTCGTTCTCGAAGATGTCGCGGCCAAGATCGACCGCGGCGAGGCCTGCGCGCTGGAGGCCTCCATCGCCAAGCTCCTGGGCCTCGAGACCGTGATGCGCGTGACCGACAAGGCGATGGATGTGGTCGGCGGGCGGGCCTACTTCACCGACTATCCCTATCCGCTCGAGCGGCTCTACCGCGAATCCCGCATCAACATGCTGGAAGAGGGAACACCGTCGATCCAGCGGCTGGTCATCGCGCGAAGCCTGCTCGGGCTCTCGACGCCGCTGGAGATCGGCACGCTGGGCGCGCCCTACCGGCCGGCGGGGACCGACCCCGCGCTGGGCACGCGCCCACCCCATGACCTGCGCTACGCCCACGCCGAGGCGTGAGCGGCGGCAAGAGGGCAAGGCGGAGAAGCGCGCGATGGCGGAACCCTACCCCAGGGACATGGCCGGCTACGGCCGCAACCCGCCTCATCCGGAATGGCCGGGCGGCGCGCGGATCGCGCTGCAGTTCGTGATCAACTACGAGGAAGGGGCGGAGAACAGCATCCTTCATGGCGACGCCGGGTCGGAGACGCTGCTCACCGAGTTCGGCTTCGTCGAGCCCCGCCTGGGCGAGCGCGCGCTTCCCATCGAATCCATGTACGAGTTCGGCAGCCGCGTGGGCTTCTGGCGGCTCTACCGCTTCTTCACCGGGCGGGGGATTCCCGTCACCGTCTTCGGTGTCGCCATGGCGCTCGCGCGCAACCCGACGGCCGTTGCGGCCATGACGGAGGCAGGCTGGGAGATCGCGAGTCACGGCTATCGCTGGATCGATTATCACGGCGTCCCCGAAGAGGTGGAGCGCGCCCATATCGCGAAGGCGGTGGCGATCCAGAGCGAAATGACCGGCGCCCGCCCGCTGGGTTGCTTCATCGGGCGCCGCAGTCCCAACACCGTGCGCCTCGTGGCGGAGGAGGGCGGCTTCCTCTACAGCCAGGACAGCTATGCGGACGAACTCCCCTACTGGGTCGAGGAGGCGGGGCGTCCGCTGCTGCTCATTCCCTACACGGCCGACCACAACGACCACCGCTTCGCCACCGCGCCCGGCTTCGATTGGGGCGAGCCCTTTTTCGCCTATCTGCGCGACGCCTTCGACACGCTCTATGCGGAGGGCGCCGAGCGGCCGCGGCTCATGAATGTGGGCCTGCACAGCCGGCTGGTGGGCCGGCCCGGCCGCTTCGCCGCGCTCCGCCGCTTCGTGGACCATGTGGAGGCCCATGAGGGCGTCTGGTTCTGCCGGGGCATCGACATGGCCCGCCACTGGCGCGCGGTGCATCCCCCGGCCCGGCCCGCATAGCCCGGCCTGAAGTTTCTTGGTGCGCGGGTCTCCAGGCCCGCAGTTTTCTTTCGCCTCCCGCGCAGCAGTACGGGCCTCCGGCCCGTTGCGGGCCTGGAGAGCCGTGTACCAAAAGGAGGTGCGGGAGGCGGCTCGGGTGCCGCGGACTACGCGCCGGCGGCCTGGGAGGCGGGCGGCTCCAGGAGGTCGGCCACCGGCGTCGCATGCCAGCCTTCGGCGCGCTTGGCCCAGTAGAGGTCCGTGATGCGTCCGGTGGTGATCCCGGGCGCGCCATTGCCGATGGGCCGGTCGTTGACGCGGACCACCGGGATCACGCCGCCGCCCGACGACGAGATAAAGGCCTCGCTCGCCTCTTCGAGCTCCTCTGGCTTGAGGTCCACCGCCTCTGCCTCCAGCCCGAGCGTCTGGCAGAGGTCGAACACGGTCTTGCGGGTGATCCCCTCCAGCAGGTTCTCGCCCGGCGTCAGCGCCTTGCCGTCCCTGATGATCCACAGATTGAAGCCCGGGCCTTCGGTGAGGTAGCCCTCGGTGGAGAGCAGCACGGGTGCGTCCGCGCCTGCGTCGAACGCCTCGAACTGGGCGGCGGTGAGGTCCATCCGGTTGAAGTTCTTGCAGCGCTGATTGATGGCGGCGTCCGGCGCGCGGCGGGTCTCGGCAATCCAGATGTGAGCGCCGGTCTTCGCCTTTTCTTTCTTCACCACGGTATAGTAGGGCACCGCATAGGCGATCAGTTCGTTCTTGCAGGTTCGGGGGTCGCCGAAGGCCGCGCCGCCCTCATAGTTCCCCCGGGTGCAGAGCACATAGACGACCGAGTCGGTGAAGCCCGCGCGGTCCACGCATTGCGCCATGATGTGCCGGATTTCGGCGTCCGGGCAGGGCGGCGTGAGGCGGACAAGCTCGCACGAATCGTAGAAGCGCCGCATGTGGTCGTCGAGCCTGAAGAACACGCTGTCGCAGACCGTCACCGCGTCGAACACGACGTCGCTCTTGTGGAAGGCGGGATCGACGATCGGTATCGACGCCTCCTCGATCGGCATATAGCGCCCCTGGCAGTAAGCGATTCCATTCGATTCCGACATGCTTCAGATCTCCTTCCCAACACCGCCGCGGCTTGTTCGCCGCACATCGCCCGGCTCTCTCGGGGACCGTAGGGCCGCAGAGCGGTGCGGGTCAACACTCCGTCCCGTTCTCATGTGCAAAAATACCAATCGGGTGAAACGCCGGAAGCCGCTATGATGGGACCGACGCCGCGCCCGGCGCTCCTGCCGGGTGCGGCCATGCAGCGGTTAACGCGTTGATTCACGATTGGATACTATAAGATGTCTGATAACGTAACGGATCCTCTACCCGGCGCCCAGGTCACCGCCACGGTGAAATGGTTCAATCCGACCAAGGGTTTCGGTTTTCTCGTGCCCGAGGACGGGTCGCCGGATGTCTTCTGCCATGTCTCGGTGGTCGAACGCGCGGGCTACGACACCCTGCCCCAGGGCGCCCTCGTCACTTGCGAGGTGTCCGAGGGGCAGAAGGGGCCGCAGGTCGCACAGATACTCTCGGTCGACGCATCGTCCGTCCCGGACGCTCCGTACCGGAACGAGCGGCCGCGCCGCCCGAGCCCGGGGGGCTACCACGCCCGGCGCCAGGACGAGCCCACGGGACCGACCGAAGAGGTCGAAGGCACGGTGAAGTTCTTCAACGTGGTCAAGAGCTACGGCTTCATCACGCCGGACGGCGGCGGCCAGGACGTGTTCATTCACGCCAAGGTGCTGGCGCGCGCGGGGCTAGACGATCTCGAGCCACAGCAGCGCGTCCGGCTGCTGATATCCCAGGGGCCGCGCGGGCCGCAGGCGACAGCCGTCGAACTCATCTAGGGCGCGGCGCGCGGCTCCGCTCGGGGCGGGACCGCGGTGCCGCAGGGTTGCGCGCCGCCCCGCCATGCGGCGGAGAGGCGCTCTTGCTCCCGCGCGCACCGGACGCGCGGGTGGCCACGGCGCTCGCGGCCATCAGGGCGAAGGCCGTGAGCATGAGGGCCGCCGCGCCCCACACATAGCCGGAATGCGCCTCGTCGAAGAAAAGGATTCCCCAACCGATACCGCCGATCACGCCGATGATGTTCATCACCGAAAAGAGCGACGCGCCGACCCGCCTGACGATCGTGTAGAACAGCGGCCACATGATCATGTTGATGACGGTCGCGGCGGCCAGCGCCAGATCGCCGTCGAGAACCGGGCCGGGGAAGAGGTAAAGCTGGCCCGTCGCCGGCAGGAAGGGCAGCAGCAGCAGGGCGCCCGCGAAGAGATTGCCGACCGAGAGCGCGAGCGAACTCGCTTCCGGCGGGCGAAACCGCTCGACGATCACATTGAGGGCGGCGAAGCCGAAAGGGATCAACAGCGCGACAAGAAACCAGCCCGCCATCTCCGCCGCCGGCAGGCTGTCGCCCGGCACGACGATCAGGAGAATGCCCCCGATCGCCAGCAGAAGCCCGACCGCGTTTATGGGGCGGAAGCGCTCCAGACGGATGAGCACCGCAAGGGCGTAGGTGAAAGCCGGTGTGAGCGTGATCAGAAGAACGGTAATCCCGGCCGGAAGCTTGGTGGCGACGAACGCAAGCAGCGCGAACGGGAAAGCGAAGCCGAGCGCGGCGGCCGTGAAGTAGAGCTTGATATGCGCGAAGGAGAGCGGCGGCAGCTCGCGCCTGAGTGCGGCCGGAACCAACAGCACGAGCCCGGCACCGAGGGCGTACCAGAACACATAGGCGAAGTTCGGCACGCCCGCGTCGCCGGCGATCTTGGTGACCGGGAACAGCAGGCTGAAATTGATGCCGGCTATCAGGATAAGAAAGAGCGAGAAAACCATGGCACGCGGCGCAAGGCGGGAAGGCGTGCCGTTTTAGCCCAGGCTGCGCCGCCTGATAAGCCGCGGCCATGATCGGCGCGCGCCTCGTTCGCGAAGCGGGGGAGAGCGTCGTCCGGGGGCGGAGGTGGACGGTGCGAGGCGGGGCGTGACGGGAGACGCGGCGGGGGCCGCTCGGACGGCGTCGTTCGCACTGCTGGCGCTCCTCTGGGTGATTGCCGTGGTGCTCTTCGGCCACGGCCATCTGGTCCGCGTGGCGCCCGGCGGGATGATCGACGTGCTGGCGCGGGAGTTCCAGGTCGGCGCCGCGGCACTCGGCAACCTTTCGTCGATGTACTGGTATGCCTATGCGGCGGCGCTCATCCCCGGCGGCATCCTGCTGGACCGCTATCCGGCCGGGCGGGTGATGGCGGCGTCCGTCGGCGTCTGCGCCCTCGGCGGGCTGGTCTTCGCCCTCGCGCCGGACCTCGCCACCGCCAATACGGGACGCTTCGTCGCGGGCCTCGGCAGCGCGCCGCTCTTCAGCGGTTGCATCAAGCTCGCCCGGGACTGGTTCGCACCGGCGCGGTTCACCCTGCTGAGCGGCGTGGTGGTGCTGTTCGGCATGGTGGGCGCCGCCATCGGCCAGGCGCCGCTTGCGCTGCTGGTGGAGCGCGCGGGCTGGCATACGGTGATGCTCTGGGTCGCGCTCGTGGCACTCCCTCTCGCATTCGTGCTCTGGTTCGCGCCCCGTGCCGCGGGGGCGGATGCGGACGCAGACGGCAAGCCGGTGGATTTCCGCACCGTCCTCGGCATGCTCGGCGCAACGGCGCGTTCACGGCAGGTATGGATTGCCACGCTGATGGCGGTCTCCATAGGGACGCCGGCGATCTCCTTCGCGCTCTGGACGGTGGGCTATTACATGCAGGTCCACGACCGGGTACGGGCGGACGCCGCGCTCTTCACCTCGGTCGCAATGCTGGGATGGGCGGCGGGGTCGCTCCTTGTGGGGTGGGTTTCCGGGCGGATCGGGCGCCGCAAGCCGCCTGCGGTCGCTGGCGCCGCTCTTTCGCTCGCCGGCTGGAGCGTCTTCATCGCCTGGCCCGGCCTGCCCGAAGCGGCCCACTTCGTCCTGATGTTCGTTCTGGGCTTGGCGGCGGGCGGAATCGTGGTTTCCTTCGCCCTGGTGGCGGAGCACGGGCCCGCCCGCGCGGTCGGTATTTCCACCGGTCTCGCCAATACGATGGTGATGAGCGTGAGCGCACTGGTCCAGATATTCATGGGCGTGATCCTGGACCTTCACTGGGAGGGAGAGATGCGCGACGGCGTGCGCTTCTACCCGGCCGCGGGCTACCGGTACGCTTTCCTCGTCATGCCCGTCCTCGGGCTCGTCGGCATCGCCGCCTCCCTCGCCGTGCGGGAGACCCGCGGCCGGCCCGGCCGGCATGCGCCCGATCCTTGACGGCGCGGGACGGTATATGATTGCGGCTGCGGAACCGGGGAGGACGCCGATGGACATGGTCACGATGAACATCATCGATTCGTCGATGGTGTCGATCTGCCGCGAGATGGGCATCACGCTGATGAAGACTTCCTACTCGACGATCTTCAACGAGGGGCTCGACTTCACCTGCGCCATTGCGGACACGGACGGCGAGATGGTCTCGGTGGCGGAGTTCTGCCCCGCCCAGATCGGCGGCATGCCGCTGCTGATCAAGACCTGTGCGGAGGAGATCCCCATCGATCAGATCGAGGAAGGCGATGTGATCGTCCACAACGACCCCTATCGGGGCGGCCTCCATGTCCCGGAGCACACGCTCTTCAAGCCGGTGTTCGCGGATGGCGAGCTGCTCGCCTTTGTGGTCGCCATCGGCCATATCGCCGAGGTGGGCGGGATGGTGCCCGGCGGGTTCGCCGGCGAGGCGACGGAGATCTTTCACGAAGGCGTGCGCGTGCCGCCGGTCAAGATCATGAAGCGCGGGCAGGACGTGGACGCGGTGTGGAAGCTGATCCTCGCGAACGTCCGCACGCCCCGCTACAACTATGGCGACCTCCGCGCCATGATCGGTGCGCTCGACCTCGGCGAGGCGCGGCTCAAGGAGATGGTCGCGAAGTACGGCCGCGACCTCTGGCGCGATACCTGCCACGATTTGATGGACTATTCCGAGCGCCGCATGCGCGCCGAGATCGAGGCCTTCCCCGACGGGCGCTACCATTTCGAGGACACGGTCGAGAACGACGGCATCGAGGACAAGCCCTTCCAGCTCCGCGTGGACGTGTTCGTCCAGGGGGACGAGCTGATCGCCGATTTCTCCGGCACGGACGATCAGGCCAAGGGGCCGATCAACGCCACCCTGGGCGTCACCTGGTCGGCGACGTACAACGCGCTCTTCCACATGACCGATCCGTCGATTCCCAAGAACTCCGGCTGCTTCCGTCCCATCAAGATCGTGGCGCGGCCGGGCACGGTGGCCAATGTGAACTATCCCGCGCCCGAAGTGGCGGGCAACACGGAGACCCATCCTCGCCTCGCGCTGATCGTGATCGGGGCGCTGGCCCAGAGCGCGCCGGAGCGGGCGATGGCGGCGGAAAGCGGCACCGGCGGCAATTTCGTGTTCGGGGGCCATCACCCGGAACATGACGAATATTTTGCGTGCTACGACCTGATCTCCGGCGGCTGGGGCGGGCGCGACTACGCGGACGGCAACGACTGCGTCATCGCGATCAACGGCAACTGCCGTTTCAACCCGGTGGAGGTCTTCGAGACCCGCTTTCCCTTCCAGGTGGAGGATTTCGCCATGCTGCCCGATTCGGGCGGCCCGGGACGCCACCGGGGCGGGCTCGGCTACCGCAAGACGCTGCGGACGCTCGCGGCCGAGATCACGGCGAGCCAGTGCACGGACAGGCACCGCATCAAGACCTGGGGCCTCTTCGGCGGCAAGGAGGGCGCGGTCGGCGCGACGCTGGTCCAGCCCGACGGCGCAACCGACTGGCGCCCGGTGACGGAGACCCACGGCAAGGCGTCGTCTTCGAAATACGCCAACATCCGCTTGCGCCCCGGCGACCGCGTCCGCCTCGTCGTGCCGGGCGGCGGCGGCTATGGGGAGCCCGCCGCCCGCGCGCCGGAGGCGATCGAGGAGGACCTCGCCGAGGGCTACGTCACCGCCGAAGCCGCCCGGCGCGACTACGGCTATACCGCCGAACGCTAGCGCCCCGAAACGAGCTCCCTCGCTTCGTCCGCGCAGGCGCCGTTGCCGTCTCCCACGTGACGCCCCTGATCTGCATTGGCCGCGAATGGCGCGCTCCGGAGTGTGCAGGTTCAGATAAGGTGTGAGACGCGGCTCTTGAAACGAGGTTGGGAGTGTCCGAAGCGGTTGGCGGACACATCAACCGCAAGGAGACCCCCCATGAAAGATTTGGTGCGCGGGTCTCCAGGCCCGCATTTTTCTTCTTCTCGAAAAACAACAACATGCGGGCCTGGAGACCCGCGCACCAAAAAAGGGGTAGCTCGCGGACGAACCCCGGTGGAATATCTTGCCAACCTGACAGCCGAAGAAATCCCAGCGTCTCAAACGCCCTGAACGAGGACATGGGGTTTTACGCGTCCGCGCGCGCACCTATTCTGCGGGCATGGCCTGTGAGGTGGAGCAATGGGGGCGGAGCACCGATCTGGCGGTGCTGGAGCGGCTCGTGCCGCTGCGCGGGCGTCGTGTGGTGGATGTGGGGTGCGGCGCCGGCGATCTCGCGCGTGCCCTCGCCGAGCGGGGTGCGGAGGTTCTCGCCGTCGAGCCGGACCCCGCACAGGCCGCGCGCAACCGCGCCGCGCCGCCGACACCGGGCGTTGTCTTCTCCGAGGGGCGCGCGCAAGCGCTGCCGGTGGAGGACGGCGCCATGGACGGCGCCCTGTTCGGGCGTTCCCTTCATCATGTGCCGTCTGCGGACATGGGGGCTGCGCTAGCTGAGGCCGCCCGCGCGGTCCGTGCCGGCGGTTTCGTCTATGTGCTGGAGCCCGTGATGGCCGGCGCGTTCTCGGCGGTGCTGAAGCCCTTTCATGACGAGACCGAAGTCCGCCGTCTTGCCCGCGAAGCGCTCGGCAAGGCCGCCCCGCTGTTCGCATCCGAGCGCGAGGTTCGCTACGAGATCGAGGTGCGCTTCGAGAGCCACGACGCGTTCGTCACCCGATTCCAGGGGCTGGGCTACAACAGCTACGATACTGCCTCCGTGGCGAGCGCCGAGGTAAAGCGCCTGTTCGACGCCGGCCGCACGGCGCGCGGCGACTATGCGTTCGTGCAGCCCATGAGGGTGAACCTCCTCCAGAATCCGGCCGCATGAGCGCTGCGCGCGATTCTGCGGTTCTCTCCGTCGCCGAGATGGGGAAGGCGGACGAGGCGGCGATCGCCGCCGGAACCCCGGGTCTCGTCCTGATGGAGAATGCTGGCCGGGCCGTCGCGGACGAAATCACGCGCCGCTGGACGCGCCGGCCGGTCGCGGTGCTCTGCGGCCCCGGCAACAATGGCGGGGACGGCTTCGTTGCGGCCCGTCTGTTGCGCGGGGCGGGGTGGCCGGTTCGCCTGGGACTCCTGGGCGCGCGCGGGCGCCTGGCCGGCGACGCGGCCGCCGCCGCGCGCTGGGAGGGCGCCGTGGAGCCGGCGGAGCCCGCGCTGCTGGAGGGCGTTCCGCTGGTGGTGGACGCGCTGTTCGGCGCGGGCCTCGCACGCCCCCTCGCGGGCCCTGCGGCCGCTCTCGCGGACGCGGTCGCCGCCCGCGGCCTCGCCTGTGTCGCGGTGGACCTCCCCAGCGGAGTCGATGGGGATACGGGGGCGATTCTCGGTACGTCCTTCCGTGCCGACCTCACGGTCACCTTCGTCCGGCTCAAGCGGGGCCACCTGCTGCTGCCGGGGCGACTGCTTGCCGGCGAGACGGTGGTCGCCGATATCGGCGTGTCGTCGTCGGTTGTCGCGGCACTCGGCATTCGCACATATGAAAACGACCCGGCGCTCTGGTGCGCGGGGCTGCCACGCCCCTCTCTCGCCGACCACAAATACATCCGCGGCCACGCGCTGGTGGTGGGCGGCGATGTGGCCCACGGCGGCGCCGCGCGCCTCGCCGCCCGCGCGGCGCTCCGGGTGGGGGCGGGGCTCGTCACGGTGCATGCGCCGGAAGCCGCGATCCCGGTCTATGCGGCGCAGCTCACGGCAGTGATGGTGGACGCTCTGGAGGCGCTCGACGAGGCGCTCGCGGACCGTCGGAAGAACGCGGTCCTTATCGGTCCCGGCTCCGGTGTGAGCGAGGCCACGAGGTCGCATGCCCTGCGGGCGCTCGCCGCCGGCAAGCGCTGCGTGCTGGATGCGGACGCGCTGACGGCGTTCGCAGGCGGCCCCGCGCCCTTGTTCGCAGGCCTGCACTCGGCGGACGCCGTGCTCACGCCCCATGAAGGCGAGTATGGGCGGCTCTTCGCCCATGAGGGCGACAAGCTTTCCCGCGCCCGGGCCGCAGCGGCGAAGAGCGGCGCCGTGACGGTCTTGAAAGGGGCGGACAGCATCATCGCCGCGCCGGACGGCCGCGCCGCGATCAACGCCAACGCGCCGCCCACGCTGGCGACCGCGGGCTCGGGCGATGTCCTGGCGGGTCTCATCCTCGGCCTCCTCGCCCAGGGCATGCCGGTCTTCGAGGCGGCGTGCGCGGGCGTCTGGCTTCACGGGGCGGCGGCGTCCGCCGTCGGCCCGGGACTGATCGCCGAGGACCTGCCGGAGGCGCTCCCCGGCGTCTTTCGGCGCTTGACTGCACCCGCCGGTGCGGGATTCGATGCCGAAACCCGAGTCGGCGCGGGGCAACGCGAGGGCTAGACAGCGGCAGGGCCGGATGCCACCCTCGCGGTGAATCGCGTATTTCGCCGGCGCCGCGGCAGCCCTGCCGAGGCGAGAGCGAAACGCCATGGGGCGAACATGAACAAGTCCAGCGGAAGCGAGTCGAAAAACACGCTCTATTGCTCTTTCTGCGGGAAGAGCCAGCACGAGGTTCGCAAGCTCATCGCGGGTCCCACCGTGTTCATTTGCGACGAGTGCGTGGAACTCTGCATGGACATCATCCGTGAAGAGCACAAGAGCGCGCGGGTCAAGAGCCGCGACGGCGTGCCCACGCCGGCCGAGATATGCGAGGTTCTGGCCGACTATGTGATCGGTCAGGACCATGCCAAGCGGGTGCTTTCCGTTGCCGTGCACAACCACTACAAGCGGCTCGCGCACGGCAACAAGGGAAACGAGGTCGAGCTCGCCAAGTCGAACATTCTGCTGATCGGCCCCACGGGCTGCGGCAAGACCCTGCTGGCCCAGACCCTCGCGCGCATCCTCGACGTGCCCTTCACCATGGCGGACGCCACGACGCTCACCGAGGCGGGCTATGTGGGCGAGGACGTGGAGAACATCATCCTGAAGCTGCTCCAGTCCGCGGACTACAATGTGGAGCGCGCCCAGCGCGGCATCGTCTATCTCGACGAGGTGGACAAGATCGCCCGCAAGTCGGACAACCCTTCCATCACGCGGGATGTCTCCGGCGAGGGCGTGCAGCAGGCGCTGCTCAAGATCATGGAGGGGACGGTGGCCTCCGTTCCGCCCCAGGGCGGGCGGAAGCATCCGCAGCAGGAGTTCCTGCAGGTGGATACCACCAACATCCTGTTCATCTGCGGCGGTGCCTTCTCCGGCCTCGAAAAGATCATCGCCCAGCGCGGGCGCGGCACCGCCATGGGCTTCGGCGCGGACGTCCGCGCGCCGGACGAGCGCAAGACCGGGGAGATTCTCCGCGAGGTGGAGCCCGAGGATCTGCTCAAGTTCGGCCTGATCCCCGAATTTGTGGGCCGGCTGCCGGTGATCGCGACGCTCGACGATCTGGATGCGGGCGCCCTGGTCGAGATATTGACCAAGCCGAAGAACGCCCTCGTGAAGCAGTACGAGAAGCTCTTCGACATGGAAGACGTGACGCTTGCCTTCGCCGACGACGCCCTGGAGGCGATCGCGCGCAAGGCGATCGCGCGCAGAACGGGCGCTCGCGGCCTGCGCTCCATCCTGGAAGGCATCCTTCTGGACTCGATGTTCGATCTGCCGAGCTACGATTCCGTGGAGGAAGTGGTAATCAACCGCGAGGTGGTGGAGGGCCGGGCCGGGCCGCTCCTGATCTATGCCGAGCGGCGCGAGGGCGCGGGCTCGTCGGCGTCCTGACGGAAGCCGACTTGAACGGCCGCCCGATCGTTCCTACCTGGAACGAGGGAGCCGCTCAGGCACCACCTGCGCCACATCGGGCGCGTGAGAAACCGGGCGTGAGGAACAATGCAAGACGTCTCGTCGTTGCCGACCTATCCCGTCCTGCCTTTGCGGGACATCGTGGTCTTTCCGCATATGATCGTGCCGCTCTTCGTCGGCCGCGAGAAGTCCGTGGCCGCGCTCGACGGCGTCATGAAGGACGACAAGCAGATTCTTCTGGTCGCCCAGAAAGACGCAACGCAAGACGACCCCTCGCCGAAAGATATCCACGCCGTCGGCGTGATCGGGACCGTCCTGCAGCTCTTGAAGCTCCCCGACGGCACGGTCAAGGTCCTGGTGGAAGGCGGCGCGCGCGCGCAGATTCTCGAATATCTGGATAATCCGGCCTTCTTCGAAGCCCGTGCCCAGGAAATCGGCGAGGAGCAGACGGCGGACGCCCAGCTCGAAGCGCTGGCCCGCTCCGCGGTCGGCCAGTTCGATCAGTATGTGAAGCTCAACAAGAAGATCCCGCCCGAGGTCCTGGCCTCGGTGAATCAGATCGACGAGCCCGGCAAGCTCGCCGATACCATCGCCTCCCACCTTGCCGTCAAGCTCTCGGAAAAGCAGGAACTGCTGGAAGTCGGCTCGGTCGGCAAGCGCCTCGAGCGTGTGATCGGGCTCATGGAGGGGGAGATCGGGGTCCTCCAGGTCGAGAAGCGCATCCGCTCGCGCGTCAAGCGCCAGATGGAGAAGACCCAGCGCGAGTATTACCTCAACGAGCAGATGAAGGCGATCCAGAAGGAGCTGGGCGAGGGCGAGGACGGGCGCGACGAAGCAAGCGAGATCGAGAACCGCATCAAGAGCACGAAGCTTTCGAAGGAAGCGAACGAAAAGGCGCTGACGGAGTTGAAGAAACTGCGCTCCATGAGCCCCATGTCGGCGGAAGCCACGGTGGTGCGCAACTATCTGGATTGGGTTCTGGGGATCCCGTGGAAGAAGCGCACCCGGATCAAGAAGAACATCAAGAATGCGGAGAAGATTCTCAACGACGACCATTACGGCCTGAAGCAGGTGAAGGAGCGCATCCTCGAATATCTCGCCGTCCAGCAGCGGGCGCGCAAGATGAAGGGTCCGATCCTCTGCCTGGTCGGGCCGCCCGGTGTCGGCAAGACGTCCCTCGGCAAGTCGGTTGCGCGCGCCACCGGCCGCAACTTCGTGCGCTTCTCGCTGGGCGGAGTCCGCGACGAGGCGGAGATCCGCGGACACCGGCGGACCTATATCGGTTCCATGCCCGGAAAGATCGTCCAGTCCATGAAGAAGGCGAAGTCCTCCAACCCGCTGTTCCTCCTGGACGAGGTGGACAAGATGGGCACGGATTTCCGTGGCGATCCCGCGTCGGCTCTCCTCGAGGTTCTGGATCCGGAGCAGAACAGCGCCTTCAACGACCATTATCTGGAGGTCGATTACGACCTGTCGGACGTGATGTTCATCACCACGGCGAACACGCTCCGCATGCCGCCGGCCCTGCTCGACCGCATGGAGATCATCCGGATCCCCGGCTACACCGAGGACGAGAAGGTCCAGATCGCGCGGCGCCATCTGATACCCAAGCAGATGAAGGAGCACGCGCTCAAGAAGGGCGAGTGGTCGATCTCCGACGACGCGCTTCTCGACCTGATCCGCTACTACACGCGGGAGGCGGGCGTGCGCAATCTGGAGCGGGAGCTCGCAAACCTCTCGCGCAAGGCCACACGGGAGATCGTCTCCGAACAAAAGGCCCGCGTGCGCGTCACGCGGCGCAATGTGGCGAAATATGCCGGTATTCGAAAATACCGTTACGGCGAGGCCGAGCATGAGGACATGGTCGGGCTGACCACCGGCCTCGCCTGGACGGAGGTGGGGGGCGAGATACTCTCCGTGGAGGCCGTGCTCATGCCGGGCAAGGGGAAGGTCATCTCCACCGGCAAGCTCGGCGATGTGATGCGCGAATCGATCCAGGCGGCGGAAAGCTACGTGAAGTCGCGCGCCGTCGAGTTCGGCATCAAGCCCACCGTCTTCAACAAGCGGGACATTCACGTCCATGTACCGGAAGGTGCGACGCCCAAGGACGGGCCTTCCGCCGGCGTGGCGATGGCGACCTCCATCGTCTCCGTGCTCACCGGCGTGCCGGTGAGCAAGACCGTTGCCATGACGGGCGAGATCACGCTGCGGGGCCGCGTCCTGCCCATCGGCGGACTCAAGGAAAAAATGCTTGCCGCCATGCGCGGCGGGCTCGCCACCGTGTTGATCCCGAAGGACAACGAGAAGGATCTCGCCGACATTCCGGACAATGTGAAGAAGGATCTCGAGATCGTCCCTGTCGACTCCATAGACGAGGTTCTGAAGCACGCCCTGGTCGGACCGCTCACGCCCATCGAGTGGACCGAGGAAGACGAAGCGGCGCTCGACGAGATGGCATCCGCCGGCGACGATGCCGATAAGGCGGGGGTCGTGGCGCACTAGCCGTTCGCGCGGGCCCGACGCGTTGCCGCACCATTGGTGCGGCGGGGCATGACCGGCTTTGTTCTGCCGCCATACCCACGACGGTCGTAACGGCAAACCGCCCGCCCGGGCGCGCTGCTATTGCCTTATCCCTCTTGCGCCAAGTTGAAGTTGCATGGGATAAGCCGCCCGTAACTCGGCGCGACTCGGCGGAAACGCCCGTGCGGGCGTTCGGGACCAAGCCAAGGGTTTGCCGCAGCGCGCCGGCGGAATCGCCAGGGGGGCCGCCGTGGCTACCAACAGCGCATACGCTTCTCGCACGCCGTTCCTGCCCTCGGGCACGGGCAGCTTCTTCGCCCGCCGGGCAAGCGAGGCGGGCGGGCTTGTTCTGGCCGCGCTTGCGGGCTTTCTGGCGGTGGCGCTCGCGACCTATGCGTCCGGCGATCCTTCCTTCAACACGGCGACCGGCGGCGAGGTAAGCAATGCCGTGGGTCTCGCAGGCGCGTATGCGGCGGATCTGCTGTTGCAATGGTTCGGCCTCGCGGCCTGGGCTCTCCCCATGGCATTCGCCGCCTGGGCCTGGGCGCTGTTCCGCCACCGGAGGCTCGTGTTCTTCGCCGGGCGGAAGCTTCGCGTTGCAGGCTGGATTCCGGTGGCGCTCCTTCCCGTTGCTCTACTGCTGGGCGCCTTCGGCGCGGCGGCGGTGGGCTCGTCGGCCTGGCCGACGGCGGCGGGCTCGGGCGGAGCCGTCGGCGGCGCACTCGCCGATGCCCTGCCACGGATCGCCGGGCCCGTGGTCGGTATCGTCTTTGCATTCCTCGGCGTTCTGGCGCTGGCCGGCGCCCTCGGCATGCCCTGGCGGGAGTGGCGCGCGCTGTTCCGAGCCGCGTTGTGGGTCGGGCGAAATGCGGGCCGCGCGACGGCCGTGCTCTGCCGTGCTCTTCTCCGTGCTCGTGCCCGCCCCGGGGAGCCGCCGGCGGTGGAAGAGACGGATGGCGCATCCACCGCGGAGCCGCCGGTCGAGGAGCCCCGCGATTCGCCGCCGCTCACCCCGGAGGACGAGATGCCGGACGCTGGGCGCCGCGGCCCCCGTCTTTCTGCGCCTGCGCCGGAAGGGCGTCGGCGGTCCGCCACCCGGGCCAGGAAACCGCGCAGGCGTGCCGGTGGCAAAAACCAGATGGCTCTCGATCTCGAAGGCGCGCGCCACGCAATGCCGCCGGTGGAGCTGCTGGCGGAACCGTCGGGCTCGGGCGCGAAGTTGGACGCGTCGGCACCCGCCCTCAAGCGGAACGCCGAAATGCTGGTTTCGGTGCTCAAGGACTTCCGCGTGGTGGGCGAGGTCGGGCAGGTCCGTCCCGGTCCCGTGGTGACCCTCTACGAGTTCGAGCCCCAGCCCGGCACGCGAACCTCCCGTGTCATCGGCCTTGCCGACGACATCGCGCGTTCCATGAGCGCCCTTTCGGTGCGCGCGGCGACGATCCCCGGTCGCAGTGTGATCGGTATCGAACTTCCCAACGGGAAGCGCGAGACGGTGCTCCTGCGGGAGCTGCTTGCGAGCGCCGGCTACCGGCGCAGCGACGGCAACCTGCCGCTTGCCCTCGGCAAGGACATCGGCGGCAACCCGGTGGTCGCCGATCTCTCCCGCATGCCGCATCTCCTGGTTGCGGGCACCACGGGCTCGGGCAAATCGGTCGCGATCAACAGCATGATCCTCTCCCTCGTCTATCGGCTGTCGCCGGACGAGTGCAAACTGATCCTGATCGATCCCAAGATGCTGGAGCTTTCGGTCTACGACGACATTCCCCATCTTCTGACGCCCGTGGTCACGGAACCCGCCAAGGCGGTGGTGGCCCTCAAATGGACGGTGCGCGAGATGGAAGGCCGCTACCAGGCCATGTCGCGCCTCGGCGTGCGCAATATTTCGGGCTACAACAAGCGTCTTGCCGAGGCCCGCGCCAAGGGGGAGCAGCTCACGCGCCGCGTGCAGACCGGACTGGACCCGGAGACGGGCGAGCCGGTCTATGAGGACTGCGATCTCGATCTCACGCCCATGCCCTTCATCGTCGTGGTGGTCGACGAAATGGCCGACCTCATGCTCGTTGCGGGCAAGGAGATCGAGGGCGCGGTGCAGCGGCTTGCGCAGATGGCACGCGCCGCAGGCATCCATCTGGTGATGGCGACCCAGCGTCCCTCGGTCGACGTCATCACCGGCACGATCAAGGCCAATTTCCCGACCCGGATCAGCTTCCAGGTCACCTCCAAGATCGACAGCAGGACCATCATCGGCGAAGCCGGCGCGGAGCAGCTCCTGGGCCAGGGCGACATGCTCTATCTCGGTGCCGGCGGGCGTCTGATCCGTGTCCACGGCCCCTTCGTCTCCGACGCCGAGGTCGAGCGCGTGGCGGAGCATCTGCGGTCGCAAGGGAAGCCGCGCTATGTGGAGGGCCTTACGGAGGAGCCCGAGTCCATCACGGACGCCCTCGGCGAGCTCGGCGGGGCCGGGGAAGATCCGCTCTATGACCAGGCCGTGGCGCTGGTCGCCCGCGAGCGCAAGGCCTCGACCAGCTTCATCCAGCGCCATCTCCAGATCGGCTACAACCGCGCGGCGCGCATTATCGAGCGGATGGAGAAGCAGGAGGTGGTGAGCAGGGCCAACCACGCCGGCAAGCGCGAGGTGCTGATCGCCGATCATAGCGGCGATTGAAGGGCCGGGCGCCTTGGCCGCCGAACGCCTGCATGTTTTTTGCCGCGTTTCGGGGGCGGCACGGGCGCTTTGTGCGCTCTTCCTGATATCGTTTCTGTGCCTCGCCACCGCACCGTCGGCGGCTGCGCAGGAGGTGCAACCCGCCCGGCTGGACGCCGCGGAGCGTACTCTGCTGGCCGAGGTGGAGCGCTATCTCAACGGGATTTCATCGCTCCGCGCGAACTTCGTGCAGGTTGCACCGGACGGCGCGGTCTCCGAGGGAATCTTTCTCCTTCGCCGTCCGGGCCGGCTTCGGGTGGAATATGCGCCGCCGGTGCCTGTGCTCATCGTGGGAGACGGCGTCCTCCTGCATTATCACGACAAGGAACTCGGCCAGATCAACGAATGGCCGGTCTTCGATACGCCGCTCGGCGTGCTGGCGGGCGACGAGCTGCGCTTCGACGAGGGCTTGACGGTGACAGCGTTCACCGACCGGGGGGACCATGTCGAAATCGGCCTGATCCTTCAAGGCGATCCGGGCGCCGGGCGCCTCAGCCTGATTCTGGAGCAGAACCCGCTGGTTCTGCGGCGCTGGCGCGTGACGGACGCGCAAGGTCTCGTCACCACGGTTTCGCTCTTCGATCTGGAGACCAATATCGCGCTCGCCGCCAAGCTCTTCGTGTTCGACGATCCGCGCGAAATACGCTCGCCCCGTTGAGCGGCGGACACAAGGTGCCAGAGGGAGCTCCCGCATGTTTGGGGCGCTGAGGCGCGATCGCGTCTGGCACCGGCGCGTGTGGCGCCTTGCCTGGCCGATGATCGTCTCCAACCTCTCGGTGCCGCTGCTGGGTGCGGTGGATACGGCGGTCATGGGCCATCTACCGGATCCGGCGTTGCTCGGCGCCGTCGCCGTCGGCGCCATGATCTTCAACACCATCTATTTCGGCTGCAACTTCCTGCGCATGGGCACCACGGGACTCGTCGCCCAGGCCTATGGCGCGAAAGATGCGGATGCCGTGCGGACGGTCCTTGCCCGCGCTCTGGTGATCGGCGCCGTTCTCAGTATCGCTCTTCTCGCGCTCCAGGCCCCCATCGGATGGCTGGCCTTCCTGCTGATCGGGCCCGGCGAGACGGTGGCGGCGGAGGGCAAGAGCTACTTCTTCATCCGCATCTGGGGTGCGCCCGCGGCGCTCGCCAATATCGTCTTCGTCGGCTGGTTCATCGGGATGCAGACGACCCGTTCGGCACTGGCGCTGATGCTGACGGTCAACCTCATCAACATAATCCTCGATCTCGTTCTGGTGCTGGGCTACGGAATGGCGGTGGCCGGCGTCGCCTGGGCCACGGTGATCGCGGAGTATGCCGGGTTTGCACTGGGCGCCGTCCTGGCCGCGCGACTCGCGGCGCGTCACGGCGGGCGGTTTCGGAAGGCGCTCATTCTCGACTTCGCCGGCATGCGGCGGTTTCTCGCGATCAACCGGGACATCTTTCTCCGCACGCTCTGCGTCATCTCGGCATTCGCCTTCTTCACGACGCTTAGCGCGCGGGAGGACGACATAACGCTCGCCGCCAATGCCGTTCTGCTCAACCTGGTGACGTTTCTCAACTTCTCCTTCGACGGTCTCGCCTTTGCCGCCGAGGCACTCGCCGGCCGCGCTCTTGGCGCCCGTCACCGGGAGGACCTGGATCGCGCCATAAAGATAGGCCTCTTCTGGAGCGTCGTGCTGGCATTACTGACCGTCGCCATCTATGGCGTCGCGGGCGCCGCCATCGTACGCGCGATGACGGATATAGAGGCGGTCCGTGCGGCCGCCTTCGACGTCCTCCCCTGGCTGGTGGCCTTGCCCATCGTGGCGGTCTGGGGCGTATTCTTCGATGGCGTCTTCACAGGCACCACCCGCGCGGCCGACATGAGAAACACCATGGCGCTCGCTTTCGCGATCTATCTGCCGGCGGCGTGGTTGCTCCGCGAGCCCATGGGCAATCACGGCCTTTGGCTTGCTGTGACGCTGCTCTACTTCGCCCGCGGTGCGGGTCTCGGTTTCATCTATCTGCGAATCGAGCGGCGCGGCGGGTTTCTCGCGGTCTCGGGGCGCGGCGGCGGGCCGGCATGAAGCCGCGGAAGCCTCCGCTCATCGGTATTCCCGCTTGCGCCCGGGAGATCGGCATCCACCCGTTTCACGTGGCGGGCGACAAATATATGAGGGCCGTCGTCGAGGCCGCGGGCGGCCTGCCCGTCGTGCTGCCGGCTTTCGGCTCCGCACTGGACCGCGCCGCGGTGCTGGAGCGCTGCGACGGCCTGCTCTTCACCGGAAGCCCCTCCAACGTGGAGCCCGCGCTCTATGGCGAGCGGGCGGAGGCGGAGAACATGTTTCGCGATGCGGCGCGCGACGCGACGACGCTGCCCTTGATCCGCGATGCGCTTGAGGCCGGGGTTCCGCTCCTCTGCATCTGCCGCGGTATCCAGGAACTCAATGTGGCGCTCGGCGGCACGCTCCACCGCGCGGTCCACGCACTGCCTGGCGGGCTCGATCACCGGGAGGACGAGACGATCCCGCGCGATGCGCGGTATGCGCCCGCACATACCGTTGCGCTGGCCGGGAACGGTCTGCTCTCGACGCTCCATCCCAAGGGCGAAGTGGCCGTCAACTCGCTCCACAGCCAGGGGATCGCGCGCCTCGGCGCGGGCCTCGCTGTGGAGGCGGTGGCGCCCGACGGCCTGATCGAGGCCGTGCGTGTGGCGGATGCCCGCGCCTTTGCCCTCGGCGTCCAGTGGCACCCCGAGTGGAAGGTGCGGGAGAATTCCTTTTCGACGGCAATCTTCGCCGCCTTCGGTGCTGCCGCCTCCGCCCGGTGGGAAGCCCGGGAGGGCTGAGCGACAGGGTCCTCTTCGCCCCTGCGCCCCGCGTCTATGCCTCGCAGGCGGCGCCCGGGGCAGCGATGTGGCTGGAGAGGTCCGTGATCGTGGGATGTTCGCCGCAGAGCGCGCAGGCGGAATCGGGCTTTACCTTGATCTTGCGGAAGGCGGTGCTCAAGCCGTCATAGACCAGCAGGCTGCCGGACATGCTTTCGCCGACGCCGAGCAGCTCCTTCAGCACTTCGGTCGCCTGCAGGGCGCCCATGGAGCCCGCGACGGCGCCCAGAATCCCCCCTTCGGCACAGGAGGGAATCGCCCCCGCCGGGGGCTCGGTGGGGAAGATGCAGCGGTAGCAGGGATGGCCGTCGCCGAGATGCGCCTTGAAGGTCGCGAGCTGGCCGTCGAAGCGGAGTATCGAGGCGGAGACCAGAGGCTTCCGCGCCAGATAGCAGGCGTCGTTGATCAGGAAGCGGGTTGCAAAATTGTCGCTCCCGTCGGCGACGAGGTCGTAGGGCTCCATGAGCGCCAGGGCGTTCGAGGCGTCGAGGCGCATGGGGTAGGTCTCGACCGTAACGTCCGAGTTGATCCGGGCGATGGCTTCGGCCGCGCTTTCCGTCTTGGGCCGTCCGAGCCCAGCTTCGTCGTGGGCGATCTGGCGCTGGAGGTTGGAGAGCGCCACCGCGTCATCGTCCACGATGCCCAGCGTGCCGACGCCGGCCGCCGCCAGATAGAGGAGGAGCGGCGAGCCGAGGCCGCCAGCGCCAACCACCAGCACCTTGGAGTCCAAGAGCTTCCGCTGGCCCGCTCCGCCCACCTCGGAGAGCAGAATGTGGCGGGCGTAACGCTCGAGTTGCCTTTCCTTGAACATGCCCCGCGCCTCGCCCTCTCGCGGCGACCCTCAGAGTCCCGCGAACAGTTCGGTGGAAAGATAGCGCTCGGCGAAGGAGGGCACGATGACGACGATCCGCTTCCCCGCCATGGCGGGGCGGGCGCCGACCTCGAGGGCGGCGGCGATCGCCGCGCCCGACGAAACGCCGACCGGGATGCCTTCCAGCCGCGCCGTCTGCCGGGCGGTCTCGAACGCCTGCGCGTCGTCCACCGCGATCAGCTCGTCGATCACGTCACGGTCGAGCACATCCGGCACGAAGCCCGCGCCGATACCCTGGATCTTGTGCGGTCCCGGCGCGCCGCCGGAAAGGACGGCGCTGCCCGCCGGCTCGACCCCCACCAGCCTGAGATTCGGCAGGCGCGGCTTCAGCACATGGCCGATGCCCGTCACGGTGCCGCCGGTGCCGACGCCGCAGACGACGGCGTCGATGTTCCCGCCCGTATCCCGCCAGATCTCCTCCGCCGTCGTTGCCCGGTGGATCGCCGGGTTGGCGGGGTTGGCGAACTGGTAGAGCATCACCGCGCCGGGGATTTCAGAAACCAGCGCTTGAGCGCGCTCCAGTGCGCCCGCCATGCCGCGCGCCGCGGGCGTGAGTTCGATCTCCGCACCCAGCAGGCGCAGCATCTGCCTGCGTTCCAGGGACATGCTCTCCGGCATGGTAAGGATCAGGCGGTAGCCTCTGGCGGCAGCGACGAAGGCGAGCGCGATTCCCGTGTTTCCCGATGTGGGCTCCACCAGCACGGAGCGCCCCGGCGCAATGTTTCCCTGGGCCTCCGCCGCGTCGATCATGGCGAAGCCGATGCGGTCTTTCACCGACGCGAGCGGGTTGAAGAACTCGAGCTTGCCGACGATCTCCGCGCCGCAGCCCGTCTCGGCAGGCAGGCGGTTGAAGCGCACCAGCGGCGTCGAGCCCACGGTGTCCGCGATGCTTTCGTAGATGCGCCCGCGCTGCGCCGGTTCCGGGGCGCGTACCCGGTACTCCGCTGCTGGCTCCTCGGCGTCTCTCGCCATAGCGCCTCGCTTGCTCTGCCGCGTCCCCACTCCGGTTTTGACCCGCGTCCGCCGCCGGGTCAAGCGCCTGCGCGGCTCAGGCGTTGCAGGGGACGGGACACCCCTTATGGCGGCGTTGCCTGCGATCCGGCCCTGTCGCCTTCGCCGCGGCGTGTCGGGCGCTGTGCCCGCGCCTCAGCGGGGCTGAAGCCGGCGGCCGAGATAGTCGTCCACGGTTTCGGAGAGCCGCTCCAACTCTTTCTCGAAAAAATGGCTCGCGGTCTTGAGTACGGTGTATTCCACCTCGATGTTCTTCTGGTCCTGCAGTTTCGCGGCGAGTTCCGCCACTTCGGGCTCGGGTACCAGCTTGTCCGCGCCGCCGTGGACGATAAGGCCCGAAGAGGGGCAGGGGGCCAGGAAGGTGAAATCGAACCGGTTGGCCGGCGGTGCGACCGAGACGAAGCCCTCGATCTCCGGGCGCCGCATGAGCACCTGCATGGCGATCCAGGCGCCGAAGGAGAATCCGGCGATCCAGCAGCGGTCGGCCGCGGGATTCTGGATTTGAAGCCAGTCGAGCACGGCCGCCGCATCGCTCAGCTCTCCTTGGCCCTCGTCGAACGACCCTTGAGAGCGGCCCACACCCCGGAAGTTGAAGCGCATGACCGAAAATGACCGGCTGCGGAAGGTCTGATAGAGGGTGTAGACCACCTTGTTGTTCATGGTGCCGCCATGCAGCGGGTGGGGATGCAGCATGAGGGCGATCGGCGCCTGTGGATCGCTCGCCTGGTGGTAGCGCGCCTGAATCCGGCCCTCCGGGCCGCTGATCATGACTTCCGGCATGGATAAACCGCTCTCCCGGCGTTCTTCTGCAACGATATTCTATCGTCAGGCCCGCGACGGCCGGGCCCGGTGCCCGGGTGGCGGAGGACTTGACCCCCGGAGTCGGGAAATCTATATCCCTCTATGTCTTCCACGAGAACGCGGGCGCGTCCGCGGGCGGGTTCGCCCGCGCGACATTGATATATTCACGGGAGCGTCATGTTCAAGCGTATTCGGGAGGATCTGAGTTGCGTGTTCGGCCGCGACCCGGCCGTGCGCTCCCGGGTCGAGGTGGCGTTCTGCTATCCCGGCTTCCACGCGCTCCTCTTCTACCATGCCGCGCACCGGCTGTGGCGGCTCCGCCTGCGGCTGCTCGGCCGTTTCGTTTCCCATCTGGGCCGCGTCCTGACCGGGATCGAGATCCATCCCGGCGCCCGGATCGGCAGGCGCTTCTTCATCGACCACGGCATGGGTGTGGTGATCGGCGAGACGGCCGTCGTGGGCGACGACGTGACACTCTATCACGGGGTGACGTTGGGCGGCGTTACCTGGTCTCCCGGCAAGCGCCATCCCACGGTGGAAGACGGTGTCGTCATTGGCGCGGGCGCACAGGTGCTGGGGCCCATCACCATCGGGCGGGATGCCCGCGTCGGCGCCAACGCCGTGGTTCTCAAGGACGTAGCCCCCGGCGCCACCATGGTGGGCATTCCGGCGCGCCCGGTGGCGACGGCCAAGCGGGACGCCGCGAGCGAGGCCGGCAAGCCCGCCTTCGACGCCTATGGCACGCCCTCCCCCGACATCGCGGATCCGACGGCACGCGCCGTGGAGCGCCTGGGCGCCGAGGTCGCCATGCTGCGCGAGCGCCTGGAGACGTTGGAGAACGTAGCGGCCGACATCGGGACATCCCCGGAGGAGGAACAGGCGGACGCGGGCACGGAGGGCGCGTCGCTCCGCCGGGCAGCCGGCATATGAGCGGCGTGGACGGCTCCATGGACGGTGACGGCCCGTTCTACCTGGATTACAACGCGACGGCGCCGGTAAAGCCCGCCGTTATCGAGGCCATGGCGGAAGCGCTGGCGGTACCCGGCAACCCGTCTTCGGTCCACGGCTTCGGGCGGGAGGCGCGTCGGCGCATGGAAGACGCCCGAGAGCAGGTCGCCGATCTGATCGGCTGCGCGCCCGTGGAGATCGTCTTCACCTCCGGCGGTACCGAAGCCAACAACATGGCGCTCCGCGGCAGTGGACGGCGGGTGGTCATCGCGAGCGCCATCGAGCATCCCGCGGTCCTGCGCGCTGCGGAGGCCTATGCGGAGCATGTGGTCGTGCTTCCGGTGGACGGCGAGGGCCGCGTTGATGAAGCCTCTCTCGACCAGGCGCTGGCGGCGCATGGGGGCGAGGCGCTGGTCTCCATCATGCTTGCCAACAATGAGACGGGGGTGGTGCAGCCCATCGCCGAGATTGCGGCGCGGGCACACGCTGCGGGCGCGCTCGTCCATTGCGACGCGGTCCAGGGGCCGGGGCGGCTCCCCGTCTCCTTTGCGGCGCTCGGCGTGGACATGATGAGCCTGTCGGCCCACAAGTTCGCGGGACCCAAGGGCATCGGCGCGCTGATCTGCCGGAGCGACCTCGCCGTGTCGCCCCTGGTCCATGGCGGCGGGCAGGAGCGCGGACAGCGCGGCGGTACCGAGAGCGTGGCGGCGATCATAGGCTTCGGGATGGCCGCCGTCCTCGCCCGGGACGATCTCGCGCGCGCGTCCGAGGTCGCCGCGATGCGAGACCGGCTGGAAACCGTCCTAGGCGAAACGGAGCCCGAGATCCGGGTCTTCAGCGCGGGCGCTGAGCGGCTTCCCAATACGAGCTGCCTGACCATGCCGGGAGTCCAGAGCGAGACCCAGGTCATGGGGCTCGACCTGGCGGGCGCCGCGGTCAGCGCTGGCTCGGCCTGTTCTTCCGGCAAGGTGGAGCCGAGCCACGTTCTCCGGGCGCTGGGCGCGCCGGATCCGGTCGCCGGTTGCGCCATTCGTGTCAGCCTGGGCTGGGGGACGACCGAGCGCGACATCGACCGCTTCGTGGGCGCGTGGCGGGCGCTCTATGCGGGGCTCACCAACCGCTGGAAGGCGGGAGTCTCGGCGGCCGCCGGCTGAGGGCGGTGCCGTGCCCCGCATGACCTTCATCGACCCGGACGGTGCGCGCCATCAGGTCGATGCGCCGATAGGTGATTCGGTGCTCGAGATCGCACACCGCAACAACATCGATATCGAGGGTGCGTGCGAGGGCGCCATGGCGTGTTCCACCTGCCATGTCATCGTCGATCGCGCCTGGTACGGCAGGCTCAGCGAAGTCAGCGAGGACGAGGAGGACATGCTCGACCTCGCGATGGGCCTCACCGCCACCTCGCGCCTCGGCTGCCAGATCGTGATCACCGAGGCCCTGGACGGGCTGGTCGTGACTCTGCCCGAAGACACCTGGAACATGATGGGCTGAGCCGAGCGATGGCGAGCGCGCCACCCGCGCGGCCGTCGGATGCGGGCTTCTTCGCGTCGCTCCGGGACGCCGCCGCCGCCGACTGGCAGGACTATGTCACCCATCCCTTCCTGCGGGAACTCGCGGCGGGAGACCTGCCGGAGGCCGCGTTCCGCCACTATCTGGTGCAGGACTATCTGTTTCTCGTGCAGTTCGCCCGCGCCTACGGGCTCGCCGCGTACAAGGCCGACAGCCTGGCCGAGATACGCGCAGCCTCCGAGGGCCTGAAGGCCGTGGTCGAGGTCGAGATGGACCTTCATGTCGGCTATTGCGCCGGCTGGGGGCTGGACGCTGCGGCCCTCGAAGCGGCCGAGGCCGACCGCGCCACCCTCGCCTATACGCGCTATGTGCTGGATCGGGGTGCCGCCGGGGACCTGCTGGATCTGCGCACGGCCCTCGCGCCCTGCGTCGTGGGCTATGGAGAGATCGGCGCGCGTCTGGCGGCGGATCCGGCGACCCGGCTCGCAGGCAATCCCTATGGAAGCTGGATCGAGACCTATGCCGGCGCCGACTATCAGTCCGTCGCCGCCGCCGAGCGCGAGACGCTCGATGCACTCGCCGCCCGCCGCGGCGGCGCGGCCCGCTTCGATTCCCTCGTCGCCGTCTTTCGCACCGCGACCCGCCTGGAGACCGCCTTCTGGCAGGCCGCCCTGGACGCGGCGTAACCCCGCAGCGCGGCGCCCGTTCCGCTGCTGCGCCTTCTTGTGCGCGGCCCTCGCGGGCCTATAGTGCGCGCCATGCAAGACGGCGGGCTTGATCTCGGCTTGGGAGAGCCGCGGGCGGAGCGACGGGTGGCGGTGGCCATGTCCGGCGGCGTGGATTCGTCTGTGGCGGCCGGGCTTGTGGCGGAAGCGGGCTACCGTGCCTTCGGCCTCACCATGCTGCTCTACGATTCACCGGCGTCTTCAGCCGGTTCCCGCTCCTGCTGCGCGGGTCAGGATATCTACGACGCCCGCCGCGTCGCGGATCGGCTCGGCATCCCGCACTATGTGCTGGACTATAGGGAGCGTTTCCGAACCGCCGTGATGGAAGACTTCGCGGATGCCTATCGCCGGGGCGAAACCCCCATCCCCTGCGTCCGTTGCAACGAGCGGGTCAAGTTCCGCGATCTGCTGTCCGCCGCGCGCGATCTAGGCGCGGACGCCCTTGTCACCGGCCACTATGTGCGCCGGGTCGAAACACCTGCGGGGTGCGCGCTGCACCGGGCCTTCGATGGGGCGCGGGACCAGAGCTATTTTCTCTTTGCCACCACGCGGGCGCAGCTGGAGTGTCTGCGTTTCCCGCTGGGCGGGCTTCCGAAGGCGTGCGTGCGGGAGGAGGCGGCGCGTCTCGGCCTCGCGGTCGCCGAGAAACCCGACAGCCAGGACATATGCTTCGTGGGCGAGGGCGGCTATGCCCGCACCGTCGAGCGGCTCCGGCCCGGTGCCGCCGAGCCCGGCCCCATCGTGGATCTCGCGGGCCGGGTTCTCGGGCGTCATGAGGGCGTGATCCGCTATACGGTGGGCCAGCGCAGAGGGCTCGGCATCGCGAGCTCCGAGCCGCTCTATGTCGTTTCCGTGGATGCTGCGGGCCGCAGGGTGACGGTCGGGCCCCGCGCCGCGCTGCTCCGTGATATCGTCGTCACCGGACGGCTGAACTGGCTGGATGGCGCACCGCTTCGGGCCGGGGAGGCGCGCGCCGTGACCGCCCGGCTGCGCTCGAGCCATCCGGGCGCACCGGCGCGCATCGCCCTTCTGCCCGGCGGCCGGGCCCGGGTTGCGCTCGATGAGCCAGAGCCCGCGACGGCGCCGGGCCAGGCTTGCGTGCTCTATGACGGCGATCGGCTGCTGGGTGGCGGCTGGATCCGCGAGACCCGCCGCAGCCCGGCCCTCGACGCTCCGCCCGACGCGGTCGCAGCGGCGAGCGCGTAGAACCGGCCGGGGAGCCGTTCTCGCTGCGGAGGGCTGGAGGGCTTTTCTGCGGAGAGGCGGCATGGCCTGCGAGGCCGTTCCTCCACGAAGACCACCTGTCGCCTATAGACCCGTGGCGAGGGAGCTCGTGCTGCGGAAGTCCACGTCTTTCGGGTGGCCGTCGAGGCTGCGCCGAACCGCACGGTCGAGGCGTTCCGTGAAGGCGGCGATCTCCGCGTCCTCCACGGTGAGCGGCGGGCAGATGCGGATGAAGTTCTTGACGCAGATGACGATGACGCCGTCGAGCGCAGCGTTGAGCCGGATGCGCTCGGCCATGGCGGGATCGGGCGTGCGGCTCTCGCGGTCGGTGACGATATCGAGCATTTGGTAGAGCCCCTTGCCGCGCACCTCGCCGATGAGCTCATGGCGCGCGGCAAGGCCCTCGAGCGCGCGTCGCAGCGCCTCGCCCTGGGCCGCCGCGCGACGGTCGAGTCCGTCCCGCAACACGATCTCGAGCTGCTTGTCGGCGACCGCCGCCGGCAGCGGGTCCCCTGAATAGGTGCCCGCCCAGGGGAGCCCCGCCTTGCCGCGCACCCTTTCGGCGATCTCCCGCGTGGTGACGGCGCCGCAGATCGCGAGTCCCGCGCTCATGCCTTTGGCGAAGGTGACGATGTCGGGAACGGCGTCATAGTGCTGGAAGCCCCAGAGCCTGCCGGTGCGCGCCGGCGCCAACTGCGCTTCGTCGAGTACCAGAAGCGCGCCCTCCGCTTCGGCGAGCGCCTTGAGGCGGGGGAGCCATTCCGGGGGTGGCACAACCATGCCGCCGGCGACCAGCATGGTCTCGGCGATCACCGCCGCGATGTCCCCGCTCGTCACATGGTCGATCAGCTCTCGGGAGCGATCGAGGCAGGCAACGCCGCAGGCCGGATAGGCGCGGTCGATGGGGCAGCGATAGCAGAACGGAGCGTAGATTGCGGGCGCATTGGCGGGCGCCAGAAGCGGTCCGAGATTGCGCCGCCGGGCACCGCCGATGGTCGTCACCGATTCCACGGCCAGGCTCCCGCCGTGGAGGCCGCGGATGACCGAGAGAATATCGTGCTTGCCGGTGGCCGCGAGCGCCATGCGCATGGCGATCTCGTTGGCCTCCGAGCCGGTGACCGCGAAGTTCACCACGTCCAGGCCCTCAGGCAGCGTCGAGGCGATGCGTTCGGCGAAGCGCACGATATGGGGGTTGGAGTACCAGGAGTTCTCGTGCCAGATGCGCCCGGCCTGCTCCCGCATGGTCTCCACCAGCTCGGGATGGCAGTGGCCGAGCAGGTTGCACATCATGCCGGCGGTGAGGTCGTAATAGCGCTTGCCGTCGACGTCGAAGAGCCAGATGCCTTCGCCGCGCTCGAACTGGATCGCCGGGCCGTAACGCCAGCCGAAAACCCGCGCCTCGTCGCGCGCCATCAGGTCCGCATGGCGGTTGGAGGGGGCGAAGCCGCTCATGCCGCCGCCTTCGCGGGCGAGAGGGAGAAACCCTCATAGCCCTTGGCCGAGACCGCGTCGCAAAGCGTCCGGTAGTGGCCGACCCCGCCCACATAGGGCAGGCAGACCCGCGGTTTGCCGGGGATGTTGGCGCCGACATACCAGGTGTTGGAGTCGAAATAGAGGGTGCCGGCGGCGCGTTCGTTGACGTGGTCCGTCCATGCGTCTTCCGCTTCGACGCTGGCCTCGATCGACTCCAGTCCGCGCTCTTCCATATGGCCGATACATGCGGCGATCCACTCGATATGCTGCTCGATGGAGGTCATCATGTTGCTCAGCACCGAAGGGCTGCCGGGCCCCGTCACCGTAAAGAGGTTGGGGAAGCCGGCCACCGCGAGGCCCAGATAGCTGCGCGGCCCCGACGCCCATTTCTCCCGGAAGGAGAGCCCCCGCCGGCCGCGGATGTCGATAGCGAACAAGGCCCCGGTCATGGCGTCGAAGCCGGTGGCGAAGAGGATGATATCGAGCGGGTATTCGATCCTGCCCGTCCTGAGGCCCGCAGGCGTGATTTCCTCGATGGGGGCGGCCTTCACATCCACGAGCGAGACGTTCTTCCGGTTGAACGTCTCGTAATAGTCCGTGTCCACGCAGAGGCGCTTGGTGCCGAGCGGGTGGTCCCTGGGGCACAGCAGGGCGGCGACCGCCGGATCGTGGACGCGCTCGCGGATTTTCCTGTGGACGAAGGCTACCGCGAGGTCGTTCGACCGCTTGTTCGTCAGCAGGTCTCCGAAGCTCGCCAGGAAGTTGAACGAGCCCTGCCGCCACCGCTTTTCGAAGATGCGCTCTCGCTCCTCCGGCGGGACATCCAGCGCCGAGACCTCCGAGACTTCGAAAATGTCGCCCACGGGCGAGCGGCGCGCGCGTTCCCGCAGCGCCGTGCGCTCCCTCTCCCAGAGGCGCTCGGTCTCGGCGGAGACCGGGCCGTTCCAGGCCGGGATGCTGAAATTAGCCGTGCGCTGGAAGACGGTGAGATGCCCGGCTTGGCGTGCCACGAGCGGGACCATCTGAATCGCCGTCGAGCCGGTACCCACGATGCCGACCCGCTTGCCGGCGAGCGCGACCTCGCTCCGCGGCCAGTCGGCGCTGTGGAACCATGTGCCCGCGAAGCGGTCGAGGCCGGGGAAGGCCGGCAGGTTGGGCCTGGAGAGACAGCCGGTCGCCAGAATCACGTATTTGGCGGTGAAGCGCTCTCCCCGGTCGGTGGAGAGCGTCCAGCGCGCCTGCGTTTCGTCGAAGGCGGCGGCGGTTATCCGAGTCCCGAACCGCATGTCCCTGCGGAGGTCGAAACGGTCCACCACATGGCGGATGTAGCGCAGGATGTCCGGCTGGGTCGCGTAGCGCTCCCGCCAGCGCCATTCCCGCTGCAGCGAATCGTCGAAGGAATACGAATAGGTCATGCTTTCCACGTCGCAGCGGGCGCCGGGATAGCGGTTCCAATACCAGGTGCCGCCCACATCGGCGCCGGCCTCCACCACCAGCGCGGAGAGCCCGAGCGCCCGGCACCGCTCCAGCATGTAGACGCCCGAGAACCCCGCGCCAACGATGAGGGCGTCGTAGGCGGATACGCCCACGGCCGGAGCCTCAGCTCGTTCCGAAGGCCGCCCGGAGCGCGCCGCAGGCCTTGGCGTGGGCGGCGTGCGACGCGTCCATGGTCGCGGTCGCCGTCCAGAAGCCGTGAACCTGGCCTTCATAGTTGACGTGTTCCGTGGGCACGCCTGCGGCTTCGAGCCTCTGGGCGTAGGCGACGCCGTCGTCCAGCAGGGGGTCGTGGCTCGCGGTGAGGACCAGCGCCGGCGGCAGGCCACTCACATCGTCTGCGCGGAGCGGTGCGACCGAGACATGGGCGCGCTCCGATTCGTCGCTGAAATAGCAGTCGAAGAACCAGGCCATGGCCTCGGCCGTCAGCATATAGCCTTCGGCGAACGTCCGGTAGGATTCCCGGTCCTGCCGCGTATCGGTGACGGGATAAACGAGAAGCTGGAAGACGAGCGCCGGCCCGCCCTCGGCCTGGGCGCGCTGCGCCGTCACCGCGGCAAGACCGCCGCCCGCGGAATCGCCCCCAACGGCAATGCGCGCCGGATCGCCGCCGAACTCCGCGCAATGGGCGGCCACCCATTGGAGGGAGGCCCAGGCGTCGTCGGCAGCTTTCGGGAACTTGTTCTCCGGCGCCTTGCGGTAGTCCACCGCCACCACGATGCAGCCGGCGCCCTTGCAGAGCGTGCGGCACACATTGTCGTGGGTATCGATGCTGAGAACCACGAAGCCGCTGCCGTGATAGTTGATATAGACCGGGAGCTTCGCGGACGAGGCGCTCTCCTCCGGCCAGTAGATGCGCGCGCGGATCGGGCCGTGAGGGCCCGGGATCTCCCGATCTTCGGTCCGCGCAACGTCGGGGCCCGGATTCTGGAGCTCCATGACGAGCTTGCGAAAGCCCGCGCGCACCTCCTCCAGCGGCCGCTCGGCGATGGGCGGTACGTCGATGGCGTTGATCTCGTCCACGATCTTCCGCACCTGCGGGTCGAGTTCCATGCCGCTCTCCCTCTCTCTATCCGGCGTCCATTCTACAGCGCGTTTCGGTGGAAGCGGCCGCCCTTCATCACGACGGGGATATGGGCGCCCTGGTCCTGGAGCAGGCCGAGATCCTCGAGCGGGTTGCCGTCAACCAGCAGAATATCGGCGATCGCGCCCGGTGCGATCGTGCCGAGCGCGCCTTCCCGCTCGATCAGCGCCGCGTTTATGGAGGTGGCGGAACGCAGCACCTCGAGCGGCGAGAGGACTTCGGCCCGGATCAGGAACTCCTGGCATTGCCGATCCTGGAGCGGCCCGAGCAGGTCGGTCCCGAAACCGATGCGGATGCCGGCGTCCCGGCAGACCTCGAGGGAGCGCATCCCTGCGTCTCCGAGTCCCTGGAGCTTGTCGGCGAAGATCTTCGGCAAGCCGAAGTCCGCGCCCGACTCCAGCATGGCGAAGATGGTGACCAGCGTGGGCACGACGAAGGCGCCCGCGGCCGAAGCCGCCGCGGCCGCGCCGGCGTCCACAAGAGTACCGTGCTCGATGGAGCGCACGCCGAGCGCTGCACAGCGGCGGACGGCGCTGGCGGTGTGGGCATGGGCCATCACATAGGTACGCCGCGTCGCGGCCTCTTCGATGGCGGCGCGGATCTCGTCGTCGGAATACTGGTCCATCCACACCGGGTCGGTCGGCGAGAGCACGCCGCCGGAGACCATGAGCTTGATCTGGTTCGCGCCCTTGCGGAGCTCCTCCCGCGCCGCCTGGCGGACGGAGTCGGGGCCGTCTACCACCCGCGTGATGGGCCCGCCATAGCCCGCGCAGCCGCAGGGCTCGAAGCGGGTCTGGCTGCGCATGTCGCCATGTCCGCCGGTCTGGCTCAGAGCGCGGCCGGCAAAGAATATCCGTGGGCCGGCAATGAGGCCCCGCTCCACGGCGAGGGCGAGGCCGAGGTCGGCGCCGCCCGCATCGCGCACCGTGGTGAAGCCCCGGTCGAGTGCCGCCTCGAGATTGCGCCGCGCATGCTGATGCAGGAGGGACGCCGGCATGGAGTCGAGCGCGGAGACGTCCAGGTCCGCGAGAAGTGCGTGGAAATGGGCGTCGATCAGGCCGGGCATGAGAGTCCGCCCGCCCGCCGCCACGCGCAGCGCCTCGGCCGGCGCCTTGACCGGGTTGTCGGCGACCTCCTTTATCCGACCGTCCTCGACGACCACGGTGGCGCCTTCGCGTATCGTCGGCGATACGCCGTCGAAGATGCGGCAGTTCTCGAACAGGACGATCATGCCTCGCCTCGCCGTTTCTCCGCCCGGCGTTCAGCGTCCGAGCGCGTAGGACGGCCGCCTGGGATCGGCGCCGGCCGAAAGCGTACCGCGCGCGACGTCTCGAATCAGCACGCACACGCTGCCCGCGGGCCACGCCCAGTCCGGCCACCATCGGACTTCGTGGCCGCGCTCCGCAAGCCCGTCGCCCACGGCGCGCGGAATCCGCTGTTCGAGCTGCAGCAGTCCGGGATGGTAGTCGTGCGGCTCGAAGGAGTTCGGGAAGCTCGCGGTGGCGAAACGCGGGGCTTCGACGGCGGCCTGCGGGTTCATGCCGTGGACCGTGATATTGAGAAAGGTCTGGAGCATGGCCTGGGTCTGGACGTCCCCGCCCGGCGTGCCGAAGGGCATGAAGAACGCGCCGTCTCGGATGGCCAGTGCGGGGTTCGGCGTGAGCCGCGGCCGCTTGCCGGGAGCGACGCTCGAGGCATGGGCGGGATCGCCCCAGGACTGGGAGCCGCGGGAGGAGGGGCAGAGCCCCGTACCCGGTATGACCGGCGTGTCGAACGACACGTCGCTCGGCGTCGCCGAGAAGACGTTGCCCTCGGCGTCGATCGCACACACATAGGAGGTATCGTGCGCGGTGGCCGGCGGCCCGTCCGCGCTTGCACCGGGCGGCGTGCCGGGCATCGCCTGCGCGAGGCCTCGGAGCGGATCGCCCGCGGGCGGCATTCCGGGCCACGCCGCGCCGGGCCGGATGAGTCCACGCCGGAGCGCGACATAGTCGTCGGAGAGCAGCGCTTCCATGGGCACGTCGACGAAACGCGGATCGCCGTACCAGCGCTCCCGGTCGGCGAAGGCGAGCTTCAGCGCTTCCACAATGATGTGAATGGCGTCTGCGCTGTTGTGGCCGAGCCGCGCCAGCGCCGGGAGATCAAGCAGGCGGAGCGTCTGCAGAAGGACGGGTCCCTGGCACCAGGGGCCGCAGACATAGATGTCCGTGCCCGATACGCTAACCCGTTCCGGGGGCTCCACCGCGACGGAGAAGTCGGCGAGGTCGGTCTCGTCCAGCAGCCCGCCGTTCTCCCGGTGGTAGCGCGCGATGGCCACCGCGATGTCGCCCCGATAGAACGCCGCGCGCGCTGCGGCGAGGCCGCCTTCCCGGCTACCGCCGGCGGCGCGCTCCTCGTCCGCCATATATTGGAGCGTCGCTGCGAGGTCGGTCTGGACGAATATATCGCCCGCTTCCGGCGGCCTGCCCCCCGGCAGATAGATTTCGGCGTTGGAAGGCCAGCGGGCGTAGGCCTCCGCCTTGCTCGCAATGACGCTCGCCATGAGCGGGTACATGACGAAGCCGTTCCGGGCATAGTCGATGGCAGCGGCCGCGGCCTCGCCGAACGTCACGGTGCCGTGCCGCGCGAGGGCCGTGATCCAGGCGTCGGGAGCGGCGGGAACGACGGTTCGCAGCAACCCCTCGGGGATGTGCGAATCATGCGCGCGTGCGAAGAGGTCGGCTGTCGCGGCGCGCGGCCAGGTTCCAAGGCCGCTGATGGTCTCCACCCGGCCCGTCTTCGCGGTGTAGAGGATGATCGGAGCAACGCCGGCCGCGTTCACGATGTCGCTGTGCACGACACCGAGGGCGATGCCGGCGGCGACGCCTGCATCGATCGCGTTGCCGCCCGCCTCCAGCAGGGCGAAACCCGCCTGGGCCGCAAGATGGTGCCCGGCGGCGACGGCATGGCGGCGGGCGCGGATCACGGGCCGCATGGCGTCCATCGTCCCAGGATCCGACATGCGTTCGCCTCCGGTGCGGTGGGTCAGGGCGCCTCGCGGTTGGCGAGGTCGACCAGGCAGGCGGCGAGAGTACGTGCACCGGCCGCGAGGTCGGCGGGTGTGGCGTTCTCCGCCTCGTTGTGGCTCAAGCCCCGTTCGCACGGCACGAAGATCATCCCCGTGGGGCAGAGCGGGGCAATGTGACCCGCATCGTGGCCTGCGCCGGAGGGAAGCCGCGCATTGGCGTAGCCCAACGCGGTCGCGTAGCGCTCCACCCTGTCCGCCACCGCCGCATCGAAGGTCACCGGCGCGTTGTCGATGGTGGGCCGTACCTGCACCGCGCACCCTCGCGCATTGGCATGGCAGGTGGGCGCGATTGCGGGTTTGATGCGATCGATGACCGCCGGGTCCGGGTGGCGGAAGTCGATGGTGAAGAGCACGCGGCTCGGGACCGTGCTCGGCGCGCCGGGGCCGCACTCGAAGCGGCCGACCGTAAAGCGCACCGTGTCCGTCTCGTCCGCCGTGAGCTCTTCCAGCGCGCGGACCATGGAAGCGGCGGCCTTGAGCGCGTCCTTGCGGCCCTTGAGAGGCGTGGTGCCCGCATGGGCCTCCTCGCCCGTCACCTCGACGGTAAACCAGTAGAGCCCCTGGATTCCGGTGACGACGCCGATGGTGTCGCCGTCGTTCTCGAGCCGGGGCCCCTGCTCGATATGGGCCTCCACATAGGCCGAGAAGGGCCGTCGAAACGGCTGTAGCGGCAGGTCGGGGGTGGAGGCGAGGGTTTCGGCGAGAGCGTCGCCAAGGCGCGTACCGGCACTGTCCACGATACCGCGCTGGTCCTCGAGGTCGAGCACGCCCGCAAACACGGCGGAGCCCATGGCGCCCGGCTGGAAGCGCCCGCCCTCCTCATTGGTCCAGGCGACGACCTCGATGGGTCGTTCCGTCTCGATACCGGTGCGGTGAATGGCCTCCAACGCCTCGAAGCCTCCCACCACGCCGTAAGCGCCGTCGAACTTGCCGCCCCGGGGCTGGCTGTCGAGATGGCTCCCGGTGACCACGGGCGCCGAGTCGGCACGGCGCCCGGGCCTTCGGACATAGAGGTTGGCGATGCCGTCCGTCGCGAGCTCGAAGCCCAGCTCGCGCGCCCACTCCACCATCAGGAGGCGGGCGCGGATATCCTCGGGCGAGAGCGCGGCGCGGTTGACCCCACCCTTCTCGGTGGCACCGATCTCGGCCATGGTCATCTGCCGGGACCAGAGCCGCGCCTCGTCCACCCGGGCCGCGGCCTTCAGCGCCCGGGCTTCAGCGTCCATTTCCCGCCCCTCCTTCCTCTGCCCGGGGGCGGTGCGTTTCCCGGGCTTCAGCCCAGCCCGGGCAGGGGCTCAGAAGGCGTATTGCCACCCGAGCATGGCGGACCAGTCGCCCTCGAGCTGCGGGCCGTTCAGCTTCTGGTAGATCGGCGTACCGAACTCGAACGCCAGCCGGTGTCCGCGCAGGTCGCCGCTCTGGGCGACCATGTTCACGCCAAACAGGAGGTCGAGACGCTTGCCGCCCTGGAACTTGGGATTCGCGGTCTGCACCGGCGCGCGGATCCGTCTGTCCATGCCATCGATGGAACCGAGGCTGCTGCCCTTGAGGCGCACGGAGGTGCTGAATGCGTCTTCCCACAGATAGCTTGCCCACGCCGTCACCTCATGCCGGTTGCCGAGCGTGTAGTCGGCATCGTTGTCGCCGATTCGCAACGTACCGAGATATTGCGCGCCCCAGCCCCAGCGGTCCATCCCGCCATAGTAGGTGATCCCCGGCAGGAAGTCGTAGGTGCCCGAGCCGAGTTGCATCGGGTAGGGCAGGGTAAGCGTCGGCCGCATTCCGGTGGGCGCCAGAACCCTGTCGGATTCGTCTATCGAACCGGTCGGAAAGCTCATGCCGACGTTCAGATGGAGGTTGCTTCCGGGGCTGTCCTCCAGGCTGACCAAGGCCACGAGCTTCGAATCGCCCATGCCGCTGGCCCGGGTCGTGAATTCGCCGCGTCGGGTGGTGCCCCTCATGCCCGCGAAGGTGATGTGGTCCATCTCTTTGGAAAGATGGGACGTCATGGCCATCAGGGTCACGGTGTCCGTAGGCGCGTACATGGCACCGAACATGTGCATGTCGGTCGTCATGCTGGTGGGCACCACCCGCACCGTCGGGGGCGTGCCGTGGACATTGCGCACGGTCGTGACGATCCGTTCCGGGGTTACCGAATCCGTGCCGATTCGGTTGCCATCTCCCATGGACATCCGCATGAAACGGTAAGAGAGCATCCACTCGCCGGCGCCATGAACATGGTCGCCCATCACGCCGACCGGCGCGTGGCTGTCAGCGCGGATGCCACCGGAGCCTCCCGACACGGAGACATCGGGCGAATCCGCGTGGACGGTTCCGGTTGCCAGCATTGCAACCACTGCCAGAGTGCTGACGGTGAAATATCGTACCAGAAGCATGTGTTTCCCTTTCCGACTACAGCGCCTGCATTTCCAGAACGCTATCGAAACAAACAAACCATAATACCCCCCCCTTGGGGGATTCCAAACTGTGCTCGATTTACACGGCACAGCGTGATGCAGCGCGGGGAAACCGGCGGCTGGATTCGGGCCGATCGGCGGGATCCGACGCGGACAAGCTGTTGTCGGGGTGAATCCCTTGGACTAGTGTGGCTTGCGGCTTGCGCGGCGGGCTCCAGCCATGGCGGTCTGCGGCCTGTCGGCGGTCGTATCGGCTCCGCGCGAAGGCATCGGACCTCATGGAAGCACAATGACCCAGCTGCGCCCCTTCCTCATCCGCATGAGCGTGTTCCTGCTGTTCGTGATCGGAATCTGCGTGGCGCTCGTGGAGACGCTGGAGGATGCGTTTGCCGCGAACCCGGTGTTGAACGGGGTGATCCTCGGCGTTCTGGTGCTGGGTATCGTCTACAACTTCCGCCAGGTGCTCCTGCTCAAGCCCGATTCCGCCTGGCTCGCGGAGGCCCGGCGTACGGGCGCGGCAACCCGCAGGCCTCGCCTGCTCGCGCCGCTTGCCACCATGCTGTCGGACCGGCACGGTCGCGTGACCCTTTCCGCCGTCGCGCTGCGCAGCCTGCTCGACGGCATCGGATCGCGGCTCGACGAATCGCGGGACCTCTCGCGTTACATGATCGGGCTGCTGATCTTCCTCGGCCTCCTCGGCACCTTTTGGGGTCTGCTTCAGACCGTGACGTCGGTGGGCGACGTGATCGGCGATCTTTCGGTCGCCAACCAGGACATGATCGGCGTGTTCGACGACCTCAAGGGCGGTCTCGAGGCGCCGTTGGAGGGCATGGGGACGGCCTTCAGTTCGTCGCTGTTCGGCCTCGCCGGATCGCTCGTCCTGGGCTTCCTGGAACTTCAGGCGAGCCAGGCTCAGAACCGCTTCTACAACAATCTTGAAGACTGGCTCTCGTCCTATACGCGTCTCTCGGGCGGTGCTTTGGCGGGCGACGCGGACCAGACGGTGCCGGCCTATGTCAGCGCCCTCCTGGAGAAGACCGCCGACAGCCTGGACGATCTTCAGCGTACGCTCGCACGTGGGGAGGAGCAGCGCGCGACATCCGCCGCCAACGCGCTCTCGCTGACGGAGCAGCTTGCCACGCTGACCGACCATATGCGCTCCGAGCACACGATGATGAACAAGCTGGCGGACAGCCAGATGGAGATGCGCGCGGTCCTTGAGCGGCTCGCCGCCAACGCGGCACGGCCGGGCGGCCTCGACGAATCCAGCCGCGCTCATCTGCGCAATCTCGACGTCTATGTCGCGCGGCTTTTGGAGGAGATGATCTCGGGGCGCGAGCAGGCGGTCTCCGAACTGCGCGGCGAGATCAAGGTGCTTGCCAGGACCATCGCAGCCGTCGCCGACAACGAGCGCCGCTAGGTGGGGAGAGACGACCGGTGTACGCCGCATCGCGGCTGAGGCGAAGGGGCTCGCGAGCCGACTACTGGCCGGGCTTCGTCGACCTTCTGTCGACCTTGCTCCTGGTCATGATCTTCCTGCTCGTCGTCTACATGCTGGCGCAGTATTTCCTGCAACGGACGGTCTCGGGCCAGACCGAGGCGCTGGAAGAGCTCTCGCTGCAGGTCGAGGAACTCGCTGACATGCTGTCCCTCGAACGCCGGGCGAACGCCGACCTCCGGCTCAATATCGCGCAGCTTTCGGCCGAGCTTCAGACGTCGCTTTCTGCGCGCGACCGGCTCAGCAACGAACTTTCGCTTGCGCAGAGCGAACGGGATACGCTGAGGCTGCGTCTCGACGAAATGACCGCCGAAGCGCAGACGGCCTTCGCCGAGGCGGCGGAGGCGTCCCAGGCCCGGGCCGAGGCGCTGCTTGAAGCGGAGGTCGGCGAGGAGAGGATCACCGTCCTGCTCGCCGATCTGGAACGCCTCCGCCGCGACATCCTGGCATTGCAGGGGGTACGGGCGGAGCTCGAAGCCCGGGTCGGCAATCTGGTCGCGGCCCTCGACGAAAGCCGGGGCGAGACCGCCGCGGTGCAGGCGGATCTCTCGGCGCTCCGGGACACGGCGGCGGAGCTCGAGGAGCGGCTCTCCACCGAGGAGGAGCGCACGATGCTCGCCCAGCGCAGCCTGGAGGAGCGCGAGATCCGTCTGGCGGAAGTGCAGGCGCTCTATCTCGAATCCCAAAGTCTCCTGGCCGACGCCCGGACGGAACTCTCGGCGAATGTCGAGCTCACCGATCGGCAAAGTGCTCGGGTGGCGCTGCTCAACCGGCAGATCGCCGCGCTGCGCGAGCAGTTGGCGCGGATCGAGGCGGTGCTCGAAATATCGGAACGCAAGGCCGAGGAGCAGCAGGTCGTCATCCAGAATCTGGGCCAGCGCCTGAACGAAGCACTGGCCGCCAAGGTGGAGGAGCTCGCTTCGTACCGGTCCGAGTTCTTCGGCCGCTTGCGTGAGGTGCTCAGCGACCGGCGCGACTTCACCATCATCGGCGACCGCTTCGTCTTCCAGTCCGAGGTGCTGTTCCAATCGGGCGCGGACGAACTCGAGGCGGAAGGCCGGGACCGGCTTGCGACGTTCGCCGATGTCCTTCAGGAGGTGATGGCGCGCATTCCGGGCGATCTGCCGTGGATCCTCCAGGTGGACGGCCATACCGACCGCCAGCCGATCCAGACTCCGCGCTTCCCTTCGAATTGGGAGCTTTCGGCCGCGCGCGCGATTTCGGTGGTGAACTTCCTCATCGACCGCGGCATCCCCGCCCACCGTCTCAGCGCCACGGGCTACGGCGAATTCCAGCCCATCGACGCCCGCGACGACGAGATCGCCTACCGCCGCAACCGCCGTATCGAACTGAAGCTGACTCAGCGCTGACGCGGGCGGCTTGTTCGCCGCCGAGGAAAGAGTGGGGGCTCCTCAGCAGCCGTCGAACTGGAGGGCGGCGAGGCGGGCGTAGAGGCCGCCTTCGGCGAGCAGGGAGCGGTGGGTGCCTTCCGCCACCACCCGGCCCCCGTCCATCACCACGATGCGGGACGCCTTCTGGACGGTGGCAAGGCGATGGGCGATCACGATGGTGGTGCGGTCCGCCATGAGGCGTTCAAGCGCCTCCTGCACCATGCGCTCGCTCTCGGCGTCCAACGCACTCGTCGCTTCGTCGAGAAGCAGGACGGGCGGATTCCGCAGGACGGCGCGGGCGAGCGCGATGCGCTGCTTCTGGCCGCCGGAGAGCCGTGCTCCCTTCTCGCCCAAAAAGGTCTCGTAGCCCTCCGGCAAAGCATCGGTGAAAGCCGCCGCGCCCGCCGCTTCCGCCGCGCGGCGGACAGCATCGTCATCCGCCTCGGGATGGCCGAAGCGGATGTTCTCTCGCACATTGTCGGCGAAGATGGTGGGCTCCTGGGGTACCAGGCCGAAGCAGCCGCGCACAGCCGGGAGCGCGGCTTCGCGGATATCCACCCCGTCGATCGTGATATGTCCCGAATCCGGGTCGTAAAAACGCAGCAACAGCGCGAAGACGGTGGACTTCCCCGCGCCCGAAGGGCCCACCAGGGCGACGGTCTCGCCCGGCTCGACCGCGAGCGAAAAGTCGCGGAGCGCCGCGTCTTGCGGCCGGGAAGGGTAGCAGAAGGTCACCCGTTCCATGCGGACCGCGCCGCGTCGGGGTTCCGGCAATGGGGTGGCGGTGCGTTCGTTCTCGGCGATCGCCGGCTCGCGGCGCAAGAGGTCGGCCAACCGTTCGGCGGCGCCCGCCGCATGCTGAAGATCGCCATAGACCTCGCTGAGCGAGCCCACCGCGCCCGCCACCACCACCGCATAGAACATGAAGGCCGTGAGCGCGCCGCCGGTCATGCCGCCGTCGAGAACGTCATAGCCCGCGATCCAGAGGATCAGACCGATACCTGCGAAGACCAGCGCGATGACGACCGCCGTGAGTGCGGCGCGCGCGCGTACCCGGCGGAGTGCCGTGCGGAACGCCGCCTCGACATGGCCGGCGAAGCGTTCGCCGCTGCGCCGCTCGTGCCCGAAGGCCTGGACCGTCTCGATCCCGCCGAGAATCTCCTCCAGATGGCCGCCCACATCGCCCACCCTGTCCTGGCTCTGCCGCGAGAAGCGCCTGACGCGCCGGCCCAGCAGGACGATGGGCGCCACGACGATCGGTACCAGCAGCACCACGAAGCCGGTGAGCTTGGGGCTGGTCACCAGCAGCATGGCGCAGCCGCCGATCAGCAGCAGCAGGTTGCGTAGCGCAGAGGACGCCTGGCCGCCGATCACGGTTTGCAGCAGGGTGGTATCCGCCGTGATGCGGGAGAGCAGTTCGCCCGTCTTGTTGGTCTCGAAGAACGCCGGGCTCAACCGCACCAGCCGCTCGAACACCGCGCGCCGGATATCGGCGACCACGCGCTCGCCGAGCCAGGAGACCAGATAGAAGCGGGCGAACGTACCGGCGGCGAGCAGTGCCACCATCGCCGCCATGTAGATCAGGGCCTCGTGGAGTCGTTCGACCTCCTGGCCGCCCAGGCCGTCGTCGATCAGGATGCGCAGGCCCTGTCCCAGGGCGAGGACCGCCGCCGTGCTGGCGCAAAGCGCGGCCAGTGCGCCTGCCATCGTTCCCCGGTAGGGTCGGAGGAAGCGGGCGAGCCCGCCTATCCTGCCGAGATCGCGGGTCCGGGGAAGCGCGGCCCGATCGCGCCGCGCCGCGCCCGGCCCGAACACGCTCATGCCGGCGCCCCGTCCGGCGTTCGGGGATCGGCGCTCATGGGCTTCCGCGGACTCATGGTGGAACCTGTCGTCGCTCCACGAGACGACGGAGCGCGGATCGCCGCCTTCCCCTCCCGCGGAGCGTCGAGCATATATCAGCGCCGCGCCGCCTCAACAAGCGGACCGGGGGAGGCCCCTGCGCCCGCCTGCGCACTGCAAGGGAAGGCGTGAGGGACCTTCCAGACCGCTCTATGGTATTGACACCGGTCTGCTGGAGTATAGTTTCGCCGGAATACAAAAGGCTTCCTCTGGCGTGGCGCGCCGCCTGCGCCCGCCTTCCGGCCGCACCCGCGTACGAACCGCAACTCTCGAGGAGTGAGCAGCATGTTCTCTATGCCAAAGAAGGCCCTCTACAAGCCGATCAGCCGGCGCAAGTTCCTGGAACTCGGCGGCGGTGTCGCGACCGTGCTCGGCGCGGGCTCGGTGGCGGTCGGGATGAACTCCGTGATCACGCGCCGCCCGGTCTACGCCTCGTCCTCGGACGATGCGAAATGGCGCCAATACGAGGGCTCGAAGCTGGTCTTCATGTCGGAGAACACGCCGCCCTCCTTCGCCATCCGCGACAACATCCAGGCCTTCTACGACCTGACCGGAATCGAGGTGGAGATTCTCACCGACGGCCTGCCGACGGTGCAGCAGAAGGTCGGTATCGACCTCCGGAGCGGGCAGGGCGACTATCAGCTCAACTATGTGCAGGACAAGCCCATCGGCTCGCCCTTCGCCGACTTCTACGCCGACCTCAACCAGTTCACGATGGACGACACGCTGCCGCTGGACCCGCAGGGCTACGGCTCCGACGTCTGGTTCGAGAACTATCTCGATGCTTGCGGCGTCTATTACGAGCGCGGCCCGATCCGCGCCTTCCCCTACGACTGCGCGGTTTCCTGCACGTTCTACCGGCAGGACCTTTTCGAGCAGCTCACCAAGGATTTCGAGGCCGACTACGGCTACCGCCTCGAGTTCACCGACGAGACGACCTACAAGAACATGGTCGATATCGCCGCGTTCTTCCGCAAGATGCACGACCGCGACGCTTCGATCCCCTATGGCTACGCGCAGCATCACGGCTCGTTCGGCTGGACGACCCAGCTCGACATCCAGCGCCACATGTATGCGCAGAACCAGTGGCTGGACTTCGCCGTCGACGACACGCTGGGCTCCAAGAACCCCGGCCCCACCAATTGGGGCGATGCACAGTCGGTCCAGGCGATGGAGGGCTACAAGATGCTCGCCGACGCCTCCCACCCCGACAACCTCACCAACGGGACGCTGGAGTTGAACACGGTCTACGCCGCCGGCGGCGTCGCCATGCAGATCCAGTATCACGAGTTCGCCGCCTCGGTGGAGGATCCCGAGCAGTCCGTCGCCGCCGGCGGCAGGACGGCCTATGCCATGGGCCCCAAGGGCGAGCCCTCGTGGAACGTGGACGGCAGCGCCAATGTGGTGAACGCCACCAACTGCGGCATCGGCGGTATCGGCATCAATGGCGGTGCCCCCATGGACCTGCAGAGGGCCGCCTTCATCTTCGCGAGCTGGGCGTGCAGCCACGAGACCCAGCTCATGGTCCTCCGCGGCGTCGGCGGTACGCCGACGCGGCGGTCCGTGCTCGAGGTCCCGGAGGTGAAGGAAGCCCGCAACCGGCCCACCAACATGCCGAACGCGCTGACCTTCGAGGCGGTCTACGACAAGGGCATCCGCTCGCCCAACATGGTGCTGGGTCCGAAGCTTCCCAAGTCGAACGAGTATCACGAGATCGTCCGGGTCGGCACCCAGCAGTGCATCTCGGGCGAACTTTCGGCCCAGGAGGCGTGCGAATCCATCCGGGACGAGTTGAACGCCATCCACGACATCTAGGAACGGCGTTGCGTGCCCGCGGCCGGCGGCCGCGGGCACGCCCGAGCCGCCCGCCCGGGGCGGCGTGAGTGAGGCACATGGCGGTCGACACCATCGCGGAGAGGGGCGTCGCGGACGAGTTCGCGCGCGGCGTTCGCAAGATCGACTATCTGCCGGAGAGCTTCAACCGGCGCCCTCCGCGCTATTATCTTCTGTGGCTGATGCTGCCGGCTATCCTTCTGCTGGCGGCGATATCGCTCTATCCCTTCGGCTGGCTCATCTACATGACCCTGCACGAGGTGCAGCTCGCGCCGGGCAAGCCGGACGTCTGGAACGGCATCGACAATTTCACGCGGCTTGCCGGCGACAAGAAGTTCGCGAGCGGCTGGGTCACCCTCTTCAAATACAGCGCGCTCTGCCTCACCATCGAGATCGGGCTCGGCGTTCTGGTGGCGGTGATCCTCAATAACAGCCGGCTCGAAAAGCTCCTGGTCACCATCTTCCTCATGCCCATGATGATGGCGCCGGTGATCGCGGGCTTCCTCTACATGTTCCTCTATAACGGGACGTTCGGCTGGTACTTCTGGCTGCTCCAGAGTCTCGGGCTGCTGGAGGGCGGCTCGATCCTCGGCAACAAGTTCTGGGCCATGTTCGCGGTCGTCGCCACCGATGTCTGGCAGTGGACGCCGCTGATCGCCCTGATCACCCTCGCGGGCCTCAAGCGCGTGCCGCAGGACCAGCTCGAGGCGCATATGGTGGACGGCGCGGGCCCGGTGCGGAACTTCTTCAGCGTGGCGCTCCCCAACCTCTACCCCTTCCTCCTGATCGCCATCCTGCTCCGCTTCATGGACAATTTCCGCTTTATCGACACCATCCTGATCATGACCGGCGGGGGGCCCGCCAACGCCACCAAGATATTGCCCACCTATCTCTTCGACGTGTCCTTCAAGTTTTTCGAACTCGGGCGCGGCGCGGCCATCGCGTTCACCCTGCTGCTGCTGACCATTCTGCTGGGCTTCGTCCTCACCAAGGTGTTCGAGGATCCGACCCGCAAGCTGAAGACCGGCTCGGACGAGGTGTAGCGCCGTGGCTTCGCGCGAAATCGTCCGCTACAAGTCGCCGGGACGCACCGCGGTGAGCGTCCTTGCGGGGCTCTTCCTCGTCTTCTTCTTCGTGTGGACGGTGCTGCCGCTCTTCATCATGCTGGTCTCCTCCTTCAAGGACCTGCTGGATGCCTTCCAGGTGCCCGCGGTGGGCGATTGGGGCGGCGTCGGCGTGATGTTCGACTTCGAGCCCACGGGCCAGCACTATGTGGAACTCTTCACGGAGAAGCATTTCGGGACCTATCTCCGCAACAGCCTGATCGCGTCCCTCGGCTCGGCGGCGGTTTCGGTCTCGCTGGGTGCCATGGCCGCCTATGCGCTTTCGCGGGCCGAGTTCCGCGGCAAGCGCGACCTCCTGTTCTGGATCATCTCGACCCGCATGGCGCCGGTGGTGGCGGTGATGGTGCCGCTCTATGTGATCTTCCGGTCCTCGGGCCTCGTGGGCACGCTGCCGGGGCTGATCCTCGCCTACACCACCTTCAACCTGCCGTTCGCCATCTGGATATTGAAGGGCTTTTTCGACAACGTGCCCTATGCGATCGAGGAGGCGGCGCAGTGCGACGGCTGCACCCGATGGCAGGCCTTCCGCATGATCATCCCGCTGGTGGCGCCGGGTATCGGCGCCTTCATCGTGCTCTGCGTGCTGTTCGGCTGGAACGACTTTCTGTTCGCCTCGATCATCGGCTCGGGTGGCGCCAAGACCCTGCCGGTGGCGACCGCGGAGCTGGTGCAGCCCGTGAAGATCCAGTGGGGAATGATCATGGCGGCGGGTGTCGTCACCACGGTGCCCATGATGTTCCTCGGCCTCCTGATCCGCCGCTATCTTGTCACCGGGCTGACCATGGGCGCGGTGCGCGAATAGGCGTCGGCGCGAGGCGGGAAACGACGATGCGTTCGGGAGAGTGCTGATGGCTTCGGTCACCATTACCGATGTCTGGAAATATTACGGCAAGACGGTTGCCGTGAAGGAGCTCGATCTCGAGATCGACAACAACGAGTTCATGTGCATTCTGGGCCCGTCCGGCTGCGGCAAGTCGTCGACCCTGCGCATGCTGGCGGGTCTCGAATTCATCTCCTCGGGCGACATCTTCTTCGATGAAACGAGGGTGAACGACCTTCCGCCGCGGGATCGCGACGTCGCCATGGTGTTCGAGAACTACGCGCTCTATCCGCACAAGACCGTCTTCGAGAACATGGCGAACCCCCTCAAGCTGCGGAAGATCTCCCGGGCGGAGATCGATAAGCGGGTGAAGCGCGCCGCCGAAATCCTCGAGATCGGCGATCTGCTTTCCCGCAAGCCGGTGGAGCTCAGCGGCGGCCAGAAGCAGCGCACGGCCATCGGCCGCGCCATCGTGCGCGAGCCCAAGGTCTTTCTGTTCGACGAGCCCATCGCCCATCTCGATGCCAAGCTCCGCTCCCACATGCGGGGCGAGCTCAAGCATCTCCAACGGCGCCTGGAGACCACCACGGTCTATGTGACCCACGACCAGCTCGAGGGCATGTCCATGGCGGACCGTATCGCGGTGATGCATGAGGGCGTGCTCCAGCAGCTCGGGACTCCCGGCGAGATCTACAACAGCCCGAAGAACGAGTTCGTTGCGGGTTTTGTGGGCGAGCCGCCCATGAACATCGTGGACTGTTCGCTGGAGCGCACCAACGAAGGGGTGGCGGCCGTCCATTCCGGCTTCCGCCTGCCGCTGACGGACCGCCAGTCGGGCCTGCTGGCCGAGGGCGGCGCGGACGGCGCCGTCCGCCTCGGCATCCGACCGGACGATCTCAGGATCGAGCCCGGTGCGGACGGCTCGTTCGGCTTTCCCGGCGAGATTTTCGTGACCGAGCCGCTCGGCGGCGACATGGTGGTAGAGGCGACGATGGGGGCGGACCGGTTTACGGTGAAGGCGAAAATCGGCCCCATGGGCGCGCCGGGGGAGGCGTGCCGCATCGGCTTCGACATCGAAAAAGTGCATGTTTTCGACAAAACCAGCGGGGTCGCCTATTTTTAGGCGGCGGATCGCACAGCGAAGGACGGGAGACCACCGCAATGCAACTCAGCAGAGACCAGTTGTTGACGGCTTACCGCACGATGCGGCGCATTCGAGAATTCGAAGAGCGCCTCCATGTCGAGTTCGCGACCGGTGACATTCCCGGCTTCGTGCATCTCTATGCGGGCGAGGAGGCGAGCGGCGTCGGCGTCTGCATGCATCTCGACGACCGGGACCGCATCGCCAGCACCCACCGGGGCCATGGCCACTGTATCGCGAAGGGCTGCGATATCGACGGCATGATGGCGGAGATCTATGGCCGCAAGTCGGGGCTGTGCGCCGGCAAGGGCGGTTCCATGCATATTGCGGATCTCGACAAGGGGATGATGGGTGCGAACGGGATCGTGGGCGGCGGCCCGCCGCTGATCTGCGGTGCCGGCCTCGCGGCGAAGCAGCTCGGTACCGGCGGCGTCGCCATCGCCTTCGTGGGCGACGGCGGCTCCAACCAGGGAACCACCTTCGAAAGCCTCAACCTCGCTTCGGTGTGGAACCTGCCCTGCATCTTCGTGATCGAGAACAACGGCTATGCGGAATCCACCTCGTCCAAATGGTCCATCGCCTGCGACGATGCGGCCGACAGGGCGAGCGGCTTCAACATGCCGGGCGCGGTGGTGGACGGGCATGATTTCTTTGCCGTCCATGAGGCCGCGGGCGAGGCGATCAAGCGGGCGCGCGACGGCGGCGGCCCGAGCCTCCTCGAATGCAAGCTCAACCGCTATTACGGCCACTTCGAAGGCGACGCGCAGACCTATCGCGGCCCCGACGAGGTAAAGAAGCTGCGGGAGAGCCGCGACTGCCTGGTCATGTTCCGCGAGAAGGTGCTCTCGGCTTCGCTTCTGGAGGCGGCCGATCTCGATGCCGTCGACAGCGAAGCGGAGGCCGAGATCGAGGGCGCGGTCTCCAAGGCGAAAGCGTCGCCTCCGCCGGCGGCCAACGACCTCTTGACCGACGTCTACGTATCCTATTGAGCGAGGGAGGACACCGAAAATGGCACGCAATGTGACCTACCAGCAGGCCATCAACGAGGCCCTGGCTCAAGAGATGGAGCGCGACGAAACCGTCATCGTCATGGGTGAGGACGTGGCGGGCGGTCTCGGCACCGATGGTGAACGGGACGCCTGGGGCGGCCCGCTCGGCATCACCAAGGGGCTTTACGGTAAGTTCGGCGACCGGGTCATGGACACGCCGATCAGCGAATCGGCCTTTATCGGTGCCGCCGTGGGCGCGGCTACCGCAGGGCTGCGCCCCGTGGCGGAGCTCATGTTCATCGACTTCATGGGGGTCTGTTTCGACCAGATATTCAACCAGGCCGCGAAGTTCCGTTACATGTTCGGCGGCAAGGCCGAAACGCCGGTGGTGATCCGCACCATGTATGGTGCCGGGCTCCGGGCGGCGGCGCAGCACTCCCAGTGCCTCTACCCGGTGTTCACCCATATTCCGGGCCTCAAGGTGGTGACGCCCTCCAACCCCTACGACGCCAAGGGCCTCTTGATCCAGGCCATCCGCGACAACGACCCGGTGATCTTCTGCGAGCACAAGGCGCTGTACACGCTGGAGGGCGATGTGCCGGAAGAGCCTTATGCGCTCCCCTTCGGCGAAGCCAACATCACCCGTGAGGGCGACGACGTCTCCATCGTGACCTTGGGCCGCATGGTCCATGTGGCGGAGGAGGCGGCGAAGGCCCTCGCCGCGGACGGGATCGAGTGCGAGATCGTCGATCTCCGCACGACGTCGCCGATGGATGAGGACACGGTGCTCGAGACGGTGGAGAACACGGGCCGCCTGGTGGTGCTGGACGAAGCGACTCCCCGCTGCAACATGGCGACGGACATCGCGGCGCTGGTCGCCGACAAGGCCTTCGATTCCCTCAAGGGGCCGATCAAGCAGGTGACGGCGCCGCATACGCCGGTGCCCTTCGCCGACACACTGGAGGATCTCTACATTCCCGACGCGGCAGCGGTGCAGAAGGCGGTGAAGGCCGTGATGGAGAGCAGCCGATGAGCGAGGGCATTCGCACCATATGCATGCCCAAATGGGGCCTCTCCATGAAGGAGGGGAAGGTCGCCGGGTGGCTGGTATCGGAAGGCGATTCGATCTCGCCCGGCGACGAGGTGGTGGATATCGAGACCGAGAAGATATCCTCCGCCGTGGAGGCGGCGGACGGCGGCACGCTGCGCCGCTGCGTTGCCGGCGAGGGCGAGGTCCTGCCGGTGGGGGCGCTGCTCGCCGTGGTCGCGGAAGAGAACGTGGATGATTCCGCCGTCGATGCGTTCGTCGCCGACTTCCAGGCGAATTTCGTTCCGCCCGAGGACGACGACGAGGAGAGCGGCCCCGCCACGGAGACGGTGGAGGTCGACGGCCGCGCCATCCGCTATCTCCTCCGAGGCGAGGGCGGGACGCCGGTGATCCTCATCCACGGCTTCGGCGGGGACCTCAACAACTGGCTCTTCAACCATGAGGCATTGGCGGCGAAACGGGCGGTCTATGCGCTGGACCTGCCCGGCCACGGAAGCTCCAGCAAGGATGTGGGCGCGGGATCCATCGCCTTTTTCGCAGGCGTGGTGACGGGCTTCGCCGATGCGCTGGGGATCGGGAAGGCTCATCTGGTGGGCCACTCCATGGGGGGCGCGATCGCGCTCGCCGTGGCGCAGGCGGCGCCTGCGCGCGTGGCCTCGCTCACCCTCATCGGGAGCGCGGGCCTCGGCAGCGAAATCGACGGGGACTATCTCGAAGGCTTCATCTCCGCCGAGCGCCGCAAGGACCTGAAGCCCCATGTGGAGAAGCTGTTCGGCGACCCGGCCCTGGTGACCCGCCAGCTCATCAACGACCTTCTCGCCTTCAAGCGGATCGACGGCGTGCCCGCCGCATTGCGCACCGTCCGGGATTCGTTCGCACCCGGCGGCGCGCAAGCCGAGGTGCTGCGGGATGCGCTGGGCGATGCGCCGGCTCTGGTGGTCTGGGGCGCGGACGACAGGATCGTTCCCGCTTCCCATGCCGACGGCCTCCCCGACTCCGTGCGGACATCGGTGCTCGCGGGCTACGGCCACATGGTGCAGATGGAGGCCGCCTCGGAGGTGAACCGCCTCATCGACGAGCACGTGGCCTGAGCGGGGGCCGGGGCATGCGCCGTTCGTCGGACGCGCGGCGCACCCGGCACGCCCCGGACCATGGCCGGTAGGCCGCGGAGGGTCGGCGGAGAGGCCGGCGCGCCGCCGGTCCCCCTGTGCGGCGATATCGATATCCGTATCGCCCGGGACGGCACCTGGTTTCACGAAGGCGGCCCCATCGGGCGGCTGCCGCTGGTCAAGCTCTTTGCCAGCGTGCTCCGGCGCGACGAGGCGGGGGACTACTGGCTGGTCACGCCGGTGGAACGCGCGCGCATTGCCGTGGAGGATGTTCCCTTCATCGCCGTGGAACTGGAGGCCGAAGGCGCCGGGGAGGCGCAGCGACTGCGTTTTCGCACCAATCTCGACGAGTGGGTGAGCCTGGATCGGGCACACCCTCTGGTCCTGCGCTCCCGACCGGGCCTGGACGAGAAGGCGCCCTATCTCGCCGTGCGGGAGGGCCTGGAGGCCCGTATCGGCCGCGCCGCCTATTACGCGCTGGTGGAGCGCTGCGTCGAACGTCCGATGGGCGGGCGCGCCGTGCTCGGCGTTTGGAGTTCGGGATGCTTCTTTCCCCTTGACGACGTGCCGGGCGATGCAGGCCGATGACATCCTGCAGCGGGTGGCCCGCGCCGCCCCCGGCGCGCCGGACGAGCCGTGGGATGCGGTAACGGAAGCCGCCGAGCGTGGCGCCGGCGCGCGAATCCCGGGCTCGCTCCGGGACGGCGATGGCCACGCCGCCCTCGCGCTTGCGCCCGTGCCCGCCGCCGTCCTGGTCCCCATCCTGGACCGCGCCGGCGCACTTGCCGTGCTTCTGACGCGGCGTACCGAGGGGCTTGCGCGGCATGCGGGCCAGATCAGCTTTCCGGGCGGACGTGCCGACGCGGTTGACCGTGCGCCCGTGGCAACGGCGCTCCGGGAAGCGCGCGAAGAGGTGGGCCTCGCCCCCGATCGCGTGGCGATCGCCGGGCGGCTCGAGAATTACGTCGTGGGCACCGGCTATCGCATCACGCCGGTCGTGGGGGTGGTCGCCGGTGCGCCTGCGCTCGCGCCCGATGCGCGCGAGGTGGCCGAGGTCTTCGAGGTGCCGCTGCCCTTCGTACTCGATGCCGGCAACTACCGGCGCGAAGGGATGACGGTGGACGGCCTGGCAAGGCGCTATCATGTATTGTCGTGGGGCCGCTACCGCATCTGGGGCGCTACGGCGGCCATTCTTGCCAACCTGCGGGACGTGTTGCACGAGCCATGCTGAGAACCACGCTGATCCATATCCTGATTCTGCTCGCGCCGACGATCCTCTATATCGCCTGGCTGGTTCTGTCGCGGCGCCTTCGCTTCGGCCAGGGTCAGTTGGGCGCCGCGCTCGGCGGGCTCCCCTGGGTGCGGTTGATCGGCGTCGGACTGATTCTGGCCGCGGCGAGCCTCGTCGCACTCTCCATGACGAGCGGCGGCGATCCGGAGGGCACCTATGTCCCGCCGCGCATGGTGGACGGCGAAGTGGCGCCCGCCGAGGTCCGTCCCCTCGAGTGAATAGGATCGCCCCGCCCCCCTGGATGACCGCGCCCGGGATTCGCGCGGCACTCCGGGCGCTGACGGCGGATGGCGCGCCCGTGCGCTTCGTGGGCGGCTCGGTGCGCGATGCGCTGCTGGGGCGCGATGTCTCCGACATCGATCTCGGAACGCCCGACCCGCCGACCCGTGTATCGGAGCTGCTCGAGAACGCCGGCATCCGTGCCGTCCCCACCGGGATCGAACACGGTACGGTGACCGCCTGCTCCGGCGACGTCCGCTGCGAGATCACGACTCTGCGCCGCGACCTGCGCACCGATGGCCGCCATGCGGAGGTGGCGTTCACCGCGGACTGGCGCGCGGACGCCGCACGGCGGGACTTCACCATCAATGCCATGAGCTGCGAGCCGGACGGCACGCTCCACGACTATTTCGGCGGGGAGGCGGATCTCAAGGCCGGCCGCGTGCGGTTCGTGGGCGAGCCCGCGCGGCGTATCGCGGAGGACCGGCTCCGTCTGCTGCGCTTCTTCCGCTTCCACGCCTGGTATGGGCAAGGCGCGCCGGAGCAAGGCGCGCTCGCCGCCTGCCAAGCGGCGGCTGCGAGCGTCGCCGCACTCTCGGGCGAGCGGGTGCGCGGCGAGATGTTCAAGCTGCTTGCGGCGCCCGCACCCGCGCCTGTGCTCGCGCTCATGGGGGAGGCGGGCGTTCTGACGCAGGTTCTGCCCGAAGCAGGCGAGACAGGCCCCCTCGCGGCGCTGGCGGCGATCGAGACGGAGGCGGGCCTCGGTGCCGACCCGCTGCGGAGGCTCGCTTCGCTGCTTCAGGGCGATGGGGCCGCGGCCGTTGCCCGCCGCTGGCGGTTCTCAAAGGCTGAGACGGCGCGCATCGCCCTGCTGACCGCCCCGCCTGCGGCCCTGACGCCCGGCCTGGACCGCGCGGCCCAGCGCCGGCTCCTCTATGGCGTCGGCCGGGCGGCGTTCCGGGATCTGGTGCTGCTCGCCTGGGCGGCGGACGGAGCGGACCGGCCGTTCCGCGCCATGCTGGAGACCGCCGACCTCTGGGAAAATCCGGCGCTCCCCGTCTCGGGTGCGGACGCGCTGGCGAGCGGGGCGGAGGAGGGCCCCGCCGTGGGCCGCCTGCTTGCGGCGGTCGAAGCCTGGTGGATCGGCCGGGACTTCGCGCCCGGACGCGCCGAAGCGCTGGAGAAGCTCGCGGCGCTTGTGGCGGCTGCGGACCGGGGGGACGAGCCCGCGGGCCGGTGACGAGCAGCGGCCGGGCCTATAGCGCCTCGGCCACCCTCGGCATCACCTCTTCGGCGAAGAGCCGCATGCCGTCGGTGACCTGGGCGTGGGGCATGCCGGGCCAGTGCATGCCGAGGATCAGTGTGTTGACGCCGAGGCGCCGGCCGTACCCCACCACCTGTTCGGCGATTTCCTCGGGCGAGCCGAAGAGGAAGCGGTCCCGCATCAGTTCGTCGAAGTCGAGGGAGAGGTCGTCGTCGCCCTTGGGCATGGCCTTGTCCTGCCCCCACTGGTGGTAGGTCTTGTACTTCATCTCCAGATGGGGGCGGGCCAGGCGCTCGGCTTCGGCTCTGGTTTCGGCGACGAAGATTTCACGCATGAGAGGCAGCTCGGCCGGGAAGGGCTTGCCGGCCTCGTCAAGGGCGCGACGGTAGATCGCGAGCTGGCGCTCTGTGGTCTCCATCCGCTGGTGCGGGTTGATGAACCATGTGTCGCCGAGCCGGGCGGCGCGCTCCACCGCGGCATCCGCATTGGCGCCGAGCCAGATGGGCGGGCGCGGCTGCTGCAGCGGCTTGAGGGAGACGGTCACCTCCTCCAGGGCGAAGTGCGAGCCCTGCATGGTGACGCGGTCCTCGGTCCAGAGCCGGACGATCGCCTCGAGATTCTCCTCGAGCCGCGCGACCCGTTCGGCCTGTGTGGTTCCAAAGGCCTGGAACTCGACCTCCCGGTAGCCGAGGCCCGCGCCGAAGATCGCCCGCCCGCCGGACATCACGTCCAGCGTTGCCATCTGTTCCGCAATGTCGAGGGGCTTGTGGAGCGAGAGAAGGACGATCCCCGGCAGAAGCCGGCAGTTGGGCGCCTCCACCATCAGGCGGGCGAGCAGCGGGATCTGCTGATATTGCTGCAAGGGGTAGGAGCCGTAATGCATGCCGGTGGCGACAATGTCGAAGCCGAGCGAATCCGCGAGCTGCGCCTCGGCGCAGAGTTCTTCGAACCGCGCATGCATGTCGTCTCCACGGCGATGCTGGCCGCGGATGAAGAAACCGTATTTCATGGCAGGAGCCCCATCCTTGCGAGCAAGCCGGAAGCTATCGGCTGCCCCGTCCGATGTCCACCCATTGTCCTCGTCCAGGACGTTTGAGACGCCGGGGTTTGTTCGGCCGTCAGGTTGGCAAGACATTCGGCCGGAGTCTGTCCGCCAAGGGCCTGGTTGGGTCTGATGGTATTGGACGCGTCGGCGCCGCCGTCGATCTGGATGGCCTGGACGGGAATGGGCATGTCGGCCTGGAGCTTGACGAGGAATGAGCTGGCACCGTGGCCCCGGCGGGGCCGCGCAAGTCCGGCGAACCGGCGTCATGGGCGGTCGCGCGTCACCCCTTTTTTCGGTGCGCGGGTCTCCAGGCCCGCATGTTTTTGTTTTTCGAGGAGAAGAAAAATGCGGGCCTGGAGACCCGCGCACCAAACCTGTCATGGGGGTCTCCTTGCGGTTGATGGGTCCGCCAACCGCTTCGGAGACCTCCAACCTCGTTTCAAGAGCCGCGTCTCATAGCTGTCTGAACTTGGATACCGCGCCGACCCTGTTCGAGACGGGGCGGCGGGGGTGTTTTCCTCGCGTGCGGGCGCCGCAGGCTGTAGGGTTCCCGCGCATCATGCACCGCCTTCGAAGGATTGCATCATGACGGCACCGCAAAGCGGCATTCTGGCCCCTGTTCCGAGCCACGCGCGCTATCTCGAACTCGCAGCGGTTCCCGGCGGGGACGCGCGCGCCGCTCTCGCGTCGCTGGCGGAGGCTGCGGACGATGGGACGGTGGTCGGCCTCGGCGCCGGGCTGGTGGCGGCGCTTGGCGGTGCGGTTCCGGGTCTTCGCCCGTTCCCGGCGCTTGCGGGCGCGGGATGCGCCGTGCCCTCGACCCAGGCGGACCTCTGGTGCTGGCTCCGGGGCGAGGAGCGGGGCGAACTCGTCAACCGCTCCCGGGCCCTGGCCCTCCGGCTTGCGCCGGCCTTCCGAGTCGACCGGCTCGTGGAGGGTTTTCGCCACGGCCCGGGTCTCGACCTCACCGGCTATGAGGACGGCACCGAGAACCCGGAGGGCGATGATGCCGTCAAGGCCGCGGTCGCAGGATCGGCCGGGCCCGTGCCGGAGGGCTCGAGCTTCGTTGCCGTCCAGCAGTGGCGGCACGATCTGGACTATTTCGACACCCTGCCGGGCCTGGAGCGGGACCACATCATCGGGCGCCGCCTCTCGGACAACGAGGAGCTCGCCGATGCGCCGGCCTCCGCCCATGTGAAGCGCACCGCGCAGGAGAGCTTCACGCCGGAGGCTTTCGTCCTCCGCCGCTCCATGCCCTGGTCGGACTCGGGCGCCGCGGGGCTGATGTTCGTGGCCTTCGGCTGCTCCCTCGATGCCTTCGAGGCCCAGCTCACCCGCATGACGGGCGCGGACGACGGCATCGTGGACGGCCTCTTCCGCTTCTCGCGCCCCGTTTCCGGCAGCCATTTCTGGTGCCCGCCGGTGCGCGGCGGCGCGCTGGACCTGGCGGCCGCCGGGCTGTAAGGCGGCAGCGACACCGGGCCTAGCCCGCGCGCTTCGCCTCGTAGTCCGCCGTGCGCTCCCGCAGGCTGCGCGCGGTACCGGCATTGATCAGCACGAGGCTCACGACCAGCACCGCGACGGCGCCCCACACCCAGTAGCTGAGCACCGTACCGAAGAGGACGCTCGCCCAGAAGATGCCGGCGGCCACCACGACATAGTTGAGCTGGGCGAAGAAGAGCGCGCCGGCGCGGCGCACGATCTCGAAGAAGCAGGTATAGGTGATGGCCTGTGCGGCCGTCGCCCAGAGCAGCCCCCAGAGGCCCGCGGGCTCTGCATCGGTGGGGAGGTAGAGGTCGCCCATGCCGAGCATGGCGATCAGCAGCAGGAGCGCCGCCAGCGCCATCATGCCGCCCGAGAGCGCCAGTGCGCTGACACCCACCGGTGCGAAGCGCGCGCCGCCCACATTGTTGATCGCCGCCGAAAGCGGCATGAGCAGCGAGAACAGCACCCAGACCCAGGCGCCGGGCCGCGGCAGGCTCCCGGTGGGGATCACCAGCAACAGGATGCCGCCGAAGCCCAGCAGCACGCCCGCGACGCTGAACCAGCGGAAGCGGTCGATGCGGAGCGCGAGAGTCAGCGTATAGGTGGCCGCGGGGATCAACGCCGCGGAGAGCGTGAGCACCGCGGGCGGCAATTCGTCGGCGACGAACGTCACCACAAGCAGCGGGCCCAGGAAGCCGAAGACGGCGACCAGCGCAAAGACGCGCAGATTCTCCATGCGAAGCGACGGTAGCTTGGAGAAGAGGGCGGAAAGCGCGAGCAGGAGTGCCGCGGCAAAGAGCGCCTGCCAGAAGGAATAGGCCATGAAGGGAAAGCCCGCTTCGATGGCGATCTTGTTGGCGGAAAAGAGGCTCCCGTAGGAAATCCCGCCAAGCAGCAGCAGAGCGGTGGGAAGCAGCAGCCGGCTCTCCCGCATGCGCTGGAGCGGAGAAGCAGGCCCCGCCCCGCCACCCGCGCGGCCTGCGGGGGAGCCGGTGCGCGGCTCGTTCGGGCCTTTGGTCACCGCGGCCCCGCGCCGTGTGGCGGGGCGGTGGTGGGCGCTCCTGGGATCGAACCAGGGACCTCTTGCATGTCAAGCAAGCGCTCTCCCCCTGAGCTAAGCGCCCCTCGCAACGAAGCGCCGGCTTACCACCGCCATCCCGCCATTGGCAAGGCTCGTGCGAGAGCAGGGCGGTCGACGCACATCTCGACGGTGGCGCGGTGCGGGGCGGTGCTGCGCGGGTGGCCAGGCGTCATGGCGTTTAGGGAGCCGACTGGGCAAACTGCCTCTCCGTGCGAGAATGGCGGTCGAGGATCACATGGCGAAGCAGACGGATAAGAGCGGCGCCAGTCTCTGCTTAGAGAGGCAGCTATGGGCGGCGGCGGACAAACTGCGCGAAAATATGGAGCCGTCCGACTACAAGCATGTCGTGCTTGGCCTGATCTTCCTGAAATACATCTCCGACGCCTTCGAGGCGAAGCGGGCGGCGCTGCTCGGCGATGCGCTGGCCGACGCCGAGGACCCGGAGGAATATCTGGCTGAGAACGTCTTCTGGGTGCCCCCGCCCGCCCGCTGGTCGCATCTGCAGGCGAGGGCCCGCCAGACGACGATCGGCAAGGACATCGACGACGCCATGCTGGCGATCGAGGCCAGCAATGCCTCGCTCAAGGGCGTGCTGCCGAAGGACTATGCCCGCCCGGCGCTCAACAAGGTGATGCTCGGCGAGCTGATCGACCTGGTGAGCGGCATCGGCATGGCGGAGGAGGCGGACCGCTCGCGCGATATCCTCGGCCGCGTCTATGAATATTTCCTCGGCCGCTTCGCCGGGGCGGAGGGCAAGCGCGGCGGCGAGTTCTACACGCCGCGTTCCGTCGTCCGCCTGCTGGTCGAGATGCTGGAGCCCTACCGGGGCCGCGTCTATGACCCCTGCTGCGGGTCGGGCGGCATGTTCGTGCAGTCCGAGCGCTTCGTCGAGGAGCATGGCGGGCGCATCGGCGACATCGCCATCTACGGCCAGGAGAGCAACTACACCACCTGGCGGCTCGCCCGCATGAACCTCGCGGTGCGCGGCATCGACGCCGATATCCGCTGGAACAACGAAGGCAGCTTCCACAGGGACGAACTGCCGGACCTCAAGGCCGATTTCATCCTCGCCAATCCGCCCTTCAATGTCTCGGACTGGGGCGGCGAGCGGCTGCGCGACGATGCCCGCTGGGCCTTCGGCGCGCCGCCGGCGGGCAACGCCAACTATGCCTGGCTCCAGCATATCCACCACCACCTCGCGCCCAACGGCATGGCGGGGGTGGTGCTCGCCAACGGCTCCATGTCCACCGCCACCACGGCCGAGGGCGCCATCCGCCGCGCCATGGTCGAGGCCGATGCGGTGGACTGCATGATCGCCCTGCCGGGCCAGCTCTTCTACTCGACGCAGATTCCCGCCTGCCTCTGGTTCCTCGCGCGCAACAAGAATGCCGGCCAGGGTCTGCGCGACCGGCGCGGCGAGGTGCTGTTCATCGACGCCCGCAAGCTCGGCCGCATGGTGGACCGAACGCGCAGGGAGTTCTCCAAGGAGGACATCGACCGGATCGCCGACGCCTACCATGCCTGGCGCAGCAAGTCCGAAGCGGACCCCTATGCGGACGAGCCGGGCTTCTGCAAATCCGCCACGCTGGAGGAAATCGGCAAACACGGCCATGTCCTGACGCCCGGCCGCTATGTCGGCGCGGCACCGCAGGAAGACGATGGCGAACCGTTCGCGGAGAAGATGACGCGCCTCGTCGCGGAACTCGGCGCACAGCAGGCCGAGGGGGCGAGGCTCGACGCCGCCATCGCCACCAATCTGGAGAAGCTCGGCTTCCGGGTGCGCGAGCCGTGAGCGCCGTCCGCTATCATGTCGGCGGCTTCCCGCCTGGCGGTCCGCGCAACAGCGGTGTTGCGCAGTTTGAGGGACAGCATGGGGACACAAATCGCTTTGTGGGACATTTTTTGCCATATCTGTCCCTCAAACCGGTTTGTGGGACAGATATGGCCGACAATGTCCTGCTGCCTGTCGCCGCCGATTGGGAGAAGCCCGGCTTACGGGGGCGGGAACGATGAGCAACAGCGATGAGGTCCGCTGGCTTCAGCGGCTGGAGAGCTTCGCGATCGCACAGTCCAGCCTGACGGCGGCGTGCCGCCAGTCGGACTATACGGACCTGGAGCGGGCCGGCTTGGCGCAGACCTTCGAGTCCAGCTTCGAGCTCGCCTGGAAGACGCTGAAGGACCTGCTATTGCATGAAGGCTATGACGAGAACACGCCGCGCGCCGTGATCCGCCGCAGCTTCGAGGCCGGATATCTCGGAGAGGCGGACTGCGAGACGTTGCTCGACGCGCTCGACAAGCGAAACCTGCTCGCCCACATCTACCGCAGGAAGCTGGCGGAGGAGGCGGAATCCCTAATCAAGCAGCGATACCATCCCGCGCTACTGCGGCTTCACGAAACCTTGACTACCAAGAGCGGGGAATGACCGACGGCCTCAAGGACGCGCACCGCGCCGCCATCATCGCCGCCCTGACTGCGAACGAGCGCGTGGAGCGGGCCATTTTGTTCGGCTCCCGCGCCATGGGAACGCACCGCGCCGCCTCGGATGTAGATATCGCGCTGTTCGGCGACGAATTGACAAGCAACGATGTCGCCCGGCTCGCCACCGCTATGGAGGCGCTGCCCATGGCGCAGACTGTCGATCTGATTCTGCACCGATCCATCGACAATCCGGCCTTGCTGAAGCATATCGTCCGGCGTGGCGTGGAATGGTATCGCAAGCCCGGCCGCATGGCGGACCGGAGATCATGATGACTCGAGTTGATGTGCGGATAGGCCCTTTGGAACGCGCGATCCAACGCTTGGATGAAGGGCTGGAGCGGTATCGGACCGACACGAGTGATTTGCAAATTCGGGACGGTCTGGTTCAGCGCTTCAAGTTCACCTACGAACTCGGGCACAAAGTCTTGAAGCGCTACCTAGAGTACGCATCCGCGAATCCGGAGAAAATCGACTCGCTGACTTTTCAGGACTTGGTCCGTTTAGGAAACGAACAAGGCTTGCTGCTGGGAGACTGGCTGATTTGGCGCAGTTTTCGCGAAATGCGCGGAAAGACCAGCCATACATACAACGAGGATATAGCGCGCGAAGTGGTCGGAGGCATTCCACGTTTCCTGGAGGAGGCGATCTACCTGCGCGACAGATTGCGTGAACGTTCGAAATGATAGATACGGCACTTCTGCTTGATATCAGGCCCAACGATTGGGACATTGTGCGCGATATCCTGCAACGACATGTGCCGGATCGGGAAGTTCTGGCATTCGGATCCCGAGCCACTTGGACAGCAAAGGAATACTCCGATCTCGATCTCGCAATTTTAGGTGGCAAGCCGCTTTCGCTGAACGTCAGCGCAGCGTTGGCTGAAGCGTTCAGCGAATCCAATCTCCCTTTCCAGGTTGACGTTGTCGATTGGGTCAGTATCGACGAATCGTTTCGTACGATCATTCGACGTGATGGGCTGACTGTGCAAAGTCGGGCGGTAGGACCTGGAGAAATTGATGCTGCACGTCAGTCTTCAGGTCCGATTTCTGAATGGGATATAATGGAAATTGAGGAACTTCTACCGAAAAGTTGGACGCGTAGAACCTTGGGGGATTTTGTCGAAACTCACACGGAAAAAATAGCTCCATATTCCCTTCCCTCCCGCCTTTTTGCGCATCACTCGATTCCTGCTTTCGATGACGGGAAGAATCCGACTGTAGAGCCTGGTGTAGGGATAAAGAGTAATAAGTTCACCGTTCCTTTTGACGCGGTCCTTGTCTCGCGACTCAATCCGAGATTCCCCAGGGTATGGTCTCCCGTCGTCTCTGATGAAATTCCGGCGATTTGCTCGACGGAGTTTTTGGTTATGCGCCCTCAGTCAATTTATCGACGTTTCCTTCACTATCTTTGCATGAATCCTAGATTTCGGGAATTGCTTCTGAAGCGTGTCACAGGAACCTCCGGTAGTCATCAACGCGTTCCTCCAAAGTCGGTTCTTGAAATCGAAGTCTCTGTTCCACCTCTCGCTGAACAACGCGTCATAGCTGATTTCCTGGGAGCCCTTGATGACAAGATCGAGTTGAACCGGCGGATGAACGAGACGCTGGAGGCGATGGCGCGGGCGATCTTCAAGGACTGGTTCGTCGATTTCGGCCCCACCCGCGCCAAGGCCGAAGGCCGCACCCCCTACCTCGCCCCCGAGATCTGGTCCCTCTTCCCCGACGCGCTGGACGATGAGGGCAAGCCGGTGGGGTGGCAATTCCGGCCAGTATCTATGTTTGCGAAGATCAGAGGTGGAAAACAGCTATCGAAAGATCACTTCGTTGAGGATGGCCCCGTTCCTGTATTCGGTGGCGCGGGACTGATGGGCTACACTGAGAACAGCAATGCTAGTGGATATGTAATATCTGTTGGCCGAGTTGGTGCATATTGTGGCCAATTCTTTTCTCATCGCGGTCCAGCATGGATAAATAATAACGCATCTTTGATTTTGCCCTTTGGAAATGTTTCAGGTGAATGGTTATTGCTAGCACTTCGTGCATTGAACATAGATCTAATAAAGAAGGGTGCGGCGCAGCCATTCGTTTCAAATTCTGATATTTCTGCAATGGATATAGTATATCCTGGGGAAGTATTGCTGCGCGCATTTCAAGTTCAAATCCTTGATCTCGTGTTGCGCCAGGAAGAAAATCAAAGACAAAGTGTGACGCTGGCCCAAACCCGCGACCGTCTCCTGCCGAAGCTCATATCCGGCGAAATCCGTGTTGCCGGGGCCGGCAAAGCCGTGGAGGCCGTGGCATGATCCGTGTCTCCGTCAATCCCGAGCTCGTCCGCTGGGCGCGCGAGCGCGCAGGGATCGCGCAGGACGACCTCGCGGCTAGGTTCGGGAAGCTGCCCGAATGGGAGAGCGGCGTCATCCAGCCGACCCTCAAGCAGCTGGAAGCGTTCGCCCGCACCGTCCACGTGCCTTTTGGCTATCTGTTCCTGTCGGAGCCGCCGGAGGAAGCCGTCCCCATCCCGGATTTCCGCACCGTCGCCGGACAGGAGATCGCGCGCCCCAGCCCGAACCTGCTGGACATGATCTATGCCTGTCAGGAACGGCAGAACTGGTATCGGGATTTTGCCCGCGTCATCGGCGAGCCGGAGCCGGGCTTCGTCGGTAGCGCCTCGGTCGAGGCGTCTCCCGAAATTGTCGCGACCGAGATGCGGGAGACCCTGGGGTTCGATCTGGCCGCCCGCCGCGCGTGTCCGACCTGGACCGATGCGCTGCGGCTGTTCATGCGCCAAGCCGATGACGCCGGCGTCATCGTCATGGTGAGCGGTATCGTGATGAGCAACACAAGCCGCCCACTCGATCCTGCCGAGTTTCGCGGTTTCGCACTCAGCGACCCGCTGGCACCGCTGATCTTCGTCAACGGCAAGGACACGAAGGCGGCGCAGATGTTCACGCTCGCTCACGAACTCGCACATATTTGGCTCGGCGCCTCTGCCTTGTCGAACCTCGGGGCGGCGCCGGAGAAGAGTTTCCGGCGCGAGGAAGTTTGGTGCAATGCCGTGGCGGCGGAGTTCCTTGTACCCCTGGAGGCCCTGCGATCCGATCTGCGACGTAACGAACCACTTGAGAATGCGCTACCCCGGCTGGCACGCACCTACAAGGTCAGCACGCCGGTCATCTTGCGCCGCCTGCTTGACGCGGATTGGCTCACGCGAGAGCGCTTCGACACCGCCTGGGCGCAGGAGAATGGACGATTCTGGAAGGTTGTCCGTACAGATGCCGCGACCGGTCGAGGCTTCCATCGCACCACGCTCGCGCGGGTCGGGCGGCGGTTCGCCCGCGCGCTGGTGGCGAGCACGCTCGAGGGGCGGACGCTCTATCGGGATGCGTTCCGAATGCTGGGGATCAGGAGTTCCAGGGCCTTCGACACTCTCGGGCGGGAAGCCGGGGTAGCGGCATGAGCGCCCCTCTCTCATGTGCACTCATCCGGGCCGGGATTCGGCGCTGCGGATCCGCCGGTCCGCGGGCAAAGGCTTGCGGCCGATGAACGGCGACACACGGACCGCTGCACCCGGCGGCGAGGTCGTCGTCTATGAGAGCCCTGACGGCGGGGTGCGCGTCGATGTGCGTCTGGAGCAGGAGACGGTGTGGCTCTCGCAGCGGGACATGGCGACCGTGTTCGGGACGACGCCTCAGAACATCGTGGTGCATCTACGACGCGTATTCTCCAGCGGAGAGCTGGAGGCCGAGGCAACTAGTAAAGATTACTTACTAGTTCAAACCGAGGGGCAACGGCGGGTGCGCCGCCGGGTGAAGCACTACAATCTGGACGCCATCATCTCGGTCGGCTACCGCGTCAATTCCAGGCGCGGCGTGCGGTTTCGCCAATGGGCCACGCGCACCCTCAGCGAGCATCTGGTGCGCGGCTTCACGGCGAACGAGCGAAGGCTGGCCGAGCGCGGGCTCGACGAGGCGCGGCAGACGCTCGACCTGCTCGCTCGGACGCTCAAGAGCCAGGCGCTGGTGGACGAGACCGGGCAGGCCGTGCTCGACCTCATATCCGGCTATGCGGACACCTGGCGCCTGTTGCTGGAATATGACGAGGATCGGCTGCAGGCGCCGCCCGGTGCGCTGCCCGCCACAAGCGCGCTCGACCTCGGGCGAGCCCTTGGCGCGATCGCTGCATTCAAACGGGACCTTGCGGCGCGAGGCGAGGCCACGGCGCTGTTCGGCAATCCGCGCGGCGATGCGCTCGAGGCCATTCTCGGCAACCTCGAGCAGACCATGTTCGGTGAAGCGCTCTATCGGAGCCGCGAGGAAAAGGCGGCGCATTTGCTTTATTTCGTCGTGAAGGACCACCCGTTCACCGACGGCAACAAGCGCATCGGCGCTCTCCTGTTCCTGCTCTACATGCAGCAGGAGGGCATCGGGCGCCGGCTCGACCCCCGGGCGTTGACGGCGCTCACCTTGCTGATCGCCGAGAGCGCGCCGGCCAACAAGGACCTGATGATCCGCCTCGTCATGAATCTCTTGGCCGCCCCCGCCGCATGAGCGTCATCGCCGAATCCGAGGTGGAGGACGCCGCGCTCGGCTGGCTTGCCGGGCTGGGCTATGCCGTGCTGTACGGGCCGGATATCGGCCCGGAGGGGCCAGAGCCGGAGCGCGCCAGCCATGGTGAGGTGCTGCTGGCTGGCCGGCTCCGCAAGGCGGTGGCGGGCCTCAACCCGCAGCTGCCGGCCGAGGCGCAGGAGGAGGCGCTGCGCAAGCTGCGGCAGGCGGAGACGCCCTCGCTCATCGAGGAGAACCGCCGCCTCCACCGCTACCTGATCGAAGGCGTGCCCGTGGAGCGTACCAGGGAGGACGGTAGCATCGGTGGCGATGCGGTGCGGCTGATCGACTTCGACGACATCGAGGCCAATGACTGGCTCGCGGTGAACCAGTTCACGGTCATCGAAGGAGAGAACAACCGCCGGGCGGATGTGGTTCTGTTCGTCAACGGCCTGCCGCTCGCCGTCATGGAGTTGAAGAACCCCGGTAGCGAGAACGCCACCCTCGAAGGAGCGTTCAACCAGCTCCAGACCTACAAGGACGATATCCCCTCGCTCTTCCGCACCAACGCCGTGCTCGCGACCTCGGACGGGATTCAGGCGCGCCTCGGCTCGCTCACCGCCAGTCTCGAACGCTTCATGCCCTGGCGCACCGTGGACGGCGCCGTCATTGCGGCCAAGGGCGCGCCGGAACTTGATACTCTGATCGGGGGCGCGTTCGAGAGGGCCCGGTTCCTGGCGCTGATCCGGGATTTCACGGTGTTCGAGGATACGGGTGCGGGGCCGGTCAAGATCGTCGCCGGCTATCACCAGTTCCACGCCGTGCGGCGCGCGGTCGCTTCCACCCTGCGCGCCTTGCCCCACCGCGTCCAGGAACTGCGCGAAGACCCGGCCGAATATGGATTGCCTTCGGTTGCGTCGCAGCGGGAGGGCGACCGGCGCATCGGTGTGATCTGGCACACGCAAGGCTCCGGCAAGAGCCTGCTCATGGCGTTCTATGCCGGGCAGATCGCCGCCCATCCGGCGATGGATAACCCGACGATCGTCGTCATTACGGACCGCAACGACCTCGACGACCAGCTTTTCGGTACCTTCTCCATGTGCCGCGACCTGCTCCGCCAGCAGATCCCGCGACAGGCCAAAAGCCGAGAGGATTTGCAGAGGCTGCTGACCCGCCCTTCCGGCGGCGTGGTGTTCACCACCATCCAGAAGTTCGCGCCCGAGCCCGGCGAGACGGACTATCCGTTGCTCACCGACCGCCGCAATGTCGTGGTCATCGCCGACGAGGCGCATCGCAGCCAATATGGCTTCCGCGCGAGAGTGGCGCCGGGGACCGGGGAACTCTCCCACGGCTTCGCCAAATATCTGCGCGACGCCCTGCCGAACTCTTCCTTCATCGGCTTCACCGGCACGCCCATCGAGAAGAGAGACGTGAATACGCCGGCCGTGTTCGGCCACTATATCGATGTCTATGACATCAACCGGGGCGTCGAGGATGGCGCGACGGTGCCGATCTATTATGAGAGCCGCCTCGCCCGTATCGAGCTCGACGAGGACGAGACGCCGGTGCTCGACGACGAGATCGCATCGCTGACCGAGGACGAAGCCGAGGGCGAACAGGAGCGGCTCAAGCGGCGATGGGCGAATGTCGAAGCCGTGGTCGGGGCGGAGAAGCGTCTCGGTCTGGTCGCCCGCGACCTGGTGGAGCATTTCGAGAACCGTGTCGCTGGCCTCGACGGCAAGGCCATGATCGTCTGCATGAGCCGGCGGATTTGCGTCGCGCTCCACGACGAAATCGCCGGGCTGCGCCCGGATTGGGTGAGCGACGACGACGAGAAGGGCGCGATCAAGGTCGTCATGACCGGCGCGGCGGCGGACCCGAAGGAATGGCAGCGGCATATCGGCGGCAAGACGCGGCGGGAACTGCTGGCGAAGCGGATCAAGGATCCGGACGACACGCTCAGGCTGGTGATCGTGCGGGACATGTGGCTGACCGGCTTCGACGCGCCGAGCCTGCACACCATGTATGTGGACAAGTCCATGCAGGGGCACGGGTTGATGCAGGCCATCGCCCGCGTCAACCGCGTGTTCCGCGACAAGCCGGCCGGGTTGATCGTGGACTATATCGGCATCGCACAGAACCTGAAGTCCGCCCTCGGCCAATATTCACGCGACGACCGGCAGCACGCTGGCATCGACGAAGCGGAAGCCGTTGCGGCACTGCGGGAGAAGCACGAGATCGTGCGGGCCATGTTTCACGGCTTCGACTATGGCAAGTGCCTTGCAGGCTCCGCGCAGGAGCGGCTCGCCGTACTTGCCGGCGCCATCGAGTGGGTCCTCGTTCTGCAGCAGCGCGAGGCCGCCAGGGAGGAGACCGAAGAGGGCAGGAAGCGCGCCCACCGGCGCTTCGGCGACGCCGTGCTGGCGCTCTCCAAGGCGTTCGCCCTCGCCGCCGCGAGCGACGCGGCGCGTGCCATCCGCGAGGAGGTGGGCTTCTTTCAGACCGTTCGGGCGGCCCTCGCCAAGAGCGCATCCGGCAGCGGCACGTCTTCCGCCGAGCGGGACCTGGCGGTGCAGCAGATCGTGAGCCGCGCCGTGGTCTCGACCGAGATCGTCGATATTCTCAAGGCAGCCGGGCTGGCGACGCCGGACATTTCCATCCTCTCCGACGAGTTCCTGGCCGAAGTGCAGGGGATGGAGAAGAAGAACCTCGCTTTGGAGGCACTGCGGAAGCTCCTCGACGGCGAACTGCGCTCCCGGCGCCGCATCAATGTCGTCGAAACTCGCGCCTTCTCAGAGCGCCTGGCGGAAGCGGTCGCCCGCTATCACAACAACGCCATCACCACGGCGGAGGTCCTCCAGGAACTGATCAGCCTCGCCCGGGACATCCGCGCGGCCCACCGTCGCGGCGAGGAGGAGGGCCTCAGCCCGGAGGAAATCGCCTTCTACGACGCACTCGCAAGGAACGAGAGCGCCGTCGAGGTCATGGGCAACGACCACCTCCGCGTCATCGCCCAGGAGCTGCTGAACAGCCTGCGGAGCAACGCTTCCGTGGACTGGCAACACCGCCAGTCGGCACGCGCCCGAATGCGCATCCTGGTCAAACGCATCCTCCGCAAACACGGCTACCCCCCGGACCTCCAGGACGCAGCCGTACAGACCGTCCTGCAACAGGCCGAGGTTCTTTCAGAGAGGTGGGCGGGGTGATGACACTCTTCAAACAGAAAAAAGCGGGCAAGAAAAAGTGGGAGTAATATAATGCGGGCGTAAAAAAGGTGATGTAATTTTAGCTCTTTTTATTATGGCTATTATTTTAATATTCTGGATAATATTTGGTTTTGTTGGATGACTGTATTCTCAATTAAGAAGTAAGAAATTCTAAATATATAGTAAAAATTTCAGAACATCGTTCCGCTCTTCGCCACCAGCGCCAGCAGCTTCCGCGCCCCACCCCACCCCCCGGCCATGACAGACAGCGGGTTTTGGGATAAACCGCAGCGGATGAGCACGCTAGCCGAAGAGGGCGGGTCCCGTGGTGCCAACGGGGCCGTGGAGGTGCTGCGGCCCGCGCGGCAGACGGCGCCCCTGGTGTTCGCGTCGCCCCATAGCGGGAGCGACTACCACCGGGAGTTCGTCGCGAGTTCCCGCCTCGGCCTGAAGTCGCTCAGGCGCTCCGAAGACAGCTTCGTCGACGAGATTTTCGCGGGCGCGCCCGAGGCCGGTGCGCCGCTCCTGCGCGCGCTCTATCCCAGAGCCTATCTCGATCCCAACCGGGAACCTTACGAGCTGGACCCGGACATGTTCGACGAGCCGCTGCCCGATCACGCCAGAACCCGTTCGGACAGGGTCCGGGCGGGCTTCGGCACCATCGCCCGGCTGGTGGCCTCCGGCGCTGAGATCTATGCGTCCAAGCTCACCGTGGCGGAGGCCGAGCGCCGCATCGATACGCTCTACCGCCCCTATCACGAAACGCTGGAGCGGCTGGTCGCGGCGACTCTGCGGGAGTTCGGCATCGCGCTGGTGCTGGATTGCCACTCCATGCCCTCGGTCGGCGGACCCACCGACAGGGACCGCGGCGCCGCCCGTCCCGACATCGTGCTGGGGGACCGCTTCGGGACGTCCTGCGCGCCCGCCGTCACCGACATGGCCGAACATATCCTGCAGGGCCTCGGCTTCTCCGTGAGCCGCAACGACCCCTATGCCGGCGCCTTCACCACCACCCATTACGGCCGGCCCGACAGCGGCACACACGCCCTTCAGGTCGAACTCAACCGCGGGCTCTATATGGATGAGGCGGCCCTCGCCCGGTCGGAGGGCTTCCCCACGCTGCGCCACAAGATGGACCGCTTCATCGCGGCAATGGCCGAAGGCGGCCTGACCCTCGCCCACGCCGCCTGAAGGCGCCGCTCCGGCCCGCGTCAGGCTCCCGTCTTGCCGCCCGTCAGCGGCACGAATGCCACGGGCAGGATGTTCTTTCGCGTCTCCCGGCCGCGGGCGTCCTTCCAGATCAGCACGAGCTCCTGGCTTCCCCAGGGCCGGCCCAGGGGCATGACGAGCCGCCCGCCCGGCTTGAGCTGTTCGAGCCATGCGGGCGGGATGCGGGGCGCGGCGGCGGCGGCGAGTATCCCGTCGAACGGCGCATGCTCGGGCCAGCCCGCGCTTCCGTCACCGGTGCGAAGCGCGACGCCCTTGTAGCCGAGTGCGTCGAGCCGGCATGCGGCCGCGTCGGCAAGGGCCGGCACGATTTCGACGGCATGCACCCTCGCGCCGAGTTCGGCGAGGATGGCGGTCTGGTAGCCCGAGCCCGCGCCGACCTCCAGCACCCGGTCCCCCGGTCTCAGGTCCAGCAAGTCCGTCATCAGGGCGACGATGAAGGGCTGGGAGATGGTCTGGCCCCAGCCGATGGAGAGCGGCCGGTTCTCCCAGGCCGAGGCCGCGTCCTCCTCCGGGACGAACGTCCGCCGGGGTACGGTGCGCATGGCCGCAAGCACCGCGGCCCGGAGGACGGGGCGACCGGTAAGCCCGCCGGTCTCGCCTGCGTCCCGCTCGATAGCGGCGATCATGGCTTCCGTGGCGGCGTCCTTCGCGGCGTCCGTCATCGGTGTGCGGCCCGGCTGCGGAGTGCGGCTATGGGCGCTGTCCGCGGGCGTAGGGCAGGCCGAGCGCCGCGGGCAGGCCGGCACGGCGGGCGAACAGCACCAGCACCGCCATCACCATGAGGAAGGGCAGCATCTGCACCACGTCGGTGGGGACGTTCGCGCCGCCCACCTGAAGCGCGGTGGTAAGCGAGAGGCTTGCGCCGAAGAGGAACGCCCCGATCAGCACCCAGAGCGGCCGCCCCCGCGCCATCATGGCGAGGACGATCGCAATGAAGCCCGCGCCGCCGGTCATGAAGGGCACGAAGATGCCTGCCCCGATCATCGCCATATAGGCGCCCCCGAAGCCCGCCATGAGGCCCGTGAAGAGCACGGACCAGGTGCGGGTCGCGGCCACGCCCACCCCGGCGGCGTCCAGCGCCTCCGGCTTGTCCCCCGCCGCCTGGAGGTTGAGGCCCACATGGCTGTGGCGGAAGAGCCAGGCCAGCACCGGCACCAGCGCCACCGCGATATAGACCGCTGGATGGAGCGTGAAGAGGCTCGGTCCCAGAATGGGAATCTCCGCAAGCCCGGGTATCTGCACCGTCTCCACGCGCGGTAGGCGCGGATAGAGGCGGCTGAACTGCCGGTGGTGGAGCAGGGCGGTGAGGCCGTCGGCGCCCAATGTCAGCGCGATCCCCACCACGATCTGATTGAGGCCGAGGCGGACGCAGAAGAGCGCCATGAGCATGGCCATGGCAAGCCCCGCCGCCCCGCCCGCCGCGAAGCCCAGCCAGAGCGAGCCGGTGGCGAACGCCGTGGCGAAGCCCGCATAGGCGCCGAACAGCATCATCCCCTCGATGCCGATATTGAGCACGCCCGCCTTCTCGGAGACCTGCTCGCCAAGCCCCGCCAGCAGCAGCGGCACGCCCGCCGCCACCGCACCGGCGATGAGCGAGATGACGAACGCGTCGCTCAGAAGGCCCTGCATCGTCAGAGCCTCCGGGCGAGCGCCCGCCGATGGCCGAGCCACTCCGTGAGTGCGAGGAAGATCAGCATCAGCGCCACCAGCACCAGGAGGAAGTAGTTGGGCAGATCCGCCTTTCGCGAGGCGGTCTCGCCGCCGATGGAGAGCATGGCGAAGAAGAAGGTGAAGCCGATCACCGCGATGCCGTTGAAGCGTGCGAGGAAGACGAGCGGGATGATGGTGAGGCCGTAGGCCGGGTTCCAGTCCGCCCGCACATTGCCCCAGACGCCGAGGATCTCCACCGAGCCCGCAAGCCCCGCGAGCCCGGCGGAGAGCGCGAAGGTCGTCACCGTCAGCGCGGCGAGCGGCAGCCCGGCGTGGACCGCGGCCTTGGGGCTCGCCCCCACCAGGCGAAGCCGGAGCCCGAACGCCGTCCGCGTCATCATCCAGTGGACCAGGAGGATCACCACGACGCCCACGGCGATTCCCACATTGATGGTGCTGCCGAAGAGCCGCGGCAGGCGGTCGTCCGTGGCAAGCGTCATGGTCTGGGGCACGGTGGTGCCGGGGTCGTCGAAGGGAAGCTTGATCAGCACGTTCGCGACGCTGATGCCGAGGAAGCTCATCATCAGCGTGGTCACGATCTCGTTGACCCCGTGATAGGCCTTGAGCAGCGCGGGAACCAGCGACCAGACCGCGCCCACCAGCATGGCGACAAGAAGCACGACAGGCAGAACCACCCAGGTGGGAAGCGCCGTTATGAGCGCCGGTGCGAGCGCCGCCGAGATCACCGCGGCGAGCATGAACTGGCCGTCGACGCCGAGGTTCCAGAGGCCCGCGCGGAATGCCACGATCAGGCTCGCGCCCAGCAGCAGGAGCGGCGCCGCCCGGGTGATGGTCTCCTGGAGTCCGATCCAGCTCAGAAGCCCGCGGCGAACGATGTCGTGGTAATAGGCGCCCGGGTCCACGCCCAGCAGAAAGAGAATCAGCGCGCCGACGCCGAGCGCCAGTACGATGGGAATGAGCGCGCCCGCGACCGGCGCAAGCCAGGCGGCAAGGCGCGATTCCACCAGCGCGCGCGGGGCCTCGCCCTCCGGCGCCGCGGGCGCCGCGGGGCTATCCATGCCGGTGGTCGGGGTTCCGCCGTGCGCCATGGGCGCTCAGGCCGCGTTTCGGGCGGTGCCCGCTCCGATCATCAGCTCGCCGGCGCGGCGCGCGGCGTCCGGGCCGTTCTCCACGATGCCGGCGAGCCGTCCGTCGAGCATCACGCCGATGCGGTCCGAGAGCGCGAGGATTTCGTCCAGGTCCGTGGAGATCAGCACCGTCGCAATGCCCTGGCCGGCCCGTGCGCGGATCGCGCCGTGGGCGAGGGCGATGTTGTTGCGATCGAGCCCGTAGGTGGGCTTGTTGTAGATCACCGCCTTGGGCTGGCCCGCGAGTTCGCGCGCGAGCAGGGTCTTCTGGATATTGCCGCCCGAAAGCCGGGCGATGGGGGTGCGGGGGCCCGGCGTGCGGACGTCGTGCTCGGCGATCAGCCTTTCCGCATAGGCGTCGATCGCGGCGTTCCGAACGATCCCGCGGCGCCAGAAGGGCGGCTCGCCGATACGCTTCAGAAGCAGATTGAGCGCCACGGCGAATCCCGGCACCGAGCCTTCGCCCAGCCGGTCGTCGGTCAGGTAGCGGAGCCCCGCCTGCGCCCGCCGCTGGACGCTGAGCCGCTCGATGGGAGAGCCGGAAAGCACGATGCGCCCGGCCGTCACCGCCCGCTGCCCCGCCAGCGCCTCCGCGAGCTCCTTCTGGCCGTTGCCGTCCACGCCGGCGATGCCGAACACCTCGCCTTCCCGCACGGCGAAGGTCACGCCGGAGACCGCGGTTTCCGCGGCACCCGCCGCCGCGGCGAGCCCTTCCACGGAGAGTGTCTCGGCCGCGTCGGGCGGAAGCGTCCGCTGCGCCCGCTCCCACTGCGCATCGTCACCCGCCGCTTGCCCGAACATCAGATCGACGATGCGCTCGACCGCTTCGTCCGGGTCGAGGGCGCCGAGGGTCTCGGGCGAGAGCGAGCCCACCTTGCGCCCGCGCCGCAGAATGGAGACCCGGTCGCCGAAGCGGACCGCCTCGTGCAGCTTGTGGGTGATGAACAGGATGGCGATGCCGGAGTCGCGCAGCCGCGCCATGACGCGCCCCAGATCGTCCACGCCCTGGGGCGTCAGCATCGACGTTGCCTCGTCCAGGATGAGAACCCGGTTTCCCCGCCACAGGGCCTTCACGATCTCCACGAGCTGCTGCTGCCCGAGCGAGAGGGAGCCGAGCCGCGCATCGGCCGGCAGGGCAATGCCGAGAAGTTCCGCGAATTCTCGCAGACGCGCCCGCGCGGCGGCGCGCTTCATGGGCACCCGCCAGGAACGCCCCAACATGAGGTTTTCCAGTACCGTGAGCGAAGGCACCAGCGTGGGGTGCTGGTAGACCGTGCCGATGCCGAGCGCGAGGGCTGCCCGCGGAGTCGCGATGGGGGTCTCGCGCCCGTCCACCCAGACGGCGCCGGAATCGGGTCTCAGCATCCCGGAGAGGATCGCGATCAGCGTCGACTTGCCGGCGCCGTTCTCGCCGAGCAGCGCGTGCGTTTCGCCGGCGTGGATCTCCAGCGAGATGTCGTCATTGGCGGTAACCCCGGGGAAGCGCTTGGTGACGCCGCGAAGCGCAATCAGCGGCGTGCGCCCGCCCGGATCGCTTCCGGGGGCGGTCATGGCGGAGGAATATGCGGGGCGGACGGTCTATCCCGCCCGCCCCGGAAGGTCAGTCGCCGTCCACCGACGACATCATGGCGCGCACGTCCGCCGCCTCGTAAATCTCCGGAACGGCGGTCTCGCCGGAGACGATGGAGGCGCGCGTCTCCATCAGCATGGCCCAGAGATCGTCCGCGATATGCGCGGTGCGGAGCAGCCGCACCGAATCGTCGGCAAGCCGGATCGCGTAGCCCTTGCTGCCGAAGACGCCGCTCTTCAGGTCTTCCAGCATCGCCCCGTAGACCGGTGCCAGATCCCAGACCACGGAGGAGAGCAGGTGTCCCTTGTCGATCTCGGTCTTGTCGCCGATCACGTCGATGAAGAGGACCTTTCCGCCGTCCACCGCCGGAACGGTCTCCACGGCCTGAAGCATGCCGAAGGTGGAGCCGTCGCCCTGGCCGAAGACGATGTCCGCACCTGCAGCGATCACCGACTCCGTGACCCGGCGTCCGCCCGCCGCGTCCGCATAGGCGGCGGGGCCGATGACGGCGTAGCGCAGCACCACGTCCGCGTTCACGGCGCGGGCGCCGAGCGCGAAGCCCGCGGACTGGGAGTTCCAGGACGGGGGCTCGCCGGAGACGACGATGCCAAGCGTGCCGCTGCGCGTGAGCGTCGCGGCGAGCATCCCCGCCAGATAGGCACCCTCATGGCCGCTCACCGTGTAGTCGGCCACCAGCCCTTCCACCTGCGCGGCGGGATTATCGACGACGGCGACGGCAACGCCGGTCTCCGCCGCGATCTCCGGCCCCGCCGTGTTGTATCCGCTGGCATGGGCGATCATCAGGTCCGCGCCCTCGGCGGCGAGTTCGCGCAGCGTCGGCCGCACATCGCCATATCCCAGACCCTCCGCCGAGATCACCTCGACGTTCATGGCGGCGCCGACCTGCTTCGCCGCGTCCACGCCCTGCTGGTTCCAGCCATAATCCGTGCCCTGCTCGGGCACGAGGACGGCGATCTTGTCTATGTCCTGCGCTTGAGTGCCGGTCGCGAGCACCAGCGCACCGACCATGGCAAGGGCCGGTACGAGCCCCCGCAACGCCTTTCTGCCTTGCATCCCCGACATTCCGATTTCCTCCTCTCGGGCGCGTCCAAACGCCACGCCCCGTCGCGCCTCGGGGCCGTACGGAAGACGTCCGGCCTCCATCGATCCAGCGTACCGGCCCCCCCGACGGGTTGCAATACGGCCCCGCGCCGAGGTGACGTATCAGAGTTTGTGTCAGGGGCAGGGAGGGGGGTACTCCAATGGTTTGCCAGAACCCACGAAAGGAGCACCCCCATGCCGCAGTCCGCGACGATCAACAGCATACCGGCCGCGTTCCGAATGATGAAGAACATGCAAGCGCAAGGGGTCGAGTGGAGCGCGGACTACCGCAGCGCGGCGAAGGCGGCACTGAAGGCGGTGCTGGAGCAGCAAATGGGCGACCGGATCTCCAGCCACCTCGACACCATGGCGAGGCGCGGGACCGCCGATCGGCGCAACGGCTATTACAGCCGCCAACTGATGTCCGAGCTCGGCGAGATCGAACTCTGCGTGCCGCGCACCCGCACTTTCTCGGCGAACGTGGTGCTGCGCGCCTATGCCCGGCGCGCCCCCCATATCGACCGCCTGGTGCTTGCCTGCTTCGTGCTTGGGCTCAGCACACGCAAGGTGGCGGTGGCTCTGCAGACGATCCTCGGTCGGTCCATCAGCCCGGCCACGGTGAGCCGCATCGCCAAGACCCTCGACATCGCTGTCGCCGCCTTCCATCGCAGGCCGCTCAAGGACGCCTACCCCGTGCTCATGCTCGACGGCGTGGTGCTCGCCCGCAAGACCGGCGCCGGCGCCCTCAGGCGCCCCGTCCTGGTGGCCCTCGGCATCCACGCCGACGGCAGGAAGGAGATCATCGACTACCGCTTGGCCACCGCTGAGAGCGCCGTCCAGTGGGAGCTGTTCCTCACAGACCTCTACCGCCGCGGCCTGCGCGGCGACGCCCTGGAGATCATCTGTACCGACGGCGGCGCTGGCCTCATCGCTGCCCTGCCCGTCGTCTACCCCGGCATCCCCCTGCAACGCTGCTGGGCGCACAAGGTCAGAAACGTTCTCAACAAGGTCCGCAAACACCACCACGACCCCGTCAAGAAAGGCCTCCACAGGATCGTCAACGCCGCCAACAGACCCGCCGCCCTCGCCGCCGCACGCCGCTTCGCGGACAGATGGCAGGCAGACTACCCAAAGGCCGTTGCATGCCTGCGCAACGACCTCGACGAACTGCTCACATGCTTCCGATACAAAACTCTCGAACGACGCAAGCAAGTCAGGACCACCAACGCCATCGAGCGACGCTTCCGAGAAGTCCGGCGCAGGACAAGGCCCATGGGAACCTTCCAGGACAGAACCTCCATGGATCGCATCCTCTTCGCCGTCTTCACCCACGAAAACCAAAACCAGGGAGTGCCCACACTTTTCTCACTGACACAAAACATTTGACGTTACCCCGCGCCGAAGCGGTTTGTGTTTTTTAGGTGCGCGGGTCTCCAGGCCCGCATTTTTTTGTTGCCACCGCCGTTGACGGGCCTTCGGCCCGTTGCGGGCCTGGAGACCCGCGCACCATGGTGGTTTTTTGGGTGCGCGCACCGCCGCAGTTTCCGCTTTGCGGGAAAGCGCGTCCGTTTGACCGGGGGGCGGGGGCGGCGCATACTTTCGGGGCGCGGCAGACGACGGATGCGGGGGCATGGCGGACTTCCCCAGGAAGACTCTCGCGGACTGGCAAGCCCTTGCCGCCCAAGAGCTTTCCGGCGCCGACCCGGACCGGCTCTCATGGGAGACCGGCGAAGGGATTCGCATCAAGCCGCTCTACACAGAGGCCGATCTGGAAGCGCTCGAGGGTCTGCCGGGGCCCCCCGGTTTCGCGCCCTTCACCCGGGGCGTGCGCGCCACCATGTATGCGAACCGGCCCTGGACCGTCCGCCAATATGCGGGCTTTGCAACGGCCGAGGAGTCCAACGCCTTCTACCGGCGCAATCTCGCGCAAGGCCAGAAGGGCCTTTCCGTCGCCTTCGACCTCGCCACCCATCGGGGCTATGACAGCGACCATCCGCGGGTACGGGGCGATGTGGGCAAGGCGGGTGTCGCCATCGATACCGTGGAGGACATGAAGCGCCTCTTCGACGGCATCCCCATGGGCGAGGTGAGCGTTTCCATGACCATGAACGGCGCCGTCCTGCCGGTGCTTGCCGCCTATGTGGTGGCGGCGGAGGAACAGGGCGCGCGGCGGGACCGCCTCGCCGGGACCATCCAGAACGACATCCTCAAGGAGTTCATGGTCCGCAACACCTATATCTATCCGCCCGAGCCCAGCATGCGGATCGTGGCGGACATCATCGCCTACACGGCGCGCCACATGCCGCGCTTCAACTCCGTCTCCATCTCCGGCTACCACATGCAGGAAGCCGGCGCGACGCTGGTACAGGAGCTCGGCTTTACGCTGGCCGACGGGCTCGAATATGTCCGCGCCGCACTGGCCCGGGGCCTCGCCGTGGACGCGTTCGCGCCCAGGCTCTCCTTTTTCTTCTGTATCGGCATGAACTTCTTCATGGAGGTGGCGAAGCTCCGCGCGGGCCGGCTGCTCTGGGCGCGGCTCATGCAGGGTTTCGCGCCGCAGGATCCGCGCTCCCTCATGCTGCGTACCCACTGCCAGACGTCCGGCGTTTCGCTCCAGGAGCAGGATCCCTACAACAATGTGGTCAGAACGGCCTATGAAGCGCTCGCCGCGGTTCTCGGCGGAACCCAGTCGCTTCATACCAACGCCCTCGACGAGGCGGTGGCGCTCCCCACCGACTTCTCGGCCCGCATCGCGCGGAACACCCAGCTCATCCTCAAGGAGGAGACGGGCATTCCCCATGTGATCGACCCGCTCGGCGGCTCCTACTATGTGGAGGCGTTGACGGATTCGCTGGCGCGCGAGGCCGGCAAGCTGATCGACGAGGTGGAGGCCATGGGCGGCATGACCGAGGCCGTCGCCGCCGGCATGCCCAAGCTCCGTATCGAAGAGGCCGCCGCGCGACGCCAGGCGCGAATCGACCGGGGGGAGGACGTGGTGGTCGGGGTCAACCGCTACCAGGCGGCGTCCGAGGACATGCCCGCGCTGCTGGACGTGGACAACAAGGCGGTTCGTGAAGCCCAGGTCGCGCGCCTCGCCGCGGTCCGCGCGGCGCGGGACGAGAGCGTCTGCCGCGCCGCGCTCAATCGGCTGACCGAGGCGGCAGGGAGCGGCGGCGATCTGGTGGAGCCCGCCATCGAGGCGATGCGCGCCCGCGCCACCGTGGGCGAGGTTTCGGATGCGCTGGAGACCGTCTTCACCCGCCACCGTGCGACGGTTCGCGCGGTCTCCGGCGTCTATGGTGCCGCGCGCGCGGACGACGCGGCCTTCGAGAGCATCCGGCGCGAGGTCGCGCGCTTCGCCGAAGCGGAAGGCCGCCGCCCGCGGATGCTGGTCGTGAAGCTCGGCCAGGACGGGCACGACCGGGGTGCCAAGGTCATCGCGACGGCCTTCGCCGATATCGGCTTCGACGTGGATATCGGCCCGCTGTTCCAGACGCCCGAGGAGGCGGCGCGGGACGCGCTGGAGAACGACGTCCATGTCGTGGGCGTCTCGAGCCAGGCCGCCGGCCACAAGACCCTGGTGCCCGAACTCATCGCCGCGCTGCGCCGCGCGGGCGCGGGCCATATGGCGGTGGTCTGTGGGGGCGTGATTCCACCGGCCGACCACGGCTTCCTGCGGGATGCCGGCGTCGCCGCGGTCTACGGCCCCGGTACCAATATTCCCGAGGCGGCGTCGGAGATCATGACGCTGATTCGCGGGCGCGACGAAGCCGCGTGACCGCTCCGGCCGCGCCGCCGCCAGCCGGAGCGGTCGCTCCACCCTGCGCACGCTCTCCCGCGGCGTCTCGCGCTGCCCGTCGCCCGGGCCCTCGGGCCGGGACCTGACCGCATGGCGTCGCCCGAGTGGAACACGCGCTGGCCGCCGGAATCCCAGCGCTCCCATCTGCAGACGATCCGCACCCTGCTGCCCTATCTGTGGCCGCGCGGCTCGCTCGAGATGCGCGGCCGCGTCGTGCTGGCGGTGTTCTTTCTGGTGGGTGCGAAGGTCGCCAATGTCTATGTGCCGATCCTCTTCAAGGACGCGGTGGACATCCTGTCGGGCGAGACGGCGGCGGTCATCGTCGTGCCGGTCGCGATCCTGCTGGCCTATGGCGGGCTCCGGGTGCTCACCGTCGCCTTCGGCGAGCTGCGGGACGCGGTGTTCGCCAAGGTGGGGGAGCGCGCGATCCGCACCATCGCGCTCAGGGTCTTCGACCATCTGCATCGTCTGTCGCTGCGTTTCCACACCGAGCGCCGCACCGGCGGCCTGAGCCGGGCCATCGAGCGCGGCACCAAGGGGATCGAGTTCCTGCTCACCTTCATGCTGTTCAACGTGCTGCCGACACTGGTGGAAGTCGCCATGGTCTGCGGCATCCTCTGGGTGCTCTACGGAATCGCCTATGCGGCGGTCACTTTCGCGACCATCGCCGCCTATGTCGCCTTCACGCTCTCGGTCACCGAATGGCGACTGAAATATCGCCGGCGCATGAACGAGCGGGATACGGAGGCGAACGCCCGGGCCATCGACAGCCTGCTGAACTACGAGACGGTCAAATATTTCGGCAACGAGGCCTACGAGGCGGCGCGCTTCGACCGCTCGCGCCGGCGCTACGAGCGTGCGGCGGTCCAGAGCAAGACAAGCCTAGCGCTGCTCAATATCGGGCAGGGGCTGATCATCGCCATCGGCCTCACCGCCCTCACCGTGATGGCGGGTACCGAGGTCGTGGCCGAGACCATGACCATCGGGGACTTCGTGCTGGTCAATACCTATCTCATCCAGCTCTATATCCCGCTGAACTTCCTGGGCTTCGTCTATCGCGAGATCAAGCAGTCACTTACCGATATGGAAGCCATGTTCGGAATCATGTCGGTGGGCTGCGAGGTGGAGGACGCTCCCGGCGCGCGCCCGCTGGAGGTGACGGAAGGCGCCATCCATTTCGACAATGTGAGCTTCGCCTATGACGAGCGGCGGCGGGTCCTGGACGGGGTTTCCTTCGAAGTGCCGCCGGGGCGGACCGTCGCCATCGTGGGGTCCAGCGGGGCCGGCAAATCCACCATCGGGCGAATCCTGTTCCGCTTCTACGACATCGCGTCCGGCAGCGTGCGGATCGACGGGCAGGACGTGCGCTCCGTCACCCAGGAGAGCCTGCGGGCCGCCATCGGAATCGTCCCGCAGGACACCGTGCTGTTCAACCACAGCATCGAATACAACATCGCCTACGGCCGACCCGGCGCGCCCGAGGAGGAGGTCCACAAGGCTGCGCGGCTCGCCAATATCCACGACTTCATCAAGAGCCTGCCGGACGGCTATGCGAGCACCGTCGGCGAGCGCGGCCTCAAGCTCTCAGGCGGGGAGAAGCAGCGGGTGGCGATCGCGCGGACCATCCTCAAGCAGCCCCGCATCCTGCTGTTCGACGAGGCGACATCCGCGCTGGATTCGCGGACCGAGAAGGAGATCCAGGCCAATCTCCGCGAGGTGAGCCGGGGCCGCTCGACCCTGGTCATCGCCCACCGGCTTTCCACCGTCGTCGATGCGGACCAGATATTGGTGCTGGAAGGCGGACGGATCGTCGAGCGGGGCACCCACGGAGAGCTTCTGCTGCGGGACGGCCGCTACGCCGACATGTGGTGGCGCCAGCAGGAGGCCGCCGAACTCGAGGACGAACTCGCCCAGCGCCGCGCGGAGGAGGAAGGAGAGCCCGGCGGAGAGGCGGAGCCGGACTGACCGTCGGGCGCCTACCGCCGGCGAGCCGGGCGCGGGCCGTTCCGCGCGAGGTCGCGCAGCGTCTCCCGTCCGACCCGGCGTTTTGCGGCATCGTCCGCGTCGGCGAGCCGTGCGGCAAGGGCGCGGGCCGCGCCATGCAGCGCCGGGCTCCGCTTGCCGGTTTGCCGCAACGCCCAGCTCACGCCCTTGTTCACGAAACGGCGCGGGTCGGCGGCCGCCTCCTCGATCGCATCGAAATAGCCGGTGAAGACCGCGTCTTGCGCCTGCCTGTCGTGAACCGCGAGAACGGCGATCATGACGAAGGTGGTACGCCGGGCGAATTCCTCTTTCGCGCGCTCGTAGCGTGGGATCAGGTCGTGGGCGAAGGGCGTGCGGCGGAAGAGGCTGTTGCAGGCTTGGTCGCACAGGTCCCAGGAGCGGATTTCGCCGATCCAGGCGTCGGCGAGTGCCGGTGTCGTGCGGGCGGGCTCGGCGATCAGGGCTGCCAGCAGGCGGGCTTCGTGGATGCCCGTCTCCCAAAGCGCGAGCGCGCCGTCATGGTCGGGCCCGACCGTCGCCGCAATCTTCCGCAAGGCGGAGACGGGGACGCCCAGCGCCGCCTCCACGGCGATTCCGTGGCCGGCCATGCGGGCGCGTGTCTCGGCCGAAGCCTCCGCCCTGAGACGGGCAAGCATCGGCGCGAGGCGGGGGTCGGGCGGTGTGGTAAGGTTCGGCACGATGGCTGACGGCAGACGCTCCGCCGGAAGAATACCATGCCCCGGCGACATTCTTGCCGGCGACCGCGCCGCGCTCGCGGCGGCGATCACCCTGATCGAATCGACGCGCGAGGAAGACAGGACCGCCGCCGAGGACCTTCTCCAGGCGCTTCTGCCGAAGGCCGGCGGGGCGCTGCGCATCGGCGTCTCCGGCCCGCCGGGGGTGGGGAAATCCACCTTCATCGAGGCCTTCGGTACCCGCGCCGTGGCAGAGGGGAAGCGCATCGCCGTGCTCGCGGTGGACCCATCGAGCGCGCTCTCCGGCGGTTCCATCCTCGGCGACAAGACGCGCATGGACCGCCTCGCGCGGAGCGAGCGGAGCTTCATCCGCGCATCGCCCGCCGGCGGGAGCCTCGGCGGCGTCGCACGCCGCACCCGGGACGCCATGCTGGCTTGCGAGGCCGCCGGTTTCGATCTGGTGCTGGTGGAGACGGTGGGTGTCGGCCAGTCCGAAGCGGTGGTGGCGGAGACGACCGATCTCTTCCTGCTGCTGGTTCAGCCCGGCGGCGGCGACGAGCTCCAGGGCATCAAGCGTGGCGTGGTGGAGCTCGCGGACCTCGTCGTGGTCACCAAGGCGGACGGTGCGCTTGCCACGCCAGCCGCGCATACGGAAGCGGACTTTCGCTCGGCGCTCGCGCTTTTCGGGCATCGCGGCCCCTGGACGCCCGTGGTTCTGACATGCTCCGCCCTTGAGGATCGCGGCATCGACGACGTGCTCGCGGCAGTGGAGCGCTACCGCGGGGCGATGGCCGGTTGCGGCGCGCTGGAGACGAAGCGCGCCGCCCAGGCGAGGGGCTGGATGTGGCGTGAGATCGAAGCGTCCCTCACGGACTCTCTTCGCGCCGACGCGGACTGCGCCGCCGCCGCCGCCGCCCTCGAAGCGGAAGTCTCCGCGGGCCGTATCACCCCCGCCGCGGCCGCCCGCCGCGTCACGGCCCGCTTCCTCGCCCGATAGCGCCCCCCTCCCGCCACCTTCTTTTTTGGTGCGCGGGTCTCCAGGCCCGCAGGTTGTTGTTTTTCGAAAAAAGGAAAAATGCGGGCCTGGAGACCCGCGCACCAAACCACCTGCGCACCAACTCCGCTTGACCAGGCGGGGCGGCGGCACTAAACAGGCGGCACTTCGTTTCGGGGAGCCAGAGCGATGGCGCGGCGCTGCGAGTTGACGGGTAAAGGTGTGCTGACGGGGAACAATGTCAGCCACGCGCACAACAAGACCCGCCGGCGGTTTCTGCCCAACCTCCACTACAAGGCGCTGCTGAGCGACGCACTCGGGCAGTCGGTCCGGCTGCGGGTCTCGACGAGCGCTCTCCGCACGTTGGAGCGGCGGGGCGGCCTCGACGCCTATCTGATGACCGCGCCCGATTCCCGCCTTTCCGAAGACGCCCGGCGGATCAAGCGCCGCGTCCAGAAGGCACTGGCGGCGAACGCCGCTCGCTGAGCCTTACGCCGGCTCCGGCAGGCTCGGACGCCCCGAAGACGATGGGGGGCTCGAGCCGCCCGCGGCTGCCATGGTTGCCCATCGCGGCGATGATGGTGGTCATCGGGGTTTCCAACCTCGCCGTCCAGCATCCCATCGGCGCCTGGCTCACCTGGGGCGCCTTCACCTATCCGCTCACCTTCCTGGTCGCCGACCTGACCAACCGCGCCCATGGACCGGCGCGGGCGCGGATCGTCGCTTGGGCGGGCTTTCCCTTCGGCATGGGTCTCTCGATCGTCCTGTCGGTCGTGGCGGAGTTTCCGCTCATGGACGGCGTGCGGATCGCGCTTGCGTCGGGCTTCGCCTTTCTGTGCGCCCAGTTCTTCGATATCGCACTGTTCGACCGGCTGCGGTGCGGCGCGTGGTGGCGTGCGCCGATCGTCTCGTCGCTCGCGGCGTCGGCGCTGGATACCGCGATCTTCTTCAGCGCCGCGTTCGCCTTCACCGGGCTGCCCTGGGTCACTTGGGCGCTCGGCGATTACGGGGTTAAGGTGGGGATGGCGGCGGTGCTGCTGATTCCCTTCCGGCTCCTGATGCACTGGGTTGCGCCCGCAGCCTCCGGCAGCCAAGGACTGAAAGGCGCGTCATGAACGACAGCGGATCCTTTCCCAATCTGCATGTGGTCGACCACCCGCTGGTGCAGCACAAGCTGAGCCATCTGCGCGAGGTGACGACCCAGACCCCGCTCTTTCGCGAACTGCTCCGTGAGATCGCGCTGCTGATCGGCTACGAGATCACCCGGGGGCTGCCGATGACCACCATGGCGATACGGACGCCGCTGACAAGGATGGAGGCGCCGGTGCTCCGGGGCCGCAAGCCCGCCATCGTGCCGATCCTGCGCGCGGGCCTCGGCATGGCGGAGGGCCTCGCCGAGCTTCTGCCCACCGCGCCCCTTGGCCATATCGGACTCTACCGGGATCCGAAGACCCACCGCCCGGTGGAGTATTATGTGCGCCTGCCGGAGGACAAGAACCGCTTTTTCCTCCTGGTGGATCCCATGCTGGCGACGGGCTATTCGGCCTCCTACGCCGTCGACCTCTTGAACCGCAACGGGGTGGGCGACGAGAACATCCGCTTCATGGCCATGGTCGCCGCACCGGAGGGGATGCGCGTTTTCAACGAGCGTCACGCCACCGTGGAGGTCTGGGCCGCGGCGCTCGACGAGCGGCTCAACGAAAAGGCCTATATCGTGCCCGGTCTGGGCGACGCGGGAGACCGTCTGTTCGGCACCGATTAGGCGAACCGCCGCCCTCGGGCTCCCCGTACCCCGAGAAGCGCCGCTGTGGGAGAAACATGGCCGATAAGCGTCTGAAATTCTGGGGCTGGGGCTATGAATCGGAGACCCTGAGCGAGGCCGACGCGGGCGCGCTGGCCGCACAACGAGGCGCCGCGACGGGCCTCGCGCCAGGCCCCTACCGGGCGCCGCCCGCGCTCGACGAGATCGCGCTCGCACCCCCGCGCATCGCGCCGCCGCCATCGCTCGCCGGGCTCTGCCGGACGGACGCGTATAGCCGCGCGAGCCACACCTACGGCAAGTCCTATCCCGACTATCTGCGCGCCTTTGCGCGGAATTTTGCGGCTGCACCCGATGTGGTGGCGTTCCCCGAGAGCGAGGCCGATATCGTCGCCCTGCTGGACTGGGCGGACGGGGCGGGGCTTGCGGTCATTCCCTATGGCGCGGGCTCGACCGTGGTGGGCGGCATCGAGCCCCGCGTCGGCGACGGCTATCCGGCGGTGCTGACCCTGGACCTTCGCCGCCTCGACAAGGTGCTGGAAATCGACCGGACCTCGCGGGCGGCGCGCATTCAGGCGGGCGTCATGGGACCGGCGCTCGAGGCCCAGCTCAAGCCTGCGGGGCTCACCCTCAGGCACTTCCCCCAGTCCTTCGCCTTCTCGACGCTCGGCGGCTGGATCGTCACGCGCTCGGGCGGCCACTACGCCACCCTCTACACCCATATCGACGAGTTCGTGGAGAATCTGCGCCTCGTTGCGCCGGCGGGCGTGGTGGAGAGCCGCCGCCTGCCTGGCTCCGGTGCGGGCCCGAGCCCGGACCGTCTGATCGAGGGCTCCGAGGGCGCGCTCGGCATCGTCACCGAAGCCTGGATGCGGCTTCAGGACCGCCCGGTGCACCGGGCGTCCGCCGCACTGCGTTTCACCGATTTCGTCGCGGCCTCGGAGGCGGTGCGGGCCGCAGGCCAGGCCGGGCTCTATCCCACCAATCTGCGGCTGGTGGATTCGGAAGAAGCCCGGCTTGCCGGCGCCGGCGACGGCAGCTTCCACCTGGTGGTGCTGGCGTTCGAGAGCGCGGACCACCCGGTGGACGCATGGATGGCCCGTGCCCTCGAGTGCATGGCGGACCACGGCGCGGCCTTCGACCGGGGCGCGGAGGCGCAAGATCGCGATCCGGTGGCCGATGCGTGGCGCAAGGCCTTCATCGAGGCGCCCTATGGGCGCGAGGCGCTGATCGCCCACGGCCTGATGCACGATACCTTCGAAAGCGCGATCACCTGGGAGGGCTTCCCGGCGTTCCATGCCTCGGTGAAGGCGGCGACGGAAGCGGCGATCAAGGACGCGACCGGTGCGGCGGGCCATGTGACCTGCCGCTTCACCCATGTTTATCCCGACGGTCCGGCGCCCTATTTCACCTTCCACGCAAAGCCCGCGCCGGGCGCCGAGATCGAGCAGTGGCGGGCGATCAAGACCGCGGCGTCGGACGCGCTGCTGAAGGCGGGCGGCACCATCACCCATCACCATGCCGTGGGCCGCGACCACATGCCTTGGTACGAGGCCCAGCGCCCGCGGCTGTTCGGCGAGGCGCTGGCCGCCGCCAAGCGCGCGCTCGACCCCAACACCATCCTGAACCCCGGCGTCCTCGTTCCCCCTCGGCAGGCGCCGCTTTGATATGGAGCCTCCGTGTGGCACTGTCGGGGTCTGAGGCGCAACGAGGACTCGCACGGGGAGGCGACCATCCATGCCCGAGTTCGTTCGGCCCGAATCGATCGAAGAGGCGGCGGCTCTGATCGAGACGCACGGCACGGCGCTGACCGTCATGGGCGGCGGCACCGGCGTGCTGCGGGCCATCTATCCGTCGGACGGCGGCTATCTGCTCTCGACCGACCGCCTGGGGCTCGATCGCATCGAGCGGCATGACGGCGGCTGGTCCGTCGGCGCCGCCGTCTGTTTGAGCGCTCTCCGCGCCGCCGTGCCGCTGCCGGCCGTTGCGGCGGCGACCCGGGAGGTGGGCGGTCCGGCGATCCAGAACATGGCGACCATAGGCGGCAACCTGTTCTCGCCCCGGCCGTTCGGCGATCTGGCGCCGGCACTGCTCGCCATCGGTGCGGAGCTCGTCTTCGCGACGCCGGCGGGCGAGGAGAGGCTCGCCATCGAGGATTTCTACGCCGGTTGGGAAGGCGGCGCTCCGTCCCGACCCCGCCTGCTCACACGGGTTGAAATTGCCGAGCCCCGGGGAGGCGTCTCCTACCTCAAATGTGCACGCCGGCGCTTTTCGAGCCCCTCGGTCGTGACGGTGGCCGCCCAGGTCGAAAAGGAAGGCGGCAGTGTGGCGCGGGCGCGGATTGCGCTGAGCGGGGCGAGCGACCGCCCCTTCCTCAGCGCCGGGGCGGAAGCTGCGGTCCTCGGTACGGGGCTGGACGACGCCGCGCTCGACGCGGCGGCAGCCGCCGCCGAAGCGGAGGTTTCACCCGAGTCCGACGCCGTCGCCACCGCGTGGTACCGGCGCCGCATGGCGGGTGTCTTCGTGCGCCGCGCACTTGCCGAACTCGCGGCCTAGGGGAGGCCTGACCATGGAACCGAAGCTGTTACGTCTCACGGTCAACGGCCGCACGGAAAGCGTGCTGGCGGAGCCGCTCGCGACCCTTCAGGACGTGCTGCGGGAAAAGCTGGAGCTCACGGCGGTGAAGAGCGGCTGCGCCCAGGGCGGCTGCGGGAGTTGCTCCGTCCTGATCGACGGGGAACTCCGCCTCTCCTGCCTGACGCTCGCCGAACGGGTCCAGGACGCGGAAATCGTGACTCTGGAAGGCCTGGACGAATCCGATGCGATCGCCGCCCTGCAGCGGGCCTTCGTCGAGAACCACGCCGCCCAGTGCGGCTATTGCACCGCAGGCATGATCGTCGCCGCCAAGGCGCTTCTGGACCGCAACCCGGCACCCAGCCGGGACGAGATCGTGGAAGGGCTCTCGGGCAATATCTGCCGCTGTACCGGCTTTGCACCCATCCTGCGGGCGGTGGAGCAGGCGGCGGGGGTTTCCTCCGGTAGCGGAACGGCCAAGGTCGGGGAGTAGGGCATGTCGATGAAGGATCTCAGTGTCGTCGGACAGTCCGTCGGTCTGCGGGATCTCCGCAGCCATGTACGGGGGCAGACCGGCTATTACGAGGATGTCCACTATCCGCGCATGCTGCATCTCAAGATGCATCGCAGCACCGAGCCCCATGCGAACATCGTGGACATGGACGTGGAGGCGGCGAAAGCGAGCCCCGGTGTCGTCTGTGTTCTGACCCACGAGGACCTTCCGGGCAAGAAGGTCTGGAACGGCCTCGCGGCCGTCGGCGTCGGGCCCGAGGACGAGCCGATCCTCGCCTTCGACAAGGTGCGCTGGCGGGGCGAGGCCATTGCCGCCGTGGTGGGGGAAACGCCTGAAGCCGCGCGCGCCGGCGCCGCAAAAGTCCGCGTGACCTACGACCCGCTGCCCGGCGTGTTCGACGTGGAGGAGGCGATCGCCGGCGCCGCGCCCGTGCTCACCGCCCACTGGCCGCACAACCACTATATCTATCCGGGCGAGCACGACGCCGCGCAGATCCGTTATGGTGATGTGGAGGCGGCCTTTGCCGAAGCCGACCACATCGTCGAGGACAGCTACCAGACCAAACCCATCGAGCAGGCGCCCATCGAGACCAATGGCTGCATCGCCAAGCCCGGCGGGGACGGGCGCATCACGGTGCACACCAACACCCAGGCGGTGCACTTCGCCCGCGACAACACGGCGGCGATCCTCGATGTCCCACCGGGCAGGCTGCGCTTCCTCGGCGGCACGGTGGGCGGCGGGTTCGGCGGCAAGGTGGACGTGCAGGTAGAGCCGATCACGGCGCTTGCCGCCATGCGGACGGGGCGCCCGGTCAAGTTCAAATATACCCGCGAGGAGGAGATGCAGGTTTCCTCCACCCGATCCGCCTGGCGGCTCCATATCAAGGACGGGGTGATGAAGGACGGGCGCATCCTTGCCCGCAAGATCGTCTCCTACCAGGATTCGGGCGCCTATCTGCGCTTCAGCTCCTACGGCTCCATGAAGCATGCGGGGCATATGCCGGGGCCCTACACCATCCCCAATGTCTGGGTCGATGCGCGGGTGGTCTTTACCAACCGGCCGCCCTCTTCCGCCATGCGGGGCTTCGGCGTGATGGCTGCTTCCTTCGCCATCGAGCTGCAGATGGACAAGGTGGCGAAGACCATCGGCATGGACCCCTGGCAGCTCCGCCTGCTGAACGCCTACCGCAACGGTGACATGAAGGCGCACCGCAAGGAGGTGGAGGACGGCGCGATGGTGGAGACCATCCAGGCGGCGGCGCGGCTCGCGGGCCACGAGCTGCCGTCTTCGTACGATGCGATGACGTCCTGGGATCGAGAGGGAGCGTAAGCGATGGCGAAGGTGAGAGGCGTCGGCATGGCGGCGGTCAACTATCCCACCGGGATGCATCTCGGCGGCGACCCCACCCAGTCGCTCATCCACGCGACGCCCGCGGGCGACTTCGTGGTCACCATGGCGAGCGTGGACCTGGGCCAGGGGCTCAAGACCGTGCTGGCCCAGATCGCGGCGGAGACTCTAGGCGTCCCCTTCGAGAGCGTGACGGTGGAAACGGCGGACACCGACACGGGCCCCCACTGCACGGGCACCTTCGCGAGCCGTACCACGCATCGCGCGGGCAATGCGGTGGCCATGGCCGCTGGCGAGGCCCGCAAGGCCATGCTGGAGGTGGCGGGCGAACTCCTGGAGGCGAGCCCCGACGATCTGGAGACCGACGGCGCGGGCAATATCCATGTGAAGGGGGTGGCGGAGAAGGCGGTCTCCGTCGGCGAGGTGGCGGGTGCCGCCCACTTCGCCCACGGCAAGGCCATCGCCGGACGCGGCGCCTACCTCAAGCCGCCGAGCGACATGGACCCGGAGACCGGCGCGTGCGATCCGGACTCCACCCAGGCCCACGCCTGCACCGTGGTCGAGGTTGAGGTGGATACGGAGACCGGCACCGTCGAGGTGCTCGACATGAAGAGCGTCTACGAGGTCGGCCGCCAGGTGAACCCGGAGCTGGTCAAGGGCCAGATCGTGGGCGGCGCCTGGATGGGAATCGGCCACGCGCTCTACGAGACGACCGCACCCGCCTATCCGGCCATCGACCCGGCGCCCGTGGACTTCCAGAACTATCTCATGCCGGGGCCCGCGGAGATGCCCGAGGTGCAGTGCGAGGTGCTGGAGTTCCCGGCCGAAAGCGGGCCTTACGGCGGCAAGGGCGTGGGCGAGATGGTGACGAACGGCCCGATTCCGGCCATCGTCAACGCCATCAACAACGCCCTCGACGTGCGCATCACCGAGATTCCGGTGACCCCGGAGGTGGTGCTGCGCGCCATCGAAGCGAGGGACGCAGGCGCGTAGATCCCGTCTCCGGCGGGCGGAGAGGGTCGGCACGCTCAAACTGCCGCAGAGGCTCCGTTACGCGCGCTCGGCGAGTTGCGCCAGCAGCGGCGGGTTGCGGTAGAGGTTTTCCCGCCCCGCCTTGATTTCTTCGAGGATGCCTGCGGCCGTGAGGGCCTTGAGGTAGACGGCGGCCGTCTGGCGCTTGGCGATATCCGCTTCGACCAGGTCGCGGATCCGGCAGCAGGGATTCGCGAAGATCAGCTCCACGAGTTCCCTGGAGTGGATCTTCGGCAGCCGCCGTCGGATTGTGTCGGACGTCTCGTCGAGAAGCCCGCGAATCCGCTGGATCTTCGCCGTGGTCCAGTCGGCCGTCGTTCTGACGGCTTCGAGAATGAACAATATCCACGCCTCCCAGGCCTGCCGGGTCGTCACTTGATGCAGATGCCGGTAATAGAGCGCCTTGTTCCGCAGGATGTGCCGGCTGAGGGGGAGGACGGGGATCTCAAGCAGGCCCTTGTCGACGAGATAGAGCAGGTTCAGCACGCGCCCCGTCCGGCCGTTTCCATCGACGAAGGGGTGGATGGCCTCGAACTGATAGTGCATGACGGCGAGGCGGATCAGCGGATCGATCTCGTCGGTCCCGTGAATGTAATATTCCCAATTCGCTAGCTTGCGCCGGAGAAAATCCTCTCCCTCCGGTGGCGTGTAGAGGATCTCGCCGGTCGCGTCGTTCGCCAGCGCCGTCCCCGGTGTGGTGCGGATGTCCAGATCCACACCCTTGATCGTTCGGCACACGTCGACCGCGACGGCGGTCGAAACCGGCCGTCGCTTCAACATCTCGAAACCGCGATAGAGCGCGGCGTGGCAGCGGAGGGCCTCCCCGGTGGCGGGGTCGGCCCGCCCGCTCGTGTCGCTGGCGTGCCGAAACAGGCGGTCCGTGGTCGTGACGATATTTTCGATCTCGGAACTCGCCTGGGCCTCGAGCAGGGGGATTGCGTTGATCAGCATCGCCTGGTTCGGGAAGAGCGCGCCCGAGACCCGAAGCTCCGCCAGAGCCGCGCGCGCGGCAATACAACGGCGGAGAATCGCCTTCGTCTCGGTTTCGGAAACCGGCGGTAGGTCCCGAAGGCTGTTGAACGGACGTCGGGGATCGAAGATCATGTCGATAATTTCCGTATTTTTCGATATATATTCCGCGGCGACATGTCATCCCTTTCGACGCGTCCGAGCCATATGTTGATAGAATGCAATTATATCGACTTTTATAACCGAAGCAAGTACAAGTAGGTGCCCTCGTTCAGGGTGTTTGAGACGCTGGGGTTTCTTCGGCCGCCTGGTTGGCAAGCCATTCGGCCGGGGTTTGTCCGCCAAGGGCCTGGTTGGGTCTGATGGTATTGAACGCGTCGGCGAAGGCGCCGATCAGGATGGCCTTGGCGGGGAAGGGCATGGCGGCCTGGAGCTTGTGGTGGAGTGAGTCGGAAACCGTGGCTCCGATGGGGCCGCGCAAGTCCGGCGAACCGGCCTTATGGGCGGTCGCGCGTCGCCCCAACGCGCTGCCCCTTCTTTTTTTGGTGCGCGGGTCTCCAGGCCCGCACTTTTCTTCTTCTCGAAAAACAAAAACATGCGGGCCTGGAGACCCGCGCACCAAACCCTTCGTTTGAGTCTCCTTTCGGTTGATATCTCCACCAACCGCTTCGGAGACCCCCAACCTCGTTTCAAGAGCCGCGTCTCATACCTGTCTGAACTTGCGCAGTGGGCGAACTGGCGGCCTTGACCGCGCGGATCGCAAGTCTATCCACTCATGCCGAGTGGGATGTCCGGCTGCGCGGAGGGGGGCTTTCGGGTGAGAACCAAGCCCGGAGCGGAAAAACCGTAGCGCGATCCGTGAAGATCGCCGAGGAAGATGATTATGAAGATTACGAACAAGATGAGTAGTCACCATTCCCGGAGTCCCTCAGAGGCGTTATACGGTCTAGAACATATCAAATACTCGATATATGCCGAGCGAAACCAACATTATACTGATATATTTCCATACAACGCGAAATCGTTCACGCCAAACGAGCAGCTCCCAAATTATATTCCCACTATGTTCCAGGTCGTCCGGTCTGCTCGGTCGCAAGATCAGGCTCGCGCGCAAGATTAGACTGTGAATTATGCGTGTCATTGCATCGTCCTTCCGAAGTAGAGGGGCGCATTCGCACTTTACGAATGCTACGCACTCGCGGCATACAAAACAAGAACAAATTGGGGCGTACGTAGACTGTACGGTTGGAAGTCATTCGGGCATGTGAACGTGCGCCCCACGGATCTACGCCTTCACGCGCGACCCGAAGCAATCGACGATGTTGATGTGGCTTTCGCCCAAGCATATTTGCCGGACGCCATGATTCACGCAATCGTCAACGGCAGTTCAGTGCTAACCAATCTCGGTAACTTCTTGCCCCTGACACCTCTGGGCTGTCAGGTGATTACCGTCTCACTACACAATGTCGTCCGCGCAGTCCGCCTCACCCGCCCACCGGCACAAGCCTGACCATCAGCCGTGTGCCGGTCGCTTCGGCGTAGCGGCGAAGGGTGGCGAAGGACGGCGACACGCGCCCGCCTTCCAGCCGCGCGACCGCGGATTGCGTGGTGCCGAGCCGCCGGGCAAGCTCCGCCTGCGTCAGCTTCGCCGCCGTGCGGGCGCGCACCAGCGCCTCGATCAGCGCATATTCCTCTTCGGCGCGCGCATATTCCTCCCGGAACGCCGGGTCTTCCATCAGGCGCGCCTTGACGTCCTGCAGCTTCGTCATGTCGTCACCTGCCGCATGCGTCCCCGGGCGGTTGCGAGCGCACGGCGGGACGGTAATCCAGGCATCGAAGGCCGACACGGTTTTGACCGTCCAATCTATCCCCAATTATAGCATATCCGATATAATTCTCAAGCGCGCCAATGCTCGAAGTGTCGGCGCACGCGGGTCAGCCGTCTTCCGTAGTTCCCGCCCTCGCGAATTACCTCGATGACGTGGATGGGCTCGCGCTCATCGACGCTCTCCATCCGTGGCCAGGACCAATACACCCGTCACCACCCCCCCAATTCCCTCCCGGTCCAAAGCACCTTAGACTGCCGCGCCCGCCGGCGGGGCGGGTAGCGGAGGGAAAGGGGAATCATGGCGGGTGGGCGCAAGGTTGCCATCGTCACCGGGGCGGGGCAGGGGATCGGCAAGGCGGCGGCGGTGGCGCTGCTGGCCGAGGGCTATGCGGTGGTCTTCGCCGGGCGCCGGCGGGAGACTCTGGAGCGCGCCGTGGCGGAGGCGGGCGCGGGGCACGAAGAAGCGCGCGCCGTGGTCTGCGATGTGGGCAAGGCCGATTCGGTCGCCGCGCTCTTCGAAGAGACGAAGACGGCGTTCGGGCGGCTCGACCTCCTGTTCAACAATGCGGGTATCGGCGCGCCGGCCGTGCCCCTCGAGGAGCTCCGCCTCGAAAAGTGGCACGCGGTGGTGGATACGAACCTCACCGGCGCCTTCCTGTGCACGCGGGAGGCCTTCCGCATGATGAAGGCCCAGACTCCGCCGGGCGGGCGCATCATCAACAACGGCTCGGTCTCTTCCCACGCCCCCCGGCCCAATTCGGCGCCCTACACCGCCACCAAGCACGCCATGACGGGGCTCACCAAGTGCGCGTCCCTCGACGGGCGCAAATACAACATCGCCTGCGGCCAGATCGATGTGGGCAATGCCGCCACCGAGATGACGCGGCGCATGGCAGAGGGCGTCGCCCAGGCGGATGGCTCCGTCGCGCCCGAGCCCGTCATGGATGTGGAGAACGTCGCGCGCGCCGTGGTCTATATGGCGGGCCTGCCGCTCGACGCCAACGTCCAGTTCATGACCGTGATGGCGACCGCCATGCCGTTCGTCGGGCGCGGATAGGGGCGCGCCTGCCCCGGCCCGGGCTCAGCTCGCCAGGATCTCCCGGATCGCCTCGTTCTGGAAGGCCACATCCGCCTCGTTGAGCGCGCTCGAGGCGAAGTGGCCGTAATAGGATTCGAACACGCGGAGCTCGGCATTCGGCATGTTGGCGACCTCGATCTCGCTGTCCTCCGGCGGGAAGTAGAGGTCCGTCCGCCCGGGCATCACGAAGGCCTTGGCCTTGATCGCGCCCAGCGCCTTCTTGAAGTCTCCGCCATAGAGTTCGTTGTCCGAAAGGTCCCCGTTCTGCCAGGTCCAGAGCATGGCAAGCAGGTTGTTCGCGTCCTTGTGGATGAAGAACCCCTCCCAGAAGGCGATCAGGAAGTCCTCGAGCGACGAGAAGCCGAGCTTCAGGTCCTCCTCCACGCGGTAGAAGGTCTGCGAGAAGCCCCAGCCCGCATAGACCCGCGCCATGGCGCGCAGGCCCTTGGAAGGCGGTGCGTCGTACCAGCCGCCGTTCCAGGCGTCGTCGGCCGTCAGCGCCGCCTTCACGCCTTCGAGGAAGACGAAATTGTGCCGCGAGCATTTCGCGGAGCCGCAGGTGGGCACGATACGCTCCACCATGTCGGGGTAGAGGCAGCCCCAATGGAAGGTCTGGAGCGCGCCCATGGACCAGCCGGTCACCAGCTTGATGCGCTCGATGCCGAACTTCTCCGTCACCAGCCGGTGCTGGAGGCGCACATTGTCGCAGGCCGTCACATGGGGGAAGCGCGCCCGGTCGTAGGGCGGGGGCGTGTTGCTGGGCGAGGATGAGAGCCCGTTGCCGAGCATGTTGGGCACGATGATGAAATAGTGCCGCGGGTCGAGCGCCATGTCCGGGCCGATGGACCATTCCACATCGGTGTGATGGCCCGAATACCAGGTCGGCTGGATGATCACATTGTCCTTCTTGGCGTTCAGGCTGCCATAGGTCTTGTAGGCGAGCTTGGCGTCCCGCAGCGTCGCGCCCTTCTGCAGCGCCACATCGCCCAGATCGAAGATTTCATAGTCGCTCATGCTGCCCTCCCGGCCTGTTCGCGCCATCCTGCGCCCTGCGCACGGGCGATTCAATCGCGGCGGCCCGTGCCGGGGGCGCCGTCGCGGCGCGGGTGGCGCCCGATTCCGCCCGCGCTATCGCGGCGCGCAGGCGCGGATGGTGGCTTCGAAGTCGGCGCGGGGGTCGGGGCCGGCGGCGACGGGGGCGAGTATGGGGAGTGCGATGCCGGAGGCGTGGTAGGCCGCGATCTTGGCACGGCATTGCTCGGGCGTGCCCGCGACGCAGATGGAATCGATCAGGCCGTCGCTCACGGCGCGCGTCGCCGCCTCGCTGTCGCCGCGAGACCAGGCGTCGGCGATGGCGGCGGCCTCGTCGGCGAAGCCCTGTTCCACGGCCGCCCGGTTGTAGCGGGGGAAGAAGCCCGTATACATCGCGATTCCCGGCCGGAGCGCATCGAAGGCATCGGCCGGATTCGCAGCGGCCGCGACGGGGATGAGGGCGGTGATGTCGATATCCTGCGGCTCCCGGCCTGCGGCCCGCGCGCCCTCGGCGGTCTGCGCCCGCAGCACCGCACCCGTCTCCAGCGTGGTCCGGGTGTGGATCACGCCGTCCGCCATCTCGCCGCAGATGCCGACCATCTTGGGGAAGACCGCCGCAACATAGATGGGAATTTCCGGACGCAAGGGCTCGAACCAGAGGTCGAAGCGCTCGATGGAGACGGTCTCGCCCTCATAGCGCACATGGCCGTCCCGCAGAAGGCGGCGGACGACCTCGACCGTCTCGCGCACCCGCGTCACCGGTTTCCCGTAGGGCAGGCCGTGCTCGGGCCCCACCTGCACCTTGTGGCTCGAGCCGAGGCCCAGGATGAAGCGCCCGCCGGAGAGCTGATCCACCGTTGCCGCCGCCATGGCGATGGTGGGGGCGGAGCGCACGAAGACGCTGGAGATGCAGGTGCCGAGCGAAACCCGCTCGGTCGCGCACGCCACCCCGGCGAGGACCGCGAACTGGTCGCCGCCATGGCCCTCCGCCATCCAGACCGAATCATAGCCGAGCGTTTCGGCCAATTTGGCGCACGCCACGGTATCCGACGCATTGAGCGCATGCGAAAACGCGACCCCGACCCTCTCCATGTCGTCCCCTCTCGCGAAACCGGGCCGCATCGTAGCGGCACGCGACGCGCGGTGCGAGCCGGCGTCCTCGTTCAGGACGTTTGAGACGCTGGGGGTTTTCGGCTGTCAGGTTGGCAAGACATTCGGCCGGGGTTTGTCCGCCAAGGGCCTGGTCGGGTCTGATGGTATTGAACGCGTCGCCCCTTTTTTTGGTGCGCGGGTCTCCAGGCCCGCATGTTGTTGTTTTTCGAAAAGAAGAAAAATGCGGGCCTGGAGACCCGCGTACCAAACCTGTCATGGGGGTCTCCTCGCGGTGGATCTGTCCACCAACCGCTTCGGAGACCCCCAACCCCGTATCAAGAGACGCGTCTCATAGCTGTCTGATCGTGCACAGCCGGGAGGAGGGCGGTCGCTCTCGCGCAAGGGGAGATTGCGCCGGGAGTGTGAAGCAACCATATTCGTTGAACGAAGGTTGGCCGCCAGGCGGGATGGCATGAACGAACGAGACGTTCCCTCTGCCGATGCGTTCGCCTTGCGGACGGGGCTGGCGGCCGGGGACGAAGCGCTTCTCTCGCGGCTCCCGCTCTTCAAGGGGCTGGAGCCCGCGCTGCTGCGCGCACTGCTGGCGGATTCGGCGGTTCGCCGCGTGCCGCGCCACACCATACTGTTCGTTCAGGGCGATGCCGCCGATCGGTTCTATGTGGTCATGGAAGGCTGGGTGAAGCTTTTCCGAACCACGCCCGACGGGCATGAGACGGTGACCAACGCGTTCACCCGCGGGGAATCCTTCGCTGAAGCCGCAAGCTTCGCCGAGGGCGTCTTTCCGGTGAGCGCCGAGGTGGTCGAAGACGCCCGGCTGCTCGTCGTGCCGGCGGAGTCGTTTACGGGCTGGCTGCGCCGGAACCCCGAGCTCGCGCTCAACATGCTGGCGAGCATGTCGCGACATCTGCGAAGCCTCGTGCAGCAGGTGGAGCAGCGCACGGTCAAATCCTCCATCCAGCGGCTGAGCGCGTTTCTGGTGCGGCTCTGCCCCGAGGGTCCGGGCTCCGCCGCCATCGACCTCCCCACCGAAAAAACCTTGCTGGCGGCGCGTCTCGGCATCCAGCCGGAGACGCTCTCGCGGGCGCTGGCGAAGCTCCGCGCCAACGGTATCGAGACTCACGAACGCCAGGTTCTGGTCCCCGATATCTGCGCACTCCGACGGCTGGCGGACGAGGGCGGCGACCGCTTTCATTGAGACGGCGCGCCGCTCAGGGTGCCTCGGCTTCCTCCCGTAGCTCGGCGAGACGGGCGCCGATGCGCCGCAGCCGCTCCAGCGCCCGCTCGGCGAGCCTCTGGGCTTCCGCTATGGCCTCGGCGTCCCCGCTTCGCTCGGCAACGCCCGCATAGAACGTGAACGCGTCCTCCGTGCCTGCGAGGGCTGCGATCAACAGGCCGGACGACGTCTCGGCGCCGCGGTCGGGCGTTCCCGGCGGCGGGTGCGGTGCGCGCGAGCCGGTATCGCCCGTCCGCGCGGCGATCTCCATCGCGAGAGCATGCGCTTCTTCCGCAAGTGTGCGGAAGAGAAGCGCGGCCTTCTCGTCGCCGAGGGCGGTCAGCGTCTCCGCGCCCTCGTTATAGCGCCGTGCGGCCGCCTGCTCGATCGCTGCCGCCCGTTGCAGCAGTGCGGCGAGGGAGTGCACGGCGTGCGCTTCCGCGGTCTTCGCGTCCGATTGCGTGCGCCATGCGCGCCGCCGCGCAAGGCGGAGGCGCGCAATATGTTCGAGTTCCTCCCGCGCGAGCGCCTCGGCCTTCTCCTGCACCGCCCGGTCCGTCGCGGCGGCGGCGATTTGCGTGAAAAAGGCGAACGCGCGCTCCTCGCCGCGTACCGCGAGGTCGAGTGCGCGGTGCGGGGTCATCAGCAAGGTCCCGCCGGCTTCCGCGGTGGCCTCCCCATCCGGCGCTTCCGGCGCATGGCCGCGTAATTCGGGCAAAGGGGCGACTTCGTCCGCAGCGCCGGTCCAGCGCCCGATGCGGGCTGCATGGTCCCGCTCTTCCGCGGCGAGTCCGCGGAAGAGCTCCGCGAGTGCGTCGTTGCCCTCGCGCGTCATCTCGTCCGCGAGCGACTCGTAGCGCTCCGCGGCCTCCTGCTCCATGGCGCGGGCCATGGCCGCGAGTCCGGCGACCGTCTTCGGTGCGCCGAGGGGAAGGGCCGCCTCACCCGTTTTCCCGTTCATCGCCGATGCCCGCCGTCTTGCGCCCATGCCGATCGTTGCATGCGCGGCAGCGGGCGCCCCTTCCTTGACCACGGTCAAGGAAGGGGCGCCTCGCCGCGGTGACGATATGGCATTCGATGCGGCCGGTTCGTGCCGCATGAGGAGACGGCGAGTCGGCAATCGAGGGCCCCATGATTGCGTCGATCCCGGCAAGCTTGCGCGAGATCCGCGGGACCTGCGCGACGGCGGCGCTGCTCGTTCTACTGGCATGCGTTCTCGCGCCGGATGCTGCGGCGCGCACCGACGCGCGGCGGGGCGAAGCCTCGCTCGCGGAGGCGCTCGCCTCGGTCGCGCCCGGCGACCTCCTGCCCGGGGCGGAACGCTTCGGGGCGCCCGAGGGCGAACCGCCCATGGCGCCGGTCTATCGCGATGGCACGCTCGCGGGATATGCCTTTCTGAATACGGACATGGTGGGCGCGGTGGGCTATTCGGGAAAGCCCATCCACATCCTCATGGGGATGGATAGGCAAGGCACCATAACGGGCGCCCGGCTGTACCGCCATTCGGAACCCATCGTGCTTACCGGCATACCGGAATCGCGGGTCAAGGCGGTCATCGACGGCTATGTCGGCCGCAACGTCCGGGAGTTTGCGGCACCGAAGGCCGAGGGCGGGCGGGCGCTCGATATCGTCAGCGGCGCCACCGTCACCGTGATGGTGATCGACGACAGCATCGTGCGCGCGGCGCTCGCCGCCATGCGCACGGTGGGCGGGGGGCCGGGTACGGACGCGCCCCGGCGCCCCGCCGGCCGGCTCCGCACCGAATCCGGCGGCGGTGCGGGCGCGGCGGAGGACTGGCTTACTCTGGTGGGCGACGGCTCGGTCCGGCGCCTCAAGCTCACGGTGGACCAGGTCTCCGCCGATTTCACGCGGGCCGGGAAGACGAAGGCGGCAGCCCGCCCGGAGAGCGCGAACCCCGAGGACGTGTTCATAGACCTGTTCGCCGGCCTTGCGAGCGTGCCGAGGATCGGGCGCAGCCTGCTCGGGAGGGACGAGTACCGCCTCCTGAGGGACCGGCTCGAGCCGGGCCGCCACGCCGTCCTGGTGGCGGCGGGCGGGCTCTATTCCTTCAAGGGTTCGGGCTATGTCCGGGGCGGCATATTCGACCGCTTCCAGCTCGTGCAGGGCGAACGGAGCGTCCGCTTCCGGGATCGGGACCACAAGCGCCTGGGCGGCGTGGAGGCGGCGCATGCGCCCGCTTTCGACGAGGCGGGGCTCTTCGTGCTGCCGGAAGACATGGCGTTCGATCCCACCCAGCCGTGGCGTATCGAGCTCCTGGTGCATCGCGCCGTCGGCGCCCTGGAGAAGGATTTCCTCACTTACGACCTGCTCTACGAGCTGCCGGAGCGCTATGTCGAGCGGGTCGTGGAGCACCGTCCACCGGCGGAAAGGGCCGCGGGCCGGGGGGCGCGGGCGCCGGCCGCCTCCGCACCGCTCCCATCGGCGGGTCCGGTCGCGGATGGCTTGGCGGCGCTCGCGCCGGCCGTCGAAGAGCCGCTGTGGCAGCGTGTCTGGCGCGACCGGATCGTGGACGTCTCGGTGCTGGCGGCCGCACTGATCGCGCTCACCGGAATCTTCTTCTTCCAAAACTGGTTCTCGAGGCGGCCGCGGCTCGCGCTCGCCGTGCGGCTCGGCTTCCTGCTGTTCACCGTGGGTTGGATCGGCGGCTATGCGCAGGCGCAGCTCTCGGTGGTGAACATCCTCGCCTTCGGCAACGCGCTGATCACGGATTTCCGCTGGGAGTATTTCCTGATGGATCCGCTGATCTTCATGCTCTGGGTGGCGGTGGCGGCCTCGCTGCTGTTCTGGGGCCGGGGCGCCTATTGCGGCTGGCTGTGCCCGTTCGGCGCACTGCAGGAGCTGCTGAACAAGGGGGCGCGGCTGCTTCGCGTGCCCCAGCTCACCCTGCCCTGGGGGCTGCATGAGCGCCTCTGGCCGCTGAAATATGTCGTGTTTATCACGCTGTTCGGACTCTCGCTCTATTCGCTGGCCTTCGCGGAGGAGATGTCCGAGGTGGAGCCGTTCAAGACCTCGGTGATCCTGCACTTCGCGCGGGAGTGGCCGTTCGTGCTCTACGCCGCGCTCCTGCTGAGCGTGGGGCTCTTCGTGGAGCGTTTCTTCTGTCGCTATGTCTGTCCGCTGGGCGCGGCGCTCGCGGTGCCGGGAAAGCTTCGCATCTTCGAGTGGCTCCGCCGCCACAAGGAATGCGGCTCGCCCTGCCAGCGCTGCGGCGTGGAATGCATGGTGCAGGCGATCCATCCCGACGGACGCATCAACCCCAACGAATGCCTCTACTGCCTGCATTGCCAGGAGCTCTACCACGACGAGCACAAATGTCCCGCGATGATCCAGCGGCGGCTGCGGCGCGAACGGCGGCGGGCGCTCTCTTCGGCAAGCCGCCCGAACGCCGCGGAAACCCGGGCTTCATGACGCCCGCAACATGAGAAGGGAAACCACGACCATGAAACGGAAACGGTCCGATTCCAGCGGCCTCACGCGCCGTGATCTCTTCGGTAACGCGGCGAAGTTCGCCACGGTGGCCGGTCTTTCCAGGCCGGTCGTGGCGACGGCGGCGGGTACGACGGTCGCCGCGGGCGCGGGCGTCGCCATGGCACCGGGCCGCGCGGGCGCGGCGGAGAGCGTCGGCCCCGGCCAGCTCGACGACTATTACGGCTTCTGGTCGGGCGGCCAGTCGGGCGAGGTCCGCGTCGTCGGCGTGCCGTCGATGCGCGAACTGATACGCATTCCGGTGTTCAACACGGACAGTGCGACCGGCTGGGGCGTCACCAACGAAAGCCGAAAGATCCTGACCGAAGGCCTCACGGAAGAAACCAAGGCTTTCCTCGCGAGTCGCGGCGGCATCTACCCGAACGGCGATGCCCACCACCCCCACATGTCGTTCACCGACGGCACCTATGACGGGCGCTATGTGTGGATCAACGACAAGGCGAACACGCGGCTTGCGCGAATCGATTGCAAGACGATGAAACCGGACAAGATCATCGAGATTCCCAACGCCAACGACATCCACGGCATGCGGCCGCAGAAATTTCCGCGTACCGGCTATCTCTTCTGCAATGGCGAGCACGAGGTGCCGCTGCCCAATGACGGCAGCGTGCTGGACGACCCCTCGCGCTATGTCGCCATCTTCAGCGCGGTGGACGGCGACAGCATGGAGGTGGCGTGGCAGGTGATCGTCGACGGCAACCTGGACAATGTGGACGCCGACTATCAGGGGAAATACGCCGTCTCCACTTGCTACAACTCCGAGATGGGCATGAATCTTGCGGATATGACGGCATCGGAGCGCGACTGGGCCGTCGTCTTCAACGTGCCCCGTATCGAAGAGGGCGTGCGGAACGGCGACTACACGGTCCATAACGGCGTCAAGGTGCTGGATGGGCGGAAGGGCTCCCGCTATACGCGCTACATCCCGATTCCCACCAGTCCGCACGGGGTGAATACCGCACCGGACGGCATCCACATCGTGGTCAACGGCAAGCTCTCCCCCACCTGCTCGGTGATCGACGTCCGCCGGCTGGACGACCTCTTCGAAGACCGCATCCAGCCACGCGACGCAATCGTCGCCGAGCCGGAGCTCGGGATCGGGCCGTTGCACACCGCGTTCGACGGCCGCGGCAACTGCTACACCACGCTGTTCCTCGATAGCCAGATTGCCAAATGGAGCCTGGAGAAGGCCATCCGGCAATATAACGGCGAGGATGTGGATCCCATCCTCCAGAAGCTCGATGTCCACTACCAGCCCGGCCACAACCACAGCTCCATGGGCGAAACCAAGGAGGCGGACGGCAGGTGGCTCTTCTCGCTCAACAAGTTTTCGAAGGACCGCTTCCTCAATGTGGGGCCGTTGAAACCGGAGTGCGAGCAGGTCATCGACATTTCCGGCGACAGCATGCGGCTCGTGCATGACGGCCCGGCCTTCGCCGAGCCGCACGACTGCATCATCGTTTCCCGCTCCAAGCTCGATCCGAGCCACATCTGGGAGCGCACCAGCCCCATGTGGGAGGACGCGCGCAAGCAGGCCGCACTGGACGGCGTGGACCTCGACTGGGGCGAGGACGTGATCCGGGACGGCAACAAGGTGCGTGTCTACATGTACTCGATCGCGCCCCAGTTCAGCCTCGAGACCTTTGAGGTCAATGAGGGGGACGAGGTCACCGTCTACATCACCAATATGGACGACATCGAAGACCTCACCCACGGCTGGACCCTTTCCAACTACGGGGTCGCCATGGAAATCGCGCCCCAGGCGACCGCCTCGGTGACGTTCACGGCGGACCGGCCGGGCGTTCACTGGTTCTATTGCCAATGGTTCTGCCACGCGCTCCACATGGAGATGCGGGGCCGGATGTTCGTGAAGCCCAGGACCGCCTGATGGGCTGGGGGCGGCGTCTTCTCGGCTGGGGCGCGGCCGGGCTGCTGTGCGCAGCCCTGGCTTCGCCCCGGCCGGCGGACGCCGCCGAGATCAGGGTTCCCTCGGGCGGTGCGCATCTCGCCTCGGCGCTCGCCTCGGCCGCTCCCGGCGACGTGCTGATTCTGGAAGCGGGTATCCACCGGGGCCCGGCCGTCATCGACAAGCCGGACCTCACGCTCCAGGGAGAGGAGGGCGCCGTGGTGGACGGCGGGGGCCGGGGCAGGGTCGTGGAGGTGGCGGCCTCCGGCGCGACGGTGCGCGGGCTCGCCCTGCGCAATTCCGGCATGGACTTCGAGACCGTCGATGCCGGCGTCTTCGTGGGCAAGGCCGGCGACGGCGCGCTGATCGAGGGCAACCGCCTCTCCGGCAATCTGTTCGGCATCTATCTCCATGGGCCGGAGCCGGCCGTGGTGCGGAACAACCATATCGTCGGCAGCCGCAATAGGCGCATGAACGACCGCGGCAACGGCATCCATATATGGAATTCGCCCGGTACGGTGGTGGAAGGCAACCATATCCGCTTCGGGAGGGACGGCATCTTCGCCACCACCAGCAAGCGCAACGTCTTTCGCGGCAACCACTTCCGCGATCTGCGCTTCGCCATCCACTACATGTATGTGAACGACAGCATCATCGAGGGAAACCATTCGACCAATAACCATGCGGCCTATGCGCTGATGTATTCCAGGCGGCTCGAGGTGCGGAACAATCTCTCGGAAGGGGATCGGGATCACGGGCTGCTGTTCAATTATGCGAACAGCTCCCGGATCAAGGGAAACACCGTCCGGAACGGCCGGGGCAAGTGCGTCTTTCTGTACAACTCCAACAAGAACCGCCTGCACGGAAACCGCTTCGAAGGCTGCGATACGGGCATTCATTTCACCGCGGGCTCCGAGCGCAATCTCTTCGCCGGCAACGCCTTCATCGACAACCGCAACCAGGTCAAATATGTGGGGACGCGCCACCTGGAATGGTCTCACGAGGGCTGCGGCAACTACTGGAGCGACAACCCGTCGTTCGACCTGGACGGCGACGGGCTTTCGGACCTTCCCTATCGGCCCAACGATGTCGTCGATCAGGTGGTCTGGCGGCATCCGCTGGCCAAGTTTCTGCTGGCAAGCCCCGCGGTGCGAATAATGCGCTGGTCGCAGGCGCGGTTCCCCTCGCTCTATCCCGGCGGCGTGGTGGACAGCGCGCCTCTCATGAGTCCGCCGCCCGCGGCTGCGGCGGACGGCGCAGAGTGCGGGGTATGAGCGTGCCGCCGGTCGATATCGTGCGCGCGACCAAGCGCTACGGCGCGCTCGTCGCCGTGGACGGGCTGAGTCTTGCGCTGGAACCGGGTGAAACCGTGGCCTTGCTCGGCCATAACGGCGCCGGCAAGACGACTCTCATCAAGCTGATCCTGGGTCTCGTGCGCCCCAACGGAGGGGAGGTGCGCGTTTTCGGCGAGCCGGCGGGTCACCGCCGCGCCATCGCGGGGCGTCGCCATATCGGCTTCCTGCCTGAAGTCGTGCCGCTCTACGACGCCATGACCGGCGTCGGGCTGCTGCGCTTCTATGCCCGGCTCAAGGGCGTGCCCGCCGGAGGCTGCGGCGAGGCGCTGGAGCGGGTCGGGCTCGGGGAGGCCGCGAACAAGCGTATCGCCACCTATTCCAAGGGCATGCGTCAGCGCCTCGGGCTCGCCCAGGCATTGCTGGGGCGGCCTCGACTCCTGCTGCTCGACGAGCCCACCAGCGGGCTCGATCCCACCGCCCGGCGCGCCTTCTATGAGACCGTCCGCGCCATGGCGGAGGGAGGCGCGGCGGTGCTGCTTTCCACCCATGCGCTCTCGGAGGTGGAGGCGCAGGAGGTGAGCCGCGTCGCCATCATGAAGCGGGGACGGCTCGCGGCCTGCGGTGCGCTGGAGACGTTGCGGGCGGAGGCGGCCTTGCCGACCCGCATCCGGGTTTTCTGCACACCGGGCGGCGCGACCGCCGTTGCGGAGCGGTTGAGAGAGGCCGGTGGCGCGACCCTGCGGGTAAACGGCCGAGCGGTGGAGCTCGCCTGCGCGCAGAGCGAGGCCATGGCCATCATGGGGTGCATTGCGGACCTCGACGGAACCGTGTGCGAAACCGAGATCCGGCCGCCGACGCTCGATGCGCTCTACGCCCACTACCGGGGTGGGGAGGCGCGGCCGTGAACCCGGTCTCCGTCATCGCCGGCAAGGAGATCGGCGACGGGTTCCGCAACCGCTGGGTGCTGGCGGCGGCACTCCTGCTGGGGGCGCTCGCGCTCGCCATGGCGTTCGTCGGTAGCGCACCCACCGGTGCCGTGGGCGCGAGCCGCTTGAGCGTGACGGTGGTGAGCCTCTCCTCCCTCGGGGTCTTTCTGATTCCGCTGATCGGGCTATTGCTCTCTTACGAGGCCCTGGTGACCGAGGGCGAGCGCGGCACCGTGCTGCTGCTGCTCGCATGCCCCGTGGCCCGCTGGCATGTGGTGCTCGGCAAGTTCCTGGGACATGCGGCCATTTTGGTCTTCGCCGTGGTGACGGGATATGGCGCTGCGGCGCTCGCGGCCGGGCTGTCGGGCGGCGCGGACGCCGAGGACTGGCTTGCCTTCGGAGCCATGGCGGGAAGCTCCGCGCTGCTGGGTGCGGTCTTTATCGCGCTCGGCTATCTGATCGGCGCTGCGGTGCGCAGCCGGGGCGCGGCCGCCGGCATCGCGGTCGCCGTCTGGCTGGTTTTCGTCGTGCTCTACGACGCCGCTCTGCTGGGCGTTCTGGTGGCGGACAAGGGGCATGTCGTCACCGAGGAGCTGTTTCACGCCCTCATGGCGCTGAACCCCACGGGGCTCTACCGCATGTTCAACCTCTCGGGCTCGGAGGGCGTGGCGTCGGCGGCCGGCATGGCGGGTCTTGCGGCAAACGCCGGCTTCAGTGCGCCCTTGCTGCTGGGGGCGCTCGCGGCCTGGGTCGTCGTGCCGCTGACGGCGGCGGTACTCCTCCTCCGCGCGAGGGAGCCATGAGCGGCCGGGGCCTGCGTGCCGTCGCGCTGGCCGGGGTCGTGGTGGCCGCGTTTATCCTCGCAGGCTGCGGCGAAGAGGACGCCGCGCGGCCGCCGCCCCTGGAACTCGCCGGCGGAGAGGTCGGCCACTATTGCGGCATGCTGGTGCGCGAACATTCGGGCCCCAAGGGGCAGATCTTCCGGGAGGGGGCCGCGCAGCCGATCTGGTTCTCTTCGGTTCGCGACACCATCGCCTTCACCATGCTTCCGGAGGAGGCGAAAGACGTCGCGGCGATCTATGTGAACGACATGACGCGGGCGAACTGGGATTCGCCGGAACCGGGTAGCTGGATCGAGGCACGCGACGCCTGGTTCGTGATCGAAAGCCGACGCACGGGCGGCATGGGCGCACCGGAAGCGGTGCCGTTCTCCGACCGCGCGGCGGCGGAGGCACTCGTTGCTTCGTCGGGAGGGCGGGTGGTGGCCTTCGACGACATACCGCAAGCCTTCATCCTGGGGGGCGGGGAGGGCGTACATGCCGCCGGATCGGACGGGATGGGGCACGATGCGAAGGCCCACGCGCATCCGATGGCGCCGGGCGAGGGAGGCGGGACGTGACCATGCGCTGGAGCCGGCGGCGGTTTCTCACCGTGACGGGCGCGGCTGCCGGCTTCGCGCTTGTTTCGCCCGGTATCGGGCGCGCGGGCGAGCGCTCCAGGATGCATGTCTGGCGGGGCGTGGCGCTCGGCGCGGAGGCGACGATCCTCCTCCATCATCCGGACGGTGCGGAGGCCAGGCGTATACTCGCTGACTGCGTGGACGAGATCGCCCGGCTCGAACGCGTCTTCAGCCTGTACCGCGGCGATTCGGCACTCTCCCGGCTCAACCGCGACGGCGCGCTGGCGGCGCCGCCGCTCGATCTCGTGCAACTGCTCGGCGACTGCCGGCATTTCAGCCGCCTGACGGGGGGTGCGTTCGACGCCACGGTCCAGCCGCTCTGGGCGCTTTATGCGTCCCATTTCGCCCGCCCGGGAGCGCGCCCGGAGGGTCCCGCCGAGGAGGAAATCGCGCAAGCACGGGCTCTGGTGGACCATGAAGCGGTTTCGGTCGCGCCCTCCCGGATCGCGTTCCGCCGGCCCGGCATGGCGGCGACGCTCAACGGCATCGCCCAGGGCTATGTGACGGACCGCGTGGGGGACATGCTGCGCGCCCGGGGCATCGACCGGGTGCTGCTCGACCTCGGCGAAGTCCGCGCGCTGGGGCGTCATCCATCGGGGCGGCCCTGGCGCGTCGGGCTCAGGGATGCGTTGCGGCCCGATCGCGTCGCAGGCCAACTCGACCTCGCCGACCAGGCGGTCGCGACCTCGGCACCGGCGGCTTTCCGCTTCGACGAAGGCGGCCGCCATCACCACCTGTTCGACCCTGCCTCGGGCCGTCCCGCCGCCGAAGCGGCCGGCGTCTCGGTCGTTGCGGGCGACGCGACGACCGCGGACGCCCTCTCCACCGCCCTCTGCGTCATGCCGGCGGCGAAGATTCCCGCGGTAACAGCGGCCTTCGAGAATGTTTCCGTCCTGGTTGCGGACTCCACCGGCGCTCTGACCAGCTACGGCGCCCGCCTCCGGCCGCGAGGCCTCGGGGCCCGCGCCGTTCCCGTCTCGTAGAAGGATACGGGTCACCGGCCCTGGGCGGGCCTGGAAGTTCGTACGCCGAATCGAACGGATCGCATGATCGCTTGGCGTGGTGCGCCGCCTGTGGATAGGATGGACAAGCCGCCGCACCTCGCATCATGGGCGAAAGCGCGCCAGCGGGATTGCGGTCGAATGCTTGAGCGGCCCGATTCGAGAGAGGGACCATGAACGCCCAGGTGTTGCCCGATTTCGACCGCATTTTCCCGCTGCCGACTGCGTCTCGCACACAGCCGGAAAGAAGCCGAATACGCCGTCCTATTCCGGAACCCGCCCGCCCCCGAGACGGAGAGCGGTGATGGCCGGCGCCGCCAATCGGGACGACGTCTCGATCACCCTCGGGATCGAGGAGGAGCTGTTTCTGGTCGATACCGATTCCCGCGATCTCCTGATCGACCCGGATGACCGCATCTTCGAGGCGTGCGAGGCCGGCTGCGGAGAGCACAAGGTGGTGCGGGAGTTCCTGCGCTACCAGATCGAGACCAATACGAAAATATGCGATTCGGTCGCCTCGCTTCGCGCCGCACTGCGGGAGATCCGTGGCGTCGTCGTCGAGGCGGCGGAGCAATATGGAGCGGCGGTGATGGCCGCCTCCACCCACCCCTCCGCGCCATGGCGGACGCAGGCGGTGACGCCGCGGGAGCGCTACGAGCAGTTCGCCATGACGTTCCAGGAGGGGCTTCGGCGTTTCGTCATCGGCGGCATGCATATCCACGCGGGCTTCGGCGATGCGGACACGCGTATCCGGGTGATGACGGCGCTCCGTCGCTATTTGCCGCTGCTTCACGCATTGTCCACGTCATCGCCGTTCAATGCCGGACATGACACCGGGTTCAAGTCCTACCGCCTGAGCCTTGTGGGCGGCCTTCCGCGCACCGGCGTGCCGGGCCCGCTGGACTCGTGGGAGGCGTATGACCGGCTGGTCTCCGAGTATCGCCAGGCGAAGTTCATCGAGAACGGGAGCGAGCTCTGGTGGGACATTCGCCCGTCTCACGCCTACCCCACCATCGAACTTCGGATCTGCGACGTCTGCACGCAGGTGGAAGACGCCATGTGCATCGCCGCGCTCTATGCCTGCCTCATCCGTTGGCTTGCGCGCTTGTGCCGCGAAGGCGCGCTGCCGCCCGAGCCGCTCACCGAACTGGTCGCGGAAGACCGCTGGATCGCCCAGCGCTACGGCGTGTTCGCGTTCTTCGGAGACAGCGCATCCAGCACGGGCCGGGTGGACATCGAAGACCTTCTGACCACGCTGGTGGACGAGCTTGCAGCCGATGCGGAGGCGCTGGAATGCGAGGCGGAGGTGCGCCGCGCGTTCATCATCGTGAGACAAGGAACGGGCGCAGACCGCCAGATCGACCTTTACCGCCTGCGCCTCCTGGAAGGGGACACGCAAGAGGAGGCGTTGCGGCATGTGGTCGACATGCTGCTCGCCGAAACCCGGGAAGGACTCGGGGACGCCTCCGGTTGACGGCAGGTCCTGTGGAGCCGGATCCTCCGCGGCCCTGAAGCCTCCCAAACCCCGGCGGGATCATCCGGTTCATGGACCGGACATGACGCGTGCTGCCGGCGGGTTGCGCGAGCGTCCCTTTGCCTCTCACGCCGTGCGGCGTAAAACGAGAGAGGCCACGAGGCGCGGGAGGCGGTGTCGATGAGCGCGTATCTGATCGAAGGCGGCACGGTGCTGGATGCGACCGGGGCACCGCCACTGGAGAACGGCTCCGTTCTCGTGGAAGGAAACCGGATCGCAAAGATGGGCCCCGCGGCCGAGGTCGCGGCGGCGGCGCGGCAGAAAGGAGCGGTCGAGACGATCCCGGCCTCGGGCTGCACGGTCATGCCGGGCCTGATCGATGCCCACTGCCACATTTCCTATGGCGACATCCTTTCCTTCGAGGAGCTCGATCTCTATGCCGGTGTCGAGTACCGCACGCTCCGCGCGGCGAACAATGCCAGGAAGGTCTTGAGGGCGGGCGTCACCGCGTTCTCGGACCCGGGCTCCACCTGGAACATTTCGGTGGCCATACGGGATGCCATAAACGCCGGCCTTATCGAGGGGCCGCGCATGGCGGCGGCCGGGCGCTACATCACCACCTTCAACGCCATCGGCTCGCCCTGGCCCACCTGGATGGAGCACCCGAAGTCGTCTTTCGCCGTGCTTTGCAACACGCGGGACGAGATGGTCGTGGAGGTCCGCCGCGAGATCAAGGACGGGGTGGATATCGTGAAGGTGGCGGGTGACGGCGATTCGCTCACGGGCAAGGCGGAGCTTGCCGGCAGCATCAGTCTCGAGGATCTCACGGCGATCGCCGAGACGACACACCGCCTCGGCAAGGTCTGCACCATCCACGCCCGCTCCGGCCGGGCGGCGGCGGACGCGGTCCGTGCCGGCTTCGACTGGATCATCCACGGCTCCTTCATGTCCGATGCGGAGTTCGCGGTGCTGGCGGAGGCCCGCACGCCGCTGATCCCCACCTTCTCGCTGCTGGTCAACACGTTGGACTGGGGCCCCGATCTCGGCGTCTCGACCTTCCTGCTGGATTCCTACAAGCGGGAGGTGGAGAGCCTGGCCCGCGTCGTGGCCCGCGCGCATGCAGCGGGCGTCCCCATCCTCGCCGGCACGGACAGCGGCCAGGGCTCGGTGCCCTACGGCGAGTGGCACGCCCGGGAACTCGAGCACCTGATGGCCTATGGCGGACTGAGCGCCATGGACGCGATCCGCGCCGGCACCGCCGATGCCGCCCGGAGCCTGCGCATGGAAGGCGAGATCGGCATGCTCGAGGAGGGCCGGCTCGCCGACCTCCTCGTGGTGGACGGAAACCCGCTCGCCGACATCGCGGTGCTTCAGGACCAGAGCCGGCTCCGCGTGATCATGAAGGACGGCGCGATCGTCGATCGGGCGACGCCGCTGCCCGAGCCCGCTCGCTACAACTGGGAGAAGCCCATGCTCTACTGGGCCGATCCACGCATGCCGACCCAGGCGTTCGTCCGCGAGCACGCCGCCCGCAAGCCGCGCTGGATGCGCGAGACTCGCGCCGCCGCGGAGTAGGCTTCCCCGGACCCGAACCGGCGAGACGGGACGCGGGGAATTCGGGCATCGGGCATTCGGGGCGGGGCGCGTCGAAGCCGCGATAGTCGAAATAGCCCCACACCGCGTAGTGGTCCGAGAGGTCGCAATAGTCTTCACCGCGCACCACGGAGAGCAGCGTCCGGTTCTCGAAGTCGTAGCGGGTGCGGAACACGACCGGGCAGTTGCTGCTGTAGCGCGGCGTTCGCCAGGCGCTCTTGGCGACCACATAGTCCACATAACCGTTGCCGCGGCGCGCCCAGTCGTTGCGGGATTCGCGGGTGTAGCGGTATCCGAGGAACTCGGGCGCAATGGCGCCCAGCATATCTTCCTCCAGGAGCCCGTCGAACTCGTGGCGGAGGATGTTGAAGTCGCCGCCGATCAGCACCGGCTCCGAGCGCGGAATACCGGCTTCGCCCTGCAGGAAGTCCACGATGGCGCGGAACTGTGCGCGCTTGACCGCCCGCTGCTCCGACCCCCAGCCGAACTGGGCGTGGGTGCCCACGACGTGATAGGGCTGATGTCCCTTTTCGATGCGCGCATAGACGAAGCCCTTGGCCGCATTGCAGTCGGGGCCCGTGCAGTCGGCGTAGATCAGCTCCCGCGCGTCCGTGATGGGGAACTTGCTGGCGATCAGCACGCCGCCGTCCTCGCCGAACCAGGTGTCTCCCTCGCCGCCCCGTGCCGCACCGTTTGCCATCGGGTCCTGCCGGTAGACCCGGCCCTTTTCGCAAGAGGCGGCGGCGCGACAGGCGCTGCCCAGGATGTCCGTCCTGTAGGTGAAGCCCTCTGCCGCCATTCCGGCGAGGAGTGCGGCACGCGCCTCGTCGTCATAAGCCTCCGACAGGAGGACCACGTCGTAGGGCGCGAGAAAGGGCGGGATGCGATCCGCGCGCTCGTCCTGCGCAAGAGCGAAGCGTTCGCCCAGAACGGGCACGTTGCGGATGTGAGAAGGCAGTAGATAGACGTTGAACGCGAGCACGCTCAGCACCTTGTCGGAGGTCGCAGCCGGCGCCTCGAAGTTGATCCCCGGCCCTTCGCAGACCCGCGCCCCGGCCGCGCCGCCTGCGAGCGCCAGCGCTGCGAGCGCACCCGCGATCCAACCGACCCCCCTGGCCCAAGCGCTCGCGACCATCGCCAACCGGACTCCGCCATTCGCCGACCCGCGCATGCCGGTTTCCGGCCTGCCTCACAAGCTTACACGATGAGCCGCACAGGATCCGGCGCCCACCGTTCCGGCGCGTGAGGCCAGCAAGCGTGATCGTCCCAGCTCAAGGAGCTGTTGTCATTTTTTGTTCTATTCCTAAACTGCCTAACCCATATATGGGAAACAGGGGAGTAACGAATGGGGAGAATACACACGGTTGGTCTCGCTTGATGATGGGTCCAGCGTGAGGGACGCTGGGGTACCGCCAGACGAGCGCTTCGCGCCGACCACGCTCAAGCGCCTCAACTTCCGTCTCGGTTTGTTCTCGCCGTGGAACCCATCTCGCACCTGAAACGGACTGACCCTGTTACTTGAGGGTGCTCACGACGAATCAAAATTAAGGTCAACGCAAAAATCACAAAAAAACACGGAAGATCGAGCATGGGGAATGACCTATGGGCACACAGAAGCCTCCAACCCTGACGAGGGAGATTGCCGCATACGAAGACATGCGCAACACACTGGAGACCGACCACCTCGGTAAGTGGGTTATCGTACATGACGAAAAACTGGTGGCGCTGCATGACACCTTTGAGGCTGCCGCCGAAGAGGCTATGGGCCGATTTGGAGCAGGCCCATATCTGATACGGCAAGTCGGGGCCGGGCCAATCACACTCCCTGCGTCTGCTCTCTATAATCCCGTAGCGGTCGATGCCGCAGGATGAGTGCGGGTTCCCGGGCGACGTCAACCGCCTGATACAATATGGCCCCACCCTGCAAGTTAGAATCGGCTTTGATCCCGACTCACTTCGGGGGAAGCTCCTTATCTGCCGGATACGGACTACCATGCGTTGGTGGATACAGGCGCAGGGCAGAACTGCATCGATTCTTCAATTGCGGCAAACCAGAGCGTGCCGATCATCGATCGCCAGCGCGTCGCAGGCGTGCATGGAGCGGGAGAGGTAAACATCCATCTGGCTCAAATACTTATACCCAGCTTGGGCATTGTAATATCCGGTCGATTTGCGGGCGTGCACCTTTATGCTGGAGGGCAACCGCACGGTGCGCTGATTGGAAGAACCCTGCTTCAGCACGTGACTATGGTCTACGATGGGACCACTGGATCGGTGACGATAGCCGTTCCCGAACAAAGGCCAGAAAGGCCGCCCGCCTAAAGCCCACCCCTCTTTGCGACCCAGACGTAGGTCGCTTGGTTAACTGATATATGTAAGTCCACCGCGCAAGCTTACACGATGAGCCGCACAGGATCCGGCTCCCGCCGTTCCGTGCGTGAGGCCCGCTTTCGGCGGACTGCGGGGCGGGCTATGGTGCATCGTCCGGGGCACTGACGGGAGAAGCGACGTGACGGAGGCTTGGCGCGAGCATTTGGCGCTGGTGAATCGGCTTGCCGACGCCTCGGGACCAATCATCCTGCGCTATTTTCGGCAGCCCCTCGAGGTCGAGGACAAGGCCGGCGGCTATGACGGCCACTCGCCGGTCACGGCGGCGGATCGCGAGGCGGAGGCGGCCATCCGGGCGCTGATCGAGGAGACCTTCCCGGATCACGGCATTCTAGGGGAAGAAGAGGGCAGCATCCGTGCCGGGGCGCGCTTCACCTGGGTGATCGATCCCATCGACGGCACCAAGGCCTTTATCGCGGGCATGCCTACCTGGGGTACGCTGATCGGGCTTACGGACGGCGGGCGGGCGGTTCTCGGGATGCTGGATCAGCCGTTTCTCGGCGAGCGCTTCATCGGCTCCCCCGCGGGCGCGTTTCTCGGCGACCGCCCTCTTTCCGTCCGGCGCCGCGGCACGCTCGAGGCCGCCTCTCTCTATGCCACGGACCCCGGCATGTTCGACGCCGGCGAGCGGGAGGCGTTCGAGGCCCTGGCGGCGCGTGTCGCCTACCGGCGCTACGGCGCGGACTGCTACGCCTACGGCATGTTGGCGCTGGGCTGTATCGACCTCGTGGTGGAGTCCAGCATGAACACCTGGGATATCGTGGCCTTGATCCCCGTCGTCGAGGCCGCCGGCGGCATCGTCACCTCGTGGAGCGGCGGGCGGGCCGAGGCGGGCGGACAGGTGGTTGCCGCGGGCGATGCGCGCATCCATGAGGAGGCGCTCCGGATACTCTCGCCGGCGGCCCGGCCGACACCCCAGGGCAGCGGCACGCCGTGAACGACCTCAGCGGGCCGGAGCGTCCGCCGGCCCGGGGGGCGGTGCGCAAGCTGGTGCTGCTCCTGCACGGCCTCGGCGCGGACGGGAACGACCTGATCGGCCTCGCCGACTCCTGGGCGCGGCTCCTGCCCCATGCTCATTTTGCTGCGCCGGACGCACCGGAGCCCTGCGACATGGCGCCGTCCGGCAGGCAGTGGTTCAGCCTCGCCGACCGCGCGCCGGAGCACATGCTCGAAGGTGTGACCCGCGCCGCCGGGGCGCTGGATCGCTACATCGATTCGCGGCTCCAGTCCCTGGGACTGCAAGATGCCGACCTCGCCTTCGTGGGCTTCAGCCAGGGCACCATGCTCTCGCTTCACGCCGCCTACCGGCGTGGCGCCGCTGCCGCCGGCGTTCTGGGTTTTTCCGGTGCCATGGTGGGCGGCGAGCGGCTTGCGGCGGAAATCCAGGCCCGCCCGCCCGCCTTCCTGATCCATGGGGATGCGGATGAGGTCGTGCCGCCCTCGGCGACGCTCGAGGCGTGCGCCCGGCTCGGCGTCTGCGAGGTGGCAGCCCAATGGCATGTCAGCCGCGGGATCGGGCACGGTATCGCGCCCGACGGCGTGGAGTTCGGCGGGCGCTTCCTGCGGGACGTCCTGGCGTAGCGCCACTGCGCCGCCGCGCGGTGCGGCGTCAGACGGCGCCGCTCTCCCGCAGTGCCCCAATGGCATCGTCGTCGAGGTCGAGCCAGTCCCGCAGCACGGAGTCCGTGTCCTCGCCCAGCAGCGGCGCGGCCCGCGGATAGTCCACCGGCGTTTCGGAGAAGTGGATCGGGTTCCCGGGATAGTCCACGTCCATGCCCAGGCTGTGGGGAACGGAAACCCGCATTCCACGCGCCAAGATCTGCGGATCGGCGAACACCCGGTCCAGCGTGTTGATGGGGCCGCAGGGAACGCCGAGAGGCTCCAGCGCCGTGATCCACTCGTCCATGGTTCGCTGAGCCGTGATGTCGTTCAGGATCGCCATGAGGAGCACGCGGTGCTCCACCCGATCGGTGTTGCTGGCGAAGCGCGTGTCGTCCGCGAGCTCCGGCCGGCCGGCCGCGTCGCAGAACTTCCGGAACTGCCCGTTATTTCCGATACCCAGAACGAAATGGCCGTCGCTGGTGGGAAACACGCCGTAGGGCACGATGTTCGGGTGCTCGTTGCCGGTGCGCGCGGGCGGCACGCCACCGATCAGATAGTTCATGGCTTGGTTCGCGAGCCAGGCGACCTGCGTGTCCAGCAGCGCAAGGTCGATGTGCTGGCCGCGCCCGGTGTGTGTGCGGCTCGCGAGCGCGGCGAGAATCGCTACCGTCGCATACATGCCGGTCATCAGGTCGGCCGCGGCGACGCCGATCTTCTGCGGGCCGCCGCCGGGGCGGTCGTCCCGCTCTCCGGTGACGCTCATGATGCCGCCCGCAGCCTGGGCGATGAGGTCGTAGCCGGCCCGGCTCGCGCGGGGGCCGGTCTGGCCGAAACCCGTGATGGAGCAGTATATGAGACGCGGGTTGGCATGTTTGAGCGACTCGTAATCGAGGCCGTATTTCGCGAGGCCGCCCACCTTGTAGTTCTCGATCAGAACATCGGCCCGTTCGGCAAGCCGTTTCGCCGTTGTTCGGCCCTCTACCGCCGCCAGATCGAGCGTGATGGAGCGCTTCGCCCGGTTGATACCCATGAAGTAGGCGGCATCCGGGGTCTCGGCGCCCGAGCCGTCCCGCAGGAAGGGCGGCCCCCAGCCGCGCGTGTCGTCTCCCGTCCCGGGGCGCTCCACCTTGACCACCTCGGCGCCGAAATCGGCGAGCAGCTGGCCGGACCACGGCCCCGCAAGAATCCGGCTCATATCAAGGACTTTGAGGCCCACCAAGGGGCCGCTCCTGGGTCCGGCCAGGGGGTTGGGCTCGGTCATGGCAGTGTCACCACAATGTCGGATACGCGCGGCGGCGCAACATTAGCCGCGGGCGCCGCGGGAAACCATCCCCGGGCGCGCGCCTCTTCGGGCCGAGCAGGGCGCGGCTCCCCGAGCGGGAAACGGAGCCGCTTTGTTCGCGCCGGTCGCTTCTGGCATGATGCGGGCGTCGCGTGGAGGAGGCTCTAGCCGTGCAGGCGTCGCTCGAAAGCTGCCCCGCTTTGGTACTGAACGCCGATTACAGGCCGCTTTCCTACTTTCCGCTCTCGCTGTGGTCCTGGCAGCACGCGGTCAAGGCGACGTTTCTCGACCGTGTCAGCATCCTGTCGGAATATGAGCGTACGATCCGTTCCCCGAGCTGGGAGATGCGGCTTCCCAGCGTGATCGCGCTGAAACAGTATGTGCCGCTTGCGGGGCGTCCGGCGTTCACGCGTTTCAACGTCTTCCTGCGGGACAGGTTTGTCTGCCAGTATTGCGACGGGCGGTTTCCGGTGGAGGATCTCACCTTCGACCATGTAGTGCCGCGCTCCCGAGGCGGGCGCACCACCTGGGAAAATGTCGTCACCGCGTGCAGTGCCTGCAACCTCCTGAAGGGAAATCGGCTGCCGACCGAAAGCCGCATGCTGCCGCGGCGCATCCCCCGGCGACCCAGCGCCCACACGCTGCATGACGCGGGACGGGGCTTCCCGCCGCGTTATCTGCACGAAAGCTGGCGCGACTATCTCTATTGGGATTCCGAGCTGGAGCCCGACTGATAGGATCATGGCCGCGTCCGCGCGTGCCAAGGGGGGCGAGACGGAGATGACGAAAGGCCCGCTTCTTGCGCGCGCCGATATCGTGGTAATCGGCGCCGGCATCATGGGAGCGAGCATCGCCTTCCAGCTCGCGCGAAACGACGGATGCAAAGTCGCGGTGATCGACGAGCGGCCCCCCGTGGGCGGCATGTCGGGGCGCACCTTCGGTCAGATACGCCAGCACTACTCCAATGCGCTGATGGTGCGGATGGCGCTCCGGGGCTTCGACGTGCTGCGCAACTGGGCCGAGGAAGTCGGCGTCGGCGATCCCGGCTATGTGCGGCTCGGCTACATGCTGCTGGTGGTGGAAGCTCAGCTCGAGGCCTGCAAGCGCAATGTGGCATTGGGCCGAAGCCTCGGCGTGGATACGCGGTTTGCGAGCCCCGACGAGATCGGGGCGCTGGAGCCCGCGCTGGTCACGGAAGACCTTGCGGGGGGCGCCTACGAGCCCGACGGCGGTTATATCGATGTGACCCGCATGGTGCTGAGCTGGCTCGGGGCGGCCCAGGCTGCCGGCGCGGCGCTCCATTTCGGGGAGCGCGCCGACGCCATCCTGACGGAGCGCGGGCGAATCACCGGCGTGCGCACGCCCGCGGGGCGGATCGAGGCGCCGGTCGTCGTTCTGGCAGCCGGCGCCTGGAGCCGGGACCTGCTCGACCCCCTCGGCGTCCAGGCCCCCATCGAGCGACGACGTCTCGACATGGCCTATCTGAAGCAGGCGCCGGGCCGGACCCAGATCCGCGCCTGCATCACCGACGGCAACTCCAATATCGTCGTGCGCCCGGACTTCGGGCCCTATCTGCTGGCAGTCGCCTATCCGCCGGTCATGCCCGAGGTGGAGGATCCGGCCGGGCCTGCGCCACGGTCGGACGAGGCCGCCCACCGCGCGCGCCTCGACAAGGCGTTTGCCGAGCGCATGCCGGGCTGCGTCGGCGCGGAGGTGGTGCGCACGGTGAGCGGGGCCTACGACATCACGCCCGATTTTCACCCGCTCCTCGGCTGGGCGGAGGAGGTCGAAGGGCTCTATCTCGCCGCCGGCTTTTCGGGCCATGGGTTGAAGCTCTCGCCGGCGGTCGGCGAATGTGTCGCCGCCGCGGTCCTCGGCAGGGAACCGCCCTTCGACATAAATCCGTTGCGACTTTCCCGCTTCGCCGACGGTGAGCCCATGTATCTGGCATACGGGCCGTCGGCGCGCGCGTGACGGGCCGTTGACGGCATATCCCGCGGCATTCAGCATTGGGAGGCAGCACAGCGGGGGCGCCATGAAAAAGATCGAGCCGGTCATCGTCGACCAGTCGGCTCATCCGTGGGAGGGTTGGGAGGATAGCGACCTTGCCGCGCGGAGCGCGATCCGCTGGAAACTGCTGATTTCGGGCGAGCGCACGCCGAGCTGCGGCCTCGTCACCGGCATCGCCGAGATCCCGCCGGGGCAGAAGCTGCTGCTGCACCGTCACGAGCCCCACGAGACCTACTATGTGGTGGCCGGGGCGGGGCGCATGTATCTCGGGGGCCGCGCGGAGGAGATCGGCCCCGGATGCGCGGTCTATATCCCTGCGCACGCGCAGCACGCTGTGGAATGCGTGGGCGAGGAGCCGCTGGTCTTCGTCTTTTCCTTCGCGTGGGACCGCTTCGACCAGGTCCGATACCATTTCGACGAGTAGCGCACGCCGCATCAGGGGGGCCGTCCGATGAGTGTCGAAGCGAAGATCGAGGCGCTGGGCCTCGTCGTGCCTGCCATCGAGGAGAGCTATGGCAGCAATCCCTCGGGTGCCAAATATGTCTCCCATCATGCGGTGGGGCCGGTGCTCTATCTGTCCGGCTGTACGCCGTCGGAGAACGGCAAGCCCTACCTCCCCGGGCTGCTCGGCGTGGACCGCACGGTGGAAGAGGGCTACGCGGCGGCGCGCCAGTGCATGCTCTGCTATCTCGGCCTCATGAAATACGCGCTCGGCGATCTGGACCGCGTGAAGCGCGTGCTTCACCTGGTGGGTTATGTGAACTCCGGGCCGGACTTCGCCGATCAGCCACGGGTGATCAACGGCGCCGTAGACCTGCTGGTGGAGCTTTTCGGGCCGCGCGCGATGCCGACGCGCGCCGCCATCGGCTGCCGGGGGCTTGCCGTCAACCATTCCGTGGAACTGATTGCGACCGTCGAATTCGATGGTGGCGAGGTCGCCCCGCCGCTCGCCCGCGATGGAACCATCCTGGCGCTGGATTAGGGCTTGGAGCCGGCACGGGGGACCGCGCATGGGGAGTGGCGCACCCGGCACGATTCGAACGTGCGACCTCTGCCTTCGGAGGGCAGCGCTCTATCCAGCTGAGCTACGGGTGCGCTTCCGGGACCATACGCCACGCCGCCCCCGGGCGGCAACGGCCTTTGCTCCGGGCCCGTTCGGCCTCCGGCCCATCGGGCGCAGCGCCCGGTCTTTCGGGATGTAGGCGCGCGATGCCACGCTGGGCGAGCGGGCAGCGTGGGCTGCCGGGCTGGTGGGACGAAGCGCGTGCGGCGCTTTCGGCCGCCGACCCCGTCATGGCGGGGCTCTGCGAACGCTATGGCGGCGAGGGGCTGGTGGGGCAGGGGGACGGCTTCCTCACCCTCATGCGCTCCGTCGTGGCGCAGCAGATTTCGGTCCGTGCGGCCGACAGCATCTGGGCGCGCGTCGAGGCGTGTGTCGGGCAGGTCACGCCCGACTCCGTTGTCGCGCAGTCGGAAGAGGCGCTGCGTGGCGCCGGGCTCACCCGGCAGAAGGCCCGTTACGTCCGGGATATCGCGGCGGCGGCCCTCGCGGGGCGGCTTTCCGCCGAGCGCTGGACGGATGAGGCCGACGAGGCGGTGATCGAGGACCTGCTGGCGCTCCGAGGGGTCGGGCGCTGGACCGCCGAGATGTTTCTCATCTTCCACCTCCAGCGGCCCGACGTACTGCCGCTTGGCGATGTGGGCGTGCGCCGCGCCATGGAAAGGCACTATGGCGGCGACGGCGCCATGACCGCCGACGAGATCGAGCGCCGCGGAGAGCCCTGGCGCCCCTGGCGCACCCTCGCCACCTGGCATCTCTGGCGCAGCCTCGATCCATTGCCGGTGGCTTACTGAGCGCACCGCTCCCGGCTTGGCCGTGCGCCGGATCCGAATCCCGCGCCTTTGGCCCCGATCGATGGACCGCGCGCGGGCGAGAGACGGGCAGGGTGCTATCCGGGGATGGGCTCGATCAGGGGGGCGGGGCCGCCGGCTTCGGCGCGCCACTGGTCGACGAGCTGCATGCCGGCGGCTTTCTCTTCCGCGGACATTTCCTTGACCACCGCTTCGAGGGCGCTGAGTGCGGTGCCGATGCCGTGGCGGGCCGCGAGGGAAAGCCAGAGGAACGCCTGTACGCGGTCCTTCTTCACGCCGTCGCCGGTTACATACATATGGCCGAGCCGCGCCTGGGAGGGGTAATGGCCAGTCTCGGCCGCCTTGCGGTACCAGCGGGCGGCGCGCGCGCGGTCGCGCTTTACGCCGTTACCCTCGCTGTAGAGCACGCCCAGGTTGAAACACGCGTTGGCGTCCCCCCGGCGGGCGCCGCGGCGCATCCAGCGCACGGCTTCGGCCACGTCCTTGCCGACACCGGTTCCCATGGCATACATGGCGCCCACATTGCTCTGCGCCGGCGCGTTGCCCCCTTCGGCGGACTTGAGATACCAGCGAAAGGCCTCCGCGGGATTCGCATCCACGCCGTCGCCATTGGCGTGGAGCGAGCCGATCCAGGCCTGGGCCTCGGCGTTGCCGGCTTCGGCGAGCGGCAGCCATACCGCCCGTGCGCCGGCGAAATCGCGCGCCATATAGGCACGCCGCCCCTCCTCGAGCCGGGCGTCGTCGGCCTTCGCCCGCCCTGCGCCGCCCTTGGCGTCAGGGCGAGGTCCGCGCGCTTTTCTTGTAGACATAGACGCAGTCGGTGTCTTCGTCGCCTTCGAGAACGGGCACGCCGTCGGCCTGGAGGCGGGTCAGGAAATAGTCCTGCACCGTGCGCGCCGCCTGGAAGGTGAGCGCCTGCTTGTAGAGCCAGGGATCGGCCGTCTCGTCCACCCCGTGGGTCTCGGCCAGCATCTTCTTCGGATCCGCCGCGATCCCCACATAATACTCGCTGAAATCCCCGCCGAATTCCTTCATATAGGCAAGAATTTCATATTTGATCTGCTGCACGCTGAAGACCATCGGGCTCCGTCAGCGCATGGTGGCGGTATAGAGCGGTCCCGCCTCGTTATAGGTGCGCTTCTCCAGCACTTGCGCGATCACATAGGCCTGGAGGGCGTGCGCAGCGTGGTCTTCCTCCAATGGCAGGTCGTCCAGACTGGTCTCGGGAAGCGACGGTGTGCCGAAGCGGGCGAGTCCCGCCTGTCTCTCTTCGGCCGCATCGCCCGCATCGTCGAGCGCCTGCCGCCAAGCTTCGATGACGTTGCGTGCGAGCGGCGCGGAGCAATCGATGCGGATTCGCGCAAGCGTCCGGTCGAGGGCGGTGGGCTGGAGCACGATGCTGGTCGTGGAATGGGCGGTGCGCGACAGAATCAGATTGGGAAAGAGCCAGAAGAGGGTCGCGCGCTCACCGGCCGGGTCGGCATCGACCGGAAGCAGGAGCGCGCCTTCGCGACGGTCGCCTGCGCAGGTGCCTGCGAGTCGGCGAACCAGTGCCGCGCCAAAGAGCTTCCAATTGCCGGGATATTCCGTCTGGAACGCGTGCGAGTCCCCGCCGGGCTCGTTCGTGAGAGCAAGTGCTTCGCCAATGTCGCCGAGACAATCCTCAAGCGCGTCTGCGTCGGTGTCGAGATTGACGAAGAGCAGCGGCCCCCAGACATCAACCTTTACCGGTAGCAGGCGCTCGGGCCGGAAGCCCAGATATTGCCGCATCTCCGGGGTGTTGTCCCCGAGCATGTCCGCCGGGATCGCCTCTCGGTCCCGGCTGTAGCCGCAGGACGTGAAGGAGCATTTGGTCTTTTGGCCGGTCTGGCACTGCGCGGGAATGAAGCGGCAGCCGCCGTGCTGGGCGAGGTTGAAGCGGCCTGTGAAGCCTTTCGCCTCTCGCTGCACATGGACGCCGTGATCGCCCACCGTATAGGGCAGGAGGTCGCCTTCCTGGGGAATCTCGCGGTGGGAGCCGATGCAGACCCAGCTTCTGGTCCAGATCGCCTCGTCCTCCAGATCCGCGAAGACGACCGAGCGGAATGCAAGCGGCGTAAGGATGCGCGCCGTGCCGAAGCGTCCGCGCGAGGGCGCATAGAGAGCGGGGTCGCGAAAGTCGACCCCGTTCTCCACATAGCCGAGCTCCGGATGGGCAATCATCGCGGCCCTCCCCGGGCACGCCCCGCCGGCGCCGGTCGTCGGGCGGGCGGGGCGGCCGGTCGTACGGCGCTTCTCCGCCCGGCGCTACTTCCGCTGCTTGTTCATGGGCGGGTCGTAGTCCGCCCGTCCCCGGTGCTGGGTCGCCTCCGCTGGCGCCGGGGGCAACGGCCCGTCCTGGGAGAAGCGGTCGACCACGTTCTTTACCAGCCGCGAGATGTTGTTCCGCTCCGGGTCGCCTTCGTTCCACGGCAGGGAGCCGCAGAACGCGATGGAACTGAAGGCGAAACAAGCGCCGCCGTTGGGCGTCTCGTGATAGGCGATGTCCGAGCGCACACGCGGATGCTGGGTACCGTCGAGCCCCTGCTGATTGAAGCCGAAGTCTTCCATCACCAGCAGGTAGGCCTCTGTGTGGCGGCCCGCCGAGGTGGCCACCAGCAGCGTGTGCGGGGGTGAGCCCAGCATGGTGTCCACGATGTCGAGTTCGGTGCCCGCCGCGCCGCCGCCGACGAGGCCGAAGTTCCCGATCTTCTCGTCGTAGCCGATGCCCTCGAAGGCCCAGGAGACCCGCGGGTCGTTGCTCTCCGGCGTCCGCGAATAGTAGCTCGAAATATCGAACCCTTCCGAAGACATGCCGGTGCCGGCGACGGAGTGCAGATAGCGCCCGCGATAGCGCCACATGCCTCCCAGTTCGCCGGTGGACTGGTGGTAGTACTCGCCCGGATCCGCCCGCCAGGTCCGAATACCGGATTCGCAGCGCCGCATCTCCGTGATGATGCCGCGCCCCAGATGGTCGTAGGCCGGATGGTAGGAGTGGATCCAGTAGAAGCCGTCCGCCCCCATATACATGAAGCGTCCGCCCCGCTGCGTATAGTCGTGGATTGCGTCGAGCTGCGGGCCGGAATTGTGCTCCGGGTGCGAACCGGTGATCACCACATTGTAGTTCTCGAGCCGCGCGAGGCCGTCATAGTTCACGTCCTCGTCGGTAATGACGTCGTACTCATAGCCCAGCTGATTGAGCCAGTAGATCAGGTGCAGGTCCGCCGGATACTGCCACGGGGCCTGCATGAGGAAGTGGTCATATTTCGGCCGGATGCTGAGAATCGGGCGCAATCGGGACGAAAGGCAGAGGCCGCTGCCGTCGGTATGGGTGTCGTAGATGGAGCCGCCATATTCCCGATGCTCGGCCAGGAACATGTTCTGGTGCTGCATGATGGGCACGCGGTAGACCAGAAGCTCCGCCCCGCCCGCATTGTTGGCGAGGTGCTCGTTGGCGTAGGCCATGTAGCTGATGGTCGGCATCATGACTGCGATCTTCGCCTGTTCCTCGCCGGGGCGGGGCACCACGAAGAAGGGAATGTAGTCCTCGTCGCCGTCGTCGGTGGTGAGCTTCACGCAGTAGGAATCGCTCTCATAGCCTTCGGGCACGGTCCACTCGAAGTCCACCTCCCAGCGCGCATCGTCCACATCGTCGTCGTGGAAGTGGATGGCGCCATATTCGTGTGCGGCGTGCTTCCAGTCGAAATTGTTGCCGGAGAAGTTGTGGCCCGTCATGGCGCGGGTGGGGCAGTTGATCAGTTGCGCGTCCATCACATAGGGCCCGTGGTCCCTGGCGACGATGGTGTTGATGCCGTCGGAGAAGTCCCACGCCGCGACGATGGCTTCGGAGAGCGCGCCGGTGGGGCCCGAATTGCGGCGCTCGGTGAGCCCGCGCTGGGCGCCGAGCTTCATGGTCTCGATCTCTTCCCGGCTGAGTGCGCGGTTGCAGATCCGGGGGCTGTCGATCTTGCCGTTATAGTGGCCCGAGATGACGATTCCTGCGGGCACCGAGGAACGGGCCGTCGGATCGGTGCTGTGCGCGCCGGCATAGCCGGCGATCACCGCGGGGCTCGAATCATGCTCGATCGGCCCCGCCACGTCGGCCGTCGCGGGCTCCACCGCCGGATCGAGGGCGTAGACCACCTGGGGTTCGTGATAGAGGACAGCCTTGCCCGTGGACGCATCGTAAGACGCGGCGAGGAAGTGCCAGGCATGGTCCCGAAGCGGTGCGTCGGTCGCGATCCGCGTACCGTTGATCCTGAGTTCGGCGCATCCCTCCTCATTGATGAAGAGGCCGTAGCCCTTGTCCCCATGCCATTTGGTGACGAGGCCCTGGGCGCCGTGCTTCCAGTATTTCGGGTGGGTCCGGGGTGTGGTTGGCCAGACCCAGCATTGCAGGGTGAAGCTCTCCACGCGGAGCTGGGGGCAATCCTCCACATAGCCGTAGGAGCCGCTGTGGATGACCTGCCGCTGTCCCTTGTGGGTGCCGTTGAAGGATGCATCCTTCTCGTGCTCGATCAGGCCCGGTCCGCGTGGGTTGGTGTCCCCGTGGATCATCTTCACGAGCTGCGCGTTGTAGGACTTCGGCCCGTCGCAGTTCACATGGAAGCGAATCGTGTCTCCAGGGTGGACGCCGAACTTGTCCGCATATCCCGTGAGTCTCATCCAAGCCATTGGGGTATCTCCTCAAGGGGCAGGCTCAGGCCGGCCGCCCATTCCGATCTTTGCGTTGCGTGTGCGTGAAGGCTCGCGCGCGTCAGGATGCGGCCCAGTTGTCGTCGCGGCGCTTCCAGCCCTGGTGGAAATGCTCCGGGAAGCCGTCGGTCTCCGCGAACTCGTCGAGGCGCATCAGGAAGATGTCGTGCTGCGGGTCCTGCTCGTTGTCGTAGACCTTGTCGGAGACGAACTCCGGCGGCACGCCCCGGATGCCCGAGCAGCGGGCGATGCGCCACTCCTTCTCCACCTTGGTGCAGACGACCACCAGCTTGCCCTTGGCCGGCTGGGCGCGCATGCGGAGCAGCACCCGGTTGAGCTGGAAATCCTCATGGATGCCGCCTTCGACCACGGTGGTGTCGCCCGGCGTCCTGCATCGCAGGATGGAGCATCCGGCGACGCCCTTCATGGAGTCGATGCACGCCTTGTGCTCTTCGATGAGACGGTCCCGTTCGGGACTTCCCTTCGCAGGAATGCGGATCATTCTGGTAGCTCCCCTCGCGTCTTGCGCCTCGGTCCTCGGGTCGGTCAGATCGTCAGATATTTGTCGACGATCTCGTCGGTCAATCGGTCGATGGGACCACCCTCGACGATCAGACCGTTATCCATGATAACGAATTCGTGGGCGAGTTCGCGCGCGACCTTGATGTGCTGCTCGGTCAGCACCAGCGTGAGGCCCACTTCGGTGTTGAGCCGCATGATGGTGGCCTCGATCTCCTGGACGATGTTGGGCTGGATCCCCTCGGTGGGCTCGTCGAGCAGGAGGACCTTGGGGTCCGTCGCAAGCGCCCGCGAGATGGCGAGCTGCTGCTGCTGGCCGCCCGAAAGCTGGCCCGCGCGCTTGTCCAGGTTTTCGGCCAGATAGGGGAAGAGATCGAGGCACATGTCCGGGATGCGGCGGCGCCTGTCGTTGCGCGCGAAGGTGCCGAGCAGGATGTTCTCCCGCACCGAGAACTTCGGCAGGATGCCGCGCCCCTGGGGGATGTAGCCGACGCCGATCTCGGAGCGCTGGTGGGTCGGCATGTGGGAGGCGTCCTCGCCGGCGATGCGGAGCGTGCCCGTCATCCGCGTTGTCAGACCCATGATGGTGCGCATGAGCGTGGTCTTGCCGACGCCGTTGCGGCCCAGCACGGCGACGCAGCGCCCGGCCTCGACGGCGAGGCTCACATTCTGGAGGATGGGCGTCTTGCCGTAGAACGACGTGACGCCTTCGAGCTCAAGCATCGGTGATGCCCTCGGCGCCGAGATAGACCTCGCGCACCTTCGGATCGTTCTCCACCACGCTCATCGGCCCTTCGGCGAGCGTCTTGCCGAGATGCATGAGCGTAATGATATCGGCGATCTCGCGCACGAACGCCATGTCGTGCTCGACCACCACCAGCGTGCGCTCGCCCTTGAGCCGGTTGAAGATCTCGGAGGTCTTGTGGGTCTCCTGCTCGGTCATCCCGGCGGTGGGCTCGTCCATGAGCAGGAGCTTCGGGTCCTGGGTGAGCACCATGCCGATCTCGAGCCACTGGGTTTCGCCGTGGCTGAGATTGCCGCCCAGCTCGTCCAGCCGCTCCTCGAGCCCCACCAGTTCGACGATCTCGGCGAGGCGGTCCTCGCCCGCGCTCTGGCGGAAGGAGATCATGTTGGCGAAAGGGTTGGTGTTGCGGTTGAACGCCACCTGGAGATTTTCGCGCACCGTCAGGTCCTTGAAGATCGCCGGAACCTGGAACTTCCGGCCGATGCCGCGCTTCACGATCTTGTGCTCGGCGCGGCCCGTGATCTCCCGCCCCTGGAAGAGGATGTGTCCGGAGGTGACCTTCTGACGTCCGGTGATCAGGTCCATGGTGGTGGTCTTGCCGGCGCCGTTGGGCCCCAGCAGGCAGCGCAGCTCGCCCTCTTCCACCTCGAAGCTGAAGTCGTCCACGACCTTGTATTCGTCGTAGGCCTTGGTGATCCCGCGGACCTCGAGGATGGCGGTCACGACCCGCCTCCCGGCCGGGCGCCGGCTCTCCGCTCGAGGGTCCGCGCGAGCGGCTTGGGGCGTGCCCGATAGGGAATGACGCCGATGGCCGCCTCGAACAGGCCTGCGAGCCCCTTGGGGAGGAAGCGCACGACCACGATGAACAGCGTGCCGAGGATCACGAACCAGGCCGCCTGGAACTCGTCGCCCACATAGCTCTGGATCGAGTTGATGAAGATCGCGCCGAAGATCGCGCCGAAGAGCGAGAGCCTGCCGCCGACCGCCGCCCAGATCACGATGGTGATGCTGAAGAAGATCTCGAGCGAGGTGGGCGAGACATACTGGACGATCATCACCCAGACGATGCCGGCGATGGCCGCGATCAGTCCGGAGATGGTGAACACCACCACCTGATAGAGCGCGACGTTGTAGCCGAGGAAGCGCACGCGCTCCGGGTCGTCCCGTATCGCCTGAATGATCGTGCCGAACTTGCTCTCCAGCAGAAGCTTGGTGCCGAGCGTGAGCGCGGCCAGCACGCCGAGCGTCACCCAGTAGATCATGTTGCTGTAGGGATCCACGTCGACGCCGAAGGCCTGGAATGAGCTGGGCGGGGAGATGCCGTTGAAGCCCGCGGTGAAGGGCTGCATGTCGTAGGCCATGTTGTACCAGGCGCCGAGCATGGCGAGAGTCATGATGGCGACGAAGGCGCCCGCGAGCCGCGCCTGGAACATCATGAAGCCGAAGATGATGAAGAAGAGCGTGGGGATGCCCAGCGCGAGGATGAGCCCCACCTCCGTATGCCAGAATGGCTCCCACACCGTCGGCAATTCTTCGAGCTCGTTGGTGAGCATGAAGCTCGGAATCGGGTCGTATTCTGGGTCCTGGTACTGCATCTGCATGGTCGCGCCCATGCCGTAGGCGGCCATGCCGAAGGCGATGCCCTGGCCGAGGCTCAGGATTCCGCCATAGCCCCAGACCAGGCTCACCGAGAGCGCGAGCATGCCGAACACGCCGTAGCGCGCGAACTGGTTCAGCGCGAAGGGGTCGTCTCCCATGAAGACGGGGATGGTCGCGAGCCCGCCGAAGGCCAGCACATAGACGAGCCACTGGGCGCGCTTGTCGTGATAGAGGTTCTGACGCGGCTGGTCGCCGGAGGAGCCGAAGAGAAACGCCATGTCGCCGCCCCCTCAGCGCCGCGCCATGCTGGGCGCGAAAATCCCCTGCGGGCGGAACCGCAGGAAGATCACGATGAGAATGAAGAGCACGAACCGGGCGAAGGTGTCGTTGGTGAAGTACGAGAAGATGGAGAACAGCTCTCCCATGATTCCGGCCGTCGCCAGGCTGCCGAAGAGCTCCCCGCCGCCGGTCACGACGACCAGGAAGGCCTCCACCACATAGCCGAGCCCCATGTCGGGGAAGATGGTCTTGAGACCCGCGAACATGGAGCCCGAAATGCCGGCCAGTCCCGCGCCATAGGCGAAGGTAAGGCCGTAGACGCGGTTCGCATTGATGCCGAAGGAAGCGGCCATCTGCGGGTTCTGCATCACCGCGCGCACCTGGATTCCGATATTGCTCTTGAAGAGGATCGCCCAGGTCATGGCGACCAGCGCAAGCGCCGCGAAGAAGATGAAGATGCGCAGCCACGGCACGTGGACGAAGCCGATATGCATGACGGTGTTGAGCCAGTCCGGCACGGAGACATATTGCGGCTCGCCGCCGAAGATCAGCCGGATGCTCTGGATGAAGACGAGCGACACTCCCCATGTGGCGAGGAGTGTGTCCAATGGTCGGTCGTAGAGATGGCGTATGAGCCCTCGTTCGACCAGCCAGCCTATGAAGCCCACGAGCACGAACGAAATCGGCAGACAGAGCAGCCAGGGCAACCCGCCGAAATATTGCATCATCCAGGTGAAGTACGCGCCCAGCATGATGAACTCGCCATGGGCCATGTTGATGACGCCCATGGTGCCGTAAATGATGGTGAGGCCCAGCGCCGCCACGAGCCAGATGCTCGCCAGACTGAGCCCGATAATTAGCGCGTTGATAAACGGTTCGGCGGCGAACGGTGTCCAGAAGTCATGGACGCTCATGGATCACCGCCTCCGATCCTGTCAGGGTTCGTTGTCACCGGCCATGCCCGCTGGATCAAGACCGCCTGCCGGCGATGCGTCGGCGGTGGGATGGAGGCGGAAGGCCGCCTCCATCCCCGCCGTTCCGCGTTCGCTCCGACCTAAAGCACGTCCTTCTGGACCGTGCCGTCCGGCCGGTGCAGCCCGTCCGCCATGCAGACGCCCCGCTCGGGATAGATCGCGAAGGGATCCGGCCCGACATGGTCGTCCGCCTGGCGCACGATGGTGAACTGCCCGTCGGCGCCGCACTGGCCGATCTTGGGCTTCAGCCAGATGTTGAAGTTGTCCGGATCGATCCAGACCTTGCCCTCCGGGCTCTCTTCGTCCGTCAACATCACGGGGCCCTGGTCCCGCCAGTTGCCGCTCACGTCGCGGATCATGCGCGGGGTGATGGCTTCCCAGTCGCCGCCGGTCTCTTCGAGAGCCCGCTCGACGCCCTTCTTCCAGACGAAGATGCCGAGATAGGTCTCTTCCATGTTGTAGTGGGTCACGCCGCCGCCGCCATACTGGCTGGAGAGATATCCCTCAACGAACTTCTCGTTGGTGGGGTTCTGCAGCGTCTGGAAGTAGGGCGCGGAGAGGAAGTGGCCGGCACCCGCCTCGTTGCCCATGGCCCGAGTTTCGATCTCGCCGGTGGTCAGCGAGGCGATGGGAGTCTTGTCGGACTTGAACCCTTCCTGGAGGAACTGCCGGTGCAGCGCGATATCCGAATCGCCCACCACCGTGGACATGATCCAGTCGGGCTGCTGCTGGCGGATCTTGTTGAACACCGGGGCGAACTCGGAGCCGCCGAGGGGGATGTAGTCCTCGCCAAGCACCTCGCCGCCCGCGCGTTCGAGCCAGACCTTGACGTTCTTGTTGGATTCCTTCGGCCAGATGTAGTTGGAGCCGACCAGATAGGTCTTGGGGCCGAAATTCTCCACCATGAACGGCACCAGATCGAACGAGTGCTGGTTCGCCAGAGGGCCGGTGTTGATGATGTTCTGCATGCACTCCCGGCCTTCATAGCAGGTCGGGTAGTAGTAGAGGTGGTCCCACTTCATCACGATCGGCATGACCGCACGCCGGCTGGCCGAGGTGTAGCTGCCGTGCGTGGAGACCACCCGGTCCCGCAGGATGAGCTGGGTGATCTTCTCCGAATAGACCTTGATGTCCGACTTCGCATCCACCACCACCGGCTCGACCTGCTTGCCGGCGATGCCGCCCGCAGCGTTGATCTGGTCGATGGCGAAGAGCGAGACCTGGGTCGAATCGTTCTCGACCACGGAGAGGTTGCCGGTCTGCGACCACAGGAGACCAACCTTGACGTTGCCGTCGCTGGTAATCCACGGCTTCGCGCCCCAGGCTTGCCCGAAATCCTTGATGTAAAGGTCCGGGAAGCCGGCCGCGACACCGGCCGCGCCAGCTACCGCCCCCTTGAGCACTGTACGCCGGTTTACACGCATGGTTGGGTACCTCCTTCGTCTCCCAATGGTCCGCGTCCTCGACGCGCGTCCGTCTCCTTCCGCGAGGAGCGTCCGCCCGCCGACAAGTGCGTGCAGCTTCTTGATTGTGCAGCCCATGTCAAGGGCTGGCGAGTCTTGCGCACCGTCTATGCGGGATATGCGTCGAAGGCGATGCCGATCCGCTCGCCTTCGCCTTCGAACGGCCGCGTTCCATGGTAGAGATATGACGGGAACATCAATGCCGTCCCCGCCTGCGGACAGTGGCGCACGCAGCCGATGTCGGCGCCCTGTGGAAGGCGGTGGTCGGGGCGGCCGAATTCGAGCCATCCCCCGCCGCCTTCCCGATCGGCGCCGATCTGTGCCGGCACCGAGACGTAATAGACGCCGCTGAGCCAGCCGCCTTCGTGGATATGGGGTGGGTGCACGCCGCCTTCGGTCAGGATCGACGCGATGAGTGTGAGCCGGTACCGGCGGGGAATGTCCATGAGAAAAGGCGCGCCCTCGTCGCGCGCCAGCGTATCCCGGTAGCCGCCGATGGCGCGCCTAAGCGCACGCTCGAAGGTGCGTATGGTCCGGTTCGGGTTGAGCAACAGGTCCTCGGTCACGGCGCCGTTCCGGGTCACGCGCTTGAACGGCTCCCAGGTGAGGGACGGCGCACTCCGGACCGCGTCCGCCAGCGTGTGGTTGAAGTCTTCCAGGCTCTTCCAGCCCGGCGGCGTCTCGAGCGGCGCACGGTGGATGAAGCGTTCGAAATCGTAGAACGCAAGCCCGGCCTTCCGGCTGCCGCAGATCTGCTCGGCGATCGCGGTGGTGGCCAGCAGGGTCTGGGAGAAGGGATCGACCGAGAGCCCTTCGATGCAGGCCTTGAGCGCCTCGTCCCCGGCTTCGAGGACGAGAAGGCATTGCGCGAGTCTGGCGCGCGCCTGGGATTCCCACGGGGCGAGCCCCAGCCCCCTGCGGAGGGCTTCCGCCGCGTCACCCTCCCTGCCTTCGGCCTGAAGCGCTTCGCCGAGGCTGATATGGGCGTTGGCATAGTCGGGTTTGGCTTCCACCGCGCGTTCGAAATAGGGCAGGGCTTCCGCCGCCCGTCTCGCTTCCAGCAGGACGACGCCGAGGCTGTTGAGTGCTTCGGCGTACCGGGGCTCCGCCTCCACCGCCCGCCGCAACAGGGCGAGGCCTTCTTCGCAGCGCCCGATCTGATAGCGTGCAAGCCCGGCGAAATGGAGGAGGCTGGGGTCGTGCGGCCCGTCCATGGCCAGCAGCTTCGAGAAGAGTTGGTCCGCCCGCACGTAGCGCTTCTCTTCCAGCTGGTCCACGGCGTCCGCCAGATCGATCAGGCGCTTGTCCTCTTCTTGCAGGCCGCGGCTCGCGCGGGGCCGCCGCCTCCGTTGCCCGCTCATGTTGGTGCGCCTCGTGCCGTTCCTCGCAACCAGGCCGATTGTGCGCATACCGCGATGCCGGGTAAACCGACGGCGCGTCCCGCCCGACGGGCTGGCAGTTCTCGCGTCGGAGCGGGATGCATTATAGTTTGGACGTCATGTGTGGGGCGGAGACGGTTGCCGCGGCATTTGGGGCGAGGCCCGGCGCGACACCGAAAACAGCCCGGGGGTAGCGATGTCCGACTCGTTGGCCGAAATCCTGGAGATCGCGGTCTACGTCCTGATGGGCGCGGTGGTGGTGGCGCTCGTTCTCGGACTGGGCGCCATGTACACCGGAGGCAAGAAGAGCAAGAGCAATCTCTTCATGCGCTGGCGGGTGGGCCTTCAGTTCGCCGCCATCGCACTTCTCGCCATTCTGGTGTTCGTGGTCCAGAACCAGAATTAGCCGGACGTCCATGGTCAAGCTTACCCGCATATATACGAGGGGCGGGGATTCGGGAGAAACCTCGCTTGGCGGCGGCGCCCGGGTAAGGAAGCACGACCCGCGTGTCGAGGCCTATGGGACGGTGGACGAGGCGAACGCGGCGGTCGGCCTCGCGCGGCAGGAGGCCGCGGGCGAAGCGGACGCCATGCTTGCCCGCATACAGAACGACCTCTTCGACCTGGGCGCGGATCTCTGCCGGCCGGGCGCGGACGGCGAGGGCCTGCGCATCGTCCAGTCCCAGATCGACCGGCTGGAGGTGGAGATCGACGCAATGAATGCGCGCCTCGCGCCGCTCGAATCCTTCGTGCTCCCTGGCGGCTCGCGCGCCTCTGCCGCCCTTCATCTCGCGCGCACCGTGGTGCGGCGCGCCGAGCGGCTGATCGCGGCGCTCGCCGAGACCGAGGCCGTGAACCCGCTGGCGCTCCAATACGCCAACCGGCTTTCGGACCACCTCTTCGTACTGGCGCGCCACCTGAACGACGACGGCGCCGCCGACGTGCTATGGGTTCCGGGCGCCAACCGCTGAAGCGCTCGCACCCCCGCCCTGCCCTCTACCAGGTACGCGCAGGTGCGCGGCATTTTTTGTGTTTAGGTGCGCGGGACTCCAGGCCCGCATTTTTCTTTTTCTCGAAAACAAAAACATGCGGACCTGGAGTCCCGCGCACCGAAGCGATGCGCCGGCCTCCGTCGCGCTCAGGAGGCCTCCCCGCGGCCCGTGCGCCGCGCGAGCGTGTCGAGCCAGCGGGGTTTGAAGGCCAGCACGCGGATATCCGGCGGCAAGGCGGCATTGAACAGCGCGTTGTGCCACCAGGTCGCCTGCCAGTGCGCGTCGGCCGGCGCGAGCGCGGTCACCGCGCAAGGGGTGTCGTAATGTCTTCCGTCCTGCTCGAAGACCAGCCGGCAGGTGCCGGCCTCGATCAACGCGTTCGCGAGCGGCGAGTGGGGCGGGAAGGTCGCCGTCAGCACATCGCTGAAGAGAGACGGGTGGGCGTAGTAGCGCTCCGCCAGAAGCGCGACCGCGGCGTCGCGCCGCTCGCGGGGGTCGTGGGTGCGGCGCACGAGATGGCGGAACGCGGCGGCGGGCTGCTGCGGTTCCTTGCGCATGGGCAGGGTGGTGAGGGCGGGGGCGAGTTCGGTGCCGTCCGGGCTCAGCACGCGCGGGCGCATGCCGGGCGTCGGCCTGCCCTCCAGGCGGCGCATCGCCTCGGCCCGCAGCATGCATTGCCAGAAGACGAACGCATCTCTGAGCGCTTCGACGCGCGGTTTCGTGCTCATGGCCCGGAAGCCTGCATCCGGGGTGGGCAGTGAATTGGGTAGACACGGTTCGGCAATATGGTCACCATAACGGTTTAACGAATCGACCGCCCCTCGGCGACTGGGTCGCCGGCAACGGGCGGCGCCAACCAGGAAGGGGGCTCGCGATGGGCGATTCGCTCGATGCCTTGACAGCCATCTTCACCGAATCCTACTACTGGATCACGGTGGTGATGATGTTCCTGATTCACGCCGGGTTCTGCACCTACGAGGTGGGAGCGTCCCGGCGCAAGAACGTTCTTCACACCTTGATGAAGAACACGATGCTGATCCCGCTGGTCACCGTCACGTTCTTCTTCTTCGGCTGGTACGTCTATTTCGCCTTCCCCAACGTGCCGTTCGCCTCGGGCGGCTTCACGGCGTCGCCGCATGCGGAGCCCTGGAGCGACCTGATGGGCACCAACATGCAAGATCGCATCAACGGCGTGTTCTGGGCGGCGTTCCTGCTCTTCTCCTGGACCGCGGCGTCCATCGTCTCGGGTGCGGTCATCGAGCGGATCAAGACCAGCGCCTTCCTTGTCTTCGCGGTGCTGATCGGCTCCTTCACCTGGATTCTGGATGCCGCCTGGGGCTGGCATCCGGGCGGGTGGATGGTGCAGATCCTGGGCTACCACGATGCCTATGCGTCCGGTGTGGTGCATGCCATCGCCGGCGGCTCGGCGCTCGCGATCCTCATCGTGCTGGGGCCGCGCATCGGGAAGTTCGGACCAAATGGAGAGGTCAACGAGATCAAGCCGCACAATCCGTGGCTGGTGACTGTCGGCCTGTTCCTGATCTTCACCGGCTTCTGGGGCTTCTACGCGGCATGCAACGTGCCGATCATCGACATCGGGGGCGAGGCGGGGACCTTCTTCTCTGCCACCAACATCTACCTGATGCCGACGACGCTCTCGGCCATCGTCTTCAACTTCCTGCTGTCGTTCTCCGGCGGCCTGATGGCGGCTTACATCGTCACCAGGGGCGATCCGTTCTGGACCTACTCCGGTGGTCTCGGAGGGATCATCGCCGCCTCTGCGGGCAACGATCTGTATCACCCGCTCCAGGCGCTCTTCATCGGCGCCGCGGGCGTGGTGTTCATGATCTACATGCACCGCTGGGTCGAGCGGCGCTTCAAGGTGGACGATGCGGTGGGGGCTGTGGCCGTGCACGGCTATGCCGGTTTCTTCGGCGTGATCGTCTGCGGCTTCGTGCTCTGGGGCTATCCTGCCGCGAGCCCGATGTTCGGCAGCTACGAGGCGCGCGAGGCTTCCATCGCGCTCTTCGAGACGCCGGAGGGCCTGCCGCAGATCAACCCGGTGGGGCAGATACTCGGCGCCATCATCATGTTCTGGGTGCTGGGCTTCCTGCCGTGCTACGTGGTGGCGCGCATCCTCAAGGCGCTCAACATGCTGCGGGTGCCGCGGGAGGTCGAGCTTGCGGGTCTCGATACCCATCAGCTCGGCGACGCCTACCCCTACCACGCCCATCAGGAAACGGCGTTCGAGAAGATCGAACGTACGTACGCCAAGGACTAGGAGGCGCACATGGCTTCGACAGGACTGGACTCGTTCACCAACCCGGCGGAGATCGGCGCCATGTATCCGGGCGTCGGTGCCGAGACTGTGATGGTGGGCATCATGGTGGCCCTTTGGCTCGCCTGGCACGTTTTCCAGTGCCGCCAGGAGGAGCGGGAATACCGTGAGGCCGTGAAGCTCTACCGCGAGGTGGGCATGGAACGTGCCATGCACCATGCGAGCGGCGCCGTCGCAACGGAAAACGAGGTACATATCGCCAAGAGCTAGGCGGCGTTCAAGCACCCCTCGCGAGAGGGGCCGGCGGGGCGGGCCCTGAAAAGCCCGCCCCGTTTTTTGGGTAAGGCCTTTAAGGCCCTCGTTAGGGCCGCTACGCGCCGGCCGCTGCGCCCATCCGCTCGAAGCCCCGGGCGAGGTCCGCGATCAGGTCGTCCGCGTCCTCGAGGCCCGCATGAATGCGGAGCATGGGGCAGGCCGGGTCCCATTCGCTCACGTCCCGAAGCTTGTGCGGCCAGGTGGGGAGCGCGAGGCTTTCGTAACCGCCCCAGGAATAGCCGAGGCCGAAGAGCGAGAGAGCATCGACAAAGGCGTCCACGGCCACTTCCGTTACGGGCTCCAGGACCGCGCCGAAGAGGCCGGATGCGCCCGAGAAATCCCGTTTCCAGAGCGCGTGGCCGGGGTCGCTTTCGAGCGCGGGGTGGAGCACGCGGCGCACCTCGGGCCGGGCTTGCAGCCAGCGGGCGAGGCGGAGCCCCGTCTGCTGATGGCGGGCAAGGCGAACGCCCAGGGTGCGCAAGCCGCGCAGCGCAAGGTAGCAATCGTCCGGGCCGGGCGCGGCGCCGAGCTCCTCGAACATGGCGCGGAGCGGCTCGGTGCAGGCTTCCGTCGCCGTCACCGCGCCCAGCATGGCGTCGGAATGGCCCACGATATATTTGGTGCCCGCCTGAATGGAGAGGTCGGCGCCGAGCTTCAACGGCTGGCAGAAGAGCGGCGAGGCCCAGGTGTTGTCCACGATCAGCACGGCACCGTGCGCATGTGCGGCTTCGGCGAGCGCCGGCAAGTCCTGCACCTCGAAGGTGAGTGAGCCCGGCGATTCCGCCAGCACGATACTGGTGTTGGGCCGCATCAGCGCGGCGATGTCCGCTCCCGCCGACGGGTCGTAGAAGGTGGTCTCCACGCCCATGCGCGCCAAAAGTCCCCGCGCCATGGCTCGCGTCGGTCCGTAGGCGCTGTCCGTCATCAAAACGTGATCGCCGGCCTTCGCGAATGCGAGCAGCGCCGCCACGATGGCCGCCTTGCCCGAGCCAAAGAGATAGGTGCGGAAGCCGCCTTCCAGCGCGGCGATGGAGTCCTGAAGCGGAAAGGTGGTGGGCGTGCCGAACCGGCCGTAATAGGTCTTGCCGTATTCGCGGGGCTCGAAGGTCGCCTTGCGCAGCTCCGCGGCAGTCTCGTAGAGGATCGTGGAGGCGTGGTAGACGGGCGGGTTGACGACTCCGTGGTTCGCCGCCGGATCCCGCCCGAGCAGCGCGAGCTGCGTGTCCGTGCGGTAGCGGCGCGCGCCGTCTCCGCCGCCTCGGCCTTCGTTGCTTCCGCCGTCGCTCACGGCTGCGCCCGCCGGCCCGCGGGCCTCACGGCTCCGCCGGCCCGGTCGACGCAGGCGAGCGCTGCCATGTCGAGGATGGCATCCATGTCGATCCGGTGCTTGGCGTAGAGCGCGGCGATGTCTCCCGATTCGCCGAAGCGCGAGACGCCTAGCGGATAGGGCCGATGCCCCGCCACGGCGCCGAGCCACGAGAGCGCGGAGGGGTGCCCGTCCAGCACCGTTACGAGCGCCGCGTCCGGCGCGAGCCTGCTCAGCAGCCTCTCTGCATGGGAAGGCTCCGGTCCCGCCGCCGCGCCGCGCGCGCGGGCGTCCGCCGCCGCCTGCCAGTCGCTGTAGAGGCGGTCGACGGAGGTCGCCGCAAGCAGGCCGAGGCCGGGGATTTCTTCCGCAAGCGCTTCGTGTGCGGCCAGCACTTCCGGTGCCACGGCGCCCGAGAAGACGAGGGCGAGCGGGGCGCCCGGTGCGGGTTCCGCGAGCCAATAGCCGCCCGCCAGAATGTCCCTCCGGAGCGAATCGTCCATCGCCCGCGCCGGCTGTGGGATGGCGCGCGTCGATAGCCGGCAGTAGACGGCGCAGCCGTCGGGCTCCTGAAGATGGCCGAAGGCCCAGAGCATGATCTCGGCAAGCTCGTCCGCGAAGGCGGGCTCGAAGGAAAGCAGGCCCGGCTGCCCCATGCCGAGAAGCGGCGTGTTCACCGACTGGTGCGCGCCGCCCTCGGGCGCGAGCGTGATGCCGGAGGGGGTGCCCGCAAGCAGAAAGCGCGCGTCCTGGTAGCAGGCGTAGTTGAGCGCATCGAGGCCGCGGGCGATGAAGGGATCGTAGACCGTCCCCACCGGGAGCAGCCGGGTCCCGAAGAGGCCGCCCGCGAGGCCCAGCGCGGCCAGCAGGAGGAAGAGGTTGTTCTCGGCGATCCCGAGCTCGATATGCTGGCCGCTCCGGCTCTGGGACCAGCGCTGCATGGAGACCACCTTCTCCGAGCGGAAGAGGTCCCCCCGGTCGGCCCGGTCGAAAATACCGCGCTGGTTGACCCAGGCGCCTAGATTGGTGGAGACGGTCACGTCCGGCGAGGTGGTGACGATGTGGGCGGCGAGCGGGCTCTCCCCCTTGCCCAGGTCGTTCAGGATCCGCCCGAACGCTTCCTGGGTGGAGGCGTTGGCACTCGGGCGCAGCGGGAGCGAAGCGGGGAGCGGGATCCGCGCGGCCTCCTCCTGCACCGGCTTGCGGTTGAAGGGCGCCGCCTCGATGAAGCTGCGGAGCGCCGCCTCGTCGGCGTCGAGCCCGGCGAACGGCGACCATTCCTCGCCTTCGTCGATTCCCATGCCGGCGCGGAAGTCCTTCATCTGCGCCTCGTTCATGATGCCGGCATGGTTGTCCTTGTGGCCGGCAAAGGGGAGGCCGAATCCCTTGATGGTGTACATCACGAAACAGTGGGGGACGTCGCCTTCCGCCGCGTTCAGCGCCTCGAGCACGGCCTCCATGTCGTGGCCCGCGAGGTTGGTCATCAGGTTCTGGAGGTCCGCGTCGTCATGGGCCGCGAGAAGCGCCTTGACGCCCGGCACATGCCCGATGTCCTGGGTGAGCCTCTCGCGCCACGCGGCGCCACCCTTGAAGGTGAGCGCGCAGTAGAGCTCGTTGGGGCAGTCGTCGATCCACTCGCGGAGTGCCTGCCCGCCCGGCCGCTCGAACGCCGCCTGTTGGCGCAGGCCGTATTTCAGGAACACCACCTTCCAGCCCACCGCCTGGAAGAAATCCTTGATCTTCTGGAACAGCCGGTCCGAGACCACGCGGTCCAGGCTCTGGCGGTTGTAATCCACGATCCACCAGAGGTTCCGCACATCGTGCTTCCAGCCTTCGAGCAGCGCCTCGAAGACATTGCCCTCGTCGAGTTCGGCGTCCCCCATGATCGCGATCATCCGGCTGGGCTCGACGGGTTCGGGCGCGAGCTTGCGGAATCGGATATAGTCCTGGACCAGCGATGCGAAGAGCGTCATGCCGACGCCCAGCCCCACCGAGCCGGTCGAAATGTCCACGTCGTCGGTGTCCTTGGTCCGCGAGGGGTAGCTTTGTGCGCCATCCAGTGCGCGGAAGGCTTCGAGCTTGGCCTGCGTCTGCTTGCCGAAGAGATACTGGATCGCGTGGAACACCGGGCTTGCATGAGGCTTTACGGCGACCCGGTCGCCCGGCCGCAGCACGTCGAAATAGAGTGCGGTCATGAGCGTCGCCACGGAGGCGCAAGAGGCCTGATGGCCGCCCACCTTGAGCCCGTCCCGCGCCGGACGCAGATGGTTGGCGTTGTGGACCATCCAGGCGGAGAGCCAGAGTACCTTGCGCTCGAGCGCGCTCAGGCAGGCGAGCTTCTCCGGTGCGATCTCCGGCCGGTTCCTCAGTTGCGCCATGTCGCCTCCGCTCCCTCGTCGCCCGCGCGACCCCTTGCCTGCGGGAGTCTAGCGCGGCACCAGGGCAGCCGTCCAAGCCGCGCTGCGTGTCGGCTTCGCGAGGCCGCAAGGTGAGCGATCCGCCGCAGGATCCGGCGGCGCACGCACGCGAAGCCGTGCGGCTCACGATCGCCGAGTATGACCGCATGGCCGAGGCCTATCGCCGCGGCACCGCGGACCATGACGTAAGCCAGAATATCGACGCTCTGCTGGAGGCCGTCGAAGGCACGCCGCCGTTCCGCATTCTCGATGTCGGCTGCGGACCGGGGCGGGATCTGCGCCGCTTCACCGAATTGGGGCATGAGGCCGTGGGACTCGACGGCGCGGCCGGTCTTGTCGCGCTCGCCCGCGCGGACACCGACTGCGAGGTTCTGTACCAGGATTTCCTTGCGCTCGACCTGCCGGCCGCACGCTTCGACGGCATCTTCGCCAACGCCACGCTCTTTCACGTACCGAGCGTCGAGCTTCCCCGCGTCCTTCTCGAACTCCGGGCGGCTCTGAAGCCCCGCGGCGTGCTGTTCTGCTCCAATCCGAGAGGGCAGGGTGAAGAGGGCTGGGCCGGCGGGCGGTATGGCTGCTTTCACGATCTGGAAGCCTGGCGCGCCTACATGGCGGACGCGGGCTTCAGCGAATTGCGCCACTACTATCGGCCGCCGGGCCTGCCGCGGGAGCGCCAGCCTTGGCTCGCGACGGTGTGGCGGAACGCCTGACGCCGCGCCGGCGTTGCACCGTCGATCCGCGGCCCGAATGCGTCTCAGGAGCCTGCGTCGCTCCACGGGTCGTAGGACCCGAAGTTCCATAGATGGCCCGCGAGATCCAGGCACATATAAAGCCGCCCGCCATAGTCCTGGTCGGCGGGCTCCATGACGATCTCGGCGCCCTCCGCCCGTGCGCGCGCACAATGGCCGTCGACATCGTCCACGATGACGTAAGGCGCCTGGGTGACGCCACCGGCATCCGCCGGGCGGACGATTCGTCTGCAGTAGGCGTTGTCGTTGCCGCCGGACCCCAGCATGATCATCCCATTGCCATAGACGAGTTGGGCGTGGGCGATCTTTCCCTCGCCGCCGGGCACCACAAGATGCTTCTTGAAGCCGAAGGCGCGGCAAAGCCATTCGATCGCTGCCGGTGCGTCCGGGTAGATCAGACCAGGGATTATCGTTGCCGTCATTGCTCGTCCGCACCGGTTGCCATGGGGATTTGCCTTCGACAAGGTAGGCGCCGAAGGATGGGCCGGCAGGGTAATCCATCGCCGGGCCGGTGCAAGTCATGTGGAGGCAACCCGGCGCCATGGCATGCGGGGCTTCGCCCTGCCGCGGACCCGCACAGCCCTGAGCCGGATAGGGAGGCGAAGCCATGGCGAGAACGCTGCTCTACACGCACGCGGTCTGCGCGTCCCATGATCCGGGTGCGGGCCACCCCGAATCGATCGCGCGGCTCGGCGCCGTGCTCGACGCCATCCCCGATGAGGAGGAGGGCGGTCCGGTGCGCCGCGAGGCGCCGCTGGCCGCGCGGGAGATGCTCGCCTGGGCGCATGATCCGGCGCTGGTGGACGCGATCCTTGCAAACGTTCCGGAAGAAGGCCACGCCGCCGTCGACGGCGATACGGTGATGTCGCCCGCCACCGGAGAGGCGGCCCGGCGCGCCGCCGGCGCGGTGGCGGCTGCCGTCGATGCGGTGATGGCGGGCGAGGCGGACAATGCGTTCTGCGCCGTGCGGCCGCCCGGCCACCATGCGGAGCCGCGGCGGGCCATGGGCTTCTGCTTCTTCAACAATGCGGTCGTCGGCGCGGAGCGGGCGCGGCGCGCCCACGGGCTCACCCGGGTGGCCGTGGTGGATTTCGACGTCCATCACGGGAACGGCACCCAGGCCGCCTTCGAGCGGGACGGCGACCTCTTCTTCGGCTCCACCCACCAATGGCCGCTCTATCCCGGTACCGGCGCGGCGGGCGAGACCGGGGTGGGCAATCTCTGCAACCTGCCGCTTTCGCCGGGCTCGGGCTCGGCGGCCTTTCGGGATGCGGTGGAGAGCCGTCTGCTGCCGGCGCTCCGCGGCGCAAGACCCGAACTCATCCTGATATCGGCCGGTTTCGATGCCCATCGGGACGACCCGTTGGCCTCTCTCGAACTGGTGGAAGAGGACTATGGGTGGATCACCGCGCAACTCGCGCGAGTCGCGGGCGAGCTCTGCGCAGGGCGGATGGTCTCCACGCTTGAGGGCGGCTACGACCTCCACGCATTGGGCCGCAGCGCCCGCGCCCATGTGGAAGCACTGTCCGCGGTGGACTGAGCCCCTCGGTGCGCGGGTCTTGAGGCCGGCATTTTTCTTCTTTTCGAAAAAACAACAACATGCGGGCCTGGAGACCCGCGCACCTACAAAAACCTGGAGACCCGTGGGCCGGGAGCCGCACCGTGGACACTCGCTTGCCCCGTCGCAGGGCGCTCCACTAGAATCGGCTTCATGAGCGACGAGGAAGGCCGGCAGGTGGCGAGCTTCGAGAGCGCGATGCGCGAGCTTGAGGAGATCGTCCGCAAGCTGGAGACCGGGGAGACGGATCTGGAATCGGCCATCGCGGCCTATGAGCGCGGTGTCGTGTTGAAGAAGCTCTGCGAGGACAAGCTGCGGGAGGCCGAGCTCCGTGTCGAAAAGATCGAGAAGGGCGCGGACGGCACCCTCAAGGCGGAGCCCTTCGAGGCGGACTGAGGATCCGGTGACGCCGCTGGAAGATGCGCTCCGCGACGCGGCGGAGGCAGTGGACGGAGCGCTCGACGCGCTGGTCCCCCAATGCAACGGTGCCGACGGACGCCTCTTCGAGGCCATGCGCTATTCGCTTTTCGCCGGCGGCAAACGCCTGCGCCCGTTTCTGGTGCTCTCCGGCGCGGATCTTTTCGGCGTGCCGCGCCCCTGGTCGGTCAATACCGCTGCCGCCATCGAGATGGTGCACACTTACTCACTGGTCCATGACGACCTGCCGGCGATGGACGACGACGCGCTCCGCCGCGGCAAGCCCACCTGCCACGTGGCGTTCGATGAGGCGACGGCGATCCTCGCGGGCGATTCCTTGCTCACGCTTGCGTTCGAGGCCATCACCGCGCCGACCGGGCATCCGGACGGTGCGGTGCGGGCCCGGCTCGCCTGCGCCCTGGCCAAGGCGGCGGGCGGCGAGGGAATGGCCGGGGGCCAGGCGATCGACCTGGCGGCGGAGACGCGGGCCATGGACCTCGACGACGTCATCCGCCTCCAAAGGTTGAAGACCGGCGCGCTGTTCGGCTTCTCCTGCGAGGCGGGCGCCATCCTGGTGGGCGAGGACGGCCCGGCGCGCCAGGCACTCCGGGATTACGCCGCCAGCATCGGCCTCGCTTTCCAGATCGCCGACGACCTCCTGGACCATGAGGGCTCCGAAGCGGACCTCGGCAAGGCCGTCGGCAAGGACGCCGCCGCCGGAAAGGCGACCTTCGTGGGGTTGCTCGGTGCCGCCGAGGCCAGGCGGCGCGCCGAGTCTCTCGCGGATCAGGCCGTCGCCAGCCTTGCCTGCTTCGGCTCCGAGGCCGCGCCCCTTCGGGATGCGGCCCTCTACATCGTGAAACGCCGCCATTGATCGGCGCCCCCGCACCGGCTCGTCATTGCGCACTGCAAGGCGGCGCCCGGCCGCGGCTTGAGGCGTTTTCGCTGCGGCGCCATACTGCCGGCATGTGGATGGTTCTTCCTGCGGGCGCACGGCGCCCGCCTTTGCGTTTTCGTTAGGTCGTGGCCGAAATCTGTTCTCTGGCGGAGGCGGTTCCCGCACTGATCGAGGACGGGGATGTGGTGGCGCTCGAGGGCTTCACCCATCTCATCCCCCATGCGGCGGGGCATGCGGTGATCCGAGCGGGCCTTCGGAATCTTACCGCGGTGCGGATGACGCCCGATCTCATTTACGACCAGATGATCGGCATGGGCACGGTAAGCCGGCTCGTGTTCTCCTGGGGCGGCAATCCCGGCGTCGGATCGCTCCACCGCTTCCGCGATGCGGTGGAGAACGGCTGGCCCCATCAGCTCGAGATCGAGGAGCACAGCCACGCCGCGCTCGCCAACGCCTATGTGGCGGGTGCGAGCGGGCTGCCCTTCGCCGTGCTGCGCGGCTATGTGGGCTCGGACCTCCCGCAGCACAACCCGAACATCCGCACGGTCACCTGTCCGTTCACCGGCGAGGCGCTCGCGGCGGTTCCGGCGATCCGCCCGGACGTCGCGGTGATCCACGCCCAGCAGGCGGACCGCAAGGGCAACGTCATGCTGTGGGGCATTTCCGGCGTGCAGAAGGAGGCGGCGCTCGCTGCGCGGCGGGTGATCGCGACGGTGGAAGAGATCGTGGACGAATTCGACCCGCGGATGAACGCGACGGTCCTGCCTTGCTGGGTTGTGAGTGCGGTCTGTGCGGAGCCGGGGGGTGCGCGGCCCTCTTATGCGCTTGACTATTACGGGCGCGACAACGGCTTCTACAAGGCGTGGGACGGCATCTCCCGCGAACGGGAGCGTTTCACGGTCTGGATGGAACGCCATGTCCTCGGCACCGACGATTTCGCCGGATATGAACGCAGCCTTGCCGCCGCGCGGGCGGAGGCGCCATGAGCGCGCCCGAGAGCTCCGCGCCGTTCGACGCCGCCGAAATGATGACGGTCGCGGCGGCGAGACTGCTCGACAACGAGACGGTCTGCTTTGTCGGCATCGGCCTGCCGAGCGCGGCGGCGAATCTCGCGCGCGCGACCCACGCGCCCGATGCGGTGCTGATCTACGAATCCGGCACCATCGGCTCCAAGCCCCATGTGCTTCCGCTTTCCATCGGCGACGGCGAACTCGCGGAGACCGCCGATGCGGTGGTCTCCACGCCCGAGATCTTCCGTTACTGGCTGCAGGGCGGTCGGGTGACGGTGGGCTTCCTCGGCGCGGCGCAGATCGACCGCTTCGGCAATATCAACACCACCGTGATCGGGCCTTATGAGGCACCCAAGGTCCGTCTTCCCGGTGCCGGCGGCGCGCCGGAGATCGCGGCACTGGCGGGCGAGGTCTTCGTCGTGCTGCGCCAATCGCACCGCAGCTTTGTCGACCGGATGGACTTCGTGACGTCCGCCGGTCACCTCACCGGCGGCGACTGGCGCCGGCGGGCGGGACTTCCCGGCCGGGGCCCCTCGATCGTCATTACCGATCTGGGTGTCTTGGAGCCCGATCCCGAAAGCCGGGAACTGACCCTCACGCGCGTCCATCCCGGGGTCGAGGTGGAGGCCGTCCAGGCGGCGACCGGCTGGCCGCTCCGCGTGGCGGATGATCTCTCCGTCTCGCCGCCACCCACCGAGGCGGAGCTCGCCGCGCTCCGCGCACTCCACCGGCGGACGGCGGAAGCGCACGGAACGGCGGCGTGATTCGCAGCGCGTGCGCGTGCCGTCACGCGCAAGGTACCGAGGAGCCGGCGACATGACCGAGGCCTTCATCTGCGACGGTATCCGCACGCCCATCGGGCGCTTCGGCGGCGCGCTTGCCGCCGTGCGCCCCGACGATCTGGGCGCCCATCCCATCGCCCGCCTCATGGCACGCAACGCGGGCGTGGACTGGGAGGCGGTGGACGATGTGTTGTTCGGTTGCGCGAACCAGGCCGGCGAGGACAACCGCAATGTCGCCCGCATGGCCGGACTTCTGGCCGGCCTGCCGGAGAGCGTGCCCGGTGCCACGATCAACCGGCTCTGCGGCTCGGGCCTCGATGCGGTGGGCACGGCGGCGCGGGCGATCAAGGCGGGGGAGGGGGCGCTCGCCATTGCCGGGGGGGTGGAAAGCATGAGCCGCGCGCCCTTCGTGATGGCCAAGGCGGAGACCGCCTTTTCCCGTGCCGCGAGGCTGGAGGACACGACCATCGGGTGGCGTTTCGTCAATCGCCTGATGAAACAGAAATACGGTGTCGACTCCATGCCGGAGACCGCCGAGAACGTCGCGGAAGAATGCCAGGTCGCCCGCGAGGATCAGGACGCCTATGCGTGCCGCAGCCAGCATCGCGCGGCCGCTGCGATCGAAGGGGGCGTGCTGGACGAGGAGATCGCGGCGGTCTCCGTTCCGCGCCGCAAGGGCGAGCCGGTACTGGTCGAGCGCGATGAGCATCCGCGCCCCGGCACCACGCTGGAAGGCCTCGCCGGACTGCCCACGCCGTTTCGGGACGGCGGCACTGTCACCGCCGGTAACGCCTCCGGTGTGAACGACGGGGCTTGCGCCCTGCTGGTGGCTTCGGAGGAGGCTGCGGCGCGACACGGGCTCGAGCCCCGCGCACGTGTCGTCGCCATGGCGGTGGCCGGCGTCGCGCCCCGCATCATGGGGATGGGCCCCGCGCCCGCCGCCCGGAAGGCGCTCGCGCGCGCCGGCCTCGATCTCGAGCGCATGGACGTCATCGAGATCAACGAGGCGTTCGCCGCGCAGGTGCTGGCGGTGACCCGCGCGCTCGGCTTGCCCGACGATGCGGAGCATGTGAACCCCAATGGCGGCGCCATCGCCTTCGGCCACCCGCTTGGCATGAGCGGCGCGCGCCTCGCGCTGACGGCCGTGCGCGAACTCGCCCGCAGGAAGGCCCGCTATGCGCTTTGCGCCATGTGTATTGGCGTGGGGCAGGGAATCGCCGTGATCTTCGAACGGGTGTGACGCGCCGCCTGCGAGCGGTCAGTATCTCTCGGGCACGAAGGTCTGGCGCCCCATGGGCGGGCGGACATAGTCGGGCTGCTCCTCGCGCGGCGGCAGCGTCGTCGGCGGCGGGGTCGTATCCTCATAGGGGATCTGTTCCAGCAAGTGAGCGATGCAGTTGAGTCGCGCGCGTCGCTTGTTGTCGGCATCCACCACATACCAGGGCGCTTGGGGGATGTCCGTGTGCACGAACATCTCGTCCTTTGCGCGGGAATAGTCGACCCAGCGCCGACGGGATTCCAGGTCCATGGGAGAGAGTTTCCAGCGTTTCACCGGGTTCCGGAGGCGTGCTTGGAAGCGGCGCTCCTGCTCCGCGTCGCTGACCGAGAACCAGTACTTGATCACCATCAGTCCGGCGCGCAGCAGCATGCGCTCGAACTCGGGGCAACTGCGAAGGAACTCCCGATACTCCTGGTCGGTACAGAAGCCCATGACCCGCTCGACGCCGGCCCGGTTGTACCAGGAGCGATCGAACAGGACCATTTCACCGGCCGCCGGCAGGTGGGCGACATAACGCTGGAAATACCACTGGCTGCGTTCGCGTTCGGTGGGCGCGGGCAGCGCCGCCACATGGCAGACGCGGGGATTGAGGCTCTCGGTGATCCGCTTGATCGCGCCGCCCTTGCCCGCGGCGTCCCGACCTTCGAAGACGACCACCACCTTCAGCCCCTCGCGGCGGATCCACTCCTGAAGCTTGACCAGTTCGATCTGCAGGGCGGCCAGGGCGGTCTCGTACGCCTTCCGCGAGAGCCGCCTCGGTGCGGTGCCGGTCTCGCCATGCGGTTCCTCCGCCATCTCCGTCCTCCATCATGTGCCGCCGTCCCACGCTCCGATGGTGCCTCCGGGCCGCGTCGCCCGCAATCGTCCGCGAGAGGGCGGCGACCGAAACATGCGGGACGGGAAGGCCGTGCGCCAATCTTCGCCTTGATCGAAACCATGTCGGCGACGCACACTTGGCGGTCCGAAGGGCCGGCGACCCGGTCACGCAGCAGGGAAGGATGCTTTTCATGTCGAACAATGCCGAAGCAGCGATGCTCGACCGGGATGCCGCGCACCTGATCCACCCGTTGCACAGCCGCACGCTCCATGCGAGCGGCAAGGTCTGGGTTGGCGGAGAAGGCGCGATTCTGATCGACGCCAACGGGGACCGCTTCATCGACGGGCTCTCGGGCCTCTGGAACAACACGGCCGGAAACGGCCGCCGGGAGTTGGTGGAAGCGGGCAGCAGGCAGCTCGCCGAGATGGCCTATGCGTCCGGCTATGCCGGCAGCACCAACCCCCGCGCCATCGAACTCGCCGAGAAGCTCGCGCGGATCACCTATTCCAACATCAACCACTTCTACTTCACGTCCGGCGGGGGCGAGTCCACCGACAGCAACATCAAGATGGCCCGCTATTACTGGAAGCTGAAGGGGAAGCCGGAAAAGACCAAGGTCATCTCGCGCATCCGGGGCTATCACGGCGTCACCCTCGCCGCCATGTGCGCCACGGGGATCAGCGTCTACTGGCCCATGTTCGAGCCGCGCATCCCCGGCTTCGCGCACATTCCGAGCCCCTATCCCTACCGCTATGAGGCGCCCGACGGCGCGGAAAGCCCCGGCATCGCGGCGGCGGACGAGCTCGAGAAGGCGATCCTCGCGGAAGGGCCGGAGACGGTGGCCATGTTCATCGCCGAGCCGGTGCAGGGAGCGGGCGGCGTGATCGTGCCGCCGGCGGACTACTTCCCGCGCATCCGCGAAATCTGCGACCGCTACGAGGTGTTGATGGTATCCGACGAAGTGATCACCGGCTTCGGGCGCACGGGTCGGATGTTCGGCCTCGAGCACTGGGGCGTCGAGCCCGACATGATCCAGTTCGCTAAGGCCGTCACGTCCGGCTATTTCTCCCTGGGCGGGATCGGCATCAGCGACGAGATCGCCGCCACCATGGACGAGAGCGGCAAGCCCTGGATGCATGCCTACACCTACAGCGCGCATCCCACGGGCTGCGCCATCGGCTGCGCGATGATGGACCTGATCGAGCGGGAAGACTTCCCCGGCCAGGCCGCGACGAAGGGCAAGCGCCTCCTGGTGGGGCTCAAGGATGCCCTGGCCGACCATCCCCATGTGGGCGAGATTCGCGGCCTCGGGCTCATGTGCGCCGTCGAATATGTCAAGGACCGGGACACCAAGGAGGCGTTCGATCCGGCGGAAGGCGTCGCCGCGCGGATCAACGACGAGGCCCTGGCCCGCGGCCTTTTCAGCCGGTTCCAGCCCGACATGTACATGATCGCGCCGCCCATCGTGACGGACGAGGAGACCATCGATCGGACCGTGGCAATCGTCGCGGACTCCACCAAGGCCGTTCTCGGATGAAAGTGCCGCACGGCCGAGGGCCGGCTGTAGAACAGGGTGCCGGCACGTGGCGGCGACATGGAGGAGCGGTTGGCATGGTGTTGGGCGTGGGAAGGTGGCTCGCCGTCGCCGCGGTTCTGATCGGTACGGCGTCGGCCGCGTCGGCGCAGGACGCCGTCTCGCTCGAGACGGCCAAACAGCGTTACAGCTATGGCGTCGGTCTCAGAGTCGCCGACATGCTGATCTCGCAAGGGTTGGAAGACCTCGACGCGGAGGCCCTCGCACTCGCCTTGAAAGACCGCTACGCTGGCGCGCCGTCGCGCGTTGCGCTCGAGGATCTGATTGCGGCGGAAACCACATATCAGGAGGATGCCGCCGTGGCGGAGCGTGAAGCAGCCGAACGCAATGCGGAGGAGGGCCGGGCCTTCCTCGCGAGCAACCGGAATGAGGACGGCGTGACGGCGCTGGATTCCGGACTTCAGTACCGTGTCGTTGTGCCCGGCGAGGGCGCGTCGCCCGGGCCCGCCGACACGGTCGTGGTGCATTATCGAGGCATGCTCCTCGACGGCCGCGAGTTCGACAGCTCCTATGCGCGCGGTCAGCCGGCGGAGTTCCCGGTGGGGGGCGTCATCGCCGGTTGGCAGGAGGCGATCCAGCTCATGGTGCCCGGCGCGCGGTGGGAAGTGTGGATCCCCGGCGAACTCGCCTATGGTGAACGCGGCACGCCCGGCATCATCGGCCCCAACCACACGCTCCACTTCGAGATCGAGCTTATCGCCGTGAAGTAGTGACCGCGCCGCCTATTCGGCGTCGGTATGGATCGGCGCGTCCGGATGGAAGGCGTGGAAGGCAAAGGCGAAGGCGATATCGTGGACCGCGTCTTCGGGCCCGTTTTCCCCTTCGCGGCGGACCACGACATTGCCGATGTCACGCCCGAGTGCGATCGGGCCCGTGTCGAGTGCGGAGTTCTGGCCGGGCTCCCACGTAATCGTGAGGCCGTCCCGTTCGTAGCGGCCCAGCCGTTTGATGAGAGCCAGACTCCACGCTTCCTCGCCCACCGCGACGACTCGGGCAAGCGGCGCGATTCCTTCCGGTAGGGTGCCCCGGTAGAGGAAGGGACGCGCGGACGAATCGTAGCGCGCGTAGGGGTTGTGACCATATCGGCGTATTCCCGGATCGTTGGGTACCAGGACGGGTGCGTCCGCGCCGGCGCGCGCCTTGAAGCGGGCGAAGGATTCGAGCCGGGCCGGGAGTGCCGCAAGCTGCGTGCCGGTGTGGATGCCAATCAGCCCTTCGCCGGTGAATTGCTGCCACCAGCTTTCGGTCTGCCGGTCGTACATCACCAGGTCCGAGTGGCGGAGTTTCCCCGTGGTGCCGAAATCGAGAACGCCTCCGCCGACACGCCGGTCATAGACCACGGCCGAGTTGCATAAGGGGCAATAGGTGACGGCGAGAGGCACGCCACCCACCCGGTCGTTCACGATCTCATGCCAGATCAGGATGCGGAGCGGATAGGCGCGGCTGTCGCCGCCGATGGAGACGGCGACCACGGGTTCCGTGTCGGCCAGGTGGTCGATCTCGCCGGCCGGGGCGAAGTGGGGCGCATCGATGGCGGGGATGGCGTCCCGCGGAACGCCGCCGGATAAGATTTCGTCGAGCGGTATGGCGGCTTTCGAGAAGTCGGTCCGCGGCCACTCCCGCACCCACCCGGCGGACGCGGCGCCGGCGTCCGAGGCGTCCGCGGCGGATATGTCCGCAAGCGGGAACGCGAGGAAGGCAAGCAGGATGATCGCGTGCCGCACGGCTTCCCCATCTCCGCAAACTGTCGACGGCCCGCACGATTCTGGCATTTCCGGCAGAGCTGCGCGAGCGGGAACACCCAGTCTCGTGGGCGTGCGCCGCCGCCCGGCCCTGTCGCGCGAAACGCTCGCGTGCACGCGCGCTCCGATGGTAGGGTAGCCTGTCTATTCCGGTGGCGTTTCGTTGGCCTCGATAGCACGAGGAGGGATCGCGATGGCTCGGATGGCTACGGCTGTGGGCGACGATGCGGCCCAGGCGCGGATGCGGGATGCGACGGTCTGGAGCATGCCGGCCCGCTGGTACCGCGATGCGGATATCCATGCCGAGGAGCGGGAGCGAATCTTCGCGCGGCAGTGGCTATGGATCGGGCGAGAGGAGACGGTCGCCGAGCCCGGGCAGTATCTTACGGCGGCACCCGCCGGGTTCCCCGTCTTCGTCCGGCGCGCCGAAGACGGCGTGCTCAGGGCCTTTCACAATGTGTGCCGGCATCGGGCTTCGCCGCTCCTGTTAAAGCCCGCCGGTCGCTGCGACGTCCTGGAATGCCCCTATCACGGTTGGCGGTATGGGGCGGACGGCAGGCTCCAGCACGTGCCGGTCTTCGAAGCGCCGCCGGATTTCCGAAAGGAGGAGCTCTCGCTCTTCCCCATCGCCGTCGCCACGTGGCGGGGGCTCCTTTTCGTGTGCCTCGATACCGATGCGCCGCCGCTCGAGGAATGGCTCGCGCCGGTGGCGGAGGCGGTCGCGCGCACGGCACCGGCGGATGTCATCTTCGACCGGGAGATGGAATTCATGGTCGCGTGCAACTGGAAGACCTATGTGGACAACTTCCAGGAGGCCTATCACGTCCCACCCATGCATCCGAGCCTCAACCGGGACCTGGATTGGAAGCGCTACCGCGTGGTCAACATTGATGGCGCCAGCATTCACGAGGCCCCGGCCAAGCACGATTCGGGCCATCCCGGGCTGTTCGGCTGGCGCTTTCCCAACTTCGCGTTCAGCTCCTACAATGTGGGGCTTGCGTTCCTGCGCATGGAGCCGGTGGGCCGCGACCGGACCCGTATCGTCTACAATTTCCTCCGGCCGAGCGATGCGAGCCCGGAGGCCTTCGAGCCCTGGGTGGAATATGGCGTTCAGGTGTCGCGGGAGGACCAGTGGATGGTGCCGCGCATTCAGCAAAACCTGGACGCGGGCGTTTACGACCGCGGGCCGCTGAGTCCCCGGCACGAGAACGGCGTCTTCCACTTCCACGAAATGGTGCGCGAGGCACTCGGCCGGGCATAGACCCGCTATGGGGTGCCGGCTGTAACGCCGCTTGCAGCTGTGCTACGCTTTTAAGGTGTCGGTCGGGCATGGATGCGAACCCGGCCCGAGGAAACGCAGGCAGAAATCATATCTGGGAGGCATCGATGGCCATCAAGATGACTCGTCGACAGGCGCTCAAGGCGGGCGCGGCCGGGCTGGCGCTCACGTCGCCGATCGGAATTGCGCCCAAGTTCATCCGTCCCGCGCGCGCAGCGGGCCTTGCCCCCGGCATGACCGGCGGACCCACCGGTTTCGAGGGGGCGGAGCGCTATCAGTATAACGAGACGATGTCCGAAGGCCGCGCTGTCGAGGGAATGCGCAAGCTGAAGGCGGAGGGCAAGGCGCCGGATAAGCTCAACATCCTGATGACGGACGGCGCCATCGGCCACTTCACCAAGCCCTGGCCGCCCGACGGGCCGACCCTGCAGTCCATCTGGGAGGAGGAGACGGGCGTCAAGCTCGAGTTCTTCAGCGTCTCGCCGGAGGAGCAGTTCAACAAGGTGATCCAGGACGTCACCACCGGCTCCGCCGCCTACGACGTCTACACCTTCGGCTATGCCGCCATGGGCGACCTGTCGGAGGCCAACGGCATCGCGCCGCTCGGCGAATGGATCGAGAAGCACGGCGCGGACTTCGCGGACCCCGAGCGCGGAATGCCGACGTCCGAATCCTACGACATGCTCTACAAGTATGGCGGCGAGCCCAGGTCCGTCTGCTATGACGGGGACGCCCAGGTCTGGGTCTACCGCAGGGATCTGGTGGACGATCCGCAGAACCAGAAGGAGTTCGGCGACAAATATGGCTGGGAGCTCGGCCCGCCCCGCACCTGGGAGGAGACCGACCAGCTCGCCGAGTTCTTCACCTCCAAGGGAATGCTCGGCAACGGCAACATGATGAGCGCCTTCTGGGGTATCAGCACTTGGTACAACCGCTATGTGAGCAAGGACAATCCGAACCAGCACCTGTTCGACGGCGAAGGCAACCCGCTGATCGACACCGACGCGGGCATCGAGGCCACCGAGGAGCACATCAGGAGCCTCGACTGGTCGGACAAGGGCGGTCTCGCCTGGAGCTGGAGCGAGTATTACGGCAACATGGCCCAGGGCAACTCCTTCATGCTGGGCACCTTCTCCAACTGTCCGAAGTTCCTGGATACGGTGAAGGAGGACGGCTCGCCCGCCACGGCGGTGACGGGCAAGATGGGCTCGTTCCTGCCGCCCGGAAAGCAGTTCGGCAACGACCTGGTGCGCCGTTCCACCATCTATCTCGGCAACAATGGCGGCGTGTCCACGCAGAGCCAATATCAGGAGGCGGCCTATCTCTGGCTGCAATGGTCGGGGTCGACACGGATCTTCAGCCTGCTGACCGGCAATCCCGGCGGCTTCTTCGATCCCTTCCAGCTCGCCAACTTCCGCGATCCGCTGGTCATCCAGTCCTACCACGACTACCACGTGCCGATCATCGAGGGCACGGTGGCCCGCGCCGTCCCGACCATCGCGATCCCGGGCCAGTTCGCCATGCACAACACGCTGAGCGAGAATCTGGTCGCCGCCATGGTGGGCGATATCACCGCCAAGGAGGCGATGGAGAACACCGCGAAGTCCTGGCGCAGGCATCTGCGCAAGAAGGGCGAAAGCAAGATGATCGACCTCATCAACGCAGCCAAGTCGGGTTGGTCGACGGTGATCGACCAGGCTTGATCCGGAGCCGTTTCGTCCGGGACGGGGCGTGTAACTTGCGACGCCCCGTCCCCGGGCCCTTGGCGAGCCCGTCCGGAGCGCCTTGCCCACAAGAGAAGCGCTGAGTCGAGACCGTGCCCACGGCCTACACTTCCTATGTCTGGCGCTACGGGTTGATCCTTGTCGCCGTCGCCATCGCGCTGTTGCCGGTGGTGTGGATGGCGACCATGGCGTTCAAGCCCCATACCGAGTGGGTCTCCACCGCGGGCGATCTGCACTGGCTTCCGCGCGAGCCCACCTGGGGCAATTTCGAGTACATCTTCACCGGGCAGACCGACGCCTACTCCATCACCCATGAGCGGACGGCGGGCCGCCCCATCCTCGCGAGCCTCGTCACCTCGCTGCTCGGGACCTTCATCGCCGTCGCTGCGGGAACGCTGGGCGCCTATGCGGTCTCTCGCTTCAAGGTCGGCGGCAACCTGCCTCTCGGCGTGCTTCAACTCCGGCTCTTCCCGCCGCTCGCGGTGATGATTCCGGTGATGATCATGTGGGCCTTCCTCGGCGCGATGGATTCCTGGTGGGGGCTTTCCCTCATCTACGGCATCGTCACGCTGCCCTTCGCCTTCTGGTTGATGAAGACCTTCTTCGACGAAGTGCCGCGGGAGATCGAAGAGGCCGCCCTCGTGGAGGGTTGCAGCTGGTTCCGCGTGTTCTGGAAGATCACCCTGCCCATGGTGAAGGCCGCGCTCGCCAGCACGACGCTCTTCGTCTTCATCCTGAATTGGAGCGACTACGTGATCGCCCTGCTTCTCACGCGGAAGGACTGGGTGACCATTCCCGTCTACATGAACTCCCTCTCGTCCGCGATGTCCGGCCAGATGTACGGCGCAAAGGCGGCGCTCGGCCTGATCGCGGCGCTTCCGCCGGTGGTCTTCGGCATCGCGATCCAGAAATATCTGGTGCGCGGGCTCACCTTCGGGGCGCTCAAGCAATGACGGACGCGGCAGCCGCCGGCAGGCGCGGCAAGACTCCCGCCCTGACGCCTCTCGAGCGGGACGGCCGGCGGCTCGGACTCTACATGACCTTGCCGGCGCAGCTCCTGCTGCTCTTCATCGTGGCCTTCCCCCTCCTCATGCAGCTCTATGTGAGCTTTACATGGTGGGGACCGCTCGACGGAACGCCCTGGTACTACGCCTACGAGACCGCCAACTGGTTCGGCAATTACGGCGACATCTTCTCCGATACGAAGCTCTGGGGCTCCATCGGCCGGACGTTCCTGATCGTCGCCGTCGTCGTGCCCATCGAGTTCCTTCTGGGCCTCGGTCTCGCGATCCTCTTCGCCGAGAAGTTCCCCGGCAAGCGCGTGTTCTACTCCATCATGCTGATGCCCATGATGATCGTGCCGGCGGTGGCGGGCTACATGTTCTTCATGCTGTTCCAGAGCTCGGGCCCCATCAACGATCTGCTCAGCCGGATCGCCGGCACCGAGGTCGGCACGCTGTGGCTCGCGGATCCGGTCATGGCGATGATCTCGGTGATGATCGCCGACATCTGGCAGTGGACGCCGCTGATGTTCCTGATCCTGCTGGCGGGCATGGTGGGCGTACCCGAGGACCAGATGAAGGCGGCGACTCTCCTGGGCGCGAACGCCTGGCAGCGCTTCTGGCGGATCGTGCTCCCGCGTATGAAGATGGTGATGATCATCGCCCTGGTGATCCGCACCATCGAGTGCATCAAGATTTTCGACATTCTCCATGTGATGACGGGCGGCGGCCCCGGAGTCGCCACCAAGTCCATCTCCGTCTACATCCTCGATCTCACCTTCAAGGATCTGGAGTGGGCCTATGTGGCGGCGGTGGGCCTTTTCATCTTGATCTGCCTCAGCGTGTTCGCGGTGTTGGGCCTCGTCCTGATGGCGCGCGCCCAGCGTCGGCGCGAGGCGAATCCCGCATAGCCCGCCCGGTTCGCCCGCCGATCCCATGAGACTCGCCGCGCGGGCCGCCATCGTGACCGGCGCCGCGTCGGGCATCGGCCGCGAGACCGCGCTGCGCTTCGCCGCGGAAGGCGCGACCGTGGTCTGCGCCGACATGGACGGAGAGCGTGCCGCGTCGGTCGCACGGGCGATCGAAGCGCGGGGCGGGATGGCCTTCTCCATACAGGCCGACATCACGGTGGAGCGCGATGCGGCGCGCCTCGTGGCGGAAGCGGCGGCGGCCTGCAGGAGGCTGCACATCCTGGTGAATAATGCGGGCGTCACCATCCTGGGCGCGGCCGACGAGCTCTCCGAGGCCGACTGGCGGCGCGAGATCGAGGTCAATCTGAGCGGTGCCTGGCGGCTCTCCAAGGCGGTCTGGCCTCACTTCACCGCGGCGGGCGGTGGAGCGATCCTCAGCACCGCCTCGATCGCCGGCCTGGTGGCGGCCCCGCGGGACGCGGCCTATGTGGCTTCCAAGGCGGGGCTCGTCATGCTGACGAAATGCATGGCGCTCGACGGGGCGGCGGTCGGCATCCGTGCGAACTGCATCTGTCCGGGTTTCGTCGATACGCCGATGTTCGACGGCTTCCTGGAGGAGCAGCCGGCCCCGGCCCACGCCCGTGCGGCGGCCGTCCGCCGCACACCGCTCGGGCGGATCGGAACTCCGCGCGACATCGCCGACGGCTTCGTCTATCTCGCGTCCGACGATGCGGCCTGGATCACCGGAACCGCGCTGGTAATCGACGGCGGCCTCACCGCCGGTCTCCCGCCCTGACGGGCCGCCCTATTCGCGGGAGGGGACCTGGGTGACCGCGCGGCCGACGAGCACGGTACGCTCGCCCACCCTGCATTCGGTGTCGAATTCCGCCCGCTTGCGCTCGGGGATCAGCTTGTCGAGCACGGCCCGTGCCACCACGCGGTCTCCCGGCAGCACCGGCGCGGTGAACCGCAGGGTCTGGGAGATATAGATGCAGCCCGGCCCCGGCAAGCGGGTGCCGATGACGGTGGAGATGAGCGATGCGGTGCACATGCCGTGGACCACGCGCCCGCCGAAGGCGAACTGGCGGGCGAAATCGTCGTCGAAATGGAGCGGGTTCGTGTCGCCCGTGAGATCGGCGAAAAGCCGCATCTCGCTGTTGTCTATCACGCGCCCATATTCGGCGCTCATGCCCAGTTCGAGGTCTTCGAAGTAATAGACCGGCTGGGGCTCGCCCGCGGCCGCAGTCTCGACTGCCATAGCGCTTCTTCCTCGTTCGCCTTCGCCGCGCCCGAGAAACTGTGCGCTGCATAGCGGCGGGACTATAGGGCCCGTGCCGGCTGTCCGCAACGGGACCGGCGGGCCCGAAGATCCGCACCCCGAAGATGCGGATGAAGAGGCCGCCGCGAACGGCGCCGATGTCGATGCGGGCGGGGTCGTTCGCGGAACGGCATCGCTTCCTCGCCTTCGTCTCGCCCGCTCGCGGTCGCGGATTCGCTAATGGAAACGAAGAATTCAGCTCGTTGTCTTCAGCGAGTGGCTGAAGTTTCTCCGAAATTTCTACGAGTGTATCTCACAAAAAATACAAAAAATTAGAATTCAGATTTTTCGCTTCGCGTTTGCAAGCGTTTAATTTATTGTATATCTTAAAGTTATTTAAATTGTTATTTATTTATTCAATCAATATACGCATTCAATGCCGTTGACGCCCGTATATATACATTGATATACGTTTTTATAATTGCAACGTCTCCGGGTGAAGACCGGAACGCGCCAGGGGGATTTTCGAGTGACAATCGACCATCGTCCAGAAGGACGGGGGATGCTGCGGGCGCTTCGCGGCGACCGGAAGCCCTCGGTCCTTAACGCGCTGCCCCGAAGCAGGTCCGATACCGGCCCGTCCGCCGGTTCCAGCGGGTCCCTCCCCTCCGGCCGCTCTCGAACCACCACGTTCGATAGGGCGCGTGGGCGCGCGCGACGTACGAACCTCCTGCACTGGGCCCTGCGGCGGCCCATCCTCATGGCTGCGGCACTGCTGGCATCCCTTGCCTTCGGAGCGGGAGCGGTCGAGGCGCAGAGTCCGGGGCTGACGCTTTCGCCCACCGCGTTGACGGTGGGTGAAGGGGAGAGCGGGACCTACACGGTGGTCCTGGACAGCCAGCCGACGGGGACGGTGAGGGTGACGGTGTTTTCGGGGCACGGTTCCGCGACGGCGGACACGGACCCGAGCAAGGCGGGGGTGCAGTCGCGGCTTACCTTCACGACGACGAACTGGTCGACGCCTCAGATGGTGACGGTGACGGGGGTCGACAACGACGTCGACGATTTGACGAACCTGACGGCGACCGTGTTGCACTGGCCGTCGGGCGGCGGCTATGGCAGCGGCCAGAATGCGAACCTGTCGGTGACGTTGATAGACGATGACGTGAAGGGCCTGACGCTTTCGCCGGCTACGCTCACGGTGGCGGAGGGCGGAACCGGTACCTATACGGTGGTCCTGGACAGCCAGCCATACCAACCGGTGACGGTGACGGTGACGTCGTCGAATGGGAACGCGACGGTCGACACGGACCCTGCCACGACGGGGGATCAGTCGACACTGACCTTCACGGCCGGGAACTGGGACACGGCGCAGACGGTGGCGGTGACCGGTCTGGATGACGCCATCGTCAATGCATCGGATCTGACCGCGACGGTGACGAACACGCCGTCGGGCAGCGACTATGGCAGTGGCGAGGCCGCGAGCGTCTCGGTGACGGTGACGGACGACGATGCGAAGGGCCTGACGCTTTCGTCCAGCACGCTGACGGTGGCCGAAGGCGGAACCGGGACCTACACGGTGGCCCTGGACAGCGTGCCGACGGGGCCAGTGACGGTGGCGGTGACGTCCTCGAACGGGAACGCGACGGTGGACACCGACCCGGCCACGGCGGGGGATCAGTCGACGCTGACCTTCACGACGGGAAACTGGTCGACGCCGCAGACGGTGACGGTGACGGGGATAGATGACGATATCGACAACCCGTCTGATCTGACGGCGGTGGTGACGAACACGCCGTCGGGCGGGGGTCTTGACGGCGGCGCGGCCGCGAGCCTGTCGGTGACGGTGACGGACGACGACGTGAAGGGTCTGACGCTTTCGTCCAGCACGCTGACGGTGGATGAAGGCGGAATTGGGACCTACACGGTGGTTCTCGACAGCGAACCGACGGGGTCCGTGACGGTCACGGTGGCGTCGAGCGGGAACGCGACGGTGGACACGGACCCGGCCACGACGGGGGATCAGTCGACGCTGACCTTCACGAGCGCGAACTGGTCGACGCCTCAGACGGTGACGGTGACGGCGGCCAACGACGCCATCGACAACCCGTCGGATCTGACAGCGACAGTGACGAATACGCCGTCGGGCGGCGGCTATGGCGACGACGAGACCGCGAGCGTCTCGGTGACGGTGACGAATGACGACATGACGGGCCTGACGCTGTCGCCCGCCACGCTGACGGTGGCGGAAGGCGGGAGCGGAACCTACAGGGTGGCCCTGGACAGCGAGCCGACGGGGTCGGTGACGGTCACGGTGGCGTCGAGCGGGAACGCGACGGTGGACACGGACCCGGCCACGACGGGGGATCAGTCGACGCTGACCTTCACGAGTGCGAACTGGTCAACGCCGCAGACGGTGACGGTGACGGGGGCCAATGACGCCATCGACAACCCGTCCGATCTAACGGCGACAGTGACGAATACACCGTCCGGCGGCGGCTATGGCAGTGGCGAGGCCGCGAGCCTGTCCGTGACGGTGACGAACGACGATGCGAAGGGCCTGACGTTGGCACCCAGCACGCTGACGGTGGCCGAGGGCGGAACCGGAACCTACACGGTGGTCCTCGATAGCGAGCCGACGGGGTCGTTGACGGTGGCGGTGGCGTCGAACGGGAACGCTGCGGTGGACACGGACCCGGCCACGACGGGGGATCAGTCGACACTGACCTTCACGACGGCGAACTGGTCGACGCCTCAGACAGTGACGGTGACGGGGGCCGATGACGTCATCGACAACCCATCGGATTTGACAGCGACAGTGACGAATACGCCGTCGGGCGGCGGCTATGGCGACGACGAGGCCGCGAGCGTCTCGGTGACGGTGACGGATGACGATGTGAAGGGTCTGACGCTTTCGTCCAGCACGCTGACGGTGGCCGAGGGCGGAACCGGAACTTACACGGTGGTCCTGGACAGTGAGCCGACGGGGTCGGTGACGGTCACGGTAGCGTCGAGCGGGAACGCGACGGTGGACACGGACCTGGTCACGACGGGGGATCAGTCGACACTGACCTTCACGACCGCGAACTGGTCGACGCCTCAGACCGTGACGGTTGCTGGGGCCAACGACGCCATCGACAATCCGTCCGATCTGACGGCGGTGGTGACGAACACGCCGTCGGGCGGCGGCTATGGTAGTGGTGAGGCCGCGAGCGTCTCGGTGACGGTGACGGACGACGATGTGAAGGGTCTGACGCTTTCGCCCGCCACGCTGACGGTGGCGGAAGGTGGGAGCGGAACCTACACGGTGGTCCTGAATACCGAACCGACGGGATCGGTGGCGGTCACGGTGGCGTCGAGCGGGAACGCGACGGTGGACACGGACCTGGTCACGACGGGGGATCAGTCGAAACTGACCTTCACGACCGCGAACTGGTCGACGCCTCAGACCGTTACGGTGACGGGGGCCAACGATGCCATCGACAACCCGTCGGATCTGACGGCGACGTTGACGAACACGCCAGCGGGCGGCGGCTATGGCAGCGGCGAGGCCGCGAGCCTGTCCGTGACGATGGCGGACGACGATGTGAAGGGCCTGACGTTGTCGCCCGCCGAGCTGACGGTGGGTGAAGGCGGAACCGGAACCTACACGGTGGCCCTGGACAGCGAGCCGACCGGGTCGGTGACGGTCACGGTGGCGTCGAGCGGGAACGCGACGGTGGATACGGATCCGGCCACGACGGGGGATCAGTCGACGCTGACCTTCACGACCGCGAACTGGTCGACGGCACAGACGGTGACGGTGTCGGGGGCCAACGATGCCATCGACAACCCGTCTGATCTGACGGCGACAGTGACGAACACGCCATCGGGCGGCGGCTATGGCAGCGGCGAGGCTGTGAGCCTGTCTGTGACGGTGACGGACGACGATGTAAAGGGCCTGACGTTCTCGCCCGCGACACTGACGATCGGTGAAGGAGAGAGCGCGACCTACACGGTGGTTCTCGACAGCGAACCGACGGAGTCGGTAACGGTGACGGTGGTGCCGATCGGGACCGTGACGGTGGACACGGACCCGGCCACGACAGGGGATCAGTCGACACTGACCTTCACGACCGCGAACTGGTCGACGCCACAGACGATAACGGTGTTGGGTCTGGACGACGACATCGATAACCCGTTCGATCTGACGTCGATAGTGATGCACAGGCCGTCAGGCGGCGGCTATGGCGCCGACGAGGCTGCGAGCGTCGCGGTGACGGTGACGGACGACGATGGGAAGGGTCTGACGCTTTCGCCCGCCACACTCACGGTGACGGAAGGCGGGAGCGGAACCTACACGGTGGTTCTGGAGAGCGTGCCGACGGGCCCGGTGACGGTCACGGTGGTGTCGTCGAACGCGAATGCGACGGCGGACACGGATCCGGCCACGGCGGGGGATCAGTCGACGCTGACTTTCACGACCGCGAACTGGTCGACGCCTCAGACGGTAACGGTGTCGGGGGCCAATGACGCCATCGACAACCCGTCCGATCTGACGGCGACGGTGACAAACACGCCGTCGGGCGGCGGTTATGGCAGCGGCGAGGCCGCGAGCGTCTCGGTGACGGTGACGGACGACGACGTGAAGGGTGTGACGCTTTCGCCCAGCACGCTGACGGTGGCCGAGGGCGGAACCGGGACCTACACGGTGGTTCTGGACAGCGAGCCGACGGGGCCCGTGACGGTGGCGGTGGCGTCGAACGGGAACGCTGCGGTGGACACGGACCCGGCCACGACGGGGGATCAGTCCACACTGACCTTCACGACGGCGAACTGGTCGACGCCTCAGACAGTGACGGTGACGGGGGCCGATGACGCCATCGACAACCCATCGGATTTGACGGCGGTGGTGACGAACACGCCGTCGGGCGGCGGCTATGGCAGCGGCGAGGCTGCGAGTCTATCGGTGACGGTGACGGATGACGATGTGAAGGGTCTGACGCTTTCGTCCAGCACGCTGACGGTGGCCGAGGGCGGAACCGGAATCTACACGGTGGCCCTGGAGAGCGAGCCGACGGGCGAGGTGACGGTCACGGTGGCGTCGAGCGGGAACGCGACGGTGGACACGGACCTGGCCACGACGGGGAATCAGTCCACACTGACCTTCACGACGGCGAACTGGTCGACGCCACAGACGGTGACAGTTACTGGGGCCGACGACGCCATCGACAACCCGTCCGATCTGGCGGCAACGGTAACGAACACGCCAGCGGGCGGCGGCTATGGCAGCGGCGAGGCCGCGAGCCTGTCCGTGACGATGACGGACGACGATGTGAAGGGCCTGACGTTGTTGCCCGCCGAGCTGACGGTGGGTGAAGGGGAAAGCGGTACCTACACGGTGGTCCTGGACAGCGAGCCGACGGGCGAGGTGACGGTAACGATAGCCTCGTCGAGCGGGAACGCGACGGTGGACACGGACACGGCCACGACGGGGGCACAGTCGACACTGACTTTCACGGCGGCGAACTGGTCGGCACCACAGACGGTGACGGTGACGGGGGCCAACGACGCCATCGACAATGTGTCGGATCTGACGGCGACGGTGACGAACACGCCGTCGGGTGGTGGCTATGGCAGCGGTGAGGCCGCGGACCTGTCTGTGACGGTGACGGACGACGATGCGAAGGGCCTGACGTTGTCGCCTAGCACGCTGGCGGTGGCCGAGGGCGGAACCGGAACCTACACGGTGGTCCTGGACAGCGAGCCGACGGGACCGGTGACGGTGACTGTGGCGTCGTCGAACGACAACGCGACGGTGGACACGGACCCGGCCAAGACGGGATCACAGTCGACACTGACCTTCACGACGGCGAACTGGTCGACGCCGCAGACGGTGGTGGTGACGGGGGCCAATGACGCCATCGACAACCCATCGGATCTGACGGCGACGGTGACGAATACGCCGTCGGGCGGGGGATATGGCAGCGGTGAGGCGGCGGACCTGTCTGTCACGGTGACGGACGACGATGTGAAGGGCCTGACATTCTCGCCCCTCGGGCTGGTGATGGGTGAAGGGGAAAGCGGTACCTACACGGTGGTTCTGGATAGCGAGCCGACGGGGACGGTGACGGTGACGGTGGCGCCGACCGGGGACGCGACGGTCGATACGGACCCGGAGACGACGGGAGATCAGTCGACACTGACCTTCACGACGGAGAATTGGTCGACGCCACAGACAGTAACCGTGTCGACGTCCGACAACGACATCGACGATCCAATGCATCGGACGGTGATGGTGACGAACACGCCGTCGGGCGGCGGCTATGGCGGCGACGATGCCGCGCACCTGTACGTGACGTTGGTGGACAACGATATGAAGGGACTGACGCTTTCGCCCGCCACATTGACGGTGGATGAAGGCGGAACCGGTACCTACACGGTGGTTCTGAACAGCGAGCCGACGGAGACGGTGACGGTGACTGTGACTGTGACGGTGGTGTTGGGCAGCGAAAACGTGACGGTCGACACGGACCCGGCCACGATGGGGGATCAATCGACGCTGACCTTCACGACGGGGAACTGGGACACGGCACAGACGGTGACGGTGTCGGGTCTGGACGATGTCATCGACAACCCATCGAATCTGACGTCGAAGATAACGAACATGCCGTCGGGCGGCGGCTATGGCAGCTTTGAGGTCAAGAACCTCTACGTGACGGTGAGGGACAACGATGTGAAGGGCCTGACGCTTTCGTCCGCCACGCTGACGGTGGATGAAGGCGGGAGCGGGACCTACACGGTGGTCCTTAATACTGAACCGACGGGCCCGGTGAAGGTGACGGTGACGTCATCGAATCCAAACGCGACAGTCGACACGGATCTGGAGACGACGGGAGATCAGTCGACGCTGACCTTCACGACGGGGGACTGGTCTACGCCGCAGATGGTGACGGTGACGGGGATCAACGACGACATCGATAACCCATCGGATCTGACGACGACGGTGCTGAACAGGCCGTCGGGCGGAGGCTATACCAGAAGCCAGAGTGCGCGCGTTTCGGTGACGGTAACGGACGACGATGTGAAGGGTCTGGCGCTTTCGGCCGCCACGCTGACGGTGGGTGAAGGTGATAGCGGAACCTACACGGTTGTCCTGGACAGCGAGCCGACGGGCGAGGTGACCGTGACGGTTTCGTCGTCGAATGGGAACGCGGTGGTCGACACGGACCTGGCTACGACGGGAGATCAATCGACACTGACCTTCACGAGCGCGAACTGGTCGACGCCACAGACGGTGACGGTGACAGGGGCCGATGACGCTATCGACAATTCGTCCGATCTGACGGCGACGATAACCAACACGCCGTCGGGCGGTGGCTATGGCGACGACGAGGCCGTGAGCGTCTCGGTGGCGGTAACGGACGACGATGGGAGGGGCCTCACGCTTTCGGCCGCCACGCTGACGGTGACGGAAGGCGGGACCGGGACCTACACGGTGGCTCTGGACAGCGAGCCGACGGGCGAGGTGACCGTGGCGGTGGCATCGTCGAACGGGAACACGACGGTGGACACGGATCCGGATACGACGGGGTCGCAGTCGATGCTCACTTTCACGACAGCGAACTGGTCGACGCCGCAGACGGTGGCGGTGACGGGGGTCAATGACGCCATCGACAACCCGTCGGATCTGACGGCGACGATAACCAACACGCCGTCGGGCGGCGGCTATGGCGGCGGCGAGGCCGCGAGCCTGTCTGTGACGGTGACGGACGATGACGCGAAGGGTGTGACGCTCTCGTCCGCCACGCTGACGGTGGCGGAAGGCGGAATCGGTACCTACACGGTTGTCCTGGACAGCGAGCCGACGGGGCCGGTGACGGTAACAGTGGCATCGTCGAACGCGAATGCGACGGTGGACGCGGATCCGAATACGACGGGGTCGCAGTCGACACTGACCTTCACGACGGGGAACTGGTCGACGGCGCAGACGGTAGCGGTGTCGGGTCTGGACGACGCCATCGACAACGCGTCGGATCTGACGGCGACGATAACGAACACGCCGTCGGGCGGTGGCTATGGCGACGACGAGGCCGCGAGTGTCTCGGTGACGGTAACGGACGACGACGCGAAGGGCCTGACGCTATCGCCTGCCACGCTGACGGTGAGTGAAGGGGAGAGCGGGACCTACACGGTGATTCTGGACAGCGAGCCGACGGGGCCGGTGACGGTAACGGTGGCATCGGGCAATGGGAACGCGACGGTCGACACGGATCCGGCCACGACGGGGACACAGTCGACACTGACCTTCACGAGCGCGAACTGGTCGACGGCGCAGACGGTGACGGTGTTGGGTGTGGACGACGCCATCGACAACGCGTCGGATCTGACGGCGGTGGTGACGAACACGCCGTCGGGCGGCGGCTATGGCAGCGGCGATGCCGCGAGCCTGTCTGTGACAGTGACGAACGACGATGTGAAAGGTGTGACGCTTTCGCCTGCGATGCTGACGGTGGATGAGGGTCGAAGCGGGACCTACACGGTGGTCCTGGACAGCGAGCCGACGGGCGAAGTGATAGTGGCGGTCGCGTCGGGCAATGGAAACGCGACGGTGAGCCCGACGAGCCTGACCTTCACGACGGGGAACTGGGACAAGGCACAGACGGTAACGGTGACCGGGGCCAATGATGCTATCGACAACCCGTCCGATCTGACGGCGACGATAACCAACACGCCGTCGGGCGGTGGCTATGGCGACGACGAGGCCGCGAGCGTCTCGGTGGCGGTAACGGACGACGACGTGAAAGGCCTGACGCTATCGCCCGCCGCGCTGACGGTGGCGGAAGGCGGAATCGGTACCTACACGGTTGTCCTGGACAGCGAGCCGACGGGGCCGGTGACGGTAACAGTGGCATCGTCGAACGCGAATGCGACGGTGGACGCGGATCCGAATACGACGGGGTCGCAGTCGACACTGACCTTCACGACGGGGAACTGGTCGACGGCGCAGACGGTAGCGGTGTCGGGTCTGGACGACGCCATCGACAACGCGTCGGATCTGACGGCGACGATAACGAACACGCCGTCGGGCGGTGGCTATGGCGACGACGAGGCCGCGAGTGTCTCGGTGACGGTAACGGACGACGACGCGAAGGGCCTGACGCTATCGCCTGCCACGCTGACGGTGAGTGAAGGGGAGAGCGGGACCTACACGGTGATTCTGGACAGCGAGCCGACGGGGCCGGTGACGGTAACGGTGGCATCGGGCAATGAGAACGCGACGGTCGACACGGATCCGGCCACGACGGGGACACAGTCGACACTGACCTTCACGAGCGCGAACTGGTCGACGGCGCAGACGGTGACGGTATTGGGTCTGGACGACGCCATCGACAATGCGTCCGATCTGACGGCGACGATAACGAACACGCCGTCGGGCGGCGGCTATGGCGACGATGAGACCGCGAGCGTCTCGGTGACGGTAACGGACGACGACGCGAAGGGTGTGACGCTCTCGTCCGCCACGCTGACGGTGAGTGAAGGGGAGAGCGGGACCTACACGGTGGTTCTCGACAGCGAGCCGACGGGGCCGGTGACCGTGACGGTGGCATCGTCGAACGCGAATACGACGGTGGACACGGATCCGGATACGACGGGGTCGCAGTCGACGCTGACCTTTACGACGGGGAACTGGGACAAGGTACAGACGGTAACGGTGGCCGGGGCCAATGATGCCATCGACAACCCGTCCGATCTGACGGCGACGATAACGAACACGCCGTCGGGCGGTGGCTATGGCGACGACGAGGCCGAGAGCGTTTCGGTGACCGTGACGGACGACGACGTGAAAGGCCTGACGCTATCGCCCGCCGCGCTGACGGTGGCCGAGGGTGAAACCGGGGTCTACACGGTGGTTCTGGACAGCGAGCCGACGGGCGAGGTGACGGTGACGGTGAGCTCGTCGAACGGGAACGCGACGGTGGACACGGACCCGGAGACGACGGGGTCGCAGTCGACACTGACCTTCACGACGGGGAACTGGTCGACGCCTCGGACGGTGACGGTGTCGGGTCTGGATGATGCCATCGACAATCCATCGGATCTGACGGCGACGGTGTGGAACAGCCCGTTTGGTGGCGGCTATGACAGAGACGAGACTGCGAGCGTCTCGGTGACGGTGACGGACGACGACGTGAAGGGTGTAACGCTTTCGCGTGCCACGCTGACGGTGGCCGAAGGCGGGAGCGGGATCTACACGGTGGTCCTCGACAGCGAGCCGACGAGGTCGGTGACGGTAACGGTGGCATCGAGCGCTAACGCGACAGTGGACACGGACCCGGATACGACAGGGGATCAGTCGACGCTGACTTTCACGACGGAGAACTGGTCGACACCGCAGACGGTGGCGGTGACCGGGGCCGATGACGCCATCGACAATGCGTCGAACTTGACGGCGACGGTAACGAACACGCCGTCCGGCGGTGGCTATGGCGACGGCGAGACCGCGAGCGTCTCGGTGACGGTGACGAACGACGATGGGAAGGGCCTTACGCTTTCGCCCGCCACACTCACGGTGACGGAAGGCGGGAGCGGGACCTACACGGTGGTTCTGAACAGCGAGCCGACGGGCGAGGTGACGGTGGCGGTGTCGTCTTCGAACGGGAACGCGACGGTGAGCCCGACGAGTCTGACCTTCACGACCGGGAACTGGGGCAGGCCACAGACGATAACGGTGACCGGGGCCAATGATGCCATCGACAACCCGTCGGATCTGACGGCGACGGTAACGAACACGCCTTCGGGCGGTGGCTATGGCGACGATGAGGCCGCGAGCGTTTCGGTGACGGTGACGGACAACGATGCGAAGGGTCTGACGCTTTCGCCCGCCACACTGACGGTGGCGGAAGGTGGAAGCGGGACCTACACGGTGGCCCTGAACAGCGAGCCGACGAGCTCGGTGACGGTGACGGTGTCGTCGTCGAACGGGAACGCGACGGTCGACACGGACCCGGATACGACGGGAGATCAGTCGACACTGACCTTCACGACGGAGAACTGGTCGACGGCACAGACGGTGACGGTGTCGAGTCTGGACGACGATATCGACAATGCGTCCGATCTGACGGCGACGATAACGAACACGCCCTCGGGCGGCGGCTATGGCGACGACGAGGGCGCGAGCCTTCCGGTGACGGTCAGGAACGACGATGTGAAGGGCGTGACGCTTTCGACTACCAGGCTGACGGTGGGTGAAGGTGGAAGCGGGACCTACACGGTGGCTCTGGACAGCGAGCCGACGGGATCGGTAACGATGACGGTGGCGTCGGGCAATGGGAACGCGACAGTGAGCCCGACGAGCCTGACCTTCACGACGGGGAACTGGTCGGCGCCTCAGACGGTGACGGTGACGGGTCTGGACGATGCTATCGACAACCCGTCCGATCTGACGGCGACGGTAACGAACACGCCGTCGGGCGGTGGCTATGGCAATGAAGAGGCCGCGAGTGTCTCGGTGACGGTGACGGACGACGACGTGAAAGGCCTGACGCTATCGCCCGCCACACTGACGGTGGCCGAGGGCGGAAGCGGGACCTACACGGTGGTTCTGGACAGCGAGCCGACGGGATCGGTGACGGTGACGGTGACCTCGTCGAACGGGAACGCGACGGTCGACACGGACCCGGAGACGACGGGGTCTCAGTCGACACTGACCTTCACGACGGGGAACTGGTCGACGCCGCAGACGGTGACGGTGTCGGGTCTGGATGACGCCATCGACAACCCGTCGGATCTGACGACGACGGTGTGGAACAGGCCGTCGGGCGGCGGCTATGGCAGAGACCAGAATGCGAACTTGTCCGTGACGGTAACGGACGACGATGTGAAGGGCATGACGCTTTCATCCAACACGCTGACGGTGGCCGAAGGCGGGAGCGGGACCTACACGGTGGCTCTGGACAGCGAGCCGACGAGGTCGGTGACGGTAACGGTGGAATCGAGCGCGAACGCGACGGTCGACACGGACCCGGCCACGACGGGAGATCAGTCGACACTGACCTTCACGACGGGGAACTGGTCGACGCCGCAGACGGTGACGGTGACCGGGGCCAATGACGCCATCGACAATGCGTCGAACTTGACGGCGGTGGTGACGAACACGCCGTCGGGCGGAGGCTATGGCGGCGACGAGGCCGTGAGCGTCTCGGTGACGGTGACGAACGACGATGGGAAGGGTCTCACGCTTTCGCCCGCCGCACTCACGGTTACGGAAGGCAGGAGCGGGACCTACACGGTGGTCCTGAACAGCGAGCCGACGGGCGAGGTGACGGTGGCGGTGTCGTCGTCGAATGGGAACGCGACGGTCGACACGGACCCGACGACGATGGGGGATCAGTCGACACTGACTTTCACGATCGCGAACTGGTCGACGGCGCAGACGGTGACGGTGTCGGGGGCCGATGATGCGATCGACAACCCGTCTGATCTGACGGCAACTGTAACGAACACGCCGTCGGGCGGTGGCTATGGTGACGACGAGGCCGCGAGCGTTTCGGTAACGGTGACGGACAACGATGCGAAGGGCCTGACGCTTTCGGCCGCCACGTTGACGATGGTCGAGGGTGGAACCGGAACCTACACGGTGATCCTGAACAGCGAGCCGACGGGCTCTGTGACGGTGACGGTGGCCTCGTCGAATGGGAACGCGACGGTCGACACGGACCCGGATACGACGGGGTCGCAGTCGACACTGACCTTCACGACCGGGAACTGGTCGACGGCGCAGACGGTGACGGTGACCGGGGCCGACGACGCCATCGACAATGCGTCGGATCTGACGGCGACGATAACGAACTCACCGTCGGGCGGCGGCTATGGCAATGAAGAGGCTGCGAGCCTGTCGCTGACGGTCAGGAACGACGATGTGAAGGGCCTGACGTTGTTGCCCACCAGGCTGACGGTGGGTGAAGGGGAGAGCGGGACCTACACGGTGGTTCTGGACAGCGAGCCGACGGGATCGGTGACGGTGACGGTGGCGGTGACGTCGGGCAATGGAAACGCGACGGTGAATCCGACGAGCCTGACCTTCACGACAGAGAACTGGTCGACGGCGCAAACGGTAACGGTGACGGGAGCTAACGACGCCATCGACAACCCGTTTGATCTGGCGGCGACGGTAACGAACACGCCGTCGGGCGGGGGCTATGGCGACGACGAGGCCGCGAGTGTCTCGGTGACGGTGACGGACGATGACGTGAAAGGCCTGACGCTATCGGCCGCCACGCTGACGGTGGGTGAAGGTGGAAGCGGGACCTACACGGTGGTTCTGGATAGCGAGCCGACGGGATCGGTGACGGTGACGGTGACCTCGTCGAACGGGAACGCGACGGTCGACACGGACCCGGAGACGACGGGGGATCAGTCGACACTGACCTTCACGACGGAGAACTGGGACACGGCACAGACAGTAACGGTGACGGGTCTGGACGACGCCATCGACAGCGCGTCGGATCTGACGGCGACGGTGTGGAACAGGCCGTTTGGCGGCGGTTATGACAGAAACCAGGATGCGAGCCTGTCCGTGACGGTAACGGACGACGATGTGAAGGGCATGACGCTGTCGTCCACCACGCTGACGGTGGGTGAAGGCGGGAGCGGGACCTACACGGTGGCTCTGGACAGCGAGCCGACGGGGCTGGTGACGGTGACGGTGGCATCGAGCGCGAACGCGACAGTGGACACGGACCCGGATAGGACGGGGGATCAGTCGACACTGACCTTCACGAGCGAGAACTGGTCGACGCCGCAGACGGTGACGGTGACCGGGGCCGATGACGCCATCGACAATGCGTCGAACCTGACGGCGACGGTGACGAACACGCCGTCCGGCGGTGGCTATGGTGATGACGAGGCCGCGAGCGTCTCGGTGACGGTGACGAACGACGATGGGAAGGGCCTCACGCTTTCGCCCGCTACACTCACGGTGGGTGAAGGGGAGAGGGGCAGCTACACGGTTGTCCTGGACAGCGAGCCGACGGGGCCGGTGACGGTGGCGGTGTCGTCGGGCAATGAAAACGCGACGGTGAGCCCGACGAGTCTGACCTTCACGACGGGGAACTGGGCCAGGCCACAGACGATAACGGTGACCGGGGCCAATGATGCCATCGACAACCCGTCCGATCTGACGGCGGTGGTGACGAACACGCCGTCGGGCGGCGGCTATGGCGGCGACGAGGCCGCGAGCGTCTCGGTGACGGTGGCGGACGACGATGCGAAGGGTCTGACGCTTTCGCCTAGCGCGCTGACGGTGGCCGAGGGCGGTAGCGGGACCTACACGGTGGCCCTGGACAGCGAGCCGACGGGCTCGGTGACGGTGGCGGTGTCGTCGTCGAACGGGAACGCGACGGTGGACACGGACCCGGCCACGACGGGGTCGCAGTCGACACTGACCTTCACGACGGAGAACTGGTCGACGGCACAGACGGTGACGGTGTCGGGTCTGGACGACGATATCGACAATGCGTCCGATCTGACGGCGGTGGTGACGAACACGCCGTCGGGCGGCGGCTATGGCAATGAAGAGGCTGCGAGCCTACCGGTGACGGTGACGAACGACGACGTGAAGGGCGTGACGCTTTCGACTACCGCGCTGACGGTGGCTGAAGGCGGGAGCGGGACCTACACGGTGGTCCTGGACAGCGAGCCGACGGGATCGGTGACGGTGGCGGTGGCGTCGGGCAACGGGAACGCGACAGTGAGCCCGACGAGCCTGACCTTCACGACGGGGAACTGGGACAAGGCGCAAACGGTAACGGTGTCGGGAGCCAACGACGCCATCGACAACCCGTCTGATCTGACGGCGACAGTGACGAACACGCCGTCGGATGGTGGCTATGGCGACGATGAGGCCCAGAGCGTTTCGGTGACGGTGACTGATGACGACGTGAAGGGCATGACGCTTTCGGCTGGGACGCTGACGGTGGATGAAGGCGGAAGCGGCACCTACACGGTTGTCCTGGACAGCGAGCCGACGGCGTCGGTGACGGTGACAGTGACGTCGTCCAACGGGAACGCGACGGTGGATACGGACCCGGATATGACGGGGGATCAATCGACACTGACCTTCACGACGGGGAACTGGTCGACGCCTCAGACGGTGACGGTGTCGGGTCTGAACGACGCCATCGACAACCCGTCGGATCTGACTGCGACGGTGTGGAACAGGCCGTTTGGCGGCGGCTATGACAGAAACCAAGATACGAGCCTGTCCGTGACGGTAACGGACGACGATGTGAAGGGCATGACGCTGTCGTCCACCACACTGACGGTGGGTGAAGGTGGGAGCGGGACCTACACGGTGGCTCTGGACAGCGAGCCGACGAGGTCTGTGACGGTGACGGTGTCGTCGAGCGCAAACGCGACGGTGGACACGGATCCGGCCACGACGGGAGATCAGTCGACGCTGACCTTCACGGCGGGGAACTGGTCGACGCCTCAGACGGTGACGGTGTCGGGTCTGGACGACGACATCGACAATGCGTCTGATCTGACGGCGACAGTGACGAACACGCCGTCCGGCGGTGGCTATGGTGACGACGATGCTGCGAGCCTGTCGGTTACCGTCACGAACGACGACGTGAAGGGCGTGACGCTTTCGTCCGGCACGCTGACGGTGGGTGAGGGGGAGAGGGGAACCTACACGGTTGTCCTGGACAGCGAGCCGACGGGGCCGGTAACGGTGGCGGTGTCGTCGGGCAACGGGAACGCGACGGTGAGCCCGGCGAGCCTGACCTTCACGACGAGAAACTGGGCCAGGGCGCAGACGGTGACAGTGACGGGGGCCGATGACGCCATCGACAATGTGTCGGATCTCACGGCGACTGTGACGAACACGCCGTCGGGCGGTGGCTATGGTGACGGTGAGGCCGCGAGCGTCTCTGTGACGGTAACGGACGACGACGTGAAGGGCGTGACGCTGTCGCCTGCCACGCTGACGGTGGCCGAGGGCGGAACCGGGACCTACACGGTGGCTCTGAACAGCGAGCCGACGGGCTCTGTCACGGTAACGGTGGCCTCGTCGAATGGGAACGCGACGGTCGACACGGACCCGGCTACGACGGGAGATCAGTCGACACTGACCTTCACGGCGGGGAACTGGTCGACGGCACAGACGGTGACGGTGTCGGGTCTGGACGACGATATCGACAATGCGTCGAACCTGACGGCGACGATATCGAACACGCCGTCGGGTGGTGGCTATAGCAGCAGCGATGCCGCGAACCTGTCGGTGACGGTGAGAAACGACGACGTGAAAGGTGTGACGCTTTCGGCCACCAGACTGACGGTCGGTGAAGGGGAGAGGGATACCTACACGGTGGTCCTCGACAGCGAGCCGACGGGATCGGTGACGGTGGCGGTGTCGTCGTCGAACGGGAACGCGGCGGTGAACCCGGCGAGCCTCACCTTTACGACAGGGAACTGGGACAAGGCACAGACGGTAACGGTGACGGGAGCCAATGACGCCATCGACAACCCGTCGGACCTGACGGCGACGGTAACGAATACGCCGTCGGGCGGCGGCTATGGCGGCGACGAGGCCGAGAGTGTCTCGGTGACGGTGACGGACGACGACGTGAAGGGCATGACGCTTTCGGCCGCCACGCTGACGGTGGGTGAAGGTGGAAGCGGGACCTACACGGTGGTTCTGGACAGCGAGCCGACGGCGTCGGTGACGGTGACGGTGACGTCGTCCAACGGGAACGCGACGGTGGATACGGACCCGGATATGACGGGGGATCAGTCGACACTGACCTTCACGGCGGAGAACTGGTCGACGCCTCAAACGGTGTTGGTGACAGGTCTGGACGACGCCATCGACAACCCGTCTGATCTGACGGCGACGGTGTGGAACAGCCCGTATGGCGGCGGCTATGACAGAGACGAGACTGCGAGCGTCTCGGTGACGGTGACGGACGACGATGTGAAGGGTGTAACGCTTTCACGTGCCACGCTGACCGTGGCTGAAGGCGGAAGCGGGACCTACACGGTTGTCCTGGACAGCCAGCCGACGAGGTCTGCGACGGTGACGGTGTCGTCGTCGAACGGGAACGCGACGGTGGATACGGACCCGGATAGGACGGGGGATCAGTCGACACTGACCTTCACGACGGGGAACTGGTCGACGCCTCAGACGGTGACGGTATCGGGTCTGGACGATGACATCGACAACGCGTCGGATCTGACGGCGACGGTAACGAACACGCCGTCGGGCGGTGGCTATGGCGGCGACGAGGCCGCGAGCCTGTTGGTTACCGTTACGAACGACGACGTGAAGGGCGTGACGCTTTCGCCCGCCACGCTGACGGTGGGTGAAGGGGAGAGGGGCACCTACACGGTTGTCCTGGACAGCGAGCCGACGGGTGAGGTGACGGTGGCGGTGTCGTCTTCGAATGGGAACGCGACGGTGAGCCCGACGAGCCTGACCTTCACGACGCGGAACTGGGCCAGGCCACAGACGATAACGGTGACAGGGGCCAATGATGCCATCGACAACCCGTCGGATCTGACGGCAACGGTGACGAACACGCCGTCGGGCGGTGGCTATGGGGACGGTGAGGCCGCGAGCGTCTCGGTGACGGTAACGGACGACGACGTGAAGGGCCTGACACTGTCGCCTGCCACGCTGACGGTGGCCGAGGGCGGAACCGGGACCTACACGGTGGCTCTGAACAGCGAGCCGACGGGCTCTGTCACGGTAACGGTGGCCTCGTCGAATGGGAACGCGACGGTCGACACGGACCCGGCTACGACGGGAGATCAGCCGACACTGACCTTCACGACGGGGAACTGGTCGGCGCCTCAGACGGTGACGGTGACGGGTCTGGACGACGACATCGACAATGCGTCGAACCTGACGGCGACGATATCGAACGCGCCGTCGGGCGGTGGCTATGACCGGGACGATGCCGCGAGCCTGTCGGTGACGGTCAGGAACGACGATGTGAAGGGTGTGACGCTTTCGGCTACCAGGCTGACGGTGGATGAAGGGGAGAGCGGAACCTACACGGTGGTCCTGGACAGCGAGCCGACGGGATCGGTGACGGTGGCGGTGGCATCGTCGAACGGGAACGCGGCGGTGAACTCGGCGAGCCTCACCTTCACGGCGGGCAACTGGTCGACGCCACAGACGGTGGAGGTGACGGGGGTCGACGACGACATCGACAACCCATCGAATCGGACGGCGACAGTGACGAACATGCCGTCGGGCGGGGGCTATGGCGACGACGAGGCCGAGAGTGTCTCGGTGACAGTGACGAACGACGATGTGAAGGGCGTGACGCTCTCACCCGCAATGCTGACGGTGGGTGAAGAGGAGAGCGGGACCTACACGGTTGTCCTGAACAGCGAGCCGACGGGGCCGGTGACGGTGACGGTGGCAAGCAGCGATACGGGCGCCGCGACGGTGAGTTCGGAGAGCCTGACCTTCACCGCGGACAACTGGTCGACGCCGCAGACGGTGACGGTGTCGGGTGCGTCGGATGAGGACGCGTCGGACGAAGCGGCGACGGTGTGGAACACGCCGTCGGGCGGCGGCTATGGAAGGGACCAGGGCGCGAACGTCTTGGTCACGGTGACGGATGACGAGATGGCCCGGCTGGTGTTGACGCCGAGCGCGGTAACGGTGAACGAAGAATCGACGGAAACCTACACGGTGCAGCTCTCCCACGTGCCGACGGGGCCGGTGACGGTGACGGTGGCAAGCGGCGATGCGGGTGCCGCGACGGTGAGCGCGGAGAGCCTGTCGTTCACCACGGAGAACTGGTCGACGGCCCAGACGGTGACGGTGACCGGCGTGTCGGATCCGAACTCGGCGGACGAATCCCTGACGATTTCGCACACGGCGTCCGGCGCAGGCGAATATGACGGTATTGCCGGCACGGTGACGGTCGCGGTGAAGGACGACGAGATGGCCGGGCTGGTGTTCTCGCCGAGCGCGGTGGCGGTGGACGAAGGTTCGACGGCAACCTACATGGTACGACTCTCGCACGTACCGACGGCGTCGGTGACCGTGACGGCGTCGGTGCTGAGCGGCGATGCGGGCGCGGCGGCCGTGGATACGGACGAAGGCAGGGACGGCAACCAGTCGACGCTGATCTTCACGACCGGGGACTGGGACACGGCGCAGACGGTGACGGTGTACGGTGTGGAGGACGACGATGCGAGTGATGAAACGCTGACGATCTCGCACAGCGCATCGGGTGCGCCCGAATATGAGGGCGTCGCGGGCGCGGTGACGGTGACGGTGGCCGACGACGAGGTGGGAGAGAAACAGGTATTGGAGGATATTGTCGCGTCGGTGGCGTCCACCACGATGTCGAGCATGACAAAGACGATCGGGTTGCGCTTCTCCAGCACGCCGAGCACGCCCAGGGTGACGCTCGCCGGGCGCCGGGTAAACCTGTCTCCTTCGGATGCGGCGGATATCGCGGCCGCGGATATGCGGACCTCGTGGAACGATGAGCGGGCCTTCGAGAGCACTGGCGTGAACCGGGAAGACCTGCTGCGGGGCACCGCGTTCGAGCTCGCGCTGGGCGGTGCGGACGACGGCGGCGTTTCGGAAACGGCCTGGACGCTCTGGGGCCGGGGCGATCTGCTCCAGTTCGAGGGCAAGTCGGAGGGTTCCGATCACGACGGTTCGCTCAAGACGGGCTGGCTCGGAGCGGATGTGCGCATCGAGGAACGCTGGTTGGCAGGGCTCGCGGTCTCGCGCAGCATCGGCGAAGCGGACTATCGTTCCGATGCTTCCGGCGGCGGAACGCTCGAGACGGATCTCACGTCCGTCTACCCCTACGCCGAGTTGACGACTTCCGGCGGCGCCGCACTCCGTTTCATCGTCGGGGCCGGGCGCGGCGAGACGCGCCACACGCCGTCCGATCGGGTGGTGGAGAAGAGCGACCTCGACATGCGCGTGGCGTCGGTGGGTGCCTATTGGCCGGTGGCGTCCGCGGAGGCGTTCGACCTGTCGCTGAAGGGCGACGCCGGTATCATGCGGCTCGAAACCGACGGAGACACGGGGGCCTCGGCCATCGGCGGGCTCACGGTCGGCACTTGGCGGGTGCGCGGCGGCCTGGAAGCGGCCCATCGCGGGCTTCCGCTGTCGGAATCGGGCGACACTCTGTCACCGTTCGCGTCGTTGATCCTGCGTCAGGACGGCGGCGACGGAATTGCGGGGACTGGTCTCGAGCTCGAGGGCGGCATCCGTCTGGCGTCCCCGGGGTCGCGGTTCGGCCTCGATGCCCGGGCCCACTGGCTGAGCCTGCACTCGGAGGACGGTTACGGCGAGTGGGGCGCGAGCGTGGAGGCGCGCATGGCGCCCGGGGCGGACGATCGCGGTCTGTCGTGGTCCGTGAGTCCGCGCCAGGGAACGTTGGTGGAGGATGGCAGCACCCTCTGGCGGGACGATGCGTTCGAAGACGAAACAAGTGTCGCCGAGGACGATGCCGCGATGGCGCTGAACATGCGGATGGGCTACGGCTTCGGAGGGAAGTCGATACCCGGCGTGCTGACACCGTTTGCCGAGTGGGATATCGCGGGTGGCGAATCCGGGCATCGCCGGCTCGAGGCCGGAGTCGCGTTCGACGTCAATGCCCCGCGCGCCGGTGCGCTGAACATGACGCTCTCCGGCCAGCGTGTGGAGACCGGCGCGGACGACCCCGAGGCGCGGGTCGGAGTGGAGTTGGGCCTGCGTTTCTGACGGGCGCGCGCTGGGCGTGTCCGACCGCAAGCGTCCCGATTACGCCGCCGCCGCGTCTGCCGAACGATACGGGCACCGGCAGGCGCGGCGGGAGAGCCCAGGCTGTTCGCTCGGCGCGGCGTCCTGTATATCTGGCGGCGGCGGCTGGGGCCGCCGTTCGAACGGACAGCGGGGAGGGCAGGCCCATGGCCAAGTTTCCGACGGTACGCACGCCGACAGTGGAAGAGATCCTGGATATCGCGGACGGCTACGGCATGACGCTCACGGTGGAGGACGCGGAATCCTTCCAGGGCCTCATGGCCGGGACCATCGAATCCTATCACCGGCTCGATGATCTCGACGAGCCCAAGCTGCCAGTAAAATATCCGCGCACCCCCGGCTATCGCCCACCTCCTGAAGAGAACCCCTACAACGCATGGTACTGGAAGGCGGAAGTGCGGGGCGCCGACAAGGGACCGCTCAAGGGCAAGACCGTCGCCATCAAGGACAATATCTGCGTCGCGGGCGTCCCCATGATGAACGGCGCCACCATCCTGGAGGGCTACACCCCCGATGTCGACGCGACGGTGGTAACGCGCATTCTGGACGCCGGCGGCACCATCGTCGGCAAGGCCGCCAATACCTATCTCTGCTTCGATGGGGGCAGTGCGACCACGGCCACCGGCATGGTGGAGAACCCGCATAAGCCCGGCCATACGTCCGGCGGCTCGTCCGCCGGCAGCGGTGTGCTGGTCGCCATCGGCGAGGCGGACATGGCGCTGGGCGGCGACCAGGGCGGCTCCATTCGCATGCCGGCCTGCTGGTGCGGGATCTACGGCCACAAGCCCACCCACGGCCTCGTGCCCTATACGGGTATTTTCCCGATCGAGCAGACCCTGGATCACACCGGCCCCATGGCGCGCACGATGGAGGATATCGCCCTGCTTCTCCAGGCGATCGCCGGGCCGGACGACCAGGATCCACGCCAGATCGGCACCGTGACCCAGGACTATATGGGTGCGCTGGGCGAGGGCGCGGCCGGTATGAAGATCGGTGTGGTGGAGGAGGGCTTCGGCCATCCGGAAAGCGACGACGCGGTCGACGAGAAGGTCCGTGCCGCGGTCCAGCGCTTCAAAGAGCTGGGCGCGGAGGTGGAGACGATCTCCATCCCCATGCACCGCGACGGGCCCCATATCTGGAACGGCGTCGCCGTGGAGGGCGCGACCGCGCTCATGTTGAAGGGCAACGCCCTCGGCACCAACTGGGAGGGCTATTACACCACCAGCCTGCTGGATGCCTATGCCCGCGGCTGGCGCTCGCGGCCCGACGATCTCTCGCAAACGGTGAAGCTCGTGATGATGCTCGGCGAATTCATGCACCGGAACTATCACGGGCGCTACTACGCCAAGGCACAGAATCTGAGCCGCCGGCTGCGTGAGACCTACGACAAGTCGCTGGCCGAATACGACCTCCTGGCTATGCCGACTCTGCCCATGCTGGCGACCCAGCTGCCGGATCCCGACTGTTCGCGCGAGGAGTATGTGGATACGGCGCTCAACATGCTGGCCAACACCTGCCCTTTCGACTGCACGGGCCATCCGGCCATAACGATCCCCTGCGGCAAGGCGGACGATTCGCCCATCGGCATGATGCTGATCGGCAAACGCTATGACGACGCGGCCGTCATCCGTGCCGCCGCCGCCTTCGAGGGGCTCGGAGACTGGCAGACCATGTAGGCCGAAAGGCGCGGCGCGGCGGCCGAGGGCGCGCCTTTGGCCCCCGCGCCTATCCGCCGACCACGGCGGTCGCTTCCACCTCGCAGAGAATCCCAGGCACGTAGAGCGCCGTTACGCCCATCAGCGTGGCGCAGGGCGGCGTGATGCCCTCGAAGAGCGTGCGATTGGCGGCGTTGACCACCTCGCCGTCCTCCGGTTTGTAGTCCACCACATAGGTGTTGAGGCGCACGATGTCCGCCACCGTCGCGCCCGAAGCGGCGAGGACGCGTCTGATATTCTCATGGGCCTGGGCGAGCTGGCTCGCGAGATCCGGGCCTACGAGCTCGCTGTTTTCGCTCCATCCCACCTGGCCCGAGAGATAGATCGTGCGTCCGCCCTCGGCCGCCACCGCGTGGCTCAAACCGTAGGGGAGGTAGGGCGGCACGTTGCCGGGGTTGATATGCGTCAGCTTCGCCATGTCGGGCCTCCGTCTGCTTGTTGGCCGCCCTGCTCAGGCGGTCTTCTGCTCGGCGATGGCGAGTTCCTCGATCATCGCCTCGCGCATCTTGAACTTCTGGATCTTGCCGGTGACGGTCATGGGGAACTCGTCCACGAACTTCACATAGCGCGGCACCTTGAAGTGGGCGATATTCTCCCTGCAGAAGGCCGTGATCTCGCCGGCTTCCGCCCGCTCGCCGTCGCGCAGCTTGATCCAAGCGCAGATCTCCTCACCATATTTCTCGTCCGGCACGCCGATCACCTGCACATCCTGCACCTTGGGATGGCCGTAGAGGAACTCCTCGATCTCCCGCGGATAGACGTTCTCGCCGCCTCGGATCACCATGTCCTTGATGCGACCCACAATGTTGCAATAGCCCTCGGCGTCGATGGTGGCCTGATCGCCCGTATGCATCCAGCCGGCGTCGTCGATGGCCTCTGCCGTTTTCTCCTCGTCGTTCCAGTACCCGCGCATCACCGAATAGCCCCGGGTCAGGAGCTCGCCCGGCACGCCGCGCGGCACCACCCGTCCCCGTTCGTCCACGATCTTGACCTCCACATGGGGGTGGACGCGGCCCACCGTGGAGACCCTGCGCTCGATGGGATCGTCTGAAGCGGATTGGAAGCTTACCGGGCTGGTTTCCGTCATGCCGTAGGCGATGGTCACATCTTCCATGTGGAGCTCACCGATCACCCGCTTCATTACCTCGATGGGGCAGGGCGAGCCGGCCATGGTGCCCGTGCGGAGCGACGAGACGTCGAACCGCACGAACTCGGGATGATCGAGTTCGGCGATGAACATGGTGGGGACGCCATAGAGCGCCGTGCAGCGCTCCTCCTCGATCGCGCTGAGGACCTCCAGCGGCTCGAACGCCTCGCTGGGATAGACCATCGTGGCACCGAAGGCCGCACACATCAGATTGCCCATCACCATGCCGAAGCAGTGGTAGAGCGGTACCGGGATGCAGACCCTGTCGGCATCCGTAAGCCTCAGCGCGACGCCGTTGAAATAGCCGTTATTGAGGATGTTGTGGTGGGTGAGCGTCGCCCCTTTGGGAAAGCCCGTTGTCCCGCTGGTGAACTGGATATTGATGGGGTCGTCGAACTGGAGCGTCTCGCCGAGCGTGCGGAGTCGTTCGCGATGGGCGTCTCCCGCGAGGTCCGGCACGGCATCGAAGTTGTAGAGGCCCGGCGTGGGCTCGGTGCCGAGGCGCACGACGGTCCGCAGGTGGGGGAGCTTTTCCGCTTCGAGCGCGCCTGGGGCGGCGCCGTCGAGCTCCGGTGCCAGCCTGCGCAGCATCTCGATATAGCGGCTGGATTTGAAGGATTCGGCCGTGACCAGTGCGCGGCATTCTACCTTGTTGAGGGCATATTCGAGTTCGGCAAGCCGGTAGGCGGGGTTGATATTGACCAGGATGAGCCCCGCCTTCGCGGCGGCGAACTGCGTAACCGTCCATTCGCTGTTGTTGGGGGACCAGATTCCGATCCGGTCGCCGGGCTCGAGACCCAGCGCCAGCAGGCCGGCGGCGAAGGCATCCGCGCGCTCGTTGAGGGCGCGGTAGGTTAGGCGTACCCCCTGGTGGCGCACGACGAGGGCTTCGTTGTCGGGGAAGCGCGCGGCCGTCCGCTCGAGCTGTTGGCCGATGGTGTCGCCCAGCAACGGCCGATCCGTGGTGCCGCTCACATAGCTCCCAAGCGGACGGGTCATGGTTCCTCCCCGGTTGATCCGCAGCCTGCGGCGAGTGTCGCAGCCATCCCACTGCCGCTTCAAGCCCTGCGCGGTATATTGCGGGACAAGCCTGCCGACTGGCCGTCCGTTCCGGCGGCTGCACCACGGCGGGCGCCGTCGTCGGTGCTTGTGAAGGATGCGCAGCAAGCGCGGAGATGGGCGGGGCGAGCGGAGGAGCGATCATGGATCTGGGCATTGCAGGACGCAGCGCCATCGTCTGCGCAGGGAGCAGGGGTCTCGGGCGGGCCTGCGCGCTTGCGCTGGCGCAGAACGGCGTGGACCTCACGCTCAATGCGCGCACGCCGGATGCGCTCCAGGCGGCGGCGCGCGCGGTGCGTGAGGAAACGGGCGTCTCGGTGAAGACGGTCGCGGGCGATATTGCGGATCCGGAGGTCCAGGCGCGTCTCGTAGCCGCCTGTCCGGAAGCCGACATCCTGGTCAACAACAATGGCGGCCCGCCGCTGCGGGATTTCCGCGAGGTCGACCGCGAGGCCCTGCTGCAGGGTGTGACCATGAACATGGCGGCGCCCATCGAACTCATCCGCGCGCTGGTGGACGGCATGGCGTCCCGAGGCTTTGGGCGCATCGTCAACATCACCTCGATCTCGGTAAAGATGCCCGTCCCGGGGCTCGATCTCTCGAGCGGTGCCCGCGCCGGGCTTACCGCCTTCGTCGCCGGCGTCGCGCCCGCCCTCGCGCCAAGCAACGTCACCATCAACAACCTCCTGCCGGGCTTCTTCGATACGGAGCGGCTGGCGAACAATTTCAAGGCGGGCGCCCGCGCCGCCGGCGTCCCTCTCGAGGATTTCATCGCGCGCCAGCGGGCGACGGTGCCGGCCGGCCGCTTGGGCGATCCGGTGGAGTTCGGCGAGGCGTGCGCCTTCCTCTGCGGCGCCCGGTCCGGCTATATCACCGGGCAGAACATCCTGATCGATGGCGGCCGGCACCGGAGCGTGTGGTAATCACGCCCGGGGTAGGGGAGGGACGATGACTGGGAGGAAGAGAAGCGTGTGGAGCAACGCCCTGCCGTCAGCCCTCGCGATTCTGGCGGCGGCGTTGCTGTTGCCGGCGCCGGCGGCGAGTGCCGACGCCGACGAGATGCCCGCTGAGGCTGGCGCCGCGCTTGCGGAGAGTGAGGCCGAAGCGGCCAACCACGCGAAGGCTCTGTTCGACGCGGGCAAGTTCCTGGAAGCGGCGGAGGCTGCGGAGCGCATGGGCGGCGGCAGCGCGCTGGCCTTCGCTGCGGGTGCCCGCACCACCTACGGCCAGTTCGTCGCTCCGCCGGCAGAGCGGCAGGCCCATTTCGAGACCGCCATGCAACTCGCCGAGCGAGCCGTTGCGCTGGAGCCGGGGAACGCGGAAACCCATTTCGAGCTGGCCCATGCGCTCGGCCGGTACGCGCAGGATTTCGGTATCCTGGAGGCGCTCGCCGAGGGCTTCGCCACCCGCGTCCGGGACAGCGTCGAAGCCGGCCTCGCGCTCGCGCCCGACGATCCCACCGGCCATGTCCTGATGGGAAGCTGGCATGCGGAGATCCTGGGCTCCGCCGGGTTCCTGGGCGGCGTGATCTACGGTGCGGAGTCCGAAGCCGTGTTCGCGCATTTCGAGCATGCGATGGCGATGAATCCCGACGCGCCGCTCGTGCTGCTGAGCTATGCCCAAGCCATGCTCAAGCTCGACGAGGCGGAGTACGCCGCTGAAATCCGCGCCCGGTTGGCCGAGGCGCTCGCCGTGGAACCGGCGACGGCCCTGGATCGGATCGTCATCCGGCGGGTGCGCGCGCTCCAGGAGTCTCTTGGTCCGGTGGAGTGAGGAGCGCTGCTTCCGCTTCGAGCCCGAGCCTGCGTGCGGATTTTCCGAGGCTCGCCCGTACGCGTGCCGGCAACGGGATGCCCTCCGCAATTCGGCGCGCGCGCGTCTCCGTCTCCGGCTCCCCTGGGAGGCGTACGCGCTCGTGGCCCGGCGCCGCGCGGGCGCTTCGCACGAACGCCGCATAGCGGCCGAGTTCCGGCCACAGGAACTCTTCCGTCCCGAACTGGGCTGGATCCAGGAAGATGGCCAGCATGTTGTTCTCCAGGGAGGAGTGGCCGGGCCGGGCACACCCGCCGCCGGTCAGCGCGCCGGCCAGCAGTTCGCACATGATGCCAAGCCCTGAACCCTTGTGCTCTCCCATGGCGCGGAGTGCGCCGGTACCGGTGCGCTGATCGAGCGGCTGCCGGCCCCCGCGCTCGCCATAGATCGCCGCCGGGTCCGTGGTAAGCCGCCCGTCCCGCTCGATGACGGCCCCCTCCGGCAGCGGCGCACCGCCGTTGAGTGCGACCAGCACCTTGCCTTCGGCGACCGTCGAGGTGGCGCAGTCCAGCACCAGGGGCGGGCCATCCGGCATGGGCACGCCGATGGCGACGGGGTTGGTGGACATGCGTCGCTCGGTGCCGCCGAAGGGTGCCACCAGCATCCCGAGCCCGGTGGTGTTGACGAAGAGGATCGAGATCAACCCGCAGTCGGCGGCGCGCTCCGCCCAGTCGCCGATGCGCCCGAGATGCCCCGCATTGCGTAGTCCTACCACGGCGGCACCGGCGGTACGCGCCTTGCCGACGCCGTGATCCACCGCCTGCTCGCCGACGGTCTGGCCGAAGCCCCGGTCGCCGTCCAGCACGGACACAGCGCCCCCATCCACCAGGATCCGCGCGCTTCGCCCGGCGCGCACCTTGCCGGTCTCGAGCCAATGGAGGTAGCGCGGTACGCGGATCACGCCGTGGCTGTCATGGCCTGCGAGGTTCGCTTCCACCAGATAGCGGGCGATGCGCTGGGCTTCGGCCTTGTCGCAGCCCGCCGCCGCAAAAATCGCACCGACCGCACCGCGCAGCGCGGCCGCGTCCATGCGGTCGGCGCCCTCGCCGGCCACGTTCATTCGCCGGTGCGTGAGGGCACGGAAGGGGGCGGCGGGTCCGTCTCGCCCCAGGCGACGCGGCCGTCGGTGGAAAGCATGACGGCAATCGGTCTCGTGCGCGGGAAATGGGCGAAGACGATCATTGCGATCACCGTGATCGGCACACACAGGAACATGCCCGGTATGCCCCAGATCGAGCCCCAGATGGCGAGCGACGCCAGTGTCGCAAAGGGGCTTATGTTGAGCGACGCACCCATCATCAGGGGTTCCAGAATATTGCCCGTGAAAATCTGGATCACGGCAAGGCTGGGCAGAACGATCAGGAACGGCAGGAAGGTGTCGAACTGCACCAGAGCGAGCAATGCGGGAAAGACGATGCCGAGCAGGGAGCCGATGGTGGGGATGTAGTTGAGCAGGAAGATGATCACGACCCAGAAACCTGCGAAGTCCAGGCCTACGGCGAACAGGACGGCGTAGCTCAACCCCGCCGTCAGTGCGCTGGAAAACGTCTTGATCCAGAGATAATTCTGAATCTCCCGGGTCATGTGGTCGAGAATCACCCGCGCCCGCGCCTCGCGCGCCGGGTCGGGGAAAAGGGCCTTCATCTTGCGGTCGAAGCTGCCTTGCTCCACAAACAGGAAAAGCACATAGACGAAGATAAGCCCCGCATCCCCTGCGATGCCCGTCAGCGTCGAAGCGAGGCGCCCCACGAGCGCACGGAAGTCGATCCGCTCCACCAGTTGGGTGAGGCTCGGTGCGTCGTCCAGTCCGAGCAGCGCCGCACCGTCCGCAATCAGGCGCTGGAGGTTGGCCTGATAGGTGGGCACCGCATCGGCGACATTGGCGAAGCTGTCGCTCACCATTTCCGCGAGGGACATGATGGCAGCGACGAAGGCGACGACTGTCAGCGCGAGGGCGGCCCAGCGCGGCGGGCGTATGCCCTTGATGTCGATTCGCCGGATGCCGCGGGCGATGGCGTTGATCAGGTACCAGGCCATGACGGCGATGGCGATGGGGATCAGGATGTTCCGCCCCGAGACGAGCAGATAGATGGTAAGGGCGGCGATGCCGGCTGACGCGGCGAAGGCGAGGATTTTGGTTTGCATGAGGCAGGGCCGTTCCCGGCGCGTTCGGCATTGTCCGGCGGCGCCTCTGCTCCGTCAACCGGACGGCAAGCCCGGAGCCGGGCGTTGAGAGCCGCTTGGGTGACGGGGGGGCCGAGCCGCTGGCTCCGGGCGCTCTATGACGGCACGTTGCGGCTCGCCGACAGGCCCCGTGCGGTCTGGGCGCTTGTCGCGGTGTCGTTCGCCGAAAGCTCGTTCTTTCCCATACCGCCGGACGTTCTCCTGATTCCCATGATACTGGCGGCGCGCGCGCGTGCCTGGATGCTCGCCGGCGTCTGTACGCTGTCGTCCGTGGGCGGAGGCCTGTTCGGCTACGCCATCGGTTATTTCCTGTTCGAAGCGCTCGGCGGCTCGCTCATCTCATTCTGGGGCAACGAGGCGCAGCTTGGGGCTTTCGAGCGCTACCGGGAAGAATGGGGCCCGTGGATCGTGGCCGCGGGAGGGCTCACGCCGCTTCCCTACAAGCTGGTAACGATCGCAAGCGGCGCGGGGCAGCTGGATATCGGCGTATTCATCCTGGCGTCGCTCGCGTCCCGGGGCCTCCGGTTCTACGCGGAAGCAGCGCTCCTCTGGCGTTTCGGCCCGCCGGTCCGCCGCCTCGTCGAGCGCCATCTGGGGCTGGCGGCGCTGGCGGCCCTGGCTCTCATTGTCGCGGGTGTTCTGCTTGTCCGCTTCCTCGCCTGACGCCGCAGCCGGAGGGGCGGCCGCCGGGGCTCAGAAGCGCCGCGCCTCGATCACCGCGCGGTCCATCTTCGCCTGACGGATATATTGCGACAGGATGTGCATGATGGACTGGTGGGTGTCCTCGATCACACCGTAATTGTCCGCATCCACATGGAGGCTGTGGGTGGCGAGCCGGGCCGAGCGCCCGCCGTCGAAGCCGGTCAGCGCGATGCTGTCCACGCCGTTCGTCCGCGCCCAATCCACGGCGCGGACGATGTTCTCCGAATCGCCCGAGGCCGAGATGGTCATCAGCAGGTCGCCGCGCCGAGCGGCCGTCCGCAGCTGATAGACGAAGCAATCCTCGAAGGCGATGTCGTTGGCAATGGCCGTGATCATTTCGATATTCGCGCTGAGGCTCATCACCCGGGGCCGCGCGTCGGTATCGGTCTGAACGCATTTCGCAACGTCGCAGAGCAGGTGGTTGGCGATGGCCGCCGAGCCTCCATTGCCGCAGACGAAAACCCAGGCGTCCCGCGCAAGGACCGCTTCGAGCGCTGCGCTGGCCTGAATGAGGCGCGTACGGTCGAGTGAAGCGCCGGCGCGTGCGAGCCGTTCCATATAGTCGTCGCAATAGCGCGCGAGAGAGTCGTAGGGCTTGTCCGGGAAGGTCATGGCATCCGGCGTGTCAGAGACGGGTTGATTCCAGGGCGGCGCCGAGGGCTGCGATGGGCCGCCCGCGAGTCACGGGAAAATCCGCGCCGGCCATGCGCCCCGCGGCAGCCCGGTCGCGTTCGCCGTAGCCGGTCGGCACCAGCCAGCCCTGCGCGCAGCCGGCGCGGCGTCCGGCCTCCAGGTCGGTGGCGGAATCGCCGACGATCCAGCTCCGGCGCAGGTCGATGGCGAGGTCGCGCGCCGCCGCCAGCAGCATCCCGGGCGCAGGCTTGCGGCAGGGCGCGCCGCTCCGGGGAAGGGCCGGGCAGGCATAGACGCCGTCGATCCGGCCGCCGGCCTCGAGGATCAGCGCGAGCAGGCGATCCTGGGTCGCGGCAAACCCATCCCACCCATAGTAGCCGCGACCGATGCCCGATTGGTTCGAGACGATCACGATGCGGAGCGTCCGGCGCGCCGCACGGGCCAGAGTCGCCAATGCGCCGGGGACGGGCCGCACGCCATCCGCTCGGCAAAGCCAGGGGACGAGATGGATAAGCGTGCCGTCCCGGTCGAGAAAGAGTGCCGGTCGCGGCGGACCCGCCGTCTCCCCACGAATCTCGCGCCACAGGCCCGACTGATCCAAAGGGCGGACGCGGCCCACGGAACCGGATCGTACGTAGGCCGGGGCGCTCTACGGCTCGATCCCCTGGCTCTTCAGGCCAAGCACGCCCTGCTCCTCGATCAGTTGCAGGATGGTCTCGTCGTTCCGGAACCACTGTCGAACCTTCTTGTCCTTCATGCCGAGGCCCCGCTCCTTGGCCCAATCGCGAACGAAGCCGTTCGCCCTACGCCATTTGCCGCCTTCGGGCATCACGAACTGCACGGCAAACGTGGTGACGCCGTAATTGGTGGTGAAGAGGCCGTCGACGGTCACCCTCTGGTTGCAGAAGGCGATGAGGTCGTTGGTCGCGCCGGTGAAGGGCCCGGCGTTCTTTACCGGGAGTACGAGCTTGCCGTCGTCCTGAAGGAGGCCGAGCAGACGCTTGCCGCCGCCGCAGTCCTCGGGACAGTCGCCCTTCAGCACGCAGAGCACGTCCGTGACCTTGGCGGCAAATCGCGCTTCCTCTTCCTCGGGAAGGTTCCAGCTATTGGCGGCGGAGGCCGCATTGGACGCCGCCAGCGCGCCGGCGAGCAGGAGCGCTGCGCCGAAGCGGGTGGCCGTGCGAGAGATAGCCGTCATGGTCAGAGCCCCGAAGGTTGGATGTCGAAGTCTTCGTGGGAATGGTTCACGATGCCGTGATCTTCCGCGATCTTGTTGACGGCAAGATATTTGACGCCGTCGCGCTCATAGAGCTCCCCGTCCACGGTGACTTCATTGGTCTGGATACGAAACACCGCTTCGTTTCCGATCACGCCCGGGTCGTCTTCGACGAGGAGAATCACATAGACCTCCTCGTCTTCGCCCAGGATCGAAACCGGCACGCCGCCGCGTGCGCACCACACCGCGCAGCGATGGTGCGCCGATCCCAAGGCCCACATGAACTCACTGAGATAGCACCATGAATCGATGATCTCACCGGTCACCGTAACTTTTTTGGGCTCGGCCGCGATGCTCTGGCCCATGGTGGCAACCCCCACGAGCGCCGCAACGGCGAGGCCGGCCGCGAGTTTCTGCAACTTCATGGCTCGCTCCGCGTGGCTGTCCGTTTCGAACCGTCGTGAACGCCAAGCGGGCGCTCGACGGATCATCCCTCGATAGACGGATCCTGCTTTCAATATAAGCCTCCGGTTCCGTCGCCGCCAGCACCAGGAGGCCTGGGTGACGTATCAGAGTTTGTGTCAGGGGCAGGGAGGGGGGTACTCCAATGGTTTGCCAGAACCCACGAAAGGAGCACCCCCATGCCGCAGTCCGCGACGATCAACAGCATACCGGCCGCGTTCCGAATGATGAAGAACATGCAAGCGCAAGGGGTCGAGTGGAGCGCGGACTACCGCAGCGCGGCGAAGGCGGCACTGAAGGCGGTGCTGGAGCAGCAGATGGGCGACCGGATCTCCAGCCACCTCGACACCATGGCGAGGCGCGGGACCGCCGATCGGCGCAACGGCTATTACAGCCGCCAACTGATGTCCGAGCTCGGCGAGATCGAGCTCTGCGTGCCGCGCACCCGTACCTTCTCGGCGAACGTGGTGCTGCGCGCCTATGCCCGGCGCGCCCCCCATATCGACCGCCTGGTGCTTGCCTGCTTCGTGCTTGGGCTCAGCACACGCAAGGTGGCGGTGGCTCTGCAGACGATCCTCGGTCGGTCCATCAGCCCGGCCACGGTGAGCCGTATCGCCAAGACCCTCGACATCGCTGTCGCCGCCTTCCATCGCAGGCCGCTCAAGGACGCCTACCCCGTGCTCATGCTCGACGGCGTGGTGCTCGCCCGCAAGACCGGCGCCGGCGCCCTCAGGCGCCCCGTCCTGGTGGCCCTCGGCATCCACGCCGACGGCAGGAAGGAGATCATCGACTACCGCTTGGCCACCGCTGAGAGCGCCGTCCAGTGGGAGCTGTTCCTCACAGACCTCTACCGCCGCGGCCTGCGCGGCGACGCCCTGGAGATCATCTGTACCGACGGCGGCGCTGGCCTCATCGCTGCCCTGCCCGTCGTCTACCCCGGCATCCCCCTGCAACGCTGCTGGGCGCACAAGGTCAGAAACGTTCTCAATAAGGTCCGCAAACACCACCACGACCCCGTCAAGAAAGGCCTCCACAGGATCGTCAACGCCGCCAACAGACCCGCCGCCCTCGCCGCCGCACGCCGTTTCGCGGACAGATGGCAGGCAGACTACCCAAAGGCCGTTGCATGCCTGCGCAACGACCTCGACGAACTGCTCACATGCTTCCGATACAAAACTCTCGAACGACGCAAGCAAGTCAGGACCACCAACGCCATCGAGCGACGCTTCCGAGAAGTCCGGCGCAGGACAAGGCCCATGGGAACCTTCCAGGACAGAACCTCCATGGATCGCATCCTCTTCGCCGTCTTCACCCACGAAAACCAAAACCAGGGAGTGCCCACACTTTTCTCACTGACACAAAACATTTGACGTTACCGAGGCCTGTGCGGCGGTGGACAAGACGCCGCCCGCAGGACTCTTTTGTGGGCGCGACAAACGGTCTAAAAGGCGGGACGGGACGTCTCGACGGAGAATGGGGATGCGCGATTTCCAGCGCCCGGGCCGTTCGCCGGTCTTCGGCACCGGCGGCTGCGCGGCGACCTCCTATCCGCTGGCAACGGCCGCGGCCATCGACATGCTGAAGGCCGGTGGCAACGCCGTCGATGCTGCCGTTACGGCCTGTGCGCTGCTCGGCGTGGTCGAGCCCCAGTCCACCGGCATCGGCGGGGACTGCTTCGCCCTCTACGCGCCCGGCGGCCGCGTGCCTCCGGTCGCGGTGAACGGCTCCGGCCCGGCGCCGGCGGCGGCCAGTGCGGATCGGCTGCGGGAGCAGGGCATGGACGCCATCGGCTTCCAGAGTCCCCACGCGGTCACCGTGCCGGGCGCCGTCCGCACCTGGGAGATGCTTCTGCGGGACCACGGCACCAAGGGGCTGGACGAGGCGCTTCAGCCCGCGATCCGCTACGCTGAGGAAGGCTATGTGGTCCATCCCCGCGTAGCCTGGGATTGGGCTTCCAACGCGGAGAAGCTCGCGGCCTGCGAGAACGCCGCGGCGATCTTTCTCTCCGGCGGGCAAGCGCCGCGGGCGGGAAGCCTCCATCGCCAGCCCGCGCTCGCCGGAACGTTGCGCCGCATCGCCGAGGGTGGCGCGGATGCGTTTTACGAAGGCGCCGTCGGCGAAGGAATCGCGGCCTATCTCGGTGCGAAGGGAAGCCCGATGACGGCCGACGATCTCGCCGCTTTCCGGCCGCAACAGGTAGAGCCGATCGCGACGCGCTACCGGGGTTACGACATCTATGAATGCCCGCCCAACGGACAAGGGCTGATTGCGCTGCTGATCCTCAACATTCTTCAGGGCTTCGACGTGGCCGGCCTCGATCCGGTGGGGGCGGAGCGCTTCCATCTCCAGGCGGAGGCGACCCGTCTTGCCTACCGGGATCGGGCTGCACTCATTGCCGATCCCGACCGGGTCGAGGTGCCCACGGACGCGCTGCTTTCAGCCGACTACGCGGCTTCGCTCCGCCGCCATATCGACCGCTTTCAAGCCTTGCCGCCGGCGCTTCCGCCGGGCTGGCCGGATCATCGGGATACGGTCTATCTCACCGTGGTAGACGGCGAGGGGAACGCCATTTCCCTCATCAACTCGCTGTTCCACGCCTTCGGCAGCGGGCTCTGCGCGCCGGGCGGGATCATGCTCCAGAACCGGGGCGCGAGCTTCCGGCTGGAGCCCACGCACCCCAACGCGCTTGCGGGCGGCAAACGGCCCATGCACACCATCATACCCGGCATGATGGGGGAGGGCGCGCGCGCCGTCATGCCCTTCGGCGTGATGGGCGGCCACTACCAGGCCTGTGGCCACGCCCATTTTCTCTCCAACGTCATCGATTACGGCATGGACCCGCAGGCGGCGCTGGACTGCCCGAGGGCGTTCCATTTCGAAGATGTGCTGACGCTGGAAACCACCGTTCCGGATGAGGCGGCGCGGCTGCTTTCGGAATATGGCCACACCGTCCGGCGTGCCGATGCGCCCCATGGCGGCGGGCAGGCGATCCGTATGGACGGGGAGTCGGGCGTTCTCACCGGGGGCTCGGACCCGCGCAAGGACGGCTGCGCCCTCGCCTTCTGAGGTAGCGGGCTGCGCGGTGGGACGCGGAGGAACAATGTACGAGAGCGAGCGCGAGGCGCGGATCGATCTGGCGGCGGCCTACCGCGCGGCCTGCCATCACGGGCTCAACGAAGGTATCTGCAACCACTTCACCCTGATGGTGCCCGGCAGCGACGACCGCTTTCTGCTGATCGGCTACGGGACCCATTGGAGCGAGGTGCGTGCGAGCGACCTTCTGGTCGTGGATCTGGACGGAACCCTGATATCCGGTGACGGCGTGGTGGAGCCTACGGCGCTCTATCTCCACGCGCGCGTCCACCGGGCACGGCCCGATCTGCGCTGTTTGATGCACACCCACCAGCCCCACACCCTTGCCATCGCCATGATCGAGGGAGGGCGGCTCGAGCCTGCGAGCCAGACGGCGCTGCGCTTCTGCCACCGGATGGCCTACGACCGGGACTATGACGGTCTTGCGCTGGACGACAGCGAAGGTGATCGGGTGGCGGCGGCCATGGAGGGGACGGATATCCTTCTCATGGGCAATCACGGTGTGATGGTGGGCGGTCCTCACGTCCCCAAGACCTATGACGACCTCTACTATCTGGAGCGCGCGGCCATGGTGCAGAACATCGCGCTCGCGACCGGCCGCCCGCTCGCCATGATTCCGCCGGACATGCAGGCGGAGGCCGCGCGGCAAATGTCGGTCGACAACATGCACCGCTACGCCGTGGACCACTTTGAGGCCGTCAAGCGCCTGCTGGACCGTACCGACCCCGACTACCGGCATTAGGACCCGACATCTGCCGTCTCGCGCGATGCGGGTGCGGCATGACGGGAGGCGAGCTGCCGGCTATACCGCGCTTGAGGCCGGGCCGTACTCCTCCATGGCGTCCAGAAGCCAAGCGGCGAGGTAGAGAGCAACGGAGCTGCGGACGGCGATTTCGAAAAGCGGAGCCTCGCCCGGACGGTGGAGCAGGATTTGGGCCTTGGCGAGGTTGGTCTGCGCCACCGCGCCGGGGCCGAAGGCGCGGGGGTGAAGGTCGAGCCGGCAGCCCTTCATCAGTATCTCGAGGGCTCGCGCGCCGGAGAGCGTGAGCCAGACGCGTGCGGCGCTCACATCGGTGAGGGCAGAGACGCGCCCCGAAAGCGCCTTCTGCAAGGCACTTTCCAGGGCATCCCGTTCCGCGAGTGGCGCTGTTGCGAGCCACTCGTCGGGGCCCAGGCGGAAGGCGCGCCTTTCGCCTCTGGCGGCGGCCTCGAGGCCCTGCGGAGGCGCCATGCCGAGGCCGGTGCCGAGGGTCTCCATGGCGCCGGCGGCGGATATATCCAGCCGCAGGTCGAACTGGGCGCGCGGCGGCTCTTCCGCCAGCGCCGCACCATCCACGCGGGCCGGAAGCCTGTCGCCGAGCGGGGCCAGCGGGCTCCGGGGTGCGGGTGACTCAGCCATCGCGGCGCGATCCTTCCGGATCGTAAAAGACGGGGTCAGCGATCTTGCAGGGCAGGGTCCGGCCCTTGAGGGCGGCAAAGATCGTCTCTCCCTTGCGCGCTCTTCCGCCCCGCACCAGGGCCAGAGCGATGGAGTGCCCGAGCGTGGGGCTCGCATAGCTGGAGGTAACGTGTCCGATCATCGGAAGCGGCGGCCTTCCCGGTGCATCCACCAGTTGCGCACCTTCCGGCAGAACGGCCCGGGGGTCTTCGGTCAGGAGTCCCACGAGCTGCTTGCGGTCGGTCCGGCGCGTATCGGCGCGCGCCCACGCCCGTTTGCCGAGAAAGTCGGATTTCTTGCGGGAGACGATCCAGTCCATGCCGAGGTCCTGGGGCGTGGTCGTGCCGTCCGTATCCTGGCCGACGATGATGTAGCCACGCTCGGCGCGCAGCACATGCATGGCCTCCGTGCCGTAGGGCGTTATTCCGTGGTCCGCGCCCGCTTCCATCAACGCCTCCCAGACGGTGAGCCCGTGAAACCACGGCACGTTTATTTCGTAGCCGAGCTCGCCGGAGAAGCTGATGCGGAAAATACGCGCGGGCACCCCGGCCACCGCACCGTGCCGCACGGTCATGAAGGGAAAGGTCTCCTTGTCGAGAGACATCTCCGGTGCCACGGAGGCCAGCACCGAGCGGGATTTGGGGCCTGCCAGCGAAAGCGTCGCCCATTGCTCGGTGACGGAGGTGCAGTAGACCCCGAGCTCGGGCCACTCGGTCTGAAGCCATTCCTCCAGCCAATGCATCACGGCGGCGGCGTTGCCGGTGGTGGTGGTCGCGAGGTAGTGGTGCTCGCCAAGCCGCGCCGTGGTGCCGTCGTCGAATATCATGCCGTCGTCCCGGCACATCAGCCCGTAACGCACCCTGCCGACGGGCAGCGACCTCCAATCGTTGGTGTAGACCCGGTCGAGCAGGTCGGCGGCATCCGGGCCCTGGATGTCGATTTTGCCGAGCGTGGACGCGTCCAGCAGGCCCACCGCCTCGCGCACCGCCCGGCACTCCCGCGCGACCGCCTCCTGCATGCCTTCGCCGGGACGGGGATACCACCGGGGCCTCCGCCATTGGCCGACGGTTTCGAACATCGCCCCCTGGGCCTCGTGCCACTCCTGCATGGGCGTGCGCCGCACCGGGTCCATGAGCAGGCCGCGGTCCCGCCCGGCCAGCGCTCCGAACGCGACCGGCGTGTAGGGCGGCCGGTAGGTGGTGACACCCACTTCCGGGATGGATTTCCCGAGAGCGTCGGCCAGGATGGCGAGGCCGTTCACGTTCGCCGTCTTTCCCTGGTCGGTACCCATGCCGACGGTGGTGTAGCGCTTGACATGCTCCACCGAGCGAAAGCCTTCGCGCGCCGCGAGCCCTATGTCCTGCGCCGTCACGTCGTCTTGATGGTCCACCATGTGCTTGGCCTTGCCATGGCCCACGGGCCGGCGGCCCGGTGCGAGCCAGAAGGGCTCCATGGCACCGGGCTCGGGCGCTTCCGTTTCAGGAATCGCCGGCGGTTCGCCGGAGCCGAAGCCCGCCTTCTTCGCGGCGCGCGCGCCGGCGGCGGCACCTTCGTCGAGGCAGACGGCGAGGCCGAAACTGCCGTTTGCCGCACCCGCGACCTCAAGCGGCCGGGTCGTCGCCCCGGGAACGAAGATCCCGCGCTCCTCTTCGAAGGCAAGACGCCCGCCCGCCTGGCAGAAGAGGTGCACCGCCGGGTTCCAGCCGCCGGAGACGAGCACGCAATCGCAGGCGATGCGCCGCGCCGGGCCGCGAAGGCCCGTGCCCGCGTCGTCGAGCGCCATCGCGGTGACGCCCCGCACCCGCCGCACGCCATGGGTGGCGGCGATGACCGCGCCGGTGTGGAGCGCGGCGCCGGCCTGCCGGAGCGCGTCGGCGAGGGGCGGCGCGGGTCCCCGCCGGCAGTCGATGACGGCGGCGACCGTTCCGCCTGCCTCGGCGAAGTCTCGCGCCGCCTCATAGGCGGCGTCGTTGTTGGTAAAGAGCACGGCTCGTTTGCCGGGAAGCGCCGCATAGTGGCGGATATAGAGCTGTGCGGCGGACGCCAGCAGGATGCCGGGCCGGTCGTTGTCCGCGAAGACCAGCGGGCGCTCATGGGCGCCGGTGGCGAGTACGACCTGCCGCGCCTTGACGGTCCAGAGCCGCTGGCGGGAGACCGCCGCGGGTGCGCGCCCGCCGAGGTGATCGGTGCGGCGCTCCAGTGCGCTCAACGTGTTGTGGTCGTAGTAGCCGAAGAGCGTGGTGCGCATCAGTACGCGGACATTGGGCATTGCCGAGAGGCGGGCCAGTGCGTCCGCCGCCCAGTCCGCGCCGTCCCGTCCGTCGATCCCGCGGGAGAGCCCCAGAAGCGCGCCGCCGGGTGCCGGGCGCTCGTCCATGAGGATCACCCGTGCACCGGTCTCGCCGGCGGCGAGTGCGGCGGCAAGGCCGCTCGCGCCCGCGCCCACGACCAGCACGTCGCAATGGGCGTTCATCCTGTCGTACCGGTCCGGGTCCGGTGCCGGGGGGGCACGCCCGAGGCCCGCCATGCGGCGGATGGCGGGCTCGTAGAGCGCTTTCCAGAACGACGCCGGGCGCAGGAAGGTCTTGTAGTAGAAGCCCGCCGGGAGCAGCGGCGCCAGCCGGCCCGTCCAAGCATTGAGATCGAAGGCCGCGCTCGGCCAGGCGTTGACGCCCTCGGCCCTGAGCCCGTCATAGAGTTCGATCTGGGTCGCGCGCATGTTGGGCTCGGTGCGGGCCCCGACGCCGAGCTGCACGAGCGCCGAGGGTTCCTCCGAACCCGCTGTGAGGATGCCGCGCGGACGGTGATACTTGAAGCTTCGGCCGGTCAGGTGGACGCCGTTGGCAATCAGCGCAGACGCGAGCGTATCTCCCGCATGGCCTTCCAGCTGGCGTCCGTTGAAGGTGAAGCGGAGGCGCTGCTCACGGTCGATCCGTCCGCCGGCGGGAAGACGGAAGCGCATCATGCGCCGCCGCCGGTTTGACGCGGCGGGCCGGACGCACCCAAGGGGTAAACCGCGAGAATTTCGTGGGTCTCCGTGTGGCGCACCATGTTGAACCAGCGCCGGCAGCCGTCCCGGTGCATCCAGCGCTCCGCGTGAGCCCCCTTGGGGTTGCGCCGCATGAAGAGGTAGTCCGCCCAGCCGGCGTCGTCGGTGGTGTCCGGGTCGGGGCGCGCGATATGGGCTTCGCCTCCGTACTGGAACTCGGTCTCCGGCCGCTCGCCGCACCAGGGGCAGGGGATCCACAGCACGGCGCGCGCCCCTCGCGTTCCTAATGCGCGACGGCGGCGGCGGCGTGCTCGTCGATCAGCGCGCCCGTTGTGAACCGGTCGAGGGAGAAGGGGGCGTTCAGCGCATGCGGCTCGCCGGTCGCCATGGTGTGTGCCATGACCCAGCCCGAGCCGGGCGTCGCCTTGAACCCGCCGGTGCCCCAGCCGCCGTTGATGTAAAGGCCCTCCACGGGCGTCTTGCCGATAATGGGGGAGGCATCGGGGCAGATGTCCACGATACCCGCCCAGGAACGCATCATGCGCACGCGGCTAAAGATCGGGAGCAGTTCCACCAGCGCCCCCGTCTGCGCTTCGATGACGTGGAGACCGCCACGTTGGCCGTAGGAGTTGGGCGGGTCGATGCCCGCGCCGATCACCAGCTCGCCCTTGTCGGACTGGCTCAGATAGACGTGCACCCCGTTGGACATGATGACGCAATGCAGCACCGGCTTGAGCGGCTCGGAGACCAGCGCCTGCAAGGAGTGGCTCTCGATGGGCAGACGGAACCCTGCCATCTCCGCAAGCACCGAGCTGTGCCCTGCCACCACGACGCCCACCTTCTTCGCCTCGACGGTGCCCTGGGTGGTGCGCACGCCCGTGACCTTGCCGTTTGCGATGTCGAAGCCCGTGACCTCGCAGTTCTGGATGATGTCCACGCCCCGGGCGTCCGCGGCCCGGGCGAAGCCCCAGGCGACGGCGTCGTGGCGGGCAGTTCCGCCGCGGCGCTGCAGGGTGCCGCCCATGACCGGATATCGCGCCTTGGGAGAGATGTCGATTATGGGGCAGAAGGCCTTTACCTCTTCGGCCGTGAGCAATTCGGAATCGATCCCGTTCAGTCGGTTGGCATTGGCCCGCCGCGTGGCCTCCTGCAGGTCGTGGACATTGTGGATCAGGTTCAGCACCCCGCGCTGGCTGAACATCAGGTTGTAGTTGAGCTCCTGGGAGAGGCCTTCCCAGAGCTTCAGAGAGTGCTCGTAGAGTGCTGCGCTTTCGTCCCACAGATAGTTGGAGCGGACCACCGTGGTGTTCCGGCCGGTATTGCCGCCGCCGAGCCAGCCCTTCTCCAGCACCGCAATGTCGGTGATGCCGTGGCGCGCGGCGAGGTAGTAGGCGGTGGCGAGGCCGTGCCCGCCGGCGCCGACGATCACCACGTCGTAGGCGGGTTTCGGCGCCGGACTGCGCCACTGTTCCGGCCAGCGTTCGTGGTGGCTCAGCGCGTTTCGCGCCAGGCTGAAGATCGAAAACCGTTTCATTGCATCCCTGATGAAAGGGCGTCCTACGATACCCCGCTCACACTGCCCGTGTCTCTTGGAACCAGCGCGCGTGGCACGTGTTTGAAACCGTCGGGCCGGGCGTTTCGTTCCGTGGGCGGTTTCAAAGGGTGGGTTCGACGGCGTCGGGAGTGCCGACAAGAACAAGGGTGAGAAGATCGGGGCGCAACAGGCGCTTCGCGGCGCGGGCGACATCCGCGCGGGTCACGGCTTCGATCAGGTCGTTGCGGCGGTCCACATAGTCGATGCCGAGGCCGTCGAGCCGGTGGTTCGTCAACATGGCGGCGATGCGGCGGCCGCTATCGAAGCGGAGCGGGAAGGCTCCCGTCAGATGGCGTTTCGCGGCCGACAGTTCTTCGTCGGTGACGCCCTCGGCGGCGAGGCGCGCGATCTCGTCGCGCAACACCGCGACCGTCTCCGCCGCCCGGTCGTTGCGGGTGGCGACGCCGCCGAGATAGAGCCCGGCACGGTCCAGTGGCGCAAGGTAGCTGTAGACGCCGTAGGCGAGCCCGCGCTTGTCGCGGATCTCCCTGTAGAGGCGGGAGGTGGAGCCACCGCCCAGGATATGGTTCATCACATAGGCCGCGTAAAAATCCTCATCGCTGCGTGCGAGCCCCGGCATGCCGAAGGTGATCACGGTCTGCGGCAGCGGCCGCTCCACCACGAGCGTCCCGCCCAGATTTTGCAGCGCCGCCTCGTTTACGTTGCCCGGAGCGGCGTCGTCGGCGAGGCCCGCAAGGGCGCCGTCCAAGAGGCGCGCAATTTCGTCTGCCGACACGTCGCCCGCGGCGGCGGCGACGGCGTTGCCGCGGGCGAGCCGGGTTTCGGCGAAGCGGTGCAGATCGGCGTCCCCGATGGCCGAGACGCTCTCGGCCGTACCGTTCACCGGCCTGCCATAGGGATGATCGGGGAAGACCGTTTCAAACCAGACCCGATTCGCGACGGCGTGCGGGGTTTGCGCATTCTGGGCAATGGCGGTCAGGATCTGGCGCCGGACGCGTTCCACCGCCGCCGCATCGAAGCGCGGTGCCGACAGGGCGAGGCCGAGCAGCCGAAAGGCTTCTTCCCGGTGCGCCGACACCGTGCTCATGGTCGCCGTCACCACATCCCGTCCCGCATCGAACGCGAGCGCGATGGCGCGGTTCTCAACCGCTTGCTGGAATGTCGACGAATCGAGATCGCCCGCACCTTCGCCGAGCATACGGGTCGTGAAGGTGGCAAGTCCCTCCTTGCCCTCCGGATCCAGCGCCGCCCCACCGCGAAAGGCGAGGGCGAGCGAGATCACCGGGATTCGTGCGTCGTGGGCGTACCAGAGTTCGTTGCCGGCGGGTGTGACGATGCGCTGGATATCGGTGGCGCGCACATCCGCCGCCGTGCCGAGAAGCATGAGCGCGAGTGCCGTTGCGGCGAGGAGGCGCACCATCGTCTAGCCAGGCTCGCCCGGGCGCAGGATGCCGGTCACCGAGCGCTCGCGCCGCAGCACGAGGCGGGCGGCCTCCACGACTTGTTCTCTGGTTACCGCGGCCAGGCGATCGGTCCAGCTTTCGATGGACCCGATGTCGATACCCGAAGCGAGCGCGCGTCCATACACGCGCGCGACGGAGCGCGGATTGTCGAGAAGGTAGACGGTACCGGCGATCATGCGCTGTTTCGCGGTTTCGACCTCCGATTCCGCGAGCTTGCCGTCGACGAGAGCCGCGACCGCAGCGTCGAGCGCCATTTCCACGGGTTCGATATCTTCGCCCACGAACGCATCCGCATAGATCCAGAACGCGCCGGGGTCGACCGAGACCGGGTTGTAGGAAGCGCCCGCCTGTGGCGAGATTCCTTGCTCGACCACGAGGGAGCGGTACAGGCGGCCGGTGCGCCCGCCGCCGAGAATTTCGGCCAGAACGCTGAGAGCGGCGGTTTCGGGTGCGCCGCCCCCATGACCGGGCGTGAGATAGCTGCGGACGATCCCGGGCTTTGCGGCGCGTTCGTCCGTCATCTCCACGCGCCGCGGGGCGTTCTGGGGCGGCTCCTGGCGACGCTCCCGCGGCCCGAGGGCCGGGGCCGGGGGAATCGCGCCGTAATGCTTCTCGGCGAGCGAGCGGAGGTCGTCGGCGGCAATGTCTCCCGCGACGACCAGGATCGCGTTGTTGGGGGCGTAGTGACGCTCGTAGAACGCCCGCGCATCTTCGGGCGATAGGGCCTCGATCTCGTGACGCCAGCCAATGATCGGGGTGCCGTAGGGATGGTTCAGGAACTGCGCGGCCCGTACCTGCTCGAAGAGCAGCGCCTCCGGGTCGTTGTCCGTGCGGCTGTTGCGCTCCTCGAGAATCACGTCCCGCTCCCGCAACGCGTCCTCGTCGCTGAAGGCGAGGTTCTGCATGCGGTCGGCCTCGAGCGACATGACGAAGCCGAGATGCTCGCGGGCGACGCGCTGGAAGTAGCCGCTGTAATCCGCGGCGGTGAAGGCGTTGTCGACTCCGCCGCGCTCCGCGACGAGCTCGGAGAAGCGGTCGGCACCCACCGTCGCCGTGCCCTTGAACATCAGATGTTCCAAAAAATGGGCTGTGCCCGACTTGCCCGGCGGATCGTCCGCCGCACCCACCCGGTACCAGACCATATGGGTGACGACGGGCGCGCGGCGATTTTCCAGCAGTACCACCTGGAGGCCGTTATCCAGGGTGAAGGTCTCTGCACCGAAAAGGCCGCCCTCGGTGCCTTCCACGGGTGCGAGGGCGAAGGCGGAAAGCAGCGCGGCGGACCCCACGACCTGGAGACCGCGTCGGAAAAACGTGACGATGCGCAGCATCAGGTCGGGCATGGTGGCGTCAGAACAGGTCTTCGAGGAGCGCCCTTTCGCGCTGCTGGATGGTCGGCGTCTCGCCTTCGGTGGGCGGGGCGCCGAGCGCTTCGTTCTCGCGCAGCCGCTGCGCTTCAGCTTCGGCGTCGACCACCGTGCCGAGTGGCTGATCCTCGCGCCAGAACAGCAGCGAATCGACGAAGCTCTCGTCCTCTTCCGCATAATTCGAGAAGTCGCGTTTGATGGTGCGCCTTATGTTCGGGTCCGCGTGCTGCGCACCGGCCTGCTCGATCAGTGCGGCTTCGCCCGGCGTCTCGCCGGCCGGCCGCTCGGAGGCGGTGCTTTCGATGAGGTCCGCTTCGGCCTGACTGCGAACGGATTGTACCTGCGGCCCCGGAGCGCCCGGCGCCGGCGGGCGGAGCGTATATTCCGGCGGGATGATGAGTTCGGGCACGCGCATCACCTGGAACTCGTCCGGCGAGGTCTTGCCGAAGCCGAGCGAATCGCAGGCCGCCAGCGCCGGCGCGAGGATGCAAAGGCAGAGTGCCACCCCGAGACCGCGCTTCGCCACGAAAGGCCCCGTTTCCGTTCGCCATTCCATAGCCTTCATCTAGGCCTTTTCGACGGCTTCATCAAGATGTCGGCGATCAGCAGGACGACTCCCACGCTGATCGCCGCGTCGGCGACGTTGAAGGCGGGCCAGTGATAGCCCCCGCCATGGAAATCCAGAAAGTCGACCACCCAGCCGAGGCGAACGCGATCGACGACGTTCCCCACAGCGCCGCCGACGATCGCACCGAGGCAGAGAGCGGGCCAAAGCCGGCGCGTCCGCCGGAGCCAGAGGCAGAGCCCCGCCGCAATCCCGAGCGCGAGCGCGACGATGGCCCATGCGCCCGCGCCCTCGCTTTGGAAGAGGCCGAAGCTGATGCCCCGGTTCTCGACGGGGGTGAGGGCGAAGAAGCTCGTGACCTCGATGCGGCGCGGTGGGGACCAGAGTGTGGCCAGCATGGCGAGCTTGCTCGCCTGGTCGGCAACAAGGACAACCGCGGCCACCGGAAGCCCGACATGCAGCACGATCCCGTTTCCGGCGTCCGTCCGACCGCACCCGGTCAGGCGGCGCGACGAAACGCCTCGGCCGCGTCCGCGCAGCGACCGCAGAGGCCGGGATGCCGCTCATCCGCGCCCACATCGGGCAGACACTGCCAGCAGCGTGCACATTTCTCGTGCGCCGTCTTCGCGAACCGCACGCCCACATCCGGCACCTCGGGGAGTGTCGTGAGGCCGGCGTCTCCAGCGGCCTCGTCCCATTCGCGGAGCGCCGCGCCGGAGGTGATGAAGAGCGTGTCAGCGAGCGAATTCTCCCCGCTCTCGAACGCCGCCCTGTAACGCTCGTGCACGAAGACCTCGGGCGCCGCCTGCAGCGAGGAGCCGATGATCTTGGTTGCGCGCGCCTCTTCCAGCGCCTTGGTGACGACGCGGCGGACCGCGCGGAGATGTGCAACGCGCTCGGCCAGCGCGTCGTCCCGCCATTCCGCGGGCAGCGTCGGAAAGGTGCGGAGGTGGACGCTGTCATTCTCGTCCGGGTGGCGCGCAAGCCAGGCTTCCTCGGCGGTGAAGCAGATGAAGGGTGCGAGCCAGGCGGTGAGGCAGTCGAACAGCCGGTCCAGCACCGTCCGAACGGCACGGCGGCGGATCGAATCCGGACGGTCGCAGTAGAGCGAATCCTTGCGAATGTCGAAATAGAAGGCGGAGAGGTCCACGGCGCAAAAATTATGCAGTGCGACGAACATGTCGTGGAACGCGAAGTCGTCGCACCATCGGCGGATATCGCCGTCGAGCCGGTGGAGGCGATCCAGCACCCAGCGCTCGAAAAGGGGCATTTCGTCGAGCTCCACGCGCTCGTTGGGTTGGAACCCGGCGAGATTGCCCAGTAGATAGCGCAGGGTGTTGCGGAGCCGCCTGTAGGCATCCACCTGGTGCCGCAGGATATCGTCGCTGATGCGCAGATCCTCGGAATAGTCGGCGCTCACCACCCAGAGGCGGAGGATGTCCGCGCCGTAACGCTCATTGACCTCCTGCGGCGCGATGACGTTGCCGAGCGACTTGGACATTTTCCGCCCCTCGCCGTCCACCACGAAGCCGTGGGTCAGCACGGCGTCGTAGGGGGCGCGGCCGCGGGTACCGCAGGATTCCAGCAGCGAGCTGTGGAACCAGCCGCGGTGCTGATCCGAGCCTTCGAGATAGAGCGAAGCAGGCCATTCGAGCTCGGGGCGCGCCTCCAGCACGAAGCTGTGGGTGGTACCGCTCTCGAACCAGACATCCAGGATGTCTTCGACCTTGTCGTAGGCCTCCGGGTCGTGGTCGGGGGAAAGGAAGCGCGCCTTGTCGCTGCTGAACCAGGCGTCCGCTCCCTCCGCCTCGATCACCTGGGCGATGCGCTCGACCACGCGCGCATCCCGCAGCGGGCCGCTGCCGTCGCGGGCGGCGAACACGGCGATGGGCACGCCCCAGACCCGCTGGCGGGAGAGCACCCAGTCCGGCCGGGTCTCGATCATGGCGCGAATCCGCGCGCGCCCGGCGGGGGGGACCCAGCGCACCTGGTCGATGGCCCGGAGCGCGGTCTCGCGGAGCCCGGTGGTCTCCATGCTGATGAACCACTGCTGCGTGTTGCGGAAGATGAGCGGCGCCTTGGAACGCCAGGAATGCGGATAGGAATGGGTGAGCGTCCCCCGCCCGAGAAGCCCGCCCGCCGCCTTCAGAGCGTCCGCCACCTCGCCATTGACCTTGTAGACATGCTTGCCCGGAAAGAGCGGCACATGGTCGAAATAGCATCCGTCCGGACCCACCGTCTCGGGGACCTCGATCGGCCCGCCGCCCGCGCCGCTTGCGTTGAAGCGCATCACCGCTTCGAAGTCCTCCGCGCCGTGGCCGGGTGCGATGTGGACGAACCCCGTGCCCTGATCGGTGGTGACATGGTCCGCCGGGATGAGAGGCACGGGGAAGTCGTAACCCCTGCCCCGCAACGGGTGCGCGCAGACCGTGCCCGCCAGGGCGTCCCCAGGAATGTCGCTCTCAAGCACCCGGTGCCCGGCGATGCCGCATTCGGCAAGGAACGTCTCCCGCAGCGCTTCGGCCACGGCGATTCGCATGCCCGGTTTCGCCAGCGCACCCTCCGCCGCCTCCGTGACTTCAACCACGGCGTAGCGGAGCGCGGAGCCGTAGGCGATGCAGCGGTTGCCGGGGATGGTCCAGGGCGTCGTGGTCCAGATGGCGATGGAGGCGCCTTCGAGCGCGGCGAGACCGCTCTCCAGCACGGGGAAGGCTGCGGCGATCGTGATGGACTTGTGGTCCAGATACTCGACCTCCGCCTCGGCCAGCGCGGTCCCTTCCACCGGCGACCACATCACGGGTCGTGCGCCGCGATAGAGGCTGCCGTCCACCAGAAAGCGCCCAAGTTCACGGACGATCGCGGCTTCGGCCGCGAAGGTCATGGTCGTATAGGGGTTGTCCCAATCGCCGATCACGCCGAGGCGCTTGAACTCGCCCCGCTGCACGTCGATCCAGTGCTCGGCGAAAGCCCGGCAATCGGCACGAAACGCGCCCACCGGCACGGAGTCCTTGTCTTTGCCTTCTTTTCGGTAGCGCTGCTCCACTTGCCATTCGATCGGCAGTCCGTGGCAATCCCAGCCCGGGACGTAGACCGAATCCCTGCCCATCATCTGTTGCGAGCGGACGACCACATCCTTGAGGATCTTGTTGAGAGCGGTGCCGAGATGGAGGTGGCCGTTGGCGTAGGGCGGGCCGTCATGGAGGATGAATTTGGGCCGGCCGGCAGACGCCGCGCGCAGCCGCTGGTAGAGCCCCATGGCCTCCCAGCGTGCGACCGTGGCGGGTTCGCGCTCCGGCAGCTTTGCCTTCATCGGAAAGGCCGTGCGCGGCATCAGAACGGTATCGCGGTAGTCCGTGGTCATGAGCGCGCACTCGCCTGGCGCAGTGGGGCGGGGGTGGGGGTATCCGGCATGTCCGCACGAGAGAGGATCGAGCGCGCGGAATCGCAATCCCGTTCGATCTGAGCCTTGAGTGCCTCGATACCGTCGAACTTGCGCTCGGCGCGCACGCGCTCGACGAAGGCTGCGCGGAGCCGCTTGCCATAGAGCGTGCCGGAGAAGCCGAAGAGATGAACTTCCAACAGGTCCTCGTTCTTGTCGAAGGTGGGGCGGCGGCCCAGATTGGCGACTGCAGGGAGCCAGCCGCCGCCGGCATCGGCCCAGAGTGCGTAGACCCCCCGCGCCGGGTGAAGAAGGCCGCCCGTCCGCAGGTTGGCGGTGGGGAAGCCGATCGTCCGGCCACGCCGGTCCCCGGTCACGACATGGCCATCGATCTCCCAATAGTGGCCGAGGATGGCGGGCAGCGCGGCAACGTCGCCCGCCGACAGGAGCTCCCGGGCCCGACTCGCGGAGTGGATGCGCGGCCCGGCGCCGGCGGCCGCCACGCGGCTCACGCCGTAGCCGTGGGTTTCACCGAGAGTGGAGAGAAGGTCCACCGTGCCTGCGCGCTTCGCCCCGAACGCGAAGTCGTAGCCCACCACCACGTGGCGCGCGCCGATGCCGGATACCAGGACGTCCCGCACGAAATCCTTGGGCTCCTTACCGGCGAAGGCGCGGTCGAAGCGGACCACATAGAGGATATCCACGCCGAGTGCCGCCAGATGGCGCGCCTTCGAGCGAAAGGGCGTGAGTCGGAACGGCCCGCTCGGGCGCGCAAGCACGTGGCGCGGATGGGGCTCGAACGTGAGGGCCGCCAGCGGTGCCCCAAGGCCGCGGGCGATTCGCGCCGCCTCATCGATGACGGCACGATGACCGAGGTGGACGCCATCGAAATTGCCGACGGCCGTTACCGCGCCGCGCGCATCCTCCGGCGTGTTCCGCCAGTCCCGTACGATTTGCATCGGCGAGGCTTCCCGATCCCCCGTCTGAAGGCGGCGGGAGAATAGGCCCTCGCCCGCCCATTGCCTACCCTTTGTCCCCGCTCGGAGCCCACAAGACGATACGGACGGCCAGGGCCGGGAAGCCGGTGTAACACCTGCTCGTCCGATATGCGCTCGCGCCGCGGCGCCAGCGCTCTTGAACGGCACGGCCCATCGGCCGATTGTTCCAGCAATTCAACAGCCCGTGGAGCGACCGCCATGCCTGCCGTAGAGGCCACCAGGGAGAGCATTCCCCTGGTCGATCATCATTGCCACGGCATCGTGCCTGTGGACCTCGAGGACGATCGTCTCGAAAGTCTGCTGAGCGAGGCCTACGCGCCGCCGCCCGAGGGAACCAGCCACTGGGACAAGCCGGTGGCGCTCTCCGTCCGGCGCTGGTGCGCGCCCGTTCTGGACCTGCCCGCGTTCTGCCCGCCGGCGGACTATGCGGCGCGGCGGCGCGCGCTGGGCGCCGCCGAAGTCAACCGGCGCTTATTGCAAGGCGCCGCGATCGAGAGCTTCGTGGTGGATAGCGGCAACCGCCCGGAGGAACTCTGCACCGTTGCCGAGGTGGGTACGATCGGCGGCGGTAGCGCGCACGAGATCGTGCGTATCGAGACCGTGGCGGAGCGCGTCGCCGCCGGCGGCGTTTCCGCGGAGGGCTACGGGCAGGCGGTGGAAGAGGCGCTCCACGCCGTGGCGACGGATGAGGTCGTCGGGTTGAAATCGGTGCTTGCCTACCGGGCGACGCTTCGCATCGACTATGCGCGGCCCGACGCCGCAGAGGTGACGTCCGCCGCCGGGCGCTGGCTTGCGGAGGTGGAGCGGGAAGGCAAGGTGCGTGTCGAGGACCCGACGCTCGAACGCCACCTGATCTGGACCGCCGCCGATATCGCGCGGGAGCGGCGCTTCCCCATCCAGTTCCATATCGGGATGGGAGACCCGGACATCGAGCTGAACCGGGTGGACCCGAGCTACCTCACGCCCTGGGTCGCGGCGGTAGAACCCTGGAGTTTCCCCATTACGCTGCTCCACTGCTATCCGTTCCATCGCCAGGCGGGGCTGATGGCGGAGAACTTCCCGTTCGTCTATTTCGACGTCGGCTTTGCGCTCAACTGGACGGGGCCCAGCTATGCGCGCATTCTGGACGAAGCGCTGGAGACCGCCCCCTTCACCAAACAGCTCTATAGCTCCGACGCCTTCGGCCTCTCCGAGCTCTACTATCTTGGTGCGCTCCGCTTTCGCACCGCGCTGTCCCGCGCCATGGATCGCTGGATCGCGGACGACGAATGCACGGCGGAGGAAGCAGCACGGATCAGCGCCATGATCGGTGCCGGCAACGCGCGGCGCATCTACGGTGTCTGACGCCCCGGATGCGGCCTTGCCGGGCGACGGAGACCCGCCACCCTTCGAATCGCTCAACCCGAACGGACGCTGCCGCGCGCTGCTGGTCTGCGACCATGCGAGCTGCGCAATTCCGGCGGCGCTCGGCACGCTCGGAGTGAGCGAAGAACGCCGGCGGGACCATATCGGCTGGGATATCGGTGCGGCGCCCGTTGCGCGAAGGCTTTCCGCTCTGCTGGATGCCCAGGCGATCCTCGCGGGTTATTCGCGTCTGGTGGTGGACTGCAACCGCCCCGAGAGCGCGCCCGACCGTATACCGGAAATGAGCGATTCCACGCCTGTGCCCGGCAACCAGGGCCTGAGCCCGGCGGCGCGGGATGCGCGCATCGCCGCCTTCTTCACGCCCTATCACGAAGCGATCCGAGCCGCTCTGGACCGGCGGGCGGCCGCGGGCCCGCCGCCGGCTCTGGTGGCGGTCCACAGCTTCACGCCTCACATGGCGGACGGCATCTTCCGGCCCTGGCACATCGCCATCTGCTGGCATGAGGACAGGCGCATGGCGGCGCCGATGGCGGAGCGGCTCAGTGCCGAGGGATGGCAGGTAGGGGAGAATCAGCCCTTCAGCGTCGATCTCGAGAGCGATTACACCCTGCCCGTGCACGGCGAGCAGCGCGGTGTGCCCTCGTTGCTGATCGAGATTCGCAACGACCTGGTGCGTGAGCCATCGGGCGTCGAGGACTGGTCCATGCGCCTCGCCGGCCATATTCGGGCCGTTCTCGCGCGCCCCGAGATCTGGGCCGCGTAGCGCCGCTCCGGTGCGCGGGCGCGACGGCCCGCGCACCAAGACCCGAGTCTATCCCTGCCAGGGCGGGATGGGGGTTTCCCAGGAGGGCTTGGCGGCTTCGCTCAGGAGCTTGAGATAGAGCTCGATATGGGCGAACCGCCATTCGCCGTCTTCCTTGCGGAATTTGGATTCATACCAGCCGCCGATCCAGGTGTCGGCGGCCGGGCCGCCGCCTTCCGGAGTCACTTTGGCGAGCTCCCACAGATAGTACTCACCGGTCGCGGTGCGCCCGTCGTCGGCGACTTCGATGACCGGCTGGGTCATGTAGTGGAGCGCCCACGGGATGCCGCTGGTGCAGACCTCGCGCAGCCCCTCGGCAATGCCGTCCCGCGTTTCCCAGCGCCCAATGCCTTCGCAGTTCCATACCGCGTCCTCGGTGAAGCAGGGCGCCATCATCGCCATGTCGCCATTATGGTCGGCCGCCTTGGCGTAGCGCGCGATGAGCTGCTTGATGGCTTCGATGTCTTCGAGGCGCTGGAGGCGCCGTTCCACGGACATGTCTCTCTCCCTGCCGTTGTCTCAGTTGCGGGCGCGGCGGGGCCGGGCGGGCGTATCGGGCGTCTCGCAGCCCACTGGGCAGCAGCGGCCCGGCTGCCGGTCGCGGCTCGGTGCGTTCGTCTCGTCGGTCAGCACGCCCCGCTCCAGCAGGCGCTCGACCAGCGCGACCTTCTCCTGAAGCGGGTAGCTGCGGAAGATTTCGAGCCCCGTCGCGGCGGGCGAGCCGCCGCCATGCAGACTGATGACCGAATACCAGCCCGCCTCGTCGGAGGCGGTGAGATCCTCGATCAGGCGCGCGACCTCCATGCGCTCGGCATGGGGCACGTCTTCGCGACCCCGGAGCATCTCGGCGAGGGAGCCTGCGGTGGCGGGGTTGTGGTCCTCGTCGGGTCCCGGAAGCGCCACCACCAGCCCGCCGGAAACGTCGTGGGAGAGCCGGTGCATGTCGTAGATCTGGGTGGAGAGGAGCAGCTTGCCGATGTTCACGAACACCCGGTCCGGTTCGTGGCACCCGGATTCGTCCGCCCGGCCGTAGACCGAGCCCGCGACCCCGCAGGCATAGAAGCCTTCCACGATCTTGATCAGATCGGTCATGCGTTCGCGCAGATGATGCGTCTTGTCCACCGGCAGGCCGTTGGCTTCCGCCATCAGAACGCCGGCGCCGATCAGGAGGTCGCCGAAGCCCGCCCGCGCCCCGATGCAGGAGTGCCGATGATGGGTCGCGTAAGCCTGGGCGAGGAACTGGGTGTAGCGCCACTCCCCGGCCAGGAACACCCGCTCCCAGGGCACGAACACGTCCTCGAAGATCACCACGCCGGTGGATTGTCCGTATTTCGCGCTGAACTTCGCGGCGGCGTTCCCCGGTCGGCCGGCAGGCCGCGCGACGATGGTGAGCCCCTCCGCGTCCGCAGGAACGGCGCAGCAGACGGCAAACGACGCATCGTCCTCGGTCATGTTGCGGCAGGGCATGACGAGGAATTCGTGCATGTAGGGCGCGCCGGTGACGATGGCCTTGACGCCCCGGATCACGATGCCGTCCGGCCGGCGCCTGGCGATATGGACGTAAGAATCCCGGTTGGCCTGGGCGTGGGGCCGTCGCGAGCGGTCTCCCTTGCCGTCGGTCATGGCGACGCCGAGGGTGAGGTCCTCCGCCTGAACGCGGTGGAGGTATGCGAGAAAGCGCGCGTGGATGTCGCTTCCTGTCTCCCGGTCCATGCGGTGGGTGGTCTGGTGTATGGCGTTGAGGCCGTCCTGGGTGAGGTAGCGCTGGGCGCAGCCCGTGTTCTGGCAGGCCAGGCGGACGGCTTCCAGCTTGTGGAGCTGGTCCTCGGTGGAGCGGTTGATGTGCAGGAAGCGGTTGACCTCGCCGCCGGTGCTTTCCTCCGTCGCCGTCATGACGTGGCGGTGGCGCGCGTCGAGCGCCAGGTCGTAGGTCAGGCCGACGGCAGCGATCCCCGGCCCGAAACGCGGCTCGTCGGCGACCGAAGAGACGGCCTCTCCGTCGAGAAAGACCCGGGGCGCAAGGCTGCGGAGCGAATCCCGGTACTGTTCGGCCGACATGAACATTGTCTTGCGGTCCCTTCGCTTGGGGTGTTCGCTTGGCTGGTGCCGGACGGACGGGTCAGCCGGCGCCGGCCTCCCGCTGCCTGATCGCCTCCATCAGGCGGATGGTCCGTTCAGCCGTCTCGACGATGGGGTAGTCGATGAAATAGCCGTCGACCTGGATCGAGGCCGAGCCCGCGGCCTCCGCCTCCTTGAAGGCGGCGATATGTTTTTCCGCCCGCGCCACCTCTTCGGCGGTGGGCGTAAAGACCCGGTTCACCGGTGCCACCTGCCTGGGGTGGATGCAGAGCTTGCCCTGGAAGCCCGCCGCCCGCGCGGTGTGCGCCGAGGCCTCCAGGCTTTCCGGATCCGCGAGATCGATGAAGACGCTGTCGATCGGGGCTTCCAGTCCGGCGGCGCGCGATGCCAGCACGAGCTCCGCGCGGGCTGGCGCAAGCTCGGTCTCGGACGGCGTCCAGACCATGCGCATGTCTCGCGTGTAGTCGCCGGCGCCGAAGACAAGACGCTTCGCCCGCGTGCGGGCCTTTGCGATGGCCCGCACCGCGGCCATGCCGGCGCCGGTCTCGACGAGGGGGAGCAGGTCGACGGCCCCGGGCGCGAGCCCCTGCGCGCGCTCCAACTGGCCGATGAGCCAGTCGGCGGTCTCAAGCTGGCTCGGGCTCTCTACCTTGGGCAGCATGATGCCGTCCACGCCCGCAGCGACCGTGGCCACGAGATCGCCGTAGCAATAGTCCGTATCGAGGGCGTTGACGCGGACATAGCCGAGGCAGCCGCGGGGCCGGGCCAGCGCCTCCACCACAACGGTGCGGGTCGCTTCCTTCTCGGCGGCCGCGACGGCGTCCTCGAGGTCGAGCACGACGGCGTCCGCGCCGGCGTCGAACACCTTGGCGACCTTGCGCGGATGGTTGCCGGGCGCAAACAGAATGGTCCGTAACGGTTGCATGGCCGCCTCGTCGTTCCCCACCGCCACCCAATCACACACCACGCCACCGATCAAGCGAATGGCGGCCGCGGGTCGCGCGCGGCGCTCTACATTGGGTATGCGGGCCTCCAGGTCGGCCTGTTTCTTTGTGCGACGGGGCGCGCACGGGTGGGAGGGCGAATCGCCGACGCCCGCGCTCAAGATGGCGAGGGCCGTTTCCCGCAGGGGGCGAATCGGTTAGCGTCGGCGGCGTGGGATTGGTGGGAAAGGGAGCGCGGAGCCATGCGTCCGTCGGGCCGCCGGAAGGACGAGATGCGCCCCGTCAGCCTCGAGGCGGGGGTGAGCAAGCATGCCGAGGGCTCCTGCCTCGTGCGCGTAGGCGATACCCATGTACTTTGCACGGCGAGCGTCGAGGAGCGGATACCGCCTTTCCTCCGCAACACGGGGCGGGGCTGGGTCACCGGCGAATATGGCATGCTCCCGCGCTCCACCGGCTCCCGCACCGCGCGTGAGGCGGCGCGCGGTCGCCAGAGCGGGCGCACCCAGGAGATCCAGCGCCTGATCGGGCGTTCGCTTCGGGCGGTCACGGACCTCGCGGTGCTCAAGGAACGCCAGATCGTCGTTGATTGCGACGTGATTCAAGCCGACGGCGGCACCCGAACCGCCTCCGTCACCGGCGCCTATGTGGCGTTGCACAAGGCGCTCGCCGGGCTCGTTGATTCGGGCAGGATCGAGCGTCTGCCCCTCTCGAGCCAGGTCGCCGCGGTGAGCTGCGGGATCGTGAATGGCGAGGCGGTGCTCGATCTCGACTATGACGAGGACAGCACGGCGGATGCGGATGCGAACTTCGTGCTCACCGCGGCAGGCGGCATTGTCGAGGTCCAGGGCACGGCGGAGACGGAACCCTTCGCCGACGAGCAATTGACCGCCATGCTGGCGCTCGCCCGCGAAGGCACGGCGCGGCTCTTCGCCCTGCAGCGCGCCGCGCTTTTCGCGAAGGGCTAGGAGGCGCCGCTTCCATGAGCCGCCGCGGCGTGAGCGGGCGCCTCATCGTCGCAAGCCACAACAAGGGGAAGGTGCGGGAGATCGCGGCTCTCGTGACACCGCTCGGTATCGAGGCGGTGAGTGCCGCCGCACTCGGCCTCGCCGAACCGGAGGAGACGGGCGCGACCTTCGGCGCCAATGCGGCGCTGAAGGCCCTCGCCGCCGCGCAGGCGGCATCGGTGGGCGGCGCGCCGGCTCTCGCCGACGATTCGGGCCTCGTCGTGCCCGCTCTCGACGGTGCGCCGGGGATCCGCTCCGCCCGCTGGGCGGGGCCCGAGCGCGATTTCGCAGCGGCAATGGTGCGGGTTCGTGCCGCGCTGGACGCCTGCGGCGCGGAGATCGAGGGTGCGCCGGCCCATTTCGTCTGCGCGCTCTGCCTTGCCTGGGCGGACGGATATTGCGAAACGGTGGAGGGCACGGTCCATGGGCGGCTGACCTGGCCTCCCCGGGGGCGCCACGGCTTCGGCTACGACCCGATCTTCGTGCCGGCGGGCCACGAACGCACCTTCGGCGAGATGACGCCCGCGGAGAAGCAGCCGCTCACCCATCGCGCCCGGGCGTTCGAGCAGCTTGCGGCTCATCTGGGGGCGGGTTCTTGAGCCGCACCGGCGCGGGCTCCCGCGTTCTCGCGCTCTATGTGCACTGGCCCTTCTGCCTTTCCAAATGTCCCTATTGCGATTTCAACAGCCATGTGCGGGAGCGGGTGGACCAGGCCCGCTGGCGCCGCGCGCTGCTAACGGAGCTCGACCGTACGGCGGATCTGCTGCCGAATCGTGAGGTCGGAAGCATCTTCTTCGGCGGCGGCACGCCGTCGCTCATGCCGCCCGCGACGGCCGCCGCCGTGCTGGACCGCGCCGCCACCCGCTGGACCCTGGCGGCGGACGTGGAGATCACTCTCGAAGCCAATCCCACCTCGACCGAGGCTGGGCGCCTGCGAGATTTCCGCGCGGCAGGCGTCAACAGGGTCTCGCTCGGAGTGCAGGCGCTGGAGGACACCGCGCTTCGCTTCCTGGGCCGGGCCCACGGGGTGGAAGAGGCGCTGCGCGCAATAGCGCTCGCCCGACGCCTCCTGCCGCGTAGCTCCTTCGATCTGATCTACGCCCGTCCCGGGCAGAACCCCGCCGCCTGGCGCACCGAACTCGCCCGAGCGCTCGACTTGGCGGACGGCCACCTCTCGCTTTACCAGCTCTCGGTGGAGAGGGGCACGGCGTTCTTCGCCCGCCACCGCTCGGGGGAGTTCGCGCTGCCGGACCAAGACACCGCACGGGCGCTCTACGACACCACCCAGGAACTCACCGAAGGGGCGGGCTTCAGGGCTTATGAGGTTTCCAATCACGCGCGAGCCGGGCAGGCCTGCCGCCACAATCTCGCCTGCTGGCGCTACGAGCCCTATGCCGGCATCGGCCCCGGCGCCCACGGACGCATCGATCCGGACGGCGGCCGCGTGGCGGTGCGCGGACACGCTGCGCCAGAGGCCTGGCTCGCCGCGGTGGAGCGCACGGGTTACGGCACGGCGGAATCGCGCGCAATCGGCCCCGAGGAGCAGGCGCGTGAAATGCTGCTCCTCGGTCTTCGGCTGCACGAAGGCGTTTCCGAGGCGGCGCTGGAAGAGCGCACCGGCTGTGCGGCCGACCGCGTGGTGAGCCGTGCGGGTGCGGCGCGGCTCCGGCAGGCGGGCTATCTCGATCCCGCTCCCGGCCTTCTCCGCGCGACCGATACGGGCCGCCCCTTGCTCAACGCCGTCATTGCCGAACTCGTGCTCTGATCCGTGCGAGCACGGCCCGGTGGAAGCGGGACGCTACGCCCCGGGAGGGAAGCGCTCGGGCGCAGGGGCGGCGAGAGCGGCACCCGCCCTGTCGGTCGCCTCGAGGACGGCGAGACCGCGCTCGGCGACGCCGTCCTCGTCGAAGCGGAAAATGCCGTCTACGCCCAGGAAGCCGCCTCGGCTGGCGAGCGCATTGCGGTCGAAATTGCGCAGCGCGAGGGCGGCGGCGAGCGCGGTCGCGTCATAGCCGAGGGAGGCGATCGCGCCCGGCGGCGCGCCGAAGGCCGCCTCGTAGCGCGCCGCGAACCGTTGCCGGGCGGCGGGGTCCGGTGCGGCGAACAGGCCGCCGTTCAGCGCCGGCTCCCCGAGTGTCGCCGGATCGTCCCAGAGGCCCGTTCCCAGCAGGCGCACCTCCGCCGGGTCGATGTCGTAATAGGGGAGGAGCGGCGCGACCTGGCGAAGCCGGGCTCCTCCGTCCGGCAGCAGCAGTGCATCGAACGGCAACGCTCCCGGGCCGCCGTCTTGTTGCTGCCGTGCGGCGAGGCGGCGAACCGCGTCCTCCGCGTCCGAGCCGTCGGCCGCATAGTAATGGGCGCCCGCGAAAGCGAGACCGGCATGCGCCGCGGCATCCGCCGCTTCGTCGGCCGAGGTTTGGCCATAGCGGGTTCGGGGGGCGAGCAGGGCGATGCGCCGGTGGCCGAGCGCCGCAGCGTAGGCGATCACCCGCCGAATCTGCGCTCGTGGCGTATGGCCGATCAGATAGACCCCCGCACCCGCCGCCGTGCGGTCGGTGGAGAAGGCGATCATGGCGACGTTTTCTCGTGCCGCGTGGGGCGCAACGGCGCGCACGCCATCTGCGAGCAGCGGGCCAAGGATGAGATCCACGCCGTCGTCGAGCAGGGCGCGCGCAGCGGTCTCCGCGCCTGTTGCCGTTCCCGTCGTGTCCCGCGGCAGCAGTACAAGGTCGTCGAGGCCCGAATCGAACAGGGCGAGTTCGGCCGCCCGCAGCAGGGTTTCGCCGGCGTCGGCGTAGCGCCCGGTGAGCGGGAGCAACAGGCCTATCCGCCCCGCCCCCGGGGCCAGGTCGGCCACGGGCGGCGGCGCGGGCGATTCGGCCAGATCCGGTGCGGATTCGGTTTGCGGCGCCACGTGTTCGCTGGTGTCACGCGCTTCGGGGGGCCCGGCATCCGCTGCTTCCGCCAGGACTTCCTGCACCGGCGCTTCCTGCACGTCGAGCCGGTTCGCCGCTTGGCCGTCCGTCACGGGCGCGGGTATGCTCGCAGGCGCGCAGCCTGCCGCGAGAAGGACTAACAGGATGCCGAGCGCGGCCCATCCCCGTCCAGGCGCGCGCAAAATTGGAGGCGGAGTCCGAAGGACCGTGGCGCCAGGCTCTTCCATAACGCCGAGTGAATCCCGTGGCGTTGCCGCAGACCCGGAGCTTACGGAGCCCTCCCGGGCAAGTAAACCGGAGCCGCTCCGCGCGGGCCTCTGGCTGGTGGCGACGCCCATCGGCAATCTGGAGGACATCTCCCGCCGCGCGCTCCGGGTGCTCGCCGCGGCGGACCGTGTCGCCTGCGAAGATACCCGCCGCACCGCGAAGCTCCTCGCTCGTCACGGCGTTGCCGCGCGGCTCGTCTCCTATCACGAGCACAATGCGGCTCGCGTCCGGCCCCGCCTCCTCCGCGCGCTGGCGTCGGGGGACAGGGTGGCTCTGGTTTCGGACGCCGGAACCCCGCTGATCTCCGATCCCGGCTACAAGCTGGTGCGGGAGGCCGTCGCCGCGGGCGTGGCCGTCACGGGCTGTCCAGGGCCGAGCGCACCGCTGCTGGCGCTCATTCTTTCAGGGCTCCCGACGGACCGCTTCTATTTCGGGGGCTTTTTGCCCGCCGGCCGGGCAGCGCGGCGCACGGTACTGGTATCGCTCGCATCGCTGGACGCGACGCTCATCCTGCTCGAATCACCCCGCCGCCTTCCGGCTTCCCTCGCCGACATGGCGGAGATTCTGGGCGACCGGCCGGCGGCGGTGGCGCGGGAGTTGACCAAACGCCACGAGGAGGTGCGGCGCGGCGGCCTCGCGACGGTCGCCCGTCACTACGCGGAGGCCGGTCCACCGCGCGGCGAGATCGTCGTCGTCATAGGCGCCGGCGGCGGTCGGCGAGAGGAGGCGCTCGACGATGCGGCGCTCGACGCCCGCCTGGACGCACTGCTCGCCGAGGGCACGCTGCGCGACGCGGCGGCCGCGCTCGCAACGGAGGCCGGGCTCTCGCGCCGGGAGGCCTACGCCCGCGCCCTCGCCCGCAGGAAGGGCGCGCACGAGAAGGGCCGGTGACCGGGCGGGCGCCCCGCCGCACCGCGCATCGGCGGGGTCTGGCGGCGGAGAGGCTCTGCGTGCTGCGTCTCAGATGCGCGGGTTGGCGGGTGCTCGCCCGGCGTTTCGCGTCCCCGGTGGGCGAAATCGATATCGTCGCCGCCCGCCGCCGCACCCTCGTCTTCATCGAGGTGAAGTACCGTCAGGGCGCCGCCGACGCGCTCGCCGCGGTGACGCCCGCACAGCGCGTACGCATCGAGCGCGCTGCCGCCATGTTCTTGTCGCGCTATCCGAAATGGCGCAAGCTAATGATCCGATTCGACGTCATGATCGCGACACCCGGGCGATGGCCGCGGCACCTGCCGGACGCGTGGCGGCCCCGCGGCGCTCTCGGGCGAGGCGGAGGACAAGGCGCGCTATGAAACTGCCGAGCAGAGACGTGACGCTGGAAAGATTCCGCGTGGTGAGACGCTTCGAGGTGCGGGCGGCGGCCGCGGCGGGCGTGCTTGCATGCTGTGTCGTGCTGGCCGACTGCGCACCGGTCGCGGTGGGCGCCGTCACCGGCGCGGGACTCGCCGTTGCCGAGGAGCGCTCGGTTGGGAATGTGGTGGACGATCTCACCATCCGCACCGAGCTCAACCACCTGTTCTTCGCGGACGATGTGGACCTCTATCAGAGGGTCACGCTCAGCGTGAACGAAGGCCGGGTGCTCCTGAAAGGGGCCGTCACGGAGCCGGAGCACCGCATCCGAGCGAGCCGCCTCGCCTGGCAGGCCGATGGCGTTCGAGAGGTGATCAACGAACTCCAGGTGACGGACCGGGGCGGCCTCGTGGACTACGCCCGGGATACCTGGATATCCGCCCAGTTGAAGACGGCGCTTCTCTTCGATCGCGAGGTGGGGCATCTGAACTACAGCGTCGAGACGGTCAACAGCGTGGTGTATCTCTTCGGCATCGCGCGGAGCGAGGCGGAACTCGCGCGGGTCGTGGAGCATGCCCGTGCCGTCGAAGATGTGGAGCGCGTGGTCAACCACGTGATTCTGCAGGACGATCCGCGCCGCGTGGAGACCCCCTGATGCCCACCGCCGCCGAGCGCGCACTCCGCGAGATCGGCGAGCGGGAGGATGAGGCCATCGATCTCGCGGAAGCTGCCCTGCTGCTGGGCGCGCTGGATCTGCCGGACAAACCCCTCGCGGACTACCGCGACCATCTGACCCGGCTCGCCGACGATGCGGCGGCAGACGCCTCCCGGCGTGCCGGACGGCGGCGCGCACTGAATGAGACGCTCTTCCGCCGCCACGGCTATGCGGGCGATACGGAGACCTACGATGCGCCCGATAACGCCAACCTGCTCCGGGTGATCGACCGACGCGCCGGGCTCCCGGTGAGCCTCGGCATTCTCTATATCCACGCGGCCCGCGCGCAGGGATGGGCGGCGGAGGGCCTCGCCTTCCCCGGTCATTTCCTGGTGCGGCTCGACGATCGCGGCCGGCGCGTGGTGGTGGATCCGTTCCACGGCGGCCAGACGCTGGAAGCCGGCCACCTGCGCAACCTGCTGAAGCAGTTCCACGGCGCCGACGCGGAACTGGAGCCCGCGCACTATGCGCCGGCAAGCAACAGGGCGATCCTCCTCCGCCTGCAGAACAACCTGAAGACTCGGGCGCTCGAGGCGGGCGACGCGGCGCGGGCCGAGGAGGTGCTCGCGCGCATGGCCCTGGTCGCGCCGGACGCCGGCGGCGTCTGGCACGAACTCGGGCTGGTCTGCATGAGGACGGGGGCGCTGAGGAACGGATTGGCGGCACTTGAACGCGGTCTTGCCTGCGGTTTGCCCGAAGACGCCGCCGCCCGTGCCCGCGCGGCGCTCATGAAGCTCAAGACGCGGCTGCACTGAGCGGCGCACGCCATGAGCCTTTCGGTTGCCATCCAGATGGACCCGATCGAGTCCATCGACATCGAGGCGGACAGCACTTTCGCGCTTGCGCTCGAGGCCCAGGCGCGCGGCCACCGGCTGCGCCACTACCTGCCGCACCGCCTCGCACTGGACGGAAGCCGGCTCTGCGCCGTGATGCAGCCGCTGGAGGTGCGCCGGCGGGCGGGGGAGCACTTCTCCCTCGGCACGCCGGAGACGGTCGATCTCGCCGCGCTGGATGTGGTGCTGATGCGCCAGGATCCGCCCTTCGACATGGCCTATATCACGGCGACCCATCTGCTGGAGCGGGTCCATCCCGCCACGCTGGTGGTGAACGACCCGGCGGCCGTCAGGAATGCACCGGAGAAGCTCTTCGTGACGAACTTCCCCGAACTCGCACCGCCGACGCTCATCGCGGCGGATCGCGATGCCATCGTCGCCTTCCGCGCACGCCACGGCGACATCGTGCTGAAGCCGCTCTTCGGCAATGGCGGCTTCGGCGTGGTCCATCTGGGCCCGGAGGACGAAAACCTCAACGCGCTGCTGGAACTCTTCGCCACGATGTTCCGCGAACCTCTCGTGATCCAGGCCTATCTTCCGTCCGTGCGCGAGGGGGACAAGCGCATCGTGCTGGTGGAGGGGGAGCCGGCGGGCGCGGTGAACCGGGTCCCGCCGGAGGGCGAGGCGCGTGCCAACATGCATGTGGGAGCGGAGCCCCGGATGGCGACGCTCACCGCTCGCGACCGGGAGATCTGCGCCGCGATCGGGCCCGCGCTCCGGGATCGCGGCCTGATCTTTGCCGGGATCGACGTAATCGGCGGCTACCTCACCGAGATCAACGTGACGTCTCCGACCGGCATCCAGGAGATCGACCGTTTCGACGATGTCCGCCTCGAGGCCTTGATCTGGGACGCCATCGAGGCACGCCTGGACCGCCGCTGATCCCGGATTTTCCGGTGCCCCGCTTTTCTGGCTCGCATTTACGAGGGTGACATCGGTTTCGATGCGCCGCGTCCGGTGACGCGCCGAACGGAAGGGCGCTGTGGACTGGAATTCCGCGTTCGCACACGCGTCGGATGTTGAGGCGGCCGGTTCCCTTTTGGGCGGAACCGCTCTAAACAAGCCGCGGATCCGGGCGGCGCAAGCAACGCTCGGACGTTCGGGAGAAGCGATGGCGTCTGGCAGAAAGCTCAAGGTGGTCGTGACGCGCCGCCTTCCCGGAGAGATCGAGGCGCGGATGATGGAGCTGTTCGACACGCAGCTCAACGAGGACGACCGCGCTCTCGACCGGGAAGCCATGGCCCGTGCCATGGCTTGTGCGGACGTGCTCGTGCCGACGGTCACCGACTCCATCGACGCGGGCCTGATCGAGGGCGCGGGACCCGGGCTTCGGTTGATCGCGAGCTTCGGAACCGGTGTGGACCATATCGATCTCGCCGCGGCCCGGGCGCGCAAGATAATGGTGACCAACACGCCTGGCGTTCTCACCGAGGATACGGCGGACATGACCATGGCGCTGATCCTTGCGGTGCCGCGCCGCCTCGCCGAGGGCGAGCGGCTGGTGCGGAGCGGCGCGTGGCGCGGCTGGGCGCCGACAACCATGCTGGGCCGCCGAATCTGGGGCAAGCGGCTCGGCATCATCGGCATGGGCCGTATCGGCCAGGCCACGGCGCGGCGCGCCCGGGGCTTCGGACTCTCGATCCACTACCATAACCGCAACCGGCTGGACGAGCGGGTCGAGGCGGCGCTCGAGGCGACTTGGTGGCAGAGTCTGGATCAGATGCTGGCTCATATGGACATCGTGTCGATCCACTGCCCCAGCACGCCGGCGACCTACCACCTGCTGTCGGCGCGCCGCCTCGCTTTGCTCCGGCCCGAGGCCTATGTGATCAATACCTCGCGCGGCCACGCCATAGACGAAGCGGCGCTCGCGCGCCTGCTGAAGGCCGGGAAGATCGCCGGCGCGGGTCTCGACGTGTACGAAAACGAGCCTCAGATCGCGCCCAAGCTGCTGGCCCTCGATAATGTGGTGACGCTTCCCCATATCGGCTCGGCCACGATCGAGGGCCGTCTCGACATGGGCGAAAAGGTGCTCATCAACATCCAGACCTTCGCCGACGGCCACACGCCCCCGGACCGTGTCCTGGACGTCGCGCTGTAGCGCCGGGGACGCGGCGGGTTGACTTTGGGAGGATGGCCATGCGGGCATCGAACCGTACGGCCGCTGCGGGGAGGGAGGCATGGCCAGGCTCTATGACGGGCCGATCGTGGACGCCCATCATCATTTGTGGGAGCTCCGCTCCGGTCGGTACGGCTGGCTCGATGAGCCTCGGGAGGCGGTGTTCGGCAGTACGGCGCCCCTCATACGGGACTACACGCTCTCCGATTATCTGAGCGACATGGAAGGCCTGGGCCTCGCCAAGTCCGTCCATATCCAGGCGAGCTTCGACGAGGAGGATCCCGCGGCCGAAACGCGCTGGCTCCAGGGCCTGGCGGACGCCCACGGCTTTCCGCACGGAATTGTGGGCTTCGCCGCCCTCGAGAGCCCGGCGGCCGAGGCCATGCTCGATGCCCATATGGCTTGTCCGAACTTCCGCGGAATCCGCCAGATCCTGAGCTGGCACCGGAACCCGGACTGGACCTTCACCGACCAGCCCGACCTGATGGCGGACGACGCTTGGCGGCGCGGCTTCCGCCTGCTGGGAAGTCGCAACCTGTCGTTCGACATGATGATCTATTCCGGCCAGCTCGGAGATGCGCTGCGGCTCGCCCACGCCTTCCCGGATATCCGGATCGTCCTCAACCACACCGGGAGCCCGGCGGATCGAGACAAGGAGGGGCTCGCCACTTGGCGGGCGGGGATGAAGGAACTGGCAGGTGCGGAGAACGTCGCCGTGAAGATCTCGGACCTCGGCGCCTACGACCACGACTGGACGCCGGAGAGCGTACGGCCCTTCATCCTGCGTACCATCGACGCCTTCGGCGCGAGCCGCTGCATGTTCGCGAGCGATTTTCCCGTGGCTGGCCTACATGGCGGCGCGGATGCCGTCTACGACGCTTTCAAGGCTGCGGTCGGTGACTTGACCGAGGCGGAACAGAAGGCGTTGTTCCACGACAACGCATGCCGCATCTACCGGCTCGCCTGAAACCGGTCGAGATCAGGGCCGCGCAAGCAGGCCGCCGTCCACCACCAGCTCGGTGCCGGTGATGAAGGACGCGCCGTCGGAGAGCAGGAAGAGCACGGCGTTCGCCATGTCGTCGACCGTACCCACGCGACCCAGCGGCACGGCCCGCGCCGTCGCCTCGCCCTGTGCCGGATCCTCCACCCAACGCTGCTGCATGGGCGTGCGCGTGGGCCCCGGAAGCAGCGTGTTGGAGCGGATATTGTCGCCGGCGAACTGGATGGCGAGCGACTTCGACATGGCGACGAGGCCCGCCTTGGAGGCCTGGTAGGCGTCCTGCGGTGCATTGTCGCCGCGCACGCACTGAATGGTGGAGATGTGCACCATGGCGCCGCCGCCGGTGCGTTTCATGGCGGGGATCGCATGGCGGGCGGCAAGCGCCGCGCCCTTGAGATTGACGGCGAGCACATCGTCCCAGACCGCCATGTCCATCTCGGCGAGGGATCCGTCGCGCTCGAACAGGAGGATGCCGGCGGCGTTCACCAGATAGTCGAGGCGTCCCGCAGCCTCCGCGCATTCCGTGACCGCCTCGGCCACCGCGTCGTCGGAACGGAGGTCCGCGCGGACATAGCTCGCGCCCGCGGGAAGATCGGGCGGTTCGGGTTTGATGTCGAAGAGCGTCGCGCGTGCGCCCGAATCGATCAAGGCGCGTGCGATGGCGAGGCCCATGCCGCCGCCCGCGCCGGTGACGAAGGCGTTTCGCCCGTTCAGATCCACGTGGAATCTACTCATCGGAAGCTCCTTCCTCGGAGACTCATGCTCGGCTGCGCGAATCGGGCGCAGCGGCCGGATCGTAGGCGAGATTGGCGGAAAGCCAGCGTTCGATTTCGCCGATGGGGGCGTTCTTGCGCCGCGCATAGTCCTGCACCTGGTCGCGGCCCAGCTTGCCGACTCCGAAATAGGCGCTTTCGGGATGACCGAAATAGAACCCGCTGACGGAGGAGGCAGGGTGCATGGCGCAGGTCTCGGTGAGGCTCAGCCCTGTACGGGCTTCGGCTTCCAACAGGGTGAAGAGAGTCCGCTTCTCGCTGTGATCCGGGCAGGCGGGGTAGCCCGGCGCCGGGCGGATTCCGCGGTAGCGCTCGGCGATCAGGTCGCTGTTCGACAGCGCTTCGTCCGGTGCGTAACCCCAGAGCTCCCTGCGTACGCGCTCGTGCAGATACTCCGCAAAGGCCTCCGCGAGGCGATCGCCAAGCACCTTGATCATGATTGCGGCGTAGTCGTCATTGGCTTGCTCGCGTTCGTGCGCCCGGCGCTCGACCGCCTCTCCCACGGTAAGCGCGAAACCGCCCACATGGTCGTCGACGCCCGAATCCTTCGGCGCCACGAAGTCGGCCAGGGCGTGGTTGGGGCGATCGCCGGTCCGCACCATCTGCTGGCGCAGCGTGTGAATGGTCGCCACCGGCTCGCAGCGCTCGTCGTTCGCGAAGACCAGAATATCGTCGTCCATGCTGCAGGCGGGCCAGAAGCCGATGGCGGCGCGCGGGGAAAACCAGCCTTCCTGGGCGATTCGATCCAGCATGTCGCGGGCGTCGGCATGGAGCGTGCGGGCGGCTTCGCCCACGGTTTCGTCCTGCAGGATCGCGGGGTAGCGGCCCGCAAGGTCCCAACTGCGGAAGAAGGGGGTCCAGTCGATATAGGGAACGAGATCGGCGACACTCACATTCGCCACGGTCTGCACGCCGGTGAAGCGCGGTGCGGTCGTGCCGCGGCGGCGCCAATCGGGGCGCGCCCGGTTCGCACGTGCTTCGGTGAGGGAGAGCAGGCGCCGCTCCGTGCGACCCGCCCCGTGAGCCGCGCGGAGCGTGTCGTAGCTCTCCCGGATCTCGGCGGCAAAGGCGGCGCGGCGCTCCGACCCCAGCAGCCGGCCCGCGACACCCACGGCCTTGGAGGCATCCGGCACATGCACCACGGGTCCGCTGTAGCAGGGCGCGATCTTGACGGCGGTGTGCATGCGGCTGGTGGTGGCGCCACCGATCAACAGCGGGATGTCGAGGCCGCGGCGCTCCATCTCGGCGGCGAGCCCGCACATCTGGTCCAGGCTCGGCGTGATCAGGCCGGAGACTCCGATGAGATCCGCGTTCTCGCGGGCCGCCACGTCCAGAATTTCCGCCGCCGGCACCATGACGCCGAGGTCGACGGCCTCGAAATTGTTGCAGCGCAGCACCACCGCCACGATGTTCTTCCCGATATCGTGGACATCGCCCTTTACCGTCGCCATCACGATCTTGCCGGCGGACCGGGGGGTGCCGCCGCCGCTTCGCTTCTCTTCTTCGATGAACGGCACGAGATGGGCGACGGCCTGCTTCATCACCCGCGCGCTCTTCACCACCTGGGGAAGGAACATCTTGCCCGCGCCGAAGAGGTCTCCGACGATGTTCATCCCGTCCATCAGGGGCCCTTCGATGACGTCGAGCGCGCGCTCGGCGGACTGACGGGCCTCCTCGGTATCCGCCACGATATGGTCCGCGATGCCGTGGACGAGCGCGTGGCGGATTCGCCCGTGGACATCCGCCTCGCGCCAGGCGTGTGTCGCCACCTCGCGCTCCGCAGCGCCTCCGCGGTAGCGCTCCGCAGTCTCGAGCATGCGTTCGGTGGCATCCGGCCGCCGGTTGAGGAGCACGTCCTCCACCGCCGTGCGAAGCGTCTCCGGAATGTCTTCATAGACCGCAAGCTGGCCGGCATTGACGATCCCCATGTCGAGGCCGGCGGCGGTCGCGTGATAGAGGAACGCCGCGTGCATCGCTTCGCGCACCCGATTGTTACCCCGGAAGGCGAAGGAGACGTTGGAGATGCCGCCCGAGACGTGAACCGCGGGGAATCGCGCCTTGATGGCGCGGGTCGCCTCGATGAAGGCGCGTCCATAGTCGTTGTGCGCCTCGATTCCCGTAGCGACCGCGAACACATTGGGATCGAACACGATATCGGCGGGCGAAAAGCCCGCCTCCTCGGTCAGCAGGCGGTAGGCGCGGGCGCAGATGGCTGTCTTCTGCTCGACCGTCTCCGCTTGACCCTCTTCGTCGAAGGCCATCACGACGACCGCGGCGCCAAAGCGTTTTGCGCACCGGGCCTGCGCGAGGAAGGACGCCTCGCCCTCCTTGAGGCTGATGGAGTTCACCACGGGCTTGCCGACGACGCAGCGCAGCCCGGCTTCGATGGCGGGCCAGTAGGAGGAATCGATCATCACGGGCACGCGGGCGATGTCCGGTTCGGCGGCGATGAGGTTGAGGAAGCGGGACATGGCGGCTTCCGCGTCCAGCATTCCCTCGTCCATGTTCACATCGATGATCTGGGCGCCGTTCTCCACCTGCTGGCGGGCGATCTCGACGGCCGCTCCATAATTGCCGTCAGTGATCAGCTTGCGGAACTTCGCGGAGCCGGCGACGTTGGTGCGCTCGCCCACATTGATGAAGGCGCTTCCCTCCTTCCGGCTCCCGAAGGGCTCGAGTCCCGCGAGCCGGAGCCCGGGCGCGCGCGGCGGCGGCATGCGGGGCGCACACCCTGCGACTGCGTCGGCGATCGCGCGGATATGGGCCGGCGTGGTGCCGCAGCAGCCGCCCACCAGGTTCACCAATCCGGCTTCCGCCCACTCGCCGATCTGCGCCGCGGTCTCCTCCGGGGCCTCGTCATAGCCGCCGAACGCGTTGGGAAGGCCCGCATTGGGGTGCGCGCTTACGCGCGTGTCGGCGATACGCGCGAGGTCCGCGAGATGAGGGCGCATGTCGGCGGCGCCGAAGGAGCAGTTCAGACCGACGCTGAAGGGCTCGGCATGGGCAAGGGTCAGCCAGAAGGCCTCCACGGTCTGGCCGTTGAGCATGCGCCCGGCGCGATCCGTGACGGTGCCGGAGACGAGGATCGGAAGCCGGTCGCCCGTCTCCTCGAACAATGCCTCGAGGGCGCAAAGGGCCGCCTTCGCGTTGAGCGAATCGAAGACGGTCTCCAGCAGGATGAGATCCGCCCCGCCTTCGGCCAGCGCCTCCGCGGCTTCGCGGTAGACGGCGCACAGGGTATCGAAACCCAGTGCGCGGAAGCCGGGATCGTTCACGTCCGGCGAGATGGAGAGCGTCTTGTTGGTGGGCCCCAGGACGCCGGCGACGAAGCGGGGCCGCTCCGCGCTTTCGGCGTCGTCCGCGGCGGCCCGGGCGATGCGCGCGGCGGCGGCGTTGAGGGGGCGTACCTCTGATGCGAGGCCGTAGTCGTCTTGGGAAATTCGGTTCGCATTGAAGCTGTTGGTGGTGAGGATGTCCGCTCCCGCCGCGAGAAAGGCGGCATGGATTTCTCGGATGAGGTCGGGGCGCGTGAGGCACAGAAGGTCGTTGTTGCCCGCGAGCTCGCCTTCATGTTCCGCGAAGCGTTCGCCGCGAAAATCCGCCTCGCCGAGACCGTAGCCCTGGATGGTGGTGCCCATGGCGCCGTCCAGGACGAGCACCCGTTCCGCTGCCGCCGCCTTGAGTGCGGCGAGGCGGGCCGCACGGGCGGCGGGCGAGGGGCGTGCAGCGTTCATGGCACATGGTCCGCCGCGGGCGCGCGCCCTTCCCGCACGCCGAGGGCGTGGCAGATGGCGCGCGTCAGCTCGGCGCGGTTCAAGGTGTAGAAGTGGAATTCCGTGACACCGTGGCGGGCGAGAGTGCGGCATTGCTCGATGGCGACCCAGCCGGCGATGAGGCGGCGGGTTTCCGGATCGTCGTCGAGGCCTTCGAACTGGTCCTCAAGCCAGTCGGGGACCGTCGCGCCGCAGCGGGCAGCGAAGCTCATCAGACGCGCGACATTGGTGACCGGCAGGATGCCCGGAACGATAGGGACGTCGATGCCCGCCCTGGTCGCGCGGTCCCTGAAGCGCAGGTAGAGCGCCACGTCGAAGAAGAACTGGGTGATCGCCCGGTTGGCGCCGGCATCGAGCTTGCGCTTGAGGTGATCGAGATCCGCCTCCGCGCTCGGCGCCTCCGGGTGTGTTTCCGGATAGGCCGCGACGCTGATCTCGAAATCGGCGATCTGCTTGAGATGGGTTACGAGCTCCGCCGCATCGCGGTGGCCTTGGGGGTGGGGGGTGAAGGGGGTGCCGCTCCCGTCGGCCGGATCGCCTCTGAGCGCGACCAGATGACGGACGCCCGCTTCCCAATAGGCGCGCGCCTTCTCCTCGATGCCGGCGCGCGATTCGCCCACGCAAGTGAGATGGGCGGCAGGCGTGAGGTCGGTCTCCGCGATGACGCGAGTCACGGTCTGCAAGGTGCGTAGACGGGTCGAGCCGTCGGCGCCGTAGGTGACGGAGACGAAGCGCGGCCGAAGCGGCCCGAGACGTTCCACCGCAGCCCAGAGCTGCGCTTGGAGACGCTCGGTGCGCGGCGGATAGAACTCGAAAGAGACGGCGGGCGCGGCGTCGGCGGCTTTCATGGCGCGCGCCTCGGCCGACCGCCGCTTTTGCCCCCGGTCCGCCTGTACCGAAATTCCCGTTTTGCGCGCATCCCGCGCACCCTTTCGCTCCACTGCCCATTGCGTCGGCGGCGGAGCAAACAAAATACCCGCCGCGGCTTGGGCCGGGCGGGTCCCAACGCTTTAGCCGCATTTCTTAAGCGCCCGCAAGCTGTCGCTCAAATCGGCGCTGTAAGGGGGACGGGTAAAGCAGCCTGTCCGTGATGTCAAGCAAGCGGAACGGCGCGACCGGTGTCGACATCGTAGCCTTCGGTGGCAAGCCGCCGTGCAAGTTCGGCGATATGGGCGGGGCCGATTTCACAGCAGCCGCCGACGATCGAAGCGCCCGAAGCAACCCATTGCAGCGCATGTGCCGCATAGGCCGTGGGGTCGAGGTCGGTGCGCGCATCCAGCACGTCCACGGTTCCACCGGGTTCGAGCGTATCGACGGAGACGAACCCGTTCGCGTAAGCACCGCGGGGAACACCCGTCTCCGCCAGCGCGGCAAGCGCTCCGCCCGTGGCCTCGGGACTCGAGCAGTTGATCAGCACCGCCTCGGCACCCGCGGCGACCGCGGCCCGCGCGCCGTCGGCGGCATCTTCGCCCGAGCGCAGCACCGTTCCGTCCGTATCGCTTACCGTGAGAGACGTCCAGACGGTCTTGCCGCTCTCGGAGGCCGCGATGGTCGCCGCCCGCGCTTCCGCGACCGAAGGCAGGGTCTCGCAGAGGAAGAGGTCCACATGGTCCGCCTGCGCGGCCACGATCCTGCGGTAGTCCGCGAGGCTCGCCTCTTCGGGCAGTGCGAGGTCCGGCTTGTAGCTGGCGACCAGGGGCGGCAGGCAGCCCGCGATCCGGACCATCCGGCCGCTCTTGTCGCACGCGGACTTCGCGGCGGAGACGGCGGTGGCGTGCACTGCGTCGAACATGTCGCCCTTGCCGGCGCGGTCGAGCCTGCGAGGCGTCGCCGCGTAGCTGTTCACCGTGACAATCCGCGCGCCGGCTTCGATGAATTCGAGATGCACGGTCTCGACCAGGTCCGGCCGGTCCATCATGACCTGAATCGACCACAGCGGCGAAGCCGGCGGCCCACTCCGCCGATAGAGCTCCTGCCCCACGCCCCCATCGAGGAGGGCGACGGCCCCTTTCCGCGCCGGCTCGACCACGTTCGTTCGACCCTTGAGAAGCGCTGCGAGCGCCGAGGCTCCCGCATGGCGCGGAGAATCGCAAGGCGGCACGTGCCTTGCCCACATCCGCACAGGCGTGACGGTGGTGGTTCGTCTTGGCCGTTTGGTCGGCAAGGAAGTATTGTTTCCCCACTCTGGCCGCATCCTTCGAGGGACCGCCCATGCTCGCCAAACTGACGTCGAAGAGCCGATTGACCTTGCCCAGGGCGGCGACCGCCGCCGTGGAGGCGACGGGCTATTTCGACGTGACCACGGAGAACGGCCGCATCGTGCTGACGCCGGTGCGCGTCAACCGCGCCGACGGCGTTCGAGCGAGGCTGGCGGAGCTCGGACTCTCGGACGCCGATGTGAGGGATGCCGTCGCTTGGGTCCGCCCGAGCGGATGACGCCGGCCCGCGCGCTCCTCGACACGAACGCCGTGGCGCCGTCGTAATGGAAGCGCTTTCGGAGAAAGCGAAGCAATGAACGAACAGAGCGGACGTGGCGATCTTCAACTGGACGTGACGGATTTCGGACCGATCGTCGAAGCCAAGATCGATCTGCGCCCGCTGACCGTGTTCGTGGGGCCGAGCAATACGGGGAAATCCTATCTGGCGATCCTGATCTACGCCCTGCACCGGGTCTTCGCAGGCGACGCACATCTCGCCGGAAGTGAGCTTCTTGGGAAATCCACGGATCTGTTCGATCGAGTTAACAATAACCTGTTTCAACGAGCCGTCGACGACCTATTGAAGTTGGAAGACTCGCTTTCCCGAAATTCGGAAATGCGTGATTCGGATGGTATCATCTTGACCTGTCGAGTGGCCGATGCACTCCGCTCCGGGTTCGATTCGCTGACAGATGATCTATCTCGTGAGGTCGAGCGGTGTTTTGGGGTCGACAAATCCGGCTCACTGATCCGTAGAGGTCGGACGGATACATCGCGTGTCGTGATAGGGCGAAGAATCTCTAGCGGGGAAGATTTTGTGCAACACACGATGTCGCTCGGACGGGAGCCTGCATTCAAAACAACAGTCCCAGCGGAATCGCGTATTCCGGTCGACTTCTCGCAGCATCGTCAAACTCTCTATTCCGAAGGAGAGATAAGGGATGCAGTTTATCGGTCGCTCATGGCCATGGAGATTTTTTCGTCGATCGGCAACATGGTTTTGCCATCGTTGGTAAACCCTCTGAACTTGCGAGCGTTTTATTTGCCAGCCGGCCGAACCGGCCTCATGCAAGCGCTCAACGTGATAGTCAGTGCCTTGATTGCGGGCGCGCCTGCTGCTTCGCGCATGCCTGGGTTATCCCAGGTGTTGGCGGATTTCCTCAGACAGCTGATTGAGATCGACCTGACCGAGCCCACGCGCGAAGAATCCGAACGGGATCGCGGCAAGAGTATCGAGGAAGTCATTCTCCGAGGATCGGTTCGAATCGATCGATCGAGCCACATCGGCTACCCACACTTTGTCTACCGGCCGCGTGGATGGAAGGAGGATCTGACACTGGCGAACGCCTCGTCGATGGTGTCGGAGCTCGCGCCCGTCGTGTTGTATCTGCGTCATATGGTCAAGCCTGGCAATGTACTGATCGTCGAGGAGCCGGAATCGCACCTCCATCCGGCGATGCAGGTTGAGTTCATGCGCCAGCTTGCCTCGATCGTCCAGGCGGACATCCGCGTGATCGTCACCACGCATAGCGAGTGGTTGCTCGAAGAATTGGCTAACATCGTGCGACGTTCTGAACTCCCCAAGGAGAAACGCGGCAAAAATATTGCACTGTGTCCGGACCAAGTAGGCGCATGGCTGTTTAAACCGATGACGCGGCGTAAGGGATCGATTGTCAGGGAAATCGCGCTAGACGAATCTGGTTTGTATCCCTCCGGTTACTACAAAGTTGCAAGCGAACTGCATAACGAGTGGGCCGATATAGCAAGTCGTATCGAGGACGAATCGTGACGGCTCTTTTGGAAGGGATCGAGCATAAGATCGATGAGCGCTGTTTTGAAAAAGGCGGACTAAAGAAGAACGGATGTAAGGTTGTGATGACCGACGCGCCCGCTCCGAGGCTGGTCATCGATTTCGACAAGTCTGGATCCCCGCTGGATGCCAGAGAGACGCGCTGCGACTACCTCCTTGTTGCGGAAGGAAAACATGCGCATGCCTGGATCGCAGTACTCGAATTGAAGCGCGGACAAGTGCATGCGGATCACGTAGTCAGGCAATTGCAGGCGGGCGCATCTGCTGCGGAGAAGCTCGTTTCTCGGCGTGAAGCGTTCAGGTTCCGACCAATAGCCGCCTCCGGCAGCGTTCCCATACAACAGAGAATGAAGCTCAGGAATAAATCGAATATGATCGCGTTACACGGAAAACGAGAGTATGTTCGATTGATACGATGCGGCGATAGGCTGATCACGGCGCTCCACCAATGAGCATGCGCACGGCGCCGAGGTACCCCGCCCGCCGAATCGGGTTTTCGCCTGTCGGGTCGGTTTGACGCGGAGGCTCCGCCCCGATAGACGCCCCGCCATGTTCCGACCCGCGCCGCTTGCAACCATCGTCGTCTGCTTCGGCGCGGCGTTCGTGCTGAGCCAGTTTTTTCGGCTGTCCAACGCCGTCATCGCCAAGACGCTGAGTGCGGAGTTCGGGCTCTCGTCGGAGGCGCTGGGCCTGCTCACCGGGGTCTTCTTCCTCGCCTTCGGGGTGGCGCAGATACCCGTCGGCATGCTGTTCGACCGTTTCGGCGCGCGGCGGACGGTGCCGGCGGTGCTGTCCGCGGCGGTTGCGGGCGCGCTGCTCTACGGCTTCGCGGAAGACCGCGCCATGCTGATCGCCGGCCGGGCGCTGATGGGTGTCGGCTGTTCCGGCGTGCTGATGGGGGCGCTCTTCCTTTTCGGGCGCTGGGCGTCGCCCGCCTCCTACAGCACGCGCATGGGCCACATGATCGCCATAGGAGGGCTGGGCGGGCTGCTCTCGGCCACGCCGCTCGCGGCGGTTGCCGAGGGGCCGGGTTGGCGTACGGCGTTCTGGGGTGCGGCGGCGCTTACGGGGGCGGCCGCGCTCGCGATCTATCTCTTCGTGCGCGACCGTCCGCTTTCCGTAGGCGAAAGCGCGCCGCCGCCCGACGGCGTTCGCGACAGCCTGCGCGGAGTCCGTGCGGCGCTGGCGACCCCCGGCCTTCCGGCGTTCGTCGCCATGGGGCTCGCGTCCTATCCGGTGGTGGTCACGGTGCTCGGTCTCTGGGGCGGGCCCTATCTCGCGGATCGCCACGGGCTCGGGCCGGTGGAGACGGGCAACGCGCTCCTCGCCATGGCGGTGGCGCTGATCGCGGCGAATCTCGTGCTCGGACCCATCGAGCGACGGCTGGATGCCCGCAAGCCCGTCGTGCTCGCCTGCGCTGCCGTCGTCGCCTGCTCCTGCGCGTTGCTGGCGGCGCTGCCCGATCTCGCAACCTGGGCGGCAATCGCTCTGTTCGTGGCCATCGGCACCTGCGGTTCCTTCAACATCGTGCTCGCGGGCCATGTGCGCTCGCTTCTGTCGGACCGTCTCGCCGGGCGCGGCATGGCGGTGATGGCCATTGCGTTCATGGGCGGGCCCGCGCTCTTTCAGGCCGCAGGCGGCTTTATCGTCGGCGCCTTCCCGGCAAGTGGTGGCGCCGCGCCGGCCGCTGCCTATCAGGCGCTGTTCGCGTTTCTCGCTGCGTCCGTCGCTCTCGCATCCGCTTTCTATGCGCGTGTGCCGGAGGCGAGGCCGAGCGGCGGCTTCGTCGGCGCATAGCGGGTGTTGCGGCCGCCGGTGTAAGCTCGCGCGGCCGCTACCCCGGTAAGGAAAGGACCCGCCCGTGACCACGGCCAATCCCGCATTGCTGACCGCAGGCGAAGCCTCCCGCGAGATAGGGGCCGGCCGCCTGAGCCCGGTCGATCTGGTGGACGCCCTGCTGGCGCGAATCGAAGCCCATGACCCCATGCTCCACACCTTCGTCGCCGTCTACGGCGCGGACGCGCGCCAAGCGGCGGAAGCGGCGCACAAGTCGATCCGCGCGGGCCACGGCGTGGGCCCCTGGCACGGGATACCCATAGCGCTGAAGGACCTGGTCGAGATGGAAGGCCGCATCACCACCGGCGGCTGCAAGCTCTGGGAAAACCGCGTGTCGCCCACCACCGCCACGCTCGCCCGGCGGGCCGTCGCCGCGGGCATGATCGTGATCGGCAAGACCCACACGGTCGAGTTCGCCATGGGCGGCTGGGGCACCAACCGCCATATGGGCTCGCCGCGCAATCCGTGGGACGGCGCGGTGCACCGCGCCGCGGGCGGCTCCAGCAGCGGTTCGGGCGCTTCCGTCGCCGCGCGGCTCGTCCCCTGGTCCATCGGCACCGATACCGGCGGCTCGGTGCGGTTGCCCGCGGCCTGGTGCGGGATCACCGGTCTCAAGACGACGATCGGACGGATCAGCGTTGCCGGCGTCCTGCCGCTCGCGCCCACCCTGGACACGCCCGGCCCCATGACCCGTTCCGTCGAGGACGCGGCGGCGCTCTATGGTCTGTTGCAAGGCCCGGACCCGGAGGACGCGCTTACCATGCGCCATGCGCCTGACGATCCCCTTCCTGCGCTCCGGCGGGGCGTCGCGGGACTTCGGCTCGGAATCGTCGCGGAGGCGGAGCGGCGGGGCGTGGATGCCGCCGTCCTCGCCGCCTACGACGCGGCGGTGGAAGAGCTCGCCCGCCAGGGCGCGGAAATTGCGCCGCTCGCCCTGCCGCGCGCCACCAACGATTACGGCGCCGATGTGGGTCGCATCATCGCGGCAGAAGGCTATTCCTTTGTCGGCGAACTGGTGGATGATCGGGCTCTTCCGGTCGACGACGATGTGCGCCCGCGTCTCCAGCCCGGGCGAGACATCTCGTCCACGGCCTATCTGCGCCTCCTGCGGCGGCGCGAAGAGGAAAAACACGCGGCGCTCGCCGCCATGGAGGGCTTCGACGCCTGGCTTACGCCGGCGGCGGAAACCGCGGCGCCACCGGTCTCGGCGATTGATCAGAGCACCACGCCCGCCCGCTTCACCCGTCCCGTCAACTGGCTCGACTGGTGCGCCCTGGTCGTGCCGGCCGGGGAGACGCCCGAGGGGCTGCCTGCCTCGCTTCAAGTCGTCTGCCGGGGCCGCGACGAGGCGACGGCGCTCCGCATCGGCTGGGCGTTCCAGCGGGCCACGGACTGGCATTGCCGCATCCCGCCGGGCTTCGAGGCCTGAGAGGCGATCCGCGCGGCGGCGATTCCATTTTGGGCCAAGGCGCCCTACACTGGCCGCAGGACCGAAGGTAGAGGGAGGTCTCCCGGATGAAGCCGCCACCGTTCGACTATCACCGCCCAGAAAGCCTGCCGGATGCGCTCGCACTGCTCGCCGAGCATGGCGAAGAGGCCAAGGTGCTTGCCGGCGGCCAGAGCCTGGTACCGATGCTGAACCTGCGTGCGCTCCATCCCCGCCACCTGATCGATGTCAACGGTCTGCCCGGCCTCAATTACATAACGCTTGAGGGCGGCCAGCTCCGTATTGGCGCGCTCGCCCGCCACAAGGCGGTGCTGGGAGCGGCGGCCGTCCGCGAGGCTTGCCCGCTGATGGCCGAGGCCTACCCCTATGTCTCCCACGGGCCGATCCGCAACCGGGGCACGCTTTGCGGCAATCTTTGCCATGCGGACCCGGCCTCCGAGATGCCGGCGGTGATGCTCGCGAGCGGTGGAGAGCTCGTACTGCAAAGCGCGTCCGGCGAACGCACCGTGAGCGCAGAGGACTTCTTCGTCGGTGCGCTGACCACGGCGGCGCGGGACGACGAGTTTCTGGTGGAGGCCCGCATACCCAGCGCCGACGCCGGGCGCGGCTGGTCCTTCCAGGAGGTCAGCGGGCGCAAGGGAGATTTTGCCTATGTGGCGGTGGGTGCGACGCTCGGGCTCGATGGTGGTGTGTGCCGGGACGTACGCATCTGCATTGCGGGCGCGGGCGACGGGCCGCTCAGGGCGCGCGCCGCCGAGGAGGCGCTGGAGGGCGCGGCCCCGGGCGAGGATGTCTTCCGCGCCGCGGCTGAAAGCGCGGCCGAGGGCACGGACCCGGGTGAGGACTATCACGCGGATGCGGACTATCGGCGGGATCTGGTACGCAGCCTCACGCGGCGTACCCTCGCGGAAGCGCTTTCTCGCTGCGCCTGAGAGGGGGAAGAGATGACAGACACACGCACCGTCGAGCTTACCGTCAACGGCGCGCGCTTTTCCGCCGAAGCGGAGCCCCGCATGCTGCTCAGCGATTTCCTGCGGGAGCGCCTGGGGCTCACGGGGACCCATGTGGGCTGCGAACACGGCGTTTGCGGCACCTGCACCGTTCTGGTGAACGGCGAAGCCGCGCGCTCGTGCCTGATGTTCGCGGTCCAGGCGGAAGGTGCGGAGGTGCGCACCATCGAGGGACTCGGCTCGGTCGATGACATGCACCCTCTGCAGGAGGCCTTCTGGGAGAAGCACGGTCTGCAGTGCGGCTTCTGCACGCCCGGCATGTTGATGACGGCGGTCGAGCTTCTGGAGGCCACGCCGGATGCGAGCGCGGAGGAGATCCGCGAGGCGATCTCCAGCAATCTCTGCCGGTGCACCGGCTATCAGACCATTGTGGAGGCGGTGCAGGCTGCCGCCGAGCGGATGCGGGAGGAGCGGTCATGACTCGCGAGCGCCATTACATTCCGAAGAGTCGGCAGCGCGAGAAGCCGAAGTCCGAATATTTCGCCATCGGGCGAAACATGAAGCGGGTGGAGGACACCCGCCTGCTAACCGGTTCCGGCAAGTTCGCGGACGACGTGACGCTTCCCAACATGGCGCATGCCGCGGTGCTGCGAAGCCCCCACGCCCACGCCCGCATCAAGCGGATCGACAAGTCGAAGGCCGAGGCGCTGCCGGGCGTGCTATGCGTGATGACCGGCGCCGAGGCTGCCAAGGTCACCGGGCCTTGCGCCGATTTCTCCAGCCCGCCCACCACCCAGTACTGCATCGCGCTGGACAAGGTGCGTCATGTGGGTGAGGCGGTGGCCGCGGTGGTGGCGGAAAGCCGCTATATCGCCGAGGACGCCTGCGAGCTCATCGAGGTGGATTACGAGCCGCTGCCGGCGGTCGTGGACCTGGAAGAAGCCGTGCATTCCACCGGCGACGCCGTTCTTCACCCCGACCGGGGCGAGACCAATGTGGCGCTCCACCGCAAGATCACCTTCGGCCCCGTGGACGAGGATTTCGCCGCGGCGGATGTCGTGGTCGAGCGCCGGCTTCGCTGGCCGCGCTCCGGCGGAACGCCCCTGGAGACCGTGGGCGCCACCGCCGAATATGACGGCGGCACTGGCAAGTTCACCATCCATGCCAACACCTCCATGTACAACTATGTGGGCTGGCTGATCGCGGTCTCGCTCAAGGTGGAGCCCCATCGGCTCAACATCGTTCCGACGGACGCCGGCGGCAGCTTCGGCAGCAAGCTCTTCTGCCACAAGGTCTGCACGCTCGCCGGTACGCTCGCCCGCGCGGTCGGGCGGCCGGTGAAGTATCTCGAGGATCGCATCGACAATATGGCGTCGGGCGACGCCCACGGGTCGGACCGGGTCTACCGCGCCCAACTCGCCCTCAAGAAGGACGGCACGATGACCAGCCTGAAGCTCGCGGTCATCGACGACTACGGCGCCTACCTCCAGTTTGGCGTAGGCCAGCACGGCAACGCCATGGCCCAGTGCACCGGGCCTTACCGGATCGGCAGTGTGGAAGTGGACCTGACGGCGGTCTTCACCAACAAGTGCCAGCAAGGCGCCTATCGCGGCTTCGGTTCCGAGGTGGGCAATTTCGTGATCGAGCGTCTGGTCGATGCGGCCTGCGAGGAGCTTGGTATGGACCCGGTGGAAATCCGGAGGAAGAACTTCGTTCCCAAGGATGGTTTTCCCCACATCATGCCCACCGGCAACATGTATGACAGCGGCAACTACGATGCCGTGCTCGACCAGACGCTGGAGCTGATCGACTATGACGGCTGGCGCCGCAAGCAGGAGGCCGCCCGCAAGGAGGGCCGCTATGTGGGCATCGGTATCTCCACCTGCCAGGAGCGCAGCGTGTTCAGCTCCACCGAGTTCTGGATGTGGAATCCCAACGAGACTCCGGGCTTCAACCTCTCCAGTTCGCCGGAGAGCGTGTCCATCAATATCGACCCCACCGGCAAGGCGTTCATCACGTTGAACGCGCCCTTCTGGGGCAACAGCCCGGAGACCATGGCCGTGCAGGTGCTGGCCGAGAAGCTCGAGATGGACCCGGGAGACATCTCCGTGGGCTACGCCGATTCCGACAAGGGGTTCAACTCATCCGGGCCGGGCGGCAGCCGCTTCACCGTGATGATCGCGGGCGCCGTCAGCGGCGCCGCCGACGTCATCAAGGAGAAGATGCTCCGCGTGGCCGGTCACATGCTGGAAGCGGACCCATCGGATCTGGAGTTCCGTGCCGGCAAGATCGGTGTCCGGGGCGTCCCGGGAAACGAGAAGTCCATCTCCGAGGTCGCGCTGCACGCGCACTATTTCCGGCTTTCCATGCCGGAGGACGACGACCTCACCAGTGGAATCGACGCGAGCTACGTCTACGACCACCCGGTCACCACACTGCCGTCGGAGGATCGCACCGACCTCGGCATCTTCTATCCGATCATGGGCCATATGTGTCACATCCCGGTGGTCGAGGTGGACGCCGAGACCGGCAAGATCGCCTTCCTGGATTACGCCGCGGTTCACGACTGCGGCACCATGGTCAATCCCATGACCCTTGCCGGCCATGTGCGCGGCGGCACGGTCAACGGCATCGGCAGCGCGATCTACGAGCATTTCCACTATGACGAGAACGGCCAGCTTCAGAACGCGCTGCTCTCCGACTACCAGCACCCGACGCTGATGGAGACCCCGGTGGACATCCGCGTCGGCCATGTGGAGACGCCTTCGCCCTTCACCGAGTACGGCATCAAGGGCGGCGGCGAGGGCGGGCGCATGGGCGCACCACCCGCGATCGCGGCCGCCGTCGAGGACGCGTTGCGCCCGCTCGGCGTCAAGGTGGATTCGCTCCCGCTTACGCCCAAGGCGTTGCGGGCGGCGATCCGCGAGGCGGAGAAGCGCGCCGCCTGAGAGTGCCGGGTCGGACCGGCCCTTGAGTGGCGCGAGGCGAGGAGGGGTCCATGTATATCGGTCAACCCATCGAGCGCCGCGAGGATGAGCGCTTTCTTCGGGGCCGCGGCCGCTTTGTCGAGGACGTGACGCTCGACGAGCCCATTGCCCATGCGGCTTTCGTCAGGAGCCCCCACGCGCACGCCGCGGTGACGCGGATCGAGACGGAAGCCGCGGCCGCTACGCCGGGCGTGCTCGCCGTTCTCACGGGTGCGGACTGGACGGCGGCCGGCTATGGCGAGGCGGAGGGCGTCTGGCCCGTGAAGGACCGGACGGGCGAGCCCGCGCGCACCGTCAACCGGCCCTTTATCTGTGTGGACGGCACCGTCCGCTGCGTCGGTGAAATCGTCGCCATGGTGGTTGCCGAGGATCGCCACCAGGCGCTCGACGGGGCCGAGGCGGTGGTCGTCGAATATGAGACGAAGCCCGCCAACACGGTCACCGCGAAGGCGCTCGATCCCGAGACGCCGCTCGTGCACCCCGGGCTCGGCACCAACGAGGTGCTTGCCACCGAACACGGCCTGCGGGAGGCGACGGAAGCCGCCCTCGCGCGGGCGCATCACGTCACCGAAGTGGTCGTACCCACCAACCGGGTCACCGCCTCGCCCATCGAGCCGCGCTGCTATATGGGCCACTACGATTCCGTCAACGACCGCTACACCGTCTGGACCACCCATCAGGCGCCCCATATCGTGCGCCGCTACTTCACCAAGTCCCTCCGCATTCCGGAGCACAAGCTGCGGGTGATCGCGCCCGATGTGGGCGGCGGGTTCGGGATGAAGCTCTACCACTATCCGGAAGAGCCGCTGGTCCTGTGGGGCTCCATGGTCTGCGGTCGCCCGGTGCGTTGGACCGGCACCCGCTCCGAATGTCTTCTGGGGGATACCCACGCCCGCGACCATTACACGGTGGGGCGCATGGCGTTCGACGAGGACGGGAAGATTCTCGGCGTGAAGTTCGAGACTCTGGGCGCGTTCGGTGCCTATGAGAGCCAGTGGCAGGCTTCCATCACCAACGCGTACCACTTCACGATGCTCTCGCTCGCCTACGACATCCCCGCCATCCACACCACCGTCCGGGGGGTCTACACCAATGCCACCCCCGTGGATGCCTATCGCGGCGCGGGTCGGCCGGAGACCGTCTACCAGGTCGAGCGGCTGATCGAGAACGGCGCGCAGGAGCTCGGCATGGATCCGCTGGAGCTGCGCGCCCGAAACCTGATCCCGCCGGAGAAGTTCCCTTACAAGACGGCCATCGGGATCACCTACGATTCCGGCGATCCGCCCGTCCTGATGGAGAAGATCCGCGCCCTCTCCGATTACGACGCGCTGCGGGCGGAGCAGGCGGCGTTGCGGGCGCAGGGCCAATGGATGGGGATCGGCATCGCCGCCTTCTTCGACATGGCCGGCGCCGGCCCGGTCAAGATGATGAACGAACTCGGCGCCAAGATCGGCTGCTACGACGTGGCCAGCGTCCGGGTCCATCCCGACGGGCGCATCACCGTGTTCGCCGGCAGCCACAGCCACGGCCAGGGCCACGAGACCACCTGGAGCCAGATCGCCGCGGACAGGCTCGGCTGCGATATCGAAGACATCGACCTGGTCGAAGGGGATACGGACCGCGTGCCCATGGGCATCGGCACCTGGGGGTCGCGGTCCCTTTCCACCGCCGGCATGGCGGTCTACACGGCCGCGGACCGGGTGGTGGCGAAGGCCAAGAAGCTGGCGGCGCACATGCTGGAGTGTGCGCCGGACGATCTGGAGCTCGCCGACGGTACGTTCACCGTGAAGGGTACGGACCGCACCCTCGCCTTCTCGGCGGTGGCGAACGCCGCCTATCACTCCGGCGACCGCCCGCCGGGGCTCGAGATCGGCCTCGAGGAGACTTCCTTCTTCGACCCGGACGACTGCACCTATCCCTCCGCCGTGCATCTCTGCGTGGTGCTGGTCGACCCGGAGACCTGCGCCATCACCCTGCGTGACTATTGGGCGGTGGACGATGTGGGAACGGTCATCAACCCCATGGTGCTGGAGGGGCAGGTCCATGGCGGGCTGACCCAGGGTATCGGCCAGGCGTTGATGGAGGAATGCGCCTACGACCCGGAATCAGGCCAGTATCTCGCCGGCACGTTCATGGACTACGCCATTCCCCACGCGGAGGACGTGCCGTCCTTCGGGCTCGATTCGCACACCACGCTCGCGCTCGGCAACCCGCTGGGCGCCAAGGGGGCAGGCGAGAGCGGCACCATCGGCGCGCCCGCATGTGTCGCGAACGGCGTGATCGATGCGCTCTGGCATCTCGGCGTGCGCCAGATAGACCAGCCGATGACGCCGAGGAAGATCTGGCGCGCCGTCCGGGATGCGCGCGCGAGCGCCTGAGGGCCGCGTCGAAGGCGCGGGTCGGGATCAGGGCAGGGCGGGAGTAAAGACCATGGAAGCGGTAACCGTGACGCTGACGGTGAACGGCAAGCAGGTGACGGAGACGGTGGAGCCGCGCACCCTGCTGGTCCATTTCCTGCGCGAAGGCCTGGGCCTTACCGGCACGCATATGGGCTGCGATACCAGCCAGTGCGGCGCCTGCACCGTGCATCTCGACGGCAAGCCGGTTAAGTCCTGCGCTCTGCTGGCGGTCCAGCTCGAGGGTGCGAGCGTTACTACCATCGAGGGCGTCGCGCAGCCCGGCGGTGCCCTGCACCCCATGCAGGCGGCGTTCAAGGAGAATCACGGCCTGCAGTGCGGCTTCTGCACGCCCGGGATGGTGATGACGGGAATCGACATCGCAAACCGCCGGACGGCCCCAACGGAAGAGGAAATCCGGCAAGACCTCGAAGGCAATCTCTGCCGCTGCACCGGCTACCACAATATCGTGAAGGCGATCGCGGCCGGCGCGAAGGCCATGCAGGCCTGAGGAGAGAGGCGATGTATCCATTCGCGTATCACCGCCCCGCGACGCTGGACGAGGCGCTTGCCATCCTGGCGGGCGCCGAGGACGGCAGGTTGCTCGCGGGCGGCATGAGCCTGATGCCGACCCTGCGGTTCCGACTCGCCTCGGCGTCCGACCTCGTGGACCTCAACGGCGTCGCCGATCTCGCGGGCATTTCCCGCGAGGGCGATATGCTGACCGTGGGCGCCATGACCCGCCACGCGGATGTCGCGTCTTCGCCTCTCGTTACGGAGGCGATCCCGGCGCTTGCCGCGCTTGCGGCCTCCATCGGCGACGTGCAGGTGCGGAACCGGGGCACGATCGGCGGCTCGATATGCTTTGCCGACCCGGCGGCGGACTATCCTGCCGGGCTGCTCGGCCTCGGCGCCACCGTCAACACGAACCGCCGGGCGATTCCGGCGGACGCTTTCTTTACCGATCTCTATGAGACGGTGCTGGAGGAAGGCGAGATCGTCGTCTCCGTCGATTTCCCGATTCCCGAGCGAGCGGGATGGGCCAAGTTGGGCAACCAGGCGTCGCGCTTCGCCGTTGTTGCCGCCATGGTATCGCGTTCGGGCGACGGGGTGCGCATGGCCGTCACCGGCGCGAAGCCCTGCGTCTTTCGCATCCCCGCGATGGAAGCGGCACTCGCCGTCGACTTCACCGAGAGTGCACTCGAAGGCCTCGCGCCCGCAGCCGAGGGCCTCAACGCCGATATTCACGCCGACAGCGAATACCGCGCCCACCTCGTCGGCATCATGGCCAAACGCGCCGTCGCCGCCGCCCTCGCCGGATAGTATTCCGTCCGTCGGAAGTGCGGACGCTCCTGCTGGTTTATCTTCCGCAGGCACAGCTGGGTTGCGCCTCCCTCTCCGATTGAGAAATCCAGCCCCCACATGTGCGGTGCCGCGCGCCTGCCGCGCAAGCGGCGGTCGGTGGGAGCGGGGCGCAGCGCTATCGGATGCGGCGGCCTTGCGAATCCCGCGGCGCGCCGACATTCTCCAACGTCGCGGATGGGGGCGCGGGGAGACGTGACGAAGAATCCGTTGCAGGTGGTGGGCCGCAGCGTTCTGGCTCTGCTGGAGGGTGGCGGCCGGCTCGTTCTGTTCGCAGCCGAATCGACCTCCCATTGTGTTCGCCCGCCGTTCTATCCGCGCGTTCTACTGCGCCAAGCGCTGGAAATAGGGTTCTACTCGCTCCCGGTGGTGGGGCTGACGGGCCTCTTTGCCGGGATGGTGCTCGCGCTGCAGAGCTATACGGGCTTCTCCCGCTTCTCGGCGGAGAGCACGATCCCCACCGTGGTGGTGCTTTCGGTCACTCGCGAGCTCGGGCCTGTGCTGGCGGGGCTGATGGTGGCGGGCCGGGTCGGCGCCGCCATGGCGGCGGAGATCGGCACCATGCGTGTGACCGAACAGATCGACGCCCTGGTCACGCTCTCCACCGACCCCCGCAAATATCTGATCGCGCCCCGGCTGCTCGGTGGCTTCCTCATGCTGCCCTTCCTGGTGCTGGTCGCCGATATCATCGGGGTGATGGGCGGTTATCTGGTGGCGGTCTACAAGCTCGGCTTCAATTCGGAGGCCTATATCGCCAACACGTTCCAATATCTCGAGACCATGGATGTGGTCTCGGGCCTCGTCAAAGCCGCGGTCTTCGGTTACCTGATCGCGCTGATGGGCTGCTATCACGGCTTCCATTCGAGCGGCGGCGCCCAGGGCGTGGGCAAGGCCACCACCAACGCCGTGGTCTCGGGCGCAATCCTTGTGCTGGTTTTCAACTACGTGATCACCGAGGCCTTTTTCGCCCAATGAGCGCGCCTGCGGCCGTCCGTGACAACGAGCCCAAGATCGCACTCTCCGGGCTCTGCAAGACGTTCGGGACCAACGCGGTGTTGAACGGCCTCGACCTCGAGATCGGGCGCGGCGAATCCCTCGTGGTGATCGGCTGCTCGGGCGTCGGCAAGTCGGTCATGCTCAAATGCCTTCTGGGGCTCCTTCGGCCCGACCGGGGCACGGTGCGCATCGACGGCGAGGAGCTGACGGGGAATCCGGCGGCCCGCGCCCGTGCTCTCCGCAAGATCGGAATGTTGTTCCAGAACGCCGCGCTCTTCGACAGCCTGTCCGTGTGGGAGAACGTGGCTTTCGGCCTGATCCAGGCGCAGGGGATGGACCGTGGCCCGGCGCGGGAGGCGGCGTTGGAGGCGATCGCCAAGGTAGGCCTCGGCGCGGACGCCGCCGATCTCCCTCCCGCGGAGCTTTCGGGCGGCATGCGCAAGCGGGTGGGGCTCGCGCGCGCCATCGCGATCCGGCCGGAAATCGTGCTGTTCGACGAGCCCACCACCGGGCTCGACCCGATCATGGCGGAGGTCATCGACGATCTGATCGTCGAACGCACGCGCGATCTCGGCGCGACGGCGCTCACCATCACGCACGACATGGCGAGTGCCCGCAAGATTGCGGACCGTATCGCGATGATCCATGGCGGGCGCATCGTCTGGCAGGGACCGGCAGGCGAGATCGACCGCAGCGGCAACGCCCATGTCGATCAGTTCGTCAACGGTCGCTCGGAGGGCCCGATCGACCTGGCCGTCGCCTCGCCCGGCGGCTGATCGGGTACGACAGGGGAGGCGACGCAAAAGGTGGCGCGCGCGGAGAAGCGCTTTGTCTGCCAGTCCTGCGGCGCGGCCCATGCGCGCTGGTCGGGCCGATGCGATGCCTGCGGCGAATGGAACAGCATTGTCGAGGAGGAGCCCCGCGAGGCGTTGCCGCGCGGCCTCGGCAAGGGCAAGGGCCGAAAGCTCGCTTTCGTGCCGTTGGACGGGCCGCGCGGCGCGCCCGCCCGGCTCGAATGCGGGATCGCCGAGATCGACCGCGTGACCGGTGGCGGCTTCGTGCCGGGCTCGTCCGTCCTGCTTGCGGGCGATCCCGGCATCGGCAAGTCGACGCTTCTTCTCCAGGCCGCGGCGGCGCTGGCGACGCGCGGCCTGGGCTGCGCCTATGTCTCGGGCGAGGAGGGGGTAGAGCAGATCCGCCTGCGCGCTTCACGCCTGGGCTTGGCCGAAGCGCCGGTCCGCCTCGCGGCGGCGACTAGCGTGCGGGATATTGCGACAAGCGTCGAAGAGGGCGAGAAACACCATATATTGGTGGTCGATTCGATTCAGACCATGTATCTGGATAGTCTCGATTCGGCTCCCGGTACCGTCACCCAGGTGCGCGGCAGCACGCATGAACTCATCCGGTTGGCCAAGCGGCTGGACGCCGTGTTGCTGCTGGTGGGCCACGTCACCAAGGAGGGCCAGATCGCAGGCCCGCGCGTGCTCGAACATATGGTGGATTGCGTGCTCTATTTCGAGGGGGAACGGGGCCATCGGTTTCGCATCGTGCGGGCCATCAAGAACCGCTTCGGACCGACCGACGAGATCGGGGTGTTCGAGATGACCGACCTCGGCCTCGTGGAAATCGCCAACCCGTCGAGCCTCTTCGTCGATCCGGCGCGGGGGCCGTCGCCGGGGACGGCGGTCTTTGCCGGCGTCGAGGGCACGCGGCCCGTTCTGCTGGAAATCCAGGCCCTGGTCGCGCCAGGTCATCCCGGCTCGCCCCGGCGCACCGTGGTGGGCTGGGATTCAGGACGGTTGGCCATGGTTCTTGCAGTCCTGGAGACCCATGGAGGCCTCCGGCTCGGCGGCTGCGACGTCTATCTCAACGTGGCCGGAGGCCTGCGGATTGCGGAGCCGGCCGCGGATCTGGCCGTTGCCGGGGCCATCGTCTCCGCCGCCGCCGCGCAGGCCTTTCAACGGGGCGCCGTGGCCTTCGGAGAGGTCGGGCTCGCGGGCGAGATCAGGCCCGTGAGCCAGAGCACGGCCCGGCTCAAGGAGGCCGCGAAGCTCGGGTTCGACCAGGCGTTCGTGCCCGACGCGGCGGAAGCCGGCGGAAACGGCTCTTCCGGAATCACGCTGCAAAAGCTCGCCCATATTAGGGATCTGGTCGCGCTCTTCCCCAACGCCTTGCGGCGGACGGCCTGACACGTCATGGAGGGCCTTCCGGTCAATCTCGTCGACCTGCTGGTCGCCGTCATTATCATCCTCTCCGCGCTGCTCGCCTTCTCCCGCGGCGTGGTTCGTGAAGTTCTGGGGATCGGCGCCTGGATCGGCGCAGGGATCGCGACCTTCTTCGCCTATCCCCTTGCTCGCCCCATCGCGCGGGACCTGATTTCGTCGTCGACTCTCATCGCCGATATCGCGGCGGGGCTTACGGTGTTCGTTCTCGTGCTGGTCATTCTTACGGTCTTCAACCAGTTCATCGCCGGTGCGGTTCAACGGAGCCGCACGGGCGCGCTGGATCGCACCGTGGGTTTTATCTTCGGGGCGGTACGCGGCGCGGCGCTATGCTGCCTCGCCTACATGCTGTTCAGCTCCCTCGTGCAGGAGAAGGAATGGCCCGCATGGGTCGACGAAGCCCGCACCATGCCGTATATCCGGCAGGGTGCCATCGCGATTCGCGATGTGGTTCCCGAGGAGGTTGCGGAAGAGGGAACGAGACACATCGGGGAAACCTTCGAGCATGGCCGCGAGCGGAGCGTAAAGGAGTTTACCGAGCCGCAGCCGACCCAGCGCTCCAGCGAGGACGGCGAAACCGGCTACAACGACACCGAGCGTGACCAGCTCCGCGGCTTGAGCGAAAGCGTCGAATGAAGACGATGGGAAGCGGCAGGCGCCATGAGGCATCGAGTGCCTGGCGGCGCAGGGCGGACGAAGACAAGCTGCGCGAGGAGTGCGGGGTATTCGGCATATTCGGCCATCCCGAAGCGGCGGCGCACACCGCGTTGGGCCTCCACGCACTCCAGCATCGTGGGCAGGAATCGACGGGTATCGTCAGCACCGACGGCACGCTGTTCCACTCCCACCGGGGGCTTGGCCGGGTGGGGGACATCTTTGCCTCCGAAGCCGTCATCGCTTCGCTGGTCGGGAGCGCGGCCATCGGCCACAACCGCTACTCGACCCGGGGCGAGCCGGAAGTCCGCAACATCCAGCCGCTGTTCGCCGATCTCGCCTTCGGCGGGCTCAGCATCGCCCATAACGGCAACCTCACCAACGCGTTGGCGCTGCGCGCCGAGTTGGTGGAACGAGGCTGCATCTTCCACTCCACCTCCGACACGGAGACGATCGTCCATCTTATGGCCATCGGCCGGGGGAACAGCGTTACGGAGCGCTTGGTGGACGCGCTCCACCGGGTCGAGGGCGCCTATTCCCTGGTGGCGCTCACCAAGGACGCGCTGATCGGCGTCCGCGACCCCCACGGTGTGCGTCCCCTCGTCCTCGGCCGGCTGGATGGCGCCACGATTCTCGCGTCGGAGACGGTCGCGCTGGACATCATCGGCGCGACCTTTGTGCGTGACGTGGAGCCCGGTGAACTGGTCACCATCTCGACCTCGGGAATCGCGAGTTTCAAGCCCTTCCGCCCGGCCGAATCCCGTTTCTGCATCTTCGAATATATCTACTTCGCGCGTCCTGACAGCGTTGCCGGCGGTATGGGGGTCTACGAAGCGCGCCGGCGGATCGGGGCCGAGCTCGCGCGCGAAGCGCCCGTCGAGGCGGACCTCGTGGTGCCGGTGCCGGATTCAGGCGTGCCGGCAGCGGTCGGCTATGCCGCCGAGGCCGGACTTCCGTTCGAACTCGGCATCATCCGCAACCATTATGTGGGGCGGACCTTCATCGAGCCGACGGACCGCATCCGGCATTTCGGCGTCAAGCTCAAGCACAATGCCAACCGCCGAATGCTCGCGGGCAAGCGGGTGATCCTGGTGGACGACAGCATCGTGCGGGGGACGACCTCTACCAAGATCGTGGAGATGGTGCGCTTGGCGGGGGCACGCGAGATTCATATGCGTATTGCAAGCCCGCCGACCACCCATTCCTGCTTCTATGGTGTCGATACGCCGGCGCGGGACGAGCTGATCGCCGCGAACCACCGGGTCGAGGACATCGCGCGCGACATCGGGGTGGATAGCCTCGCCTACCTTTCCATGGGCGGGCTCTACCGGGCAATGGGCGAGACGGCGGGGCGCGATCCCGCATCCCCGCGCTATTGCGACGCTTGCTTCTCCGGCGACTACCCGATCCCGCTCGTGGACCAGCGGAAGGGTGAGCCGCCGGCCCAGCTTTCGCTGTTGGCGAGCGGCGAATAGGAGGCGAGGCGTGGCGTCTGCGCGTCTCGCGGGCCGTATCGCGCTCGTGACGGGCGCCTCTCGGGGCATCGGCGCGGCCGTCGCCCGCCGCTTCGCCGCCGAGGGCGGACGGCTGATTCTCGCGGCGCGCACCGTCGGCGGCCTCGAGGAGACGGACGATGCCGTCCGGGCCGCGTCGGGGGAAGGCGCGACGCTCGTTCCCATGGACCTCTGCGACGGCGACACGATCGACCAACTCGGCCTGTCGCTTGCGGAGCGCTTCGGACGCCTCGATGTTCTGGTTTCCAATGCGGGCGTACTGGGGCAGCTGAGTCCGGTCGCCCATCACGCGCCGGACACCTGGGAGCGTCTGATCGCCCTGAACCTGACGGCAAACCAGCGTCTGATCCGCAGTCTCGATCCGCTGCTTCGGGCGTCGGACTCCGGCCGTGCGATTTTCTCCACAGCCGAGGCGGCGCACACCGCGCCCGCATATTGGGGGCCCTACGCCGCCAGCAAGGCGGGCCTGGAGGCGCTGGTCCGCTGCTACGCCGCCGAGACCAGACGCACGCGGCTGCGCGTCAACCTCCTGGACCCGGGTCCCGTCGCGACGGGGCTCCGCAGCCTCGCCTACCCGGGTGAGGACACGAGCCGCCTGCCCGCACCCGAGACCGTCACCGAGCCGTTCGTCCGCCTTGCCGAAGCGTCGTGCTCCCGCCACGGCGAGCGCATTGGTCCTGAAGAACCCGTATCGTAACCGTCGTTTCGGAGCCGAGGGGCGTCAATGGCGCTCTCTATGCCGCAAGGCGCCCTCAAGCCTCGGCGGCGGTGGGGCGGCGTTCCAGATCGTCGGGCGGGGGCGCGGCAAGGTCGGGATTGACGGGAACGACCGGAGGCGGTGGACGCCAGGCCAGGGAATCGAGGGCGCCGCAGCGTTCGCAGGCGATGGTCCAGTTAGGGCTCGCCGCGCCGCAGCGTTCGCAGAGCCAAGCCGCGTCGGGCGAGGCCTCGCTGGCCTGCTCCAACCGCCGCCGGACCGCGTCGCCGTCGCCGCTCTCAAGCTCTTCAAGGCGCGCCAGAAGGCGGAAGACGCCCGCCGTGGGCTGCGCTTCCGCGGCGGCTTCTTCCAGGCAACGCCGTGCCGTGCCCCAGAATTTCGCATCGAGGGCCGCGCGTGCGAGAAGCATGCGGCTCTCCGCATGGTCGCGCGTGTCCTCCACGAGTTTTTCGATCCGCTTCACCCGGTCCGCGGCCGTCGAGTCCGGATGAAGCGAGACGAAAAGCCGCCCGAGCGCGGGATGCGGGCAGTGACGCCAGGCCTCGGCCACGATCCGTCCCGCCGCCCCGCCGCGCCCCTGCTCCTTGGCGAGACCCGCCGCCAGCAGCGCCGCGGGAAGGAAGGCCGGGTCCGCGTCCCGCGCGCGGTTGGCAATGCGCAGTGCGTCGCTACCTTCGCCCTGGTCGCGGAGCGTACGCGCGAGCTCGGTGAGGAGGCCCGCGCGTCGCTGCCGGCCCGCCTCGTCGTCCACGGCACCCCGGCGCAGCGCGCGGTCCACGGTGTCCAATGCCTCGGACCAGCGTCCGGCCCGGGTCTGCAGTTCCAGGAGTGCCGTCAGCACCCAGGGCGTATCCGGACGCAGTGCGAAGGCGCGTTCGGCGAGTTCGAGGGCGGACGCCATGTCGTCGGCCCGCTGCGCCTGCACGAGGAGGCCCCGCAGGCCGAGGAACGCGGTCTCGCGGTTCTCGAGCATGGCCTCGAATGAACGCCGCGCCGCGTTCTCGTCGCCTTCGAGCTGCGCGGCCTGGGCGGTGAGAAGCAGGGTGAGCGGCGGCTCGCTCAGCATCATGTCCGCTCGCCGCGCGAGCCGGTGGGCACCCTTGGCATCTCCCGCGGCCACCGCCACCAGGCCGCGGGTCAGCGCCCGGTAGCCGAGGCGCTCGCGCCGCGTCTGCCGCATCCTTCCGATCTGACGGGGGCCGGACCAGAACATGCGGAAGAGATAGAGTGCGGCCAGTACCAGGGCCCCGGCGAGCGCAACGGCCGCGGCAAGGACGCCGGGCGAAGTCTCCAGCACATAGTCGCCCCAGCGGATGTCGACCCGTCCCGGCGGCTCGGCGATCCAGGTTGCGATTGCGGCGATTGCCGCAATTGCCGCGAAGAAGAAGACGATACGGATCACGATCCGTCGCCCGCATCGGCCCAGCGTGCGGCGACCCGTGCGGCGGTCAGGCGGGAAAGGACTTCAAAGGCCGCGTCAGCCTCCCGCCGTGCGCGCGCATCCTGTAGCCAGGTTCGTGCCCCTTCCGCGTCGCCGGCCCCCAGCGCCTCCGCGATGGCGATCGCGAGCGGCAGGTCGCCGCCGAGGAGTGCATCCTCCGCGGCGATCAGGCGCCCGTCGAGGCTGTCGGGATCGTCGATACCGCGGGTACGGCGGATCGTCACCAGTTGCCGGAGCTTGCCCAGGGTCGCATCGACCCAGTCGTCCTCGTTGCCGGCTGCTGCGTTGCGCGCAATGGCGTTCGCCGCCTCCGGGAAGCGCGCTTGCAACGCCTCGAGAGACGGCACACCGCTGCCGGCAAAGGGTTCCAACGCGGTCGCTGCGGCTTCGAGCTCCGGGTCGCCACGGGCCGCCGCACGGAACGTTGCAAGGGCCGGCGCGAACCCGCGGGAGGAGCCGAGCGCGCCTCGTAGTGCACCGGATGCGGCGACGAGGGAGGCGAGGCGCCAGTCGTCGGCCGCACGCTGCAATGCGTCCGTCTCCAAACGAGCAAGCCGCGCCATGGCATCGTCGAGCCGCGCTTGGAGCGCCGCCCGCTCTAGGCTCCATTCTTCCATAGTGGTGTCGAGGCGCGTCCGTGCGGGGTCGTTCTCCAATGCCGCTAGACGCTGTTCCAGACCGTCCAGTGCGTCAGCGCTCTCTGTCTCCGCGAGGCGCGCGTCTAGCCGAGCGAGAAGGGCTTCGAGCCTGGCATCGACCGCCGGGGATTCGGGCGTCGATTCGGGTTCGGGCGTTGCGGGCGGAGACGCCGCGTTATCGGCCGCGGCGGGACGCGCGACCGGTGTGCCCTCCTCGGTGGGGGAGGGGGCCGGTGAATTTGGTGGGCTCGCAACGGCTTCGGAAGCTGTGCCGTCGACGGCTTGGGTTTCCGGCGCGGGGCTTGTGCCGCTCGCCGCCGCGGTGTCGTTGGAGCTCGGGGACGGTGCGGCGGCGGTGCGGTCCGCATCCAACGGCGGCGCGGGTGTTGAAGATGGGCTCTCCGATTGTGCCGCGGAAGGAAGGGGTTCTTCGGCGTTCGACCCGGGCGGTGCCGGTGCGAGGAGTGGCCACGCCGCATAGACGGCGACAGCGACAAGCGCGGTCGCAAGCACCGCCGCTACCGGCCAGGGTACGCTGCGGCGGCGTGGATGGGCTGCTTCCGTCGCTTGGGTGCCTGCGTCGTCCGCAGCGTCGTCCTGTGGCGCACGTCTAGCGAGGGCGCGCCAGCCTTTCTCGGGCGGCCTCGTGCCTTTTTTTCCTTCCGCCACCATTCACCTCGAAAGTCCGCTACCGGCGACAGGAGCGGCCGCGGTCCAGGGCGTGATCACGCGCGAGTTGGGCGGGGCGTCAGCTCGGCCGCTGTCGATGCAACGAGCGCATCCTGCTGCGGCGCGGGAGCCACCACGACCCGGCGCCACTCCACGCCCCGGGCGGCCTGCGCGACGGCCTCGCTCAGGCAGAACGCCACAAGCGCTTCCGCCTTTCGGGCAAGGCCCGATTCGCCCAGAAGCTTAACAAACCGCCGCGCCGAACGGGGAGAGAAAAACACAACGCCATTCAGGGTTTGCGCAACGAGTGCTTCACGCGCTTCCGGCGAGAGCGCGCTTCTGGGTACGGCATCGTATAGCGGCACGCGCGTCGCGCCGAAACCTGCCTCGGTCAGGCGGCCTGTGAGGTCCCCGGTCACCGCCCGGCCGGCGACATGGACGAGGCGCCCGCCCGCCGGGCGGAGTCTGGCGAGGGCGAGCTTGATCAGGTCGTCGACATTGCCGTCGGCCGAGACCACGTCGGCAAAGCCCGCCCGCCGCGCTTCCGCCGCGGTTGCAGCGCCCACCGCGAGGACCGGCATTGAGAACGCCGCGGGATCGGGGCGGGCGGTGGCGAGAGCGCGGGCGCCATTGGCGCTGGTGAGCAGGATGGCCTGGGCGCCCGTGAGGTCGACCGACGCGGCAGCGTCGAAACGGATCGTGAGCATGGGCTCGATCAGCGACGCAATGCCCGAACGGTCGAGTATCTGCGCGAGGGCTTCCGAGTCGGGGAGCGGGCGCGTGAGCAGGAGGCGAGGCCGGTTCATGGATCGAAGAACCTCGCACCGCCCGCCGTCTTGAGCGCTTCGCCCGCCTCCCGCCCGATGGCGGCGGCGTCCGCGGCGGTGCCGCTCCGTTTCAACCGGTGGCAGACCTCGCCGTCGGGGCGTGCGATCAGCGCATCGAGGTGCAAGCTTCCTGCGTCATCGGCCACGGCAAGGCCGGCGATGGGTGCGCGGCATGTGCCTTCCAGCACTTCCAGCAACGTCCGTTCGCAGCGGACGGCAGCCGCGCTCGGGCCGTGGGAGAGCGGGGCGAGCAGCGCCTGCATGGCGTCGTCTTCCGCCCGGCACTGCACGGCGAGCGCTCCTTGACCTGCGGCCGACAGCATGTCGCCGGGCTCCAGGACGGTCATGGAGGGCGGTGTCTCGCCGAGGCGTCGCAAGCCCGCGAGCGCAAGTAGGATGGCATCGGATTCACCGTTCGCGAGCTTGCGGAGCCGCGTGGCCACATTGCCGCGCAGTGGAACGATGGCGAGGTCGGGCCGCCACGCGAGCAATTGCGCGGCACGGCGCGGCGATGACGTGCCGATTCGCGCGCCCCTCGTCAGGCCGGCGATCGAGGTAGCGGGTCGGCCGGGCGGCGTGATCAGGACGTCCCGGGGGTCTTCGCGCGGGGGGATGGCGGCGACAACGAGATCCGCCGGCAGCAAGGTGGGCACGTCCTTCATGGAATGCACGGCAAAGTCGATGCGCCCGCCCCGCAGCGCCTCGTCGATCTCCTTGGTGAAGAGCGCCTTGCCGCCGATCTCGGCCAACGGGCGGTCGGTAAAACGGTCACCCGTGGTGGCGATGGTGCGGGTTTCCATTGCGCCGGGTCGGGCGAGGGCGGGGTGAAGGGCCGCAAGTCCCGTGCACACCACGCGCGTCTGCGCCATGGCCAGCGGGCTTCCCCGCGTTCCGACGACAATGGGCAGCCGTGGAGCCACTGCGTCTTCCAGCATCGGCAGTCCTTCTACACGCCGCCCCACCGATAGGCGAGAAGAGAAGGAGCGGCGGCCGGAATCCCCATGCCGAACGGTCGCGCGCCGATTTTCCTTTTCAATTCATGGAGGAAAGGGGGCAGGATGGCCGCGCGGTCGGGAGGGGAGAATGATCGTTCTCGGGATCGAGACCAGTTGCGACGAGACGGCGGCAGCGGTCGTGAATGACGAACGCGAGATGCTGTCCAACATCGTGCTCTCCCAGCAGGCGGAGCATGCTCCCTATGGCGGGGTGGTGCCGGAGATCGCCGCGCGGAGCCATGTGGAGCATCTGGACGGGCTGATCGCGCGGGCCATGGGAGAAGCCGGCCTTGGCTTCCCCGACCTCGACGGCATTGCCGCGACGGCGGGCCCCGGCCTCATCGGCGCGGTCATGGTGGGTCTCACGACCGGAAAGGCGATCGCGGCGGTCCACGGGACGCCGCTCGTCGCGGTCAACCATCTGGAAGGCCATGCGCTGAGCCCGCGGCTGGTCGCGCCGGAACTCGCGTTCCCCTATCTGCTGCTGCTGGTCTCGGGCGGCCACTGTCAGCTTCTGGTGGTGCAGGATGTCGGCGCCTACCGACGGCTCGGCACCACCATCGACGACGCCGTGGGGGAGGCCTTCGACAAGGCGGCCATGCTGCTGGGCCTCGGCTATCCCGGCGGCCCGGCCATCGAGCGCGCGGCGGAAGGCGGCGACGCGGGACGTTTCGCCCTGCCGCGACCGCTCAGGGGCAGGCCGGGATGCGACTTTTCCTTTTCCGGGCTCAAGACGGCGCTGCTGCGCCAGGTGGAAGCGCTGGGAGAGTTGTCGGAACAGGATCGCGCCGATCTTGCGGCCTCCTTCCAGGAAGCGGTCGCGGACGTGATGACGGACCGCACGGCGAACGCGATTCGCGCCCTGCGCGAGAGCCACCCGCATGCACGCGCGCTCGTTGCCGCCGGCGGGGTCGCCGCCAACAGACTGCTGCGCAAGCGCATCGAGTTGCTGGCGTCGGAGGCCGGGCTCGCACTCGCCGTGCCGCCGCCCCGGCTTTGTACGGACAATGCGGCGATGATTGCCTGGGCGGGAATCGAGCGGCTTGCGCGCGGCTTCGCGGACTCTCTGGATGCGTCGCCACGGGCCCGCTGGCCGTTGGACGCCGCGGCTGCGCCCGCCGCCGGAGTCGGCGTACCGGGCCGGCTGGGGCCGCGCGCCTGAGCGAACGCCGTGCCCGGCGGCTCGCGTTACGGGGCGGTGTGCTAGGTTGAAGCCATGACCGGGATTCGCACCGGGCGCCGCGATGTCGCGCTGCTTGCCCTCTGCCAGGCGCTTTCGCTGACCGCCATGTCGGCGGTGATCGCGTCCGCCGCGATCATCGGCCATGGCCTTGCGGATACGAAGGCGCTGGCGACGCTTCCGGTCGGCCTCCAGTTCGTCGCCACCATGGCCGCAACCATCCCCGCCTCGTTGCTGATGAAGCGAATCGGGCGCCGCGACGGGTTTACGGTCGGTACCTTTATCGGGCTTGCCGGCGCCATCATGGCCTATCAGGCCATCATGATGGCCGATTTCACGTTGTTTTGCGCAGGCTCCGTAATGATCGGCGCCTTCATGGGCTTCGCGCAATATTACCGCTTCGCCGCGGCGGATGCCGCCAGCGAGGGCTTCCGCAGCCGGGCCATTTCGCTGGTACTCGCGGGCGGTGTCGTCGCCTCGACCGGGCCGCTTCTCGCCAACTGGTCCAAGGACATGTTCGCACCCGTGGCGTTTGCGGGCGTCTATGTCGCGGTGGCCGTCCTCTATGCGGCGACGCTGGTGGCGCTGCGGTTCATAACCATCCCGCCGCCGGACGCGGAGGAGCGCGGCCGGGGCGGGCGCCCCTTGCTGGAGATCGTGCGTCAGCCGACGTTCGTCGTCGCGGCTCTCTGCTCGCTCGTTTCCTACACAATGATGTCCCTGCTGATGACCGCGACGCCGCTCGCCATGCAGTTCTGCGGGTTCGGCTTTGGCGATTCGGCGCAGACCATCCAGTGGCACGTGCTCGGCATGTTTGCGCCCTCCTTCTTCACCGGGCATCTGATGAAGCGCTTCGGCACGCTCAACGTCATGGCGGCAGGCGCGCTGCTTATCGCGCTCTGCGCGGTCTCCAACATTCAGGGCGTGTTGCTGGTCAATTTCTGGGTCGGCGCCATCCTCCTCGGCATAGGTTGGAACTTCCTGTTCCTGGGAGGAACCACGCTGGTGACGGAGATTCACACGCCGGCCGAAAAGGCCAAGACTCAGGCGGCCCATGATTTCACGGTCTTCAGCGGTGTCGCCCTCTCCGCCATGCTCTCCGGCGTACTCCACGACGCCTTCGGCTGGCAGAGCATGAACTATGCGGTGCTGCCGTTCCTGGCGGCGGCGCTCGCGGGGATCATCTGGCTCGGCGCCATGCGCCGCCGGCCCGCGACGACACCCGCGGAGTAGGGGGTAAGAGGGAGCCCGCGCGGCGGGCGGTTCAGGAAGCCGCGCCGCCGCCGATCCGGGGCAGGAAGCACACCTCGCTGTCCGCACCCACCGTGGCGAACAGGTCGTCCTGGTGGATCTCCGAATCGATGGCGACGGCCATGCCTTCTTCGAGCTCCCGCCCGATCCCCGCATAGCGGCTCTCGAGCACGCGCACGATGCCGCGTATGTCCGTCGCCTCGACCTCCAACTCCACGACCCCGCCCGTGTAGCGGGCGAGGCTCGAAGGCAGGACGACCCGCGCCAAGGGCTCAGCCCGCGCCGTTGTCGAGGGCGGCGAGAAGTCGCGGCGGCGAGATCGGCAGATCCGTCATGCGCAGGCCGGTGGCGTTCTCGATGGCGTTGGCCACCGCCGCCATGGGCGGCACGATGGGGACCTCGCCCACGCCCCGCACGCCGTAGGGGTGGTTGGGGTTGGGCACCTCGACGATCACGGCGTCGATCATGGGCAGATCCGAGGCGACCGGCATGCGGTAGTCGAGGAAGCCCGGATTCTCCAGCCGACCCTTCTCGTCGTAGATATATTCCTCGTTGAGTGCCCAGCCGATTCCCTGCACCGCCCCGCCCTGGATCTGGCCTTCCACATAGCTGGGATGGACGGCCTTGCCGGCATCCTGGACGGCCGTGTAGCGCAGGATGGTGACGCGCCCGGTCTCCTTGTCCACTTCCACGTCGCACACATGGGTGCCGAAGCCCGGCCCCGCGCCTTGTGCGTTGATGGAGGAGGTGGCGGTGATCGGCCCGCCGGTTTTGCCGGCCTGGGCCGCGATGTCGCCGAGGCTCAGCGGCTCGAAGTCCCCGGCGTTGCTGCCGGCGGGCTTGGCGAAGCCATCCTCCCAGACGACGGCGTCGATGGGGATGTCCCAGATCTTCGCCGCCCGGGCGCGGAGCTGCTCCACCACATCCTTCGCCGCCTCGACCACGGCCATGCCGGTGGCAAAGGTGACGCGGCTGCCGCCGGTGAGGAAGGTGTAGCCGATGGAACTGGTGTCGGCGATGAGCGGGCGCACCTTGTCCGGCTCGATGCCGAGGGCTTCTGCGGCCATGAGCTGCATCGAGGCACGGGAACCGCCGATATCCGGGTTGCCCTCGACCACCGTGACCGTGCCGTCCTCGGTGACGTTGAGCGTCGCGCAGGATTCGCCGCCGATGTTGAACCAGAACCCGGTGGCGATACCCCGGCCCTGATTGGGGCCGAGAGGCGTCTGGTAATGTTCGCTCTTGCGCGCAGCCTCCAGCGTATCCACACAGCCGATGGGGCCGAACTTCGGCCCGTAGAGAGCACGCGTGCCTTCCTTCGCCGCGTTCTGAATACGGAACTCCGCAGGGTCGATATCGAGCTTCTTCGCGATCTCGTCGACCACGGCCTCCGCCGCGAACTCCGAGATCGGCGCGCCCGGCGCGCGGTAGGCGGCGACCTTGGGCCGGTTCACCACCACGTCGTAGCCCGTCACCTCCGCGTGCTCGATATCGTAAGGCGCGAAGACGCACATGCAGCCGGGCTGGATCGGCGAGCCGGGGAAGGCGCCGGCCTGATAGGCGAGCCAGGCTTGCGCGGCGGTGATCTTGCCGTCCTTGGTTGCGCCCATTTTGATCTTCATGGAACCGCTGGATGTGGGGCCGGAGGCGCGGAAGACCTCGTCCCGCGACATGACCATCTTCACCGGCCGTCCGGCAAGCTGGGAGAGACGCAGCGCAATGGGCTCCAGATAGACCACCGTCTTGCCGCCGAAGCCGCCGCCGATCTCCGAGGGCGTTACCCTGATGTCGGCAAGGTCCATGCCGAGCAGGCCCGCGCAATAGGCGCGGACGGTGAACTGCCCCTGGGTCGAACACCAGATCTGGCACTGGCCGTCCTCGCCCGCGCTCGCGACCACCGCATGGGGCTCGATATAGCCCTGATGCACCGCTTGGGTCGTGAACTCGCGTTCGACGATCACGTCCGCGGCAGCGAAGCCCGCCTCGATGTCGCCGCTGGTGAGAAAGACTTTCTTGAAGACGTTGGAGGGTGTCTCCGGCGTTGGATCGACGCCTTCGGTGAACATGTCGTCATGGAGCACGGGAGCGTCCGCCTTCATGGCCTCGGTCACGTCGATGACATGGGGCAGCACCTCGTAATCCACGTCGATCAGGTCGAGGGCCTGCTTGGCGACGGCCGCGTTGGTGGCGGCGACGGCGGCCACGGCGTGCCCGTCATAGAGCGCCTTCTCCCGTGCCATGACGTTCGCCGACATGTCGCGGAAGTTCACCTGCACCTCGCCGGCGGGAACCCATTGGGAGGGAATTTCGGGCAGGTCGTCCCGTGTGACGATCGCCTTGACTCCCGGCAGCGCCCGCGCCTTCGCGGTATCGATGGAACGGATGCGGGCATGCGCGTGGGGGCTGCGCAGAACGCGGCCCACCAGCATGCCGGGGAGGGAGAAGTCCGCGCCGAACTTGGCCCGGCCCGTCACCTTGTCCACACCATCGGGGCGGACATGACGCGTGCCGACATATTTCAACGATCCGTTTCCGTTCTGAGCTTCCGGTGCGGCGGTTGCCATGGGTCAGTCTCCTCTGAGCTCGGCGGCCGTCGTCATCACGGCGCGGATGATCTTGTCGTAGCCTGTGCAGCGGCAGAGATTGCCGGCAAGCCAATAACGGACTTCGGTTTCCGTCGGGTTGGGATTCTCGTCGAGAAGCGCCTTTGCCGCGACCAGGAAGCCGGGCGTGCAGATGCCGCATTGCAATGCCGCATCCTCGAGGAAGCGCTGCTGCAGCGGGTGCAGCGTCTCGCCTTGTGCCAGACCCTCGATGGTGCCGATGTCGCGCCCTTCCGCCTCGGCGCCCAGCATCAGGCAGGCACAGACCAGCGTTCCGTCCACGGTCACGCTGCAAGCGCCACAGTCGCCGGTGGCGCAACCCTCCTTGGTGCCGGTGAGTTCGAGCTCGTCGCGCAGCACGTCGAGCAGGGTCTGCTCCGTCGAGCAGAGAAACTCGACCGGCTCACCGTTTACCGTCGTCGAAACATGATGTTTGGCCATCAATTGCTCCTCGCTCGCTCAAGGGCGATCGACGCCGCGCGGCGGGCGAGAACGCCCGCAACTTTGGTGCGGTATTCGACGGTGCCCCGCTTGTCATCGATGGGATTGCACGCCGTGCTCGCGGCCGCTGCCAGGCTGGCGAGCGCCGCGTCGTCCACCTTGGTGCCGATCAATGCCTTCGCGCCCTCTTCCACCAGAAGGGGCGTGGCCGCCACGGCGCCGAGGCCCAGGCGGGCATGGGTACAGACGCCCGATTCGTCGAGGGTCAGCGCGACGCCGGCGCCCACCACGGCGATATCCATCTCGGTGCGTGGAATGAAGCGGAGATAGGCGTCGCCTGTGCGCGGCGCGGGCTTCGGGAGGGTGAAGGCGACCACGATTTCGCCCTTGGCGAGCGAGAGTTTGCCGGGCCCCGTTATCACTTCCTCCACGGGCATCGAGCGCCGCCCGCCGGGATGCGCCACCTCGCACTGCGCGCCCGCCGCGATCAAGGCCGGCACGGAGTCCGCTGCCGGCGAGCCGTTGCAGAGATTGCCGCCGAGCGAGGCACGGCCCTGTATCTGCGTCGATCCGATGAGCTCCAGCGCTTCCACCACGCCGGGCCAGGCCGCCTTGACGGCCGCGTTCTTGCCGAGCGTGGCGCCCGAGACAGCGGCGCCGACCGTGATGTCTTCGCCGTTTGCGGTCACGCGCATCAAGTCCGGGATCCGCTTGAGATCGACGATCAGGCTGGGACGCACCAGATCGGTGCGCAACTGGACGAGCAGATCCGTGCCGCCTGCAAGGACGCGCGCGTCGCCCTCGGCATCGGCAAGCAGCCGGATGGCCTCGTCCACGGTCTTGGGCGCTTCATATCGAATGGTCGTCATGTGCGGCAGTATCCCCGGTTGCGCACGGTTCCTCTTGCGTCCTGTTTACCCCAAACGGCGCCGCATTTCACGGGTTCCGTGCGCGGGCGGGGGCGGTCGGGCCGCTACAGGCAGGCTTCCACGAGCGCACGCACATTCTCCGTCGTCATCGGGACGGGGTTGCTGCCGGCCGTCGGGTCGTCGAGCGCCATGGCGGCGAGGGCGTCCAGGCGGTCGCCGCCGACGCCCATCTCGGTGAGCGTCTTCGGAATGCCGAGGATTTCACGAAGTTCCATGACCCGGTCGTGAAAGCCTCCATAGCCCCCTTCGATACCGAGATAGGCGGCGGCGCGCGCGAGCTTCCGCTCCACCGCGGGCCGGTTGAAGTCGAGGACGAACGGCATGACGCAGGCGTTCGTCGTGCCGTGATGCGTATCGTAAAGCGCGCCCACCGGATGGCTGAGCGCATGGATCGCGCCGAGCCCTTTCTGGAAGGCGACGGCCCCCATGGCGGCGGCGGCCATCATGTTGGACCGTGCCTCGAGGTCGGCGCCGTCCTCATGGACGCGGCAGAGGTTCTCGTGCACGAGGCGCATGCCCTCGAGCGCGATGCCGTCGCCCATGGGGTGGTAGGACGGGGCGCAATAGGCCTCGAGGCAGTGGGCGAGGGCGTCCATCCCCGTCCCGGCGGTGATGGCTCTCGGCATGCCGACGGTGAGCGCCGGATCCGCGATCACCGCCGTCGGCAGCAGCCCGGGATGGAAGATGATCTTCTTCACGCGGGTCGCGGAATTGGTGAGCACGGTGGCCCGCCCCACTTCGGAGCCCGTCCCGGCCGTGGTGGGGACGGCGACGATGGGTGCGATCGCGTCCCCGTCGGCCAGGGTCCACTGGTCGCCGATATCCTCGAAGTCCCACACGGGGCGGGGCTGGCCGGCCATGAAGGCGACCGTCTTGCCGAGGTCCAGCGCCGAGCCGCCGCCGAAGGCCACCACGCCGTCGTGACCGCCTGCGCGGTAGGCGGCGACGCCCGCATCGAGGTTCCGTTCGTTAGGATTGGGGTCCACCTCCGCGAAGGGCGCGCGGCCCAGGCCTCCGGCGTCGAGGATGTCGAGGGCGTTCTGCGCGACCGGCAGCGGCAGAAGGCCGCGATCCGTCACGAACAGCGGGTTGCGAATCCCGGCGGCCCCGCAGGCCTCGGGCAATTCCGTGACGCGCCCCGCCCCGAATCGGATGGCGGTGGGATAGGACCAGTCGGCGCTCAACGTCATGGGGCGGCCCTTTCGCGCTGCGGGCGTTCTGCCGGGGCGGCATTCCCCTCCCGCAATGATATACGGCCGCGCCGTTCTCTTTGCACGAGGCCGGCGGCCGTCTCCCATCGTGCGGGCTTGGAGGCCGGCATTGCTTGGGGGTATGCAGGCCCGTGCGGGCAGGGCGCGGGGCACGAGCATGGCCGAGATAGGACCGGAACGGAGCGGGGAGAGCGAGCCGTCGCGCGCACAGCTGCCGCCGAGCTCCGCGATGCCCTTCCGCCTGCATCTCACGCGCACGACCCGGCTCGCGGCCCCGGTGATCGTCGCGCGGGCCGGGCTTCTGGTGATGGTTGCCGTCGATTCGGCGATGCTCGGCCATTACCGAACCCAGGAGCTCGCCTTCTACGCCGCCGCCAATGCGGCGCAGGTGGTAATGATCCTGATCGGCGTCGGCCTGCTGCAGGGGACGGTGATCCTCACCGCGCAGGCCCATGGCGCGGGCGACCATCGGGCCTGCGGGGCCTACTGGCGTGTCGGCATGGTCCACAGCGTGGTCCTGGGGCTGGTCATGGGTGCGTTCTGCGCCGGCGCCGGCCGCTGGATCCTGGATGCCATGGACCAGGATCCGGCCGTCGTGGCCGGCGGCGGTCGGGTTCTGGAGATGGTGGCCTGGGGCGCGCCCGCGCTCATGATGTGGGTCACCTGCTCGCACTTTCTGGAGGGCCTGAGCCGGCCGCTCCCCGGCATGGTCGTCATGTTCGGCGCCGTCCTGCTCAATGCGCTGCTCAACTGGATTCTCATCTTCGGCCATCTCGGCGGGCCCGAGATGGGAGCGGAGGGCGCGGCGCTGGCCACGACGCTGGTGCGCTGGGCGATGTTCGCCGCACTGCTGGTGGCGGTGCTGCGCGTATCGGATGCCCGGGCGCTTGGGATACGCGGTCCGATCGGCGACTTTCGCGGGATTTCGAAACGGCTCCGGCGTATCGGCTATCCTCTCGGTGCCGCTCGCGGCCTCGAGACCGGCGCATTCGCGGCTCTCGTCATGTTGGCGGGCCATCTCGGCACGGTGCCGCTCGCCGCCTATCAGATTGGCTACAACCTGATCGGGCTCGTCTTCATGTGCGCGATCGGAACGGCGGCGGCAAGCACGATCCGGGTCGGAAACGCGGTGGGCCGGCGTTCGCCCACCGATGTACGCCGCGCGGGCTGGGCGGGAGTCTGCGTCATCGTGGCGGTCATGGCCTGCTTCGCCGGGCCGTTCCTGAGCCTCGGCACGCCGCTCGCCCGGCTCTACAGCAACGACCCCGCGGTCATCCCCCTGGCGGCCTCCCTGATCGGCATTTGCGGCCTCATCCTGGTGTTCGACGGTGCGCAGGCGGTGCTGATGGGGGTTCTGCGCGGCGTCGCGGACGTCTGGGTCCCGCCGGGGCTGCAGTTGATCTCCTGGTGGTGCGTGACGGTACCGCTGGGCTACGGCCTTGCGTTCGCGCTCGGCGCCGGAGTCGACGGGCTCATGTGGGGGATTATGGCCGGCGCAGTGCTGGCGAGCGGCCTGCTGAGCGGGCGGTTCCTCGCCGTCGCGCGGCGGCCGATCACGCGATATTGAAGTCCGTTTCCGCCAAGCCATATTAATAATGATGCAAAGAGGGTAGGGGGCAGGAGCCGGTATCCCGCCGTGTGCAGCCCATTGACGGGGGGCGCCGGAGGAGAGGAGAGCGAGGTGGGGGCGACAATCGCGCTTGTCGACGACGATCCGCATCTTCTCGCCTCGCTCGCCGCGGCGCTTAAGGCGGAAGGGTTCGACGTGCAACCCTACAGCGACCCGCTGGAGGCGTTGCGGGCCATGCTGGACAAGCCGCCCGATCTCGCGATCCTCGACATCGCGATGCCAGAGATGGACGGGCTGGAACTGCTGACCCGGCTCCGGCGGCACTCGGCACTCCCTGCGCTGTTCCTCACCTCGAAGGACCAGGAGGAAGACGAGCTCACCGGTCTCAGCCGGGGGGCGGACGACTACATTACCAAGCCCTTTTCGGTGCAGCTCCTTATCGAGCGGATTCGCGCGGTCCTGCGGCGGATCGATACGGTGCCGGATACGAATTCCGGCGGTACCCGGCTGGTACGCGGCAATCTGGTAATGAACGCCGACCGCCATCTCTGTACCTGGCGCGACCAGGCGGTGCCGCTCACGGTCACGGAGTTCCTTCTGGTGGAGACGCTGGCCCGCGAGCCCGGCCATGTGAAGAGCCGCAACCAGCTCATGGATGCCGCCTACGGCCACCGCGCCTATGTGGACGACCGTACCGTCGACAGCCACGTAAAGCGGATTCGCCGCAAGTTCGAGGCCGTGGATCCGAATTTCGTCGCTATCGAAACGCTCTACGGCGTCGGCTACCGCTACGTCTAGCCCCGACTCGGCGTAATGCCTCTGCGGGTCGGAGAGGGCGCGTCAGGCACCGGTCGCACTAAATCGCATATATTCGGTGTGTGTGTTGCGTGCGCGTTGTTGCGCATCTCATTGGCGGACTCTAGATTCGACGCGTCGGTATTCTTCGGGAGGGTGTTGAGATGGCGCTTCTCAGACTTTGCGCAGGGGCGTTTCTGGCGGCGACGGTCGGGGCCGCCTTGCCGCTGATGCCGCGTGTCGCCGATGCGCAGGACGGCAGCGGCTTCGAGCCATATTCCCTTTCTCAATACGTGCTGCAACCGGTTTCGGTGATCGAGCGGGAGGATATCGATCTCTCGGGAATCAGGTCGGTGGTTGATCTGATGGGGTCCAAGCCCGCATACAATGCCTTCGGCCTCTATCGACCCTTTGTCGCCGGTAGCTCCGATGTCGCGATCCTGGTGAACGGGCGCCGGATATCGGATTCGGCGGAGAATTTCGATCACGTTGTCGATCTCGACGCGATTCCGGTCTCGGCGCTGGAGCGTATCGAGATATTGAGCGACAGCGTTGTCGCCCGATATGGCGGAGACGCGGTGGGCGGTGCGATCAACATTGTGCTCAAGCGCGATTTCGAGGGCGTCGAGGTCGAGACGGCCGCCGCGCGCCCGGGCGAGGCGGGTGGCGATCTGGAACATGCGAGCGTCGTCCATGGCGGTGCGCTGGGAGAGGGCCGTTTCACCATCGGTTTGGACCGCTTTCAGCGGCAGGAGGTTCGCGACGCGGATCGGGCATACAGCGCCGCCGATTGGACGCCGGGCGGTGCGTTCGCGGGCACGCAGGGTATCTCGGTCGGGGGCAACACGGCTTTCATCGTGCGTAGCGGCAGCGGCGCCGCGAGTGCGCATGCCCTCGGTACATGCAGCGGGAACGGCTATACGGGCGTTCTCCAGAGGCCCTACGGCGTCAGCGGCCAGGGCTGCGGCTTCGCATATGCCGATACCAAATGGCATTCGGGACGCCTGGAGCGAACGAGCCTTTCGGTGACCGCCGACCATCCGCTCAACGAGGACGCCGACTTCTATGGCGATGTGAGAATCGCGCAGATCGACACCATGTTCCGCTATGCCCCGCCGGTCGGCAGGCTGGACTTCGTGGTCGGCAGCAACCCCGGTCAGCTCGGCTTTGGCTCGCAGCTGGCCGACACCCTGGCAACCCTCTCCAATACGAGGTTTTCTACCGGTGATGCAGTCTCCGTCTTCCATCGCTTCGTCGGCCACGGCAATCGGGATTGGCGTCACGAAATCGGGCAATATGACGCCACGCTCGGGCTGCGCGGGGGCAAGGGCGGCGCCATCGGGTACGACGCGCTGCTGGGTTATCACCGGACCGATGCGGAGCAGCTTTCGGACACGTTCGTCAGCGAGAGTGCCGCGCTCAGCGAGGTTCTTGCGGGCCGCTACGATGTCGTCAATCCGCTGTCAACGGCGCCCGCCCATCTGGCCGCGATCCGGAACATGGGTTTGACGTTGAGGCGTGACCGCGCGGAGGAACATAGCGTCGCGCGCGTGATTCTGGATGGCGACGCGGCCGTGCTCGCCAATGAAGGCCTTCGCTGGAAGGCGGGCACCGAGGTTTCGCGCTTCGACTGGAAGGATGTCTACGACTACCGGAACAGCAGCGGCCGTTCGGTTGCGGCCAGGGATGCCCTCGGTTCCGCCGGAAACTCGGCAATCGGCGAGCGCAGCCGGTGGTCCGCATTTGCCGAGCTCTCCGTTCCGGTTACCGCCGATTGGGACTTCATTCTGTCGGGGCGGCACGACGATTACGATGACGTGGGCGAGACGCTCTCGCGCCAAATCGCGAGCCGCTACCGTATCGACGACGCATTGTCGCTCCGTGCCTCCTGGAGCCGGGGCGCAGGGCCGCCGTCGCTTGCCGCCATGCATCTTCAGCCGACGTTCGACTACCCGACCATTTGCGAAAGCGGGAGAGGCTGTTACCAGGCCGAGCGAAGCAGCATCGGCAATCCGGCGCTCGAAGCGGAAAAGACCCGAAGCCTCAATGCGGGCGCGGAGATACGCTGGGGGCCGCTCTCCCTGAACGCGGACTGGTTCAGGGTCGAGGTGGAAGATGCGCCGGCGGCGTTATCTCCCCAAACCATCGTCGACATGGATGGGACGGGCCAATTGCCCGCCGGGGCCGGCGTGCAACGCACCGGCGGCGTGGTCACTCGAATCAACAGCCCGTTCCTGAACAGCGGCGAATCGGAAACGGAGGGCGTGAATACCCATATTGCCCTGCGCGGGGATGTCGGTGAGGTGGATGCCGGCCTGGATGTCTACTGGTTGCGCGAGACGAAGTCCGAGGCCCGCGTCGCCGGGAATGAAGTCCACGTCGATTCGCCGCGTGATCGCATTCATGTCACGCTGCGCGGGACGCGGAGTGCAATTACCGCGAACTGGAACATTTATGCCCTCTCGGGCTATTCGAACAAGGCGGAGACCGGGCGCTACAAGGGGTGGATGGGACATGACGTCGTGCTCCGTTGGCATGGAGCGCTCGGCCTCGAGAGACTGGATATCCTCGGAGGCGTGCTGAACGTCACGGACCAAGGCCCGTCGCTGGACCCGGGCTATCGGGGAATTTCAGCCGTCCATGGCGTCGGCGCCGACGTCAGACAGGATTCCATGCTGGGCCGCACGGTGTTCGTCGGTATGAAAGTCGCGTTCGATTCCTGAACGGGCCGTCGGGGCGCCTGCAGGGCGGCGCTCCGACGTCTGCCGCGCGCAGACCTCTGGAACTGCCTAAAATTTGCGGTATGCGGTGTTCAGGTCCGCCATGGGGTGGCGGGGGGACATCTGAAACTTGATCAGTAACTCCCGCGCCAGCATGTCCCGATCCTGCTGATTGTCGGGGAGCGCGAGATCCTCCGGTACGGTCACCCAGCCGTTGATGTTGCGGTCGAAGACGGCCGGGCGGCCTTCCTCATAGCCCATGTGGACATCCTCCAGCCAGTTGAGGTCCGTCCAGCCCATGGTCTCGAGATAGGCCTTGAGAAAGGGCGTGAGCCGGTCGTAATCCGGCACCAGATTGACGTCGTAGCGGTAGCCGATGTGCTGGCCGATCTCCTTCTCGCGTTCCGAGTCGAGGCCGGTCTGGCTCAGATAGTAGTCGACGTCGCCCGTCTTGTCGGTCATTTGCGGTCTCCCGGCGAAGGGTCGGCTGGGGCTCAGTAGCGGGTCATGTCGGGCCGCCCGACGGTGTGCTGGCAGCCCGCGAGCGGCACCATGGCCATGGCCGAAGCCTCCATGGTGAGCGCCGCGAGATCCTCCGGCTCCAGGCTGTGGACGTCCGTCTTGCCGCAGGCCCGCGCCATCATCTGGCATTCCAGAGTCAGCGTATGGAGGAAGTTGTAGACGCGCTCCGCCGCCGCGTCCGGGTCAAGCCGGCGGCGAAGCTCCGGATCCTGGGTTGCGACCCCCACCGGGCAGCGACCCGTATGGCAGTGGTAGCAATAGCCCGCCTCGACGCCGATTTCGGCCTCGTAGTCGGCTTCCGGAATGTCCTTGTTGCAGTTGAGCGCCATCATGGCGGAGTGGCCGATGGCCACCGCGTCCGCGCCGAGTGCCAGCGCCTTCGCGATATCGCCGCCGTTGCGGATGCCGCCCGCATAGACCAGGCTGATCCGCCCGGTAGCGCCGAGATCGTCGAACGCCTTTCGCGCCTGGCGGATCGCGGCGATTCCCGGAACGCCCGTCTCCTCGGTCGCGAGGTGGGGCCCGGCTCCGGTGGAGCCCTCCATGCCGTCGATATAGATGCTGTCAGGCCCGGTCTTGATGGCCATGCGGACATCGTCATAGACCCGTGCCGCGCCGAGCTTGAGCTGGATCGGGACTTCGCCGTTGGTCGCTTCGCGGATCTCGTCGATCTTGAGCGCGAGGTCGTCGGGCCCGAGCCAGTCGGGATGGCGCGCCGGCGAGCGCTGGTCGATACCCGCGGGCAGCGAGCGCATCTCCGCGACCTGGTCCGTGACCTTCTGGCCCATGAGATGGCCGCCGAGCCCCACCTTGCAGCCCTGGCCGATGAAGAACTCCACCGCGTCCGCAAGCCGCAGATGGTGCGGGTTGAAGCCGTAGCGGGACTGGATGCATTGGTAGAGCCATTTTTCGGAATAGCGCCGCTCATCGGGGATCATGCCCCCCTCGCCGGAACAGGTCGCCGTGCCGGCCATGGTGGCGCCCCGGGCGAGCGCCGTCTTCGCTTCATAGGAAAGCGCGCCGAAGCTCATGCCGGTGATATAGACCGGGATGTCGAGTTCCAGCGGGCGCTTGGCGGCGGGGCCGATGAGCGTCTTCGTCTCGCATTTCTCCCGATAGCCTTCGATCACGAAGCGGGTGAGCGTCCCCGGCAGGAAGGTGAGGTCGTCGAAGGTCGGGATGTGCTTGAAGAGGGAGAAGCCGCGCATGCGGTAGCGCCCGAGCTCCGCCTTGATATGGATGTCGTCGATGACCTCGGGCGGGAAGATGCTGCTTCGCCCCAGCGCGTGGCGGTTGCGTTGGGGCCGGTTGGCGGCGGCGCGTTCAGAGCTGGCCATGACGGGTTCCTTCCGCAGTCGCGCGGCGCACGGGGCGCGCCTCAGAGCGCGATCTTCTTCTCGGTTGGCTCGAGATTGTCGTAGTTCCAGAGCTGCTTGCCGGCGACGATCTTGGTCAGGCGCTCGACGCCCTGGGGCGCTTCCAGCCCGTAGGCCTCAAGCTTCCGCCGCAGCCAGCGGATTTCGACGTCCGTGATTTCGCCGGGGACGGCGTCGACGCCGAGTGACGCGATGGTCCCGCCGACGAAGATCGTGCCGTCATAGAGCGAATCGCCCAAATTGGGGCCGGCGTCGCCCAGGATGACGATCCGCCCGCGCTGCATCATGAAACCCGTAAAGGCGCCGGCGCGGCCGCCCACGATGATGGTGCCGCCCTTCATGTCGATGCCGGTGCGCGAGCCCACATCGCCCTTGCACACCAGGTCGCCGCCCCGGAGCGCCGCCCCGAAGGTGGAGCCTGCGTTCTTCTCCACCACGATGACGCCCGCCATCATGTTCTCGCCGCAGGACCAGCCCACCCGGCCCTTGATGCGTATGTTGGGGCCGTCGATCAGGCCGCAGCCGAAATAGCCGAGGCTCCCCTCGAAATCGAGCTTCAGCCGGTTGAGAATGCCGACACCGAGCGAGTGCTTGGCGAGCGGGTTCTTTACGGTGATATGGCCGTAGCCCTCTTCCATCAATGCGCGGATGCGCAGGTTGAGGGCGGTGGAGTCCATCTCGGCGGCGTCGACCTCCGCCCGTTTCGCGAAGTCGACGTCGAAGCCCTCGGGGTAGGTGTAGTTCTCCCCCTCCTCGGGCGAGAAGAAGACCTGCTGGGTGCGCCCGCCGAGCTGCTCGGCGTGCAGCCCCATCTCATGGGACTTGTGCCGGTCCGGCGTGTTCAGCTCTGCCATACCATGACCTCCCCTTCATAGGGATCCGAGGTGTCGATCTCGTCCGGCATCACGCTGCGGATGGCCACCTCCTCGGAGGCGAGTCCGACGAAGTCCTCGCTCTCGTAGAGAACCAGCGGCTTGGCCGCCATGGTGTCCTTGGCCATGCCGAGACTGTCCGCGGTCGCGACGAGATAGGTGAAGACGCCGTCGAGCTCGCTCACCGAGCGCTCCATCGCTTCCTGGAGCGAGGCGCCGCGCTCGATCCCGTCGGCGAGATAGACGGCGATCAGTTCCGAATCGCAGTTGGACATGAAGCGGTGGCCCCGGTGCTCCAGCTGGCGGCGGAACTTCCAGTAGTTCGTGAGCTGGCCGTTGTGGACGACGGCGATGTCGTTGAAGGGGTAGGCCCAGTAGGGATGCGCCGAGCGGATGTCCACGTCCGATTCGGTCGCCATGCGCGTATGCCCGATGGCGTGGGTGCCCTGGAAGCCCTCGAGCCCGTACTGGGCGCTCACCGTCTGCGCATCGCCCAGGTCCTTCACCAGCTCCAGGGCCTGCCCGAGAGAGAGGATCTCCACGCCTTCGATATCTTCAAGATAGTCCGCGAAGCGCTTGAGAAGCTCCCGCTCGCTCCCCGCCGGGAAGGTGAGCCTGTACCGGAAGGCGTAGTCGGTGGCGTCCTCCACCTCCACCACGGCGACATCCATGCTGCGGATGCGGCGCTCGGCCTCCGCCTTGCGTTCCTCGATCTGGCGGTGGATGTCGAAGCCCTTGCCGAGATCCTCCTGTTCGGCGGCCTTGAGCCGCATGACGTATTCGGAGCCCTTCGGCACGCCATAGACGGCGAAGCCGCTGGAATCGGGGCCGCGATGCTTGAGCGCCTGGAGCATCGACGTCATCTCCGCTCCGACACCCCCGGTGGCGCCGCGATGGATCAGCCCTGCAATACCGCACATGTCGGACGTTCCTTCCGTTCAGGGGAGGCAGTCGAGATAGGTTTCGACATCCCACTCGGTGACGGTGGCGTTGAAGCGCTCCCATTCGTCGCGCTTGTAGTGCGTGAACACTTGGTACATCTCTCCGGGCAGCGCGGCCTTGACGATTTCGTCGGCCTCCAGCGCATCCAGCGCCTCGCCGAGCGACATGGGGAGCCGCTTGACCAGCTTGCCCGCGTCCATGGCTTCGTAGATGTTCCGCTCCTCGGGCTCCCCCGGATCAAGCTCGCGCGCGATCCCGTCGTCGAACGCCTTCAGGAGCGCGCCGGCAAGCAGATAGGGGTTCACCATGGAGTCCACCGAACGGTATTCGAAGCGGCCCGGCGCGGAGACCCGAAGCCCGCAGGTGCGGTTCTGGTAGCCCCAGTCGGCGAAGACCGGCGCCCAGAAGCCGGTGTCCCACAGCCGGCGGTAGGAATTGACGGTGGAGGAGCCGAGCGCCGTCAGCGCGCGGATATGGTCCATCACGCCGCCGATGCACTGGAGCCCCACGGGGCCCGGCTTGCGCGGGTCGCGCGCCTCGTCCGGCATGAAGAGGTTCTCGCCGCCCCGCCAGTAGTGGAACACGTCGTCCATGCCCGGCAGCGGCGCCTGATGCAGCGGGTTGAGCGTCTGCTCGCCCCCTTTCCAGAGCGAAATATTGTGATGGCAGCCGCTCGCCGAGACGCCCATGAAGGGCTTGGACATGAAGCAGGCGATGACGCCGTGCTCGCGCGCCACTTGCGCGCAGATCTGGCGGTAGGTGGTGAGCCGGTCGCAGGTGCGCAGCGCGTCGTCGAAGGTGAAGTTGAGCTCGAGCTGGCCCGGCGCGTCCTCATGGTCGCCCTGGATCATGTCGAGGCCCATGGCCTGGGAGTACTCGATGACGCGGAGGAAGATGGGACGCAGCTCCTCGAACTGGTCGATGTGGTAGCAGTTGGGCTTGGTTACGCCTCCCGAGGCCTTGCCGTCCTCGCCGCGCTTGAGCCACATCATCTCGGGCTCGGTGCCGTGACGCATCTGGAAGCCGTGGCGGTCCTGGAACTCCTGGTGGATGAGGCGCAAATTGCCGCGGCAGTCGGATTCCAGATGACCGCCGGGGTTCTCCCTCTCCTCCCGGTTGCGGAAGCAGGTGCAGAAGACCCGCGCGACCCGCTTGTCCCAGGGAAGCTGCACGAAGGTCTCCGGGTCCGGTATCCCCACCAGCTCGGAGGCCTCGGGGCCGTAGCCGATATAGTTGGCGTGGCGGTCCGTGAAGAGGTTGGCCGTCGAGCCGTAGACGAGCTGGAAGCCCCGCTCGGCGATGGCCTCCCAGTGGTCGGCGGGCACGCCCTTGCCGACGATCCGCCCGGTGACCGAGACGAACTGGTAGTAGATGTAGGTTATCCCGAGCTCTTCGATCTTGTCGCGGACGGCGCGCACGAGTTCGGCGCGGCCCTCCCGGTTCACATGGGCTTCGAGGTCGGTCATTTTCGTTTCCTCCCTGGGGGCGTGTCCGCCGCCGTCAGCTCCACGGGAAGGGGCTGTTCGACACCGGGTGGAGGCGGCCCTCGGCGAAGCGCGAGAAGCGGAAGGGCTCGAGCAGCGCGCTATCGGCCCCCATCAGCTCTTCCGCGACCAGCTTGCCGACGGCGATCATCTTGTAGCCATGGTTGGAATCGGCGATGACGTAGCAATTCTCCCGGAAGCGGTCGAATACCGGGAAGCTGTCCGGCGAGAAGGCGCCGATACCGCCCGAGGGCTCCTTCCGCCAGCGTTCGATCTGGCCGGTGTAGCGGCTCTGGCAGAATGCGAGCGCCGAGCACCACAGTTCGGCGAACGCGTCGTCCACGACGAACTCGGGCGATTCGGGCCCGTAGGGGTCGATCGCGACCTTCGCCGCCGGGGTTTCGACACGGTAGGGCTTGGCGCCCCCCTGGATGCCGCCGAAGTTGAAGTCCGGCTTGTAGTAGATGCCCCACATCTCTTCCGTAAGCAGTCTGCCGTCCACGTCCGAATGGAGCGGCACGTCGGAATCGATATGGATCACCGGCGGCATGCTTCCGTCGTTCGCCCTGCCATAGGCGGGCTCGACGCCCAAGGTGCCTTCCTCCAGGCACCAGAAGCGCCACATGGCGAGGTCACGTTGCAGGGTGCCGTCGGGCTGCTTCACGTCGACCCGGTCCGGCAGGTCGAGCATCTTCCAGATCCGTGGCGCCCAGGGGCCGGCCGCCACGACCACCTGGTCCACGGCAATGCTGCCGCGATCGGTCTCCACCGAGGTGACGGCGTTCGAGTTCGCGCCGAAGCCGAAGCCCTTCACCTCGACGCCCGAGAGAATGCGCACGCCCGCGCCCTCGGCCTTGCCGGCGAGGCCGTAGATCGAGGCGCGGTTGTTGGCGTATCCGCCCTTCTTCTCGTGCAGGATCGAGGTAACGCCCGGCGCGCGCCAGTCGTGGAGTATCTTCTGCATGTAGCGCGTGCATGCGGCCTCGCCTTCGACGAAGACGGAATCGTAGCCGATGGCGCGCTGCTGCTCGGCGATCTCCGCAATGTCGGCATGCATGCTCTCGGGGCTGATCTGCATGTAGCCCACCGGGTGGTAGTGGTAGGCTTCCGGGTCGCTCTCCCACAACTCGACGCAGGCCGCCATCAGCTCCCGCATGGCGGGCTGATAGTAGTTGTTGCGGATGACTCCGCAGGCGATGCCGGAGGCCCCGGCGGCGATGGCGGTCTTGTCCACCACGAGGATGTCCGCGCCGCTGCCGAGCCCACGCGCTTCCAGCAGGCGCGCCAGGTGGTAGGCGGTGCTGATGCCGTGGATCCCTGCGCCGACGATCAGATATTTGACATGTCTGGGGAGCGCCATGGCTCATCCTCCCTGGCGCCGCCGCGTGCGCCCGATTGCGGACTCAAACCGCCTTTTGTCGATCTGTCAAGCCAATCGAATCGAATGGCTCGACTTTTGGTGGGGAATGACTAGAGTAATGAGGCCCATATGCGCCGCCGAGGGCGCGGCCTTGGGCGGGACGGGCAGCGGCGGCAACGGGCGGGCGCGATGATGGGAGACGAGGCGCAGGTGCTTGAAGAGGGCCGGGGCGCGGCGGACGCCATCGCGGCGCGGCTCGCAAAGCGCATCTATGAGGGCTCGCTCGGCGTCGGCGACCGGTTGCCGCCGGAGCGCAGCCTTGCCGAATCCTTCGCGGCATCCCGCGGCACGGTGCGGGAGGCGCTGCGATCTCTGGCGACGCGTGGCCTGGTCTCGCGCCGGGTCGGCAGCGGGACCTTCGTGATCTACGAGCCCGATTCGGATGCCGCGGACGTCTCCGAGGTCACGTCGCCGCTCGAACTCGTGGAAGTGCGGTCGGCGCTGGAGCCCCGCATGGCGCGGCTCGCGGTGTTGAACGCCACGGCGCGGGACATGGCGGCACTCGCCGGTGCGGTGGACGGGATGGAGAGCGTGGCGGACCCGGAGCGCTTCTCCATCGCCGACGAGGCGTTCCACCTCAAGCTCGCCGAGGCCACGCACAACCCGCTGATCGTGGACATCTACCGGCGCATCAACCATGTCCGTGCCCACGAGCAATGGAACTCCATCAAGAACAAGATCCTCACGCCGGCGCAGATCGCCCTCTACAATGGCGAGCACCGGGCGCTGCTCGCGGCGCTCGCCCGCCGGGACGCCGACGGCGCCATGGAAATCGTCGAGTCCCACATGGCGCGGGTCCGCGCCGACCTCCTGGCCCGGGTGGACTGAACGCGCTCTCGGCACCGCCTTCCGGCGAATAGGGATCCAGCGATGTTCAGAACGGCGCTTCCTCGCCGGCGGGCGTGCCGTAGGTCTTGTCGAGATTGTCGAACTTGGTGAGCATCTCGTTGAAATAGAGGTTCACCTTGCCGATGGGGCCGTGGCGCTGCTTGGCGACGATGATCTCGGCGCGGTTGTGGACCTTGTCCATTTTCTCCTGCCACTCCGCGTGCTCCACCGTGCCCTCCTCGGGCTGGCGGCGCGCCAGATAGTACTGCTCCCGGTAGATGAAGAGCACCACGTCCGCGTCCTGCTCGATGGAGCCCGATTCCCGCAGGTCGGCAAGCAGCGGGCGCTTGTCGTCGCGCTGTTCCACCCCCCGGCTGAGCTGGGAGAGGGCCAGCACGGGCACGTCCAACTCCTTCGCCAGGGCCTTGAGGCCGCGGCTGATCTCGGAGACCTCCTGCACCCGGTTGTTTAGGCGCATGGCCGCGGTGGCCGCCATGAGCTGGAGGTAGTCGATGACGATGAGCGAGACGCCATGGCGGCGTTTCAGGCGGCGCGCACGGGCGCGCAGCCCCGCGATGGTGAGTTCGGGCGAATCGTCTACATAGATCGGGAGCTTCTCCAACTCCTGGCTCGCCTGCACGATCTTGCCGAAATCCGTATCGCGGACATCGCCGCGGCGCAGCTTGTCGGAGGGGATCCCCGTCCGCTCGGCGAGGATGCGCATGGCGAGCTGCTCGGCCGACATCTCGAGGGAGAAAAGCGCGACTCGGGCGCCGTCGACCGCGCGCACCCCGCCGTCCGCACCGCGCTCCTCCCGGTAGGCGAGGGCGGCGTTGAACGCGATATTGGTGGCGAGCGCCGTCTTGCCCATGCCGGGACGCCCCGCAAGCACCACCAGGTCCGAATCGTGCAGTCCGCCCAGCAGGCGGTCGAGGTCGGTAAAGCCGGACGGCGCCCCGGTCAGGTGGCTATCGCGCTTGTAGGCGCGCTCGATGGTCTCGACCGCGTCCGCGAGCGACACGGAGAGCGGCCCGAAGCCCGAATCGGCGCGCCCTTCCTCGGCCAGATTGAAGAGCTTCTGCTCGGCGGTCTCGATCTGGTCCGCCGCCGCCTCTTCGAGGGGGGCGTCATAGGCATCGTTCACCATCCCCTCGCCGATGGAGACCAGCCCGCGTCGCAGCGCGAGGTCGTGGATGGCGCGCCCATAGTGCTCCGCGTTGATCACGGTGACGGCGGAGCCCGCGAGCCGCGCGAGATACTGCGCGCCGCCGGCCTCGTCGAGCGCCTCGTCCCGCTCGAAATAGTGCTTGAGCGTGACCGGGTCCGCGATCTGGCCGCGTTCGATCATCCGCAGCACGGCATCGTAGATGCGCCCATGCACCGGCAGGAAGAAATGTTCCGGCAGGAGGAAGCCCGCGACGAGGTTCGCGGCTTCGTTGTTGATCAGGAGAGCGCCGAGCAGGGCCTGCTCCGCCTCCAGGTTGCGCGGCATCTGCCGGTAGGCTGGGGCCTCCGAGGAGACCGGCTCGAGGGGTGCGGCGCGGGCCATGGCCACCTATACAGCCTGCGGGCGGGCGCAAGAAGGGCGGCGCATGAGAATCGTGTGGATGGATTCCGCACACAGCCTGTGCAACCCGGGGATGGCCTTTTCGTCCTTCCGCCAGGGGCGCCCGATCCGGCCCCTCATGCGGTGTGGGCGTTCTCCCAGGCCGTCATGTAGTCGCGGGTGAGCGGCGCCGCGTCCTGGCGGCGCGCGAGCTGGATCTGGGCCACCATGTGGTCCTGGCGGCGAAAGGCGGTCTCCGATCCGGCCAGATAAAACTCCCACATGCGGCAGAACCGCTCGTCATAGATGGCCTTCACCCGGTCGCGCTTCTCCTTGAAGTTGCGCGACCAGTTCTTGAGCGTCTCGGCGTAATGCAGGCGGAGGACCTCCACATCCAGCGATTTCAGCCCGGTCTGCTCCAGCGCCGTGAAAATCTCCGAGAGCGAGGGGCAATAGCCGCCGGGGAAGATGTATTTCCGGAGCCACGGGTTGGTGACGGACGGGCCGTCCCAGCGGGCGATGGTGTGCAGCAGCGCGACGCCGTCCTCCTTCAGGAGGGTCTCGAGCTTCCGGAAGAACTCCACATAGTGGGTGACGCCCACATGCTCGAACATGCCGACCGAGACGATGCGGTCATAGCGTTTCTCGTCCTCGCGATAGTCCCGCAGGTGGAAGCCGACCGACTCCCCGATGCCGAGGTCCTTGGCCCGCGCTTCCGCATAGGCGTGCTGTTCGGCGGAGAGCGTGACCCCGGTGACCTTCGCGCCCGTCTCCTGGTGCAGATAGATGCCGAGCCCGCCCCAGCCCGAGCCGATGTCGAGCACGGTAAGGCCCGGCACGTTCAACAGGAGCTTGGAGGCGATATGGCGCTTCTTCGCGAGCTGGGCCTGCTCGAGCGTGTGGTTGGGCGTCGCGAAGTAGGCGCAGGAATATTGCCGGTCCGGATCGAGGAACAGGTCGTAAAGCTCGTCCGAGAGGTCGTAATGGTGCGCCACATTGCGCCGGGCGCGCCCGATGGGATTGTGCTGCTGGAGCGGGCGCACCCATTGGGCGAGGCGGTTGCGCAGGCTGATGACGGTATTCTCGTCCAGCAGATGGAGATTCGCGCCGACGAGGTCCAGGAAGTCGAAGATGGTGGCATCGTCTTCGAGGGTGAGCGTACCGTCCATATAGGCTTCGCCGACCGCGAGCCGCGGATTCCAGAGGAGCTTCCAGTGGAGCGCCCTGTCGTGGAGCCGGATGGTGACGGTGGGTCCCGGCTCGCCGGCGAAGGTGTGGAGCTTGCCGCGGGCGTCCACCACCCGCAGGGTGCCCCGCTTCATCAATGTGCGGAGCAGCGGGGCGACGAGCATTGCGGGCGGCGGAAGCGGGCGGGGCGGGGCGCTGGGCTCAGGCGCTCTCGGCTGCCGACGGCCGTTCGTCCGAACCTTCTTCCGCGCCTTCTTCCGAGTCGCCCTCGGAGGCCTCCGCCGCTTCCGGCACGGCGTCCTGGGCTTCTTGCGGCACATCGGGCTCGGGGCCTTCGTCCTCGACCGGTTCGGGCGCTTCGACGCCTTCCTCGAACACGTCCTGGGCGAGGGCGTCGTCCTCTTCCTCCTCCGTCTCGCCCGGGGCCAGGATGGAGCCGCCGGCGGCCTGGATCTCGGCCTCTTCGGGGGAACGGGCGACGTTCACCTTCACGGTGACGATCACTTCCGGATGGAGCGCGACCTGGACGTCGTGGATACCGAGGGACTTGATCGGGTGGTCGAGGCGCACCTGCTGGCGCTTGATCTCCGAGCCGAGGTCCGCCATGGCCTCGGCGATGTCGCGGGCGTTGACCGAGCCGTAGAGCTGGAGCATGTCGCTCGCCTGGCGGATGAGAATGATGCTCTCGCCGTCGAGCCGGGTGGAGGCGGACTGCGCGGCGTCGCGGCGGTCTCCGTTGAGCTTTTCCAGTGCCTCGCGCTCGCGCTCGAAGCGCGCCTTGTTTTCTTCGGTCGCGCGCAGTGCCTTCTTCTGCGGCAGGAGGAAGTTGCGTGCGTAGCCGTTCTTGACGGCGACGATATCGCCCATTCCGCCGAGTTTCTCGACACGTTCCAGCAAGATGACGTCCATGCCGCTCCGTTCCCCGACCGGTGCGCCGCGGGACCGCCGCCGCGCCCGGATCGTCCGTTGGCGTGCCTGCTACTTGGCGACGTAAGGCAGCAGCGCAAGGTGGCGGGCGCGCTTGATCGCCCGTGCGAGCTCCCGCTGCTTCTTGGCGGAGACCGCCGTGATGCGGCTCGGCACGATCTTGCCCCGCTCCGACAGGAAGCGCTGGAGCAGCTTCACGTCGCGGTAGTCGATCCTGGGTGCGTTGGGGCCGCTGAAGGGGCAGGATTTCCGCCGGCGGAAGAAGGGCCGCCGCGGAAAGGAAACCATGGGCACGCCGCCGCCGGCGCCGCCTCCGCGCGGCCCCCTGCCATGGTGCGGGCCGTCGCCTCTATGCCCGCCCTCGCGGCGTCCGCCCTCGCGCGGGGCCGGGCGCTGAGGCCGGCTCTCCTCGCCTTGGGCTGCTTCCGGTGCTGCCGGATCGCGGTCGGTCTCAGCCATTCTCGGTCTCCTTGGCGGGGCCCGAATCGGAGTCGCTTTTCTCCGTGCCGGAGTCGGCCGCCGGCGGCTCCGCGCCCGCGCTCTCCGCCTCCGCCGCGGCCGGCGCCTCGGCTTCGGCCGTCACGTCGGTCTTCGTCTCGGCTTCGGTCTTGGCGTCGTCCTTCGCCGTGGCCTTCTCGTCATCCGTGGATGCCGGCGGGGCGTCCGTGGCGGGGGGCGCGCCCTCTGAGGCGGTGGCGCGAGGCCGGTCGCCCCGGTCGCCCCGGTCGTCCGAACCGCGGCGTCCGCCCCGGCCCTCGCCGCGCCCGCGTCCGCGGGACTGGGTGAGCGGCGCGGGGTTGGGGTCATGCGCATCCACGCGCACGGTGAGGTAGCGGATCACGTCCTCGCTGATGCGCATGGTGCGTTCGAGTTCGGCGATCGCGTCCGGCGGCGCGTCGATGTTCATGAAGTAGTAGTGGCCCTTGCGGTTCTTCTTGATCCGATAGGCCAGGCTGCGCAGCCCCCAATACTCCGTCTTGGCGATTTCCCCGCCCCCGTCCCGGACCACCTCCTGGAGCTGTTCGGCGAGGCCGTCCACCTGCTGGGGAGAAATATCGGGTCGCGCGATGAACGTGCTCTCATAGAGCGGCATGCGGTATGGTCTCCTGGGTGCCCGGCCCGCGGCGGCATGCGCAGCGCCCCGCCGCAAGGCAGGCGGTTCACCTAATTTTGCGGAGATATACAGGACGGGCGTGGCGTCGGCAAGACGCCGCGTCGGCGCGCGCACCTAACAAAACAGAAACCGCTTCGGTGCGCGGGTCTCCAGGCCCGCAACGGGCCGAAGGCCCGTCATCGGCGGTGGCAACAAAAACATGCGGGCCTGGAGACCCGCGCACCTAAAAAAGATGTTGCGTGCCGCGGCGTGCGCGCCGGCCTCACTCCACGATATTGCCCTCCACCATGGCGATGGCCTCGATCTCGATCTCGAGTTCCCGCAGTGCGAGCCCGGTGATCTCGACAATGGTGTCGGCCGGGTAGGGCGGGGTGAAGTAGCGCTCGCGCAGGGCGACGATCTTGTCGAAGTTGCCCATGTCCTTCAGATAGATGTTCACTTTCACGATCTTGGCGAGGGAGGAGCCTCCCGCCTCGAGCACGGCGGCGAGGTTCTTGAAGGTCTGCGCGGCCTGGGCGTCGAAGTCGCCGACGCCCACCACCGTGCCGTCGAGGTCGATGGCGGTCTGTCCGGAGACGAAGATCAGATCGCCGACACGGTAGGCCTGGGCGAGTTTGAACGCTTCGTAGGGGTCGGGTTCGGTCTTGATGCGGAAGGCGTCGTGGGCCATGGGAGTACTCTCTCCGGCTGGTGGGCGGGTATCCGGACCATACGGTAGCATCAACGGTCGCGGTTGAGGCTCGCGAATATGCGCACCCTGGCCCCGGGGTGGGCGCGGCTTGACACTCCCGCCGCGGGCATGGTCCCTAGGCGGCGCATTCGCGCCGGTCGGAATCCCGGAGACCATCCATGAAACGCGCCCCATGAAACGCGCCGTCGTCTTTCCCGGCCAGGGCTCCCAGGCCGTCGGCATGGGGCGGGATCTGCAGGAGGCCTTCCCCGCCGCCCGCGCCGTCTTCGACGAGGTGGACGAGGCGCTGGGGGAGCGGCTCTCCGATCTCATCTTCGAGGGCGACATGGCGGAGCTCACCCTCACGCGGAACGCCCAGCCCGCCCTCATGGCGGTCTCCATGGCCGCGCTTCGGGCACTGGAGGCGGAAGGCGGCTGGCGGCTCGCGGACGAGGCGTCCTTCGTCGCCGGCCATTCGCTGGGGGAATATACCGCGCTCGCCGCCACCGGCTGCCTGAGCCTCGCGGACGCCGCCCGTCTGCTGCGCCGGCGCGGCGAGGCCATGCAGGCGGCGGTGCCGGTGGGGGCGGGCGCCATGGCCGCGCTCATGGGGGCCGAGTACGCGCAGGTCGAGGCCATTGCCGCCGCCGCGGCCCAGGGCGAGGTCTGCGCAGTGGCCAACGACAACGCACCGGGCCAGGTAGTGGTGAGCGGTGCGGCGGCGGCGGTCGCCCGCGCCGTGGAAGAGGCGAAGGCTCGAGGGGTGAAGCGCGCCGTCATGCTGCCGGTGAGCGCCCCCTTCCACTCGCCTCTGCTCGCGCCGGCGGCGGAGGCGCTGGAGGCCGCCTTCGCCGAGGTGCGCTTCGGCCCGCTCGCCGTGCCCCTGGTCGCCAATATCACGGCGCGGCCGGTGACGGACCCCGCCGAGGTGCCGGGCTTGCTGATCCGCCAGACCACCGCCAAGGTGCGCTGGCGCGAGAGCGTGCTCCACATGGCGGAAGCGGGTGTCGGCGAAATGCTGGAAGTGGGCGCGGGCAAGGTGCTCACCGGCCTCGCGCGGCGCATCGACCGGAAGCTCGCGGCCCGCACCGTGGGGACGGCGGCGGATGTGGCGGCCCTGCTGGCGGAAAGCGCCGGCGGCGAAGACGGGGCGTAAAGGGAGGCGGGAAGGTGTTCGATCTCTCGGGCAAGGTCGCGCTGGTCACCGGCGCATCGGGCGGCATCGGCCGGGCCATCGGCGAGGCGCTGCACGCCGAGGGTGCGGCGGTGGCGCTCTCGGGCCGCCAGGAGGAGGCGCTGGAGGCGCTCGTCCAGCGCCTCGGAAGCCGTGCGGCGGCGCTCCCCTGCGATCTCGCGGATCGCGATGCGGTCGCGGCGTTGCCGGAGCGTGCGGCCGACGCGCTGGGACCGGTCTCCATCCTGGTCCATTGCGCGGGCCTCACGCGGGACGGTCTCGCGCTCCGCATGAAGGACGAGGACTGGCAGGCAGTGCTGGAGGTGAACCTCGGCGCGGGCTTCGTGCTGGCGCGGGCCTGCCTGCGCGGGATGCTGCGCGCCCGCTGGGGGCGGCTCATCTTCATCACCTCGGTGGTGGGTTCCACGGGCAATCCGGGCCAGGCGAACTATGCGGCCTCCAAGGCCGGGCTCGCGGGCATGGCGAAGGCGCTGGCGGCGGAGACCGCCTCCCGCGGCGTCACCGCCAACTGCATTGCGCCGGGCTTCATCGAAAGCGCGATGACGGACGCGCTGCCCGAGGCGCGGCGCACGGAGATCGCCGCCGCCATCCCTGCCGGCCGCTTCGGCGAAGGTGCGGACGTGGCCGCGGGCTGCGTCTATCTCGCCAGCGAGGAGGCCGGCTATGTGACCGGCCAGACGCTCCACATCAATGGCGGCCTCGCGATGATCTGAGCGGCCGCCGCCCGCGCCTCAGAGGGCGAGAGCGATGCGGTGGCCGTCATGGATGGCCGACGCCGCATCGCGCGGCAGCAGGCAGTCGCCCGCGCGATGGACCGGGATGCCGGCGGCGGATAGCGCCTCCGCCAGCTCGTTCCGCGGCGCGCGGGGGGCGGCGTAGGCGAGGAGCGCCACATCCGCGATCTCCGACGCTTCGCCGGTGAGGCTGTGGCGGCAGTGCACGATGCCCGCGTCATACGCCACCGCATCGGTGGACCGGCGCACCTCCACCCCGCATTCCGCCAGGCGCCGATCCACGCCCATGCGGGACATCAGGTTGACGAAGCGGGCGATTTCCGGTGCGGGCGTGAGCAGCACGACCCGTTGGAAGCGCCGCGCCAGCAGGGTGGCGAGGGCATAGACCGGGAGAGTCTGGTCCATGTCCAGGAGCACGGCGGCCCCGGCTTCCGGCGGGCCGTCCCGGCCTGCGAGCGCGGCGGCCGCGGCCCGCGCATCCTGGGCGTCGGGGGCCCCTTCCAGCGTCGGGGGCCGCAGGATGCGGGAGCCCGTGGCGAGCACCGCGACATCGGCGCCGCATGCGCGCACCGCCTCCACCGTCGCGGCCTCGCCGAGGCGGAACACGGCACCCGCCGCCTTCGCCTGGGCATATTGGAATTCCGCCGTCAGCGCCGTCTCCGCCCGGCCGGGCAGGAGGGCTTCGATGCGCGCGGCCCCGCCCACTGCGGGGCTCGTCGAAAACAGCGTGACCGCATGGCCCCGCGCCGCCGCCACCCAGGCGGCCTCCAGCCCCGCGAGCCCTGCGCCGATCACCGCGACATGCTTGCGCGCATCCGCCCGGGGCGGGCGCCAGCCGGCTTCGCCCGCGGTCGCGAGCTCCGGGTTCTGGAAGCAGCGGATGGGTTTGCCGGCGTGGATCTCGCCCCAGCAATAGTTGCAGTAGGTGCAGGCGCGGATGTCGCCCGCGCGGCCTTCTTGAGTCTTGCGCGGCCAGGCGGCATCGGAAATCAGCACCCGGCTGAGCCCCACCACGTCGCAATCGCCCGCGGCGAGCGCGACCTCCGCGGCCTCGGCCGATTCGAACCGCCCCAGGCCCACGGTGGGCAGGCCGCCCGCCACCGCGCGGAGGCGGCGGTGCAGCGGCAGGAACGGGCGCGGCGGATAGTGCATGTCCGGCAGGTGGGAATCGAAGGCGGGGCCGAACGAGCCCTGGCTGAAGGCGAGATAATCCGGCACGCCGGTCTCCGCCGCCACGCGGGCGATGCGGAGCGCCTCATCCGCGTCGATCCCACCGGGCGTGCGCTCATCCGACGGCAGCTTGATGCCGACCACGAAGCCGCCGCCGCAGGCCGCGCGCACGGCGGCGAGGACTTCGCGCATGAAGCGAGTCCGCCCCTTCAGGCTTCCGCCATAGCCGTCATTCCGGTCGTTGCAGGCGGGGGAGAGGAACTGCGCGATGAGATAGCCATGGGCGCCGTGCAGCTCCACGCCGCTGAAGCCCGCGCGCTTCAGCCGCTCCGCGCTCTCTGCATAGCCGGCGACGATGCCGGGGATCTCGTCTTCGGCGAGGGGGCGGGCGGCATTCCAATAGAGGGGCTCGGGGCGGGCGGAGGCGCCGACGGGCACGGAATCCAGGCCCCAGAGCTGTTGGCGCCCGATATGGCCGAGCTGGCCCACCAGCCGGCAGCCGGCGCCCTCCACCGCCTCGGCCCAGCGCTGGAAGCCCGCCAAGTTCCCCTCGTCATGGGCGCTGACCAGGATGGGCGCGCCGGAGCTGGTGGGATGGACGTTGAGGAGCTCCGTCACGATCATCCCCGCGCCGCCCTTGGCGCGCTCGCCGTGATAGGCGATCAGCGCCTCGGTCGGCTGCCGCGCCCGGCCCAGGCCGGTGACGGTCGCCGCATGGACGACCCGGTTGCGCAGCCGCACCGGGCCGACCGCGATGGCGCTGAAGAGGGCTTCGAAGGGCATGGGGCGAATCCGGGAGGCGGTGTGGGGGTGCGTAGTGTAAGGCGGGGCGGTGGGTTTTTCATGGTGTGGGTGGGGATTGGGTGGAGCTGGCCGGCGGTTGCGATCGAATCGCTTCCACTTCGGGCGCCGGTTCGGCACGCGTGCCTTGGTGCCAAACGCCCCGACGGTTTCGTTCGTCCTGTCGCGAGGCTCGGTTGCATGGCAAGCTGGGAACCGCAGGGGAGGCCGGGATATAACCGGAGCGGCAATCGCGGACGCCCATCAGCGAGGAGAGCCGGACATGCGCGAACTCATCCATCCGGGCGAGACGCTACGCGACGATCTGGACGCGCTTGGCATGAGTGCGGCGGAGCTGGCGCGGCGGATCGGCGTGCCGGGGAACCGTATCGCCGACGTTCTCGCCGGCCGGCAGGCGATCAACGACGATACGGCCCTGCGCCTGGGGCGCTTCTTCGGCACCTCGGGGGCATTCTGGCTCAACCTCCAGAAGCTCTACGACCTGCGGCTTGTGGAGTGTGAGAGCGGGGGCGTTATCGCCAACTGCCGACTGTGAATGCGGGCAAAAACCTGCACGTCGCCGGATGAGGCGCGGATCGATTTTCGGCGATCGAGGTCGAGCGGAGTGGCAAGGGAGGTCCATGAACGGATTTGCGGCAACTGCGGGGCGCTTGATGCAAGTGGCTGGCGCCTGTTACGAAAAGCGGGTTCTGCGCAGTGGCGCGCCTATGTCCCCTCTCGCTAGAGTGCGAGCTCAGAAAGCCGGGCGCAGTCGACCGTTGTCATGAGGTGCTGTGCATTACGTTCAGCTGTGCCATCGCGTAGGGCTATCGGCTAACGTTAGGACTAGAGCAGTCGCTCGGATGGGCTAAGAAATGACAGCTACTTCTATTGCCAATATGATATCAGCGGCGGCGTTGGGTTTAGCAATTCTTTCTTTTTCTTATGCGGCAGTGTTGCGACAATGGAGAGATCGGGCGCGGCTCAGATTTGAGGTCACAAAGGCAAAAATTCATGTCAATGGGAATGGAACCGACTCCATATGGATGAGATTGACTGTAATTAACATCGGTTTTCGACCAATTATCATTACTGGTTGTTCATTAATTGCGGACCGTAGACGCTTTAGGATGGGTGTGGATGATGAACCTGCGGCAGCGTATGGAATCGAGGCGAGACGGTTTCCTCGGAGATTGGAGCCCGCTGAGTTAATGACTATTCATCTCATCAGGATGGACTTGTTGGAAGAAGATTTCGCAAAGACGAAGAATCCAAACCTTCAGCATGATCCTTTCCGCTACATAGTATTGGTCGACAGCTTTAATCGATTGCACACCATTGATATGAAAGAGATTCGCAATAAATTGAGAATCCAAAATATGGCGAAAAGAAAAAAGGGTTTAAGAAGAATCCAAAATATATATGCAGCGAGAAGATATTGTCGTTCCAGAAAGCATTTGATTTTTTGATATTGTTTTTGCGAAAACCGAATAGACTCCTGAATTCGTCCTTGAACTCGATAAGAAATTAGTGAGTTATATCTCACCGGTCAAGACGGCGGATGTGGCGGCTCGAAACGGCCGGTCTGATATGCGTCACGCGTTCGACACAACGGATGGCGGGGTGGGGCGTCTTGCTGCAGCCCGAGTTCCAGACGGGAGCATGTGATCCGCTGCGTCGTGACTCGGAACGCCCTTCCAGGGAAGTTGGAGGTGGGAGAGGTGGGTTCCCCGGCGACGAAGGTATCAACTATCCCCCAGACCGTGACCGCCTTGAATAGAACTGAAATCCGGCAGTAACATCAGGCAGCTCGCTGATCGTGGCCCTTCGTCGGTCACCGACAATGTGCTAAAGTACGTGAATGGATTCGATGATGATCGGCGGAATTTTGCGGAGGCTGGAGAGCCGCATCGCTGCATGAATGAAGGGGAGTTTCTTGCCGACCTGATGGCCCGGCCGTGGTCGCCTGGCGGACAGCGCGGCTTTGTGGCGGCGGGGCTGTTCGTCGGTGGGGGGGCGAACGGGATCGAGGTGGCCGCCATGCGGTCTCCCGCCAAACCCGGCCGGGGGGTGCTGCTGGCATGCTGGAAGGCGCGGCGGGCGTCGCGGGCCGCACCGGTTCTGCTCGTTGCCCTCTACCCTGGTGGAGCGGCGCTGTGCGGCCCCACAGGAAGCGAGCCGCCCGTCTATCCTGAACTGGATCCCGGCCGTGTGGAGCGGCTATGCCGGGAAGTCCTTGGTCAGCCGGATCGACATGCGGCACTCCGCTACCTGTCGCAGGCGTTGCCGTCTCTTGAGACGGATCTGCCCGGTCTCAGCAATGAGGGTCTGCTCTCCCTGCACGAACTGCAAAAGGGCGTGCCGAAGCTGGCTGGCTGGACGGCGGCCCGGCCGAAGGCGGCAGCGGCAATCGGCAAGCAGGACGAGGCCCTGTTGCGGGCGCTGGGCTACAGCGTCGAGCGCATCGACAACCTGACGAGCTTGCTGCGTGGCGGAAAACGACGCACAGCTCTCGCCGTAATGCTTCGCGACGGTGAGTCGCCGGAAGCCGGGAACGAGCGTTTCAATAGCCTGTCGCCGATCTCCTACGCCCTAAAAAAGGCGGACGATGAAAATCTGCTCTGGGTGATCCTGACGCAGGGCGCCAGGCTGCGCCTCTATCCGACGGCGGTGGATGCCGGGGTCGGACGGCGGGGGCGCACCGAAACCTGGGTCGAGTGCCAGACCGCGCTTCTGGCGGAAGACCATCTGCCCTATCTCTGGCTACTCTATTCGGCGGATGCACTGGCGCCGGATGGCAGCCTACATCGGATTCTCGAAGAGTCGCAGCGTTTCGCCGGCGACCTGGCAGACCAGTTGCGCGAGCGCATTTACGGCCGCGTCGTACCGCTACTGGCGGAGGGCATTGCGGCAGCGCAGAAGATCGCCAAGCCAAGAGCCGAGGATTTGGCACAGCTCTATGAAATGGCGCTGACGGTCTTGTTTCGGCTTCTGTTCATCGCCTATGCCGAAGACCGCGACTTGCTGCCCTATCGCGCGAACAGCGCCTATCGCCATCGGTCGTTGAAGCAGAAGGCGCAGGAACTTGCGGGATGCGTGGCCGACCAGATGCCTATCGCCGACGGCGATGCCCATTGGCAGGAAGCGGCGGTTCTCTGGCAGGCCATCGCTCGGGGTAACCGGGAATGGGGCGTACCTGCCTATGACGGCGGCTTGTTCACCGACGATCCTGCTATGTCAAAAGCCGGCGGGGCCCTCGCCGGCATTTCGCTGCCGAACGCCGTGTTCGAGCAAGCTTTGCGATCGCTTCTGGTGGTCGACACGCCCGAGGGAACGCCGGGGCCGGTGGATTTCCGGGCGCTCGGCGTGCGCGAATTCGGCACAATCTATGAAGGGCTGCTGGAATCGGAACTGGCCGTCGCCGAAACCGATCTGGCCATCGACCGACGCGGGGCTTATGCGCCGGCTCGGCCGACACAAGAAGTCGCTGTCGCCCAAGGCCAAGTCTATCTGCACAACCGGTCCGGCGCGCGAAAGTCCACAGGTAGCTATTACACCAAGCCTTTCGCGGTCGACCACTTGCTCGAAGGTGCGCTGGAGCCTGCACTGGACGATCATTTCGCCCGGTTGGACGGTATGGACGACGCCGACGCGGCGGAGGCTTTCCTCGACTTCCGGGTCGCCGACATCGCCATGGGGTCCGGTCATTTCCTGATCGGCGCGATCGACCGGATCGAGCGGCGCATGGCGGACTGGCTGGCCGGCCGGCGCCTGCCGGGCGTTGCGAAACAGCTCGCGGATTTGCGCAGTGCGGCCATGGAACAGCTGGGAGAGACGGCCGAGGCCATTGCTATCGAGGACGGCCAACTTCTGCGCCGACTGATCGCGCGGCGCTGCCTCTATGGCGTGGATGTGAATGCGCTTGCGGTGCAGCTCGCGCGGCTTGCCATCTGGATTCACACCTTCGTACCGGGGCTGCCGCTTTCCTTTCTCGACCGCAACCTTGTGCGGGGCAACGCGCTTGTCGGCGTAGGCACACTCGAAGATGTGCGCAGCGCATTCCAGGAGGCCGACGACACGCTATTCAAGGCCGACGCGGACGCGCTGCTGGGCGCTGCGCAACAACCCTTGCGTCGCCTCGCCAACATCAACGATGCAACCCTTGCCGACATTGACGCCGCTCGCCAGGCCAGCAAGGAGGCGCGGCGAGCGGTCATCGACGCTGAGCGTCTCTGCGACCTCATAGCCGCGCGGCGGCTGTCAGACGATCCCCGGGTCCGAGACTTCTTGTTCCAGGACTGGGCCAAGCGGTCACGGGACCCGAAGACACTGGCGGCGGCCGGGCAGGCGAGGGGTGCTTTGGTGGGGCTCCATGCGCTGCATTTTCCCGTGGCCTTTCCGGAAGTCTTCCTGCGCGCCCGTCCCGGCTTCGATGTCATTCTCGGCAATCCGCCTTGGCAGGAAGCCACAGTCGAGGAACATGCGTTCTGGGCGCGCCACTTTCCCGGCCTGCGGGGTCGCCCGCAGCGTGAACAGGAGGCCGAAAAGGCTCGTTTCAGGCGGGAGAGGCCTGACTTGGTCGCTGTCTACGAAGCCGAACACAACGATACAGGGCGGCTCCGTAAGGCGCTTACCGGCGGCGCTTATCCTGGCATGGGGACTGGAGATCCCGATCTCTACAAGGCGTTCTGCTGGCGCTTCTGGCATCTGACCGCAGCCGAGGGTGGGCGCATCGGCGTGGTGCTGCCGCGCAGCGCGCTTGCGGCCAAAGGCTCGACAGAGTTCCGGCAAAGGGTGTTCGAGCGCGCTGCACAGGTCCGGATCACAGTACTGCTCAATCGAGCCGGCTGGGTTTTTGACGATGCCGAACATCGCTACACCATCGGCCTTGTCTGCATCCTGCGCGGGAATCCAGAGGAGAAATCCATCCACCTTCAAGGTCCCTTTGCATCGGAAGCTGCTTTTCGGGCGGCTGCCGATACGCCGCCCGCCGCCTTCGACCGTAACGAGGTGTTGGCGTGGAACGATTCCGCTTCCCTGCCTTTGCTGCCTGATCCCGAATCCGTGGCCGTGTTCGCCCAGCTTCGCAAGGCGCCCCGCCTTGACCTGAACATAACAGGAACAGGGGGGGGGTAGCATGGCGTGCCCGCCCCGATCGGGAGCTGGACGCCACGCTGCAGAAGGGGTTCATGACCTTCGACAGCCCGTCGGACCGTGGCGTGCCCGACCGGACACCGAGCTCCACGCCACGGCGCAGAAGAAGCTGATGATCTTCGAGAGCAAAAGTCAGGCAGACGGCTACTGGCCGGTCTATAAGGGCGAGTCCTTCGATATCTGGAATCCCGACACAGGCAGCTACTACGCTTGGGCCGATCCCGAACCGGTCCTTGAATGGCTTCAGAAAAAGCGTGAGAGAGCCGGGCGCGGTCGCCGCGACAGCGCCCACCGCGAGTTCCCGATGGAACACTTGCAGGACAGCTCTACGCTGCCCTGCCACGCACCAAGGCTCGCCTTTCGGGACGTGGCGCGGGCAACAGATACGCGCACCGTCATCGCCTGCCTGCTTCCGCCCAAGGTGTTTGTTGGCAATCAGGCGCCATATTTGTTGTGGCCGCGTGGTGACGAGAAGGATCAGGCCTTTCTGCTCGGTGTGCTGTGCTCGATCCCCTTAGACTGGTATGCGCGCCGCTTTGTTGAAACTCACGTCAACTACTTTGTGTTCAACCCCTTACCCGTGCCGCGCCCCGAGCGTGACGATGCGCGCTGGCAGCGTGCAGTCGCACTTGCCGGGCGGCTTGCCTGCCCGGACGAGCGGTTCGCTGCCTGGGCGGACGTGGTGAGCGTCGGCTGGGGACCGCTGGCGGCAGATGAAAAGGAAGACATGATCCACGAGCTGGACGCGGCCGTCGCCCACCTCTACGGTCTCAACGAGAGACAACTCATCCATATTTTCGATACCTTCCACGAGGGCTGGGATTACGCCGAGCGGTTGGCCGGCGTCCGCCGACATTTCACGAGTTGGAGGGGGCGATGATGCGGGTCGAGGTCCAGCCAGAGCTGCTACGCTGGGCACGCGAACGCGCCGGACTTGACGAGGATGCATTGGTGCACCGATTCCCGCGATACCGTCAGTGGGAGGCGGGCGAGACGCAGCCGACACTCAAACAGCTCGAGAAGTTTGCCAAGCTCGTTCATGCGCCGGTGGGCTATCTGTTCCTGTCCGAGCCACCGGACGAGCCGGTTCCGATCCCCGATTTCCGAACCATGGACGGCAGGCCGCCTGGCCGCCCGAGTCCGAACCTGCTCGATACCATCTATCTCTGCCAGCGTCGCCAGGATTGGTATCGAGAGTTTGCGCGTCTCGAGGGGCACGACCCGCTTCCGTTTATCGGTTCGGTAACCTCGGCAGGGGATGTGGTGCGGATCGCGGCAGATATTCGCGCCGCTCTCCAACTCGACCCGGAGGAGCGTCGGACCCTTCCGACCTGGACCGATGCCTTGCGCCATCTGATAGGAGCGGCAGATGCCCTCGGCGTGCTGGTCATGGTGTCGGGAACCGTCGGCAACAACACGCACCGCGTGCTCGATCCGGCAGAGTTTCGCGGGTTTGCCCTGTCGGACGACCTCGCTCCCCTGGTGTTCGTCAATGGCACCGACACCAAGGCCGCGCAAATGTTCACCCTGGCCCATGAACTGGCGCATCTCTGGCTCGGGCGGTCGGCCTTGTCGGATTCGGGACCGCACACGCTGCCTTCGCACAGTGTCGAAGCATGGTGCAACCGTGTCGCCGCCGAGCTTCTCGTGCCGTTGGATCTGCTGAAAGACGAATATCGGAAGGAAGAGGACCTGTCTGCTGAACTCACACGCCTGGCGCGTCGGTTCAAGGTCAGCACGCTGGTCATATTGCGCCGAATTCTCGATGCCGGCGGTTTGACCCAGCCTCAGTTCCGCGCGGCCTATGAAGCCGAACTGGCCCGACTGAAGACCATTCCCCGGAGCGGTCCCGGCGGAGACTTCTACAGGACGCAAACCGCCCGAGTCGGCAAGCGCTTCACCGAAGCCCTTGTCAGCAGCACCTTGGGGGGACGTACGCTCTATCGCGACGCCTTCCGCCTTCTCTGTGTGTCCAAACTCGCAACCTTTCAGAAGCTCGCGGATGCGGTAGCTACCCGCTGATGGCCTATCTTCTCGATGCGAATGTCTTCATCGAAGCAAAGAACCGCTTTTACGGTCTCGATTTTTGTCCTGCGTTTTGGGACTGGCTTACTGTCAAGAATGGCGAGGGAAGAGTCTTCAGCATCGAAAAGATCAGCGACGAGATCAACGCTGGCGACGATGCTCTCACCGAATGGGCACGTGATCGGGATGACGGGTTTTTCCTTCGGCCAGACCCTCCGGTCGGTAGAGCCCTGGGCCAGGCAAACGAGTGGGTAATCGAGCAAGGCTACGATCCTGCCGGTATAACGACCTTCATGGAAGGCGCCGATTGCTATCTTGTCGCCCAAGCACTCGCAGCCGGACATGACGTTGTCACGCTTGAGACACCGTCCGCGAGCAGGAAGAAGGTCAAGATTCCCAATGTCTGTATCGGTCTCGGTATCCGATGCATGACGCCTTTCGAGATGTTGCGCAATGAACATGCGCGTTTCGTTCTGGGTCCGCAGTCGTGACCGATCGACCCGAGTTCATCGATAACCAGGACGGCAACACGCTCGCACACGCGTTGGGAGTCGTTCTGGGCAGCGGTGTCGAAGACGGTTTATCGGAGGGGAAGAAGGCGCCCGACGCGTTGCGTATCGCGACAGCCTTCTTCAACCCCAAGGGATTCGCGAAGATCGCCGACAGATTGGCTGAAGTGCCCGAGGTCAGGCTGATGCTGGGTGCAGACTTGGCATCCGACGCCGCCAGTGCGCGGAAGCGGCTCGACGAGACAGCGGAAGGGTTCGAGCAGCGGCGTCTCACCGAGGGTCTGCGCCGTCTGGACGACGCCTTGCATTCCGAGCGGGATCGGCTGCCCTTCAATCGCAGCAGCGGCATGGCATTGCGAAAGCTGGCCGCAGCACTTGCAGCTGGCAATGTCGAAGTTCGGCGCTACGAAAAGGCATTTCTGCACGCCAAGGCCTATGTTTTCACGTCGGATGAGGACCAGATTGGCGCGCTGTCCGGCATTGTCGCGGGGTCGTCGAATCTGACCGGGGCGGGGCTTACCAGAAATCTGGAGCTGAATCTTGGCCGTTACGACACGGCCACTGTGCAGCGCTCACTCCAGTGGTTTGACGATCTCTGGAACGAGGCTGAACCCTATGACCTCGCTCATGTCTTTGAGGAAGCACTCCAGCCACGCGCGCCTTGGGAAATCTTCCTGCGGGTACTCTGGCAGCTCTACGGCGATGAAGTCGACGACGACTCCCAAGCGGACAAGAACCTGCCTCTTACCAGTTTCCAGAAGCATGGTGTCGCCCGCGCATTACGTCTCATAGAGGAAATGGGCGGCGTGATCGTCGCCGACGAGGTGGGGCTTGGCAAGACGTTCATCGCCGGTGAGATTTTGCAGCGCTATCTTGAGCGGCGACAGCGCGCGCTTCTCATCTGCCCGGCTTCCTTGCGGGACAGCACCTGGAAACGGTTTCTCGTCGACTATCAACTCTTCGTCGAGTGCCTTTCCTACGAACAGCTTGCGAGCGATCAGCAGCTCCGCGATGCGCAGCGCCCCAATGCCGACAGGAGCCATCTCCAACGTCCGCTGGACGAATATCAATTGGTGATTGTCGATGAGGCACACAACTACCGAAACCCCGGCGCACCCACTCGGGCCGGCTCGTTGCGGCGATTGTTATTCGGACAACGGCGCGACTTACTTTTGTTGACAGCGACTCCGGTCAATAACTCATTGTGGGACCTCTATCACCTGATAAGCTTTTTCGTGCGCCAGGACGCTCAACTCGCGAACCGCGGCATTCTCTCGATAAAAGGCCGATTCACTCAAGCATCTCGAGAAGATCCATCTGACCTCAACCCGGATATTCTCTACCCAGTCATCGATGCTACGACGGTGAAGCGCACGCGACAATTTGTGAATAAGCACTATGCCGGCGACACCATCTCTGACCCAGACGGAAAACCGCAACCGATTGTCTTTCCGCAGCCGAAAGCAATCAGCTTGCACTACAAGCTCGACGATCTTTTGCCCGGCTTTTTCGACCAGCTGGAGGCAGCGCTTGATCCGGATGAGTCCGATGCCCTTCAATTCGCACGATATCGACCGGACGCCTGGTTATTGAACAAGGGAGACGACGAGGAAGATGCACGAGCCCGCGCACTGATCGGATTGCTGCGATCAGGCCTGTTAAAGCGATTCGAGTCATCGGTGTATGCCTTCCGCCGGACCGTCCAGAAGATGGTGAACGAGCACGATTCGTTCATCGCTGCGCTCGATGCCGGTCATGTTGTTACCACAACCTTCATGCGGGAGTTGTCGGCCGACGACGATGCGGCGTTCGAAGAGGTGCTGGAGGCAACCGAGCACAGCAACGATGCGACGCTCTACGATGTGAAGAGCTTGCGCAGTGTCGTGCGGGCAGACCGGGCGGTACTTCAGTCTCTCCTGGAGCAGGCCGCCTCGGTTGATGCCTCGCAGGACCCGAAGCTTGAAGTGCTCGCCGACGCTTTGGCTGAAATCGCACTGCAGGCGGAGCGTGAGGCCTATGATGAGGCCGATGAACGCCAGAGGCGCAAGGTATTGATATTTTCGTTCTTTGAGGATTCGGTGCTGTGGATCAGGGACTTCCTCAAACGGACGCTGAGGCAACGGTCGGAGCTCGCCGTCTATGATGGGCGTATGGTCGCTGTCAGCGGTTCAGGCGATCTGGCGGATGTATCCCGGAAGCAAGCCTTGGAGGGCTTCGCTCCGGCGTCGATGGGAGTTCCAGCCGGGCCGGATGCCGACCTCTACGACCTCATGATCGCGACCGACGTGCTCGCCGAGGGCGTCAATCTCCAACAATGCCGCCATATCATTAATTTCGACATGCCCTGGAACCCGATGCGGCTGGTGCAGCGGCATGGTCGTATCGACCGGATCGGCAGTCCCCATAACGTCGTTTTCCTGCGCACCATCTTTCCGGCCGACCGGCTGGACCGCTTGCTCGGCTTGGAGCAAAGGATCCTCGACAAGCTGGCGATGGCAGCTGCCAGTGTCGGGGTGGCGGCACCGATCGCCGGCGCGGCGCACGGTCGGCAGGTGTTCTCGGAGACACGCGAGGAGATCGAAAGGCTGCTGGCCGAGGACGCGACGATATATGAGCGTGGCGGAACCGTTGCCGCGTCGCAAACGGGTGAAGAATACCGGCAGACCCTGCGCAAGGCGTTGGAACAAGATCGGGAGCGGATTGCGACTCTACCGTGGAATGCGGGGTCCAGTATGGTTTCGGGTACACGCAGGGGCGTGTTCTTTTGTGCCGTTGTCGGTCGAGGTACACGGTTCAAACGGACCTATCTTCGCTTCGTCGAAGCCGATGGCGATGGGCAACCCGGGAGCAGTGAAACCGCCGTCGAAAATGAAATCGGGACCTGTCTTCGTTTGATTGAATGTGAGCGGGATACACCGGTTGAGCGGTTCGAAGAGCTTCAGGGTCGTGTGTACGAACTCTGGAGTGTAGCCCAGGACGATATTTTGCTCGATTGGATGCGAGAAACCGACCCGGCTAATCTTCAGCCATCTGTGCGGCCTCTCAATCACCGAGTGGCCGAGTTCATTCGTGCCAATCCACCCATGGGCTTGTCGGACGATAAAATAATTGAAGCCTTGGACGTACTCGAGTCTCCTTGGCCGAGACGAGAAGAAATTATGCTGCGTGGATGGTTTGAGAAAACTCATTTGGAAAATGAAGCTCTCGCAGGTTTCTTGATCGATAAAATTGGCGAGACGGGAATCGAGCCGGCCGAGCCACCCGCACCCCTTCCACCAATTGAACGGGACGATATCGAGCTTCTTTGCTGGATGGGTATCGACAAGAAGTCCGACTCTTCCATGGGTAAAAGGTCGACGAGATAGGGATATCGGTTGTCCGAGCAGTGTTTCCTTCCATAGCCGGTGCGATGATGTTTCCCGCTCTTTCCGCCGCTTCGACCAAGTGCGCATCTGCGAGACGCGCTGCGCGGGCAGTCAGGTGCGCGCGGGCTCCGTTGGCCTCGATACTCTCGTCCCACACCGCGCCCGGCCACCTTTACCCCCGCGACGAAACCGCCGGCACGACCGCGTTGATCCATGATGTCCTATCATGGCGCCGCGAATCCGCACCGCACAGATAGGGTACCCAAAGTGGCAGAATATGATTTCGTCATCGTCGGCGGGGGCACGGCGGGGTGTGTGCTGGCGAACCGGCTCTCGGCCGATCCGGCGGTCCGCGTCGCGTTGATCGAGGCCGGCGGCGAGGCGCGCCACCCAGCCATCCATATTCCCGTGCTCGCGGGGTTCGCCTACTTCCTGCCCGCCATCAATTGGGGCTACCAGTCCGAGCCCGAGCCCCATCTCCAGGGCCGCCGCATTCCCTGGCCGCGGGGCAAGGTGCTGGGCGGCACCTCGGCGATCAACGGCATGATGTATATGCGCGGCAACCGGGCGGATTATGACGGCTGGCACGCACAGGGCCTCGATGGCTGGAGCTATGCGGAGGTGCTGCCCTATTTCAAGCGCGCCGAGGGCCACCGCACCCGCCGCGATGCCTATCACGGGGCGGAAGGCCCCATGAGCGTCGAACCCGCCCGTTCCGACAACCTGCTCTACGATGTCTTCCTCCAGGCCTGCGAGGCGCTGGGCCTGCCGCGCAATGAGGATTTCAACGGCGCCGTGCAGGAGGGCGTCGGGCGGCAGGATTTCTTCTATCGGAACGGCCGGCGGGAGAACGCGGCCCACGCCTTCCTCCGCCCCGTCCGCCGCCGGCGCAATCTCCGCGTCCTCACCCACGCCCATGCGGAGTGCGTGATCATGGAGGAAGGCCGCGCCGCGGGCGTCCGCTACCGCCGGGGCGGTACGGTGCGGGAGGCCCGCGCCCGGCGGGAGGTCGTGCTCTGCGCCGGCGCGGTCAACTCGCCGGCCCTGCTGCAGCTCTCGGGCATCGGCGCGCCGGCGCTCCTCTCCGCCCACGGCATCCCGGTGGCCGTGGAGAGCCCCGATGTGGGGCGGAACCTCCAGGATCATGCGGGGGTCTATGTCCAGTACGCCTGTACCAGGCCGGTGACCCTCTACGGCCTCTTCCGGCCGGATCGCGCGGCCCTCGCCTGCCTCGGCGCCTATCTTTTGGGCAGAGGCCCCGGCACCTCCGTCGGGCTCGAGGCCGGCGGGTTCGCGCGGAGCCGCGAGGGGCTGCCCGCGCCCGACCTCCAGCTCACCTTCATCCCCGGCCTCACCCTGGATACCACCCGCGCGAAGCAGGGCCGCCACGGCTTCCTCACCCATTGCTACCAGCTCCGGCCCGAAAGCCGGGGCGAAGTGCGTATCGCCTCGGCCAATAGCCGCGCCGCGCCGGAGATCCACCCCAATACGCTGGCCGCGGAGGCGGACCGCCGCGTCATGCGGGATGGCGTCCGGTTTGCGCGGCGGATCGTGGCGCAGGCGCCGTTTGCCCCCTTCCGGGGCGGCGAGATCGCACCGGGGGAGGCGGTGCGCTCCGACGAGGCGATCGACGGCTGGGTGCGCGCCAACGCCACCACCGTCTGGCATCCCGTCGGCACCTGCCGCATGGGGGCGGACAACCGCGCCGTCGTGGACTCCGCGCTCAAGGTGCGGGGCGTCGGCGCGCTGCGCGTGGTGGACGCCTCCGTCATGCCGCGCATCACCAGCAGCAACACCGCGGCGCCCACCCTGATGATCGCGGAGAAGGCCGCCGACATGATCCTCGGCCGGCCGCCGCTCCCCGCGGAGGATCCGGCGGCCGCCTGAGCCCCGGGCCGTCAGGCCGTCAGGCGCGGCCTTCGCCCGCTTCCAGCAGCGCGGCGAGGCCCTCGCGATAGGTGGGGTAGCTGAGCGTCACGCCGAGCTCGGCCTTGATGCGCGTATTGGAGACCCGGCGGTTCTCCGCATAGAAGCTGCGCGCCATGGGGGAGAGGTCGGCTTCTTCCAGCGGGATAGGCGCGGGCGCCGCAATCCCCAGCAGGGTGCAGGCATGGGCGGTGACCGCCGAAGCCGCCGCCGGCTCGTCGTCGCACACATTGTAGACCGCACCCGGCGCCGGCCGCGCGATGGAGGCCTGCAGCACCTCCGCCACATCCTCCACATGGATGCGCGAGAAGACCTGCCCGGGCTTCTCGATGCGCCTGGTCCGCCCGGCCCGCGCCGCGGCAAGCGCATTGCGTGCCGGCCCGTAGATGCCGGCCAAGCGGAAGACATGCACGGCAATGCCCTGGGCCGCGCCGAAGGCGAGCCACGCCCGCTCTGCCGCCGCCCGCCGCCGCGCCCGTGCGCTGGCGGGTGCCACAGGCGCGGTCTCGTCCACCCAGGCACCGCCCGTATCGCCATAGACGCCGGTCGTCGACAGATAGCCGATCCACGCGAGCTCCGGCACGGCCGCGATGTCCGCGCCATGCAGGTCCAGCGCCGGATCGCCCGCCTCGTCCGGCGGGATCGAGAGCAGCAGGTGGGTGGTGCCCGCCAGAGCGGCGCCCGAGTCCCGGAGGGGAGCGTCCCGGCTGAAGGTCTCGATCCCGTCGCGCCCGCGGCCGTCGCGGCTCGTCCCGGCCACCGCCCAGCCCGCTTGCGCAAGCTGCGCGCCCAGGGCCTGCGCACAGAACCCGTACCCGAAGCAGAACAGCCGTCGCCCCCGCGCCCGCCGCATCCCGACCCTCTCCCATTCCCCCCGCGACCCTACCATGCCGGAAGCACCCGCGCGGCCCTCCCACCCCGCCTGTTTTTTTGTCTTTAGGTGCGCGGGTCTCCCGGCCCGCATGTTTTTTTGTTGCCGCGGCCGATGACGGGCCTCCGGCTCGTTGCGGGCCTGGAGACCGGCGTACCGAAGGGGAGCGGTCCTCTATACTTGCGGGATGGCTGAGAACCTGCGGGAGGAGGGGGCGCTGCCGCTCTGCCCGACGGCGGAGGAGACGGCGCGCAGGGTGCGGCGCGGCGCGCATGCGGCAGAGGTCTGCGCCGCCGCGCTGGAGCGTATCGCGCGCACCGAGCCCCGTGTGCGCGCATGGCGGTTCCTGGACGGCCCGGCGGCGCTGGAGCGCGCGGCGGCGCTCAACGGAAGCCCTGAGCAGGCCGCGCTCGCGGGAGTGCCCGTCGGCGTCAAGGACATCGTGGATACGGCGGACATGCCGACGGAGAACGGCACGCCGCTCGATGCCGGCCGCAGGCCCCGGTCGGACGCCGCGGTGGTGCGCCGCCTGCGGGCCGCCGGCGCGACCATCCTCGGCAAGACCGTCACCACGGAACTCGCCTGCGGCGCCTCCGGCGAGACCCGCAACCCCCATGCGCTCGCGCATACCCCGGGCGGCTCCTCCAGCGGCTCGGCGGCGGCGGTGGCGGCGGGGCATGTGCCGCTCGCGCTCGGCACCCAGACCGCGGGCTCCGTGGTGCGTCCGGCGGCCTTCTGCGGCGTGTGGGGGATGAAGCCGAGCTTCGGGACGATCCCGCGTACCGGCGTCCTCGCGCTCGCTCACTCCCTCGACCATCTGGGCGTGTTCGCCCGCACGGCGCGCGACATTGCACGCGCGGTGGATGTGCTTTCGGGCGACGACGGCGCCGATCCCGCGGCCGCGGGGCGGGCGTCCACCGGCCTGCTGCGCGCTCTCGCAGCCCCGCTCGCCAAGCCCCGGCTCGCCTTCATGAAGGAGCCCGCCTGGCATGAGGTGGAGCCGGACGCGGTCCGCCGGTGGGAGGCGGCGGCGGCCCGGCTCGGCGCGGAGCCGCTCGCCCTCGGCCCCGCTTTCGCGGACTCCGCCCGGGTGCAGCTCGGCATCATGCGGCGCGAGCTCGCCCACCATCTGGCACCCTGGTTCGCGCGCGGCGAGGCACAGCTCTCCGAACGGCTGCGCGGGCACGGCGAGGCGGGCCGCGCGATCTCGGCCGGCGCCTATCTCGCGCTCCAGGACGAGGCGGCCGCGCTCCGCCGCGCCTTCGCCGCCGCGCTCCACGGCTATGACGCGGCGTTGACGCCGCCCGCGCCCGGCATAGCGCCCGTGGGCCTCGCATTCACGGGAAGCCGCATGCAGACCATGCTCTGGACCCTCCTCGGCGTGCCCGCGGTCAATGTCCCGACGCTTGCGGGCGCGGGCGGCCTGCCGCTCGGCCTCCAGGTCGTGGGCCGGTTCGGCGCGGACGCCGCGGTGCTGCGCGCCGCCCTCTGGTGCGCGGCACGCCTCGGGGGGGAGGGGGACCTCGCCTGGACGCCCGCAGGAGGCCCCGCCCCATGACCCGCTTCCGCTTCGCCCACGCGCCCGGCGCCGACGAGGACGCCGCCCTCGAGGCCTGCCTCGCCCAGCTCGAAAGCGCCCCGCCCGGCGGACTCGGAATGCTGTATGTGAGCGACACCGTGGGCGACCGCCTGCCGGCATTGCTCGCACGGCTGCGGCGGGCGACGGGCGTCCAGGACTGGGTTGGCTCGGTCGGCACGGGCATATGCGCCGGCGCGCGCGAATATTACGAGGAGCCTGCGGCCGCCGTGATGATCGCGGACATCCCGCCCGAATCCTACCGTGTGTTCAGCGCGGTCAGTTACGACCCCGAGGCCTTCCGCCGGGAGAACGGCGCATGGATCGCCCGGGCGCGGGCGCATGTCGGCGTGGTCCACGCGGACCCGCGCGACTTGGAAGTTCCCGTAATCGTCTCGGACATCGCCGACGGGATCAACGGCTTCCTCGTGGGTGGTTTGTCCTCCTCGCGCGACGTGCCGACGCAGATCGCGGGCGGAGTCGCGGCAGGCGGCGTATCGGGCGTTCTGCTGGCGGAGACGGTGGGCGTGGCCACCGATGCCAGCCGAGACCGACAGATCATGAGCAAGGGCTACAAGGTCACCGCGGCGCAGAAGAACATGGTGATTATGCTCGACGGACGGCCGGCGCTCGATGTCCTTCGCGCGGAGGCGGGGGCGTCGTCCGACCACGATCTGCCAGGGGCGCTCAAAGGCCTGTTCGTCGCGTGTCCGACCACAGGCGGCGATGTCGAGGGTCACTGGTTACGCGAAATCTCGAGCTATCATCCCGTGCTCCGGCTCTTCCAGATCACCAAGCCCATCGAACGCGGGGCAACGATACATTTCTGCCGGCGGGACGTCGCCGTCGCGGAGGAGGAGATCGCGCGCATGGTTGCGTCGGTGAGGGGCAAGGCGGGCCCGGAGCCGAGGGGCGCGCTCTATTTCTCCTGCGTCACCCGTGGCGCCTACCTGTTCGGCTCCGTCTCCCGGGAGATGGTGTTGATCCAGCAGGCGCTCGGCGACCTGCCGCTGGTGGGGATGTTCGGAAACGGCCAGATATCGCGTGATCGGATCTACGCCAGCCGCGGCGTTCTCGCGCTCTTTTCTTAAGGCTCCGCCGGCGCGGGCGGTGCGGCGCGGCCTGCGAGGTAGTCGTCCGCGAGGGTGCATACCAGTTCGGCCACATCGGGCGCGATGGCCCGTGCGGTGGCGGTCTCCCGCCGGGTGTGGACCCAGCCCAGATAGGTGAAGGCGCGTGCGAGCTCGAACAGCGGCATGTGCGCGAGCTCCTCGTCGGGCAGGTCCCGCACGTCCCTGTAGCCCGCGACCACGCTCGAACGCAGGGTCTCGTAGAACGGCGCGCCCCGGAACATGGTCCAGACCGTGGCGAGATCGAACAGATGCCAGCCGAACCCCGCGTCGTCGAAATCGAGGGCGACGATCCGCTCGCCGTCCAGCAGCAGATTGTCCAGATTGAAGTCCGCATGGATCAGGCCGTAACGGCGGCGCGCCTGCCCATAGGCCGCGAGGTCCGCCGCTACCCGTTCGCGGGCGCGCCGGACCAGCCGATATTCGGCGCCGCCGAGCGCGTCCGACTCCCAGAAGCGGCCCCACAGCGGCTCCGGCCCCACCAGCCCGTCCGAATCCCAGGCATGGCGGACGAAACCGGCGGGGAGCGGCCAGCTCTCCGTGTGGTTGTGGAAGCGGGCGGCCATCCGCCCCACGCCCGCGAACACGCGGCCCGTGTCCGCGATCGCCGGGTTCGGGCCGTCCTCGATGGTCCCGAGGGCTTCGCCCGGCATCCAGCTCTGCATGTCCACTTGCCGGGGCTCGGGCACGCCGGCATGGCGAACGGTGGCGAAGAGGGCGCCGTCCGGCGTCGGAATCGGGGCGGGCACGTCGATCCCGGCGGCACGCAGCGCCTCCACCCAGATCAGCTCCGAGCGCAGCGCCTCGTCCGTGTGGTAGGCGTAACGGTGGATTCGGAGCACGGCGTCCCGCCCGTCCGTCGCCCGCACGCGGAATACGGCGTTCTCGCGAATCTTCAGCAGCACCGGCTCGCAGTCCTCGACGCCCCAGAGCGCAAGCGCCCGGCCGGCAAGGGCGCGGAAGCGCTCGCTCTGCTCGTCGAGCGGCAGGTCGTAGAACCCGCTCATGGCCGCCGCTCCCGCCCTAGCCGGTCGCGAGGGAGGCCAGCGTCTCGTCGAGGGCGGCGAGCACCTCGTCGGCATGGCCCCTCTGGAAGGGCATGGGCGGGCGGATCTTCAACGCATTGCCGTACCGCCCGGTGCGCCCCACCAGCACGCCGCGCCGGCGCAGCCCCTCGACGGCGGCCTTTGCGTCACCCTCAGCAGGTGCGCGGGACTTGCGGTCCTCCACCAGCTCGACGGCGACGAACAGGCCATGGCCGCGCGCATCGCCCAGCCGCGCATGTTTCTGCTTCAGGCTCCGGAGCCCCTCCAGCAGATAGGCGCCCGTCGTCCGCGCATTCTCCATGAGCGCTTCCTCCTCGATCACCTGGAGGACGGCCTCGCCCACGGCGCAGGCCACCGGGTTCCCCCCGAAGGTGTTGAAGTACATGGCGCGGGCGGTAAACGTATCGAGCAGGTCGGGGCGGGCGACCACGCCCGCGAGGGGGAAGCCGTTCCCCATGGGCTTGCCGAGGGTGACGAGATCGGGCGTCGCGTCGAAGCGCCCATGGCCCCACATGTGGGAGCCTGTGCGGCCGAAGCCCGGCTGTACTTCGTCCGCGACATAGAGTCCGCCGGCCTCCCGCACCAGCGCGACCGCGCCTTCGACATAGCCGGGTGGGAGCTCCGGTACGCCCTCCGTCGCAAAGAGCGTGTCGAAGAAGATCGCCGCGGGTTTCATGCCCGCTTCCGCAAGGGAGGCGAGCGCCTCCCGCACACCGGCGAGATGGGGTTCGGCGGAGTCGGGCCCTGCGCCTTCCACCGGGCGGTAGGAATCGGGCACCCGGATGGCGCGCACCCGCGGATCGATGCCTTCCGGTCCTTCGAAGGCGGTGCAGAGCGCGGCGATGGTGGCGGAGTTTCCGTGGTAGCAGAAGTCGGTGACGATAATCCCCTCATTGCCGGTGCAGGCGCGCGCGATGCGCAGCGCAAGCTCGCTCGATTCCGTGCCGGAGCAGCAAAGCACCACGCGGGAGAGGCTCTCGTCGAAGGTTGCCGCGAGCCGTTCGCCATAGTCCAGGATGCGCTGGTCCAGATAGCGGGTGGAGAGGTTGAGCGTCGCGGCCTGGCCGTGGAGCGCCTCGACCACGCGCGGGTGGCAATGGCCTACATGGGGCACGTTGTTGTACGCGTCGATATAGCGGTTGCCGTCTGCGTCCCACACATGGACGCCTTCGCCCCGCACGAGATGGAGCGGCTCGTCGTAGAAGAGCGGCGCGCCGCTCCCCAGGATGCGGTGGCGGCGTTCCAGAAGGGAAGACTCGTGGGCCATGGCCGGGCTCCGTCCGTTTCACGCCGCCGCAGGGCTCGCGAGCGGTTGGACCTCGGCGCCCGCGGCGGGCATAATCGACCACCGGCGGGCCGGATCGTCGCGTGGGATGAAGCGGCGCCTGCGGAGGATGGGATGTCGCTTCTCGACGACTTTGACTTCGACGTCAATAGCACGCAGGTGGCGCCGGCCGATCCGGCGGACTTCAAGGAAGGCATGCGCCGGCTTGCCGCGGGCGTCACCATCGTGACGACGGCGGTCGGCGGGCGTCGCAACGGGCTCACGGCGACAGCGGTCTGCTCGCTCAGCGCCGAGCCCCCCATGCTGCTTGCCTGCGTCAATCGGGAAGCCGGCGCCCACGACCCGACCCTGCTGAGCCGGGTGTTCTGCGTCAATGTGCTGGCCGAGAGGCATCTGGATCTCGCGGCCCAGTTCTCGTCCTCCGCCCGGGTCGCCGAGCGCTTCACCACCGGCGCCTGGGGGACGCTCGCAACCGGCGCACCGGTGCTCACCGACGCGCTCGCGAGCTTCGACTGCCTGCTGGGCCAGACGCTCAAGGCCGATACCCACACCGTTCTGGTGGGCCGCGTTCAGTCCGTCCGCTCCGATCCGGACCAGGCGCCTCTCCTCTATGCCGGCGGGGCTTTCGGCACCTTCACCTCGGAGTAGCCGCCCGCGCCTCTCGGCCCCGCATCGGCCGGTCCTGAACGCGGACATGGCGTTGACTTGGCCATGGGCGCGGCCCTAGTGTGCGGCGCGTCGCGGGAGGGGGAATGGATGAGGGTTCTGGTCGCGATCAAGCGCACGATCGACCCGAACGTGAAGGTCCGCGTGAAGGCGGACAACTCGGGTGTCGAGACCGCCAATGTGAAGATGGCCATGAACCCGTTCTGCGAGATTGCGGTCGAGGAAGCCGTGCGGATGAAGGAGGCGGGCGTGGCGGACGAGATCGTCGCCGTCTCCGCCGGCGAGGCGCGGACCCAGGAGACTCTCCGCACCGCGCTTGCCATGGGCGCCGACCGCGCAATCCATGTGGAGACGGAGGCCGAGCTCCAGCCGCTCGCGGTCGCACGCATCCTGAAGACGGTGGCGGAGACCGAGGAGCCGGGCCTGATCATTCTGGGCAAGCAGGCGATCGACGACGACAGCAACCAGACCGGCCAGATGCTCGCCGCGCTGCTCGACTGGCCCCAGGCCACCTTCGCCTCCAAGATCGACTTCAAGGAGGACGGCACCGCCGACGTGACGCGTGAGATCGACGGCGGCCTCGAGACCCTCAATGTCGACCTGCCGGCGGTGGTGACCACCGACCTCAGGCTCAACGAGCCGCGCTACGCCTCGCTTCCCAACATCATGAAGGCGAAGCGCAAGCCCATCGACCGGAAGACGGTGGAGGAGCTCGGGGTGGACGTGGCGCCGCGGCTCACCGTGCGCACGGTACAGGAGCCGCCGAAGCGCGAGGCGGGCCGGAAGGTGGGGTCGGTGGCGGAGCTGGTCGCGACGCTGCGCGACGAAGCGAAGGTGATCGGATGAGCGTTCTCGTCGTCGCGGAACATGACAACCGGGAGCTCAAGCGCCCGAGCCTCAATGCGGTCTCCGCGGCGGGCGGGCTCGGCGGCGATGTCCACCTGCTGGTGGCGGGCGCGGGCGCCGAGGCCGTGGCGGAGGCCGCGTCGCGCGTCGCGGGAGTCGCCAGGGTCCTGCACGCGGACGACCCGGCCTATGAGCACGCTCTCGCCGAGAATGTCGCGCCGCTGATCGCGGGCCTCGCGGAGGGCTACAGCCATCTGCTGGCCGCCGCCACCACCTTCGGCAAGAACGTCATGCCGCGGGCCGCGGCGTTGCTGGACGTGGCGCAGGTCTCGGACGTGACGGAGATCGTCTCCGAGAGCGTCTTCGTTCGCCCCACCTATGCCGGCAATGCGCTCGCGACGGTGGAGAGCGCGGACGCGAAGAAGGTCGTGACCGTGCGTGCGACCGCGTTCGACGCCGCGCAGGAGGAGGGGGGCGCGGCACCCATCGAGGCGGTGAACGGCCCCGGCGACAGGGGTATCATCCGTTTCGTGAAGCACGAGCTGAGCAAGTCCGAGCGGCCGGAGCTCACCAGCGCCGGTATCGTCATCTCCGGCGGGCGGGGGATGAAGAGCGGCGAGAACTTCCAGCTGATCGAAGCCGTGGCGGACCGGCTCGGCGCCGCCGTCGGCGCCTCCCGCGCGGCGGTCGATTCAGGCTATGTGCCCAACGACTTCCAGGTAGGCCAGACGGGCAAGGTGGTGGCGCCGGACCTCTATGTCGCGGTCGGCATCTCGGGCGCCATCCAGCATCTCGCGGGGATGAAGGACAGCAAGGTCATCTGCGCCATCAACAAGGACGAAGACGCGCCCATCTTCCAGATCGCGGACTTCGGACTTGTGGCGGACCTCTTCGAGGCGCTGCCCGCGCTCGCCGAGGAACTGGACCGCCAGGAAATCTCCAAGGGCTGAACGGACGCGGCAACGCCATGGTGCAGTCCATCGGAATCATCGGTGCGGGCCAGATGGGCGCCGGTATCGCCCATGTGGCGGCGTTGGCGGACTTCGACGTGGTGCTGACCGATGTGGGGCAGGCGGAGCTCGATTCCGCCCTCCGGTCGATCCACACCAATCTCGGCCGCCAGGCGCGCAAGAAGGCCATCACGGAGGCGCAGCGCAAGGCGGCGGTCGCCCGGCTCGGCACGGCCGTCGGCCTCGAGGCGGTGGCAGGTGCCGACCTGGTGATCGAGGCGGTGAGCGAGGACGAGGCGCTCAAGAAGTCGATCTTCGCGGCGCTGAAGGGCAAGCTGCCCGCGAATACCGTCATCTGTACCAACACCTCGTCGATCCCGGTAACGCGGCTCGCCGCCAGCACGGACCGGCCCGGCAAGTTCATGGGCATGCACTTCATGAACCCGGTGCCGATGATGGAACTGGTGGAGCTGGTGCGCGGCATCGCGACCGACGAGGAGACTTACGAGATCGTCCGCACGGTCACCGAGCGGATGGGAAAGACCCCGGCGATGGCGGAGGACTTCCCCGCCTTCATCGTGAACCGCATCCTCATGCCGATGGTGAACGAGGCCATCTATGCGCTCTATGAGGGCGTGGGCAACGTGGCCGCCATCGACACCGCCATGAAGCTCGGCGCCCACCACCGCATGGGGCCGCTGGAACTCGCCGACTTCATCGGCCTCGACACCTGCCACGCCATCATGCAGGTGCTCTATGAAGGCTTGGCGGACAGCAAATACCGCCCCTGCCCCCTGCTCGCCAAATATGTCGAGGCCGGCTGGCTGGGCCGCAAGACCGGCAAGGGCTTCTACGACTATTCCGGCCCCCACCCCGTCCCGACCCGCTGATCTGCCGTGGGCGTGTCGATTGCCGATACGTCCCCATATCCTGTATCGTGCAAGTCGGTCGGACACGCAACGGAAGCACTATGACGGCAAGTAAGACTCACGATTCACGCCGTGGAATCTACATCAAGGTGAGTGAAACGGTGTGCGTGCGTGCGGACGTGAGCGCGAGGCGGGAAGTGTTGGGCACGCCGGAATATGGGCGCGTCACGAAGGCTGCCGTGCGCAATGACGCGAGCGAACAATGAGCGCTGCGTTCGACACGCTGTCCGCCGCCCGCGAGCTGGAGGCAGCGGGCATGGAGCGCAAGGCGGCCGAGGCGGTGGCCGGGGCAATCCGCGCCGGACAAGGGGAGCTTGCGGCCGAGGCGGATGTGCAAGCCGGGATCGGGCGGCTCGATACCCGCATTAGCGCTCTGCAATGGATCGTCGGAATCAATATTGCAATCAGCCTGACGACGCTTGCCGCCGTGTTGGCGATGGCGTTCGGATCGTGAGTGCCTAAACGATCCGCGCAGTCCAGCGAGACCCTTGCCTCGAAAACCGACCTTAGGTCTGATATCAACGCAGCTGTCGTCAAGATGATACGTGCTCAAATTGCCGTTGTGAGCGCGTTGTTCGCAGCCCTTTGCCTGACGCTCGGGAGCGGAACGACGAAGGGCGACGACGCAATCGACGGTGACAAGACGCTCGCGGTCGAGGAATCGAACCCCCTTTCGCATGCACGCAATGCACTTGAGGCAGAGCCGCCATACGATCTAGTAAAAGATCTAGAACGTCTCCGGAAGTTGCGCGATGTGCTGGAAGCAGAATCTGAAAAGCGCAGAGCTCACCAGGCGACCATTGGTGAGTTGCTTGCCGATCCGCGTTCCGACGATGAGAAACGTCATGTAGCTCTGGATCATCCGGATAGTGAAGTGCTGATTTCTGGATTGAAAGAAGAGGTCGCGCGGCTTTCTGGCGTAGTTGAGTCCATCCGAGACCGTTTGAACCGCGAAATATTAGCGCGGGTGAAGACCGAGAATAAGCTCCCTGAAAACGCCCCCTGGGTAGCGACTAGTGAGTCAGAAAAGTTCGAGTTGTGGACCGGTTGTAAACCACTTATTCTGACATTGAACGTGCACGATACAACGGACGATGGCTTCGGGGGCTTCGGGCTTTCGGAGGAGTCGATTCAATTTGCCGTGGAAAGCCGCCTACGTGCGGCAAAGCTGTACGCCGAGCTTCTCCCTGTCGCAGGTGGAGAAGGCTACAGTTATGGGCCCTCTTCCATCCTGGACGTTTTGGTGCAGAGAGACGATCACCGTTTGTTTCGTGTGGTTCTAAAGTTGAAAAAACCTCTATTTGACTTAGACACTGGCCTAAAAACATTGTCACAAAGTTGGCAAACGAGCAGTTATGGCCTAGGCCCCCCGGAATACATTCGGTCCGTCCTGGCGGAACATATGGACAGGTTCATTTCTAACTATCTGCGTGTGAACAAAAAGGCCTGCGAGCGGAAATGATCAGTCTGCACGTCCAAGACTGCCGTATCCTCCGCGAGCTTCCTGACAATGAGTTGTTGGTGCTGGCGATTGAGGAGTGCGAATCGTGCTGCTAGTGACTGACCCCGACGACGATGAGGGGCATGGGTTGGTCTGTAGTGAGATGGTAATCACCTGACAGTCGCCCCTCCTCGGGGTCTGTTTCAGGCGGCCTTTTTCATCTTCTCCTCCTTTGTGGTTTTGGGTTTTGGCAAGCATCGGACGAAAGCGTCCGCGGGCGTCCTTCCGTTCATGCCGCGGCCCTGGTGGGGGCGCTCGGTATTGTAGCGGGCAAGGTAGGCGTCCAGGTCTTTCTGCATGGCCTTGGTGCTGTCGTAGTACTTCTTGCGCCCCATGACGCGGAAGTGCTCGTCGAGCAGGGTGCGGTGCAGGCGCTCGACGAAGCCGTTGGACTACAATCAGGAATTTAAACCGAAAACTCCGTCATTTTTGCTCATTTATTCCGTTGAGATGCCGTGATCGGTACGTCGCGCGCCCACCCGCCAGCCTGCTGGGGGCGTAGCGAGTGACTCCCTGCGCCGAAGCGGCTCTGCATGGAGCTTTCCGGGCAGAACACATTTGGCTTGTACCCGCTCTATTTTCAGAAGAATGAGTCGGAAACGGTGTGCGAGTGTTCCCGCCATCGCACTCAAAATAGGATGACTAATCGGTGCGCTTGGGGTGCTTGTCCTCGTCTGGTCTGACGGATATTGTTAGCGTGCAGGTTACGGGGGCGGGAGCGCAACCTGCGTCGTCGCAGGGATCGCGCAACAAGCGGTTCTACGGGCGGGGCATGGCGGCGATCAAGGCAAACCTGTGAGGCCGCAAGTGCGGCGGGTACAGATCCGACGCTGGCGGAATAATGAGGTGCGGATGCATCTGGAACTGGACATCGGCGAGCGCTTTCGTGGGCAACTTCAATCCACCGCGAATGACAGCGGGCTGGAAGAAAGAGCGATTTGCGAACAGGCTGGCGTTCGCCACCGTTATGTGCGAAGAACGCCGAGCGTGTGGCGCTGACGGCGAGTTACGGCGCGAGGTTCGGCGGCTACAAACGGCTGGGCGGTGCATGTGCGTGGTCCTAACCCTGTAAATTATGGAGCAGGAACCTATGAATGATCTAGCTCTTTCGGGCTCTGACAGCGATCCGAAGGTGGCCTTTCTGAAGAAGGCCATCAAGCATTTGAATAACGCCAACGACTACATTGAATATGCGGTGACAACGGCCAAGTTAACCTAAAAATTGAAGGTTGTATCACCGCTGATAATGCAATCGACTGCGCGCGTAATAGTATCGGTGCGGCAAAGAAAGCCATAGCCGATGCACTGAAAGTGGCCTAGTTCTGTGCAGCTATATCTAACGATTCCCTACCAGACCAGCGGTGGATGAAAAGTAGAGCTGCGATATGGACAAGCGGATTGTACGCAGCACAATCGTAACCATCCTAAACCCGTTGCGCGTTTTGTGCTTGGTATGGGTGGCGTGACCCGATGTGGTTGACAGGCGTGGAGTCGAAACAACAAGCGCCGCCAGCGCGCACGACTGTACAGATAGGGTAATCGCCTGACAGTCGCCGCTCGCGGGGGTTTGGCTCAGGCGGCCTTTTTCATCTTCTCCTCCTTTGGGGTTTTGGGTTTTGGCAAGCATCGGACGAAAGCGTCCGCGGGCGTCCTTCCGTTCATGCCGCGACCCTGGTGGGGGCGCTCGGTATTGTAGCGGACAAGGTAGGCGTCCAGGTCTTTCTGCATGGCCTTGATGCTGTCGTAGAACTTCTTGCGCCCCATGACGCGGAAGTGCTCGTCGAGCAGGGTGCGGTGCAGGCGCTCGACGAAGCCGTTGGACTGGGGCCTGCGGACCTTGGTGGTGCGGTGCTCGATCTCCTCGAGCTGGAGGAACAGCTCGTAGGGGTGGCGATCAGGCCGGCCGCAGAACTCCCGACCGTTGTCGCTCAGCACGGTCTCGATCCGGGCGCCGTGGGCCTCGAAGGTGGGCAGCACGTCGTTGTTCATCAGGTGGACTGCGGTGACCGGCATCTTGTTGGGGTAGAGCCTGCCCCAGGCGTAGCGCGAGTGGCAGTCGACGGCGGTCTGCAGGTAGACCTTCCCGACCCCCTTGAGATGGCCGACGAAGAAGGTGTCCACGGCCACCAGGTCGCCGGTGTACCGGGTCTCGATGTGGCGCTCGCGGAACTCCGGTGAGAAGCGCTCCAACAGACGAACCTGCTCGTCGGAGAGCTCGATCCGGCGCTCGGCCGTGCTCTTCTCCAGCCGGAGCAGCCGTTCCTGCTTGGTCAGCAGCTTATGGCGCGACCACACCCCGCGCACCCCGCCAGAAGACACGTGGATGCCCTTGAGCGACAGCTCCTGGGCAACCCGCAATGCGCCGTGGGTGGGGTGGTCCAGCGCGTGCGCCAGGATCGCCTTCTCGACCTCCTGCGACACCCGGTTGGGATGCGGCCCGCGGGCGCCGGGAAGCCGGTCGATCAGACCGTCCGCTCCGTAGGTCTGGTAGTTCCTGCGGATCTCGTAGAACTGCTGGCGCGAGTAGCCCATGATCCGGCACGCCTTCGATACATTGTTCATCTCGCCCGCCAGCTCCAGCAGGCTCAGCTTGCGCCGTGCTATCTTGTCTTTGGTGGTCATGTCGTTCTCCCGGTCGGTCGGATGTTGTGCAAAACAATCCTTAACCCTATCGGGAGCGGCTTGGCCACCGCCGGCGCGCTCGACTCGTGACGGTCGCGCGCCCGCGGTGGCCAAACTGTCAGGTGATTACCGTCTCACTACACACGACTATTGACAGTCGCACGCTGGCGGTGTTCAAACTGTCAGGTGATTACGGTCTCACTACAAAAAATATGGCGGATGGGGTGGGATTCGAACCCACGAGGGGTGTGAGCCCCTACCGGTTTTCAAGACCGGCGCCTTAAACCGCTCGGCCACCCATCCGCGAGCCCGCCGATTTCATCAGCCGCGGGTCCGCCGTTCAACACGTCGCCCGCCTATCGCGCCTGCGGCCACGCGATCCGGGCCGCGGCGCGCCTCAGCGGTTGAAGGGCACGCGGGCGACGCTCGGCTCGGTCTCGATCCCCAAGACGGTGCAGAAGCTGCCGAGGAGCTGGTAGTAGCCGATCATCACCACCAGGTCCACGAGGCCGGCATCGCCCAGGGTCTCGCGCAGTCGGGCGATCAGCGTATCGTCCACGGGCTTGCCTTCGGCCACCAGGCGGCAGAGGCGGAGCGCGGGGCCCACGGGCGCGGGTTCGGCCTCGATGGCGGGCGTGCCCACGACGGCGCGCAAGCCCTCCGGCACCTTGTGGATGTGGTGGTTCCACTCATAGACATTGCCCACCACCTGGGAGACGGTGCAGATCACCATCTCCCGCAGGTCCTCGTCGAGCGCGGAGTGCCAGCGCACATGCTCGCCCACCGAGGCGACGGAGCGGAGCGCATCGGGGCTCAGGCCCATGACCGCAAACATGTTGGGCATGAAGTCGAGCTTTCGGGTTTCGACCACATGGTCCCAGATTCCGGCGTTGCCGGGCGGGAACCCCTCGCGCTCCGCTCTCGGCAGCCGTTGCGTGTCCGCATAGGCGGTCATGGGTGTCCCTCCTCGGTTCCGCCCGGGGTCAGTCCGCGAAGGCCTCGATCATGCCGTCGTGGTTCGCGAGCGATTCCTCGCGGTCGATGAACGGCATGGGGCAGTAGAGCAGCGCCGTCTCGAAGAGGCCCTCGAAGCGGTCGAGCTGCCGGCGCACGTCGTCGGGCGTGCCGGCCAGCACCAGGGCGTCGATCATGTCTTCCGTCACCAGGTCCAGCATGGCGTCGACGTCGTTCCGCGCGCGGGCGTCCCGGATGGCGAGCTTCTCCTTCGTGAAGCCCGCCGGGTCGAGGACCTGGTCGAAATAGGGCAGGCAGGAATAGAACGCGATGGGCGCCCGCGCCCGCCGCCTCGCCCGCGCCCTGTCCCGGTCCACGGCGCAGACCTTGAGGGAACAGAGTTCGATGTCCGCCGGCGTGCGGCCGGCGGTGTCGAGGCCCTCCTTCACCGCGGGATGCACGATGTCGGTGAAGTAGCGCGGCGTATTCAAGAGGTTCGCGATCAGCCCGTCGGCGAGTTCGCCCGCGAGCCGGAGCATCCGGGGCCGGACGGCCGCGAGGTAGATCGGCGGCGGCGTGCAGGGGAGCGGCATCAGCCGCCGATAGTCGCGGATGGTGATGAGCTCGCCGTCATAGTCGATCGGCTGGGTGGGGCTCGCCGTCCACATGCGGCGGATGGCTTCCACATATTCCCGCATGCGCTGGACGGGCCGGCGATAGGGGAGGCCGTGCCAGTTCTCGTTCCACTCCGGGGGCGCGGTGCCGAGGCCGAGCACGAAGCGCCCGCCCGTGAGCTCGGCCATGGACATGGCGGTGGTCTCGGTCAGCGCCGGCGGACGGGCGAAGACGGCCACCCCGGTGCCGAGGCGTGCGCGCTCGCACCGGGCGGCCATGCCGGCGAGCGGTACGAAAGCGTCCCGCCCGAGCTCCGTCGTCCACAGGCTGTCGGCGCCCGCGTCTTCGGCCATGCGCGCATACTGCACGGTCTCGGCGAGGGTGAGATTGTCCCCGCTGAAGAGCAGACCCCATTTCCACTTCCGCGCCATGGCCGCGTTCCCCGCTCCCGTCCTGTCGTCCCGTCAACCTTGCGCGGCCGCGCGGAGCGCCGCCGTCTCCGCCGCGTCCACCGATCCGTCGGCCGTGAGCGCGACGCCGTAGTCGCTGCGCGCGGCGTCGGCGGCGATGTAGCCGTCCGCGACGTCGCGGGCCACGGTCTCCGCCGGGCGCGTGAAGGGGTCGCCGAAGCCGCCGCCGCCGCCCGTGACCACGGCGACCCGGTCTCCGGACTTCAATGTGCGGCGGGCGATGCGGGCGACCCGTTCGACCCGGCCGTCATCCGCGATCCGCATATAGTTGTTGGAGCCTTCGCCGCCGCCTTCCAGGCCCCAGGGCTTCTCCACCGAGCGCCCGATACTGGTGTGGGTGAAGGCCTCGCCGTCCGCGACCTCGAACTCGCGGATTACGCCGAAGCCGCCGCGATGGCGCCCTGCACCGGCGCCGCCTTCCACATTGAGGGCGTAACGCCGGATCGCGAGCGGAAACTTCGCCTCGAACAGCTCCACGGAATAGTTGTAGGTATCGCCGTCGGTGGTGGCGATCAGGGCGCTGGTGCCGTCGCGGGTCGCGGTGGCGCCCCAGCCGCCGACGGCGGGCTCGATATGGACGTAGAACTCGCCGCTCTCCGGATCGCGCCCGTAGAAATAGGTCCCGGCGAGGCTCATATAGCTGCCGGCGCTTAAGCGGTCCGGCGCGATCCGCGCGAGCGCCTTCCAGACGAGCTCCGAGGCCTGGGCCGAGCCTTCATAATACCAGCCCGTGGGCGCGGGCTTCTCGGCGGTGAACACGGTGCCCGGCGGGCAGATCAGCGTGACGGGGCGGAACCAGCCTTCGTTCGAGGGCGCCTGCGGGTCCACCAGGGACTTGAACACGGTCTTGACTGCGGAACTCAAGGCACCGAACGCGCAGTTGATGGGCCCCGGTACGCTGGGGCATGTGCCGGTGAAGTCGAACTCGACCGAATCGCCCCGGATGCGCACCGCGACGCGGACGGGGAACCGCTCGTCGGAGAGGCCGTCGCCGTCGATCCAGTCCTCCGCCTCATAGTCGCCGTCCGGCAGCGCCTCGACGGCGGCCCGGCTCAGGCGCTCGCTCGCGTCCAGGATATGGCGGAAGGTCTCTTCGACCGCGTCCCGGCCATAGCGCGCGAGGATCTCCTGCAGCCTGGTCTCGGCGATTCGCACCGCGGCGAGTTCCGCGTTGAAATCGCCGAGCGACTGCACCGGCAGCCGCACATTCTCGCGGATCAGCGCAAGCACGTCCTCCAGCGGTTCGTCGTCACGGCACGCCCGAATGCCGGGGAAGCGCACGCCCTCCTGGTAGATCTCCGTGGCCTGCGGCGAGATGCTGCCCGGCACCGCGCCGCCCACCTCGCTCCAGTGGGCCACCGCGATAGCGAAGGCGAAGAGGCGCCCCTCGGCGAAGAGCGGCTTGATCAGCGCCATGTCGCAGCTATGGGTGCCGCCCTCGAACGGATCGTTGGTCATGAAGACGTCGCCCGGCGCAAGCGTCGCGCCATGCCGGCGGAGGATGGACCTTACCTGGGGGGCGAAGGTCCCGGTAAACAGCGTGATGCCGTTGGTCTGTACGACGAGCTGGCCTTCGGCGTCGCAGATGCCGCAGGCGAAATCGAGGACCTCGTAGATCACCGGGCTCATGGAGGTGCGGGCGATGACGATCCCCATCTCGTCCGCGACCGCGAGCAGCTTCCCCCGCACGATCTCGCGCGTAATCCCGTCTATCCCCGGGCCACTCTCCGTCATCGGCCACCCCGTCCTCGACCGCGGGCGATTGTTCCCGATCGCCAGATGCCGCGCAAGCTGGCGTCGTTGGTGGTGTCGATAGCAGGTGATTTGTCCGCTTCACGTACCGGAGGATGCGTCCGGTTTTGGTAGGTATCCGAGCCTTTTGGGGGTTCGGATGCGTGGGACGGAGCGAGAACCGAGCTGAAATTATGGCAGCGTCCAGCGAGTCATGACTCGCTGACTTCGGCAAGCACGAACTGGCCAACCGTCCTGCTGTGCCAAGGGCGCGTGTATGCCGTTTTTAGCGCCGGCGTCGGCCGATGACCGGCGTCGTCAAGCAATCGTTCCAAGGATACGAGCCGTTCACGAAAACCGATCCGAATACCGAAGCGCAGACTGGCCTTGTCCGGTCCGCACAGCAGCCACACATCGTCCCGATTGGCCGCGTGCGCCCAGAGCGACGCCTCTCCGCGATCCAGAGCGATGTCCGGCGCCCGTAGGGCCAACTCGGCTCGCTCGCGCCGGCTCACGTCATGGACCGCCGACAGGGAGCGCCGCAATTCCGACCCGTCGATCTGTTGCTCCGTTCGCCGTCGTTGAAAGCCGGTCTGCGTTTCAGTTACGCAGTCCTCGACGGTCTCGACTGCGTAGCCGCCCGTCAGTGCCCGCCACGAAGCCGTGCGGTGACATTCGATGATGACGTTCGTGTCTACGAGCACGGGGCCGCGATGTCGCGCCATTGCGGGTCACAATTCCTCAGGCGGCTCGACGCCATGGCTTGCGAACAGGTCCGTCAGGCCCTCAAGGGTCATGTCGAGCAGACCCGCCGCGCGCCGCATCGAGATATGCCCCTCATCGACAGCGGAAGCGAGAACCTCCACAAACGGCCTTGAATAGAGGGCAGGCGCCGCGCCCGTCGCGACGTCACGGCCGTTGTTGCGCAAGGCCGCTTCCGGCAGGGAGCGCGCCACTGACGGTTTCAGGTGGCCGAGTGCGACCAGCCGCCAACGCAGGGCCGAGGACGTCACCCGAAGCTCTTCCGCCACCGCGTTCAGATGCGCGATGAGTTCTTCCTTGTCGAACGACTTCCAGTCTCCATGCCGCTTCAGCGCCCCGGCCGGCATCAGCACCGCCGCCGCAAAGTTGTTGGCGAGCTGCTCCACCCGATTGCCGCCGGTCTCCCGCGCCTCTTCCGAATGTCCCGGCGGCATCGCGTCCCAGGTCAGGATGTGAAAGAGCTCGTGCGCGAGGTCGAAGTGGCGGCGTCCTTCGATTTCCCGGCGCGCGATCAGGACCGTGTCCAGTTCGGGCAGGCGGCAGGCGGCCCCTGAAATGCCCTCCCGGGCGTCCACCATGAGCACCAGGATGCCCAGCCGTTGCTCCATGGCCTCGGCCAAGTTCGTTGCCGGTACCTCGCCGAGGCCGAATTCAGCCACGAACCGCTCCCCGGCCCGCATGGCATCCTCGAAACGCGAGAGGCGGGTAAGGCCCAGGACCCGGCGCATAAGAGGAGTCTCGCGCCCAACCTGTGGCGCCAGAGTGCGAAACGCCGCGATCCAGCGACCGGCCTCCTGTTCATACTCGCTGAGCTGTTCGGGCAGGACACCGGTCTGGCGCCACGAGAAGCGGCCTTCGCCGACGAGCCGAAACGGATCCGTGAAATATTCGAGCGGCACGTCCAACTTCTCCAACGCCAGCACGAGCTCGTCCGCCGAGACACGGCGCGCGCCTGTCTCGATGGCCGAGACGGTCTGCCGATCATTGAAGTCCAACATCCGTGCAAGATCTTCCTGAGAGAGCCTGCGCTCCTCGCGCAACGCCTTGAATCGCGCACCGATCGACGGTGTGGACATGACGACCCTCCATACCCGGTATGGTCTTGCATTTTACATCTAGCAAGAAATTTATGCTACAGGGAGATCGCAGGGTGCGCTGTCTCTGCGACGTTCCGAGGTCCATCCTTGCCTTGCGGTCGCGTTGTGGCGCGGCAAGCGCGTACTCAGGCGCCGTCGGGAGCGCCTCTTCGCGTTCCTTCCTTGCTTCCGGCCCTAGCTCCAAGTGCCGTATGGCGATCCGCTTCGCCTTCCCGATGTCTTCCGGAGCCGCCATGCGCCCGCCGGTACGGAGCGCCGCCCGCCATATGTGAGAAAACGTTCCTTTAACGCTCGGTTCATTCCATATGTTATCTAAAGTTTCATATGGACGGGAACGAACGCCATACGAAACTTTTGGAAGGCATGGGCCATGAGCGGCGACGAAGCCGATAGCCGGTTTCGGGCCGGCCGCTATGTGTCGCAGCCCACGGGCTATCGGGCTTTCATTCCGGTGCCGCTGCCTCCGAATCCGCCGATCCGCATCGACGGTGGTTTGCAGACCCTGCTGTCCCAGGCGGACCGCGCCCTCGGGCGGCTGGACAGCTCGATAGACACATTGCCCGACGCGAACCTCTTCATGCTCCAATATGTGCGAAAGGAGGCCGTGCTTTCCAGCCAGATCGAGGGCACGCAGAGCTCCCTTCACGATGTCCTGCTCGCCGAGGCGCGCATGCGTTCTGCGAACGGCCCGTGGGACGCGGGTGAAGTGATCAATTACATAAGTGCTATGAACTATGGACTTGAACGGATTCGTGAATTTCCCCTTTCGGTTCGTCTGATTCGAGAAATCCATGAGCGGCTGCTGCAGGGTGTGCGCGGGGGACGGTCGGAGCCGGGCGCATTGCGCACCTCGCAGAACTGGATCGGCCCGGCCGGCTGCGCGCTCGCCGAAGCCGCGTTCGTTCCGCCGCCGCCCCATGACGTGCCGGGCGCGCTGGGCGATCTCGAGACGTTCCTCCATCGCCGCGACGGCCTCCCCGAGCTCGTTCGGATCGGTCTTGCCCATGCCCAGTTCGAAACCGTCCATCCGTTCCTCGACGGGAACGGCCGCGTGGGGCGCCTGCTTATCACCTTCCTGCTTTGCGAGAAGGGGATACTCGCCATGCCCGTTCTCTATATCTCGCATTACTTCAAGCGGCATCGAGCGGAATATTACGAGCGCCTTCAGGCGGTTCGCGACACCGGCGACTGGGAGGGCTGGCTGTCGTTCTTCCTGCGCGGCGTGGCGGAAGTGGCCGTCGATGCGACGGCGACGGCGCGCCGGATCCTCGCGTTGCGGGAGGAGCATCGCGCCGCCGTCACGGCGAATCTCGGCCGGGCGGCAGGCAATGGGCACCGGGTTCTGGACTCGCTCTACCGGGAGCCCGTTCTGAACGTCGCCCGCGTTCGGAAAATCACCGACACGACCTATACCGGTGCGAACAAGCTCGTGGAACGCCTGGTCGCAATCGGCATCTTGCGGGAAATAACCGGCAACAGGCGCAACCGCGTGTTCGCGTATCACGGCTATATCGGCATTTTCGCGGAGGGCACGGAGGAGGCCGCGTCGTAGCCGCGTCGAGAGAGGCCGGACGGGCGCCTTTCTTGAAATGACCGGTCGAATCGGGGATATGGCCATATTCCCGGCGAAGCCCATTGCGGACAGAGCTCCACCGCCTCGGCAGTGCTCATCTCTCGGGCCGGCCACCTGAATCCGTCGGTCCCCGCGTTCGGCCCCGGAGACCTGCGCCGAAGACCGTGTCGCGAAGGGTCAGCCGCCCGGCAAGAAACTCGATGGCGATCATGGTCAGAAGCAGCGCGCCGGTGACGAGCTGCACCAGATAAGCGGTGCTACCCCGTGCCGCGAGCCCGGTCGCTACCACGGTGAGTACGGCGACTCCTAGAGCGACGTTGACGACCGTGCCCCGCCCGCCATAGAGGCTGATGCCGCCCAACAATGCGGCGGCCGCTCCGCTGAGCAGTAGATCCGCATAGTTCTGCGGTGCCGCGCTTCCGCCGCGCGCGGCTGCCAGCGCACCGGCGAGGCTTGCGCATCCGGCGGAGATTGCGAAGCTCACGGTGAGCGGCCGTATGCGCGGTACGCCGGCGGCAATCGCCTCATTGCGCGCGCCGCCGATAGCGTAGATCTCGCGGCCCCAGTGTGTGTAGGTCAGAAAGAGGCCGGCGAGGATGAACACCGTCACCGCCGTGATGCTGCTGATCGAGAAGACCACATAACGGTCGAGGAGCGGGTCGGTGATGGTGATGTTGTGGATGATGATGGGTGCGTTGTCGCTCGCGATATAGGTGAGGCCCCGCAGAAGGATCAGCGTGCCGATGGTGAACACGAGGGAGTTGATGCGCAGGTAGCCGATCAATGTGCCCTGAACGGCGCCGAAGACCACTCCGACCAGGGTGGCGATCACGATGCAGGGGACGAGCCCGGTCGGCGATGTCAGAACTGCCACCACTGCGGCGAGAGCCGCCATCGAGCCAACGGAGAGATCCAGTTCGCCGGCGATGATCGTGACCGCGAGCCCGAGCGCCGCGAGCCCGACAAGCGGAAAACCCTCCAGCACGGCGAAAATACTACCGACGCCGCGAAAACTGGGCGTGATCCCGGCGATAACGGCCCACGTTATCAGCAGAACGACCAGGGGAAGCGCGTAGGGCCGCAGCCTGTCGAGAGGGTGGGCAATCATCAGCGCACGGCCCGGCGGCGGCGCAGTTCGTGCAGCAGCACGACGACGGCAACGACGACACCACCCTGGACCGCAAGCCGGCCGCCGGTGCTGAAGTCGTTAAGCACCATCATGCTGGAAATGACCGCGATGAAGAGGGCCCCGGCGGCCGATCGCAGCGGCGAGCCCTGGCCTCCCTGGATCGCCGTACCGCCTACCAGCAGGGCAGCGATCGCGTCGATCGTCAGGTTGGGAAATGAGCGCGACGTGGCTTGGTTGAAGGCGGCGCCGTTGAGAATGCCGGCGATTGCGAGGCCTACCGAAAATATTGCGAATGCGAGGATGGTGACTCGGGTGATCGAGATACCGCTGATCCGCGCGGTGGCTCGATTGGCGCCGACCAATGCGGTCTCTCGCCCCCAGACGGTCCGGGACATCAGGATCGAGACGACCACGGTGAAGATGAGAAAGATCAGAACCTGAATCGGAATCCCCGCAACCGTGCTGCTACCCCAGCCAACGAGATAATCGCCGGTGCGCACGATTCCGGCGCCGGTAATCTCGGTCACGACACCGAAGATGATCGCACCGGCCGCGAGCGTTGTGATGATGGGGTTGAGTCCGGTGGCGACGATCGCACCCTGCATGACGCCCACGGCGATCAGCCCGACGACGACCGCGAGCATGGCGAGGGGCTGAGGCCATCCGTCGCCGACCAGTGCCACGAAGCACACCATCGCCAGCATGGCGGACTGGCCGATGGCGAGCGAGACGAAGTTGCCGGAGAGCGTCATCGGAGTCATGGCGACGGCGACGATCCCGACGATCGACGCATTCCGCAGGATGGCCCGGATGTTATCGACGGTAAGAAAGCTTGGAGTGACGATGACCGCCACGATTATCCCGGCGAGCGCGAGGCCGATGACGACGGCGAGCGGCAACCAGTCCCGGCGATGACCGGACGGCAGGCGTACGGCCTCAGAGTATCTCACTATGCCGCCCCGTTGGTGTCTGCGGGCGCCTCGACTTCCTGATGCATGACTTCCCGCACCAGCGCGTCTTCGGTCCATTCGTCGTGCGGCAGCATGCGAATCATCCGGCCGCGGTAAAAAGTGGCGATCGTGTCCGAGAGTCCGAGAATTTCCGAGGTGTCGGAGCTCGCGACGACGATGCCGACACCGGCGCCGCAAAGATCGCGAAGCCGCTGATAGATTTCGGCCCGCGCGCCGATATCGACTCCGCGCGTTGGCTCTTCCAGCAAGATCACGCTCGGCCCGGTACCGAGCCACTTACCGACAGCAACCTTCTGCTGGTTGCCGCCGCTCAGCGCGCCCACCGCCGCGCCGAGGCGCTTCACGTCTATGGCGAACTCCGACGCGATCTCCCGCGAGCGAATGCGCTCGCGCCGCCCCGATATCCAGCCGGCAGACGATACGGCGCGTACCCAGGGCGAAGAGAGATTTTCGCGAATGGGGCGCTCGGCGAAGATACCGTCCCGCTTTCGATCAGCGGTGCAATAGGCGATACCGCTCGCGAGGGTGGCAGCCCGGCTGCGCATGGACAGCTCGTTGCCGTTCAGCTCGACCCGGCCAGCGAGAAGGGGCAGCATTCCGGCGAGCGACTGGACGACCGCATTGGCGCCGCTGCCGAGCTGACCGGTCAGACCCACGATCTCGCCGTGATGAACATTCAGGCTCACCGGTTCTTCGATCCCCTCGGCCAACAATCCGTCGACCCGCAGAAGAGGCTCTCCGGCGAGCGAGCCACGGGCAGGAAACATCGTGCCGAGCTCGCGGCCCAGCATCATCGAAATCACCGCATCCACGTCGAGTTCGCTCGCGGGCCTTGCCGGCAGGCTTCGTCCGTTGCGAAACACCGTTACGCGGCTTGCCACGCGGAAGACCTCGGGCAACCTGTGGGTGACGTAGATGACGCTACGCCCCTCGGCCGAGAGCCGCTTGATAACGGCGAGCACACGCTCGATTTCCCGGTCTGCGAGCGCGGCCGTCGGTTCGTCGAAGATCAGGATGCGCGCGTTGCGGACGAGCAGGCGGGCAACCTCCAGCAACTGCATCTCGGCGACACTGAGGCGCTCGACCGGCGTCCGCGGATCCAGATAGTCGAGACCGACGCCGCCGAGCAGCCGGCGCGCACGAGCATTGAGCGCCCGGGGCAGCCATATCGGCGGAATGCCCTTCTGACCGAGAACGAGATTCTCGGCCACGCTGAGGGTGGGGACCGAACTGTATTCCTGGTGAACGACCGCCACGCCCGCTGCCTGCGAACGGGCGCTCGGGTAAAGCGCCGCGCGCTTGCCGTTGATTTCGATCGTACCCGAATCGGGCTGGACGAGCCCGGAGAGAATTTTGACGAGTGTGCTTTTACCGGCGCCGTTTTCACCGAGCAACGCCATGACCTCGCCCGGGTACAGCTCGAAATCCACATCGTCGAGCGCTTGGACATTACCGTAGCGTTTGGAGAGACGGCGCACGCCGAGCCGTGGCGAAGGCGCCGTCTCCTCGTTCAGACCGCTTGTCCCCGCGGCTTCTTCCGGCACAGCACGGAATCTTTAGCCGGAGGCACAAATCTCGTCAGCCGTGTAGCCCCAGATCCTGGTGTTGGCGACACCCTCCGCCCCGATGGCCGGGGCGTGCGGCATGTAGTTGTATTTCGCTGGCGGCGTGTTCTCGACTTCGGGCGCCTCGGCCTCGACTTCGAGTTGGATCAAGTCGCCCTCGATCCGGCCGTGGGCTACGAACTTGGCTGCCGTGCGGATCGCGAGAGCGCCTTCGACCGCAGCTGGCTGGATGCCGGTTCCGAAGGTCTCGCCGTTCTTCACCGCATCGAGGCTGCCGGAGCAGTCGCCGGATACGATGTAGACGTCTTTGCCCGGCGCGATCCCGTTCTCCTTGAGAGCGCGGATAATACCGTTCGCCGCTTGCTGGTTCGACACGAACAGAAAGTCGAATTGCCCCTTGAATTTGGGCACCACTTGGCTGCCGATCTGATATCCAGTCTCCGGGCTGTTGGGACCCCATTCGGTATGGATGATATTGAAGGGCTCGTCGGCAGTGACCGCGAGAAAACCTTTCATCCGCTCGACGCCGGTCTTTTCACCTTCAGGGTGTTGGAACACCAGAAGATTCCCCTCCGGAGTCTGGAACTCCATACCGGCTGCACGCGCTGCCTCGCGTGCCTGCAGCATCATATGCCCGAGCGTCTCGCCGATCAGGATCTGGTTGGCGCCGGAATATGCCTGCACATAGGGCCAGGACTGCTCATTCGGCTCCTGGGTAAGTTGGATGACCGGAGCGAGGCGCGAGAGCTGGCGCACGGCGTTGATAGCCGCATCCGCCACCCACGGCCAGAAGACGATCACCTCCGGCTCCGCACCGCTCGCGATATATTGCTGTACTTGGGCATCCTGTTCCGGCTGGGAGAAATTATGCTGGAACACGGTGAGATCCCAGCCGAGCCGTTCCGCTTCTTGCTGGGCTCCCTTGATCTGATTGGCGCCGTATACGTTCGACGCCGTCATCACGAACATTACCATCTGCTTGCCATCGCCTAGCAGCGTGCCGGTTCCCTCGGCTTTGGCGACATTCCACGGAAGGCTCGCCACGAAGGCACTTGCGCATGCAAGTACGGTCAATCGTTTCAGGAATCTCATTGGACCTCCCCCTGACTTCATTTTGCGACCTGACGGCCGTCGTTGGATTTCGTAAGGGCCAGCCTATGGAGCCGTTGCCCGAACTGTCAAGCTTCCGCCGCCGACGGAGCCTACCGCGCGATCCCGTTCGAACATGGTTGCAGTGGGGGTTGGTCGGCCAGGCGGGGCGTGGTCGAAAGTAGCCGGGAACGTCGGGTAGCCCGCGATCCGCCTGTAGATGAAGGCGTGCAGATACCGCCTTGTGCACGCTGATAGCGTGGAAGGAGGTTTGACTGCCGAGTTACAGTTCCATGATGCGCTGCTTCTCCCATCCGCGCTCGTACGGACTCCACATCAGGGAAATCAGCTTTACGCGCTTGAACTTCCATTCCCCGTCGATACGAAGATAGTCGTCTTCATATTTCGCAGCTCCCCAGATCGGTTGGAGGTCGCCGTCTTGCGGGAAGCTGCAAGGTTCCAGCAGCAGCCATTTTCCCGTCGCCGTGTCGCCGTCGACATCGATGATCGGGTTCATCACATAATGGACGGCAAAGGGGAGATGCTGTAGCGCGCGGATCGCGTCGCGCCCTTCGTGGGTTCCAAAAACGTCGGTCTCGAACACGCCGTCTTCAGCAAATAGATTGGCCCAATTTTCGCTATCGTGAGCGTCCGCATAATAACAATAGAGGCTCCTCAAACGTTTGATTTCCTCCAAATCGCGGAGATACCGAATATTTTTCTCCAGGTCGGTCGATGGCATTTCCAATTCTCCTGTTGGTTACCGAATCACTCGTCGCCGGGGGCGGCACGCAGTGAACCCGTAACTCTTTGGCATATTTCCGATTCCACAATCTCGTTGTCAACGGTCGGCCCACCCGGCTGTCGGAGGCGTTCTGGCCTGTATGGATGGTCCGGCAGTCGGGTCAAGGCATATGCCGGTCGATGATCAGGCCGCTGGATCCGGCTTCTCAGGAACGACCGAAGAAGCGATATACTCCGCGGCCGGGCCCTGCCGGGGCGGAGGCGGAAATGGGAGCAAGCGGGCGATGGCGAAGATCGTTGAGGTGCGGGCGAGCGCACACTCCTGCCCGTTCGAGACGAAGCGCGTGCGCATGGGGCTCGGCGCCAACAGCAAGCGGGATTTCGTTCTGGTGCGCATCCGGGACGAAAGCGGCGCGGTCGGCATCGGCGAGGCCCATCACGGGCAGAACCCCACCGCCATGACGGCGGTGATCCAGGAGGGCATGGGCTCGCTCATCCTGGGCGCCGACCCGTTGGATGGCGAGGGCATCTGGGGCCGCCTCAACCGGCAGCAGGTGGTGACCCACGGCCTCGGCGCCGGCAGCATCACGGCGCTTGCCGGTATCGACAACGCGCTGTGGGACCTCCGGGGCAAGCTGCTGGGCCAGCCGATCTACCGGCTTCTGGGCGGTGCCAAGAGGCGCATCCGCGCCTATGCGGGCGGGCTCAGCCTCGGCTTCAAGCCGCCGGAGGAACTGGAGTCCGAGGTCGCCGCTCTGGTGGATGAAGGCTACACCGCCATCAAGATGCGGGTGGGCGACACGCCCGCCAACGACGCCATGCGTGTGGGCCATATCCGCCGCACCTTCGGCGACGCCATCGACATCGCCGTGGATGCGGCGACCCGCTACGACCTGCTCGATATCCCGGACGTGCTCCGCTATTGCGAGGAAAACCGCGTCTACTGGCTGGAGGAGCCCTTTACGCCGGATAATCTGCCGGCCTATGCGGAGCTCCGCCGCCGGACCGCAATCCCCATTGCGGCGGGTGAGAACCACTATGCGCGGCCTGCCTTCCGCGCACTCTTCGAGGCGCGAGCGATCTCGATCTGCCAGGCGGATTTCTGCAAGTCGGGCGGTATCAGCGAGGTGAAGAAGATCGCCGACATGGCGGACGCCTGGCACATTCCCATGGCGCCGCACACGAGCCACAGCATCCTGAGCGCCGCCGGCAACGCCCATCTCCTGTCGGCGATTCCCAACGGGCTGATCTACGAGGCGGACGTGGCGGCGGTGAACCCCTTCCGCACCGAGCTCGCCAAGGGCTACACCGGCGTGGTGGACGGCCATATCGAGCCGCCGGACGGCCCCGGCCTCGGGCTGGAGCTGGACGAATCGGTGCTGAAGCGCTACCCGGCGATTCCGGGCCCCTGCTATATCCCGGCCTGGGCCGAGGGCTGAGGCGCGGGAGGAGGCCGCCGGGGGCTCCTTGCGCGACCCGGCGCAAACGGCATTGGACGCGGGCCGGGCGCGTCTCCCATAATGCGCGGCATCGGATGGAGGGCGACCGGCCCGGGAGGCGCGCCATGAAGCTCGGCATGTTCATGCACCCGATTCAGGACTTCAAACGGGGCTACCACACGCTCCTTCAGGAAGACCTGGAAATCATCAAATGCGCGGACGCGGTCGGCTTCGACGAGGTCTGGCTCGGCGAGCATTTCGCGCTCCCCTCGGAGCCGATCCAGTCGCCCCTCATGCTCTTCGCGGCGCTGATACCGCAGACCGAGCGGATCAAGTTCGGCTCCGGCGTGCTCTGCCTGCCTTACCAGCATCCGGCCATCGTCGCCGGCCAGGCGGCGCAGTTCGACCATCTTTCCAAGGGGCGCTTCCTCATGGGCATCGGGCCCGGCGCCACGCCGCCGGACTTCGAGATGTTCAAGATCACCGACAAGGACCGCATGGAGATGCTGGTGGAATCCATCGACATGATCCACGGCATCTGGGAGTCCGAACCGCCCTACGCGTTCCACGGCAAATATTGGGACTTCGAGATCAAGGACAACGTGCTCCCTCATCTCGGCATCGGCGCCATGGGCAAACCCTATCAGAAGCCCCACCCGCCGGTGATGACGCCTGCCATGAGCCGGGGCTCGGGCGGCATCCGCCTCGCCGCCCGGCGGGACTGGATGTGCATCTCCGCCAATTTCGTGCCCGACGACGTGGTCAAGGGCCACTGGCAGGACTATCTCGACGAGCGCCGGAAGGTGGGCCGCCCACCCGATCCCTCGAAATGGAGGGTCGGGCGCACGCTACTCGTCACCGAGACGGACCAGGAGGCGCGCGACTATCTGCGTCGCGAGGACAACGCCTTCCGCTGGTATTTCGAATATATCATCGGCATCACCCGCCACGGCGGATTCGTTCATATGCTGAAGTCGGATCCCGACATGCCGGACGAGGACGTGACGCCCGAATATTGCATCGACACCATCGTCACCGCCGGCAGCCCGAAGACCGTGGCCAGGAAGCTCGCGGCGTTCCGCGACGATGTGGGGCCGTGGGAGACCCTCATCCTTTCGCACCACGACTGGGTCCACAAGGACCTCTGGCGCCGCCATATGGAGTTGACAGCGACGGAGCTCATGCCCCGGCTCCGGGCCGAGATCGGCTGGCAGGAGGCCGCCGAATAGATGGGCGGCGGCGACTTTTCCGGCCGGATGGGCGAGGGGGCGTGGTGAGGTTGGTGGACGGCATCGAGTTCGCGTTCGTCGCGGCGCCCGTGGGCGAGGACGGGCTCTCGGATGCCGCGATGTATGAGGAGATCCTCTCGGACTGCGCCTTCGCCCAGGCGGCCGGCTACCGCGCCGCCTGGATGATCGAGCATCACTTCTCGGACTATTTCCCGACCCCCAACCCGCTGCTCTTCCTTTCCCACATTGCGGCGCGGTTCCCCGATCTCGCGCTCGGCACCTGCGTCCTGGTGACGCCCTGGTACGACCCGCTGCGCCTGGCCGAGGACATCGCGGAGCTGAACCTGCTCACGGCGCAACCGCTTCATTTGGGGCTTGGCCGCGGCACGGCGAAATATGAGTACGACGCCTTCGGCGTCGCCATGGAGGAGAGCCGCCAGCGCTTCAAGGAAACCTACGAGATCGTCGCGCGGGCGCTCGAAGGCGGACGCTTCCGCTACCGGGGCGAGCATCTCCAGGTGCCGACCCGCGTCGAGCTTCGTCCGCGCACCGACCGGTCGAAGATACACTTCTATGGCGCGGTGGGCGGCAGCCCCGAATCGGGCTCGGTCATGGCCTCGCTCGGGTTGCCGCCGATCATGACCGCGTTCAGCAATCTGCCGCTCCAGCGCGAGGTGCTGGCGGCGTGGAAGGAGGAGGCGCGGGCGCGCGGCATGGCGGTCGAGGGCCGGCGCTATCCCATGATGGTGAACTGCATCGTGGCGGATACGGACGAGGAGGCCTACGACCTCGCCAAGCGCTACATCCCGCGCTTCCAGCAGGCCCAGATCGACCATTACGAGGCCGATGACGGCCATTTCGAGACGCTCAGGAGCTACGGCTCCTGGGCGAAGATCTTCGCGAAGATGAAGGAGCGCACCGACCCCGCCAACATTCCCCCTTGGGCGGACGGCCAGTTCGTCGGCTCGCCGGAGACGGTGCGGGCGCGGGTCGAGGCCTATGTGGAGGCGGGCTTCAACAGCTTTTTGCTCCATACCGCGACGCCGGGTGTCCCCCGCCGTCACCGCCAAAGCTGGCTCGGCCGCTTTGCCGCCGAGGTCGCGCCCTATTTTACGAAGGAGGCCGCGGCCCGCGCCGCATCCGCCGGCTGAGGGGGTGGGGTCGCGGGCTGCTTCCGCTCAGGCGGGGAGGCCGAGGCCCGTGTGGAAGTCGCGGACGGCCGCTTTGGCGGCTTCCGCATCGCCACCGCCGGGCAGTGCGGCGCAGTAGGCGTCGATGGCGGCGTCTCCGAGCGGTGCCCACTTGGCGATCCACTCCGCCAGCACCGCTTCGTTTCCGTCCGCCCCGCGCGCGAACGTCACCAGCGCGCCGCTCCAGCGGCGGGAGCGCTCGCCGTCGGTCCATTGGGCATCGAGCATCTGGGCGAGCAGGCCGTCCCCGTTCCGCCGGGCACAGCGCCCGAGGCCCCGGACGAAGGCTTCGTCGAAGGCGGGCTTCGCGACGAGGTTCAGCGCGACGAAATGCTCCGCCCAGTCATAGGCGACAAGGGCGCGCTCCAGAAGCTCCCGGAAGCCCTGCCAGCAGGGGTCTTCCTCCCAGAAGCCTCTTTCGCGCTTGGCAAAACCGGTGTCGGGATGCGCGTTGGCGAGTTCCCTGGTGCGGTAGGCGATGCGGGAGACCCAGCGAAGCTGGTCCGCCGCCTGGAACATGGCGCAGTTCTCGATCGTGCTCGCCGGCACGATCTGGACCAGATAGGCCGAACCCATCTGGAAGGCGTGGAGCGGATAGCGGGCGGGCGTATAGAGCTTGGCGAGCGCCGCCACCCATGCGGGGTCGAGGCTCGCATCGTGGCCGTTCGCCGCGTAGTCCTCCAGCAGCCCGTCCACATAGGCCTCGCGGTTGTCCTGCTCGACATTGTAGGAGCGGTAGATCAGCGCGTCCGGATCGCGGAAGGCGTCCCAGTCCTCGTGCCCGAGGGGTGAGCCGTTGCGGTATTTGAGGTACCACTTGTTCATGTCGATGTCCGGTGAGAGCGCCCACGGCATCGCGTCGTCGGTGCTCCAGAGCAGGTCGGTCGAGACGATTTCGTACTCGCTCGGCCTGCGCCGGTGCCCGGCCAAGTGGCTCCAGGTCTTCAGCGGCTTCGAGAGGTCGGATAGATCGCTCATCGGTCGTCCTCGGGGCGCGCTACAGGGTCTTGTCCAGATAGAAGCGCATGGCGTCGTCGGTGGTCTCGATCCGGCCGGAGAAGGAGGTCAGATTGACCTCCAGCTCGGCGATGCGGAAGGGGCGGCCCAGCAGGCGGGCGACCGTGTCGGCGCGCACCACGCATTCGCCCTCCGTCTCGACGCGGATATAGGTGACGCGATCTTCGACGACGAACGCCTTGCCCGGATTGTCCTGCTCCAGGGCATCCACCACGGCGTCGGCCACCTCGCCGGCACGGAGCACCGGCCCCACCGCGTTGTTCCCGCGGGCGGGCGCTTCGCTCATCGCCTTCTCCTCCGCGCAGCCGCCCCGTCAGCCGTCGGCATATTTGGGCTCGACGCCCGCGACGTCCACATAGACATCCTCGCCCTCTACCTTCACGGCATATTTGGCGACTTCGGTGTCTTCCGGATTGACCCCCTTGCCGGAGACCACGTCGAACTCCCAGAGGTGCATGCAGCAGGTCAGTACCCGGCCCTCGAGTTCGCCGTCCACCAGTTCGACCTCCTGATGGGGGCAATAGGCCTGGATTGCGTGGATGCCCTCGTCGGCGACATGCACGAGAAGCACCGGTACGCCGTCCGCTTCGAAGGCCCCCATCTCCCCTTCCCAGATATCGTCCAGTGTGCAGACCTTGGTGAACGCCATCGTCCCGCCGTCTCCCTCCCGCAAGCAGCCGTTATAACCACCACGGCGCACCGGCTTTTGCAATCCTCTCGCGCCGACGTCGACGCTGCATGCTCGCATACACGTGAGGGGCGGGCGTCGGAAACGGTGACGGCTCGCGCGCCGCCGGTAGGCGACGTCCTGCGTCTTGGCGCTATCCGCCGGTTACCTGCGCCCAGCCGTCCTTGTGCGGTTCCACGAAGTGGATCGTCGCCTCGACGGACTGGAAGAGCCAGCGCCCCTCCCGCCGCACATAGCGGTCGTCATATTCGCCGAGCAGCCACACGGCCGTTCGCGCGCCCTCGTCGTCGATGGTGGTGGCCGGCATGATGATCCACCAGCGCCCGCGGGCGGTATTCGCGTCCACGTCCACCTCAATGCGCTCGTTCGTCACCATATGGGCCGCAAAGACGATCTGCTTCGAGACGCCCATGAAGAAGGTGCGGATCGCCTCTCTTCCCTCGTAGCGGCCGAAGGCCTCGCCCGCGTCCCAGATCCCGTCCTCGACGAATTGCGAGGCGATGCCGTCCGCGTCGTAACCCGCGTCGCAATAGGCGCAATAGTCGTGCTTCAGCCGCTTGATGGCCTCGATGGATTCGAGCGTATCGATCCGGTGCTCGAGATCGCGTCCCGTCATGCCTCCCTCCCACTCGTCTCCCGCGCCCGGGCGGGCGGCGGGTGCGGACGCGGGTTCCGGACGCGGAGTCGTCGCCGGACCTCCGCGTCCGGAGCGTCGCGTCAGTTCTTGAGCAGCACGCTCTTCGGGATCGGCCCCGCGGTCACGTAATCGACCATCCGCGTCTTGCCTTCGTCCGTGCAGATGATCGCGTAGCGCGCCTTGTCCTGGATATGGAGCTGGTCGGAGAAGCTGCGCGGCCCCATGAGGGTCGGCTCGTCCTTCATCTTCTCCATTTCGGCGGTGACTGCCGCGGAGTCCAGCGTTCCCGCGCGCTCGACCGCCTTCGCCCAGAGATCCATGAGCACATAGCCCGCGATCGGCAGCGAGGTGGCGGCCTGGTCGCCCTCCCTGGCGGCGAGCTTCTCGAAGAACGCCTTCACGTCATCGCCCGCATCGCCATAGATCGAGCTGAACGCCGCCGCGCAGAAGTTGCTGAGATTGGGGACGGCGTCGAGCCAGTAGTGGCCGTCCATGGCAACGCCCGAGACCACCAGCCCGGTAACGCCCGAGGCCCGCATCTGGCGAAGCGCCGAGGCCGCACCCGGCACGTAGGAGCAGAGCGCGATCACGTCGGGGGCGTTGTCGAGCGACTTGATCCGGTCGATCTGACCCTGAATCGAGGGGTCGTTGTTCTGAAACACGTCGACACCCAGAAGCTCGGCGCCTTCCAGCTGCTTCCACGCCCACTCGAAGCCGGCACAGACCGACTTGTTGTATTCGATGGTGTCATCCCGCAGCAGCCAGGCGGTGCGCGCGTCGCGGGATTCGTAGGCGTAGGTCGCGACGGATGCGCCGTCGAGATGGGCCGCCTGGCCGCCGGTGAAGGCGAAGCGGCCGATTCCCTCGATCCCGGCCTTGGCATCGCCGGCGCAGAGGAAGAGCGAGATGAGGCCCGCGTTCTGGGCCGTGTTCGCGGCCGGTGCGCCCATGTCGAAGTCGCAATCCACGAAGACGACGCTCGCGCCGCCGTCGATGACGATCTGGCCCGCCTTCACGCCTTCTTCGCGCTCGGACTTCGAATCCGCCTGAACGATCTCCAATTGTCTGCCGAGAAGCCCTCCGGCGGTGTTGATCTCTTCGAGCCTGATCTGCGCCGCGAGCGTTGCGGGCCCCGTATAGGCGGCCTGCCACCCGCTGGTGGAAACGGCGAATCCGACCTTGATGGTCTCCTGCTCGTCCTGAGCCGCGGCCGGTCCACCGGCCAACAGGGCGACGGCAGCGGCCGCGCCCGCGATATATTTCAGCATTGGGTGCCTCCCTAGGGATGTCATTTCGTTGCCGCCGGACGAGGATGGCCTGCCCGGCGGGGCGTCATGTCTTGTTATAGGCGGAGACGATAGCGAGCCCCGCCGCTCCGGCCAAGGGACGTCAACGCCGGCGGCAGGGCGCCTACGCGTTCTCGAGGTGCGCCGGCTTCCGCTTGCCGAGGCGGGTCCAGTAGTCCGCCGGGATGCGCTCCGGCGTCTTGTAGAAGTGCCAGCGGCAGGGCTTGGCGTGATCCGGGTCGAACTCGGTGACCCAGAGCGGCGCACCGCCCCATTCGATGGGGAGGATTTCGTTGAGCGCGCAATGGACGCAGTAATAGGGCACGTCCTTGCGGCCCCAGCTCCACCAATGGGCTTCCTGCGTGGTTCCGAAGCGATAGGGCGGGCCGAGGCGGGAGGGGGTGCCGTCCACCGGATCGCCGCGGCGCATGCGTCCGCCGCTGCCGCAGGGGTTCATGACAATGGTGAAGCGATCCCCGTCCTCAAGCACTTCGATGCTGCCGTCCTGGGCCGGTCCGCAGCGGTGGGCGCGCATCATCTCGGCGGTAAGGGCCACCTGGCGTTCCACCGGTATCTTGCGAAAGGCCTTCCAGGTGCGCTTCATCATCCAGCTTTCCTGGGTCGCGCGCAGCATGGCGTAGACCTCGCCCTCGCCGAACCTCTGGGCGATCTTCGTCAGCATGTCCCAGATCCAGTCGCAGTAGAGGTCGTGAAGGCCTTTCCACTCGTGGATCAGGTTGCGGGCGAGGCGCTTCGCCTCGCCGGTCCGTCCGTCGTCGATTGCGTCGGCGATCACCTCGCCGGTGGGCCGGCCCAGATCGGCCGGGTCGTCCTCGCGCAGGATGCGCCCCGCGAAGTCGGAGAGCCTGAGCATGGCGCTTCCTCCGGCCGTTGCGCGCCGCTACGCGCCCTCCGCCGGGGGCTCCTCGAAATAGATATCGATGCAGTCGTACTGGTGGATGCCGGCCTCCTGGGCGGTGAGGTTTCGGGGCCAGGGCGGGGCGTCGTTCCGCTCGGTGGTGGGGCGAACCCGGAGCGTGCGGCCCGGCCGGGGCGCCACATGCAGGTCTATGGAGTGGTACGCGCAGGCCGCCGCCACTTCGTCCATGGTCTGCCCCGGCTCGATTTCGACGACCTTGATATGCGCATCCTGCTGGAAGCGCGAGAGGATGGGGAAGGCGCCCATGCCCTCTGCACCGCCCGGTCTATTCGGCGGCCTGGGCGCGGAAGCCGTCGACCCAGCGATAGTCGTGGCCGTCCCGCCCGCCCTCGCTGATGACGCCGATGCCCATATAGGTCAGAACGTTGTCGAGCGTCGGCGGGTCGATCTCTCCCGAATACATCCGGTCCACGATGGTCTCGTGGTCCTTGTAGCGCTCCGGGTTCGTATCGAAGATCCAGCGGCAGACCTCGGTGCAGAAATTGTAGCGCCGGTCGCCATAGTCCCGCTGATAGGCGCGGGCGCGCCATTCGGGGCCGGGCCGGTGCGAGATGGGGATCTGGCACATGTTGCAGATGATCGGGATGCACTCGGGGTGAGTCTTCTCCTCCCGCCCCTGGAGGAGGTTGTTGGTTATCACGTCCCAATAGGTGCCGTAGCTCGCGTTCCAGCCCGGATATTTCTCCTCTAGCCAAGCGCGCTCGGCCGGGCCCACCGCACCCGGGGGGTTCCACCAGACCGTCGGCCGCCACGACCAGATGCCGCCCTGCTGGCAGTGATGGTGGTTCTCGATATCGTCGAGGAAGGTCTCCCAGTACCACGGGGTGTCGAGCCCGAGGTCCCGCACCTGGCGGTCCCACTGCTTGATCACCCATTCGTGCATGAACTCCTTGAACGACATGTGCCGCTGCTCGAGCGGGATGTAATAGTCCATGGGGATCCCGACGGTAATCGAAAAAAGCCGCCAGACGCGCCACAGCGCGATGTCCATGGCCTGCTGGGCCTCTTCCTTCCGCCCGTTGCGGATCATGATCTCGATGGTCGGCGTGCCGAGCTGGGCGTGGCGGGCTTCGTCCGACTGGATGCTGGTGATCAGGTTGGAGAAGGTGTAATCGCCCACATTCGCCGCGTCCGTGGAAAGGCCGATCATCTGCAGGTTGGTGAGCCCGGTCTCGAATGCGAAGGAGACCATGATCGCGGCGGTGACGGCATCGCGGGTCAGCATGATGTCGTCCATGGCATGGCGCCCGCCGAGCACCGCCCAGTTCTTCGAATGCTGCGCCCGGTGCGCCCAGTCATACTGCCGGTCGCGGCGCACCAGCTCATGCGGGAAGAAGAGCTGGAGCTGGGTGTGGCGCATTTCGTCGAGCATGCCGAAGACCGACATGTTGCGCATGGCCGGCGAAGGGCCGAAGCGGGACATGCGGGCCTGGAACTGGCAGGCCTGATATTCGGTGAGCGCCACCGCGCCGTAATGGAGCTTGAGCACGCTGGCCCAGCCCTCGTCGGCCTGGTCGTAGAAGCGGGAACGTGCGAGCGCGGCCTTTACCGAATAGGCCGCCGAATCCTTCTCGCGCTGGATGCTCACATATTCGCGATAGGAAATCTTGTAGGGCTCGTCGAAGGTCTCCCACTCCGAGAGCGGGATTCCGTACGGATCCCCCATGGACGGCGGAAACAGCTCCTCATGCGAGACGTAGGACGGCGTCCAGTTGGTGTCCCGCGCGATGTCGTACCAGTCCGACCGTTCCAGCATCGGCGCGCCCTCCACCATGGCCATTCCCACGATTGTCGCGCTGCGGCGCCTCAGGTGCAAGCACGCCGCCGCCCGTTACAAGAAAACGCGCGGGCCGGGAGGCCCGGATACCCAAAACCGACTTTGGTGCGCGGGTCTCCAGGCCCGCAACGGGCCGGAGGCCCGCCACCGGCGGTGGCAACAAAAAACATGCGGGCCTGGAGACCCGCGCACCTGAAACCAAAGACGCCGCGTCGGTGTGCGGGGGTGATGCGCACGGCGCGACATGCTTTGGCGAGGCGGGCGGGTCGTGCGTTGGCGCATCGTGTACCATGGCCGGCATGGCGATAAGGGTGGGGAGCATGAGGTTTCGTTTCGTGGCGGCGCTTGCGTGCGGCTTGCTGGTCGCCGCGGCGCTGGCGGGCTCCGGCGTTCGGAGCGCCGGCGCGGAAGAGTATGACCGGGCGAAGCTCGATGCGTTCGTCACGGCGATCATGGAGGTGAGCCAACGGATCGAGGCGTGGCGCCCACGGATCGAGGGCGCCGAGAGCGAGGAGGTCCGGAACGCTCTGGCGGAGGAGGCGGAGGCCGACCTCGCGCGGGCCGTGGCGGAGACGGAGGGCATCACCCAGGAGGAATATTGGGAGATCTACAACGAAGCGCGGGAGAACGACTCCCTGCGCCAGCGCATAGACGCGCTGCTGTCGGCGCGGCGTTAGCCGGGGCCGTGTTTTCTCGCTTGTGTGGACGAGGCGCCGCCGCGCGATGAATCCAGCGTCATGAAGATTGCGACCGTCGAGGCCACCTGGGTCCATGCGCCGATCCCGAAGGCGCGACAGCATCGAAGCGACCTGGGTGTCGCGGATTTCTTCGACGCCACGATCGTGCGGATCGAGACCGACTGCGGCCTTACCGGCTGGGGCGAGGCGAAGGCCTCGGTCGGCAGCATGGGCAACAACGCGGCACTGGCGGCGCTGATCAACCGCGAACTCGGCCCCGCACTGGTGGGCGAGGACCCACGGGACGTACGCCGGCTCTGGGAAGTCGGCTACAACGGCGCCCGCGCACATTACGCGCTCGTGCGTGGCCGGGGTTTCCCGACACTCGCCCGGCGCGGCCTTCGAATAAGCGCCATCGGCGCCATCGACATGGCCTGCTGGGACATTCTGGGGCGCTCCCTCGGCGTGCCCGTCTGGCGTCTGCTGGGCGGGCGCTGCCGAGAGGCCCTGCCGGCCTACGCCTCCGGCGGCTGGGCTCCGGCCGAGCGCATCGGCGAGGAGCTCGAAGGCTATATCGCCCGCGGTGGGTTCCGCGCCGTGAAGATGCGCGTGGGCGCGGGCGACGGGGACCTCGCCACGTCCGTTCGCCGCGTCCGCGCCGCCCGCGCCCATCTCGGCGAGGAGATCGACATCATGGTGGACGCCCACGGCACCTTCTCGGTGAAGGAGGCGCTCCGCTTCGCCCGCCTGGTGGAAGAGTGCGATCTCGCCTGGTTCGAGGAGCCGGTGAATGCCGACGACAAGGCGGGCTGCGGCATGGTGCGGGCCGCCACCGACATCCCCATCGCCGCGGGCGAGAGCGAGTTCACCCGCTTCGACTTCCGGGAGCTGGTCGAGCACCGGGCGGTGGACTATTTCCAGCCCGATCTCGCCATCGCCGGCGGAATCACGGAAGGCATGCGCATCGCGGCGCTCGCCGAAACCCACCAGATCGGCCTCGCGCTGCATCTCTGGGGCGGCGCGCTGAACTTCGCCGCCGGGCTCCAGGTCATGGCCGCCTCGCCGGCCGCCGTGATCGTCGAATATTCTCTGGGCGCGAACCCGCTGCTCCACGAGCTGGCCGAGGAATCCTTCGAGGTCGTGGACGGCATGATGGCGATACCGGACCGCCCAGGCCTTGGCGTCACCGTGAACCGGGAATTCGTCGGCGCCCACGCCGCATCGTGATCCCCGGCGGGCGGGGGCGGGTTACGCGGAAGCCGCATTGCGGTGAAAGCCGGGTTGTTCTCCTCATTGGGTGAGTAGAATTGGCTCGCCGAATGCAGGGAACGACACCATATTCTCCTCATAACGCGAGGAGAATATGTATATCTGGGAGCGACCGGACTGGCCCCGCCTGACCTGGGACGATGGGCGCCTGCTCAAGCCGCTCGCCGCCGCACGGCTGAAGCAGGGACGACTACTGGGAAGCATGGCGAGGCTCGGCTTCGATCTGAAGCGCGAGGCGCAGCTTGAGGCGCTGACGGAAGAGGTCGTCAAGAGCTCGGAGATCGAGGGCGAGATTCTCGACCGCGACGGCGTGCGGTCCTCGGTCGCGCGGCGCCTGGGCGTGCCCACGGCCGCAATCGCACCCGCCGACCGGCGGGCCGAAGGCGTGGTCGAAATGACGCTCGACGCCATGGAGAACCACGGGGCATTGCTGACGCGCGAACGGTTGTTCGGCTGGCAGGCGGCGCTTTTTCCCACCGGCTATTCGGGAATGCACAAGATCAGGACGGGTGCATGGCGGGACGATGTGGACGGGCCGATGCAGGTCGTGTCGGGGCCGGTCGGGCGCCGGCGCGTGCACTATCAGGCGCCGCCGGCAGGGCGGCTCGACGCGGAGATCGAGGCGTTCCTGGATTGGTTCAATCGCCGGGACGAACCCGAGGGGCTGCTGCGCGCCGGCCTCGCACATCTCTGGTTCGTGACGATCCACCCGTTCGCGGACGGCAACGGCCGCATCGCGCGGGTGATCGCCGATCAGGCGCTGGCACAGTCGGAGGAATCGGAACGGCGCTTCTACAGCGTGTCGAGCCAGACTGGGAAGGAACGCGCGAGCTATTACGACGTGCTCGAAAGCACGCAGAAGGGCGGGCTCGACGTTACCGATTGGCTGTTGTGGTTCCTCGACCGCTTTTCGCGCGCGATCGACGGCTCCGAGGCGGTCTGTGCGGCCGTTCTGCGCAAGGCCGAATTCTGGCAACGCTGCGCCCGCGAGCCCTTCACCGAGCGGCAGAAGAGGGTGCTCAACAGGTATCTCGACGGATTCGAAGGCAAGCTGAAGACGAGGAAATGGGCCGAAATTGGCAAATGTTCGATCGCAACGGCACAGCGCGACATCAACGAACTGGTCGACCGCGGCATCCTCCGCCGCAATCCAGGCGGCAGCAAGAACACGAGCTACGACATCGAGATGGGGTAGGTGCGATTGTCGTGAGCTGCCCGGCGGTGGGCTTGAGTATTTTGCGGACTTTGCGTGATGTTTCCGGTAAATAAGCTGTGACGGACACCATGATGTGCTATCGAATGAGACGGATTGGGTCAGCATGCAGTTCGTGAAAAAAAGACCCGGATATCTTAGCGCGACTTCTACAGATCCATGAAGAGGGAACGGTCGTCTTCTTCTGTCAGGTGGGAATTTCCCATCGTGCCGGTCTCCCAACCTTCGCGGAACCGATCAAGATGCTCTACGACACCACGGGAATTGATCCCGATCTGGTGGTGTGCTCCGTTATCAAGACTGTCCGGTATTATACGGTGGTGGGGTTGCCGGAAACGAAGGTCATAGATGGACGTCAGACTGTGCGCAACGCGTTGGTGAACACTCTCACGCGCGCGCCGAATCTCGATGCCCCCGACGCCACGACGACTCACGAAGCATTATCGGTATTGGGGGCGAATCGAAAGGGCTACGTTCCACTGATCATCGCCAACTTCGAATGAATGGAGTTTTCTCATGAATTTATCAGGTACAAGCGCGGGTCGATTTCTTTTTCTGTCGCTCGGGTTAAGCCGGGTTTTCTGGCCACGAAGAGAAGGCAAGAAATCGACGGGGCCCGACCGGATTTCGGAGACGGAGGGCTCCCGGATTTGCCGCCGAAATATCTTGGCTCTAGCCAGTGTGATTGTCGTGGCCGGCCTGGCGGACGCTGATCCGCGCGATCTCAGCGTGTTCGGGATAGGCATCGACGGGGAACGGGCATTGACCGTTATCGGGGTAGCGGTTATCGCCGCGCATCTCTACTGGTATTGGCTGCGATACTGCCATCTGTGGGAAGACGGAGTGATCGAATCAGTGCCCCCGGTACGGATCAAGGGTCATGACAGTGTGGTACTCGTCCAGAAGAGCGCCAGTCTGTTCTCCAACTGGATCGCTTTCCTGATGACGCTCGCTTCGTGGTATTTTGTCATCGGGTGGATCGTAGAAGCGTGGGTGGATTGAATTGTTTCTGACACTGGCGCCGCGAGCATGTGTTCTTCACTCACGCGTTCGCCAAGAGCGATCGAAAGAACCCTCAGCGGCTCGAACTCAGAGCGTTGTGAGCGCTGGCTAATGAGATGCTCCAGTTGGATGAAGCCGATCTTCACGCGATGCTGGCGAACGGGACGATGAGCGAGGTGATCTGCGATGGCTAAGCAGTATGCGAGCGCGATGTTGGCGTCAGTGCACGAGACTGCGCTCGGCATGACGGAAGCAGCGGTCATGTCCAAGCGGACGATGAAGACGCTAGACGAGATGTGCCTGACGCCGGTCGAGGAGATGGCGCCGGGGGAAATTCGGGCGCTTCGGCTGCGGGAGAATGCGAGCCAGGCGGTGTTCGCGCGCTACCTCAACGTGACGACCGGTCTGGTGAGCCAGTGGGAGCGCGGCGAGAAACACCCGCGCGGTCCCTCGCTGAAATTACTGAAGTTGGTAGAGAAGAACGGTTTGGGGGCGGTCGCGTGAGATATCACCGCACCGGCTCACCGCGCTCCGCCGCCAGGACCTCGTTGGTGTCGCGGTCGACTTGAATGCGATTAACCCCGGTCTCGGGGTGCAGGCCACCGATCCATCGGTTGTGGATACGCTGCGGCTGGTCCTGGCTGTGGACCGCTGTAGCATCAGATAGAAACCTCACCGGTCGCGCGGTGCGCGGTGTGGCCCGCCGAAACGCGGGAGGTCGTTGCAGCGGTCGAGGAAAACCTCGGTTACTCCGAGACCCGGCAGCCGGTCAGCATCAACAGCCGGATTGCCACCGCCGCCGAGAGGGTCTCAAGACTGTCTATGAGAATTTCGTCCGGAACCCTGCCGTGATCATAGTGTTCGCTGGATGCCTCCAGAAGACCGATAGCCAAAGGCGTATGAGATACCCGACCGGGTAGTATGGTCTTTACAGACGGCGGGCTTTAACGCAACAATGAAATGTATTACTGCGTTGGATCGAGGAAAGAAAATGAATCCCGAAAAAATTAAAGAGAAGATCGCGGCGTTTTCTGGCGATGAAAAGAGTCCGGGAACGCTGCGGAGACAGGCATTGGATCTCAGCATCGAGTTCGGAGATTATGGTCTTGCAGTTGGCATAGGTCGGGTTGCGGACGGTTCGTTCATGCCGGCTGCAGTCGGATACAAATACCAGAAATTCTTTACGCATTGGGCCGTCTCCGCACTGACGCGGCTGGCGGACAGTCATCGCGACAGCGCCGGCATAACGCCATTCCTCAACACTCTGCGTGGTTTACGCGACCAGGGTGAAATGAGACGGGATCGCTGGATTGAGCGTATTGTCGGAGTATCCCGATGGCGGAGAGTCAGGGACATTGAGGAGAGGGAGAGCGAGGAGAGACTAACTGCGGGTGGAGGATGGCCAATCTGGACGTCAATCGGACCGGGGGAGAGGGCCGCAATGCAAAACGAAACCTATAACCGCCTGACGGGACGAGAGAGAGGAAGCGATGGTCCCAAGGATGATATGGAGGACTGGGTATTCGATAGCTGCGAGCAGCCCCTCAAGCATCCTTCTATGAAAAAGGTTCGGGAATGGCGAAACACGACCATTTCCCACCAGGACTTGAAACAAACGCGCCTTGGCGTTGCCGCCTATGACGTGTTTCCACATCAACCTCTTGTTCGAGCTTATTGGGCCGTGATGAAGTCGACGCATCGCGTGCTTCTTCTGGCTGAGGGATCAGGTCTTTTGAATCTTTACCCGACGCCGCAGTTCGATATTATGGAAGAGTTGAGCGGCGGCGACCTCGAAGCTATTCATGCGAGCGCATTGAACGAGTGTTTGCACCGCCACTCAGTACGCTGGGATTCTCTATTGCAGAAATCGGAACGTCAATGGTGTCGCAAATTACGGGAACACCGGTGCAGTGAAAACGTAGAAGGAACCAAGTGTAAAGATAAATAATTGCGTTATAGGGGCTGCTCGTATGCAGGGAATTGTATCAGGAGGATTCGTGATTTGTTGTTTGTTATGCGAGGTTGATTGTGATGTTATAGAATCACTTCAATAGACTGTCATACTGATCGGCGCGTAACTCGCGGGCAGCACAATGATTCGGTCGGTTTTCCCTTTACGAGCCTGTGCGGTTGATTGTCTCTTCTATCTGCCGAGCGGACGCCAGGATATCCTCGAATTCAGGAGCCGCGCCGAAGATCATGGGCACGGTGCGAGCGTAGTCGGGCGCCAGCGCTTGTGACATCCACCCGGTCGGCGATACTGCGTATGTGCCCGGGCGAGCCGATGCGAGGTCGTAGTCCGGCCGGTCGAAGAACGCGCGGGCGTGGCGGACACAGTCGGCGCCAAGTTCCATGTCAACAAGCGCCGTCGCACCGATCTCGGAGTGGAGCAGGCAGTGCAGATCGTAATAGTGCCGCGATACACGTTGCCCTTCCTGCCGAAGAACGCCTCGCCGCTCATACCAGCGGCGCAGGCTGTGCGCGATGACGATCTTGTCCCAAAAGGTACGGGCGGCCTCGATGGTGATCACGCCCTTGACCGCGAGATCCAGTTCCGTGGCTTCCTCTGCGACATAGGGCCGGATTTCGATGGAGCGGTTGGGGACGAGCGCCGACTTGGCGCCGCACTCAACACGCACGGCGGAACGCATGTATGAATCGTTGCGAGTTTCGACTTCGGGATACCAGACGAACAATGTCTGACCGTCCAGGTCAGCCTGGTCGATCTCGACGCGTCCAGTGCCGCTGGTGGCGTCGGAGAGTTGCGCTTCAAGGAATATCCGGAGAGGGCCGGCGATGTATGCACGGCACGCATCCCTTATTGCATCAAGGCGGGCTCGACGCTTCTTTTTCGACAGGGCCTCCAGATCCTTGGTGGATGTCGGCTCGCCGAGGTCGTCGCGAAAGACGGTGATGTCGATGTCTTCGGAGAACCGTCGTATCAGGCCGTAAGCTTTCGACAGGGACGTGCCGCCCTTGAAGAGGAGCCGGGGACCTCCGGCTGGCCGCTCGCGATAGAGAGCATTCAGGGTCCAGCACACCCAGAAATCCTTCTCGACATTGCCGATCGGGGCGCCGAGCCGGTTGGCGGTCGCGAGAAATAGATCGCGTCGGTCGCGCGCCGAGGCGGCGATGATTGTCCTGTAGGCTGCGGTGGTCATCCCGGTGGCTCTTCCCCGCCGTCGGGCCAGAGCATGTCGCGCAGAAACTCCTGCATCCAGATCGGCATTGCAGAGAGGCCGTCTCGCAGGTCCTCCCGGATCGCCCGCCCATGCCGGAGGTCGGCGAGTAGATGGCGCAAGACGGTCTGCACACGCTGGCGTTCGCTGTCCTGGGTCAGCAAATCCCGCATCCAGTGCAGCGCTTGAACGACGTGCATGGCGGGCCGGTCGGCCCAGTAGAGGCGGCTGGGTGCGGCGTATCGGAAATGGATCTCCTGGTTGCCGAGCCGGATGGGTTTCAGTCGCGCATCGACCAGAATCTCGATGCGCGCTGGTACGGCGGTTGTAAGGCCGAGATCGTTGGCGGCCGTCATGCCGTCGATCAGGGCGCGCGCCTGGTCGCGGCGGGTGACGGCGCGGATGACGGCGCGATAGTCGGGCACGGTCGGGCGGCCAGTCAGCCCGTTCTCACGCGGCTGATCGTAGAGTCCCCTGTCGATGCGCCGCAGATCGCCCGTGGCAACGAGGCGCTGCAGGGCCTTATCGACCGCGTCGCGGGTACCCAGATCGACGAAATCTCGAGGCGTCCATACCTCGTCCGGGCCGGCCGCCATTCGGGCGAGCAGCCGGGTGCGGAGTTTCGTATCTTGCGTCAGCACCATGATGTCCGAAATATAATGCATTTTTCGGACATTTCAAGGGTGGTTTGAAAACTGCGCAGGCCGCAGTCGGCTCGCCGCCCGATTACGCGGAGCTCATCCCGCCACCGTTGCCGCACTATCTCTCCGCGCCACCGGCAGCGCTCACCGCCGCCCCTCCCCACCGGCCACATCCATATCCGCTCCGAGATGAAACAGGCAGTCGCCGCGGGCGATCAGGCCCGGCACCCGTTTGCAGACGACGATGCCGTCGCGCGCGAAGTGGACGGGCACGGGCGGGCGCCAGGGAGTCGTCGGCGTGTGGATCAGTGCCGCCGTCTGGCCTGCGCGCACCTCATCGCCCAGTTCCACCAGCGGCTCGAGGAGGCCGTCCCCTTCCGCATAGGTGAAGTAGTCCCAGTCCTCCGCGGCGAGCATGCGGGGCTGGACGGGCGGCGTCTCGTCTTCGCGCAGCCTTCCGCTCCAGACGCCCAGATGGCGCAGCACGCGGCTCACTCCGGATTGGCAGATGCGCTGGCATTCCGGCGTTATCGTGCCTGCGCCGCCCATCTCGGTGCCGAGTGGCGTCACGCCTCGGCGGGCGGCGGCGGCCATGTTGGTGCGCCCGCCCCCCTGGCCCGGCGGGAAGAAGAATCCGAAGGGCGCGCCGAACACGCGGCCGAGCTCGACCACCTGCCGCTGCACATCGTCCGACATCTCCGCGGCGCCGAGAATGACGGTCGGCAAATAGAGAAGCGAGCTGCCGCCCGAGTGGAGGTCGAGGAGGTAGTCGGCCCGGGCCGTGAGTTCGCTCTCGATATAGTGGGCGAGCATGGCCGTGGGGCTGCCATCCGCATCGCCCGGGAAGACGCGGTTGAGGTTGTCGTCGTCGATGGGGGAGGTGCGCAGCCCGGCCTTCGCCGCCGGATAGTTCGCCATGGGCAGGATGATGATGCGGCCCGCCACGTCCTCGGGTTCCAGCGCCTGGATCAGCTTGCAAAGCGTCGCCTGGCCTTCATATTCGTCGCCATGGACGCCGGAGGTGAGCAGCACCGTCGGCCCCTCTCCGTTCTTGACGCAGACGAGCGGCACCGGCAGCCAGCCATAGGCCGAGCGATGCACCGAATGCGGCAGTTGCAGATAGCCGCACTGCTTCCCGTCGCGATCGAAATCGATCCGCGTCGCAAGCCTCGTACGCGTCTCCTCCATGGCTCGCTCCCCTCCGTTGCGCGCGCCATTCTCTCCCATTTCTCGGGCGCGCTCTATCGCCGGCGGCCTGGCTCGGGGATGATGGGGTAGGCTCGACGACCGTATGGGGAGAAAACGATGACCGCGCCGATCCTGCATTCCACGCCGCTCAGCACCTATGGCCGCACCTGCCGCATGGCCTTCATGGAGAAGGGCGTGGCCTACGAGCTCGACCCCGTGGCACCGCAGGTGCCGGAGCAGAAGGCGCGCCAGCCCTGGGGCTCCGTGCCGGCGCTGACCCACGGCGATGTGCGCATGTACGAGACGCTTGCCATCTGCGCCTATGTGGATCGCGCGTTCGACGGGCCGCCCCTGCAGCCGGCGGATCCCCTGGCCTTCGCCCGCGGGCAGCAATGGACGTCGGTCTTCATCCAGTATCTCTACCGCCCGGCCGTCGACATCGTGCTCCAGCGCCTCGTGGTTCCGGCCCAGGGCGGCACGCCGGACGAGGCCCTGGTCACCGGGAGCGTGCCCAAGGCGGCGAAGGCGCTGGCCGTGCTCGACGGCGCCCTCTCGGATGCGGCCTGTTTCGCGGGCGATTCGCCCTCCCTCACGGATTATTTCGTGCTGCCGCTGATCCACTATCTGAAGATGACGGCGGAAGGCGAAGCGCTGCTCGCCGACACGCCCAAGCTCACCCGCTGGCAAGCCGCCCTCGACTCCCGCGAGAGCGCCGCGGAGACGGTGCCTCAATTGGGGTGAGGCCGGCGGCTACGAGCGTTCGCCCCCCGCGGCGTCGGGGAAGAGCGCGCGCAGGCCCTGTTCCGAGGGTTCGCACACGCCGCGGTCGGTGACGAGGGCGGTGATCAGGCGGGCCGGCGTCACGTCGAAGGCGGGGTTGGCGGCGCGGGCGCCGGCGGGCGCGAGGGAGACGGCGGTCTCCCGGCCCGCATCGTCGAGGCCGGCGGCAGTCAGCACCTCCGCTTCGTCGCGTTCCTCGATGGGGATGTCGGCGATGCCGTCTTCCGCCCCCCAGTCGATGGTGGGGTGGGGCAGCGCCACATAGAAGGGGACTCCGTTGTCGTGCGCGGCCAGCGCCTTGAGATAGGTGCCGATCTTGTTGCACACATCGCCCCGGGCGGTGGTGCGGTCCGTGCCCGTGATGCAAAGGTCCACCATGCCGCGCTGCATCAGATGGCCGCCGGCGTTATCGACCACCACAGTGTGCGGCACGCCGTGGCGGCCGAGCTCCCACGCGGTGAGTGCCGCGCCCTGGTTGCGGGGGCGGGTCTCGTCCACCCATACATGGAGCGGCACGCCCTTGTCATGGGCCATATAGACCGGCGCCAGCGCGGTACCCCAGTCCACCGTGGCGAGCCAGCCGGCATTGCAGTGGGTCAGCAGGTTCACCGGCCCGTCGCTTCGCCGCGCCGCCTCGTCGATCAGCGCAAGCCCGTGGGCCCCGATGGCCCGGTTGATCGCCACGTCCCGGTCGCAGAGCTCTTCCGCCGCCTTGCGCGCGGCATCCGCCCGCCGGTCCGGCGCCAGCGGCCGAAGCGTCTCGGCGAGCCGCTCCAGCGCCCAGCGCAGATTGACGGCGGTGGGGCGCGTCGCGGCGAGCCGCGTGGCGGCGGAAGCGAGGCTCCCGTCGCTCGGGTCGGCGCGGAGCGCCAGCGCGAGCCCGTGCGCGGCGGTCGCGCCGATGAGAGGCGCACCGCGCACCGCCATGGTCTCGATAGCCCGCGCGGCGTCCTCCAGCGTGCGCAGGCGGCGGACGGCGAAGCGGTGGGGCAGGCGGGTCTGGTCGATGACGGCGACGGCCGCCCCGTCGTCTTCGAGCCAGATGGTCCGGTAGGATCGCCCGTCGACCTTCACGGGCGCGCCTTCATGAAGCGGCTCCCGCATCCACCGGCCCGGCCGCAAAGCCCGCTTCCTTCGCGCGGACCAGCCCCGCGACCAGCGCGTTGGCCGGCGCCTCGAGGCCCGCCGCGCGCGCCTCCGGCGGGATCGCGCCGTTGATCGCGTCGATCTCCGAGCGCCGCCCGGCGAGGTGGTCGAGCAGCATGGAGGGCTTCGCATGGGGGATCCGCGCACCGAAATCCCGCACATAGGCCGTCGGGTCCTCGATATCCAGGCGGATGCCCCGCGCCCGCGCGACGTTCCAGGCTTCCTGTGCGCAGGTCGAGGCGACCGACCATGCGTCGCCGTGGTCCATGATTCCGCCGACGGTGAGGCCGGTCAGCGCCGCGACGCCGCTGAAGCAGACATTGCAGATCAGCTTCTCCCACACGAGCTGGTCGATATCGTCGAAACAGCGGACGGTGAAGCCGGCCTCGCGCCAGACTTCGGCGATGCGCTCGATGCGGGGCGTAACGGGCCCGGCAAGCTCCCCGAGGCGCACCAGCTCCATGCCGTTGTGGTGGGCATGCCCCGGCGCAACGATGGAGGCGCCGAAGCCTCCGACCACGCCGACCACCGTCCGCTCCGGCCCGAGGATGCGTGCGACCCGGGCCGCGTTGCCGAGGCCGTTCTGGATCGTGAGCACCGCGGTGTCGGGCCCGAGCATCGCCCGGGCCGATCCCGCCGCGGCCTCCACCTGCGGCGCCTTCGTCGCCAGAATCACCAGATCGCAGGGGCCTGCCGCGGCGGGATCGCTCGTCGCGTCCACCGCGACGGTGCGCGCCCCGCTCGCACCTTCCAGCCGCAGCCCGTTCGCGGCAATGGCCTCAACATGGGCCTGCCATGTGTCCACCGCCCAGACTTCGTTGCCGGCATCCGCAAGCAGCGCCGCGTAGACCGAGCCCATGGCCCCGGCGCCGACGATCCCGATCTTCATATACGCGCTCCCGTTCCGTTGCGCCGGAGTCTGCCCGAAGCACCCCCGCCGGACCACCGGTTCCTGCACGGCGCACCCTGCCCCGTCTTGCGGCGCGGCCCTCCGCGCCTGCGCGCCGGTGCGCGGGGCTTCGGTTCTGTCTATCATGGCGCGTGGGAGTGGGTGCGGCGGAAGCGCCGCCCGCGAGGGAGGAGAAGCCTGATGTCCGAGCTGCACGACCTGATGCTGACGGAAGTCGCGCAGAAGATTCGCGCGCGAGAGGTCTCCGCCGGTGAGGTGGCGGCGCACATGCTGGCGCGCATCGAGCGGCTGGACGGCGTGCTCAAGAGTTACGCCACGGTGATGGCAGATGTGGCCGTCGCCCAGGCGGAGCAGGTGGATCGAGAGATCGCGTCCGGCGACGTCAAGGGGCCGCTTCATGGGGCGCCCTTCGGCATCAAGGACCTCTGCGCCACCCGCGACGCGCCCACCCATGTGGGCTCCATCGTGCTCCGCGACTGGAACCCCGGCGTGGACGGCACGGTGGTTGCAAAGCTCAGGGCCGCGGGCGCGCTCTTCCTCGGCAAGCTCCAGATGACGGAGGGCGCCTACGCGGTCCATCACCCCAAGATCGACCCGCCGGTCAATCCGTGGCACGCGGACTACTGGACCGGCGTCTCCTCCAGCGGTTCGGGCGTGGCCACGGCGGCGCGGCTCTGCCACGGCTCCCTCGGCACGGATACCGGCGGCTCCATCCGTTTCCCCTCCCACGGTTGCGGGGTCACGGGGCTGAAGCCGAGCTGGGGCCGGGTGAGCCGGGCCGGCGCCTTCGCCCTCTCCGAGACCCTCGACCATATCGGCCCCATGGCGCGCTCCGCGGCGGATTGCGCCGCGATTCTCGAAGTCATCGCCGGGCCGGACCCGGACGATCCCACCGCCGTGCAAGCACCGGTCCCGCCCTATCTCGCGCGCATCGATGCCGGCATCCAGGGGCTGCGCATCGGTTTCGACGCGGCATATTGCTCCGAGGGGGTGGAGCCCGCGGTCTCGGCCATGGTGACGCACGCCGCCGACGTGCTGCGCGGGCGAGGGGCGGAGATTCGGCCGGTTCGCTTCCCCGACACGACGGTCATGGTGGAGAGCTGGAACGATTTCTGCGGCGCGGATACGGCGCTCGCCCATGAGCCCTACTACCAGGCGCACAAGGCGGACTACGGCCCGGTGCTTGCGAGCCTGATAGAGGCGGGCCTCGCGCTCAGCGGTACCGAGCATGCCCGCATCCAGATCGAGCGGGACAAGTTCATCGGCGCGCTGAACGCGGTGTTCGAGGAGGTGGATGCCATCCTTCTGCCCTCCCAGCCCTATCCGACGCCCACCAACGCCTTCATGGATACGCTCGGCATGGAGGAAGGCTCGGTGGGCCGCCTGATCTCCTTCACCGCGCCCCACGACATGGCGGGAACGCCCGCCATGTGCCTCCCCGGCGGGTTCGACGAGGCGGGCGTGCCGCTGGGCTTCCAGATCGTGGGGCCGAAGCTCAGCGAGGAGCGCCTGCTGCGGGCGGGCCACGCCTATCAGCAGGATACGGACTGGCACAGCCGCAAGCCCGCGGCGGCGGATTGAGGGGCGCGCGGAGATGGCGGCCGACGGCGAACTCTGGCGGCTCACCGCGACGCAGGCCGTCGACCTGCTGAGCAAGCGCGAGGTCTCGCCCGTGGAGCTCGTCCATGCGAGTGCGGCGCGTATCGCCGAGACCGATTCCCACCTCAATGCCCTGCCGACGCTATGTGTCGAGCGCGCCGTCGAGCATGCGACGCGCATCGCTTCGGAGGCGTCCGGGACGGAGCGGCCGCGGGGCTGGTTGGGCGGGCTCCCCATCGTGGTCAAGGACCTGGTGCCCGTCGAAGGCGTCCGCACCACCTGGGGGTCGCCGATCTATGCGGATCACCTGCCGCCGCGCTCGGACATTCTGGTGGAGACGCTGGAGGCCCGGGGCGCCGTGGTGATGGGCAAGTCCAACACGCCGGAGTTCGGCGCCGGCGCCAACACGTTCAACGAAGTCTTCGGCACGACGCGAAACCCGTGGGACGTGGCGACGACCTGCGGCGGCTCGTCCGGCGGCTCGGCCGCGGCGCTCGCCGCTGGCCAGGTCTGGCTGGCGACCGGCTCGGACCTTGGCGGAAGCCTGCGGATACCGGCGAGCTATTGCAGCGTCGTGGGCTTCCGCCCGAGCCCCGGCCGCGTCGCCCGCGGTCCGCACCGGCTCCTGTTCGAAACCCTCATGGTGGACGGCCCCATGGCGCGGACGGCGGAGGATGTGGCCCTCTTTCTCGACGCCATGGCGGGCACCCACCCCGAGGACCCGCTTTCGTTCGATGCGCCCGCCGAGAGCTTCCGCGAGGCGATGCGCGCGCTGCGTCCACGGCGCGCAGCCTACAGCGCCGATCTGGGCTTCCTCCCGGTAGACCGCGAAGTGGCGGCCGTCTGCCGCCGCGCGGCGGAGGCGCTGGAAGGCCGCGGCGTCACGGTGGAAGACGCCCCGTTCGACCTCACCGGTGCGCTGGAGACCTTTCAGACCCTGCGTGCCGCCCTCTTCGCCGCGGACAAGGCCGAGCTTCTGGAGACCCACCGCGACAGGCTCAAGCCCGACGTCGTCTGGAACATCGAGAAGGGGCTCGCGCTCGGTGCGGACGATATCGGCCGCGCCGAACGCGAGCGGAGCGTCCTCTATCAGCGCACGGTGCTCTTTCTGGAGCGCCACGGCCTGCTGTTGTGCCCCGCGGTGATGGTGCCGCCGTTCGATGCGGAGATCCGCTGGGTGCAGGAGGTGGAGGGCCACCGCTTCGACAATTACGTCGACTGGCTCGGCTTCACCCTGGTGCTGACGCTCACCGGCTGCCCGTCGGCCTCCGTTCCCGCGGGGTTTACCGCTTCGGGCCTCCCGGTCGGCCTGCAAATTCTGGGCCCGCCGCGGGCCGAGGCCGAGGTACTCGCCGCCGCCGCCGCGGTGGAGGAGGCGGTCGCTCTCCCCCACACCACCCCCATCGACCCGCGCGATTCCGAAGGCCGCTCCCTGCCGCTCGGGAAGTGAGGCCGCCTGCGGCCCTCGCGCTTGCGGCGGGCCGTTATTGGTTCGGCTGCCCCTCGCCCCGATCCAGTGCCCGGATGGCGGCGAGGCCGACCGGCGCACCGTCGAATTCGGCCATGGCATCGCGCAGCGCCTCCCAGAGATAGGCGGCGGACGCGATGTCGGAGAGGATGTCGTAGGCCGGCATGCCGCCGAGGTCGGCGCGGAGGATGACGGCGTTGAGGCGCGCCAGGTTGGTCTGGGCGATGGCGTGCTCGGTGAAGAAGGCGGGGCGCAGGTCCACGGCGCAGACCTTGGCGAGCATGGCGGGGGCGTGAGCGCCGGAGAGCAGGAGCCAGCAACTGGTCTCTTCCCGGTCGACGCGGAAGCAGCCATCGGCGTCCGCCATGCTCCAGGCCTTGTCCAGCGCATCGATCAGCGTGCCGCCGCCGGCCCGGTCGCCGAGCAGGACGACCTCGCCGGGCCCCAGGCGGGCGATGCGCGTGCCGTCGGCTTGCGGGTAGGTGCGGTTGCTGTCCGCGCCCGGGGCGGCGCCGTTCGCCGCGAGCCACGGGTCGATGTTCCAGCCCTTGAAGCCCAAGCGCCGGAGCGGCGTAAGGTCCGCGAGCCCGAGCCTCTTCGCGGCGTTTGCCTCCTCGTCGGTCTCGCCCCCGAAGCTCTCCGCCGCAGCGTAGCCGTTGAGCCGTGCGAAGCCCGCACCGGCCGCCTCGAGCGTGCGGTAGAGCGGGGAGCGGCGGGCGTAGTCCAGCGGCGCGGTCATCCTCACGCCTCCTGCCGGGTGCCGTCGGGGTCGAAGAAGGGGAGCTTCACGACCCGCGCCTCGACCATGCGTCCGCCGTCGCTTCTGATATGGATGGCCGTGCCCGGCTCCGCTTGGTCGGGCGCGACATAGGCGAGCCCGATGACCTTCTTCAGGTTCGGTGAGTAGGCGACCGAGGTGACCCGGCCCAGGATTTCGTCATCCCGGATGACCAGATGGCATTCCTTGGGTTGCCCGGCGCTGCGGTCGGCGATCTCGAAGCCTACCAGCTTGCGGCTGAGCCCCTTGTCCGCCTGTATCCGCACCGAGCGCATTCCGACATGGAAGGGCTTCTTCCGTGCGATCGCCCAGGCCATGTCGGCCTCGTGGGGCGTGGTGAGGCCGTCGGTGTCCTGGCCGATGATGATGTGGCCCTTCTCGAGGCGGAGCAGGCGTTGCGCCTCGACACCGAAGGGGCGGATTCCTGCGTCCTTTCCGGCCGCGAAGAGCGCGTCCCAGAGTGCCTCTCCCTGGCTCGCCGGCACATGCAGCTCGTAGCCGAGCTCGCCGACGAAGCCCACACGGAGCATGAGCGCCGGGATGCCGGCGACGCGGGCCTCGCGCACCCCCATATAGGGGAAGGCGTCGGGCGAGAGGTCCACGCCTTCAGAGAGCGGCTCCAGCACGTCGCGGCAGCGGGGCCCGGCGATATTCACGCCCGCGAGCGCCGCCGTGACGTTGGTCACGTCCACGTCCAGCCGCCACTGCGCGTTGTACAGGAGCATCTCGCGATAGACGGCGTCCACACCCGATGTGGTCGCGGTCACGTAGAAGTGGTCCTGGTGGAGGCGGCAGGCGACACCGTCGTCCACCACGACGCCCGCCATGTCGGTCATCAGCACATAGCGCGACCGGCCGACCGGCTGCTTGAGATAGGCGAAGGTGTACATGCGGTTCATGAACTCGGCGGCATCCGGCCCCCGCACGTCGAGCCCGCCGAGGGTGGAGACGTCGATCACGCCCACATTCTCGCGAACGTTCAGCGTCTCCTGCTGGATCAGCGTCTCGCGGCGGCTGCGCTCGCCGTAATATTCCGGCCGGAGCCAGAGCCCCGCCGGCATCATCTTGGCACCGGCCTCCAGATGGCGGTGGTGCATGGGCGTGTAGCGCACGGGCTCGAAGCTCCGGCCCGCGAGGTGGCCCATGGTCACCGGCAGGATGGGCTGGCGCACCGTCGTGGCGCCGGTCTCACCCACACTGCGCCCGGTCGCGCGTGCCAGCAGGCGGATCGCGTTCAGCGACGAGTGCCGCCCCTGGGACGGGCCCATGCCGTTGGTGGTAAAGCGCTTGAGCAGCTCGATATGGTCGTAGCCCTCGGCGATGGCGTCTTCGATGTCGCGGACCTGCACGTCCTCGTCGAAATCGACGAACTCCTTGCCCTGCGGATGGGGGAAGATCGGCCAGTCGATGGTCGAGCGCGCAGCCGGGAGCTCACCCGGTGTGTCGTCCGGTTCGGGCACGGGCGCGCCGGTGCAGCCCGCGTCCTGCGCCGCACGCCTTCCGGCGCGGCGCCCGTCGGCGATCGCCGCATCCAGGCCGAAGGCGCCGGCCACGGCACCTGCCGCAAAGACGTGGGGCGGAAGCGCGCGGAGGGTGAACATGGCTCGTTCGTCGTCATGGGCGAACGACGCGCCCGCATGGTGGAGCAGGGCGCCCGCCGGCGCGTAGCCGCCCGAGACGGCAACCAGATCGCATGAGAAGCTGTCCACGCTGGGCGCAGAGACGCCGTCCTCCAGGATGCGGGCGATGCGCAGGCGCGCGAGGCCGCCGCCGCCCCGCCGCGGCACGGCCTCCCAGGGCGCCGCACCGCCATGAACCGGCACGCGGCGTTGGGACAACGCGGCGGCGAGCGGGCCTTGCTCCGCCTCCTTCCGCAGGTCGATGACGGCGGCGACCTCGATTCCCGCGTCGATCAGGTCCAGCGCCGCGCCGTAGCCCTGGTCGCCCGCCGTCGCCACCACGGCGCGCTCGCCGGGTTTGACGCCGTAGAGCTTGATGAGCCGTTGGGCGGCCGATGCCAGCATGACGCCCGGCATGTCGTTGTTGCGGAACACGAGCGGTTGTTCGTTGCAGCCGGTGGCGACCACGAGCGCCCGGGCGCGCAGCTTGTAGAGCCTGTTGCCGCGCACGAGCGGCAGCCAGTTGTCGGCATACCAGCCCAAACAGGCGGTGTCGGTCATGGTGGTGACGCCGGCCTCGACGCCCTGCGCGAGTTCCGCCAGGGTGCGCTCGGCACCGCTGCCATCCGCATCGAACCTGCCATAGAGCAGCGCGCCGCCCGGGCTCGGGTTCTCGTCGACCAGGATCGTCTCCGCGCCCGCCGCCGCCGCTTCGGCGGCCGCTGCGAGCCCGGCCGGACCGCCGCCCACAACCAGCACGTCGCAGAAGAGATACTGCTTGTCGAAATAGCCGTGGGCGCTCGCGGTATCCAGCGTGCCGAGCCCCGCTATCCTGCGGATCAGCCGCGCCCATAGCGGCCAGGTCCAGCGCGGTTTGTAGAACGCCTTGTAGTAGAAGCCCGCGGGCAGGAAGCGGTGAAGCCGGCCGAGCGCCGCCAGCCGGTCGTTCTGGAGCGTGCCCCAGTAGTTCTGGCCCCGCGCCTCGAGTCCGGGTGCGAGCGGCACGCGCTCGGCGAAGCGGTTGGGCCGTCCGTCGGCCTCCAGCATGGTGTTCGCGTCGAGGCCCGAAAGCGAGTGGATGCCGCGTGCGCGGTGGTATTTGAAGGAGCGCGACAGCACCTGGACCCCGTTCGCCGCCAGGGCGCTTGCCACCGTGTCGCCCTGGAAGCCCTCATAGCGCTCGCCCTCGAAGCGGAAGGAGACGGGCGCGCTCCGATCGATGAGGCGGCCCGCGGGCGCAGGCAGACGGCCGGCCATCAGTTGCCGCTCTCGCCTGCCGCCTCGGGCGCGGCGAAGTCCATCCGTTCGCGAAAGACCTCGCTCGCCGGATAGGTTTTCAGGATCTCGTCGGTCACCGTGTTGCGTTCGGCGATGAACCAGTAGGCGCTGGCGACGTGGCACCACCATTCCCGCACGACACCGGCCGTGTTCTCCTCCAGGAAGACGAACGCGGACCACTCCTCGTCGGAGCAGCGGTGGGGGTCGGGATGCGGCTCCACGGGCCCGCCACAGACGAACTCCTGGATATTGCGCGGCCCGTTGAGGGGGCAGGTCATGATTTTCATGGCGCCGGAGCCGCTGCTGCGCGTTCGCTTGCCGCGGGGATGGGCATCGTTCTCATCCTAGTGCCCCACGGAGGCCGCGCCCTTCTCGCCCACCAGGCTGAAGTCGCGGAAACGGTCCAGCCGGAAGGTCCGGATGAGGTCCGGAACCCGTCCGGTGGCGATCAGCTCGGCCATGCGCTTGCCGCAGACCGGCGTCGCCTTGAAGCCCCAAGTCCCCCAGCCGGCGTCGATATAGTAGTTCTCGACCGGAGTTTCACCCATCACGGGCGCGAAATCCGGCGTCATGTCGGTCATGCCGGCCCATTGGCGCAGCACCGGAACGTCCGCCATGAAGGGGAACAGCTCCAGGATGTGCGCCATCAGCCCCTCGACGAAATCGAGCGTGCCGGAGGTCTGGTAGCGCGGGTACGGGTCCGTCGCCCCGCCCATCACCAGCTCGCCCCGGTCCGACTGGGTTATGTAGACGTGCAGGCTGCCCGAGACGATGATGGGGTCGAGGAAGGGTTTGAGCGGTAGCGAGACGCAGGCCTGCAACGGGATCGTTCGGATCGGGAGAACGAAGCCCGCAAGCCGCGCGACCTCGGAGCTGAGCCCCGCCACGGCCTGGGACGCGCGCCCGCAGGCGACCTTGCCGTGGCTGGTCTCGACGCCCGTGACCCGGCCGTTCTCCGTCGAGATGCCGGTGACTTCCGTTTCCTGGTGGATTTCGACGCCGAGTTCCGCCGCACGTGCCGCATAGGCCCAGGCGACGGCGTCGTGCCGCGCGATCGCGCCGGGCGGGTGGTAGAGCGCACCCAGCACCGGGTGGCGCACCTCTTCGGACATATTGAGGAGCGGCAGCATGCGCGCGAGATCGTCCCGCTCCACCAGTTCGGAGTCGACGCCGAGATGCCTGTTCACCTCGACGCGCCAGCGCGACGTGCGCATGGCGGAGTCCGAGTGCGCGAGGGTGAAGTGCCCGCGCTCCGAATAGAGGATGTTGTAGTCGAGCGCCTCGCTCAGACCCCGGTAGAGGCGCATGGATTCGTCGTAAAACGCCACGCCCTCCGGCGTGAGGTAGTTGGAGCGGATGATCGCCGTGTTGCGCCCGGTGTTGCCGCCGCCGATATAGCCCTTGTCGAACACCGCGACATTGCGCATGCCGTGCTCCGCGGCGAGATAGTAGGCCGTCGCCAGCCCATGCCCGCCGCCGCCGATGATCACGGCGTCGTAGCTGGATTTCAACTCGGGGCGGCGCGCCAGGAAGCGCGTCACGGGGCGGCGCTTGGAGAGCCCGTATTTCAGGAGGCCGAATGCCATCGTCCGGAGCCCGCCCGGCCGGACCGGGCGCAGATCTTGCAGTTCACGGTTGAGCCGATGCCGTGCCCCGAACCGGAGCTTCGATGCCTGCGTCGAACCGAGCGAGCAAGCTGCATGGGCGCTCCCGCCATGTCAAGGACGATCGGACGGGAAGGTGGGCGGGGGTGCGCGGCCCGCCGCGGGGAAGGGCGCAACGCGGCGTTTCGACAAGGGAGTGACGCGCTGTAGAGTGTGGCGGTCATGAACGGGATCGAGAATCGAGCGCTGCTCCCAACGGGGCTTCGCGATCTTCTTCCGCCGGAGGCCGCCAACGAGGCGGCGGTCGCCGAGTCGCTGCTCGCCTGTTTCGCCGCCCACGGTTACGAGCGGGTGAAGCCCCCGCTCGTGGAGTTCGAGGAGAGCCTGCTGAGCGGCGCGGGCGCGGGCCTTGCGGACAGCACCTTCCGCCTGATGGACCCCGCCTCCCACCGCATGATGGCGGTGCGCAGCGATCTCACGCCCCAGGTCGCGCGAATCGCGGTCTCCCGCCTCTCCCGCAACCCGCGGCCGCTTCGGCTGAGCTATGCCGGCGAGATCCTCCGGGTGCGGGGCGGCGAGCTCAGGCCGGACCGCCAGTTGCGCCAGGTGGGCTTCGAACTGATCGGGATCTGCGGTGCGGCGAGCGATGCCGAGGTCGTACTGCTTGCCGTCGAGGCGCTCGAGGGGCTGGGCCTCGCGGGCGGCGTGTCGGTCGATCTCAACGCGCCGACGCTGGTCGCCTCCCTGCTTCCCGGCGCGGCGCTCGATGCCACCGCCGCAAGCGGCCTTCGCCAGGCGCTGGACCGCAAGGACGCCGCCGCGGTGGCGAAGCTGGGCGGTCCGGCGGCGGAAAGCCTGGATGGCCTGCTGCGCGCCACCGGGCCTGCGGAGAAGGCCGTGGCGCTTGCCGGCTCGCTCCCGCTTCAAGGTGCCGCCGCCGCCGCGCGCGATGCGATGCTTGAGGTCGCGAGGCTCGTGCGCGAGGCCGCCCCGGCGCTTTCGCTCACCATCGACCCGGTGGAGTGGCGCGGCTTCGAGTATCACACCGGCACCGGCTTCAGCCTGTTCTCGGGCGGGGCGCGGGCCGAGCTCGGTCGCGGTGGGCGGTATCCGGTGGGGGGCAACGGCCTCGCCGGGCCTGAGGAAGCGACCGGCTGCACGCTCTACATGGAGGCCGTGATGCGCGCCCTGCCGGCGCCGAAAGCGCCACGGCGCATCTACCTGCCTTTCGGCACGCCGCGTGCGGAAGGTGCCGCACTTCGCGCCGAAGGCTGGATCACGGTGGCGGGTCTCGCGCCGGAAGCGGACGCCGCAGCGGAGGCGCTGAGGCTCGGCTGCTGTCATGTATGGCGGGACGGTGCACCGGCGCCCTCCGCACAGGAGGGATGAGGGTGGGCAATGTTGCGGTGGTCGGCGCTCAGTGGGGCGACGAGGGCAAGGGCAAGATCGTCGACTGGCTTTCCAGCCGGGCGGACGTGGTGGTCCGCTTCCAGGGGGGGCACAATGCCGGTCACACGCTCATTGTGGATGGCGAGGAATACCGCCTGAGCCTGCTGCCCTCCGGCGTGGTGCGCGGCGGCAAGCTCTCGGTGATCGGCGGCGGCGTGGTCGTCGATCCGTGGGCGCTGCTCGACGAGATAGAGGGGATCACGGGGCGCGGCGTCACCGTGACTCCCGAGACCCTCGCGGTGGCGGACAATGCCTGCCTGATCCTTCCCATCCATCGGGAGCTCGACCGCGCGCGGGAGGAGGCGCGGGGGGCGGCCCAAATCGGTACCACGGGGCGCGGTATCGGCCCCGCCTACGAAGACAAGGTGGGTCGGCGCGCGGTGCGGCTCTGCGACCTGCGCGACCGGGAGACCCTGCGGCCTCGTCTCGGCGAGCTGCTGCTGCATCACAACGCGCTGCGGCGCGGCTTCGGCATCCCGGACGCGGATTCGGCGGTACTCGAGCGCGCCCTGATGGAGGTTGCGCCCCGCCTCCTGCCGTTCGCCGCACCGGCATGGCGTGTGCTCGACGGCGCGCGGCGCGATGGGCGGCGCATTCTCTATGAGGGCGCGCAGGGCGCCATGCTGGATATCGACCACGGGACCTACCCGTTCGTCACCTCGTCCAACACCGTTGCGGGCCAGGCGGCCGCCGGCGCGGCCATGGGGCCCGGCGCCGTGGGCTATGTACTGGGGATCGCCAAGGCCTATACGACCCGGGTGGGGCGGGGGCCCTTCCCAACCGAGCTGGACGACGAGATCGGGCACGGCCTCGGCGAGCGGGGCCGCGAGTTCGGCACCGTCACCGGCCGCCGCCGGCGCTGTGGCTGGTTCGATGCGGTGCTGGTGCGCCAGGCGGTTACGGTCGGCGGAATCGAAGGCCTCGCGCTGACCAAGCTCGACGTTCTTGACGGGCTGGAGACGCTCAGACTCTGCGTCGGCTACCGGCTCGGCGGGCGCGAGATCGATCATTTCCCCGCGGCCGCGACGGACCAGGCGGCGGTACGTCCGATCTACGAGACGCTGGACGGGTGGCGGGAGAGCACCCGGGGCGCGCGCTCCTGGTCCGCGCTGCCGGAGGGTGCCGTCCGCTATATCCGCCGGATCGAGGCACTGGTCGGCGCGCCCGTCGCGATGGTCTCCACCAGCCCCGAACGGGAGGATGCGATTCTCGTCCGCGACCCGTTCGGGGGCGGCGAAGGGGCGTAGGCCCGTAGGCTTGGCGGCTCGACGGTATCGGGGCAGGTATGCGACCATGACCGGGAGCGGCGGTGCGGAGAACAAGCCATGAAATTGAGCACGGAACGGATATTGACGACCCATGTGGGGAGTCTGCCCCGGCCGTCCGGCGTCTCCGAGATGCTTCTCGCGAAGGAGGACGGCTCGCTCGCCGATCCACAGGCGTTCGCAGACTGCATGGCGTCTGCGGTCTCGCAGGTCGTGCGCCGGCAGGTGGAGGTCGGGATCGATGTCGTTTCCGACGGCGAAATGAGCAAGATCAGCTACTCCACCTATGTGCGGGACCGTCTGGAGGGCTTCTCCGGCGACAGCCCCCGCCGGGTGCCGGCGGATCTCGCGCTGTACCCGGATTATCTTCGCCGCATCGCCGCGGAGGGCCATACGCCCAAGCTCAAGCGCGCCATGTGCACCTGCGAGGTCGCCATAAAGGACTCCCTCCCGCTGGAGAAGGACCTCGCCAACATGACGGCGGCGCTGGAGGGCGCAAGCGCCGTCCAGGGTTTCATGAACGCGGCCTCCCCGGGCGTGATCTCGGTGTTCCAGCCCAATGCCTATTACCCGAGCGAAGACGCCTATCTCGAAGCGCTCGCCGAGGTCATGCGTGTCGAATACGAAGCGATCCATCAGGCGGGCCTCGTGCTGCAGCTGGATTGCCCCGACCTCGCCATGGGCCGGCATACCATGTATGCCGAGGAGAGTGACGATGTCTTCCTCCGCCACGCCGAACGCCAGGTGGAAGCGCTCAACCACGCGCTTTCCAACGTGCCGGCCGAGGATGTGCGGCTGCATCTCTGCTGGGGCAACTATGAAGGACCCCATGTCTGCGATATCGAACTCGGCAAGATCTACGACGTGGTGATGAAGGCGAAGCCCCAGACCGTCTCGTTCGAAGCCGCCAACGCCCGCCACGCCCACGAGTGGACGGTGTTCGCCGAGCGGGGCGTGCCCGAAGACAAGGTGCTGATGCCGGGCGTGATCGATTCCGTCTCCAACGTGGTGGAGCATCCCGAACTGGTTGCCGAGCGCATCTGCCGCTTCGCCGACATCGTGGGGCGGGAGCGGGTGCTCGCAGGCACCGATTGCGGCTTCGGCACGTTCGCGGGCTTCGGCAAGGTGGATGTGGAAATCTGCTATGCCAAGCTGCGCGCGCTGGCGGAGGGTGCGGCGCTGGCGTCGAAACGGCTCTGGTAGGGTGCGCGTCCTCGTCCTCCAGCACTCCGCAATCGACGTTCCCGGGGTCTTTGGCGAGGTTCTTGCCGAAGCCGGGGCGGCGTGGCGGGCGGTGGACCCCTGGCGCGGCGAGCCCATCCCGCCTCTTGCGGGCTGGGACGCGCTGCTGGCAATGGGCGGGCCGCAGCAGACCGATCAGGAGTCGCGCCACCCCTGGCTCCGTGCGGAGAAGACTTTCCTGCGCGAGGCCGTTGCCAAGGGCGTGCCGGTGCTGGGCGTCTGCCTCGGCTGCCAGCTTCTGGCGGAGGCCTGCGGCGGCCAAGTCGGACCGCTTGCCGAGGGCGAGGTCGGTGTTCTGGAATTCGCATTGACCGCCGAGGGCCGGGGCGACCCGCTCTTCGCGGGCCTGCCGGACCGCCCCACCGCCATGCAGTGGCATCTCAACGCCGTATCGGCACTGCCCCCCGGTGCGCATCTGCTTGCACGGTCCTCGGCGTGCGCCGTGCAGGCATTCCGCATAGGGCGAACGGCCTATGGGGTCCAGTTCCACATGGAGGTGGACGCGGCGCTGGTGCGGGGCGTGGAGGACTTCCCGGATTATGTGGCGACGCTGGAACGGGAGCAGGGCGCGGGCGCGTTCGAGCGCCTCGTCGCCGAGACGAAACGAAGCGAGCCGGCGCTCCGCTCGGGCGGCCGCCGGCTGTTCGAGAATTTCATCGCCGCGGCGCTGGCGGAACCCGGGCCGGCGTCGGCGGGCTGAGGCCGCTTCGCCACGGGCGGGGCCGCCGGGAGAGGAGATAGGGAATGGAGCGGACGGATCGCGAACGCGCGCGGGAAGCAGGTGGCCTCCTGTGGCGGGCCTGGCGGGAGCGGAAGCCGATCGACGCACTGCCCGATGCCTTGCGCCCCACCTCGCTCGAGGCGGCCTACGCGGTTCAGGACGGGCTCGTGGAGAGCGCGGGGCTCGCCGTCGGCGGCTACAAGATTGGCGCGACGAACGCGAAGGTGCAGGCGCTCTTCGGCGTGGACGGGCCGTTCTCGGGCCGCGTCTTCAAAGACCATATCGGCGCGAGCCCGCTTCTCGTGCCGGCGGGCCGGGTGAACTTCCATGTGATCGAGGCGGAGTTCGATTTCGTCATGGGCCGGACGCTTCCGCCGCGGGAGGCGCCCTATGTCCGCGAGGAGGTGAAGGCCGCCGTCGCCGCCGTGCATCCCGCCATCGAGGTCCCCGATTCCCGCTATACGGACTGGCTTGCCATGAAGGCCGCCGATCTGATCGCCGACAACGCCATCGGCTGTCTTCTCTGCCTGGGTGCGCCATCCCCGGACGGCCTGGAGCGCGACCTCGCGGATCAGCCGGTCACCGTGCGCGTGGACGGCGAGGTCCGTGCGGAGGGTGCGGGCCGCAATGTGCTGGGCGATCCGTGGAACGTGCTGGTCTGGCTCGCCAACCATCTGAGCGCGCGCGGGCTCCCGCTCTCCACCGGCGCGGTGGTGACGACGGGAAGCGCCACCGAAGTGGTCAAGTGCCGGCCGGGCGAGACGGTAACGGCCGATTTCGGCCCCATCGGTAGGGCGGAAGTTCGTTTCGAGACGCCGGAGGAGACCCCGGCACGGACGGAGTGACGCGGATCCGGCACGTGATCCCCTCTCGCGGCCGGCCGCCGGCAATGGGCACTGCTCCATGAGCCGGGCCGCAACCGGGCTTCTCGGATTCGTCCTCTGCTCGGCGCTCGTTCTCGCCTTGAGCAATGGGCTCCGCGGCAGCTTCGGCCTCTTCGTCGCACCCATGACTCTCGATCTCCAGGTCTCGCGGGAGGTCTTCGCGCTCGCCATCGCGATCCAGGGCCTGGTGTGGGGCGTGAGTCAGCCCTTCTTCGGCGCACTGGCGGATCGCCACGGCGCCATCCCGGTGATCGCAGGCGGGACCGTGCTCTATATCGCCGGCCTGCTCTGGATGGCGTTCGCCGACGGCGCGTTGGGTCTCCATATGGGTGCTGGCTTTCTGGTGGGTCTCGGCATCAGTGCGACCGGCTTTGCGGTGGTTCTGGGGCCGGTCGGCCGCGCGGCACCGCCCGAACGCCGCAGCATGGCGCTGGGGGCGGCAAGCGCCGGGGGCTCCTTCGGGCAGTTCGCGCTGGCGCCCATCGGCGGCGGCCTGTTGGAGGGTGTCGGCTGGTCGGTGACCCTGCTCGCCTATGCGGGTTTTGCCGCACTGATGGTTCCCTGCCTGGTGGGCATGCGCGGCCGCCACGCGCCGCCCGAGGGCTGCGCCCAGAGCCTGGCCGAGGCCTTGCGGGAGGCGCGGGAGCACCGGGGTTTCTGGCTGCTCTGCGGTGGGTTCTTCGTGTGCGGGTTTCACGTCTATTTCATAGCCATTCATCTGCCGCCGTTTCTGACGGATGGGGGCCTCGCGCCCATGATCGGCGCCACCGCGCTCGCCGTGATCGGGCTCGGCAATATCATCGGTACGTTCGCTGCCGGCTGGTTCGGCGGACGGTTCCGCAAGAAGTACGTGCTAAGCCTCTTCTATTTCGCCCGTGCGGTTGTGATCTGCGGGTTCGTGGTGGTGCCGCTGAGCGAGGCGAGCGTGCTCGCCTTCTCCGTACTCATCGGGCTTCTGTGGCTCGGCACGGTACCGCTCACCAGCGGGCTGGTGGCGCAGATATTCGGCGCCCGTCATTTGGGAGCGCTGTTCGGAATCGTGTTCTTCTCCCATCAGCTCGGCTCGTTCCTCGGCGCGTGGCTCGGCGGTTATGTCTTCGACCTGACGGGCTCCTACGACATCGTCTGGTTCATCGCCGTCGGCCTCGGCCTCCTGGCCGCGGCCCTCCACTGGCCCATCGAGGACGCTCCCCTCGGGCGGGAAGCCGAGGCCTGAGAGCTGCGGGCATGTCGCGAAGCAGGGAAGGGCGTTCCGGACGAGTCCGACCATGGCGTCGCGGCCTGTCTGGCCGGCGGCCGCTCGCGGCAATTGCCCGGCGTGCGGAATCTGTATCTCGAATGACGGCCATGCTACATCTTGCGTCGCACGCTGGGGGAGGGCGGAGAACTCCTTGGTGAAATACAAGCTGGACACGCTACGTGGAGACGTTTTCGGCGGCGTCACGTCGATGGTCGTGGCGCTTCCGGTCTCTCTCGGCTTCGGGGTGGCCTCGGGGATGGGCGCTGCGGCCGGGCTCTACGGCGCCATCGCGGTCGGTTTCTTCGCAGCGGTGTTCGGCGGCACGCGCGGCCAGATTTCCGGGCCGACCGCACCGATGTCCGTCGCCATGGCGGTCGTGCTCACCAGCCACGTCGACAGTCTCGCCGAAGCCTTGATGATCGTCGTCCTGGCGGGCCTCCTGCAGGTGCTGCTGGGCGTGTCCCGGATCGGTCGTTTCGTGGGCTACACGCCGCATGTCGTCGTCTCCGGGTTCATGTCCGGTATCGGCGTCATCATCCTGCTGATGCAGGCGCTTCCGCTGCTCGGCGCTCCGGGGGCGGGGGGCGGCCCCATGGGGGCCGCTCGGGCGATCCCGGCGGCGGTGGCCGACATCCACATTGGCTCGTTCGTGATCGGCGCGGTCACGCTTGCGGTCGGTTTTCTCTGGAGGCGACGGTTGTCGCGTTTCGTGCCCGGGCCTCTCATGGCGCTGGCCGCCGGGACGGTCGTGGGCGTCGTGTGGTTCGGGGATGCGAAGGTCATCGGCGCAATCCCGACCGGGCTGCCCTCCCTGCAATTGGGGCTGCCGTCGGCCGAGTTCGTGCCCTACGCGCTGCAACCGGCGATCATCCTCGCCCTGCTCGGTTCGGTCGACAGCCTGCTGACCTCCCTGGTGGCGGATTCGATGACCGGCAACCGACACAATCCGGACCGGGAGCTGATCGGACAAGGCATCGGCAACACGTTGGCCGGGCTGATCGGCGCGCTGCCCGGCGCCGGCACCACCATGAGCACCGTCATCAACATCCGGTCGGGGGCGACGACGGCGGTGGCGGGTGCTTTGTGCGCGGTGCTCCTGCTGGCCATGGTTTTGGGCCTCGGGTGGGTGGTGGAGCCGATCCCGATCGCCGCACTGGCCGGGGTGCTGATGAAGGTCGGGTGGGACATCATCGACTGGCGCATGCTCGCCCGGATGTATCGCCTTCGGCGCGAACACCTCATCGTGATGCTGGCGACCCTTGGGCTTACCGTGTTCGTCGATCTGATCACCGCGGTCGCCGTCGGTCTGATCGCCGGCGGAATGGTGCACGCCCGGAGGCTCGAACGGCTGGAGCTCGACAATGTGATTTCGGTGCCTCTGCTGGACTCGTCCTTCTTCGCCGAGGAAGAGACGCAGGAGGACGCCGACCCCTTTGCAGCGCGGGTCGGCATGGTGGCGCTCGGTGGCACATTGAGCGTTGCCTCGTCGCGCAAGCTGACGAACGTGATCGGCCTCGACATCAAGCAGCACGAGGTCGTCATCTTCGACTTCTCGAAGGCCGTCTATGTCGACGACAGCGCGGCCATGGTGATCGGGCAATTGTTTGAACTTGCCAAGGAGTCACGCACGGCGTGTATCGTCGTGGGCCTCAGCAAGGACGTGGGTGCAACGCTGCGCAGCCTCGACATCCTCCGCGGGGTTCCGCCCGGCCGGATCGTCGGAACGCTGGACGAAGCCCGCAGCGTCGCAAAGGAAGCGCTCGCGCCGCAAGCGAACACGCCGTCAGGATGACGGTACCGGCATGGATTGCCTTCATGTGGGACGCCGCAACGCCCTGACGCGGGTCCGAGCAGTGCCGGGGACGGCGCCCGCGGTTCCCAAGCCCTTTCGGCGCCGGTCGGAGGAAGACCCTGCTACAGCAGCGGGTTGTCCGTCTCCAGGCCGAGGGCGAGGCGGCCATAGGTGATGGCGTTCGGGTCCCAGGTCTGGGTGATGTGGGCTCGGCCGGCGTGGATGTCGCGAAAGGCACGGGAGAGAGGGTTGCGTTCGTAGAGGCCGCCGCCGCCGCTCGCCTCCGCCATGAGGTCCACCGCCCGGCAGCAGAGCCTGGCGGCGAAGGCCCCCTCGGCGCGATAGCGGGCGCGGTCCTCCGCACTCGGCAGGCCGCCCGCCTCGGCGACGGCCATGGCCGCGTCGCAGTTCCCCAGATAGAGCTTCCGCGCCGCCGCCACCGAAGCCCGGGCCTCGGCGATCCTGGCGTGGATGGTGCCATGCTCCGCGAGCTGGCGGCCCGAATAGCGGGCGACGCGCGTGCGCATGGCGTCTACGCTCTCTTCCACCGCCGCTTCGGCGATGCCCAGCACCGTCGCCCCCACCCAGGAGAAGAACATGGCGAAGAGCGGCAAGCGATAGACCGCGCCGGTGTTGACGGCGTTCCCCGGCGCCTCGCCCTGTCGCGTGTCCGCCGCGTCGATGCTGCGGTGATCGGGTACGAAGAGATCGTTCACCGCCACATCGTTGCTGCCCGTGCCCCGCAGGCCCGATGCGTGCCAGGTGTCTATGACCTCATAGTCGCCCCTCGGGACGAGAAAAATGCGAAAGGCCTCCCGACCGCCATCCTCCGCCATGGCGCCGAAGAAGTTGGCGCAGGCATGGTCGATCCCGCTGCCGAAGGGCCAGCGGCCGCTCAGCCGCCAGCCGCCTTCGGTCCGCTTCGCCCTGCCGCAGGGGAAGATCAGGTTGCCGGTGAGCAGCGCGTCCTTGTCCTCATCCCAGATTTCGGCCTGGGCTTGCGCCGGCCACAGCGCGAGCTTGAAGGTGCAGCTCGCGAGGTTGCAATAGACCCAGCCGGTGGAGGCGCAGCCGCGGGAGACCGCGGCGACGATCTCCATCATGGTGCGGTAATCCACTTCGGCGCCGCCGAGGCGCGCCGGCAGGGTCGCGCGGATGAGCCCGCTCTCCACCAGATCGGCAATGGTTGCGTCCGGGATGCGGCGGAGCGATTCCGCCTCGCTCACGCGGGCGCGAAGGGTGGGGATCAGCGCGTCCGCCTTGGCGAGAAGCGCCTCTCCCGTGGGCGCGGGCATGGGGTGGGAAGACGGTGCGATGACTATTCCGCCGCGGCCTGCCGCACGGCCTGTCGCCGCGCCTGGGGCGGCTTGTGGTAGGCGCCGTCCTTCATGACCATGAGGATGTTGTCCTCGTCCTGGAAGAGCGTGAGGTCGCGCAGCGGGTCCCCGTCGATCAGCAGCAGGTCGGCGAGATGGCCCGGCGCCACGCGGCCGAGCTCGTCCGGCGCGTTGAAGGCCTCGGCGCCGTAGCTTGTGGCGGCACGAAGGATCTCATGGGGCTTCATGCCGAGATAGTTGGTGAAATGCTCGAAGTCCCGCGCCATGGAGCCGTGGGGCGTCCAGGGGAAGCCGTAATCGCCGAAGGGTAGCACCTTGATGCCGCGCTTGTGCATCTTGCGCAGAGTCTCCGACGCCACCTCGAGCTCGCGCGCGAAGCCCCAGGACGCGGCTTCCTCCGGCGTGATGCCGAACTCGGCGGCCTCATAGGCGGTCGCGTGGGTGAAGCCGATGGCCGGTACGACCCAGTGCTTGTGCTTGTGCGCCTCCAGCAGGTCGAGGGATTCCTCGTCCGCATAGGTCGCGTGGTAGATCAGCTCGATATCGTACTTGATGCAGAGCCTGATCGATTCCGGGTTGCGCGCATGCGCGGCAAGCCGCCGCCCGCGTTGATGCGCGGCGCGCGCACCGGCGGCGATCTCGTCCTCGTCCATGGCGGACTGCGTGGCGTCGCAGGCGCCGACAATGAGGTGATCGCCCGACGGCATGAGCTTGATGATGTCCACACCCTCGCGGATGAGCTCCCGGCAGACGCGGCGGATTTCTTCCGGCCCGTCGGCGAAGAGGGAGAGGTCGTTCTTGTAGAAGTGCATCTGGCGCGTGTCGCCGAGCCCGCCGGTGACGGTGATCTCGGGCGAGGCGGCCCGGTAGCGCGGGCCGGGGACGCGGCCGGCGTCGATCTCGTTGCGCAGCACGATGTCGAGGCGCGGCTTCGCGGCGCCCGCGCCGACCGCCGCGGTAACGCCATGGTCGATAATGGTGCGCGCATTGTGCATGGTGATGAGGGTGTGCTCCTCCGGCGGTATCTCCGCCATGGACTGGGGGCCCGTGTAGCTCATGTGGCAGTGGGCGTTCACCAGCCCCGGCATGAGGGTCGCGCCTCCGCCGTCCACGACCCGCGCGCCGTCGCGCCGGAGCGTTCGTCCGCCCTTGGCGATCTTCCCGATCCTGTTGCCCTCCACCTCCACTTCGCCGGTGAAAGGCTTGGCGCTGCGGCCGTCATAGACGGCGACATTGGTGAAGACCGTGCGCGTCATGGCGTTCTCCTCCGCGTGGCTGGCGACCGGGGCCGCAAGCGGAATCCTCGCCCGTCGCCGGGGGGCGCGTCAATCCGTCATGCCCGCTACAATCGCCCACCGGTGTCGATGGCCGATGGAGGAGGCGGGTCGTGCGCACGATCTTTATCGATTGTCCGTCCTTTCTGGCGGCGCTCTACGACGAGACGCTCCAGGCGATCGTTCCCGGCCTGGAAATGACCATCGACGACGTGCCGGGCGGGGATGTCGCGGCCCATGTGGGCGATGCGGTGGGCGTGATCAACGACCATAGCTACATGACGGAGGCGGTGCTGGCGGCCTGCCCGGCGCTCAGGGTCGTGGTCTTCATGGGCACCGGTGCGTCGAGCTATATCGACGTGGCCGCCGCCGAGGCTCGCGGAATCGAGGTGCGCACCATCAAGGGCTATGGCGACCGCTCCGTCGCCGAGCATGCGCTCGCACTGGTCTTCGATTGTGCGCGCCAGACCGCGCGGATGGACCGCGCCCTCCGCGCCGGCACATGGCGCACGCTGGACGGCGTGGAACTCGCGGGCAGGACGCTCGGCGTCGTCGGCACCGGCGGCGTTGGGCGGGAGATGGTGCGCCTCGGCGCCGCGCTCGGCATGGCGGTGACCGCGTGGAACCGGAGCGGCGTGCCCGCCGGGCTGCCGTGCACGCCGGTCGAGAACCTCGATTCGCTGCTGGCGGGCGCGGATGTGGTCTCGCTCCATGTCGCGCTCGACGACGAGACCCGGGGCATGATCGACGCCCGCCGCCTCGCCCTGATGAAGCCCGGGGCGATCCTCGTCAACACGGCGAGGGGTGCGGTGGTGGACGAAGCCGCACTGGTGAGCGCGCTACGGGAGGGGAGTCTCCGGGCCGCCGGCCTCGACGTCTTCGCCGACGAGCCCATCGGGGCCGACAATCCGCTCGCCGCCCTGGAGAACGCGACGCTCACGCCCCATGCCGCCTTCATGACGGAAGAGGCATCCCGCCGCCTGCTCAGCCTCGCGCTCGAGCAGATGCGGGAGGCGCTCGCGGGGCTCCGCGCCTGAACGGCGGCGGCGCAGGCCGCCTAGGGGAGCGTCGCCTCCGCCCGGTTCGCGCGCATGCTGTCCGCGATCCGGTGCGCGACCTCGAGGGAGCGGATGCCGTCCGCTCCCGAGACCGGCGGCGGGGCACCGTTACGGACCGCGTGGACGAAGGCCTCGATCTCGCGCCTGAGGGCGTCCGACTCCTCGTAGCGCTCCTCGTCCACGGTAAAGCCCTCGAGCCCCGGGGCCGGTGCGCCACCGCCCCCGCCCGTTCGCACCGTGCGCACGGTGCGCGCGCCCTGGTCCACGCTCACATACATGCCGGGCTGGAAGATGCGAATCTTGCGCTCGGTCTTGAAGCCCACCCGGCTGGCCGTGACGTTGGCGACACAGCCGTTCGCGAAGCGCAGCCGCGCATTGGCGATGTCCTCGCTGGGCGATAGGACGCCCGCGCCCACCGCGTCGACGCCTGTGACCGGGGCGTCGACCAGGGCGAGGATGGCGTCGATATCGTGAATCATCACGTCGAGGACGACGCTGACATCCGTGCCCCGCGGCTTGAACGGCGCGATTCGGGTGGAATCGATATAGAGCGGGTGCTGGATGCGCGGCGCAACGGCGCGGAACATTTCGGAGAAGCGCTCGATGAGGCCGACCTGGAGGACGAGCCCGCGCGTCTCCGCCAGTGCCGCGAGGGAGCGCGCGGCGGAGACCGTCTCGGTGAACGGCTTCTCCACCAGAACATGGACACCCGCCTCCAGGAAGTCCCGCACCACCGCGTGGTGGGCGGCCGCTGGGACCGCGACGGAGACGGCATCCACCCTGCCGAGGAGCGCGCGGTGGTCGGTCTCGCCCGCCGCGCCGAGGCCATCCCCGACGTCGGCGGCCCGTGCGCCGTCGAGGTCCGCCACTGCGACGAGGCGGGCATCCGGGAGCGCCGCCATCTTCTCCGCGTGATAGCGCCCGAAATGCCCGACCCCCACCACGCCCAGCCGCAAAGCCCCCGCCATCGCTCCGTCTCTCCCCGTTTCCGACTCGCCCGGACCGCGGCGATTGTACCCGCCCCTCCGCAAGGACGGCCGGAAAGGGCGGTGCGCACGCCCGGCCAAGCGCTTGCAACTGTCCTTGTCTTGGCCCTGAAACGCCTCGTGCTCACCGAAACCGGCCTTGCCAAAGGCCTATGTTCGCGATGCGGCCGCAGCGTTCGGCTAGGGCCATTCAGCTAGCGGGATTGGGTCAAGGCAAGACTCGGCGCGTCGACGAGGTTTACTTCAACAGGCTTCCAAAGCTGTCCAGATTGAGGCGAAAACGATGGTGATCAGACCATTCGTTCTTGATGCGATCGGCCTCCTCAACGCCAAGCAGGTTCTGGCGGATCATCGATACGATCAGATCCTGCGTTGTCACGATGTGGAGCGATGGATCGAAACGACGTGCCAGTCGGCTGGCGACACGGTCATCAATGGCCAACGAGTATCGATGCTGGACCGCGACGGCGATCGCGGAGCACTCGCCTGCGCCCAGGCGTCCGGTGGCTGACAGGGAGGCGAAGAGGCGGAGTTCTTCAGCGGTGGCAACGGGAATGAGGGTCAGGGCCCAGGAATCGCGCGCGGAAGCGAACCGTTGCTGTTGATCGGGATATCGGTCCGATACTTCGTTGGCAACGTGGTCGGTGGCGAGGAAGGTATGGGAGTGGCCGGCGATCAAATCGATCCTGTCGATGCACAGGAAATTGATCAGGACCGAGGCGTCCGTGATGATGATCGCCGGCCGATCAGGTTCTGGAGAATCTCTCACCTGCCTCGGGCCACTTCCGCGAGGCTGAGTAAAGTGTCGCGGTCAATCCTCAGTATCTTGCTCATTTCGAGAACGCGACCGCGCGAAATCTCCTCGCGACGGTAGGCCTCGATGGCGAGATGGGCAATTTCACTTCGTAGTTCGCGATCCCAGTATCTCTGCCCTTCCGGCTCACCGACTTCGCTGAACATACTGAGAGCCTTCAGATATTTGCGGCCGAAGTCTTCTTGATCCAGGAGGCCCCGACATTCCTTGTCGGAGACGTATCGGAGGCTCTTGAGGCGGTAGGACGCGGCCTGGTAACTAACTCCGAAGTGGTGAGCGAGCATGGCGTTGTCTTTATAGGTAATGCGTTGTGAGCGTGCCGGAGGGCGCTGCGCCGCCTCGATGTGGCCGCCGCTCGCGGCGTCGAAGATGGCGTGATCGACGCGGCTTGGCAGACCCTTGTCGAGGGTTTGCAGGAAATCACGAAAGCCGCCCCGGGGCATCAGAAAGGCGGCGGCAAAGGCGTTCGCGCGCTTTTCGACCAGTTGGGAAGAGTTGTCCGTGCTGGAGATCGTGACGTCTCGATCCCGGTCAAGCAGAGCGTGCGCGTATTCATGCGCGTAGGAGAAGCGCTGTCGGCCTCTGGGATGGGTCGAGTTGACAAGAATCGCGAGGCCGATACTGGCATGGCGGAGAAACAGACCGGACATTCCATCCGGCAGCGCGACCCCGGATGCCCAAATGCCCTGGGATGCGATGAGCTCGCAGACATCGGCTACGGGGGCGTTCCCGATGCCGAGGCGCCGCCGCTCCTGTTCCGCAGCCTGCTCGCCGTGGGAGATGGCTTCGCCTGGAGACCGTGGCCTACGCGACTCGTATCTCGGCGGGCCGGAGCGGGGCTCAGCGCCGAGCAGACGCTCGAGCATCACGCCTTCCCGGCAAAGATGGACGCAGCGCGCCACCTGTTCTTGGGTGGCTGGATCCTGCTCAAGGCCGGGGGCTGCGCGATGCAAGGCAACGAGAACATCGTCGTCGTCGTCATCCGCGGGGTCCTGCAGGAAATCGGCGCCGCGGCGCAGGTAGAGCTCTGACAGTGCGGTCAGTTCCAGCGTCGAGACCGACCGGTTGCCCGCTTCCAGTTGGGTGATGCCCGTTCGAGCAAGCCCCAATGCCTGGGCGACCTCCTGCTGACTGAGGCCGCGCGCTACGCGGGCCGCGCGCAATCGGTGTCCCAAGGTCTCCGCATCCATGGTTCGTTTCTCCCTCGGCAGAAACCGCCACAGCCGGCGTGACGACGTCACTCTCTTATATCGAACGCTAAATGTCAAAATTAAACATTTCTAGTTCGATTATGGTACATACGGGCTGCGCGCTGTGGTGCGAGGGTGCGTAGGGCGCGGTTAGGGTGCGGATATCTCGAGCGGGAAGCAGGCTACGACAATAAGCGAAGCCACCTCTACCTCCTCTCAGCGCTCGGTGACGTATCGGAGTTTGTATCGGGGGCGGGGAGGGGCTTAGGGTGGCGGGGCTCTCGCCGTAACGCCGCCGCAGGTCATGGGCCGCCACCGCTCGGAAACTCCGTCGCCTTGGGTCGTCCGGCATACGCCGCTCGTCGCGCCGGGCGGGCGGGTGCTGGACCTTGCCTGCGGAGCGGGGCGTCATGTCCGACACCTGCTCGGCGAAGGGTTCCACGTGGTGGCGGCGGATAGGGACATGTCGGGGCTCGCGGACCTTGCCTCCCACCCCCGGCTCGAGATCGTCGAGGCCGATCTGGAGGCGGGGCCGTCGACGGGAGCGCTGCTCCTGCCAGGGCGCTTCGACGGAATCGTCGTGACGAACTACCTCTACCGCCCGCTGCTCACCCCTCTCGTCCAGAGCCTCGCTGAGGCGGGCGTCCTCATCTACGAGACCTTCGCCAGGGGCAACGAGCGGTTCGGGCGGCCCCGCAACCCGGACTATCTGCTGGTGCGCGGCGAACTGCTTGCCCTGGCCGAGGGCCGCCTCGCGGTCGCCGCCTACGAAAATGTGGAACTTGCGCGCCCCGCGCCCGCCATGGTGCAGCGGCTGTGTGCGCGCCGCGCCGGATTTTGAGGCCCGTCAGCCGGCCGCGCGACGCGGCGCCTCCCGCTCCTCCGGCGTAAGGAAGCTCCGGTCGTGGGCGAGCGCCGGGATGGTCGCCCGCGCCTCGTCCACGCGTGAGAGTGCCAAGTCGGCAACGGCGAGGCCCGTACCCTCGCCACCGTCCGCCAGCACCTCGCCCCACGGGTCCACGATGAGCGAGTGGCCGTAGGTCTTGCGTCCCCCGGAATGGCTGCCCCACATGCAGGGTGCGATCACGAAGCAGCCGGTCTCGATCGCCCGGGCCCGCAGCAGCACATGCCAGTGGGCCTCGCCGGTATGTTTGGTGAAGGCGGCAGGCACGCCGATCAGCCTGGCGCCGGCATGGGCGAGCGCGCGATAGAGCTGCGGGAAGCGCAGGTCGTAGCAGACCGTCATGCCGAAGCCGCCCCAGGGCGTCTCGGCGACCACGGCGTGGCCCCCGGGGCGAAAGACCTCGCTCTCCCGGTAGCGCTCGCCGGTGGGAAGGTCCACGTCGAACATGTGGATCTTGTCGTAGGTGGCGGCCACCCGGCCGTCCGGGTCGATCAGCGAGGACCGGTTGAATACACGCCCGTCGCCGGCGGCCGTCGCCACCGAGCCCGCCAGAAGCCAGACCCCGGTCTCGCGGGCGAGCTCCTGGAAGGCGTTCACCGCCGGGTGGTTCTCGAACGCGGCGGCGCTCGCCCTGAGCGGCTTGCTCCGATGCTCCATCAGCGCCACGTTCTCCGGCAGCGCGACGAGTTCCGCCCCGCGCTCCCGGGCTTCTCGCACCAGAGCGCTTGCGGCGGAAATATTTTCGTCCAGGTTCTGCCCACTCGAGGGTTGGGCGCAGGCGACGCGAAGCGTATCAGCCATCGGCAAGGCCCAGGCGCCGGTCGAGCTGGCCGCTCTCTTCGAGGGCCGCAAGCTCGTCCGAGCCACCCACGGGCTCCCCATCTATGAAAATCTGCGGCACGGTAAAGCCGCCGGACCGCTCCTCCATTTCGCGGCGCAATTCCGGCTTGCCGGCGATATCGATCTCGGTAAAGGGCACGCCCTTGGACTTCAGCAGCATGCACGCCCGCATACAGAAGGGGCAAAAAGGCGTGGTGTAGATCGCGACGTCCGCCATGGCCCTTTCCCGAACGATGCGGTTCGCCATCATGGCCGGTCGGGCAAGGCGCGCGCAAGGGTAACGACCACCACGGAGGCGGCGCCCGCTTGTTTCAGCGCGCGGGCGCAGGCCTCCGCCGTCGCGCCGGTGGTCAGCACATCGTCCACCAGGAGGATGCGCCGCCCCTTCGCATATGCCTCCCTTCCGGGGCGCACGGCACAGGCAGCCCGCATATTGCGCCGCCGCTCCGCGGCGGAAAGCCGCGCCTGGGGGCGGGTCCGCCGCGTTCTTACCAGGAGGTCGGGAACCGCGGCGATACCAGACCGTTTGGCGAGGATTCCGGCGAGTTCCGCCGATTGGTTGAAGCGCCGTACGAGAAGCCGAAGGCGGTGAAGCGGCACCGGGGCGATCAGATCCACGTCGGGCAGCAGAGGTGCCGCCGCGCGGTGGAGCCATTCGGCGAGCCGGGGCGCGAGCCAGGATCGGTCCGCCATCTTGTAGGCGAGTACGAGGTCGCGGCCGACACCCTCATAGGAGAACGCCGCACGTGCGCGCCTATAGACCGGTAGGCGTTCTGCGCAGCTGCCGCAGAGCGCGTCCGGCCCCGCCTCGATCTCGAACGGCAGACCACAGCATGCGCAGAAGGGCGGTGCGATGAAACGCATCTCGTTCCAGCACCGGGGGCAGAGCGTGCCGGCGGCGCCGACCGAGCGGTCGCAGGCGAGGCACGAGGGCGGCAGCACCAGGTGAATGCCCTGCCGCAGCATGGCCTGCCCCAGTTTCGTTGCGCGTTCCCGCAGCATCGGTGGTGCGGCGCCTCCCTTATCCATCCATCTTTCGCACGGCGTGCGCATCGTGCCATAACCTCGGCCATGGCGCAGCGTGGCGGAGCGGCGGAGCGACCCGACCCGGCGCGGGTTTTCGACCGGGCGGCGGTGCGCGCCCATCGGGACCGCGCGGCGGCGGGATTCGCAGGCGGCGGCGACTTTCTCCTCCGGGAGGTGGCGGACCGGCTCCTGCTTCGCCTCGACGACGTCAAGCGCCGCTTCGCCAAGGTGCTGGACCTCGGCTGCCATACCGGACAGCTCGCACCGGGGTTCGCGCGCCGCGGCGGCGTGGAGCTGTTGGTGGAGGCGGATCTCTCCGCCGCCATGGCGCGCCGCGCCGCGGGCCGCTGCCGCCTCGTCGCCGACGAGGAATGGCTGCCTTTTCGGGAGTCGTCCTTCGACCTCGTGGTGAGCGCGCTGAGCCTTCATTGGGTGAACGACCTGCCGGGCGCGCTGGTGCAGATCAATCGCGCGCTCGAGCCCGACGGCCTGCTGCTTGGCGCCATGCTCGGCGGAGAGACGCTGCACGAGCTGCGGGAGGCATTCATGCGCGCGGAAGCGGAGCGGGAAGGCGGCGTGCGCCCGCATGTCTCGCCCTTCCCCGACGTGCAGGATGTGGGCGGTCTGCTGCAGCGGGCGGGCTTCGCGCTCCCGGTGGTGGACACGGACCGGATCGCCGTCACCTATGAGGACGCCTACGCGCTGATGGCCGATCTTCGCGCCATGGGGGAGGGCAACGCGGTCCGTGAGCGCGCCCCGCATTTCGCACGGCGCGGGACCTTCGACGATGTGGCGGCGCGCTACCGGGCGCTGTTCGCCCGCCCGGACGGCCGCGTTCCGGCGACGTTTCAGGTGCTCTATCTCGCCGGCTGGCGGCCTCACAAATCGCAACAGAAGCCCGCACGCCGCGGCAGCGGGCGCGTCGGCATGGCGGAGGCTCTGTCAGCCCCGCCGCAACCCGCCCAGCCGGCCCCGGCGGTGGAAGTGGGCGGTCCCGAAGGGCCGGACCCGGCGCGCTACGGGGACTGGGAGCGCAAGGGGCGGTGTATCGATTTCTGACCGGTTCCGCCGTCGGCCCCGGGGGTCGTGGGCGCGGTCGCTGGCTGGGAGAGGCCAATGCTGCAACTCGGGCTCGTTCTCGGCTATTCCGGCCGGGGCTTCGCCATCGACATGGAACTGATCCGGGAGGCGGAGGCGCTCGGCTACCGTTCCGTCTGGACGTCGGAGGCGTATGGCTCGGACGCCGTCTCGCCCGCCGCCTGGATCCTCGCGCAGACCGAGCGGCTCACCGTCGGTACCGCCCTGATGCAGATGCCGGCCCGCACGCCCGCCTGCGCCGCCATGACGGCGCTCACCCTTCAGGCGCTCTCCGGTGGGCGTTTCGTGCTGGGGGTGGGGCCCTCCGGTCCCCAGGTGGTGGAGGGCTGGCACGGCGTCGCCTACGGCAAGCCGCTGGAGCGGTTCCGCGAATATGTCTCCATCGTGCGCCGGATCGTGGCTCGCGAGGAGCCGGTGGTTCATCGTGGAACCCACTACACGCTGCCCTATGACGGCCCCGACGCTACCGGGCTCGGCAAACCCCTGAAGAGCATCCTGCATGCCGGCCACCCGCTGCCGATCTATACGGGGTCGGTGACGCCGGGCGGTCTGCGCCTCGCGGGCGAAATCGCCGACGGTCTGTTCCCGCTCTTCATGATGCCGGAGCGTGCGTCGATCTATGTCGAACCGCTCGCCGAAGGCTTTCGCAAGGGCGGCCACGGCGACCGCCGAGAGGATTTCGCCATAGCGCCCTTCGTCGATGTGCGGATCGCCGACGACCTCGGGTCGGCACTGCTTGCCGTAAAACGCTCCCTCGCACTCTATGTGGGGGGCATGGGCGCTCGGGGCCGCAACTTCTATACCGACTATGCGGCACGGCTGGGTTTCGGAGAAGCGGCGGCGCGTATCCAGGAGTTGTATCTGGCGGGCGACCGGGAAGGCGCGGCCGCCGCCGTGCCCGACGAATTCGCGGACGGCATCGCTCTGGTGGGCCCGAAGGCGCATATCCGCGAGCGGCTCGCCGCGTGGAAGCGCGCAGCGGCGGATGGCTCGGTTACGGCGCTTCTTCTGGCCGGCGCGGGCCGCGAGGAAATCCGCTTCATCGCCGAGGAAGTGCTGTAGCAGCGCTGGTGCCGGCGGGCGTGCTTCCACACCCGCCCGTCGAGCACGCTGGACGGCTACCCGGCGAGGGCGCGGATCGGGCGAAAAGAGCGGCGGTGGTGGGCTGTGGGGCCGAGCTGCGCCAGGCCCTCGCGGTGCGCGCGCGTCCCATAGCCTGCGTTGCGTTCCCAGCCATAGCCCGGATGAGCGGCGGCAAGCCGGGCCATAAGGCGATCGCGCACGACCTTGGCGACGATGGAGGCCGCGGCGACGGAGAGGCTGCGCCCGTCCCCGCCCACCACGGCGCGGGCCGGGCAGGGGAGCCGTTCGGGCGTGCGGTTGCCGTCGACAAGCGCGAAGGCCGGTGCGGGGTCGAGCCTGGCGGCGGCCCGCTCCATGGCGAGTAGGCTGGCCTGCAGGATGTTGAGGCGGTCGATCTCCGCGACACTCGCCATGCCGATACCGACGGCGGCGCAGGCCAGGATCCGGTCGTAGAGGGCGGTGCGCTGCGCCGGCGAGAGGCGTTTGGAATCGAGGACGGTCGCGCACAGCGGCGCCGGCGGTCCGGCCTCGCCAAAGAGCACGGCCGCAGCCGCCACCGGGCCCGCCCAGCAGCCGCGGCCCACTTCGTCTATGCCGGCGACCCGGGCGCCGGCCGCGCGCTCGAGAGAGTAATCCGGGCGGGCGGGTCCGGGCGGAGTGCGCAAGAAGCCGCCGGCGGGCCGCGCGTTACGCCTTGCCGAAGACGCTTTCCACCGCCTCGCCGAAAATGCTCACGCTCTCGTCCACATCGGCGCGCGAGAAGGTGAGGGGCGGCGAGAAGGCGTTGATCGGCAGGAAGGGCAGTGCACGCGTCAGCAGGCCACGCTCCTGCGCCGCCGCCGAAACCCGCTTGTGGGCAGGCGGGTTCATGTCCGGCGCTTCCCAAGTGCCCGGCCCGGCGGAATATTCCACACCGAACATGAGCCCCGCGCCCCGGATCTCGCGTACATTGGGGTGGCCGCCCACACGCTCCTCGAGGCAGCGCTTGAGGTAGGGGCCGACCTCGGCGGCGTTCCCCACCAGGTTCTCGTTTTCCATGATCTCCAGATTGGCGAGGCCTACCGCGCCGCCCACCGGGTGGCCGGAATAGGTGAAACCGTGGGCGAACATGCCGACCTCCGCCGAGCCCTCCGCCAGCACCTGCCAGATGTCGTCGGAGAGCGCCACCGCTGACATGGGGAAGTAGGCGCTGGTGAGTCCCTTGGCGAAGGAGATCAGGTCCGGCTTGAGGTTGAAATAGCTGCTGCCGAACCAGGTACCCAGGCGTCCGAAGCCGCAGATCACTTCGTCGGCGATGAACAGGATGTCATGCTTCTTGAGGATCGCCTGCACCTTGTCGTAGTAGCCGCCGCCCGGGATGATGACCCCGCCGGTGCCCATCACCGGCTCCGCAATGAAGGCGGCGACGGTCTCCGCGCCCTCCTTCTCGATCAGGGCCTCGAGCTCGTCCGCCATCCGCTGGGCGAACGCCTCCTCGCTCTCGCCTTCCTGTCCGAAGCGTCCGTAGTGGGGGCAGGCGGTGTGCAGCACGCCGTCAAACGGCAGGTCGAACGCCTTGTGATAGAGCGGGATGCCGGTGAGGCTGCCCGCCGCCGCCGTGACCCCGTGATAGGCGCCGATGCGGGAGATGATCTTCTTCTTCTCCGGCTTGCCGCGAAGGTTGTTGTAGTAGCGCACCAGCTTGAACTGGGTGTCGTTCGCGTCCGACCCCGAGAGCCCGAAGAACACCTTGCCCAGGTGGTGGCAGTCGGCATGGGTGTGGAGCAGCTTGAGCAGCTTCTCGGCGAGCCGGATCTGCGGCTCGTTCGACGCCGCGCCGAAGGAGTGGAAGAAGCCGATGCGCGCCATTTCTTCCGCCGCGACATCGGCGAGCTTCTTGCGCCCGTAGCCGATATTGACGCACCAGAGCGCCGCCGCCGCGTCGATATAGCCTTGCCCGTTATGGTCGTAGACCTTGACGCCGCCGCTCTCGCGATAGACGACGGGACCCGCCTCCTGATGCTCGGCGATCGACGTCACCGGATGGAGCAGAACCTGCCGGTCCAGTTCCTCGAGCGAGATGTTCTGGGCTTGATCGAGGGACATCGAGCGTCTCCTTCGCTTATGGGGCCGAAGCGGCCCGGCCGGATCGCAGCCCCGCGCGTGGCCTCCGCCAGCGGCACCGCGAACTGAGAGCGAGCCTAGGTCAAGTGCTGCGCTCGGGCAACTCAGCTTGCGATCCGGCTGACCTCGCAGAGATAGGAGCGGTGCGGCACCGAACCCGAGATCGGGTCGGTCGCGTCGTTGCCGATGACGCCGTTGACGTTGGCGCCCTCCGGGGCGGTCGCGTCGTAACCCGGCAGGTCCAGTGCGGCACAGGCCTGCCACCAGCCGTGGGTGGCGCTCACCACGCGCGGGTCGAGCGAATCCCGTAGCTTGGCGCGGGCACGCATCGCGCCGTCCGGGGTGGCGAGGCGGATCCAGTCGCCGTCGGCGATCCCGCGCGCCGCCGCGGCCGAGGGATGTATTTCGATCGACGGGTCGGGCTCGCGCCTGCGCAGGCTCGGAAGCGCGCGGTGCTGGCTGTGGCAGTAGTGCAGGGACTTGGCCGAGGTGAGCACCAGGGGGTAGTCCGCGGCGAGATCAGGCCGGCTGATCGGGCCGAACGCGGGCTCGACATGGTCCGGCAGCGGCGCCTGCCCCGCGGCTTGGAGTGTTTCGGAAAAGAGCTCGACCTTGCGCGACGGCGTCGCAAAGCCCGGGGCGTCGCCGCCGTCTCCGGCATGTTTCCGATAGCGCGTCTTGAGCGGCACCCGGATGCCGCCCGGCTTCTGCCGCAACGCCTCGAGGTCGAGCCCCGAGGGTGCGAGCAGTGCGCGGTAGGACGCATCGATGTCACCGTCCCAGAACTTGTCGGCGAGGCCGAGCCGCTTCGCAAGCTCGAACGCGATCCAGATGTCGCTCTTCGATTCGCCGCGGGAGGCCACCACCGGCGGACGGAGCTGAACGTGGGACGCGCCGTCGGCGCCGACCTTGAAGTCGGTGCAGAGGCCCTCGCGCTCCCAGGGCGTGTTGACCGGCAGCACGATGTCGGCAAGCGCCGCCGAGGGCGTCATGAACATGTCGACATGCACCGCGAAGTCGAGCGCCTTCAGCGCCGCAAGGCCGCGCCGCGTGTCCGCGTGGCTGACCAGGATGTTGGTGCCGAAATTCACCATGCCTCTGATGGGGTAGGGCTTTCCCTCGATGATCGCGCGGTAGAGGTCGTCCGTGGTGATCCAGCCGTCGCGCTCCGGGCCCAGCGGGCGATCGGGCCGCCCGACCGCCTTGGCCATCTGTTCGGGCGCGATCAGCTCCACGCCCCTGATATCGGCGACGGGGACGGTCTCGAAGATGACGTTGCCGCCGGGCGCGTCGAAGCTCCCCGTGAGCGCATAGAGACATGCGATGGCGCGGGAGGTCTGGCTCGCATTGCTGTGCTGGCCGACGCCCGACCAGCTGTAGCATGCGACGGCGCTCGCCTCTGCGATCAGATGCGCCGCCGCGCGCAGCTCGTCCGCGGGGATCCAGGTCATTGCCTCGACGCGCTCAGGCGTAAAGGCACGGCAACGCTCCGCATAGAGGTCGAATGCGGGCCGGCACGTGACCGTCGTGCCGTCCGAAGCCGTGATTTCGTACTGCCCGGCCAGTGCCAGCCTGGACGATGCGCGGTCGTAGCTGCCGGATGCGGGGTCGTAGGGTACCGGCTTTCCGTCCTCGGCGTCCCAGCCGACCCGGAGCGCCTCGCTCGCTCCCGTTCCCGCCGCGACGTCGCACCAGCGAAGCATGGTGCCGTCTTCCCTCACCAGGAACGGGCCGTTGGTCCAGTCGCGGATGAACGCCGCGTCGTAGCGGCCCTCCTCGATCAGAATATGCGCGAGGCCCAGCGCGAGCGCGCTGTCGCTGCCGGGCCGTACGCGGAGCCAGGCGTCCGCCTTCACCGCAAGCCCTGCGCGCCGTGGGTCGACGACGATGAGCTTCGCGCCCCGTGCCTTCGCCTCGGCGATGCGGTTGGCGCTGGCGAGCCAGGTCGCGCTGGGATTGTGCCCCCACAGGATAATGCAGTCCGTCTGCGCGAAGTCCGGCATCGGCGTGGGGACGCCGAATGTATAGGCGTAGACGTCGTCTCGATGGAAGTTGCAGATCTCGGTGGCAACCGGCGCGTTGGGGCTGCCGAAGGCGTGGCGGAGCCGTTCGATCCAGGGATAGGCGTCCTGTATTGCGGTGCCGGACGGCGTGGTGATGCCGAAGGCCACGCTTTCAGGGCCGCCCGCCGCGGCGAGCCGTTTCAGGGCGTCCGCCGTGCTGTCGAGCGCTTCGTCCCAGCTTATCCGCTCCCATCGTGGCGCGGCGTCGCCCTTGGGGCTCAGACGGCGCAGCGGGTAGAGCAGGCGCTCCTCGTGATGTACCAGTTCCGGCGCCGCACGCCCCTTGCCGCAGAGCGCCCTTCCGGTGGGGTGCGACGGATCGGGCTCGACCGCGACCAGGCGGTCCCCTTCGACCACCGAAATGCAGCCGCAGGAGGAGGTGCAGAGCGCGCAATAGCCCGGGATGCGCTGGGTATCTTGGTTTGTCGCCATTATGGTTCCTTCCGTCCGTACGCGCTCGTGCATCCGGATAGCGTCCGGCCAGCCGGCTCCATGAGGGCGTGACCGTCCATCTTCGGGCCGAAGCCGTCTTCCCCGCGCGGATCGGACGCGATCATGCCCGGGTCGCGGGAGCCTCGGCGCGGCCGTTCCCGGCGTGGCCCGGCGCGGACGGGTTCTCGGGCGCAAGGTCCTCGCCGTAGCGTGTGATCGTGCCGGTGGTGTGGAAGGTCTCCCACGCGACGCCTTCCGGGTCGTAGACCCATGTCTTGTCAGATCGGGCGTAGCAGCAATCTGCTCCGGCCTGATCGACATGGTTCGCTCCCGCCAGCTTGAGGCGCCCGGCGAGCGTGCCGAGTTCGTCCGCCGTTTCCGTCTGGATGCCGAGATGGTCGACGCCGGGCCCGCCGTCGCCCGTCGAGACGGAGAGGTTCACGCGCGGATCGTCGAGCATCCACTTCGCATAGTCCTCCTTCTGCACCGTGGGCGGGACGCCGAAGAGTGTCGTGTAGAACCGCACGGAACTTGGTATATCGCTCGCGGTAATGCTGATGTGGATACGCTTCATGCTCGGTTCTCCCACCGGCCGCCGCGCCCGGGCGGGCGATCCTGCGCCGATCCGCCGCGCACGGGGAACGAGGCAGTCTACATCACCAGTGCGATCGGGCGCACGGGGCAGCCGATTCCATCGTGCAGCTTCAAGGGCACGGCGACGAACAGGAACGCCTTGCCCGCAAGGGCGCTCATCCCCGACGCGGGTGCCGGATCGCTCTGGGTGCGCTACCTCCCATCGACGGCCGGGACCAGGCGTTCAAGCGCCTCGTCGGCGGTCATCACGTCGCCGTAGGTCGCCAGGCAGACGGCATAGGTCCAGCCGTCCTCCTCCGTCGAACGCCCGCCGTTGGCATCCGAGATCATGACCGTCTTGAAATCGTAGGCCGCCGCCTCCCGCGCCGTGGTCTCGCAGCAGACATTGGTCACGGTGCCGGCGATCAGGACGGTATCCACTCCGAGGCCCCGAAGCAGGCGCTCGAGGCGGCCCCGGCTGCCGATGAAGGCGCCGAACCGGTTCTTGTGAACGATCGGATCCGCTTCGTGCATGTCAAGCTCGGGCCAGACCGCGTGGCCTTCCGCGCCCTCGCTTAGGCCGCGCCGAAAGGCGGCCGCCTGTTCCGGTCCCATGACGTTCTCGAAGAGGTTCGCCCAGTCGCGCTCTTCGCCGGGACCGTAGGTCGAGACCACCCAGATGACATGGCCGCCCCGCTTCCGGAGCGCACCCGACAATCGGTTGACCGTGGGCACGACCGCCCGCGCGCTCGGCATTTCCGACGGGCTCCCCTCGCGCATGAAATGGACCTGCAGGTCCACCACCAGAAGCGCCGTCCGCGCGGCGTCCAGGCTGTCATAGATGTGGAGCCGCCCGCGGCGCCGCAACACGCGGTCCACGACCTGTTGGGGAATCCGCACCGGTTCCATTCCGTCCTCCCGTCTGCGGATGCAGTTTCGCGCGAGGTCCGTGCCAGCACCTCGCGGCGATGAGGTAAAGTCTATCGATGATTCGCAGCGGCGTGGAATAGCTGGAATTGCGGTGGAACGGCCGCGTCGTCCATGCGGGCGGCAGCGCGTGCTTTCTGGACCGGACCTACCCTTTCAACCAGACTGCGACTGGTGTGATCGTGTCGGCACAGGCAGAGGACAAGTGGCGTGTCGGAGATCGGCGCCTTCGAGGCCAAGACGCACCTGCCGCGCCTGCTGAAGCGCGTCGAGGCGGGGGAGCGGTTCGTCATCACACGGCACAACCGCCCTGTGGCCGGTCGAGGTCGGTAGCGTGCTGCTCACCGCGACTCGGCGGGGCCGCATCAGGGCGGACGAGTGGCCGGTGATCCGTTCCAGTCTTGAAGCCCTGCCCATCGAGATCGAACCGGTGTCCGCATCGCGCATGGGGGGGCGACGCCGGCTTTGGCCGACGGTCGCGGCCGGTCCGCCTACGGCGCCGCCTGTCTTGAGCTTGCGCTGCGCCTCGGGCAGCCTCTTGCCACGCTGGACCGGGCGCTTGGCGCCGCGGCGCACGCCCGCGCACGGGTTTTCGATACCCGGTTCGACGACCGCTTCCCCGCTCACCTGAGCTTCGAGGGACGCGCCGCGCGCCGCATGGAGGCGGTGGAGGATGGACGAAGACCAAGGCTATCCGCGCGACATGGTGGGCTACGGCGCCCGGCCGCCGGACCCGAAATGGCCGGGCGGGGCCAATCTCTGCCTGACCATTGCCGTCAATTACGAGGCCGGCGCCGAGAACAATATCCTCCACGGCGATTCCCACTCGGAAGCGATGCTGACGGACACGGGCTTTCCGGCCTATGAGGGCGCCCGCAACATGATCGTGGAAAGCGCCTTCGAATATGGCAGCCGGCGCGGCTTCTGGCGGATCATGCGCATCCTGGAGGAGCGCAGCATCAAGACCAGCGTCTGGGCCGTGGTCATGGGCCTGGAGCGCAACCCCGAGGCGGCGCAGGCCATCGTCGAAGGCGGCCACGAGGTGGTGAGCCACGGCTGGCGCTGGTTCGACTATCAGCATGTGCCCGAGGACGTGGAGCGCCAGCATATCCGCCGCGCCGTGGAGGGGCTGGAACGGCTGACGGGCGTGCGCCCCGTGGGCTGGATGACCGGCCGGCCGAGCCCCAACACCCGCCGCCTCCTGGTGGAGGAGGGCGGCTTCCTTTACGACCGCGATTCCCTGGGCGACGAACTGCCCTACTGGGTGCGGGTCGGCGGCACACCCCATCTGGTGATCCCCATGTCCTACGAAACCAACGACAACCGCTACAACGAGCATTCCGGCTTCGTTACGGCCGAGGACTTCTTCACCTACATGAAGGACGCGTTCGACATGCTCTACCGGGAGGGCGAGCGGGGCGAGCCGAAGATGATGATGCTGGGGCTGCACGACCGTATCGTCGGCCGGCCCGCCCGCGCCGCCGGGTTGGAGCGCTTCCTCGACTATGCGCTGGCGCACGACAAGGTGTGGTTCGCCCGCGGCGTCGATATCGCCCGGCACTGGAAGGCGGTGCACCCGGCCTGACGGTCGGGTGCCGTCAGCCGGCGCGTTCGCGCAAGGTGAGCACGGCGCCGAGGACCACGACGCCGAAGATGATGTCGCGCCAGGCGAAATGAAGCTCGGAGCCCGAGACCAGCGTACCGACCGCGGTCAGCAGCAGAGCGCCACCCAGGATCCCCATATAGTGGCCGCGGCCCCCCGTTGCCAGCGTGCCGCCCACCAGCACCACGGCGATGGCCGGCAGCAGGAAGCGCTGGCCCATATTGAGGAAGGAGACCGCCGAGAAGCCCGTCATCAGCACGCCCGCGAGCGCGGAACAAAAGCCGCTCAGCACATAGACGCCGAGGATCGTCCAGTCCACCCGCACGCCCGAGAGCCGCGCCACCCGTGCGCTGTTGCCCACGGCGAAGACCCGCCTGCCGAAGGTGGTCCGGTGCAGGACGAAATAGGCGAGGACGGCGAAGCCGAGGAAGAACCAGACCGCGGGTGCGAAGCCCAGCAGCCGCTCATTGAAGAACCATTGCAACGCCGGCGGCGAGCGTCCCGTGGGTATCCCGCCGGTAAACAAGAGCCCCGCGCCCTGCATGATTCCATTCGTGGCCAGCGTGACCACGATGGCCGGCATGCCGAAAAGCACCACGCCGATCCCGTTGAAGAGGCCGACGCCGATGCCGATTGCGAGCACCATGGGAACGGCCCAGTAGGCGGGTGCGTCCATTCCGTTGCATAGGGCGGCCAGCACGACGCCGGTGAAGGCGAGCGTGTGGGGGACCGAAAGGTCGAGCCCTCCCGTCAGGACCACCGCGCCCTGCCCGAGGCCGAGCACGGCGAGGAAGAGTGCAAGCGTGAACAACGAGTTGAAATAGTGGACGCTCGTGCTGGAGCCGCCGATCACCGCAACCACCAGCACATACACCACGATCAGCAACATCCAGGCCGGGATCATGAGCCGCAGGGCTTCCCAGTTGCGCACCGCCCACTGCCAGGGGGCGGGGCCCGAGAGCTCGTCGCTCCGGCGCGGGATCCAGTCCGGCGCGAGCTTCGGCCGCGGTGCGCCGGTGCTGCGGAAGGAGGACCGGTCGCGGTCGACCAGCCCCCCGAGCTTGAGGGATGCCACGCGCCAATATTCGGCGATGGACGTATCGCGGCCGATGGAGGCGCCGATCACCGCAAGCAGCAGGATCACCGCTTCGGCGATGGGCATGACATGCGGCGACCAGTTGAGCACGATCAGCACGTTGGAGATCAGCATCAGCGTGAACGCCGCAAACACGGTGCCGAGGCAGCCGCCCTCGCCGCCGCCGATCCGTGTGCCTCCCAGGATGGTGGCCGCGAAGATCAGCAGCAGCATGCCGCTGCCCACCAGTGGATCGCCCGAACTTGTCTGTGCGCTCAGGAACACCCCGCCGGCGCCGTAGAAGGTGCCCGCGAGCGTGTAGGCGAGGAACTTCGTGCGTGCGACGGAGATGCCGTTGGCGAAGGCCGCGTCCTCGTTGCTGCCGACGGCATAGAGCGCGGTTCCGAAGCGGGAACGCTTGACGAAGGCCCAGAAAAGCAGCGCGATGAGGATCACCAGAAGGGCGGCGGGGAAGCCGTCCGGGATCAGGTCGCCAGTGAACGTCATGGAGAGGCCGTAGGGGATGTAGCCGCCCGGATCCGGCATGAGAAGCAGGTTGAGGCCCAGGATGATGAACATCACGGCAAGGGTCACCACCACGGGCTGGAGCCTGCCATAGGCGATGAAGAAGCCGTTGATCGCGCCGACGATCGCCCCGATGCCGAGGCCAGCAAAGCACATCAGCACCTGGCTCCAGACGGAATCCCCCGTATGAAGCGCCATCACCACATTGACGAGGGAAAGCACGGCGCCGCAGGAGAGGTCGAAGCCGCCGACCAGGAACACCACCGTCTGGCCCATGGCCGCAAGGGCCAGCGGCCCGGTGTTGGAGGAGAGGAAGCTGATCTCGAAATAGCTGATGGGCCCCGGCGAGAGCGCATCGAGAAAGATGAAAATGCCGATCAGCGCCATCGCCGCCACCAGCAGCCGCCGGTTGCGGGCGAGCGCCTGCTGCCAGGAGAGCCTGGGGAGGCGTGCGGGCGCGCTCACGGGGCCGCCTCGTTCCGGCCCGCTGCACCGCTCTCGCCGCCGCCGAGAGCATGGCGCATGATTCCTTCCTCGGTGATCGCCCGGCCCGTGAGTTCCGTCACGATGCGCCCGCCATACATGACCAGAACCCGGTCGCAGACATTCACCAGTTCCGGCACTTCCGTGGAGTAGTAGAGGATCGCGACGCCCTGGCGGGCGAGGTCCCGGATCAGCAGATAGATCTCATGCTTGGTGCCGATGTCGACGCCGCGAGTCGGATCGAAGGCGAGCAGCACGCGGCTCTCCGCCAGCAGCCACTTGGCGATCGCGATCTTCTGCTGGTTGCCGCCGGAGAAGGAGGAGGCGGGCTTATAGAGCGCGCGGGGGTGGACCTGCATGCGGTCCAGCACCCGGTCGACGGACGCGGTTTCCGCCTTGCGATCGATCCAGCCTGCCCGCGACAGGCGGTCGATCACGGGGATGGAGGCGTTGGCGCCGCCGGTGAGCCGGAGGAACAACGCCTCCGTCTTGCGATCCTCGGGCACGAGGCTGATTCCGGCGCGCACTGCATCGGCCGGCGAAGCGGGCGCGATGCGTCTGCCGTGGAGGCGGATCGCGCCGCCGTCCAGATGGCGCTCGCCGAACAGGGCGTCGAACAGCTCTCGCTGGCCCATGCCCTGAAGCGCGCCGACGCCCAGTACCTCGCCGGGCCAGAGCTCGAACGAAACCGCTCGTACCGCGTTTCCGACGGCGAGCCCTTCGCCGGCGAGCGCAGGCGTTTCGGCGTCCGCCGTCCGGTGGTCCTGGCGTTCCGGATAGATGGCGCCGAGGGAGCGGCCGATCACCAGCCGCACCACCTCTTCGTCGCTCACGGCGTCGATATCGTAGGAGCCCACATGGCGCCCGTTGCGCAGCACCGTGAGACTGCGGCAGAAGCGACGGACCTCCGCCATGCGGTGGGAAATGAAGACGATCGTGACGCCTTCGTCCCGGAGCGTTGCGACCAGCCGCTCGAGCCAGTCCACGTCTGCCGCGGAAAGGGTGGAAGTGGGCTCGTCCAGCAGCAGGATGCGGGGGTCGCGGGCCACCGCCTTGGCGATCTCGATCTTCTGGCGCATGGAAAGGGGCAGCGCGCCCACCAGCGCGTTCGGGTCCACATCCTCGAGGCCCAAGCGCGCGAAATGGCGGACGACGGCGCGCTTGCTCCCGCGCCGGTCGATCTGCCCGCCCCAGGTAGGCTCGTAGGGGAGCAGCATGTTCTGCACGACCGTCATGTCGTGGACGAGCGTCATCTCCTGGAACGCCGTCTGGATCCCGAGGCGGTGGGCGCGCTTCGGCCGTCCGATGGCGGTTTCTTCGCCGAAGACGCGCACCGCGCCGGCATCCTGGCGGACGAGCCCGCTCAGTATCTTTACCAACGTGGATTTGCCGGCGCCGTTCTCGCCGATGAGCGCGCGCACATCGCCACGCGCGATGGAGAAGGACACGTCGTCAAGCGCCACCGTGGCATCGAAGCGCTTGGACAGCCCGTCCACCTCGATGGCGGGTTGGGCTTCGGTCACGGCCGCACCGGTGCGAGAAAAAATTGCGCCGGAGCATTCGCCCCGGCGCAACCGCAAAGACGGGCCATGGCTCCGCGGGAGCCGCCGAACCTACAGCTCGTCGTCCAGCTTGCCTTCGGTGGCCGCGCGGAAGCCGAGCTCCGGAACCTGCGGCGACCAGAAGTCGATGGCGTAGTCGGGCGGCACGATACCGGGCTTGATGGTGTTGCAGCCCGCTGCGAACTCGTCTGCGGTACCGTTCTCGCAGAGCTTCACATTGTCCTGGGTCACTTCGACGCCCGTGTACCAGGTGAGATGCGGCATCTCCTTGCCGTCCAGCACGTCCATCGCGACCTTGAAGGTGTAGGAGACCGCCCAGAGGCCCGAGCCGATGGACTGGCCCACCTTGCCGAGGGCGCCTTCGATGCCCGAATCGGTGGGGAGCATCTGGAGGCGATTGCCGTTGGCCGATTCGCCCGCGCAGGGGATGATCGGGTTCTCGGGCCACCAGCCGTCCTCCACCTGCATCTGGGAAACGGTGTAACAGCCGGTCTGGGCGACGATGCCGTCGATTTCCGCCCAGCTCTTGGTGGCGAGAAGCTCCCGCATTTTGAGGCGGGCCTCGGCGTGGCTCCACATTCCCACCAGTTCGGCGATCACGTTGACCTCGGGGTGGCGGGCCACGGCCTGCTTGAAGCCCTTGTGGTGGTCTTCGCCGTAGGAGACGCCGGGCACGCCGGTAATGGCGACGATATTGCCCTTGCCGCCCATCTGGTCGATCACCCACTGGGTACGGTAATCGCCGAGCGCCACGCCGTCGATCTTGACCACATAGGCGCAAGGCTCGGTGACGCCGTTGATCACGGCGACCACGACGCCCTTGCTGCAGGCGTTCCGGATGACCTTGTTGAGCGCCGTGGGCGAGATGGGGAACGCCACGATGGCGTCTGCACCGGCGGCGATCATGGCGTTCATCTGCTGGATCTGCTTCTGCGCGTCCGGCCCCGAGGCCTGCACGCGGAGCTCGACCCGGTCGCGATATTGCGGCGCCTTCGCCATGGCGACGACCGTGTTCTTCGCCTCGGTCTGCCACGCATTGCCGACATAGCTCATGCTGTAATAGACGAGATACTTGCCGTCCTCGGTCTTTGCCTCGGCACCGTCCACCGCGACGCCGGCGCCGAACGCGACGCCCGCCAGAGCGCCAAGCGCAAGCCGCGCCACGCGTTTCATGTGTTCGATCCTCACGTCTCTCCCTCCCTTTGAAATGAGCGAGCCATTCGGCTTCGTCTTCTTGCGCCCGAAGTGTGACGCCGGCCGTGCGCAGGAGTCAATCGAGGCACGGGGCCTTCCACCCGTTGCCGGCCCGACGGCCGGCGCATCGAGAAAGGGGGCGCCGGCGCGTTTCCGCCTCCGGCTCAGTCGATGAGCAGCTCGCCGCTCTCGAGCGTCCAGCCCACGGTGACGGTCGCGCCGGGGGGGAGGTCAGGCTGGTCGGGGCGGTTGGGGACCTCGGAGACGATCTCCTGGCCCTCGAGGGAGAGCCGGTAGCGGATGATCGCGCCCTGGTAGCTACGGTCGAGGAGGGTGGCCGTTCCTACGGGCCGGCCCGTGGCCTCGGCGGCGGCCCCCAGCAGCACGCGCTCCGGCCGGACCACAAAGCCCACTGCCTGGCCCGGTGCAAGGCCGTCACGCTGCGGCGCAAGGAGTTCGGCGCGGCCGATACGGACACGGCACTCCGCCCCTTCCACGCTCGCCACCGTCCCTTCCAATATGTTGGATTCGCCGATGAAATCGGTGACGAAACGGTCCGCCGGATGTTCGTAGATGGTCTCCGGCGGGCCGATCTGCACCACCCGGCCCTTGTTCATCACGGCGATCCGATCCGACATGGTGAGCGCTTCGTTCTGATCGTGCGTCACATAGACCGTGGTGATGCGGAGCGACTGCTGCAGCTCCTTGATCCAATATTTCATCTCCTCACGGAGCTTCTTGTCGAGGGCGCTCAGCGGCTCGTCAAGCAGCAGGATGGCGGGCTGGGTGACCAATACCCGGGCAAGCGCGACACGCTGCTGCTCCCCGCCCGAAAGCTCTCTCTGATAGCGTCTCTCATAGCCGTCCAGGTTCACCTGTTCGAGGGCCGCACGCACGCGTTCTCGAATTTGGCGCCTCGGTATCTTCCGCATCTTCAGGCCGAAGGAGATGTTGTCGAAGACGTTCATGTGCGGAAAGATCGCGTAGTTTTGAAAGACGATCCCGATGCCGCGCTTCTCCGGCGGCAGGAGAGTCATGTCCTCGCCGCCGATGAGCACGCGGCCGGCGCTCGGGCGCACGAAGCCCGCGATCATGCGAAGAGTCGTCGTTTTGCCGCAGCCCGAGGGTCCGAGGAGGGAGAAAAACTCTCCCTCCTCCACCCTGAGGCTCACATCGTCTACGGCGAGGACCTCGCCATAGCGGCGTGAGAGGTTCGAGAGCGCGACGTCCGACACGCCGGTGTCTCCGTCGTTCAGGCGCCGAAGATCTCGTTCACCGTCTCGACGATGTCGTCCTCATTGTCGAGATACCAGTTCCAGTCGGGGATCCAGAGCCCCTCCATGGCGCCGGCGCTGTTGACGACGCCCTTGCTTGCGAGGTTCTCCGGCACCGCCGCCTGGCCGTTGGTGGGCCGCAGATAGAAGGTTGCGCCACACTGCTCCTGATAGGCCGGCTTCAGCGTCTCGTTAATCAGCGCGAAGGCGAGCTTCTTCTGCATCGGCTCGGCGTATCGGCTGATTGTCTTGGTCTGGGTCAGGATGGGCTTGCGCACCTGCCAGATCACCGGCGCCACCGGGATTTCCTTGTCCATCTGGAGATAGACTTCGCCCTCCCACTGGACTCCGATATGGACCTCACCGCGCTCGACCAGTGTCTGCATGTTTCCGGTGAAGTCGCTGATCTTCATGGGCATAGCGCGCCGCATGGCGTCGAAGCCCGCGTCCATGTCCTCCGGGCCCTCGCCCCAGGCGGTGCTCGCCGTGACGAAGAAGACCATCTGCAGCGTGTTGGAGGTAATGTAGGTCGCCCGGTTGCCGGCGAAGCGGTCTTCCCAGAAGGACTTGAAGTCGGCAGGCGCCGGATCGACCAGGTCGGTGCGATAGACATAGGCATACTGGCCGAACGCCCAGGTCACGCCGATTCCGTTGCCGAAGGCGAAGTCCCAGCAGTCGGAAGCGTTGGGCACGTTGGCCCTGATGTCGTCCACGGGCAGGAAGTAGTCCCCGGCCCGGGCCGTCTTCATCATCTCGGGCAGGTTCCAGTTGCACATGTCGTAGGCGGGGTTCTGCGGCCCGCCGGCCACATATTTCGGGAACCACGGCCACGAGGAATCGTAGGCGATCTTGCAGTTGTAGGTCTTCTCGAAGTCGTCGAGCATGGCGCCGCGGACGAACTCCTCCCAGAAGCCGCCCCACTCGCCCAGATTGAAGGTTGCGCCGCCCGCATCGAAGGGCTCGCCGTGCCAATGGACGTCCTGCGACCAGCTGTGGTTGATGTTGAAGAGGCCGAACGCGGCGGGCGCCGCCGCTGCCGCCGCCGCGCCCTTGAGGACGGAGCGCCGCGAGGGGCCGGTCTTCCGTTCTTTCGGTTTCGTCATCGATCCATCTCCCTTTCCCGTCATGAGAACTTGATACCGGCAAAGCGCCGGATGTTGATGAGCCGCGAGGTCAGCAGCATGGAGACCACGACCAGTGCGATGGCGAAGATGCCGGCCGCAGCGGCCGTCGGCTCGAAGGTATAGCGAAGCGAAATATAGAGCGCGATCGGCAGCGGTGTGTAGTTCGGCGTGCTGAGGAAGAGCGACACGTCGAACTGCCCGAACGACACGATGAAGGCGAAGATCGCGCCGGCCGCGACGCCCGGGCCGATGATCGGCAGGGTCACGCGGCGGAACGCCGTCAGCGGGCCGGCGCCCAGGCTGCGGGCGGCCTCCTCCAGCGAGGTGTCGAAATTGAACAGCGCCGCCGAGACGGTACCGATGACGTAGGGCGCCGTCACCAGTACATGGCCGATGATCAGACCGGGCAGGGTGCGCGACAGCCCGATGCCGCTGGACACGTAGAAGACATAGAGCGCGAGCCCCAGCACGATCCCGGGTAGGATCAGCGGAGAGAGGAAGTAGGCGCGCAGCAGGTTGCGGCCGGGGAAGGTCATGCGCGTAAGGAAGATCGCCGCCATGGTGCCGAGCGTGGTGGAGATCGCCATCACCACGACGGCGAGCCACAGGCTGAAGACGTAGGCGTCCAGGAACTCGCTCGCACGGAAGAACTCCACCAGCCAGCGGACCGACAGCCCCTCCGGCGGCCAGGTCAGGTGATCGCCGGAGTTGAGCCCGGCCAGGACCACGATCGCCACCGGCAGCAGCAGCACCACGAAGGCGATCCAGGCGCCGATCTTGAACGGCAGCGCGATCGTGGGCTCCTCGGCGCGCCCGCGCCGGACGAGAAACGGCAGACGTCGTGCTTGCGCCACGGCTCAGGCCCTCCCGCCCGCGGTGCGCGCGGCGAAGCGCTGATAGACGTAGACGGCGACCATGCTGGTCACGAACAAGACCACGGCGATGGTGGCGCCATACTGCCATTTCCCCATCTCCGCGATCTGCTGGTAGATGTGGAGCGGCATCACGATGACCTTCCAACCGCCCATCAGCGCAGGCACCACATAGGACGAGATGGCGATTGCGAAGACCAGAAGGGTGCCGGCGAGGATGCCCGGCATGCTGAGTGGGAAGGTGATGCGCCAGAAGGCCGTGAACCGATTCGCGCCGAGGCTCCGCGCAGCCTCCTCCAGCGAGGGATGGATACTGCGGATGATACCGATCAGCGAAAGCACCATGAAGGGCAGGGTGAACTGCACCAGCCCCACCACGGCCCCGAAGAAGTTGTACATGAGCGGCAGCGGCTCTTCGATCGCTCCCACGTCCCGCAGGATGCCGTTGATGATGCCGTTGTCCCCCATGAGAACCATAAGGCCGAACAGGCGGATCACCATGTCGAGCTGCATCGCGCTCAACACCAGGATCATATAGAAGGTGTTGCGCCCCGGATGCTTGGTCTTGGCGATGAAATAGGCGAGGGGGTAGCCGAGGGTCAGCGTGCAGGCGGAGACCAGCGCCGCGAGCCCGATGGAGCGCAGCGCCGCCTCGTAATAGAGCGAGCGGTTGAAAAAGCGGATGTAGTTCTTGAGGGTGAAGTCCCACTGGATGTCCACCACACCTGCCACGGACCGGTCGAACGAGATCAGGAACAGCGAGACCGTCGGGATCACGAAGAAGATCAGAAAGAACACGAAGGCCGGGAGCACCAGCCAGAACAGTCGGCTTCCGCCGAAGAAGGCGCGAATCTCGTAAGCCCAGTCGCGCGGCGCGGCCGCGGCGCTCGCCGTCATCGCCTTTCCGCTCCCTCGCCTGTCCCGGGCAACGGCGCGGCTTACGCCGTCACCACGATCTTCCCCTTCTGCGCGTTGGATTCCATGTAGCGGTGCGCGTCAACGATGCGTTCCAGCGGGAAGGTGCGGTCCACGATCACGTCGAGCGCCCCCGCTTCGACATGCTCCCGCACATAGGAAAAACAGACGGCCCGCTTCTCCGGCAGGCGCACCGTATCGAAAAGGCTGTGGAACGCGATGTCGAGCCGCTTTGCCAGCATGGGCAGGATGGGAAGATCGATGGGCTCCGTGCGCAGATTGCCGTAATTGACGATCGCCGCCCGCGGCTGCGCGGCCTCGACGAGGTCGCGAAGGAAGGTTCCGCCCACCGGATCGTAGGCGATGGTGAAGCCGCGCCCGCCGGTGATCTCCTTCACCCGCGCGGCCAGCGGCTCCTCTTCCGTCGCGATCACATGGTCGGCACCGGCCTCCCGCAGGAAGTCCGCCTTGGCAGATGTTCGGGTCGCGGCGATCACCGTGGCGCCCGCCTGCTTGGCGATCTGAAGGCCGCCGAGGCCGGCGCTGCTGCTGGCCGCGGTAATCAGCACGATGTCCTCCGCGCCTGTCTGTGCCCGGTCGATCAGCCCGCCCCAGGCGGTCGCGTACTGGCACCAGATCGCCGCGGCCTCCACGGGCCCGAGATTTGTGGGCGTGTGCGCGACACTGAAGGCGGGAACGATCGCGCTCTCGCCGTAGACGCCGTAGCGCGAAACCGAATCCGCGGTCCAGTTGCCCCACCTGTCCCACGAGACATAGGGCACGGTACCGACGCGCTCGCCCACGGCGAAGCCGGAGACGCCGGGCCCGAGGGCGTCGACGACGCCCGCCGCCTCCAGTCCGATGCGGGCGGGGAAGGGCGGCTCCGCGATATAGGCGCCGGTTCGCAGCATGATCTCCGCGCGGTTCAAGCCTATGGCCTCCACCCGGATGCGAACCTCGCCCTCGCCGGGTTCGACGAGTGGCTCCTCGTGGATCTCGAGGACCTCGGGACCGCCGAAGCGGGCGAATCGGACGATGCGCGGCATTGCGGCTTCCTCCACTCGGCTCAGCGCCACGACTCTTCGGCGACGCGCAAGAAATTTCCGCCCAGTATGGCCCTGATATCGGTCTCGCCGTAGCCGCGCCTCAGCAGGGCCTCGGTGATTTCCGGCAACTGCTCCGGTGCCGCCATGCGGATGCCGGCGGAATAGCCGAACGCGGGCGGGAACTGGTCCGGCCGGTTGCGCACATAGTCGTCGAGTTCCGTCCGGTCGAAGACATAGTCGAGGCCGAGGCCCACATGGCGGGGGCCGATCAGCGCCACCGCATAGTCGATGTGGCGGACGATCGTATCCGTATGGGCGTCGTTCTCGCCCAGAAAGATGCCGATGCCGTTGATGCCTACGACGCCGCCGGTGGCGGCACAGGCTCGCAGCACGTCGTCGGACGCGTTGCGCGGATGGTCCCGCAATGCGCGCGGATTGGAGTGAGAGAGGATCACGGGCGCGCGGGCCGCCTCCATCGCCTCCATCGCCGTGCGCTCGCCCGTGTGGCTGCAACAGACCACCATGCCGACGCGGCCCATCTCCGCGATCACCGTGCGGCCGTAGTCGCTGAGGCCGGGGTCCGGCTCCTGGCAGCCGCCGCCCACCGCGTTCGCCCGGTTGTAGGCGAGCAGCATCCAGCGCACGCCGAGGTCGTAATAGAGTGCGATGAGGCTCGGCTGGTCCCCGATGGCGTGGGCGCCCTCGATGTCGAACGAGACGGCGAGCCTGCCGGCGGCCTTGGCCCCATGGATGTCCGCCACGGATTCGGCCAGGACGTAGTCCCCGTCATGGGCGCGGAGCCAGGCGCGGAAATATGCCAGCATCTCGATGTGGCGCTCCGGGGACATGTCGCCGAAGCCCACATTGATGGAGACCATGTCCACGCCGGCGGCGCGGTAGCGTGCGAGTTCGGGCAGGAAGCGGTCGTCGAGGCGGAGCGGCAGGCAGCCGTGATTGTCCCAGACGAGCGCGTCCGCGTGCAGTCGCGCCGCTTCGGGCGAGACGGACCAGGCCTCCAGGTTCACGCAAGCTCCTCGATGGGCGTGTAGCTGTCGGCGATGCCGAAATAGCGCGGGCCGAACACTTCGAGCGCTTCCGCCGTCCGCATCACGGGCGGCACGCTCACGCCCACCACACGCACCCGCTGGCCGTATTTCAGGCCCTCGGTGGTGATCGGCTCGGCATTCTCCTGGTCGAGGATGCAGATGAGGTCGGGCACCATGCCAAGGATGCGCTCGCCGAGCTGGGCCACCAGGAACTCGTTCTGGAAGCGGACATCGAGCCGGCCTTCGCTGGCGCCGATCCCCTCGAACACGACCCGTCCGACGGCCCAGCCCCGCGTCGTCTCTCGCAGGAGGTCCACCACCTTGCCTTCGAACAGCACCTTGCAGAAGCGCTTGTCCTTGGATTCGCGAAAGTAGCGGGCGAGCCCTTCGAACGGGTCGCCCTGACTCTCGCGGGCCTCGCGGATCGAGCGTCCGATCTCCATGGCGAGCGTCGTGGTGTAGAGGACGCCGGTCTCTTTTGCCTGCTTGCCCGACATGGCGTAGAGCGCGATCTCGGACTTGGTGCCCATCCGCGTGCAGACGGCGCGGGCGAACCACTCCGCCTCCAGATTGCTGCGGGCGCGGACGACCACCTCGTTGTCGCGCTCGTCCCGCAGGACGATCGGGGAGGCGGGCACGCCGTACACGCCGAACGTGCACATCTGGAGTTCGGGGAAGGCGCGGCCCATGCCGTCTCCGTCCACCACCGGCAGGCCGGTGATGGCACCGATGGCCATGGGGAGCGTGCCGTTGATGCCGCCCGCCTCGGCGGCGATCAGTGCGTCCGCCTTGCGTCCCGTCTCCCGCTCGAGGGAGCGAAGGCACTCGGTCATGGCGCGTGTGCTGGGGATTTTCTCCACCATCACGGTGGGCGCGCCCATGTTGGCGATCGAGACGACGAAGGCATCGTCGTCGAGCGTCATGGGGTCCACGATGTCGATATCGGCGCCGCGCTCCAGCTTCTGGCGCAGGATCAGCCCTCCCACATAGGGGTCGCCCCCGCCGCCGGTGCCGAGAAAGGCGGTGCCGCGCAGGAAGTCCGGCAGGAGCTCGAGACGCATCTTCATCAGGCGGACCCTCCCGCGGCGGCCGCAAGGTCCCCGACAGCCTTGACGCGGACGCGGCAGGCGGCGCCGGGCAGGTAGGCGAGCGGGATCTCCTCCACCTCGATGATCTCGACGCTTCCCGCATCGGCGCCGGCCTCGATCGCCCGCGCCGTCGCTTCCTCCTTGGCGCGGTCGAGCGCGTTCTCGCGCCCCTCGCTCTCGTAGGAGAAGACGCGGTCCACCTCGCCGCCGACCTGGGCGATGGCGGCCCCGATGGCATTGGCGACGGCGGACTGCGCCGGGATGTCCAGGGAGGAGACTCCGGCGAGATCCCGGTCGATGAGGACGCTGCCGCCGCCGACCAGGATCGCCGGCACCGGATCGGCGCTGGTTTTCATCCGGTCGATGGCGTCCTCCACCATTGCGTGGATACGGTCGAGTGCGCGCGTCACCATGGCGCCGTCGAGCGCGGCGACGGCCGCGCGGTCTCCGATATCGGCGAGCCCGCCCGCGACGGCGATGTCGGTCGCGGTCAACGTGTCGCCGCCGAAGACCAGCGCCTTCCCGGTGAGTTCGAAGCCGACCGAGTCCGGGCCCACGGTCACGTCATCGCTCCCGCGCACCAGGCTGCCGCCGCCGAGCCCGATGGCCAGTACGTCCGGCATGCGGAAGTTGGTGCGCACGCCGCCCACATCGACGGCGACGGCGGATTCCCGCGGGAAGCCCCGGGCGAGCACGCCGACATCGGTGGTCGTGCCGCCGATATCGACCACCACCGCGTTCTCCCGGTCGGAGAGGAAGGCCCCGCCCCGCATGCTGTTGGTCGGCCCGGAGGCGAAGGTGAGCACCGGGTAGCTCTCCACATGTTCGGCGCTCATGAGGGTGCCGTCGTTCTGGCTGATGAAGAAGGGCGCATCGATGAAGAGCTGCTCGAGCGCCGTCCGGAAGGAGCCGACGACGGTCGCGGAAAGCTCTACCAGCGCGGCGTTCATCACCGCCGCGTTCTCGCGCTCGATCAGCCCGACGCGTCCGATCTCGTTGGAAAGCGTGATACGCACGTCGGGGCATTCTTCGCGGAGGATCTCTCCGGCGCGTTCCTCCTGTGCGCGGTTGAGTGGTGCGAAGACGGAGGAGACGGCGATCGACCGGAGGCCCTTGGCGCGGATATCGCGCGCGATCCCGGCGATCTCGCCTTCATCCAGCGGCGAGATCTCGCGCCCGTCGACTTCGTAGCCGCCCTTCGCCATGTAGACGTTGCGCCCCACCGCCTCGACCAGGTCCTTGGGCCAGTCGATCAGCGGATCGAGGCTTTCGGTAGCCGGGAGAGCGAGGCGGACGATACCCACGGGAACCAGCCGGCGGCGCTCGACGATGGCGTTGGTGAACTGGGTCGTGCCGATCATCACGCCCGTAACGTTCTCGGGCGCCGTGCCCGATTCGGCGAGCACGTTCTGCACTGCTGCCACCACACCGGAGCCGACATCGGCCGTCGTGGGCGACTTGACCGATGCGACGACGATGCTGCCGTCCATCAGCGCCGCGTCGGTATTGGTTCCGCCGACATCGACGCCAATCCGCATAGCTCCCTCCGGTGCGCACACCCCTGATTGCTACATAACGGACCCGCCCCCGGATCGCAAAGTCGCCACGCGGGCTCCCGGTTCGGTGCACGGGTCTCCAACGACGCCTTGTGGCCAATCCGTGACTGGATTCTACACGGTTCGCCGAGCGATCCCGCGCATCGTCCGTGAATTGACTGGCTGTGGCCGAGGTGCGGTCGCCGGCTGCCCACGAAATGATCAGCTTCGAGTCGACTTCGATGGCTTTCCACGTCCGGGCGCCGCTGGGGCTCTTCGGTGCGACCCTGGACCGCGCGATGGTCTCTTCCTTCGCGTCGCGGATCGGTTGGCAACCGGTTCATATCCCCGATATGGGTGTGCGCGTTATCAAGTACTTTCAGTCAATGAAGATATGGATCAAGAGGCAAGAGCTCCAAACCAAGACGAGCCAGTTGAGCTTCGATTTCCTCCAATTGTGGCAGAGTATAACCGTCACTCTCCAACGGCTGCGGAATAGAAAAGACCCAGTCCTTTCCACGATCGCTGACAGAAAAGTATAGGGAAGACTCGTCATCCAAGTCCTTCCTACGTCTGCAGTTCTGAGAACGGATCTTTGCAACAACCGCTTCTACGGTTGCACTGGCTGTCATTACGCGGCGTCGGCCCTTGACCAAGGGAACACGCCGGAAATCCCCGGTGCGGGCCTCGTCATGGCTTCTTCACTACGATGCACGAACCATTGTTGGAATGCGTGCGATGAGGACTCCGGGTGAAAGATCGCATCCTCGTTGTGATTCTCCTTGAAGAGCTTCGTCAGCGTGGCGGCGACGGCCTCGAAGGCCTTTACGGGATCCTTATGCGCCACGCAGAGTCCGAGTGACTTATCGTCACCGGAGACGAAGAAGTGCGCGCCGTCCACATATTTGTAAAGGACGTTCACGGTCTGCATCGGGCTTACCTCCATCTCGCGGCCACCGCCTTGCGTGTAATCGCGCCGCGCTCATAGGGCATCAGAGACATCGCGCGCGAGTGCCATCATGACTACTTGTTCATCGGTACCGACCATCCTCATGCCGGATATACCCTTGCCTGTCTCACTCCACCAGGATGACGGCACCAAATTCCATGTATTTCATATTAACCATATTTGTCAAGACGTGTGGTATATAAGAATTGAGCGATTTAATGTTTTCATGATAGGGACCGTCCGATGTGCGGGTCGAGTGCAGAACGAACGGGGCCGCGCCTCGCGGACGATTGATCGGGTGTCGGCCGGGGCATAGACTCCGGATAAGCGGCGCGGGACGCGCGGGGAGGGAGCCATGTCGATGAATGTGAGAGTGGTCACGCCCATTACCACCTGGGGCTTTCGGGACTCATCGGAATTCCGGGCGCTCGAGCGGCCCGGACTCGAGATCAGCCATGTGGAGATAGAGACCGGACCGGCCTCCATCGAGTGCGAATATGACGAGGCTCTGGCCGTACCAGGTACCATCGCGCGGATCGTCGAGGCCGAGCGCGACGGATGCGATGCCGTGGTGATCGACTGCATGGGCGATCCGGGCATGCTGCCGGGACGCGAATGCGTTTCCATCCCGGTGGTGGGCCCTTGCGAGGCGGCGATGCACGCGGCGTCCATGCTGGGACACACCTTCAGCGTGGTCACGGTTCTCAAGAGGCTCCGCCCGCAATTCGAGCATCAGGCACAGATCTACGGCCTGCGTGAGAAGCTCGCCTCGGTGCGGTCGGTCTCGATCCCGGTGCTCGATCTCGAGCAGGACCTGGGGCGGACCAAGGCGGCATTGGCCGAGGAGGCCGTGAAGGCCGTCGAGGAGGACGGGGCGGACGCCATCGTCTTCGGCTGCACGGGGATGCTGGGTTGCGCCCGTGCCGTGCGCGACGGCCTTCTCGCCCGGGGCTACGACGTGCCGGTGATCGACCCCGTGCCTTGGGCGGTGAAGCTGGCCGCGAGCCTGGTGGAGTCGGAGCTCAGTCACAGCAAGATCACCTATGAGCGGCCGCCGGCGAAAGCCGTCGTGGGCTACGACATCCCGCCGCTGAGCCCGCCCGTCCGCGACGCCGCGGAATAGCGGGACCGCGCTCTCGCTCTCCCGGCCCCGGCCAAGCCGCGCGCCGCCCGGGAAGCGGAAGCCGCCACCATGGCCGATGCGCGCGAAGCCGCCGGCGTAATCGTCGAGAACGACGTTCTCGTCCCGATGCGGGACGGCGTCCGCCTCGCCTGCGACATCTACCGCCCGGCGACGGGCGGGCCCGTCCCCGCCCTGGTGCAGCGTCAGCCTTACGACAAGCGTCTCGCCCAGACCTACGTCTACGACCACCCGGCGGTCTACGCCCGGGCGGGTTATGGCGTGGTCGTCCAGGACACGCGCGGGCGGTTCGGCTCGGAAGGAACGTTCTACCCCCTTCGGCTCGACGCCGAGGACGGGTACGACACCATCGAATGGTGTGCGGCGCAGCCCTGGTGCAGCGGCAAGGTCGGCAGCTTCGGCTTCTCGATCCCCGGTATCAACCAGCTTCTGGCCGCCGCGCTCAAGCCGCCCCCACTCGCGGCCTGCGCGCCCGGTTTCTATCCGGGCGGCATGTATGAGGGCTTTACCCATGTGGGCGGGACCTTCGGCCTCGCTGCGGTGATGGACTGGGCGCTCATCCTGGCGCCGGAAGCCGCGCGCCGGCGGGGCGAGGCAAGTCTGCTGGACGAGATCGGGGTTGCGTCCTCGCTATGCGGCAAGTGGCCGGCTTCCGCCTCGCTGCGCCGGATTCCGTTCCTGGAGAAGCCCGATCTGCTCCCTTTCCTGAAGGACTATGTCGACCATGCGGCCCATGATTCGTACTGGGACGAATGGGAACTCACGCCGCGCCTGCCGTCCATCGAGACGCCGTGCTTCCATATCAGCGGCTGGTACGACAGCTTCATCCCGCAAACCATGGCGGCCTACGAGGCGCTGAGGGCGCGCGGCGATGCGGAGCACCGGCTTCTGGTCGGCCCCTGGTATCATATTCCGTGGACCCAGCAGGTGGGTGCCATCGATTTCGGTGACGATGCGAGGAACGTCGTCGGCACTTGGCAGCGCGCCTGGTTCGACGCCCATCTGAAGGGGGAGAGGCAGGCGTTGGACGCCCTGCCGCCCGTGCGGGTGTTCGTCACCGGCGAGAATTGCTGGCGGGACTCGGAATCCTGGCCGCTGCCCGGGAGCGCGATGGAGCGCTGGTTCCTGCATAGCGGCGGGACAGCGAACTCGCTGAGCGGAGACGGCGTGTTGAGCCGCGAAACTCCCGGCGACGAGCCGCCCGACTTCTTCGTCTACAGCCCGCTCGATCCGGTGCCGAGCCTCGGCGGCCACTCCTGCTGCCTGCCGCAGACCGCACCCATGGGTCCCATGGACCAGCGCCCGGTGGAATACCGCAACGACGTGCTGGTCTACAGCTCCGCACCTCTGGAGGCCCCGCTTTTCGCAGCGGGTTTCGTCAAGGCGCGGCTTGCCGCCGCCACCAGCGCCGCCGATACGGATTTCACCGTGAAGCTCTGCGACGTAGAGCCGGGGGGACGCTCCATCAACCTTTTCGAGGGGGTGGTCCGGGGCCGTTTTCGGGAGAGCCGCGCCGCCGAAACGCCCCTCGAGTCGCACCGGGTTTATCCGTTCGACATCGATGTGGGGATCGTTTGCCACGTCTTCCGGGCCGGGCACCGCATCAGGGTGGAAGTATCCAGCAGCAACTTCCCGGCCTTCGACCGCAATCCCAACACGGGCCAGCCCGTCGGCGGCGAGGGGCGGTTCGATCCTGTGCCGGCCCAACAGACCGTGTTTCACGACGGCACCCGCCCGTCCTACGTCGATCTGCCCGTGGTGCGCTCATGAGGCGTGTGGCGGCCCCGGTGCGCGCGCCATCGCGCGAGGAGCGAGAATGATCGAAGACCGCACTGATCTCACGCCAAAGAGTGAAGCCTGGATGGAGGGCTGGCCCGCGTCGGCTGCCGTTCGGGCCGGCAACCTCTTGTTCCTCTCGGGCCAGGCGGGCACGACGGATTCAGGCGAGCCGGTGGCGGCGGGCGACGCGCACGGCCAGGCGCGGGCCGCCTTCGCCCGTATCGGGCGGTTGCTGGAGGCGTCGGGCGCACATCCGGACGACGTGCTCGACGTGATGTCCTTTCACAGGGATCCGCGCACCATCGACGCCGTGTTCGAGGCCGGCCGCGAGGTCTTTACCGAGCCCTATCCCGCATGGACGGCGGTCGGCATGGTGGGCGCCCACGATCCGCGCCTCGATGTGGTCGTGCGCGTGGTCGCCCATGTCGGCGACGGGGAGAAGCAGGGCGTTACGCCGCCCGGCTTCGGCTGGATGAAGGGGCTGCCGCTCTCCGCGGCCTGCCGCAAGGGAAACTACCTCTTCACCAGCGGCCTTCTCGCAGCCGACGACGGCGGTGCCGTGGTGGCGCCCGCGCACCATATGGCGCAGGCGCGCTTCTGCTACGACCGCCTGAAGGACGTCATGACCGCAGCCGGCGGCTCCCTCGACGATATCGTGGACATGATCTGCTTCAACCACGACGCGCGGGGGATGGATGCCGCCGTCGACAGCTGGTGCAACGAGACGGTCGAAGGCCTTCCCGTCGAGCGGGCCACCTCCTACACGGCGATCGCCGTGACCGGCCTGCACCGGCTCGGACAGGTGGGCTGCTACCGGGCGATCGCCGATTTCAGCCCGGGGCCGCGGGTGGCCCACAATCTGCCGAGCGTTCACTGGCACGACCAGCGCATCTCGGGCGCGAGCCGAAAGCAGGGTGGGCGCCTGATCGGCATCTCGGGCCAGGTCGCCTCCGACGGCGACAAAAACATCGTCGCCCGCGGCGACGCCGCCTCCCAGGCACACTACTGCTTCGGCCAGATCCGCGGCGTGCTCGAGAAGCACGGCGCGAGCCTCGACGACATCGTGGAGATCGTTTCCTTCCACAAGGACCCGCGGGCGTCCGCGATCGTGATGGACACGGCGCGGACGCTGCTCGGACGCGAGCGCCTTCCCGCCTGGACGCCCATCGGTTGCACCGGGCTCTATCTGGAGGGCTACCTGCACGAGATTTACGCAATCGCCATGGTCTAGGACCGCGTACCGGCCACGGAGGGAACCATGATCACGCTCCACAACCCCGCGACCGTGCCGTCGCCCGCCTCGTTCTACAGCCAGGCGGCGGAGGTCGGCCCCGAGGCGCGCTGGCTTCACATCTCGGGCCAGGTGGGCGCCGCGCCCGACGGCGCGCTGGCGGAGGGAGTCGAGGCGCAGAACGAGCAGGTATGGCGCAACATCGAGGCGCTTCTGGCCGCCGCCGACATGACGGTCGCGAACCTGGTAATGGTGCGCGCCCTCCTTGTGGACAGGGAGCACCTTGCGGTCTACCGCACGGTACGCGACCGCCATCTCGCGGGCCACAAGGCCGCTTCGACCCTGCTGATCGTCGCCGGCCTCGCGGATTCGCGCTGGCTCGTGGAGATCGAGGCTCTCGCCGCCGCACCGGTATGAGCCGCGTTCGCGTCGTGACCTCCACCGTGCCGGCGGAACAGCGGCACTCAATGGGTTCGTGCCCGGCGAATTCCTGACCTTCTCGCGCGTATGATATGATGTGGATCCGCGGGGACGGGGCAGGACGAAAGGGAGCGTGAAGCATGGCCGAGCGCATGATCGACCTGACGTTGACACTCACCGACAACATGCCGGCGCACAAGCTTTTCCAGCGTCCGGTGATCGTGCCGCACTACACGCACGCCCAGACCCGCGAGCAGTTCGTGCTGGGTACGGAGGACGACCGGCTTTCCTTCGCCACCACCTATATGGGCATGATCGACCATATCGGCACCCATGTGGATGCGTTCTACCACGTGAATCCCGAGGGCGCGCCGGTGGACCAGATGCCGCTCGACATGTTCATGGGCAAGGCGGTCTGCTGGGACCTCACCCACATTCCGGATCTCGGCGATATCGACGTCGCCGACTTCGAGGAAGCGGAGGAGAAGGGCGGCGTCAGGGTGGACGGCCATATCGTGCTGCTCAACACCGGCCTCCACAACCGCCACTACCCGGACGTGAAGTCGGTGTGGAGCAACCCGGGCATCACCGCGGCGGCCACCCACTGGCTCGCCGACCGCGGCTCCAAGCTGCACGGCGTGGAGGGGCCGTCGACCGACAAGCCCTCCGACAACCTCTTCCCGAACCACCGGGTCTGCCGCGACCGTGGCATCGCTCATTACGAGTGGCTGATCAATCTCGAGGAGCTTGTGGGCAAGGGCGAGTTCATGTTCTACGGCCCGCCCATAAAGATCGGCAACGGCAGCGGCGCGCCGGTACGGGCCTGGGCCATCGTCGACGACTGAGCCGGCGGCGGCCTCTCCCCGCTGGACGGAGGAGCGGTGACGCGAATCGATTCCAGGACGGTCGACGAGCGGATACCCATCACGCTGCTCACGGGCTTTCTCGGCGCCGGCAAGACGACGCTGGTGAACCGCCTTCTCACGGCGCCCGGTGCCGGCAGGATCGCCGTCATCGTCAACGAATTCGGCGAGATCGGCATCGACGGCGACCTCATCGCCCGTGCGGGCGAGGACATGCTGGAACTCACGAACGGCTGCATTTGCTGCGCAGCGCAGGGCGACCTGATGGAAGGGCTCAACAAGCTCTTTCTGCGCAAGGTCGGCTTGGCGGAGCCGGTGGTGGACTTCGACAAGATCGTGATCGAGACCACGGGCATCGCCGATCCGTCCCCGCTGGCGCGGCTTTTCTACACCGACATGAAGCTGGACCTCACCTTTCGTCTTGACGCAGTGCTGACGGTGGTGGACCTCAAGCATGTGACGCGCCAGCTCGCGAACTCGCCCCAGGCGAAAAAACAGATCGCCATCGCCGACAAGCTGATCTTCAACAAGCGCGACCTGGTGGATGACGCGGCGTTCGCCGAAGCGGTGTCGGCGGTCGAGCGGCTCAATCCCTTCTCCGTCAAGGAAGTCACCAGCCGCGGCAACCTTCCCGTGGAGCGCCTGCTTGATCTGGACCTCTTCGAGCCGAAACGGCGGGACGATATGGTGGGGGCGTGGATCGGGGCGGACAAGCCGGCGGACGCCGGTTCCGACCATGTGCACGAAGAGGACGTAAGCGCGGTCTGCCTGCGCGCATGCGAGCCTATGGAATGGAACGCCCTGCTGCGCTTCTTCCTCGAGCTTACCCAAGAGAAGGGTGAGGATCTCTACCGGGTGAAGGGCATGGTCCATTTTCAGAACGTGGAGAAACCGGTGATTCTCCAAGGCGTGCAGGCGACCTTCAGCCCGCCGACCTATGCGGAGGAATGGCCCGGTGGCGCGGTCGAGACGCGGATCGTCGTGATCGGCCGCGGCCTGGACAAGGCCGATATCGAAGCCCGCTTTCGGGCCTGCATTGCGCGCCCCGAAACCGAACTGGATCGCAGCCTCGGCGCGATCTGACCGGCTGCCGACGGCGGTGGGGGAAGCGCCGCGGGGAAGAGAAGAGACGTATCCTCCACGGATCACACATTTGTCTGGTGCGCGGGTCTCCAGGCCCGCATGCTTTTGTTTTTCCGAACAGAAGAAAAATGCGGGCCTGGAGACCCGTGCACCGAAAAAAGTGCCGCACCCCTGAAAGCGACGGAAGCCCCCGCCGTCTATTTCGTCCCGAACCAGGCCATCTGCTTGCGCCGTCCGCTGCACTTTGTTACCTCTGCTGCCGTTCCGGTTGCGTGCGGCGCCCATGTTCCAGGCCGATGGAGGTGTGCTGGGCGGCGGGGTCACACCCTTGATTCCGCTCCGGGCCGATTCGCAACATGCCGTGCGTGCTGTCGTGCGGCGGCCGCCACGGAGTCCGCAGCATGAGCTTCGCCTACGAGACCGCGCTCGGCCTGAGAAGCCGGATTGCGTCCGGTGCGCTGTCGCCAGTCGAACTCGTCCAGGATGCGCTTGAACGGCAAGAGGCTCTCGAACCGCGGATCAACGCGTTCGTCACGCGGACGCCCGAGCAGGCGCTCGCCGCTGCGCGCGAGGCGGAAACGGCGGTGCGCGAGGGCCGGGCCGGTGCGATCTGCGGCCTTCCCGTCTCGGTAAAGGACCTGGTCGCCATGGCGGGCGCGCCCTGGACGTTCGGCTCCAGGCCGTTCGCGGACAATGTCGTCGATTTCGACGCGCCCTCGGTGGAACGCCTGAGGGCGGCGGGCGGCTGCATCCTTGGCAAGACCACCACCAGCGAGTTCGGCTGCAAGGCGGTGTGCGACAGTCCGCTCTCCGGCATCACCCGCAACCCGTGGGACCCGACCAGGACTCCGGGCGGCTCCAGCGGCGGGGCGGCGGCGAGCGTTGCCGCCGGACTCACACCCTTCGCGCTGGGGACGGACGGCGGCGGCTCCGTGCGCATTCCGTCGGCGCTCTGCGGGCTGTTCGGCATCAAGGCGCAGTTTGGCCGCGTACCGGTCTTTCCGGCGTCCGCCGCACCCACGCTCTCCCATGTGGGCGCCATGGCGCGGACGGTACGGGATGCCGCGCTTCTCCTCGGCGTCATGGCGGGCTTCGATTCGCGTGACGCCTTCGGCGTATCGGAGCCTGTGCCGGATTTCCTCGCCGCGTGCGATACGGGCGCCGAAGGTCTGCGCATCGCCTGGAGCCCGACACTGGGCTATGCGCGGCCGGACAAGGAAGTCGTCGACATCTGCGAAGCCGCCACGCGGCGCTTCGAGGCGCTCGGCTGTATCGTGGAGCCTGTGGAGGATGTGTTCGACTCCGATCCTGTCGATCTCTGGATGGCGGAGTTCTACGGCGGTATCGGCACGAAGCTGAGCCGCCTGATCCGGGAGCGCCCGGGTGATCTCGATCCCGATGTGGCGGAGACGCTCGGCGGTGGGCTCGACGGGTCGATCGCCGATTTCTTCACTTCGCTCTTCGAGCGCTACGACTTTCGCGAGACCGCGCGCCGGTACTTCGAGCGCTACGACCTGCTGCTTTCGCCGACGCTCCCCTGCGCCGCCTTCGACGTGGGGCGGAACACGCCGCCCGGCCATGAGGACCGCAATATCGTTTCCTGGGTCTACTACACCTACCCGTTCAACCTGACGGGACAGCCCGCCGCCTCCATTCCCGCGGGCTTCACTGCGGAAGGCCTTCCGGTCGGCCTCCAGATGGTCGCGGCGATCAACCGGGAGGTGGACATTTTCCGCGCCGCCGCAGCCTTCGAGGAAGCGGCGCCCTGGGCGGCGAGGCGGCCGCCGGCGGGCTGAGCAGTGGCGCGCCCGGTGGAGGGCTTGCGGATCGCCATCGTCGGCGGCTCGCTGGGCGGGCTGCTGGCGGCCAACCTGCTGCATCGGCTGGGCTGCGACGTCACGGTGCATGAGCGGGTCGCCGAGGGGATGGCCGGGCGCGGGGTGGGTATCGCCACCCACCCGGAGCTCTTCGGCGCGTTCCAGCGGATCGGCCTTCCCGTCGGAGATGGGGCGGCGCTCGGCGTACCGGTGGCCGGGCGCGTGGTGTTCGACCTCGACGGTTCGGTCCTGGGCCGCCACCGCCTGCCCCAGGTCATGGCGAGCTGGGGGCACGTCTTCCGCCTGTTGAAGGACGCGTTTCCGGCGGAACGCTACCTTCGCGGCGCGACCTTCGTGGAGGCGGAGCAGACGGACGGCCGCGTGCGTGCCCGTTTCGCGGACGGTACGCGCGTGGACGCGGATCTTCTGATCGGTGCCGACGGCGTGCGCTCCGCCGTGCGGGCGCAATATCTCCCGGATGTCGCGCCCCACTATGCGGGCTATTGCGCATGGCGTGGCGTTGCGCCCGAGCGGCAGGTTCCCCAGGCTGTCCACCGGGATATTTTCGGCTGGATGGGCTTCTGCCTGCCGCCGGGCGAGCACATGGTGGGCTATGCGGTCGCCGGCGAGGGCGACGACCTCAGGTCCGGCCGCCGGCGTTACAATTTCGTCTGGTACCGCAATGCGGACGAAGACGAGTTCAGGCGGATGCACACCGACGAGACCGGCCGTTACCACGGAGACGGGATCCCACCCGCACTGATCGATCGTTCGGTGATTGCGGACCTTCGCGAGGCGGCCAGGCAACGGCTCGCACCCCAGTTCAACGCGCTGGTGGACTTGATGGAGACGCCTTTCTTCCAATCCATCGCCGATCTCGAGAGCCCCCGCATGGCGTTCGGCCGTGTGGTCCTGTTGGGCGATGCGGCGTTCGTCGCCCGGCCCCATGGCGGGATGGGGGTGACGAAGGCGGCCGGCGACGCGGTAGCGCTTGCGGACGCGCTGGCGGCCCACGCCGAGGATCTGGACCGGGCGCTCGCGGTGTATGAGGCGGAGCGTTTGCGCTACGGGCGGCTCCTGGTGCGCCATTCCCGCGACCTCGGCAGCCAGATGAAGCGGCGGTTCTCTTCCGCTGAAGAGCGTGCCGCCGCCGAGCGCCACCGACGGCCGGACGTTCTGATGCGGGAAATCTCGCTTCCGCCGACGCTACCGCCACCGTCCGGCGGCAGTGTGCGGCGGCGGGCGGTGGGCGGTAGCGGCGAATGAACCTCATCAGGCTCGCCATAAACCGCCCCATCGCGGTCGTCGCGGCCGTGCTGATGATCGTGATGTTCGGCTTTATCGCGCTCCAGACGATTCCCATCCAGCTTACGCCGGACGTGCGCAAGCCCGTGCTGAGCATCGAGACGGCCTGGCCCGGTGCCGCACCCGCCGAAGTGGAGCGCGAAATCGTCACCCGGCAGGAGGACGTGCTCAAGGGGCTGGAAGGACTCTCCCGAATGGTGAGCCGCGCCAACGACAGCCAGGGTGAGGTCGAGCTCGAGTTCGCCATCGGCACCGACATGGATCGGGCGCTGGTTCTCGTGGCCAACAGGCTGGACCGCGTGTCCGAACGGCCGAGCGACTCTCTCGAGCCCACCATCGAGACGGCCGGCGCCGAGAATCAACCCATCGCCTGGTTCATTCTGACCCGCCAACCCGGCAACGATCGGGAGATCCACACCTACGGAGACTTCGCGGAAGACGTTATTCGCGAGCGCCTGGAGCGTGTGCCCGGCGTGGCGCGCGTCAATATCTACGGCGGCTCGGAGCGGGAGCTCCGCATCACCGTCGATCCCGGCGAGATGGCGCGCTACGGCATTACCGTCTCCGAGATCGTGAACGCGTTGAGGCGATCGAACACCTCGGTCTCCGCGGGCAATGTGGACGAGGGGAAGCGCCGCTACGTGGTGCGGACCGACGGCGAGTTGAACACCCCGGAACGGGTCGGGAGCGTGGTGCTGCGTTCCGCGCGCGACGACGTCTCGGGCCGGCTGGGCCGGGTGACGCTCGGCGACATCGCGGAGATCGGCTTCCGTTACAAGGAGCCGGTCGCTCGCATCAGGCAGCTCGGCGAGCCTGCGCTTGCGGTCAATACGGTGCGCGAGACCGGTGCCAATGTGATCGAGACCATGGCCGGCGTGAAGGAGGTGGTGAGCGAACTCAACCGGAGCGCGATTCCCGACGCGGGGCTGGTCTTCGAGCAGGTCTATGACGAGACGGTCTATATCGATTCCGCCATAGAGCTCGTACAGCAGAATATTTATGTGGGTGGTGCGCTGGCCGCCTTCATCCTTCTGCTCTTCCTGCGGTCCTTCGGGGCGACGCTGATCATCTCGATCGCCATCCCGGTCTCGGTCGTGGGCTCCTTCGTCGCCATGGCTCTGCTCGGGCGTTCCATCAATGTCATTTCGCTGGCGGGCTTCGCCTTTGCTGTCGGCATGGTGGTCGATGCGGCGATTGTCGTGCTGGAGAACATCTACCGGCTGCGCCAGAAGGGATATGGGCGGCTGGAGGCCGCCTATTTCGGCGCCAGAGAGGTCTGGGGCGCAATCTTCGTTTCGGCGGCGACCACGGTGCTGGTCTTTGTTCCCATCCTGGTCATGGAACTCGAGGCCGGGCAGCTCTTCCGCGACATTGCGGTCGCGATCTCGGTTTCGGTGATTCTTTCGCTGATCGTCTCCTGCACCGTGATTCCCTCGCTCGCCGGCCGGATTCTGGGTCGGCGGAGCAGGGGCGGCGGGGACGGGGCGGAGGGCGCGTCCGAGTTCGAGGCCGCGCCCTACAGGCTGCGCCTGGCGCCGATAGACTATCCGGCGAGGCTCTTCGTCGCCGGGGTCGTGGGCTTCACCGCCTGGATCGTGCGCCGGCGGATCAGGGCTGGAGCAGTCGCGCTGGTGCTGTGTGGCGGGGCGGTCTACGTGTCGTGGCTACTGTTGCCCCAGCTCGACTATCTGCCGACCGGAAACCGCAACCTCGTCTTCGGCATCATGTTGCCGCCGCCCGGCTACAATCTGGAGACGACCACCGGCATCGCCGAAACGGTGGAGGGGGCGGTTCGTCCCTACTGGGCGTCGGAAACCGGGCCGGTCTCCGAGCCCGGACAGCCGCCCAAGATGGAGCGCTTCTTCTTCGTCACATTCCGCAACCAGGCCTTCCTCGGCGCCGTGGCCGTCGATCCCGACCGTGCCGGCGAGCTGATCGCGCCCATTACGAGGCCCATGTTCATGGAACCCGGTACCTTCGGTTTCGTGAGCCAGGCGTCGTTGTTCGGCCGCGGTATCGGAGGCGGTCGGAAGATCGACATCGATATTTCCGGCCCGGATCTCGAGGCCGTGCTCGGCGTCGCGCTCCAGGCAACAGGTCTGGTGGCGAGAGTGCTGCCGTTCGACAAGGGAAACCAGTTCCGCCCCAAGCCGGGGCTGGAGCTCGGTGCGCCGGAGGTCCGGCTGTTCCCCGATCCGGTCCGGCTCAGCGACAACGGGGTTTCGGTGATCGACCTGGGCTCGACCGTGGACGCCTATAACGACGGCATGAAGGTGGACGAGGTGGCCATCGGCGCGAAGCGGCTGGATCTGATCCTGGCCGGCCCCGAGACCGACATCGAGCGTACCCAGCTTATCGAAAGCCTACCGGTGGTTACCCGGTCGGGTACCGTTCTTCCGGTGGCCTCCCTGGCCGACATCGCGGTGACCGCGGGCCCGACGGAGATCCGCCATGTCGAGCTCGAGCGCACGGTGACTCTCGAGGTTCGTCCCGCCGGGGACATCCCGCTGGAAGGTGCGTTGCTGCAGCTGGAGCAGGATGTGATCGGCGCTCTGGAGGCCCAAGGCCTTCCACCCGACGTGAAGATTCGTCTTTCGGGCACCGCCGACGATCTGCAAGCGACCTGGGAGGCCATGTCGATCAACTTCGTGGTCGCCATCGTAATCGTCTACCTCATCATGGCGGTGCTCTTCGAGAGCTTCCTCTATCCCTTCGTGATCATGCTCTCGGTGCCGCTGGCTACCGCCGGCGGCGTTCTCGGACTGGCTGCGGTAAACCGCTATTACTTCCAGCCGTTGGACATGCTCACCCTGCTCGGTTTCGTCATCCTTGTGGGTATCGTGGTGAACAATGCGATCCTGCTGGTTCACCAGACCCTGGCCCACATCAGAAACGATCTGATGGAGGTGTCCGACGCGATCGTCGAAGCGACCCGAAACCGTATCCGGCCCATCTTCATGTCCACGCTCACCAGCGTTTTCGGCATGCTGCCGCTGGTGCTGTTCCCCGGCGCGGGATCGGAGCTCTATCGAGGCCTCGGCTCGGTGGTGATCGGCGGGCTGACCTTGTCGGCCGTGCTCACCCTGCTGATCGTTCCGCCCCTGCTGGCGGTGGTTGCCACCCGGCAGCAGCGCCGGCGGAAGATGCTCTCTTCGACGCCGCGGCATCCGACGTCGGATCCCGCGGGTGCTGAGTGAGCTCCACGCCTCCGTCGCCTCTTCACGCCTGGGATCTTTCGCCGAAGGAGGCGGTCGCTCTCCAGAAGCGACTCGCGCGCCATATTCGCCGCTCGAACCGCTTGCCGGGCGGACGCGCGGGAATTCGGCGCATCGGGGGCGTCGATGTGGCGTTCGCCGAAAATGGCCGCGTGACGAGGGCGGCGGCGGTGCTTCTCGCCTGGCCGGGCCTCGCGCTCGTAGAGCAGGCGGTCGCGGAGCGCCCCACGTCCTTTCCTTACGTGCCGGGCCTGCTTTCCTTCCGCGAGGTGCCCGCGCTCCTGGATGCCCTCGGGCGCCTTCGGCACCAACCGGATGTCGTTCTCTGCGACGGCCACGGCTATGCGCATCCGCGCCGCTTCGGCCTCGCCTGCCATCTCGGCCTCTGGCTCGACATTCCGACATTCGGCGTCGCCAAGTCCCGGCTCACGGGCTTCCACGAGGAGCCGGGCACCGCCAAGGGAGAGACCGCGTGGCTATTGGCGAAAGACGGCCCGCGCGTCGGCGAGCGCCTGGGCGCCGTGCTGCGCACCCGCGCGGGCGTGAAGCCGGTCTATGTGTCGGTGGGCCACCACATCGCCCTCCGAACGGCCGTGGCGCTTACGCTCGCCTGTACGACGCGCTACCGCCTGCCCGAGCCTGTCCGCCTTGCCGATCGCCTCTCCAAGGGCCTGACGATCGCATAGTCGCCTTCGGGAAGGCTCGATTGCCGGTGCCGACGCTACGGTCCGTCGGCTTCGTCTTGCGCGGTGTCCGCCGGGGGTGGCAGGTCGTCGTCGAGCGGCATGCCTTCGGCTTTCGCCCGTTTGCGCAGCTCCGCGCGCTCGGCTTTCTGTCGCGCTCGTTCGGCTTTTTTGGCGGCCTTGTTGCGTTCGCGTTCAAGCCGCGCAAAACGGTAATTGGGCTTTCGAGCCATTACGTCCTTTCGGCGCCGGCGCCTCGCCTTGACGCGCCGGCCGATGGATGTGCCGTCCGACGCAAGGCCGGACGGCGTACAGGTCTAGTCGAGGAGAACCAGGTTCTCGGCCGATGACCGGCCGTTCCGGCCCGGCGTCAGCTCGTATTCCACTTTCTGGCCTTCCCTGAGACCGGTCAGGCCCGCGCGCTCCACCGCGGAGATGTGGACGAACGCGTCCTTGGAACCGTCACTCGGCTGGATAAAACCGTAGCCCTTGACAGCATTGAACCATTTCACCGTTCCAGTAGCCATGGCTACTCCTTTCGCATTGCAAGACGGCCACGCCGCGCCCGCGCGGCGCTCGGGGTGTGGGCGCACCGTGTCTCTCGAGTAGCTTGGCCGGCTGGCGACAGTCCGCGAAGATACGTAAGGGTCACGTGCAACCTGTCGGTTCTAGTTGATATATCGCGGCGGGATTTGCAAGGGGTTTCCGTAACCGGTGCGCCATGTGCCGCCGAATTCAGTCATCGTCCGACAGGTGGCGCACGGCCCATTTGATCTTGGCCGTCTCTCCGATCCGGCCCGCAAGCACCACTTGCCGGCTGGGGCGCCGGGCCGTGCCGTCCCCGACATAGACGCTTTCGTCGACACCCATGGCGGCGCCCAGGGCGCTGAGCCGCCAGCGCGCGCCGCTCGGGAGTTGCAGCAGCGCCGCCTTTCCGTCGTCGGCGAGGACGCACCGAACGTCCGGATGCAGGTGGAAGCGCACCGCGAATTCCTTCCCACCGCGTTTTCGTTCCTCGATTCGGGTCAGCGTATCCTCGCCGCGCACATCTGCGCCGCCGGCGGCCGCATAAAGGCGGCGCCGGTGCATCAGGCCGAAGCGTGCCACATAGCCGTCGTGGCTGGCGTCTAGCCAGGTCGCCGCTTCCCGATCGTTGCGCGTGCGCGTCACCTTGAGCGGGCTGCGAGAGGACCCATCGTTTTCGTCGAGAGCGGCTGAGTCCGTGCCGTCCACCGCAAGGGTGCTGTGGGCCGCGGTGGAGCGCAGCGCCTGCCGCCACGCGGTGTCGTTTCCCCGCCATGCGCCACAATTGACGATGAGACGCTCCCCGCCGGCGCTCATCTCGAAGCTCAGCGTCCCGGCATGGGCCTGGCGCCCGAGAGAGGGCGGCGCGCCCAGGTCGGTGATGAGCGTTGCCCGTCCGCCTTCGATACGGCTGAAGCCGCCCTCCGGTGCGTCGCTTGGCACGGAACCCTTGCCGTTCGCAGGTGCAAGGGCGCTTTCGATATGGGACGCATTCTCCTCGATACCGCCATTGAAGAGGGCGAGGCCGCCGTCGCTATGGCGGAACACCCGGAGCGCCGGTACGATTCGCCCGAGCGCCGCCGACAGGCCCGGGGATGCCCCCTGGCCCGCCGCCTCCAACGCCGCACCGAGCTCGAAGAGGTGACGGAGCGCCGCAAGCTGGGACGACGGGCTCCGCTCGGCATGGCTGCCGTCACGCGCAATCTGCCGTTCCAGCGTGGCGTCGAGCAACTTGATGCCCTGGGCGGCGCGCCGCCTGCCGTCCGGCATGGCGAGTGCGCCGAGAATCATGCCCTTGACCGCGACCAGCCGGGGCAGGCCCTCATCCGCGTTCCGCGCCGTGCGCGCGAGGTGGCGCGTCTGCATGGCGAGCGAATCGTGGAAGCGATCTGCAAAGCCGCGGTCGGCGCCGCGCAGCAGGAACTCCCCATTGGCGAGCCAGGCGGTGATGCGCGCCCCGGCGAGTTCGGGTTGCCAAGCCGCGATTCGCGTGACCGACTCATGGCGCTCGATCCAGTCCAGCACGAGGGCGCGCGCGCAGGCCAGCGCCTCGCCGCCGCCCACGGAACGCAGGTCGCGCAGCCAGCCGAAGCCCTGCATTTCGGCGAGCCAGTGCTCGCCGGCGCCCTCGTAGAGCCAGGGCGCCCGGCCCTCGGCGGCGCCCTCGCCGACGCGAATACTGTATCCGCCGAAATCATAGAGATTTGCGAGCAGGGCCCGGCCCCGCTCCTCACTGCCGGGAATGAGGTCCGGGACGGGTGACGGGAGCCCACGGGCCGCCCTGTTTGCGCCGGTCGTGCCGGCGCTTCCGCCGAGACGCCGCAGCGCGTTCAACAGGGAACCGACGCCGGGTGCGCGGGAGAGCTCTCTCTCGTGGACGCTCATGGTCCGAAGACGTCAGGACACCGCGTCAAGCGGGCGAACCACTCTCGCATCGGCGCTCGATTGGGCGGCTGCCCGCAGCCGGGCGATATTCTCCCCATAGTGTGCCGGGCCGCCGCGAAAGCTCGCGGTGCCGGCCACCAGCACGGTCGCGCCGGCGTCCGCCGCCGGGCCAGCGGTGTTTTCGTCGATGCCGCCGTCGACTTGAAGCGCGATCGGCCGCGCGCATGCGTCGATCAGCGCGCGAACCTCCCGTATCTTTTCGAGCTGGCTCGGGATGAACGCCTGGCCGCCGAAGCCCGGATTCACGGTCATCACCAGCACCAGATCCACGTCTTCGAGCACCGGCTCGATCGCGCGTCCGGGTGTCGCCGGGCAGAGCGCGACGCCCGCCTGCTTGTCCGCGGCTTTGATGCGCTGGATCGTCCGATGCAGGTGGGGCCCCGCTTCGGCGTGCACGGTGATGCCGTCCGCCCCGGCTTCGACGAAGGCGTCGATATGAGGCTCGGCCGGTTCGACCATGAGATGGACGTCCATCGGCAGGGCGCAGTGCGGGCGGAGCGCGGCCACCACACCCGCCCCTATGGTGAGGTTGGGGACGAAATGCCCGTCCATCACGTCGATATGGATCGCGTCGGCGCCCGCTTCCGCCATCGCGCGGGCTTCCGCTCCGAGGTGCGAAAAATCCGCCGCCAGGAGGGAGGGTGAAATCAGATGCTGTCTCCGCCCCATGAGGAGGGGTTGCTATCAGCTTAGCCGGTGCGCCGCAAGCGAGCGGCGTAAAAGCCGTCCATACCGCCCGAATCGGCGAGATGGCAGGGCAGGGTTCTGAGGTCGCCCGCCGGTGACAAGGCGTCGGCGAGGCCCCCGATCTCTTCCACCCGCACCGGCTCGCGCTTGAAGTGGCGTCCCGCCGCGAGGAAGGACTCGACCCGCTCCTCGCATTCCTCCGGTTGCAGGGAGCAGGCCGCGTAGACCAGCAAGCCCCCGGGTGCCGTCATTTCGGCCGCGGCGGCCAGCAGCTTGCCCTGAAGGGCGGAAAGCCGGGTCAGGTCGGCGGGAGTGCGGAGGCGAGGGATGTCCGGGTGCCGCCGGATGGTACCGGTCGCCGAACAGGGTGCATCGAGGAGTACGGCGTCCGCCGACCGTTCGGGGCGCCATGTGCGCGCGTCCGCTTCCACGATCTCCGCATCCAGGCCGAGCCGTGCGAGATTTGTTGCGAGGAGGGCGGCGCGTCCCCGCGAGCGCTCCACGGCGGTCGTCCGTGCGCCGCCCGCGGCGAGTTGTGCGGTCTTTCCGCCGGGGGCCGCGCCGATCTCCACCACCTGCCTGCCTTGAAGCGGGCCCAGCAGCCGGACGGGCAGCGCGGCCGCTGCGTCCTGCACCCACCAGGCGCCCGCGTCATATCCCGGCAGGTTCTCGACCGCCCCTGCCGCCCGAAGCCGCAGAGAGCCGTTCGGCAGCAACGCACCGCCAAGCCGTTCGGCCCAGGCGGGGCCATCGGCGGCGACGGAGACGTCCAGCGGGGGCTCTTTCAGATGAGTTTCGGCGATGGCGCGGCATTGCGCGTCCCCATAGGCTCTTCGCCAAGAGTCCCAAAGCCAGTCCGGCGTGTTGACGCGCGGCGCATCCAGCATCTCGATTGCGTCGATTTCGCGGGCGGCCCTGCGAAGCACGGCGTTGAGCAGTCCGCGGTAGGGAGAGAGGGATGGCGTGTTCGCAAGCGCCACCGTACGGTCCACCGCGGCATGGGCGGGCGTGCTCAGATAGACAAGCTGGCAGACGCCGAGGCGAAGCAGGTCCTGCACCCGGCCGCGGCGCGGCGGCAGCGGCCGCGCCATGAGGCCCGCCAGGAATGCGTCGATCTGGCCCATTCGCCTGAGGGTGGTAAGCACCAGCATGCGGGCCAAGCCGCTGTCGCGCCGTGCGCGGCCGCCCCCTCCGAACGCCTCCGCCGGGGTGCGCCCACGACGCAGGATCGCATCGAGCATCTCGGCAGCCGCCCGGCGGCCCTCGTCGCCGGTCGCGGCCCCCATGGCGTTCGGCGTCTCCCGGGTCATCGGCGGCCGTCCTCTCGCGGACCGATGCGTCTGGCGTTCCGGCGTGTCTCCTCTATCGGACATGATGTTCGCAACCGCTTGCCGCAATGACGCCCGCCGGCCTATGGTTCGCGGAAGGCGGGTGTAGCTCAATGGTAGAGCAGAAGCTTCCCAAGCTTACGACGAGGGTTCGATTCCCTTCACCCGCTCCGTCTCCTCCAAGGCCCGCCGCGCGCAATCCCCATGCGCGCCGAGGCGGTCGGTAAGCGCCCGATGTCGAGCCGCCCCCGCATCCTCTTCATCAACGCCGGTCACGCGCTCGATCACCTCTTCATGCTGCTGTACCCGACGGTGGTTCTCACCCTCGAAGGCGTGTTCGACCGATCCTACGGAGAACTGCTTGCGCTCTCCGTCCCCGGCTTCATCGCCTTTGCCGCGGGGACGCTGCCTGCGGGTTGGCTCGGGGACCGCTGGAGCCGCCCGGCCATGCTGGCGGTCTTCTTCCTCGGTGTCGGCGTTGCGAGCTGCCTCACGGGGCTTGCGCGCACACCCTTCGAGCTTGCCGCCGGGCTGACGCTCGTCGGCTTGTTCGCATCCATCTACCACCCCGTCGGCATCGCCATGCTGGTGGAGGGGCGGGAGAAGGTGGGCAAGCTCCTCGGGATCAACGGCGTTGCCGGAAATATGGGCGTGGCGGCTGCCGCGGTGGTCGCCGCGTCGCTGAGCGAGGCGGTGGGGTGGCGCGCGGCGTTCATCGTTCCCGGAGTCCTCTCGGTCCTGGTGGGTATCGCCTTCGTGGCCACCTGCCGCGCGTGGCGCAACGCGGCGGTGGATCGCGTGCGCGACCGGCTAGGCGAGGGGGAAGGGACGGCGTCGCGCACCTTGCTGCGTCTGGTGCTGGTCATCGGCATCGCGACCGCACTGACGGGGATGACGTTCAACGCCGTCACCGTCGCGCTCCCCAAGCTGTTCGACGAGGGCTTGCGCGGCGTCGCCGATAACGCGCTCGGCGTCGGCGGTCTGGTCACGCTGGTGATAGCGGCGGCGTCCTTCGCGCAGATCGCCGTGGGCTGGCTGATCGACCGCTATCCGGCGAAGCCCGTATGGATCGTCGTGCTGTTCGCCCAGGCCCCGTTGATCGCGCTCGCCGGTCTGCTGGCGGGCCACGGTCTGGTAATCCTGGCGTTTGCCATGATGCTGGCGATCATCGGCGAAATTCCCATTCAGGACGCGCTGGTGGCGCGTTACACGGCGGAACGCTGGCGCGCCAGAGTCTTCGGCGTCAAGTTCCTGCTGGGGCTCGGCGCGAGCGCCATGGCGGTCCCGCTCGTCGCCGGGATGCACGAGCTTTCCGGCGGCTTCGCCTGGCTCTTCGCGGGCCTCGGCGCATCCGCCGCCCTGGTGGCCGTGGTCGCCTTCTGGCTCCCGGGCGGCGCCGCCCCCGGCGCCTCCTATCCCGCGGGAGCCCGTGCGTGATTCGCGCTCCACTCGACAGGTAAGACGGCTTCGAAGAGGATGCCCGAAACCGGGAAGGGCCGTAGGCAGAGGAGTCGCCATGACCGCCGAGAACAACCGTCAAGTCAGGCTCGCGGCACGGCCCGTGGGGTTGCCGCAGGAAAGCGACTTCGAGCTTGCCGAGAGGCCGGTGCCGCAGCCCGCACCGGGGCAGGCGCTCATACGCGTGCTCTATCTCTCTCTCGATCCCTACATGCGGGGCCGCATGAGCGGCGGCAAGTCCTATGCGGCGCCGGTGCGGGTGGGCGGCGTGATGACCGGCGGCGCGGTGGGCGAGGTGGTGTGCTCGGAGGCTGGCGAGCTTGCGCCGGGCGATCTGGTGGAGGGTTATCTGGGCTGGCAGGAATATGCGGTCGCCGCCCCCGGGCAGGTGCGCAAGCTTCCCGAGTCCCGGCATCCCATCTCCTACGCGCTCGGGATTCTCGGAATGCCGGGCATGACCGCCTATTTCGGGCTCTTCGAGGTGGCGCGGCCCCGGGCGGGCGACACGGTGGTGGTCTCCGCGGCGTCGGGCGCGGTGGGCTCGGTGGTGGGGCAGCTTGCAAAGCTCGCGGGCTGCCGTGTCGTCGGCACCGTCGGAAGCGAGCGCAAGGCGGCCTATATCCGCGAGACGCTCGGCTTCGACGCCGCCATCGACTACCGGGCGGTGGCGGATGTGGGCGCCGCGCTGGATGAAGCCTGTCCGGCGGGTGTGGACGTCTATTTCGACAATGTGGGCGGCCCCGTCACCGACGCCGTGATGGCGCGCCTCGCATTCAAGGCGCGCGTCGCCGTCTGCGGCTATATCCATCACTACAACATGACCGAGCCCTATCTGGCGCCGAGTCACCTTCGCCCGATCCTGATCAACCGCGCGCGGGTCGAGGGCTTTCTCGTGTTCGACTGGGAAGACCGCTATCCGGAGGCGGTCGAGCGGCTCACGCGCTGGCTCGACGAAGGCTGCCTCGTCTACCGGGAGGATGTGGTTGAAGGCCTGGAGAATGCGCCCGGCGCCTTCCTGCGCCTCTTTGACGGCAGCAATTTCGGCAAGCTTCTGATCAAGGTCGCGGAGCGCTGAGGCCATGAGCGGTGCCGGCGCCGGCGGCGTGATCGCGCCGCGGGAAACCGTGTGCGCCCTGATTGACGATATCTATGGGGCGCTGGGCTTCACCGCTGGCGAATATGCGACGCTTGCGGAGGTTCTGCTGGAAGCCAGCGATGCCGGCTACCACTCGCACGGCGTGATGCGGATCCCTACTTTCGCCGAAGACACGCGGGCCGGGCGGATTGCGCCTGCGACGGCGCCGAAGATAGAGCACGAGACGGCTGCCGCGGCCGTGATCGATGCGCGCCGCTGCCTGGGGCCGGTGTCGACCGTCTTTGCCGTGGAGCAGGCCACCGCCAAGGCGCGGACGGCGGGTATAGGCTGTGCTCTCGTCCATAACGGCAACGATGTGGCACGGCTCGGCGCCTATGTAGGCGCACCGGCGCGGGACGGGCTGATCGTGCTTCTGATGGTGAACGATGCGGGCGGCGGCGCCTGTGTCGCGCCGTTCGGCGGGGCGGCGCCCTTTCTCAGCACCAATCCGCTGGCGGCGGGCATCCCCCGCGGACGTGGCGTTCAGCCGCTCGCCATCGACCTCTCCACCAGCGTCGCGGCGCTCGGCCGGGTGAGGATGGCGGCCAACCGGGGAGAGGCGGTGCCGGAAGGCTGGCTGGTGGACGGCAGCGGCCGCCCCACCACCGATCCCGCCGCATTCTTCACGCGCCCCCGCGAGGCGGCCCTGCGGCCTCTCGGCGGTGCATCGGAGGGCCACAAGGGCTTTCTGCTGAGCCTTGTCGTCGACGCGTTCGCCGGCGCCCTGACCGGTGCCGGGGCGAGCTCGGGTCGCGAGGAGGAGGATCGCGGGAACGGCCTTTTCGTTCTCGTGGCGGACCCGGAAGCGCTCGGCACGGGCCGCGTGTTCGCCCGCGAGATGGAAGCTCTTGCCGCCGGCCTCAAGGCGGTGCCGCCCGCGCCCGGCGGGAGCGGCGTGCGCCTTCCCGGCGAGCGCCTTGACGGCACGCCCGCCGAGGCGTTTCCCATCGACGCCCCCACCTGGGGTCGGATCGCCGTACTCGTCGATGCGCTCGGCCTCTCCCGCGATTATCCGGTGACGGACGCGCCCGCCCACTCTTGCCCCCCGGGTGGTGGCGCCGCATCATGATCGGATCGCCGGGCACCACCCGGCGGCCATGCCAGACGCCCGTCCTCTGATCGGGAAACGCATATGCAGGTCGATCTCGGCGACCTCCTGCCGGCGCTTCGCGCGAACCGGGAAAAGACCCGCGAGAACCGCAAGGTCCTGCCCGAAATACGCGACCTGATCCGTGAATCGGGCGTGGCCCGGCTCCTGCAGCCGGTGCGCTATGGCGGGCGGGGCGGCCCTCTCCCCGATATCGTCGATCCGGTTTCCGCCGTTGGTGCCGCCTGCGGCTCCACCGGCTGGGCGGCCGTGCAATATGTGCTGCACGCCTTCATGGTCTCCCAATGGCCCGAAGAGGCCCAGGACGAGGTCTGGAGCGAAGACCCGAAAAACCTTCTCGCCGGGATCCTTATCGCAAGCCTCGGCCGTTACGTCCCGGTGGAGGGCGGCTATCGGGTGAGCGGCCGCTGGCCTTTCGTCACGGGCGTCGACACATGCGACTGGTGCATCGTTACCGGCTACGAGGACGGCAAGGCCGGCGTCCACGAGAGCCATCTCCATTTTCTGCTCAGGCGCGACGAGGTGGAGATCCTCGATACCTGGCGCGCGCTCGGGCTGCGTGGCAGCGGCACCAACGATGTCCGTCTGCAGAAATATTTCGTGCCGGCGCACCGGGCGCTCTCCATGGAGGCGTTGCGGGGCGGCGATTCACCCGGCGGCCACTGGCGCGAGCGGCCGTTCTACCGGCTGCCGAGCTACCCGATCTTCGGCATCGGAATCACCGCGGCGGCGGTGGGCATCGCACTCGAGATCGTGGCCGAATATGGCGGGATCGCCAAGAAGAAGGGCTCGATCATGTCGGAGAAGAACGTGGCGGCCTTCGCGTCCCAGCACATCAAGTTTGCGGAGGCCCGGTGCCTTGTGGACTCTGCCAAGCGGATGCTGGTAACGGCGGCGGAGGAGCTTGCCGCCATCGCCGAAGACGAGGGCCGCCTTCCGAGCCTGGAGGAGCGCGCCCGCTGCCGGGCCTACGCCGCCTGTGCCGGCAACCTCGCCATGGACGCATCCCGCATCGTCTGGGATCTCTCGGGCGCCGCGAGCGTCTACAGCGCGAGCGCGCTCGGCAATCTCTTCACCGACATGATGGTCGCCAACCAGCACTTCACCCAGAACAAGGATGTGAACTTCACCACCTACGGGCGCATGCTGTACGGGCTCGAGATCGACAATCCGACGCTGTGATTGCAGGCTTCAGCGGTCGATACGGCACTCGATGCGCCAGTCGACGGCGCCCGCCTTGTCCCGCCGGTCGTAGCTCACCCGGGATTTCTTCAATTGCTCCCTGGCAATGGCGGCGAGGCCGTCGCGCACATCCGCCGGGATGTCCTCCAGGTCGAGGGTGAGCGTGATCGGCGCCGGCCTGCGGCGGGGCTTGGCCTTCTTCCGCCCGGCTCGGGGCGTCTCCGCCATGCCGTCATTGCCGCCCCAGATCGCGTCCCAGCCGCTGCGATAGGCGGGGGTGCGCACGCTCGAGAAATAGCCGTAATGAACGTCCTTCGCGCCGCCGATGGATTCGCGGGCGGATTTGCCGTCCTTCTTGGAGTCGCCGGCCTTGGAGTCGCCGGATGCCGGCGTGGTCGAGGCGGTGGAGGTGCTGCCGCTCTCGGCCTTCTCCGGGGCGCTCTTGGTCTCGGTCTTCTTGCTCTCCGCCTTCGGCGCGGCGGTCTTGGTGGCCTTCTTGCCCTTGGTCTCGCTCATCGCTGCCGCTCATCGATCATGACGGCGTGGATTTAGTGCGCGGAGGCGCATTTGTCGAGGGGTTGTCCTCGTTCAGGACGTTTGAGACGGTGGAGTTCCTTCGGCTGTCCGATCGGAAAGGCATGGCGGCCTGCAGCTTGTCGAGGAGCGAGCTGGAACCGTGGCCCCGGTGGCGCCGCTCAAGTCCGGCGAACCGGCGTTATGGACGGTCGCGCGTCGCCCGAACGAACTGTCCCTTTTTTGGTGCGCGGGTCTCCAGGCCCGCATTTTTCTTCTCCTCGAAAAACAAAAACAAGCAGGCCTGGAGACCCGCGCACCAAATCTATAATGGGGGTCTCCTCAAGGACGATGTGTCCTCCGACAGCTTCGGAGACCCCAAAATCCGTTTCAACAGCCGCGTCTCGTACCTGTCTGAACTTGCACAGGGGTGGGGCCTCACTGTGACGCCGCGGTGCGGGCGAAGAGCGAACGAGCATCGCGGAACGCTCCACCGGCCGCCCGGTTTGGCGGGGAAACCCGCGATGCACTAACATCATGTCACGATGTGGCGTGACTTCCAGCGGCCGCAGAGAAGCAAACGGGGCAAGCCCGGGATCGGCAACATCCACATGCACTTCGCCGAGATATATGCGCGTGTCCGCCGCAACGCGGGTGCGGGAGCACACGCTTGGCTGGCGGCCTTCGTGGCGGCGTCGGCGATGCTGCTGGCTTGCGGGACGGCGAATGCCGGCGGGGCGTATCTGCGCGCCGGCATCGGCGTCGACCGGCCGGGCGAGACGATCTTTACCGACACCGATTGCTCAAGCACCACCCCGGCGGCGCTTTACGGTTGTGGAACCGGCCGCGACGGTGCGGCCTTCCGGTCGGTCGGCGATTTCGGGACGGTACCGGCGCTAGAATTGGGGCTCGGCTACGCCACCGGTGCGGCGCGTGTCGAGGTGCAGCTCGAGTACCGCCCGGACTTCACGTTCAAGGGCCGCAGCAACTTCCTGGTTCCGGGGCGGCAGGAGGACGTGCGGGCGGAGCTGTCGTCCGTGTCGGGGATGTTGGCGGGCTTTGTCGATCTTGCCGGTCTGGGGCTGCCGAAGCCGGGGCCCTTCGCGCCGTTCGTGGGTGCGGGCATCGGTGTCGTACACACCCGGATCGGGGCCACGACCATGACCTTCCCGAGGACGATGACGGTGGTACCGGGCGGGAGCCGGACGGGACTGGCGTGGATGGCGACGGCCGGGCTCGCGGTGGTGCTGGGCGAGCGCACGACCCTCGATCTTGCCTGGCGCTACACCGACCTGGACGAGATCCGCACGCCACGGGGGCCGGGCCGGGTGGAATGGCGGGACGGAAGCCGGCAGCCGCTGCCGCTCGACCTCGGGCCGACCAAGGCGAGGCTGAAGGGCCATGGCATGCGATTGTCGCTTCGCTACGCCCTCCAGGAGCTCCGAAAGCGGCCGATACCCCGGGTAGCGCCCTCCGCGGGACCAGCCGATCGGTGTGCGAGAGACCCGCTCCCGCAGCTATTCCGCGGCGGCCTGGCGGCGTTCGGCGGTGGCGGGCTCCTTGTGGAAGGCGCCGTCTTTCATGATGGCGAGGATGCGGTCCGTATCCTGGAGTATCTTCACGTCCTCCAACGGGTCGCCATCCACCAGAATGAGGTCGGCGAGGTAGCCTTCCGCCACCATGCCGAGCTTGTCGCCGAAGCACTCGCCCCCATAGCGCGTCGCCATGGCGAGGAGTTCAAGGGCCGAGAAACCCATGAGGTCCTGCCAGAGTTCCAGATCGCGGGCGTCCCGGCCCACCGGGTTCCACTCGAAGCCGTAATCGCCGAACGGGAGCACCCGGACCCCGCGTCGGTGCAGCTCCCGCGTCACCGCGATAGCGCCGTCGAGTTCGCGGCGGAAGCCCCATTCCTCCGCCTTCTCCTGGGGCATGCCGAAATCCGCCATCTCGTAGAGCGTGGTGTAGGTGAGCCCGATGGCCGGGCAGACGAAGAAGCGGTCCCTGTTGGCTTCCAGCAGGTCGAGCGCCTCCTCGTCGCAGAAATTCGCATGATAGACGAGCTCGATCCCGTGCTTGACGCATTGCTTCACCGATTCCGCCGTCCGCGCATGGGCGATCACCCGGCGCCGGTGAATCTTGGCGAGGCTGGTGCAGGCGGCGATCTCGTCCTCCTGCATCACCGTCATGTCGCCGGTCGCCGTGTCGTGAACGAAGAAGTCGCCCGAGATCATCAGCTTGAGGCTGTCCACGCCCTCGCGGATCATCAGGCGGGTGAACTTGCGGATCTCCTCGGGGCCGTCGCAGATCACCGCGAAGGCCTCGTGATACATGTGGTACTGGCGAACGTCGCCGAGCCCGCCGGTGACCGTGATCTCGGGCGTGCAGGCGCGCAGTCTCGGCCCGGGGATGCCGCCCGTGTCGATCTCGTTGCGGACGGCGATATCGAGCCGGGGTTTTGCCGAGGAGCCGTTGATGGAGGCGGTGAAGCCCGCGTCCAGCATCGCCCGCACATTGTGCATGGTGCGGAAGACATGCTCCTCGACCGGGAGTTCGCCCGGCTGGTAGAAGTTCGCACCCATATTGGGATAGGTGGGATGCCCGTGGCAGTTCACGAGCCCCGGCATGAGCGTTGCGCCGCCGCCTTCCACGACGCGATCCGCATCGCCGCCCGCGTTGCCGCCGCGCGCCACCTTGGCGATCCGGTTTCCCTGTACGAGCACCTCACCCCGGAACGGTTCCTCGCCGGAGCCGTCGAAAATCGTCACATCGGTGAAGAGCGTCCGCGCCATCCCGTGTTCCTCCGCCGTTAGGCGCTCGTCCCGCCGGCGGTTCTAGCGCCGGTTCTTGCTCCGGGGGCGGCGCCGGAGTATCGAAGGGAAGCATAGCACGGACCCACCGGGGAGGGCGCGGTGCCCGAGCTTTCGCTTGGCGATTTCAGCCTCCATTTCGAGGTCGAAGGCGCCGGTCCGCCGCTGGTTTTGGTGCCGGGGCTTGGCGGTGTGGGTGCCTATTGGCGGCCGCAGGTCGAAGCCTTTTCCGGGCGTTACCGGGTAATGACCCATGACCATCGGGGCTGCGGACGCTCGAGCCGCTCGCAGATAGAATATTCCATCGAGCAGATGACGGACGACCTCCTGCGGCTGATGGATGCCCTCGAAATCGAGCGCGCCCACCTGGTGGGCCACTCCACCGGCGGTGCCATGGGGCAGGTGATGGCGGTGGAACATCCCGACCGGCTCCTGAGTCTCACGATCGCCAACAGCTGGACGCGGGCCTGCCCCTTCCGCCAGCGCCTGATGGCGACCCGCAAGACCCTCCTGGCCTGCGCAAGCCCCGAGGCCTATCTCCGCGCGGTGCCGCTCTTCCTCTATCCGAGCCGGTGGATTCGCGACAATCACGAGGCGCTGGAGGCGGAGGCCCGGCGTGCGCTCGCACACTATCCGGCGCCCGAGATCCAGATCAGCCGGATCGACGCCGGCCTTCGCTTCGACCGCACGGCGGCGCTTCCCTCGGTCACGGTGCGGACCCTGGTGATCGGTGCGCGAGACGACCACCTGACCCCGTCCTACTATTCGGAGGAGCTCGCATCCCTTATCCCCGGGGCGGAGCTTACGATCTTCGAGCGTGGGGCCCACTGCTGCTCGCTCACCGCGGCGGACGCGTTCAACGCGCGCCTCGAACGCTTCCTGGAGGGGGCGTGACGGTCGAGCGGGAAGGGGCCGACGGTCCGGCAGCGGGGGAATTCCTCGTCCGGCCCGACCCGGCGGACGTGCGGCTTACCCGTGCGCTCCAGGGGGTGGACCAGAACGGCGAGGCCCTGGAGACGCGGGTGGTGGAGGAGCGCCCGCTCACCATCTTCCTCAATGGGCAGGAGATCGTCACCGTGATGACGATCCGCGACCACCCGGACTATCTGGCCCTCGGCTACCTGCTGAACCAGAACATGCTGCGCACGGACGACGAGGTGACGGGCGTGGAGTATGACGAGGATATCGAGACCGTCGTCGTGCGCACCGCCCGCGAGACCGACTACGAGGAGACGCTCCGGCGCAAGACGCTCACCTCGGGCTGCGCCCAGGGCACGGTTTTCGGCGATCTCATGGAGCGCTTCGATTCCGTAACGCTGGACCGGAACGCCCGCCTCAAGACCTCCTGGCTCTATGCGCTCGCCCACAAGATCAACCGTCAGCCGAGCCTCTATCTGGCGGCCGGCGCGATCCACGGCTGCGTGCTGTGCGAGGGGGAGCGCCCGCTGATCTATATGGAGGATGTCGGGCGGCACAACGCCATCGACAAGATCGCGGGCTACATGTTCCGGAACGGCGTCGGCCCGCGCGGCAAGATCATGTACACCACGGGCCGGCTCACCAGCGAGATGGTGATCAAGACCGTGACCATGGAGCTTCCCGTCCTGATCTCCCGCTCCGGCTTTACCGCCTGGGGGGTGGAGCTCGCGCGCCGCGCGAACCTCACGCTGATCGGGCGGGCGCGGGGGCGGCGCTTCGTTGCGCTCGCCGGTGCGGAGCGGCTGGTCTATGACGCGGATGCCTCCGCCGTTGCCGAGGAGGCGAAGCGCCATCGGCGCAAGGGGAGCCGCGCCGCCGAGGACGCGGCGTAAGCCGCCCGAGGATCCGACAGGATGAGCGGTATCGCCGGCGTGCTGCTGGCCGGAGGCCTCGCGCGTCGCATGGGCGGCGGGGACAAGTGTCTGCGCCGGCTCGCCGGCGAGACCCTGCTGGCCCGAACGCTTGCCCGTGCCGCGCCCCAGGTGGGGCCGCTGCTCCTGAACGCGAACGGCGACCCGGCGCGCTTCGCCGCCTATGGCCTGCCTGTGGCGGCGGACGTGGTGCCCGGCGCGGCGGGACCCCTCGCGGGCATATTGACGGCGCTGGACTGGGCGGCGAGAGAAGCGCCGGCCTGCGAGCTGGTCGCGAGCTTCGCCACCGACGCGCCGTTCCTGCCGCGGGACATGGTGGCCCGCCTCGCCGAGGCCCGTCGCGCCGCCGGTGCGGACCTCGCCTGCGCCGCCTCCGGCGGCCGCGCGCACCCGGTGTTCGGCCTCTGGCCGCCCGCACTGCGGGAGGACCTGCGCGAGGCCCTGGTAGGGGAGGGGATCCGCAGGATCGACCGCTGGACGGCGCGCCACGCCCTCGTCGAGGTCCCCTTCGAGACGGCCCCCCTCGACCCCTTCTTCAACGCCAACCGCGCCGAGGACCTGGCCGAGGCCGAACGCCTGCTCGCGCTCCACGGCGGGACCTTCTGACGCTTTCGCCGCGCAGATCGTTTCGAAGCGGTGCTTTTGTTGTTTTAGAGCGTGATCTTATCTGATTGAATCATTTGGGGATTCACATGGCTTGAGATTTGTGATTCAAGATTGCACCGGGACAAAGGAGGCCGGTGATGATGTCGAAAGCCCTTTCCCTTGATCTTCGCATTCGGGTTCTGTCAGCGGTTTCGGAGGGTCTGAGCCATAGAGCGGCTGCGGCGCGGTTTGGGGTGAGCGCGGCGAGCGTGAGCCGGTGGCGCAGGCTGGTGCGTGAACAGGGTGACCCTCGCCCGAAAGCACTTGGCGGGGATCGCCGCTCGCGGCGTATCGAGGTGCAACGGGCGGTGATCCTGGGCCTTCTTGAAGAGAACCGGGACATGACGATCAAGGAGTTGCGCGCCGCTCTGGGCAGGCGCGGTTTGGTCTTCAGCTATGGGGCGATCCAACGCTTTCTCGTGCGCCACGGCCTCACGCGAAAAAAAAGACCGGCCATGCGGCGGAACAAGCTCGCCCGGACGTTCTGAGCCGGCGGCACGCCTGGCGTGACAGCCAGCCCGCTCTCGACCCCGACCGGCTGGTGTTCATCGACGAGACCTGGGCCAAGACCAACATGGCTCGCACCCACGGCTGGGCCCCGCGCGGCCAACGCCTGCGCATGGCCACGCCCCACGGACATTGGAACACCACCACCTTCGTCGCCGGGCTCACACAGCGCGGTATGATCGCCCCCTTCGTGCTCCCCGGCGCCATCGACCGCGATGCCTTCGAGACCTACCTCAAGCAGGTCCTCGTCCCCGAACTGCGGCCCGGCGATATCGTCGTCATGGACAACCTCTCAAGCCACAAGGGGCCCAAGGCCCGAAAGATCATTGAGGATGCCGGCGCGCAACTTCTCTTTCTGCCGCCCTACAGCCCTGACTTCAATCCCATCGAGCTCGCCTTCGCCAAGCTCAAGGCGCGGCTGCGAAAAGCCGCAGAGAGAACCGTCGACGGCCTCTGGGAGACCATCGGCCAAATCTCACAGACCTTCTCGCCGCAAGAATGCAAAAACTACTTCAACGCCGCTGGATACGGTGCAACGTGATCGGATTCCGCTCTAGGTGCGCGGGTCTCCAGGCCCGCCTGTTTCTTTGCCACGGTCGGAGGCGGGCCTGGAGACCCGCGCACCGCCGCGAAGCGAGGCGGGGGGCGCCTCAATAGAGTTCGATATATTCGTCGCGTTCCCAGGGGGTGACCTGGGCGTTGAAGCGGGCGAGCTCCGCGCGCTTCATGGTGGTGAAGACGGAGACGAACTCTTCGCCCAGGAGATCCGCCACCGCCTCATCGGCCTCAAGCGCGGCGAGGGCCGCCTCGAGGTTGGAAGGGAAGGGCGGCAGGCTGCGGTCCTCCTCGCTCGGCATGTCGGACTGCGCCGTCAGCGGCCGCTTTTCGGCGAGGCCCAGCAATCCGCAGGCGAGCGTCCCCGCGGCGCAGAGATAGGGGTTGCTGATGGCGGACGCCGCGCGCATCTCCGCATGCACGCTCTCCGTCCCCGGTTGCTTGATGCGCACCATCGCGCTGCGATCCTCCTCGCCCCAGCTTATGTTGGACGGCGCGAAGGTGTGGGGCGTGAGCCGGCGGTAGCAGTTAGGCGTCGGGTTGAAGAGCGCCATGCAGGCGGCTCCATGGTCGAGGATGCCCTGCACGAAATGGCGCAGCGTTTCGCTCATCCCGCCGGGCGCATCCGGGTCGAAAAAGGCGTTCCGTCCGGTTTCCTCGTCGATCAGGCTGATGTGGTAGTGGCAGCCCGAGCCAGCCGTGCTTGCGGAAGGTTTCCCCATGAAAGTTGCCGTTAATCCCGCAAGTTGGACGATTTCCTTAACGCCATTTTTGAAAGTGAATCCATTGTCGATGCCGGCGATTCCCTCCGCATGGCGGTAGACCAGTTCGAATTGCGAGGGAGCATATTCCGCGTTGGCGGTGAGGATCGGGATGCCGGCTGCGCGCAGCCCGTCCACCACGGAGCGGATCGCCGGAATCCGCTCGTTCCTGAGATTGTTGAAGATGTGCACGCCGCCGAAGAGCGGCTCGTGGCTCTCGCTGTCGAGTACGTAGAACTCGTACTCGTGGGCGCTCTCCACCTTGTAGCCGAGCGCGGCGGTCTTCTGCAGCAGGCTCCGTGCCACATGGCGGGGTGCGGCGCGAAGCGGCGTGCCGTCGTCCCATTCGGTGTCGCAGATCACCTTCGCCGTATTGTCGAGCCATGGAACCGCCGCAAGGGTGGAGAGGTCCGGGCGGAGTGTCTGGTCGCGGTACTTCACCTCTTCGTTGTAGAGCGTGCCGGAGATCACGTGGGAGGCGGTATCGAGCGCGACGATCCCGCCATACATGTTGAGCCCGTTTCGGGTGAAGTCGTCGAACCACTCGATGGGTACTTGCTTCGAGCGCGCCGTGCCGTGCATGTCCGGCAGTTCGAAGCGGATGTGCTCGACGCCCTCCCGGCGCAGGGTTTCCTGCGCTTCCGCCACACGGTCGTGGGGGCCCTGCTTCGCTCCCTTTGCCACCGTTGTCTCCCTCTCGCTCCGTGAATATGCTCACGGGCACGATGCCGCGGGCGCGCCGGGAGTCAAGGGACGCATTGGCGCGGGATCTCCGATCCGACCGGCCGGCGGCGGACGGATACGACAATCCGGGGCGGGCGGGAGCGAGCCGGGGGAAGGCACGATGTCCAACGCAATGTACGAGAAGGGGCTGCGGATACGCAGCGAGGTGCTGGGGAAAGAGTATGTCGACCGCGCGCTTGCGAACGCCGACGACTTCAACCGCGATTTCCAGGAGATACTGACGGAGTATTGCTGGGGCGCCGTGTGGGGCCGTCCGGGGCTCAGCCGCAAGCAGCGCAGCCTGAACAATCTCTGCATGCTGGCCGCGCTCAACCGCGGCCACGAGTTCGAACTCCATCTCAAGGGCGCGCTGACCAACGGAGTCACCCGCGAGGAGATTCGTGAGACCCTGATCCAGGTCGGGGTCTATTGCGGCGCGCCGGCGGCGGTCGAGGCGTTCCGCATCGCGCGCCGCGTTCTCGAGGAAGAGGATCGGAAGGCCGCGGGCGGCGCCTGATGGCGGCGCTGGGCTTTATCGGGCTCGGCGCCATGGGCGGCCCCATGGCGCGCAACCTGGCCGCCGCCTCCGGCGGTCTGATGTGCCACGACGCGGATCCGGCCAAGGCCGGTACGGTGTCCGGCGCCGTCTGGGCCGACTCCGTGGAGGAGGTCGCGCAAAAGGCGCGCATCGTCTTTCTCTGCCTGCCGGACGGCGCCGCCGTGATGGCGGTGTGCCGTGGCATTGCCGCCTGCGAGGGCTGCGTCGTCGAAACGGTGGTGGACAGCACCACCGCCGGGCCGGCGGATGCCCGCGCCGCCCACGACGCCCTGGGCGAGGCCGGCATCCGCTATGCCGACGGGCCGGTAAGCGGCGGCGTGGCCGGTGCGGAGGCCGGCACGCTCGCCATGATGGTCGCCGCGCCCGACGAGCTCTTCGCCCAGATCGAGCCCCATGTCCGCGCCATGGCCAAGAATGCCCGCCAGGTCGGCACCCGGCCCGGTCAGGGCATGGCCATGAAGCTTCTGAACAACTATCTGTCGGCCATCGCCATGATCGCCACCAGCGAGGCGGTGAGCTTCGGCCTTTCCCAAGGCCTCGACATGGAAACGATCCTGGAGACGGTGAACCTTTCCACCGGGCGCAACACGGCGACCTCGGGCAAGTTTCCGCGGAACATCGCAACCGGTGCCTTCGATTCGGGCTTTGCCACGCGGCTGATGGCGAAGGACATCCGCCTCTATGACGCGGGTGTGCAGGAAGCGGGCACGCCGCGGCGGCTCGCCCGACTGGTGCTTGAAATCTGGGACGGCATGGAGGCGGCGCACCCGGAGTCGGACTTCACCGAGATCTACCTCCATGTGCGGGACGGCGGGACCGATGGATGAAGCTGCAAGGCATCAAGGTTCTGGACCTGTCGCGCTTTCTCCCCGGCCCCTATCTCGCCATGACCATGGCGGATCACGGCGCGGACGTGATCAAGATCGAGGATCCGCGCGGCGGCGATCCGGCGCGCGGCATCGGCCCGCGGGAGGCGGGACATTCCGTCTATTTCCGTAACGCGAACCGCGGCAAGCGGAGCCTGGCGCTCGACTTGAAGAGCGCCGAAGGTCGCGAAATCTTCCTGCGGCTCGCGGCGACGGCCGATGTGGTGGTGGAGAGCTTCCGCCCCGGCGTCGTGGACCGCCTCGGCATCGGCTACGAGGCGGTGCGCGCCCGCGCGCCCGGCGTGGTCTACGCCTCCGTCTCCGCCTTCGGCCAATCGGGGCCCTATCGCGACCGCCCGGCCCACGACCTTGCGGTGAATGCGCTGGCCGGCGTTGCAAGCCTCGCTACGGACCGCGACGGCGCGCCGGCAATGCCGTGCCTGCCGCCCTCCGACATGGGCGCTTCGCTTACGGCGCTCGCCGCCATTCTCATGGCTCTGCTACGGCGTGAGACCACCGGCAAGGGCGACCGTATCGACATCGCCATGCTGGATACGGCGGTCTCCTGGACGGCCCATCTGGCAGGCGCCGTGTTTGCGGAGGGCCGCGCGCCGGAGCCGCGGCGCGAACGCACCCAGGGTGGTGCGGCATTCTACCGCCCCTACCGCACGAAGGACGGCCGCCATGTCGTGCTGGGCGGCAGCGAGCCCAAGTTCGCGGTTGCGTTGCTTGAAGCCCTCGGGCGGGCCGATCTGATCCCGCTCGTGCGCGCACCCGCCGGCGAAGCGCAGGCGCCGCTCCATGCGTTCCTTGAAGAAGCCTTCGCCGAACGCAGCCGGGACGAGTGGGTCGAATGGTTCGAGGGCCGCGATATTTGCTTTGCGCCGGTGCGGGATCTCAAGGAAGCCTTTGACGATCCGCATCTCGCCGCGCGCGGCGTGGTCCGGCGCGAGGCGGGTGGTGCAGGGCATCTCGGCGTCCCCATCCGCTTTACGGACGAACCCGGCCGCATCCGAGGCGATGCGCCGGATTTCGGAGAGCATAGCCGGGCAATCCTGCGCGAGTTGGGCTACGACGAAAGCGCCTGTGCGGCCTTCGCCCGCGACGGCACGATCGCGGCGGGGGAGCCCCGATAGCGGGCACGAACCGGCGCGCACGCGGAGCAGGGACGCGGCGCACCGCCCGACGCGATTTGCGATGATCGTCCCGCGCCGCATCACCACGCTTCTCCGGGAGCCCGCTTTTCGGCGGCTCTGGCTGATGGGGCTGTTCAGCGGCATTGCCCGCTGGCTCGAGCTCCTGGTGGTGGGCGTCTTCGCCGTGGAACGGACGGGCTCGCCCGTGCTGGTGGCCGCCCTCGTGATCCTCCGCATGTTCCCGCTGGCGGTCTTCGGCTCCATCGTTGGCGCCTTGGCAGACCGCTTGCCCCCACGCCTGCTCCTCAACCTCTCTTTCCTGCTGGCGATCTTCGCGTCGCTTGCCGTCATGGCGCTGGCGCTCTCTGGGCTCGCCGCCTACTGGCATGTGGCGCTCGCGACCTTCGCCTCCGGTCTGGTCTGGACTACGGACATGCCGGTCAGACGGCGGCTGATCGGCGACATGGCGGGCCCCGAGCGTATCGCGGACGGCATGAGCCTCGACAGCGCCACCAGCAATGCGACACGCATGATGGGGCCGCTTTGCGGCGGCCTGCTCTACCAGTGGCTGGGCCTCGGAGGCGCGTTCGGCCTGGCGGCGGGACTCTATGGGCTCTGCTTGCCGTTGGTGCCGGGTCTTCCGGCCGCCTTCGCGGCCGCGCCGGCACGGGCAACGAAGTTCCTGGGCGACCTGCGGGAGGGCTTCCGCTTCCTCGCCCATGACGGCGAGATGCGCCGCATCCTCTTTGTCACGGTGGTGTTCAACATCTGGGGGTTCCCCTTCGTTTCCATGATCCCGGTGATCGGGCGGGACGCGCTCGGCCTTGGCGCGGACGCCATCGGTGGCCTGGCGGCGCTGGAGGGCGGCGGTGCCTTTGCCGGCGCCCTGCTGATCGCGGCATTGGGCGTCCGCGCCCGCAACTTCCGCCGTATCTATTTCTTCGGCACAGCCGGATATGCGGCCTTCGCCTTCACCGCGGGGTGGATGACGGAGCCGGTCGCCATGGCGGTCGCCATCGGTTGCATGGGCCTTTCGGCTGCGGGTTTCTCCACCATGCAGACCACGCTGGTCTACAACGTGGCGCCTCCCGCCATGCGCGGACGCCTGCTGGGCATCCTCTCCATCACCATCGGCTCCGGCGTAATCGGTTTCTCCAATATCGGTATCACCGCCGAGCTTTTCGGTGCCGTGAACGCCGTGCGCATCGTGGCGGGGGAGGGGCTGTTCGCCCTTGCAGTGCTCGCCTTGCGATGGCCGCGCCTCTGGCGGGAGCGCGACGGCGCGTAGTACGTCCGAGCATAGTCTCCGCACGGCGCCGGTCCGCGCTATGATCGGACTGCAGATGCAACCGGGAAGAAGGAAACCCCGCCCATGACCGACGACGTACGCCGCATAGGCTCCTATGCCGAGGTCGCCCCCGGTGTCGATCTCTACTATGAAGACGAAGGAGAAGGACCGGCACTGGTGCTGATTCCCGGCTGGACCTTCACCACACGGGTCTTCGACGGGCAGTTCGAGGCCTTCTCCCGGACCCACCGGGTGGTCTCCTACGACCCCCGCAGCCAGGGCCGTTCCACCGTGACGAGCGACGGCAACAACTACGCCACCCATGCCTCCGATCTGGCGACGCTTCTCGATCATTTGGAGATACGCGATCCGGTGCTTGTGGGGTGGTCCGCGGGCTCGCTTGCCGCGTGGCACTATGTCCGCAACCGGGGCACGGGCGGGATTCGCGGGTTCGTATCCATCGATATGCCTCCGCTCGGCATGAGCGCCGATGCCGGCGACTGGGTGGAGGGGTCGATCGCCGATCTCGCGGGCTTCTTCCAGGGCGTGCAGACGGCCCAGGGCCTGCGCGGCGCCATCACCTGGTATGCCGACAATGTGATGATCGAGCGCGAGCTTACGCCGGCGCTCACGGCCTGGGTGATCGAGCAGTCCCTTGCGACACCGCCCCTGATCGCCGCAAACCTCATCGCCGATGTGGCCTTCGCCAACTATCTGGAAGAGGCGAAGACGGTGGATGCGGCGCTCCCCTCCCTCTTCGTCGTCGCCGACCACTGGGCAGGGACCGCGAAACCCTTCCTCGCGACACACTGCCCCAACGCCCGCGTCGAGGCCTTCGGCGGCCACATGATGTTCTGGGAGTACCCCGACCGCTTCAACACCCTCCTCGCCGAATTCCTGGACTCGCCGGCCTGAGACCCGCGTATTTCACATGCGCGAACCGTCGGCCGCGCGATGTGAGGCCGCTCCGACAGGTTGCGCCGTTCCATAAGCGCGGTTGCTCTGCTGTAGCCCGCGCTCTCCGCTCCGCCCGCCCGCGCCGCGCTATTCGGCAGCGCGGGATGCCAGGGGGATGTGGGGGGCTGCGTGGCGGGGTAGGAGGCCGGTGAGGCGGGGGTCGGGGAAGGTCTGGCGTTCGGTGCGGGTCACCCGGAAGCCGTGTTTCTCGTAGAAGCCGACGGCGCCGGGGTGATCGAAGGTGCAACTATTGAGGATCACGCGGCGCGGCCGGCGGCGCCAGGCGGCCTCCAGCACATGGGCCAGCATGTAGCCGCCGAGGCCCGTTCCGATTCGCGCCGGCAGCACGCCGAAATAGCGGAGCTCGATATCGGGTGCGGGCCGCAGATCGAGCTCGGCGAGGCCCACGGGCCCGCCCGCCGCTTCCGCCAGGTGCACCAGGGTCTCAGGCGCGCGGAGATGGGCGGCGAGCGCGTCCGAGTCCAGCACCAGACGTCCCCACCAGAGCCAGTCGTCGCCGATGGCGCGATAGAGGCGGAGATAGGAATCGCATGAAAGGTCGGGCCGCGGGCGGAATGCGATGCCCGGCAGCGCTGGCGGCGGCCCCGCCGGCGCGGCGTCCATCGCGAGATGGGTCACCACCGTCTCGAGCGTGCCGGGCGGAAGCGCCTCCGCCCCGCCGCCGACCGCCGCTTGCATGTGCACTCCGGTCATATGCCGCAGGAGATGCCTTCATCCAGCAGGAGCAGCGAGCCATGGGCCGAGCGCCCGTCCTCCGAACAGAGGAAGAGCGCGGCGGAGGCCATGTCGTCGGCATCCGAATAGACCCGTGTGCTGGGCGTGACCGCTGCCATGCCCTCGAGCATTTTCTCGTACTGGGGCTCGGTGCGAATCTTCACGTTCATCGGCGTTGCCGTGTTGCCCGGCAGGATCGCGTTGACGGCAATGTTGTGGGGGCCGAGTTCCAGCGCAAGCGCCCGCGTCAGATAGTTGATGGCCGCCTTCGAGGCGCAGTAGACCGAGAACGTCTTGAAGCCCATGATCCCGGTGACCGACGAAAGGTTGACGATCTTCCCGCCGCCTTGCTCGCGCATGATGGGCGCGACCTCGTTGATGGCGAAGAAGGTGCCTTTCACATTGATGTCCATGGTGCGGTCATATTCGGCTTCCGTCGTTTCGCCGATGGGCGTGGGGTCGAAGACCCCCGCCGAGTTGACCAGGATGTCGATGCGCCCGAAGGCCTCCTTCACGCGGGCGACCAGCGCCTTCACCTCGCCCACGTCCCGCACGTCCGCAACGAACGCCCGCGCCGCGCCGCCCGCCGCGGCGATCTGGTCCGCCACCGCCTGGGCCTTGCCGAGGTCCGACGAGCTCGTCACCGCGATGCGTGCGCCCTCGCGGGCGAACCGCAGCGCGATCGCTTCGCCGATTCCCGACGAGCCGCCCGTAATCAATGCAACCTTGCCTTCGAGCTTCATTCCCCTGTCTCCCTGCATATCCCGGCGAGCGCGCCCGCCTCTGGTTCGCGGCGCAACGCGATTCTAGCATAGGGCGCCCGGTAGAGACCGACGCGCGGAGGCAGGCGCCATGCACGGCTTGATGCAGGAAATCCCGCTGATGATCTCGTCGCTGATTCGTTATGCGGCCGAGTATCACGGCGACCGCGAGGTGGTCTCGCGAACGGTCGAGGGGCCGATCCACCGCTATTCCTACCGGGCGTGCGAACGTCGTGCGAAAAAGGTCGCCAATCTCTGCGCCAGCCTCGGCATCCGGCAAGGGGATCGTGTCGGTACGCTGGCCTGGAACGGCCACAGGCATCTCGAATTGTTCTACGGCGTCTCGGGTGTGGGTGCCGTGCTGCACACCGTCAACCCGCGGCTCTTCACCGACCAGATCGTTTACATAATCAACCATGCGGAGGACCGCGCGCTCTTCGTGGACCTTACCTTCGTCGAGCTTCTCGAGGGCATCGCGGACCGCCTGCCGACGGTGAAGCACTACATCGTGATGACCGACGAAGCGCATATGCCGGAGACCGCGCTTCCCGGCGCCGCCTGTTATGAGAGCCTGCTCGCCGCCGAGAGCGAGGAGCATGACTGGCGGACGTTCGATGAGCGCACGGCGTCCTCCCTCTGTTACACCTCCGGTACCACGGGCAACCCCAAGGGGGTGCTCTACAGCCACCGCTCCACCCTGCTGCACGCCATGGCCGCCTGCCAGAACAGCGCCATGGGGCTTTCCGCCCACGACGTGATCATGCCCATCGCGCCCATGTATCACGGCAATGCCTGGTCGCTGCCCTATCTCTGTTGTCTCGCGGGCACGAACCTGGTGCTGCCGGGCACGAAGATGGACGGGCGCAGCCTTCATGAGCTGATCGAGGGCGAGGGCGTCACCTTCGCACTCGGCGTCCCCACCGTCTTCACCATGCTGATCGACTATCTGGACGAGAGCGGCGCGCGGGTGGATTCGCTCCAGCGCGTCGCCATCGGCGGCTCGGCCGTGCCGCGCACCATGATCGAACGGCTCGCGGACCCCTACGGCGTGGCCGTGCAGCAGCTCTGGGGCATGACGGAAACCTCGCCGCTCGGCACCATGGCGACGGCGACGCCCGCGATCGATGCGCTCTCCGACGACGAGCGGCGGGAAATTCTAAGCCGCCAGGGCCGCGTGCAGTTCGGCCTCGAACTCAAGATCGAGGGGCCTGACGGCAACGCGGTGGAGCGCGACGGCAAGACCTTCGGCGACATGTTCGTGCGCGGCAACTGGGCCGCCAGCGGCTACTTCAAGGGGGAGGGGGGCGAAAAGCTGGACGGCGATGGCTGGTTCCCCACTGGAGACGTCGCGACACTGGATGGCTACGGCTTCATGCGCATCACCGACCGTACCAAGGACGTGATCAAGTCCGGCGGCGAGTGGATCAGCTCGATCGATCTGGAGAACGCGGCGCTCGGACACCCGGACGTGAAACAGGCGGCCGTGATCGGCGTTCCGCACCCGAAGTGGGAGGAGCGTCCGCTGATGGTGGTGGTGCCGAAGGACGGCCGCAAGCCGGACCGCGACACCATCAACCGCCATCTTGCCGGCAAGGTTGCCAGATGGTGGCTGCCGGACGATGTGGTGCTGCTCGACGCGCTCCCGCTCACCGCCACCGGCAAGATACGGAAGTCCCGCCTTCGCGAGATGTTCCGCGATCACCCTCTCCCCACGACGGAGTGACCGACACCCTCCGGAGCCGGGCGTCCCGGCCGGCTCACTTTCCTCCGTCGAGCATGCCGTGCGCCTCGAACCAGCGGTAGGCGTCCCGCACCGTTTCCTGTAGCGGTCCCAGGCGAGCCGGCATGGCGCCCACAGGTGGGCCAGAGCCATGGGCAGCACGAGCCGCGGCGCGGGGGCGTCGCGCTCCTCGAACGCCGTTTAAGGTGGGGCGGTGGCGGGGGGCTCGGCTTCGGAAAGTCGGAGCGGGCGCTACGGGCTTTCAGCCCCGAATCGGGAGCGCAGGCGTTCGACGCGGCGTCGGTTCGCGCCGAGGTCCCAATGCCCAATTCGCGAGGCGGAACGCATATGGACGTTTCGACCGTCGGGGGCGAGGCGGAGTTCGAGATCGTCCACGAAACCCAGCCGCGTGCGGCAGGCGGCATGGACGTAATCGTCCGTTTCGGTGAGGACGGTGGTGCGGTCCATGGCCGCCACCAGGGCCTTGAGACGCTGGAACGCGGCCGTCGGATCCCCGGCCAGGGCGAGCGGCGCGATGCGCTGGCTTTCTCTCGCATCGTCCCGGCTGCAGACGCAGTTGGGTTTCGCCGGACAGGGCGAGAGCGGCTCGGACATGGCGTTATTGGGTGGCGCCGACGAGCTGGGCGATCAGGGCGTCGTTGATGGAAATGTCGTGCCGGTCGTAGAGGGCGTTGCGGTAGACGGCGGCCACATCGTCGCTCCAGGCGCGGGCGAGTTCGGTGCGGACACGGTCGTGATCCTCATCATTGTCTCCGCCGTCCGCGTCCGTCACACCGTCGAGGACGGCGACGACCCAGCCGTCGGCGGTTGCGGCGACAATCGGCTCGGTGTCGCCGCGGCTCTTGGCGAAGAGGCCGCGAATGAGGCCCGGTGCCGTGCCGGGCGGGGCGCCGGTGCCGTCGCGGGTCACACCGTCCAGGCGATCGCTCGCGAAGCCGGCGTCCGCGGCGGCATCCTCGAGCGTTTCGCCGGCGCGAATCCGGTTCGCCAGCGCTTCGGCCACCTGTTCCGCCGCTTTACCCTCGGCCGTTCGCAGAAGCGCCGTGCGCACCTGCGTGCGCACCTCTTCCAGCGGACGCGGCGCGGGCTCCTCCACCGCGTCGACCCTGAGGACGACAAAGCTTCCGTCGTCCAGCTCGACCACCGGTGATTCGCCGCCGTCGGGCGTTCGGAAAAGCAGCGCGAGGATCTCGTCGCGCTCCGCCAGACCGTCCAGCGCCGGACTCCCGGCCCGGTTGTGGCCGTTGCGGTCGATACCCTGGAGAGGCAGCACGTCGGCCCCCACCGCGGCGGCGGCCAGCTCCAGCGAGGCACCGCCCCCGAGTTCGTCCTCCAGCACCGTCGAGAGGCGAAAAAGGCCGGCTCCCGCCAGATCGAGCGCCATTTCCTCGTGGAGCTCTTCGCGAACCTCCTCGAAGCCCTGTGTGCGCGCCGGCGTAATCCCGCTCACCTTGAAGAGATGCCAGCCGAGCGTCGTCTGCACCGGCCCGCTCGCCTCGCCCTCGGCAAGCGCGAAGATGGCATCGGACGCGGCCTTCACGGGCCCGTCGCTCTCCACGTCCGATCGTTCGATCACCGTGGCGCCCCGGCTTTCAAGACGCTGGGCGACCTCCTTGAAGGGCGTTCCCTCGGTGAGCATGCGTGCACCGTCGTCGATCAGCGTCTTGTCGGACGCATTGATCTGCACCACGGCGCGCTGCTCCGGCAGGTCGAACTCGTCGATGCGTTCCTCATACTCCGCATAGACATCGTCGTCGCTGAGCTCGATCTCCGAGACCATGGCCTCGGCGGAAAGACGCACGGCGGTCGCGCTGCGGCGCTCAGGCGCCATGTAAAGGGCCGTGTTCTCCTCGTAGTAGGCGGCGATTTCCTCCGCGGTGGGTTCGGGGATACCGGTCATGCCGTTGCTCGGAATCGGCGCGAGCCGGGCATTGCGGCGTTCCGCGCGGTGCCGGTGAAGGGCGTTCGCCAGAGAGAACGGCACGCCCCGGTCCGCACCGATCACGCGCCCGATCTGGTCGCGCAGGAGGTCCACCCGAATCAGATCTTCATATTCCGACCGCGTCATGTTGTTGCGTGCGAGCACCAGGTCGTAGAGTTCCGCGTCGAACGCGCCCGTCTCGTCGGCAAAGGCGGCGGAGCGCTCCAGTTCCTGCCGGACCTCGCCGTCCGCTGCGCGCAGCCCCAGGCGGTGCGCCTCGGCGTCGAGCAGATGTTCGCGGATCAGCGACGAGAGCACTTGGCCCGTAAGGCCCATCCGATGGGCCTCCTCGCGGGTAAGATCGGCCCGTCCGTAGCTGTTCCGCGCATTCTGCAGCGCGCGCTGGAACTGGCGGTCGAAGAGCAGGGTGGGGACTTCCACCTCGCCCACGGTCGCAACGCTGGAGCGGCTCCCGCCGGTGAACACGTCGTTGATGCCGAACGCGGCGAAACTCAGCGCCAGAATGCCGATGACGATCTTGCTGGCCCAGGATTTGGTGGCTTGGCGTATGGTTCCTAGCATGGGCGGGGCGCGCTTTGCGGTTGGCCGCCGCCGTGCTCCGGCGGCGAGCCGCATGATAGGTGCGCCCTATCGGTCCGGGCAACAGTCTCGACGGGGAGTCTCGCCTGCTCTTGCCGTGGACGGGCCCAGGCTCGCATGGCGAGAGGCGGGCCGTCAGTCGGGGAGGGGGTTGAGGAGGGCGGCGGTCGGGGCGGCGGCACCGTCGACAAGGGCGCGCTCGCCCTCGATCGTGACACGGCCTTCGGCGATCAGGCGGACGGCCAAGGGATAGCAGCGGTGCTCTTCCCGCAGCACGCGGGCGGCGAGGCTCTCGGGCGTATCGCCCGGCAGGACGGGAACGGCGGCCTGCACGAGGATCGGCCCGCTGTCCACGGCGGCGCGCACGAAGTGCACCGTGCAGCCGGTGAAGCGGACCCCGGCCTCGAGCACCCGCCGGTGGGTGTCCAGTCCCTTGAAGGCCGGCAGCATGGAGGGGTGAATGTTGATCAGCCTGTCCCGCCAGCGCTCGACGAAGCCCGGCGTCAGGATGCGCATGAAGCCCGCGAGGCAGACGAGCTCGGCGCCCGCCGCCTCGAGGGCCGCGCTCACGGCGTCGTCGAAAGCCGTACGGGATTCGTAGGTGCGATGATCGATGAACACACCGGGCAGTCCTGCACGCCGTGCGCGCTCGAGCCCGAAGGCGTCCGCCCGATTGGAGATCACGGTCGCGATCTCGGTGGGGGCGTCCGGGTGGACGCAGGCGTCGATCAGGGCCTGGAGGTTGGTGCCGCTGCCGGAGATCAGCACACCGAGCTTCAGACTGGCCATGGGTTGCCGCGCTTCTCGTCTCGGGCCGGCGCGTGCTACGGTGCAGCCGCGCGCCGCCGGCTACCACCGATGCGAACGAACGTCAGGGCGGGAACCATAGGACAATCCGCGGCCCATGCAATCGGCGCGGCGCGGATCGCGCTGTGGGCGGCGCTGTTGACGCTCGCCGTCAGTGCGGCTGCCCGCGCCGACTCCGCCTTCACCGTCCAAGGCGTCCCGGTGGATGCGGAGGCGCAGTCGGCGGCGGAGGCGCGCGAACTGGCCATCGCCCGAGGCCAGCGAACGGCTCTCGGGATTCTGCTCGACCGGCTGACCCTGCCGGAGGAGGGCGCTTCCAGACCCACGCTGGACGGCGGCATCGAGAGCCTGATCGACGGCTTTTCCATCGCGGACGAGCGGGTCTCCGCCACCCGCTATCGCGCGCGGCTCACGGTGGATTTCGACGGTGCCGCCGTGCGCCGCATGCTGCGCGAGAGCGGCATTCCCCATGTGGAGACCGCGAGCAAGCCGGTTCTGGTGATCGCAGTCCAGCGCGGGCCCGAGGGGGACCGGCTGTGGGGTGTGCACCACCCATGGCGGCGTGCATGGGAGGAGCGGGGGCCTCGCGGGGGCCTGGTGCCGTTGCTGCTTCCGCTCGGCGATATTCTCGATCTGGGAATGCTGGACGCGGGCCGCGCCCTCCTACCCGACGAGACCGCCGTCTCGGTGCTGGCCCGTCGCTACGGGACCACCGAGGCGGTGGTGACGGCCGTGCGCGTGACGGGCCCGCGCGACGCGCCGCCTGCGGACGGTGGAGGGGAAGAGGAGGTGGCGCGGGCGCAAGGTCTCTCGCTCTTTCTCTCCGCGATCCGCCTGGGCGGGCGGGGAACCCGCACATTCCACGAGGTGCTGGAGGGCGGCCCCGGCGAGTCGGAGCCCGCCCTGCTTCGCCGGGCCGTGGAACGGGTGGTGGCGTTCCTGGAGCGGGACTGGAAGACCGCCAATGTCGTCGATCTCGACGCGAGCGGTTTTCTTGCGGCCCGGGTTCCGATTCGAAGCCTCGGCGAGTGGGTCGCGATCCGGCGGAGCCTATCGGGCCTCGCCGTGATCTCGGAGATCGAGATCGACAGCATCTCTCGGGGCATGGTGGCGCTCGGCTTCCGCTATCACGGGAGCCGCGGGCAGTTGGACCTGGCGCTTGCCCAGGTCGACCTTGCGCTCGCGCGGGAAGAGGAGCGCTGGGTGCTGTCCCGGCAGACGGGGGGCGCGGCGATGGAGGGCGGGCAATGAAGAGGGGCCAGCTCACCTTCGATCTCGGCGCCCTTCCAGCGCGGGGCCGGTCGGATTTCCTGGTCGCGCCCTGCAACGAGGCGGCGGTGGCCTGGCTCGACCGTTGGCCCGACTGGCCCGCGGCGACGTTCGTCGTCCACGGCCCGCCGGGCTCGGGAAAAACCCATCTGGTCGAAGCCTGGCGGGCGCGGAGCGGTGCGCACGTCCTCGATGCCGGCGGGCTGGATTCGGCGGCGCCGGACGCCTGGCTCGAGGCTCAGCATCTGGCGGTGGAAGGCCTCGGCGGCGCCGTCGACGAGGCCGCGCTGCTGCACTGCCACAACCATGTCTCGGAACGCGGCGGCTCGCTGCTGCTTACCGCCCGCAGGCCGCCCGCGGACTGGCTTTTCGCGCTCCCGGATCTCGCCTCGCGCCTGAGAATGGCGCCCGCCGCGGCGCTCGGGATGCCGGACGATGCGCTGCTCGGTGCCCTCATGCTCAAGCTCTTCGCCGACCGGCAGATCGCGGTGGCGCCGGAGGTGCCGTTCTACCTGCTGCCCCGCATGGAACGCAGCTTCGACGCGGTCGTCCGCATGGTGAAGACTCTGGACCGCGCGGCCCTTGCCGAGAAGCGGGCCGTCACCGTCCCCCTTGCCCGCGCCGTCCTCGCGCGTCACGGGGACCGGCCGTAGCGTCGGATGCTTCTCGTCCGGGGCTCTCTTCCCTTGGCGGGGCGACGCGGTGCAGGAAGCGCAGGATGGCGTCGTTCACGGCGTCGGGATTCTCCAGGTTGGCGGTGTGGCCGGCGCCCGGAATGCGTGCCAGTGTTGCATCGGGTAGAGCCTCCACCATCGGCAGGGCGCGTGAGACGGGAATGGGGACGTCCTCCTCGCCATGGATCACCAGGACGGGTAGGCGGATCGTTCCCAGCCGGTCGGTGATGTCGTCCTTTCCGATCCAGGAACGGCCCTGGTGCAGCACGGCCCGGGCGGGCACGGTGGTCGCCCAGCGGTCGATCCAATGGTCCGCCAGCGACCGGTTGCGGCGGAAGGTGGTTTCGCCGAAGCAATAGGGTGCCGCCCATTCGGCAAACGCCCGCGGCACCGGCCCCTCCATGTCCAGCTCGTCGAACGCTGCGCGATATTGCTGCTGTTCCTCCGTCGAATATCCCCGCGAGGTGGCGCCGATAAGGATCAGCCCATTCAGCCGGTCCGGATATTTCAACGCGAAGAGAAGTGCCATGAAACCGCCCACGGACATGCCCGCGAGCACGCATCGGGAGAGGGCCAGGTCGTCCAGCAGCGCCCGGCAATCCTCCACCAGGTCGTCGAGCGTATGCGGGGCGGGCGGTGCAGTAAGCACCCGGCTGTTGTACGAGACGGCCCGGTAGCCCTCGGCGGCGAGATGCCGCATCTGGGGCTCGAACTGTGTCGCGTCCATGAGAGTCCCGTGGTTGAAGACCACCGCAGGGCCGGATCCGGCCTCGATATGGCGTTCCCGATAGCGCATCCTCCGCTCCTCTATCGCGTTGCTGTCGGAAGGCTCAGGTCACGGCATCGCGCGGTGCGTTCCGATAGGGCTTCCAGCCGCCATCCGCCAGGATGTGTTCCAAGGCGGCCACCGCGTCCCAGATATCGACATAGCGCATATAGAGGGGCGTGATGCCGAATCGCAGAATATCGGGTTCGCGAAAATCGGCGACGACGCCGTGCGCACGGAGCGCCTTGGAGACGGCATAGGCCTCCGCGTGGCGGAACGAGACCTGGCTGCCCCGCTTGGAAGGCTCGCGCGGACTCGCGAGCGCCAGGCCGAAACCCGCAAGCCGCCGGTCGGCCAGCCGGATCAGCAGTTCCGAGAGGTTCCGGGACTTCTCCACCAGGTCGTCCATGCACACGCCGTCGAAGCAGCGCACGCCGCTGAGGACGGCGCGAAGCGACAGGATCGGCGGCGTTCCCACCTGGAGCTTGTCGATGCCGGCGGCCGGGCGGTAGCGGTCCTCGAACGCGAACGGGCTGCGGTGCCCGAACCAGCCGGTCACGACCGGCTCATGCGCATCCATCACGGTCTTCGACAGAAAGATAAAGGCCGGTGCGCCGGGCCCGCCATTGAGGAACTTGTAAGTGCAACCTATCGCATATTCCACACCCCAGCGGTCGAGCTCGAGCGAGACGGCGCCGGCGGAATGGCTGAGGTCCCACAGGACGGGAACGCCGCGTTCCCTGCAAAGTGCGGTGATCGCTTCCAGATCGTGGAGCGCGCCGGTTCTGTAGTTCACGTGGGTCAGCAGGACGAGGGCGGTCTCGCGGTCGATGGAGTCGGCGATATGCGCCGATTCCGCAAGGACGAGTTCGTGCCTGCCGTCGAACAGGTCCACCAGGCCTTGCAGCACGTAGATGTCGGTCGGGAAGTTGCCTCGTTCGGTGACGATGCGGCACCGCGCGCCCGCGCGCCGCAGCAGTGCGGCCGCAATCTTGAACAGGTTCATCGAGGTGGAATCGGAGACGACGACCTCGCCCGGCGCGGCGCCGATCAGCGGCGCGATCGCGTCGCCGGCCCGGCGGGCGAGAAAGAACCAGTCCGCATCGAGCCAGCTCTCCACCAGGCCGCCGCCCCACTCCTCGCGGACCAGGCTGTCGATGTCTTCGGCGGCGGTTCTGGGCAGGGCACCCAGGGAATTGCCGTTGAAATAGAGGAGGCCCTCCGGCAGATGGAACCGCTCCCGGAAACGCGCCAGCTTGCATTGGCGGTCCCGTTCCCGGCACGCGGCGCGGTCCATGGGGTTCGCCGCCTCAGAAACGGGTGCGGCGGCTCGCCTCCGCCGCCGCCTCGTCGAAGCCGAAATAGGCCTCTTCCACGCGTGCGTCGGTCAGCGCGTCGCACCGGCCCTCGAGCGCGATTTGTCCGCTCCGGATGATGTACACGCGGTCTCCGTTTTCCAGCGCCCGGTGGGTGCTCTGCTCCACGACAAGCAGGGTGATACCCTCGTCGCGCAGCCCCCGCAGGATATCGTAGACCGTGTCCACCACCATGGGCGCAAGGCCGAGTGAGGGCTCGTCCAGCAGGATGAGCCGCGGCCGGGTCATGAGCGCGCGCGCAATGACGAGCTGCTGCTGCTCGCCGCCGAAATCCGCTCGGCGGGCGGAAACGCCGTTTCCGTCGGGGCGGACGTGACGGATGCGGCGGCGGTCGAGGCGGCGGTCGCGCATGCCGCGGGCGAGATCGGGCCGCTCGACATCGCGGTGAACGCCGCCGGCATCTGGTACGCAACACCGGTGACGGAGACGGATCCCGCCGCCTTCGACCGCGTGATCGACACCAACCTCAAGGGCACGTTCTATGTCATTCGCGCGGTGGTGCCGGGGATGATCGAAGCCGGCGGCGGGCATATCGTCGCCATTGCGTCGGCCGCGGGCGTGGTCGGCCTGTCGCAGTCCTCGGCCTATGCCGCGAGCAAGGGGGGCGTGATCCTGCTTACCCGCTCGCTCGGCACCGAGCTCGCCACGCACGGCATCCATGTGAACGCCATCGCGCCCGGCAATGTGCGCACGCCGATGAACGCCTGGATGCGGACACCGGAGAACGAAGAGGTGGTGCGTCGCTTTGAGCGACTCAACCCGAGCGGACGCGCCTTTTCCGAGCCCGAAGACATCGTGAACACGACGCTCTTCCTGGCCACCGCGGATTCGGCCGCCTTCCACGGCGCCGTGCTCGTCCCCGACGAAGGCCTCACTGCGAGCCTCCCGCCGCTCTGAGCGTCGCGCGGCGCGGCCGGCGACTCGGGGAGGGGTACGAATCGACAAAGGAGGAACATTTCCTGTTGCAAAGAGGAACAAAGCATGTACTATCGGCTTCGTTGCATCCCCCGGGTGCGTGTGGAATAAGGGAGGTGATCATGACAAATGCGGTTCTCCGCGTGGTTCCCGAGGAGTCCATGGACAAGCAGAAGGCGTTGGACGCGGCGCTCGGCCAGATCGAGCGGGCTTTCGGCAAGGGCTCGGTGATGCGCCTGGGCGACGGGGCGGCGGTGGAGGTGGAGGCGATCCCCACCGGCTCCATCGGGCTCGACCTGGCGCTCGGCATCGGCGGCATTCCGCGCGGCCGCATCGTCGAGATCTACGGGCCGGAGAGTTCGGGCAAGACGACCCTCGCCCTCTCCTGCGTTGCCGAGGCCCAGAAGCTCGGCGGCACCTGCGCCTTCGTGGACGCCGAGCATGCGCTGGATCCGGTCTATGCGCGCAAGCTCGACGTGGATGTGGACGAGCTGCTGATCTCCCAGCCCGATGCCGGAGAGCAGGCGCTGGAAATCACGGATACCCTGGTCCGCTCCGGTGCCGTCGATCTGGTGGTGGTGGATAGCGTGGCCGCCCTGGTGCCTCGCGCCGAACTCGAGGGCGAGATGGGCGATACCCATGTGGGGCTCCAGGCACGGCTGATGAGCCAGGCGCTGCGCAAGCTCACCGCTTCGATCGCGCGTTCGCGCTGCTGCGTGATCTTCATCAACCAGATCCGCATGAAAATCGGTGTGATGTTCGGGAGCCCCGAGACCACCACCGGCGGCAATGCCTTGAAGTTCTACGCCTCCGTCCGTCTCGATATCCGCCGTATCGGCGCGATCAAGGACCGCGACGAGGTGGTCGGCAACCAGACCCGGGTCAAGGTGGTGAAAAACAAGCTCGCACCGCCGTTCCGACTCGTCGAGTTCGACATCATGTATGGCCGGGGCATCTCGAGGACCGGAGAGTTGATCGACCTGGGCCTCAAGGCGGGCAGTATCGAAAAGGCGGGCTCGTGGTATTCCTACGACAGCCAGAGGATCGGTCAGGGCCGCGAGAACGCCAAACAGTTCCTCGCCGACCACCCCGAGACGGCGGACGCCATCGCCCGCGCGATTCGCGCCGGCGCCGGCCTCGAGCCCGAAGCACCGGACGCTCCCGCCGCCACCGCGGACGATATCGCCTAGCCGGCCGTACCCGCCCTCTGGAGCGCGCCCTCTGCGGCGCGATTCCAGGGGGCGCGGGCCGCAAGGCCCATATTGTTCCGAAGGATATGGGCTTCACGATCCGTCGTGACCATGAAGGCTCGCCGACGGGCCAGCGGCGGCATGCTACCCTCGAATCCGGGTGGCCGATTCGAAAGACCCCGTGTTTTCCAGACGGGGCGGATGCACCGGCAGTGGAGAGGCAACTTCATGGACGGCCGTGTGGGCGAGACAGCGTCCGAGCGATCCGCGGGGTTGCCGCGCCCGGTCGGCGGGCCGGGCTTCCCGGTGTCTTCGATCGCGGCTGCGAACGTCGCCCAGGTGCCGCAGCGGAGCCCGCTGCGCTACCCGGGCGGCAAGACCTGGCTGGTGCCGCATATCCGCGAATGGCTGCGGCGTACGGGGCGGGGTGCGCCGGTACCGTTGTTCGTGGAGCCGTTCGCGGGCGGCGGCATCGCGTCGCTCACCGCGGTCATGGAGGGCCTGGCAGGCCGCGCGGTAATGGTCGAACGCGACCGCGACGTCGCCGCCTTCTGGCGCGCGGCGCTTGAGCATGGGAGCGCGCTCGCCGCCCGCATCCGCGACTTCCAGCCCACCCGTACCAATATTGAAAGGCTCGCAAGCCGGCCGCCGCGGGACGCGGTCGAGCACGGCTTCCGGACTCTCGTCGTGAACCGCATGCGGCGTGGGGGCGTGCTGGCACCCGGAGCGGCGTTCTTGAAAAGCGGCGAGAACGGCAAGGGTCTGGCCTCGCGCTGGTATCCGGAAACCTTGTGCAGCCGCGTGGACGAGATCTCCCGTCATCGCGACCGCCTGGCCTTCTACGAAGGAGACGGCCTGGGTTTGTTCGAGGCGCTGGCTGCGCGCGGCGGCGCGGCGTTCTTCCTGGACCCCCCTTATACGGCGAAAGGCGGCAAGCGCGCGGGCGCCCGCCTCTATCGTCACAGCGCGCTGGAGCATGAGCGGCTGTTCCGGATTGCGTCGGAAAGCCGCGCGAACTTTCTGATGACCTACGATTGTTCGGACGAGGTCGCTTCGCTGGTGCGCCGATACGGGTTTCCGGCTGCGACCGTGGCAATGAAGAATGGGCACCATGCAAAAATCCCGGAGCTGGTCGTCACGCGCGACCGGCTTTATTACTGAAGGGTTGCGGAATCGTCGATGCGGCTCCGTTCGGCGTACGGCGCGGAAAGCCGCATGAGATCGCCCCACGGCCATTTCGTGCCCGCCTTCGTTCTGGCCGTTCTCGTTGCCGCAGGCCTTGCGTCCGCTGTCGATGCCAGGCCGACGCATGGAATCGCCATGCACGGCGCGCCCCGATATGGTGCGGATTTCACCCACCTGGACTATGCGAACCCGGACGCGCCCAAGGGGGGCGAGTTGCGCCGCGCGACCACGGGCACGTTCGACACGCTCAACCCCTTCATTCTGAAGGGCGTGCCGGCCGCTGGACGGCATCTGGTGTTCGAGAGCCTGCTGAAGCGGACCTGGGACGAGCCTTTTTCGCTCTACGGCCTGATCGCCGAATCGGTGGAGACGCCGGACGACCGCTCTTCCGTCACCTTCCGGTTGCGGCCCGAGGCCCGCTTCGCCGATGGGAGCCCGATCACGGTGGAGGATGTGGTCTTCTCGTGGGAGACGCTCAAGGAGAAGGGCCGGCCCAACCATCGCCTCTATTACAAGCAGGTAGCGCGCATCGAGCAGTCCGACGCGCACACCGTGCGGTTCGTCTTCGACGGCGATCCGCCCAACCGCGAATTGCCGCTCATCATGGGGTTGATGCCGATTCTCTCCAGGTCCTACTACGCGTCGGTGGAGTTCGAGCAGACGACGCTGGACCCCCCGCTCGGCAGCGGCCCCTACCGGGTGGAAAGCGTGGACGCGGGGCGCAGCATCGTCTATCGGCGCGACCCCGCCTATTGGGGGCGGGACCTGCCCATCAACAGGGGGCAGCATAATTTCGACCGCATCCGTTTCGACTACTATCGCGACGGCGACGTGATGATCCAGGCCTTCAAGGCCGGAGAATATGATCTGCGCTGGGAGCCGTCGCCGATTCGCTGGGCGACCGCCTACGACTTCCCCGCCACCGCAGACCGGGTCAGGCTGGAGCGCGTGCCCCACGGACGGCCCTCGGGCATGTCCGCCTTCGTGTTCAACACGCGGCGGGCGATGTTTGCCGACCGCAGGGTGCGCCATGCGCTGGCCCATGGCTTCGATTTCGAGTGGGTGAACGAAAACCTGTTCTACGGTGCCTATGTCCGCACGAAGAGCATTTTCGACAATTCCGAACTCGCATCCGGGGGTGTGCCGGAGGGTCGGGAGCGCGCGCTGCTGGAGCCTTACCGCGCCGCCCTGCCCGGTGAGCTGTTCGAGCGCGCTTACGCCCCGCCCGTTGCGGAAGGCGGTATCCGCGCCAATCTGCGAAAGGCCCGCCGCCTGCTGGCCGAGGCGGGGTGGAGTGCGCCGGACGGCGAGTTGCGCCGGGATTCGGACGGCCTCCCCATGGCGTTCGAGATCCTGCTGCTCGCGCCGGAGGATGAGAAGATCGCGCTCGCCTACGCCCGCAACCTGAAGCGGCTCGGCATCGAGGCGCGCGTGCGCACCGTGGACACCTCGCAATATCAGTACCGGCTGAACGTCTATGATTTCGACATGATCGTCTACCGCTGGGGCGTGTCGCTTTCACCGGGGGTCGAGCAGGCCTTCTACTGGGGCAGCGCGTCCGCCGAGCGAGAGGGGACGCGCAACTATCCCGGCATCCGGGACCGTGCGGTCGATGCGCTTGTCGACCGCATCACCGAGGCCCGCGAGCGGGACGAATTCGTGGACACGATCCGCGCCATGGACCGCGTGATCCTGTGGGGCCACTATTTCGTACCACTCTACCACCTGACGGAGGATCGGATCGCCTATTGGGACAGGTTCGGCCGGCCCGAAATCACGCCGCTCTACGGCACGGTCGTCGAAACCTGGTGGGAAGACGCGGAGAAGGCCGCCGAACTCGACCGCTGACCGCATCGGGTGCGGAGCGACGCGCCCGCGTGCGACGCCCCGGCCTTCGGCGGAGCGAACGCCCGCGTTTCAAAATGGGGCCTGCCGCGTCAACTCAGCGGAATCATCACATGGGTTCGGAAGGGCTCCCGCTCCTGGAGCCTCGCATACCACGCGGCAATGGCGGGCAGCGCCGGGCGGTCGATGTCCAGCGCGTGGTAGCGGTAGCAAGCGGCGCCCACGGCGATGTCCCCCATGGTGAGGGCATCCCCCGCCACATAGTCGCGTCCCTTCGCAAGATGTGTCTCGAGAATCTTCCAGGTCTCGCCCATGAGTGCGGCGTGGCGTTCGATCTTCGCCATGTCCCGTTCTTCCTCAGGCGTGCGGATCAGGCCGATGAAGACCGGCATCATGTTGGGCAGCAGCGTGGTTTGCATCCAGTCGAGCCAGCAGTCGGCGAGCGCCCGCGCCGCCGGATCCGTCGGCCACAGGCCGCCCGCGCCGTAGCGCGCTGCGAGATAGCGCACGATCGTGTTGGATTCCCAGACTGTCGTGCCATCGTCGTCCACCAGCGTCGGCACCCGCCGGTTCGGGTTCAACGCGCCGTAGGCCGGCGTGTCGAGCCCGCCGAACGGGCCGCCCAAGTCCTTGCGTTCATGGTCGAGCCCGAGCTCGCCCACGGTCCACATCGCCTTCTGTACGTTGACCGAGTTCTTGCGCCCCCAGATTGTCAGCATCTGCTCCTCGCCATTGGTGGGTTCCGTTCGTCCTGTTCTCCAGCGTAGCTTGTGCTCCGTCAGGTTCGAAGCGCCGGAAGGTCCTCGTAAAGCGCCAGTGCCTCCGGGTTGGCGAGCGCCTCCCGGTTCTTCACGGCGCGGCCGTGCACCACGGCGCGCACGGCGAGTTCGGTGATCTTGCCGGAGCGCGTGCGCGGGATGTCGGCGATCTGGATCACCTTGGCCGGCACGTGGCGCGGCGTGCATTCGCGGCGGATCCGGGCGCGGATTTCGTCCACCAGCGCATCGTTCAGGGTAAGGCCGTCGCGCAGCCGGACGAACAGCACGATGCGCTGGTCCCCCTCCCAGTCCTGGCCGATGCAGATGGCTTCCAGAACCTCGTCGCAGCTCTCCACCTGGCGGTAGATCTCGGCGGTGCCGATGCGCACGCCGCCCGGGTTCAACACCGCGTCCGACCGCCCGTATATGACGAGCCCGCCAAGGCGTGTGAGAGAGACCCAGTCGCCATGGCACCAGACGCCGGGAAAGCGGTCGAAATAGGCGGACCGGTAGGCGGAGCCGTCCGGATCGTTCCAGAAGGAGACCGGCATGGAAGGGAAGGGGGCGGTGCAGACCAGTTCCCCCGGCTCGTCCCGCAGCGGCCGTCCCTCGTCGTCGAACACGTCCACCGCCATGCCGAGGCCCCGCGCCTGCAGCTCGCCCCGGCGCACCGGCCCGGTCGGATCGCCAAGCGCGAAGCAGGAAACGATGTCCGTGCCGCCGGAGATCGACGCGAGGTGGACGTCCGCCTTGATCGCGTCATAGACGTAATCGAAGCTCTCCGGCGCGAGCGGCGAGCCGGTGGACGTCATGGTGCGGAGCGCTTCCAGCCGATGGGTGCGCCGGGGCTCCAGCCCCGCCTTGCGGGCGGCGTCGATATATTTGGCCGACGTACCGAAGAGCGTCATGCGCTCCTCATCCGCATAGTCGAAGAGGGCGCCTGCGCCCGGATGGAAGGGCGCGCCGTCATAGAGCAGCAGCGTGGCTTCGGAGGCGAGGGCGGTCACCAGCCAGTTCCACATCATCCAGCCGCAGGTGGTGACGTAGAACACGCGGTCGTCCCGCTTCACGTCGGAATGCAGCAGATGCTCCTTCATGTGCTGCAGAAGGGTCCCGCCCGCGCCGTGGACGATACATTTGGGAACCCCCGTGGTGCCGGAGGAAAACATGATCGTGAGCGGGTGGTCGAACGGGACTCGGACGAAATCGATCTCTCCGCCGGGCTGCTCCGCCAGCGCGTCCTCGTAGTGGCAGGCGCCGCCGAGACCGTCGAGGGGTGCGCGGTCCCTCGTGTAGGGGACGACGAAACTGTGTCGGACGGTCGGCAGCGCCGCGAGCAGTTCCCTCAGGCGCGGGAGGCGGTCGAAGCATTTTCCGCCGTAATAGTAGCCATCGGCCGCGACCAGCGCCTTGGGTCCGATCTGGCCGAAGCGGTCCAGCACGCCTTGCGTCCCGAAGTCGGGCGAGCAGGACGACCAGACGGCGCCGATGCTCGCGGTCGCGAGCGCCGCCACGATGGTCTCCGGCATGTTCGGCATATAGCCCGCCACGCGGTCGCCGCGTCCGATGCCACGGGCGGCAAGCGCCTGCGCCAGGCGCGAAACCCGGTCGTGCAGTTCGGCGAAGCTCATGCGCCGCCGCACGCGATCCTCGCCCCGGAAGACCACCGCGTCGGCCGAATCGCGGCGGCGGAGCAGATTCTCGGCATAGTTCAGCCGGGCCTCGGGGAACCAGCGCGCACCGGGCATCCGGTCGCCGTCCACCAGCGCAGGGTTTCCGGGGCCCTCGCCGACGATACCGGCAAACTCCCACATGGACATCCAGAACTGCACGGGCTCGGCAACGGACCAGCGGTAGAGCCGGTCGTAGTCGGGCGCGTCCACGCCCCAGCGCGTGTGCACCGCCGCCATGAAGCGGGTGAGGTTGGCGTTTTGTCTGCGTTCCGCCGACGGCGTCCAGAGCGTTTCGGCCACATTTCCTCCAACGGGTGCTTCGCCCCAGTCATAGCAGCCCGCCCCGCGCGATGGGAGCCCGCTCCCTCATTCCCGGATGCCGCCGGGGGCGGTTGACATTTCGCCGGCGAGGACTATTTAAAGCGGATCGATTTGGTCCTAATAAAGCTGCCGGGCGTCTCCGTTCGGTGGCGGAAGGGGACGGGAGAATGATCCGCGTAAGCCGTATGGCCGACTACGGGGTGGTGGTGACGACTCATCTCGCCCGTTATCCGGCGCTGCGCCACACTGCGGCCAGCATTGCGCAGGGGACGGGCGTGCCGCAGCCGAGTGCGAGCCGGCTGCTCAAGCTTCTGGCGCGCGCCGGGGTTCTGACGTCTCACCGTGGCGCGAAGGGCGGCTACGCCTTGAGCCGGCCGCCGGAGCGTATATCCGTGGCGCAGCTCGTCGCGGCGGTGGACGGGCCGATTTCGCTCGCGGACTGCCTCGACGGCCGGTCGGGGACCTGCGGCCTCGAGAGCTTCTGCTCCGTCCGCGGTCCGTGGCAGAAGATCAGCGATGCGATCCGCGTGGCCCTCGAGGAAGTGAGCCTGGCCGACATGGCGGAGGCCTCGCTTCCCGTGGATGCCGCGCGCAAATCCGCGGCGCAAGGGCTCAGCACCGGAAAGGCGGCATCGTGATGGACGGGCGGCAGGAAACGGCCCGGACGGTCGAGTCGTTTGCCGGCGAGCGGTACAAGTACGGCTTCGTCACGGATATCGAGGCCGACTCCGCCCCGCCCGGCCTCGACGAGGGCACGATCCGTTTCATCTCCGCCAAGAAGGACGAGCCCGAATGGCTGCTCGCATGGCGGCTGAAGGCGTTCCGGCGCTGGCTCGAGATCGAGGACGAAGAGCCCGCATGGGCCAAGGTCCGCTATCCGAGGATCGACTATCAGGGCGCGAGCTACTATTCCGCTCCCAAGTCCGATTCGGACCGCCCGAAAAGCCTCGACGAGGTGGATCCGGAACTTCTCCGAACCTATGAGAAGCTCGGCATCCCGCTCAAGGAGCAGGAGCTTCTGGCGGGCGTGGCGGTGGATGCGGTCTTCGACAGCGTTTCCGTCGCCACCACCTTCAAGGAGAAGCTCGCCGAGATGGGCGTGATCTTCTGTTCCATCTCGGAGGCGGTCAAGGAACATCCGCATCTGGTGCAGAAATATCTAGGTTCTGTGGTCCCTTATTCAGATAACTTCTTTGCGACTCTTAACTCGGCGGTGTTCACGGACGGCTCGTTCGTCTATGTGCCCGAGGGCGTCCGCTGCCCAATGGAGCTTTCCACCTATTTCCGCATCAACGCGGCGAACACCGGCCAGTTCGAGCGCACGCTCGTTATTGCGGATCGGGGTTCGCGGGTGAGCTATCTGGAAGGCTGCACCGCGCCGATGCGGGACGAGAACCAGCTTCACGCGGCCGTGGTGGAGCTGGTCGCGCTCGAGGATGCGGAGATCAAATATTCCACGGTGCAGAACTGGTATCCCGGCGATGCCGAGGGCCGGGGCGGCATCTACAACTTCGTCACCAAACGCGGTGCGTGCCGGGGTGCCAACGCCAAGATCTCCTGGACCCAGGTGGAGACCGGCTCGGCGATCACCTGGAAATATCCCAGTTGCATCCTCCAGGGCGACAATTCCGTGGGCGAGTTCTATTCGATCGCCATCACCAACAACCGGCAGCAGGCGGATACGGGCACGAAAATGCTCCATCTCGGCCGCAACACCCGAAGCCGGATCGTGGCCAAGGGCATCGCCGCCGGCCGGTCGGACAGCACCTATCGCGGCCTCGTGCGCATGCAGCCCGGTGCCGAGGGTGCGCGCAATCACACCCAATGCGATTCGCTTCTGATCGGCGCCCGTTGCGGCGCGCACACCGTGCCCTACATCGAATCGCGCAACCCCACGGCCCGCGTCGAACATGAGGCGACCACCTCGCGTATCGGCGAGGACCAGCTCTTCTACTGCCGCCAGCGCGGCATCGAGGAGGAGGACGCCGTGGCTCTCATCGTGAACGGCTTCTGCCGCGAGGTGCTCCAGGAACTTCCCATGGAGTTCGCCGTGGAAGCCCAGAAGCTTGTTGCCATCAGCCTCGAAGGCAGCGTGGGCTGAAGCCCGCCGGAGAACGCACGACATCATGCTGGAAATCCGTAATCTTCATGCAGCGGTCGGCGGCAAGCCGATCCTGAAAGGCCTCGATCTGACGGTGGGCGCGGGCGAGCTGCACGCGGTGATGGGGCCGAACGGCTCCGGCAAGAGCACGCTCTCCTACGTGGTCTCCGGGCGTGAGGGCTATGAGATCTCCGACGGCTCCGTTACCTATCGGGGCCGGGATCTGCTCGCCATGAACGTCGAAGAGCGCGCGCGGGAGGGTATCTTCCTCGCCTTCCAGTATCCGGTGGAGATTCCCGGTGTGGGCAGCGCGACCTTCCTCAAGACGGCCGTCAACGCCGTGCGCAAGCATCGCGGCGAAAAAGAGTATGACGCGATGGAGTTTCTCAAGGTCGTCAAGGAAAAGCGCGCCATGCTCGGAATCGACGAGGGCATGATGCGCCGCGCCCTCAATGTGGGCTTTTCCGGCGGCGAGAAGAAGCGCAACGAAGTGCTGCAGATGGCGTTGCTCGAACCTTCTCTCGCAATCCTCGACGAGACCGATTCCGGGCTGGACATCGATGCCCTGAAAACGGTGGCCTCCGGCATCGACGCACTGCGCAGTCCGGACCGGTCGTTTCTCGTGATCACCCATTATCAGCGGCTCCTCGACTATCTGGAGCCCGATCGCGTGCATGTCCTCGCCGGGGGGCGGATCGTGCGCTCCGGCGACAAGACACTGGCACTAGAGCTCGAGCGGCAGGGCTACGGCGAATTCGGCCAGCAGCCCGGCGAGGCCGCCTGAACGGCCGCCGGGAGCGCGCGAGCATGGCACGAAGACGCACCATCCCGTTCGAGGGAGCGCCGGCTTCCGCGCCGCCGCCCGGTGCGGGCCTGCCGTGGCTCGACGCGCTGCGGGAAGACGCCCGTGAGCGCATTGCCGGCGGGCTGCCCGGCACCGGCATGGAGGCCTGGAAGTACACCGACCTGACGCCTCTGGCGTCGCTTGATTTCGCACCGCCGGCCCCGGCGGAGGGTGCCCCGGCACCGCCGCGATGCGCGTTCGACGGTATCGAGGGGCCGTGCCTTCTGTTCGTGAACGGCCGTTTTGCCCCGGCCCTCTCGTCGCTTGACGGCGTGCCGGCGGGCATGCGCCTCGCAGGCCTTGCGGAGACGCTGACCGAAACACCGGCGCTGCTCGAGGACCGGTTCTGCGACGCGGCACCGCTCGACGGCTGCGCAATGAACGCGTTCAACGCGGCGTTCGCCGCCGACGGCTGCGTGGTGGACATGCCGGCCGGCCTCGACCTCGAACGGCCGGTGACATTGCGCTTCGTCTCGAATCCCGGCGCGCGGCCGCACGCAGCCCATCCCAGGGTGCTGGTGCGCCTCGGCGCGGGAAGCCGGCTGGACCTGATCGAATCCCACGAGGGGCCCGACGGCTGCGCAAGCTGGTCGAACCCGGTGGTGGAGGTTCGGGTGGGTGAGAACGCGGTGCTCCGCCATACCAAGCTCCAGGTGGAGGGCGCGGACGCCTATCACACGGCGCTCACGGAAGCGGCAGTGGAGCGCGGCGGGCGCTATCAGAGCGTTCTGCTGGCCTTGGGCGCGCGCCTCTCCCGCAACGAGATTCGCGTTCGTTTCGAAGGCGAGGGCGGGGAGTGCCGGCTCGACGGCGGCTACATGATGCGCGGCCGCCAACATGTGGACAATACGACGCTGATCGATCACGCGGTCCCCGGCTGTGCAAGCCGGGAGACCTACAAGGGTGTGCTCGACGAGCGCGCGCGGGGCGTCTTCCAGGGCCGCATCGTGGTGCGTGAGGGCGCGCAGAAGACGGACGGGCACCAGCTCTGCCGTACGCTGCTGCTTTCCGGTGAGGCGGAGATCGACGCAAAGCCGGAACTCGAGATCTATGCCGACGACGTGAAATGCAGCCATGGTGCGACCACGGGCGAGTTGGAGCCCGACCAGTTGTTCTATCTGCGCTCGCGCGGCCTCGATGTCGCGGCGGCGCGGGCGCTGATCGTAGAAGGCTTCATGGGGGCGCTGCTCGAGGATGTGAGCCATCGGGCCGTCCGCGAGGCACTCGCCTCCCAGGTCGCGGCCTGGGTGCAGAGCGGTGCGCGGGAGGGCACATCGTGAACGCCCCCCTGGCCGCCGCGTCCGCCTTCGATTCCGCGCAGGCGCGGGCGGACTTCCCGATCCTTTCGCGCACGGTCCACGGCAAACCGCTGGTCTTCCTGGATAGCGCCGCGAGCGCCCAGAAGCCGCGCGCCGTGCTGGACGCGCTGGCGCGCTGCTACGGCGCGGAATATGCCAACATCCACCGCGGTCTCTACGAACTCAGCGCCAAGGCGACGGAAGCCTATGAAGGCGCGCGGGCGCGGGTGCAGCGCTTCCTCAACGCCGCGTCGCCGGACGAGATCGTGTTCACCAAGGGCACGACCGAGGCCATCAACCTGGTGGCCTGGAGCTACGGCAATGCCTTTCTGGGGGAGGGCGACGAGGTGGTGCTCTCCGAGCTCGAGCATCACGCCAATATCGTGCCCTGGCAGTTGCTGCGGCAGCGTACGGGAATCGTGCTCAAGGTCGTGCCCATCGACGATTCGGGTGCTCTCCTTCTGGATGCATACGAGAAGATGATCGGGCCGCGCACCAAGCTGGTCGCGCTGACCCACGCCTCGAATGCGCTCGGGACGGTGGTCCCCGCCGCCGAGATCGTGCGGATCGCCCATGCGCACGGCGCCCATGTGTTGCTGGACGGCGCCCAGGCCGCGGTGCATGGCGGCGTCGACGTACAGGCGTTGGACGCGGATTTCTACTGCTTTTCGGGCCATAAGCTCTACGGCCCTACCGGGATCGGCGTGCTCTACGGCAAGCGGTCTCTTCTTGCGGCCATGCCGCCCTATCAGGGCGGCGGGGACATGATCCGGCGCGTGACCTTCGAGAAAACGAGCTTTGCCGACCCGCCTGCGCGCTTCGAGGCCGGTACACCGCCCATCGCGAGTGCCGTGGGCCTGCATGCCGCGTTGGACTATCTCGAAGGGTGGGACCGGGCGGCGGTCGCCGCGCACGAGGCGGACGTGCTGGCCCATGCCACCGAACGGCTCCGCGCGCTCAACGCGGTGCGGCTCCATGGCTGCGCGCCGGAGAAGGTCCCTATACTCTCCTTCTCCGTGGACGGCGTGCATCCCCACGATGTGGGAACCATTCTCGACCGCGCCGGGGTCGCCGTCCGGGTCGGCCATCATTGTGCGCAGCCCCTGATGGACCGCCTGGGCGTCACCGGCACCGTGCGGGCGTCCTTCGGCCTCTACAACACGCGCACCGATGTGGACCGCCTGGTCGAGGCGGTGGAAAGCGTGCGGGATATTTTCGGCTGATGTCGGAACTTAGGGAACTCTATCAGGAGGTGATCCTCGATCACGGTCGCTCACCGCGCAATTTCGGACGCCCGCCGGCGGTTACCGGGGAATGCCACGGCCACAACCCCCTCTGCGGCGACACGGTGACGATCTATGTTCTGGTGGAGGGCGACATGGTGCGGGATATCGGCTTCGAGGGTCGCGGCTGCGCCATCTCCATGGCGTCCGCCTCCATGATGACGGATATGCTGCGCGGGAAGTCGGTCGCGGAGGTTGAGGCCATGTTCCGGAGTTTCCACGACCTGGTAGCGCCCCAAGGGTCAGAGGAAGACGACGGCGCCGGCCGCGAGGTTCCCGAGTTGGACAAGCTCAACGTGCTTGCCGGCGTGCGTGAGTTTCCCATGCGGGTCAAATGCGCAACGCTGCCTTGGCACACCATGAAAGCGGCGCTCGAAGGCGGCGGCGAGGAGGTTACGACCGAATGATACCGAACCCGTTTCGCAGGAAGCGCCCGGTACCGGAATCGCCGGTCGAGAGCGCGAGCGCTCCCGCCGTCGCGGCGGAAGCGCTGGAGGAGGCGTCGCCCGCGCCGGCCTATGAACCCTGGTCGCCGGGAGGAGCGGAGCTTGCCCCGCAGCTTGTGGAGGTGGCGCCGGAGGTCGCCGAGACCCTGCCGCCGCCGCCGGGCGTGTCGGAGGGCCATCCGCTCGCGAGCCAGTTGGCGCGCGCCTTGAGCTCGGTCTACGACCCGGAAATTCCGGTGGATATCTACCAGCTCGGCTTGATCTACGAGGTGGCGTTGAACGAGCGCAACGACGCCCACATCTTCATGACGTTGACGACGCCGGGATGTCCGGTGGCGGGCAGCATGCCCGGCATGGTGGAGCACGCGGTCGCCACCATGGTGGAGGGTGTCGGCGATGTGGAGGTGGAACTGGTGTGGGATCCCCCCTGGAACCCCGACATGATGTCCGAGGCCGCTCGGCTCGAACTCGGATTCATGTAACCGGACGGAAGATTTCGATGAAGGATATCCTGACTGTCACCGAACGCGCCGCGCGGCGCATCGACCATCTGATGAGCCTTCGGGCGTCGGACGAGCCGGAAGCCCTCGGCATCCGCATCGGGGTCAAGAACGCCGGCTGTTCGGGCATGTCCTACGTGATGGACTATGCGGAGGAGGTCAAGCCCGGCGAGGAGGTGATCCGCCAGCACGGCACCACCGTGGTGGTGGAACCGACGGCCGTCATGTTCCTCGTGGGCACGGAACTCGACTTCGCCGAAGACAAGCTCAGCGCCAATTTCGTTTTCAACAACCCCAACGTGACCAGCACCTGCGGCTGTGGGGAGAGCTTCACCGTCGGCTGAGCGGCGGGGTTGGTCGGGGTGGCCGGATTCGAACCGGCGACCCTCTGCTCCCAAAGCAGATGCGCTACCTGGCTGCGCCACACCCCGAGGCGGCGGATTTTCGTCTGCCCGTGCCGTTAAATCAAATCCCGTGGAACCGCGGCGGGAAGAGGGCGCCCGATCCGATTTGCAAATGCGATGCCGGGCCTTATGATTGCACATAAGGCGCGGGGCACCGGGCCGGCTTGTCCCCGCGGAGGGATGCCGTAGCGGTACTGAACGCGGCGGCAAATGGGGGACGAAAACCAAGCATCAGCAGGGAGCGAAGCAATGGCGAGGATTGCGATTTCATTGGCGGCGGCGCTGGCGCTGTTCGGCGTGCTGGGCCTCGGAAAGAGCGCGGATGCCGCGTGCGGCAAGGTGACGATCGCAGAGATGACCTGGGGTTCCGCCGCCGTTGCGGCCCACGTTCAGGACATCGTGCTTTCGACGGGCTATGGCTGCGAATCGGAGATCGTGCCGGGTGACACCGTGCCCACCGTCACCTCCATGACGGAGAAGAACGAGCCCGACATCGCCCCCGAACTCTGGATCAACTCGGCGCGCGAGGCGGTCGAGTCGGCGGTCGCGGAAGGGCGCCTGGTAATCGCCGGCGAAATCCTGCTCGACGGCGGCGAGGAAGGCTGGTGGGTACCGGACTACATGGTGAACGAGAACCCGGAGCTCTCCACCTTGCAGGAGGTCCTCAAGCGGCCCGATCTCTTCCCCGACAAGGAGGAGCCGGGCAAGGGGCGCTTCTACACCTGTCCGTCGGGCTGGGCCTGCGAGATCGTCAACGGCAACCTCTACAAGGCCTACGGGCTTGAGGAAGCGGGCTTCACGATCTTCAACCCCGGCTCCGGGGAGGGGCTCGCGGCGGCGATCGCGGGCGCCTATGAGCGCGGCCAGCCGATCTTCGCCTATTACTGGGCGCCGACGGCGCTGCTCGGCAAATATCCCATGGTGAAACTGGGCGGGATGGTCCACGACCCCGATTCCTGGGCCTGCACGATCGACAAGGACTGCATGGACCAGAAGCCCAACATGTATCCCAAGTCGCAGGTCTATACCGTGACCACGGCGGCGTTCCAGGAGCGGGCGCCGGAGGCCTATGCGTTCGTTTCCAAGTTCGCTTGGCCCAACACGCTGCTCAATGGCGTTCTGGCATGGAAGGACGACAATCTGGCGACGCCGCGCGAGGGCGCCGAGTACTTCCTGAAAAATCATGAAGACGTCTGGACCGCCTGGGTGCCGGAGGAGGTCGCGACCAAGGTGAAGGCAAGCCTGATGTAACGAACCGGCGCGCGCATGTTCTTGCGCCGCTCCCGCCGGCCCCCCTCACCGATGGTTGAGCGGAGGGGGCGCCCGGCGGGGCGGCCGCATGCCGGGGCTGCCTTGCCCATATCGCGAAGGCCGATCTCGTGAGCGACTGGGTTCTGGAGTTCCCGACGCTTGATCTCGCGACGCTGCGGGGCATCCAGAAGTCCATAGACCTCGCCTACCGCGCGTTTTCCCGCAACTATGGCGATGCGATCGAGAGCTTCTTCGATCCGCTTCTCTACATCCTCGTCAAATTCGAATGGCTGCTGATCGCCGCGCCCTGGTGGGTGGTGATCGCCGTGATCGCCGGCGTGTGCTTCGCCGTGAGCCGCCGTTGGCGGCTGACCGCGGGCGTCGCCGTCGCCTTCTTCGTCATCGGTTATCTCGGCATGTGGGAAAACACGATGCGCACCCTGGCGATCATCTTCGTCTCGACGACCATCGCCATCGTCATCGGGATCCCCGTGGGTATCGCCATGTCCCGGTCCAACCGGGTGCAGGCAATGGTGACGCCGGTGCTCGACGTCATGCAGACCATGCCGATCTTCGTCTATCTGATCCCGGTGGTGATGCTGTTCGGGCTCGGCAAGGTACCGGGCCTGATCGCCGTGGTGATCTATGCCGTGCCCCCGGTGATCCGGCTCACCAACCTTGGCATTCGGCTGGTGGACAAGGAGGTGCTGGAGGCGGCGGACGCGTTCGGCGCCAATTCGTGGCGCAGGCTCTTTGGCGTCCAGCTCCCGCTTGCGCTCCCCAACATCATGGCGGGCGTGAACCAGACCATCATGATGGCGCTCTCCATGGTGGTGATCGCGTCCATGATCGGCGTGAAGGGGCTGGGCCAGCCCGTTCTCCAGGCGGTCACCAACCAGTATTTCGCACTCGGCCTCTTTAACGGGGCGGCGGTGGTGGGGCTCGCCATCGTGTTCGACCGGATTACCCAGGGCTACGGCAAACGCGTGCAGGAAAAGCGGGAATCGTGATGGCGACGGACGGCGAAAGCGCTGGCATCGAGATCGACGGCCTTTACAAGATCTTCGGCGAAAACGCGGCGTCGATGATGCCGCTCGTGCATGAAGGCATGAGCAAACAGGAGCTTCTGGAATCCCACGGCCACGTATTGGGCCTCAGGAACATCAGCCTCAACATAGCGCCGCGTACGATCCAGGTCGTCATGGGGCTCAGTGGATCGGGCAAGTCCACGGTGGTCCGCCATATCAACCGGCTGATCGACCCGACCGAGGGCGAGGTGCGGATCGACGGCGAGGACGTGCTGGCACTCGACCGCGGAGCGCTGCAGCATCTGCGCCGTCACAAGATCAGCATGGTCTTTCAGCGCTTTGCTCTCTTCCCCCATCGCACCGTGATGGACAATGTGGGCTACGGGCTCGCCATGCAGGGGGCGGACCGCGCTGCACGCATGGCGCGCGCCCGGCACTGGGTGGAGCGGGTGGGCCTCTCCGGTTACGAGGAGTCGTACCCGCATCATCTCTCCGGCGGGATGCAGCAGCGTGTGGGCCTTGCCCGCGCACTGGCGACGGACGCCGACATCCTGTTGATGGACGAGGCCTTCAGCGCACTGGATCCGCTGATCCGCGAGAACATGCAGCAGCTTCTGCTGGAGCTGCAGCAGGAGTTGCGCAAGACCATCGTGTTCGTCACCCACGATCTGGAGGAGGCCATCACCATCGGCGACCGCATCGCCATCCTGCGCGACGGCGAGATCGTCCAGAACGGCGACTCCCAGGACATCGTCCTGCGGCCCGCCGACGACTACATCGCGGACTTCACCAAGAGCATCAACCGGGGGCGGGTCGTCCGCGTGGAATCGATCATGGAGCCGTTGAACGGCGGGGCCGACGGGCCGTGCTGCGCCGGCGACACGGTGCTGGAGGATGTGCTCCCGGTGGTGACGTCGGCGCCCGACGGGCGCGCGCGGGTCGAGGACGAGAACGGCACGCCCATCGGTGAGATATCGGCGCCGCTCGTGGTCGAGACCCTTCTGGGCGGCCGCGAAAACGCCGCGAGCGACACGCGGTAGCGCGGGCTTCAGCGCGACGCGGCCGTCGCTTTTTCCTGCGTGCTGTCGCCGGAGCGCGCCGCCGCCGGGTCGGGCGGGCTCACGATCCCGCCGGAAATCACGAGCTTGACCCCTTCCTCCACGGTCATGTCGAGGGGGGTGCAGTCCTTGCGCGGGACGAAGAGAAGGAAGCCCGAGGTCGGGTTGGGGGTGGTCGGCAAGAAGACATTGACCATCTCCTCTTCCGTCACCCGCTGTACCTCACCCCGTGTCGCGCCGGTGATGAAGCCGATGACCCAGATGCCGCGGCGCGGATATTCGATGAGCACCACCTCGCGGAACGCATTGGCGGATTGTGCCAGCACCGCGTCGAAAATCTGCTTGAGGGTGCCGTAGACCGTTCGGACCACCGGCACGCGCGCGAGCAGCCGCTCTCCGAAGCGCACCAGGAAACGCCCGGCGAAGTTGGTTACCAATGCGCCGATCAACGTCACCAGAACCAGCACGATTACCACGCCGACCCCGGGGACGCTCACGCCCAGAATGTCGGACGGGTTGTAGGCGTCCGGGATAAGCGGGACGACCGCGCGGTCGAACAGGTCGACGATCAGCCAGATCAGCCACGCGGTGATCCCCACCGGTGCCGTCACCACGACGCCCGTGATGAAATAGGTCCTGAGCCGGGCGAACAGCCCGCGCCGGGGCGCGGGGCGGACCAGAGTGGGCGTGGGTTGCGAAGGATCGGCCTTGGGTTTCATCGGTTCCTGCGCGCCATCCCGCGTTCCCGAAGGCGGGGACGCTCCGTGCGGAAGCACGCCATGTTACTCCGACCCGCCCCACCCGCCACGCCCAATTCCCGCCAGACCGGCGCGCGGCATCGCTTCAGACGTCCCGTGTGGTGACCGGGTCCACGATATTGAGGCGCGTGATGAAGCGTTGAAAGATCAAGGCCAGTACGAGCGGGGGGATCACCGAGAGCGTGCTGGCCGCCGAGAACAGCACGATGGGGGAGACGCCGACCGCGGTCAGCGGAGAGATGGCCAGCAGAGCCGGTGAAAGCGTCTGGGCATTGGTGCCGCCCACCAGGATGATCCCGAAAAGAAGCTCGTTCCAGCAGAAGAGGAAGGCGATGATGAAGGCCGCGCCGATGCCCGGCATCGCCATGGGGACGATCACATGGCGCAGCACCTGAAGTCGGCTGCACCCGTCGATTCGCGCGGCGCGCTCCACCTCCACCGGCAATGTCGCGAAATAGCCCATGAGGATCCACGCGAGCAGCGGCGTGATCCCGGTGAGATAGGTGAGGATCAGGCCCAGATGGCTGCCCAGCAGGCCCACCGCCTGGAAAAGCGTGAAATAGGGAATCAGGATCGCGATGGGCGGGAGTACGCGGGTGAAGAGCAGCCCGAACAGAAGGCCCGTCCGGCCGGGGAAGTCGAAGCGGCCGAACGCATAGCCTGCGAGCGACGCGATCGCAGTCGCGATGATGGCCGTCGGGAGAGAGACGATCAGGCTGTTGAGAAAGCCTTCGCCGATTTTCCGGGTTTGCCCGCCGAAGAGCGCTTCCGTCTCCGCCACACCGATGATGCGCCGGTAGTGCTCCAGGGTGGGCTCCTCGATCACATGCGCGATACCGGAGACCATCTCCGATTCGGTCATGAAGGAGGCCCAGAGCATCAGCAGAAATGGGAGGACGGTCCAGACCAGGACGAGGAAGCCGGCAAGGGCCACATAGACCTTGAGCCGGGCCATGCCGTCCAGCGCGGCCCAGCGCGCGCGGAGCCCGGCCGGCGGGCGCACTCTCGGAGAGCCCGTCCTTGCACCTGTCGGCATGGAAGCGCGCGCGTCTATTCGCGGACTGTGACGGGATCGACGATGTTGAGCCGCGTGATGTAGCGCTGGAAGATCAGGGCGAGGATGAGCGGCGGCACAATGGAGAGCGCGCTCGCCGCGGAGAACAGCGCGATCGGCGAATAGCCGACGGCGGTCAGCGGAGAGATGGCGAGGAGTGCGGGCGAGAGGGTCTGCCACTGCGTGCCGCCCACCAGAATGATGCCGAACAGCAGTTCGTTCCAGGCGAAGAGGAAGGCAATGATGAAGGCGGCGCTGATCCCCGGTGCCGCCATGGGAATGATGACGTGCCAGAGCACCTGGAGGCGGCTGCAGCCGTCGATTCGCGCCGCGCGTTCCACCTCCAGCGGCAGTGTCGCGAAATAGCCCATCAGCACCCAGGAGAGCAACGGGATGATGCCCGTGAGATAGGTGAGGATCAGCCCGCCGGGATCGCCCACCAAGCCCACCGTGCGGAACATGGTGAAGTAGGGAATGAGGATCGCGACCGGCGGCAGCACGCGGGTAAGAAGCAGGCCGAAGAGCAGCCCCGTCTTGCCGGGGAACTGGAACCGCCCGAAGGCGTAGCCCGCGAGCGTCGCGACCGCCGTCCCGATGATCGCCGTCGGGAGCGCCACCACGAGGCTATTTAGGAAGCCCTGGCCGATCAGCTTGGTCTGGCCGCCGAAGATCGCTTCCTTTTCCGCATGGCCGAAGATGCGCTTGTAGTGCTCGAGCGTCGGGTCGTCGATGCCCTGGACGATCCCTTCCGTAAGCTCGGATTCCGTCATGAACGAGGCCCAGAGCATCCAGAAGAACGGCACGATCGTCCACAGGAGGACGAAGAGCACCGATAGCCCGACGAACAGCTTGAGGTTCGCTTCGCGCTTCACGGCATTCTCAGGCGGCGGCCGCGCGCCTGCCCGCGGCCCGTGTCCGCACGGCGGCCGGCTTCTTCGTACGGCGGGTCATCAGCACGAAATAGGCGACCGCGAGCAGGGTCGCGATGATGATGAGGATGAAGGAAGCCGCGGACGCAAGGCCGTATTGGGAGAACTGGAAGTTGTAGCGGAAGATCAAGAGCGGCAGGATCTGGGTGGTGGTGCCGGGCCCGCCGCTGGTCATGGCGAAGACCAGGTCGAACTGGCGGAACGCCTCCACCGTCACCACGACCAGCACGATCAGAACGGCATAGCGAATATGCGGGAGCGTCACGTAGTAGAAGCGTGAAAGGGGGCCCGCACGGTCTATGCGGGCCGCGTTGTAGAGATCCTGCGGGATGGTCTGGAGCGCCGCGAGGAAGAAGAACGTGCCCAGCGGTGCGATATGCCAAGTGAAGGCGATGGAGAGCCAGAACAGCGCCCAGTCCTTGTTGAGCCAGACATGGCCTTCGTCCACGGCGCCGAGAGGCTGGAGAACGCCGTTGAAGAAGCCCCATGAGGGCTCGAGCATCACCGTCCACATGGTGGCGGTCACGACTTCCGATACCGCCCAGGGCAGCAGGATCAGTGCGCGCAGCACGCCGCGACCGGGGAACTCCTGATTGAGGACGAGCGCCATCCCGAGCGAGAGCGCGAGCGAGAAGACCACCGCAATGGCTGCGAAATAGAGGCTCTTCAGAGTGGCCGTCTGGGTCTCTTCCTCGAAAAGGACTTCGGCCCAGAGGTCGAAGCCCACATATTCGCTGGACCGTAGGATGACATTGGTTTCGTGGAGGCTCAGCCAGAAGGAATAGGCAAGCGGCACGATGATGATCACGACGTGGAAGAGCAGCACGCCGACCACGATGGCGAGGGCGAATTGCGGGTCGGTAAGCCCGGCGGACCGGCGCCCGACGGCCTTCACAGGCGGCCCCCCTTGTCAGTCGGGGTGGATACGCCGGCCCGCATCGTCGAACAGGTAGAGATTGTCGTAAGGCAGGCCGAGGGTCACGCGCTCGCCCACGCGGACGCGCAAGTCCGGCCGCGCCCTTACCTTGAAGAGCTCCGCGTCGTCCCCCTCCTGGCCGAACAGGATGTCGAGGAAAAGGTCGGAGCCCACCGGCTCCGTTGCGAACACGGTGCCGTGCACCGTGGCTCCGCTTTCGCCCGCTTCGCCCACGCCGACGCTCTCGGGCCTTATGCCGAACGTGACGGACCGGCCTTCGCCGCCACCGGCCGAGAGAGTCTCCGGCAGATCGAACGCGACCGCGCCTTCGAAGCGCCGGCCGCCGCCTTCGAGCCGGCCCCGGACGAAATTCATGCCCGGATTGCCGAGAAATCCCGCGACCATCAGGTCCACGGGGCGGGAGTAGATGTCCTCGGGCGAGCCGATCTGGAGCAGATCGCCGAGATTCATCACCGCGACCCGGTCCGCCATGGTCATGGCCTCGACTTGATCGTGGGTCACGTAGACGAAGGTGGCGCCGAGCCGTTCATGCAGCTTCTTGAGTTCGACACGCATGTCCACCCGGAGCTTCGCGTCGAGGCTCGAGAGAGGCTCGTCGAAGAGGAACACCGCCGGATCCCGCACCACCGAACGGCCCAGCGCGACCCGTTGGCGCTGCCCGCCCGATAGCTGGTGCGGCCGGCGGTCGAGGAGTTCGCCGATCCGCAACAGATCGGCGGCGTCCCGCACCCGCCGGTCGATTTCCGCTTTCGGCACGCGCGCCATGCGGAGCGGAAAGGAGATGTTCTGATAGACCGACATGTGCGGATAGAGCGCGATACTCTGGAACACCATGGCGATGTCGCGCTTGTCCGGCGGCACATGCTCGACCCGTTCGCCGCCGATCGAGATATGCCCTGCGCTCGGCCTCTCCAGGCCCGCGATCATGTTGAGAGTCGTCGTCTTCCCGCATCCCGACGGGCCGAGAAGAACGACGAACTCTCCGTCCTCCACGTGGAACGACACATCGTTGACGGCGAGCGTCTCCCCGAAGGATTTGGTGACGCCCTCGATTGTGACCGTCGCCATGGCGGACCTTGCGCGCCGTGCCGAGCGCCGGAGCGGGCCGTCAGGCCATGTAGAAGTTCTTGCGCTTCAACTGGGTGTAGCGCTTCTGGAGCTTCTCCCAGCGTTTTCTGGTTTTCTCCACGACCTCGGCGGGCGTCATGTCGCCGGCGACGATCAACTCGTTGGCGACCATGTCCCAGGTGTAGGTGTCCCACTCCTGGTGCCAGGGGGATTTCAGGAGGTTCGGGCCGAGGGAGCGCGCCCGTCCCTCCGCCTGCCACTGATACTGCTGCTCGCCGAGGTCGGCGTGCATCCACTTCATCAGCGCCGCTTTCACCTCCGGGTCGTCGTAAACGGCCTGGTAGGGGATGGGCAGATTAGCCTTCAGGGCCCAGCGCTTGTGGGTGTGATAGTCGCCCGCGCCGTCCTTCCAGCCGTAGAACTTCATCAGCTCCCAGGCCCGCAGCACGTCTTCATGCGGGCGGTCGTGCGTTCCCGTGCAGAGGAGCGCATGGCCCACCAGAACCGTGTCCTGCGCGGCGCCGGGCATGACCGGATTCATCATGTTCCAGTCGGCGATATGTTTGTTGGCGCGGTCGCCGTAGATGAAGTGTATGTAATCCATGTAGGCGTGGAAGGCGTGGTTGCCGGTCACCCACATATCCGACATGGTGGATTCCTGTGTGGTGAGGATGCCCTTGGGGATCAGGCCTTCCTCCCACCACTGCTTCCAGTCGGTAAGCACCTTGTGGATCGGCGTGTCCGTGCTGTAGGTGGCGCGAAGGTCCGCGTCGACGAAATGCTCTCCCTCGGAGAAGCACTGTGCGATCAGCGCCCAGGGCATGCCGGACCAGGCATTGTACCAAGCCGGGAGGATCGGGTTCTCGCTGATCCCCTTGGCCTTCATCTCGCGGGCGATCTTGGCGACTTCGTCCCAGGTCTGGGGATAATCGCTCGGATTCGCCGTTGCCTCGAAGCCCCATTGCTCAAGCGGCTTCATGTTGAGGAAGAGGCAGAACGGCCCGCCATTGTAGTAGGTGAGCCCGAGATAATCCCCGTTATAGGCCACCGTGTCCTGATCGAGGCCCGGAATCATCTCGCTGCGTATCTGGTCGAGCCCGGGCATGTCGTCGACCGGGCGGATCCAGCCCGCGGCGTGCCACCGCGAGGCCTGGCCGCGCTGGGCGTAGAACATGTCGAGCGCCGCACCCGATGCGAGTTTGGTTTCCAACACGGCGGGATAGTCGCCGGGGATCGGCTGGAGATCGACGACTTCGTCGTTCCCCTTCATGAAGAGTTCGGCGTTGGACGTAACGATCTCGCTGCCCCACGGCCAGAAGGAGAAGACCAGCGGATCCTTCGCGAAGGCCCGGCCCGCGAACCCGCCCATGGAACCCGCGGCCGCCAGGCCCGCCGCGCCCATGGCGGAACCCTTGAGGAAGCCGCGCCGGCTGAGCGCCGGAAGCCGGCCATAGTTCCTGGTGTCGATCTTGATGCCCATCCCGTGTCCTCCCCTTGGGATATCGGATGCCTTGCACCCGTCTTCCCGCTCTTCCGTTCCAGAGCGGGGCAAACGACCAATTTTGGTTTTTTCGTGGCCGTCGCATTTGAATTGTAAGTCGCACGTCTATCCGAGAGTCAAGCGCGACGATCGGCGGCACACTTGCCTGTAGCGGCGGGCGCCGTGCAAGATCGCTCCGGGAACGCCTCGCGGAAGACGGGGCGAAAACGAGCAGGGGGCGTATCCGCCATGACGATCAAGGTCCCGTCCGCCGGCCAGATCGTGGAGGTCGGCAAAGAACTCGGAATGCATCTGAGCGAGGCCGATGCGGAGGAATATCTCGCTGCCATGGCCCCGCTGCTCGAGGGCTACCGCACCGTGGACGGCATGGCGGACGAGCTTCCGCCCGTGCGCTATCCGCGAACGCCCGGTTACCGGCCCGGCGCGGCGGAGAACCCCCATGACGCCTGGTACTGGAAGACGGACATCAAGGGCGCGCCGAGCGGCAAGCTCGCCGGCAAACGGGTTGCCATCAAGGACAATATCTGTGTCGCGGGCGTGCCCATGATGAACGGCGCCTCGGTACTCGAGGGCTATGTGCCGGATGTGGATGCGACGATTGTCACCCGCATTCTCGATGCCGGCGGCGAGATCGCGGGCAAGACGGCGTGCGAATATCTCTGCTTCTCGGGCGGCAGCCACACCAACGCCACCGGCCTGCCCGTCCATAACCCCTGGCGGCGCGGCTACACCACCGGCGGCTCCTCCTCGGGCTCCGGCGCCGTGGTGGCCGCGGGCGATGTGGAGATGGCGATCGGCTGCGACCAGGCGGGCTCCATCCGCATCCCTTCCGCCATGTGCGGGATCGTGGGTCTGAAACCGACTCACGGCCTTGTGCCCTATACGGGCGTGATGCCCATCGAGGCGACCATCGACCATGCGGGCCCCATGACGGATACGGTGGCCAACAACGCCCTGCTGCTCGAGGCGATCGCCGGCGTGGACGGGCTGGACCCGCGCCAGAACGGCGTACCGGACGCGCTTTCCTATGTGGATGCGCTGGACCGCGGTGCTGCGGGCCTCACGCTCGGCGTCCTCAGGGAGGGTTACGGCCATCCCAACTCGGAGCCGGACGTGGACGAGAAGGTCCGACATGCGGTCGCCCGGTTCGAGGAACTTGGAGCCACGGTGAGCGAGATAAGCATACCCGAGCATCTGGTGGGCGTGGCGGTCTGGACGCCCGTCGGTGTCGAGGGGACCGTGGACTTCATGATGAACGGCAACGGCTTCGGCACCAACTGGAAGGGGCTCTACGTCACGAGCCTCCTGGATCGCTATGCCGGCTGGCGGCAGCGCGCCGACGAACTCTCGGATTCGCTCAAATATGTGATCCTGCTCGGACAGTACATGCAGAACCAGTATGGCGGACACTTCTACGCCAAGGCGCAGAACATCGTCCGCCGGATCGCCGCCGCCTACGACCGCGCGCTGGAGGGATGCGACGCGATCGTGATGCCGACGCTCCCCATCAAGGCGACGCCGATCCCGCCGGCCGATGCACCCAAGAGCCTGATCATCCAGCGCGCCCATGAAATGTTCGCGAACACGGCCGTCTTCGACGTGACGGGCCACCCGGCGCTCACCGTCCCCTGCGGCCTGAGCGACGGCTTGCCGGTCGGCCTCATGCTGGTGGGCCGCCATTTCGACGAGGCGACCCTCTACCGCGCCGCCAACGCCTTCGAACAGTCGACGGACTGGAAGACTCTGTAGGCGGTCTCGCCTCCGTCGGAGCGCGGGCCGGCAGGCCGTTGCCCGACGGAGACGTTGGTTGTCGGAAGGATGTTCTTCAGTTTTTCAGGAGGACATCCTTCGGCACCGGGCCGGCGGTCCAATATTCCTGGAACTGCGGCTGGCCGTCCTCGGTACAGAGGATCGCGTAGCGCGCCGTATCCTGGATGTGGAGCCGGTCCGAGAAGCCGCGCGGGCCGATGATGGTGCTTTCGCCGGTCATGCTCTCGAGCTGGGCGAGCACCGCCTCGGTCTCGGTCGTGCCGGCGCGTTCCACGGCGCGCGACCACAATTCGATCACCGCATAACCGGTGAGCGGATAGGCGGTCGCCGGCGGTTCGCCCTTGGCCTCCGTGTAGTCGGCGATGAAGCGCGCAAGCTCCGGTTCCGGCGCGTCGCCGTAGATGGAGCCGAACGCCGCGACGCAGAAGTTGCTCAGATTGGGCACCGCGTCCAGCCAATAGGTGCCGTCCATGGCGATGCCCCCCATGATCAGCGTATCGACGCCCGCGGCACGCAACTGGCGTACGGCGCTCGCCCCGCCCGGAATGTAGGAGCAGAGTGCGATCACGTCCGGCGTTTCCGCGCTGCGGCGTAGCCGGTCGATCTGCCCCTGGATGGAGGGGTCTTCGTTCTGGAATACGTCGATACCGACGATCTCCGCGTCCTCGAGCTGCGGCCATTGCCATTCGAAGCCCGCGCAGGTGGATTGTGAATATTCGATGGTCTCGTCGCGTAGCAGGTAGGCCTTGCGCGCACCTTTCTTCTCGTAGGCCCAGGTGGCCATGGCGGCGCCGTCCACATGGGCCGCATTGCCGCCGGAGAAAGCGTAGGTGCCGATGCCCTCGATGCCCGCCTTGGGATCGCCCGCGCAGAGGAAGAAGGAGATGAGGCCGGCATTCTGCGCCATGTTGGACGCCGGCGCGCCGAAGTCGAAATCGCAGTCCACGATGACGAAGTCCGCGCCGTTCCCGATCACCGCTTGCGCGGCCTTTGCCGCTTCCGACCGGTCCGTTTTGGCGTCGGCGTTCACGATGCGTATCTGTGTGCCCAACAGGCCGCCGGCCGCATTTATCTCGGCGATCTTCATCTTCGCTGCGAGTGCGGCCGGCCCGCTATAGGCTGCCATCCAGCCGCTCTTGGATTCGGCGAAGCCTACGACAATGTCGTCGTCCGCCGTTGCCGCTACCGACGAGCCCGCAACCAGCATCGCTGTGGCGACGGCGGCGAGCGCTCCCTTCCGAACGATATGCATGATTCCAACCTCCCAGATCGCTTTTGATTTTTCTGATGACCGTTGACCGGCCTACCTCATGATACATCCTTCCGCACTGATTCATCGCCGCCTTCGATGTCGTGCCGGGTCCGGTTGTTGCCCATCCGCGAACGGCTATAATTTCGAGAAACGCCTGCTCCGGGTGGGCGATAAAGGGGCGGAAACACCGCCTGAGAACGGCAGGGACGTAGCCCGAGGAACGGCAATGGAGTTCACGACCGCCGGATCGCTCGACGAGGCGCTGGAGACGCTCTCTGAATTCGGTCCCGATGCGGCGGTGGTTGCGGGCGGTACGGCCGTCCTCTACCAATTGAGCGCCGGCATGCGGAAGGCCGCGCGCATCGTTCATGTAGAGCGTCTGGCCGACCTCGCCTTCGTGCGGCGCAATGGAAGGCTGCGGATCGGTGCGTTGACGACCATGCGCGTGCTGGCCGAATCGCCCGCGCTGGGGCCGCCCGGCGGTGCCCTGGCGGCGGCGGGTGCCTCCTGCGGCGGCTGGCAAACCCAGTTCGTCGCGACGGTCGGCGGCAATGTCTGCAACGCATCGCCCGGCGCGGACTTGGTGCCGCCGCTTCTGGTCCACGACGCGCAGGTGACTCTCGCGAGCGCGAAGCGCGGAACGCGGACCCTCGATCTCGGCGACTTCCTCGCCGAACACCGCAAGACGGCACTCGAGGCGGACGAGCTGCTCACCGAGATCGTTCTTGAGCCGCTGCCGCCGCGCAGCGCGGATTCCTACTTCAAGGTCCGCCGTCGCACCGCCATGGAGCTTCCTATCGTAGGGCTCGCCTGCCGCCTGACCCTGGACGAGACCGGAGAAGCGATCGCCGATATCCGTATTGCCGCCTGTGCCGTGGGGCCGGTGCCTTTCCGTGCGGGCGAGGCGGAGGCAATCCTGAAAGGCGCACCCGTGCACGATGCGCCGCTGGCCGATGCCGGTGCCGCGCTGGTCGCCCAGGCGGCGTTCTTCTCCGACGCCCGGGCGAGCGCGGATTATCGGCGCGCCGTCCTTCCGCGCGTGCTCGCGCATACCGTCCGCCAGTGTGCCGCCCGCACCGGCATGGCGCATTGAGGGGGCTGGTTCGATGCCGACGCTGACCGTCACCGTCAACGGCCGCCAGGAGCGGGTGGAGGTCGAGCCGCTCGAGAAGCTGATGGATACGCTCCGTAACCGTCTCCATCTGCGCGGTACGAAGGAGGGCTGCCGGGAGGGAGAGTGTGGCGCCTGCACGGTACTGGTGGACGGCATGCCGGTGAATTCCTGCATCTATGCCGCGATGCAGGCCGACGGGCGGCGGGTCGAGACCGTGGAAGGGCTGGACGACGAGCTGGCGCGGGCGGTCCAGGATGCCATCGTCGCGTGCGGCGGGGTGCAGTGCGGCTATTGCACGCCGGGCTTCGTCGTTGCGATCACCGCCCTGCTGCGTCGTCATCCCGATGCCGACGACACGCTCGTTCGCGAGGCGCTGAGCGGCAATATATGCCGCTGCACCGGTTATGCTCAGATCGTGGACGCCGTGCGGCAGGTCGTGGAAAGCGGTGCGGGGCGAGCGCCATGAGCGCGATCGGCGCTCCCTTCCAGCGCAGCGACGGCCGCGCCAAGGCCCGTGGCGAGGTCCTCTATGCCTACGATCACGAGGAGGCCGGCACGCTCCACGGCGCGCTCAGGCGGTCCCCGGTCGCCGCCGGACGCATCGTTGCTCTCGACGTCTCGAAAGCGGTTGCGATGCCGGGGGTACGGGCGGTGCTCACGGCGGCGGACGTGCCCGACACGCTGGCCGGCTGGAGTATCCGCGACACGCCGCTCTTTGCCCGTGACGTCGTGCGTTATATCGGCGAGCCGGTCGCCGCGGTCGCCGCCGACACGCCCGCCGAGGCTCGCGCGGCGGCGGACGCGATCCGGCTTGAGATAGAGGAAGACGCGCCGGTTCTGGACATGCGCGCCGCCGTCGCTCCGGACGCTTCGCTGGTTCACCCCGAATGGCGATCCTATGTGCCCGCGGCGGGCCCCGACTTTCCGCGCCGCGGCAATATCGCCTGTGAATGCGTCTCCACCCTCGATGTGGACGTGGAACCGATCTTTGCGCGCGCGCACCGGGTCGTGGAGGACGAATTCGTCAGCCAGCGCCAGTATCAGGCCTATCTCGAGCCCAAATCGGCGGTCGGCGTCTGGCGCGGCGATCGATGCACCGTCCACAGCGGGCATCAGTTCCCCTTCAACTTGCGGACGCGTATCGCCCAGTTTTTCGACTTGCCGCCGTCTTCCGTGCGGGTGATCGGCCATCCCATGGGCGGCGGCTTCGGCGGCAAGCTCGACTACAGCGTGGAGCCTTACGCGGCGGCGCTTTCGAGGGCCGCCGGCGGGCGTCCCGTCCGCATTGCCAACAGCCGGCAGGAAGACCTGATCACCGCGAACTGCCGCGAGGACACCATCGTCAAGATCCGCTCCGCGCTGGATGCGGACGGGAACATTCTCGCGCGCGACGTGGAGGCTTATCTGAACAACGGCGCCTATACGGGCGAGATGGCCTATCTCGCGCCGTTTCCCTTCCACACTGGGGCGATCAACTACCGCGTCGGCGCGTTCCGGGCGGTGGGAAGGCTTGTCTTCACCAACACGCCGCCGACCGGGGCCATGCGCGGCGTGAGCGGCGTTGCCATGTACGCGGCCCTGGAGGGCCACATGGATCATATCGCCCGGGAGCTCGGTGTGGACCGGCGGGAATACCGGTTGCGCCACCTGTTCGAGGAGGGCGACAGCCTGCCGAACGGGCAAGTGCTGCACGATGCGGGCATCTTTCGGGAAGCCTTCGACACGCTGGAGACCGTCGCGCCCTGGGGAGGGGCCGCGAGGGAGGCCGAGCCTCTCACCGGTACGGGGATCGCGGCGGCGGTCTGGCTCGTGAATCCGCTGCCTGGTGCGGCGACCGTCAAGATTGAGGAGGACGGTTCCGCCGTCGTGGTCACCGGCGCGACGGAGAACGGCTCCGGCTCGCTCGCGGCCGGGTTGCCACAGATCGTCGCCGAAGTGCTCGGGATGCGGCCGGAGCAGGTGCGGGTCTCCGAGCCGGACACCGATCTCACCGGCTGGGACGGCGGCTCCCAGGGCGGACGCACCACCCAGATCGCCGGCAACGCGGCGCGGCTCGCGGCGGAAGACGTGCGCAGAAAGCTGCTGGAGACCGCCGGACGCCTGCTGCAGGCGGAGCCCGGGTCCCTGGAACTCGCGGACGGGTGCGTGCGAGTCACCGCCAAGCCGGATACCCGAATGAGCCTCGGGGAGGTGGCGACGGCCGCGCTCTTCGACGGCGGTCCGATCCAGGGCGTCGGGCGAGCGCTCATTCCGCCGGTGCCCTACAACCCGGGTTGCGCAAGCGGACTGCTCTTTCCGTTCTTCGCGACGCCCACCTACCACGCCCATCTCGCGCGCGTCGAAGTCGACCCCGTGACGGGGAACGTCACCGTGCTCCGCTACGCGGTGTGTCAGGAGGTGGGCCGTGCAATCAATCCGAAGAGCATCGAGGGCCAGATACAAGGCGCCGTCGCCCAGGGGATCGGCTACGCGCTCTGCGAGAGCATGCGCTTTGCCGAGACGGGCGCCATTATCGAGAACACGCTTCAGGGATACCGCCTGCCGCTGATCGGCGATATCCCGCGGGTGGAGTACGTGGTGATGGAGCATGCGGGCGAAGACGGACCGTTCGGCGCGAAAGGCGCCGGAGAGGCGGCGGTCCTGCTGCCGCCGGCCGTCATCGCCTGCGCGGTAAGCGACGCCATCGGCGTGCCGATCCGCAAGATACCCGTGACGCCGGAAGATGTGCTCGCCGCACTTGAAGAGCGCGAGCGGGACGGGGACCGGTAGGCGCGCCGGACCGCTCTCCGGCCGCTGACGAAACCCAAGAAGGAGCGAGCCGATGCCGACCGCGTCCCGCCCCATGGGGGTGTTCATCCTCGGCGACACCCCGCCGGGAAACCTTGTCGAGCTCAGCCGGCAGGTGGAGCGCTGCGGCTTTTCCGATCTCTGGTTCGCCGAGGACTATTTCATGATCTCGGGCTTCGCGAGTGCCGCGCTCGCGCTACAGGCCACCGACGGAATCCATGTGGGGATCGGCGCCGTCTCCAACCGGGTGCGCCATCCGGCCGTCACCGCCATGGAGGCGTCGACGCTCGCCAACGCCTATCCCGGCCGCTTCACGCTCGGTATCGGCCACGGCGTCCCGGCCTGGGTCAAGCAGATGCACCTCTTCCCGACATCGGTGCTCGGCTCCATGCGGGAGGCGGTGGGCGGCGTGAAGCAGCTGCTTGCGGGCGAGACGCTGACGGGTGCGGGCGCCTATTACGGCTATGACGAGGTCGCGCTCACCCATCCCGCGCCGGATCTCAAGGTGCTGGGGGCGGTGGTCGGGCCAAGGTCAATCGATCTCTGTGCCGAGGTCGCGGACGGCATGGTGATCTCCGTTCTCGCTGGGCCACGCTATGTAGCGGATGCGAAAGAGCGCATCGCGAAGGTCCGGCGCGCACGCGGACTGCCGGAGGACTTCGCGCTGGTAACGTATGCGCTTGCGAGCGTGGACGAGGACCCTGCCGCGGCTCGGGCCAAGGTCCGCCCGGCGGCGGCCTTCTATCTGGGCGCCATGGGCCCCACGCAGATCACGGGCGTCTACGATGCCAACCCGGCGCTCGCCGCAATGATCGAGAAGGGCGGCGTGCCCGCCATCGAGGCGGAACTGCCCGACGACTGGCTGGACTGGCTCGCCGTCTCGGGCCGCCCCGCGGACTGCATCGCCCGCATAGAGGCGCTGTTTGCGGCGGGGGCGACCGCGGTGGTGCTCTGCATCGTTCCGACGGAGGAATTTTCGAGCCAGATCGAGGTGTTCGGCCGCCAGGTGCTGCCGGCGCTTTAACGTTGCATGGCGCCCTGAGCCGGGACGCCACGAAGGAGGATCGACTGAATGAAGCTCTATGATTTCGCGCTCGCGCCGAATCCGCGCAGGGTGCGCATGTTCCTCGCCGAGAAAGGCGTTGAAATCCCGACGGTTCAGATCAACACGCGAGAGCGCGAGCAGTTCACCGATTCGTACCGGAAGGTGAATCCCGATTGCCTCGTGCCGGCCCTCGAGCTCGACGACGGCACCTGTATCGCCGAATCGACGGCGATCTGCCGCTATATCGAGGCGCTTCATCCCGAGCCGCCGCTCATGGGCCGGACACCCGAGGAATGCGCCGTGATCGAAATGTGGGACCGCCGGTGCGAGTTCGGTTGCTATCTGGCGGCGGCGGAGGCGGTCCGAAACGGCGCCCCCATGTTCGAAGACCGGGGCGTGCCGGGCGTCACCGGCGGCGTGCCGCAGATCCCGGCTCTCGTCGCACGCGGAAAGCAGAGCATGGGCCGCTTCTTCGAGAAGCTCGACGCGCAACTCGCCAACCACCCCTGCGTTGCCGGCGAGGGTTTCTCAATTGCGGACATCACGGCCTATGTCGCCATCGATTTCGCCAAGCGCGCCGAGATCGAGATTCCCGAAACGGCACCCCGCGTCGCGCGCTGGTTCGCCGAGGTGGGCTCCCGCCCCAGTGCGGCAGCCTGATCCGTTTTGCATTGTGCGCGGGTCTCCAGGCCCGCATTTTTGTCTTTTCGAAAAACGACAACATGCGGGCCTGAAGACTCGCGCACCGAAGAAAGGCGGCGGGCACCGAACGAGCGAGCCGGGAGGGCGCGGAGGGCTTGCGGCGGGCGGCGGGCGGCGGTATCACGCCGGGCCATGGATGTGCGGATTTACCGGCCCGCGAAGACGGCCACCCAGTCCGGGCGGGCGAAGACCCGTCGATGGGTGCTGGAATATACGCCCCGCGGGCGGCGCCAAGTGGACAGCCTCATGGGCTGGACCGGCTCCGACGATACCACCCAGCAAGTGCGGCTCGGTTTCGCCAGCAAGGACGAGGCGGTGGCCTATGCCAAGCGCCGGGGTCTGGATTACGTGGTGGAGGAGCCTCAGACGCGGCGGATCCGCCCCAAATCCTACGCCGACAACTTCATCCGCAAGACCTGAGACCCAGGGCCCCGTCGTTCAGCCGGCGAAACGCGGCTCCGGCACGCCACGCACTCCGAGCCCCGTCACTGCGAACAGGCTGCCGGCGAGGAATTGCGGCTTCACCTCCTTGACGAAGTGGTCGTGCACCGCCGGATGCTGGACGCGCGCCATCGAGGTGACGTAGAGCACATCCAGCGCGTCGCCGCCGAACATCACGCTGGTCACGTTCTTGACGGGCATGCCGATGCGCCGCTCCACCGTGCCGTCCGGCGCATAGCGCACCAGCTCTCCACCGATCACTTGCGCGTTCCAGAGGAAACCCTCCTCGTCCACCGTCGAGCCGTCGGCGACGCCTGCATCCATGCGCGTCGTCGCGAACACCCGCTTGTTGGCGAGCGTGCCCGTCTCGATATCGTAGTCGTAGGCCCAGAATTCGTCCTGGAAGCTGTCGGCGAAATAGAACGTCTTGTCGTCCGGGCTCCAGCACGGGCCGTTGGAGCAGATGATGCCGCCGTCCACCTTGGTGATGGAAAGGTCCGGGTCGAGCCGCCACAGGCCGCAGATGCGGAGCTCTTCCTTGTCGTCCATGCCGCCCGCGAAGAAGCGGCCGCGCCGGTCGCACTTGCCGTCGTTGAGCCGGGTGCGGGGCTGCTCCTCGTCCACTTTCGCGATCAGTTCAAGCGCCGACTTGTCGTAATCGTAGAAATAGAAACCGTCATCGAGCGCCATCACCGCACCGCCACCGGCCCGCAGCGCCAGGGCGCCGATATCATGCTCCTCAGGGAGGGTCCAGTTCTCGACCTTGCCTGTCTTGGGGTCCAGGCGCCAGAGACTCGGCTTGCCGACCCGGCGGCCCGTCCCGTCCACCCAATAGAGTCTGCCCTCGTCGACGTCCCAGACGGGCCCTTCTCCGAGATGGTTTTCACAGTCGAGAATGCACTCGATCTTGACGCTCATGGGCCGGGTCCCTCCGATTTCGCGCGATCCTGCAATCCGATGCGGCGAACCGCAAGGGGCGGCGCGACGGCGGTTTCCTTTGCGGGAGAAGCGTTCTAAGAGAGAGCGATCCAGGAGGACGCGATGACCGGTCACGACATCGATCTTGAGGCACTCGCCCGCTACGATACCCCCACCATCTCCAATGCTCTCTTGCAGGTTTCGCCCGAGGCGGCGCGCCGTTCGACCAAGGCCGCGCTCCACTGTGCGCGCCCGGAGCTTCCGCCCATGGTGGGATTCGCCCGCACGGTGCTCTACCGGACGATGGAGCCCGGCAGCCTGGATAGGCAAGCCCAGCGCGCCCAGGACCTCGCCTATTTCGACTATGTCGCCGCCGGCGAAGGCCCGCGCATCGTCGCGGTGCAGGACGCGGATACGCCGACGGCGGCCGCCAATGCGCTCTTTGGCGAGGTGATGAGCTTCATGCACAGCGCGCTCGGCTGCATCGGGCTGATCACCAATGGCGCCGTCCGGGACGTTGCTGGCATGGCGGAAGGCTTCCAGGCGCTCTATGCCGCCGTCGCGCCCTCGCGGGCCGACTATCACCGGGTGGATTTTGGCGGCGAGATCAATGTGGCGGGGCTCTATCTCCGCACCGATATGTTGATCCATGCGGACGCGAACGGCGCCATCGCCCTGTCGCCGGAGGATGTGCCCGCCATTCTGGAGGCCGCGGCGGCGATTACGCGGAAGGAACAGACCATTATCGACTTCTGCCGCGACCCGGCGTTCAGCGTCGAAGGGTTCAAGCGCTTCTGGGCCGAAGGCTGAGGCGGTACGGGATCGTGCGTATCCTTCTGCTCCAGAACCACGAGGGCGCGGGCCCCGGCTATCTGGAGGAGCCCGCGGCGCGCGCAGGCGCGGCGTTCGACGCCTGCATGCCCAATCTTCATTCCGATCACCGCCTGCCCGCCGACGATTCCGGTCATGACGGCTTCATGCTCCTGGGCGGTGCCATGCATGCGGGCCATGTGGAGGCGCATCCCTGGCTCGAAGACGCCGCCGCGCTGGTACGCCGCTTCACCGAAGCGGGAAAGCCCGTGCTCGGCATCTGCCTCGGCGCGCAGATCGTCGCGCGGGCCTTCGGCGCGCGCTGCTACGATCTGCCGGTGCCGGAAGTCGGGCTGGTGCCGCTCCGCTTCACGGCGGCGGCGGGTGCGGATGCGCTGCTGGGGAAGGGCTTCGACACGCCGCTCCATCTGGCCGAATTTCACAGCCAGACCTTCGACCTGCCCGAAGGCGCCACGGCGCTGATGACGGGCGCAGAGGTGCGCAACCAGGCGTTCCGCGTCGGCCCGTCGACCTACGCGTTCCAGCCCCATTTCGAGGCGTCGCCCGCCATGATGACTCACTGGGTGGAGATTTCCGACGACGCGGTACCGAACCACGCACCGCATCTTCCCGCCGCGCTGCCTGGGCTCTACCGGCTGCACCACTATGGCAGCCACGATTTCTGTTACCGGGCGGGAGAGGCCTGGTTCGACCTGGTGGCGGCGCGGGCTACTCCATGAACCCGCGCATCTTCTCCGCCATCTTCTCGGGGCCCTGGCCGAAATGGAAATGGGTGAGGTAGTCGCCCTCCGGGTCCATGAAATAGGCGTATGAGGTGTGGTCAACCAGATAGGCGCCGGTCTCGTCGGGCTCGCCATGGCGATAGTAGACGCGGAAGGACTTCGCCGCCGCCTTCACCTGCGCGCCGGTGCCGGTGAGGCCCACCAGCCGGGGGTGGAACTGGGGAACATAGCCGGCGAGCATCTCCACCGTGTCCCGTGCGGGATCGACGGTGACGAACAGCGGCTGCACCCGGTCCCCGAGCGCACCCAGTTCGTCCACCGCCTGCCCCATGACCAGAAGCTCCGTCGGGCACACATCGGGACAATATGCATAGCCGAAATAGACCAGCAGGTGGCTGCCCTCGAAGTCGGCCTCGGTCACGGTGCGCCCGGTGTGGTCCACCAGTTCGAACGGGCCCCCGATATCGGCGGCCCGCGCAGGCGCCGCCCAGCTCCAGACCGCGAGCCCGAGGGCCACGGCGAACGCCAGAACCGCGGGCATGCGCGCTGCATATTTCATGGATCGGCCCCCATCCACCGCCCCACCGAACGTAGCATGGCAGCCGATTCCGGTCACGACGCGCCGGTCGCGGAAACGTACCGCCGACCGTCCTATTTTGTCGGTGCGCGGGTCTCCAGGCCCGCATTTTTTCGCTCCCCGCGCAAGAGCACGGGCCTTCGGCCCGTTGCGAGCCTGGAAGACCCGCGTACCAAGACGTTCGATTCCCCCCGCCTCGTCACCCCGATATCGGCGGGATAGGGTGGGGGCCGTGCCGGCGAGCGAGGGAGGCGGATATGGCGGGTGAGGCGATCTATCGCGGTTACGACCGGGCGGCGCTCGATGCGCAATACAACAACCGCGCGCGAATCCCTCATTACGGAGATTATTTCGAGCAGTGGGAGGCGTGGAGCGCCAAGACCCGCGCGGCGCTCGCCTGCCGGCTCGACGTGTCTTACGGCGACGACCCGGCGGAGCGGCTCGACATCTTCCCGGCCGCGGAGAGCGGTGCGCCGATCCAGATCATGATCCATGGCGGCTACTGGTATTCGCTCAGCAAGGAGCATGACAGCTTCGTGGCGGAAGGATTCCGGCCTCACGGGGTGGCGACGGTGGTGATCGAATATGGCCTGGCACCCGCCTACCGCATGGATGAAATCGTTCGCCAGACCCGCGCGGCAGCGGCCTGGATATGGCGCAATGCGGAGTCCTTTGGCGGCGACCCATCGCGCATCCACGCCATCGGCCAGTCCGCGGGCGGCCATCTCGCCGCCATGCTTCTGGCGACCGACTGGCGGGCCATGGGCGCCGGCCTCCCCGCGAACCTCGTGAAGAGTGCGGCCTCGATCTCGGGGATTTACGATCTGGAGCCGATCCGGCTCTGCTACCTCAACGACAAGCTGGGCATGGATGAGGGCGAAGCGCATCGGAACAGCCCGGTCCATCAGCGCTATCCCGCAGCGGCACCCTTCCTGCTCGTCTCCGGCGACATCGAATCGGCGGAGTACGCGCGCCAGGCCGAGGCCATGGCGGCGGTGTGGGAGGCCCACGGCTATCCGCTGCGAAGGCTCGAACTGCCGGGCTTCAACCACTTCACCATGGCGGATCAGCTCCGGGAGCCGGAGAGCCCGCTCACCCGTGCCACGCTGGCGTTGATGGCAGAGGCGGGCGAGGAAGCGGTAGCGTAGCCTGCGTCCGCGTCAGAGCCCCATCTGGGCCAGCACCGCCTTGGTGAGTTCCGAGCCGGGGCGGCCCATCTCGTTCACCACGTTGTAGTGGTGAAGGCCCGCAAGCTCCATCATCGTGGCATCGAAGCCGCGGCCTCTCCAGGCTTCGGCGAAGGCCCGGTTCTGGGCGATGAATTCGGGCGTTTCCTCGGCGCCGACCGCCGCGATGAGAGGGGCGGGGCGCGACGGCAGATGCAGGATCGGGCTGTTGTGGGCGGCCGTTTCCGCATTCAGCCGCACATCGTCATTGATGCTGGTCTGGAGCAGCGGCGCGAGATCGAAAATGCCGGAAATCGCCGTCCCGCCCTTCACGAGGTCGGCGGGTCGGCCGCGCGCCGCCCAGTCGGTGCAGAGCATCATGGCGGTGAGGTGCCCGCCCGCCGAATGGCCGGAAACGAACAGGCGGTCCGGATTGCCGCCGAACCTGCCGGCGTTCGCCGCGATCCATTCCAGCGCCCGGCGGCACTGCTCGACGATCTCGGCCAGCGTGACGGCGGGCGCCAGCGCGTAGTTGAGCGAGGCGAACGCCGCGCCCGCCTCCACGAAACCCTCGGCGGGGAAGGAATAGGAAGACTTGTCCATGGCGCGCCAATAGCCGCCGTGGATGAAAACCTGGACCGCGGCGCCCTCGGGCGGAGCGTTACGCGCCGGGAAGAGGTCCAGTGTCATGTTGGGGCCGTCGCCATAGCGCTGGTCGAGCGTACAGTCGAAGGCGCCACGCACCCGCACGCTCTCACGCTCCCAGACCGCGAAATGCGTGTCGAAATCCGGATGCCGCAGCCGCAGGTTGTAGCCCGTCTCGTTCGCAAGCCGTCTCTCCCCGCCCATCGCTCCCGTGCCTCCCCGTTTTGTTGCTTGCGTCTTCTACCATGCGGCGATGCTCGCGGCTGGAACGCAGGGCTGCGGGAGATGTGATCGGGCCCGTGTATACTCGCGCGTGGCGCGGACGGGACGGCGGAGGGACCGATGGTGGCGGCGGCGAGCAATCGAATCGAGGTGCATGATCGGGAGGCGCTGGCGGCGGCGCGGGCGGTGCTGGAGTCCTGTGAGGACGCCGCCGCGATGGGCGAGGCGGTCAGGAGCGCGGTGGCCCGCAACGAGGAGTGGCGCGGGCGCCAGTGCATCAATCTGCTCGCACCGGAAGCACCCACCAGCCCGTCGGTACGCGCGCTGCTCGGCGCCGAAATCGGCACCCGCGCGGCGGAAGGCCATATCGGCCGCGTGAACCGCTGGTTCGCAGGCACGCGGCATATCGACGAGGTCGAGGCCCTCTGCGTCGAACTGTTGAAGCGCTATTTCCGCTGCGATTACGCCGACCACCGGATGTGCGCCAGCATGATCGGCAACGCAGTGGCCTATACCGCGCTCAGCAAGCCGGGCGATGTGGTGATGTCCGTCGCGCAGCCGGTGGGGGGCCATTCGTCCAATCGGCTCGACGGGCCGGCCGGCGCCATGGGCCGGATCGTGGTGGATATCCCGTTCGACCCCCACGAGCTGGTGGTGGATATGGAGGCTTTCCGCCGCTATGCACCGCTCGCGCGGCCCGTTCTCGTGGCGTTGGGACTCTCGATGACGCTTTTCCCGCAGCCCGTGGCCGAGATGAAGGAGGTCATTTCGGAGTGGGGCGGGCGGCTCTTCTTCGACGGCGCGCACCAGCTCGGCCTGATCGGTGGGCGCCAGTTCCAGGACCCGCTGGCGGAGGGCGCGGACATCCTCACCGGCTCTGCCGGAAAGACCTTCTCCGGGCCGCAATCCGGGATCATCGCCTGGAACGATCCGGCGATCACCGAGCCGGTGACGACCGCCGTGTTTCCGATCTGGGCGGCGACTCATCAGGTCAATCGCGTGGCCGCCCTCGCCGTGGCCGCGGCCGAGGCGATCGCCTATGGCGAAGCCTTCATGGCCCAGATCGTGCGGAACGCGAAGGCGCTGGCCGAGCGGCTGCACGAACGCGGCTTGCCCATGCTGGGCGCACATAAGGGCTTTACGGAAACCCACCAGGCGATCGCCGATGCGGGCCGCTTCGGACGCGGCCTTGCCGCCGCCCAGGCGCTGGAGCGGGCCAACATTATCGTGAACAAGAATCTGCTTCCGACCGATACGCCCGAAGATTGGGACGAGCCGAGCGGCCTGCGCATGGGGACCATCGAGGCCACCCGCCTCGGCATGAAGGAGCCTGAGATGCGTGCCGTGGCAGATCTAATCGCGCGCGTGCTGGTGGAGGGTGAAAAGCCCGAGGAGGTCCAGCCCGACGTGACGGCGATCCGATCCGGTTTTCAGACGCTCTATTATTGTATCGAGACCGGCCTGCCGGACTGAGCGAGACCGCTCGCAGCGCGCGGCCGCCTCGGCGGTTCAGCGGGCGTCGCGCCGCAGCGCGTCCTCCATCTGGGACCGCGTGAGCTGGAAGCCGATATAGGTCTCATAGGCGGCGCCCGTCGCGCCGCCCGCCAGCGGGATGTGCTGTTCGATGGACTGGCCAATCCGGCTCCGGGCGGCGCCCTCCGCAAAGACCAGCTCCACGGTAAATACCTCCTTCGCGACGATCTGCCGGGAAGGATCGACGATGGCGACAAAATAGGGGAGGCTCACCCGGTCCGTCTCCGCTCCAGGTCCGCGCGCCGCTTCGACCGCGAAGGTGAAGGTCATCGTGACGCCGCCGCCGCCCTCGTCATCGAGATCATATTCGCAGCTTGGGACGGCGCGGAGGAGGCTCGCCTCGAAGGCGACATCGGTGAGGTCGCGCCCCGCACCCTCGCGGTAGAGGGTGAGCGTCCGGGCCTGGTCGAGCACGACCAGGCCGGGGCAGGGGGGCTGGGGCTCGCTTTCGGTCATCAAGCCGCAGCCCGAGAGCAACGCCGCGAGCAGAACGACGGGCGGCGCGATTCGCCACAGCCGCCGAGAGCGCCCCGCCGCAGATCGATCCGCGGCCTCGGGCGTGCGGTCTAGAGAGTGTTGTGCGTTCCGTCGCAATGCGGGCCGTCCGCCGTATGCTTGCAGCCGCATAGCCACGCGGTCTCGCTTTTTTCGGCGGTGAAGACGATGGGGCGGATTCCCGTATCCTTGTGCGACCCGTCGCAGAAGGGTTGTTTGGCGCTGCGCCCACAGGCGCACCACGCATAGTTCTTCCCCGCCACGAGTTCCACCGGGTAGGGTTCGGTCTGGGCGATGACGGCTTTGCTCATGGCAGCGGTCTCAAGATGTTGGCAGGCGGGTAACGGACGATTCGCACCCTAGCTTCCACCGGTCCCGCCGACAACCCGTTGTACTCGTTCAGGACGATTGAGACGCTGGGGTTTCTTCGGCCCTCAGCGTGGCAAGATGTTCGGTCGGGGTTCGTCCGCCGGCTGCCCCTTTTTTGGTGCGCGGGTCTCCAGGCCCGCATTTTTCTTTTCCTCGAAAAACAAAAACATGCGGGCCTGGAGACCCGCGCACCAAACCTATAGCGGCCGTTCCCTTTCGCGCGGTACTTTGGTTAGGATGGCGCCCGCCGATCTTCCGCCGACCGAGTGCCCATGGCCGTCTACACCGAAGTGTCGGATCTCGAACTCGCCGCGTTCGTCGCACAGTACGACATCGGACGGACGGTATCCTGCAAGGGCATCGCGGAAGGGGTGGAGAACTCCAACTACCTGCTTCTCACCGAACGCGGCCCCCACATCCTCACGCTCTACGAGAAACGGGTGGATCGGGCGGACCTTCCCTTCTTCCTTGGCCTGATGGAGCATCTGGCGGCGCGGCGCGTCCCCTGCCCGACGCCGGTGGCGGGACGGGACGGGGCCGTGCTGCGGCGGCTCTGCGGTCGCCCGGCGGCGATCACGAGCTTCCTTGTCGGTGTGTGGCCGAGACGCCCGACGCCCGCCCATTGCGCGGCGTTGGGGGAAGCGCTCGCGCGGCTCCACTTGGCGGGCCTCGATTACGGGCCGACCCGGGCCAATGCGCTCTCCGTCGGCAGCTGGCGGCCGCTGTTCGAGAAATGCGGTACCGCCTCGGACGATGTCACGCCGGGCCTCGCGGCGGAGATCGAGAGCGAACTCGAGCGGATCGAGGCCGAATGGCCGCGGGATCTGCCGCAGGGCGTAATCCATGCGGATCTCTTCCCCGACAACGTCTTCTTCGAAGACGGGCGGCTCAGCGGGCTGATCGACTTCTACTTCGCCTGTAACGATGCGCTGGTCTACGATCTCGCCGTCTGTCTCAACGCGTGGTGTTTCGAGAGCGATCTGAGCTTCAACGTCACCAAGGCCCGCAGCTTGCTCTCGGCCTATCGCGCGGTGCGCCCGTGCGAGCCGCGCGAGATTGCCGCACTGCCGGCGCTCGCACGGGGTGCCGCGCTGCGCTTCCTGCTCACCCGGCTGCATGATTGGATCAACCGGGTGGACGGGGCACTCGTCAGCCCCAAGGACCCGCGGGAATATCTTTCCCGGCTCCGCTTCCACCGGGGCGTGGCCAGCGCCGGCGCCTACGGGATCGATCCGTGAGCGTTTCGATCTACACCGACGGCGCCTGCCGCGGCAATCCGGGCCCTGGCGGGTGGGGTGCGGTGCTGCTCTCGGATGGGCACCGGAAAGAGATCAAGGGCGCGTGCCCGGAGACCACGAACAACCGTATGGAGTTGCAGGCGGCGATCCGGGGGCTGGAAGCGCTCACGCGCCCTTGTGAGGTGGATCTCTATACGGACAGCCGCTATCTGCGAGACGGCATTACCCAATGGCTTTCCCGCTGGAAGCGGAACGGTTGGCGCACGTCTGGAAAGAAACCAGTTTCCAACAAGGATTTATGGGAAATTCTGGATGTCCTGTCCGAGCAGCATCAGGTGACGTGGCACTGGGTCAAGGGCCATGCCGGCGACCCGGAGAACGAACGCGCCGATGCCCTTGCCCGCGAGGCGCTGGAGGCGAGCGGGTTGAGGTAAGTGGGGCGGCTTTCCGCAAGCCTGCCTCGTGGTGAACGCCTATTCCGCGGCGCTCGCCTGCGGCGCCGGGGCGCGAAAGGCCGCCAGAAGCTGGGCCTCGCGGGCCTTGGCACGCTCCATGTTGGCGGCCTTGATATGGCCGAAGCCGCGTATCTCGAGGGGGAGTTCGGCGATTTCGACCGCCAGCGGATGGTTGTGAGAATCGAGGCCGGCGATGAGTTCCTCGACGGCGGTTTCATATTCGCCGATCAGGGCCCGTTCGCGGCGGCGTTCTTCGCTGTAGCCGAAGAGGTCGAGCGGCGTTCCGCGCAAGCCCTTCAGCGCCGCGAGGAGGCGGAAGGCGCTCATCATCCACCCGCCGTAGAGACGCTTGCGCAGATGCCCGGTCTCCGCGTCCCGCTGCGCGAAGGCGGGTGGGGCCAGGCTGAAGCGTAGCTTGTAATCGCCCTCGAACTGTGCCGCGATCCGGCGCCGGAAGCGCCCGTCCGTAAAGAGCCGGGCGGTCTCGTATTCGTCTTTGTACGCCATGAGCTTGTGGAGTGCGCGTGCCACGGCTTCCACCAGGCCCGTGCGGCCGGGCGCCTGCGCCCGCTCGATATCCCGCACGCGCTCCACCAGGGTGCGGTAGCGGGCCGCATAGGCGGCGTTCTGATAGGCGGTGAGATCCGCGGCGCGCCGCTCGATGAGCGTGTCGAGATCGTTCGAGAGAGCCCCGGTGGAGTCCGTGCCCGTACCCGCCCGCTCCAATGCGGTCGCGACGCCCGCCGGATCGTGTCGGGCCGCGCGGCCCCAGCGGAAGGCGAGGCGGTTCGCTTCCACGGCGACACCGTTGAGCTCGATGGCGCGCTCGATGGCCTCGGAACCCAGCGGGATCAGCCCCCGCTGATAGGCGAAACCGAGGAGAAAGAGGTTGGCGGCGACCGGGTCGCCGATGAGCGCCGTCGCCATGCGAGACGCATCCATCAGGTCGACCGCATCCTCTCCCGCGGCTTCCCGCAGAACCCGTTCGAGCCGATCGCCGGGGAAGGCGAGATCCGGATTGCGCGTGAAATCTCCCGTGGGTGCGCGAGCGGCGTTGACCACGGCGTGCGAGCGCCCCCGGCCGAGCCGCGACACGGCCTCGCCGCTTGCGGCCACCACCAGGTCGACGCCGAGCAGCAGCCGTGCGCCGCCGATGGCGATACGGCTCGCATGCAGGCTTTCCGACCGTTCGGCGATCCGCACATGGCTGGTGACGGCGCCGTATTTTTGCGCGAGGCCCGCCTTGTCGAGCACCGTGGCGCCCTTGCCCTCGAGCCAGGCCGCGGTGCCGAGCAGCGCCGCGAGTGTCACGATTCCTGTACCGCCGACGCCTGCGAGCAGGATGCCATAGGGTTCGTCGCAGGAGGGCCGGTCGGGCTCCGGGAGCGCTAGGATGGGCCGGTCGTCGCCGGCGGTGCGCTTGCGCTTTCGCAGCCGCCCGCCCTCCACCACCACGAAGCTCGGGCAGAAGCCCTCGAGGCAGGAGAAATCCTTGTTGCAGGCCGACTGATCGATGGCGCGTTTGCGCCCGAATTCGGTCTCGAGCGGCACCACCGAGAGGCAGTTGGAGCGCACGCCGCAGTCGCCGCAGCCTTCGCAGACATCCGGATTGATGACCACCCGGCGCTCGGGATCTTCCAGCAGGCCGCGCTTGCGGCGCCTGCGCTTCTCCGTCGCGCACATCTGGTCGTAGACGATGGCCGAGACGCCCTCCAAGCCGCGCAAATCCCGCTGTACCCGGTCCAGATCGTCGCGATGGTCGACGGTGACGCCCTCGGCGAACCCGTCGCCCAGCGGATATTTCAGCGGATCGTCGGTGACGACGGCGATTCGGCCCACGCCCTCGGCGCGCAATTGCCTGGTCACGCGCTCGACCGAGAGCGGCCCGTCCATGGGCTGGCCGCCGGTCATGGCCACGGCGTCGTTGTAGAGCAGCTTGAAGGTGATGTTGACGCCCGCCGCGACCGCCGCCCGCACGGCGAGAATCCCGGAATGGAAATATGTTCCGTCGCCGATGTTCTGGAAGACATGCCGCGTTTCGGTGAACGGCGCCTGGCCGATCCAGTTCGCGCCCTCGCCGCCCATATGCGTGTAGGTCGCGGTGTCGCGATCCATCCACTGCACCATGTAGTGGCAGCCGATTCCGGCGAGGGCGCGGCTCCCGTCCGGCACGACGGTGGACCGGTTGTGGGGGCAGCCGGAGCAGAAATAGGGAATGCGCTCGATCCCGGCGGATTCGGCGCGGGCCAGCGCAGTCTGCTTCTGCTGCAGCGCCGCGATGCGGCCCTCGATGCGCTCGGAGGCGCCGAAGCGGGCGAGACGCCCCGCAAGCGCCTGGGCGATGCCGGGGGGATCCAGCTCGCCCGAGGCGCGCAGCAGGGGGCGGCCCTCCTCGTCGCACTTGCCGACCACGCGCGGCCGCGCATCCGCCGGCAGGTTGTAGAGGATTTCCTTGAGCTGGCTTTCGATGAAGCCCCGCTTCTCCTCGACCACGAGAATCTCCTCGAGGTCGGCGGCGAAGCGCTTCATTCCCTCCGGCTCCAGCGGCCAGCTCATGCCCACCTTGTAGAGGGAAAGACCGAGGGACGCGGCGTCCGCCTCGCCGATACCGAGATCGTCCAGCGCCTGGGCGACGTCCAGATAGGATTTGCCGGTGGTCACGATGCCGAGACGCCTCCCGGGTCCCGCCATCACCGTGCGGTCGAAGCCGTTGGCGCAGGCGAAGGCGCGAGCCGCTTCGATCTTGTGCTCGAGCAGCCGCTCCTCCTGCATGAGCGGCGTGTCGGGCAGGCGGATGTTGAGCCCGCCTTCAGGAAGCCCGCCATCTTCCGGGACGGCAGTCTCGATCCGGTAGGGATCGACCGAGACGATCGCGGAGCCGTCCACGGTCTCGGCGACGCAGATCATGCCGACCCAGAGGCCCGCATGGCGCGAGAGCGCCCATCCTCGCAGTCCGTAATCCAGAAATTCCTGCACCCCCGCCGGGTTCAAGACCGGCATGGCGGCGCTCGCGAAATCGAACTCGCTCTGATGCGGAAGCGTCGACGAGGCGCAGACATGGTCGTCACCGGCGAGCGCGAGAACGCCGCCATGGGGCGCGGTACCGGCGTTGTTCGCGTGCTTGAACACGTCCATGCTGCGGTCCACGCCCGGCCCCTTGCCGTACCATATGGCGTACACGCCGTCGTAGAGCGCACCGGGAAAGAGCCCCACCTGCTGTGCGCCCCAGAGTGCCGTCGCGGCCAAGTCCTCGTTTACGCCGGGCTTAAAGAGCACATCATGTGCTTCGAGGAAGCGTTTTGCCCGCCACAGCTCACGGTCGAAATTGCCCAGCGGCGAGCCCCTGTAGCCGGAGATCATGCAGGCGGTGTTGAGCCCCGCGGCCTTGTCCCGCAGGTGCTGCATCATGGGCAGGCGGACCAGCGCCTGGGTGCCGGTCATGTAGACGCGGCCCGAGAGCGCTTCGTACTTGTCGTCCAGAGAGACCGCGGCAAGCGTCATGGTTTCTCCGTCGGTGCGGTTCCGGCGTCAGGCGGCCGGTGCGTGCGATCCGGGCGCGGAGTCCGTTCGTGCATACTACCCCAGCCCCACCGGCCGGTCAGCGCTTCAGGCCGGCGAGATCCCAGCCGACCTGGTTGTACATGTCGGCCGCGTTCCAGAGACCCCGTAGATATTTTATCCGGCCGTGCTCGACGAAACAGATCTGCGAGAACTGGCAGTCGAAGCGCCGGCCGGTTCCCGGTAGGCCGAAATAGTCTTTCGTGATGGTGCCGCTCATGCGGCCCATGTCGCATACCGTGTTTCCCTGGACGCAGAACGTTTCGATATGGAGCGAGAGGTCGGGTACCGCTTCGAGCCAGCCCGCGCCGAACGCCCGGATCGCGGCATGGCCAACCGCGGGCGGCAGCGTGATGTCGTGATAGACGCCGTCTTCCGCCATGACGGAAACCACCATGTCGATATCCTGGCTCGACCAGCCCCGGCACTGCCGGACGAGGAGCGCGAGATTTGCCCGCTCCGTTTCGCTCGCATCGCCCAGGGCCTCGATGGGCTCGTCGATCAGGTTGCGCTCGCTCATCAGCCACTGGCCCGTGTTCATCACGTTCTCCCTCCCGGTCTCTCTCCGCAACCCGTTCGCGCATGGCGCCGGCGTCCACGAAAGGCGAAGACTCGGCCATCCTACAGGCTCGCACCCGATTCGACGAAAATGGCGGCCGCCCGGGCAGCGGGCGCATTGCCTTCCCGCCCGCTGCCTGACACTGTTCCGCTCAATGGCGGCCGGAACGGAAGAGAGGTGCGGGCATGGAGGGCTACGAGGCGTATGAGACGATCGCGTTCGCCCGCGAACGCCGCGTGCTGACGGCCACCTTGAACCGGCCCGACCTGCTCAACGCGGTGGACGCGACGATGCATCGGGAGCTTGCGCGGCTCTTCTACGACGTGGCGAGCGATCCGGAGACGGACATTCTCGTACTGACCGGTGCGGGTCGCGCGTTCTGCGCGGGCGGCGACATGGACTGGCTTCAGGGTGCCATCGACGAGCCCGTGCGTTTCGAACGTATCGCCCTCGAGGCCAAGCAGATCGTGTTCGGCCTGCTCGACCTGGAAAAGCCGGTGATCTGTCGGTTGAACGGCGACGCGGTGGGCCTGGGTGCCACCATCGCCCTCTTTTGCGATATCGTGATTGCGGCCGAGAGCGCGCGGATCGGCGACAGGCATGTGAATGTGGGGCTTTCCGCGGGCGACGGCGCGGCGATCATCTGGCCTCAACTGATCGGCTATCCGCGCGCCAAGGAGTTCCTGATGACGGGCAGGCTGGCAAGCGGCTCGGAGGCCGTCGCGCTGGGGCTCGTCAACGAGGCCGTCCCCCTCGCCGAACTCGATTCCTGCGTCGCGGCGATGGTGACGCGGCTCGAGAACGGCGCGGCGCAGGCGGTGCGCTTCACCAAGGTCTCCATCAATATCGGCCTCAAGCAGCTCGCCCACGCCATGATGGACGCCTCCATCGCCTATGAAAGCGTGACCAATTTTTCCGCCGACCACCGCGAGGGCATCGCGGCCTTCCGCGAGCGGCGCAAGCCCCGCTTCATCGGGCGCTGACGGCGCGTACGGGATGGAGCGGTTCTTCCCTGTGCGCGGCGGTGTTCGGTCGGTCGGTCTCGCAGCCTTTCGCCGCTGGCGCGATCGGCGGGAGAGGGAGAAGACGGCGCAGACGGGCCGTGACGCAGGCGAGATCGGCCTGCTCCCCGCGTGGGACCTCTCGGATCTCTATCCGGCGCGGGATTCGAAGGAACTTGCGCACGACATGGAGCGCGTCACCAGCGAGGCCGACGCGCTCGAGGCACGCTATGCCGGCAGGGTCGGCGAATTGAGCGGAGCGGAGCTCGGCGCGCTTGTGGTCCGCTACGAGGCGGCGAGCGAGATCCTCGAGCGGCTCATGAGCTACGCCTATCTCTCCTACGCCACGGCAATGGATGATGCGGGTGCGGCGCAGTTCTTCCAGAACGTTCAGGAGAAGGTCACCGATATTTCGGCGCGGCTTCTGTTCGTGACGTTGGAACTCAACCGGATAGACGAAGACGCGCTGCAGGAAAAGCTGCGAAGCCCCGCGCTCGCCCGCTATGCGCCCTGGGTGCGGGATATGCGGGCGGCCCGGCCCTATCAGCTTTCGGACGATCTGGAACAGCTGCTGCATGAGAAGCGGGTGGTCGGGCGTTCCGCCTGGACCCGCCTCTTCGACGAGACGGTGACGGCGCTCCGGTTCGAGGTCCGGGACCGGTCGCTGACCAGCACCGAAGCGCTGGACCTGCTCTCCGGTTCGGACGCGGCGCTCCGCAAGGAGGCGGCGCTTGCCCTTGGCGAGGTGTTTGGGAAGAACGCCCGTACCTTCGCCCTCATCACCAACGTGCTGGCGAAAGACAAGGAGATCGAGGATCGCCGGCGCGGATTCGCCCGCCCGATCTCGGCGCGCAACCTGGACAATCACGTCGAGGACGAGGTGGTGGACGCCCTGCTGGAGGCCGTGCAGGCCGCCTATCCCAGGCTCTCCCACCGCTACTACGCCCTCAAGGCCGGCTGGATGGGTGGGGACCGTCTGGACGACTGGGACCGCAACGCGCCGCTCCCCGGAGAGGGCGACCGTACCGTCGGCTGGGCGGAGGCGGTGGACACGGTGCTCACGGCCTATCGCGCCTTCTCGCCCACCCTTGCCGACATCGGCGCGCGCTTTTTCGACAATCGCTGGATCGATGCGCCGATCGGTGAGGGGAAGATGCCCGGCGCCTTCGCGCACCCGACCGTGCCCGGCGTGCATCCCTATCTGCTTCTCAACTATCGGGGCAGGACGCAGGATGTGATGACGCTTGCACACGAACTCGGGCACGGCGTCCATCAGGTGCTGGCGGGTACGCAGGGCGCCCTGATGGCCGAGACGCCGCTGACCCTTGCGGAGACCGCGTCCGTATTCGGCGAGCAGCTCACCTTCCGCGCCATGCTGCATGGCGAGAGCGACCCCGCTCGCCGCCGCACCATGCTTGCGGGCAAGGTGGAGGACATGCTCAACACGGTGGTGCGGCAAACGGCGTTCTGCCTTTTCGAGCGCCGCGTCCACGACGAGCGTCGCACGAGCGAGCTGACGCCGGAGCGCATCGGCGAGCACTGGCTCGAGGTGCAGCGCGAGAGTCTCGGGCCCGCATTGCGCTTCCACGAGGGATACCGGTTCTATTGGTGCTACATCCCTCACTTCGTCCATTCGCCGTTCTACGTCTATGCCTACGCCTTCGGCGACTGTCTGGTGAACGCGCTCTATGCCGTCTATCGGGAGTCGGGCGCGGGCTTCGAGGAGAAGTATCTCGCGCTGCTCCGCGCAGGCGGCACGCTGCGCCACCGGGAACTCCTCGCTCCGTTCGGCCTCGACGCGGGCGACCCCGCGTTCTGGTCCAAGGGTCTCGACGTGATCGCCGGTTTCATAGACGAGCTGGAGGCGGCCGCTTGACGGCGGAGGCGGTGCGACACCGGTTGTGAGAGATGCTCCTTGAATTGGAGACCGGGCTTGCCGCAGGATGACATCGGCAGTCCCGCCGCTCGCAAACGGAGCCGCGCATGAACGCGAAACCTCTCCACTGGGGCGTGCTCGGTGCGTCCCGCTTCGCGATCGAGCACATGATCCCCGCGTTGCAGGAGACGCCCGGCGTGGACGTCGCGGCGATTGCGAGCCGCGACAAGGGGAAGGCGGAGGCGGTCGCCGACCGGTTCGGTCTCCCCAGGGCTTACGGCGATTACGAGTCTCTGCTTGCCGATCCCGCCATCGACATCGTCTACATTCCGCTGCCGAATCACCTTCACGTGCCCTGGGCCGAGAAGGCCGCGCGCGCCGGCAAGCATGTGCTGTGCGAAAAGCCGCTGGCCCTCTGCGCGGCAGAGGCCGAGAGTCTGCTCGCGGTGCGCGACGAGACAGGCGTCCAGATCCAGGAGGCCTATGTGGTCCTGCACCATCCGCAATGGCACCGGGTGCGGGAGCTCGTGCAAAGCGGGCGGATCGGCCGGCTCCGCGCCATTCAGGGCTGGTTCAGCTACCGCCTGGAGGATGCGGACAACTACCGCAACAAGCCGGAGATGGGCGGCGGAGGCCTGCTCGATATCGGCGTCTATCCGCTGGTCATCGCGGGTTTCGTCTTCGCGGACGAGCCGCGCCGGGTCTTTGCCTTCATGGAGCGGGACCCGGAGCATGGCGTGGACGTGCTGACGTCGGCGATCGTGGAGTTTCCGGCCGGCATTCTCACCTTCACCTGCGCCGCACGCTTGGTCGACCACCAGCACATGGCGCTCCATGGGACGGACGCGCGTATCGAGTTGGCGGACCCGTTCGCCCAGGCGCCGAGTCGCAGCGCACGGATTTCCATTCTGCGTGAACGTCCGATGTGGGAACCGCTTGCGGAGGAGACGGAGACGCTCGAGCGGGTCGATCAGTACGTCCTGCAGGCGGAGGCCTTCTGCAGGACGGTGCGCGGCGAGACGCCGTCGGCCTTTCCTCTGGAGGCCTCGCTCGGGATGCTGCGCACGCTGGACGCGCTCTTCCGCTCGGCGCAGAGCGGGCAGTGGGAGGAGGTATCCCGCTGAGCGCCCGGAACGTCGCGGCCGCCATGACGAGCGCGCATACTGCGCGGAGGGAGCAGCGATGAGCATGCTTTCGGAAGCCCTTCGCCTCTTCGGCACCGAAGAGGCGAGACCTGCGGCGCGCGTCCTTCGCGCCGATGCGCTCACGGCCGAACTCGAGGCGGGGAAGCTCCGCTATATCCGCTTCGGCGGTGTCGAGGCCTTGCGCGGCCTCGCCTTCGTCGTGCGCGGCTCGGGCTGGGAGACTTACGCGCCCGACATCGGCGCACTCGATGTCTCGGAAACGGACGGCGGGTTCCGCGTACGCTATGACGCGCGCATCGATTCTGCCGACGGAGCGGCGTCTCTATCGGCCGATATCGTCGCCGACGGGCGCAGCCTGACCTTTACCGTGGAGATGACGCCGGAGACCGACTTCACCACCAGCCGGAGCGGCTTCGTGGCCCTCCATTCCAACGCGGTCGCCGGCACGCGTTGCGAAATCGTGCATGGCGACGGGGCGGTAGAAAAGACCGTCTTCCCCGATCTGGTGATGCCCCTTCAGCCGTTTTTCGACATCGCCGCCATGCGCCATGAAGTTTCGCCCGGCGTCTCGCTCACCTGCAGGTTCGAAGGCGCGGACCCCTGGGAGACCGAAGACCAGCGCAACTGGACCGACGCGTCCTTCAAGACCTATTACCGCCCGCTTGCTCTGCCCTATCCCTACACCCTTGCCGCGGGCGAGACCGTGCGCCAGACCGCAACCCTCGTCTTCGAGGGCAAGTCCGCGACGGCCGGGCCTGGCACTTCAAGCCCGGACGAGGCCGTTGCCGTCGTCCTCGGCGGAGACGCAGGTGCCGCGCTTCCGAAGATCGGGCTCGGCGTCGCAGCGGCCGACCGTTCGGTGCTCGACCATGGCGTCGATCTGCTGAAGGCGCTCGGTCCATCCCATCTGGTTTGCGAGTACGACCCGAGGCAGCCGCATGCGGCGGATGCGCTTTCCGCCTACCGCGCCTTGTCGGAAGAACTCGAGGCCGAAGTCGTGCTGGAAATCGTCGTGCCTTGCGAGCGGCCCGTGGCCGAGGAGCTGCGGGATGCGGCAGCCCATGTTGGCGCGGCCGGGCTTGTGCCGGCTGCGATCGTCCCGGAGCAGGAGCGGCTGTTGCGCTTCACCCTCGAAACGGTGGAGGCGCTCGGCATCCCGGGTTTCGCCGAGGTTTACGCCGCAGCCCGCGAGGCGTTCCCGGGTGTGCGCCTGGGCGGCGGGGTGTTCACGAGTTTCACGGAACTCAACCGGAACCACGCCGCGCCCGAGCTGTTCGACTTTCTCACCCACGCCACCTGTGCGGTGGTCCATGAGCCGGACGATCGCTCGGTGATGGAGACGCTCCAGACGCTGCCGGACATCGTACGCTCCGCCAAGTCCTTCGCAGGGAGCAAGCCCTACAGGATTGCCCCGAGCGCCATCGGCATGCGTTCGAACCCTTACGGGCCGGCGGTCCACGACAACCGCGACAATGGGCGCCACTCCTTCAACATGCAGGACCCGCGCCACCGGGCGCTGTTCGGCGCGGCGTTCGCGCTGGGCTATGCCGCGCGCGTAGCACCGCTCGGCGTGGAGACACTCGCTTTCGGCGCGCCCTCGGGCGCGCTGGGCCTCGTCTACCGCCGGACCGGCCGCCCGCAGCCCTGGTTCGACGATCTGGAGGGCCCCGCCGTGCTGCCGCTCTATCACGTTCTGGCGCCGCTCGCCGCAGCAGAGGGTGCGGCGCTTCGGACGGTGGAGAGCAGCGATCCCACCCGCGTCCTGGGTCTGGCCTACGGACACCGGGGCGGCACGTTACTTTGGCTTGCCAATCTCACGGCCGAGACGCAGACCGCGACGGTTGCCGGTACCGGCGGCGCGGCCGCCACGATCGGGAGGCTCGATGCCGGCAATTTCGTCGAAGCGGTTACCGAGCCGGCCGCCTTCGGCGCGAACCCCGGTGTGGCCGGCGATCCCGGCCGCCTCACGCTGCCTCCCTTCTCGATCACCCGCATCCAGCTTTCCTCGTAGGCGACGGCGTCCTCCGGCGGCGCGGGCCGAAACGCCGCCGCAGCGGTTACGTTTCGCCGGCAAACCTTTTAAGGTTCGTCGGCGATTTCATCCGGGATCGAGAGGGAAGCCGAAGATGGCCCAGCACGCGCTCAAGAAGATGACGCGGGACCGCCGCCTCAAGGTGGGGACGTTCGTGGTCGAGTTCAACACGCCCGGAATCGGCCAGATATTGAAGGCCGCGGGGTGCGAATTCGTGCTTCTGGACATGGAGCATTCGGGCTTCGGCTTCGACGCCATCAAGCAGGCGCTGACCTACATGCAGGCGGGCGGCATGCCCACCATCGTGCGGGCGCCTTCCCGCGAATACCACCACGCCGCCCGCGCCATGGATATGGGTGCGGAGGGCATCATGCTGCCCATGGTGGGCTCTGGCGCGGTCGCGAAGGAGCTCCTGAGCCATGTCAAATACGCCCCGCAAGGCGGGCGCGGCGTTGCGCTCCAGATCGCCCACGACGACTACGCACCCGGCCCCGTGCACAAGAAGCTGCGGGACGCCAACAGGCGCTCCACCTTTTTCGCCCTGATCGAGACCGCCGAAGGGGTAGAAAACGCGTACGAGATTGCCGCGCTCAGGGGGGTGGATGCGCTCTGGATCGGCCATTTCGACCTCTCGGTTTCGATGGGCATTCCCGGCGAGTTCGATCATCCGGATTTCCTGGTTGCGGTGGACCGCGTCCGCGCCGCCGCGTGCAAACACGACAAGTCCCTGGGTCGGCTGGTGCCCAATGTGGAGGCCGGCACCGCGCTGTTCGAGCAGGGTTTCGACTTCATCTGCTACTCGGGCGACGTATGGCTGCTGCAACAGGCGATGGGCGCCGGCGCGTCGGCGCTCAAGGCGCAATGCCAGGGCGAGGCGCCGCGGAAGGGGGGAGACGGATCATGACCGAGAAGTTCAAGGTTGCGCTCAGTAACGACTTCCTCCTGGCCGACGGCTCGCCGGCCTTCCCCATGTTCGACCGTTCTCCCCTGGACGACGATCCCGATGTCGAATGGCGCTATCTGGAGAACGGTGTCGGGCCTGTGGACGCCACCGAGCTTGCGGGCCACGACGCGCTCATCCTGCTTGCCCAGCGATTCGACCGCGCGAGCGTGCCGGCGGACGGGCGACTCTCCATGGTGGCGCGTTTCGGCGTCGGCTACGACACCGTGGACGTGCCCGCATGTTCGGAGAACGGTATCGCTCTGGTCATCACGCCGGACGGCGTGCGCCGCCCCGTGGCGGTCGCTATCATCGCGTTGATTCTCGCCGTCACGGGCAAGCTCCTGATCAAGGACAAGCTCACGCGCCGGGGCCCGGAAGGCTCCGCCGAGAAGGCGGCGCATATGGGGACGGGCCTCGCGGGTCTCACGCTGGGGTCCATCGGCATCGGCAATATCGGGGCCGAGATGTTCCGTATGGCCAAGCCGTTCGACATGGCGTTCATGGCCCACGACCCCTATGCGGACGCTGCCGTCGTGGACGAGCTCGGGGTGCGGATGGTGGACCTCGAGACGCTCTGCCGGGAGTCCGACGTGCTCGCGGTCAACTGCCCCTTGAGTGACGAGACGCACCATATCGTGAACGCGGACGTCATCGCCCGCATGAAACCCACGGCCTATCTGATAAATACCTCTCGCGGCGGCACCGTCGACCAGAAGGCCTTGACCGCGGCGCTTCAGGAGGGTCGGATCGCGGGTGCCGGGCTCGACGTGCTCGACCCGGAGCCGCCGGACGCGGACGATCCCATCCTCTCTCTCGACAACGTGGTACTGAGTCCGCATGCGCTGGCCTGGACGGACCAGTGTTTCGCCGGGATCGGCGCGGCGGATGTCGCCGCCGTGCTGGCCCTCATGCGGGGCGAGGTGCCGCGCGGTATCGTCAACCGCGCGATACTCGAAGACCGGGCGTGGTGCAGCAAGCTGGAGCGCTACGGGCGAGCGTTCGGCACCCGACGCCGGTGACGGGCTTCGATTTTCCGCCCCCGGAGCTTCCACCGGGTGCGGAGGCGCTGCGCGCCGAGGCTCGCGCCTTTGCCGCGGAATCGCGCGCGACGGACGGCTGGCGCCCCAATTCGGATTTCTACGCGGGCTGGTCTCCCGCCTTCAGCCGGCGGCTTGGTGCGCGCGGCTGGATCGGAATGACGTGGCCCGAGCGCTATGGCGGCGGCGGACGATCCGCGCTGGAACGCTATGTTGTGGCCGAGGAGCTTCTGGCCGCCGGCGCGCCAGTCTTCGCCCACTGGGTCGCCGACCGCCAGACCGGGCCCATGCTGCTCGGTTTCGGCACGGAAGAGCAGCGGCGCGCCATCATGCCCCGCATCGCCGCCGGCGAATGTTATTTCGCCATCGGCATGAGCGAGCCGGATTCCGGTTCGGACCTCGCCTCCGTGCGCACCCGCGCCGTGCGGACGAAGGGCGGCTGGCGCCTCGACGGAACCAAGGTCTGGACGAGCTTCGCCCATCGCGCCCACTACATGATCGCCCTCTGCCGGACCGCGCCTCCGGGTGCCGACCGTCACGAGGGCTTGAGCCAGTTTCTGATCGACCTTCGGAACGACGGGGTCGATATCCGCCCCATCGCCAATCTCGCGGGCAGGCACGATTTCAACGAATGCGTGTTCGAAGGGGTCGAGATTCCCGCCGATCGGCTGATCGGACGGGAAGGGGAGGGCTGGCGCCAGGTGGTGAGCGAACTGGCTTGGGAGCGGAGCGGGCCCGAGCGCTTTCTCAGCACGTTCCATCTGTTCACGGCGCTGGTCGATTTGGCGGGTACTGAGCCCGAGCCGCGGATCGCCGAATCGATCGGGCGCCTTGCCGCCCGGCTCTGGTCGATTCGCGCCATGTCGCTGGCCGTCGCAGCCCGGCTGCAGCAGGGGGATGCACCGGACGTGGAGGCGGCGCTGGTCAAGGACCTTGGCACGGAGTTCGAGCGCGAGGTCGTGGAAACCCTGCGTCTCGCGGCGCCTCTGGAAGCCGAACATGGCGACGTGCCGCCGGGGCTTGCGTCTTCCCTCGGGGCTGCGTTGCTTTACCTGCCGTCCTACACGCTGCGCGGTGGGACCAACGAAGTCCTGCGTATCGTCGCCGCACGCGGCCTCCGGCGCATGGGAAGCCGGTAGATGGGCGAGACGGCCCGTCTGCTGGAAGAAACGGCAGATCGGATATTTGCCGAGGAGGCGGGGCCCGCACGGGAGACCCTGGCGGGCGGCGTGTGGCCGGCACGCCTTTGGCAGGCGTTCGAGCGGGCGGGGCTCGCGCGGGCGCTCTTACCGGAGGAGAAGGGCGGGGCCGGCTTCGAGGCGGGGCTCGCCATATTGCGCGCCGCGGGTCGCCATGGCGCACCCATTCCGGTGGCAGAGACCCAGATCGCCCATCTCGTCTGTGAGTCCGCCGGCGTTCCCGCGCCCGAGGGGCCGCTTGCGATGGCGGCCGTGCCTACGGGCGGCGGGCGGCTCGACGACGCGCTGCGGCGTGTGCCCTGGGCGCGCCATGCCGCTGCGGTGGCCGTGACGGTTCCGGACCGGGGAGTCGCGCTCGGTGCGCCCACCGGCATCGGTGAAGGCGCCAACCTGGCCGGGGAGCCGCGGGACCGGATCGCCTTCGATGGCGGCGAAGCGGCGTTCCGCCGCCTTCCGCCCGGCATCGACGGGTTCGGCCTGATGGCGCTCGCCCGCGCGGCTCTGTTGCGCGGTGCCATGGAGCGGACGCTCGCCATGAGCCTGGACTATGCCGGCGCGCGCACGCAGTTCGGGCGGCCGATCGGCGCGTTCCAGGCGATCCAGCACCACCTCGTCAGGATCGCCGGCGAAACGGCTTCGTCCGGTGCCGCCGTGGATGCGGCCGCCCGTACCCGGACTCCCTTCGCCTTTGCCGCGGCCAAGGCGCAGACGAGCCAGGCGGCGGGCGAGGTCGCGCGGCTCGCTCACCAGATCCACGGCGCCATCGGCTTCACCTGGGAGCACGCGCTGCATCACTGGACCAAGCGCCTGTGGGCATGGCGCGACGAATACGGCAACGAAGCCTATTGGTGGGGCATGATCGGGCATCGCATTGCCCGTGGCGGGCCAGGGGCGCTCTGGCGGTCCGTGGTCTCCGCTGGCGAGCCCGTGCAACAGGGGACCGACCATGAGCGATGAGATTCTTCTGGATGTGGCGGAGGGGGTCGCGACCGTCACGCTGAACCGGCCCGAACGGCGCAACGCCTTTACCCTCTCCATGGTCGACAGCTGGGCCGCGGCCCTTGCGGAATGCCGGGACCGCGAAGACATCCGCGTGGTGGTCGTCACGGGCGCGGGCCGGGCCTTTTGCAGCGGTGGGGACATCCAGGGTCTGATGAAGGGAGGCCTCGACCGGGGTGCCGCGGAGCAGCGGGCCACGATCGGCGAGCATGTGCACCGTATCCCTCTGACGCTTGCCGACATGGACAAGCCGGTGATCGCGGCGCTAAACGGCGCGACCATCGGCGCCGGGCTCGACCTTGCGCTTGCCATGGATCTGCGCTTCGCCGCGTCGTCCGCGCGGTTCGCCGAAACCTATGTGAAGATGGGGCTTGCACCGGGCGCGGGCGGCGCCCATTTGTTACCCAGGCTGGTGGGCAGCGCGCGGGCGCTGGAACTGCTCTGGTCCGGAGAATCGATCGATGCGGAGGAGGCGGTTCGCATCGGTCTCGTCAACCAGGCTTGGCCCGACGAAGAATTGATGCCGCGCACGATGGCGTGGGCGCATCGCCTTGCGGACGGCCCCACCCTTGCGATTCGCGCCATCAAGCGCCTGGTGCGCGACGGGTCGGCCGACGGCCTGCGAGCGGGTCTCGACCGTGCATCGGCCACCTATGGAGTCTTGAGCGGTACGGCCGACCACCGGGAAGCTGTGACGGCCTTTCTGGAGAAGCGCCCGCCCCGCTTCACCGGACATTGAAGGAGAAGTGGGAAATGATGGAGGAAGATACGCCGCCCCGACTGCGGGACGTCGAAGGAGCCCTGGCGTCCCTCGACGGAAAGATCGCTGCGACACCGGTTCACCGTTGGCGGGCGGCGGAGGCCGAAGCGATTCTCGGGCGCGAAACGGAGGTCTTCCTCAAGCTCGAACTGTTCCAGCGCACCGGAACCTTCAAGGCGCGTGCCGCCCTGCTCCACGTCCAGGCGCTGGACGACGCGCGGCGTGCACGGGGTGTCACCGCGGTGAGCGCCGGCAACCATGCCATCGCGGTGGCATTTGCTGCCGCTGCGCATGGCGTCGGTGCCAAGGTGGTGATGACGGAACAGGCCGATCCGTTCCGCGTTGCCCAAGTCCGGCGTCATGGCGCCGAGGTCGTGCGGGCTCCGGACGTCCATGCGGCCTTCGAAGCGGTGCGCCGGATCGAGGCGGAGGAAGGCCGTGCTCTGATCCACCCCTTCGAGGGGCGGACCACGGCGCTCGGCACCGCCACGCTGGGCCTCGAGTTCGTGCGCCAGACGCCGGGCCTCGATGCCGTGGTCGTGCCCATCGGCGGGGGCGGTCTGTGTGCGGGCGTCGCCTGCGCGGTCAAGACCCTTCAACCCGACTGTCTGGTCTTCGGTGTGGAGCCCGAGGGTGCCGACACCATGCGGCGCAGCTTCGCCGCGGGCTCTCCGCAGGCGATCGAACGGGTCGCCACCATCGCGGACAGCCTCGGCGCACCCCATGCAGCGCCCTATTCGTTCGGTCTCTGCCGACGGTATGCGGACGATCTCGTCACGGTGGACGACGATGCCCTGCGGCGCACCATGGGCCTTCTGTTCGTCACCATGAAGCTTGCGGTGGAGCCGGCGGGGGCGGCGGCAACCGCCGCTCTGCTCGGCCCGCTCGCCGGCCGCCTGCGGGGCAAGCGCGTGGGCGTTATCGTGTGCGGCGCGAACATCGACCCGCGACGTTTCATGGAACAAGCGCTGTTTCCGTGAGTCGAGCAGGGAGGCAGAGGCGAATCCGCGGCAGGCCGGATGATCGAGGCGGCGGGCGTCCTCGATTGAAGCCGGGGCAGTGGGCCACATCGGCGGGCCGGCTCCCGGCATGAATCCCGGCGTGCGGGCTTCGTCATTTCCCGAGATGGGCGGGCCCGTACCGCGCTTCGAGACGCTCGCGACGCCGAACGGCATGGCGATTCGCGCGGCGCTCTGGGAGTCGCCGGCGGGAACGGCGCGCGGTTCGGTGGCGCTGCTTCAGGGCCGAGCCGAGTTCATCGAGAAATATTGCGAGACGGCGGGCGATCTGCTGGCGCACGGCTTTGCGGTCTATTCGTTCGACTGGCGCGGCCAGGGCGGATCGTCCCGGGCGCTTGCGCATCCCCATAAGGGCCATGTGGGCGACTATGGCGAGTATCTGAGCGACCTCGATCTCTTCCTCGAAGAGCTGGTCCTTCCCGCGGCGCCGCGGCCGATCCTGGTCCTCGCCCATTCGATGGGCGCCCATATCGCGCTTCGCCATGCGGGCGACCGGGCGGCGCGGAACGAAGCCTTCTTTGCGGAACGGATGGTCCTCGCCGCGCCCATGGTCGGGTTTGCGCGGATGCGCGCGCCGTTCACGCTCGCCGCGCTGGTTCTGCGCTCGGGCCTCGGCATCCGCCGTCGCGGGCTCGCGGACATGCCGTTCGAAGGCAATCCGCTGACGCGGGACCGCTCGCGCTTCGAGCGCAACAAGCGAATCTTGCAACAGAATTCCACGCTGGCACTCGGCGGTCCGACCCGCGGCTGGCTTCTCGCGACCCAGCGTTCGCTCGCCCGGCTCGATACGCCCGGCTATATCGAGGCTCTGCGCACGCCTATTACGATTTTCCGTGCCGGCGCCGACCGCGTGGTATCGAACGCGGCCGAAGCGCGAATCGCCGCCAGGCTTCCCGAGGCCGCCTTGGAAACGATCCCCGATGCGCGCCATGAACTCCTCATGGAGACCGACGCCGTGAGAGCCCGCTTGCTCGCCGGCTTCGATTCGTTCGCGTGCGCCGCGCCGGCGGTGCGGAACCGCCGATGAGGCACCGCCCGCGTTTCTCCCTGCTGTTGCGCGCCGTCGGGCAGTATGTTACCTAGCCTTCGCCTCCCGGGTCGGGGTGCGCGCCGGCGAGGCTTTTTTTGCGACCACGCTGCGGGCGGCCGTCCGCGAGCGGCGAGGAGAGGGAACAGCATTGGCAGGGCAATCCGCCGGCGGTGTCGCCGGTCTCGCGGATCGCTACGCGACCGCCCTCTTCGAACTTGCCGTTGAGCGCGGCACGCTGGAGGAGATCGAGCGGGATCTCGACTCTCTCCGCTCGCTGCTTGCCGAAAGCGACGACCTCAAGCGCGTCACGCGCAGCCTCACCCTGTCCCGGACGGAGCAGGGGAAGGCGCTGGATGCGGTTCTGGAGCGGATGGGTACGACCCGCCATGTGCGGAATTTCGTTGCGTTGCTCGCACGCAACCGGCGCGTTTTTCTGCTTTCCGCCGCAATCGACTCGTTTCGCGCCAAGGTCGCGGAGCATCGGGGCGAGATTTCGGCGGAGGTCACCTCGGCAGCACCGCTTAAAGAGGGCCATGTGCGGGCGGTACGGGATGCGCTCCGCGATATCGTGGGGCGCGACGTGACGCTCGATACGCATGTCGATCCGTCGATCATCGGCGGACTCATCGTGCGCGTGGGCTCGCGCATGGTCGACGATTCGATCGGGACCAAACTGCGGAATCTCGAGTTGGCGATGAAGGGAACCGGATGAGATGAATATCGGAGCCGCCGAAGTATCGGCAATCCTGAAGGAACAGATCGCCAATTTCGGGGCCGAGGCCGATGTCGCCGAGGTGGGGCAGGTGCTCTCGGTTGGGGACGGCGTGGCCCGTGTCTACGGGCTCGACAATGTCCAGGCGGGCGAGATGGTCGAGTTCCCCGGCGGTATCCGGGGCATGGCGCTCAACCTCGAGACGGACAATGTCGGTATCGTGATCTTCGGCGAGGACCGCGACATCAAGGAAGGCGACACCGTCAAGCGGACCGGCACCATCGTGGACGTGCCGGTGGGCAAGGGGCTGCTCGGCCGCGTCGTCGATCCACTCGGCAATCCGCTCGACGGCAAGGGGCCGATTGACAGTACGGAGCGCCGCCGCGTCGAGGTGAAGGCGCCCAGTATCATTCCGCGCCAGTCGGTGAATGAGCCGGTGCAGACCGGCCTGAAGGCGCTCGATGCCTTGGTGCCCGTCGGGCGCGGCCAGCGCGAACTCATCATCGGCGACCGTCAGACCGGCAAGACGGCCGTCGCCGTGGACACCATCATCAACCAGAAGAACGTCAACCAGGGCGACGACGAATCGAAGAAGCTCTACTGCATCTATGTGGCCGTGGGGCAGAAGCGCTCGACCGTCGCGCAGATCGTGAAGACTCTGGAGGAGCAGGGCGCTCTCGATTACTCCATCGTGGTGTCGGCATCCGCCTCCGAGCCCGCGCCGCTGCAGTTCCTCGCGCCTTATTCGGGCTGTACGTTCGGCGAGTATTTCCGCGACAACGGCATGCATGCGGTCATCTTCTACGACGACCTCTCGAAGCAGGCCGTGGCCTACCGCCAGATGTCGCTCCTGCTTCGTCGTCCGCCGGGCCGCGAAGCCTATCCGGGCGACGTGTTCTATCTGCATTCCCGCCTGCTGGAGCGTGCGGCGAAGATGAACGCCGATAACGGCGCCGGCTCGCTCACCGCCATGCCGGTGATCGAGACCCAGGCGAGCGACGTGTCCGCCTATATCCCGACCAACGTGATCTCGATCACGGACGGGCAGATCTTCCTCGAGACCGAGCTCTTCTATCAAGGCATCCGTCCGGCCATCAATGTGGGCCTGTCGGTGAGCCGGGTGGGTTCCGCCGCCCAGGTGAAGGCGATGAAGCAGGTGGCGGGCCGGATCAAGTTGGAGCTCGCCCAATATCGAGAGATGGCGGCTTTCGCCCAGTTCGGCTCCGACCTGGATGCGGCCACCCAGCGCTTGCTCAACCGTGGCGCGCGGCTTACCGAGCTCCTCAAGCAGGACCAGTTCTCCCCCATGGCGGTCGAGGAGCAGGTGGTTTCCATCTTTGCCGGCGTGCGTGGCTATCTGGACGGGATCGAGGTCGCCGACGTGACTCGCTTCGAGCGCGAATTTTTGAGCGAAATGCGGGCCAATCACGGCGAGTTGCTCGGCGCCATTCGCGATGCCCAGGAACTGACGGACGAGGCGGACAAGGCGCTCGCCGCGGTGCTCGACGACTTTTCGAAAAAGTTCGCCTAAACCCCGCCTAAGCACACTGAAATCCAGGCGGGAGAAGCGACACCGTGGCGAGCCTCAAAGACCTTCGGGTGCGCATCAACAGCGTGCGCCAGACCCAGAAGATCACCTCGGCGATGAAGCTCGTCGCGGCGTCCAAGCTGCGGCGCGCGCAGGAATCGGCGGAGGCCGCGCGGCCTTTTGCCGAGCGCATGGAGCGGATGGTGGGCTCGCTCGCCACCGTCATGGGCGAGCGCGAGGACGCACCGGCAATGTTGCGGGGTACGGGCCGTGACGACACCCACCTCCTGGTGGTCGCCACCGCCGACCGGGGACTCTGCGGCGGCTTCAACAGCTCGATCACCCGCGCGACGCGTTTGCGCATCAAGGAGCTGCGGGAGGCGGGCAAATCGGTGAAGCTCGTCTGTGTCGGCCGCAAGGGGCGGGAGCAGCTGCGCCGCGAGTTCGGCGATGCGATCGTCGACCATGCGGACGGCATCGGACGTTCCGGCGGCCCCTCCTTCGACGAGGCGGACCGGATCGGACGCGGTCTCACTTCGCGCTTCGAAGCGGGAGAGTTCGACAGCTGTACCGTGGTCTACAACCGTTTCAAGACGGTGATGAGCCAGGTGGTCACCTTTCAGCAGCTCATACCGTTCAGCCCGGCGGCGGGCGAAGCGGAGGCGGAGACGGACAATTCGGGTGCGGTCTACGACTTCGAGCCCGACGAAGAGGCGATCCTCTCCGACCTGTTGCCGCGCAACCTCTCGATCCAGATTTTCCGGGCTCTGCTGGAGAACGCGGCCAGCGAGCAGGGCGCCCGGATGACGGCGATGGACAGCGCGACGCGCAATGCCGGCGAGATGATCGACAAGTTGACTCTGAATTACAATCGGACGCGCCAGGCGCAGATCACCAAGGAGTTGATCGAGATCATCTCCGGCGCCGAAGCGCTCTGACGGCGACCGAAACGAAAGGCCCGAGCGGGAGATAAAGGAATGGCGACGAGAAACGCGGTCGGAAGAATCACCCAGGTCATGGGTGCGGTCGTCGACGTGCGATTCGAGGGCGAGCTACCGCCCATCCTGAACGCGCTCCATGTGGACAACCAGGGCAGCCGGCTGGTTCTCGAAGTGGCGCAGCATCTGGGCGAGAGCACGGTGCGCTGCGTCGCCATGGACACCACCGACGGCCTTGTGCGAGGCGGCGAGGCGGTCGACACCGGCAACGGCATAGAGGTACCCGTCGGGCCCGAGATGCTGGGCCGCATCATCAATGTGGTTGGCGATCCCATCGACGAGCGCGGCGATGTGGGCACAAAGGCCACCAAGCCGATCCACGCCCCGGCACCCGCCTTTGTGGACCAGTCCACGGAAGCGGAGATTCTCATCACCGGGATCAAGGTGGTGGACCTGCTGGCGCCCTACGCCAAGGGCGGCAAGGTGGGCCTGTTCGGCGGCGCCGGCGTCGGCAAGACCGTGATCATCATGGAGCTCATCAACAATATCGCCAAGCAACACGGCGGATATTCGGTCTTTGCGGGTGTCGGCGAGCGAACCCGCGAGGGCAACGACCTCTACCACGAGATGATCGAATCCGGCGTCATCGACCTGGAGGGCGACCAGTCCAAGGTGGCGCTGGTCTACGGCCAGATGAACGAGCCGCCCGGCGCCCGTGCCCGCGTGGGGCTCACCGGGCTGACCCAGGCGGAATATTTCCGCGACGAGGAGGGGCAGGACGTACTGCTCTTCATCGACAACATCTTCCGCTTCACCCAGGCGGGCTCGGAAGTCTCGGCGCTGCTGGGCCGTATCCCCTCGGCGGTGGGCTATCAGCCGACGCTGGCGACGGACATGGGCACGCTCCAGGAGCGCATCACCTCGACCCAGCGGGGCTCCATCACCTCGGTGCAGGCGATCTATGTTCCCGCCGACGATTTGACGGACCCGGCGCCGGCCACGTCGTTTGCCCATCTGGACGCGACGACCGTGCTCTCGCGACAGATCGCGGAGCTTGGCATCTATCCGGCCGTGGATCCGCTGGATTCCACCTCCCGCATGCTCGACCCGCGGATCATCGGCGACGAGCATTATGCCGTGGCGCGCGAGGTCCAGCGCATCCTCCAGACCTACAAGTCGCTGCAGGACATTATCGCGATCCTCGGCATGGACGAGCTTTCGGAGGAGGACAAGCTCACCGTGTCCCGGGCGCGCAAGATCCAGCGCTTCCTCTCCCAACCCTTCTTCGTCGCCGAGGTCTTCACCGGCACGCCCGGTAAGCTCGTGGACTTGAAGGACACCATCGCGAGCTTCAAGGCGATCTGCGCCGGCGAATATGACGACCTGCCGGAGGCGGCGTTCTACATGGTGGGACCCATCGAGGAAGCCGTGGAGAAGGCCAAGATGATGGCGGCCGAGGCGGCCTGAGGCGGCGGACGATCCCATGGCCGACACGCTCGAATTCGAACTCGTCGCCCCGGAGAGGCTGATCTTCTCCGGCGCTGTGGAAATGGTGGTGGTGCCGGGCGCCGAGGGCGATTTCGGTGTGCTGCCCGGCCATTCGCTTCTGCTGTCCACGCTCCGCCCCGGCGTCATCGAGATCTATGAGAACGAAAAGCCGAAGGAGCGCTATGTGGTCGCCGAGGGCTTTGCGGAAGTGACGGGCGAGCGCTGTACGGTGCTCTCGTCCGAGACGGTCGAGGCCGGCGCCATCGACCGCGCAAGCGCCCAGGCACGCCTCGAGCAGGCGCAGCTCGACCTCCGGGATGCGGAAGGCGAGGACGAACGCGCCAAGTATGAGCGCGAAGTCGCCTTCGCTGAATTGCTCGAGGCCAACGCCGACTGAGGTGCACCCGCGGCCGATCCCGCCGCGCCGCATTTTTCCGCTGTTTTTTTGTAGGTGCGCGGGTCTCCAGGCCCGCATTTGTTGTTGTCACCGCCGAAAGACGGGGCTCTGGCCCGTTGCGGGCACGGAGACCCGCGCACCGAAAACGCCGGCTGCGGGCCGGACGTGCCGCCGGTCGGTCGCTTGACGGCTGGACTCGAAGCCGACAGGATATGATGGATCGGCCGCATCGCAGATGACGCCGAGAGGTCAGTCGTTATCCAATAGCAGACGGGAGGATTCAGGGATGAGACGTCGTGACTTTCTGAAGGCGTCAGGAATCGGGCTCGGTGCGGCCGGATTGACTGCGTTTCCGCACGTTTGGGTCAAGGACTACCAATATGCATGGGCCGACGAGGGTGAAATCCATGTCGGCGTGCTCTACTCGCTGACCGGTACGACCGCCATCGTGGAAAAGCAGTTGAGCAAGGTCACGGAGATGGCGATCGAGCAGTTGAACGCGAGGGGCGGGGTGCTCGGCAAAAAGGTCGTACCCATCATCGAGGATCCGGCATCCGACCCGCGTACGTTCAACGAGAAGGCGAACAAGCTGGTCGTGCGCGACCGGGTCCCCTCGGTCTTCGGCTCCTACACGTCGGCGAGCCGCAAAGCGGTGCTTCCCGTGTTCGAAAAGCGTAAGAATCTCTATTGGTATCCCACCTTCTACGAGGGATTCGAATGCTCCAAGAACGTGATCTACACGGGAGCCGTTCCCAACCAGCAGCAGGAAAATTTCGTGCCCTGGATCGTCAAGCAGGGCTACAACAAGTTCTTTATCGTGGGATCGAACTACATCTACCCGCGTGAAATGGCGAAGGTGTGCAAGATCCTCGTCGAGAAGGAAGGTGGCTCCTGGGTCGCGGACGAATATCTCGAGCTCGGCCATACGGAATGGGGCTCGATGGTCAACAAGATGAAGACCATGTGGGAGAATGGCGAGTGCGATTGCGTCTACTCCAATGTGGTCGGCGATTCCATCGTTGCATTCCGTCGTGAGTTCATCAACCAGGGTTTGAGCTACGACAAGTTCCCCGTATTCGCCACCGTGTGCTCCGAGATCGAGGTGCAGGCAATGGGGCCGGATTACGCGGCCGGAAGTGTCACCTCGTTCCCCTACTTCCAGTCGGTGAACAACCATACGAACCACATGTTCGTGGAAGACGTGAAGCGGACCATGGGGAGCGATACCGTTACCTACCATGCCATGGAGTGCGCTTACTTCCAGGTTCTCCTTTGGGCGCAGGCCGTCGAACAGGCTGGCGAGGTGGACCCGCTTTCCGTTCGCGAAGCGGCTAAGGGGCAAGAGGTGGACGCGCCGGAAGGGCGCGTTCGGATCGAGCCTGAAAACCTGCACTGCTGGCTGACGCCCCGCATCGGCGTATGGCAGTCGGACGGGCAGGCGGAGATCGTGGACGAATATGACGATCCGTTGATGCCGCTTCCCTATTCGGCCTACGGCGAATCCCCGGACAACCTCTTCTGCACGGAGGGGGGCCTGGATTCCAGTAAGCTGAAGACCTGACGGACCGCGAAGTGGGAGCCGGGAGAGTCCCGGCTCCTGCTTTCTCCACTGAAGGCTCTGGAAACAACCCCGCTTGACGTGGCATGGCGGACGTAATTTTCATCGGGCTCAGCCTCGCGTCCATCCTGCTCCTGGTCGCGCTGGGGCTCGCCATTACCTACGGCACCATGGGCGTCATCAACATGGCGCATGGCGAGCTGGTAATGATCGGCGCCTATGTCACCGTACTGGCGCAGACGCATTTCGGACTGCATTTCTTGCTTTGCATACCGGTCGCCTTCGTGGTGACGGGCGCCGTGGGCTACGCCATCGAGCGCTTCGTCGTCCGCAGGCTCTATGGGCGGCTGCTGGACACGCTGCTCGCGACCTGGGCTCTCGCCATCATCATCCAGCAGGCCATCCGCGTCGAGTTCGGGGCTGCGTTTTTCGGCATCCATATCAAGGGCTTGGGTCCTGGTCTGCAGAACGTCCCCATCCCCACCTTTTTCCGCGAGACGTTCACCGTCGGCGATTTCGTCGTCCAACCCTACCGCACCTTCATCATCGTGCTGACCATCGGCCTGTTCGCGCTCACCTGGTGGCTGATCTTCCACACCTCTTTCGGCATGCAGCTCCGTGCGGTGGCACGCAACCGCGGTATCGCGTCGTGCTGCGGCATCGACGACAAGAAGATCAACGCTTGGACATTCGCCTATGGCTCCGCACTGGCCGGTGCCGCGGGAGTCATGCTTGCCGGATTCAAGACGGTATCGCCGAGCATGGGGACGCCCTTCGTCATCGACGGCTTCCTGGTCGTGGTCATGGGTGGAGTCGGTAGTCTCTTCGGCACCTTGGGCTCGGCCGTTATCCTGGGTGAAGTGCAGGGCTGGGTTGCGAGCCTGCTGAACGACGTGCTCGCACGGGCGATCGTCTTCGGCGTGATTATCGTGGTGATAATCCTGCGGCCCCAAGGGCTGTTTTCGCGCAGGGGGCGTTAGAGATGCAGCTGGTTACGCGTAACAATTTGCAGCTAGCGGCCTACGCTCTCTTTATCGTCGTCGTGATGGTTCTGCCGCTCTTCATGGATGTCTTCTGGCTGAACCGAATCTCGAAATATCTCGTGTTCGGGATGCTCGGGATCGCCATCAGCATGTCGTGGGGCTATGCCGGAATCTTGAATTTGGGGCAGGGGCTTTTCTTCGGATTGGGCGCTTATATGCTGGCGATGTCGTTGAAGCTTGCAAGCCCGACCAGCCTTCAGCAAGGCTCCGACGAGCCGGTACCCGACTTCATGCTGTGGACGTCGGAGCCCGGCGCACCCATCGATCTCTGCTGTATCAACAAGGGCTCGTTCATCTGGATTCCATTTCAGGAGCAATGGTTTGGCGTCGCGATGGGGTTGATCCTTCCGACGTTGATCGCCCTCGTGCTGGGCTACGCCATGTTCCGCGCCCGCATCGCGGGTGTCTATGTTGCGATTCTCACGCTCGCGCTCTGTCTTCTTGTCCGGCTTCTGGTGATTGACGCGCAGCCCTTTACCAATGGATTTAACGGATTGACCGACCTTGGTTGGTTCACCGTCGGCGGCCTGGAGTTCGATCCTTATCTGGTCGAGACCTACTATCTGATCGCGATCATCACCTGCCTCGTTCTTGTCGGTGCGCGCTGGCTCGTCAACACAAAAGTCGGCGTCATCCTTCAGGCGATCCGGGATAACGAAGAGCGCGTGCGCTACATGGGCTACGATGTCGCCGCGTACAAGGTGTTCTTCTTCTGCGTTTCGGCGGCGATCGCGGGCCTCGCAGGAATGCTTTACGTGATTGCCGCGGAATTCGCCTCGCCCACCTTCATGAATATCGTCTTCAGCATATCCATGGTGGTCTGGGCGGCCGTGGGTGGGCGCTGGTCGCTCTTGGGCGCCTGCCTCGGCGCAATCATGCTGAATGTCGTCGAAGCGACGGTGAGCGAGACGGAGCTCCTGGTGGAGGCGTGGCAGCTCATTATCGGTGCGATCTTCCTGATCGTCGTTCTGGCGATGCCGCGGGGGCTCGCGGGCTTCACCCAGCAGGCGGCCGACTGGGCGTTGGCCCGGCTGAACGGTAGCGCCGCGTCCGGACGCGGGAAGTCGGACGATGGCCGGTAGGGCCGGGGCCGCGCCGAGAGACGGCAGCGCATGACGCCGATTCTCGAAATCCAGAAGCTGGAGGTGAATTTCCGCGGCTTCCGCGCGGTGGACGGGTTCGACCTCACCGTGAACGAGGGGGAGCTCCGCGTCCTGATCGGGGCCAATGGTGCGGGAAAAACCACGCTCATGGACCTCATCACGGGCCGGACGAAGTCCACCGGCGGCAGGGTGATCTTTTTGGGCGACAACATCACGAACCGGCAGGAGCACAAGATCGCGCGGCGCGGCATCGGCAGGAAGTTCCAGATCCCGAGCGTATTCAAGGACCTGACCGTGCGCGAGAATCTGGAGGTCGCCTATACCCGGAACCTATCGGTCTGGAAGAACCTGACGGTGAGCGCCAAGCCACGCCAGCGCAACGCGCAGATCGAGCGCGCGCTGGAGCTCTCGAGCCTGACCGAAGAGATCGACACCCTGGCCGGCAGCCTGTCTCATGGTCAGACCCAGTGGCTCGAGCTCGGCATGGTGCTGGTACAGGATCCGAAGCTCATCCTTCTGGACGAGCCGACGGCAGGCATGACCGGCCTTGAGACCGAGAAGACCTCCGACATCATCAACGGCCTGAAGGGCGCCCATTCCATCCTGGTAGTGGAGCACGACATGACGTTTGTCCGCTCCATCTGCGAAATCATCACGGTCATGCACCTGGGAAAGAAGCTCGCGGAAGGGACGGTCGCCGATATCGAGAACGACCAGGCGGTCATCGATGCCTATCTTGGCAGCGGTGGAATTACCCATGCTTGAGTTGAAATCGGTCAACGCCTATTACGGTGCAAGCCATGTCCTGCACGATATAGACATCGTCGTCGAGAGCGGGGAAATCGTCAGCATTCTGGGTCGCAACGGTGTCGGCAAGACCACGCTTCTGAAGAGCATTCTCGGGCTCGACGTGCGCACCCGCGGCACGATCCTGCTGGACGGCCGGGACATCACCACAAGGTCCACCTATATCCGCGCACGCGCCGGCATCGGCTACGTCCCGCAGGGGCGCGAACTCATCCCCGACTTCTCGATCCGCGACAACATCCTGATGGGTTGCTATGCGCGGAGCGACGGCAAGCGCTTCGTGCCCGATCTGGTGAAGGACATGTTCCCTTATCTGCGGGACAATATGGGGCGCAAGGCGGGGCTTCTCTCGGGCGGCCAGCAGCAGCAGCTCGCCATCGCGCGGGCGCTCGCGTCCGAGCCGCGCGTTCTGCTGCTCGACGAGCCCACGGAGGGCATCCAGCCCAACATCGTCGAACAGATCGAAGACACCATTCAGCGGCTCAATACGGAGATACACCTGACGACAGTCCTCGTGGAGCAGAACGTGAAGTTCGCCCGCGCCGCTTCGCAGCAATTTTGCCTCATCGAAAAAGGTGCGGTTGCGGCCAGCGGCTCCATAGACGCGCTCACCGACGACATCGTCCGCAAGCACATGACGGTCTGAGCCGTTTCGGGCATTTTGGAACCGGATATCCGGCGCCGTACGTCCCGACGGCAGGATCGTGGCGCGGGTGGGGGCGTCCATGCTCCGGAAGGGCGGCGGCCGTAGTGCGAGGTGCGGCACTCGTCTACCATCGCCGCGCCCGGAACCCTCCCGCGGAGAAACCCCGCCCCATGTCCATCGCCGTCGGCCTCGGTCTCTCCGCCTTTCCCTTTTCCGATGCGGGTGCGTTCTGGCGCTGGGTGGATCTCTGCGAGGAAGGCGGGGTGGATTCGCTCTGGCAGACGGACCGCCTGGTCTCCACGGAGCCCTTTCTCGAAGTGATGAGCGTGATGGCGGCGCTTGCGGGCCGCACCAGGCGGATCAAGTTCGGAATGAACGTGGCCTCCGTGGGCCTCCGGGATCCGCTGCTGCTCGCCAAGCAGTGCGCGACCATCGATCTGTTGAGCGAGGGGCGCCTGCTGCCGGCCTTCGGAATCGGCGCCATCCGCGCTCCGGACTGGGCCGCCACGGGCACGGACACCAAGGGCCGCGGCCGGCGCACCGACGAGGGGCTCGCGCTGATCGCCCGCCTCTGGGTCGAGGATTCGGTGGATTTCGAGGGAGAGTTCTATCGTTACCGGGGGGCCACCATCGCACCGAAGCCGGTGCAGAAGAAACTCCCGCTCTGGCTCGGCGGGTCGAGCCCCGCGGCGGTTCGTCGCACCGCGCGCTTCGGTACCGGCTGGCAGGCTGGGCTCGAAACGCCCGAAGAAGTGGCGCCCGTGGTGGCGGCGATCCGGGCGGCGTCGGCGGAGGCCGGGCGGCCCATCCCCGCGGACCATTACGGCGCCGGTTTCGACTTCCATTTCGGGCGCCGGGAGAGCCCCCTCATGCGGCGTGCGGCGCAAGCCTTCGAGGCGCGTTTCAAGCGCGATGCGCGCGACGGAATCGTGGCGGGAGACGCCGCCGCGATGATGGAACGGATCGAGCAATATGTCCGCGCCGGCGTCTCCAAGTTCATTCTCCGCCCCATCGGGGCGGACGATACGGACCTGCTGCACCAGACCCGCCGGCTTATCGATGAAGTACAGCCCGCGGTGGAGGCGTTGAACGGCTGAACGCGGCGCGGGGTGCGTCTCAGCTTCTGAGCCAGGTCTCCGACCAGGCCAGGCAGCAGGACATCGCCGGGTGGCCGGCCAGGCTGTTGGCGTAGGGTGCGCCCGCAGCCCGCCGTCCGCCCACCTCCAGCGAGGCCTCGCGACAGGGCGTGAGGCAGCTATAGACGGCCCACGGACCGGTATCGTCGTTGTTCGGAGGAAGGCGGAGCTGGAATGGCTCGTCCATCTCCGACCAGGTCAGCACGAGGCGCTCGTCCGCTCCCTCGACGATCTCCCGCCAGGTTCCGCCGAACGCGCCCTCGCTGCGGAACGCCGCCTCGGTGATCGGCATGGATGTGTCCGAGAAGGGCGGGTTAAGAATCGATTCGAGTTCTTGTTGAAGCCAGCGCGCCATGTCCGCGTTGTCCGCATAGAGCCGGACCTCTCCATCGGTCGCGTCGGAGCGCAGGAAAAGGCAGGTCCCCGGTCCGCCCGGCGAGATCAGCGTGCGCCAGTGGGCACAGACGGTCGTTTCCGGTCCGTCCGGGTCGGTCTTGAGGCGGACGAACGAATTCTCTCCGGTAAAGTGCACCTTGTTCGGATCCACAGGCGTCATTCTCCATCCTCCCGGTCGTGCGCTATCCTCGCTGCAAGGGCGCAAGCGTGAGCATAGGCGCATGGGGGCGGGCGGCGAAAGACGTGCCGCGACGCTACGGGAGGAGACCGAGCCATGACGAGCAACCGTGTGGACTTGCGGAGCGATACCGTGACCCGGCCCACCATGGCGATGCGGCAAGCCATGGCCGGGGCCGAGGTGGGAGACGAACAGCGCGGCGAGGACCCGTCGGTCAATGCCCTTTGCGAGCGCGTGGCGGCACTTCTCGGAAAGGAAGCGGCGGTGTTCCTGCCGTCGGGCACCATGTGCAACGAGATCGCCTTGCTGGTGCATTGCCGCCCGGGCGAGGAGGTGATCTGCGATTGGACCGCCCATATCGTGACCGCCGAGGGAGGCGGCCCCGGCGCTCTTGCGGGCGTGATGGTGCGGACGCTGGAGGGGAAGGCCGGCATCTTCGAGGCGGAACAGGTCGCCGAGGCGGTCCGCCCCGTCAACCGCTATGCGCCGCGCTCCCGCCTGGTCGTCGTCGAACAGACGTCCAATATGGGTGGTGGCACGATCTGGCCGCTTGCCGTCGTCGAGGCGGTGGCGGAAACCGCCGGGGCGCACGGTCTCCTCCTGCATATGGACGGTGCCCGGCTGTTCAACGCCTGTGTGGGCGCCGGCGTGGATGCCGCGCGCTACGCCGCGCCGTTCGATTCGCTCTGGGTCGATTTCAGCAAGGGTCTGGGTTGCCCGGTGGGCGCCGTGCTGGCGGGGAGCGCCACCTTCATCGAAGCCGCTTGGCAATGGAAACAGCGTCTGGGCGGTGCCATGCGCCAGTCCGGCATTCTTGCCGCCGCCGCGCTCCATGCGCTGGACCACCATGTCGCTCGTCTCGTCGAAGATCGCGCCAATGCGCGCCGCTTCGCGGACGGCGTGCGCGCAATGCCGGGCTTGGCGCTGGACCAGCCGAGCGTGGACAGCAACCTCGTGTTCTTCGACTGCGCCGAGACCGGCCTGACGGCGGACGCGCTGGTGGAAGCGCTCGAGCCCAGGGGCATACTCATCGGTGCCGTCGGCAGTCATCGGCTGCGCGCCGTGACCCATCTCGACGTCGGCTCCGCCGCTGTCGACTCCGCCCTCGAGGCCCTGCGCGAGACGGTGGAGTCGTAACGCGGGGTCTGTTTTAGGTGCGCGGGTCTCCAGGCCCGCTTGTTTCTTCGCCACGGGCCGAAGACAGGCCTTCGGCCGTTGCGAGTCTGGAGACCCGCTCACCGCCGCGTTAAGGTGAGAGCGGTCGTCATGCAGTATGAGAAGGGAAGGCCGCATCGTGGGGAGGCTTGCGGGGAAGGTAGCCATCGTCACCGGCGGGACCAGCGGGCTGGGCGAAGCGGCGTCGCTGCGGCTCGCGGAAGAAGGCGCCGCCGTTCTGGTCACCGGGCGTGACGAGAAGCGCGGGCAGGCGGTCGCAGGCGAGATCGAGGCGTCGGGCGGCCGGGCGGAATTCCGGCCCCTCGACGTGACCGATGAAGCCGCTTGGCAAGCCGCCGTCGACGAGGTGGTGGCGGAGCATGGACGGCTCGACATACTCTTCAACAACGCAGGCATCACCCGGGCGGAGCCGCTGGAACAGGTCTCGCTCGAAACCTGGCGACGGATCATGGCGGTGAATGCGGAGGGCGTGTTTCTGGGCACGAAGCATGCGATTCCCGTCATGCGGGCGTCCGGCGGTGGCTCGATCATCAACATGTCCTCGGTGCTGGGTATGGTGGGCGCCGCCCATCTCGCCGCCTACACAGCCTCCAAGGCCGCCGTACGTTATTTCACCAAATGCGTGGCACTCGAATGCGCCCGCGACGGCAGCGGCATCCGCGTGAACTCGATCCATCCCGCCTTCATCCATACCCCCATGATGGACGAGACCGCGATGCGCATGTATGGCGACGTGCAAAAGGGCGCGGAGGCGTTCGGCAAGCGGCATCCCGTGGGCCATGTGGGGCAGCCGCGGGATGTGGCGGACGGCGTGGTCTATTTGGCGTCCGACGAATCCCGCTTCGTCACCGGCACCGAACTGGTAATAGACGGCGGCTACACGGCCGAGTAGGGGCGCGCACATCGCCGCCCACGGGAGACAAGCATGGCGAAGGGTTTCAAGGTCTACTGGCAACCGGGATGCTCCAGTTGCGTCCGGGCGAAGGAGTTTCTTGCCGCCCATGAGATCCCGTACGAATCGATCAATGTGCGGGAGGCCGAGGGCGCCATGGAGGAGCTTGCGCGTCTCGGCGCGCGCTCCGTACCGGTGGTGACACAGGGCGCGCGCTTCGTCTTCGCCCAGGATCTGGACGACCTGGCCCGTTTCGTCGGCGTCGCGCTCGAGCGGGAGCGCCTCTCGCCGGCGGAGCTCGTCCGAAAGCTCGATCTCATCCTCGCCGCGACGCAGCGCTATCTCGCACAGTTCCCGCCCGAGGCTTTCGGGATCGACCTCCCCGGCCGCGACCGGGACGTGCTGGACCTCGCCTACCATGTCTTCGTCATCCCGGTGGCGTTTCTGGATGCGGCCCGTGGCGGGCGGCTCGAGTTCGACTATTTCGAGCGCAGGCCCGGCGCCGATATGCGGACGGCGCCGGCGGTCGCGACATATGGCGGGACGGTCCGCGAGGAGTTGGCAATCTGGTGGCGCGTTGCGGCGGGTGGCGGACCGCTGGGCGAGGTCGAAACCTACTACGGCAGGCGGTCGGCCGAGAGCGTGCTCGAACGTACCGCATGGCACGCCGCACAGCATGCGCGCCAGCTTGCGGCGCTGCTGGAGGCGCGCGGGATCGCGCCCGACGGCCCCCTCGACGACGAGGCGCTTCAGGGCCTGCCGCTTCCCGACGCGGTCTATGACGACGAGGTCCCGTTGCAGGCGGAAGCCTGAGCGGCGCCGGCCGGACCGGGACGGGCGCAGACGATGGCGTGGAGCGGAGCATGACGCTTGCGGAAAGGGATATCGACTTCGAGGGCCACCGCGTGCATGTATGGGAGGGGGGCGAAGGCTTCCCCCTGTTGATGCTGCACGGCTCCGGACCCGGTGCGGGCACGGTCGCCAACTGGCGGCTGGTGCTGGAACCCTTGGCCGCGCGCTACCGTATCGTGGCGGCCGATCTCGTAGGATTCGGCGCCTCGGGCCGGAAGCGCGAGGAGCCATATTTCGATCTGCCGCTCTGGCGCCGCCAGGCGCGGGCCGTGCTCGGCCTGCTGCCGGCGGGGGAGGCGGGCGTGATCGGCCATTCCCTTTCGGCGAGTCTCGCCCTCGGCCTCGCGGCCGAGGAACCGCGGGTCCGCAAGGTGCTGACGACCGGCGCCATGGGCGCGCCGGCGAAGGCCAACCGGGAGACCGAGCTGTGCTGGAGCTTTCCGGAGACCCGGGACGATTTGCGGCGGGCGGCGGAAATCCTAGTCTATGACCGCACGATCGTCACCGACACCTTCCTCGATGCCCGCATGGCGATCCTCCACGAAGGCGACTACGGACCCTATTTCCGAAGCATGTTCGCGGGCGACAAGCAGCGCTTCATCGATGCGGCCGTGCTGCCGTCGGAGACGCTGGCCGGGCTGGATTGCGATGTATTCATGCTGCACGGACGCGAAGACCGGCCCTTCCCCTGCGAAGAGAACACGCGGCTCCTTGCGCGCGCCATCCCCAACGCGGACAGCTTCGTGATCGCCCGCTGCGGCCATTCGCCCGCGCTGGAGCATCCTGATAAGCTGCTCGCCGCAGCGCGGATGCTGTTCGGCTGAGAGAGGCTGCGCATTCACCGCCGGGTGAGGTGCGCGGCACGGAGGGAGCGATGGCGAAACACGTTCGATGCGGACGGCTCTTCACCGGTTTGGACGAAAAGGCCGCCGAAGACCAGACCGTGGTGCTGGACGGCGAGCGAATCGGCTATGTCGGTCCCACCGGGGGCGCGCCGGCGCTTCAGCCCGGCGACGAGGCGGTCGACCATTCCGCTCATTTCGTGATGCCGGGGCTTATCGACGTCCATGTCCATCTTTCCTACGGCAATGCGAAGACGGAGGAGGACATCGATCTCTACGCGCCGGTCGAGTTCCGCGCACTGCGAGGCCTGGAAGCGGCTCAGCGTGTGCTTGCCGCGGGCTTCACCTCGCTTGCCGACCCCACCACAAGCGGGCGGGTCACCCCTTCGATCCGCGATGCCATCGACGCCGGGCTCTTCACCGGCCCCCGCATCACCTGCTCGGGGCGCCAGATCACCAACCGCCAAGGGCTGTCGGACTGGTATCCCACCTGGATCGGCGTCCCCGAGACCTCCATCGGCGTGCTGGCGCGCACCGCGGAGGAGGGGATCGCCGAAATCCGCACCATGGCGAAGGACGGTGTGGACTTCATCAAGATCGCTATGGACGGCGATTCCATGAATCCCGCGACCAGCGTGCTCGTCGCCGGCTACAACCAGGAAGAGACCAGCGCCATGGTGGCCGAGGCCCACAGGCTCGGCAAGAAGGTGGTGGTGCACGCCCGGGGCGCGGAGGCGGTGCTCTATTCCGCCCGTGCCGGTGTCGACGTGATTCTCCACGCCTCCTGGATGGACGAGCGCGGGCTCGAGGCGGTCCTCGAGAACGGTTGCATGATCTGCCCCACCTTCAGCCTGGTGGTGAACGACATCGACTTCACCCGGCCGGGAGACGGATGCTATCCGGGCTTCCCCGACGCCCATAAGCGGGAGATCGAAGCCGCCCAGCGCTCCCTCGGCAAGGCGCGGGAGGCGGGCGTGACGCTGCTCTCGGGCACGGATTCCGGTTTCGCCGTAACGCCCTACGGCGAATGGCATGCCCGCGAACTGGAGCATCTCGTGACCTATCTCGGCATGTCGCCGGCGGAAGCGCTCCGCTGTGCAACCGCCAATAACGCGCTCTTTGTGCGCGAAGCCGGCCAGGTCGGGGCGCTGGAACGAGGCCGCTACGCGGATGTCCTGGTCTTCGACGGCGATCCGCTGGCGGACATCACGCAGCTTCAGGACAGAACCCGCATCCGGGAGATATTCCTGAACGGCGAATCGGTTCGCCCCCGGATCAACCCGAACGCGCGGCGGCTCCGCTCCGAGTTCTCCTACGAGATGTGGCACCAGGTCTACACCCAGGAGCGCATTGCCGAGATCGGCCTCAACCGCCCGGTGCAGGCGGAGGCCGCCGAGTAGGTCGGCATCCCGGATCGAACGGGCGGCGGTCAGGCTTCCTGCGAGGTCGGGCCGGCGTAGGTCTCGCGGGCACCGAGACTCGAGCCGCCGCAGACCATCAGCGATTGCCCGGTGACGAAGGACGCGCGCGGATCGAGGAAGAAGGCGATGGCGTGCGCCATGTCTTCGGGCGTGCCGATCCGGCCCACGGGTATGGCGGCGAGCGCCGCCGCCGTGCGGGGCGAATCCGGCGGGTTCGCTTCCACATAGAGTTCGGTCGCCGTGGGGCCCGGGCAGATGCAGTTGACGGTGATGCCGTCCGCCGCAAGCTCCAGCGCCCAGGTACGCGTCAGGCCCACCAGCGCCGCTTTGGTCGCCGCGTAGTTCGTGCGCAGCTCCTTGCCGCGGATGGAGCGGCTCGAAACATTCACGATGCGTCCGAAACCCGCGGCCCGCATCGTGGGGAGAAGGGCCTGCGCGCACTGGATCGCGCAACGCACATTGAGCGCCATCAGATGGTCGAAATCGTCGAGGCTCGCATTCTCCAGGAGCGCGGGCCGCACGGTGCCCACATTGTTGACGAGCCGGGTGACCGGTCGTCCGTCGGCGAGTACGCGCTCGAGTGCCCCCGCCAGCTGGGCCTTGTCCGCGAGGTCCGCTTCGACGAAGAGGTCCACGGGATCCTCGGGCGGGATGCGGTCGAGCACGACGACGCCGAGGCCGTCCGAACGCAGCCGCGCGGCGGCGGCCCGGCCGATTCCCCGGGCGCCGCCCGTAACGAGGACGTGGTCGCTCATGGTGCCGGCCCGCTTTTGGGCGGGCGGAGAACGCCTATTCAGCCGCCTCCCGGGTACCGATCGCCGCGTTGACGCGTGGCATGACCTCCTCGGCGAGGAGTGTCATGGAGCGTTTCATGCGCTCCTTCTCCGCCCAGTCCTCCGCCGTCATCATCAGGGTGCCGAAATGCCCCACCTTCTCGCGGAAGGCGAGGATCTTCTCGGCCACGGTTTCCGGACTGCCGTAAAGCGTGTAGTTGTCCCGCAGGTCCTCATGGGTGAGTGACGTCGGGTCGTCTCCCTGTTCCACCACGAAGCCGCCCTTCATGTCGGCGCGTTCGAAAATGCGGTAGAGGTAGTCGAAATAGGCATCCGTGCTGCTGCCGGGCTTCTTTACGAAGGCTTCCGCAGCCGCGTCCGTCTCATCCACATAGACGTTGCGGGCAACGCGCCAGATTTCCGGGTCGGTGGAATGGCCCGCCTTGCCCGCGGCCTCGCCATAGACTTGCCAATGGGACTTGACGGACCAGTCGCCCACGAAATTGGCCGAGATCGGAATATAGCCGCGGCTGCCGGCGAACTTGATGGAGCCGGAGAAGGGGCTCATGGCCGAGATGGCGATGGGCGGATGCGGCTTCTGATAGGGCTTTGCCATATGGCCCAGTCCGATGTCGTCATAGACCCAGTCCTTGAGCGAGATGGACCAGTGCTTGCCCTGGATGTCGTAGGGCGGCTCCTCGGCCCATATCTGCAGCATGATGTCGATGGCCTCGACCATCATGGAATTGCGGTCCGCATCCATGACGCCGAAGACCTCGAAGTCCGACGGCAGCCCGCCGGGACCGACGCCCATGATGTAGCGGCCCTTCGCCAGATGGTCGAACATGGCGATCTGGCCCGCGGTGAGCGCGGGGTGGTACTGGGGCAGGCAGATCACGCCGGTTCCGCAGACGATCCGCTCCGTCTGGGGTAGCAAGTGGGCGAGGAACATGAGCGGGGACGTGATCTGTTCGGAGGCCGAGCTGTAGTGCTCGCCCACCCACGCCTCGGCGAAACCCAGCCGGTCGGCGTGGACGATCGCGTCGATGTCCTCCATAAGGGTCTCGTGATAATCCCGCCTTGGATGGTGGATCGGCATCATGAACAGGCCAACTTTCATCGACGGTCTCCTTGCGTTGAGGCGCGCTCCATGTCGGACGTGGATTCTTTACACCACGGATCGCAACATAACCCACCGCTATCGGCGGCAAAAGACGCTTCCATGATCGCGCCGTCTTCCGCGGCGGGGCGACGGGCATTCCGTGAAGCGCTGGGCCGGGGCTCGCTGCTGCGGTTCCCCGGCGCGTTCGAGCCCATTGTGGCGAAGCTCATCGAACGGCGTGGGTTCGAAGGGGTCTATGTCTCCGGCGCGGCGCTGGCCGCGACCCAGGGGATGCCCGATATCGGCCTCACCACGCAGACGGAAGTGGTGGCCCGCGCCCAAGCGATCGCGCGCGCGACGGGGCTTCCGACCATCGTCGATATCGACACGGGCTTCGGCGGGCCGCTCAACGCCGCGCGCACGGTGGCGCTTCTGGAAGAGGCGGGGCTTGCGGGCTGTCATCTGGAAGACCAGGAAAATCCCAAGCGCTGCGGCCATCTGGAGCGGAAGACCGTGGTGTCCACGGCGGCGATGGTGCGCCGCATCCGTGCCGCCGCGGAGGCCCGCCGCGACGCGGACTTCCTGCTCATCGCCCGCACGGACGCGCGAGGGCCGGAAGGGCTGGAGTGCGCCATCGATCGCGCGAAGGCCTATGTGGATGCGGGCGCGGAGATGATCTTCCCCGAGGCGCTGGAGAGCGTTCGCGAGTTCGAGGCCTTCCGGGCGGCGCTCGACGTGCCGCTCATGGCGAACATGACGGAATTCGGCAAGTCGCCGCTGCTTTCGCGCCGCACGCTGGAAGCCCTTGGCTACGACATGGCCATCTATCCCGTGACGACCCTGCGCCTCGCCCTCAAGGCGGTGGAGGAAGGGCTCGACCATCTGAACGAAGCCGGCGATCAGGCCGCGCTGGTGCCGCGCATGATGACCCGGTCGGAGCTCTACGACATCGTGGACTATGCGGGCCACGCCCGCTTCGATGCGCGAATCGCGGATTTCGCGGAGGAGTGACGCGTCTTATCATGGCCGGCGCGTCGCAATGAAAGCGGATGCGATGAAAGGGACTCCTTCAGGCGGGGCGCTTGCGCGTTTCACGGTGCTCGATCTCACGCGCTATCGGGCGGGGCCGACGGCCGCGCGCCAGCTCGCTGACTGGGGCGCGAACGTGATCAAGATCGAGCAGCCGCGCAACGACAAGCGTGAGAGCGATCCGGTCAAGAAGCGCCACGGCTCCGACTTCCAGAACCTCCACCGCAACAAGCGCAGCCTCACGCTCGATTTGAAGGCGCCGGAGGGGCTCGCCATCTTCAAACGCCTCGCGCAAGAAGCGGATGTGGTGATCGAGAACTACCGGCCGGACGTGAAGCATCGCCTCGGCATCGACCAGGAGACGCTCCGGGCGCTGAACCCGCGCCTCGTCTATGCCAGCGTCTCGGGCTTCGGTCAGGACGGCCCCTACAAGGACCGCCCGGGCTTCGACCAGATTGCCCAGGGCATGGGCGGCCTGATGTCCATCACCGGTCTGCCCGGCGGCGGGCCGGTGCGCGCGGGCATCGCCGTCGCGGACTTGAGCGCCGGGCTCTATGCCGCCATCGGCATCCTTGTCGCGCTGCTCGAGCGCGAGGAGTCGGGCGAGGGGCAGTGGGTGCAGTCCTCCCTGCTCCAGGCGATGATCGCGCAGCTCGATTTCCAGGCGGCGCGCTACCTGTTCGAAGGCGTGGCGCCGGGCCAGGCGGGCAACGACCACCCCACCAGCGTACCCACCGGCGTGTTCGAGACGGCGGACGGCCATATCAATATCGCCGCCCATGGCGGGGCGTTCTATGAGAGCCTGTGCCGCACCATTGGCGCGCCGGAGCTCATCGACGATGCGCGCTTCGCCACCGGCGAGGCGCGTTCTGCGAACCGCGTCGAACTGAACGCCTGCATCGCCGCGCGCACACGCACCGAGACCAGCGCACACTGGATCGAGGCGTTGAACGCGGCGAACGTGCCTTGCGGGCCGATCTACGCCATCGACGAAATGTTCGACGACCCCCAGGTGCGGCATCTCGGCATGGTGGAACCGGTGGAGCACCCCGTTCTCGGCGACGTGCGGATCGTCTCCCAGGGCACCCGGCTGAGCCGCACGCCCTTCGAGGTCCATGCGCCGACGCCGGAACTCGGCCAGCATACCGACGAGATATTGGAAGGGCTCGGCTATCCGCCGACCACGATCGCATCGCTCCATGAACGGGGTGTCGTCTAGGCGCTCGGCCTGGGGAGGAACGGACCGTAACCGATGACCGACAAGCTGCTCGTCGAGGAAGCCGGCCCGGTGGGCTGGATCACCTTCAACAACCCGGCCAGGCATAACGCGCTCTCGGTGGCCATGTGGCGTGCGCTCCCCGACGCACTGGACCGCCTCGAGGCCGGCGCCGCGATTCGCGTGATCGTGCTGACGGGTGCGGGCGACAAGGCGTTCATCTCTGGCGCGGACATTTCGGAATTCGACAAGGAGCGTGCCGGCGAGGAGGCGGTGGAGGCCTATGACAGGCTTGCCGAGGGGACGACGGCCCGGCTTCGCAACGCCGAAAAGCCCACGATCGCCATGATCCGGGGCTACTGCATGGGGGGCGGCCTCGGGATTGCCATGGCGTGCGATATGCGGATCGCGGCCCATGACGCGCAATTCGCCATCCCCGCCGCGCGGCTTGGCGTCGGCTACCGGGCGGGCTCTCTCAAGATGCTGGTGGACCTGGTGGGCCCGGCCGCCGCCAAGGAGATACTCATCACCGCCCGGCGCTTCGACGCCGAGGAGGCGGCGCGCATCGGGCTCGTCAACCGGTGTGTCCCCGTCGAGGCGCTGGAGGAGACGGTGCAGTCCTATTGCGATGCCATCGCTCGGAACGCGCCGCTCTCCATGCGTGCCAGCAAGCAGATGATTGGTGAGCTTTTGCGCGCGGGCGACGGCGACATCGACGCCGCGCTCTGCGAAGCCCTGGTGGCGGCGTGTTTCCGCAGTGCGGACTATGCGGAGGGTCGCGCCGCCTTCATGGAGAAGCGCAAACCCGACTTCCGGGGCGCGTGAAGGGACGCTGCCGCGCCCCGCTTCTCCCTCCCCTTGCAACCGGAAACGGGATCATCCCATGCATGTGGAACAGATCTGGACGGCCAACGCCTACCGCAACTTCAACTATCTGATCGTCTGCGAGGAGACGGGCGAGGCGCTCGCGGTCGATCCGCTGGATCACCGCCGGTGCCTGGAAACGGCAAAGACCAGGGGCTGGACGATCACGCAGATCGTTAACACCCACGAGCATGGCGATCACACCGGTGGCAACCGGGCCGTGGTGAAGGCGACCGGCGCCGCGCTGCTGGCCCACGCCAACGCCAAAGACAAGATTCCGGGGATCGACGTGGGGCTCGCGGCAGGCGATGTGCTCAAGGTTGGCAAGACGGTGGAACTGGAGGCGCTGGATACGCCGGGCCACACCATGAGCCATGTCTGCCTGCTCTCGCATACGGAGACGCCGGCGCTCTTCTGCGGCGACACGCTGTTCAATGCGGGCGCCGGCAACTGTCACTCCGGCGGCCATCCCGCGGAGTTGTACGAGACCTTCGCGGGCCAGCTCGCTCGCCTGCCCGACGAGACGCTGGTCTATCCGGGTCACGACTATATCGAACACAACCTCCGCTTTACGCTCGATCGCGAACCGGACAATGGCCGCGCGGCGTCCCTGCTGGAGGAGGTCGGATCGCAGGATCCGAATCGCGCCATGGTCTCGACGCTCGCCTTGGAGAAGGAGATCAACACCTTCTTCCGCCTCCACAGTCCCACCGTCGTCGCCCGACTGCGCGAGGCATTCCCCGATTTCCCGGACGAGCCCGACTCGAAGACGGTCTTCCTCAAGCTCCGGGAACTCCGGAACGACTGGTAGGCAGCGTTCCCGCTTTCGAAGCGTCGGACTTGGCGCCGGCGGTAGGAAGGGACGCGCTCAGAGAACGATACGGGCATCCATGTAGAGGGCGGCGGTGCCGGCGATGGAGACGCGCGCGCCGCGATGTTCGCAGACCATGCGCCCGCCGCGGGCTGAGAGCTGGCGGACCGTGAGCCGCTTCTTGTCGAGCCGCACCGCCCAATAGGGCACAAGCGCCGTTTGTACGTTACCGGTCACCGGATCCTCCGGTACCGCGTTCTTGGGCGCGAAGAAGCGCAGAACGTAATCCGCATCGCTCCCCGGCGCGGTTGCCACGACGCCACGGCGGTCGAGGCCCATCAGGAGGCCGAAGTCGGGTGCGAGCCCGGCGACCTCCGCCTCGGTCTGGAACACGGCGATGTGGTCCGCGCCCGCGAGCGCCTCCGCCGGAGCGGCGCCGAGGGCGTCCACGAGGATCGGGGGCGGGGAGGCGGGCGTTGCCGGCTGGGCGGGGAAATCCATGACGAGGACCGCGCCGTCGCGGGCGACGGAAAGCGGGCCGCTCGCAGTATCGAAATCGACCCGCGCCGCATCGGGGCGCAGATAGGTAAAGACCGCGAATCCGGCGGCGAGCGTCGCATGGCCGCAGAGATCGACCTCCGTGTTGGGCGTGAACCAGCGCAGCCCGTAACCCTCGCCGGCGGGCACGAAAAACGCGGTCTCCGAGAGATTGTTCTCCGCGGCGATTGCCTGCATTACCCCGTCGTCGAGCCATGAATCCAGCGGGCAAACGGCGGCGGGGTTCCCGCCCAGCACCCGGTCGGTGAACGTGTCGATCTGGAGCAGCCTGAGTTCCATGGCATCCTCCCGGTGGCGCGAGCTCAGCCGCGCCCCGTGCTTCCCCGGCGTTTGCCGAGGGTCATCAGGGCGAGGCCCGCGAAGAGCAGGGCGGCGGCGACCCACACCATACCGCCCGGCCGCTCGCCGAAAATCGCCGCGCCCCAGCCGATACCGGTGAGCACGACGATATAGCCGATCTGGGAAAGGAAGACCGGCCCCGCCAGACGAAGGGTCTCGAAGACGAAGTACCATTCCGCCGCGGTAAGCAGCGTTGCCCAGAGGATCGCGAGATCGCCCTCAAGAAGCGGCCCGGGGAAGAAATAGAGCTGGCCCGTCCCCAGCATCACCGGCAGCAGTACCGCCGCGCCGCCGAACTGGAGGCCGCAAGCGAGCGCAAGCGGGTGCGCGTTCGCCGGCCAGAGCCTGGCGGCGGAGACGTTGAACGTCGCGAAGCAGACCGGCGCCAGCAGCGCGAGCATCAGCCAGCGCGCTTCTTCGATGGTCGGCACCGCCATCCCCGGTATGACCAAGACCGCGACGCCGGCGAGGCCCAGTGCCACGCCGGCAACCATGGGCAGATGCAGCCGCTCCATGCGGAACGCCATGGCCATGAGATAGGTACAGGGTGGCGACAGGCACACGACCATGACCACGAGGCTCGCCGGCAGGTGCGGCGCCACATGGGCGAGCAGGGAGACCGGTATGGCAATACCGGCTGCGCCGCCTACGAGATAGAGCTTGATGTGGGCGCGGCTCATTCCCGGCAGGCGCCGTGCGGCCGCGCAGACCACGAGGATAAGGAGCGCACCCCCGAGCGTGTGCCAGAACACATAGGCGAGGGTCGGTACCTCGCTGGTGGTGGCTATCTTGTTGACCGAGAACAGGAGGCCGTAGAGCGTCCCCGCACAGAGGAGGCAGGCGAGGGCGCGCAGGCTCGCCCGCGGCAACGCGGGTGCGTCCTCCCGCGGCCTTGCTTCCGTACTCACCAGGTCGCGCTTCGGAGAGGCCGGGCGCGTGGACGATCCGTGCCGCTGCCACAGAGGATTCGGGCAATAGCGGCCGAACGCCTCGATTCGCCGTGTGAACGCGGTGCGGGGGCTCGCGGCGCGCCTCCGGCCGGGGCGGCTACCACGCGGTGTGCTTGTAGCGGCTTGCCCAGTCGACTCCCTGCCAGGTCATCTGCTTGTCGGGACGCATGAAGATAAGCCAGCGCGGCTCCACCAGGGTGGGTTCGAGATATTTCGGGCCGTTCTCGCCCAGATAGCGGACCGACATCTCCGTCGCGATTTCGACCCATCGCCCGCCCGTGTTGGGTTCCTCGACGATCTCCGCCCGGCCGCGGGCCATCACCTTCTGCATCGTCTCCCAGATGTCGACGCAGATATGGATGCGCGGATCCCGCTGGATGTGTTTCGCCCAGACCGAGCGCGCCCGCGGAATCACGTAGAACCCTCTGTCTCTGTACTGGTACCAGAGCGGCACGATATAGGGCCAGCCTTCCTCGTCGAGGCAGGCCAGCCTGCACAGATGGGGGCCCTTGAGGAAGGTCTCGGTTTCCTCGTCGGTCATCCCTCCGACTTTCCCGCGCCACTCGTCCTTTTTGTTCGCCATGACATGCCTCCCGCGCATCCGAGCCGACCACCGCGCCGCTTCCGGCAGCGGGGCCGTTCCCGGATGATGGAGGATGCGGGGCGGCGGATCAATGTGCGCCTGCGCCTTTCTTCTCCTTGTCCGGGTCCCATGGCGGCGGCGGCGGATCGGCCGTAATGTCCGCTCCGGCGGGCACGGCGCTCGCCGTTTCGATGAGGAGGTTCGCATGCGTCTAGGGGTGGTGTATCCGCAAACCGAGATCGGTAACGACCCGGCGGTGGTTCGCGATTACGGACAGGCTGCCGAGGCGCTCGGCTATCGCCACGTGCTGGCGTTCGACCATGTGCTGGGCGGAAATGCGGAGACCCACGCGCTGCGCGGCCCCTACAAGCACACGGATGCCTTTCACGAGCCCTTCGTGCTGTTCGGCTTCCTCGCCGCGGCCACGAAGGCCATGGAGTTCGTCACCGGAATCATCATCCTGCCCCAGCGTCAGACCGCGCTTGTCGCCAAGCAGGCGGCGACGCTGGACCTGCTCTGCGAGGGCCGGCTGCGGCTCGGTGTCGCCATCGGCTGGAACCATGTGGAGTACGAGGCCCTCGGCATGAACTACCGGAACCGCGGGCGGCGCATCGAGGAGCAGGTGGCGCTCATGCGTACGCTCTGGACCCGGGAACTGGTCACCTTCGAGGGCGATGACCACAAGATCACCGATGCGGGCCTCAATCCGCTGCCGGTGCAGCGCCCGATCCCCATCTGGTTTGGCGGCCATGCCGATGCGGGCTTGCGGCGTTTCGCGCGGCTCGGCGACGGCTGGTTCCCGCTCTTCGCGCCGGATGAAGCAGGCGCCGCGGAACTCGAGAAGTTCCGCGGCTATGTGCGCGATGCCGGGCGCGACCCCGGCGATGTGGGGATCGAATCGTGGCTCGACATTGCCGGCAAGACGCCCGATCAATGGCGCGCCCAGGCCGAAGCCTGGAAGGCTCTCGGCGCCACCCACTATTCGGTCAACACCATGGGGGCGGGGATCGCCTCGCCGCGCGCTCATATCGAGACCATCGAGCGGATCCGGGACGCGCTTGACGGTCTCTGAGCACCCGGGGCTCGGGCCGTGGGCGCCGCGGAGCAGGCTCTTCTCGGCGAGGAAGCGCACGACTTTCTCAAGCGCGCCCGCACAGCGCATCTCGCGACGGCCGACGGTGCCGGCCGGCCCCATGTGGTACCGGTGTGCTTCGCGCTTTCGGAAGAGACGGTCTATATCGCTATAGACCGCAAGCCCAAGAGCGGGCGGCTCCTCAAGCGGCTCCGCAATATCGCTGAAAATCCCAATGTGGCGCTGGTTGCAGATCTATATGACGATTCCGACTGGGAACGGCTGCGCTGGGTCATGGTGCGGGGCCGCGCCGAACTCTTGCGAAGCGATACCGAGCACGCCCGCGCGCTTGCGCTCTTGCGAAGCAAATATCCGCAGTACCGGACGATGGACCTGGCGGGTCTTCCGGTGATCGCGATCCGCGTCCGGCGCGCGACGAGCTGGAGCGCCGGCGGCGCACCGGCCTTGGTGCCGTGAGCCGCCCCGGCGCACTCTCTCTTTTCGCGCTTCCGGACATACCCATGGTGCGTCCGGGCGACGACCTGGTCGCGCTTGTCGACGACGGTTTCCGGGCGGCCGGCGAGGCGGCGGCCGACGGGGACGTTCTGGTGGTCGCGCAGAAGATCGTTTCCAAAAGCGAGGGGCGCTACGCAGCGCTCGACTCGGTGGAGCCCCGCGCCCGCGCCCGTACCCTTGCCGCAAAGACGGGGAAGGACCCCCGGCTGGTCGAGCTCATCCTGCGCGAATCCCGCCGTGTGGTGCGCCACCGCCCGGGCGTCGTGATCGTCGAACACCGCCTCGGCTTCGTCATGGCGAATGCCGGAATCGACAGCTCCAACGTGGAACCGGCGGGCGCCCATGAGCGCGTCCTCCTGTTGCCCGTCGATCCGGACGGCAGTGCGCAGCGCCTCCGCCAGGGCATGAAGGAGCGGCTCGGCGTGGACTGCGCGGTGATCGTCAACGACAGCGTGGGCCGGGCTTGGCGGATCGGCACCGTGGGGCAGGCGCTGGGCGCGGCGGGCTTGCCGTCCCTCCTGGACTTGCGCGGGCGGAGCGACCTGTTCGGACGCCCGCTCGCCGTCACCCAGGTGGGGCTGGCCGACGAACTCGCCGCCGCCGCCTCGCTGCTTCAGGGCGAGGCCGACGAGGGAACGCCGGCCGTGGTGATCCGCGGACTCGCCACGGCGGGCTCGCGCACCGCCGGCACCGCATTGATCCGCGACGAGGCCGACGACCTCTTCAGATGACGACCGGGAGCGGCCAGGTATCGAGCGAAGCGCCTGTCCCGCCCCCGAACTTTCACCGGAGAGACCGGGGGACCGCTGCCGTCACGCGGTCGGGCTGTCGGAAGGCGGTGCCGGCTGTTCCCGCCCGTGTTCGGCGTGGGAGAGCGCCTTTCCCGCCTGATCGAACAGCAGGCAGTGCGCGGGCTCCGGCCCGGCATGGAGCCGGTCGCCAACCCGGCCCCTGAACCCCGCTTCGACCAGCGCGTGCAGCTTGTTGCGGCCTTCGTCTTCGAGAATCACCACCGATTCCCGTCCCAGATGTTCGACCGCAAAGACCTTCACCGGTATGGCACCGTCGGATGGATCGACGTGAACCCGCAGATGCTGGGGCCGCACGCCCAGGGTGGCAGAGCCGCCCGCGACGACCGGGAAATCGGCCCGCAGGGTGAAACCGCCCGAGACGAACTGCACGCGACCGTCCTGCGCCAGAACCTCGCCATCGATCAGATTCATCGGGGGCGAGCCGACGAAGCCCGCGACGAAGAGCGTGGCCGGACGGTTGTAGATCTCGTCGGGCGTGCCGATTTGCTCCAGCCGGCCCTCGTTCATGACGGCGATGCGATCCCCCATGGTCATCGCCTCCACCTGGTCGTGCGTGACGACGATCATGGTGGTTCCCAGTCGCTTTTGCAGATTGACCAGCTCGGCGCGAAGGGTCAGCCGCAAGGCCGCATCGAGCGCGGCGAGAGGCTCGTCGAGAAGGAAGGCGCGCGGCTGCCGGACGATGGCCTTCGCGGTCGCAACCCTCTGGCGCTCGCCGCCCGAGAGCTGGCTCGGCAGCTTGTCGAGCAGATCTTCGATACCGAGCACCGACGACGCTTCCGCGATACGTCTGTTCGCTTCCGCCCGGTCGAGCTTCTGCTTTGCGAGGCTCGTCCGAATGTTCTGCCGCGCGGTCATGTGGGGGTAGAGAAGCGACGATTGGAATACCATCGCAATGTTACGCTGGTGCGGCGATTCCCGGGTGACATCCGCGCCGTCGAACAGGATTCTCCCCGCCGTCGGGGCTTCCAGTCCCGCAATGCAGTTGAGCGTGGTCGTCTTGCCGCAGCCGGAGGGCCCCAGAAGCACCAGCAGCTCGCCGTCTTCGATCGTGAGATCGAGCCCGCGCACGGCCGTGTGGCGATGAAAGGTCTTCTGCAGGCGATCGAGTTCGATGCGGGCCATGGCTCAGCGAACCGGGTCGACGAGATTCATTTCGGCAATATGCCGCTGCAGGAAGAACGCGACCAGCGCCGGCGGCACGATGGTCAGCACCACCGCCGCGGCGAGATGGGACGTTTCCGGGTGCTGGAACAGGAAGCCCGAAATAGCGGTGGGCAGCGTGTTGGCGGATGTGCCGTTCACCAGCATCAGCGCATAGGTGTATTCGTTCCAGGAGAAGAGAAAAGCGATGACCGCCGCCACCGCGACACCGCTCCTGCCCAGCGGTACGACGATCTTGACGAAGGTCTCGAAGCGCGAGAAGCCGTCGATCCGGGCCAAGCGCTCCACTTGCGGAAGGTTGCGGAAATACCCGATCAGCATCCAGGTGACAAAGGGTATGGTGATCGTCAGCGTGACGATGATCAGGCCGATCAGCGTGCCCGAAAGGCCAAGCCGCACATACATGGCGTAGAACGGGATGAGGGTCGAGACCGGCGGCAGGGCGACCGCCAGCAGGATTGCGAAGAGCAGCTTGTTCTTGTGGGGGAAATCGAGACGCGCGAAGACGTAGGAGAGCGGCAGCACCACGAACAGCGTCACCAGCGTGACGACCGTCGAGACGATCAGGCTGTTCGCGAGCCCGCGGATGATCTGATTGGCCTGGCCCGAGCCGCGGCGGACGGTCCCGTCGGCCATTTCGTACTCGAACCCGAAGATGTTGAAGAAGGCCGCGGGTGTCGGCTCGAGCGGGTAGAGGGGCGGCGGGAAGCGCGCGATCTCGTCGGGCGTCAGCAGGGAGTTCTTGAGAAACCAATAGAGCGGCAGCAGGGTCCAGATCAGGACGACCGCCAATGCCAGCCACGACCAGACGGTAGAAAGTCGAAGTCTCATAGCGAGCGCGCCTCCCGCCGGCCCCACAGAGCATAGAGAAGCAGCGTCGTGCCCAGGATCAGGACAAGCAGCATGAACGACATGGCTGCACCGTAGCCGAGGTCCAGGTCCTTGAAGCTCTCCTTGTAGATTCGATAAGTGAGCGCCGCCGACGCCGTGCCCGGCCCGCCGCCGGAGAGGACGAAGATGAAGTCGAACAGCTTCATCGACAGCACGGTCGTGATACAGGTGAAGACGAACAGCGTGAAACGGAGCGGCGGCAGGGTGACGTTCAGGAATGTCTCCACCCGCGACATGCGGTCGATTGCGGCGAGATCGTAAAGCCGGCTCGGAATGGTCTTGAGATTGGCAAGCAGGAAGAACGCGACCAGCGGCGCCATGTTCCAGGCATTGCCGACCGCCAGCACCTCGATGACCCACTGCTTGTTGACGACGTTCACCGCGTCTTCGATTCCCAGCGCATAGGCGATGGCCGTCCCGATGCCGGTCTGGCCCTTGGCGAGGTAGGAGAAGATGATCCCGGTGCCGTAGAGAGAGATGCACCAGGGGAGAATCACGATGGTGCGCACTAGGCCGGCGAAACGCATCTTGCGGTTGAGCACCAGGGCGATCAGCAGGCCGCCCACCATTGCCAACGCCACCGATTCGAGGGTGAAGCGGACCGTGATCCACAGGGATTTCTTGAATTTCCGGTCGCTTATGACGTCGGCATAGTTCTCGACGCCGACAAAGGAGGCCTTGTAGCCGCCGAAAAAGCTGATTTCGTGAAGACTCATCCAAAGGGCGTAGCCGAGGGGATAAGCCACCACCAGGACCAGAAAAACGAGAACAGGCAGCGCGAGCAGCAACGAAAACTGAAAGTTCGTCAGTTCGGCCGTGCGCTGCTTTACGCTCATCGCGACAGAGAGATCGGGCCGGAGGCGGCGTTCTCAAGCCGCCCCCGGCAGTCCGGTTTTCAGAGACCGTATTTCTTGTTGAGGTCGGTGATCTGTTCGTTGATCGCCTCGATGGTCTCCACGATGTCACCGTCGTCCTGGAGGAACTCCTGTAGCGTCTCCTTGAGCCAGCTGTTGAACTCCTCGGCCCAGACGACGCTCCAGATCCCCTTGGGATAGGGCGTGGCCGCATAGACCTCGAGCACGGCCTGGACGTCCTGGTCGCGCGCGAGGGCGCTCTTCATCCGCTCGGCCGCAGCCTCGCTCTCCATGACCGACCTGTAGCCGGAGAAGAGCATGGATTCCTGCATCCAGCGGTTGCCGACGAAGACATTGCCGGTCTGGTCCATATAGCCGTACCAGCTCGCGAAGCGCTTGACGTCGTCGGTGTGGGCGTCGCCGCGCTCACGGCTCGTCATGAGGTAGACGGCGGAATCCAACAGGCCCCAGCTCTGTCCCTGGTAGGGCAGCAGGCTGGCGTGCCCGGCGATCTGAGAGCGGTCCTCGCGGTTGAAGGTCTCCAGGTCGTAGAGCTGCTGCGGACTGAAGACGAAGCGCCCCGACGCATAGGCATCGATATAGGAACTCTCGTTGTAGGTCAGCACCTCTTCCGGTACCAGACCGTCGTTCCAGACACGCTTCCAGTCTTCCAGCGTCTTGTAGGCTGGGCCGTTCTCGTCGGTGGTGAGCATCGGGGCGTGGGTGTCCGGGTGGGCGATCTCGCCACCCCGGTTCATCACCTCGAAGTTGAAGCCCCAGGAAACGCCGTACCACTCGTTGATCCAGTGCGGCAGGAACGGCTGATCGACACCCTTGTCGCGCATCTCGTAGAGCTGGTCGTAAAGCTCGTCCCAGTTGGCGGGAAAATCGGCGTCGCTATAGCCGAGTTCGGCGTACTTCTTGAGGTTGACGTGCATCACCCCCCGCGTGCTGACGAAGTAGGAAAGCCCCAGCAACTGCCCCTTGTAGGTCCACGCCTCGAGGATGTTGGGGTACATGTCGGCCTTGATCGCGTCGATGTTGGGTAGCGCCTCGGCCGGCATGATCCAGCCGCCGTCGAAATAGCGGCCGGCCTGGGACGGGTTCGCGTAGAGCACATCGAGTTCGGCGCCCGCCATCAGGTTCTGCTCCATGATGGCCGGGTAGTCGCCGGTCACCGTCGCATAGTCGACATTGCCGCTCTGCTCGCGGTTGTAGCGGTCGACATTGTCCTGCACGATGTCGGTCTTGTACTGCCAGCCGCGGAAGAAGACCGTCTCACCGCTCTGCGCTTCAAGGCCTCCATCGGCCTGCGCCACGCCGCCCATCAGGATCAGTACGCCTGTGACCGCCGCTACCAACGCTCCTCGACGTCTCATCGTCATCCTCCCTTTCCACTCGATCGATGGTTGATTATGTCCTGCCGCCGTGCGGATCGCCACAGCATATCCGAACCTACGACGACCGGGATGACCTAATGACCGTCGTGGGTTTCGCCAACATTCACGTTCGCGTGGGTCTGTGCCGTTTGACGCGCCTCGCAGAAACCGGCCGATGCTGGGCCGCGTAAATATCCCGTGAGCGAGAACGGCGCCTGCGTGGCCCTTTCCGGTGGAGTCGGCGGGGCAAAGCTCGTTCTGGGCCTCGCCGACATGCTGGAGGATGCGGCGCGGCTCACGATCGTCGCCAACACCGGAGACGATTTCGAACATCTGGGCCTTACGATCTGCCCCGATATCGACAGCTTGACCTATACGCTGGCCGGGCTCGCCAATCCGGACACGGGCTGGGGGCGTGCCGGCGAGACCGCTTCGTTCATGGAGGCGCTTTCGGGGCTGGGCGGCGAGACCTGGTTTTTCCTCGGCGACAAGGATCTGGCGCTGCATGTGGAGCGCACGCGGCGTCTGCGGGCCGGCGAGGGTCTTGGCACGGTCACAGCGTCGGTCTGCGAGAGTCTGGGAATCCGGGTGCGCATCCTCCCCATGAGCGACGATCCGGCACCCACCATCGTGGAAACCGCCGACGGCCCGCTCGCCTTCCAGCACTATTTCGTGCGGGAGCGATGCGCGCCCGCGGCGCTCGGCTTCCGCTACGGGGGCGGCGATGCAAGGGCCAATCCCCAAGTCCTCGACGCGCTTGCCGATCCCGACCTTGGCGCGGTGGTCATCTGTCCCTCCAACCCGTTCATCAGTATCGATCCCATACTTGCGCTCCCCGGCATGCGCGCAGCACTTGCTGCCTGCCGCGCGCCGGTTATCGCGGTTTCGCCCATCGTCGGAGGGCGCGCCGTCAAGGGGCCCACGGCCAAAATAATGGCGGAACAGGGCATGTCTGCCACACCGGCCGCCATCGCCGCCCATTACGGCGGGTTGCTCGACGGCTTCGTGATCGACCGGGCGGACGAACGCGAGGCGGAGACGATCCGCGCTCTCGGCCTCGCCGTGAAGACGACGGCGACGCTGATGAGCGGCCTCGCCGAAAAACGGGCCCTCGCGCGCACCGTGCTGCGCTTCGCCCGCCATATCGACCCGCGCCGCCCGTGAACCCCGCTGGCGCGCGCTTCGCTTTGAACGGCGGTTTGTTTTTCGCGGGCCTGTGCTAGAATCGTCATTGGCCGGCGTGCTCGCGGGTCGTCGGTTATCGTGCGGATGTTCCGATACAGCCAACGGGAGGTGGCTCCATGCAGTGGTTCCACAAGAGGAAGCAGACCAAGAAGCAGCGGTTCGACGAGGAGATGAGAGCCTCCGGTGGCTTGGTCGATCCGCTCAACCCGACCCGGCGCGGTTTCATGTCGACCGCGGCGTCGGTCGCGGTGGGTGCCGCGGGCGTCGCCGGCGCCAGCACCATCGCGACGCTCAACAACGGCGCGAAAGCGGACGGCGAGCCGATCCCCATCGGGGCCATGCTGCCCTACACCGGCTGGGGTGCGGACGATGCGCGGAACTTCGAATACGGCCTGACACTCGCCGCGGAGGAGATCAACGCCGCGGGCGGCATCCTGGGGCGGCCCATCGAGTTCCACTATGAGGACACCAAGGAGATCACGGCGGAGACCGTGACCTCGGCGGCGCGCCGCCTGATCGACAGGGTCGGGGTGCACGCCATCATCAACGGCTACAACTCGCTTTCGGTCCGGGCCGAATACGACACCATCGCGGATGCGGGCATTCCCTACATCCACGACAACACGCAGTACGGCCACCAGTTCGCCGTTCGCGACAATATGGACCGCTACTACTGCATCTTCCAGGATGACCCGTCCGAATATTATTACGGGCCGGGCCTGATCTACTTCCTGGACGAGTTGGAGCGGACGGGCAAATGGACCCGGCCCAACAACAAGATCGCCCTGCTCTCCGGCAGCATCGACTACGCGATCACCATCGCGAAGGGCGTGCGCGACACGGCGCCGCAGTTCGGATGGGAGCTCGCCATCGACGATGTGGTGACCCAGCCGGTGGACGACTGGGGCCCGGCGCTGGTGCGGGTGCGCGATCTCAAGCCGGCTCTCGTTGCCACGACCCACGGCGTGCCGTCCGACCAGACCGGCCTGGTGACGGGCTTCGCCGAGAACCCGATCGACAGCCTGGTCTATGTGCAGTATGCGCTGCAGCTCCGCTCCTTCCTCGACATCGTCAAGGAGACGGGGCACGGCGTGTTCTGCTCGACCACGATCGGCACCCTGCAGGACGAGATCGGCCTCGCCTTCGCGAAGATGGTCCGCGACCGCTGGGGTCAGGACGCGACCCCGATGGTTGCAGGGCAGGTGTACGATTCGGTCTATCTGTGGGCGATCGCCGCCTGCCGCGCCGGCGGCACGGGCGAGCCCTTCGACGGGATGGAGCAGAACAAGAAAGTCTGCGACTTCCTGCGCTCGTCGATCTACCGGGGTGTGGTCGGCACGATCCGCTTCATGTGGGGACAGGCGGCGACGCCCTACCCGGCGGAGACCAACGACCCGTCGCTCGGTATGCCGACGATCATCATGCAGTGTCAGGACTGGACGAAGGACGTCACCATCATCGGCCCGCAGCCCTATGCGGTCGGAGACTGGATGACTCCTCCGTGGCTCGCATAGTGCTCTCGTAAACAGACGAGCATATCGTTCATGTCGGTCCCAACGGGATCGGAACCGCTGCTGGCGTGCCGGAATGTCTTCAAATATTTCGGCGCGCTGGCGGCGGTTAACGATTTTGACCTAGACGTTTATCCAGGGGACGTGATCGGAATCGGCGGCCCCAACGGCGCCGGAAAGACCACGTTCCTCGACGTCATCTCGGGTATCAATCCCGCCACCGGCGGCGAGGTCACCCTCAAGGGCCGCGACATCACCAGAATGCGGCCCGATCTGATCTGCCATCAGGGCATGGCCCGCACCTTCCAGCTCAACGCCGGCTTCGATTCGCTCACCATTCGGGAGAACGTGCTGATCGGCTCGGCTTTCGGACTCGGTGACAAGGGCGTGCCGGCGGTGACCTATTCCAGGGCAATGCGCGAGCGCGTCGACCGCGCGCTGGAGCTCTGCCGCTTGACCGACCGGGCGGAGACCGTGGCCCGCGACGTGCCGGTACTGGAGCGCAAGCTCCTGATGCTGGCGAGCGCGGTCGCGACGGAGCCCGCGCTGCTGCTCATCGACGAGCCCGTGGGCGGGCTCAACCCCCACGAAGTCGACGACGTGATGGAAATCGTCGAAGGGCTGATTGCCGAGGGGATAACCATAATCCTGATCGAGCACGTGATGCGCTTCCTGCTTCAGCTCTCGAGGCGCGTGGTGATCATGCATCACGGCGAGAAGATCTATGAGGGAGACGCGAAGGGGTTTTTGAGCGACCGGCGCGTTGTCGACGTTTACCTGGGCGAGGGCACGGCGGACCGGCTGCAGCACCTCCTGACGGAACGGGCGGGCGCCAATGGCTGAGCCCCTTCTTTCGGTGCAGAATCTGCATGCCGGCTACGAAGTGCAGAACGTCCTCTCCGATGTATCGTTCGACGTGCCCGAAGGCGAGCTGATCACGCTCCTCGGGCCGAACGGCCACGGCAAGACGACCCTGCTCCGATGCATCGCCGGCCTCATGAAACCGCGCAGCGGCCGAATCGACCTAGCGGGCAAGCGGATCGACGGCACCGATGCCGAGCGCATGGTGGCGCTTGGCGTGGTGCTGATCCCCCAAGGGGACATGCTGTTCCCGGAGATGAGCGTTTACGACAATCTCAAGATGGGCGCCTATCTGCCCCGGGTGCGGAAGACCTTCGAGGAGGACGTGAAGAAGATCTACGCCATCCTTCCGCGCCTGGAGGAGCGCAGGACCCAGCTTGCCCGCACGCTCTCCGGCGGCGAGCGCCGAATGCTCGCCATCGGCCGCGGGCTGCTTGCCGGAGGGCGCATTCTGATGATCGACGAGCCCTCCCTCGGGCTTGCCCCCATCGTCATCGACCAGATCTACCAGATCATCGAGGACCTGAAGGCGGCCGGCCGTACGATCCTTTTGGTGGAGGAGAATGCGAGCCGGATCATCGATCTTGCCGACCGCATACATCTGCTGGATACCGGGCGGATCGTCTGGGCCGGCAATGGGCGGGAACTCCAGTCCAACCAGCAAATTCTCGAAACCTATCTCGGCGGTTGAGGGCGGCGGGTCGGCTTTATGAATTTCTTCATCCAGATCGTGGTCAGCGGGCTCACATTCGGCGCCATGTATGCGCTGGCCGCCGTGGGGCTCGCCCTGGTCTGGGGCGCCTTCAACATGCTCAATATGAGCCACGGCATCATCATGACGCTGGGTGCCTATTTCGCGCTGCTGTGGGCGGAGATTTGGGGCCTGCCGCTCTTCTTTGCCGCGCCCTTCGCGGCGGTGTGCGGCGGCGGCTTCGGGGCGCTGGTCTATTTCATCTCGGCCCACTGGATGCTGCGCCAGCGGAACTTCGAGGTCACCATCATCATCGCGACCTTCGGCCTCGGCATGGCGGCGGAGGCCGGGCTTCTGAAATATCTGCGGGAGGAATTCCGCACCGCACCCTATTCGCAGCCGCTTTCGCTCGGGGCCGATTCGTTCCTCATCATGGACGTACCGGTGAGCTATCAGCGGATCGTGATCTGGGCCATCGCCCTGGTGCTCATTCTGCTGGTGGGCATCTTCCTGACGCGAACGACCGCCGGGCGCGCCATTCGCGCGACGGCGCAGAATCGCGATGCCGCGCGGCTGATGGGCGTGCCCGTGCGCCGAGTCTATGTCACGGTGCTGGCGCTTGCCAGCGGCCTCGCGGCGATCTCGGGCATCATGCTGTCGTCCTTCAAGGACGTGCACCCCCTGATGGGGGGCGATCCCATGCTGAAGGCCTTCATCGTCATCGTGCTCGCCGGCCTCGGCAACATGACGGGCGCTCTCTACGCCGCATTGCTGGTAGGCATGGTGGAGGCGGCCGTCAAGGTGCTGGCCGCGGACAAGTACGGCTTTACGGCGATCCTCGTGCTGGTGATCGCGGCGCTGATATGGCGCCCGGCGGGGCTCTTCGGCCAGCGCAGCGTGGCCCGGCAGTAAGCGGTCGATCGAGATGAAACACCGCGACCTGATCATCTTCGTCGTCCTGCTGGCGATCGCCATCGCCTTCCCCTGGATGGGGATCAAGCGCTACCTGATCGCAAGCGCGCTCATCATGTTCTGCTATGCGACGGTCATCACGCAGTGGAACCTGGTGTTCGGCATCGCCGGCATCTTCTCGCTCGCTCAGGTGGCCATATTCGCCTTCGGCGCCTACACGACGGCGGTGCTCGGCCGCTACCTGGAATGGAGTCTCTGGTACGCGTTTCCCGTGGCCGGGCTTGCGGGGATGGTGTTCAGCTTCTTCATCGGCCTCGCCTGTCTGCGCATGCGGGGCATCTATGTCGCGCTGCTAACCCTCGCCATATCACAGGTCATGTTCGTGCTTATACAGACGGACTCCGTCTGCTCTCCGCTCAACCAGAAGATCAACCCGGCAACCTGCGTTTCCTTTACGGGCGGTGCGCAGGGGCTGGGCGGCTTCGGCACGTTCGGCTGGCGCGAAGTGCTCGGCGGGCGCGACTGGATGCTGGGCGATTACTACACCATGCTCGGCCTGCTGATCGTCGGGCTGATCATGATGTTCGCCGTGACGCAGAGCCGAATCGGGCTCGCGTTCAAGGCGCTCAGGGATAATGAGGAGCTCGCGCGCTCCCGCGGCGTCAGCGTGTTCAAGTACCAGCTTATCGTGTTCGCGGCATCTGCCTACCTCACCGCCATGGCGGGAGGTTTCTACGCCGCCCATTTCGGCTCCGTCGGCTCGAACCTGGTGGCCTTCCCGCTGCTGCTGTTCCTTATCTCCATGCTGGTGGTGGGGGGTATCGGCAGGACCTGGGGGCCGCTGCTCGGCGCCTTCCTTCTCATGGCCGCCGACGAGGTGTTCAAGGAGTTCTCGGACTGGCGGAATATCGGCCTCGGCATGATCGTGCTGGTGTTCATGATCTTCTTGCCGGAAGGGGTGGCGGGCGCGATCGAATCGGTCTGCAAGCGGGCCGAACGGCTCTGGACGAGCTTCCGAAGACGCGCTTTCCCCGCCGCGAAGTCCTGAGGCCCGCGTTTCCCCGGTGCGGGGCGAGGCGCGGGAGCTTCAAAGCCCGAAACGGAGACCCGGAGCGGCGGGGCGTTCGTGACGCCTTGACGGATCAGCGTCGCCGGTAGAGGCGGGCGGCGCGGAAGATCAGCGGCCCCGCCACGACGATCAGAATGATGCGGAAAATATGGTGGGTGGAGACGAAGGCCGCCGCACCGCCAAGCGAGAGCGCAATCAGGCTCATCTCGGTCAATCCGCCCGGCGCGAGTGCGAGGAAGAGCGTGGCGCCCGACGCGCTGCCGACGGCACCGAAGGCGGCGGCGACGGCCGCTGCGATCAGCACCATCCCGACCGCCACGAAGGCAGCCAGCCCGAGAGTGCGCCGGAGCTCCGCGAACTTCGTGCCGACGAACCGCGCACCGATGGCGGCGCCGAGAATTACTTGGGCGGCCGCCAGGGGTTCCACGGGCGGTTGAGACGAGAGAACGCCGGTCAGGTGGAGTAGGGCGCTCAGGAAGAGCGGCCCCACGAGCGCCGCCGCCGGGATGCGCAGTGCCCGCGCGCCCGGGTAGCCCGCCAGTGCGCAGACGAGGAGGAGCACGGCATCGGTCCAGCCGAAGCCCGCACCCGCCGATGCCGGGAAGTTCACCGGCCCCTGGTTTTCGAAAATGCGGAAGTAGAAGGCAATGAGGAAGACGGCGATCAGGATGCGGATACCGTGGGTGAGGGAGATCTTGCGTCCGTCGCCGCCCATGGCATCGCCGAGCGTCATCATCTCCGCCAAGCCGCCGGGCATGGACGAGAAATAGGCGGTGACGGGGTCGTATCCGCCGAGCTTGCGGAAGGCGCAATAGCCGAAACCCACCATCGCGACGATGGTGAGCACCACGCCGCAGAGGCCCAGATACCAATCCGCGATGTGGGCGAATATATCGGCGGAGAACTGAGTCCCCAGGAATACACCCATCACGGCGACCATCGCACTGCGTATGGTGCGTGGCGCGGCGAGCGGCGCGCCGGCGAGCGAAGCGATCGTTGCGAACGCCATGGCGCCGAGCATCCAGGGGAGCGGCAGCGCAAGTACGAAAAACACCCCGCCGCCGGCGGCGCCGATCGCGAGGGTCATGGCCAGTCGCGGCGAAATATCGCGGATTTGCGCGAGCGGTGCGCCGACGCGCGCCGGAAACGCAGTGCGCGTCCATAGGCGGCATCCCGTTAGACGCATGCGCAGGATGCCCTGCCCGGACGGGCGCGTGGCCTGTTGGCTCGCTTCAGGGGATGAACTGTTCGTTGAGGATTCGTTCCTCCAGATTGTGCTCCGGATCGAACAGCAGGTGGATACCGGTCTCGTGGTCCACGGTCACCTCGACCGAGGTTACGTCGCGCACCTCGGTGTAATCGGCGACGGCGCTGACCGGGCGTTTGCGGTGTTCGATTGCTTCGAGGCGCAGCGTTGCGGTGTGAGGAAGCAGGGCGCCCCGCCAGCGGCGCGGCCGGAACGCGCTGATGGGTGTGAGCGCCAGGATGTTGGCGCCGAGCGGGATGATCGGCCCGTGGGCCGACAGGTTGTAGGCGGTGCTGCCGGCCGGTGTTGCGATCAGCACGCCGTCGCAGACGAGTTCCGGTACCCGGACGACGCCGTCGATGGCGATGCGCAGCTTTGCCGCCTGACGGGTCTGGCGAAGCATGGAGACCTCGTTGATGGCAAGCGCCTTTCGGATCGTGCCGTCCGCCGTCTCTGCACGCATGCGCAAGGGGTGGAGTATGGAAGCGTGGGCGCGCTTCAACCGCTCCGGTAGCCCGTCGGCGCGAAACGCGTTCATCAGAAAGCCCACCGTGCCGCGGTTCATGCCGTAGATGGGCTTTTCGCGGTGCAGGAAGCGGTGCAGCGTCTCCAGCATGAAGCCGTCGCCGCCGAGCGCAACGATGATGTCCGCATCGTCCGGGTCGGTCAGATCGTAGCGGGTACGGACTTCGGCGAGGGCGGCCTGGGCGTCTTCCGACACCGAGGCGACCACGGCCAGTTTGGGATGGGTCATTTGGGTCGGCCTTCGCGCCGCCTCTGCCCGATATGGTGTGTCGTGGATCGGCGGGCGGAAAGTTCAGCCGCCGGTCACGCTCATATGGCGTCCGATGGACGGGCCGGTCTGACGCCGGTCGATGACGAAATCGTGGCCTTTGGGCTTGCGTCCGATGGCTTCCTCGATCGCGGCGACCAGCGCGTCGTCGGCTTCGGAGCTTCGCAGGGGCGCGCGGAGATCGGCGGCGTCCTCCTGGCCGAGGCACATATAGAGCGTGCCGGTGCAGGTGAGGCGGACCCGGTTGCAGGATTCGCAGAAATTGTGCGTAAGCGGCGTGATGAAGCCGAGCCGCTGACCGGTCTCGCGCACCGTCACATAGCGCGCCGGGCCGCCCGTGCGGTGGCTGCTTTCGTCGAGGGTCCAGCGTTTGCGCAAGGCGGCGCGGACCAGCGAAAGCGGAAGATATTGCTCCGTGCGGTCCCCGTCGATATCGCCGAGCGGCATGGTCTCGATGAAGGTAAGGTCGTAACCCTCGTCCGCACACCAGACCACGAGATCGGGCAGCTCGGATTCGTTGACGCCACGGAGCGCGACGGTGTTGATCTTTACCTGGAGTCCGGCTCGTTTGGCCGCGCGGAGGCCCTCCAGCACCTTGTCCAGCCGGCCCCAGCGGGTGACGCGAACGAAGTTTTCCGCGTCGAGGGTGTCCAGCGAGACGTTCACCCGGCGGACGCCGGCGGAATAGAGCTCGTCCGCAAAGCGCGGGAGCTGGCTGCCATTGGTGGTGAGCGTGAGCTCGTCCAGAGCGCCGGTCTTCAGGTGGCGGCCGAGACTGTGGAACAGCCCCATGATGCCGCGTCGGACCAGCGGTTCGCCACCCGTGATGCGCAGCTTGCGAACACCGAGTCGCACGAAGGCGCTGCACAGCCGATCCAGCTCTTCGAGGGTCAGAAGCTCGGCCCTCGGCAAGAAGCTCATATGTTCGGACATGCAGTACACGCAACGGAAATCGCACCGGTCCGTGACCGAGACACGCAGATAAGTGATTTGGCGCTCGAATGGGTCGATCAACATCGTCTTCATCCCGCCGGCACATGCGGCCCCCATCGGGCATGGCCCATCTTAGGCTGAAACCCCCGAAAACGCGAGGTTGTCGGTAGCGGGCGATATGCCCGGTTCATGGACCAAGTGATCTGTCCGGACTTGGATGGCTCCGCTTCGGTGCGCGGGTCTCCGGCCCCGTCTCCGACGGTGGCAAGGAAACAAGCGGGCCTGGAGGTCCGCGCACCAACAGCGACGCCGCCACATGATTTTTTGCGGCGGTGAATTGCGCTACGTTCCGGCCCGCCATGCGGGGCGGCGTTCGCTCGCGCAGGCCCTTTTGCGAATAGAGAATCAGGCATGTGTTCACGGGACAGTCTGGGCAGCCGGTCGAACCCTTCGTGCATGGCCGCGACGGAGGCGGTCGGCGGCGCACTTCGGTACAGACGGCGCCCTGGGACACGCCCGCCTGTACGGTGCGGTCTGCCGTGACGGTGCGCAGCCATCTGGATGCGCTGGAGGCGGAGGCGATACACATCCTGCGCGAGACGGGCGCGTCCTTCGCCAAGCCGGTCATGCTCTACTCCGTCGGAAAGGACAGCTCGGTCATGCTTCGCTTGGCGCAGAAGGCCTTCTATCCTGCGCCACCGCCCTTTCCGCTGCTCCATGTGGATACGACCTGGAAATTTCCCGAGATGTACGCCTTCCGGGACCGCACGGCGCGGGAGGCCGGCGTCGAACTCATCGTGCATGTCAACGAGGAGGGTCGCGCAGCCGGAATCGGCCCGCTGACCCATGGCGCGACGGTTCATACCGACGTGATGAAGACGCAAGGCCTGCGGCAGGCGCTGGAGCGCCACGGGTTCGACGCGGCCCTCGCAGGCGCGCGGCGCGACGAGGAGATGTCGCGGGCGAAGGAGCGCGTGTTTTCGCTGCGCTCACGCTCCCACCGGTGGGATCCGCGCAGTCAGCGCCCCGAGCTCTGGCGCCTCTACAACACCCGGCTCGGCGAGGGGGAAACCATGCGCATCTTCCCGCTTTCCAACTGGACGGAATTCGATATCTGGTCCTACATCGAGCGGGAAGACATTCCCGTGGTGCCGCTCTACTTCGCGTCGCGTCGCCCCGTGGTGGAGCGCGACGGCCTGCTGCTCATGGTTGCCGACGACCGACTGACCCTTCGGCCCGGCGAAGCGCCCGACCGGCGGCGGGTGCGCTTCCGCACCCTAGGCTGCTACCCGCTGACCGGCGCCATCGAATCGGAGGCGGAAACCGTCGCCGACATTATCGCCGAGCTGTTGGAGGCGAATCGATCCGAGCGCCAGGGGCGTGCAATCGACCGGGGCGGGGCGATGGAACGCCGCAAGCAGGAAGGCTACTTCTGATGGTGGCGCCCAACGCCCATCGCAAGGCGGCCGATAACCTCGGTCTGCTGCGCTTCGTCGCCTGTGGCAGCGTGGACGACGGAAAATCGACGCTGATCGGGCGCCTGCTTCTCGAATCCCGCCTCGTCTTCGAGGACCAGCTTGCGCAGCTCACGGCCGACAGCCAGCGGCACGGCACACAGGGAGAAGCCCTGGATCCGGCGCTCCTGATGGACGGCCTTCAGGCGGAGCGTGAGCAGGGTATTACCATCGATGTCGCCTACCGCAGCTTTTCGACTGCGCGGCGGGCGTTCATCGTCGCCGATGCGCCGGGACACGAACAGTACACGCGGAACATGGCGACCGGCGCCTCCACCGCCGATGCCGCCCTTCTTCTCGTCGATGCCCGTAAAGGCGTGCTCGCGCAGACGCGCCGGCATGCGACGGTGCTTTCCCTGCTGGGAGTCGACAGGCTGGCGCTCGCCGTCAACAAGATGGATCTGGTTGATTGGTCGGAGGTGGTCTACGAGCAGATTACTGCCGAGTTCCGGCGTTTTTCGGAGGCGCTGGGCCCATGCGAGCTGACGGCCGTGCCGGTCTCGGCGCTGACCGGCGACAATGTGCTCGCGCGCTCCGAGAGGATGACGTGGTATCGGGGGCCGGCGCTACTCGAATGTCTCGAGACCATGGACGTCCACACGGACCGCGAGTCCGGCCGCCTGCGCATGCCGGTGCAGTGCACGCTCCGCCCCAATGCCGACTTTCGCGGGATCGCAGGCACGATTGTCTCGGGCCGGCTGAAGGCGGGCGACCCCGTGTCGGTCTTTCCCGGCGGGGCGTCCACGCGGGTAGCCCGAATTGTCACCATGGACGGCGACCTGGAAGAGGCCCGCGCCGGGCAGGCGGTCACCCTTGTCCTCGCCGACGAGTTGGACGCGGCGCGTGGCGATGTGATCGCCTCCGCGGAGGCGCCGCCCGGACGCAGCGATCAGTTCCGTTGCCGCATGGTGTGGATGGATGAGAACGCACTGCTGCCTCATCGCTCCTATCTGCTGCAATGCGGCACTTGTACGACAGGCGCGCAGGTCACCGACATACGCTACAAGCTGAATGTCGAGACGCTCGAGCGCGTCGCCGCCAGAACTCTGGAACTCAATGAAATCGGCTGCTGCAATATCTCCCTCGACCGGCCCATTGCCTTCGATCCCTATTCCGAGGTCCGGGAGATGGGCGGCTTCATCCTGATCGACCGCTACAGCGGCGCGACGCTCGGCGCGGGGATGATCGATTTCGCGTTGCGCCGCGCGGCCAATCTGAGCCGGCAAACGCTTGCGGTGGGCAAGGAGGCGCGGGCGGCGCAGAAGAACCAGACCGCCTGTGTATTGTGGTTCACCGGGCTGTCCGGCGCGGGCAAGTCCACGCTCGCGAATGCGGTGGAGCAACGTCTTCTGGCCAGAGGCCGTCACAGCTACGTCCTCGACGGAGACAATGTGCGCCACGGGCTGACCAGGGATCTGGGCTTCACCGCGGCGGACCGCGCCGAGAACATCCGCCGCATCGCAGAGGTCGCGAAACTCTTTGTCGACGCGGGCCTGATCGTTCTCGTCTCGGCCATTTCTCCGTTCCGCGAGGAGCGCCGCATGGCGCGCGACATGCTGGCGGAAGGCGAGTTCGTCGAGATATTCGTCGATACACCGCTCGAAATCTGCGAGCAACGGGATCCAAAGGGTCTCTACCGCCGGGCCCGGGCGGGCGAGATTATCAACTTCACCGGTATCGACAGCGCCTACGAGCGCCCCGACAACCCCGAAATCGTGCTCAATTCCGCCGAAGAGACGGTCGACGCCCTGGCCGACGCCGTCATGGCCTACCTGGAAAGCCGCCGACCCGCCGACCAGGCGTAACCTGAGGCTCGCCGGGCCCTTCCGCTTGGTCTCGTAGGCCGAGAATAGGGACAAGCTCTTGCCAGGTGGCCGGCGGCTCCCTACCTTCCGGCATTGGTGGGCACCGCGCCGGACAGGTTCCTCGATGGAAGTGATCGTCGACAAGCTCAACTATATCTGGCCGTTCCTCGTGGTCATCACGCCGGTGGTGTTCATCCACGAATTCGGCCACTACATTGTTGCCCGGCTGAACGGCGTGCGGGTGGAAGTGTTCGCGGTCGGCTTCGGGCCGGAGCTGTTCGGCATCGACGACCGTCGCGGCACCCGTTGGAAGTTCTGCCTCCTGCCCCTCGGCGGTTACGTCAAGTTCTACGGCGATACGGGCCCGGCAAGCGTCCCGCGCGAATCGCGCAAGGAACTCCCGCCCGAATCGTTCCACGCCAAGAATGTGGGTCAGCGCTCGGCCATCGCCTTTGCGGGCCCACTGGCGAATTTCGTCCTGGCGGCCGTGATCTTTGCGGTTTTCTTCATCGCCATCGGGCAGCGCTACACGCCGGTCGAGATCGGCTCGGTACGCCAGGGAAGCCCGGCCGCGGAAGCCGGGTTGCGGGCAGGCGATCGCCTGGTGGAGCTCAACGGCGCTTCTATCGACCGATTCGAGGACTTGGAGTTCGCCCTGCTCCAGAATTTGGGTGAGCCCATAGCACTCGCCGCGGAACGTGACGGCGTCGTGCGCGACTTCGTCGTCGTGCCGGAAGTCATCGAGATATCGGACGCGCTCGGCAAGCCCCAGCAGCTTGGCTATATCGGTGCGGCCCCCTTCATGTCGGCGGCCGTCGGCGGAACCGTTTCGGACGGCCCCGCGGCCCGGAGCGGGATGCAGCCCGGGGATCGCATCGTTGCCATAGAGGGCCAGCCGGTCGAGAGCTTCAACGATCTGCGCGTCGTCGTCGAAGCGAATCCGGAGGTTCCGCTGGCCTTCGCGGTCGAACGCGGCGGCGAGCGGCTGACGCTCACCATAACGCCGGATCGCGTGGGCGATATCGGGCGGATCGGGATTTTTCCGGAGGAGCGCTACGAATACCGCGATCTTGGAGTGGGCGCTTCGATCTGGGAGGGGATCAAATACACCTACGATCTCACCGCCGCCAATGTCCGGGCCATCGGGCAGATGATCGCGGGATCGCGCTCGGCGGATCAGCTGAGCGGCCCGGTCGGCATTGCCGTCATGTCGCGCACCATGGTGGATCGCGGTATTGTGGGCTTCATTGAGTTCGCTGCGTTGATCTCCGTGGCGCTCGGCATGATCAACTTGGTTCCCATTCCACCGCTTGACGGGGGGCATCTCCTGTACAACGCTTTCGAGGCGGCGTTCCGCCGCCCGATCGCGGCGCGGGTTCAGCATATTGGTGTCATGGTGGGCCTGATGCTCGTGATTGCGTTGATGGTCTGGGTGACTGCGAAAGACATCGTCGGTTTGGCGTCGTGACTACACGGCGGTAGTGTCGGATCGGCCGAATCCGAAGGCAGACGGGGAGCAGACGTGCGGTTCAGTCGTTTTTTCGCGGCGCTTGCCGTCGGAATTTGGATGGCCGCGTCGGCCGGTGTGGCCTCGAGCCAGACGATCGCCGAGGTGAGGGTCGAGGGCAATGAGCGCATCGAAGCCGATACGGTCCGCTCCTATCTGCCCGTCGGTCCGGGCGATCCGTTCGATGCACGCGAGATCAACCGCTCCTTGAAGGAGCTGTTCGCAACCGGCCTCTTCGCCGATGTGGCGATAGGGCGGGCGGGCGACGCACTCGTGGTTCGCGTTGTGGAGAATCCGATCGTCAACCGTGTGGCCTTCGAGGGCAATCAGGCGATCGAAGACGAAGACCTCGCGACCGAAGTGCTGCTTGAGCCTCGGGTCGTGTACACGCGGCCTAAAGTCCAGGGTGACGTACAGCGTCTGATCGAAATATACCGTCGCAGCGGACGCTTCGGCGCCCGAGTCGAGCCCAAGGTCGTCATTTTGGAGCAAAACCGGGTCGATGTGATTTTCGAGATCGACGAAGGTGAGGTGACGACAGTCCGTCAGATCGACTTCATCGGCAACAAGCGGTTCAGCGACAGTGCATTGCGCGACGAAATACGGACTCGGGAAAGCGCGTGGTATCGTTTTTTTTCGACCGACGATACCTATGATCCGGATCGCATCGACTTCGACCAGGAGCTCCTGCGCCGCTTCTACCTCTCCAATGGCTATGCCGACTTCCGCGTGGTTTCGGCGGTTGCGGAGCTGACCCGGGATCGCGAGGATTTCTACGTGACGTTCACCGTCGAAGAGGGTGAACGCTACCGCCTGGGTGAGATCGAAATCGAAAGCACGCTGAAAGATTTCGACCCCGCGCCACTTCTGGAGCAGATCGAGCTCGAAACCGGCGAGTGGTACGATGCGGATATTGTCGAAGAGACGATTCTCACGCTTACCGACTCCGTCAGCAATCGGGGCTATGCGTTCGTCGACGTGAGACCCAGGATCAAGCGGAATCGGGAAGCGCAGATTGTCGATGTGACCTTCCAGATCGACGAAGGTTCCAAGATATATCTGGAGCGCATCGATATCGTCGGAAATGTGCGCACCAGGGACGAAGTAATCCGGCGGGAACTCTTGATGGTTGAAGGCGATGCCTTCAATACCGCCCGCATCAACCGCTCCCGGCAGCGTGTCCGCAATCTGGGGTTCTTCGATGCGGTCGATATCGTGACGGATGAAAGCGATGCGCCGGATCGCTCGGACCTTCGTATCGAGGTCGAAGAGACCGCGACGGGCGAACTGAGTTTCGGCGCCGGCGTGTCCTCGACGGACGGCCTTCTGGGTGATGCCAGCATCCGCGAGCGCAATCTTCTGGGCCGCGGCCAGGATTTGCAGTTGAGTTTCACCTTTTCCTCGCGCCGCCAGGAGATCGATCTCAGCTTCACCGAGCCTTATTTCATGGATCGGGATCTCGCTGCCGGTTTCGATATCTTTCGCAAGACCGTCGATCTTCAGGACGAGAGCTCTTACGATCAGAAGGCTTTGGGTACGAGTATTCGAGCCGGATATCCGCTCACCGAAAATATGCGGCAGACGGTCTTCTATTCGATTCGCGAGGACGAGATCAGCGACATTCCGGCCGATGCCTCCCGCTTCATTCGTGCGCAGGAAGGGGAGGCGGTGACCTCGTCGCTGGGGCAGTCGGTGTCCTATGACGTGCGCGACAGCGTCATCGACCCGTCCGACGGTTACTTGGTGCAATTCAGGCAGGAGCTCGCGGGCCTCGGGGGCGACGTGAAGTTCGCCAAGCACAGCGTGACCTACAGCCACTACTACCCCCTGTGGGACAGCTGGGTGCTGCACCATTCGCTGCGCCAGGGCCATATTGCAGGACTAGGGCAGGACGTAAGGCTGACGGACCGCTATTTCCTCGGCGGCCATCGGTTCCGCGGTTTCGAAACGAGCGGGCTCGGGCCTCGCGACACGCTTACCGGCGACGCCCTGGGTGGAAACGTTTTTTACGTGGGAACGGGCGAATTGCGCTTTCCCATCGAGCTGTCCAGGGATTTCAATTTGCGCGGCGCGTTTTTCACCGATATCGGTAGCCTGACCGACGTAGAAGAGAGCGGCCCCGGTGTGCGGGACGAGGGTTCGCTACGGGCATCCGGTGGCTTCGGCATCGCTTACCGCTCGCCGATCGGGCCTCTGCGATTTGATTTTGCCCATGTATTTAAGAAAGAAGACCATGACCAGACCGAGAACTTCCGGTTCAGCGTAGGGACGCGATATTGATGAGAACGGGGCGGTGGCTCGCGCTGCTCATATTTGCCTCCGCCGTCGCCTGGTGGGGTGTCGGAGCGGATCTCTCCGCTCAGGAGAAAGGCTCGCAGATCGCCATCGTCGAGATGAACCGGATCCTGGCGGAGGCTACCGCACTTCGCTCGATCCAGGTGCAGGGAGAGGAGCAGCGCAGAATCTACCAGGCGGAAGCACAGGCGGAAGCGCAGCGCTTGCGGAATGTCCGGGACGAACTCCAGCGTCAGGAGGCCGTGCTTACGCCCGCCGCTCTGGAAGAGAGCCGGCGTGCGTTCGACAATGAGTTGAGGGCTGCCGACCAAAAGGCGCAGGAGCGAAGCCGCATCCTGCGTTTCGCTGTAAGAAAAGGAGAGGATGCGTTTCGCGTCGCGTTGCAGAGTGTGGTCGCCGAAGTGGCGGTGGAGCGGGGGATCGATGCGGTGGTTCCCGTCAATACCTCTCTCTATGCGGTGCCCGAGCTCAACCTCACCGACGAGGTGATTGCGCGGATCAATGAGGAAATTCCCGAGATCGCGCTGAGCTTCGAAGGAGACTGATGGCCGACCCGCGATTCTATTCGACGGTCGGGCCCTTCACCCTTTCGGAGATCGCCTCGGCCGCAGGCGCGCGTCTCGCCCGCGGCTTCGACCCGGCGGCGAAAGTTCACGCGGTCGCCCCCTTGAGCACGGCGACGGCGCAAGATTTGAGCTTTCTCGACAATCGGAAATATCTTTCCCGGTTCATGGAGAGCCGGGCGGGCGCCTGCTTTGCGCCGGCTGCGCTCGCCGATCGCGCACCGGCGGGCATGGCCGTCCTTGTCAGCAAGAACCCGTACAAATCCTACGCTCTGGCGGCCCACCTCTTTCATCCGGTAGAGCCGCCGGTACCGGGTGTCCATGAAAGGGCGATTGTCGATCCGGCGGCGGTGCTTGCTGAGGATTGTCGAATCGAGGCCGGTGCCGTGATTGCCGCTGGCGCGCGCATCGGCGCACGCTGCCGGATCGATCCCAACGCGGTGATCGGCGCAGGTGTGGAGATCGGTGCGGACAGCTGCATCGGCGCGGCTGCCGTGTTGAGCCACTGCCTCATCGGCGAACGCGTCCTTATCCACCGTGGCGTCGGGATGGGGCAGGATGGATTCGGCTTCGTGCCTGATCCGCAAGAGCATGTGAAGGTGCCGCAGGTGGGTCGCGTGGTGATCGAAGACGACGTGGAGATCGGCGCCAACTGCGCGATCGACAGGGGCTCGAGTGCCGACACCGTGATCGGCCGGGGCTCCCGGCTCGACAATCTGGTACAGATCGCGCACAACGTACGGATCGGCCGCGGCTGTCTGATTGCGGGTCAGGTGGGAATCGCGGGTAGCACGACACTGGGCGATTTCGTGATGATCGGTGGACAGGCGGGTGTTTCGGATCATCTCTCGGTCGGTTCCGGCGTTCGGCTCGCCGCGCAGACCGGTGCGATCCAAGACATCGAACCCGGTGCAATATGCGGCGGGACGCCGGCCGTGCCGATTCGGCTCTGGCATCGCCAGAGCATGGCGCTTGCCCGCCTGGCTACCGGCAAGACACGAGTGAAGGAACGATGAACGAGCCTAGCCCTCGAAAGACCATCGAACGGATGGACATCGAGGAAATCCTCGAAGCAATTCCCCATCGCTACCCCTTCCTCATGATCGACCGCGCTATCGACGTGGTGCCGGACGAAAGCGCCGTCGGTATCAAGAATGTTTCCATCAACGAAGCGCATTTCCTCGGACATTTCCCGCGCAGCCACGTCATGCCGGGCGTGTTGATCATCGAAGCCATGGCTCAGACCGCTGCGGTGTTGGTGGTCGCGACGCTGGGCCCGGAGATGGCCGGCAAGCTGGTCTACTTCATGTCGGTGGACGAATGCCGCTTCCGCAAGCCTGTGGTGCCCGGCGACCAACTGCTGCTCCACGTCTCCAAGAAGCAGCGCCGGCGCAACGTCTGGAAGTTCACGGCCAAGGCCAAGGTGGACGATCAGATCGTTGCGGAAGCCTGCTACGCGGCGATGATCCTGGAAGACAGCTGACGTGACGGCGATTCACCCGACCGCCGTGGTCGATCCTGGCGCCTCGCTCGGCGACGATGTGGAGATCGGCCCGTACTGCACGGTGGGTGCCGATGTCGTACTCGGCGATCAGGTGCGCCTGATTTCCCATGCGGTGGTCGCCGGGCGCACCACGATCGGCCCGCGTACCGTGATCTACCCCTTCGCCGCAATCGGCCATCGGCCGCAGCATGCGAAATACCGAGGCGAGGACTCGAGCCTCGAGATCGGCGCTGAAAATGTGATTCGCGAGCATGTCACCATGCATCCGGGAACCGCCCAGGGAAAAATGTCCACCCGCGTCGGCGATCAGTGCCTGTTCATGGTGGGCACCCACGTCGCGCATGATTGCACTGTGGGCGATCACGTTGTCATGGCGAACAATGCGACCCTTGGCGGCCATGTCACGGTTGACGATTGGGCTATCCTGGGAGGGCTCGCCGCGATTCATCAGTTCGTCCGCATCGGGCGCCACGCGGTGGTCGGCGGCATGTCGGGCGTGGAGCACGATGTCATTCCGTACGGCTCCGTCATGGGAGACCGCGCGCGCCTCGCTGGCCTCAATCTCGTCGGATTGCGCCGGCGCGACTTCAGCCGCGACGTGATTCACGATCTACGCCGGGCCTTTCGGCTGCTGTTCGCTCACGAAGGCACCATGGCCGAGCGTCTCTCCGACGTGACCGAGCTCTTCGGCGACAACGAACCGGTCATGGATATCGTCAACTTTATCCGAATCGACCGGGAGCGCTCGATTTGCCAGCCTCGGGGCAACAGCGGGGATTCGGGCCGGAACGGCCCATGAGCGGCGCCTCCGGGGCTGCGCGCGGCCCGTTGGGGATCATCGCGGGTGGCGGCTCGCTCCCCCGCCTTATCGTTCATGCCTGTCGGGAGGCGGGCCGCGAGGTCTTTCTGATCGCCTTCGAGGGCGATACCGACGCGGAAACATGTGACGGGGTGCCGCATCGCAGGATCCGCCTTGGCGCTGTGGGAACGTTGCTCAAGACGTTGAGGAAGGCCGGTTGCCGCGAGGTGGTGCTTGCGGGAGCGATCCGTCGGCCGCCGCTCTCCGCCATCAAGCCGGATCTGCGCGGAATGCAGCTTCTCGGACGTATCGCGCGCGTGGCGAACAAGGGCGACGATGCATTGCTTTCGCTTGTCGTGGACGAGCTCGAGCGTGAAGGCTTTCAGGTGGTGGGCGCCGACGACCTGATCGCGGAGTTGCGCGCACCCGCAGGTGTGATGGGCCGGCATGAGCCCGACGGTGAGGCGCGTCGGGACATTGCGCTCGGCGTCGAGGCGGTTCTCGCCCTTGGCGCCCGGGATATCGGCCAGGCGGCCATCGTGCAGGCAGGCGTCGTGCTGGGCGTGGAGGCCGCGGAGGGTACCGACCGCCTGATTGAACGCTGTGCCGCCCTGCGTCAGCCGGGCTCGGGCGGCGTACTGGTAAAGTTCAGGAAGCCCGGCCAGGAGAGGCGCGTGGACCTCCCGACTGTGGGCCCCACCACCGTCGAGAACCTCGCAAAAGCGCGTTTCGCGGGAGTCGCCGTCGAGGCGGGAGAGACGCTGGTCCTGCAACGCGGTGAAACGGTGCGGCGCGCCGACGAGGCGGGCCTCTTCGTGATCGGCGTGGACCGCCGTGCGGAATGGCCGGTGCGCCGCCACTGATCTTTCTGATCGCGGGCGAAGCGTCCGGCGATCTGATCGCGTCTCGCCTGATGGCGGAGTTGCGTCGGCGGACCGATGGCGCAGTTCGCTTCTCGGGCGTCGGCGGGCCGCTCATGCAGGAGGGAGGGATCGAGAGCCTGTTCCCCTTCTCCGAGCTTTCGCTCATGGGGCCGGTCGAGATCGCGCCCCATGTGCCCCGCCTGCTCGGGCGTGTGCGTCAGACCGCGCGGGCCGCGCGTGCAATGCAACCCGCGGCGGTCGTAACGGTGGATGCACCCTATTTCAACTTTCGGGTGGCGCGGAAGTTGGCTGGTGCGGGCTTCCCGCTGATCCACTATGTGGCGCCGACGGTCTGGGCCTATCGCCCGGGGCGCGCCAATGCCGTCGCGCGTTTTCTGGACCATGTACTTTGCCTGTTTCCTTTCGAGCCGCCCTATTTCGAAGCGGTGGGCCTCGCCAGCACCTTTGTCGGTCATCCACTGGTGGAAGAACCCATCGGTGCCGCCAGCGGCCCCGCCTTCCGCGCGCGTCACGGAATAGGGGAGCAAGATCTGGTTCTTTGCGCTCTGCCCGGCAGCCGCGCCGGTGAATTGCATCGCCACCTGCCGATTTTCGGCGAGACGATCCGCGCGCTGGCAGGGCGGATCGGCGGTCTCCGCCTTGTCATACCTACTCTCATGGAGCATCGCGCGACCGTTGCCGCTGCCGCGGACTCCTGGGGAATGCCGGTGGTGATCGTGGCCGACAAGGGCGAGAAATACGCCGCTTATGCGGCAAGCGACGTGGCACTTGCCGCGTCAGGCACGGCGACGCTCGAACTGGCGCTCGCGTCCGTCCCCATGGTCGTCTGCTACCGGACGAACCCGCTGACCGCAGCCATCGCACGCCGGGTATTGCGGGTTCCCTATCTTGCCATGACCAATATCGTCGCGGGCGAGCGGCTGGTCCCGGAATTTCTGCAACGCGCGTGCAACGCACGCCGCCTTGCGGCCGCTCTCGAAGAACTTCTTGCCGACGAGGCCGGCAGGCGACGGCAACGCGAGGGCTTCTCGGTCGTTGCGCGCCGGGTGGGCCGCGGCGGTGCGCTGCCCAGCGACCGGGCGGCGGAAACCGTCCTCCGTCTGATCGGGGTTCAGTCGGACCCGGCGTTCACGTAGCTTCTTTTCAAGCGAATTTCTTCCAATGCGTCAGACAGTTCGGCGCTAATTTCCACTTCAATTCTCAAGTCGTTTTCCCGCAGCGCGCTGCGAATGGAGTCGAGGGTAAGCGGACCCACAATTCCGTCGACCGTGCCGTGGTAGTAGCCGAGGGCTTTGAGCAGCCGCTGAATCTGGACGGCGAGGTCGTCGAAGCCGTCTGCAGGTCGCGGCGTCTCCTCCGCTGCCGGCGATGCCGGCGGGGCGCGGTGTGCGGCGATCCGTGCGGCGATGCGCCCTCCGAGCGTTTCGGCGGCGACACGTTCCTGCGGGCTCAAATGCGGCTCTATCCGCTCCCGATACGCCGCCGCCTCATGGCCGTCATGGCCGCCGGCCCCGGCCGCCACCGAAAACCAGGCGGCAGCCCGCACCAGGTTCCGCTCGACACCAAGGCCGTTGGCGAGGAGGAGCGCAAGGCCGTTCTGCCCGGCGGTATCGCCTTGCTCCGCCGCTGCGCGATACCAATGGGCTGCGCGCTCGTAATCGCGTGCGACGCCGTGCCCCAGATAGTAGCAGGCGGCGAGGTTGTTCTGCGCGACGGCAAGACCCGCCTCGGCCGCGCGCCGATACCAGACGACCGCCATCGTCCGATCGGGAGGCCCGCTCAATCCCCGTTCGTAAAGATAGCCGAGATTGTTCATGGCCTGCGCATGGCCCGCCCGCGCGGCCCTCAGATACCAGCGGTGGGCGCGCTCCCGATCCTGGGCGGTCCCCAGACCTTCGTCGTAGAGCGTCCCGATGCTGTATTGGGCTGCCACGTGCCCGCCTTCCGCGGCGCGCTCGTACCACACCGCGGCTGTCGCACGGTTGGGTGTGACGTCGATGCCTCGATCATAGGAGACGGCGAGTTCGTATTGCGCTTCAGTCATGCCGTCGCGGGCCAGGCTCTCCAACACGGCGATGGGATCCTCGACGAGCTCCGCTTGGTCCGCACCGGTGCCGGCGCGCTGCATGCGCACGAGCGCGAACCGGGCCTGACGGAGGTTGCGGGCCGCCGCCTCCCCATACCAGTAGGCCGCTTGCGCCGGATCGGCGGGAATGCCGAGTCCGTTTTCATGCAAGACGCCGAGGTTGAACTGCGCATCGATGTCGCCTGTCTCGGCAAGCGGCATCCACGCATCCCGCGCCGTCTCGTAATCGCCCCGCAAATAGGCCTGGTAGCCGGCAAAGAAATCGCTTGAGCGGGCCGCTGTTGCGCCGGCGAGCAACGAGGCAAGGACCGCGAAAAGAAAAAGCCGCGCAAATCCAAAAGGCATGCCATAAACCAATGCTGCGCCTCGGACGAACTGTCGCTTCGCCACCTTGCGCGCACCCGAGGGATCGTCGATAAACCGCCAAAGTGCCCGGAAACGGCGCGCATCCCGCATCCGGGTGGCAGATACGGCGTGAGCGGCGTGCGCTCCTCGGGGACACGTGGAATGCGACTCAGATTGTACCAGATCGACGCTTTCACCGAGGATGTGTTCGGCGGCAATCCGGCCGCGGTCTGTCCCCTCGAATCCTGGCTGCCCGACGCGACCCTCCAGGCCGTCGCCAGAGAGAACAACCTTTCCGAGACGGCGTTTTTCGTCCCCGATGGCGAAGGATACCGTTTGCGCTGGTTCACACCCGTGGACGAAGTCGATCTTTGCGGCCATGCGACGCTTGCAAGCGCCCATGTGGTGTTCCGCCATTTGCGTCCCGAGGCCGGGAGCGTCCGGTTCGAAACCAAAAGCGGACACCTCACCGTAAAGCGGGAAGCGGACGAACTGGTGATGGATTTTCCGGCGCTGCCCGCGAATCCCGTTCCCGTTCCGCCGGATATGACAGCGGGCCTCGGGGCGGCGCCCGAGGCGGCGTTCGCCGGTATGGACTATCTGGCTCTGTTTGGGACGGACGCGGAGGTCCGTGCGCTCGAGCCGGATTTCGCCGTGCTTGCCCGCCTCGACCTGCGGGGGGTCGTCGTAACGGCACCCGGCGGAGAGGTCGATTTCGTCTCGCGTTTCTTCTGCCCCCGTCTGGGCGTGGACGAGGATCCGGTGACCGGGTCGGCGCATTGCATGCTTGCGCCCTTCTGGGCTGCCCGGCTCGGGAGGACGTCTCTCCGCGCCCGTCAGCTATCGGCGCGAGGCGGCAAGCTCGGCTGCGACGTCGTCGGAGACCGCGTCCGGCTGACCGGAAAGGCCGTCCAGTATCTTGAAGGCGATATCTTTCTCTAGACTTCGCGACTCTCCATGAAACCCAAACGCAAGCCCGCCAACCCGATGTTCTCCTCCGGGCCCTGTCCCAAGCGGCCCGGCTGGTCGCACGCGGCACTTGAAGGCGCGCTGGTGGGGCGGTCTCACCGTGCGCGCGAGCCGCTTGCGCGCATAAGGGAGGTGCTGGATCGGTCCCGTGCGCTGCTCGGGCTTCCCGACGGCTGGCGGATCGCCGTCGTGCCGGGCTCCGACACCGGCGCCATGGAGATGGCCATGTGGTCCCTGCTCGGCGCGCGCGGAACGGACTTCCTCTCCTGGGAGAATTTCGGCGAGCAATGGATCATCGACGGAGAGCGGCAGCTGCGCCCGCTGGATGTGCGCGTGATACGCGCACCTTTCGGCCGCCTTCCCGATTTGTCCACGGCCGATCCGTCGCGGGATACGGTCTTCGTCTGGAACGGCACCACATCGGGTGTTCGGGTGCCGGACGCGGAATGGATCGATCCGGCCCGCGAAGGCCTCACGCTATGCGACGGTACTTCCGCGGTTTTCGCCTATCCCATGGACTGGTCGCGTCTCGATGCCGTGAGCTATTCGTGGCAGAAGGTGATGGGGGGCGAGGCAGGCTTCGGCATGCTGATCCTGAGCCCCCGCGCGGTCGCGCGCCTCGAAAGTACGACGCCCCCCTGGCCGGTGCCGAAAGTCTTCCGGCTCATGTCCAAGGGCGCGCTCAACGAAGGCATATTCCGGGGCGAGACGATCAACACCGTCTCCATGCTGGCGGTGGAGGACGCACTCGATTCGCTGCGCTGGATCGAGTCCATCGGTGGCGAAACGGGGATGATTGCGCGGGCGCGGGAGAATTTCGCGATCCTTGAGGCCTGGGTGGAGGATCGCGACTGGATCGATTTCCTGGCCGTCGAGCCGGAGAGCCGCTCCCACACCTCGGTTTGCCTGAAGATCGTCGATAGCCGGTTTGCCGCATTGACCGAGCCCGACCAGTGGGCCGTGATCGCCGACATGACAGCCCTCCTGGAGGCGGAAGGTGCGGCCTTCGACATCAAGACTCACAGGGCTGCTCCGCCCGGCCTGCGCGTCTGGTGCGGCGGCACGGTCGAGTGCGAGAATCTGAAAGCGTTGACGCCCTGGCTCGACTGGGTCTGGGACGAGGTGAGGAGGGTGCGCGGGCTCCGCTAGCGGGGCCGAAAGGAGCGAGGGCGGTGCCGAAGGTTCTGATTGCCGATGAGATGAGCGCCATGGCGGCCGAGGTGCTGGCGGAACGCGGTATCGAGGCCGATGTCCGCACCGGCATGGAGCCAAGCGAACTGAATAAAAATATATCTTCTTATGAAGGCCTTATAGTTCGATCTCAAACCAAAGTCACAGAAGAGATCCTGGCAAACGCCAAGCGACTCAAGGTGGTGGGCCGGGCCGGTGCCGGTGTCGATACCATCGATACGACCGCTGCCACGGCGCGCGGTATCGTGGTGATGAACACGCCCCACGGCAATGCCGTTACGACGGGCGAGCATGCCATTGCGCTGATGTGCGCCATGGCGCGGCAAATTCCCCAGGCGGACCGCTCGCTGCGAGCGGGCGAGTGGACGCGCAGCCGGTTCCTGGGCATCGAACTCCGCGGCAAGACTCTGGGTCTGGTCGGCTGTGGCAATGTGGGTGCCGTTGTCGCATCGCGCGCCCAAGGGCTCGGGATGAAGGTTCTGGTCTACGATCCGTATCTCCCGCCCGACCGCGCCGCCGCGCTTGCCGTGACACTGACACCGCTCGATAGCCTTCTCCGCGAATCGGACGTGATCTCCCTGCATGCGCCGCTGACCGGGGAGACGCGCCATGTTCTGAACGCCGAAACGCTTGCCGAGACCAAGCGTGGCGTGCGTATCGTGAACTGCGCGCGGGGCGGGCTGATCGTGGAGGCGGCTTTGAAGGCCGCCATCCAAAGCGGCCATGTAGCGGGGGCTGCGCTGGACGTGTTCGAGGACGAGCCTCCCGTGGACAACCCGCTGCTCGAACTGGCGGAAGTCGTGGCAACGCCCCATCTCGGTGCCTCGACCGTGGAGGCGCAGGAGAACGTGGCACTCCAGATCGCGCGGCAGATCGCAGCCTTTCTCCTGGAAGGCGCGGTGGTGAACGCGGTGAACGCGCCGTCGGTCACGCCCGAGGAGATGGCGAAGCTCGGCCCCTATCTGGCGCTTGCCGAGCAGCTCGGCAGCTTTGCGGGGCAGCTTGCGAACGGACGGGTTCATGACGTTGCCGTGGAATATAACGGCCATGTGGGAACGCTGGATACGCGCCCGTTGACGGCCGCCGCGCTCCAGGGCCTTCTGAGCCTGCAGCTCGACAGCGTCAACATGGTGAACGCCCCTGTGGTGGCCCGCGAACGGGGTATCGAGGTGCACGAGACCACGGACGCGACTGCCGAGGACTACCAGACCCTCATGCGTGTCCAGCTCCGTCTGGAAGGGCGGGAGCTCGGCCTATCGGGCACGCTGGTGGGGGGGCGCCGGCCGCGCATTGTCGCGATCGCCGGTATCAAGATCGAGGCCGAACTCGGCGCGGACATGCTGTATCTCGCCAACGAGGACAAGCCGGGCATGATCGGCAAGGTGGCCACCGTGCTGGGCGAGGCGCGCGTCAACATTGCCGCGTTCAGTCTGGGCCGCATCGGGCCCGGCGGCGACGCCCTGAGCCTGATCGGCGTGGACTCACCGGTGCCGGACGAGGTGCTGGCGCAGCTTGAAGCGACCGACGGTGTTATTCGCGTTCAGCGCCTGCGTTTCGGGGGCATAGCGCGGCTTGAAGGAGAGGAGCGTGCCTGACGAAGAGGCGGTTCTCGCGGCCAACGAGGCGTTCTACCGCGCGTTCGATGCGCACGATCTTGCCGCCATGGACGCCGTGTGGGCGCGCGAGACGCCGGTGGCCTGCATCCATCCGGGATGGGACACGCTTGTTGGCCGGGAGCCCGTAATGCGGAGCTGGGCCGCCATCCTCGGGAACCCCGACGCGCCGCGCATCAGCTGCCGGGCGGCAAAGGCTTTCATGTCGGGGCAGGGGGCCTTTGTCGTCTGCCAGGAGGTGCTGGGCGGAGGCGTGTTGACGGCCACCAACTGCTTCGTCCGGGAGGCGGACGGCTGGCGCATGGTTCACCACCATGCCAGCCCCCTTCAGGGCCCCGCGCCCCCCGTACGGTCTGCGGGCACGATCCACTGAGCGCGCAGGACGGGCGGAAACGTCAGTCCCTTGACGGGCCGAGGGGTGGGCTTGGCGCCGGCGCATCGCCCGGTGCCGGCAGGCCGTCGTCCTCGATTTCCAGCCCATCGATTCGTTCCGCCCGGCGCACGACTTTTTCGGTGGAGATCTGAATCTGGCGGATATCCTCCGTGGCCTGCCCGAAATGGCGCGAGAGATTGGCGACCCGGTCTCCGAGACGCCCGACATCCTCCATGAGTGAGCGGACATGCTGCTGGATCAGCCCCGCCTGCTCCCGCATTCGCACGTCCTTCAGAACGGCGCGCACGGTGTTCAACGTCGCCCACAGCGTGGTGGGGGAGACGATGAAAACCCGGGCCCGGTGGGAGGCCTCGACCAAGTCCGTGAAACTGCCATGAAGTTCGGCATAGACCGCCTCGGAGGGCAGAAAAAGCAGTGCGCCTTCGGCGGTTTCGCCGGAGACGATGTAACGTGTCGCGATGTCGTTGATATGGGTCTGCATGGCCGTGCGGAAGGCGCGCGCCGCGGCCGCCTTCTCGCCGTCATTCTCCGCGTTGCGCAGAGAATGGTAGCTCTCCAGCGGGAACTTGGCGTCGATGACGATGGGACCCGGTGGATTGGGAAGCGCGAGCAGGCAGTCCGCCCGGCGGCCGTTGGAAAGCGTCGCCTGGAAGCGGTAGGCCGAGGGTGGGAGAATCTGGCGCACCAGATCGGCGAGTTGGATCTCGCCGAACGCGCCGCGCGCCTGCTTGTTGGAGAGAATATCCTGCAGGCTCACCACCCGGCTCGAAAGCTCGGCGATGTTGGTTTGTGCCTTGTCGATCGCCGCGAGCCGCCCTTCCAGCCGGCCCATGGTTTCCAGCGTGCGCCGGGTAGCGGTCGCGATTCCCTGGTCGAGGGTCTTGTTGAGGGCGAGCTCCTGGGCGTGGAGCCGCGCGGCGAGCGCATCCCGGTCGGTGCGCAGACGGGTTTCCATCTCGCTCTGGCGCGCACCCAGCGTGCTCGCTAGCCGCTCCATCTCGTCTGCCAGAGCCGTGCGCCCTGTCTGTCTGCCACGGAGCATGAGAAAGGCGAAAAGGCCGGCGGCCAGGATTCCGGCTGCCGCGAGGACTGTAAGGACGGTAAGGATCGGTGTCATGCGCTTGACCTGTCAGGGTCGGCATAATACCTAGAACCGCCCCGCGCGGAACGGAACGGCCGTTGCGGGCGGCATCCTTCCAGCCGAGAGCGATGGCGAAACGTCCTATCATCATTGCGCCGGACCGGAGACTGAAGCGCCGGTCCGAACCCGTTACCGCGGTGGACGAGGCTGTGCGCACGCTGCTGGACGACATGCTTGAGACCATGTACGCCGCGGACGGTGTCGGCCTTGCAGCAATCCAGGTTGGCGAGCCCAGGCGTTGTATCGTGGTGGACGTGCACAAGGCCGGCGAGCCCCCGGCACCGCTCAAACTGGTGAACCCGGAGATTCTGTGGCGCTCGCAGGAGCGGATGGTCCACGAGGAGGGCTGCCTTTCATTTCCCGGTCATTTCGCGGAGGTGGAGCGACCGGCGCAGGTGCGGGTCTCCAGCCTGGACGAGACCGGCACACCGCAAACGCTGGATGCGGAGGGTGCGCTCGCGGTCTGCATTCAGCACGAGGTGGACCATCTCGACGGCATGCTGTTCGTGGATCATCTTTCGCTGGTGAAGCGCCGCATCATCTTGCGCAAGCTGAGCAAGGCGCAGCGGGCGGGCACGCTCGCCTGAACCGATCGGGGCGCGAATGACGCCTCTCCGTCTGGCGTTCATGGGGACACCCGCTTTCGCCGTCCCGTCGCTCGATGCGTTGCTGGCAAGCCCGCACGAGGTCGCCGCGGTCTACACGCTGCCTGAACGCGCGGGCCGTCGCGGCGGGCGGCGCGTCCGCAAGGGTGGGGGTGGTGAAGATTTCGGGCAATTCGAACTCTCGCCCGTGGCGGCGCGGGCTGCGGAGGCGGGCGTTCCGGTGCGCGCGCCGCGAAGCCTGGGGGACGGCGAGACCCAAGCGGCGTTCGCGGCGTTGTCGCTCGACCTCGCCGTGGTGGTCGCCTATGGCTTGATCCTGCCGGCGCCGGTTCTCGCCGCTCCCCGTCTGGGATGCATCAACGCCCACGCGTCCCTGCTGCCGCGCTGGCGCGGTGCGGCACCCATCGAACGGGCGATCATGGCGGGCGACAAGGAGACCGGCGTCACCATCATGCGCATGGACCAGGGCCTCGACACCGGGCCGATCCTGCTGCGCGTGACCGAGCCGATCGGCCCGGCAACGACGGGCGGCGCGTTGCGGGCCGCCCTGGCTGAGCGTTCCGCACGCCTCCTGTGCGAGGCTGTGGACGGGCTGGCGGCGGGCCGGCTCGTTGAAACTCCCCAACCGGCGGAAGGCGCCCGCTATGCCGCGAAGCTCGAGAAGAGCGACGCCGAGATCGACTGGCGTCGGCCCGCGGCCTGCATCGCACGCACCGTTCGCGCGCTCGCGCCCTCGCCGGGCGCCTGGTTCACGCATGAGGGAGAGCGGATCAAGCTGCTGGCGGCGGAGGAAACGCAGGGCGGTGGAGGCGTGCCGTGCGGAACGGTCGTCGAGCCCGACCCCACCGTTGCGTGCGGCGATGCCACGGCGCTTCGGCTCACACGCCTCCAACGGGGCGGAAGGGCCGCGATGGCGGCGGACGCCTTTCTTCGCGGGCGCCCCATGCCGCCCGGCACATGCTTGCCATGCCCCGCTACAAGCTGACCCTGGAATATGACGGCACCGGGTTCGTCGGCTGGCAGCATCAGGCCAACGGCCTTTCGGTGCAGGAGGCGGTGGAGCGGGCGGTCGAGGGCTTTTCCGGTGAACGGGTTCGGGTTCACGGAGCCGGGCGGACCGATTCGGGTGTCCATGCCCGCGGCCAGTGCTGCCATCTGGATCTGAGCCGGGCGATCCCGCCGGATGTCCTGCGGGACGCGTTGAACGCCCATCTGCGGCCCGCGCCGGTCGCGATCCTAACGGCCTCGAGCGCCCATCCCGCGTTCGATGCCAGGCGGGACGCCCTGGCCCGGTTTTATCTCTACCGCATTATCGACCGGAGGCCGCCGCTCGTACTCGATCGGAACCGCGCTTGGCAGGCTCCTTGCACGCTGGACGTTGCGGCAATGCGGCACGCGGCGCGCGAACTCGAGGGCACGCACGACTTCACCACCTTTCGCGCCGCGGGATGCCAGGCGTCTTCGCCTGTACGCACGTTGGATCGTCTCACGGTATCGCGTACCGGTCCGGCGCCGGACGGCGACCGGGGCGCGGAGGGCGAAATCGCCATCCGTGCCCAGGCGCGTTCATTCCTTCACCGCCAGGTGCGGTCGATGGTGGGCACGCTGGTCGAGGTGGGCCGGGGGCGGAAAACGCCCGCCCAGGTGGGCGAGGCTCTCGCTGCGCGAAACCGTGTGCGCGCGGGCCCCACCGCGCCGGCCTGCGGTCTCTATCTCGAAGCGGTGCACTACCCGGAATCGGAGGCGGCCGCGGAGCTTGAGGCCCCCGCGTAGGCGAAGCGGCGCCGACAGCGGATCAGGTGACGCCGAGGACTCGCTTCGTGCCCGCAATGCAGGTGTTGTAGATATTTTCCGCGAACTCGACGCATTCCGCTTCGGTGTGGCCGGGCTTGGGCACGAACCGGCTGTACCACTCCACCGTGCACCGGTCGTCGGAAACGGCCTTTACCTCGATGGTCGCGACATAGTCGTTGAAAGGCACCATGTCGTTCGGGTCGTCGATGATGTCGTAGCTCGTCACGCGGGCTTCGATGTCGTACTTCCGCAGCCGTTCATAGAGCGTGCCGTCGTGCCCCTTGATCTTGAGCTTGCGCACCACGCCCTTGGCGTCCAGCACGCTCTCGGTGATCACGTCCGGCATGGTGGCGGTCAGGTTGTTGAACGGCGCGATCTCGTCCCAGACCCGTTCGGCGGATGCGTTGACGTCGACAACCACCTTGGCTCGTGAAACGGCCATTTCTTGCTCTCCTCTCGCAGGCTTCGAAACCGCCGGCATAGTGGGCGAAAACAATCAGCGCCGCAACGAAGGCGCCAGATCCGTTGAGGCATTCACGTCCCGCGGCGCGCGCGCCGTCCGGCGTTCCTTGGGGGTGTGTTTCGCTCATGCCAGGGGCCGGCGGGCCTTGAGCGCCGCGCCAAGGGTGCCGTCGTCGAGGTAGTCGAGTTCACCGCCCACCGGGAGGCCGTGGGCAAGCCGGCTGACCGTCACGCCGACCTCGGTGAGCCGGTCGGCGAGATAATGCGCCGTCGTCTGTCCTTCCACCGTCGCGCTGGTAGCGAGGATGATCTCGGTTACTTCCGGCGCCCGGGCGCGGTCGAGAAGGCTGGCGATAGCAAGGTCCTCGGGCCCGACGCCGTCGAGTGCCGACAGGATTCCACCGAGCACATGGTAGCGGCCCCGGAAGAGGTTCGTGCGCTCCAGCGCCCACAGGTCCGCCACCCGTTCGACGACACAAATCCCCGCCCTGTCGCGCTCCGGGTCGGTGCAAACGCCACACGGGTCCTCGGTATCCAGATTGCCGCAAAGGGAGCAGGGCCGGACCGTCTCGGCCGCATCCCGCAGTGCAATGAGCAGCGGCTCAAGATGGGATTCGCGACGCTCCAGCAAATGCAGCGCTGCGCGGCGCGCCGAGCGAGGGCCTAGTCCCGGAAGCTTGCCGAGGCAGCCCACCAGCCGCTCGACCGCAGGGCTTGTCATCGACGGACCGCTGCCCTCATAGCGGTAATTCGAGGCCGGGCGGGAGCTTCAGGCCACCGGTGATCTCGGCCATCTTCTCCTGGACGAGTTGCTCCGCCTTTGCCCTGCCGTCGTTGAAGGCGGCGACGATCAGATCCTCGAGGATCTCGACCTCGTCGCCATTCATCAGGGAAGGGTCGATGGAAAGGCGCTGAACGCTGCCCTTGCCGCTGAGTACGACCCGGACCAATCCGCCGCCGGCGGAGCCCTCGACCTCCACATTGTCGAGGCTCTCCTGCAATTCCGAGATGCGGGACTGCATGGTCTGGGCCTGTTTCAGCATCTGGCCGATATTCTTCATTTCGTTGGGTCTCCTTCGGATGGCTGCTCCACGCGAGTCCGATGCACGGCGCGAACGCGCGCTCCCGGAAAGGTTTCCAGCACCTGTTGGACGAGCGGATGGGCGATCGCCTTCTCGTCGGCGGCCTTGGCCGAATCGCGTGCGAGCTCCTCGAGGGTCGGCGCATCCGGTGCGTCCGTGAGCGCGATAATCCAGCGTGCGCCCGTCCATTCCTCGAGGCGGTCGCGCAGCAGAGTGACCATGTCGCTGTCGGGAGGGTCGCCACAATCGATATCGAGAACGCCGGGGGAGACCCGCCTCGGGCGCACCGTCCGCCGGAGCCAGGTACTGAGACGAGGTTCCCTTCGCGCTTCGGCGAGAGCCACGATCTCGCTGAACGATGCGGGAGAAGGCGGCTGCGGGGCAGGGGCGCTTCCCGTCTCGGTCTCGACATCGGCGCGCAACGCCGGGGCTGCCGCCTGCATCGATGCCGTCGGGGCGGGCGCGTCGGCGGCGCCTTGCGGGCTCGGTGCCTGGTCTGGTTGGGTAGCGGCTCGAGGGCCGTTCCCGAAGAGCGAGGTCGTCCCTTGCGGGTTCTCGGGCGGGCTAGGGGCCGGCGGGGACTTGGCCGCGCCTGTCTCGAGAGCGCGGATCGCCTCCGCCGGGGTGGGAAGATCGGCGGCATAGGCGATACGTACCAGGGTCATCTCTGCGGCCATGGCGGGGCGCGTGGCACGGCCGGTTTCCTCCAGGCCCTTGAGGAGCATCTGCCAGACCCGGGTGAGCACCGGTATGGAAAGCGCTTCCGCCATGGTGCGGCCGCGGGTTGCTTCCGCCTCCGGCACGGTCGGATCGTCGGACGCCGACGGCGCGAGCTTGAGCCTGGTGAGCCAATGGCTGAGCTCCAGCAGGTCCTGCAGCAGGACGGCAGGCTCCGCGCCCGCATCGTGAAGCGCGGCGAAGCAGTCCAGGGCGTCCTTCACCGCGCCGCGCATCAGCATGTCGAAGAGGTCCAGCACTTGGGTGCGGTCGGCAAGCCCCAGCATGTCCCGAACCGCGGCCTCCTCGATCCGGCTTCCGGTGTGCGCCATCGCGCGATCCAGGAGCGAGAGGCCGTCCCGTACCGAGCCGTCGGCGGCGCGGGCGATAAGGGCGAGCGCGGCGGGCGTGGCTTCCACCTTCTCCAGCTCGGCGATGCGGCCGAAATGAGCCGCCAGTGTTTCCATTTCGACGCGGCGAAGGTCGAATCGCTGGCAGCGCGAGAGTACGGTCACGGGCAGCTTGCGCGCCTCGGTCGTCGCAAAAACGAACTTCACTCGCGGCGGGGGCTCCTCCAGGGTCTTGAGCAGTGCGTTGAAGGCCTGCTTCGAGAGCATGTGGACTTCATCGATGATGTAGACCTTGTAACGTGCGGAGACAGGGCGGTAGCGGACGCTCTCGATCAGCTCCCTCACATCGTCGACGCCGGTTCGCGATGCGGCGTCCATTTCGATAACGTCGACATGGCGGTCTTCCGAAATCGCCAGGCAATGCTCACAGACGCCGCAGGGCTCGGGCGTGGGGCCGCCGTCGCCGGTCGCTCCGATGCAGTTGAGTGCACGGGCGATGATCCGTGCCGTGGTGGTCTTGCCCACGCCGCGCACGCCGGTCAGCAGATAGGCGTGGGCGAGCCTGTCCATCCGGATCGCATTGGCGAGGGTGCGCACGAGCACATCCTGGCCGATCAGGCCGGCGAAGTCGGCGGGTCGATATTTGCGCGCCAGAACCTGGTGCGTCGCGCCGTCCTCGCTCATCGGTGCCAGCCTGTCCCTCGACATCGCGGGCGGGACACGCGCCCGGCCGGGAGGTGGGAGACCGGCCGGCGACCCGGCTCGCGCCTCGTTACGGCTGCTTCCTTCCGGACCTGACCGGGTTGGCGAGGAAGCCGTCCGCCAACGATCTCCCGACTGCACCATAGCAGCTTTCGGCGCCGGAGGCACAGGATGCCCGCGAATCCTGCCCGCCTTTGCGACGCTGGGCGCGCCGTGCGAGGGTCGGGGCATGACGGGTTTGACGCGGATCGGGGGAAACGTTCTTTCCGGGATGCCGTTGGATCGGATCGCTGCGCTCCGGGCCGATTCCGAATGGTTGGCCGCGCGGCTCGACGACCCGGAGAGCCGGTTCATGGTGATCTGGCGTCAGAACGCGGTGATCCGTATGGAGCCCGAGCCGCGGGCTGCCATCCACTCGCGGGAGACGCTCGACGATCTGCTCCGCGACGGCGTGGACGCCCTGCTGCTCGGAGCCGAGACGGGCGGCACCGACGGGGAGCCCGGCCCAGCGCACTTCGTCGTCGATCTATCCCATGTGGAAGAAGACGCCTTGCTCGCGCGCCTGCCGGACGGGCGCATGATGGACCTCCGGGATTCGGTGTCGATTGTGCCGGGAGAGGATTCGGCGCTCATCGCCTATGCGAGAGGGCTGACCTACTGGCATGGACGGCACCGGTTCTGCGGGGTCTGCGGTACGGCCACGCGCTCGCAACAGGCCGGACATCAGCGGGTCTGTACGGATCCCGCCTGCGGTGCCGTGCAGTTTCCGCGCACGGATTCGGCGGTGATCGTCCTGGTTTATGACGGCGACGAGTGCCTGCTGTGCCGCCAGTCCCACTGGCCCGAGGGGATGCATTCGACGCTCGCGGGCTTCCTCGAGCCTGGAGAAAGCCTCGAAGAGTGCGTCGCGCGGGAGATTTTCGAGGAGAGCGGCGTGCGCGTCGGCGATGTCCGCTATCACTCCTCCCAGCCCTGGCCGTTCCCCGGCACGATCATGGTGGGCTTCATGGCCCAGGCGCTCTCGCGCGAGATCGTCGTGGACGAGGACGAACTGGAATATGCGCACTGGTACCGCCGCGACAGGCTGATCGGAACGCCGGAGACGGATGCCTTCCGCTTTCCCGGCCGGTACTCGATTTCACGCCGCCTGATCGAGGATTGGCTCGCGGGCCGGATCCCCCCCTGAGCGCGCTCAAGACTCGCGGGCGGCGACCTCCCGGCGGTAGGGATGGGCGGGATAGACGCCCATGATTCGTACCTCCCGCGAGAAGAAGCCGAGTTCCTCCAATGCGCGCTGCGGGCCCGGCTCGGACGGGTGGCCCTCTACCTCGGCGAAGAAGGTCGTCGCCGTGAAGGTTCCGCCCACCATGTAGCTTTCAAGCTTCGTCATGTTGACGCCGTTTGTCGCGAAACCGCCCAGGCACTTGTAGAGTGCCGCCGGCACGTTGCGCACGGTGAACATGAACGAAGTGATCACCGGCCCGCTTCCTGTCCCCGGATCCGCAGGATCGCGGGCCAGCACGACGAAACGCGTGGTGTTGTGCGCTTCGTCCTCGATATCGGCCGCAACGACGGCGAGGCCATAAGTCCGCGCCGCGAGCGCCGATGCGATGGCGGCCTGGGTCGGGTCCCCGCTTGCGGCGACCTCGGCGGCGGCGCCGGCGGTGTCGGCATGGACGATGGGCGCGAGTTCGAGCTCTGCGATCAGCTTGCGGCATTGCGACAGCGCGTGGATGTGGGAGTGGACGGCGGTGAGCCCGTCGGCGTCGGCCCCCGGGCAAGCCAGCAGATTGTGCCGCACACGCTCGAAATGTTCGGCAACGATGTGAAGGCCTGTTTCCGGCAGGAGCTGATGGATGTCCGCCACCCTGCCTGCGACGGAATTTTCGATGGGGATCACGGCGTGTTCGGCGCGGCCGTCGGCGACCGTGACGAAGGCTTCGCGGAAGGTCTTGCAGGGAAGCGTCTTCGCGCCCGGATAGAGTGCGGCGCAGGCGGCCTCCGAGTAGGCGCCGGGCGCGCCCTGGAAGGCAATCGTACCTGTTCCGTCACTCATGGCATTCCTCGAAGGCCTCTCGCGCGCGCTCGAGGTGAGCGGGCGTGTCGACACCGAGCGGCGCGGCATCGACCAAGCCTACGTCGATACGCATTCCGTTCTCCAGGGCGCGGAGCTGCTCCAGCTTCTCGCGCCGTTCCAGCGGGCTGGGCGGCAGGGACACGAAGCGCGCCAGCGCCTCCCGCCGATAGGCATAGAGCCCGATATGGTGCCACAAAGGGCCGTCGCCGGAGGGCGCGGGCGTGCGCGTGAAGTAGAGCGCGCGGCCGCGCAGGTCTCCCGGTGCCGCGGAAACAACGGCCTTCACCACGCCGGGATCGTCCCGCTCCCACGGCTCGCGGATCTCCGCGGCGAGCGTCCCGATATCCACATCGGGGTCGTCGAGCAGTGCAAGCGCGCGGGCCAGCAGGGCGGGTTCGATGGTCGGCTGGTCGCCTTGCAGATTGATCGCCGCGTCGTAATGCCCGGCATTGTCGATGGTCTCCAGCGCTTCGAAGATGCGGTCGGAACCGGACGCGTGATCGGGCTTGGTGCGCACCGCGGAGCCGCCGGCCGCTTCGACCGCTTCAGCGATTTCCGCGTCCGCGCAGGCCACCACCACGGGGCCGATGGCGGCGGCTTCGGCGCGTTCCAGAACCCGGACGATCATCGGCTTCCCCGCAATGTCGGCGAGCGGCTTGTCCGGGAGGCGGGTGGATGCGAGGCGGGCGGGAATGAGAACCACCGGATTGCGTGGCGGCGTTCGCGAGGTGCCCGCGGGATGGCTCACGGGGCTTCCCCGCGTGCCGCTTCGGCGCCGTCGTTCCGGCCGAGAGCACGCTGGATCATGGGCCGGATCTCGCGGCCGAAGAGATCGATGGTGCGCCGCGCCTGCGCGAGGGTCGAGCCGGCGGCCTGGATATTGAGCATAACATGGGTCGCGCGGGACTCCCGGATATCCGCGGCGAGACGGGCGGCGACGGTGGCCGGATCGCCCACCGGCAGGTTCTGCGCCATCTCGTCCAGGGGCGTCTCGCCGGGAATCGGCTTCTCGATCAACATGCCGCCGTCCATCGCTTCCGCACGGTTGCGGAGTGCGGCGGCATAGCGTGCCTGCTGGCGGGCGTTCACGAGATAGTCCCGGGTCTCCGCATCGCTTTCCGTGACGCAGGCGAAGCGGAGGACGCCGAGCGGGCGTTCCCCATCCGTCCGTCCTTCCTTCGCGAAAGCCGAATCGACCCGCGCCCGCTGCATTCGGAGGTATTCCGAGCCGTGCGTCCGGCCGGTGACGATCGGGACGAAGCCCCGCCGCGCCGCCAGGCGGTGGGTTTCCTCCGAATCGCCGGCAATCCAGATAGGCGGCGGGCCGTTCTCGGGCCGCGTACTGATGCCGGTTTCGGGAAGCGCGGTGAAGCGGCCGTCGAAGCGAAATGTCTCTTCGTCGAAGGCCCGGTCCATGAGCAGGAGGAACTCGTCGAGCCGGTCTTTCGATTCCGCGAGATCCGCGCCGAAACGTTCGAACTCGTAAGGCTGATATCCGCTCCCGATTCCCAGCTGCAGCCGGTCGCCGCAAAGGGCGGCCGTCATCCCGATCTCGGCGAGCAGGCGGACCGGGTTGTAGAGCGGGATCACCACCACGGCGGGGCCGAGCTTGATGCGCTTCGTCCTGGCGGCGCAGTGCGCGACCATCAGCAGCGGCGAAGGGCAGACACAGTAGTTCGAGAAATGATGCTCGGCGAACCAGGCCGCCTCGAAGCCCGCGTCCTCCGCCCACTGGACCATGCGCACGGCGTTGTCGAGCACGTCGGCAACCTTCGTGCCCCGTTCGCGGTAGCCCATCAGGCAGAACAGACCGAACGTCGTCATGGCATTACCTCGGGCGGATTTTAGCCGACGCCCATGGGCGCAGCAGGCCCGGTATGGCGGATTCTGTTCAGCCGCCGGGTCGATCGACCGTGAGGACCTGCTTGCCGACCACGCGCCGATCCTGGAAGGATTGGAGTGCGGCCGGGGCGTCCGCGAGCGGCAGCCTGCGAGAGACATGAGGCTTGAGAGCGCCGGCCTCGTACCATCGCAGCAATGCGGCGAGAGAAGCCCGGTTCGCACCGGGATTGCGCGACGCGAAGTTGCCCCAGGCCGCGCCGACCACGCTGCACTCCTTCAGCAGCACGAGATTGGTCTTGGCGGCGGCGATGCGCCCGGAGGCGAAGCCGATCACCAGGATGCGGCCTCCCGGGGCAATGCAGCGCAGGGAGTCGTCGAACACGTCTCCGCCGACCGGATCGTAGATCACGTCCGCGCCGCGCCCGTCCGTCAGCGCCTTGACCTCCGCACGGAAGTCATTGGCGCGGTAATTGATCAGATGGTCCGCCCCGTGGGCGCGTGCGAGCGCGAGCTTCTCGTCGCTGCCCGCCGTCGCCAAGACGGTCGCGCCCATATGCTTGCCGATCTCCACCGCGGCCAGGCCGACGCCGCCGGACGCGCCATGCACAAGGAGAGTCTCACCCGGCGCAAGTCCGGCGCGCTCGACCAGCGCATGGTGGCCGGTGCCGTAAACGACGGGGAACGCCGCGGCCACGTCGAAGGGCATGGCATCGGGAATGGCGGTGACGCAGGCGGCGGGGACGACGGCCTGCTCCGCCATGGCGCCATAGGGCAGGAAGGCCATCGCCCGCGTGCCGAGCGCCGGGCCGCGCACATCCTTGCCGTGTTCGGCGACGATGCCCGCGCATTCGAGGCCGGGGCTGAAGGGGAATGGCGGCCGGATCTGGTACTTGCCTTCCACCAGCAGAAGGTCGGGGAAGTTGACACCCACCGCATGCACGTCGATACGCACCGCGCCCGGCTCGAGCGGCGGCGGTTCCACGGTCTCGAACGCGAGCGCTTCCGGCGGCCCGAAGGCTTTGCAGAGAACGGCTTTCACGCGGCTGGAGCGGTATAGGGAACGGCCCTCACGACGACCGGCAGCCTAGCAGACGCCGTCACGGCGCGCCAACTTGCGGCCGTGGCGCGAACCGATCGGCGTTGTGTCGCGAGCGGCGACCGCGGTGCGAATCGATGCCTGACAGCACGCGAAGTGCGACGGATCGTGAACCGGTCGCGCATTTGTGCAAGTTCAGACAGGTATGAGACGCGTCTCTTGAAACGGGGTTGGGGGTCTCCGAAGCTGTTGGTGTAGACACATCAACCTCGAGGAGACCCCCATGCAGGTTCTTGGCCTGCCTCGTCAGATTACACGAGGCGCGCGGCTCGCGTCGCGTCTTTGCGATGCGCAGCGTAGCGAAGCAGAGCAAAGACGCGACGCGGTGCGTCGTTGGCGCGCTGCCATGGTGGCGGGCCTGACCGCCGAGGAAGCGGCCCAAGCCATCGGCGTGTCCCGTGCCACGCTCTACCGCTGGAAGAAGCGCTCCGAGCGGTACTCCAGCCGACCGCGGAGGCTGCGAAAGCCAAACTGGTCGCGGGCTCTGGTCGCCGCCATCCGCGAGATCCGCGCCGACTACCCCATGTGGGGCAAGGCCAAGATCACCGTTCTACTGCACCGGCGCGGCTTCCAGACCTGCGAAAGCACCGTTGGGCGCATCCTGAAGACCTTGATCGACCGCGGCGAGGTCGTCCCCGTCCCGACACTGCGGCGCAAGGCGCCACGGGCCTTGCGCCGCACCCGGCCCCATGCCCGGCGCCTGCCCAAGGGCAGAAAGCCCGCACGGCCCGGAGAAATCATCCAGATCGACACCATGACCATCAATCCCGGCCACGGACGGCCCACCATCAAGCAGTTCACTGCAATCGACCCCATCGCCAAATGGACCTGCGCACAGGCCTGGCGACGCGCAACGGCCCATAACGCCGCCCAATTCCTCGACAAGCTCCAGGACGACATGCCCTTCCCCGTCAAGGCCATCCAGATCGACGGCGGCGCCGAGTTCAAGGCAAGCTTCGAAACCGAATGCCAAAGGCGCGGCATCGATCTCTGGGAGCTGCCGCCCCGATCCCCTGAACTCAACGGTCATGTCGAACGCAGCAACGGCACATGGCGCTATGAGTTCCATGCCTCCTGGGAGCTCCCCGACGACCTCGAAGGCCTCAACCGATGGATCGACGCCTTCGCCGACGAGTTCAATACCATCAGACCCAACCAGGCCCTTGGCGGACAAACACCGGCCGAATACCTTGACAACCTGACAGCAGAAGAAACCACAGCGTCTCAAACGTCCTGAACGAGGACAGCATTTTGCCGGGTGGAGTCCATTGCGCTACCCTCCGGCCCGGTAGCGATGGGACGAGGCAATGAAACGGCGGTTGGCGGGAATCGTTGCCGTTGCGGCGGTCGGTTTGTTCACGCTCTGTACGCCGATTCGGGCAGCGGAGGTCGAGGGCCCGCGGATTCATTGGGATGTCTCCCTCTGGGGCAAGGAGCGCGCATTTACGGCCGGCATTGAGCGGCTTGCGGCACTGGTCGCCGAGAAGACGGGAGGCAACTGGACCCTCGCACTGCATTATGGGGAAGCCCTCTCCAAATCGCGTGAGAACCTGGACGGCCTTGCCACCGATGCCTTCGAGGCCGCGATGTTCTGCAATTTCTATCACCCCAGGAAGAATCCGGCGCTGATGGTGCTCACCATGCCGTTTCTGCCCATGCGTAACTGGGACGACAATCGCAGGATCCGCGAAGCGGTTCTCGCGCATCCCGCGGTCCGCGGCGAACTCGCGCGGTGGAACGCCATGCCGTACGTTTCCACTTATTTGCCTCAATATGAATTTCTCGGGCGCGGCGAGCCGCCGCGGACGCTCGCGGACTGGAAGGGGCTCGCGGTGCGCGCCGGCGGCGGGGTCGGCGAAGCCATGATGGTGCTCGGCGCAAGCCCCACGAGCTCGACGGCCACCGAGGTCTATACCGGACTCCAGCAAGGGACGATGCAGGCGGCATCCTTCCCCTTCACTTACAGCCACGTCGCCTACCGTATTCACGAAGTGACGGATTGGTTCACGTCGAACCTCTCGCCGGGGACCTCCGAATGTCCCGTGGTCTTCTCGATCCGTGCCTATGAAGCGTTGCCTGCCCAATACAAGGCGTTGCTCGACGTGGTCAGGGAAGACGTGATCCAGACGCAGATCCAAGCCTATATCGCGATCGACGATGTCAACCTGCCCATGCTGCGGGAAACCCTCGCCGAGATACGCTATTCGAAGGAGCAACTCGCCGCCTTCCGCAAAGCGGCGGGCAAGCCGGTAATCGATGCTTGGATCGAAGAGAACGCGGAATCGTTCGATGCTCGCGGCCTCGTGGAGGCCGTTTTCGCTGCCGTCGGGCGGACTTACGATTAGCGGCGAACGCCAGGTCTCGCGCGGCCGGGCGAGCGATCCGGCAAGGGTTGCGCAGCGCGAAAGCCGTATCCGCATCGGGAAGGGGAGCCGATGACGGGCACCGGCGGACGGGTTCTGCACGCCGCCGACCGCGCTCTCGCATTCGTCGAGAACGGGCTCAACCTTGTGGCGGGCCTCGTCGTCTTTGCCCTCATGTTCCTTGGGGTTTGCCAGATCGTCATGCGGACCTTCTTCCGCGCGCCGATCTTCGGTTACATCGACATTGTCGAGGTGGCGATGGTCGGGTTCGCCATCCTCTCGATCGCCTTCGTGCAGCGAATGGGGGCCCATGTCCGCATGGAATTGCTGGTCCAGCGTCTTGAAGGCCGGGCGCTGTGGCTCGTGGAGCTTCTCGGTACGCTGCTCGCCATGTTCATTGTGGGTGTCCTGATTCCCTATTCCTTCGCCCATTTTCAGCGGGCTTACGATTTCGGCGACAGCACCATCGACATCCAGATCGTCACCTGGCCGGCAAAGCTCGTCGTGCCTGTCACGCTCGGCGCGCTGCAACTGCGGCTCGCACTTCAGCTGGCAGGCTATGCGCGACTCGTGGTCTCTCCGGATGCGACTCCCGTCGCCGTGCCAGAAAGGCGGCCGAGGCAGGCCCACATCGACCGAGACGTGGATGAGGAGGGGGCGCGGCTCGACGCCGGCGGGCCGGGTAGCGCAGACAGGCCGTGACCGCCGGGTTGGACAGTTTCGCGATCGGGCTCGGGGGCGTTGGGCTCCTCCTGGCGATGGTGCTGCTGGGTGTGCGCGTTTTCGTGGCGGCGGCACTGGCGGGTTTCGCCGGGCTTTGGGTTCTCAAGGGGTGGGACGTGGCGGCCGCTATCGCGGGCACGATCCCCCATTCCAAGACGGTGACCTACCCGCTCTCGGTCCTTCCGCTCTTCATCCTTATCGGTTTCCTCTCCCACCATGCGGGCATCACTTCGCGGCTATTCGACGCGGCGCGGCAGTGGGTGGGCTGGGTCCCGGGCGGTCTTGCAGTGGCGACCGTGTTCGCCGCCGCGGGCTTTGCCGCCGTCTCGGGCGCCTCCACGGCGACGGCGGCCGTCTTCTCGCGCATCGCCATTCCGCATATGCGCGCGAACGGCTACGACCGGCGGCTGGCGGCCGGCGTCGTGGCGGCCGGCGGGACTCTGGCATCGTTGATTCCGCCTTCCGCGATCCTGGTGATCTATGCCGTTATCGTCGAGGAATCGGTCGGGAAGCTCCTTCTCGCCGGCTTTCTTCCCGGTGTCGTCTCCGCATTGATCTATGCGGTGCTGATCATCGCGCTCTGCAAAGCGAAGCCGGCGCTCGGGCGGCCCGTCCGGGGCTTCACTTGGCGCGGGCGCGTCGCGAGCCTCCCGGGGGCGCTGCCCATCGTGCTGGTGGTCACGATCATCTTCGGCGCGCTCTATTCCGGCACGGCGACACCGACGGAGGCCGGCGCTCTGGGGGCGATGGTGGTGCTCGTCTTCTGCGTCGTACGGGCCGCGCAGGATCGCTCGCTCAAGCGGGTCGGCGGCCGTGTGCGCGAGGCGCTGATGGATACGGCCAAGCTCACGGTCATGATCTTCACACTGATCTGGGGCGTGTTCCTCTTCGTACGCTTCCTGGGCCATGCGGGGCTGCCGAGCGCCTTTGCCGACTGGGTGGTGGGCCTCGACGCCTCGCCGCTCGTCATCATTATCTGCATCCTGCTGGCCTATGCCGTGCTCGGCATGTTCATGGACGCGATCGGAATGCTGATGCTGACGCTGCCGGTGGTCCATCCGGCCGTGATTGCACTTGGCTATGACCCGATCTGGTTCGGCATCATCGTGGTCAAGATGGCCGAGATCTGCCTGATAACGCCGCCGATCGGATTGAACTGCTTCGTGGTGGCCAGCGCCTCCCGCGAGCTGCGGGATGGGGAAGGCCGCTCCCTTGCCATCCCGCTCCACGATGTCTTCCGTGGTATCGGCCCGTTCTTCGTCGCCGACCTGCTGACGGTCGCCCTGCTGGTGGCGTTCCCCGAAATCGTCCTGTGGCTCCCCCGTACCGTCGGTTGAGACAACCGTCTTGGGAGGCGGTCGGGCTGGCGCGCCTCTCCCGAGGGCGGGCGGGTGCGCTGCGACCGGGGATACGCGGCCGCCGCTCTCGCCTGTCTTTACGGCGCAGGCTCTTCGTCCGCCGTGCAAGGGATGCGGGCGATCACACCGGTCTTGTCGTTTACGACGACAACGAAGCGCTGTGCGGCGAGAGTGGCCCAGAGGCCCGCGGGGGTGGCGGGGCAGGCGTTGGCGGTATGTATTTCCCCCGGCCGCGATGCGTCGCCATAGCGGGCGCTGCCGATACCGGGCGAGAAGTGGAGGGGCACCGCGATCTCTCCCTCCGCGTTGGGGGCGATGGTGCCGACCTCCCATCCGGCCGGCAGATCATGGGAGCGGTAATAGTTCTTGAGGCGCCGCTGGTCGTTCGCGGCATCGGGTATGACGGCGGTATCGGTGGCGGCGTCTCGCCGGAGTTGCTGGCCGGTCTCATAGACCGCCACGATCAGCAGCAGGATGCCGAGGATGATACCGAAGCGGAGCCAACGCCGTTTGGCCGGCCGAGTCCGAGGCGGGTTGGATCGAGGCACGATATTTTTTCGACGTCCGCGTAGGATGGCCCATCGGCGGTGCCACCATAACCGCCCCGACCAGGAGAGCGAAACCATGACGATTCCGCGGTCCGTCCAGCAGGAACTGGAACAGCGCGATGAGATGATCCTTGCCCTCGAGATGCTGACGGTCGATCAGGCCTGCCGGCTGCTCGCGCTGGAAGCCGTGCTGCGGGCGTCGCTCTCGCCGGAGAACCCACCCGATGCGGCGCGCATCGAGGCCCATATCGTCTCGGCCGTCGAGCGGTTCCGCCAACACTTCGAAGGCGAAAGCATGACGGGCTTCACCGACCGCGCAAGGCGCATGGCCGCCGAATTTCTCGATTCCGACGGAGCCTAATATCCCTTGGGCGGCGCTAAGACATCCGTTTCGCACGCGGCGGAGGTCGTGATTGCCGCTTCCACCGCGTCGACCATCACGTCGATGCTCATTGAGGGGAACTCGTGCTCCGGATAGGAGGCCTGCGCTACATAGCCCGGCGTGCACGGCACGTGGATGAAGCCCGCGCGGGTTGCGAGCTCCTTTTCTTTCGAGAGATGCAGAGCCGAATACATGATCTGGTTGCAAAGATAGGTTGACGCCGTGTTGGAAATCTTTGCCGGGATGGAACGGGTGCACATGGTCTCGACGATTGCTTTGACCGGGAGTGTCGCCCGATAGGCGAAGGGACCTTCCTCGAACACAGGCTCGTCCACCGGCTGGGCGCCGGCATTGTCCGGTACGGGGAAGTCCTTGATGTTGGCTGCGGTGCGCTCCACGGTTACCACCGGACTTCCCGGATAGAGGCCGAGGCTGATCCAGATGTCGGGCCGATGCTCGTCCAGAGCCTCATCCACGAGTTGCGCGATCCGGGCGCTTTCCACCGGCACCCGCAGGGTGACGAGTTCGATATCGGCGAAATTTCGCTCCCGCGTACGGTCCAGCAGTTCCAGCGTCGGGTTCTCGCTGGCGTGGGACCAGGGTTCGTAACCTGTGAGAACCACACGCGTCGCCGACATGACAAACCTCCCTGCGTTCCGCTTCACTTCCTCCATGGTACCGCGGTTCTTCCGGCGGCGCGTATTCGACAACGCGTTTCGTGCGACAAGTGGGGCACCTGTTTCGTTGCAACGGCCGGTGACGGGCCTTCGGCCCGTTGCGGGCCCGGAGACCCGCGCACCGACGCGCACCGACACGGACAGGGACGGGCGGTTTCGTGTGGGGTCGAATTCCTCTAGTCTTGCCGCATCCGGCTTATGGGGCGGAGTCGATGCCGAAGTTCGCCGCCAATCTCAGCTTTCTGTTTCAGGAACTGGACTTCCTGGATCGCTTCGATGCGGCGCGGAAGGCGGGCTTCGAGGCCGTGGAGTATCTCTTTCCCTACGATCATGAACCCGCGGCCATACGCGCGCGTCTGGAGGCCAACGGCCTCACCCAGGCGTTGTTCAATCTGGCACCCGGCGATTGGGAGGCCGGCGAGCGCGGGCTCTCCGCACTTCCGGGCCGAGAGCAGGAGTTTCGTGCCACGGTGGAGAACGCGGCGCGCTATGCCGAGGCGCTTGGCTGCCGCCGCCTTCACGTGATGGCGGGTATCGTGCCGCAAGGTGCCGACTCGAGGCGCTACACGGAAACCTATATGGAGAACCTGGCCTTCGCTGCCGGGCTTCTGAAGGATGCGGGCGCACGCGCGTTGATCGAGCCGCTCAATTCCACCGACATGCCGGGCTATCTTCTTTCCACCGCCGGCCAGGCGGCGCAGGTGGTGGAGGATGTCGGCAGCGATAACCTCTTCCTCCAATACGACTTCTATCATCGGCAGATCATGGAGGGCAGCCTGGCGGAGGGGTTCGCGCGCCACCGCTCCATCGTGGCCCATATCCAGATTGCGGGCGTGCCCGGACGGCACGAGCCGAATGTGGGGGAGATCAATTACCCCTATCTTTTCGAAATGCTCGACGATGCGGGCTATGATGGCTGGGTCGGGTGCGAGTATCGGCCCAGGGGCACGACCTTGGAAGGCCTCGGTTGGCTCGCGCCCTACGGCATCGGGCCGGCCTGACGCGCTCTGGAAGGGACGCGCTGCGGAACGTGGTGCAACGTGCAACGGAATACCGAAAACATCGGGAGACATAGCAAAATGAAAACGCCAGGACGCCTCGTTCTATCTCTCTGCGCCGCGACGCTCTGTTTCGGCGCCGCGTCGGCCGCCATGGCCGGCCATCACGAAGTCAAGGTCGGCATCATCCTCGGGTTCACGGGCCCGATCGAATCGCTCACGCCTCCCATGGCGGACGGTGCCGAACTCGCGATGAAGGAAGTTTCGGACTCGGGCAAGCTGCTTGATGGCAAGGTCGTGGTTCCGGTTCGGGCCGATTCGACCTGTGTCGACGCCGCCGCCGCGAACGCCGCCGCCGACCGGCTGGTGACGGCCGACGACGTAAACGCGATCGTGGGCGCCGACTGTTCCGGCGTCACCACCGCCGTCGCGAACAACGTGACCATCCCGAACGGTGTCGTGCTCATCTCGCCCTCGGCAACGTCGCCGGCGCTCACCGACATCGAGGACAACGGCTTCTTCTTCCGCACGGCGCCCTCGGATGCGCGGCAGGGACAGGTGCTGGCCGGGATCGTCATGGGACGCGGGATCGATACGGTGGCGATCACCTATACCAACAACGACTACGGCAAGGGCCTCTCGGAGAGCTTCTCCAACGCGTTCCAGGGCATTGGCGGTACGGTTGCCATCTCCGTGGCCCATGAAGACGGCAAGGGCGACTATTCGGCGGAAGTGGGCACGCTGGCGGCATCGGGCGCCGAGCATCTGGCCGTGTTCGGCTATCTGGACCAGGGCGGCAAGGGCATTATCCAGACTTCGCTGGATACGGGTGCCTTCGAGAGCTTCATCCTGGCGGACGGCATGGTGGGTGATTCCCTTATCGAGAATATCGGCGAAGGCCTGACCGGCGCGTTCGGCACCGTGCCCGGCTCCGATTCGGACGGTGCGGCCAAGTTCGCCGATGTCGCGGCGGCCGCCGGTCTGAAAGGCGGCGATCCCTTTGTGGGCGAATCCTACGATGCCGCTGCGCTGATCCTGCTCGCCATGCAGGCGGCGGGCTCGGCGGATCGCAGCGCCATACAGGCCAAGGTGATGGATGTCGCGAATGCGCCCGGCGAGCCGATCCTGCCGGGCGAGCTGGCAAGAGGGCTCGAGATTCTCGCCGGTGGAGGCGAGATCGACTATGTGGGCGCGACGGCCGTCGAGTTCACCGAGGTCGGCGAGACCAAGGGCAGCTACAAGGAGCTGGAAGTGGAGGGCGGCGACTTCGTTACCAAGGCCTTCCATTAGACCCTGACAGATCATGCGCGAAGCCCGGCGGCAGTCTTGCCGCCGGGCGCCGCAACGCCGGATGACGACGCTCCGGCGGATAGTGGAGCGCTGATCCGCATCGAGAATCTGCACAAGCACTTCGGCGGGATCCGGGCCGTCGACGGTGTGGATCTGGAGATCGCCCAAGGCTCGATTACCGGCCTGATCGGCCCTAACGGGGCCGGCAAGACCACGCTCTTCAACGTCATCGCAGGCGTTCATGAGCCGTCCGGCGGGCGGGTCTATCTGCGCGATTCGGACGTGACCGGGTTGAAGCCCCACGAGCTCTTTCACCGGGGTGTGGTTCGAACCTTCCAGATCGCCCACGAGTTCACGACTCTTACGGTCCTCGAGAACCTGATGGCCGTGCCGAGCGGCCAGGCGGGGGAAAGCCTCCTCGGCGCCTGGCTCCAACGCGGCCGCGTGCGCGCACAGGAGCGGGAAATCCGCTGGCGGGCCCAGGACGTGATGGAGTTCCTCAAGCTGGACGGCCTCGCCCATGAGAGGGCCGGCTCGCTCTCCGGAGGTCAGAAAAAGCTTCTCGAGCTCGGTCGGACCATGATGGCCGAGCCCAGCATCGTCCTGCTCGACGAAGTGGGGGCGGGCGTGAACCGGACGCTCCTGCGAAGCATCGGAGACGCCATCCTCCGGCTCAACCGGGAGCACGGCTATACCTTTTGCATGATCGAGCATGACATGGATTTCATCTCGCGCCTCTGCGAGCCCGTGGTCGTCATGGCGGAAGGCGCGATCCTCACACAGGGCTCCGCCGAGGCCGTGAAGGCCGACCCGCGGGTGATCGAAGCCTATCTCGGTCGGCGCGCGGAGCGCGGTGCGCCGCCCTCATGAGCTTTCTGCTCGGCGAGGGAATGACCGGCGGCTATGGCGGCGTGGACATCATTCACGCATGCACCGTCGCCGTGGAGCGCGGCGAGGTGGCCGTTATCGTGGGGCCCAACGGCGCGGGCAAATCGACCGCCATGCGGGCCATCTTCGGCATGATCGCGCTGCGTGAGGGCACCGTCCGGCTGGGTGGCAAGGACATCACGAAAAAGAGCCCGCAGGAGCGCGTCCGCCACGGCATGGCTTTCGTCCCCCAGGAACGGAACGTCTTCACCGGAATGACGGTGGAGGAGAATCTCGAAATGGGGGCCTATATCCGAAAGGACGATATTGCCGACACCATGGCGCAGGTCTTCGACCTGTTCCCGGTGCTGAAGGAAAAGCGCAAGCAGGCCGCCGGCGAGCTTTCAGGCGGGCAGCGCCAGCAGGTTGCGGTCGGACGGGCGCTGATGACCAGGCCCACTCTCTTGATGTTGGACGAGCCGACCGCGGGTGTCGCCCCGGTGGTCATGGACGAGCTGTTCGACAGGATTCTCGAAATCAAGGCGGCCGATATCGCGATCCTCATGGTCGAGCAGAACGCCGCTCAGGCGCTCGCCATTGCCGACAAGGGCTACGTGCTCGTGAACGGGCGCAACCGACACACCGATTCGGGCAAGGTTCTGCTGGCCGACCCCGAAGTGCGCAGGTCCTTCCTCGGTGGCTAGACGGCAATGACGGATATCGCCAACGCACTCGTCCTGTTGGCGAACTATGTCATCGTTCCCGGCATCGCTTACGGATCCCAGCTCGCGCTGGGCGCGCTCAGCGTTACGCTGATCTACGGAATCCTGCGCTTCGCCGACTTCGCTTTCGGCAACATGATGGCGTTCGGCGCCATGTTCACGCTCATCGCGACATGGTGGTTGCAGGGCATGGGCGTGGGCATTGCACCGCTGCCGACCGCGCTCCTCGCATTGCCGTTCGGCGTGCTCGCCGCCGTCGGCGCCGCTCTCGCCACCGACCGTCTCGTCTATCGCTTCTACCGGCGCCGGAAGAGCAGTTCGGTGATTTTCATGATCGCGTCGGTTGGTGTGATGTTCGTGCTTGGCGGCGTCGTGCGCTTCGTCCTCGGGCCCGACGACCGGCGCATGGCGGACGGGGCGCGGTTCCTCGTCAAGGCATCGGAGTTCAAGGTCGCGACCGGCCTCAAGGAGGGCCTTTCCCTGAAGCTCTCCCAGGGCCTCACCGTCGTCGTCACCGTACTGGCGGTGGTCTGTCTGTTCTGGTTTTTGCGGAAGACCCGCGCCGGAAAGGCCATGCGAGCCTATTCGGACAATGAGGATCTGGCTTTGCTCTCCGGGGTAAGTCCGGATCGGGTGGTGTTCTATGCGTGGCTTATCGCGGCCTCTCTCGCGGCCGTCGCCGGCACCATGTACGGCATCGACAAGAGCTTCAAACCGTTCACCTACTTCCAGCTTCTGCTGCCTGTTTTCGCCGCGGCGATCCTTGGCGGTATCGGCCATCCCGTCGGCGCGGTCGTCGGCGGTTTCGTCGTCGCGTTCTCCGAGGTGACGGTGACATACGCCTACCGGAAGTTCCTGAAATATCTGCTTCCCGAGAGCTGGGAGCCTGGGGGCCTCATGCAGCTCCTTTCCACCGACTACAAATTCGCGGTCTCCTTCGCAATTCTGGTGGTGATGTTGCTGGTTCGGCCCACCGGCCTCTTCCGTGGGCGGGTGCTGTGACGTCCGGCCTGCGCAGCCCGCTGCTGTTCAGCGCAATGGCGGCGCTGCTCGTTGCGGTGGGGGTTTCCCAGTCCTGGGGGGTGAGCCTCTCGATCCTCAATCTGTGCCTGATCTCGGCCATCATGGCGCTCGGGCTCAACATCCAGTGGGGCTATGCGGGCCTCCTCAATGTGGGGGTGATGGGCTTCGCGGCGCTGGGCGGCCTCGCCGGCGTGCTGATCTCGCAGTCGCCGGTGCCGGAGGCCGTGGCCGCGGGCGGGGCGGGCATGGCCTATGCGCTTCTGCTCGCCCTTGGCACCGTGGTTCTCGTGCTGCTGGTGCGGCGTTTCATGCCCAGGGGGAACCTTCGCCTCGCGGCGACGACGGTCCTGCTGGTGGCCGGGTTCTTCCTCGTCCGCTCCTTCTTCGATCCGGCGGTGGTGGCGATCGAGCGGGTGGACAGCGCAAAGACCGGCTATCTGGGCGGTGCGGGCTTGCCCATCGTCCTTTCCTGGTTGGTGGGCGGCCTGCTGGCCGGCGGCGCGGCGTGGCTCATCGGGAAGGTCTCGCTCGGCCTGCGGTCGGACTATTTCGCCATCGCGACCCTCGGCATTTCCGAAATCGTCATCGCCGTGGTCAAGAACGAGGACTGGCTCGCGCGGGGCGTCAAGAACGTGACGGGCCTCGACCGGCCCGTACCCTACGAAATCGACCTGCAGGAGAGCGTGTGGTTCCCCGCAATGGCGGAGTGGTTGGGCACGGATCCGCTCGAGGGATCGAGCATTTTCGTGAAGCTCTGCTATGCGCTTCTTTTCGCGCTGGTTCTGGGGGTGATCCTTTGGCTTGCCGAGCGGGCGCGCCGCTCGCCCTGGGGCCGCATGATGCGCGCCATCCGCGATAACGAGGCCGCCGCCGCCGCCATGGGCAAGGACGTGACCTGGCGGCATCTGCAGGTTTTCGTACTCGGCGCCGCGGTAATGGGAATCGCCGGCGCCATGTTGACGACGCTGGACGGACAGTTCACGCCGGGGAGCTACCAGCCCCTGCGCTTTACCTTCCTCATCTGGGTGATGGTGATCGTGGGCGGGTCGGGCAACAATTGGGGCGCGGTGCTCGGCGGCTTTCTCGTCTGGTTCGCATGGGTGGAGGCGGAGCCCGCCGGCTTGTGGGTGATGGAGCAGGTGACCGCGGGCCTTGCCGAGGGCGATCCGCTCCGCGCGCATCTCCTGCGCAGCGCGCCCTATATGCGCCTCGTGGTGATGGGGCTGGTTCTGCTCCTGGTGCTGCGCTTCAGCCCCAGGGGCCTGATCCCTGAGCCGGGCGGCACGCGGCGGTGAGCCGCCTTGCCGGCCATGCGCCCGGTGTCCCTATGGCGCTATAGGGTGTCCAACGCGTCGGCGATGGGTATTTCGCCGTCGATCATCTCGAAGCACTTCTCGATGGTGTTGTCCATCCTTACGCATTCGACCAGCACGCGGGCGACGTTCTCCCGGCTTACGGCGTGGGTTTCCTTGGCGATGGGGCCGAGGTCGTCCCCGATCGCGATGGCGCCGCTGCCGGGCTCGTTCGTGAGAAAGCCCGGACGGACGATGGTGTAGTCGAGCCCGCTCTCGCGCAAATGGCGGTCGGCGACGGCCTTCGCCCCGAAATAGTGATGCAGGCTCTCCGGTCCGCGTTCCGGCTTGTCCACGGCGATGCTGCTCAGCATGACGAAGCGGCGGACATTAATGCGGACACAGGTGTCGATCATGGCCATGGCGCCGTTCTGGTCCACATCGATGGTCTTCTCGGGCCCGGTCTTCGAGCCGGAGCCCGCGGCAAAGATGGCGCCGCGGCATTCGCGGATGGCGTAGCCCACCGGCTTTTCCAGATCGCCGATGCGGCATTCCGCGCCGAGCGCCTCCAGCGCTGCCCGTTGGGCGATGTCCCGAATCATCGCGACCGGCTCATGGCCGGCGTCCTTGAGCAGCCGCAGGACGATCCGTCCCGTCAGTCCGTTCGCTCCGGCAACCGCGATCCGCATCGTTACCGTCCCTTACTGTTGTGTGCACCGAACGTTGCAATTATGGCGGCTTGCCATTGCCATTGCACATTGCCGCTCGCGCCCGAGCGGGGCCCATCGTCTCTTGCCCGCCGGAGGCAGGGTGCCTATCAAGACGTGGGCGCAAGGGAGAACGCCATGGGCGCGATCACGGATATTCGGGCGCGGGAGATATTGGACAGCCGCGGCAAGCCCACCCTCGAGGTGGACGTGGTGTTGGAGGACGGCATCAGAGGCCGTGCCGCGGTGCCTTCCGGCGCGTCCACCGGCCGGCATGAGGCCGTCGAGCGTCGGGACGGCGGCGCGCGTTACGGCGGCATGGGCGTTCGCGACGCCATGCAGGCCGTGAACGAGGACATTTTCATGGCGGTCCGGGGGATGGAATCGTCCGAACAGGCGCGGCTCGACGCGTCGCTCATTGCCCTCGACGGTACCGCGGACAAGAGCCGGTTCGGCGCCAACGCGATCCTCGGCGTCAGTCTGGCGGCGGCCAAGGCCTCGGCCGCCGAGCGCAACCTGCCGTTGTTCCGCTATGTGGGCGGGCTCCGCGCAGGGCTGCTGCCCGTGCCCATGATGAATCTTCTCAATGGCGGCGCCCATGCGGACAACGCGCTCGACATCCAGGAGTTCATGGTTCTGCCGACGGCCGCGGGCGAGATGGCGGAAGCCGTGCGAATTGGCGCCGAGATATTCCACAGCCTGCGCGGGCGACTCTCGGAAGCGGGCCTCTCTACCAATGTGGGTGACGAAGGCGGTTTCGCGCCCGCACTCGCCTCCACCGACGCGGCGCTCGGCCACTTGACGATGGCGGTCGAGGCCGCGGGCTACGAACCGGGTGAGGATGTGCATCTCGCACTCGACGCGGCGGCGACCGAATTCTACCGCGACGGGCTCTACACGCTGGAAGGGGAGGGCCGGCGGGGCGACGCGGCGGATATGATCGCCTTCTACGAAGAGCTTGCGACGCGCTATCCCATCGCCTCCATCGAGGACGGTCTGGCGGAAGACGACTGGGCCGGCTGGCAGATGCTTACCGAAAGACTCGGGGAGGGGATGCATCTGGTGGGCGACGACCTCTTCGTGACGGCCGCTCGCCGTCTGGGGAGGGGAATCGCCGAAGGCGCGGGGAACGCCGTGCTCGTGAAGGTGAACCAGGTCGGCACCCTGACCGAAACCCTGGAAACCACGGCCCTCGCACTCCGCAACGGCTTCGGGGCGATCCTCTCTCATCGCTCGGGGGAAACGGAGGACACGACCGTCGCCGACTTGGCGGTGGCGGTCGGCGGCGGCCTGATCAAGACCGGCGCACCCTGCCGGACCGACCGCACCGCAAAATACAACCGACTCATCCGTATCGCGGAAATCCTCGACGACACCGCACACTATGCGGGGCCCGCCGCGCTCCGCCATGCTCTGTAAGGCGGAGACGCGGGCGTAGCGGAGAAGCCCATGATCAGCGCAGGGTAAAGCGGAAGGGAACGGTCACCCGGTCGACATTGCGGGGCGGTTGCAGCAACGCCCGCGTGTCCTTGAGCATTCTGAGAACGCCCTCATCCAATACGTTGTGGCCACTGCTTTTTTCTATTCCCATTTCCAGAATATTTCCGTTCTCGTCGATCCGGAAATAAATGAGAACCGTGCCCTCCAGACGGCGCTCTCTTGCGCGTCGGGGATATTCCGTAAAGTTGTTCGAAAACCATTCCTCCAGCTTCGCCCCATATTCGCTTGCGGCTTGTCCGGACCGGTCCACCGATTGCACGACCGCTCTTTTCACCGTCGACTCCGTAACGTCCTCTGGTGCCGGACCGGACTCGACAGGCTGAACCGCGCGCGGCGGGGCGGGGACGGGCGCCTCGGCAATCGGCGCCTCCACTGGTTTTGCGGAGGCGGGTGCGAGGGCGGCCACCGGCGTGGTCTCCGCCACCTTCCTGGGTGTGGCGCCCGGGACGATCACGGCGTCCGCCACCTGTTGCGGCTCAAGGGGTGGTACGGTTTGGACCGGTGCCGGTTCTGCCAAGGCCGGGGCTTCCGCAGGCCGTTGCGGCGGAGGCGCCGGCGCAACGCTTCGAACCGCGTCGGGTATTTCCGGGGTGCTCTGTTCGACAGGCTGCTGCATGGTCGCCTCGACGATGTCCGGTGCGTCCGGCGGAACCGTTTCGGCGACCGCGACCACCGCGGGCTTTACGGTTTCCCGGGTGTCGGGCGGGGCGGCTTGCACGGTTTCAACCGCTTGCACCGGGCTCGGGAGAACGGCTTGCGCGTGATCCACCATGTCCACGATCTCGACGGCGTCCACCGGCTCCGGCGGCGCCTGCCGGATCATGTCGGCGGATCTCACCGTTTCCGGCGTTATGGGGCGCGCGGTCGGGGGCGGGGAGTCGGAGACCCGGGCCTCGGGGACCTCCGTACTCGCCTCCGCCACGTCGCTGGATGCGGGGGCGAACGCAGCGAGCGATAGTGCGGTGGGCGGTGCTTCGACGGGTTCGTCCTCGGAGGTCGCGGGCTTCCATACCACCGCAGCCACCAGGGCGGCGTGAATCAGCAGGGCGCCTGAGAACGCGATCGCCCAGCGATGCGCCGCGCTTGGCATCAACCGCCGCCCGGAAGGGTCAGAAGGTCGAGGCGATCGAGGCCGGCATCGCGCAACAGCTCCATCACGGCAACGACATGCGTCGCATCCGCCATGCCGTCGGCCTTGAAGCGGACTTCAAGCGTGTCGCCAGCCGCCAGACGGTCCGCGATGGATCGTTTCAATGTCTCGGCGTCGACGAGGACGCCGTCCAGCGCGAGCCGCCCGCCGGGATCCATCAGTATGGTCGTTTCCTGCGTTTCCGGCGGCTGGCGGGTGGCTGAACGCGGCGGCTCGACCGGGAAGGGCTCGAACGCCGAAAATTGCCCGGCGAGCATGAAGAAGATCAGCAGCAGGAAGATGATGTTGATCAGCGGCAGGATGCGCTGGTCGTCCGCTCGCCCACGCTGCCGGTCCTTGCCCAGCGAACGGAAATCAGACATCCGGGTCGCGAATCAGCGACAACTCGGCGATTCCCGCCTCCGTGAGCAAATCGAGGATTCGCACCGCCTCCTGCAGCGGAACGCCCGGCGCGGGCTTGACCAGCACCCGCTGCTCGGGGCGTGCGGCGATATGGTTCTCGATCCCGGCGCGAAGGGCTTGCAACGATACCGCTTCGCCCGAGAGCCGCAGGCCGTCATGACGGACTTCGACCAGAAGAGCCCCTTCGACGGAAGAACCGGCCTGCGCCTCGGCCGGGGTGGAAAGGTCTATGGCGCGCCACTCCTCGAAGCTCGACGCCAGCATGAAGAAGACGAGCAGGATGAAGACGACGTCGATCAGCGGCGTGAGGGTGACGATGGCGCGGCGGCGGCCGGCCCTATTTGCGGTCAGCCGCGCCGATATCGTGGGATGGTCCGGGCGCATCGCCCTCAGCTTTGTCGACGTCCCCGGAGAGGTCCACCGTAAAGACCCGGGCGACGGTGCCGTCCATCGCATGGGCGACGCGGTCCACGCGCCGTTCCAGCCAGTTGAGAACCACGATCGCCGGGATGGCAACGGCCAATCCCACCGCGGTGGTGAGCAGCGCTTCCCAGATACCGCCGGAGAGGATGGAGGGATCCACCCGGTTGCCGGCTGCCTCAAGCCGCTGGAACGCCTCGATCATGCCCAGCACCGTGCCGAACAGGCCGAGAAGCGGCGCGAGCGAGGCGATCACCTCCAGCGGTCGGAAGCCGCTGCGCAGGGATTCGAGCGCGACGCCGGCATGGCGGAAGACCTCCTCCCGCACCTTCGTTTCCGGCAGGTGCTGAAGCTTCCCGCGCAGAGCCCGCGCGAGAGTCTCGGCGATCGGATTGCGGCTTCGCTCGACCATCGCGAGGGCCTCGGCGGGCCGACCGACATCGTGGAGCCGCATGGCCTCCTGCGCCGGCCTCAGGTCGGAGAGCCGCAAGGCGCGGAACTGCCACAGCTTGACGAGAACGATCGTCAACGCCACCACGGACATGGCGAGCAGGAGGAAGACGACCGGCCCGCCCAGTTCGAGCCATTCCAGCATTCGTTCGGCCACACTCGGTGAGGAAGCGATGGCGAGGTCGGTCGAGTCCGCGCTCACTTGATGAAGCCGACCGGGCTTCGCGAACCGGTTTCGACCAGGGAAAGACAGCCCGTCCGTTCACCGCCGTCGTCCACGCAGGCGATGACGTCGTTCAGAAGCAGACGGCCGATCCGGGGGCAGGGCAGGCCGTCGATGTCGAATACCTTGAGACTGGTTTTGCCGACCGGGAGCGGTGCCGCGTCGACGGCGAGCCGGTTCGCGATGATGCCGTCGGTATCGAACATCACGAGATCGAGATTGAGGGCCTGGAACCCGGCCTGGGTCTCGTTTTGCACCACCAGATAGGCGCGGCAGGCCTGGCCGTTATCTTCGAGCTTGTTGAGTTCGACGGTCACGGCCCCATCGGCCGCGCCGGCGCGATCCGCCGCTCCGAGGGCGAGGGCGAGCGCGGCGGCCGCAGCGATGCATCGAACCGAAGACCCAATGTTCATTCCGTCCTCCTCGCCATGGTCATGGGGCTTTCGCCGCAAGATCGGCTATCCCTATCGTCGGTCCCGCGCTTTCGCCAGGGATCTCCCTGCGACCGCCACACCGATAGGTGGGAAGGCGGCAGCGGGAGCGCCGCACCGGATCTACGAGCACCCGAACGCGGCGCTTGGCACTGACGCGTCTGCACGGCCGGTGTTTCGGGCTCTCGCTACGGCGAGTCGCGCTGCGCGTTGCCCCGTCTTGCGGCGCCCGGCGGCTCGCGACCCTAATAGTTCAAGGTCAGCCGCGTGTAGTAGAAGCCCCCGTTGAAGCCGAACGGCGCTGCCCGGCGCGAATAGTTGAACACGCCGTCGGTATCGACAATCGGGTTCGCGCCGCATGTTCCCGTGGCACCGACCGTCCCGTCGCTCCCGATGCAGCCGGCCCGGCTGAGGCCGATCCGCTTGCGGTCCGGATATTCGTCAAGCAGATTGTCGGCGCCCACCGAGAGCGTCACGCCATCGCGGATCTCATAGCTGATTTGCGTGTCGACCAGGGTCTTGGAGCTGAACCTCTGGAGCGTACCGTCGTCGAGTTCGGGAACCTTGTAGGAGCCGTAGGTCCGCGTTCCGAGATTGACGCTCCAGGGGCCGCGGAACCAGGCGCCCTCAAGGTTGAGCCGCCAGCTGGGCTGCGCCACTTCGATGAAGGCCTTCTCCCGGTCGCCGAACAGATTGTCGCCCAGGCCGCCGAGCAGCCCCGGTGCATTGAAACCGCCTTCGAACCGGGTCCGGCTCACCGACGCCGCGCCCGTCAGCCGCAGCCCGCCGCCAGCAAGCGCGGTCTCATGCTCCGCGACGATGTCGATACCTTGCGTGCGCGTGGTGGCTGCATTGAGGAAGAACTGGGCCCGGTTTATTCCGGCCATGGCCGCGGTTACCCGCGTTACGCAAGCGCTGTCCCCATCGCAGCCTGCCGAAAGATTCGCCGCCGTCACGAAATTGCTGATCATGATCCGGTCTTCGATATCGATTCGGTAGGCGTCGAGCGTGATCGACGTCGCCGCTGCCGGGTTCCACACGAAACCCACGGCGACGTTGCGCGAGGTTTCCTCCTCCAACTCCGGGATACCCAGGCCGCGGGCCAGGGCGCTGTCGTTGCGGAACGTTCCTACCTCGAGTGCGTTTCCTGAATCGTCGAACTGCGTGCTGATATTGTTGAAATATTTCTGGTGCAGCGACGGCGCGCGAAAGCCGGTGCTGGCCGACCCGCGGATCGCGAATGTCGGCGTGATGTCGTTGCGGAGCGTGATCTTGCCATTAACGGTCGATCCGAAGTCGTCGTAGTTTTCGCCACGCAGCCCCAGGCCGAGAGATGTCTGCTGATTCAGCTGGATATCGCTGTCGCCGTAGAGCGCGACACTCGCGCGAGATTCGTCGACAGCGTTGGTGGGCCTGAACCCCGGAAAAACCTGAATACCGCCCGCGGCGGGACTATTGCTCGAGTCGCACGCCGTCGCCGGGTTGGTATCGTCGGCGCAGCCGAACCAGGAATCCCGCTCGCCCGCGCGGATACTGTATTCGTCCACCCGGTATTCGCCGCCGACGGCGAGCTCGGCCTCATTGCCGAACAGTGTCATGGCGCGCTGGGCGTCGACATTGAAGCTGGTCTGCTCATATCCCAATCCGCCCGAATCGACGCTGGTAACGACGCGTCCCGTCTGCTGGTACAGGTAGGCGTTGAGCGAGTTGGTGACGCCGAAATCGAACGTGTTCCTGCCATGGGTCACGCTGGAATCGATGTTCCAGTCGCCGGCATCGAACTCGGCGCCAATGCCGATGGACAGGTCTTCGATCGCCGTTTCGATCAGAGGAAGGAAGCCGTCGGGATAGATCTGTCTGCCATTGACGGTCGGGTTCCGGCTTGCCTGATTGGCGCGACGGTAGAAACCGCCCGTTTCATTGTCGCGCTGCGTCCAGCCGCCGAAGATGTAGGCCTCGGCCGTTGCCGAAATCGGCACGCCGGTATTGATCCACAGGCTACGCGAGAGCGAATCCGCATCGCCGATCCGGAAGTTCTTCCGGTCGAAGGCGCGTTCCTGCGCGACACTCGTGGCATTGCCGTCGCGGTCGGTGGCATATTGCGCGGCGCCGGTCAGTCCGGCGCGGTTGGTCGCGCCCCGGTCGCGGATATCGGCGGTAACGGTCATGAACCCGCCATTCTCGAGCCCAATGCCGTGCACGGCATTGGCATGGCGCACCATGCCGTCGCCCTCATAGGTCTGGCCGAGGGTCGCGTTCGCCTCGCCGCCCTCGTCCATATCCTTGAGCACCAGATTGATCACGCCGGCGATCGCGTCCGACCCGTAGCGGGCCGCCGCGCCGTCGCGCAGCACCTCGACGCGCCCGATGGAGGCCAGAGGGATGGCGTTCATGTCCGTGCCGGCCGTGCCGCGCCCGACCGACCGGTTGACATGCACGAGCGCGCTCGGATGGCGGCGCTTGCCGTTGATCAGCACCAGAGTCTGGTCGGGTCCGAGCCCGCGCAGCGTCGCCGGACGCAGAGCGTCGGTGCCGTCGCTGATGGTCGAGCTCGAGAAGTTGAAGGAGGGCGCCGCCGCCTGGATGGCCCGGCCCGTCTCGGTAGCGCCGGTTTCGCCCAGGCGTTCCTCGCTCACCACGTCCACAGGAACGGCAGTCTCGAGCGCGGACCGCACGGGCGCGAGTGCGCCGATGATTTCGATGGTCGACAGCGCGACCGCCTCGGAGCCATCGTCCGCATCCTGGGCCAGCGCGCCTCCCCCCACCGCCAACGAGACGGCCGAGATCAACGCGGCACCCAAAACGGGCGTGTTCTTCGACAGACGGGATAGCCGCATGGCGGGTTCTCCTTCAGGCAATCGCCAGGACGTTGACAAACAAAGAACAGATATGAATCGTTTGTACCATGTTCGAAGGATTCGCTCAAACGCTGCATTGGGGCAGGCGGTTTTTCCTGCCGGCGGCCTGTTGCCTTGCGCTCGTATACTTCGCCTATCACAGCGTGCAAGGCGAGCGCGGGCTGCTTTCGTGGGTCGAACGCTCGGCGGAGGTGGAGCGGGCGCAGGCGCGGGTGGCGGTGCTGACCGCCGAGCGAGACCGGCTGGACCGCCGCGTCATGCTGCTTCGAGAGGAGAGCCTCGACCTCGACATGCTCGACGAACAGGCCCGCCGGCTGCTCAATCTGGGCCTCCCCGACGAGCGCATCCTCTTCACCGCCGGCGGTTCCCCGCCTTCCGAGGGCTGACACCCTGGCCGCCTCCGAAGCGGCGTCTTGGTTGTTTTAGGTGCGCGGGTCTCCAGGCCCGCATGTTTTTGTTTTGGAGAAGAAGAAAAATGCGGGCCTGGAGACCCGCGCACCCAAAAAGGGGGTGGCGCGCTACGTCGGTTGCGACCTTAAGCCTCTGGTACATACGCCGGACGCATCACCCGTTACCGGTCGCCTCAAGGCGCTGACCCTTGTCGGTCTGGCCGGTTTCCCATAGCTTTGAGACGGGCCCGGGGGCTGGCGGACCGGAGGCGGAAATGGCGGGTAGCGGAACGACGGCTCGGGGCGTACCCGCCTCCGCCCGGGAAGGGCCGCACGCGGCGGAGCCCCACCCGCTGCTCGGCCGGTTCCGCGACATGCTGCTCATTCGCCGTTTCGAGGAGCGTGCGGGGCAGCTCTACGGCATGGGCCTGATCGGCGGGTTCTGCCATCTCTATATCGGGCAGGAAGCGGTGGTCACCGGCGTTCAGCACGCGCTCGAGCCGGGCGATACGGTCATCACGGGCTATCGTTGCCACGCCCACATGCTGGCGGCCGGCGTCTCCCCGGATGCGGTGATGGCCGAACTCACGGGCCGCGCCGACGGCGTCTCCGGCGGCAAGGGCGGCTCCATGCACATGTTCGCGCCGGACCTCGGCTTCTATGGCGGCCACGGCATCGTCGGCGCGCCGGCGCCGCTGGGCGTCGGCCTCGGCTTCGCGCACAAATATCGCGAGACGGATCGGGTCTCCGCGACCTATTTCGGCGATGGGGCGGCGAACCAGGGTCAGGTCTTCGAAGCCTTCAACATGGCGGCGCTCTGGCGCCTCCCCGTGCTGTTCATTATCGAGAACAACAAATACGCCATGGGAACCGCCGTCGAACGCTCCGCCGCCGTGCCCGACCTCTATGAACGCGGGCGCGCTTTCGGGATCGACGGTGCAAAGGTCGACGGAATGGATGTGACGGCGGTCTTCGAGGCGGCGAGCCGGGCCGTTTCCGCCTGTCGGGCCGGAGAAGGGCCGGTTCTGCTGGAGGCCATGACCTACCGCTACCGGGGCCATTCCATGTCGGACCCGGCGAAGTACCGCAGCCGGGAAGAGGTGAGCAAAGTGCGCGAGGAGCGCGACGCCATCGAGCGCGTCCGGACTCGTTTGATCGAGGATGGCCACGCGACCGAGGACTCCCTCAAGGAGATCGATCGGGAGGTGCGCGCCGTCATCGATCGGTCCGCCGCCTTCGCCCGCAACGCGCCGGAGCCGGCGGAAGCCGCGCTCCACACCGACATCCTGGCGGCCGGCTGACGCCGGGAAGACGAACGCACCCCGCGCCATGACCCAGCAAACAGTGAGAGAGGCCCTCCGCGATGCGATGGCGGAGGAAATGCGCGCCGACCCCGGGGTCTTCCTGATGGGCGAGGAGGTGGCCGAGTATCAGGGCGCCTACAAGGTAAGCCAGGGCCTGCTCGAGGAGTTCGGCAACGGTCGCGTCATCGATACGCCGATCACCGAAGCCGGCTTCTCCGGTATCGGTGTCGGTGCGGCCATGGGCGGGCTTCGCCCCATCGTCGAGTTCATGACCTTCAATTTCGCCATGCAGGCGATCGATCATCTGGTCAATTCGGCGGCCAAGACGCTCTACATGTCGGGCGGTCTGGTTCCGGTCCCGATCGTGTTCCGCGGGCCGAATGGCGCGGCTGCGCGCGTGGCGGCGCAGCATTCGCAATGCTATGCGAGTTGGTTCGCGCATGTGCCGGGCTGGAAGGTGGTGGCACCCTATTCCGCCGGCGACTCCAAGGGCCTGCTCAAGGCCGCGATCCGGGACCCGAACCCCGTGGTGTTCCTCGAGAACGAACTGCTCTATGGCCGGAGCTTCGACGTCCCGGAGGCGGAGGACCACCTCGTGCCCATCGGCGAGGCTGCGATCGTGCGCACCGGCCGGGATGCGACCGTCGCGACGTTCTCTTCCATGGTGGGCAAGTCCCTGGAAGCGGCGGAGGCGCTGAGCGGGGAGGGTATCGAGGTCGAGGTGATCGACCTGCGGACGCTGCGCCCGCTGGACGGCGCCCGCGTGCTGGGATCGGTCGAGAAGACGAACCGCCTGGTGACGGTGGAGGAGGGGTGGCCGTTCGCCGGTATCGGCGCCGCCCTTTCAGCACTCGTCATGGAAGAAGCCTTCGACATGCTGGATGCGCCGGTGATCCGCGTCTCCGGTGCCGACGTGCCCATGCCCTATGCGGCCAATCTGGAAGCTGCGAGCCTGCCGCAGACCGCCGATATCGCAGCGGCCGTGCGCCGGGTATGTTATCAGAGCGACTAAGCCGTATCGGACATAGGCGAATAACCGTGACCGCGCCGGCCGACATGCGCGCGAGGGGAGGGAAACCATGCCGGTTCAAATTCTGATGCCCGCTCTTTCTCCCACCATGACTGAGGGCAATGTGACGAACTGGCTCAAGAGCGAGGGCGACAAGGTCGCGGCCGGGGACATTCTGTGCGAGATCGAGACCGACAAGGCGACCATGGAGGTGGAAGCGGCCGATGAGGGCGTCCTGGGCCGGATCGTCGCTCCGGCGGGCTCGGAAGGCGTGGAGGTAAACGCGGTGATCGGCCTGATCCTGCAAGACGGCGAGGACGAATCCTCTCTCGAAGGCGGCGCGGAGAGCCCGCAGCCTGCCACGACGGCGCCCGAGCCGGTGGCCGACGTTGAAGCACCCGCCGCCGATGGCGCCGGCACGCCGGCTGCCGAGGCGGCCGCGCCGCGCGCCGCGGGTGAGCGTATCTTCGCAAGCCCGCTCGCACGACGGATGGCACGGCAGGCGGGGCTCGCGCTGGAAACGATCGCGGGCTCCGGCCCCCGGGGGCGGATCGTCAAGGCCGATATCGAGGCGGCCATCGCCGGCGCCGCGCCGGCACCGCGGGATCGAGCGGCGGCCGTGCCGGCCGCCGCCGCTCCGCGGGCCGCGGCTTATGAGGACGTCAAGACCAGCGGTATGCGGAAGGTCATCGCCCAGCGCCTTCAGGAGGCCAAGCGGGACATTCCGCATTTCTACCTCAGCATGGATTGCGAGATCGATTCTATGCTGGATATGCGAACCCAACTGAATCGGCGGTCGGACGACTTCAATCTCTCGATCAACGATTTCGTGGTCCGCGCCGCCGCGCTCGCGCTCCGCAAGGTACCGGCCGCCAACGCCTCCTGGATCGACGGCGGCCTCCGGCGCTATGACAGTGTGGACGTCTCCGTTGCCGTCGCCATAGAGGACGGCCTGGTGACGCCCATCGTCCGCGATGCGGACCGCAAGGGCCTCGCCGAGATTTCGCGGGAAGTCAAAACCCTCGTGGAACGCGGCCGCGCCAAACCCATGGGGCTTGCACCGGAGGAGTATCAGGGCGGCAGCTTCTGCATTTCCAATCTGGGGATGTATGGCGTGAAGTCGTTTTCGGCGATCATCAACCCGCCCCAGGGCATGATCCTTGCCGTGGGGGCGGGCGAGCAGCGGCCCGTCGTGCGGGACGGCGCTCTGGCGGTCGCCACCGTGATGACCTGCACCCTCTCGGTCGATCACCGGGCGGTGGACGGCGCGTTGGGCGCGGAGTTTCTGCAGGCCTTCAAGGATATGATCCAAGATCCTCTTGTGATGTTGCTTTAAGGCAGGCGAGCACTCGGTCTCGGAGAGAGGAATGTCGGATCCGTCTTTCGATATCGTCGTTGTCGGCGGGGGCCCCGGCGGCTATGTCGCGGCGATCCGTGCGCGCCAGTTGGGCCTGGAGGCGGCGGTCGTGGAGAGCGACCGGCTCGGTGGCATTTGCCTGAATTGGGGCTGCATTCCCACCAAGGCGCTGCTCCGCATCTCCGAACTCCGCCACACGCTGGACCGGCTCGACGAGTTTGGCCTTTCCGCCGGGGATGTCGCGTTGGACATGGAGAAGGCCGTCGCCTATTCGCGGAAGGTGGCGGATCGCCTCTCGCGCGGCGTGAAGCATCTGATGAAGAAGAACGGCGTCCATGTCTTCGAGGGCCACGGCCGGCTGGCGGGCTCCGGGGCGCTTTCCGTATCGAAGAAGGATGGGACGGTCGAGACGCTCCGCGCGAAGCACATCCTTCTTGCCACGGGCGCACGGGCACGCACGCTGCCGGGGCTGGAGCCGGACGGCAAGCTGATCTGGACCTACAAGGAGGCGATGGTCCCCTCCGCACGGCCCGATTCGCTTCTGGTGGTGGGCTCGGGTGCCATCGGGATGGAATTTGCGAGCTTCTATTCCGATCTCGGTGGGGCGGTCACGGTGGTCGAGATATTGCCGCGGATCCTGCCCAACGAGGATGAGGAGATCTCCACCCACGCCGAGCGGCGCTTCCGGGAGCAGGGCATGGTGATTCATACCGGTGCCCGGGTGAACGGCCTTTCCGTCGCGGGCGGCGCGGTGGAGGCCGTTATCGAGACGTCGGACGGCAAGAGCGAACACACCGCCTTCGACCGCGCGATCCTCGCCGTCGGCATCGTCGGCAACACCGAAGACTTGGGCCTTGAAGGCACCGGCGTCGTGGTGGAGAAGGGGCATATCGTGACGGACCGGTGGATGGCGACCGGAGAGCCCGGCGTCCACGCCATCGGAGACGTGACGGGGCCGCCCTGGCTCGCGCACAAGGCAAGCCATGAAGGGGTCCTCTGCGTGGAGAAGATCGCCGGTTTCGAGAGTGCCCATCCACTGGACAAGAGCAAGGTGCCCGCTTGCACCTACTGCCGCCCGCAGGTGGCGTCCGTGGGCCTGACGGAGGCCGCCGCGAAGGAGGCGGGATATGAAACGAGGGTCGGGCGCTTCCCGTTTGTCGGAAACGGCAAGGCCATTGCGCTCGGAGAGCCGGACGGTCTGGTAAAGACCGTTTTCGACGACCGGACGGGCGAGTTGCTCGGCGCCCACATGATCGGCGCCGAGGTCACCGAGCTGATCCACGGCTATGCGATCGCCCGCGCCCTCGAGAGCACCGAAGCGGACCTGATGGAGGCCGTCTTTCCCCATCCCACGCTGTCCGAGGCGATGCACGAATCCGTGCTGGACGCCTACGGCCGCGCCATCCACATATAGAGGCCCGAGCGGCCACAGGAAGCACGATGCCCGAAGCGAAGATCGAAGCGCTGACAGACAACGAAAAGTTCAAGCCCAAGCCGCCCTGGCTGCGGGTCAAGGCGCCCACCTCGCCGGCCTACAACGCGACGCGCCGGCTGATGCGCCAACACGGCCTGAACACCGTATGCGAGGAGGCGGCCTGCCCCAATATCGGCGAATGCTGGGCCAAGGGGCATGCGACGGTGATGATCCTCGGCTCGGTCTGCACGCGGGCCTGCGCCTTCTGCAATGTGGCGACGGGGCTCCCGGACAAGCTGGATCCGCATGAGCCGGACGAGCTCGCGCGGGCGGTCGCCGCTCTCGGGCTCGAGCATGTGGTCATCACCTCGGTGGACCGCGACGATCTCGACGATGGCGGCGCAGACCATTTCGTGCGATCCATCCAGCGCATCCGCGAAACCTCGCCCGGCACCACCATCGAGGTGCTGACGCCGGATTTTCGCAACAAGCCGGGCGCGGTGGAGGCGGTGACCGCGGCGCGGCCGGACGTCTACAATCACAATCTCGAGACCGTGCCCCGGCTCTACGCCGAAGTGAGGCCGGGCGCGCGCTACTATCACTCGCTCCGCCTGCTGGACACGGTCAAACGGCTCGACCCCTCGATCTTTACCAAGTCCGGCGTCATGGTGGGGCTCGGGGAGGAGCGCGGCGAAATCCTGCAGGTGATGGACGACCTGCGCGCCGCGGATGTGGACTTCCTCACCGTCGGCCAATATCTCCGTCCCACGGTGCGCCACCGTGAGGTCCATCGCCATGTCCCGCCGGACGAGTTCGCGTCCTATGAGCGGCAAGCCTATGGCAAGGGCTTCCTCATGGTCTCCGCGTCGCCGCTGACACGCTCTTCCTACCATGCGGGCGACGACTTCAAGACCTTGCGGGCGAACCGCGAAGCCCGCCTGGCCCCAGCCCCCGGGCCGCGCGATTGAACAGGGCCGCCGCGCGCGGCCAGGCCCCATCCCATGCCGAAACATAGCGAACGGCGCTTCCTGCCTTATGGCGCCGCCCAGATGTTCGATCTGGTCGCCGACATAGAGCGTTATCCGGAATTCCTGCCATGGTGTCTCGGCGTCCGGGTGACCCGTCGCGAGGCCGGCACGGTCGAGGCGGACATGCTGGTGGGCCTCGGGAGCCTGCGGAGGCGCTTCGGCTCCCGCGTCGTGCTATCCCGCGCCGACTGGCGGATCGACGTACGCAATACCCACGGGCCGTTCCGCTATTTGGTCAACGGTTGGCGCTTCGAGAGCCGGGCCGGCGGTTGCGACGTGGATTTCTTCGTGGACTTCGAGTTCCGCTCCGGCCTTCTTCGGCGTCTCATGGAGGCGCTCTTCGCGGAAGCGGTACACCGGATGGTTCGTGCCTTCGAGAACCGCGCGAAGCAGATCTATGGCGATCCCACCTCTACCGTCGAGCCCAGGCCCGGCGGCCCGCGCCTCGCCCAAGCCGCCGGAAGAGCGGGGGCTAAGGACGCATAGGCCTCTCGCGGCGGTAGTGCGCCGGCGCGAAACCGCCTCAGATTTCACCTTCGCGCTTGAGCATGCGGATGGTCTCCCGGAATGCCTCAACGGTCACGGCGAGGTCGCTCTCGTCATTGGCGGCGGACGACATGCCGCCGGGCCATCCCTGGATGTCGACGCCGTTGACCAGCATGGCGAGGCGGAACTTGTTGACCGTATCCGGCGGACGCTCTTTGAGTTCGGTGTAATCATAGGCGAGCGCGTCGAACGCGGTGGGATCGATCGCCCGGTTGCGAGGGTTCATGAAGAGGTGGAAGGAGGAGAACGTGCCGTAGATCGCCCAGCGCACGTTCTCGTCCTTGAGAACCGCGTTCAGACCGGCGCGCAACGCGGCACCGAAGGAGGAAGCGCGTTCGCAGGCATCCGAATCCCGGACGACGGCAAGCGCCGCCGCACCGGCGGCTGCGGAGACGGGATTCGCGTTGAACGTGCCGGGATGGAAGATTTTCTCCCGCCCGCTCTCCCGCGTTGCGGCGAAATCCAGGTCGTCGAGGATCGCCTTGCGCCCGGCCACGGCGCCGCCGGGGAGGCCGCCCGCGACGATCTTCGCATGGGTGCTCATGTCCGGTGTCACGCCGAAACGCCCTTGGGCGCCGCCGGGAGAGACGCGGAAGCCCGTGATCACCTCGTCGAAGATCAGAATGACGCCGTGCCGCTCCGTCAGTTCGCGGAGAAAGCCCAGAAACTCGGGCGCATGGGGAACCAGGCCGAACGAGCCGCCGGTCGGCTCCAGGATCACGGCGGCGATATCGTTGCAGGCCTCGAAGGCGGCGGTGGCGGCCTCGCGGTCTCCGGGCGGCAGGAGCACCACCTGGGCCGCAAGTTCCGGCAACACGCCCGTCGTCGGCGCGCCGTCGAAATGGGACGTGTAGCCGGACGTCATGTGATCGTGCCAGCCGTGGAAATGCCCCTTGAAGCGGACGATTCGGCTCTTGCCGGTATGGGCGCGCGCGAGGCGGAGCGCCATGTGGGTCGCTTCCGTGCCAGAGGAGGTGAATCGCACCCGTTCCGCGCATGGGACGAGTTCCCGGACGATCTGCGCCCAGCGGATCTCCCGCTCGTGATTGGCCCCTGGATGGGTGCCGTGGGGGAGCGCTTCCTGGATCGCCGCAACCACGTCCGGGTGATTGTGGCCGAGCAGGAGTGCGCCATGGCCGCCGGAATAGTCCACATATTCGTTGCCGTCGTGATCCCACTTACGCGAGCCCTCGGCGCGGGCGATATAGATTCCGTAGGGCTCCAGATAGCGCGCGTCATGGACCACGCCCGAGGGCAGCAGCTCCCGGGCCTCCGCGGCGAGCACGGCGGATGCGGGCGTTCGCGCCCGGTAGGCCTGAACGATCCCGGAGTTGGAAAGCGCGGTATCCGTGTTGGGCGGCATGGCGATCGCTTCCTGTGTTGGCTCCTTGTGCCAGTCATATCACGGGCCGGGGTCGGCGGCGACGGCGCGTCCCCGAGTATGGGGTCGTCTCGGGTGGTGGGACGGGCCGCCCCCGTCCGTGGCGCCCCTATTCGCTCAGGCCTGGCGGCGGGTGTCGCTGCGCGAAAGCTCCTCGGCCAGCATTGCGAGTGCGGTTTCCAGTGTCGCGAGGCGAACGGCGGCACGGTCGCCCTCATAAACGATCCGGCGGTGGTGGGGCGGGGCCTCCCGAAAGGCGCAGGCATGGTGGACGAGGCCCACGGGCTTGGTGGGCGTGCCACCGCCGGGGCCCGCGATTCCGGTTACGGCGACAGCGAGGTCGGCGCGCGAGCGGGCGAGCCCGCAGGTGGCCATGGCAATGGCCGTCTCCCGGCTTACCGCGCCGACCCGGGCGATGAGTTCGCCCGGCACGCCCAAGGCTTCCTGCTTGGCTTCGTTCGAATAGACCACGAAACCGCGCTCGAAGACATCCGAGGAGCCGGCGACCTCCGTGAGGCAGGCCGCGATGAGGCCGCCGGTACAGGATTCCGCCGTAACGATGCGCAAGCCCCGGGTACGGCAGGCTTCGAGCAGGCGCTCGGCCTGCGCGCATAGCGCGGACGGGAAGGTCACAGCCAGACCCAGACATGCCAGAGCAGAACCGCCGCGAAGGCTCCCGCCACCAGATCGTCGAGCATGACGCCCACACCGCCCCCGACACGACGATCCAGCAGGCCGATGGGCCAGGGCTTTGCGATATCGAACAAGCGGAACAGCGCAAAGCCCACGGCATAGGCCGCGGGATCGGCGGGCACCAGGAGAAGCGCGGTCCACTGGCCCGCGACTTCGTCGATGACCACCGCGGGCGAATCGCGAACGCCCTTGCGCCGCTCATAGGCAGCCGCGGCCCAGATTCCCACCACCAGCACCAACGCGGTCGCGGCGGCGAGGCCATAGACGCCCGTGTGGGTGCGGAGCAGCCAGGCGACGGGCAGCGCGGCGAGGGACGCCGCCGTTCCCGGTGCCCACCTGACGAAGCCCAAACCGAAGCAGGTCGCGGCGAGGGTCGTGGCGTCGCGCGGGAAGCGGCGCGGCAGAGGGATATCAACCGCCATTGCCGGCGCTGATGGCGGGCAGGCGAACGGTGGCGACCGCCTGGGCCGCGATACCTTCGCCCCGTCCGGTGAAACCCATGCGTTCGGTGGTGGTGCCCTTCAGATTGACCCGACCAGGCTCGAGACCCAGGATCGCCGAAAGCCTCGCCGTCATGGCGGCGCGGTGCGGACCGATCCGGGGCCGCTCGCAGATCACCGTCACGTCGACATGGTCGAGCACCCCACCGCGCGCCTTCAGCAGGCCCAGCGCATGGCTTGCGAACCGTGCCGAATCCGCGTCCCGCCAGGTTTCATCGGAGGGCGGGAAGTGAAGGCCGATATCGCCCGCACCGATGGCGCCCAGGATGGCGTCGACCACCGCGTGAAGCGCGATGTCGCCGTCCGAATGGCCGACAATGCCCTGCTCGTGCGGCACGCGAAGCCCACAGAGCATCACATGATCGCCAGGGCCGAAGCGGTGGACGTCGTAGCCCGTCCCCACGCGGGTTTCCCAGGCGGGAGGCGCGGCGCCACGCGCCATGTTTGCCTCCTGCACTGCAAGAATCCGTTCTGCGCGCGCGAAATCGCCCTCCGTGGTGAGCTTGAGGTTGTCCTCGTCTCCCATCGTGAGGGCGACGCTCAAGCCCGCACGCTCGGCAACGGCGGCATCGTCCGGAAGGCCGTGGCCCGCGGCGCTGCGATGCGCTTCGAGGATCGCGCCGTACCGGAAGCCCTGGGGCGTCTGCGCGCGCCAGAGGCCCTCCCGAGGAACGGTGCCGGCAATTGCGCCGCCGGCGGATGCCGCGAGCTTCACCGCATCGTTGATGGGGATTGCCGCCACCGCCCCGTCATGCTCCGCGAGCGCCGCGACCACCCGATCTATGGCGGCGGACGGTACGAGAGGCCGGGCGCCGTCATGGATCAGCACCAGATCGGGCGACGTGTCAGCAAGGCTCTCGAGCCCCAAATGCACCGATTCCTGCCGGTTCGCACCGCCGTCTATGGGCCGGATCGGCTTCCCCGCCGCGGTCTCCGGGCGAATCGCCTCGTCGTAGAGCGTGCGATCATTGGGGTGGATGGCGACCCGCACGCCATCGATCGCCGGATGGTCGACGAACCGCCGGACCGTGCGGTCGAGGACGGCTCTGCCGGAGAGCGAACGGTACTGCTTGGGCACGGGCCCGCCCACCCGGTGGCCGCGTCCTGCGGCGACGATCAATGCCCATGCGGTGGTCATCAAAAAAACCCGTGGTCCGAGGCGCCGCCTGCTTCCGGGTGAACGTTGCGACCCGGAACGGCTCGCACCGTGAGGTGTGCGGGCGCTCTCCGTCCGAAGCGGCGGAGAGCGCCGGCAGACGCCCACCATAATCCGACTTCGCCCGGCATTGAACCGCCCGTCCTCATTCAGGGCGTTTAAGACGCTGGGGTTTCTTCGGCTGTCAGGTTGGCATGCCATTCCGCCGGGGTTCGTCCGCCAGCTGCTCCTTTTTTGGTGCGCGGGTCTCCAGGCCCGCATTTTTCCTTCCCTTCGAAAAATAAAAACATGCGGGCCTGGAGACCCGCGCACCTAAAACAAAAAAATCGCTTCGGTGTGGGGCGTGCTTTTTGAAAGGGTTTTCCGCATTGCAGCCGCGTCTGCGTGCTGTAGTAAGCTCGGGTGCAACGCAGCCCCGGCCGCCGTGAGGCGGCGTGTCGTGGAGGAACGCTCATGAGCGACGGTCCTACGGAAACCCCCGGCCATGTGACGCTCGCGGAGGCCGTGGGGGCACTTGCCGCGATTCCCACCGGCGGCAAGCCGTTCGCCCAGCTGGTGACGCGCGGGACACTCCGCGTGGGTCTCTATGCGCCGCGGGGGAAGGATCCGCAGAAGCCACACGACCAGGACGAGGTCTATGTGGTGATGAGCGGGGAGGGGATGTTCCGCAACGGAAGCCGTACCCACCCGTTCCAACCGGGCGACGTCCTGTTCGTGCCGGCGGGTGTGCCCCACCTCTTCGAGTCGTTCAGCGACGACCTCTATGTCTGGGTGATATTCTACGGTCCCGAAGGCGGCGAAGACCCGGCTTGAAGGCGAGTGCGGCCCGCCGGGGGCCGGGAGGACGGTGACAGTGCCGGCGGACAAGACGTTGGGCGGTCTCGGCGCGGGGGTGGATATCCGAAGCGGGTTCACCCGGCGCATCCGGGCATGGTCCCGGCGCGTCGCGCTGCCCCGTATTCTCGCGATTTGCCTCGCCGCCGGCGCTGTCGTGTCCGGCACGATCACCTACATGGCGATGACGGGCTCGGCGCCGTTCGCGCCCGAGCCCCGGACCATTCTGATCCTTCTCAATATCGATCTGGTGCTCCTGCTCTCGCTGGGAGCCCTGATTTCGAGCCGGCTGGTGCGGCTCTGGCTCGCGCGGAGGCGACGCTCCGCCGGCTCCCGGCTGCATACCCGCATGGCGGCGCTCTTCAGCCTGGTGGCGGTAACGCCCACCATCGTGGTTGCGGTCTTCTCCGCGCTGTTTCTCGATTTCGGCATGCAGGCCTGGTTCAACCAGAAGGTCTCTACGGCGCTCGACCGCTCTCTCCTGGTGGCGCAGACCTATGTGCTCGAGCACCGGGAGGGGATCCGGGCCGAAGCGCTGGCAACCGCCACCGAGCTCAACCGCCAGGCGGGCTACCTTTCCCAAAGTCCGTACCGAATGACCGACTTCCTCAACAGACTGGCGCTCGGGCGGTCCCTGACCGAAGTCGTTGTCCTCCAGCGCAACGGACGGATTCTCGCCCGCAACAATCTGAGCTTTACCCTGGAGTTCGAGCGCACGCCGGAAGACGTCATGGCGGCGGCGGAAGCGGGCGAGGTGGTGATCCTTTCTCACGAGGGGGACGACCGGGTGCGGGCGCTCATCCGTCTCGACGCCTTTCTCGACGCCTACCTCTATGTGGGCCGTTTTCTCGACAGCCGGGTAATCGACCATACGCAGGAAGTGCAGAGGGTGGTGGCGGACTATCGCCGGCTGGAAAACGAGCGTTCCGGCATCCAGATAACCTTCGTGCTGATATTCGTGGTCATCGCCCTGCTGGTGCTGCTCACATCCGTCTGGGTGGGCCTTCAGTTCGCGAACCGGATCGCGCGCCCCATCGGCGGCCTCATCGCCGCCGCCGACCAGGTGCGGGCCGGCGATCTCTCGGCCCGCGTTGCGGAACCCGCGCAAGACGACGAAATCGGCTCGTTGAGCCGTGCCTTCAACCGCATGACGGATCGTATCCGCGGCCAGCAGCAGGCGCTGATCGAGGCCAACCGCGAACTCGACGACCGGCGGCTCTTTACCGAGGCGGTGCTCTCGGGCGTCTCCGCCGGCGTGATCGGCCTGGATGAGGCCGGCCGGGTGACGCTGCCCAACCCGTCGGCGCTGGCGCTGCTCGACATCACCGAAGGCGAACTGACCGGCCGGGCATTCGAAGACGCCGTGCCGGAAATGGCGCGGCTCCTCGCGGAGGCGCGCACCCGGCCCAGGCGGCTCGTCGAGCGCCAGGTTGAACTCACCCGCGGTGGACAGCCCCGGACGCTTCTGGTCCGCATCGTGGCCGAGCGCGACAAAGGCCGGATCCAGGGGTTCGTCGTCACGTTCGACGAAATTACCGACCTGCTCTCCGCCCAGCGAATGGCCGCCTGGGCCGACGTCGCGCAGCGCATCGCCCACGAGATCAAGAACCCGCTGACGCCCATCCAGCTTTCGGCGGAGCGCATAAAACGGAAGTATATGGACGAGATCGAGACCGAGCCCGAGGTGTTTTCGGCCTGTACGGATACCATCGTTCGCAAGGTCGGCGACATGCGCAGGATGGTCGACGAATTCTCCTCCTTCGCCCGAATGCCGGCGCCCGTTCTCAAACCCGTCGATCTGGCGGCGCTCGCCAGGGAGGAGGTGGTCCTGCAGAGGGTCGCAAGCCCCGAGACCGCGTTCTCGGTTGAAGCGCCAGACGAGCCCGTCATGGTGAACTGCGATCGTCGGCAGATCGGACAAGCCTTGACGAATCTTATAAAAAACGCCACCGAGGCAATTGACGCGCGCATGGACGCCGGAAGCGGAGAGCCCGGGCGCGTAACGATCCGTTTACGAGAGGATGGCGGCTGCTGGACGTTCGAGGTCGAAGACAACGGGATCGGACTTCCGCTCGAGCAGCGGGACCGTTTGACCGAACCGTATATTTCCACACGTCTCAAGGGTACGGGCCTTGGCCTCGCGATTGCGCGCAAGATCATGGAAGACCACGGTGGAACGCTCTTGCTTGGAGATGGAATGGAAGGCGGTGCCCGGGTGGTGCTGACCTTCCCTGCGGCGCCCGCCTCGCAACCTGGAGTTGACGATTCGTGAGTCGCGACATCCTGATCGTCGATGACGAAGCCGATATCCGCGCGCTGATCGCCGGGATACTCGAGGACGAGGGCTACGCGCCGCGTGTCGCCGGCGATGGCGATTCGGCGCTCGCCGCAATCGAATCGCACCCTCCGCCCGCGCTTGTCGTTCTCGATATCTGGCTCGAGGGGAGCACCCTGGACGGCATGGAACTGCTGGAAGTCGTGCGCCGGCGGCACCCGGAGGTCCCGGTGGTGATGATCAGCGGGCATGGGAATATCGACATGGCCGTCACCGCCATAAAGAAGGGCGCTTACGACTTTATCGAGAAGCCGTTCGAGACGGACCGCCTGCTGCTCCTCGTTGCGCGTGCCCTCAAGGAAGCGGAGCGCGCCCGGGAAATCGCGGAACTCCGGCTTCGGGCCGGGGGAGCGGTGGAATTGATCGGGAGTTCGGCCGAGATCAATCAGGTTCGCGCCGCCGCGGAGCGTGTCGCGCCGACGGGCAGCCGGGTGTTCATCACGGGGCCGGCCGGTGCCGGCAAGGAGGTCGTCGCACGCCTGATCCACCGAAAGTCCCGACGCGCATCCGGCCCCTTCGTCGTCGTCAACGCGGCCCTGATGCGCCCGGACCGTCTCGAGCTCGAGCTGTTCGGCGCGGACGAATCCGACGGACAGGCGGGTTCCGGCAAGATCGGCACGTTCGAACGCGCCCATGGCGGCACTCTCTTCTTCGACGAGATCGCGGATATGCCGCTCGAGACACAGGGCAAGATCGTGCGCGTGCTCCAGGCGCGGACCTTCGAGCGGGAAGGCGGCACGCAGCCCATCGAGGTGGATGTCCGCGTGGTAGCCGCCACCACGCGCGATATCCCGGCCGAAATCGAAGCCGGCCGCTTCCGGGAAGACCTGTTCTACCGACTCAATGTCGTGCCGATCCGCGTGCCGGCGCTCGCCGAGCGGCGGGGGGACGTGGCCGAACTCGCTCGCTATTTCCTTGCTCAGGCGTCGGAGAGCGCGGGGCTCGCGCCCCGGACCATCGCCGACGATGCGATGGCGCTGCTGCAGTCCTTCGATTGGCCGGGCAATGTGCGTCAGCTTCGCAACATGGTGGAATGGCTCCTGATCATGGCGCCGCCACCCGCCGATACGCCGATACGGGCGGACATGCTGCCGACGGAACTCGGCCTGATGACGAACGGCACGGCATCGAACCTCAGTTCGGTCGATCTCATGACGCTGCCGCTGCGCGAAGCCCGCAAGCGCTTCGAGCGGGACTATCTGGGCGCTCAGATCGAGCGCTTCGACGGCAATATCTCGCGCGCCGCGAGATTCATCGGCATGGACCGGTCCGCGCTGCATCGCAAGCTGCTGTCCCTCGACCTCATCGAGCGTGAGGGCGGCGGGCGTCGGATTTAGGCGGCGGACGCGCGCCCGTGAACATCATCGTGTGCGGCGGGGGCCAAGTCGGGTCCAGCATTGCACGCCAGTTGGCGGGCGAGGCCAACGACGTGACCGTTATCGACAACGATCCCGAAATCGCTCAGAGACTGTCCGATACCTCCGACATGCGAGCTATCGTCGGCAACGCGTCGCTTCCGGACGTCCTGGAGGACGCCGGTGCGAAAACCGCCGACATGATCGTTGCGGTGACCTATTCCGACGAGGTCAACATGGTGGCCTGCCAGGTCGCCCATTCCATCTTCAACGTGCCGGAGAAGATCGCCCGAGTCCGGCACCAGAGCTATCTCGATCCCGCCTGGGCGAACCTCTATAGCCGGGACCACATGCCCATAGACCTCATCATCTCGCCGGAGATCGAGGTCGCCCGGGCCATCGAGCGCAGGCTTCAGGTCCCCGGTTCCCTCGACATGCTGCCGTTCGGCGACGGACGGCTGCGGGTGATCGGCGTACGCTGCGAAGAAGGCTGCCCCATCGTCAATACGCCGCTCCGCCAACTGACCGAACTGTTCCCCGAACTCGCCATCACGGTGCTTGCCATCAGCCGGAACTCGCGCTTCATGGTGCCACGGGGCGACGAACAGATGCTGATCGGGGACGAGGTCTATTTCGTCTGCGATTCCGACCATGTGGAGCGCTCCATGGCGGTGTTCGGCCATGAAGAGCAGGAAGCCCGCAGCGTGGTGATCGTCGGCGGCGGCAATATCGGCTATTTCCTGACCCGAGAGCTCGAAGCCGAGCATCAGAGGCTCGAGATCAAGGTGGTGGAGGTGAATCGCCAGCGCGCCAACTATCTGGCGGAGCGTCTGGAACGGGCGACCGTCATCCACGGAGATGCGCTCGACGCCGAGATACGGACCGAGATCAATGTCGGACTCGCCGAGGCGGTGATCGCGGTGTCCAACGACGACGAGGTAAACATCCTCGCGGCACTCCTCGCAAAACGCGCCGGCTGCCGGACGGCGATCTCGCTGGTCAACAATCCGAGCTACGTGCCGCTGATGGGCAGCCTCGGCGTCGACGTGGCGGTGAGCCCGCGGGAATCCACCGTTTCCACCATCCTGCAACGGATCCGGCGTGGCCGTATCCTGGCGGTGCACACCATTTGCAACGGGGCCGCGGAGATCGTCGAAGCGGAGGCGCTCGATACCTCGCCCGTCGTGGGGCGGCCGCTCAACGAAATCAAGCTGCCGAACGGCATCATCGTCGGTGCGATGCTGCGTGACGGGGAGGTCATCATGCCGCGTGCCGATACGGCGATCCAGGCGCGGGATCGGGTGGTCATGCTCTCCGCCGCGCCGGAAGTGAAAAAGGTGGAGAAGATGTTCGCCGTTCGGCTCGAATTCTTCTGAGCGGCGCGGTCCGTCATGCCCCGCATAGCCTATGTGAACGGCCGCTACATGCGCCACGGCGATGCCCGGGTCCATGTGGAGGATCGCGGCTACCAGTTTTCCGACGGCGTGTACGAAGTGGCCGCGGTGTTCGGCGGCAGGGTCATCGACGAAGAACCCCATCTGGACCGGCTGGAACGCTCCCTCCACGAGATCGGCATGGATCTTCCGATCCCGAGACCCGCGATCCGCCTGGTGACTCGCGAAGTGCTTCGCCGCAACCGCATCCGGGACGGAATGGTCTATTTGCAAGCGACTCGCGGTGCGGCCGCCAGGGATCACCCCTTTCCCGCAGCGGCCGAGCCCGCGCTCGTCCTTACCGCCCGGTCGCTGAAATGGCCCGAGAGCGCGAATGTCGACCAGGGCGTTTCCGTCATATCCATGCCCGACCAGCGTTGGGGCCGATGCGACGTGAAGTCGGTCTCGCTGCTCCCCAATGTGCTGGCCAAGCAAGCCGCGCGGGAGGCCGAGGCCTATGAGGCCTGGTTCGTGGACGCGGACGGCCGCGTGACCGAAGGCTCCTCCACCAATGCCTGGATCGTGGATGGGGAGGAACGGGTTGTAACGCGGGATGTCCGCTCCAATATCCTTGGTGGCATCACGCGCCGGACGGTCATCGCACTCGCCCGGGAAGCCGGAATAGAGGTGGTGGAGCGGCCCTTTACCCTGGCCGAGGCCCAGGCCTCGCTGGAGGCTTTCCTGACGAGTACCACGGCGTTTGTGCGTGCTATCGTGCGGATCGACGGACGCGCGGTGGGCGACGGCACGCCCGGTACCGTGACCGGGCGGCTCAGGAGGTTGTATCTGGACTATTGCCTCGCGCCGCGCGGCGGTTGCCGCTGAACGGATCCCCGCTCCATTTCAGCACTTGGAGCGGCCATGGATAAAACGAACAAAGGAACCAGTCGATGCTTGGAGAAAAAAAGAAAAGTCTTCAGGATGTTTTCCTCAATCATGTGAGAAAAGGGAAACTGCACGTTACGATTTTTCTCGTGAATGGGGTCAAACTCCAAGGCGTCATTACGTGGTTCGATAATTTTTGTGTTCTGTTGCGGCGGGACGATCATTCTCAGCTCGTCTACAAGCACGCGATCTCGACCGTCATGCCGGCCCAACCGGTTCAACTGTTCGACTCCGGCGAGAGGGAAGAAGAAGACGCCGAGAGAGAAGACGAAGCCTGACCGGTGACGACCCGGCGCGACTCCCGCTTCCCGAATTCCTGCCCGCGCGCCTGCGTACTGCGCCCAGTCCTGCGCACCGCCGCGCCGGGCCGGGCGGGCGGGCGCGCCAACGGGGCGGGGGGGCCGGTCGCGGCGGAGCCCGTGCGCGAGCCGGAGGATCGCCTCGCCGAAGCGGTTTGCCTCACTGAAGCGATCGGGCTCGAAGTCGCGTTCTCGCAGCTGGTGCGGCTGCCCCGGGCCCGGCCGAGCACGCTTTTCGGCTCCGGCTGGGTGGAAAAGATTGCGAGAATCGCGGCGGAAGAAAAGCTCGACGCGGTGGTCGTGGACGGTGCCCTGACGCCCGTTCAACAACGCAATCTGGAACGCGCCTGGTCCTGCAAAGTGATCGACCGCACCGCCGTCATCCTGGAGATATTCGCGCTGCGGGCGCAGACCAAGGAGGGGCGGCTCCAGGTCGAGCTCGCGGCGCATTCCTACCAGTGCAGCCGGCTGGTGCGCTCCTGGACCCACCTTGAGCGCCAGCGCGGCGGCCTCGGGTTCGTTGGGGGACCGGGCGAAACGCAGATCGAGGCGGACCGCCGCGCACTTCGTCAACGGATGGGCCGGCTGCGGCGGGCGCTGGAAGGCGTGAAGCGTACCAGGGGCCTCCACCGGGCGGCGCGCCGGAAGGTGCCGTACCCGGTTATCGCTCTCGTGGGTTACACCAACGCGGGCAAGTCCACTCTGTTCAACCGTCTGACCGGGGCGGATGTGGCGGCCCGCGACCAGCTTTTCGCGACGCTCGACCCCACCATACGGGGCGCCATATTACCCTCGGGGCATAAGGTCGTTTTCTCGGATACGGTGGGGTTCATTTCGGATCTGCCGCATGATCTGGTGGCGGCGTTTCGCGCGACACTCGAGGAAGTCGCGGCGGCCGACCTTATCGTGCATGTAAGGGACTGCGCCGATGCCGACAAAGCCGGGCAGCGGGCGGATGTGCTGCGCGTCCTGGTGGAGCTCGGCCTCGAGGATCGCCTCGAGAGCGATGTCGTCGAAGTTCTCAACAAGCGCGACCTCTTGGAACCCGGGCGGGCGACCGATCTCGCGAACGGCGGCGGCAACGACGACTCCCAAGTCTTCATCTCGGCACTGACAGGTGAGGGAATCGACGATCTTCTGGACCTTATCGACAAGCGGCTCGGCAAGGCCCGGCGGATTGTCGAAGTCGGCGTGCCCCATGAGGACGGCGCAACGCTGGCCTGGCTCTACCGCCACGGCGAGATCATGGAGCGGACCGACGACGCGGAACGGGCATGGTTGAAGATGGGCCTTGCGCCGGCGGATGCGGGGCGCGTCGGCCGACGCCCGGGTATTGTCGTCTCCGCCGGTTGACAGTTCAGAAAGAGCTTCCCTATAACCGGCGCGCCTTCCGGGAGCCCCGCGGCCCCCGGCAAGATGCATGAGAGCCTGCGACAAGTCTTCGGTTGCACTTCGGACCATCGGGAGAGGCGGCATGAACATCAGGCCTTTGCACGACCGCGTGCTGGTGCGGCGGATCGAGCAGGATCAAAAAACGGCGGGTGGCATCATCATCCCGGATACGGCCCAGGAGAAGCCGCAAGAGGGCGAGGTCATTGCCGCGGGCCCGGGCGGGCGGGATGACGACGGCAATCTAACCCCCATGGACGTGAAAGCGGGGGACCGCATCCTCTTCGGCAAATGGTCGGGTACCGAAGTGACGGTCGACGGCGAGGAGCTGTTGATCATGAAGGAATCCGACATCATGGGCGTGATCGAATAAACCTGCGACGCGCGGCAAACAGCAATCCATCGGGAGCAAGCGGCCATGGCCGGCAAGAAAATTCTTCATGCGGAGGAGAACCGCACGGGCCTCCTCAACGGCGTCGACATTTTGGCGGATACCGTCTCCGTCACCCTGGGACCCAAGGGGCGGACCGTCGTCTATCAGACCGCCGGCGGGGATGGACGGGTCACCAAGGACGGTATCACCGTCGCCAAGGAGCTCGAGCTCGAGGACAAGTTCGAGGACATGGGCGTGCGGCTGGTGCGAGAGGCGGCGAACCGCACGGAGAAGACTGCCGGCGACGGGACCACCACCACGACGGTGCTTGCGCGGGCGATCGTGCGAGAAGGCGCGAAGGCGGTTGCTGCGGGCATGAACCCCATGGATCTTCGCCGCGGCGTGGACCTTGCCGTTTCCACCGTGGTGAAGGATATCGAGAGGCAGGCCAAACGGGTCAAGACGCGCGAGGAGATCGAACAGGTCGCGACAGTCGCCGCCAACAACGACCCGGATGTGGGCCGGATGATCTCGCGCGCGATGGAGGAAGTCGGCCAGCGGGGCGTCATCACCATCGAAGAGGCCACCGGCATCGAAACCGAGCTCGATGTCGTCGAGGGCATGAATTTCGACAAGGGCTACATCTCGCCCTATTTCGTCACCAACGCCGAGCGCATGACGGTGGAGCTGGATAACCCCTGCATCCTGCTTCACCAGGAAAAGCTCAGCAGCATGCAGGGGCTTCTGCCGGTGATGGAACAGGTCGCCAAGTCCGGCCGGCCGCTGCTGGTGATTGCCGAGGACGTGGACGGCGAGGCGCTGGCGACACTCGTGGTCAACCGGCTGCGGGGCTCCATCCCCATCGCCGCCGCCAAGGCGCCCGCCTTCGGCGACCGGCGCAAGGCGATGCTCGAGGATATCGCGATCCTGACCGGCGGTACGGTCGTCAATAGCGAAGTCGGCATAAAGCTCGAGACCATGGACCTCACGATGCTGGGGGAAGCCAAACGGGTCGAGATGAGCAAGGACGAGACGGTGATCGTGGGCGGGCGCGGCACCAAGAAGGCCCTTGCCGAGCGCTGCGACCAGCTTCGCATGCAGATCGAAACCACGGATTCCGAATATGACCAGGAGCGTTTCGAGGAGCGGCTCGCCAAGCTTGTCGGCGGGGTGGCGATCCTGCGCGTGGGTGGCGATACCGAAATCGAGGTGAAGGAAAAGAAAGAACTCGTGGACGACGCAATGCGCGCGACCCGCGCGGCGGTGGAGGAGGGGGTCGTCGCCGGCGGCGGCGTGGCGCTGCTCCGCGCTTCCCGCAAGCTCCGCAATCTCACGGGCGCCAATGCGGACCAGGATCGAGGCATCGCCATCGTGCGTGCTGCCGTCCGTGCGCCGGCACGCTGTATCGCGAGCAACGCGGGTGCCGACGGCTCTTTGGTGGTCGGCACCTTGCTGGACGGGCGCGACAAGGGCACGCAAGGCTACGACGCCCAGGCCGGCCGCTACCGAGACATGGTCGAGGCGGGCATTCTGGATCCGGCCAAGGTCGTCCGGAGTGCGCTGCAGGATGCCGCGTCCATCGCAGGCCTTCTGATCGCGACGGAAGTCGGTATCGCCGAGATCCCCGAGGACAAGCCTCTCCCGCCCATGCCCCCCGGCGGTGACATGGGCATGGGTGGAATGGGCGGCATGGGTGGAATGGGTGGCATGGGCGGTATGGGAGGCATGGGCTTTTAGACGCCCATTCCTTTTCCCGAGCGGGCTTGACCGTCCCTTCTATTCCTTGTCGCGCTCCGTCCGCTTCGCTTCCTCCCACAGACGATCCATGGCCTCCAGGGAGGTGTTCTCCAGAGTGCCGCCGGAAGCCGAAACCCTGGCTTCGATTTTACGGAAACGGCGCTCGAACTTCCGGTTGGCTTCGCGTAAGGCGGTTTCGGCGTCCACGCCCATATGGCGGGCGAGGTTGACGCAGGCGAACAAGAGGTCGCCGACTTCCTCCGCCACGTCTCCGGGCTCCGCGGCCGCCCGCAATTCTTCGATTTCCTCGTTCAGCTTGTCGAACACGGGCGCATCGGACGGCCAGTCGAAGCCTATGCGTGCGGCGCGCTTCTGAAGTTTCTGTGCGCGGAGCAGGGCGGGGAAGCTGAGGGCCACCCCGTCCAATATGCTTGCCTTGCGCCCTTGGGCCGCAGCTTTCTCGGCACGTTCGGCGGCCTTTCGGTCTTCCCAGGCGCGCTCGCGTGCCGATTCCGCCCGGGAACCGGCGGTGGCATCGGGGCCGAAGACATGGGGGTGGCGGCGAACCATCTTCTCCGCGATCTCGTGCGCCACGACGTCGAAATCGAAGCCGCCTTCCTCTTGTGCCATCTGCGCATAAAAAACCACCTGGAAGAGAAGGTCCCCCAGCTCGTCGCGCAAGGCCTGCCGGTCGTTCTGCCGGATCGCTTCGGCAACCTCGTAGGCTTCCTCGATGGTGTAGGCCGCAATGGTCTCGAAGGATTGCGCCCGGTCCCACGGACAGCCGCTCTCCGGGTCGCGCAACCGTGCCATGACCTCGAGCAAACGCTCGATACCTGCCTGCTTGCGTGCTCGGGGCGCACCCGTCATGACATCCTCCATTCGGAAGGGGCAGCCCGGCGTTCGCGTTTCGAAATTCGCATAATATACATTATGGTAAATTTAAGCAGGCTCGCGTAACGCATCCATGTCCACGACCAGGCCGTCATAACCCGGCACGACGCCTGCGGGCAGCGCGGCGCGCAGCGTTTCGTAATCGAACTGATGCGACATGTGCGTGAGCACGGCGAGTTGCGGCTTCACCCGTTCGATCCATTGCAAGGTGAGATCCAGATGGGCGTGAGTCGGGTGCTTCCGGTAGCCGAGACAGTCCACCACCCACAGGCGGACGCCTGCGATAATGTCGAAGGCTTCGTCCGAGAGGTCGTTCACGTCGGTCGAGTATGCCATGGCGCCGAGGCGGTACCCCGTGGTCTCGCTCCGACCGTGGCGTTGCGGAAAAGGAACGACCGGAATGCCGTAGCAAGAGAACGGTCCGTTCACCGGAACCGGTCGCAGGCTCGGCCGCGCCCACCAACCGTTCGCGGGTGGCGGCTCGAATGCGTAGCCGAACCGCGTGCGAATTGCGTCCAGCGTGGCGTCGGTTCCGTAAACGTCGAGACTGCGCCCGAGATGGTGGTTGATCGATCGCAGATCGTCGATCCCGTGCACATGGTCCGCGTGAGCATGGGTAAACAGAACCGCATCGATATGCGCAATTTGCGCATCCACCAGCTGGCCATGAAGGTCGGGCGGCGTATCGATAAGGACCCGTGCCTGCTCATCCTCCACGACAAGCGCGACACGGCGGCGGCGGTTCCGAGGATCTCCGGAGGTGCAGACGGCGCAGTCGCATCCAATCAGGGGAACGCCACTCGACGTACCGCACCCGAGCATGATTATTTTCATCGATCAGGCAGGTTATCCTTTGGCCTTCTCGAACAGCTCGAAAAAATTCCGTGTGGTCGTCCGTGCGATCTCGGCGGTCTCGATGTCTTTGAGCGTGGCGAGGCACGCCGCGGTCCTGGCTATGTAGGCCGGCTCGTTGCGTTTGCCCCGGTGGGGAACGGGCGCGAGGAACGGTGCATCGGTTTCCACCAGCATCCTCTCCAGCGGCACGTTCCGCGCAACCGCGCGGATGTCGTCCGCCTTCTTGAAGGTGACGATGCCCGAGAACGAGATATAGAGCCCGAGTTCGAGAGCCGTCCGGGCAAGGTCCGATCCCGAACTGAAGCAGTGGATGACGCCGGGAAAGGCCCCCTGCTCCGCTTCCTCCCGCAGGATTCGCCCCGTTTCCCTGTCGGCCGCGCGCGAGTGCACGATAAGGGGCAGTCCGCTGGCCCGGGACGCCGCGATATGCCGCCGGAAGCTCGCCTCCTGAAGCGGTCGGGGGCTGTTGTCGTAGTAGAAATCGAGCCCTGTTTCACCGATGCCGACGACCTTCGGGTCATCGGCGAGTCGCAGGAGGTCGTCCGAAGATATCTCCGGCTCCGTTCCCGCGTGATGGGGATGGACACCCACCGAACAGAAGACGTTCTCATGGGCTTCGGCAATCGCGCGGATAGGATCGAACTGGCTTACCTTGACGCAGATCGTCTGCATCACACCGACGCCGGCATCGGCCGCACGGTCGAGCATCGCGTCGAAGTCCGGCGCGAAATCGGGGAAATCCAGGTGGCAGTGGCTATCCACCAGCATGGGTCGCTCCCCCGCTTCGGGCGTGGTCATGATGCGGAAGCTTCTTCTTCTACAAAACGGGGAAAGACCGGCTCCGGTTTGGGAAGCGGTGTCTCCGGCTCCAGCGCGTTCGAAGGCGCAAGGGCGGCCAGGTCGCGCTGGTCCGGCGATACGCCAAGCTGGTCGAGCATACGCCCGCTCGACTCCGGCATGAACGGCTGGGTGAGGATGGCGAGGCGCCGCACGGTCTCCGCGACCGTATAGAGGACCGTCGCCATGCGCGCAGGATCGGATTTTCGGAGAGCCCAGGGAGCCTGGTCGTCCACATAGCGGTTGGCATGGCCGATCACGTCCCAGATGCGGATCAGCGCCCGGTGGAAGGCCTGCGCCTCCATTGCCTCCCGCACATCGTCCGTGAGCGACGAGGCGGCGTCCAACAAGGCGCGGTCCGCCTTCTCGAAGGCACCCGGTCGTGGCACCGCCGCCCCGCAATGGCGAGCGATCATTGCAAGAATGCGCTGTGCGAGATTGCCGTAATCATTGGCGAGATCGTTGTTCATGCGTCGCACGACGGCCTTGTGCGAAAAATCGCCGTCATTGCCGAACGGCAGCTCCCGCAGCAGAAAATAGCGGATTTGATCCAGTCCGTAGTGCGCGACGATCCGCTCCGGCTCGATTACGTTACCGACCGACTTGGACATTTTGCGCCCTTCGTTCGTCCACCAGCCGTGGGCGAATACCCGCTTGGGCGGTTCGATGCCGGCGGCCATGAGGAAAGCGGGCCAGTAGACCGCGTGGAAACGCAGAATGTCCTTGCCGACCATGTGGAGATCGGCGGGCCAGAAGGCGCGCCAAGCCTCCCTCTTCTCATCGGGGAAACCCGCCGCACTGATATAGTTCGTGAGGGCGTCCAACCAGACATACATGATGTGATCCGAATCCCCCGGCACCGGGACGCCCCATTTGAAGCTGGTGCGGGAAATCGAGAGATCGCTGAGCCCGCCGCTTACGAAACTGACCACCTCATTGCGCCGGCTCTCGGGCGCAACCGCCTGGGGGTTTTCCTCGTAGAATGCGAGCAGCTTGTCCTGCCAGGCCGAGAGGCGGAAGAAGTAGCTCGGCTCTTCGACCCATTCGACCGGTGCGCCGCTGGGAGCGGTCCAGCCCTGCCCCTCCTTCACCAGCTCCGATTCGGCGTAGAACGCCTCGTCCCGCACCGAATACCAGCCGGCATATTTTCCGAGATAGATATGGCCGTTGTCGGCAATGCGCTTCCACAGCGCCTGGCAGGCTTCGATATGGCGCGGCTCGGTCGTGCGGATGAAATCGTCGTTGCTGAAGCCCATGACGTCGCCGAGCGCACGGAACCGCTCCGAAACCTCATCGACGAAGGACTGCGGCTCCTTGCCCGCGGCGGCAGCCGATTTCTCAACCTTTTGCCCGTGCTCGTCCGTGCCCGTGAGAAACAGGACATCGTGCCCGTCGAGCCGCATGAAGCGTGCGAGCACATCGCACGCGACGGAGGTGTAGGCATGCCCGATGTGAGGTGAATCGTTCACATAGTAGATGGGCGTCGTGAGATAGTATGGGGCTCGACGCGTCATGCGCTCCTCTTCCGGCGCACCGCTCAGCGCTGCGCAGCCTCTTGCAGCGTGACGAATGCGCCGATCAGGGCTTGTTTGGGATCGAGATTGAGTACGTCCGTCTGGGCGAAAAGGCGGTCCGTCTTTTCCCACGCGTCGACCCAGCGATCAAGCGCGGGGCCGTCGAAGAGTCTCGCGGCCGCGGCTTCGCCCGGCACGATCTCCTCGCTTTCGTCATTGATACCCATGGCCGCTCGCCGGATCGAGCGGCCCAGCCACCAGAGCATCAGCTCAGCAAGGGTCCGAAAGCGGTCCACCCCGTCGCGCCCGGCAAGCCCGTCACCGAGACCGTGAAGCGCGGGGGCGTCCACCTCGGGCAAGTCCCGAACAAGCCCGATAAAACTCTTGTAGAGCGCGACGCCGCCCTGTGCCGCAAGGGACGCGGCCCGTCCGGGGCTTCCTTCCGCGAGTCGCGCAAGCAACCGTCGCTCGCTCTCGGGCATGGCGGCCATCGCTTCCGCCAGGAGCCCTTCGAGGGTTGTCGCATTCAGCGGATGCATGGCGAGTACGCGGCAGCGGGAGCGAACCGTGGGCAGCACGCGGCTCGGAACGTGGCTCACCAGCAGAAAGAGCACGCGGTCCGGCGGCTCTTCCAGGCGCTTGAGGAGGGCGTTGGCGGCGTTTCCGTTCAGCTCTTCGGCGGCATCCACGACGATCACCCGCCATGTCCCCTCGCCCGCCGTAAGAGAGAGGAACGACGAAACCTTGCGCACGTCCGCCACCACGATCTCGGACCGCAGCGCGCCGCGGTCCCCCACCGTCCGCTCGACGGTGGCGAGACCGGCATGGCTGCCTGCGGCGATGCGGTGGAAGACATCATGGCTTGGCGCCAACGCGGGCTCGCCGCCCAGGATCATTCGCGCAAAGCGGAAGGCAAGCGTCGCCTTGCCGATGCCGCGCGGCCCGGTGAGCATCCAGGCATGGGCGAGGCGCGCGCTCTGCCAGGATCCGACAAGCGTTTTGAGCGCCTCTTCATGCCCGACGAGATGGGGATTGGCGCGAGGAGCGGGCCAGGCGAAAGAGCCGTTGGAAGCCTCAGCCATCGACCGTCACGGGAAGCCGCTCGACGACGATCCGCCAAATTGCGCGGTGGACCTCCTCCACGTCCTGGGCCGCGTCGACCACGACGCAGCGCTTGGGCTCGTTGCGCGCAACGGCCAGGAACCCTTCGCGAATCCGCGCGTGGACATCCCGCCCCATGCGCTCGTAGCGGCTCTTGCGAACGCGCGTGGCAGCCCGGCGCAAGCCGTCCTCGGCGGGGATGTCGAGGACGATGGTGAGATCCGGCGCGAAACTCTCCAGCGCGAGCGCCGTGAGCTGCTCCAATGCAGCGGCACTCACGCCCTGGCCGCAACCCTGGTAGACATTCATCGAATCGACATAGCGGTCGGAGACCGCCCAGCGTCCGCTTGCGAGCGCCGGCTGAATCGTACGCAGCGTATGGTCGCGACGGGCGGCGCTGTGAAGCATGGCTTCCGTCAACGGGTCCCAGCGCTCGGTCGAACCATCCACCAGGAGCGCACGTATGGCCTCCGCGCCGTCGGAACCGCCTGGCTCGCGGGTCGCCAGCACGTCGATCCCCTCTGCTTCCAGCGCCGCACAGAGCTTTGCCGTCTGAACGGTCTTGCCGGCGCCGTCACCGCCTTCGAGGGTGATGAATCGCCCCCGCGCCATTGCGGACAGCTGCGCGCCCTTAGCGCGCGGAGCCCCAAAGGAGATGTTCGATGGCCGCGCCGATCCGCCCGAAAGCGGAAAGCTTCTCCACCGAGGCGCCTGCCGCCAACGGCCATTCCCGGGTAGGTGTATCGGGAGCGCTCACCAGAAGGCGCGCAGCCGGGGTCCCCTCCTCCACCGGGGCGGGAACGGGCCCGTCGGCGACGACCTTCACCTCCATGTCGGGGCGCGCGCGGCGAGGCATGGTGAGCGTCACGTCCTCGGAGGTCACGAGCGGCACTTCGTCGCTCTCACCGAGCCAGACAGGCAACGTATCCACCGCCTCTCCGGCCTTGAAGAGGGTATAGGTGCCGAACTCGCGAAAGCCGTAATTGAGCACGCGCTCCGCTTCCCTTGCACGCTCATTGACGCTGGAGAGCCCGTTCATCACCAAAATGAGCCGCCGTCCGTTCCGCTCGGCGGAGGCGGCGAGACCATAGCCGGAGGCTCGCGTGTAGCCTGTCTTGAGGCCGTCCGCGCCCTCGTAGGTGTAGAGGAGCGGATTGCGGTTCCCTTGTCGGATGTCGTTGTGGGAAAACTCCGTTTCCGCAAACATGCCGTAATATTGCGGAAAGTCTGCGATCAGATGATGGGCGAGACTCGCCAGGTCTCGCGCGGTGGTGGTGTGATTCGGGTCGGGCCAGCCAGTGGTGTTGTGGAAGCGGCTGTCGCGGAGGCCGAGCACGGCCGCCTTCCGGTTCATCTCTTCGACAAAGGCTTCTTCCGAACCTGCAAGTCCTTCGGCGAGCGCCACGCAGGCGTCATTTCCCGACTGCACCACGATGCCCCGCAGAAGGTCGCGGACGGTGACCCGCGAGCCCACCTCGATATACATCCGTGAGCCCCGCATGCGCCACGCCCGCTCGCTGACCATGATGGCGTCGTCCATGACGATACGACCGCTCGCCAGATACTCGAACGCCAGATAGAGCGTCATCATCTTGCTCATGGAGGCGGGGTACATGACCTGGTCCGGATTCTTCTCCGCGAGCACGGTCCCCGTTACATCATCCACCAGGATTAGTTGCTTGGCCTTGGTCTCGAACACAGCGGAGGCCGATGGGGGCGGCAGAAGAAGCATCGCGCCGAACGCAAGAATCCAGGCAAGCGCGCCGAGCGCAGCGCGGTTCATGGTGGATTTCCGGTCTGCCATTCCGTCGCGTTCCCAACGAGTCCACGGCGTAGAAGATTTATACGATGCGCCCGGGGCGCGCCAAGGGCATCACGTCAACGAGTTTTCGCGGTCACAATATACGAGTCCTTGAAGCCGGCTCGGACTGCCCGGGCCAGAACCGCATTCGCCTCCCCGCGCGACGCCAACGGGCCGATGCGCACGGGATAGATGGCACGTCCCGCCCGCGTCTGCCCAACGATGACGACGTTGCGACTGATCGCCAGCGCGCGCTGCCCTGCGCGCCGTGCTCGTTCCCGGTCTTCGAAAGCCTGGATCTGGACGAAAAGCACCGGCTGATCAGGAGCGGCAGGCTCTGTCCGTGCCTCCGCAACGCGCCGATCCGGCGAAAGCTCGGCGAGGCCCAGATACTGGACCCTCACTTCGGCCAGGCCCTTGCGGTGGAAGCCCAGCAACTGCGCTCCGCGGCGCGAAATATCGATGATTCTATCGTCCACGAAGGGGCCGCGGTCGTTGAGCCGCAATGTGAGCGACCGCCCGTTTTCCAAGTTGGTGACGCGCACCCGGCTGGGCAGTGCCAGAGTCTTGTGGGCGGCCGTGAGGTCGTTCATGTCGAAGACCTCACCGTTCGCGGTCCGGCGGCCATGAAACTTGGAGCCGTACCAGGACGCGATCCCCACCTGGTCGTAATCCGGCTCGTGGCGCGGATGGTAGCGGATGCCTGCCACTTCGTAGGGCTGTCCCACCTTGTAGCCGGCCGGCACGGGCGGTCCGCGTCCGGGATCGCTGTCGCCGACCATAATCTCTTTGGCGGAATAGGCCACGAGCTGAACTTCGGCGCAGCCATCGAGAACAAGCGAGCCCGTCGCAAGCGCGAAGACCACCGCGGCCGGGCGAAGCATGAGCAGCATGAAATGCCTGCGCCGGTGCGTTACCGACCGGCGATTCGGTCCGCCAGCAACCCGACTGCGGTGGCGAAATAGGTAGACCGGTTCCATCGCATGATGCTTCGATAGTTGTTGTAGGCGAGGTAAGCCGGCCCTCCTTCCCCGCCGGGAAGGACGATCGAGCCGTTCATGTCGGTCCGTGGCAGGTCGGTCCCGTCTTCGCGGCGGACGCCGAGCGCTTGCCATTCGGCGAGCGGCTTGGCCGTCTCGAGACCGGTCAGCGCCGAGTCAAAACCGGCAGGCAACCGTACCCGCCGGCCCCAAGTCTCGCCGGTCTGCCAGCCGGCTTGGGTCAGATAGTTGGCGGCGGACGCGAATACGTCGATCCGGGTGGTCCAGATGTCTCGCCTGCCGTCGCCGTCGAAATCCACGGCGTAGCGTACGAAGCTCGAGGGCATGAACTGGCTCTGCCCCATCGCGCCGGCCCAGCTCCCCATCATGTCGCCGGGCGCGATATGGCCTTCCTCGAGAATCTGCAGGGCATTCAGGAGCTCCTTGCGGAAATAGGCGCTGCGCCTGCCGTCATATGCCAGTGTCGCCAGTGCGCCGATCACGGGAAAGCCGCCGAGGAAGCGTCCGTAGCTGGTCTCGATGCCCCACAGCGCGACGATGAAGCGCTCGGGCACGCCGTAATGCGCGGCGACCCTCTGCAGCGGGGCGCGGTGGACCCTGAGCATCTCTTGGCCCTTGGCGACCCGGGAGTCGGGCACCACGCGTTCGAGATATTGCGCGAAGGTGAGCGTGCTCTCCGGCTGGGAGCGATCCAGTTCGATGACGCGCGAAATGGGCTCGATGTCGGCAAAGGCGGCGTCGAACGTAGCGGGCGAAATACCGCTGTCGAGCGCCTCGATCCGCACGTCTTCCCGCCATTCCTCAAAGGTTTGGCCGGTGGCGGTTTCCTGGGCGCCAACTGTGCCGGCACCCGAGAGCGCGGAGCATGCAAAAGCCACCATGGCGACAACGCCGCGCGACAGTCTCACAGGCTCCTCCGACTCGGACCCTACCGTCACCCGCCCCTATGCCACAGCGGGTCGCGCGGCGCCAAGCCCCGGAATCGCGGTATCCTCAGACGAGAGCCTCCGGGTTGATCACCAGAGACCGGTCCAGCCGTCCGTCCAGGGCGTCGAGCACGTTCTGCGCACAGCGCACCGCCATGCGCTCGAACGCACCGCGCGAGGACCCGCCCATATGGGGCATGAGAACCGTCGCCGGATGATGCAGAAGCGGATCGTCTGAACGCGGCGGCTCCGTTTCGAACACATCGAGGCCCGCGCCTGCGAGATGACCGGAATCGAGTGCGGCGGCGAGGGCCGCACTGTCCACCACCGGGCCGCGCGCGCAATTCACAAGCACGGCGCCGGGTCTCATCAGCGCAATGGCCGCGCCGTCGATCATGTGACGGGTCTCTTCATTGAGCGGGACGTGAAGCGTGACGTAGTCCGCTTGGGGCAGTGCCGCAGCAAGCGATTCCACGGGCACGCAACCGGCGTTCGTGATGACATCCGGATGAAGGTAGGGATCGTAACACTCCACCCGCATCTCGAAGGCGCGGCAGCGTGCGGCAACGCGCCGGCCGACGCGGCCGAAACCCACGATCAGGACGGTGCGCCCATAAAGCTCCAAATGATCCGCATCCTCGCGGATAAGAAAGTCTCCCCGACGCATCGCCTCGTCGTAGCGCCGCCCCATTTTGGAAGCCGCCAGCATGAAATAGAGGGTAAGCTCGGCGACCGTGACGGCATTGGCATCTCCGACGGTCGCCACAGGAATGCGTTTCGCCGACGCCGCGTCGAGGTCGATATTGTCGCAGCCGACCCCATGGCGCGCGATCACCTTGAGCGCCGATGCGGAAGCGAGCACCTCCGCCGGAAGAGGCAGGTACCGGAGAATCAGGCCGTCGGCGTCCGCAATCTCGCGGGTCAGACTCTCGTGATCGTCGCGCGCCACGGTACGGATTTCGAGACCCTTTCGCCGATTGAGCAGATCGATACCCGCACCGTCGATCGCATCGTGTATGATCACCTTGGGCATGCCGCCTCCCCTGGCTTTGGCAGGGCGCGCCGACGAGAGGGACGTAGCGTGGTTGCCCACCGAACGATCGAAGGGGCGACGCCATGGCCTTGAACTCTCCCGAAGCGCGCGATCTTGCGCATCATCTCCATTCCTACACCCATCTGCCCACCCTCGAACGCGAGGGGCCGGTAATTCTCGAGCGCGGCGATGGTATCTACGTCGTGGACGTTCATGGCAAGCGCTATATCGAGAGCGTTTCGGGCCTCTGGAACGTGGTGGCGGGCTTTAGTGCCGAACGGCTGGTCGACGCGGCACAGAAGGAGATGGCCAAGCTTCCGGCCTACCACTCCTTCTTCGGACGGGCCGGAGTCCGCGCCGTGGAGCTCGCCGAGAAACTGGTGGAAATCGCGCCCATGGAGACGGCGCGGGTTTATTTCGTGAATTCGGGCTCGGAAGCGAACGACACCGTCATCAAGATGCTCTGGATGATGGCAAAGGGCGCAGGCGAGCCGGCGCGGCGCAAGCTGATCTCCCGCACCATGGCCTATCACGGCACCTCCGTGGCCTCATGCAGCCTCAACGGCAAGCCCTATATCGGCGCTTTCGGACTGCCGCTTCCGGAAGTGCATTATGTGGAGGGTCCGCACTACTGGCGCAATGCGCGCCCCGGCGAGAGCCCCGACGCCTATGCGGAGCGCCTTGCCGCCGAACTCGATGCGCTGATCGAGGCGGAAGGCCCGGAGACGTTCGCGGGCTTCTTTGCCGAGCCGGTAATGGGCGCGGGCGGGGCGGTGCCTCCGCCGCCCGGCTATTTTCCCAAGATTCAGGCCGTTCTGAATCGCCATCGCATTCCCATGGTGGCCGACGAGGTCGTCACCGGGCTGGGGCGCACCGGCAAGCTCTGGGGGGCGCAGACCTATGGCTTTACGCCCGACATCCTGGTGACCTCGAAGGCGCTGACCTCCGGCTACTACCCCATGGGCGCCGTGCTGCTCTCTCCGGAGATGGACGACCGGCTTCGCCACGCGGCGGACGCGGTGGGCGAATTCCCCCATGGCTTCACCACCGGCGGCAGCCCGGTAGCAGCGGCGGTTGCTCTGGAAGCGATCGCCATGATCACCGAACCCGGCGGCCTGCTTGAGAATGTGGTGAAGGTCTCCCCCTGCCTCGAGGCCCTTCTCCGGCGCTTCGAAGAGCATCCCATGGTGGGCGAGGTGCGCCATGTCGGCCTTATCGGCGCCCTCGAAATCGTGGCCGACAAGCCCTCTAAGCGCCCCTTCCCCGCCGAACTCGAGATCGGCGAGCGGATCGTGAGCGCGGCCTACGCGCGCGGCCTCATCACGCGCCCCATCGGTGACGCCGTGATCGTGGCCCCGCCCTTCACCATCACCGAAGCGGAGATCGAGGACCTGGTCGCCCGGCTGGGCGCGGTCCTGGACGAGGTGGGAGATGCCGTGGCGGGTGAGGTGCCTGTACGGGAACCCCTGCCTCTGGCGGCATCGGCGGAGTAGAACGCGACGCCCGTCCTCTCTCTATTCCGATAACGCGGGCAACAGCGTCCTTCGGGCCGACAAGGGCGGCTTGGGTCTTGTACTGCCCCTGTCGGCACCGATCATGGAGCCGCTCCGAATGTGCGTGGGCGCGAAGCGGGAGGACTCCGGAAGCCGTTGGAATATGACGAACGCGTAAGCTTCGGGCATACCCGCCGGCCGAGGCGCGTCAGCCCCAGTTCCAGAAGTCCCGCCCCTCTTTCATGTAGGCCCGCGAGAGCACCATTTTGTGGACCTCCGTCGCCCCGTCCACCAGCTTGGCGGAACGCGCATAGCGGTACATCCACTCGAGGAGAGTGTCCTGCGAGTAGCCGCGGGCACCGCAAAGCTGGATACATGTGTCGATCGTACGGTTGAGAGTCTCGGAGACGTGAACCTTCGCCATGGAGAGTTCGGTCCGCGCCTTCTCTCCGCGATCGAGCTTCCAGGCGGCGTGCATGGTGAGCAGGCGGCCCGTCTGGATATCCATGGCCGCCTGACCCAGCATCCATTGCACGCCTTCGCGCTCGGCAAGCGTTGCACCGAAGGCTTGGCGCTCGGCGACGTAAGCGCGCGCGATGTCCATGGCGCGGCGTGCCATGCCCAGCCAGCGCATGCAGTGGGTGAGCCGCGCCGGGCCCAGCCTTATCTGGGTCGCGCGGAGCCCGTCGCCGATATTCATCAGCACGTCCCTCTCCGCCACCTCCAGCCCGTCGAAGACGAGTTCGCAATGGCCGCCATGCTCTTCGGGCCCCATGATCGGCACCTTGCGCACCAGTTCCCAGCCCGGCTGGTCCGCATGGAAGAGGAAAGCGCTCAAACCGTTGCGCACATCGTCGGAAGTCCGCGCCACCACAATGAAATGCTTGGCGGCGCCGGCGCCGGTGATAAACCATTTGCGGCCCCGGATGACCCAGCCGTCATTTCCCTTGCGCTCGGCGCGGGTCAGCATCATGCCGCCAGGGTCGGAGCCGGAGCCGGGCGCCGGCTCCGTCATGGCGAATGCGGAACGCACCGCACCGTCCACGATGGGCTGCAGCCAGCGCGCCTTCTGATCGTCCGTGCCCACCGTCTCGAGGAGGCGCATATTGCCGTCGTCGGGTGCGGCGCAGTTGAGCGCAAGCGGGCCGAACAAGCCGTAGGCGGCCTCCTCATAGACCACCGCCTGACCGGCCATGGAAAGGCCGAGCCCGCCGCGTTCGTGCGGCATCTGGGGTGCCCAGAGCCCGGCTTTCTTCGCCTCTTTGCGTGCTATTTCAAGAGCATCGAGCGGAATATTCTCATGTTCGTCGAAATTCTCCCGCGGCTCTTCCAGCGGTATGCAATGGGCTTCGACGAATGCGCGCACCCGCTTGCGGTAGTCCTCGATCTCCGCCGGCGGCGTAAAGTCGATCATGCTGTACTCCTGCCTTGCTTCTACGCGCCTTCCGAGGCGAGCGCCCGTGCTCGCTCCCGCAGCGCGAACTTCTGAATTTTGCCCGTGGCCGTCTTTGGCAGTGGTCCGAAAACCACGTTTCGCGGGGCCTTGAAATGCGCGAGCCGCTCCCGGCACCAGGCGATGAGCGCCGCCTCCGAGACACCGGACGCATTCGTCTTCAGTTCCACGAACGCGCAAGGCGTCTCGCCCCAGACGTCGTCGGGCTTTGCGACGACGGCCGCTTCCAGCACCGCGCCATGGGCGTAAAGTGCCTTCTCCACCTCGAGGCTAGAGACATTCTCGCCGCCGGAGATGATGATGTCCTTCGCGCGGTCCGTGATCTCGATATAACCGTCCCCGTGGACGACCCCCAGATCGCCGGTGTGGAACCAGCCGCCGCGAAAGGCCTCCCGCGTGGTTTCCTCATCCTCGAGATAGCCCTTCATCACGGTATTGCCGCGCAGCAGCACCTCTCCCACCGTCGCGCCGTCGGCCGGTACGGGCGCAAGTGTCTCCGCATCCGCCACCATGGCGCCCCGGAGCGCATGATGGCGCACGCCCTGGCGCGCGGTCAGGGCGGCCCGCTCCTCGAGCGGTAGCGCCTGCCAGTTCTCTCCCGGTTCGGCGACGAGCGCCGGCCCATAGACTTCGGTGAGGCCGTAGAGATGGGTGATGCGAAAGCCCATCGCCTCCATCGCCGCGATGGTCGGCGCGGGTGGAGCGGCACCGCCGGTGACCACATCGACTGTCCGGTCGAAGCGGCGCTTGTCGCGTTCGGGGGCGTTGATGAGCATGTTGAGGACGATGGGGGCGCACGCCATATGGCTCACGCCCTCCTCCGCGATCAGGCGGAACACTGTGGGAGGCTCCAGCCTGCGCAGGCAAACATGCGCCCCGGCTGCCGCGGTGACGGCCCAGGTGTGAGTCCAGCCGTTGCAGTGGAACATGGGAAGGGTCCAAAGATAGACGGATTCCCGCGCAAACCCCGCCATGAGCACATTGCTCAGCGCATTGAGGAAGGCGCCGCGGTGGTGGTAGACCACGCCCTTGGGACGCCCCGTCGTGCCGGACGTGTAGTTGAGGGCGATGGCCTGCCACTCGTCCTCGGGCCAGAGCCAGTCGAAATCCGGCGCGCCGCGCGCGATGAAGGCCTCGTAGTCCTCGTCGGCGAAGTCTGCGTCCTTTCCACTCCCTTCCGGCGCCTCGGGATCTTCGATGGCGACGATATGGGGGCGGGGGTCGAGCGCGGCCACGGCGTCTTTTGCCACGCCGGCGAATTCGGCATCGACGATCAGCACGCGGCTCCGCGCATGGGCGAGCATGCCGGCGATGGCCGGCGCATCGAGGCGGATGTTGAGCGCGTTGAGCACGGCGCCCGCCATGGGAACGCCGAAATGAGCCTCCAGCATCTCCGGCAGATTCGGCGCCAAAATCGAGACCGTATCGCCGATTCCGACGCCTGCTCCCACTAGCGCCCCGGCAAGCCGGCGACAGCGACTATAGGTCTCCGCATAGCTGCGCCGCTTCGAGCCATGGATGGTGGCGGTGTGCTCGGGATGGATCGTCGCTGCCCGTGCAAGGAAGTCGCACGGTGTGAGTGCGGCGTGGTTTGCGGACCGGCGCTCGAGCCCGCGTTCATAACGGTCCATTTCTTCCACGCCTCTTCACATGCTGCCCGCGATGGCGGCATGGTTGGCGTCCGCGCACCGCGCCGTCAAGGCACGGGTTGTCCGGGCGCACCCGTTGCACGGCATTGGCCGCGGGAAATCCACTCGTACCGCCGAACCGATGAAGGTATGGTGGCTCCATGCAAATCGATATCGTCTCCGACACCATCTGCCCGTGGTGCTACATAGGCAAGCGGCGGTTCGACCGTGCGCTTTCCGCCCGCGGTATCGCGGATGCGGATATCTCTTGGCGGGCTTTTCAACTCAATCCCGACATGCCTGCGGAAGGGGTGGACCGCCACAGCTACATGGTCGAGAAGTTCGGCTCCGAAGAGCGCGTCGCGGAAATTTTCGATACGATCGAGCGCGCCGGCGCCGAAGAAGGCATCGACTTCGCCTTCGATCGCATGGTACGCACGCCCAACACGGTCGATTCCCATCGCCTCATCGCCTTCGCAGGCGAAAAGGGCATGCAGAATCAAGTGGTCGACGCGCTCTTCCACCGCTATTTCGAGCGGGCGGAAGATATCGGCGATCAGGCGGTGCTGGTCGCGGCAGGGACCGAGGGCGGCCTCGACGAGAAGGAAATCGCCCTCTATCTCGCCGGCGAGGATGGCACCGAGGAGATTTTGGCGGAGGCCCGCGCAGCGAGCAGCATGGGCATTTCCGGCGTGCCCTGCTTCATCTTCGACAAGCGCTATGCGGTCTCCGGCGCTCAGGCGCCCGAGGTTTTCGACCGGGTCTTCGAATTGGCGACGAAGCCTGCCGACGAACCGTGAGGGGCCGTCGGCTCATTCCTCTTCGGCCGCCTCGCCTTCGCCCGCGGCGTCACCAAGGAACGTAAAGAGATTGCGGAGAAAGCCCGGCGTCAGGACCGATAGCGGGTTGACGGAAATCTCCGGCGCTGTCATCGACCCCGTTACCCGGTAGTTTGCGGCGAACAGCCCCTCCCCTTCTCCACCGGTCAGCAGTTGTCCCAGGATGGGAATGTTCCCGATAAAGCTGTTGAGCACGTAGGCCGGAACCACGGTGCCCGCGATATCCACCTCCTCCGTCTCCAGATCCACCGTGCCGTCCGCGTTGATGCCGAGGGAGAGCCCGGAGGTCTTCGCGTCTTCGATGGTGAGCGTGTCGCCGACAATGGTGAAGGGCATGTGGAATCGGAAAAAGCTGATCCCCTCGCCTTGCAGCGCGTCGAAGAGCCCGGAGAGCGTCGCGATGAGAAGAAGCCTCGCGAGGGTCGGCGCTCCCGTCACCCGGTAGTCCTCGATGGAGACCAGGCCGGTGATGCGCCCATCCGGTAGATCGTCGTGCAAGACGGCCTCCATTCGAAGCGCGCCGCCCACGGCGTTGTCGTAAATATCGAAGAGACGCGCGACGGCGCCTGCGTCGTCGGAGGTCACCACTAGGCTGCGCTTGACCTCCATCGGCCTCAATTGCAGACCGAGTGCCCCGCCGTTCGGCAGGGTGCCCGTCAGGAAGCCCGTATGGCGGTCGTTTCCTGGATTGACGAACTGTGCCTCGGTGTTCGCGAGCACGCGCCCCGGGCCCAGGATCAGTTCACGCACATCGATATCCAGAATGAATGGCGGGGAGTCCTCGGCATCCTCCTCAAGCAGCCGGTCGAGTTGGGGTTCGACGTCCAAACTCTTGCCCGCAATGGCGATTCGCACCGGGTTTCGGTCTGTGATTTCGATTTGCGCCGAAATATCCGTCCTGCCGTGCAGCAGCCGCTCGATGTCCAGCGTGCGCAGCGCGCCGGTTTCGGCATCGAGCACCGCCCGCCCCGTGCTCTGCAGCCCTTCGGCATCCAGCGTGATGGACTCGAGTGCTATATCGCGGCCCGGCGGGAATTCGACCAGGGCCTCCAACGACGCATCGTCGCCGGCGGGTTTCACCCAAAAGAGCTCCGGTATTTCGAGCCGAGCCCCCGTTGCGTCTACCGACACGGTGGCGTGGGGCACTTCTTCTCCTCCGGGCTCGACGAGTTCGACGTCAAGAGCGAGAGGACCCTCGGCAAAGGGGGCGAGATCGATTCCGAGCGCCTGCCGACCCTCCGGCGTCACGTCGAGCGAGAGGCGGTAGCGATTCTTGAACGGCGCGTCTTCGCGGAAGAGCGCCTGCCAGGCGACTGTGGCCGGCATCCCCTGGATGTGCGCATCGCCATCAACGTCGAGCTTCGCCGTATCGACGGCGACAGTCAGATCCGCCTTGCTCAGCTCCAGCCCACCCGGAAGGCCCGAGAGCTCTCCGTCTTTCACTTCCGCCGTTGCGGCGATCTGGATTTCCTTGGGGTCCAGAGTCATGAGAAGCGGCATGTCCACGGTAAAACGGGTGCGCACGGTGCCTCCGGCCCCGGCGGTCGTCAGTCCGATCCTGCTTATCAGTTTCAGGCGCGGATGATCGAGTAGTTCGAGAGCGTTGGCGACCGGCCCGCTGCCTTCGATGGCCGTATGCATGCGCGGCACGTCGCCTTGGATATTGGTGAGGGTGGCCGAGCCCCGGTGGGCGTCGAGACCTGCGACTCGGCCGCCGCTCATCGCAAGATCGAAGCTGTGTCCATCCAGCTGTCCTGTGCCGTCGACCCCCGTCACGGGTGGCATGGACCGCAGGTAGTGGATCGTCACGTCCTGGAAGGCGAGTTCCGCGACGACCGACTCCGGGCCGAACCGGCCGCTCTCCAGCTCGCCAGGCCGGATATCGATGTCGGACCCGATATGGGTGACGATCCCGTCCTCGACATTGGCCAGGATCCAGGCGCGCCCGGCAGGAATCATCCTCTTCGGCCAATAGGTGGGAAGCATGCTCATCGGCATGTCCGCAATCTCGAGCCGCCCGCGGATGCCGATGCCATCCGCCTCTTCCCAAACCGTGAAATCATTCAGCGAGAAGCGCGGCCTGTCGGTCGCAAGGTCGAAGGCCTCCACCGTGATCCGCGACATGTCGCCCAGCACGACCCCGGCGGCGGTAAGGCTTTGTACCGGCACCGGTGCCGGGAAGACTGCCGGCAGCGTGGCCGTACCGGCTCCGCCCGCTACCGTAAATTCGATGCTGTCGATCTCTTCTGCCGCGGTCACGCCGAACGAGAGCTTCCCCGAAAGCGGCAGATCAAGCCCCGCGAAAGCCTCGAACTCAGGCAGGATGGCGGCGAGGCGCGCCGCGTTCAAATCCGAAAAAACGACCGCTGCATTGCTCAGCCCGCTGGCCCTGTCGCGGAACATCTCGATGTCGAGGCGAGTCTGAAGAGCGCCGGCCCGCAGATCGAACGACAGCCTGCCGAGGAGGCCGACGCCCAGAAGATCGAGGTCGATATCCGCATCCGACGCCTCCCATGAGAGACCGGTGGCTTCGTCCAGAACGGTGAGATGGCCATCCCGCACGCCGACACGCTCGAGTCGGGCGAACAGGCCATCTCGTCCGGACGGTTCCGCGAGGTCGGCCGCCAAGTCTTCCAGCGCTTCGTTTCCGGCCATTTCGCTCTGGCCGTCGTCGTGCAAGCGCAAGCGGCCGTCATGCTCCCGAAAGAGCGCCAGGCGCAGCCCGATCAGCGATATGGAAGCAGGCGCGATACGCCCGCGCAGCAGTGCCCCGCCGTCGATCCCGATGGACGCCTCGGGAACGGCAAGCAGGACGTCTCCCTCGGGGTCCGCGATTCGCATGTCGGTCACACGGATATCGAGCGCCTGGTCGCCGTCTGCCCAGACCAGGAAGGTGTCCTCGAAAGCGATCGTGTACGGCGCATCGATTCCCTCCCCCTGGAGGGCTTCGTGCAAATAGGGAGAGAGGAACCCGAGCGAGACGGGGCCGCTCGACAGCCGCCACGCAGCCATGGCAAGCACGATCGCCACCGCACCGAACAGAGCCGCAACGACAAATACGGCCACCCGCAATGTCCGCTTTCTTGCGCGCTTCCAGCGACCTTTGGGCGGATGTGCTTCTGCGGAGCTCGTAGCGCCCTCTGACTCCGCTTGTTTCTGGCCGTCTACCAAAACGCCCGCCTTACAGTTCCGACAGTTGCTTCGCGCCAGCGAACCGAGGGGATATTAGCCGTTTGCCGGCTCCGGGGCGCGCGGGCCGGCATTTTTCTGGCAAGCCGTCGGTGTCCCGCACGTTCGCGAACGGCACTCGTTGTAGTAGACTGTGCGCCTCGTGTCGCTCCTACCCTTTCTGGATAGTGCCACCACGCTCCCTCGGCCCGTCTCGTGCGAGCGAGCAGGCCCGGCGCGGGAAGCATGGCTGGCAGCGGCCGGCCGCCTTGACGAGCGGGACGCCGCCTTTGCGGAAGCTCTCGCCAGCGACACCCGCGCCGCCAGCTTTCTCGATGGGATATTCGATAACAGCCCTCATCTGAGCGACGCCCTCAGACGCGAGCCGGGGCTGCTTCGCATGGCGGCGGAGCACGGCCTCGACGCCGCGTTCGAGAGCACCATCGACGAAATCTCCAGCGGCGCGTGCTGGCAAAAGAGCTGGAACGAGACCGGTGCGCTGCTTCGGGCGGCGAAGCGGCGCGCGGCACTCACGGTGGCTCTCGCCGATCTTTCCGGCGCATGGCCGCTGGAGAACGTGATGGCGGCGCTCAGCCGGTTGGCGGAAGCCGTGCTTGCGAGCGCGCTCCGGCATGTGTTGCGCGCGGCCGCCGCCCGCGGCGTGCTGGACGTGGTGGACGGCGACGCACCGGATTTGGAATGCGGACTGACGGTGCTCGCGATGGGCAAGCTCGGTGCGAGCGAGCTCAATTACTCGAGCGATATCGACTTCATCGTGCTGTTCGATCGGGAAAAAGTGCGTCACCGGGGAAAGAGCGACGCCACCGAAGACCTGCATCGTCTGGTGCGCGACCTTATCGCGTTGCTCAGCGAGCGCACCAGCGAGGGCTATGTCTACCGGACCGACCTCCGGCTCCGGCCCGACACGGGCACCGCCCCGCTCGCGCTTTCCACCGCAGCGGCCGAACAATATTACGAAACCCTCGGTCAGAACTGGGAGCGCGCCGCCATGATCAAGGCGCGTGCGGTAGGCGGGGACGCCGCCGTCGGCGCCCAGATACTCGAGCGCCTGAGCCCCTTCATATGGCGAAAATATCTGGATTTCGCGGCCATCCAGGACATTCAGTCCATCAAGCGCCAGATTAACACGCATCGCGGCCATCACTTGATCGCGGTGGCCGGCCACAACATCAAGCTGGGACGGGGGGGTATCAGGGAGGTCGAATTCTACGCCCAGACCCAGCAACTCATCTGGGGTGGGCGCGATGCGTCACTCCGGGTGCGCGGGACCTGCGAGGCGCTCCGCGCGCTGGCCGCGGCAGGCCATGCGAGCCGGGATGCGGCGGACGCGCTTACCGCCTCTTACGTCTTCCTGCGGCGACTCGAGAACCGTCTCCAGATGATCGCGGACCAGCAGACCCATACCTTGCCGGAGGATGAGGAGGGGCTCACGGCAATTGCCGCGCTCAGCGGCTTTGCCGACATGGAGTCCTTCGAAGGCACGGTACGCCGCCAGCTGGAATGCGTCGAAACCCATTATGCGGAACTCTTCGAGGACCAGCCCGAGCTGGTCGGCGAGGGAGGCAATCTCGTCTTTACCGGGACCGAGGACGACCCGGACACGCTAGCCACTCTCTCCAGCCTCGGCTTCGGCGACGATGTGGCGGTGTCGGCCGTGGTCCGCGGCTGGCATCACGGGCGGATTCGGGCGACTCGCAGCACGCGTGCCCGCGAACTGCTGACCGAGCTCATGCCGACCTTGCTTCGCGAACTCGGAAAGACCGCCAATCCTGACGCCGCATTCAGGAAGTTCGACGAGTTCCTCGGGCGGCTGCCGTCGGGTGTCCAGCTCTTTTCGCTGTTCCATGCCAATCCGGGTCTGCTCGCGCGCGTTGCCGAGATCATGGGAAGCGCGCCGAGGCTCGCCGAGCATCTCAGCCGACGCCCGAGCCTCCTCGAAGGGTTGCTCACCGGTGATTCCCACCGTCCCATGCCCGAGCGGACGATGCTCTTGGCGGAGCTTGAACGGACCCTTGACGACCAGGCGGATTTCCAAGACGCGCTGGACGCCGTCAGGCGCTGGCAGCACGAGCGGGAGTTTCGCATCGGCATGCAGCTTCTCCGGGGCGACGCGCCGAAGGAGCATTGGGCCGGGGGGCTTTCGGATCTGGCCGATGTGGCCGTCAACGCCCTTTTGCCCCGGGTCGAACGCGCGTTTGCCCGCACCCACGGCGTGGTCCCCGGCGGAGCCTTCGCTGTGCTCGGCATGGGCAAGCTGGGCGGGCGGGAAATGACCTTCGAATCGGACCTCGACGTCATCTTCCTCTACGCGTCGCCCAAGGGAATAACCGCCATGTCGGACGGTCCGCGACCGCTGGCGGCGAGCCAATATTACGCACGCTTCGGCCAGCGGCTGGCCAGCGCCCTGAGCGCGCTCACGCCGGAAGGCGGCCTCTATCGGATCGACACGCGGCTGCGCCCCTCCGGCGGGTCCGGCCCCTTTGCGTCCGAGACCGAGGCATTCTTCCACTACCAGCAGGAGAACGCCTGGACCTGGGAGCATATGGCGTTGACCCGTGCCCGGCCGGTCGCCGGTGACGCGGCGCTCCGCGCCCGTGTGGCGGAAGGCGTGCACGCGATCTTGACGGAGCCGCGCGACGGAGACGCGCTCCTCGCAGACGTAGCGGCCATGCGCGAGCGTGTGGACGGCGAGCGCCGCACGACGAACCACTGGCGCCTCAAACATATCAGGGGTGGCCTGCTCGACCTGGAATTCATCGCCCAGTACCACCTGCTTCGCCACGGCGCGCGCCATCCGGAAATTCTCGTGCCGTCCACCGAGGCGATGTTCCGGCGCTTGGGCGATGCCGGTGTGCTCGACGCAGACGAGGCACGCGAGCTCGCCGATATCACCGCATTCCTGCAGCGTCTCCAGAGCGTGCTGCGGCTCACCCTCGGCACGGGCCGAGAAGCGGAGAAGTTCTCCGCGGGCGTTCGCGAGACCCTCGTGCGCGCCATGGGACTCGCGGATTTCGCGGCCCTTGAGACTCGGCTATTTGCCATGCAGGATACGGTACGCAGGGCTTATGCGCGGTTGATCGCGGAACCGGCCGGTACGGACCGTGCAACATGTGAGGAGAACGCATGACCTCCGAAATCAAGGCTGGCGTGGAAGCGCCGGATTTCACCGCACCCACGGACGGCGGAGACACGCTCACCCTGTCGAGCCTTCGGGGCAAGGCCGTCGTCCTCTACTTCTATCCGCGTGACGACACGCCGGGTTGCACCAAGGAGGCGCAGGGCTTCACCGAAGCGCTTCCCCGGTTCGCCGAGGCGGATGTCGAAATCGTCGGTGTCTCCAAAGACAGCGTCGCGAAGCACGACAAGTTCAAGGCCAAGTACGGGCTTCCCTTTACGCTGGTTTCGGACGAGAGCGGCAACATCTGCGAGCGTTACGGCGTGTGGGTGGAAAAGAAGAATTACGGCAAGACCTATATGGGCATCGAGCGCGCCACCTTCCTGATCGGCCCGGACGGCGTGGTGCGAACGGTCTGGCGAAAGGTCCGCGTTCCCGGCCATGTGGACGCCGTGCTGGACGCTGCGCGTACGCAATAGCCCGGGGGCGGCTCTCCATCCCGAGATCCGGTCCTTCGGCAGGCACGGGTGCAGGCGAAACGCGTTACTCTCCGGGCTCGCCTAAAACGCCTACGCGGGCGGCGAGCGAGGCGGCGAGGAAGCCGTCGATATCGCCGTCGAGCACCGCGTCCGGGTTGGTGTTCTCGAGATTGGTGCGCACATCCTTCACCAGGCGGTAAGGCTGAAGCACATAGGAGCGGATCTGGTGACCCCATCCGATCGCGCTCTTCTGCTCCGCGAGCGCACTGGCCTCGCTCTCGCGCTTTTGGAGTTCTTGCTCATAGAGCCTGGCGCGGAGCATGGAATAGGCAGCGGCCTTGTTGCGGTGCTGGGAGCGCTCGGCCTGGCACTGGACGACGATCCCGGTTGGGAGATGGGTGATGCGCACGGCGCTGTCCGTCCGGTTGACATGCTGTCCGCCCGCACCCGACGCCCGGTAGGTATCGATGCGGAGGTCCTTCTCGACGATTTCCACCTCGATGGCGTCGTCCACCACGGGATAGACCCAGACGGACGCAAAGCTCGTATGGCGCCGCGAACTCGCATCGAAGGGGGATATGCGCACAAGCCGGTGCACGCCGCTCTCGGTCTTTAACCAACCGTAGCTGTTGGCGCCGGAAATCCTGATCACGGCAGACTTGATGCCCGCCTCCTCACCCGGACTCTCCTCGATCCACGAAACCTCGCAGCCGCGCCGCCCGGCCCAGCGGACATACATGCGCAGCAGCATCTCCGCCCAGTCCTGAGACTCGGTCCCGCCGGCGCCCGCGTGCGTCTCGAGGAAACAGTCGTTGCCGTCCGCTTCGCCCGAGAGCAGGCTTTCAAGCTCGCGCCGCTTGGCCTCCTTGCGAGTCTCGGCGAGGGCCGCCTCAGCCTCGGCATCCGCCGCCTGGTCGCCCTCTTCTTCGGCGAGTTCGGCCAGCGCGATGCCGTCTTCCAAATCCTGTTCGAGGGTGCGATAGGCGCTGATGGCGTCGTCGAGGCGCGTCCGCTCGCGCATCACTGCCCGCGCCTTTTCGACATCGTTCCAGAACGCGGGATCTTCCGCCTGGGCGTTCAGCTGGGCGAGTTGGGCCTCGGCGCTGTCGGGGTCAAAGATACCTCCTCAGCAGCGCCATCGACTGCCTTATGTCGTCGACGAGCGTGAGGATTTCGGCGCGCATCGCTGGTTCCGTAATGGGTTTCGCTGGACGCCCGGCAGCCTGGAGACATGGCGGCGGGCGACGCTCTCAGTATAGACCGCCGAGGCCTTCGGTGGGAACCGCCTCCCCGCGCGCGTTTTCGCGGTCAACATCCCCGGCCGTTTCAGCCGCGCCGGAGGCGGACCGAACGCCGGGTTCGGTGCGCGGCAGGAACGCTTCCAGGAGGGTGTCGCGTCTGTCGTCGCCGGCGCCCGCCCGCGCGCCGGTCTCCCGCTCGATATGGACGAAGCGGATACCGGGCGGAACGCGAAACGGAACCGCCGGCTGGTTCTGGAGCGCGGCGGCAAGAAAATCACGCACGATCGGCGCGGCGACGCGTCCACCGGATTCGCCGTCTCCCAGGCTCTGGGGCTGGTCGAACCCGACATAGACCGCGGCCACGAGGTCCGGCGCGAAGCCGACGAACCAGGCGTCGCGGAACTCGTTGGTGGTGCCGGTCTTTCCGCCCACGGGCTTGCCGATCGCCCGGAGCGCGCGCCCCGTGCCGCGCTGCACCGCCCCTTCAAGCATGAAGACCACCTGGTAGACGGTGCGTGGATCGGCGATGCGCTCCCGGTTTTCAGGAAGGAGCGGCGGTGCCTGCCCGCCCCAGCGGTCGACGGCGCAGCTCTCGCAGGCGCGCATATCGCGCCGCCAGACGGTCCGTCCCTGGCGATCCTGGATACGCTCGATGAAGGCGGGCGTGATCCTTCGTCCGCCATTGACCAGCATCGCATAGGCGGCGGCCAGGTCGAGCGGCGTGGTTTCAATTGCACCGAGAGAAGCAGAAAGAAAGGCCGGCAGGTTCGCGGCAATCCCGAAGCGCGCGGCATAGTCGGCGATCGTCGCCATGCCGATCTGCTGGGCGATGCGGACGGTCATCAGATTCCGGGATTGCTCAAGGCCCAGGCGCAACGTGCTCAAGCCGTGGAACCGCCCGCGATAGTTCTCGGGCTTCCACTTGCCGAGGCCCGCGCCCTGGTCGATGGTGAACGGCGCATCGAGCACCAGCGAAGCCGGCGTGTAGCCATTGTCGAGGGCGGCCAGATAGACAAAGGGCTTGAAGGCCGAACCCGGTTGCCGCCGGGCCTGCGTCGCGCGATTGAACTCGCTTGCACCGAAGTCGAACCCGCCGGAAATGGCAAGCACCCGCCCGGTGTGCGGATCGAGCGCGACGAGCGCGCCGGAGACCTGCGGGATCTGGCGTAGCGCATACCCTGCCCTATCGCCGCCGAGCGATTCGACGAGTACCACATCGCCCGGGCTCAGCACCTGCCCCGCACTCTCGATCGCAGGCCCGAGCCTTCCGTCCGCGCGGGCCTCGCGGGCCCAGCGAAGCGCCTCCAGGGCGATCGCACCCCGCGTGCCGTCGCCAAAGCCGATCACGGCGCCAGCGGGCCGGACCGCCGCTACCACAGCGGCACGCCAGGAATCCGGCATGGGCGGGGTCTCGACGGCAGCAAGCGCTTGGCGCCAGTTTTCGTCCAGTGCGATCCGGGCGAGAGGGCCGCGCCAGCCGTGGCGGGCATCGTAGGCGACAAGGCCGTTGCGAAGTGCGCGGGTGGCCTGCTCCTGCAGGGCGGGGGCCACCGTGGTGCGAACCGAAAGGCCCCCTTCGTAAAGCGCGTCTGCGCCATAGCGCTCATAGAGGCGCCGGCGCACCTCCTCGGCAAAATAAGGCGCCTCCACATAGGTCTCGGGTGCGCGCACCCGTGTCTGGAGGGGGGTCGCCACGGCGGACGCGGCCTCTTCCGTACTTATTGCGCCGGTCTCCACCATGCGGCCCAGAACCCAGTTGCGCCGTTCCAGCGCCGCTTCGTAGTTCCGCTTCGGATGGTAGTTGTTCGGCGCTTTGGGCAATGCCGCAAGATATGCCGTCTCGGCGAGGGAGAGTTCGTTCAGCGAACGGTCGAAATAGTCGAGCGCCGCCGCCGCCACCCCGTAAGAGCCGCCGCCCAGATAGATCTGATTCAGATAGAGTTCGAGAATGCGCTCCTTGCTGAACGCGTCTTCGAGTCGGATGGCGAGGATCGCCTCCTTGATCTTGCGCGAGAACGAAAGCTCGCCCGAGAGCAGGAAATTCTTGGCGACCTGCTGGGTGATGGTCGAGGCACCGACAGGGCGGCGGTCTTCGCCGAGATTGGCAAGGTTGACGACGACCGCGCGTGCGATGCTGAAGGGATCGATTCCGAAATGCCGGTAGAATGTGTCGTCTTCCGCCGCAAGGAAGGCCTGAATCACGCGGTTCGGCATGGCGGAAAGCGGAACGAAGAGGCGCTTCTCCCGGGCATATTCGGCGAGCAGGCGCCCGTCTCCGGCATGGACCCGGGTCGCAACGGGCGGCTCGTACCGCGCGAGCTGGGTGTGATCCGGCAGGTCGCGTCCATAATGGAAAAATACGAACGCAATCCCGCCGGCGGCGAGCGCCGCCAGCCCAAACAGGCTGCCGAGAGCAATGGCAATCGCTTTAAAGGCGGTGCGGCGGCGCATTCAGCAACGCTCCGGGAAGTAGCCGTCGAGCGCGGTGACGATCGCCGAGGCGAGTTTCGCGCGGTGCTCCCTGCGGCGCAGCATGGCCGCGTCCTCTGCATTGGACAGGAACCCGAGCTCGATCAGAACCGACGGCAGATCCGGCGCCCGAAGCACGCGAAAGCCCGCGAACCGGTGGGAACGGCCGACGAGCCCGGTGACCCGCCCCAGCTCGGTAACCAGGCGCGCAGCGAGAGCGCCGGAGCAGTTTATCGTGTTCTGCTGCGAAAGCGAGATGAGAACCTGAGTCACGTCCTCCTCGTAACCTTCTGAAAAATCGATATCCGCCACAATATCGGACTTGTTCTCCCTTGCCGCCAGAGCCGCGGCTTCGGCATCGGATGCCTTGTCCGAGAGCGTGTAGACGGACGCCCCGCCGACCCGCCGGTCGTCCAGGTGATCGGCGTGGATGGAAAGGAAGACATCGGCCGTCGCGGCGCGTGCCCGCTCGACGCGCTTGCGGAGCGGCACGTAATAGTCTCCATCCCGGATCATGACGACCCTGTACCGGCCCGTGGCCTCGAGGACGGTGCGGAGTTCGCGCGTGAACTGGAGAACGATGTCCTTCTCTCTGGCACCGTTTGCCGTGGCGCCGGGATCGCGCCCCCCGTGGCCGGGGTCCAACGCGATAAGCCGAGGCGGCGGCCCCGGCCTGCGCCGGGGAATCGGCACCGGCGCAGACGCCGCCCGCCGCGCTGCGGCAGACTCCGTGCGCGGCAGAGGTGGATCGGCCCGTCGAGCGCGCGGCTGCGAATCCGCCCCCGCCGCCTCGGGCGCAAAGTCGATCACCAGCCTGTGGCCCGCCGCGCCTTCCGGCGGTATCACGCCGGCATAGCGCAGGGTCACGGGCCCTGAGAGATCCAGCACTACGCGAGAGCCCTCGGCGCCATGGCTGCCAAAGCGGAGGCCAAGCACCAAACTGCCGTCGAATGCCACCGTCCGATGTGTGACGCCCCACCCGAGCGGCGGCAGATCGACCACCAGCCGGTGAGGATCGTCCAGGGCGAAAATTCGAAAGTCGACCGGTGCGCTCAGATCCAGCACCAGCCGCGTCCAGTCGCCGTGGTGACCGATACGGACATCTTCGATTCGCGGCTCCGCGGCGGCTCCGGCCGCTGCCGCGATTAGCCCGAGCATCGTCAGAACGGCCGCAATCCGGCGCGGAAAGAACACCCGATTCCACTTCCTTGCGAGCGACTTGCGTCCTCATAGCCACAAGCATCCCCGCTTGACAACGATATATCGGGCTCAGCGGAGGTGGGCGCAAGAGTCTCGCGCGGGAGCGTGCGCGCGCGGGTTGTACCCTCACCCGTTCGTCGGGCGCGCGGGCGTCCGGATTCGAACATCCGCCACGACGCGCATGCCTGAGCACGCGTTGAACTCTGCGCAGTTTCGAACGCGGAGCGACGGCAGTTCCCGTGCTATTTCGGTTTTTGAATCAGTTCGATGGTGATGCCGTCTCGATCCCGGGTGTAGACGACGAGGCCGCCCTTGTTGGGGCCGGCATTCACGACAATGGGCGTGCCCAGCGGCTCCGCGCCCGCCTCGCGCATGGCGGCGAGCGCGCCTTCCATGTCGTCCACGTCGAAGGCGATATGCGCAAAACCCGCATCGCACGGGCGCGATTCGACCTTGGCGCGATTCGGCGGGGCGACATATTCGATCAGCTCCAGTCGGTGCCCCGGGGCCTGGAGGTAAGCCACCTCGATGTCCGCACCAGGAATGCCAACCACCCGCTCGATGAAGGCGGGGTCGCGGGGCGAGCGGTTCAGGAGCTCGAAGCCCAGAGCATCCCGAAAGAGGCGGATCGCATGATCAAGGTTCGAGACCGTGAAGCTCGTATGGTTGGTCCCGGTAACGCGGAAAGTCGCCATCGCCGGCACTCCTCATCCATCGGCAGCCGCCGCACCCGCGCCGGCCCGCACGAGGGTCGCCGGGCGGGCGCTGCCCGCGGCGCCACCCGACCGCTCGTAGCGCCGCGCCGGCGGGTTAACCGTGGGCGTGAGCGGCGCCGCCTCGCGGGTCGCAGCATAGCGCTCTTCGGGCACGGGGCCGTAGAGGGTCGTGCGCCGGAGCGGAATGCGATCCAGACTACGGATCAAGGCCTCCATTTCGGCGGGGGGAAACTCCTGGCCGTGGCTCGCCCCCGCGGCGCGGGTGATGGATTCGTTCATGAGCGTACCGCCGAGATCGTTGGCGCCCGCCGCGAGGCATGCCGCCGCGCCCTTCCGCCCCATCTTCACCCAGGAGGTCTGGATGTTAGGGATCGCACCATGGAGCGCGAGCCGGGCCACGGCGTGCATCAGCACCGCCTCGCGGTAGGTCGGCCCCCGGCGCGCCCGCCCTTTGAGATAGAGGGGAGCCTCCATGGGCACGAACGGCAACGGTACGAACTCGGTAAAGCCGCCGGTGCGCTCCTGAAGAGCGCGGATCCGCCCCAGATGCCGCGCCCAATGGACCGGTGCGTCCACATGGCCGAACATGATGGTGGCGGTGCTGCGCAGCCCCGCATCGTGGGCCGCTTCCATCACCGATAGCCACTGGTCCGTCGCGATCTTGTCCGGGCAGATCGTCGCGCGAACGCCGTCGTCCAGGATTTCCGCAGCCGTACCGGGGAGCGAGCCGAGGCCTTCGTCCCGCAGCATGGCGAGGAAATCCCCGACCGACCGGTGGAGCGTCGCCGCGCCCTGCCATATCTCCAACGGGGAGAAGGCGTGGATATGGAGCGCGGACAGCGCCTGCTTGATGGCGCGGCAGATGGAGAGATAGGTCTGGCCGGTATAGTCGGGGTGGATGCCCCCCTGGAGGCAGACCTCGGTCGCACCCCTCGTCCAGGCTTCCCGGGAGCGCCTTACGATCTCCTTCAGCGGCAGGTCGTAGGGGCGGCCGCGCAGGTTCTCGCTCATCCTGCCCTTGGAGAAGGCGCAGAACCCGCAGCGGAAATAACAGACGTTGGTGTAGTTGATGTTGCGGTTCACCGTATAGGTTGTCGTTGCGCCGCTGGTCCGGCGCCGGAGCCCGTCCGCCGCCGCGCAGACCGTATGGAACGCCGTGCCGCGCGCACCGAAGAGGCGGACGATATCGGCTTCGTCGAGTCCTTCGCCTTCCTCCGCCCGCGCGAGAATGCGGTCCAGAGAGGGCGCGGCGGTAGCGGGCGGAAGGGGTGCGGCGGTTTGCGGCAGCGGCTCGTCCGCGCCCGGCACCCAGGAATCGGTCCGCGGATAGCCGCCGCCATCCACCATCTTCAGCACCCGTTCGCGAAGCGCGGGCGCAAGCCAACGCCCGACATCGCGCGCAAAGGCCGGGTGGAGAGCGAGCCGTTCCACGAGGGTCTTGCCCGTAGCGGCCGTCTCCCGGGCGAGCAAATCCAGGTGAGGCCAGGGCGCCTCGGGGTTCACGTGATCCGGCGTGACCGGGGAAACGCCGCCCCAGTCGTCAATGCCCGCCGCCACCAGCCGGGGCAGCACGCCCGGGCTGAGATTGGGCGGTGCCTGGATGCTGATCTCGGGCCCCAACAGGATGCGCGCGACGGCGATGGTCCATTGCAGCTCCCGGAGTGGAGGTTCAGGCGCCGTCGCCATGCGCGTACCGGGCTTTGCGCGGAAGTTCTGGATGATGACTTCCTGGATATGGCCACCGGAATCGTGTGCGCGGCGCAGCGCGAGCAGCGCCTCGATGCGTTCGCGATGGGTCTCGCCGATCCCGATAAGGATGCCGGACGTAAAGGGAACCGCCGCTTCGCCGGCGAGCCGAATGGTCTCCAGACGCACGGCCGGCCGCTTGTCGGGCGAGCCGTAATGAGGGCCGCCTTTCTCCCCAAGCCGCTCCGAGGCGCTCTCCAGCATGATGCCTTGAGAGACGGACACCTCGCGCAGCGTCTCAAGCTCTTCGCGCGCGAGTACGCCCGGGTTCAAGTGCGGCAGGAGCCCGGTCTCCTCCAGCACCAGCGCCGACATCTCCCGAAGGTAGGAAAGCGTGCTCTCGTGGCCCAAATCGGCAAGCGCTTCCCGCGCCGCCCGATAGCGCCGTTCCGGCTTGTCGCCGAGGGTGAAGAGCGCCTCCTTGCAGCCGGCCGCCGCACCGGCGCGGGCGACCTCCAGAACCTGGTCCGCCGTCATATAGGCGGGCTCGCCTCGCCGGGGGGGACGCGCAAAGGTGCAATAGTGGCACACGTCCCGGCAGAGATGGGTGAGCGGTATGAAGACCTTGCGCGAATAGGTCACCACGTCCGGCCGATGGCGGTCGCGCAGAGTTGCGGCGCAGTCCAGCAGCGGCGGAAGGTCGCTCTCGTTCGCGAGCTCGAGCGCCGCCGTCTCGTCGAGTCGAGAGCCCTCCAGCGCCGCCGCCAGCAGATCGTGGGTCGCCGGTTCCATCACGGGCGGACGTCAGGCCGCATCGGTAACGGCCGGTGCCTGGAGATGGCGGGCGATGCCGCTTTCACGGAGGTAGGTCCTGGTGCGGCTCTTGACAGGTGAATCGAGGAAGGCGCCCAAGTCTTCCGGCGTGTCCAGATCAAGCGCAATACCCGGGAGCTCGAGGATCCGGAGCGCGAGGCCTTCCGCCCGCGCCGCGTCGCAATGGGGCACGAAGCTCTCATGGCCGAAGGCGAAAGGCAGGACGCCGGGCGGCGAGCACAGCACGCAGTTGGTGCCGCGCCGGTCGTGAGCGGGTACTAGAGTCGCGCCGGGTTTCGGCAGTGCCGTGTGGGCGGCAATTACCGCCATAATTTCCGCAGCGCGAACGCCCGGGATGTCCCCCGGCAGCTGGAGCATGGCGTCCGCGCCCGCAGCCGCCAGCGCGCGAGCGCCCCTTTCGGCGGCGGCGGACTGCCCCTCGTTGGCGGGTTCCGCGACCACGCGTGCACCGGTGCGGGCGGCGAGTACGGCAGCGGCGGGCTCGCGGCTCACCAACAGGAGGTCGGAAAGCCCCGGCACCTCGGCAAGTTCGTCCAGCACATCCTCCAGCATGATTTGGCACAGCTGCCGACGTTCAACCGGGCTCAGGGCGCCCGCGAGCCTCTGCTTCGCGTTGTCGAAATTCTTGACAGGAACCACCGCCCCGATCTTCACGCCCCTCTCCCGCCGTGCCGCGCAAGCTTTCCACCGCTCCGGGGCGTCGACTCTAGGATAAGCCCCCACCGTGTCAAACCGCCCGCCGATATCGGCCGCGGTTGCGGCACGGCGCTCCCCGCGTCGGCGATCCTCGCCGGGAAGCGAACCTGCGCTGCCGCGATGCGATTGGCATTGTAGCCGTTGCGCGTGGGAGATATGATGCGTCTTGTTTGCGGATGGCCGCGCGCTGCCGGTGCTTCGGCTCGGCGCGCAGCTAGCAGCGCAACCAACACGTTCTTGCGAACGGCGGGTCGAGTGTAAGACCCGCATATCCCATCGACGGAATGATATCGATGCGGCAGTTTCCCGCTACCCAGCCCCGAATGGCCACGGACGCACCGCTCCGGCGGCGCGCGGCCCATGCCTCGGCGGCAGGTCCGAATCCGGCGAAACCCCGCGTTGCAATCATGCAGAGGCCGCTGTGCGCAACTGCGCGCGCGGCGGGCTCCCCAGCGGAGAAAACAAGCGAATGGTCAAACGTATGCTCATCGACGCCAGCCACGCGGAAGAAACCCGCGTGGTCGTGGCGAGTGGAACGCGACTAGAGGAGTTCGATTTCGAATCTGCTTCTCGCAGACAGATCAAGGGAAACGTCTATCTTGCCAAAGTGATGCGAGTCGAGCCGTCTCTCCAGGCGGCCTTCGTCGATTACGGTGGCAACCGCCACGGATTCCTTCCCTTCGGCGAAATCCATCCCGACTACTATCAGATCCCGGTCGAAGATCGGGAGGCCCTTTACAAGGAGCAGGAGGCAGCCGGCGACGCGGGCGGTCCCGGCCCGGACGAGGACGCGCAGGCAAGCGACTCGTCCGTGTCGCAGCCTGTGGACGACGCGCCCGCACCCGAGGACGTAACGTCTGAAGCTGCCGACCCGGGGACCGAGACGGAGTCGGAGCCCGAAAGCAGCCCTGATTCGGCGCAGGACGCCGATTCGACGAAGGCGGAAGCCGATAACGGCGGCGACGGCGACGTCGAGGTGGTCGGCGGAGAAGAGATGGACGAGCTCGAGCGGCGCCGCCTGGAGGAAAGCCGGGCGCTGCTGAGCAAACGCTATCGCATCCAGGAGGTCATCAAGAGGCGCCAGATTCTGCTTGTCCAGGTCGTCAAGGACGAGCGCGGCACCAAGGGTGCGGCGCTCACCACCTATCTGTCGCTCGCCGGGCGCTATATCGTGCTCATGCCCAACACCATACGAGGCGGCGGAATCTCGCGGAAGATCGTCAGCGCCGAAGACAGACGCCGCCTCAAGGCGATCATGAACGGGCTCGAGATTCCGGCCCGCATGGGAATTATCGTGCGCACCGCGGGGCTCTCGCGCTCCAAGGCCGAGATCAAACGCGATTTCGACTATCTGCTGCGCCGCTGGCAGGACATTCGGGAACTAACCCTGAAATCGGCCGCGCCTTGCATCATCCACGAGGAGGCCAATCTCATCCGCCGTGCGATCCGCGATCTCTATATGCGTGACATAGAAGAGATTCTCGTCGAAGGCGATGAGGGTTACCGAACAGCCAAGAGTTTCATGAAGACGCTCATCCCAAGCCATGCGCGGAAAGTGAAACCCTACAAGGAACGCATTCCGCTGTTCACGCGCTACAGCATCGAGAAACCGCTCGATTCCATGTACAGCTCGGAAGTGAAGCTCAAGTCGGGCGGCTACCTGGTGATCGATCCTACGGAAGCATTGGTCTCGATCGACGTGAACTCCGGCCGCGCGACGCGCGAGCGCAATATCGAGGAGACCGCGCTCCGCACCAATCTGGAAGCGGCCGACGAGGTCGCCCGACAACTCAGACTGCGCGATCTCGCGGGCCTCGTCGTCATCGATTTCATCGATATGAACGAGAACAGGCATCGCCGCGCCGTGGAGCGCACGTTCAAGGAGGCCGTGCGCAACGACCGCGCCCGCACCCAGATCGGTCGGATCAGTGCATTCGGCCTGTTGGAACTGTCGCGCCAACGACTCCGGCCGAGCCTGCTGGAAGCGAGCATGGAACGGTGTCCGCACTGCCATGGTTCGGGCATGGTGCGGACGGTGGAGTCGGCAGCGGTCCAGGTTCTGCGGGCCATCGAGGAAGAGGGCCTGCGGGAGCGGAGCGCCGAGATCGCCGTTCATACGCCGACGGCGATCGCGCTCTACATCCTCAATCGGAAACGCCAGATGCTCGCGGAACTCGAGCAGCGGTACGACTTCGCCGTGCGCTTCCAGCAGGACGACAGCCTGGTCTCCCCCAACCACAAGATCGAACGCCTGCTCCCGCGGGAAGGCGCCGAGGTCGCCGCTTCCGAAGAACGTTCCGGTTCCGATGATGCGGCGGAGGCGGGCGAGACTCCCAAGCGCCGCTCCCGTCGGCGGCGCAAAGGCCGCGCCGAAGCACAGGACGCCGCCTCGGTGCCGGTCGAAGCGGAGACACAGGCCGATTCCGGTGGCGACAAGGACGAATCGCCCAGTGCCAAGCGCCGCCGGCGCGGCAAACGCGGCGGCCGCCGCCGTACTGCGAAGACCCGCGACGCGAATCGCGAGGTCGAGGCCGCCGCGCCCCCCGAGAATACGGCACCGGATGCGGAGTCGGACGAAACCCTGTCCGGGCCCCGCCAGGAAGAGGCGGCGCCGGATATGAGCGATCCGGGCATGGAGACGGCGATATCGGCGCCCTCCCCCATTCCCGACCCCGACCCGGCGCCGGAAGCCGAACCCCCGAGGCCCATGCCGACGGCCGTCGACGACAGCGAGATTCCGGACGCGGGTACCGCGTCGGCCGATGGCGAGACGACCGTCGAGCCCGCCGGCGAACCGCCCGCGTCCGAGCGCCCTCCTCGCCGCGGCTGGTGGCAAGTTCTGGGCGCATCGCGCTCGTAGCGTCGGACTCCAGCGGAGCGCGGGCAAGGACGCTCACGCTCCGTTGGAGAAAATCCTTACGCGGGATCGGGTGCCGCCGCTCAGCGCAGCCAGTGTTTGAGCGCGGCGCAGGCATCGGCGATCTCGCTCGTATCGCCCGCAAAGGAGAACCGCACGAAGCGGCGGCCGTTCTTGGTATCGAAATCGATGCCCGGCGTCGCCGCAACGCCGCATTCGTCCAACATCTTGCGACAAAACGCCTCGCTGTCGTTGGACAGGCCGGATGTGTCGACATAGGCGTAGAACGCGCCGTCGCAGGGCGCTATGGCGCCGAAGCCCGCCGCCGGCAGCGCTTCGCACAACAAATCGCGGTTCCGTGCATAGCGCCGGACGTTCGCCTCCAGCTCTTCATGGCAGTCGAACGCCACAGTCGCCGCCCGTTGAGAAAGCGCGGGCGGAGAGACGAAAAGATTTTGCGAAAGCAGCTCGACGGCACGCGCCAAGTCTTCCGGTACCACCATCCAGCCGAGCCGCCAGCCCGTCATGGCGAAATATTTCGAGAAGCCGTTGATGACAATGGCGTTCGTTGAAACCGATATGGCGCTTTCGGCCGGCTCGCCATAGGTGATGCCGTGATAGATTTCATCCGAAATCACCCGGATGCCCTTGTTCTCGCAATAGTCTGCGATCGCGCGCAGCTCGCCCCGCGGTAACATGGTTCCCGTGGGATTGCAGGGCGATGCAATGATGAGCCCCTGAAGCGGCGGCCCTCCGGCCTCCTCCAGCGCTTGCAGCATGGCGACGGTGGGTTGGAAGCGGGTTTCCGGGCCGGTCGGGAGCGTCACAGGCTCGAGGTCCAAGGCACACAGCGTGTTGCGATAGGCCGGATAGCTCGGACTCGCCAACGCAACCCGATCGCCGGTGTCGAAAGCGGCGAGGAAGGCGACCAACAACCCGCCGGACGCCCCGGTGGTCACCACGATGCGGTCAGGCGAAACGGCGAGGCCGTAGCGTTCCCTATAGTGGGCGGCAATGCGTTCGCGGAGCGGCAACACGCCGTGGGATTCCGTATAGCCGATCTTTTCGTCCTCGAGCATGGCGCGAGCGGCCTCCCGCACCCTGCGCGGTGCGCCCGACCCCGGTTCCCCCGCCTCCATATGGAAGACGCGCGCGCCATCGCGTGCCCGCTGGGTGGCGTCTTTCAATATCTCCATGGCGAAAAAGGGCTGGATCGCCGCACGTCGGGATGTCTTCACCGTCTTGCTCCCGTCATCGTATCCCGCCGACGGCAAGGCCGAAGCCGCGCGGGTCGTTCCCCATGCGGCAGGTTGCCGGAGAGCGTGGTAGACCACCGGGACAATGGATCGCGGCGACCCGTCCGATCGCGGACATAGTCGAAAGCTGGAGATTCCGCTCTTCGAGCATCGGCCCGTGCGCTTCAAGAATGGCGGGCTCGCCGGCGAAGCCATCCGCCATAGCGTCGTAATGGAGACGTGGTGCCAGCAAGGCGTCACGCAGAGGGCGTTCTTCGTCGATCAGCGCCAATAGCGTGGTCGCCAGCGCGCTCGTGGCTTCTCCGGCACCTTCGCTTCCACCGGCGCCGGCTGCCAGGAAAAACTGCTTGCTCCGCCGGTTGACGAGGATTGCCGGCGCAAAGAAAAAAGTATCCTCCGCCATTGAGGATGGCGGCGCGGCAAGGAGCATGCCGGTGCCCGGTGCGACCCGGCCGTTGCCGAAGGGTGCGTTCAGCGTAAGCCCGCAAGTGACCACCATGCCGCGCCTGTCCGCGACGGTGAAGCTTGTCGCCGGCGGCGCCGCGCTCAAGCCCTCCGGCCGGGATATGTGCGAAACAGCCGCGCCGTCGAGCCGGAAGCCCGCCATAGCCTGTGTGAAATAGTCGGGATCCAGCGCCGTGCCGGCCACCGCACTCTCCGCACCCCCACGCGCCAGGGCCTCCGACAGAAGCCGGATGCGCGCGACGCCCTGGGTCGAGGCATAGCGGCCCTCGGCGGCAGCCAGGCTGCGCACGACAATGCCGGCGACACCGGCAGAGCCCGGGCTCGTATGAAGCTCATGCTCGCCTACGGGAAGCGACACGGTCTCGCGCCAGTGGGGGCGGTAGCGGCGTAGATCGTCTGCGCTCAGCGTTCCGCCCGCCTCGGCGACCGCCGAGACGAGTTCGCGCGCGGTGCGCCCGACGTAGAAATCCCCACCACCGCCAGCGCGCAGCGCGGAGAGGAGATCGCCCAACTCGGGCTGAACGATGGTATCGCCCTCGACGGCGACCGTTCCGCCTTCGCCCGCAAACAGCGTGCGGAGCGGCGTACCCAGCCGGCCCTCCCTATCGGTGCGCGCAAGCTCCCACGCAAGCGCGCGGGAAACGGGGTAGCCGAAGCGGGCCAGGACTTCCGCGTCGCGCAGCAGGCGAGACCATCGCAGCGTACCGTGTCGGGCATGCAGCGCCGCCAGCCCCCGCACCAGACCCGGCACCGCGCTGGCCTGTTGCCCGCTTCCCGCCGATGTCGTGGAGCGCACCGGCGGGAAGTCCAGCACTTCGACGGAGTCGGCTTCGTCGCTCCGTACATAGACGAGGCACTGCCCGCCACCGCCGAGGCTCGCAGCGGCCGGGTATGTGACCGCCAGAGTGAAGGCCAGGTTGACCGCCGCATCGGCCGCCGACCCGCCGGCGGCGAAAACATCGTGTGCGGCAAGGGCGGCGCGGGGCTCGTCGGCTACGACGCCGCCGACGAAAACCGCATTCCGGGAGACGCTCGCAGCGGGCGGCGTGTCAAGCCATTCACAACCGACAAGGGGCACAGAAAGCATCGCCGCGGCAATAACGCATTGACGAATGCGCGCAGGAAACCTACCTATCCGGACGTTCTTTGGAGAAATCGCGTTGACCTTTCATGTTGCGCGCACTGCCCTGGCAGCTTGCGCGATATGGCTTCTCGTCGGTGTGGCAGCGGCGTCCGCGGAGCCGCGCGGCATTTCGCTCATCCGCGACGCGGAGATCGAAAATACCATCCATGCCTATGCGGCGCCACTGATGGAGGCGGCGGGGCTCAAAGCGGATTCGATCGACATCCACATCCTCAACGACGACAGCCTGAACGCCTTCGTCACCAGTGGTCTCGACCTCTACATCAACACGGGGCTGCTGACCGCCACGGATGGGCCCGGTGAAATAGTCGGGGTAATCGCCCATGAACTGGGCCATGTCGCCGGCGGTCATCTGATCCGTACGCGGGATGCGATCGAGCACAGTTCGGCGAGCCTCCTGATTGCGACCGTTCTCGGGGCCGGCGCCGTACTCGCAGGCTATGGGGATGTGGGCACCGCCATCATCGGCGGCGGCCAAGCCGTGGCGCAGCAGGAGTTCCTGAGCTATAGCCGGGCGCAGGAACAGGCTGCGGATCGCGCCGCGGTGCGGTTTCTGGAGCGCGCCGGGCAATCGGCGGAAGGCCTGCTGAAGCTCTTCGACCGGCTCGAGGACCAAGAGCTCCTTTCCGGCGCGCGACAGGACCCTTACCTTCGCACCCATCCGCTGACGCGGGAACGCATACGATTCGTCGAAAACCATGCGGCATCATCTGAATTCACGGGAACAGCCTATCCTGACGATGTGCTGCTTTCTCATCGGCGCATGGTGGCGAAGCTCCGTGCCTTCCTTGAGCCGTCGGAGCGGGTTCTCCGTGCCTATCCACCCGAGCATCGGTCGGTCGAAGCCCGCTATGCGCGGGCCATCGCGCTCTACCGCTTACCCGATCTGGCCGGCGCTCTGGCCGAACTCGACGGTCTGATCGCCGAATATCCCGAGGATCCTTGGTTCCACGAGCTCAAGGGCCAGATTCTCTTCGAGAACGGGCGGATCTCGGAATCGATCGCGCCCTATGAATATGCCGTAGCGCTACGCGAGGACGAGGCGCTCCTTCGGCACATGCTCGCCCGGGCGCAGATCGAATCGGGCGACACGGCACTCCGTACGAGCGCCATCGAACATTTGGAGCGCGCGACGCAGCTCGAAGCCGACAATCCCGGTCACTGGCATTATCTCGGTATCGCCTATCGTCATTCCGGCGACATCGCCCTTTCCGCACTGGCCCGCGCCGAAGCCGCCTATCTGCGCGGGCGTCCGGCGGACGCCCTGCACCATGCGGAGGTGGCGGCGGCGAAACTGCCGGAGGGCAGCCCGGGCTGGTTCCGGGCGAAGGACATCCGCAATGCCATCGAGCCCGAACCGAGCGCGGAGGAGTAAAGGTAAAGCAGCCTCCGGCGCCTGCCGGCGGCATCTCTTCACACCGCGACGGAAAAAGCGGGCTGAGGTCAGATAAGGCCGGCGACGGGCGACGACGGGTCGGCGTAACGCCGCTTCGGCATGCGTCCCGCGAGGTAGGCAAGGCGGCCGGCTTCCACCGCGCGGCGCATCGCGCGAGCCATGCGCACCGGGTCCTTTGCGCCGGCGATGGCCGTGTTCATCAAGACGCCGTCGCAGCCGAGTTCCATGGCGATGGCGGCGTCCGACGCGGTTCCCACGCCGGCGTCCACCAGAACCGGAACACCGATCCGCTCCACGATGATGCGGATGCCCACCGGGTTCTGCACGCCGAGACCCGAGCCGATAGGCGCCGCCAGCGGCATGATCGCGACACAGCCGATGTCCTCGAGACGCTTGGCCATCAACGGATCATCGCTGCAATAGACCATCACCTCGAACCCGTCCTTGACGAGGATCTCCGCGGCGCGAAGCGTCTCCGGCATGTCGGGATAGAGCGTGAGCTGATCGCCCAGTACCTCGAGCTTGACGAGCGACCAACCGCCGGCTTCCCGCGCAAGCCTGAGCGTGCGCACCGCCTCTTCGCCGGTGCTGCAACCAGCCGTATTGGGAAGATAGGTGAAGCGCGCCGGATCCACGTAGTCCACGAGCATGGGCGCCGTCGGATCGGTCACGTTCACGCGGCGAACCGCAACGGTGACGATCTCGGCACCCGAGGCCTCGAGCGCGGCAGCCGTCTGTTCGAAACTCTCGTATTTTCCGGTGCCTACGATGAGACGCGAACGGAAGCGCCGCCCCGCGACCTCCCAACTGTCGCTCTCCTCGGATTCCATCGCATCGCCGCCGCCGATAAAGTGAACGATCTCAAGTCTGTCGCCGGTGTGCACCGCCGTTTCTCCATAGGCGCTGCGGGGCACGATTTCCAGATTGCGCTCCACGGCGATCTTTCGCGGGTCGAGCCCGAGGCCCGCGAGCACGCTCTCCACAGACTGGGGTGCATCGAGCTCGCGGGTCTCCCCGTTTATCTGCACCTGCATTCGCACGACTCCTGCACTCCCTGGCTCCCCCAGGCCCATTCAATGAGTATTGGCGACAGCCCTGCCGTTTTCAACACCCACCCGCCCGTCAAGGAAACGGCGAGGAGGAATATTTTGCGCGAACGGTCGTCCCCACCGACCGCACGGGGAAGCCTTGGAACGGTTTCGGGCAAGGCGGGCAAGATGGGGCCCCCGGATCGCGAAAACCGCAATATAGCGGGCCGCCGGACGGCTGTGTGCCCGTAGCGACGGACCGCGCAGCGCGGCGGCACATTGAAGCCTGCGGGCAGACCGTGCTAGACGGAGATTGCGCGCTGGCGCGCGTGGAGAATCGCGCCCATGGAGCCCAACATCCTGATTCTCAACGGCCCGAACCTCAACATGCTGGGGTTGAGAGAGCCCGAGGTCTATGGACACGCGACCCTCGACGATATCCGGGCGCTTTGCGAGGAACGGGGCACGGCGCTCGGCTTGGCGGTCGACCTTCGGCAGAGCAACCACGAGGGCCAGCTCATAGACTGGATACAGGAAGCGCCCCACGCCCATGCGGGGATCGTGCTCAACCCGGGCGGTCTCACCCATACCTCCGTTGCCATCATGGACGCGCTCCGCGCCGTGGACCTTCCGGCGATCGAAGTGCATCTCTCCAACATCCAGCGGCGGGAGTCCTTCCGCCGACATTCCTATATCGCGCAAGCGGTGCAGGGTTCGATTTGCGGCTTCGGCGCCCAGGGCTATGCGCTCGCCCTGGAGGGTATGCGCACCCTGCTCGACGGGGCGTAATGGGACAGGGCAACCGATGACAAGCAACCGCAAGGAGCGGGGAGGTGCCGTCGACACGGAACTGATCCGCGAACTCGCCAACGTCCTCAACGAAACGGGCCTGACCGAAATAGAGCTGGGTTCGGGCGAAAACCGGATTCGTATCGCACGCTCGGCCGGACCGTTGCCAGCGGCCGTTCCCACCGCCCCTGCCGTCCACGAGCCGCCGCGCGTGCCCGAGCCGGAGGCCCGCCCGGAACCGCCGGCCGAAGAGGCCCCGTCGATGGATGCGTCCCATCCCGGCGCGGTAACCTCGCCAATGGTCGGCATCGTCTATCTCGCCCCGGAGCCCGACGCCGAGCCGTTCGTTGCCGTGGGCGACGATGTGCGCGACGGCCAGACTCTCTTCATCGTCGAGGCGATGAAGACGATGAACCCGATCCGCGCATCCCGCTCGGGCCGCGTCGCACGGGTGCTCGTCGAGAACGGCGCGCCCGTCGAGTATGGCGAGGTCCTCCTGATTCTCGAGTAGGGCGCAATGTTCGACAGGGTGCTTATCGCGAACCGCGGCGAGATTGCCGTGCGTATCATCCGGGCCTGTCGGGAGCTCGGCATCTCGACGGTCGCCGTCCATTCCACGGCGGACGCCGAGGCGATGCACGCGCGGCTCGCCGACGAATCCGTCTGCATCGGACCGCCTTCGCCCCAGGAGAGCTACCTCAACGTCCCCGCGATCATCGCTGCGGGCATCATCACCGGGTCGGACGCGATCCACCCCGGATACGGGTTTCTCTCCGAGAACGCGCGCTTCGCCTCCATCGTTGAGGAGCACGGTTTCACATTCATCGGCCCGAGCCCGGCGCATATCACGCTCATGGGAGACAAGGCCCAGGCCCGAAGGACCGCGGAGGAGCTCGGCCTGCCCGTGGTGCCGGGCTCCGTGGGCGCCCTGGACGACCTTGACGCCTTCGCTCCCATCGCTTTGGACATCGGCTATCCCGTCCTTGTCAAAGCAGTTGCGGGAGGCGGTGGGAGGGGCATGAAGCGTGTCGAACAGCCTTCGGAGCTCAATGCGGCCGTCATGGAGGCCCGAGCCGAGGCGCGGGCAGCCTTCGGCGACGATTCGCTCTATCTCGAGAAGCTGGTCCAGGCGCCGCGCCATATCGAAGTGCAGGTTCTGGCCGATGGTGCCGGCAATGCCATCCATCTCGGCGAGCGCGATTGCTCGCTCCAGCGCCGTCATCAGAAGGTGCTGGAGGAGGCGCCGTCCTCGGCACTGAACGCCGAGCAACGGGAGGAGATTGGCGAGAAGGCGCGCGCCGCCACCGCCGCGCTCGGCTACAAGGGTGTCGGCACCTTCGAATTCCTGTTCGAAGACGGCGTGTTCTACTTCATCGAAATGAACACCCGCATCCAGGTGGAACATCCCATCACCGAGATGGTCACCGGTATCGACCTCGTGCGCGAACAGATTCGTATCGCAGCCGGTGCGCCGCTTGCCATCTCTCAAGAAGACATAAGTTTCAACGGGCATGCCATCGAATGCCGCATCACCGCGGAGGACCCGCACACTTTCAGCCCCTCGCCCGGAACGGTTCGCGGGTACCACACGCCCGGCGGCCCCGGTGTGCGCATCGATTCGGCCCTATATGAGGGCTACCGCATTCCGCCCTACTACGACAGCCTGATCAGCAAGGTCATCGTCCACGGCGGGAGTCGGAACGAATGCCTCATGCGCCTGCGGCGCACATTGGAGGAATATGTCATCCAGGGCGTCGCAACGACGCTGCCGCTTCATCTCGCGCTGCTGGCCGACGCGGAGTTCGCAAACGGCGCCTATGACGTCCACTGGTTCGAACGTTTCGTCGCCGCGCGCGCCGGCGAGGAGCGGGGTGCGTGACGGACATCGCCTTCACGCCGGAACTGATCCTCAAAGCGTATGGTTGCGGCATCTTCCCCATGGCTGCGAGCAAAGGGGCGGAGGATGTCTTCTGGGTGAATCCCGAGCGTCGCGGGGTGATCCCGCTCGATTCCTTCCACGTGTCCAAGCGGCTCGCCCGTATCGTCCGGGCCGGGCGTTTTCGCGTCACCGTGGACCGAGACTTCGCGCGTGTCATGCGGGGTTGCGCCCGACGCACGCCGCGCCGGCCGGACTCGTGGATCAACGATCCGATCCTTGAAGCCTATTGCGCGCTGCACCGGCTGGGGCACGCCCATAGCATCGAGGTCTATGGCGAGGGCGACGGCGACGGCAAGCTGGTCGGCGGCCTCTATGGCGTCGTTCTCGGGGCGGCATTTTTCGGCGAGAGCATGTTCAGCGCCGAGCGGGATGCCAGCAAGGTGGCCCTGGTGCATCTGGTGGCGCGGCTGAAAGCCGGCGCGTTCAAGCTGCTGGACGTGCAGTTCGTCACACCCCATCTCAGCCGTTTCGGCGCGGTGGAACTGCCGCGCTCGACCTACCTCGAACAGCTTGACGAGGCGGTGGATAGCCCGGCCACGTTCTATCCCGCCGGCTTCTCCGATGGCGGCCTGTCACGGGCCACGCCGGCCTCGATGCAGTCGAGTACCCAGATGTCGTAGATCGGGTGCTCCAGCGCGGCGAGACCCGGAGACGAGGCGAACATCCAACCGTTATAGAGTCGGCGCGGCGGCTGGTCCCGCGCGACCTCGTCGATTTCCAGAAAGGCCGCGCGCTCCGGCGGCTCCTCCGGAGGCGCTTTGAAGCAGGCGCGTGCGAGGATTCGGAGCGTGCCGAAACCCACCGGTCGATCGAGCGGTGCCTCGAGGGTCGAAATCCGCGCCGTTACCTTGTCGAGTGCCTGAAGGAGCGCCACCGGCTTCTGGTCCGCGGTCGCATCCGCGCAGAGGGCGGCGACAACCAGCAGCGTCGCGGCGAACGGTACGATCCGGCCCGGCACCGGCGAAATCTGCGACGCACCGCGCCTAGTCGGTGCCGAATGCGAAGCGGCCGATAAGGTCCTCAAGCAGCAGCGACGACTGGGTGTAGAGGATGGTATCGCCGTCCGCCAGCAGGGCATCTTCCCCACCGGGCTGGATGTCGATGAACTTGCCGCCGAGCAGCCCGTCGCTTACGACGGCTGCCGCGGTATCGGTCGGAAGCTGGATATCGTCTCTTATGCTCATGCGGAGTACGGCCTGAAAGGTGATCGGATCGAGGTTCTGCTCCACGACCGTCCCGATCTTTATGCCCCCGATGCGCACGTCGGAGCCCGCGGTCAGACCGTCGACACGGTTGAACTTCGCCGTCACTTCATAGCCGCTGACGGTCGCCACGCTGCTCCGGGTGTAGGCGAACACGACAAAGCCGATCGCGACGGCCAGCACGACCGCTCCCAAGAGCGTTTCCACAAGGCCCCTCGACATGTTGCACTCTCCCTTTCGCGCCTTCGGAGAATCACCCTAGGCCGCCCGCTTGGCAACCCGCGCTTTCTGCAATGGGCCGGGACCGGAGCGACCCGGATTCCAGCGAAACATGCAGGTACGGCTTCACGCTTCGGGACGCGTCGCGCTGCCGAGCCTTGTCACGACGTTCTGGATCAACTGCATACCCATTCCGTCGTCGAGCGAAAGGATCGATTCGGGATGGAACTGCACGGCGGCGACGGGAAGGCTTTCATGCTCCAGAGCCATCACGATGCCGTCGTCGGTCGACGCCGTCACGCGAAGCGCATCGGGGAGGCTCGCGCGCTCCGCATACAGCGAATGATAGCGACCCACCTGGAAGCGTTCCGGCAGCCCGTGGAACAGAGCACCGTCCCGGATGGAGACATCAGAAGGCTTGCCGTGCATGGGCACATCGAGTTGCTCGAGCCTTCCGCCGAAATATTCGGCGATGGCTTGCAGCCCGAGGCACACGCCGAAGAGCGGAATCCGAAGCGCGAGCACCCGTTTGATGGTTTCCGCCACGTCGAAATTTTCGGGCCGGCCGGGCCCCGGCGACAGAACGACCAGATCCGGGGGATCGCCGTCCAATATTTTCCAGGCGAGCGGCGGGCGCAGGGTCTCGACCTCTGCACCGGTCTGCCGCAAATAGTTGGCGAGGGTGTGAACGAAGGAATCTTCGTGATCCACCAGCAGTATCCGGAGGTCGCTGCCGGGCTTCGCCAGGCGAGCCGCCTGTTGGGCCGCCAGCGGCTCCGCACGTAGCGCGGAAAAAAGGGCGGAAGCCTTGAGGTGGCATTCATCGTCCTCCGCCTGCGGGTCGCTGTCGTACAGCAGCGTCGCACCCGCTCGGATCTCGGCTATGCCGCCCTTCATGCGCACTGTGCGAAGCGTGAGCCCGGTGTTCATCCCCCCGTCGAAGCCGATACGCCCGATGGCACCGCCATACCAGCGCCGCGCGGAGCGCTCGTTCTTCTCGATAAAGCGGATCGCCCACTGCTTCGGCGCTCCGGTCACGGTAACGGCCCAGGTGTGGCTCAGAAAGGCGTCCAGCGCGTCGAACTCCGGGCGCAATATTCCCTCGACATGGTCCACCGTGTGAATCAAACGCGAATAGAGCTCCACCTGGCGGCGCCCGATGACCCGCACCGAGCCGGGTTCGCAGATGCGCGACTTGTCGTTGCGGTCCACGTCGGTGCACATGGTCAACTCGGCCTCGTCCTTGGCCGAATTGAGAAGCTTCGCGATCTGCGCGGCGTCGCCCAGCGCGTCCTTGCCACGTTCGATGGTGCCGGAAATCGGGCAAGTCTCGACACGCCGCCCTTCCACCCGGACATACATTTCCGGCGAGGCGGCGACGAGGAATTCACCCGCGCCGAGGTTCATCAGCGCGCAATAGGGTGCGGGGTTGAGCGTGCGGAGTCGCTCGAAGACGGTCGAAGGCGGATCCGGACAGGCTTCGGCGAACTGCTGGCTGAGCACGACCTCGAACAGATCACCCCGGGCGAACGCCTCCCGCGCCCGTTCCACGACCTGCGGATATGCGCCGGGCGCGTGGTCGTTCCCGGTCTCGCCGCCTTCGTCGAGGACATAGGGGTCCGGGCGCGGGGCGCGCGGAATGTCTCTCGTATCGCCCGCCACGGTCGAGAAGTCGTATCGATAGCGCATGGCCTGGTCCGCCATGTGGTCGATGACGACAATCTCGTCCGGGAGGAACAGCGCGACATCGCGTTGATCGTCGGCGCGCGCGAGCCGGGTCTCGATCGGCTCGAACTGGTGCGCGAGGTCGTAACCGAACGCGCCGTAGAGCCCGAGATGCTTGTCCTGATCGCTGCGGAAGAGATCGATCACCGCGCGGAGCACACTGAAGATGGTGGGCTGCCGGCTTCGCTGCTCCTCGGGCACGACTTCGGTGGGCGCATGGACGGTGCCGGTAAGGCGCGTGGGCGTCGCATCCAGCTGGGCGACGGCTTCGAGGGCGGTGAGGGCCGAGGCGATCGGCGGCAGCAAGATCTCGCCACGGGGCTCCAGCGCTTCCACCGTGAAACTGCGCCCCCGGCACGAGAGGGCAAGCGGCGGCGCGGAAAATCCCAGGTCCCAGCGGGTGTAGCGGCCGGGAGATTCGAAGCAGGACGACATCAGCACGCCGGGATAGCGGTCCAGATGCTGAATGAGACCGTCGACGGACCGGTTTTCCTCCTCGACCTCGTCCTGACGGCGGATCGCGATACCGCCCAGGGTATCGTAGCGGTGAACGGCCATGTTCTCCTTCCCGGCTGCGGAGAGACGCAACCTCTCGAAACGCGAGGAGACAGCCCTCCAGCGACCATGCAACCGGTACGATGGGGCCCGATGCCGCCTCGCCTTGTCAAGCGCGGGCGGGCAGCGCTAGGTTGGACCCGCAGCCGAGGGAAAGCCCATGTTCAGAACCGAGACTGGAGAAGATGTCTTCGTGGTGGACGCCCATACCCATTTCTGGGATGCCGCGCCCGCCAACCATCGAAACATCCACGGCAAGCAGTTCATCGACTGTTTCTACGCCTACCACTCGGCACTGAGCCCCGAGGCGGAGATGTGGCCCAAGGAGAAGTTCGAGAAGTATGACGCAGATACCATGTATCGCGACCTCTTCGTGGACGGCCCGGTCGACATGGCGATCATCCAACCGACCTATCTCAAGGACTTCTACGTCAACGGATTCAACACCACCGAGCAGAACGCGGCCATCGCGCAGCAGCACCCGGACCGCTTCATCCTGAACGGCGCGTTCGACCCCCGCGACGGCTCGCTCGCCCTCGAATATATCCATGCCCTGAAGGAGACTTACGGGATCAGGGGCGTAAAGCTCTACACGGCGGAGTGGCGCGGCGCCTCCCGCGGCTGGCGGCTGAACGATGCCGATGCCTACCGCTGTTTCGAACTCTGCGAGAAGCTCGGAATCACGAACGTCCACATCCACAAGGGGCCAACCATCACCCCGCTCGCCAAGGATGCGTTCGATTGCCACGACGTGGATTACGCGGCGACGGATTTTCCGAACCTCACCTTCATCGTGGAGCATGTGGGCCTGCCGCGTCTGGACGACTTCTGCTGGATCGCGGTCCAGGAGGAGAACGTCTGGGGCGGTCTCGCCGTCGCCATGGCCTTCGTGCATACGCGCCCGCGCTATTTTGCCGAGATCATGGCTGAGCTCCTGTTCTGGGTCGGCGAAGACAAGCTCACCTTCGCCAGCGACTACGCCATCTGGACGCCACGCTGGCTGGTGGACAAGTTTTGGGCCTTCGAACTCCCCGACGATATCAGGCAAGAACGCGGTGTGGACCTCACACCCGAGGTGAAGAAGAAGATTCTCGGGCTCAATGCCGCGAAGCTCTACGATATCGACGTGGAGGCGGCGAAACGGAAGCTCGCGAACGCAACCCCGGCCGCCGCGCAGTAGGACCGGGCCGTTGAACGACAGCGCGTGCCACCGCACGGACGAAGTCTGGGAGCGGCTGGCCACGGTCACCGACCCGGAACTCGACGAATCCGTCACGGAACTCGGGTTCGTCGAGCAAGTCTCCGTGGAGGAGAACGGCGCGGTCGGCGTGCGCTTCCGCCTTCCCACCTATTGGTGCGCCGTGAACTTCGCCTATCTGATGGCGGACGACATGCGCCGCGCCGTTGAGGCGCTCCCCTGGGTCACGCGGGTCGTCCCTTATCTCGAAGATCACATGTGCGCCGAGGCGATCAACGAAGCCGCTGCAGAGGGACGCTCGTTCGGCGAGGCCTTCGGCGAATCGGAGGATGCCTCCCTCCAGGCCTTGCGTGCGACCTTCCGACGCAAGGCTTTCCAGCGCCGCCAGGAAGCGGTGCTGCGCGCGCTGCTTTCCGCGGGCCATTCAAAGGCCGCGCTCGCCGCCATGGCCATCGCGACCCTGGAGCGGACCCCGATCGCCGCGCTCGAGGGCGCCGCCCAAAAGGCGCGTTACCTGGAAATCCGTGCGGAGATCGGCGGCCCGGCAACACCCGATGCGCGCGCGTTCGTGACGACCGACGGTGCACTGCTGACGGAAGAGGGCTTCGACGCCCATCTCCAGGCGCTCCGCAGCGTCCGCACCGCCATGGAGTTCAATGGCACGCTTTGCCGCGCGCTGCTTGCCGTGCGGGAAAAGCCCGATCGCAGTAGGGCGCCGGCGGCCTGAGTTTCACACCTGGGCGAGGGCCTGGTCCAGATCGCCGATGATGTCGTCGATGCTCTCGATGCCGATGGAAAGACGAACGACATCCGGGCCGGCACCGGCGGCGATCTTCTGCTCGTCACTGAGCTGCCGGTGGGTGGTTGAAGCCGGGTGTATGATCAGGCTTCGCGTATCTCCGATATTGGCCAAGTGGGAAAACATGTTGACTGAATCCACCATCGTCAGGCCCGCGTCGTAGCCGCCCTTCAGGCCGAAGGCAAAAACGGCGCCCGCGCCCTTCGGGAGATATTTTTGTGCGAGCTTGTGGTAGGGGCTCGACTCCAGTCCGGCGTAGGAAACCCAGGCGACCTTGGGATGGCCTTCAAGATAGCGGGCGACAGCCATCGCATTTGTGCAGTGCCGTTCCATGCGGAGCGGAAGCGTCTCCACGCCTTGCAGCAAATTCCAGGCGGATTGCGCGGACATGCACGGCCCGTAATCCCGAAGCGCCACCGCGCGCACTTTCATGGTGAAGCCGAAATCGCCGAACGTTTCGGCGAAGACAAGCCCGTGATAGGCCGTGTCCGGCGTGGTCATGCTGGGGAACTTGTCGTTCTGCCACCAGTCGAAACGGCCCGATTCGACTGCCACGCCGCCCATGGTATTGCCGTGCCCGCCGATAAATTTGGTCGCCGAGTGGAGCACGATGTCGGCGCCGTGCTCGAAGGGTCGGCACAGATAGGGCGAAGCGAGCGTGTTGTCCACGACAAGCGGCACGCCGTGCCTCCGCGCGATATCGGCAATGGCCTCCAGATCGAGCACGATGCCGCCGGGATTGGCGAGGCTCTCGCAGAAGATGAACTTCACCTTGTCCGTCATGGCGGATTCGAAATTGTTGGGGTCCGTCGGGTCGACGAAGCGGCAGTGCCAGCCGAGCTTCTCGAAGCTGACACCGAACTGGGTGATGGAACCGCCGTAGAGGTTGCGCGACGAAAGAAACTCGTCGCCCGTCTGCATCAGCGTCGCAGCCACCAGGAACTGCACGCCGTGGCCGCTCGCGGCCGCCACGGCCCCGCGCCCATTCTCCAGCGCCGCAACGCGCTCCTCGAAGACGGCGACCGTCGGATTGGTCAGGCGGGAATAGATGTAGCCGAACCGTTGCAGGTTGAATAATTCCGCCGCGTGGTCGGCGTCATCGAAGACGAAGGAGGAGGTCTGATAGATCGGCGTCGAGCGTGCGCCCGTTACCGGGTCGGGACGCGCGCCCGCGTGGATGGCCAGGGTCTCGAAGCCGTGCTCCGCCGCCGGCGCGGTCTTCGAGCTAGGCAGTTCGTCCGTGATCGGTGCGTCGTTCATGACAGTGGCCTCAGGTTCTTGGCGGTGACGATGCCGGTATTGATCCCACCCCAACCCAATTCTCCGGAAAGCCGGGCAAACTCGATCTTGGGGCAGCGGTTCATGATCACGGCGAGCCCGGCTTCTTCGGCGAGCCGGGCCGCGTGGTCGTTGCGTACCGTGAGTTGCATCCAGAGGACGGAAATATTCTTTTCTTCCTTTGCGGCGACCGTCTCCCGCGCGGTTTCCAGCGCATCCTCGGACGAGCGGAAGACATCGACCATATCCACGTCACCCGGGCAGTCGGCGATGCTGGCACAGACCGTTTCACCCAAAATCTCGTCCCCTGCGCGCGTCGGGTTGACGGGGATCACGCGATAACCCTTCTTGATCAGATATTTCATCGCGTAATAGCTGGGCCGCCGCCACTGAGCGCTGGCGCCCACCATGGCGATGGTCCGGACCCGGCTCAGAATCCCATGGAGCGTCTCGTCCGCATAGCCGTCGTGATGCGGCAAGAAGACAAGCGGGTCACCGTCCGTCGACTTGATGGCGACGTCGACCATGGTTGCGATCCCGTCGGGTGGCTGCGTGTCGGAAAGCCCACCTATGCCGGGCCGCGTGGGCCGAGTCAAGCAACGCTACCGGCCCTGCCGTCGCGATAGTGCGGCGGGTCTCCACACCGGGACGGAGGCGTGTCAGCCGAGGGTCACCACGGCGCCGCTGGTTGCCGATTCGTGTGCGGCGCGTACGGCGCGTACGGCCTCCATCGCCTCCTCGGGCGTAATCAGCTGTGGGCGAGTTCCCTCGAGGATGCAGCGTACGAAGTACGACCATTCGTCACGCAGAGCGCCACTCGTTGCACCGTGGAGTTCCGGCCAATAGGTCGTGTCAGGGCTCGCGAAGCCCGCCTTCGAGCACATGCCGATATTGGGAAAGGTGTCCTGAATCTGAATGAAGCCCTCGGTACCGATCACCGACATGCGCTCGTCCAGATCGAAAGGCGTGCTGTCCGGCATGCACCAGGCACCTTCGTAGATTGCGGTCGCACCGCTGTCGAAGCGATACATCAACTGGGCCATGTCGTCATACGCATAGCCCAGCGTGTTGACGGTCTGTGCGTAGGCGCTCACGATCTTGGCGCCGGTCAGCCAGAGCATCATGTCGGTGTCGTGAGAGCCGGTGTGCAGTATGGGGCCGATCGTATCGAGTTGGCCCGTGACCCACTGCGCCGGCACGTTACGCCGGGCGTTAATCGCCACCACCTTGCCGATCCGGCCTGCGTCGATCTCGCGCTTGGCCGCAACGTAACGCGGATTGAAACGGCATATGTGCCCCACCATCAGAATGGGTTCGGCATCGCGCGCCGCATCGCATATGCGCTGGCAATCCTCCATGGTCGATGCCATCGGCTTCTCGACGAGGACATGCTTGCCTGCGGCGAGCCCGGCCAGAACCGGCTCCGCGTGGTGGTCCCAAGGTGTCACGACGGCGAGCACGTCGATCCCGGGATCCTCGACGAGCTCTCGATAATCCGTGCAGGTACGGGCAACGCCATGCTCGCGCGCCATTTGCGCGAGACGTTCCTCCGCCCTGTCGCAAAGCGCGGAGAGCTCGAGCTGCGGGTGATCGGCTATGGCGCGGCAATGCACCGTCCCGAACCAGCCGACTCCGACGACTCCCACTCGTAGCTGTTCCATCGATCCGGCTCCGTCCCCTAATCCATCCGGTACGTCGACTGCCTCGAACTGTTTGCTCTCTGCGGAGCCTTCCCCCGCAATGGGATATGCCGTGCCGTTGCGCGCGGTGAACGGCCTCAACCGGCGCCAACGGGCACGACCGAGTATAACCTGCGCGCCCGGCTTGCCCGAAAGATCGAGGCACGGTCCGCACGCCCGTTACGGAATGGCGCCGCGGCGAAAACCCGCTCGACAGACGAAGCGCCACCGTGTAAATACCGGAAACGCCGCAGCGTTTCACTCGATGGGCTGTGGCTTCCAGACCTTGAGGGCGAGGTCGCGGTTCGTCCGCAGACGGCGCTCGGGGTGGATCGTACGCATCGCACCATATGACGGATGTTCGCTGCCGTGACTGCCATGAAGACCTATTCGGCGACGCCTGCCGACATCGAGAAGAAATGGATACTTGTCGACGCCGAGGATGTGGTGCTCGGCAGGCTCGCGGTGGTCGTGGCAAACCGACTCCGCGGCAAGCACAAACCCTCCTACACACCGCATATGGACTGCGGGGATAACGTGGTCGTGGTCAATGCCGGCAAGGTGCGGCTTACCGGCCGCAAGCGGGAGGACAAGCTCTACCACCGCCACACCGGTTATCCCGGCGGCCTCAAGACCGACACCGCCGCCCAAATCCTTGAGGGCAAGACACCGGAGACGGTGGTCATCAAGGCCGTGCAGCGCATGATCCCCAAGGGACCGTTGGGCCGCCGGCAGATGAAAAACCTCAAGGTCTATGCCGGTGCCGACCACCGGCAAGAGGCGCAGCAGCCGGAACCGCTGGACGTGGGCGCCATGAACCCGAAGAACCGGAGGAGCTCGGCGCGTGGCTGACGAAGGAACGAAAACCCTCACAAGCCTTGCCGAACTCGGCGAGGTCGCCCAGCCCGACATAGAGGCCGAGCCGGAACCGCAGGTCGATTCCATCGGGCGCACCTACGCAACGGGCAAGCGCAAGGACGCGGTGGCACGGGTATGGATCCGGCCCGGCAGAGGGACGATCACGGTCAACAAGCGCAGCATGGAGACCTATTTCGCCCGGCCCGCGCTCCGTATGATCATCAATCAACCCGCCGAAGCCGTCGGGCGGACGGAGCAGTACGACGTGATCTGCACCGTCAAGGGGGGCGGGCTCTCGGGCCAGGCCGGCGCGCTCCGGCATGGAATCAGCCGCGCCCTCGCGGCGCGCGAGCCGGCGCTCCGCAAGACCCTCAAGTCGGGCGGCTTCCTTACCCGCGACAGCCGCGTCGTCGAACGCAAGAAATACGGCAAGCGCAAGGCGCGCCGGAGCTTCCAGTTCTCGAAACGCTGACCGCGGGCGTCATCCCGCGGGCGAAGAGGCGGCGCTTGGGGCAGCCGATGCCCCCGCAACCGGTGAAGGGCGTATCGTGAGCCTCTGTCCATCCAACGACAGCAACCGTTTGCGTGTCGGTGTGCTTGGCGCAAGCGGCTATACCGGCGGTGAGTTGCTGCGCCTGCTCGCGCGCCACGACGGGATGTCGGTCGGCCTGCTTACCGCCGAACGCCGTGCGGGCCAGCCGCTGGGCGCGGTGTTTCCCGGTCTGGACGGGTTGGGTGCGCCCGACCTCGTGAGCCTCTCGGATGCCACCTGGGACGACCTCGATGCTGTTTTCTGCTGCCTGCCGCACGGTACGACGCAGGAGGTCGTGGCCGCCCTGCCCGACCGCCTCAGGATCGTGGACCTTTCAGCCGATTTCCGCCTCGCAAATACGGAGACGTACGAAACCTGGTACGGCGGTCCGCACCAGGCGCCGGGCTTGCAGAGGGAAGCCGTCTACGGCCTGACGGAGCTCGCGCGGACGCAACTGCGCGAGGCCCGCATCGTGGCGAACCCCGGCTGCTATCCGACCGCCGCGCTTCTCCCGCTGGTTCCGCTGCTGGAGGAGGGTCTGGTCGAGCCCGAGGATATCGTGATCGATGCCAAATCGGGCGTCTCCGGTGCCGGGCGGGAGGCGAAGGAAGCCACCCTCTTCGCCGAGGTGGGCGAGGGCGTGAACGCTTACGGTATCGCCAAGCACCGCCATGCGCCGGAAATCGAACAAGAGCTTTCGGGCGCCGCGGGGCGCGCCGTGCGAATCACCTTTACGCCCCATCTGATCCCGATGAACCGCGGCATTCTCGCGACCGTTTACGTGCGTGCCCGCAAGGACGCGCACGCCATGCGCAAGACCCTGGAAGCGCGGTACGGGCCTGAGCCGTTCGTGCGGATTCTGCCCGAGGGCGGCGCGCCGGCGACCCGCCATGTGCGGGGCTCCAACCGCTGCCTGATCGGCGTGTTCGACGACCGGGTCGAAGGACGCGCGATCCTGGTCTCGGCCATCGACAACCTGTTGAAGGGCGCGTCCGGCCAAGCGGTCCAGAACATGAATCTCATGCATGGCCTGCCGGAGACGGCGGGCCTCGATCTGGCCCCGCTCTTCCCCTGAACGGTTCACGCGGCCGGGGAGCGCATGTCCGCCGGGATTCTTCTTCCGCACCGCCATCGCTGGCCCCAGGTGGCGCCCAACGCCTTCCTTGCCTCCGGCAGCACCCTGATTGGCGATGTGACCCTCGGGCCCAAGGCCAGCGTCTGGTTCAACTGTACGGCGCGCGGCGACGTCAACCCCATCCGAATCGGCGCGCGCAGCAACGTCCAGGATGGAACGATCATCCATACGGCAACCGATGAAGGCCCGACGGTAATCGGCGAGGACGTGGTGGTGGGCCACTCATGCCTGCTGCACGCCTGCCTGTTGCAGGACGGCTGCATGATCGGCATGGGCGCCACGGTCATGGACTATGCCGTGGTGGAAACGGGTGCCTGGGTCGGTGCGGGCGCGCTGGTGACGCCGGGCAAGCGGGTTCCGAGCGGCGAGCTCTGGATGGGGCAGCCCGCACGCTTCGTCCGCCCGGTAAGCAATGCCGAAGCCGAGACCATCGTGCTCATCGCCCAGCGCTACGCGGCGCGCACCGGCGAGTATCGTGCGCGGGTCGGGCCGCCTGTCCGCCGCGACGCCGTCAGGGCATCCGCACGTAGGAACCGGGCGCGTCCTCGATCGGCTTGAGCCCGCCCTCCCCCGGGACACGCGCCGGTATCTTCTTCCCGCCGCGACGACTCTGCCAGCGGTGCCAGTCGGACCACCAGGAGCCTTCCCGGCGCTCGGCGCCGGCACGCCAAGCGTCCGGCTCCTGCCCTTCGGTGATGGGGCCCGTCCAATAGCCGTATTTCCGCGCCGCCGGTGGATTGATGATGCCAGCGATATGGCCGGAAGCGCCGAGCACGAAACGCTTCGGTCCGCCATAGAGCGCGGTGGCGGCGTAGCAGGACATCCAGGGGGCGATATGGTCTTCTTCGGTGGCCACGATGTAGCAGGGCGTCCGGATACGGCGGAGGTCGATAGGCACGCCGTCCAGAGTCAGACCGCCCGGCGCCGACAACAGGTTCTCGCGATACATCCGATGCAGGTAGAAGCTGTGCATCTCCGCCGGCATGCGGGTGGAGTCCGAATTCCAGAACAGAAGGTCGAAGGGAGGCGGATCCTTGCCCAGAAGATAGTTGTTGATCACGAAGGACCATATCAGGTCGTTGGCCCTGAGCATGCTGAAGGTGCTCGCCATGTCCCGGCCGTCGAGATAGCCCTTTTCGCGCATGGCGGCGTCCAGCCCTTCGAGCTGCACATCGTCGATGAAGACGCCGAGTTCCCCGGGCTCTTGGAAATCGACCAGGGACGCGAAGAAGGTCGCGCTCTTTACGCGATCGTCGCCCGCGCCTGCGAGTCGCGCGAGCGTCGCCGCGGTGAGCGTGCCACCGAGGCAATAGCCGACAAGGGCCGCCTCGCGTTCTCCCGTCGCCTCTTCCGCCGCATGGAGTGCCGCCAGAGGGCCCTCGCGCATATAGTCTTCGAACGACTTGTGGGAAAGGCGTTCGTCGGGATTGATCCATGAGATCATGAATACCGTGTAGCCCCGCGCGACCGCCCACTTCACGAACGAGTTCTTGGGCCGCAGGTCGAGCACATAGTACTTGTTGATCCACGGCGGCACGACGATCAGGGGCCGGCGGAACACGGTCTCCGTGGTCGGCGCGTACTGGATGAGTTGCATGAGGTCGTTCTGAAAGACCACTTTTCCGGGCGTCGTCGCCAGCGTCTCCCCCAGAACGAAATGCGTCTCGTCCGACATCCGGGGGGCGAAACGGCCTTTCTCCTTCTCCAGGTCCTCCAAAAAATTCTGAAGCCCGCTCACGATGTTACGACCCTGTGTTTCAACTGTTTCCTTAAGCGCCGTCGGGTTGGTTGCCAGGAAGTTCGTGGGGGCTGTCGCATCGACGAACTGCCGCGTGTAGAACCGAAGCTTCGCGGCGTCCTTCTCGTCGAGGTCGCGAACGTTTTCCGCAATGGACTGGAGATACTCGGCCGCCAGCAGATAGGACTGTTTGAGATGGTCGAAAAACCAATTTTCCGACCATTCCGGGTCCTTGAAGCGGCGGTCGTCGGGTGCCGGTGCGGCGACCGGCTCGCCGGGCGTTTCGTCCCCGGCCATGCGCCGGGCGCTCCGCTGCCAGAGGGCGAGATAGCGGCCCCAGAGCCGCATTTGCGCGTCCGCCGCCGCTGACGGGTCGCTTGCCAGCGAGCGCGAGGCGGCCAGCAGGGCGCCGCCGACATTCAGCGGATCCAGCTTCAGTGCGCCGGCGTCCGCGCGGCCGGCGAGGATGTCCGACGCGATGCGCTGGCTGTGCAGCGCGATAGCCGCAAGACGGTCGATCGCGTCCGTCTCGTCCGTGGTCTTCCCGGATTGCCCATGGGCCATGGAACGCGAGCCTCTCCCAAGCGAAACGGCCGCCGAGCGGAGGGCCGCGAGAGAAATCTTTCAGGGTTGCGTGTATGCTATCAAAGTCGCGATTCGCTCTCAATATCGAGGCTCCCGTGCACGCCATCTCTCGTGAGTCGCCCCTTGCCCCGGCGGCGCGAGCCGTGCGCCTTGCCGATCGCTGCGGGGCGGTTGTCGCGGTGGTGCTGATAGTGCTTGGCGCAGTCACGGCGGCGGGATGCACGGAGCAGGAGCATGTCGAGGCATCGATAATCGATGCCGTCCGGACCCTGTCGGGAGACCCTGAATGGATCGACGAGGAGGTTCCCGGCGGAGAGGCGCCCTATCGCAGCTTGAGCGAGGTTCCGGATGCACCACCCGTCGCACCCACCGCCGAGGCGCGCGAGGCGCTGGTGCATGAGCTTCTGGAGGTGCGCGATGACGCCCGCCGCAGGGACACCCAGTTGCGACAGAGTGCGGAGCCGCGTGCGGATGGATCGTAAGGCTTCTTGCGGCGCGTGGTGGCAAGGATGCCGTCGAACGGTCGCGCCGTGAGCCGCGCGCTTCGTATCGGGATCGCCGGCCTCGGCACGGTGGGTTGCGGCACCCTCGCCTTGCTGCGCGCCAATGCGGAACTTCTCGCGATTCGCGCGGGCCGGCCCATCACCGTTACGGCGGTCTCCGCGCGAGACCGGAACAAGCGCCGCCCCGTTGATCTCTCGGACCTCGTCTGGTGCACCGACCCGTTGGAGCTGGCGGCCCGGCCGGACGTGGATATGGTCGTCGAACTGGTCGGCGGCGCGGACGGTGTCGCACTCGCGCTCTCCCGGGCCACGCTCGCCAACGGCAAGCATCTGGTCACCGCCAACAAGGCTCTGCTCGCGCACCACGGCACGGCGCTCGCGCGCGCGGCTCAGGACGCGGGCGTTCATCTCGGTTACGAGGCGGCGGTCGCCGGCGGTATCCCGATCGTCAAGGCGCTTCGCGAAGGCCTCGCCGGCAACCAGGTTGCCGGTATACACGGCATTCTCAACGGCACGTGCAACTACATCATGACGGCGATGCACGAAGCCGTACAGGCCGGGCAAAGCCACGAGTTCGCGGACGCGCTCGCCGAGGCCCAGAAACTCGGCTACGCCGAAGCCGACCCGTCCACCGATGTCGACGGCATCGATGCCGCTCACAAGCTCGCGATCCTCACGGGCATCGTCTTCGGCTGCGAGATCGACTTCGGCGCCGTGCATGTCGAAGGGATTCGCCATGTCAGCGGGCTGGATATCGCATTCGCCATGGAGCTCGGCTATCGGGTCAAGCTGCTGGGTATCGCGCGACGCGAGGGAAAGGCGATCACGCAGCGCGTCTACCCCTGCATGGTGCGCGAAACCGCCCCGATCGCGCGCGTATCCGGCGTATTCAATGCCGTCGTGGCGGAAGGAGACCAGGTCGGGCACGCGATATTCGAGGGTCCCGGCGCAGGTGCGGGCCCGACGGCTTCGGCGGTCGCTGCGGACATTGTGGACGTCGCGCGGGGCCGCATTCTTCCGGTTCTGGCCGTTCCGGCCGATGCGCTCCGCCGGCTCGAAACGCTGTCCGTGGATCGCCGCATCGGGGCCTATTATATTCGCCTCATGGTGGTCGACCGGCCGGGTGTCATCGCCGACATAACCGCCTGCCTGCGTGACGAGCAGGTATCGGTCGAAGCGATGCTGCAACGGGGGCGCAATCCCGGCGAGCCCGTACCCGTCGTGCTGACGACTCACGAATCGAACGAGGCGTCGGTCGCGCGCGCTCTGGCGGCGATGGACCGCCTGGAGACCGTTCTGGAGCCGCCCCGGATGATTCGTATCGAGGATTTCTGAGGCAATCATGGCGAACGACGGCGCTCACCTCGACCGCACGCTCTCTCTCGAGGCCGTCCGTGTGACGGAAGCGGCGGCGCAGGCTGCGGCGCACCTCTCCGGCCGCGGCAACGAAATCGCCGCCGACCAGGCCGCCGTGGACGGCATGCGACGCGCGCTCAACGAGCTCGATATTTCCGGCACCGTGGTAATCGGCGAAGGCGAGCGCGACGAGGCGCCGATGCTCTATATCGGCGAGACGGTGGGAACGGGCCACGGACCCGCACTGGATATCGCGCTGGATCCTCTGGAAGGCACCACCATTTGCGCGATCGGCGGCGCAGGCGCACTCGCCGTTCTGGCCATGGCAAGCCAGGGCGGCTTTCTCAATGCACCGGACGTCTATATGGAGAAGATCGCCGTCGGCGACAGCCTGCCGAAGGACCTCCTGGATATCGAAGACCCGCCGGCGGCGAACCTCGCGAGGCTCGCGCGCGCGAAGTCCTGCGATGTAAGCGATCTCACGGCTCTCATACTGGACAGGCCCCGCCATGAGGAGCTGATCGCCAAGGTGCGCGAGGCCGGTGCCCGCATCCAGCTCATACGGGACGGCGATGTGGCCGGGATCATCGCGACCACGCGGCTTGAGCGCAGCGTCGATATCTATCTCGGCATCGGCGGCGCGCCGGAGGGCGTGCTGGCGGCCGCTGCGCTGCGCTGTATCGGCGGCCAGATGGCGGGCAGGCTCGTATTCCGCAACGAGGATGAAAAGGCCCGCGCCCGCCGCATGGGTATTACGGACCTGAACCGCATCTATGGTCTCGAAGAGCTTGCCGACGGCGACGTCCTTTTCGCAGCCACCGGCGTCACCGACGGGGCGCTTCTGCGCGGAGTCGCACGCCGCCCAGGCGGCGTCATGACCAGTTCCGTCGTCATGCACTCCGGCACCGGAACGGTGCGCAGGATCGAAACCGAGCACGCTCCCGCCCATATACGCGACCCCGCCGAGGCTTGAAACGATGGCCGACGGAGCGGCGCTGCTCGGGGTCGAACGCTCCCTGCTCGGCAACCGCTGGCGTCCACGGCTCACCGACCAGCGCGCGGGCTTTGCCCTCGCCCAATCCATCGACGCGCCCGAAGTCGTCGGCCGCGTCCTGGCGGCCCGCGGCGTCGCACCCGAGGACGCCGCCGATTATCTGAACCCCACGCTCCGACGCCTGCTGCCCGACCCGAGCCATCTCCTGGATATGGACAAGGCGGTCGAACGCCTCTCCCACGCGATCGAACATGGCGAGAAGATCGCCGTCTTCGGCGACTATGATGTGGACGGCGGCACGTCCGCCGCCCTCCTCAGCAGGTTCTTCGCCGAGGTGGCGAAGCCCCCGACCGTCTACATCCCCGACCGCGCCCGCGAGGGTTACGGCCCCAATACGACCGCCATGCGCATGCTGGCGGCGCAGGGCGTGCGCGTCGTCGTGACGGTGGATTGCGGCACTGCCGCGTTCGGCCCGCTGGAGGACGCGGCCGACGCCGGACTCGACGTCATTGTCGTGGATCACCATGTGGCGGAAGCCCGGCTGCCGCCCGCCAGCGCCGTGATCAACCCTAACCGGCTGGACGAAAGCAGCCCCCACCGGCAGCTCGCGGCGGTCGGCGTGGCCTTCCTTCTGGCGGTGGGCCTCAATCGGCGGCTTCGCGATACGGGTTGGTACCGCGAGCGCGCAGAACCGGACCTCATGCGCTGGCTCGACCTGGTGGCGCTCGGCACGGTCTGCGACGTGGTGCCTCTCACCGGCGCCAACCGGGCGCTGACCCGCCAGGGGCTCAAGGTCATGGCACAACGCGGAAACCGGGGGCTCGCCGCCTTGTGCGATATCGCCGGGCTCAAGGAACCGCCGGCGGTCTACCATCTGGGTTTCATCCTCGGGCCGCGGATCAATGCGGGCGGACGAATCGGCGAGGCCAGTCTCGGCGTCCGTCTGCTCACGACCGAGGACGCGGGCGAAGCTGCCGCATTGGCAAGCCGCCTGAACGACCTCAACCGCGACCGCCAAGCCATCGAGGCCGAGGCGACGGATGCCGCCATAGAGCAGGTGGAACGCTCGACGGAAACACAAGCAGCGCCACTCATTTTTGCCTGCGGCGAGGACTGGCACCCGGGCGTGATCGGCATCGCGGCCAGCCGGCTCAAGGAACGCTACAAGCGGCCGGCCATCGTGATCGCCATGGAAGGCGACATCGGCAAGGCTTCCTGCCGTTCCATCCCGGGTGTGGATCTCGGTGCGGCCGTCACCGCGGCGCGACAAGCGGGCTTGCTGGTTACGGGCGGCGGCCACGCCATGGCGGCGGGCTTCACGGCGGAACGGTCGGCGTTGGGTCCTTTGCGGTCCTTTCTGGAGGAACGGCTCGGCACGCAGATCGCGGACGCCGCCGGCAATCGCGGCCTCGGGCTGGATGGAGCGCTGGCCGTGGAAGGCGTCCGGGCCGACCTCCTCGAGACCCTCGATGCGGCGGGACCCTACGGCGCAGGCAACCCGGAACCGCGTTTCGCCGTCACCGATGCCAAGCTTCTCCACGCCGACGTGGTGGGCCGAGGCCATGTGCGCTGTCGGCTTGGCGGCAAGTCCGGCCGTCAGATCAAGGGTATCGCCTTTCGCTCGGCGGACAACGAGTTGGGCCGGGCATTGCTCGCGCGAGGGAGTGCACCGCTCCATGTGGCGGGCCGCCTGCATCTCGATCGCCGGCGAGGCGCGGCGGGCCATATCGAAATCCATATCGACGATGGCGCGTTCGCCGAAGGGGATGCGGAGCATGACGCGCATGCCGCTTGATTTCCCATGCGCACCGGGTCTACATAGCGCGGCGTCCCGACGCGGCTGCCGCGACGCCGACCCCTTCGTCTAGCGGTTAGGACACCACTCTTTCAAGGTGGAGACACGGGTTCGATTCCCGTAGGGGTCACCACGCCTTCCCTTCCGTCGAGACGTTTTCGTCGCAGGGGCGCCGTGTCCGCCGAGGGATGTGCTATCGTTCCGCGCACGCACGTACCGGCCGCACCGCTTCTGTCGGGATTCCGAAGAGGAGACCAGCCGTGACACTGCCGCTTGCGCCCCAACTGGTGACCAACGCCCGCATGCTCTATTTCTGCTGGGTACCGGAGGATCCGGCGGCCGCCGCGGCGCTGCTGCCCCAAGGGCTCGCACCGGCGGAAGATCAAGCCATCTTCATCAACCAGTATGTCGTGGACACGCCGGAACAGACCTCTCATTTCGGCGCCTACTCGCTGACCTATGCCGGTCTCGATCTTGCCGACCTCGATCTCGAAGACGGCACGCCCGGCCGCTGGTGGAGCCACTACATGAACTCCAATCCGGTGATGCGGGACTATGCGGCGCTCCGCGGCGTCCCTGCGTCTCCCGGGAAGACCGACCTTACCCTTGAAGACGGCCGGCTGACAGCGACGACCTATGTGGACGACACTCCCGTCATCCGCAGCGTCGCCCGCGTGGGCTCGGGAATCGGCGACACGGCCCGCGGCCATCTACGCTATATCACCGCCGTCGACAGCAAGCTGATGAGCGGCAACTACGCCTATGTGGGCGAACTGGCCGACGGCTTCGAACTGCTTTCCCTCGAATTCCTCGCGCCGGATCATTCCTGTTACGCATTGCGGCCGAAACTGCCCCTCGAAGTCACGTTCGGCTTCTATTCGCCGCGCGCCTCCTTTTGCTATCCCGGTGGGGAGGGGCCGTTATGAGGGCCGGACGTCCGACCATGTTGCGTTTTGCCGGCTCGGCCGTTGCCTTTGCGCTCGCCGGACTTCTGGTCGCGTCCGCGGTACGTGCGGATGCGCCGCCATGCCCCTCCGGCACGGAGCTCATGACCGAATACCGACTCTTCTTCGGGCGGAATCAGGGCACGGTCGAGGCGGTGAGCGAAGAGGAATGGCGTGCTTTCCTTACCGATGAAATTACACCGCGCTTCCCTGACGGGCTCACCGTTCTCGACGCCGCCGGACAATGGCGCGACGCCTCGGGGACCGTTATCCGGGAGCGGACCAAGCTGCTGATCGTTCTCGCACCGCCGGGCGAATCGGGATTGCGGCTGACCGACGAGGTCGCCGAAGCTTACAAGCGGGACTTTGAACAGGAGTCCGTTCTTCGTTCTATCACAACGGCATGCGTGTCCTTTTAAAGATCTTTTCCTAACACGCGGATTGGCGAGGCGGCTTGGCGCTGCCGGCAGGCTCACTCGTCTTCCAGCTCGCGCCGACGCTGCTGGTACGTCCAGGCACGCACCGCGACGTAATGCTCGTCGGCATGTTCCCTGAGGAAGTCCACGGGTTCGATGGCTTCCTCGCGGCGCACGATGCCTTCCGCGGCATAGAGACCGGTCTGGACATCTCCCTTGAGGAGATATGTCCGGGGGTCCATCAGTCCGTCGACACCAAGACCCACTGCATCGCGTATGGTCGTCGGGCCGAACACCGGAAGCACGAGGTAGATGCCGTCTCCCACGCCATAGCTGTGCAAGGTCTGGCCGAAATCCGCATCGTTCCCTTCCAGACCGAAGTCGGAAGCCACGTCGAAGAGCCCGGCGACGCCCACCGTGATGTTGATGAGAAAGCGCGCCAAGCTCGTGCCGGCCCGTTCCGTCTCTCCCTGCAGAAGGTGATTGGCGGAAACGGTCGGCTCCGCCAAATTGGTGAATGCCCGCCCGAGGGCAGTTCTGGCGGGAGCGGGCGTGAAGAAGCGATAGACCCGTGCCGCCGGTTCGGCAATCAGAAAATCCAACGCACCGTTGAAATAGAAGAAAACCCGGTTGATCCCCTCCAGAGGATCGTCATATTCGTCCATTCCGCCTTCGTAGGGAAATACGGGCCAGTCCGCGGGCCGTTCATGGGGCGGCGGTATCGCGGTGCCTTGCACTTCGGAGGCGGCGGCAGGGCCATGACCGCAAAGGACCAGCATCAGCCCCACGGCGAAGACGACGAGGACGTGTCGCGGCCGAAACGGCGGACCGTCAGGCACCGGTCTCACCCGCGCGATCGAGGGCAGCCTGAAAGGTGGCATGATCGACATTGCCACCGGATAGAACGGCAACGACCGTTTGTCCAGCGACCGTTACCTTGCCCGCAAGGATCGCGGCCAGCGCGGCGGCACCACCCGGCTCCACCACCAGCTTGAGATGCTCGAAGGCCGCGCGCATGGCGGTGGCCACCTCGCCATCGCTCACCACGGCGCTGCCGGCGACACGTGTCGCGTTGATCGGGAAGGTCAGCGCGCCGGGCATCTGCGCACGAAGGGCGTCGCAGAGCGTCCGGTGCCCCGGATCCGCGACGGCGACGCGCCGGCCTTCCGCGAATGAGCGGGCATGGTCGTCGAAACCCTCCGGCTCGCAGGTGTAAAGCCGGGTGCCCGGCCATGCATCGGAAATCGCAAGAGCCATACCCGCCATCAGTCCCCCGCCCCCGGTGGGCGCCACGACCGCGTCGGGCCGGCAGCCCAGAGCCTCGCATTGGTAGACGATCTCGTGCCCGACGGTCCCCTGGCCAGCGATAACGTGGAAGTCGTCATACGGCTTCACCACCGTTGCACCGCGCTCGGCGGCGATCTTTTCGCCGATGGCCTCGCGTTGCTCCGTCAGGCGGTCATACATGACCACCTCGGCCCCATGACGGCGGGTGCCGGCGATCTTGATCGCCGGCGCATCGTTCGGCATGACGATGACCGCGGGCATCCCCAGCATCGCCGCCGCCGCGGCCGCCGCCTGGGCATGGTTGCCGGACGAATAAGCGACGATACCGCCCGCATCGCCACGCGAAAGTCGAGAGATCCTGTTATACGCGCCACGAAACTTGAAGGAGCCCGTGCGCTGAAGGGGCTCCGCCTTCAGCAGAAGCCGCGCGCCGAGGCGCGAATCGAGGGCATCGGATCGAATGAGCGGCGTCAGAACGGCATGTCCCGCAAGACGCTCCACGGCGTCGCGGACATCCTCCGCAGTCGGGAGCGCCGGCCCCTCCTCCGCCTCCGAACGCCGTTCAGCCAAGGGTTTCATCACCGCTCTCTCGCCCACCGCTCGGCGGATCGCTACAGATCATCGATCCGGCCCCCTTCCGGTGCAAGACGGCGCACCATCGTCAACGCGCCCGGCCCCGTGCGAGATCGTTCGGGAGGCTCGAAGCAGTGGGGTGCCGATCGAGGCGCCAGCGATACACCTGGACGCCTTCGAGAACACGCTGGACATAGTCTCTGGTCTCCGCGAGGGGGATGGATTCGATCCAGTCCACGATGTCCGCCTCGGCCTTGTCGCGCGGGTCGCCGTTCGCCTCCAGCCAGCGCGCGAGATTGCCGGGGCCTCCATTGTAGGCGGCGAGCGCCAGCACGTAGGAGCCGTCATAGTGTGCGATCAGGTGCCGAAGATAGGTGCTCCCGAGCGCGACATTGTAGGTGGCATCCTTCATGAGGCGATCGGCGTGGTAGCGTACGTGGAGCCGGCGCGCCGCCTCTTTTGCCGTTCCCGGCATGAGTTGCATCAACCCGCGCGCACCCGCCCTGCTCTGCGCCTTCTTGTTGAAGCGGCTTTCCCGATGCACCACGGCAAGAACCAGCGGGTGCTCGAGCTCCCCGTCGTCATATGCGAACGGCAGATCGACCGCCGGGAAAAGGTCGGGCATCGAGGCATATCCGTCGCGTGCGGCCAGCTGGGCGGCCCGGATCTCATGATCATGCAGCCGATGGGCGTGCGCGAGAGCGGCGATCAGCGCGTGATCCGTCCGGTTGCGGGCGAGTTCTCCCAATGTGTTGAAGAACGGGCCGAGAAGGTCGCCACGGCCAATGCGAGCAAGAACGCGCACCACCAGGATCAGCTCATGATCACCGAGTGTCGCGCCCTGGGGATCTTGTTCGCGGGCGGCATTCTCGATCAACGGCGCATCGGGCGCGGCGGTACGCGCCAGTGCAAGCTGACCGTAGAACGTCGCCGGATGGGTTGCCGCCACGCCGTACCAGAAGGATGCCGCATTGTCGTAATTCAGCGTGTCCGCCGCACGACCGGACCAGTAGGCCGCTCGGGAGACGCTGATGGGCATCGATACGGCGTCGTAGAGCCGTTCGAAATGCCGCAATGCGCGCTCGGGCTCCCCCAGGAAGCGCAGCGCGATCCAGCCCGCGAGCCACTCCGCCTCGGAAAAGGTGGAGGTCGCGTTCTGGCGGTGGCCGGCGGCCAGCCTATAGGCCTCCCGGTATGCGTTTTCGGCCAGTGCACGGCGCACCTGTATCGCCCGCTCATGCCACCAGAGCTTGGGATATCGCCCGAGTTCGGTGGGTGCTTCGAGCAGCAACGCGCGAGCGCTCTGGTGCAGGCCGTGTATTCGCCGCCAGCGAAGCCGCTCGTACAGAAGCCCCGGGTCCCGTTGCAGATCCGCAGGCACGCGCGCGATGGCGGCGTCCACGCCCCCGGCGCTTGCACGAAGTTTGAGACGTGCATCGGCGAGGAGCCGGTACGCCCGATCCACATGGCGGAACATGCGCCGGGCATGCCGGGCGTGGCCACCCCACAGCAAGCGATCCAGGCGCGCAATGTGATCCTCTGTTCTCAGCAGCATCCCGAAGCGGCGGTGGGTTTCGTCCAACGTTCGTGAGTCGAAGCCGTACTCGACCCAGGCGATGCGCGCGAAATGGGCGGCGCGTGGGGTCTTCCCCGCCTTGCGCAGTGCCTCGGCGTAACGGAGATGTCCGTCGCGGCTCACCGGGTCCCGCCAGCGGTACCACGCAAGGACCTCCGCATCCGAAATCTCCGATCCCATGGCCATCTCCGCATTTTTCAGAAGGATGCGGCGGGACGGCCAATCGGGATTTTCTTCGAGGAATCGTGCGATATCCGCAAACGTCGCATCTGTCTGCGGCCGGCGGAAGTCGCGCCACTTGAGCAGCTTGACCGCAAGCGGGTCGCCCGTCTCACGCGCCAGGCGATGCGCCCGCACCCACGCGCCGCGCTCCGCACTCTCCAATGTTTTGACATAGCCGAGCAGATCGGCGCGCGAATAGGGCGGCGGCAGCGGCGCCCCATCTCCCCAAACGGGGCCGGCGCAAACGGCAACGAACAGCAGCGCAACCAGAACGGCGGGCGTGGACCGAATCCCCGTTGTTCCCACCATGCGCACTAACTATTCTGTACCTTGCGCCGCCGCATCAGGAAGGGAACGGGGCATGTTCGAAGGCTATTTCACAGCCCTGATCACGCCGTTCCGAAACGGCGAAATTGACGAAGACGCGTACCGCCAATTCATCGACTGGCAGATCGAAGAAGGTGCCGCGGGCCTCGTACCCTGCGGCACGACGGGCGAATCCCCCACGCTGAGCCACGACGAGCATCACCGGATCGTCGAACTCTGTGTGGCGGCGGCGGCGGGGCGGGTACCGGTGATCGCGGGCACCGGCTCCAACTCGACCGAAGAGGCGATCGCGCTCACGCGTGGCGCCAAGGAATCGGGGGCGGACGGCGCGCTGCTGGTCATGCCCTACTATAACAAACCGACCCAGGACGGCATGTATGCCCACTACAAGGCCGTAAACGACGCGGTGGATATTCCGCAAATCATCTACAACATACCCGGACGCAGCGTGGTCGACATGTCGGTCGAGACCATGGCGCGCCTTGCCGAACTTCCCAATATCGTCGGCGTCAAGGACGCGACTGCAGACCTCACCCGCCCGACACGGACGCGAATCGCCGCCGGTGAGGGCTTCCGCCAGCTCTCGGGCGAGGATGGCACGGCGCTCGCGTTTCTTGCCCAGGGCGGCCATGGCGTCATTTCGGTGACGGCGAACGTCGCACCCCGCCTTTGCGCCGCGTTCTTCGCCGCCTGGGAGGGCGGCGATGCGGAAAAGGCGCTGGATCTGCATACGCACCTCATGCCGCTTCACGACGCCATGTTCGTGGAGAGCAACCCCATTCCTGCGAAATATGCGGTATCCACGCTGGGGATGTGCGCGCCGGACGTGCGTCTGCCATTGACGCAACCCCGCAAAGCGAGTCGCGAACGGATCGACGACGCCATGCGGCTGGCGGGTATACGCAACTGACGCTGCCGGCGGGCGCGCCGCGGCTTGCACGGATCGGTTTTACGCATGGCGCGGGCTGAAGGACGGAGCGACGCGCGCATCGCACAGAACCGCAAGGCGCGCCGCGACTACCATCTCGAGCGCCCCTTCGAAGCCGGTATTCAACTGCTCGGTACGGAGGTGAAATCGCTCCGCGCCGGCGGCGCCAACATCAACGACGCCTATGCGGTAGAGCGGGGTGGCGAAGTGTTTCTGGTAAACGCCCACATTGCGCGGCATGAGAGCGCCGGCGCGTTCAACCACGATCCGCGACGGCCGCGCAAGCTGCTGCTTCACAAGCGCGAAATTCGCAAGCTGCTCGGTGCGCTGCGGCGCGGCGGCGCAACGCTGGTACCGCTCACGCTCTATTTCAATGACCGCGGGAAAGCCAAGCTCTCTCTCGCCCTTGCCTCCGGCAAGCGAAAATACGACAAGCGCGCAAGCGAGAAGGAACGCGAGTGGAAACGCCGCAAGGAGCGCGTCCTGCGCGACCGTTGAAGCGCCGGATTACTTGCTCTCGGTCTACAGGGCGGCTCGGATCGAGCGAAAGATTTCAGCGAACATGCCGGGCGTGAGCCGGCCGGTATTCGTGTTCAGGCGGGAGCAGTGATAGCTGTCGAAGAGCTGCCGCCGCGAGTCGATCCGATGTACCGCACCATGGCTGAAGGGGTGCGCGCTCAAACGGAGCCCCAGCGTGCGCAGGACGCCGTCATGGGCGATCCGGCCGAGTGCGAGCATGACGCGGAGTTCCGTCATCGCCTCGATCTCGGCGGAAAGGAACGGGCGGCAGCCCTCGATCTCCGCACCGGAGGGCTTGTTCCCCGGCGGGACACAGCGCACGGCGTTGGTGATCCGGCAATCATCCAGAACCAGGCCGTCAGCCGGATGCGCGCCATAGGACCCGCGGGCGAAGCCGAATGTGCCAAGCGTCTCGTAGAGCAAATCGCCTGCGAAGTCGCCGGTGAACGGACGGCCCGTGCGGTTGGCGCCGCCCCGGCCCGGCGCCAAGCCCACAATCAGGAGGCGCGCCCCGAGACTGCCGAAGCTCGACACCGGTGCGTTGTGCCACCCGGGCTCCCTTGCACGTTGTTCGGAGCGAAAGGCGACAAGGCGCGGGCAGCGCCCGCAGTCCGGGTCGGGCGCCAGAGGCGCCGGCATTCAGACCTCGTGACGAAGAGCTTCTTCCGGCCCTTCGTCATAGGCATCCTCGATTTCGTCTTCCAGCGGTTCCTTTACGGCGTGAGGGCGGTCGCCCCGCTCCTGCCGCCAATTGGGCTCTCGCGCGATTTTGCCCTCCAGCTCCTGAAGCTCGATGAAGACATCCGCCTGACGACGGAGCTCGTCGGCAATCATCGGCGGCTGCGAGCGAATCGTGCTCACCACCGAGACCCGCGCCCCCTTGCGCTGTATGGCCTCCACGAGCCGCCGGAAGTCCCCGTCACCGGAAAACAGGACCACATGGTCCACAAGGCTCGCCATTTCCATCGCGTCCACGGCGAGCTCGATATCCATGTTCCCCTTGATCTTCCGCCTTCCCAAGGAGTCCGTAAACTCTTTAACTTTCTTTGTGATCATAGTGAAACCGTTGTAATCCAGCCAATCAACCAGTGGCCGTATGGGAGAATACTCTTGTTCTTCTACCAGGGCGGTATAATAATTCGCCCTAATCAAACGCCCCTTACTGGAAAATTCTTCGCGTAACCTCTTGTAATCTATGTCGAATCCGAGTGAGCGAGCAGCGGCGTAGAGGTTGGCGCCGTCGATAAACAGAGCGATTCTCTCCTCCGGGTTAAAGTCCATGAAAGATCATCCTTCTCGGCATTGTGTCCGAAATCGTACTTCGAAACGGGTTCCAATCCAAAACACTTTTCTGTTATGTAGGCTAAAGTGGCCGTGATGCAAGCCCAATCAATTGATCGTCCGGGATGATATTTATCGCCCTCGGTGCCAACCTGCCGACCGCCCAGCACGGCTCTCCGGTGCACGGGCTCGCGGCGGCGGTTCGCTCTCTTGCCGACGCAGGCGTTCGAACGACGGCGCGTTCGCGCTGGTACCGCACTGCACCGGTACCGCCGGCGACCGCTCCCTGGTTCGTGAACGGTGTAATCCGCGTCGAGACGACACTCCCACCCATACCCCTGGTTCTACGGTTGCAGGCCATAGAATCGGCGTTCGGCCGCCGACGGGGCAAACCGGGCGCGGGGCGTCCGCTCGACCTCGATCTTCTGGATTACGGCGGAAGCCTTCTGCAGGAACCCGCCCGCGACGGGAAGCCGGCCGTTACGCTGCCCCATCCCCGGCTTCATGCCAGAGCGTTCGTCCTTCTTCCGCTGCGCGATATCGCACCCGACTGGCGCCATCCCGCAAGCGGCGCCACTCTCGATTCGCTGATATGTGCGCTCCCGCCAGGCCAGGTTGCGGAGCCGCTCGCAGACGCGCGCGTCAGAACGAGGAGTCCGGTTCCTTGAGAAAGGCGATCTCTTCTGCCGTCGATTCCCGGTTGAGGGCCGCATTGCGATGGGGATATCGGCCGAAGCGGTCGATGATCGCCTTGTGCCGCATCTCGTAATCCAGGGCCTCCGGATCCCCGAGACCTTCGAACAGCGTCAGTGCCGTCTTGTGGATCTCACGCGATTCGCTGTGTTCGAACGGCATATAGAAAAACATACGACGCTCGGGCGGGACCATGCCGTCCGCCCCCCTTCGCACCGCCTCCTGGGCGAGTGCCAGCGCCATGCCGTCGCAGGCGAACGCCCGCGCGTCTTCCCGATAAAGATTGCGTGAGAACTGATCGAGAATCACGATCTCCGCGAGCCGGCCGTCCGGCGATTCGCGCCAAGCGTCAAGCTCGCCAAAGGCCGCGCGGGCATGAAGTGCGCCGAAGCGGGACCGGATTGTTTCGTCGAAGCGGGGGTTCTTCTCCCACCACACGTCGCTTCCATGCGCGACAAACCAGAAATGCAGGACGGCCTCGGCCTCGTCGGTTGCCATGGGTGGTTCGGCCTCAGCGCTGAGCGGCGCGCTTCGCCTCCCGGTGCAGACCTGCGATCTCGTCCTTGATGCGGAGTTTTCGACGTTTCAGATCGCTGAGCGAGAGCCCGTCGGGTGCGGGCCGGCGCGTCTCCTCCTCGATTGCCTTCTCCAAGCCCGCATGCCGGGCTGCGAGGCTTGCAACATATTCGTCCACTTCGATTTCAAACGGCAATCTCGAGGGATCGATGCGCGAGTACATCTCTGTTTCAGTCTCCATCTTCCATGTATGCCCCGAGACGGCGCTCGGACGGCCCGCCCGCTGCCGTCACCGCCACTTTGCCATATCGACCACCCGTTTGCCATGCCGTGACGGGAAACCGGCCCAAAATACGGCGTTCCCGACGCTCAACAGGGCTTCGAGCCGGTAAGGAGGATACGGAGCATCTCGCGGCGGGCGGCGCCGAAATCGCCTTCCACGCGGTGCATGGAGACACGATTATCCCAGATTATCAGATCGCCCTTCCGCCAGCGATGCCGATAAACGAAGCGCGGATGCGTCGCGTGGGACGTGAGCGAATCCAGCAGCGCGTCTCCTTCCTCGAGCGGAAGCCCCTCGACACGGTCGATACGATTGGGGTTGAGATAGATCGCCTTTCGCCCGGTTACGGGATGGGTACGCACCAGCGGGTGGACCACCTCCGGGGTCGTTCGCTCTTCCTCCGCCGTGCGCACCTGGACCGGAGAGCTGTTGCGGCGCGAGAGATATTTGTGAACCGCCCGAAGCGGCGCGATACGCCCCTTGAGGGGGCCCGGGAGCATTTCATAAGCGGCCGTCATGTCCGCAAACAGCGTGTCACCGCCCCGTTCGGGGATTTCCAGCGCGTGCAACAGGGTCAACGAGCAGGGCACCGCCATGTAGGAATCGTCCGTATGCCACTGACGGCCCATGATGAGCGGCTTGCCGTCGCCGAGGCTGTCCGGCGCGCGACTCGAGATACGCGATACCTCCGGGAAATCGCCCAGGCGTTTGTCGCCGAGGACCTGGACCTGTGGTGTGCCGAGAACGCGGGCGACGCGCAGAAAGGCGGACGGCTCCAGCACCGGCCCCGGTATGGAGAGAACGCCCGCTTCGGCCACCATTTCGCGCAGGCGTTCGGCCGCGGGGTCGGAAAGAGGCGCCGTAAGGTCGATGTCCTCGACGCGGCGTCCGAAGGAAGGACGGTGGGCCGTGCCCTCTACACCGTTCGCTTGCGCGGGCACGGGGGCTCTTCTTCGCCGTACGGGGACGGCAACCGTTCAGTTGGCGATCCGCCGGCCCGTGGCGGGATCGAAAAACAGGAGGGTCTCGGTATCGAGATGGAGTTCCACCTTGTCGCCGTCGTTGAACTCCTGCACCCCGGCCACGGTGAGAGCGAGATTGATCCCTGAGAGATTGACACCCACCGTGGTATGGGTGCCGAGCGGCTCCAGATCGTTCACGGTACCGGTGCGATGAGATTCGCCCGATGTGGACGGCACGATTCGTACATGTTCGGGCCGCAGACCAACCTCGATTTCCTTGGCGCCCTCCGGCAGACCGTGCTCCATGCGGCTCGGCAGCTCAAGTTGCATCGAGCCGATGGTGAGCGTCGCCGCGCCGTTCTCGCGAGAAAGCCTTCCCGGCACGATGTTGATCTTGGGGTTGCCGACGAAGCGCGCCACGTCCCGGTCCGCCGGCTCGTCATAGAGGTCTTGCGCCTTGGCGATCTGGCGAACCTCGCCTTCGAGCAGCACGCAGACCGTATCGGCGAGCGCAAGCGCTTCCGTATAGTCCGGTGTCGCGAACAGGAAGGTGCGGCCCAGGTCGCGCTGAAGCCGCTTGAGCTCCGTCCGCAGTTCGATCCGCAGCATGAAGTCCAGGCTCGAGAGCGGCTCGTCGAGCAGGAAAAAGCGCGGCTCCCGCACCATCGCACGGCCCAACGCCACCCGCTGGCGCTCGCCGCCGCTGAAGGTTGCCGGCACCCGGTCGAGGATATGTCCAATCTTCAAGAGACTTGCGATCTCGTCCACCCGGTTCGCGATGTCCGCCTTCGACATTCCGGCGAGTTTCAGCGGGGACGCGATATTCTGCCACCCCGTCTTGTTGGGATAGAGGGCGAGATTGTCGAAGATCATCGCGATATCGCGTTGATTGGGCTGCAGCCGGGTGAAGTTCTGCCCCTCAACCCAGACTTCGCCGGCGGTGGGCGATTCGAGGCCGGCCACGATGCGGAGCGTCGTCGTCTTGCCTGCGCCCGCCGGCCCCAAAAGCACGATCAGCGAGCCGCGGGGAACTTCCAGGCTCAATTCCCTGATGGCCTGGATCGCGCCGAAATTTTTGGAAATGGAACGGAGTTCCAACAGGTTGTCGGCCATGGTTCGCGCCCTATGCGTTCAAACGGACGCCAGAGTCGGCGTCGAACAGGGCCAGCACCTCCGAGTCCGGCAAGATGGTGATCTCGTCGCCTTCACTCGCTTGCGTCCCCGCGCCCACGATCAGCTTCAGGTCGGACTGGCCGATGCGGGCGGTCAGCACCGTCTCCGGACCCTGGGGTTCCACCGCCACGATCGATGCGACAAAGCCGGCGGGATCCCCGGCCTCCACGACTTTCATGGTCTCCGGCCGCATGCCGACGACCACATCCGCGCCGGCGCTCAGCGGTCCCGCCTGGTCCGGCGGAACGGGAATGATCGAGCCGTTCTGCGCCACGACGGGCCTGCCGCCGTCCATCTCGAAACGTCCGTGCACGAAGTTCATCGGCGGATTGCCCAGGAAACTGCCGACGAACCTGTTCTGCGGATAGTGATAAACGTTATGGGCGGTGTCGTACTGCTTCAACTCCCCGAGGTCCATCACCGCAATGCGATGGGCGAGAGAGAGCGCCTCGATCTGATCGTGGGTCACGTAGATGATGGTCTGCCCGGTTTCCGCCTGGATACGCCGAAGCTCCCGGCGCATCTGGTTGCGCATTTCCGCTTCCAGATTGCTGAGCGGTTCGTCGAGCAGCAATATTTCCGGGTTGGTGACCAGCGTCCGCCCGATAGCCACACGCTGGAGTTCGCTCGCGCCGAGCTCCGTCGGCCTGCTGTCCAGCTGGTGCGCAAGATTGAGAAAGTCCGAGACCTTGGCGATCTCCCGGTCGATATCGGGCCGGCTCATGCCCCGCACCCGAAGACCATATTCCAGGTTCCGTCGCACGCTCATATGGGTGAAGACGGCATAGTCCTGGAAGACGAGGCCGACATTGCGCTGACCGGGCGGCACGTCCAGCACGGATTTGCCGTCGATCAGGATGTCTCCGGCCGTGGGCTTCTCCAGCCCAACGATCATGTTGAGAGTCGTGGACTTGCCGCAGCCGGAGGGTCCCAGCAGAGCCATGGTCTCCCCTTCCTCCACGGCCAGGGACATGTCGTCCACGGCGAGGAGGTCGGAGAACTCCTTCCGGAGTTGAACCAGTTCGAGCTTTATGTTGGCCATGGTGTCAGCGTTTGATCGCACCCAGGGTGAGGCCGCGCACCAGATGCCGCTGGATGAAGAAGCCCACGATGACCAGCGGAACGATGGAGACGACCGCCAGCGCCGCCTGGATGCCGTATTGCTGGCCCGAGGTTGCGCTGAAATATTTCGAAAGCTTGACCGGGATGGTCTCGACGTTGGTATAGGTCAGAACCAGGGCGAACAGGAATTCGCTCCAGTTCAGGATGAAGATGAAGAGTCCCGTCGCGATGAGCCCGCCCTTGATAAGGGGGACGGTGACCTTGAGGTGCGCTCCCCATCGCGACATGCCGTCCATCATCGCCGCCTCCTCGATTTCCTGAGGAAGGTCGTCGATGAAGCTCTTCAACATCCAGGTCGAGAACGGCACCGTTACCGCTGCGTAGGCGAGTATCAGGCCGTAATAGGTATCGGTAACTTCAAGCCCACTGAACATCACGACGAACGGTATCGCGATGGCAATGGGCGGGAACATTCGCCCCGATAATATGAAGAATGGCGTGAAATTGCCCCCGAATCGGTATCGCGCGATGGCTATGGCCGCCATCAAGCCCACCACAAGGGCCAGGATGGTGGAGCACACCGAGATGATCACCGAGCCCCAGATGGACTGCCACGCCGACTTGTTGAGGAAGTCCGCAACGGCACCGCTCACGGAGGACGTCTCGGCGGCGCGCCCCTCCTTGATCTCGCCTTCCTCGGTGTATTGGCCGAGGCCGCCGCGGGCCTCGAGCAGCACGGAGGGCCAAAGGATCACGAGATAGTTGGTGACGGTGCCGTTTTCGGAGACCCAGACCGGCGGTGTGGTGACCCACTCGTTCGAAGGCTTGAACGAGGTGGATACCATCCAGAAGAGCGGAAACACCGCGAAGATGAGGCCGAGCGCGAGCCCGACGGCGCTGCCTGGACCGAATTTGCGGGGGGGCATTTAACGCTTCTCCAGCAACTGATAGCGGATCGGCCGAAGCATCATATTGATCATCACCACGGTGATGACCAGCACGATAAATCCAGCCGAGCCGGCATAGGCGAGCCGGAAATCCTGGAAGCCGAGCTTGTAGAGATAGAGGCTCATGGTCTCGGTCGCGGTGCCGGGGCCGCCACGGGTCAAGATGTAAATCTCGTCGAAGAGCTTGATGACCTCCATGCCGCGAATCACGAAGGCGATAATGATGACGCCCCGCATGTTCGGCATGATGACGGTCCAGAATATGCGCCAGTGGCTTGCCCCCAGCACGGTCGCGGCGCGTACCGGGTTTTCCGGAACGGCGTTGAGGCCGGAAAGCAGGATCAGGAAGAAGAGCGGCGCCCAGTGCCAGACCTCGGTGATGACCACGGCGAAGAAGGCGAGGACGCCTGTATTCAGCCATTGCAGGTCCGCGCCCGTGGCGGTGCCGCCGATCCAGCCGAGCACTTGGTTGATGGGGCCGGTGTACTGGAACAGCATGAACCAGGTGTAGCCGACGACGACCGGCATGATCATCATCGGCGTGAGCAGCGCGGTGAACCAGATGCGCTTGCCCCAGAATTTCTTGAGGAAGATCGTCGCGAGCCCCAAGCCGATCAGGAACTCGAGACATAGGCTCAAAACCGAAATGGCGAGCGTTCGCCCGAGAGCTTCGAGGAAGCGGGGCTCGTCCGTCACCAGATACATGTAGTTGATGCCGTGTTCGACATCGCCGGTGAAGACGCTGTCCACCGCCTGCCAGATGGAGGTGCCGTAGGTCGGCTGCCACTCCGTCAGCGCGACGAGGAACTCGAGGCCGAACGGGAAGATCAGAAGACAGATCAGCAGGATCTGTATCGGCGTGATGAGCAGGACGCCGATAAGCTTCTTGTCATTTGGATTGAAGGATCGCGCCCGCACCACTTTTCGTGATGCGGGCGCGCCACCGTTGGCGGTCTCAGACACCATGTTGCGTAAAATCCGGTTCAGGCCGCGACTACAGAACCCACTTGTCGACGCCGGTGAGCTTCTGCAGGGGCTCCGGGTACATCTTGGCGAGATAGTGCCAAGTTTCCCGCTGCTCCTTCTTGCCGAAGCGCCGCGTGATGCGATCCTGCTCCTTGGCGGTGTCCTCCATGGCCTCTTCCGGAGTCTTCACGCCGTTGTAGGCGGCCTGGAGATTCACGTCGAGGGCATTGAGATATTCCGCCGCGCCCCGGAGCTCGATCTCCGGCACCGCGTCGACCACCGCTTCTGCGTGGGTCGCAAGGAAGTCGCCCGGATAGGCGGCGAAGAACTCCGCCGACGGCGCGAAGAAGTGGTTGTTGCGCCACGGGTCGAAGTAGCCGCCCTCGTTCGGGATCGAACGCATGGACATGGTCGGCCCGGTAAGCCACTGGGAGTAGCAATAGGCCGCTTCCTGGATCGGCGAATAGGTGCTGACCACGAAGTCCCAGGCAAAGGCATGGATGCACGAGCGGAAGAGCTCGCCATCGTGCATGACGCCGGGAACCTTGGAGACGGCGGTCTGCGACGGCTCGCCGTTCTCGTCCTTGCCGGCGATGATGGAGGCCGAGCCGGCCGCGTCGTTGCTGTAACGCCAGAGCGACGGCCAGCCGAACTCGCAGAAGCCACGGCCCTGCGCATAGTACTGCGCGTAGTTCTCGGTGAAGCCGTAGGTGAACTGCTCCGTCGGCATGAACTCCTGCAGGGCGATGAGCTCCTTGACCGTCTCGATGCCCTGAGGCGACGCGGCCAGCGAGTTCATGTCCTCGTCGAAATAGAAGTGCCCCTTCGCCTGCACGCGAGTCATCCAGTGGAATTTGTTCCAGAACGGCGAGCGGTACTCGAGGGCGCCGTAGAAATCGTTGGCCCCGTCATGCATGTCCGCGACGAGCTGATCGTACTCGTCCCAGGTGTGCACGAGTTCCCGCTTGCTCTTGGGCGCCTTGCCGGCCTCCGCCAGCTTGTCCTTGCGGTAGCTGAGATGCCACCAGTCGCCGTCGCAGTAGAGCCCGTAGGTCTTGCCCTTGTACTTTTGTCCGAAGTCGGACACGGGGAACTCGAGCCGGTTCGGCCCTTCATAGACCTCGGGGTCGTACTTCGCCATCAGATCATCGAGCTGCAGCGCGGCGCCCGATTCGGCGAGATCGGGAAGGCTCAGAGGCGCCGGGATCATGATGTCGTACCGGCCCGTCTTCGCGACGGCCTCCTGCATGGCCTTCTGATGCGTCTCGGTCACCGGCACCTCGATGAGCTCCACATCGAAGCCCGTCAGGTCCTTCCATTCCTGGGAGAACGGCGAGAGGTTGCCGCCGGAGCCCGACGGATACATGACGCTGATGGTCTTCTTGGGCGCATCGGCAAAGAGCGCCTTCGCCCCGTTGATGGCGCGCTCTTCCGGCGTATCGCCCTCGGCGGCCCAGGCCTTGCGAATGCTGAGCGGCGCCTGGTTCATCAGAATCTTGATACCCGCGGCGCCGATGCCGAGCCCGGCCATGCCTTTGATGAGATCACGCCGCGAGACCTTGAAGTTCTTGCGGTCGGCGTGCATGGACCAGAGCCTGAACAGCTCCTTTTTGAAGATTTCCTTCTTCTCCGAATGATGCGACATGCGCGTCCTCCTCCCAGCTCTGTGCGTGAGACCGGCCGGCCCCGGGATTCTTTCAAGTGTGTCGGGATTCAGGACGCCACGCGCGCGGCGCCCGAAAGCTCCCTTCGGAGCGCGCACCATAACGACCATGCGCAGCAGTTGCAATCGGATTTAGAATGGGCGGCGCCCGCCGGGAGTGGACCGCGAGCAAAACCGATCATGCAGGAAAATCAATGCGTTGGATAAAAGAATACCGGCTCGAACCGCTCTCGCTCTGCGACGACCTCGTCAAAGGCTTCAAAAAAACCCGGCGTCTGGGCCTCACCCGGCCCGGCTCGAGCGCCAAGGGAGTCGACAAGTCGTGGAAGGATTCGGAGGACGCGAGCCTCACCTGCTTCCCCTACGATGTTTATGCCAAAACGGTGCGCGCCTACCGCGGCCATGTGGCGGCCTGTCTGAAGGCCTATCTCGAGGAGTTCCCGGCCCTCGGCGAAGCGAGCGACAAGCTGGGCTTCCTGGAGCCGCCGCAAATGCAGTACTACAAACCCGGCGGCGGCTTCCACGGCGCGCATTATGAAAGCAGCGGGCTGCACATCGCCCACCGGGTGCTGGCCTTCCAGACCTTCCTGAACGATATCCGCCAAGGCGGCGGCACCCGCTTTCTGTTTCAGGAGCATGTGGTGGCGCCGGTGAAGGGCAAGACGGTGCTGTGGCCCGCGGGCTTCACCCACACGCACTGCGGCGAAGTGGCGCCACGCGAGGAGAAATACATCATTACCGGGTGGTTGAGCTTCACCGGGTCGTGAGCGCCCGCCTCATACAAAATAGAAATGACGAGCCTCCGAAGAGGCCCGCCTGTTTTCCTTCCCCCTGTGGGAGGCGCGATTCAGAACTTTATGCGCGCGCCGGCTGCGGCGACGGTCACATCGTTGGCGATCACGCCGACGATGTCGGGGCTGTAGACGCCGTACACCGCATAGAGCTCCGTGCCGAGGTCCTTGACCTTCTGGACGAGGGCCAGGTCGTAGTAGCTCCCCTCGTTGCCGGCGGCGCGCTGATCCGCCGTGGTCGAATAACCGACGGAGACCGCCGTGCCGCCCATCTTGAACGCATCCAACTTCTGGCCCAGCTTGGCATAGGTGATGCTGGGCTCGTTGGCGGCGCCGTCGACCTCCTCGGTGGAATGGGCGAGGGTCACGCTGGTGCCGGACGGCGCAAGGACCGACACGGACCCACCCCTGCCGCTTTCGCCTGCATCCTCGTCCCACGCGGCGATGGCGGCCGCCACCTTGAAGCCGCCCAACTTGCGTCCGTAGCGCAGCGCCACATCCCACTGATCGCCATTTTCGCCGCCGCCGTCCCAGGTCTCCCCTGCCCAGGAGGTCGAGAACTGGAGACCGTCGAATTTCGGCGAATCGTAGCGCAGCCGATCTTCACGGCCCAGGCCGTCCAGATTGTTGAATATGTGATCGACCCGCGTGGATGTCCGCGTATTGGTGTCGGATCGCGTGAGGCGGATATCGCCCGCATTGACGTTATATTGCGCGTTCGTGATGACGCTGGTTCCGGAGAGGTCCTGTTCGACCGTGCCGTCGGAGGCCATGGCGCCCTGCCCGATGGAGAACTTGCCCAGGCGCTTGCTGTCGAAGAAGACCTCCAGCTTGCGCTCGACGAAGTTCACATCCCTGTCGGACGCGTTACCGTGCGAGCTCGTCTGGTCCATGGTGACCTTGGACGACGCGTTCGATTCCATCTCGACCTCGATGTTCGTCCCGGCGGTCCATTCGTCGTCCATCTTCGCCTTGCCCTTGAAGGCGATGCGGGTTGAGGAGCGGTCGTTGTCCGCATGGAACGTGCGGGCGTCCATGCCGTCGTCCACATGCAGCAGCATGCGGTTCACCTGGCCGGACACGGTGAGGCTCACCTTCTCCTTGCCGGAGGACACCATCTTGGCAGGCTTCGCCGGCGCCGCCTCTTCGGCTGCCGTGATCCTTTCATTCTGTCTCAGTACCATGCCCTTGAGGATCTGCACCTCCTGCATCAGATCCTCGACTGCGGATCGGAGTTCGGCGTTCTCGGCTTCGAGATCGCTCTGAGCGAATGCCGGCACGGACGCGCCGAACAGGAAGGTCGTCCCCAACAGCGCGGCGGCGAAGGATGTGCTCCGGAAGCGCCGCCGGTTCTGCCTGAAACTCATGTGCATGGCTCCTTTCGAATATCCGCATTGCGTGCGAGCCGGCACCTCGACCCCGAGAACCGGCGCTGTGAATTGACGGGTCGCAAGTTGCGCGCAGGCTGCGTCCGGCGCGTTGCGAACCGGTGACGGTTTTATTTCGGCGTCTTGGGGCGGGTTCGCGCCGCCGCGGATCCCGGAACGGCGCCGGCGGCCGCCTCGGCGCGGGCGAAGAAGACGTCAGGCGTGGGGCGGCGCGCTATCGGGGGAAGGATGCACTGTTGATATCGATCACCGTCCCGCTGGCGTGCGTGGCCGCCCGGGAAGCGAGGAACAACACCAGATTGGCGATCTCTTCCGGCGGTGCGAAAGCACCCAGAGCCGTTTCCTGCAGGGGGGTTCGATCACCGGTCTTTTCGATATAGTCCCAGGCCATGTCGGTGCCGACCCAGCCCGGTGCGATGGCATAGGAAAAAATGCCCTCCCCGCCATAGGCGCGCGCCAGGGTGTGGCTCATGGCGTTGAGCCCGGCCTTGCTCGCGGCGTAGGAGCCGAAGAGCGGCTTTTCGCCACGATGCCCGCCGCGGCTCGACATGTGAATGAGAATTCCTCCGCCATGCTCACGGAAGTGGCGCACCGCACAGCGAGCGAGCTCCGCCGGCGCGATCAGATTGATCTGCAGCGTGCGGCGCCACGATTCGCGCCAGGCGGCGGGGTCGTCCGCCTCGGGCTCGGGTTCGTAGACCGCCGCATTGTTCACCAGCACGTCGATTCGCCCGCGCCAGGCGAGCGCCGCCTCCCACAGGACTCGCGGCGCGCTCTCTTCGGCAAGATCGGCCTGGACCACATGGCAACGATCGGGAGCGGCCGAGGCAAGCTGTTCCGCCGCGTCGCGTTGGCTGTTGCAATGCAGGACGACCGCTCCGCCGGCGCCCAGCAGCGCTTCGGTACAGGCGGCCCCGATCCCGCGCGACGCACCCGTCACCAAAACCGTCTTGCCGGTCATATCGAGCATTCGCGACCTCCCCTCTGCGCGGGTCGCACTGTCCCCCACCCCAATCCGGGATTCAAGATTCCACGGCTCGTCCCGATCCGCCATTCGTGCGATGTGCGGGCTCCCGATCCCGGGCTCTCCGCCAGATCGGCCAGGATGGTAAGATCGCACATCCCGGACGAGGAGAAGCGGTCATGGCATATGCGGATGTGAACGGCGCGCGGCTCTGGTACGACGTGACGGGCGACGGCCCGCCGGTGATCCATATTCACGGCGCGGGTTTCGGGCATTTCAACTTCGCGACCGCGACGCCCGTGGCTTCCCGCTACTTCCGTTGCATTGATTTCGACATGCGGGGCTACGGCCAGTCGGACAGGCCGCTCCAACGCTACGACATGGAAGTCTGGGCCGATGACGTGGCGGGGCTGATGGATGCCATCGGCATCGAACGGGCCCATATCCACGGCACCTCCATGGGCGGCATGATCGCCCAGCTTTTCGGCGCGAAATATGCGGACCGCACGGACCGGCTGGTCATCAACTGCGCCGCCGCCAAGCTCGACCGCGCGGGACGGCTCACCTTCCAGACCTGGATCGATATTGCCGAAACCCAGGGTTGCGGCAGCCGCACCCTTGCGGAACTCATCGCGGTCCAGGCGCTTTCCCGCAGCTTTCTCGACGGACCCGACGGCGAGGCCGCCATCGACATGATCCAGGACATTCTGGAGCGCTCGAACCGCAAGGAAGTCTATCAGCGCGCATGCCGCGCCATGATGGAGATGGACCTGCGCCCCTACGCCACGCGGATAGCCGCACCGACACTGGTCATCGGCGGCGACGAGGACATCATGACTCCCTGGGACGTGGGGCCCGACGGCGCGGGCCAGACCTGGCTCGCCGAGAATATCCCCGGCGCCGTCCGCCACGTGATCGCAGGCTCCAACCACTCCACCCTGTTCGACAATACGGAGGAGAACATGCGGGTGGTGGTGAACTTCCTAAGCGGGCGGAACGACCTCCTCGCCCCGCTGCCATAGCGCCGGACGGCGCCGCGGCTCAACCCGAGAGGGCCGCCGCGAGCTCCGCACAGGTCACGCGCTCGGCGATGTTCTGGAGCGCGTAGTTGAGTCCCGCATTGTGCCACTCGTCGTCCACGGTCGAGGTACCGTCGGTAAGCACGATGGCGCGGTAGCCCGAGTCCGCCGCATGGCGCGCCGTGTGTTCGATCGAGAAATTCGTCCACGCGCCGGAGATCGCCAGCGTATCCGCCCCGATGCCCTTGAGCACGGTGTCGAGGAAGGAACCGTGAAAGGCGTTCATGCGCATCTTCTCGACGACGAAGTCCCCCGGCTGCGGTTCGAGGCCTTCCACCGGCGCGGCGCCCCAGGTCCCCCGGACGAGCGCCTTGGCCTCCGCGACGCCCTGGAAGAGCGGTGCGTTGAGCTTCAGCCCGGGCGCGCCCTTCTCCACGATGTAGTGGACGTGGATCACGGCCATGCCGGCGGCGCGTGCCGCTTCCGCAAGCGCCTTCACGTTCTCCACCACGTTCTGGGACTTCGCGTGTTTCGGTGCGCCCGAGTCGGCGAACGCGCCGCCTTCGGAGATCACGTCGTTCTGAAGGTCCTGGACGACCAGTGCGCTGGTCCGTGGATCGATCTCGAGAGCCATTCTCTCCCCCTACATGTAGGCGAGGCGGTTGCCGGCAACCTTCAGGGTCACGCGATAAAGCGAGGTCGAGCAGGTGCAGTATAGTTCGTTCCACCCTGCACCACCCCAGTTCAGATTCGCGGAGTGCTCGGGCATCCCGATATTGCCGAGGTGGGTCCCGTCCGGCGCGAACACCCAGAAACCGCCGGGGCCGGTGACGTAGACGTTCCCGCGCTCGTCGCACTTCATGCCGTCCACGACGCCGTCCTCCAGCACGCCGGTGCCGATATCTTCAACAAAAATGCGTCCGTTGGAGAGCGCGCCGCTCGCGCCGACGTCGAAAACCCGGATGTGGGCGCGTGTGGTGTCGTTGACGTAGAGCAGGCTTTCGTCGGGAGAGAAGCAGAGCCCGTTCGGCTGGTCGAAATCGTCCACCTCGCAGTGGAGCTCGCCGCCCGGCGCGACCCTAAAGACCGCCTGGAAGTCGAGCTGCTGCTCCCGCTCGAGGCCGAAAACCGGCATGCGTCCATAGGTGGGGTCGGAGAAGTAGACGGCGCCGTCGGACTTCACCACCACATCGTTGGGGCTGTTGAGTTCCTTCCCTTTCCAGTGGGACGCAAGCACCTCCCTCTCACCCGCCGGCGTCTCGCGCATCAGCGTGCTCGTCACATGCTCGCAGACATAAAGGTTCAGTGCGCCGTCGAGCGTCATGCCGTTGCCCTTGTCGTTGGGCTTGCGAACTTCACTGGCGCCGTCCGCCGGGCTCCAGCGTCGGCGCGTATCGGCAGGAATGTCGCTGAAATAAAGGCAGCCCTCGCGCGGATGCCAGATGGGTCCCTCGGTGAACTGGAAGCCGGATCCCAATGTCTCCACCTTGGCGTCTTCCGCCACGAGATCGAGCAGCCTGGGGTCGTTGACCTCTATCGTCATCGTCTCTCCCTTCTTCTTGCCGCCGTTCCGCAGTGTGCCGTCGCGGGACGGACCGCGATCCTATCATGGAACAATGGCGGCGGGCGCGCACGCCTACCCTCCGGCCCCGATTACGGCATCGGCATCCACCTCGACCAGCATCTCGGGCGAGACGAGCGCGGAGACCTCCACCAGCGTCGAGCACGGAAAGTCGCCGCTGAAAAATTCCTGCCGCGCCGCCAGGAAGGCCGGCCGGTCACGCTTCAGATTGACCACATAGACCCGCATGCGGACGATATCGGAGAGCTTGCCGCCGGCAGCCTCCAGATAGTGTTGCATGGTGCGGAAGATGATCCGGGTCTGCTCGCCGGGATCGCCTACCGCCAACACGTTGAAGTCCTTGTCCACCGCAACCAGCCCGGCAAGATACACATGGTCGCCGCAGCGGATGCAATTCGACCAGAGCCCCGGTGCGGGCTCGGACACATGGGGCGTCAGCACGCGTTCCATCTTCATCGTCGCCTCTCCCTCGTTACGGCACGCACCGGACGGGCCGGCTCCGCCACCCGTCTCCTCCGCTTCTAGAGCCTATAGAGAGCGCGCGCGGTCCCGCCGAAAACGGCCTCCAAGTCGGCCGCGCTCAAATCTTGAAGCGCCTCGCGGTAGGCCGCGAGCAACGGAGCGTAGCCCGTCCACAGCTTCTCGATGGGGAAGTTGCTGCCGAACAGGCAGCGCGCCGGGCCGAAGAGAGCCACCGTCTCCCGCACCGTACGCGCGATATGCGCGGCGTCGAGCCTGTGGAGGAAGGTGCCGAGGCCCGACAGCTTGACGAAGACGTTGGGCTCCGCCGCAAGGCGTGCCATGCCTTCGCGCCATTCTCTCCAACCCTCGGGCGAAAGGTCCTCGGGCATGCCGCAATGGGCAAGGAGCATGCGCACGTCCGCCGCCGCCGCGGCAAGCGCCGCACCGTCCCGCATCTGGCCCGCGAAGAGCTGCAGTTCGAAGACGAATTCGCGATCCGCCAACAGACCCATCGCGCGGCGGAAAGCGGGATCGTTCATCACCGCCGGTCCGTCCGCGAAGCGATAGAGTGGGTTTTCATGCCAATGAAGCTGCATGCGGATGCCGCGCATGAGCGGATAGGCGCACTGCGCTCGGAGAACGGAATCGACATCGGCGGCGCGGAGGTCCGCATAGCCCACGATGGCGTGGGGAAACCCCGTGCGGTCCGACTCCGCCTGCACCCACGCCACTTCCTCCACCGCCCTCGCCGGCGCCCAGTTGGCCTGGACGTAGACCGATGCCTCGACCCCACAGCCGGCGATGTCTTCCCGGTATTCCTCGATGGCGTAGTCGCGGCGAATCGGATCGTAAGGGCCAAAAATGCGCGGCTGCATGGGCCCCTGCAGCCAGGGCAGATCCGCCTGCCGCCAGATGTGGTGATGCGAATCGACGATCCCGCTCATGGGTGCTCCCCGCCGCATCCCGCGCGGCAGTGCGGAAGGATATACTATGGCGGCTCGCAAGCGTGGGAGAGAAACCATGAGCGATTTCGTCACCGTCCACGAAGTGGGCCTGCGCGACGGATTACAGAACCAGCCGCGTACCGTCCCCACCGAAGGCAAGCTGCGGCTGCTGGATGCCCTGCTGGATGCGGGACTGCGCTCGGTGGAAGCGGCAAGCTTCGTCTCGCCCAAGGCGGTGCCCCAGATGGCGGATGCGGACGCCCTCTTCGCCCGGCTCCCCGCACGGCCCGGCGTGAACTACGAGGCGCTGGTGCCCAACCTGCGAGGCTACGAGCGCGCCGTCGCGGCCGGTGTCAAGACGGTGGCTCTGGTGCTCGCGGCGACGGACTCGTTCAATCGCCGCAACATCAACATGTCCCTCGAAGAGGCCATCGGCGTCAACGAGGCGGTGATTCGTCGCGCCAAGGCGGACGGGCTCGGCGCGCGCTCCTACCTCTCCGTCGTCGCCGCCTGCCCCTATGAAGGCGTTACCCCGCCCGAGACCGTGTGCGACCTGGCCGCCCGCATGTTCGACGCCGGTGCGGACGAGCTGGCGCTCGGCGATTCCACAGGTGCCGGCAACCCCACCCAGATGGCCTACCTGTTCGAGACGCTGGCGTCCCGCTACGGACCGGAGCGCCTCGCCGGTCACTTCCACGACACGCGGGCCATGGGCCTCACTCTCGTCTGGGTTGCGCTGCAATGTGGCATCCGGAAGTTCGACAGCAGCGTAGGCGGCCTCGGCGGTTGTCCCTTCGCACCCGGCGCCACGGGCAATCTCGCCACGGAGGACCTTGTCTTCATGCTCTCGGAGGCGGGCTTCGAGACCGGGATCGATGTCAGCGGTCTACGCCGCGCCGCAACCCTTGCCGAAGAGCTCACCGGCCAGACGCTCGGCGGGCGCATCACCCCCTACCTCCGCTCCCAGGACGGCACTCTGAAGAAAGCGAGCTGAGCGCGCCCGGCGCCCACAAGCGCCCGCGTGCTATCCTCTCCGCCCTTTCCTGCTGTGGGGCCTCTCCCATGACGACCATATCGAAAGAGTTCATCCAGGCGCTGGCGGCGGCAACCCACGGTGCCGTACCGACGGACGACCACGCCGCGGCCGTTGCCGAAGCCGTCGGAACCCTGCTCCGGGCGACCGACGACCTGGCGGGTGCCACCGGTCCGGAATCGGAGCCCGCGCGTTTCGTCGACACCCTCCACCGGCTCGCCGGAGAGCATCATGGCCAATGACATCCACACCATGACGCTGGTGGAGGCGGCAGACGCCATCGCTCAGCGGCGGCTCTCGGCCGTCGAGGTGGTGGAAGCGACGGTCGCGCGCGCCGAGCGGCTTCAACCCGCGCTCAACTGCTTCATCTCGCTTCAAGCGGAGGAAGCGCTGGAGAGCGCCGCGGCCATGGACGCGGCCCTCGCCCGAGGCGCGCCTCCCGGCCCGCTCGCCGGCGTTCCACTCGCCCACAAGGACATGTACTACCGCGCGGGCAAGGTCAGCACCTGCGGCTCGCACATCCGAAGGGATTACAAGCCCGACCACGACAGCACGGCCCTGGCCCGGCTTCATGCGGCCGGTGCGATCTATCTCGGCGGGCTCAACATGGCGGAGTTCGCCACCGGCCCCACCGGGCACAACGAGCATTGGGGGGATTGCCGAAACCCGTGGAACACGGCCCATATTTCCGGCGGCTCGTCCAGCGGCTCGGGCTCGGCCGTTGCCGGGCGCGTCGTGTTCGGCGCGCTGGGCTCGGACACGGGCGGCTCGATCCGGCTGCCTTCGGCCTGCTGCGGGACGGTGGGGCTGAAGCCCACCAACGGACTCGTGAGCCGCTACGGCATCATGTCGCTCTCCTACACCATGGATACGGTCGGCCCGCTCTGCCGCACGGTGCGGGACGCGGCGCGGATCACGCGGATCGTCGCGGGCGCCGATGCGCACGACCCCACCGCGAGCGACCGTCCCGTTCCCAACTACGAAAACCTGCTGGAGCGCGGTGCCGAAGGCCTGAGGGTGGGCGTGCCGACAAGCTATTTCTACGATGTCGCCAGCGACGAAATGCGCAAGCTGATGGAGCAGAGTCTCGACGTACTGCAGAACGCGGGCGCCGAGATCGTCGAGGTGCCGGTGCCGGACATGAAGCGCCTCACCCACCTCTCCAACGTGATCTTCGTCTGCGAGGCGGCGGCGGTTCACGAAAAATGGCTCACCAGCCGCCCGAACGACTATCAGGCCCAGGTGCGCCGCCGGTACGAGCCGGGCCTCTACATGCCCGCGACACGCTATCTCCAGGCGCTGGATGCGCGCCCCGCACTGCTCGAGGAATTCGTGGAAACGGTCTTCTCCAAGGTGGATGCGCTGCACACCCCCACCATCCCCTTCGCCATCCCGACCCGGGCCGAGACCGACGTGGCGGGCGGCGACGGGATGGCCGCCATGGTCGCCCGCATAAGCTGGTGCACCCGGGCCACGAACTATCTCGGGATTCCCGCGCTATCCGTTCCCTGCGGCTTCACCGGAAACGGCCTTCCCGCGGCCTTCCAGCTCATGGGGCGCCCCTTCTCCGAAGCCCTTCTCTTCCGCCTCGGCCACGCCTACCAGAACGGAACGGACTGGCACATGAGCACGCCCGACCTCTGACGGGCCGCCGCCTGCGCCGGGCGGAGCCTACAACGTCCAGCGGCGGACGCCCGCCGGGAGCGCCATGCCGCCCCACATGTTTTTGATGTCCGCGATCAGGCCGCCAGGGCGCAGCAGCGAGGCGAAGGTCTCCGTCGAGAACGCGCGGTAGGAATCGTGCGCCACCGCGCCGAGCACGCAGGCATAGCCGCCGCCTTCAAGGGTAGGAAGCGGCTCGATTCCGAAGAGTGCGCGGGCCTCCGCCCGGTCGGCAAGCGGGTCATGCAGGTCGACGGCGAAGCCTTGCTCCACCAGAGACGAGACCATGTCCGCAACCCGCGTGTTGCGCAGGTCCGGCACGTTCTCCTTGAAGGTGAGCCCGAGCACCAGCACCGGTCCCGAATCCCGCTCCAGCCGCCGCGCGACCTCCCCGGCAACGAAGAAACCCATCGAATCGTTCATCCGCCGCCCGGCCAGCACCACTTCCGGGTTGTGGCCGATCTCGACGGCGCGATGCGCGAGGTAATAGGGATCGACCCCGATACAATGCCCGCCCACGAGCCCCGGCGCGAAATCCAGGAAGTTCCACTTGGTGCGGGCGGCCGCCAGCACGTCGTGGGTGGAAAGGCCGAGCTTGCAGAAAATCTGGGCGATCTCGTTCACGAAGGCAATGTTGATGTCGCGCTGGGCATTCTCGATCACCTTCGCGGCTTCCGCGGTACGGATATCGCGGGCGATGAAGAGATTCCCCCCCGTTACCGCCCCATAGACCGCCGCCAGCGTCTCGACCGCACCCGGCGACTGGGCTGCGACGACCTTGGTGATACGCTCCAGACTGTGGACGGCATCGCCGGGGTTCGCGCGCTCCGGCGAATATCCGAGGTGAAAGTCCACGCCCGCCACGAGGCCGGAGGCGCATTCCAGCACCGGCCTGCAGACTTCCTCCGTGACACCGGGCCAGACGGTGCTTTCATAGACCACGAGCGCGCCTCTTGCGAGATGCGCGCCCACCGTCCGGGACGCAGCGAGCAGAGCGTCGAGGTCGGGGCGTTTTTCGTCGTCCACCGGCGTGGGCACCGCGACGATGAAGAGGTCGGCGCCCGCAAGCGCCACCGGGTCCGCGGTGTAGCGGAGGGTGGATTCGGTCAAACGCTCGGGCGGCACTTCGCCGGTGCGGTCGCGGCCCTCCACGAGTTCGGCGATACGCGCCTCGGCGATGTCGTAGCCCACCACGTCGTAATGCCGTGCGAGGGCGACGGCTAGGGGAAGGCCCACATAGCCGAGGCCGACCACCGCAATGCGCGAGGGCTGGGCCGCGCCCCGGCCCGCCGCCACCGCGGCGGGCGCCGCGTCCTCGCTCACTCCTTCGCGCCTTCCGTTTCCGCCGCCCGGCGATGCATGATGCCCGCGGCGAGGAAGCCGCCGTCGACGGCGAGCACATGGCCATTCATGTAACTCGCCTCCTCGCTGGCAAGAAAGAGCGCCGCCGCCGCGACCTCCTCCGGGTCGCCATAGCGGTCCAGCGGCACGCCCGCCCGATAGACCTTGCGGGTCTCGGCCGCGTGCATGCGCTTTACCAGTTCGGTCTCGATGGCCCCCGGCGCGAGCGCGTTCGCCGTAATGCCGAACGGCGCGAGTTCGACGGCCATCACCTTGGTGAGCGCGACGACACCGCCCTTGGCCGCGCCATAGGCCGCACGTCCCGTGCCGCCGCGCAGCCCGGCAACGGAGGAAAGGGTCACGATCCGCCCGTACCCCCGTTCCATCATCCGCCGCGCCGCCGCCTGGCACATGTAGAAGGTGCCGGAGAGGTCGATGTCTATGATACGCTGCCACTCCTCGGGCGTGGTATCGAGGAACGCACGCTCCACGCCGATGCCGGCGCTATGGATCAGGATGTCGAGCCCGCCGAAACGCGCGACCGTGCGCGCCGCGATGACCTCGGCCTGATCCGGGCGGCTCACATCGCCCGCCACCGCGAACGCGCGCAAGCCCTCTTCGGCCAGCCGCGCCGCCTCCCGCTCCGCGCCTTCCGCGTTTATATCCGCCAGGGCGACGGAGGCGCCCCGCGCCGCGAGCTGCGCCGCGACCTCCCGGCCTATCCCGCTGGCGCCGCCCGTCACCAAGGCGGTCCGGTCGGCGAAACCGCTATGTCTTCGACCCGTCATCCTCTGCCGACAATTGCACAGCCCGCAACTTGCCGCAAAACCCGCTTGCCCGCGCCGGAGCAACCAAAAAACATGAGCGAGACGCCCGACGCTACGGTTGCTTGTTTTCCGTATCCGGCGGCTGTCGGAGTAGTATGCGCCCCGTTCGGCGTCCTGAATGCGAGGAGGAAGAATGACAATCGGTCTGATTGGCGGAACGGGCCCCCAGGGGAAGGGCATGGCGCTGCGTTGTGCGGCGGCCGGGATCGACGTGGTGGTGGGCTCGCGCGACCATGCACGAGCGAGCGACGTGGCGGCGGAACTCCGTGCCCGGGTGCCGAATGCCAAAGGAACCATTCGTGGCGCGGACAATGGGGAGGCCGTTGCGGCCGCGGATTCGATCGCCGCGCTGACCGTCCCCTGGTCGGGTCACGGGCGGACCCTCGAAGCGCTCAAGGGCGCGCTTCGCGGAAAGACCCTGCTCGACATGGTGGTACCGCTCGCCGAGGGGAATCCGCGCAAGGCCGCCATGCCGGCGGAAGGCTCGGCGACCGAGGCGGCGCAGGCCGTGCTCGGCAGCGAAACGGCTGTGGTCGGCGCCCTCCACAACGTCTCCGCCAGCGTGCTGGCTGCGCTGGACCAGCCCATCAACTGCGATATCCTGGTCTGCGGCGATGACCGGGAAGCGAAGCGCGCCGTCATGGCGCTGATGACGACCATCGGTGCCACGGCCTATGACTGCGGTCCGTCAGAGAGCGCCCGCTGCATCGAGGCGCTGACGCCAATTCTGATCCGACTCAACATGTCGAAGGCCACTTCGTTCAAACATGCGGGCATAAGGATCGTGCCGGAGGGGGCATAGGCTCCCGTCCGGCACGTCGCGGGGGATAGCGATGGAATTCGGAATCACGTTCCGGGGCGATCTCGACAGGCGGCGGGTGGTCGCGATCTGCCGCCAGGCCGAGGCCGCCGGTTTCGACTATGCATGGTTCTTCGACAGCCATGTGCTGTGGCGCGATCTCTACCCCCAGATGGCGGTGGCCATCGAGCATACGGAACGCCTCCGCTTCGGCCCCTGCGTCACCAATCCCGTGGTGCGCGAATGGTCAGTCGCGGCCAGCCTGTTCGCAGCCATGGCCGTACAGTCCGACGGCCGCTTCGATATGGGCGTGGGGCGCGGAGACAGCTCGGTACGCACCATGGGCAAACGACCGGCGACCGTGCAGCGGCTCGAGGACTTCTGCCATGCGATGAAGGCGATGGTGCGCGGCGAGGCGGTGCGCTATGAGGGCGCGCCCGAGGCGGTGCAATTCGATTGGACGGGCGGTTACGAGATGCCGGTCTGGGTCGCGGCCTACGGCCCCCGAGCGCTGGCGGCGGCGGGGCGCGCCGGAGACGGCCTGATCGTCCAGCTCGCCGATGTCGGCCTCTGCCGCTGGATGGGAGATCAGGCCCGCGCCGCCGGTACCGCGGCGAAACGCGACATGGCGGACTACCGCGTCATGGCCTGTGCGCCGGTCTGGGTGGGAGACCGGGAGAGCGGCATCGCCCAGACGAAATGGTTCCCGGCGCTGGTGGGCAACCACGTGGCGGACATCGTGAAACATCACGGCCCGGATACCGCGCTCGTTCCCCGGAGCCTCACCGCCTATATAGAACGGCGCGAGGGCGTCGGCGCCGACGAGGGCTACGACTACAGCCAGCACACCGCCCGGGATTCGGACAACAGCGCCTACGTCACCCCGGAGATCACCGAGGATTTCTGCGTGATCGGTCCCGCCGAGGCCCATGTGGAAAAAATCCGGGCGTTGGCAGACGCAGGCGTCACGCAGTTCAACATCTATCTTGCCAACGGCAGCGAGGAGCGCATCGTCGCCGATTACGCGGAGAGCGTACTTCCGCACTTCCGCTGATCGGGCGCGGAAGACGCCTGGGGTAGGCGGCCCGCTCGGCGGGCGAAAGGTCTATTCCGCCGCTTCCGGCTTCGCGCCGAAATCTGCACTCCGTCCATAGGCCTTGAGACCCTCCCGGGTAACGAAGCCGTCCCGCAAGTCGGAGAGCAGCGCGTCGTCCGCCCGCTTCCGCGGGTCTCCATAGCCCCCACCACCCGGAACGCGCACCAGGATGCGGTCGCCGCGATGCAGGCGGATATTTATGAACTTCGTGGGGCTTACCGTGCCGAAGAGCGCCTTGAAGGTGTGGTACTCCGCATCGGCCACGCGTTTCACGAAGAAGCCGGTGGGCGCCCCGGGCTCGCCCTTCATGAGCCCGAACGGGCCTTCGGTGATCCGGTCCGTAAGCGCACTCACGCTGATTGCGTCCGCCGTCACCTCGAACTCGCGCCAGCAGCCGAGCCCCCCCCGCCACTGCCCCGGGCCACCGGAATCGGACCGGATCTCGTATTTCAGGACGCGGAGCGGAAAGCGCGTTTCGAACACTTCGATGGGTGTCGCCCGGATCGTGCTGGCATGGGCGCAGCAGAGGGCGGTGTTCCCGTCCTTGCCGAGGCGCCCGCCCCAGCCGCCGCCCTCGAGCTGATAGTGGGTCCAATATTCGCCCGTATCGGGATGGATGCCGCCGAGGAGCAGGTTGCACGCCGTGCCGCCTTCGCCGGCGCTCACCATTTCGGGCACCGCCTTGGCAAGCGCGTGCTGGACCGCGGCGATGATGCGCGGCTGGCCCTCGGTGTTGCCGGCGACGCTCGGCGCGGGAAACACCGGGTTCGCCACCGTGCCGGGAGGCGCCACGACCCGCAGTGGGCGGAAGCAGCCGCTGTTGAGCGGCACGTCGCGGGCGCAGAGCGTCTGCAGGACGGCCGTGCAGCCCGCGGCGGCCGTCGCCACATAGGTCACGTTGATGGGACCGCGCGCCTGCTCGTCCGACTTCGAGAGATCGACCACGATCTCCTCGTCGCGAATATGGACGGCGGGGCGAAAGTAGTAACGCCGCTCGTCCACGCCGTCGTCCTCGAAATAGTCCTCCGCTTCATAGATGCCGTTGGGCAGCTTGCGGATCTCGTTGCGCATCCACTGCTCGGCATGGTCCACCAGCGCATCGCAAATTTTTTCGAACGTCTCGATGCCGAGCCGCCGAACGAGTTCGCTCAAACGCTGCTCCGCCGTGTTCAGCGAGCCGATCATGGCGTGGAAATCGCCCCAGGTGGTGTTGGGCGTGCGGTGGTTGGCGAGGGCGATGCGCCAGACGTCCTTCACATATTCGCCCCGGGAGACGAGCTTCACCGGCGGCAGTCGCAGCCCCTCCTGAAACACCTCCGTCGCCGTGCTGGCGAAGGAGCCTACGGCCATGCCGCCGATCTCCGCGATATGGGCGATGTTCGCGGCGTAGCCCACCAGCGTGTCGTCCACGAAGACCGGCTTCATCAGGAGATGCTCCGGCATGTGGCACTGGCCGCGATAGGGGTCGTTATGGACGATCACGTCGCCGGGCTCGATGGGATCGTCCATCTCCTTCACGCAGAGCGGTACGGTGTGGAGGCCTGCGCAGATGATGGCCGGGTTCATCTCCGCCTGGCCCACCATGCGCAAGCGCCGGTCGAACAGGCAGCAGGAGAAATCCCGCGATTCGCTGAAGATCGGCGAATAGGCGGTGCGCACCATGGCGCTTTCCATCTCGTCGCAGATATTGCCCAGCGCGTTGTTGACCACGGTAAGGGTGACCGGATCGCTCTCGGGCGCGAGTCGGGCCGTGCCGACGCCCGCTTCCGCGGCCGCGGGCAGGCTCACCACCAGACTGCCGTCGGCACCCACTGCCACCGTACTCTCCGGCGGCACCAGCGTGGTGGAATCCATCTCGTCGACGATGGCGGGTCCCTGGATCGCCGTACCGGCGGGGAGTGTTTCGCGCCGGTAGACAGGCGTTTCCTCCGGCTTGTCGCCGTCGAAATAGACGGCGCGGTGGGCGTGGGGGGCAGCGCTTCCCGATAGGGGCGCGCTGAACGACGCATCGGTTCGCTCTTCCCCGAGCGCGATGACGCGGACCTCCGTCATCTCCACGATCTTGTCCCGGAGCGCGTAGCCGTACAGCTCTTCATGCCGCCGGTGGAGCCCGTCGAGCGCCCGATCGAAGGCGGCTTCGTCCAGGCTCAGAGTGTCGAGGGGCACCAGCTCGCCGAAATTCTGGCCCACATAGCGCATGCTGAGGAAGCCGGTGACCTGCGCTTCCCCCTCGAGCCCGTCGCGCACCAGCTCGTCCACCGCCTCCCGGGCCAGCGCGTCAAGCTGCCGGTTCAACTCCTCGAGGTTCACCCTGTCCGAGCGGTGATTGACGGTGCGCGCGCGGTCCACCCGGAGGTCGGTTAGGAGCGTGCCGAGGGCCGAGCAAAGGCCGGGATGCGGCGGGACAACCACCTTCCGCATGGCGAGCGGCGCAGCCACATCCACCGCATGGAGGGGGCCCGCGCCGCCGAAGGCGATCAGCGCATAGTCCCGATGATCGATACCGCGCTCGACGGTCATCAGCCGGATCGCATCCGCCATGTTCTCGGCCGCGGTTTCCAGGATCGCGCGTGCGGTCTCCACCGCCGTCAGGCCGAGGGCCGCGCCCAGCGTTTCCACGGCTGTGAACGCGGCGTCCGCGTCCAGCGACATCGCGCCGCCCAGGAAGTAGTCGGGATCGAGCCGGCCCAGCACCAGGTTCGCATCGGTCACCGTGGGCTCCGTTCCGCCCCGTCCGTAGCAGGCGGGACCCGGATCCGCGCCCGCGCTGCGGGGGCCGACCCGCAGCAGGCCGCCCGCATCCATATGGGCGATGGACCCGCCGCCGGCCCCGATGGTGGTGTAGTCGATGAAGAGCGCGCTCACCGGCACGCCCCATTCCACCTCATATTCGGTGGTCGAATCGAAGGCGCCGCCGGTAATCAGCCCCACGTCGCAACTGGTGCCGCCCATGTCGAGTGTCACCCCGTTGCCTTCCGCATGATCGCGTGCGAAGCGCGCGCCAGCGATCACGCCGCCGGCAAGCCCGGAGAGCAGGAGCTGCACCGGAACGTCGCCCGCGGACGCCGCCTGGACGTGGCCGCCATTGGACTTCATCAGCGACAGCGGCGCGTCGATGCCGGCGGCATCCAGATCCCCCGACAGCCGGCCCACGAAGCGCTCGATGATCCGCTTGATGAAGGCGTCCGTGATCAGCGTGGCGCCGCGCTGATATTCGCGCCAGATGGGGCAAACCCGGTGGGAGAGCGAGACGGGAAGGTCGCTGAAGCGCGCGGCGAGATAGGCGCCGATCTTCTCTTCGTGGCTTCCATCCACATAGGAGAAGAGCAGGTTTACGGCGACCGCCCAGTCGGTCTCCGGTGCGCGTCGCTGCTGGGCTTCGATCCAATCGCCGAGCCTCTCGAGCTCCGCATCCTCGAGCGCGATCAGCGTGTTTCCCTTGTGGTCGATACGCTCCCTGATGCCGAAGACATGGCGCCGCTGCACGCCCGCACTGGGTTTCTCCCAGGCGGGGTTGTAGGCCTCCTTGCGGGCGATGAGGCCGATCACAGGTACGTCCTGGACCCCTTCGGTGCCGACATAGAGCACGGTCGCGCCCTTCTTCTGAAGGCGGGCGTTGGTCGCGATGGTGGTACCGAGCACGATCCGCCCGATTTCGTCCGCCGAGAGCGCGCTCTGGCGGATCGCCGCCAGCGGCGCCGCCGCCGGCTCGCTCGGCGTGGAGGGAACCTTTATCGTGCGGATATGCCCGCTGCGGTCGTCCAGCGCGACGAGATCGGTGAAGGTCCCGCCGGTATCGATGCCTACCCTATACATCGGCGCTTCCTTCCTTGCCGGCCGCGGCCGCCGCGCGCTCCGCCATCAACCGGCGCTTGACGCCGGCGCAGGCCTCCTCGCAGAACTTCTCGCCGGGGAACTCGTCGTCCGCCCAGTATTCGCGGGCCATCATGATCCCGCAGAACGAGCAGTTGAATATGCGCGTGTCGTACCATGGCAACGCGAACGGAACCCACCTGCCGCTCATGACGCCCAGCCTCCCATGCTCCGGTCAGGGGGACGGTTTCACGGGGGTTGCGCCGGGTCAACCATGCCGCCGGGCGGCGCGCGCCCGTTCGAGGATGCGGACGTTCGCGAGCCCGTCCTCGGCACTCACCTTGAGCGGCTCGCCCCGGGCCACCGCCCGCGTCACGTTCTCCACCTGGGCCTTGTAGGTATCGTAGGCGGGCAGTGCGCGGGTGCGCGGCTTGCCGCCACGCTCGACCGTCGTCACCGAGCCGGGAAGGCCGACAAAGCCGCCGTCCACGCGGCAATGGCCTTCCGTCCCCAGCAGCTCGAGCCCGCCGCCGACCGTGACGGCGAGCGACGACGACATGGTGCCGACGGCCCCGTTACGAAAGCTCAGTGTCAGAAAGGCGTAGTCCGCCGAGCGCTTGAACGCCTTGTTGGAGAGATGGGCGTGGACCGTCTTCGCCTCTCCCAGATACCAGCGCAGCAGATCGACGAAGTGGGTCCCGACATCGCCCAGAACCCAGCAGCCGGATTTTCTGTCGTCGAGACGCCACCAGTTCGAGGGGACGTCGCCGTAGCGGTAGTGGAACTGCCCGTGCATCTGCACCGGCTCGCCGAAGCGGCCCGCGAGCCAGTCCTCCCGGAGCGCCTGAAGCCGCGGGTGGTGGCGGCTGTTGTAGCCCACCGTCAGAAGCCGCCCCGCCTTTTTCGCAGCCCGCATCATGGCCCGGCATTCGGCGATGTCGAGCGCCATGGGCTTTTCGCAGAGCACATGCTTCCCCGCCTCCAGCGCCGCGACCGTCTGTGCCTTGTGGAGATGGTTGGGGCTCGCCACCCAAACCACGTCGATCGCCGGGTCCGCAAGAAATGCGTCGAGCCTGGTATAGCCTCGCGCCACGCCGTGCTGCGCACAGAAGCGCTCGGCGTTCGCCCGCCTGGTGCTGAGCACGCCGTTGAACCGCGCACCCCGCGCGGCATTCACCGCCGGGCCCAGCACCATATCGGCCCAGCCCCGCGTGCCGATCATCCCCCAACCGACGGGTTTCGACGCCATCTACGCCTCCTCGGACCGTTTGCTTGTACGGATGCTAACCCGTGAGGCGGCTCCCGATAACCGAACGGGCCGTCACAGTGCGTTCCACCATCCGACGCAGGAATGCGGACAAGCGGCAGGCGACGCAGATTTTCTTCGGCAATAGGGTGACGGGGCCGACGCAATGATGTGTTTGCGGCAGTGTGCCTCTCCTCCGCCTGTCGCGCGCCCGGCGGGGCTGTAGCGGGGCGCGTTTTCTGATTTAATCCACGGAACGGACCGACAGGAAGGGAACTGACCATGGGTTACCCATTCATCACGGACCCGCGGGGCTGGCGGCTCTCGCGGCGCGGTTTCATGAAGGGGGCAACGGCCCTCGCAGGCACGGCGGCGGTTGCGAGCACCTTGCCCGGCGGACGGGCGGGCGCCCAGGAAAACACGCTCAGCTATCTGAGCTGGCCGGGCCACGCCGACCCCTTCATCGTCGAGCCCTTCGAGAAGGAGTACGGCGTCAAGATCGTCAGCAAGGAATATGTGGGCGGCGAGCAGATGCTGGCGCTCGTCAACCAGTCGCCGCCCGGCACCTACGACGTCATCCTTTCGGACCGCGAATATATCGAGCAGCTCCGGGCCGGCGGCTTCATCGACAAGATGGACCCGGCGGATTACCCGCTGGACGACTTCTGGCCCGAGTTCCAGCAGATGGAGGGCCATTGGCTGGACGGCGACCTCTACTCCGTGATGCTCGATTTCGGCTATCTGGGGATCGTCTACAACACGTCCCAGCTCAGTGAGCAGGAGTGCAGCACTTACGGCGTGATGTGGGAAGAGAAGGTCAAGGGCAAGCTCGGCCACTTCGACTGGTACCTGCCCACTATGGGCTGCCTCAGCCTCTATAACGGCAACCCGGACCCCTTCAACATCGACGACGGGGCCTTCGGGACGCTCCGCGAGACGCTCTTCTCGCTCAAGCCCCAGCTTTCGGGCTTCTATTCGATGGCGGACGTCTTCTCGTCCATGACCAACGGCCAGGCCTGGCTGATGCCCGGTATCGGCGAGTGGATCTCCATCCTGCTCTCCAAGGACGGCCTGCCGGTGACCACCATCATCCCGGACGAAGGCGGTATCCAGTGGACGGAATCGGTCTCCATCGGGACCGGCTCCGAGAAGCAGGATCTCGCCAAGAAGTTCATCCAGTACCTCACCGGCCCCGAGGGGCAGTGGCGCGTCGCCACCAAGGCGTCCTACAACGCCTCGATCCCCAACAAGAAGGGCTGGGAAGCGCTGATCGAGAACGATCCGGCGTCGGCGGACATGCTCCGGCATCGCTTCGACCAGCGGAACGTCATGGACGAGTACAAGGACGGCAAGATCACGCTGCGCCAGACCCCGATCCAGCAGACCATCGAGGACTGGTCCGAAGCCTGGAACGAATACAAGAACATCTGACACTCGGAGGGGCCTCTCGCGGGGCCCCTCCCCCCTTCCCCGCCTCGTCCGGTTCCGCGGAGCCCGCCGGCCCATGGCCCTTGCCGATACCGGCATCGGAGAGAGACCTGCCGCGGCACAACGCCGCAAGGTAGACGGTTACGGCCTCTTCTGGGGCCTGCCGCTCGTCGTCTGGCAGGTGGCCTTCTTCGTCGCACCGCTCGGCTTCCTGGTGGTGATGACCTTCTGGTCGGTGAAGAACTTCCGGCTGGAGCCCGATTTCGACACCGTCAACTGGGTCAAGATGTGGTCGAAGGGCTATGTGGTGGACACCTATGTGCGCACGCTCGGTTACGGTGCGCTGGCGGCGGGGGTGTGCAGCCTGCTGGCTTTTCCGGCGGCCTATGCGCTCGCCTTCAAGGCTTCGCCCCAGATGCGCCGCCTCGCCGTCTTCCTGCTGATCACGCCCTTCTTCACCAGCTATATCGTGCGGGTCTATTCATGGCAGGCGGTGCTCTCCGAGAGCGGCATCCTCAACACCTTTTTCGGCCTGCTGGGCTTCGGCCCCGTCGAGATGCTGAACACGCTCTTCGGCACCGTGATCGGCTACCTCACCCTCTGCCTGCCGCTGGTGATCCTGCTTCAGCTCTTCAGCCTGGCCAATGTGGACAGGAGCCTGATCGAGGCGGCCCACAATCTCGGCTGCGGGCGGATCAAGACCGTGTTTCTGGTGATCATTCCCTCCGCCAAGGTCGGGTTGATCCTGGCGGCGACCTTCGCCTTCATCCTTTGTTTCGGCGATTTCGTGAGCCCCGCAAGCCTCGGCGGCAGCAAGCCGCCCACGCTTAGCATCCTGATCGTGGACACGGTCAAGCAGGGGAACCACTGGCCGCGCGCCGCCGTGGTCGCGCTTACCATGGTCGTCACCCTTATCGTCATCGCCTTCACCGCGCTCTATTTCGCCTATGGGCGCAAGGGGCCGAAGGCATGAAGCTCGACCGCGTGATCCGCCGCCTCCTCGGGGGCTATGTGGTGCTCGCGCTCGGCTTCGTCTTCGTGCCCATCGTCATCAGCTTCATCTTCTCGTTCAATGAGGGCCGCTTCCCGATCCTGCCCATCGAGCGCTTCTCCACCGTGTGGTACGAGACGATTCTGAACGAGGCGCCGATCTCCCGCGCCTTCCGCTTCAGCATCATCGTGGGCCTCTCGGTCGCGGCGGTCTCCACCTTCATCGGCTTCGCCGCCGCCTACACCGATTTCCGCTACCGCTTCCTCGGCAAGAACGTCTATCTGGCACTCGCGCTGCTGCCGCCCACGGTGCCCGTGCTGATCCTCGGGCTCGTCATGCTCATGTTCCTGGGCCGGGTGAGCCTGGTGGGCGAGCTCCACTCGGTGATCATCGCCCATGTGGTCTACTGCACGCCCTTCGCCATGGCCCTGGTGCGACTTCGGCTCTCCCAGATGGACCCGGACCTCGAGCGTGCGGCCTGGAACCTGGGCGCGAACAACTGGCGGGCGATGCGGGACGTGATCCTGCCGTTCACCGCGCCCGCGATCTTTGCGGCGCTCTTTCTCACGGCGGCCGTCTCGTTCGACGAGTTCATGATCGCGTTCTTCGTGGGCGGCGTGAACGAGACTCTCCCCGTGCGCGTCCTCAACATGATGCAGGGCCAGGTGAGCCCCCGGATCAACGCCGTGGGAAGCTTTGTCTTCGCGATTTCCATGACGCTCGTTATTCTCGCGCAGATATTCCTGCTGACCCGCCGCGGCACCGGCCCGGCCCGGCAGCGCTTCGCCGTTCGGAGGCCGGCCGAATGACCGACGCCCTGCTCGTCCTCGACAATCTCGTCAAGCGCTTCGGCGACCAGGAGGCGGTGCGCGGGGTTAGCCTCGAGATCGCGCGCGGCGAGTTCATCGCTCTCATGGGGCCGTCCGGCTGCGGCAAGACCACCACGCTCCGCATGATCGCCGGGCTCGAGGAGCCCACCGCCGGCGAGATTCGCCTCGCCGGCGAGCGGGTCAACGAACGCAAGCCGTGGGAACGCAACACCCCCATGGTATGGCAGAGCCTTGCGCTCTTCCCCTATCTCAGCGTGACGAAGAATGTCGAGTTCGGCCTCAAGATGCGCAAGGTACCCGCCGGCGAGCGCCGGAAGCGTGCCCTCAAATGGCTGGAGCAGGTGGGGATCGCGGAACATGCGAACCGCAATATCGCGCGGCTTTCCGGCGGCGAGCGTCAACGTGTGGCACTCGCGCGGGCCCTCGTCACCGAACCGCCGATTCTGCTGCTTGACGAGCCGCTGAGCGCGCTGGACGCCCACCTCCGCGTGCGCATGCAGTCGGAGATCGCCCAGCTCCATCGCCAGCTCGGGATCACCTTCGTCTATGTGACCCACAACCAGTCCGAAGCCTTCGCCATGGCAAGCCGGGTCGCCATCATGAACGAGGGCCTCATCCAGCAGATAGGCGCGCCGAAAGAGGTCTACCGTGCGCCCGCCAACCGCTTCGTCGCCGAGTTCGTCGGAACCAACAACATCATCGAGGGCCGCACCGGCGCCGTCGCGGGAAATCGCATCCAGGTGGAGACTGCCCACGGCCGCTTCGAGGCGCCCCTGCCGAAGGATCGCGCGCTGAGCGCGGGCGATCCCGTCCATCTCGTGATCGGCGGGGATCTGGTGACCCTGCCCGCGCTGGAGTCGGGCCACGAAAACGCGATTTCCGGCGCGGTGATCAGCGAGGAATTCGTGGGTTCGGTCGTAACGCTCCATCTCGATGTCGGCGGAGACGCGGTGTTCCGCGTGCAAAAACAGGCCCGCGACCTGGACGAGGTGGACGTAAGCCCCGGCCAGGTCCTGAGCGCCTCCTGGCGTGCGGACGACACCTACGTCCTGCCGAAATAACGTCCCACGAACGGAAGGGAGACGGCATGTCCATACTCGTACGAGACGCGACGATCATCGCCATGGACGGTGAGCACGGTAGCGAGCCTTTCCGGGGCGACATTCTGATCGAAGGCGAGCGTATTGCGCGGATCGGCCCGGCGCCCGGAAACGGCGACGGGGCGGACGGCGCCGACAGGGTGATCGACGGCCGGGACAAGCTGGTGATCCCCGGCCTGATCAACGGCCATATCCACACGCCCGAGGCCTTCGCCAAGGGGCGCTACGACAATATGCCGCTGGAACTCTGGATGACGCTCGCCTACGGCATTCTGGGCGCCGCCGAGCTTACGCCGCGGATGATCTATCTACGCTCCGCGCTCTGCGCCATGGACGCGATCAAGACCGGCGTCACCTTCTTCTCCGACGACATTCTCGAGTTTCCGCTGCAGTCCATGGAGACCATGGGTGCCGTTTTCCAGGCCTATGAAGATGTCGGCCTGCGCGCCTCGATCTCGGGCCATGTGATCGACCGCAAGCTGCCCGATACCATCGTCTATCTGAACGATCTCCTGCCCGACGACGTCAAGCGCGAGATCGAGGCCCAAGTGCCGCCCTCGGCCGAGGAGTTTCGCGCCTTCTGCGAAGACGCCTTCTCCCGCTATCACGACCGCGCGGGCCGGCTGCGCTTCATGCCTGCGCCTTCCGGCCCCCAGCGCTGCACCGAGGACCTCATGCGCGAAGCAGACGAGTTCGCGCGCGCAAACGGCCTTCCCTTCCATACCCACATCCTCGAATCGAAGGTGCAGGCGGTCACCGGCAAGGAGTTCTACGGCAGGACGCTGATCCGCTACATGCACGATCTCGGGCTGCTCAATCGCAACACCACCATCGCCCACGGCATCTGGCTCACCGACGACGATATCGAGCTGATGGGCGAAGCGCGCTGTTCGGTCGTCCACAACGCACTCTCGAACCTCAAGCTCGGCTCCGGCATATGCCCCGTCCGGCGCCTGCTGGATGCGGGCGTGAACCTTGCGCTGGGCTCGGACGGCCTCTCCACCAGCGACACGCCGCGCATGTTCAGCGTGATGCAATGCGCGGGGCTGATGCACAACGTCTCGTCGCCGGACAACGCCTATTGGCTGGACGCCCATGAGGTGCTGCACGCCGCCACCCTCGGCGGCGCCTATAGCGTGCTCCTGGAGGACGAGATCGGCTCTCTGGAGCCCGGCAAGCGGGCCGACATGGCGATCCTCGACATGCGCACCGCCAATTTCACGCCACTCAACGACGTGCGGAACCATCTGGTCTACTGCGAGAACGGAAGCTCCGTGAGGACAGTGATCGTCAATGGCGAGATCATGGTGGAGGACGGCAAGCTCACCCGCGTGGACGAAGAGGCCCTCATGGACGAATTGCGCGACATGCTGCCCGCCATCAAGGCGGACCAGGAGCAGCTCGAGGCGAAGAACCGCGTCTTCATCCCGCCGCTTGCCGAAGTCTGGCGGCGCTGTGCTGCCACCGATATCGGGATCAACCGCTGGGGCAGCGACAACGTGCCGCGCTGGCCCACCAACCGCTGACCCGCCCTCGCGCAGAGACGCGCACGAACGAGGAGGCGCGGCATGACCCGACCGGTGCGCATCGCCGAAATCCCCTGGACGGATTACACGCACCGCGTGCACGAGGAAAACCCGACGGTGATTCTCCCCGTCGGTTCGCTGGAACAGCACGGGCCGCACCTGCCGATGAACTGCGATACGGCAATCCCCACCGCGCTCTCGGAGCGGGTCGCGGCACGCACCGGCGACATGGTGGCACCCACGATCTGCTATGGGTACAAGTCCCAGCCCAAGTCCGGCGGCGGGAACCATTTCCCCGGCACCACGAGCCTCGATGGAGAAACCCTGATCCACACGGTGCGGGACGTGATTAGCGAGTTCGCGCGTCACGGCGTCCGCCGCATGGCGCTGGTGGACGGCCACTACGAGAACAACATGTTTTTGGTGGAAGGCATCGACCTCGCGCTCCGAGGGCTTCGGCGCGAGGGCGTGCACGACATGCGCATCGCGAAGCTCCCCTACTGGGAATATGTCTCAGACGAAACCCTCGCCTTCGCCTGGCCCGACGGCTTTCCCGGCTGGCCGCTCGAGCATGCGGGGCTGATGGAAACCTCCGTCATGCTGTACCTCTATCCGGCGCTGGTGAACATGAAGCTCGCCCCGAGCCACCCGCCGGCGGACTTTCCAATCCACGACATCTACCCGACGGAGCCCGGACACGTCCCCCGGTCGGGGGCCCTTTCGCCCTCCAGGGCGGCGACTGCGGAGAAGGGCGAGCGTTTCGTCACCGACTATGTGGAAGGCATGACGGCGGCGCTCACCGAGATTTTCGGACCGAAGAAGACCACCGCCAAGCGCGCTCGCGCATCGAGAAAAAAACAATGACCGGCCCCTACAACGAACCCGTCAGCGGCATGGACATGCCGCGCTTCGCCGGCATGCCCACTTTCATGCGCCTTCCCTACGCCACGGACTTCGCCGAGGTCGATATCGCGCTGGTGGGCGTGCCGTGGGACGGCGGCACCACCAACCGTGCCGGCGCCCGCCACGGCCCCCGGGAGATTCGCAACATGTCGAGCCTGATGCGGCGCACCCATCACGCGCTCGGCATCTGCCCCTACGAGCTCTGCCGGATCGCCGATTGCGGCGATGCGAGCGTCAACCCGGTGGACCTGAACGACACGATCGAACGCGTCGAGCGCTTCTTCGGGGCGCTGCACGAAGCGGGGACGACCACGCTCGCCGCCGGCGGGGACCATCTGATAACGCTCCCCATCATGCGCGCCATCGCCCGCGACCGGCCGCTCGGAATGATCCATTTCGATGCCCATTCCGATACCTGGGACGACTATTTCGGAGGCTACAAGCTCACCCACGGCACGCCTTTCCGCCGCGCGGTGGAGGAAGGCCTGCTGGATCCGAAGCGGACCGTCCAGATCGGCATCAGAGGCTCGGTCTACGACGCCCACGACATGGACTTCGCCCACGATTCCGGCATGCGGGTGATTACCATCGAGGAATATTTCGCGCTCGGCTGGGAGAAGGTCGTCGCCGAGGCCCGCCGGGTGGTGGGCGACGGCCCCACCTATATCAGCTTCGATGTGGACGGGCTCGATCCCGTCTATGCGCCCGGAACCGGCACGCCGGAGATCGGCGGCTATTCCACCTTCGAGGCCCAGTGCATGCTGCGCGGCGCCCGCGGCCTCGATCTGGTGGGCGGCGACGTGGTAGAGGTCGCACCGCCTTTCGACCCCAGCGGCAACACCGCCCTGGTGGGCGCCACCATGATGTTTGAAATTCTCTGTGTACTGGCGGAAGCGGCGGCCTCGAGGCGTCGTTAGCCGCTTCGGGACGACGGAGAATCCGATGAACGACAGCGAATATATGCGCTACGCCATCGCCCTCTGCAAAGAGAAGATGGACGCCGGTGTGGGCGGCTATTGCGCCTCCATCGTGGTGCGCAACGGCGAGGTGATCGGCCGCGGTTGGAACAATGTGATCGAGGAAAACGACCCCACCGGCCATTGCGAGATCAACGCCATCCGGGACGCCTGCGGACGCGTCGGCGATTGGAACCTCTCGGGCTCCACCCTTTACACCACATGGGAACCTTGCGCGATGTGCGCCGCAGCCATCTGGTGGGCGCGGATAGACCGGGTCTTCTATGCCAACCTGCTGAGCGATGCGACGAGGCTCGGCATGGATATCGGCGATCTGAACGAAGAAGTCGCCACGCCCTCCGAACTGCGCCGCCGCCCCTACCGGCGCCTCCTCGGCGACGAGGCCTTCGCCGTGGTCGAGGCATGGTGGAACAAGCAGGAGCGCGATCTCATCTGACGGAGGCGGCTCGAACCGACGGAATCGCTTGCCTCGCCGCGGCTCCGGGGATAGGTTCCGCGTGATGGGCCGGGGGCGGCCGCCAGTCGTGGAGGCGCGAGAATGGCGCGGGTTACGGTAGAGGACTGCGTAGAGAAGGTCCCCAATCGTTTCGAACTTGTTCTGCTCGCAGCCCACCGGGCGCGGGACATTCGGTCGGGCTCGCCGCTCACCGTGGAGCGCGACAACGACAAGAACGCGGTGATTGCGCTCCGGGAGATCGCCGACGAAACCGTCGATATCGAGGCGCTCCGCTATGGGCTCGAGCATGGCCCCGAACCCGATGCCGACATCGACGAGCCCGACGAGGACACCATGGCCGTGCTCGCCGCCGAGGCCGCCTGGGCCGGTGTGACCGGCCAGACCGCCGCGGCGGAAGCCGGTGACGACGCGTCCGAGACCCAGGCCGAAGCGGCAGCAGAAGGCGTCGAAGCGGGCGAAGACGGCACGGAAGGCGTCGCGCACCAAGAACCTCTGGATGCGGAGGAGCCGGAAACGGGGCGGCCCCTCAAGGACGAGGCCTGAGCGGACGCGCTCTCCACACCCCCGTCTTGCGGGGGCCCGTCCGACCCGCGCAATCCCCGCCCGACGCATGAACCCGTTTGATCCGGCAATACGAACTCGTTGAACGGGTCAGAAGCTACGAGCCTTCGGCCGACGAAGCGCTTCTGAACCGCGCCTACGTCTTCTCGATGAAGTCCCACGGCACGCAGACGCGGGCAAGTGGCGACCCCTACTTCTCCCATCCCCTCGAAGTCGCAGGCATCCTCACCGACCTGAAGCTCGACAGCCTCTCGATCGTGACGGCGCTGCTCCACGACACGGTCGAAGACACGGTAGCCACAATCGAGGAGATTCAGGAACTCTTCGGCGAAGAGACGGCGCGCCTCGTGGACGGCGTGACCAAGCTGAGCAGGCTGGACCTGCAGTCGGACAAGGCGCACCAGGCGGAGAATCTCCGCAAGTTCCTCCTCGCCATGTCGGAGGATATTCGCGTGCTGCTGGTCAAGCTCGCAGACCGGCTCCACAACATGCGGACTCTGAGCCACATCCCGGACGACGGGAAGCGCCATCGTATCGCGCTCGAGACCATGGACATCTACGCACCGCTCGCCGAGCGCATTGGCCTCCAGGCCTTCAAGGCGGAGCTCGAAGATCTCGCCTTCGCCGAGTTGAACCCGCACGGCTTCCGCTCGCTCGCCACTCGCCTGGAGTTCCTGCGCAACGAAGCGGGAGACACCACGAGCCGCGTGGCGGACGCACTGACCGCAACGCTTCGCGACGCCCGGCTCCGCGCCAATGTAACCGGGCGCGAGAAGCGGCCCTACTCCATCTGGCGCAAGATGGAGCGGAAGAACCTCACCTTCGAACAACTTACGGATATTGTGGGCTTTCGCATCGTCACCGACACCGAGGAAGACTGCTACCGGGCGCTCGGTATCGTTCACCGTGCCTATTCCATGGTGCCCGAGCGCTTCAAGGACTACATCAGCACGCCCAAGCCCAACGGCTACCGCTCGATCCATACCACCGTCATCGGCCCCGAGCAGCGGCGTATCGAGATCCAGATTCGCACCCGGGACATGCACGAGGAGGCGGAATACGGGGTCGCAGCCCACTGGCTATTCAAGCAGCAAGGCACGGTGCAGGACGGCCACCGCTACCGCTGGTTGCGTGAACTGCTCGAGATTCTGGACAACGCCGCGGGGCTCGAGGAATTTCTCGATCATACCAAGCTGGAAATGTTCCAGGACCAGGTGTTCTGTTTTTCGCCGAAGGGGGAGCTGATCGCGCTGCCCACCGGAGCGACGGCGGTGGACTTCGCCTATGCGGTGCATACCGATGTCGGCGATACCACCGTAGGCGCGAAGGTCAACGGCCGCATGGTGCCACTGAGGACCGTGCTCCAGAACGGCGATCAGGTGGAAATCCTGCGCTCGAGCGTGCCGCGCCCCCTGCCGGCCTGGGAGAGCTTCGCCGTGACCGGCAAGGCGCGTGCCCGCATCCGGCGCTTCGCCCGCTTGAAGCAGCGCGACGAATTCATCGCGCTCGGGCGCGCCATTGTCGAGAAAGCCTTTCGCGAGATGGATTCGGACTACGCGGCGGGCCTGGTGGAGGACGCCCTCCCCCGGCTCAAGCAGCCGGGTATGGACGAGCTCATGCTGGCGCTCGGCCAAGGCGAGATCACAAGCGACGAGCTCACCGACGCCCTGTTCCCCGCGCGCCGCATCAAGGGCGTTCCACGGCGCGCACGCTCCATGACGCGGATGCGAAGCGGCGCCAAGGCCGGCGATACCGGGATCCCCGTGCGGGGCCTCATACCCGGCATGGCGGTGCATCTCGCCGATTGCTGCAATCCGCTTCCCGGCGAACGGATCGTCGGCATCGTCGCCACCGGCAAGGGCGTCACCATCCACACCATCGATTGCGATACGCTGGAGGCCTTCAACGACACGCCGGAGCGCTGGCTCGACCTCTCCTGGGACCCGGACGCCGCGGGCACTGGCATTCATGTCGGACGCCTCGGCATGACGGTCACCAACGAAACCGGCAGCCTGAGCGCACTGACGACGGCAATCGCGCGGAGCAAGGGCAATATCAGCAACTTGAAAATCACGAGCCGGTCGCTGGAGTTCTTCGAAATGCTGATAGATGTGGAGGTCCAGGACGTAAAGCACCTCGGCAATATCGTGGCCGCGCTGCGGGCACTGCCGGCCGTCAGCAATGTGGTGCGGCAGAAGGGCTGACTGCGCGCTTCGTCTTGCGCCGGTCCCTGCGCTTAGGCTATTCAAGTAACAGGAGTTTATGCTCGAACGGTTGGGGCCCGGGCGACAATTTCAGAATATGTCCGAGGCCGGGAGGTAGGTATGGTCGCGAGCGCCGACGCGGGGGCGGTCTTCGGTTTCCCGCGGGTGATGGGCCGGCGGACGATGGATTTGGCGTGAGTCTTTTTCGTCGGCGCGAAACGCTGAGCAGATGGCAGCGGCTGTACCGTTTCGTTTGGCCACGTATGGGTTGGCGCCGCGTGGCGCTCTATTGGGCTCATAAGCTCAAGCGCCTGCAAGGCTCGCCCTACGCCATCGCCTGCGGTTTCGCCTGCGGCGCGGCCGTCTCCTTCACGCCCTTCATCGGGTTCCACTTCATCCTCGCCGCAGCGCTCGCCTGGATGCTCCGCGGCAACATAATCGCCTCGGCAATCGGCACGGCGGTCGGAAATCCGTGGACCTTTCCGTTCATCTGGGCCGGCACCATCTGGCTCGGCACGACGATCCTCGGCTACGAGCGCGGCGAAGACGTGCCGGCGGACCTCTCCTTCACCATGATTTTCGAGGAGCCGGGGACCGTGCTCGTCCCCATGCTGGTGGGCGGTGTGCCGGTCGCCGCGGTGGTCTGGATCACGTTCTTCCTCTCGATCCGCAGGATCGTCGCAAATTACCAGACCCACCGGCGGACCAAGCGCCTTCGCCGCCGGCAGATATTGGAGGCCGAACGCGCCACCAATGCGAACGAAGCCGACGAGACGGATATCGAGCGCGACATCAGCATTCCCCCCGAAGAAGGCGAAGGCAAGCCTCTGGGCGCCAGCGTAACCCAGCTGCGCAATGCCGTCGCCGACCGCGGCGGGCAATGATCATCGGCCTCGGAAGCGATATCGTCGACATCCGCCGAATCGCGAATGTCCTCGATCGCTTCGGAGACCGCTTCACCCACCGCATTTTCACGGAAGCCGAACGGGCGCGCTCCGAACGCCGCCTGAAGCGGGCGGAAAGCTACGCCCGCCGCTTTGCCGCCAAGGAAGCCTGCGCCAAGGCGCTCGGCACGGGGCTCCGTCAAGGCGTGTTCTGGCGAGACATGGCGGTCGTCAATCTTCCTTCGGGCCAGCCCACCATGGTCCTCACCGGCGGTGCGCAGCGGCGCTTGCAATCGCTGACACCTTCGGGCATGAGATGCCGGATCGATCTGTCGATCACCGACGAGCCGCCCATCGCCCATGCCATCGTGATTATTGCGGCGATACCCGCGGCCGCTTGAGGCGGAGACGCCGGGGCTCCCTCGCTCTGAACCGGACCCGATCTTCATGGCGCGAGCCAAAACGGACACCAAAAACAAGAAGAAGAAATCGAGCGGGTTCTGGGACACGATCCGCACGCTCATCTATGCGGTTCTCGTCGCGTTGATTGTCCGAACCGTCGCCTTAGAGCCCTTCAACATACCGTCCGGTTCAATGATCCCCACCCTGTTGGTGGGAGACTACCTGTTCGTCTCCAAATATTCCTACGGTTACAGCAAGTATTCGCTCCCGTGGAGCGCGCCGCTGTTTAGCGGCCGCATTCTGAAGAGCCCCCCGGAGCGCGGCGATGTCGCCGTCTTCAAGCTGCCGAGCGACAACGAAACCGACTACATTAAGCGCATCGTGGGGCTACCGGGCGACCGTATCCAGGTCCTGGGCGGCGTGTTGCACATCAATGGCCAGCCCGTCATGCGCGAGCAGGTAGAAGACTACAGCTTCCGAGACCGCTACGGGCGAACCCGCGTGTACCGCCAATATCGGGAGACGCTGCCCAACGGCGCAAGCTACATGACGCTGGATGCGACGCCCACCGGCAGCCTGGACGACACCTCCATATTCACCGTACCGCCGGACCACTATTTCGCCATGGGCGACAACCGGGACAATTCCCTGGACAGCCGTGTCCGCTCCGTGGGCTTCATTCCGTCCGAGAACCTCGTCGGCCGGGCGGAGTTCATCTTCCATTCCCTGGATAACGGCACCGGGATCGAGGAAGTCTGGAACTGGCCGTCGGATACGCGCGGCGAGCGCGTCTTCCAGGCGATCCACTAGCGGTGCGCCGCACCGGCAGGAGCGACGACCGCTTTACCGGCCTCGAGACGGCGCTCGATTACCGCTTCGCCGATTCCGCGCTGCTCGCTCTCGCGCTGCGCCATCCCAGCAGTACCGCCCGCAAACGAAGCAACCAGCGGCTGGAGTTTCTCGGCGACCGGGTGCTGGGCCTCGTGATCGCCACCATGCTCTATGAAACCTTCCCCGACGAGGAGGAAGGGGCGCTTGCCTACCGCCATTCGGCACTAGTCCGGCAGGAAACGCTGGAAGCCGTGGCACGCGAGCTCTCCCTCGGGGCGTATCTCGAACGGGGGCCGAACGAGACCGGGATCGGCAACCGCCCGGCCGTCCTCGCAGACGCCTGCGAGGCGGTCATCGGGGCGCTCTATCTGGACGGTGGCCTGGAAGCGGCGGGGCGCGTGGTTCGCCGTCGCTGGACCGAGGCGATGAAGAGTCACCGCGTGCCGCCGCGGGACGCCAAGACCCGCCTCCAGGAATGGACCCAGTCGCGCGCGCTGGGCCTGCCCGCCTATCGGGTGGTGCGGGCTGCCGGGCCGGACCACGCGCCGCTCTTCGAGGTGGCGGCGATGGTCTCGGAGATCGGCACGGCGACCGGGACCGGCCCCACAAAACGGGCCGCCGAACAATCGGCCGCCGGCAAGCTGCTCGAGCGCATCGAAGGCGCGCGTGAATCGGAGGGGGCCGCGTCGTGACACGCGAGGCCGAGACGCGGGCCGGGTTCGCGGCTCTGCTCGGCGCGCCCAACGCGGGTAAATCCACTCTGGTCAACCGGCTGGTCGGCTCCAAGATCGCCATCGTCTCACCGAAGCCCCAGACGACGCGAAGCCGGCTTCGCGGGATCAGGACGGTGGGCCGCGCCCAGATCGTCTTCGTGGACACGCCGGGCATATTCGATGCGACGAAGCGCTTCGAGCGCGCGATGGTTCACGCCGCCTGGCGCGGTGCGGCGGACGCGGACTCCATCCTTCTGCTGGTCGATTCGAAGCGCGGGCTCTGCGCGGAGACCCGTTCCATCGCCGCGGAACTCCGCAGCCTCGAGCGCGAGACGACCGTCGTCCTGAACAAGATCGACCTGGTTCCCCGCGAGACGCTTCTACCGCTCGCCAAGGCGCTGGAAGACGAACTCCCGCATGCCGAGATTTTCATGGTCTCCGCACTGAACGGCGACGGTACGGACGAGTTGCTGGCGGCGCTCGCCTCGCACATGCCCCGGGGCCCGTGGCTCTATCCGCCGGACCAGCTTACCGACATCCCGGAGCGTCTGCTGGTGGCGGAGATCACCCGCGAGCAACTCTTCCTGCAGCTGCGCCAGGAGCTTCCCTATGGCTGTGCGGTGGAGACGGAAAGCTGGGAAGCCGCGCGCGGCGGTGCGGTGCGCATCGGCCAGGCGATCTATGTGGCCCGCGCCACCCACAAGGGGATCGTGCTGGGCAAGAGCGGCACACGAATCAAGAGCATCGGCCAGCGGGCACGGGCCGAGATGGCCGCCGCGCTGGGCCGCCAGGTGCATCTCTCGCTGTTCGTGAAGGTCCGCGAACGCTGGAAGGAAGACCCGGAGCGCTACCGCGAGATCGGACTCGACTTCGACGTCTAGGTGCGCCGCGGTGCACGAGGAGCTGTTCCACGTCGGAACGGTGCGTGGAGGGGAGCATGGAGTGGACGGACACCGGCATCGTGCTTTCTGCTCGCCGCCACGGCGAGCATGCGGCGGTGGTCTCTCTACTCACCGAGCATCACGGCCGCCATGCCGGCCTCGCGCCCGGTGCGCGCGGGCGCCGGGGGCGCGGCCTCTACCAGGCAGGCAATACGCTTTCCGCGCGCTGGCGGGCGCGGCTGCCGGAGCATCTCGGCAACTGGACCTGCGAACCTCTGCGCCTACGCGCCGCGACCCTGCTTGACGACCCGCTGCGGCTGGCGGCGCTTTCCGCGGCCTGTGCACTGGCGGACGCCACTCTGCCGGAACGCCACCCCTACCCCGCGGTCTACGGAATGTTGACATCGCTGGTCGAGACATTGGCGGAGGGCGGGTGCTGGCGGGGGACGCTGGTGCGCTGGGAACTCGCGCTGCTTGCCGAACTCGGCTTCGGTCTGGATCTCTCCGTCTGCTCCGCGACCGGCACGACGGAAGACCTCGCCTACGTTTCGCCGCGCAGCGGGCGCGCCGTCTGTCGCACCGCCGGCGCGCCCTATGCGAAGAAGCTGCTCCCCCTGCCCCCCTTCCTGCTGGCGGCCGACGCGCCTCCGCCCGCCAACGCGGACATCGTGGCCGGACTCCGCCTTACCGGCTGGTTCCTGGAACGACGCATCTTCGCCGAGCAAGGCGGCACCATGCCGCCGGCGCGCCACCGACTCATCGAACGCCTCGCCGGCCTGCCTGCCGGTGCGTCCTCGAGCGATGGGGGAGCGCGTGCGCCGAACGAAACGGGCGCGAAGATGGCGTCCCCAGGGGGACTCGAACCCCCGTTTCCGGCGTGAGAGGCCGGTGTCCTAGGCCACTAGACGATGGGGACGCTGATCACGGTTATCTAGCGCAGACCGCCCCATACATCAACGCCATGAATACCGGTCGGTACAGGTGCGCGGGTCTCCAGGCCCGCAACGGGCCGGAGGCCCGTCTCCGGCCGTCGCAACAAAAAATGCGGGCCTGGAGACCCGCGCACCTACAACACAAAAAAAATTTCTTTGGTGCGCGGATCTACAGGCTGCGGAGGAGAGCGCCGCCTACCAGGAGGAGCTTTTTCATGGAACCGAATTCGATGCGGCGGCCGTCGGCCGGGAAGCCTGCCTCCTCGATACGGTCGAGATAGGTCTCGTAAACGCCGCGCATGAGCAGCGCCGGCCGCATGGCGCGACGCTCCGAGCGGGGCAGACAATCCGATGCGGCGGCGAATCGCTCGCGCGCCATGGCGCCGACCGCGCGGCAGACATCCGTCACGCCCGGCGTGCGCAAAACGGCTTCGGGCGCGAGCCCGCCGAGCCCCGCGTCGTCCAGTAGCTCCGCCGGCAGGTAGATACGGCCCCGGCGCGCATCCTCCGCGACATCGCGCAGGATGTTGGTGAGTTGGAAGGCCTGGCCCAGATGGCGCGCGAAATCCGGGATGGTCGCCGCCCGATAGCCGAATATCTCGACCGACAGCAGGCCGACGCAGCCCGCCACACAGTGGCAATAGCGCTCGAGTTCCGCCAGGGTCGGACGCAGCATGGCGCCGCCGCCGTCCATCTCGAAGCCGTCCAGGATGCCGCCGAAATGCTCCTGAGGAAGGTTGAAGCGCTTCACCGGCCCGGCCAGCGCCCGCGTCACCGGGTGGCGCGGCGCGCCGTCATAGAGCGCGCGCACCTCCTCGCGCCATGCCTGGATCAGCGCACGCGACAGGTCGGGATTCGAAATTTCGTCCGCCACATCGTCCGTCTCGCGACAGAAGGCATAGAGCGCGAGCATGGCTTCGCGCTTCTCGCGCGGCAGCAGCATCATCGGCAAAAAGAAGGAGGAGCCCGAGGCCCGGACGACCCCGGCGACATAGCGCTTGGGGTCGCGGGCCTCGGGGATCGGCAGGTTGGCCGTGCGGATTACCACGCGCCGACAATACCGCGGAGCGCCGCGCCCAAGCGGCCGGGTTTGGATACCCGCACCCTGCCGGCGAGGGGGTCCTCTTTGGAGAGCTTCCGGTGCAGCGCCCAGGCAAGCCTCACGATCGCCGCACACTCCCAACGAAAGCGCCGCCGCCTTACCGACCCCGGCATGGATTCCGCGCGGTGCAGGAGGGCTGCCGTCCCTTCCAGGCAGCGGTCGATGGCATGGCGCACGGCGGGCGTCGCGCGCCTCTCCGCAAGCTGCTCCACCCTGCCGCCCGTCACCCGGAGCCACGGCTCGGGCAGGTAGATGCGGTCGAGCGTCAGATAGTCCTCCCTGCAGTCCTGCAGATGGTTCAGCACCTGGAGGGCGTTACAGAGCGCGTCCGAACCCTCGAGGTCCGCATGGCCGCTCTCGCCGTGGATATCCATCATCACCCGCCCCACGGAAGAGGCCGAGCGGCGGCAGTAATCCATCAGCTCGTCCCAATCCGCATAGCGGCGCTTGGTGGCATCCTGAATGAAGGCGGAGAGCAGGTCCCGCCCGTTCCGGGGCGAACAGCCGGTCTCGGCGAGGCTCCGATGATAGGGTACGGCCCAGTCGGGAAGAGCGGCTTCGTCCACCCCCAGCGCGTCGCTGGCGGCCTGCAGCCGGGCCACTTTTTCCTCTGCCGGAATGGTGGGCGAATCCGCGATGTCGTCCGCCTTGCGCGCGAACAGATAGAAGGCGTGCACATGGCGCCGACAATCGGCAGGAATCAGAAAGGAACCGACCGGGAAGTTCTCGCTGTTGGCACGAATCAGCGCCCGGACGGACTCTTCCCGCGAACGCCCCTGCCCCCCGGATGCGGCCCACGCCGCAGGCTCCGCCACCATGCCTCTCGCCGCCTCGTCCGCGCCGCTCAGTCTGCGCGGGCGAGAAGCTGCGCCGCCAGCTGCCGCGCGGCCTCGTCCAACGCATAGACATCGTCGAGCCCGCCGACGGGGCTGTGGTTCGTCCGCTCCAGGCAACGCTCGACGGTGCGCGCGATGTCGAGGAATCCGATGCGCCCATCCAGAAAGCCACGGACGGCAACCTCGTTGGCCGCGTTCAGCACCACCGGCGCGCTGCCGCCCTCTTCGAGAGCCTCCCCGGCGAGGCGGAGCGCGGGGAAACGCTCGGGATCCGGTTCCTCGAAGGTGAGGCGCCCGAGGGCCGCGAGATCCAGCTTCGGCGAAGGCGCGGGCATGCGCCTGGGCCAGGCGAGAGAATAGGCGATGGGCGTGCGCATATCCGGCGAGCCGAGCTGCGCCAGAACGGAGCCGTCCTCATAGACGACCATGCCGTGAATGACCGATTGAGGATGGACCAGCACGTCGATCTGCGTCGTCTCCACGGGAAACAGATAGAAGGCCTCGATGGTCTCGAGGCCCTTGTTCATCATGGTGGCCGAATCCACCGAGATTTTCGCGCCCATGTCCCAGTTGGGATGGGCCACCGCCTGCTCGGGCGTCGCCGCCGCCATGACCTCATGGGAGGCCTCGCGAAACGGCCCGCCGGAGGCAGTGAGCACGATCTTCTCGATGCTTGCCGCGCGTTCGAAATCGAAGAGCTGGTAGATCGCATTGTGCTCGGAATCGACGGGTAGCAGGGTGGCACCGTTGCGCGCGACCTCGTCCAGCATGAGAGCGCCGGCACAGACGAGACACTCCTTGTTGGCAAGCCCCACCACCGCGCCGCGCGCCACCGCGGCAAGAGTGGGCTTGAGCCCGGCCGCGCCGACGATCCCCGCCATCACGAAATCCGCGGGCGCATCCGCCGCCTCCACCAAGGCGTTCGCGCCGGCGGCCGCCTCTATGCCGGAGCCCGCGAGAGCCTCCTTCAACGCGCCATAGAGCGCATCGTCGCCGATGACGGCGCGGTCCGCGCCGATATCCCGCGCCTGGGCGGCGAGACGCGCGACATTGCGCTGCGCGGTCAACGCCCGCACGTCGAAGGCCGACGGGTTGCGGGCGATGAGATCGACGGTGCTGCATCCGATGGAACCGGTGGAACCCAGGATCGTCACGCTGCGCGGTGCGCCCGCGTGCGTGCCGGCTTCCGCGTCGGGCGGACTTGCAATAGAAAGGGCTGCATCGCTTTGCGCCATGGGCAAGGCTCGCTTCAGTGGGCAGCTCGACGCCGCACGGCGGTTATCCTTCCAGTCCGCCTTCGCCATGGCAACCGAAAGCGCGATCCGCACCGCCAGACGAGAAGAGGATACCATGAGTCTCACGAACAAGACCTGCCAACCCTGCCGCGGCGGCATCCCGCCGCTCCGCCCGGCCGAGGCCCGTGCCTTCCTCAGCCAGACGCCGGAATGGGAGCTGATCGACGGCGACACCAAGATCCGCCGCACCTTCAAGCCCGGGGACTTCGCCGAGGCCATGACGCTCGTGGTCAAGATCGGCGAACTCGCGGAGGAAGAAGGACACCACCCGGACATAACCTTCGGATGGGGCTACTGCACCGTGCTCTTCTACACCCACAAGATAAAGGGCCTCCACGAGAACGACTTCATCATGGCCGCGAAGGTCGACGCCCTCTCTGCCGCCTGATGATGTAAGGGGTCCGGCGGTGGAGAGGCTTGCGGTGGATGGCGTTATTCACCGTCGCGCGATGCCAGAACCGCCTACATGCTGCGGTGCTCCGTAGAGAGGTGGTGAGGAACAGCGGCAAGGCCACGACCATCGCCTACACCCTCGTCGAACTTGCAACGCTCCACGGTATCGACCCGCAGGTCTGGCGCCCGTATGCCCTCGAACGCATCCGACCACAGGGGCAGCCGAATCGATGACCTCCTGATTTGGAACAGATCGCCGACAAGAGTTCAAATTGTCGTCCCCTAATTCAAACGGCGCAGCTTCACCAAGAACTGACTTTGGAGTTTAGACATGAACCCGTTCTACACTCAATTCGAAAGCCCTGAAATTCTGAAAACTCTTGAGCCTGAAGAGATCGCATTTTTGATAGTGCGATATCTTAACAGCATTACGGGTGAGAAGGAATTACTCCACATTCAAGACTTCGACGCCGATCAAAACAGACAGTATGAATTTTTTACTTGCAAGCACGTAGTAATGGAAGGATGGTGTTGGCTTGAGAACCATGGATTGCTAATACGAGCGGAGGGTATGAATGGAAATAGTGGATATCGAGTCTTAAGCCGAAGGGGTAAATCGATAAAAGACAAACTTCATTTTCGAGAGTTTCAGCATTCCCAACATTTACGTCGGGAAATGCTACATGATCGTATCAGGGAACGTGTCTGGGAAGACTTTGTCAGAGGTAACTTTGATGCAGCAGTGATGCATTCTTTCAAGGCACTTGAGGTATACGCTCGGGAGGTTGCTCGGTATGATAACTCGCTACATGGCCAGGAATTATTTCAAAAGGCATTCCGGCTAGCCAAAAACAGCAACCCTCCCGGACCTTTAACCGATCAAACGTTGGAGCCGAGTGAACAAGAAGGTCAAAGAAGTTTGTTTGTTGGTGCGTATATGTATTACCGAAATCCAGCTGCACATCGGAATGTTGATATTTGTTCAGCCGACAGGGCTCTGGAAATAATCCTTCTTGCAAACCAGCTCTTTCATATTGTCGACGCAGCAAAACATCGCATCTCTATAGATGCAGATCAGTGAAGCACTTCGCGCGATTGCATCTGAATTTTCGGTCCATTCTATTCTTTCGTTTTTTACACCAAATGCTTGTATTTGTAGGGCGAGGAGCGAGTGTTATCAATATAGTTTCAGCGATTTATGGAGCGCAGAGACAACGTCATTTTCCAGACAAATTGAAAGATCGAATTGTGGTAGAGATGCCGGAGTCTGGCTCGATGGTTCATGATGTTGCGTGATGGAACGGTCGCATGCGGGCTGTCTTTCGAACTGTAAAGATAAGGTAATCGCCTGACAGTGGTCGCTCCTGGCGGCCTGTTTCAGGCGACCTATTTCATCTTCTCGTCCTTTGGAGTTTTGGGTTTTGGCAAGTATTGGGCGAAGGCGTCTGCGCGCGGCTCGTATACCAGACGCCACGCGCCATTCCCTCCGCAACACGAACCCGGCCCACCACTAACCCCCCGGCGCCAGGGCGCAGAGGTCGTGGAGGAGGCGTCTTACGCCGCGGAGGCGTTGGTCGGCGTCGGACCAGCGGCGGGGTGCCATGAGGCGGTTGTCCGGGCGCAGGTGGACATCGTTTGTGGGATTTCCGACATAACCCACCAGACGCTCCGGCGGGATGGGCCCGTCGTCGCGGAAGCTCAGCACCGCGCCCTTGGGGCCTGCGTCGATCCGTTCGATGCCACAGGTTCGGCATAGGCGCTTGATGGCGACGATCTCCAGCAGATGCCGGACGGCGTCCGGCGGCGGGCCGAAGCGGTCCGTGAGTTCGTCGGCAAAGCCATCGATCTCCCCCTGCTCCTCCAATGTGCCGATTCGACGGTAGAGCGCGAGCCGCACCTCCAGATCGCTCACATAGCTGTCCGGGATCAGCACCGACGCACCAAGGCTGATGGCAGGCGACCAGCGCTCGGAAGGCGCATCGCCCTCGCCCGCCATCGCCCGCGCCTGGGCCACCGCCTCCTCCAGCATGTGCTGGTAGAGCTCGATGCCCACCTCCCTGATATGGCCGGATTGCTCGGGCCCCAGCAGGTTGCCTGCACCCCGTATGTCCAGATCGTGACTCGCGAGGCTGAAGCCCGCGCCGAGGCCGTCCAGCCGGTGGATCACCTGAAGCCGCTTCTGCGCCGTTGGTTTCAGCCGCTGCTCCGGCGGCAGCGTGAGGTAGGCATAACCCCTCAGTTTGCCCCGCCCGATGCGCCCGCGGAGCTGGTAGAGCTGGGCGAGGCCGAAGCGGTCCGCGCGGTGGACGATCATGGTGTTGACGCGCGGCAGATCGAGCCCCGATTCGACGATGGCGGTGCAGACCAGCACGTCGAGCCTGCCGTCGTAGAAATCGGTCATGACCGCATCCAGCGCCCGCGCGGCCATGCCGCCATGGGCCAGCCCCACCTTTACGTCGGGCGCGAGCCGGCGCACGCGCCGCTCCACCTCGTCCAGGTCGGCGATGCGTGGGCACACGTAAAACGACTGTCCGCCCCGCAGGTGCTCCCGCATCAGCGCCTCGCGCACGACCACCGGATCGAAGGGCAGGATGAAGGTGCGCACCGCGAGCCGATCCGCCGGCGGGGTCGCGATGACGCTCATGTCGCGCAGGCCGCCAAGCGCCATCTGCAATGTGCGCGGGATCGGCGTGGCCGTGAGCGTCAACACATGGGCCTCGGCCCGCAGCCGCTTGAGGCGCTCCTTGTGGGCGACGCCGAAATGCTGCTCCTCGTCCACGACGATCAGGCCGAGATCCTTGAACGCGACGGAGCTTCCCAGCAAGGCATGGGTGCCGACCACGATGTCGATCGCGCCGGTCGCGAGTTCCTTCCTGGTCAGCGCCTGCTGCTTTGCGGGCACCAGGCGCGAAAGCTGGGCGATTCGTACGGGCAGGCCGTCGAAGCGCTGTCGGAAGACCTCGAAATGCTGCCGGCTCAGCAGCGTCGTGGGGGCAAGCACGGCCGCCTGCCGGCCCGCCTGGGTGGTGTGGAACGCCGCCCGCAGCGCGACCTCGGTCTTGCCGAAGCCCACATCGCCGCACACCAGCCGGTCCATCGCGCGGCCGGAGCGGAGATCCGCGACGGTGTCATCGATGGCGTGCGCCTGGTCCTCGGTCTCCGCATATGGAAACCCCGCGCAGAACGCCTCATAGGGCGCACCCGCCGCGTCCAGAACCGGCGCCGGCTGCAGCGCGCGCTCCGCGGCGACCGCGATGAGGCGGTCGGCCATATCGCGCACGCGCTCGCGAAGCCGCGCCTTGCGCGCCTGCCAGGCCGCGCCCCCCAGCCGGTCGACCGCCACCGGCCGGTCCGACGAGCCGTAGCGCGAGAGCAGGTCGATATTCTCCACCGGCAGGAAGAGCCGATCGTCCCCCTCGTAAAGGATGCGCAGGCAGTCATGGGGGGCGTGGTCGATTTCCAGCGTAACGAGGCCGTCATAGCGACCGATGCCGTGGTCCACATGCACCACCAGGTCGCCATCCGCGAGCGCCGTGGAATCGGTGAGGAAGTTCTCCGGACGCACACGCCGCCGCGACTGCGGCCGGCTGATCCGCGCGCCGAGAATGTCCTGTTCGGCGATCACGGCGAGGCCGGGCCCCACGAAACCTTGTTCCAACGGCAGCACGCAGGCGGCGACGGTGGCCTGCGCCAGATGCTGTGCGGCCGGCCAATCCTCCGCCGGCTCGATCTGCGCAACGCCCTCGTCCCGCAGCAACCGGACGATGCGCTCGCGGCTGCCCGCGCTCACCGCCGCAAGGACCACCCTCTCGCCGCTTTCCTGCCGCTTCTCCATGTGGCCGGCAAGGGATTCGAAGAGAGCGTCATGGTGCTGCTTTCGCTCGCCGATGAAGTCTCTTCCCTCCCGGCCCCCCGCATCGAAGCCGTCCTCGTCCTCGACGAAGGGAGAGAGCAGAACCACGCTGCGCTCGGCGAGTCTTTGCTCCCATTCCTCCACGTCGAGATAGAGCGCGTCGAGCGGAACCGGGCGGTAAGGAGCGTCCGCCGACGGAAGCGCCCGTGGATTGGCCCGGGCGCCATGGAAGTCGCCGATGGTCTCGAAACGGTCGTCGCGGGCTTCGAGCGCCAAATGATCCAAGACCACCGGGCTGTCGGGCAGATAATCGAACAGAGTCTCGAGCCGGTCGTGGAAGAACGGCAACCAGTGCTCCATGCCGGGATAGCGCCGCCCTTCCGAAACCGCGTCGTAGAGCGGATCGTCCGACGGCGCAGCGCCGAAATGCTTGCGGTAGGCGGTGCGGAAACGAGAAACGGACTCGGGCGTCAACGGGACTTCGCTGACCGGCGCGAGATCCACCCGGCCCAGTGTTTCGGTGCTCCGCTGGGACAGGGCGTCGAACGCGCGGACGCTCTCGAGCGTGTCGCCGAAGAAATCGAGCCGTACGGGGTTTTCCGCACCGGGTGGAAAGATGTCCACAATGCCGCCGCGCACCGCATAATCGCCAGGCTCGATCACCGTGCCGGTGCGCGAAAAGCCGCTGCGCTCCAGATAGCCGAGCAATGCGTCCAGATCGACCGCCGCGCCCTTGACGAGGGCGAACGCCGTATCCGCCAGCGCCGCGCGGGGCGGCACCCGTTGAACCGCGGCGTTGACGGTGGTGAGCGCTATTCGCGCCGGCTCGCCCCCGGCCAGTTGCGCCAGCCCCGCGAGCCGGCGACTCGTGATGTCCGGGCGCGGAGAGACGCGGTCGTAGGGAAGGCAATCCCAGGCCGGGACCTGCACCTGGACGCAGCGCGGATCGAAAAACGAGAGCAATGCGGAAAGCCGCGCCAGCCGGGCATCGTCACGGGCGACGAAAAGCACAGGCGCGGGCGCGAACTGCTCCGCGATACGGAGGAGCGCGAGCGCGGCGTAGCCCTCCGGCACGCCGCCGAGCACGGTCCGCCCGGGCCGCGAAAGCGCGGGCACACGCGCTGCCGCCCCGGCGCACCGGGTGCCTTCAGGGGCGCGGTTCACCGTCGGCGTATCGGCGGATTCGGGCAAGCAGAAGGGTCTCGAGCGCGGGCGGCGGGGCGACGCGGCCCAGGATCCAGTCCACGATGTCCGGGTCGCTCTCGTCCAGGAGCCGTTCCGCCGCCGCCACCTCTTCGGCCGAAAGCTTCGTCCCTTCGGCGACGATGAAGCCGCCGAACAGGACATTCATCTCTCTGTTCCCCGTGTGGGTCGCACGATACCGAAGCCGCTTGCGCCTGATTTCCAGATCGTCGCTCATCCGCACCGCCCCCGCGCGCGGCGATCATACCGAAGCCCCCGGAGCCGGGCCAGTTTCTGGCGCTGCGGTTGGCCCGCGGCATCGGGCCGGATAGCCTGCGATGCACCATGCGACCGGCCCCGCTCAATGCGCTCTTCGACGCAACGACCTCGCTTCCCGGGGTGGGAGCCGGGACGGCCCGGGCGCTCGAGCGAATCGCGGGGCCCCTGGTGGCACATCTGCTCTGGCACCTGCCCACCGGGCTGATCGACCGGCGATATGCGCCCGCCATCGCCGACGCGACGCCGGGCTCGACGGCGACGCTCACCGTGCGGGTGGAGGCCCATCATCCGCCGCCGCGCACCGCCCTGCCGACCAAAGTGCGCTGCTCCGATGGGACGGGCTTCCTTACGCTCGTCTTCTTCCGAGGCAGTGAGGAATGGCTGCGCAAGCGCCTCCCCGTCGGCGAGGAGCGCGTCGTGAGCGGGCGGATCGAGCGCTGGGGCAATGAACTCCAAATGGTCCATCCCGACCATATCGTACCGCCGGCGGATCGCGAGAGCGTGCAAACCGTGGAGCCGATCTACGGCTTGAGTGCGGGCGTCACGTTGCGAACCATGCGGCGCGCCGTCGATGCCGCCCGCGCCTGCGCGCCCGCGCTCGACGAATGGATCGACCCCGAGCTTGTGGATGAGCGGGGCTGGCCCGCCTGGAAGCCCGCCCTGGAAGCCGCTCACCAGCCCATGAGTGCCGCGGACCTTTCTCCCGACAGCCCGGCGCGGATGCGGCTCGCCTATGACGAGCTGCTGGCGACCCAGCTTGCGCTGGCTCTCATGCGCCGCCTCGCGCGACGGACCTCGGGCCGCGCCATCGCCGGCGACGGCAGGCTGCGCCGTCAATTGCAAGCGACCCTGCCCTTCGACCTGACCGCGGGGCAGCGGGCGGTGATCGGCGAGATCGAGACGGATCTCTTGGGCGATACCCGCATGCTCCGCCTGTTGCAGGGCGATGTGGGCAGCGGGAAGACGGTCGTCGCGCTCTTCGCCATGTTGATCGCGGTCGAGGCGGGCGCCCAGGCCGCTCTGATGGCGCCCACGGAGCTGTTGGCACGACAACACGATGCCACGCTCCGTTCCCTGCTGGCCGGGTCGAACGTGCGGCTCGCGCTGCTCACGGGACGAGACCGGGGCAAGGCGCGGGAGACCGTCCTGGCTGCGCTCGAGGCCGGTGAAATCGACATCCTGGTGGGCACCCACGCCCTCGTCCAGGACGATGTCGCCTTTCGGAATCTGGCGCTCGCCGTGGTGGACGAGCAGCACCGCTTCGGCGTGCGCCAGCGCATGTCCCTTTCGCGCAAGGGCCAGGGTGTGGACCTTCTGGTGATGACGGCGACGCCCATCCCCCGCTCCCTGGTGCTCGCCGCCTATGGCGACATGGAGGTCTCCCGTCTCGAGGAGCGCCCGCCGGGCCGCCTTCCCATCGAAACACGCGTGCTTTCCCTCGAGCGGCTGGACGAGGTCGCGGCGGGGGCCGGGCGGGCGATGGAAGAAGGCGCGAAGATCTACTGGGTCTGCCCCCTGGTGGACGAATCGGAAGCCGTGGACCTCGCCGCCGCAACCGACCGCTACACGCGCCTCCAGGCGCTGTTCGGGGACCGGGTCGCCCTCATCCACGGGCGCATGAAGGCGCGGGAGAAGGACGCGATCATGGAGGCGTTCGCCGGCAGCGACGCGGATATCCTTGTCGCGACCACCGTGATCGAAGTGGGCATGGACGTGCCCGCCGCGACCGTCATGATCGTCGAACATGCGGAGCGCTTCGGACTCGCGCAGCTTCATCAGATCCGCGGCCGCGTAGGACGCGGCACCAAACCCGGGGTCTGCCTGCTGCTTTATGCGCCGCCCCTGGGCGAGACCGCCCGCGCCCGGCTCACGACCCTGCGCGAGACCGACGACGGCTTCCAGATCGCCGAAAAGGACCTCAGGCTGCGGGGGGAAGGCGAGCTTCTGGGCACGCGCCAGAGCGGTGTGCCGACCTTCCGCCTCGCCGACCTCGCGGTGCATGACAGCCTGCTGGAGACCGTGCGCGACGATGTCCGCGCCGTTCTCGCGCGCGATCCGGAGCTGGAATCGGCGCGCGGCCAGGCGCTCCGCACCCTGCTGTATCTGTTCGAGCGCGACATGGCCGTGCGCTATTTGCGCTCGGGCTGAAGGAGACGCGCGCTATTCGCCGCCGGGCTCGACGCCGGTGAAGAGCGGGTGTTTCAGCACGTCGCCCGGGGCGAGACCGAGGCGGGCTGCGCTGCCGCCGATCATCTCCAGCACGAATCGGACGGGCGCCCGCGAGAAAATGCGCGCCGTCGAGAGCGGCGTCGTGCGCTCGGCGATGCGGACGATACGACCTTCGGCATCGAGAAAGAACATGTCGAGGGGGATCAGCGTGTTCTTCATCCACATCACGACCGGCGCGGTCGTTCCGAAGTCGAACAGCATTCCCCGGTCGGGGGCGAGTTCGGTGCGGTACATCAGCCCCCTGCTCCGCTCCTCCGGCGTAACCGCCAACTCCACCGCGACTTCATGGCGACCGGCTTCCGTCTCGACGATCACCGGCGCGGAAGAGACATCCGCCGCCTGCACCGCAAGTGGACCCCATGCGAGCGCACAGGCCGCCAGCAACAACGTCATGATCTCTCGAACGGATCTCATACAGCCCCTCTACCCTGGCGGCCGATTTTTTTGAAGTGTCGGGAGTCGCCGACGCACAGCTGCACGACACGGCGCGTCTCTCTTAGGTGCGCGGCGTTTCCGGCGTTGCACGGGTGCTCGGGAAAACGACATAATCGAGATGTCTCTGGGGGAGTCGCATGCGGCTGAGAGGTCGGGGCGGAATCCCGACGACCCCTGAACCTGATCCGGATCATACCGGCGTAGGAAACGAGAGTGAGCCCGCCAGACGACATCCGATTGACGGAGCAACCGCCCGCTGTTCGCCTGCGGGGCGCGCGATTGCGCTATGGCGGCACGCTCTTGTTCGACAGTCTCGATATGGACATCGAGCAGCGCCGCTGGACTTGCCTCCTGGGACCGAGCGGTGTCGGCAAATCGAGCCTCCTGCGCATCGTCGCCGGGCTCGAGACCCTGGAAGCCGGCACGCTCACCTTCGCGAACGACGCCAGTGTCGCCTACATGGCGCAGCAAGACCTGCTGATGCCCTGGCTCAGTGCGCTGGAGAACGTGCTCCTCGGCGCACGGCTCCGGGGAACGAAGCCCGATATGGCGCAAGCGCAGGACATGCTCGCGCGCGTCGGTCTCGGTGCGGAGGCTCATGCTCTGCCGCGGATGCTATCCGGGGGCATGCGTCAGAGGGTGGCACTCGCCCGCACCCTGATGGAGGACCGCGCGCTCATACTGATGGACGAGCCGTTCTCGGCGCTCGATGCGATCACGCGCACGCGCCTGCAGGAAATTGCGGCGGAACTTCTGGCGGATCGCACCGTCCTCCTGGTGACGCACGATCCGCTGGAAGCGCTTCGCCTCGGCCACCGCATCCATGTGATGGCGGGCCGACCGGCCTCCCTGCAGGAAGCGCCCCGGCCGGACGCCCCGCCGCCCCGCAGCGTGGGAGATCAGGCCGTGCAGAACCTGCATGCCCGCCTGCTCGGCCAGCTGGCAGCGGCCGACGGGGCGTCGCAGCCCGCACCATGAAACGGACAGTCGATGCGCATTCTTCGGCCGATCGCGATCTGCGGACTGCTTCTCCTGATATGGCAGGCGGTCGTCTGGCTGGCGGAGACGCCCCATTACATTCTGCCGGGGCCCGCCCGCGTTGCCGCCACCTGGTGGGACCATGCGGCGCTAATCCTGAATCATGCGGGAACCACGGTCGCCGAGATCGCCCTCGGCCTCGCCTTCGGCGTTCTTCTCGGCGCGGCAAGTGCGCTCACGCTGGCCTATGTCCGCCCGGCGCGGCTCTGGCTGCTTCCCGTCCTGGTCGCGTCCCAAGCGGTGCCGGTCTTTGCGCTGGCGCCGATTCTCGTCCTCTGGCTCGGTTACGGCATCGCCTCGAAGGCTGCCATGGCCACGCTCATCATCTACTTCCCCGTCGCCGCGAGCTTCTTCGACGGGCTGCGCCGGACGGAGCCCGGCTGGCTCGATCTCGCCCGCACCATGGGCGCGAGCCGGTGGCGCACCCTCTGGCGCATCCGGGTGCCGGCGGCACTTCCCGCCTTTGCTTCCGGCGTGCGGGTGTCCGTGGCGGTCGCACCCATCGGCGCCGTGGTCGGCGAGTGGGTAGGCTCCAGTGCGGGGCTTGGATTCCTGATGCTTCACGCCAACGGGCGCATGCAAATCGACCTGATGTTCGCCGCGCTCATCACCCTCGCGATCGTCGCCGTCACGCTCTACTTCGCCGCGGACCGGATTCTGCTGCGGCTTCTCCACTGGCAGCCTCACAGATAGCCGATCGACGGAGAGAACCGATATGACAAGAACGCCTTTCAACATACTGTTGGTCAGCGTGATTCTGGCCCTGGCCCTCCTGACCGTACGGCCCGGTGCTGCATCGGAGAAGCTCACGCTGCTCCTCGACTGGTTCGTCAATCCCGATCATGCGCCGATATTCGTCGCGCTCGAGAAGGGCTATTTCGCCGAGGCCGGCCTCGATATGGAAATCATCGCACCGGCGGATCCGAACGACCCACCGAAGCTGGTCGCCGCCGGGAAGGCCGACCTCGCGGTCTCCTACCAACCTCAGCTTCATATCCAGGTCAGTGAGGGCCTTCCCCTCGTTCGCATCGCGACGCTGGTCGCGACCCCGCTCAACACCCTGCTGGTGCTGGACGACGGTCCCATCCGGACCCTCGCGGACCTGAAGGGGCGGAGCGTGGGCTACTCCGTCGGCGGCTTCGAGGACGCGCTTCTGCGCGCCATGTTGCAGCCCCACGACATCGCGCTCGACGACGTGACGCTCGTCAATGTCAACTTCTCGCTCTCTCCTTCCCTCCTCTCCGGTCAAGTGGACGCGGTGATCGGCGCATACAGGAATTTCGAGCTCAACCAGATGGAAATCGAAGGCAGGCCGGGCCGGGCGTTCTATATCGAAGAGCATGGCGTGCCGCCCTATGACGAATTGATCGTGGTCGCGCATGCGGACCGCCGCGGCGACCCGGCCCTGCGGCGCTTCGTGGATGCGCTGGAGCGGGGCGTGCAGTTCCTCGTCAACCACTCCGAGCAATCCTGGGAATTGTTCCTGCGTGGACGGGAAGAGCTGGACGACGAACTCAACCGGCGCGCCTGGCGGGACACGCTGCCCCGCTTCGCCCTGCGCCCGGCGGCCCTCGACCGGGCGCGCTACGCCCGCTTCGCCGCCTTCCTCCAAGCCCAGGGGTTGATCGGCGAAACGCCGCCCGTTTCCACCTACGCCGCGGAACTCGAATGAGCGTGCAAAACGCTCCTCCGTTATAATTTCCACGATATGGGGAGTCGCCGCGAATTCCGGTTTCCTTTGCTGCGGTTCGCCGGCCGTCGCTCCGCGCGCCGGGTGAACCGCTTGCAGGCATTCGCTCTTTTCATCGTGCTCTACGCTCTATGGCTCGCGCTCTCCGGGCAATATTCGCCGTTCTACCTCGCGGCCGGTGCCGTCTGTTCGGCGCTCGTCGTCGGCGTGGCGGCGCGCATGGGGATCGTGAACCACGAAAAGCATCCGCTTCAGCTTCTCCACCGCCTGCCCCTTTACTGGGGGTGGCTTGCGCTCCAGATGCTGGTGGCGGCTCTCGACGTGAGCCGGCGGGTGCTGTCGCCCCGGCTCGACATCGACCCCGTTCTGGAGACCGTCCCGTCAAGCCAGGAGAGCGAGCTCGCCCGCGCGATCTATGCGAACTCGATCACGCTTACGCCGGGCACCTTGTCGACGGCCGTGGATACGGACCGGATCGAGGTCCACGCCCTCAGTCGCAGGGGGCTGCAGGAACTCGCGGCCGGCCCCATGGACGAGCGGGTGCGACGCCTGGAGGGCGGGCGGTGATCTTTCTCGCCGCCATCGGCGCACTGGCGGCAACGGTGCTGCTCGCCCTTGTCCGCGCCTTCATGGGGCCTACCATTTTCGACCGCGTTCTCGCCGTGAACATGATCGGCACGTTGACCGTGCTGCTGATCGGCGCCATCGGCTTCTTCACGGAGCGTCCGGATTTCCTCGACATCGCACTCGCCTACACGCTGATCAACTTCGTCGGCACGATCGCGTTCCTGCGCTATATCCGGCGCAATAGGCAACGCCTCGCCCCGCACGACCGGGCGGGTGCGATGGACAAGAAGTAACCGCCGTGATCGTCGACATCCTGAGCTGGATCGCCGTCGGAATCGGTGCCGCCTTTGTGCTCGTCGGCGGTATCGGGCTGCTCCGCATGCCGGACTTCTTCACCCGTGTCCATCCGGTAGGCGTCGCCGACGCGGTGGGCGCAGGCTTCATGCTGCTGGGTTTCATGCTTCAGGCCGGCCTTTCCCTGACGACGCTGAAGCTTGTGCTGATCCTCCTGTTCCTCATCTTCACCGGTCCCACCGCGTCCCATGCGCTGGCGCATGCCGCGCTGCTCGACGGGCGCACACCCTGGACCCGAAAGAAGCGGAAGCCCGAGCCATAGACCTCGTCATCAACATCGTGCTCATCGCGCTGCTCGTCGTGAGCGCGATGGTCGTCATTACCCGACGGGACCTGCTTGCGTCCGCGCTGGTACTCGGAAGCTACAGCCTCGTCATGGCAGTGCTCTGGGTCGTGCTCGACGCCGTGGACGTGGCCTTTACCGAGGCTGCCGTCGGTGCGGGCATGACGACGGTCCTCATGGTGCTGGCCATTGCGAAGGCGGGCCGCCAGGAAAGGATCAGGCACCACAAGCCGTGGCTCCCCATCGCCGCCGCACTCGCCACAGGCGCCCTGTTGATCTACGGCACTCTGGATCTGCCCGCCTTCGGGGACCCTGAGGCGCCCGCACAGCAACATGTGGCGCCCTACTACATCGCGAACGCCGCAGCCGAGACCGAATCCCCCAATGTGGTGACGGCCGTGCTTGCCTCCTATCGCGGCTTCGATACGCTGGGCGAGGTGACGGTGATCTTCACCGCCGGCATCGGCGTTCTGCTTCTGCTGCTGGCGGCGCGGCCGGGGCGGAGGACGGACAAGCCCGAATGAGCGAGCAATACGTCCTCAGAATCATTACCCGGATGCTGGTACCGCCCATTCTCCTGTTCGGCCTTTATGTCCAGATGCACGGCCATTACGGGCCCGGCGGGGGCTTTCAGGCCGGTGTGATCTTCGCGGCAGGCTTCATCCTCTACGAACTCGTCTTCGGGACGCCTGCGCGACGCCATGTCGTCCCGCTTTTCGCTCTGGCATCCGTCGCATGCCTCGGCGTGCTGCTCTATACGGGTGTGGGCGTCGCGAGCATGGTCGGGGGCGGTAAGTTCCTGGATTACGGCGCACTCGCGTCAACCGCAAGCGACGGCCAATATACCGGCATCGTCATCATCGAGATCGCGGTCGGCATCACGGTGGCGGCCGTGATGCTGGTCGTCTTCTACGCGTTCTATGCGGCCTCGGAGCGACGCTGAATGGACGCGCTCGCCCATATCAACTACTGGGCTGCCATCCTGCTCGCATCGATCGGCCTCTATGCCGTCATCGCGCCACCGAATCTCGTCAAGAAGCTGATCGGACTCGGCCTGTTCCAGACGGCGGTCTTTCTCTTCTACATCACTCTCGGGAAGATCGAAGGGGGTACGGCGCCGGTTTTGACAGAGACCCATACGGTCTATTCGAACCCGCTTCCCCATGTGCTGATTCTTACCGCGATCGTCGTCTCGGTCTCCACCCTCGCCGTGGGGCTCGCACTCGCGGTAGCGATCCGGCGGGCATACGGCACCGCCGAAGAAGACGAGATCGACCGGCTCGACCGCGCACCGGACGCGCCGTGATCGCGAGCCATCTGCCAGCGCTTCAGGTCGCGCTCCCCCTCATAGCGGCCCCGCTCTGCGCCCTGATGCGGCGCGGACCCTATGCCTGGGCCCTCGCCACACTGGTCTCCTGGGGCGCGCTCGCCATTGCGGCGCTTCTCCTGCACGAGGTGACGACCGCGGGGCCGATTTCCTACAGGCTCGGCGGCTGGGCGCCGCCCTTCGGCATCGAGTATCGGCTCGACAGTTTGAACGCCTTTGTGATCCTCGTGATCGCCGGGATTGCCGCCTTCACCATGCCCTACGCTCGGCAGAGTGTGGAGCGCGAGCTTGCGTCCAGCCGGCAGCACCTCTTCTACACCACCTATCTGCTCGCTCTCACCGGGTTGCTCGGCATTGCGGCGACGGGAGACGCCTTCAACCTCTATGTCTTCTTGGAAATCTCCTCGCTGGCGAGCTACGTATTGGTGGCACTGGGACGGACCCGGCGCGCACTGATCGCCGCCTACCGCTATCTCATCATCGGCACCGTCGCGGCATCGTTGATCCTGCTGGGAATCGCCTTCCTGTACGCGAAGACCGGCACGCTGAACCTCGCGGATCTCGCGGAACGGATACCGCCGCTCGGCGATTCGCCCGCGGTGCTCACCGCTTTCGCCTTCATCACCGTGGGCGTCCTGATCAAGCTCGCGCTCTTCCCGTTCCATCTCTGGCTGCCCAATACCTATGCGGGCGCACCATCCTTCGTTTCGGCCTTCCTCGCGGCGACGGCCACCAAGGTGGGCGCCTACGTACTGCTTCGCTTCGTCTTTACCGTGTTCGGCGCCCCCTTCGCCATCGGCACGCTGCCGCTGCCGGAGATCCTTCTCGCGCTTTCAGGCATTGCGGTCGTCGCGGGCTCGGCGGCCGCGCTCTTTCAGACCGACCTCAAGCGGCTTCTGGCATTCTCCAGTGTCGGCCAGATCGGCTATCTCGGTGTCGGTATCGGCCTCGCCTCGATCACCGGCGTGACGGGTACGCTGATTCATATCTTCAACCACGCCCTCATGAAGGGCGGCCTCTTCCTTGCGGCAGGAAGCATCGCCTACCGCCTGGGCGCGACCGACCTTCGTACGCTGCACGGCCTCGGGCGGCGCATGCCGTTCACCATGGCGGCGATCGTCATCGGCGGGCTGGGACTGGTGGGGGTTCCCGGCACGTCCGGTTTCGTGAGCAAATGGTATCTGGTGCAGGGCGCGCTGGAAGCGGATCTCTGGCCCGTGGCACTCCTCGTTCTGGCCGGCTCCCTGATTACCCTCGCCTATCTTGCGCGGGTGATCGAGGCGGCCTATTTCCACCCGCCGCCGGAAGGCGCCGCGCGCCAAGAGACGCCCTGGGCCATGCAGCTCTCCACCTGGCTGTTGATCGGGGGGTCGGTCTATTTCGGCCTGCACACCGAACTCACAATCGGCGTGGCCGAGCGCGCGGCCACGGCGCTTCTGGCGGTGCCGTGAGCCAGGCCCCACAAATCCTCGCCGCGCTCGGCGTGCCCCTGCTCGGTGCGCTCCTGATCTGGGCGTGTGCGCGGCGGCCGGCCCTCAGGGAGACGGTCTCCGTCGTGGCCGCCACCGCATTGTTCGGCCTCGTCGCCTCCCTCGCACCGGCCGTTGCGGCGGGCCTCACGCCCCGGGTCGCGCTCTTCGACATCGTGCCCGGCCTGCCGCTCGCCTTCGCGCTCGAGCCGCTTGGCATGCTGTTCGCGCTGGTGGCGTCCTTCCTCTGGATCGCGACGACCGTCTACGCCATCGGTTATGTACGGGCCAACCGGGAGGAGCACCAGACCCGCTTCTTCGCCTGCTTCGCGTTGGCGCTGGGCTCCACCATCGGTATCGCCTTTGCCGCCAACATGTTCACCTTGTTCCTCTTCTACGAGGCGCTGACGCTCTCGACCTATCCGCTGGTAACCCATAGCGGGAGCGCGGAGGCGCGGCGTTCCGGCAGGATCTATCTCGGCATTCTGCTCGCCACTTCCATCGTCCTTCAGCTCTTCGCGATTCTCTGGACCTGGGTGGAGGTGGGAACGCTGGAGTTCCGCAGCGGCGGGATTCTGGCAGGCCGCGTCGCCGAGCCTGTCGCCGCCATCCTGCTGGTGCTCTACATGTTCGGCGTCGGCAAGGCGGCGCTGATGCCCTTTCACGGTTGGCTGCCCGCCGCCATGGTGGCACCGACGCCGGTCAGCGCCCTGCTGCATGCCGTGGCGGTGGTAAAGGCCGGCGTGTTCACGGTTCTGAAAATCCTGGTCTACATCTTCGGCCTGGATTTCCTCCATTCCCTGGCGGGCAGCGAATGGCTGATCGCGGTCGCCGCCTTCACCATTCTGGTCTCCTCGCTGATCGCGCTCCGGCAAGACAACCTCAAGCTGAGGCTCGCCTATTCCACGGTAGGCCAGCTCGGCTATGTGGTTCTGGGCGGGGCGCTGGCAACCGGCGCGGGGCTCATGGGCGGCGCATTCCATATCGCGACCCACGGCTTCGGCAAGATCACCCTCTTCTTCTGCGCCGGCGCGATCTATACCGCGGCCCGCAAGACGCTGGTGAGCGAGCTGAACGGCATAGGCTGGCGGATGCCGGTGACCATGGGTGCGTTTGCCGTCGGCGCGTTCAGTCTCGTCGGCCTGCCGCCCTTCGCCGCCTTCTGGAGCAAATGGTATCTGATCTCGGGCGCCGAAAGCGGTGGGAACCATGCCGCGACCGCGGTGCTGCTCGCGAGCTCACTGCTGAGTGCGGCCTATCTGCTGCCGATCGTGGGCAGGGCGTTCTTCCCCGCGAGGGGCGCGCGGCCCCCCGCCGGGGCCGGAGTAGCGGAGGCGCCCTGGCCCTTGCTCGCGGCCCTTTCCGTGACGGCGCTCGGAACCCTGATGTTGTTCTTCTTTCCGCATCTCGTGCTCGACTTCATTCGCTCCATTGCGGTCTATCGCTGAGGTGAGCGGCATGGGCAAAAAGGACGGCACGTGGAACGTGAAACGCCTGACGCTCGCGTTCGCAGCGCTCTGCGTCGGCGTGCTCGCGATCGATGCCGGCTATCACCGGTATGTGCAATTCTCGTGGGAGGGGTGGTTCGGTTTCCACGGATTCTTCGGGTTCATCGCCGGCGCCGTGCTGGTACTGGCGGCGACGGTCGTGCGCAGGCTCCTGCGGCGGCGCGAAGATTATTATGACGGCTAGCGTCCCCCCCGCTTTCGTCTTCTTTGCCGGCGCTCTGCTCGCCCCCCTCCTGCCGGCGCGGCTGCGTCCGGCTTGGACGCTCGCGGTGCCGGTGCTCGGCGGCCTCGCCCTGTTGGGTGCGGCGAGCGGCGGAGGCGCGCTCGAGCTGGCGATTTTCGACCTCCGGCTCTCCCTCCTGCGTATCGATTCGCTCAGCCTTCTTTTCGGCATCCTGTTCCACCTGGCGGCCTTCATCGGCGTGGTTTTCGCGCTGCATGTGCGCGACCCGCTGCAACAGGCCGCCGCACTGCTCTATGCGGGCGCGGCGCTCGGCGCGGTGTTCGCGGGCGATCTGATTAGCCTTTTCATCTTCTGGGAAGGGGCGACGCTGGGCTCGGTGCTTCTTATCCTGGCGCGGCGCACCGAGCGCGCGACCCGGGCCAGCCTTCGTTATTTCATATTCCACCTGATATCGGGCCTGTTCCTGCTGGCCGGCGCGATAACGGTGATCGGCGAAACCGGCTCTTCCGCATTCGGCCCTATCGGTATCGACAGTATGGGCGGCGTTCTGATCTTCATCGCCTTCGGCATCAAATGCGGCTTTCCGCTTCTGCATAGCTGGCTCACCGACGCCTACCCCGAATCGACGCCCACGGGCATGATTTTCCTGAGCGCGTTCACCACCAAGCTCGCCGTCTATGCACTGGCGCGCGGTTATGCGGGCACGGAGGTGCTGATCTATATCGGCGCCACCATGGTGACGTTCCCGATCTTCCACGCCGTGATCGAGAACGACCTTCGCCGCACGCTCATCTACAGCACGATCGGTCAGATCGGCTTCATGGTGGTTGGAATCGGGATCGGAACGGCGCTGGCCCTGAACGGCGCGGTCGCCCACGCCTTCAACGACGTGATCTTCAAGGGCCTGCTGCTGATGGCCATGGGTGCGGTGATGCACCAGACGGGCAAGATCGACGGCTCGGCGCTGGGCGGGCTTTACAAATCCATGCCCCAAACAACGGGGTTCTGCATCGTCGGCGCGGCGTCGATCTCCGCCCTTCCGCTCTTCTCGGGCTTTGTGAGCAAATCCATGATCATGGCGGCGGCCGCGGAAGAAGGCCTGTGGATCGTCTGGATCCTGCTGCTGTTCGCCGCCGCCGGCGTGCTCCATTATGCCGGAATAAAGGTTCCCTACTTCGCCTTCTTCGCGCAGGATTCAGGGATTCGTACGCGCGAAGCGCCCCTCAACATGCGGATCGCCATGGGTATCGCGGCGCTGCTCTGCGTCGCCATCGGCAGCTATCCGGCGTGGCTCTTTTCGATTCTCCCCTACCCCGCGACGTACGAGCCCTATACCGGAAGCCACGTGCTGGCGCATATCCAGCTCCTGCTCTTCTCGGCCCTCGCCTTCATCTTGCTCAAGATCGCCGGCATCTACCCGCCCCCGCTTCGCTCCGTAAACCTCGACTCCGACTGGTTCTACCGCCGCCTTCTGCCGGCGGCGTACCGCCACATGGAGCGCGCCGGGGCCACACTCTTCGGCGCTGTTGCGGCACGTTTTGTCCGCACGGCCGATACCCTCTTCGTACTCGCGGCGGGCCGGCACGGGCCGGAGGGCGTGCTCTCCCGAACATGGCAGACCGGCGCCATCGCACTCTGGATCGTGGTCCTGCTCGGGGTCTGTCTGGTGATCTACTACCTGTAGAGTCCGCCGCAACACATTGGCGCACATACCGAGGGGGCCGTTCCCCTATGCAGGACCGCGCGGCGGCAACGCCAGGTCCACGCCGCCAAGCGGCGCGACCCGGGCGCGTATGGCGTCGGCGAGGTTTCTGGGCCGCGGCTTGCGTCCGACGGCTTCGCGCAGAATGACCCGCGCCTCCTCTTCCATGGAGCGGTGACGCCGGGCGGCGCGAACGCGAGGGCCCTGCCTCCAATAGCTGGCCGTCCCCATCCGTACAGCCGAGAACACTGCCGCCGGCGCCGCGTGCGGCCCTTTCGCACGACGCTTCCGGCGGAGGCTTGCCGGCGGTGGAGCGCGCTCATAGGGTTGGGCGCGGAGAGATGCACGGATCGCCAAGGGGGCCGCGTTCATGAAGATGGCTGGGGAGTTCAAGGTTCCGACGGACCGGGAGACGGTCTGGCGGTCCCTCAATGATCCCGAGGTGCTGAAGGATTGCCTGCCGGGTTGCGAGGCGATCGAGAAGACGTCGGATACGGAGATGACCGCGACGCTCACGATCCGCGTCGGGCCGGTGAAGGCCAAATTCAGCGGTGCGGTAACGCTCTCCGATCTGGATCCGCCGAATGGCTACACGCTCTCGGGCGAGGGCCAGGGCGGCCCCGCGGGTTTCGCGTCAGGGACCGCCAAGGTCGCGCTCGCGGAGGAAGACGGCGGCACCGTGGTCCGCTATGAGGCGGATGCCCAGGTGGGCGGCAAGCTTGCGCAGATCGGCTCCCGCTTGATCGATTCCACCGCCAAAAAGCTCGCCAACCAGTTCTTCGACAGCCTCGCGGAGAAGCTCGGCGGCGAAACGCCACCTGCCGAAGAACCCGCACCCGCTGCGGAGGAGCCGGTACCCGGTGAGACAGCAGAGGCCCCAACCCCGTCTCCCCTTGCGGGGCCGCGCAAGAGCCTGCCGGCATCGGTCTGGATTTCGGGCGTCGTCGCCGTCGCGCTCGTTATCGTGATCCTGGTTCTCGTCGGCGTCATCTAGCCGCTGCCGGAGGCGCATTCGTGGTGGTGGTTGCGATCGCCGGCCGCACGGCGGAGCGGGACGCGCTGACAGCGGGCCTGGTCGAGGCGCTGGCATCGCGCGGGCGGCGCGTCGCCGTGCTCGCCGCGAGTCCGGGCCCCCTTCGGATCGACCGGCCGGGAAAGGACAGCGAGCGCCACGGTGCGGCGGGCGCGCGCGAGGTGCTGGCTGTCGCGGACACCCACTGGGCGCGGATCCGCCGCATGGCCGTGCCGGCCGCACCGCGCCTCGCCGATGCGCTCCCTCTGGTGCCGGACGCCGAGGTGGTGCTCGCGCTCGGCTTCGCCGGCGAATGCCGGGCCCGCCTCGATATCGAAGACGCAAGCGCCGGCGGGCGCACGGCATTGGTGCACCTCAGCGGTGCGGACGTGCCACGCGGGGGGTTTCTCCTTGACAAGCCGCAGGCTATCGCCGATTTGATCGAGAGCCTGCCTGAGGAACCACCGTGCCATGGCTAGCGAGCCGCTTCCCGCATCCGTCGAAGAAACGCTCGCGCTGCTCTCCGCAGGCGACTATGTCGCAGATCGCAGTCTCGCCACCACGCTCTTCGTCGCCTTCCGCCTGAACCGCCCGCTCTTCCTCGAGGGCGAGGCCGGCGTCGGCAAGACGGAGCTCGCCAAGGTGCTTGCGGAGCGCCTCGGGCGCCGCCTGCTGCGGCTCCAATGCTACGAAGGGCTCGATATTTCGTCCGCCGTCTACGAATGGGACTACTCGCGGCAGATGATCGAGATCCGCCTCTCCGAGGCCATGGGGGACCGGGATCGGGAGACTCTCGCCGACGACATCTTCTCGGAGCGGTTCCTGATCAGCCGCCCGCTGTTGGAGGCGCTCCGACCCACCGACGGCGGCCCGCCGGTTCTGCTGATCGACGAACTCGACCGCGCGGACGAGCCTTTCGAAGCCTTCTTGCTGGAAGTGCTGGCCGACTACCAGATCACGATCCCCGAGATCGGCACCATCAGGGCCGCCGCACCTCCCGTCGTCCTGATCACCTCCAACCGCACGCGCGAGATCCACGACGCGCTCAAGCGCCGCTGCCTCTATCACTGGATCGACTATCCGGACGCCGCGCGCGAGCGCGCGATCCTGCGCGTGCGCGTGCCCGAGGCGGATACGGGGCTCGCGGCGGACGTGGTGGCTTTCGTCCAGGCGATCCGCGAGGTGGATTGCTTCAAGCTGCCGGGCGTCGCCGAAAGCATCGATTGGCTGCGCGCGCTCACCGAACTCGGCGAGACCCGGCTGGAGCCCGCGACGGTCGAGCAGACCCTCGGCATCCTTCTGAAATATCAGGACGATATCGAAAAGATCCGTGACGGCGAGCTGCAACGCATACTCGCCGATATCCGGGACGCGACGGCCGCTGCCGCGGCCGGCTGAACCCCACCCCGCCAGCGGCAGGGAATCGCGCGAAACGGGACGGGAAAAGGCGAGGAACCGGAATGAACGAGCGCCCGGAAGACACCCTCGGCACCGCCGCACGCTGGCGCGACGAAGGCCGCGAGGTGGCGCTCGCCACCGTGGTCGCCACCTGGGGCTCTTCCCCGCGCCCCGTCGGCAGCCAACTGGTGGTGGACGGCGAGAACCGCTTCGAAGGCTCCGTATCCGGCGGCTGTATCGAAGGCGCGGTGATCCAGGAAGCCAGGGAAGTGATGGCGAGCGGAAGGCCGCGGGTTCTGGAATTCGGCGTCTCGGACGAGCAGGCCTGGGAGGTGGGGCTCGCTTGCGGCGGCACTGTGCGCGTATTCGTCGAGCGCGTCACGTGAGCGCGAAACCATGGAGCGCGCCCTCCTCGACCAGCTGAACCGGGACCGCGCGGCAAAGCGCGGCGTGGCCGTGGTCACGGCGCTGGAGGACGGCGCGCAAACACTGGTCTATGAGAGCGGCGAATGCGCCGGCCACGCACCGTCCTCTCAAGTCGCCGCACGCGCCCGTGAAGCGATCGCCGCCGACCGCAGCGAATCCCTCGAGGATGCGGGCCGAACCTATTTTGTTCACGTCCACAACCCGCCCCTCCGAATGGCGGTCGTGGGCGCGGTCCACATCACCCAGGCGCTCGCATCGATCGCCGAGACCGCGGGTTACGCCGCAACGGTGATCGACCCGCGCCGCGCCTTCGCGGACGCCGCTCGCTTCCCCTCCGTCGAAGTTTCCACCGAATGGCCGGACGACGCGCTCGAGCGTCTGGCGCCCGACCGCCGGACCGCCATCGTGACGCTCACCCACGACCCCAAGATCGACGATCCGGCACTGGAGTTCGCCCTGCGCGCGCCCGTCTTCTATATCGGCGCGCTGGGCAGCCGGAGAACCCACGGCAAGCGGCTCGAACGGCTGCGCGAAAAGGGCTTCAGCGAAACCGCGCTGGCCCGTATCCGCGCGCCCGTTGGCCTCGATATCGGGGCGAAATCGCCGGCCGAGATCGCCATCGCCATCATGGCGGAGATCACCCAGGCCCGCCGCGCGCCGACCGGCCCCGACCGGAGCGCTGGACCGTGAAGTTCGGCCAAGTCCCGGTCGAGCGCGCGGAGGGCCTGATCCTTGCCCACCGCGTCCACCTGCCGGGCGGTGCGCTGAAGAAGGGGCGGGTTCTCTCGGCGAGCGATGTTGCGGCACTCAAGGAGGCCAAGATCGAGGCTGTCTCCGGCGCCAGGCTCGATGCCCGCGATGTCGCCGAAGACGAGGCGGCCGAACAGGTCGCCACCGCAGTCCGCGGGCCCGGACTGGGCCTCGGCAAGGCGTTCACCGGGCGCTGCAACCTTTACGCCGAGGCCCGCGGCCTCACCGTCGTCGACGCCGCGCGGGTGGATCGGATCAACCTGCTGGACGAATCCATGACGCTTGGCACCGTGCCCGCCTTCACGCTCGTGGAGCCGGGGCAGATGGTGGCGACCGTGAAGGTCATCCCCTTTGCAGCGCCGCGCCAGGTGGTGGAGGGCTGTGTCGGGATCGCGGCCGACGGGGACCCGGTCCTCCGCATCGCCCCGCTCGGCGCACGCACCGTCGGGCTGATCCAGACCCGTCTTCCGGGCATCCGCGAGAACGTGCTGGATTCCACCACGGGCGCCGTCGCCACGCGACTCGCACATCTCGATGCGAAACTCGCGGCGGAAACCCGCTGCGGGCACGAACAGAGCGAAGTCGCCGGGGCCATCGGCCGGCTCCATGGGCGGGGCTGCGATACCATCCTGATCGCCGGTGCGTCCGCCATCGTTGACCGGCGCGACGTCGTCCCTGCAGCGGTGACCGAAGCGGGTGGTGTCATCGACCATTTCGGAATGCCGGTGGACCCCGGCAATCTGCTGCTGCTCGCCCGCTTGGGCCAAACACGCGTCCTGGGGCTCCCCGGATGCGCACGCTCGCTCAAGCTCAACGGTTTCGACTGGGTGCTGCAGCGCCTATTCGCGGGCCTCGACGTGACGTCGACGGACATCATGCGCATGGGCGCCGGCGGGCTCCTTATGGAAATCCCGAGCCGCCCGCTCCCCCGAGACCGCGCTTCGCCCAAGAGCGCGCCGGCCGAGGCGGCCACGACCACAACCCGCCCGCCCCGCGTCGCGGCGATAATCCTTGCCGCGGGGCAATCGCGCCGCATGGGCGCGCGCAACAAGCTGCTGGTCGAGGTGGACGGCGAGCCCATGGTCCGCCGCGTCGCCGCCGCCGCGCTCGCATCCCGCGCCGATCCGGTGATCGCGGTGACGGGGCATGAGACGGAGCAGGTGGAAGCCGCACTGGCCGGCCTTGAGGTCGCGACAGCGTATAACCCGGATTATGCCGAAGGCATGAGCAGCTCCCTGAAGCGCGGCCTCGACGCTCTCAATCCCGCGCCCGACGGGATCGTGATCTGCCTGGGCGACATGCCGCGCACCGATGCCGCGGTCATCGACCGGCTCATCGCCGCCTTCGATCCTGCCGGCGGAAAGGCCATCGGAGTCCCCGCATGGCGCGGCAAGCGCGGCAACCCGGTACTGTGGGCCGCGCGCTACTTCGACGACATACGGCAACTGGCCGGCGATGTCGGCGCCAAGCACCTGATCGGCGACCATGCGGATGCGGTTTACGAAGTCGAGAGCCCCGACCCTTCCGTGACCGTCGATGTGGACACGCCGGAGGCGCTCGAAGACTTCCTCCGCACCACCGCCGGCTGACCACCGCGTGCCTGACGAGCCCTTCCTGCTCACGCCCGGCCCGCTGACCACGCGGGCTGAAACCCGCGCCGCAATGGAACGCGATTGGGGCTCCCGGGACCCCGCCTTCATCGCGCTCACCGCGCGGGTGCGGGAGCGGCTGCTCGCGCTCTGCAACACGCCGGAGGGCTTCGCATGCATACCGATGCAGGGAAGCGGCACCTTCGCCGTGGAAGCCCAGCTCGGAACGCTCGTTCCGCGCGACGGCAAGCTGCTGATCCTTGCCAACGGCGTCTATGGCCGGCGCATGGCCGCGCTCTGCGAACGCATGGGGCGTGCCCATGACGTGCTGGACATCCCCGAGGATGAACGACACACGCCGCAGGCACTTTCCGCCCGGCTCGCCGCCGACCCCGCAATCGGGGACGTGGCGCTGGTCCACTGCGAAACCACCACCGGCATCCTGAACCCGCTCCCGGAGCTTGCCGCCGCCGTCGCCGAAGAAGGCCGCCGCCTGCACCTGGACGCCATGAGTTCCTTTGGCGCCATCCCCATCGATCTGGGACGGTTGCCGCTTTCGAGCCTCTCCGCATCGGCCAACAAATGCCTTGAAGGCGTGCCGGGCGTGGGCTTCGTCATCGCCCGCGCGGACCATCTGAAGACGTCCCGAAAAAACGCCCATTCGGTGAGCCTCGATCTCCACGCGCAATGGGAGGGCCTGCAGGCGAACGGCCAGTGGCGTTTCACCCCGCCGACCCATGTGGTCGCCGCATTGGATCGAGCGCTCGATGCGCTGGACGAAGAAGGCGGGGTCGCCGGCCGCTTCGCGCGCTACCGGGACAACTGCCTCACCCTGGTGCGCGGGATGCGCGACCTCGGCTTCCATACGCTGCTGGAGGACAGCCTGCAGGCGCCGATCATCGTGACCTTCCTCGCCCCCGCCGATCCGGCCTACGACTTCGAGGCCTTCTACGACCGGCTGGCGCGCCGGGGGTTCCTGATCTATCCGGGCAAGCTCGCGGCGGCGGAGAGTTTTCGCGTGGGCTGCATCGGCGCCTTCGGCGCGGACAAGGTCCTCTGCTTCATCGACGCTGTCGGCGCCGTGCTCCGCGAGATGGGCGTTGCTGATCCGGCGCCTCGCCTTCAGGCGTAACGGCGAGCCGGCCCTTTTCGTCGAACAGGTAGCAACGCTCCGGCGGCCAGACGGCAGCGCCCTCCTCCTCGCGCATATCCTCCGGCCAGATGCCAAGCGTGGCGCGGGTGCCCGCGAGGTCTCTCAGCGCCACGGCGTGGGGAAGCGTGACCTCACTTCCGTCCTTGAGGGTCAGCACGACGCCCGTCTCGCCGCACGCCGTCACCTCTGCGGAGCGGAGCTTCGCACCCAGCAGGCGTGCGGCGCGGCGGTTGACCGGCTGCTCGACGAGGCGTGCCGGGCTTCCCATTTGCAGCTTGCGCCCCTTGTGGAGGACGACGATCCAGTCGGCGAGCGCGCGGGCCTCCTCGCCCCGGTCCGTCGCATAGACCACGGTGCGCTCGAATTCGTCCCTGAGGCGCCGCATCTCCGTGAGTGCCAGATCGACGATTTTCGGGCTGTCGTCGTCGGGCCGTTCGAAGAGATAGACCGCCGGATCGCGCACAAGGGCGCGCGCGAGACCGATCTGGTAGGCCTGCTGGGCGGTGAGCTTCCGGGGTCTGAGTTCGAGGAGGTCCGTCAGTCCGAAATGCTCCGCGACCGCCGCGACACGCTCCTCGATGGTCGCCCTGTCGAAGCGGGCGAGCCGCAACGGATAGGCGATGTTCTCATAGGCCGACTTGTGGGGCATCAACGCCGCGGTCCGGAAGACGGTCGCCGCGCTCCGGGCGTTCCCACGGGCGTGAGAGACATCCTCGTCGTCGATGAAGATTTCGCCCTCGTGATGCTTGTCGATGCCGGCGACGACCTTCAGCGCGGCGAGGCGCCCCGATTCGTCGTCGCCCAGAAGGGCCGTGATGCGCCCCCGCGGCGCCCGCAGGCTGAGCCCGTCCAGCACCGCGGTGCGGCGGTCCCAGCGAACGACCTTGCGAATCTCCAGCCCGGCCATACCCCGCCCCCCTACACCTCGAGCACGATCTTGCCGAAAAAATCCCGGCTGGCGAGAAGCCCGTGGGCCGCGCCCATCTCCGCCAGAGGAAAGATCTTGGCGATCACCGGCTTGAGCTTACCCTGGGCCACCAGGCGCAGAACCTCGCTGTTGGTGGATTTCGGGGCGAAGTGACAGCTCGTCATGGTGATCTGCTTGCGGAAGAACTCGATCATGTCGAGCTCGACCCTCTCGCCCGCATGGGCGCCGCAGGTGGCGAGCCGCCCATTGAGCGCAAGCGCATCCAGGCTCTGCTGGAGCACTGCACCGCCCACCATCTCGATGCAGACATCGACACCGCGCCCGTCGGTGAGATCCCGCACCGCGTCGCCGATGGCGGCGGTCCGGTTGTAGTTGATCGTCTCATCGGCACCGAGCTGGCGGGCGCGAGCCAGCTTCTCGTCGGAGCCGGCGGTGGCGATTACGCGGGCGCCGGCCAGACGGGCGCACTGGATCGCAGCCGAGCCCACACCGCTGCCGGCGGCATTGACCAGAACGTCCTCGCCCTGGCGGACCTGCGCCTTCTTCACCACCAGCTCCCACGCCGTGGCGAAGGCGACCTGGGCGGCCGCTGCGTCCAGCGCCGAAAGGCCATCCGGGATGCGGATGACATTCTGTTGCGAGACCTTCACGAACTCGGCGTAGGTGCCCCAGCGCGTCACGCCCAGCTTGTCGAAATCGAGGCAGATATTGTCCATCCCGAGGGCGCAGTTGCAGACCTTGTGGCGGCAGCTCCCCGAGGTGATGGTGAGGAAGGGCATCACCCGGTCGCCGGGGCGGAACGCGGTGACGGCCGCGCCGACCTCGGAGATGGTGCCCGCACCTTCGACACCCAGGATATGCGGCATATCGAGCTTCAGATAGCCGGAGATTCCACCGCGCACGTCCAGGTCGAAGTGATTGAGGCCCACGGCCTCCAGCGCGATCAGCACGTCGTTCGGCCCGATGGCGGGCGTCGCGACGTCCTCGTAGACGAGTTCCTCGGGCCCGCCGTGACGATGAATGACGACCGCCTTCATGGGAAGAGCCCACCTTTCGCGCACGCCCCGGCCGCTGCGACGCGGTTCATGCCGCCACCAGCCGCGCGGTCTGGCGCTCGAGCGGCGTTTCGCGCATCACCGCCGCCATGTCGGGCGCATCGTCCGGCGCAAAGGGCGAGAGGCGGCGGCCGGTGAACCAGACCTCGAGCCCGTCCTCCCGGAAGGGATAGGGGTCGAGCCCATAGGCGCCGTCGCCCAGCGGGCGCACCCGGACCGATACATCCTCGCCCGGGCCGCGCGGGACATTCGCGAAGACGCTCTCCCCACGGGCTTCCGGGTGGGTGCAGTTGAAGTAGAGCGCGAAGGTATCGAAGAACTGCAAGGCCTTGTAGTTGGCAAAGAGGTGTTCCTGCTCCACCCAGGGGGCGGTCTCCGGATCCGCTCTGAGCACGCCGGTGAGCCGCTCCTGCCGCTGGCGCTCGGTATCGAGCATGGTCTCCGCGGCAAGGCGGTGCTCCTCCGGCACGATGTCGATCAGCACCTTGTCCGAAAGCCCATAGCGCCCATTGTAGAGCCCCCAGATGTGCATGCTGTCCAGCAAGCCGCAATAGGCGTGGTGCGCCTCGTTATATTCGGGAGAGCGGCAACCGGTGAGCGTGATGATGGGAATGGGAGTCTCCACCAAGTTGTAAGGGAGGCCCGTCGCCGGATCCAGCGGCGGGTTGTCGTCCAGGTCCCGCCAACCCTTGTCGTGCCAGCGGCAGGTGTAGAGAAAATGCGCCCGGGGCTCCGGGACGGCGAACCCCTCATTGCCGAACGTTTCCGCGAACTGGCCCACGAGCTGGAGATGCTCTTCCAGCTTGATGGCGAGCCGGGCGCCTTCGCTCGGATCCGCCGCGCTCTGGATGATCATGGCGTCCTCCCTTGCGCGCCGCCCCGCCGCCGGACGTTGCGACGAGGCGTATCAAGGCCGCACAGGAAACCATCTCCGGCCCGTGCGAGGCAAGGCCGGCGCAAGCCAATGTAGCGAAACCCGCCCGAGACTGCGGAAATTCCCCGTAGCCGACCGCCCTATTCCGCCGCCATCGGTGCTTCGGCCTCCCATTCGGGAATGCGGCCGTCATAATAGGGGAGCGTGTCGATCCGCGGTGTCCAGGTGCCGTCGTCGATACAGGCGCGCACATGGCGGGCGATCTCCTCCATGGTGGCGAACCAGACGCCGCCCTTGGCTTGCAGCCGCTCGATCCATTTCCCCACCCGGTCCATGCGCGCAAGCCGGCCGGAGACGAAGGGATGCCATACGGTGACCAGCATGCCCCCATGGGCGTGCATGGCCTCCAATTCGGAGTCGAACACGCGCATCGCCTCGTCCGGGGACTTGATCGTCATGGTGTAGTGGAAATCCAGGCTGTGCATGTAGTGGGGCCAGTCGTCCATGCCCCAGTAGGAGGGCAGGCAGATCACGTCGCCCTTGCCCGTCCGCAACACATAGGGGATGTCGTCTCCCATCAGGCTCGCATCGTAGAGAAAGCCCCGCTCGGCCAGCAGGTCGGGGGAATCCTTGGACGCGTTGTAGAGCGGCGCGCGCCAGCCTCGGGGGGCCGCGCCGGTCATCCGTTTGAACACCTCGATCTGCTTGTCGAGCCAATATTCCTGGCGTTCGCGCGAGGAGTCGTTGGGGTTTTCGTGGAGATAGCCGTGAGCCGCGATCTCGTGCCCGTCTTTCAAGATGGCGTCCACCAGATGCGGGTACCGCTCCATGCACCAGGCCGGATAGAAGAAGGTCTGCTTGATACCGTAATGGCGGTAGACCTTGAGGATGCGCGGGATCGCAACCTCGTCATATTTCAGGAAGGACATGGCCGAAAGCATCTGCTCCGCCCGGTCGGGGAACTCCAGATGCAGGATGCTGTCGGTGTCGATATCGAAGGTGATGGCCACGGCACAGCGCGCGCCGTCGGGCCAGGGGACCGGGTTTTCGATCAGGTTCAAACCCATCGCGCTCCTCCCTCGGGGCTCCGTGCCCACGGCGGAAGTCTAGACTCGCACGCGGATGCGCGCCAATCGCGAACTTCGCGCACCTCTGAAAGAATCTTGACGGAAATCGCGGATGACCGTAGCGTTTCTATCGGCTTCGGGTGAAATCCTCCCGTTCACTGCGGATTCCGCAGATGGACGGGACAGCAAAGGCAAGCCATGGCGATCGACCGGGCGGCACAGAAGCGGGCAGGTGGGAACGGCACGCCGCCCGAGCCCGCGGACGCCACGCCCATCATGGGTTGGCGGCGCGTCGGCCCGAGCGATCCGGAAGAGGCCGCCGTCGCCTATACGCCGGCGCAGCGGTTCGACCCGCTCAACCAGAAGATCCTCGCCCTGCTTCAGGAAGACGGGCGCATACCGTTCTCGTCCGTCGCGCAGACGCTCGGGGTCTCGGAGGCCACGGTGCGGACCCGCGTGGGGCAGTTGCGCCAAGCAAACCTGATCCACTTCATCACGGTGGTGAACCCGCTTGCCCTCGGCTACACGGCCTGGGCGATGCTGGGCATCACGGTCGCCGCAGGCGCCAGCGCGAACACGGTCTCCGAATATTTTCGCGACCGGCCCGAGGTGGTCTACGTCATGCGCGTCGCCTCGCGCTACGACCTTCTGGCGGAGGTGGTATGCCGCACGCCGGACGAACTCCGGGACTTCCTGGATGTCCATTGCCACCGGCCGGCGGATATCGCATCGGTCGAGCCCATGGTGGGGCTCGGCCTCTACAAGAGCCTCCTGAAATGGGACCGGCCCATCTCCCAGGCGGGCGGCCCGAAGACGCGGGGCCGCGGTGCGGGCAAGCCGCCGGCCGAGCGGCGGTCGTAGGCAAATGGGGCCGTCGTGACAAAACGCCGCCTGATGCCCGAAGGCCACTGGGACTGGAGCATGCCGGTCACCCTCTCCCAGGGATGGCGGACGGACGAGCTGCTCTTTGTCGGCGGCCAGATATCGGCGGACCCGGAGGGCCGCGCCGTGGGCGCCGACCTGGAGACCCAGACCCGCAACATCATGACGTTCATGGAGCGCGTGCTGGAAGAGGGCGGCGCGGGCTTTGGCGACGTGGTGAAGCTCAACGTCTATTACGTGGTGGACGAGAACAGCCCGCCGCCGGCGGAGATTCTCGCCCGTATCGACGGAGTGCTTTCCGGCTATTTCGCCGCGCCGGGGCCCGTGCTCACGGAAACGCCGGTGCCCGGGCTCGCCTTCGAAGGCCTTCTGCTGGAGATCGACGCCGTCGCGGCGGTGGGCGCGGACCGCCGACCACTCGCCTGGAGCGACGCCGGACGCGCGAACGACTCTCGCCCCTACAGCCCCGGCTGGCGCGTGGGGGACTGGGTGTTCGTCGGCGCGCAGCGGTCGCTCGGGCCGGACGGCGCCTTGCTGGACGCGGGCGATATCGGTGCCCAGACGAGGCGCTGTTTCGAGTCCATGGGCGGCCTGCTGGCGGCGGCCGGCGGCGGCATGGGCGATCTCGCGCGCCTCAACACCTACTACCAGTTCGAGGGCGCAGGACGGGACGTGACCGCGTTCTGGGAACGCATGACGGAGGTCCGCCTCGGCTATCTGCCCAATCCGGGACCTTCCGGCACGGCGGTGCGGGTGACGGGGTTTCCTCACGAGGGCGAGCTCTTCCAGATCGAGAGCATCGCCCATCTCGGCACCGAGCGCCGCCGCCTCATGCCCGCAGGGCACTGGGACTGGAGCATGGCGGTACCCTTCTCCCAAGGGTGGCGGATCGGCAACGCCGTCTTCTGTGGGGGGCAGATCTCGGCGGACCGCAACGGCGCGGCGGTGGGCGCAGGCGACATCGCCCTTCAGACGCGGAACGTCTTCGACGCCCTCACCCGCGTCCTTGCGGAAGGCGGCGCTTCCATGGAAGACGTGGTCAAGCTCAACACCTACTACACCTTTGACGGCACCGGACGCGCGGTCACCGACTATTGGGAAGAGATGACCGCCGTGCGAAAGGACTATTTTCCACCGGAAGCGGCCGCGGCGACGGCGGTGCGCGTCCAAGGCTACGCCTTCGAGGAACTCCTCATCGAGGTGGAAGCCGTAGCCGTCGTGGAAGATTGAACGGCGCAGCGGAGCAGACGCGCCCCAGGGAGGCAGAACGCCATGGCATTGCTCGAAATGAACGAATGGTACGACTTCGCGCGCGATACCAACTGGACGCCGAGCTATGTCGCGGAAGACGAGCTCTTCCCGCCGCTCTTCAGCGATCCCTTCGACATCCCCGTGGAGCAATGGGAGACTTTCGACGAACCCTACAAGGTCACCTTTCGCAACTATGTTCAGACCCAGCGTGAAAAGGACGTCGGTGCCTATTCCGTGAAGGCCGCGCTTTCACGCGGCAATTTTTTCGGCAGCACCACGCCCCACTGGCAGGCGCTGCTTGCGCTGCACTTCACGCCCGTGCCGTTCGCGGAGTTCCATTCCGCCTCCGCCTTCGCGCGCATGACCCGCTTCGGCCGCGCGCCCGGGATGCGCAACATGGCGACTTTCGGCACGCTGGACGAAGTCCGTCACGGCCAGATCCAGATGTATTTCGCCTACGAGTTCATCCGCAAGGACCGCTCTTTCGACTGGGCGCACAAGGCCCCCAAGACCGAGAACTGGGTCATCATCAGCGTGCGCCAGGCGCTGGACGACGTGGAGCACACGCGCGATGCGGTGAGCGCCGCCATCATGACCAACTTCGCGTTCGAGCAGGCCTTCACCAACCTCCAGTTCGTGGGCCTCTCGGCGGATGCCGCGAAATATGGCGACCACAGCTTCGCCACCATGCTCCAGAGCATCCAGACCGACGAGGCGCGCCACTCCCAGATCGGGACGCCGCTCATCCGCATCATGATCGAGAACGGCCGCAAGGCGGAAGCCCAGCAACTGGTCGATATCGCTTTCTGGCGCATCTGGAAGCAGTTTTCGGCCCTGAGCGGCATCTCCATGGACTATTACACCCCGCTCGAGCACCGCGAGCACTCCCTCAAGGAGTTCATGCACGAGTGGATTATCGGGCAGTTCGCCCGCACGATCGAGTCCGTCGGGCTCGATCTGCCGTGGTACTGGGAGCTCTTTCTCGAGGATATCGAGACCTTCCATCACGCCCAGCAGATCGGCATCTATGTCTACCGCGCAACACAGTGGTGGCGCCCGATCGCCTGCGTTTCCCCCGCCGAACGAGACTGGCTCGAGGAGAAATATCCAGGCTGGAACGATTCCTACGGCGAAATCTGGGACGTGGTGATCGACAACATCCGGAAGGGCCGCCTCGAGAAAACCGTGCCGGAGGCGCCGCCGCTCATCTGCAACATGTGCGGCCTCGAGGTCGCCAACCGGGGCGGCACGCGGTGGAACACCGTCGACCATATCCTGGACCACGAAGGCCGGCGCTATCACTTCTGCTCCAAGCCCTGCAAGTGGATCTTCGAGCTTGAGCCCGTCCGCTACCAGGGGCATCGGAGCATTATCGACCGTCTGCTGGACGGCACGGTCCCGCCCGGCCCCGACGGGCTCTACGAATATATGGGCCTGAGCGAGGCCGAGCGCGGCGTCTGCGGCTACGACTACGCATGGACCGAGGGCTACGGCCCCGTCGCCCAGGCGGCGGAGTGATCGCGCGCCCCGCTGCCGATCCGCGAAAGAGGAGCGCCCCGCGCCATGGCCGATATCCCGCTCGCGTTCAATTTCCAGGGCGACTACGGCTACAAGGTCATCATCGTAGACGACGGCGACGATATCGCGACGGTCGTGAAGAAGGCGTCCGCGCAGATGATCGGCGTGCTGATCAAGCCGCCCCCTGAGGGCGCCGTCTTCAGCCTGCGTATCCAGGGCGCGGACGCGCCGCTTCCGGACGATATCACCGTCCGTGATGCAGGCCTCGTGGAGATGGAAGCGGTGGAAATCTATCGGACGAAATAGCGGGTGAACGCGCGGCGTATGGACCGCGTATGGAGGGAGAGCGGATCGTGTCGAGCGAGGGTGTGCGCTATGTGGGGCCGGTGATGCGCGCCGGCGATGTCGCGGACGCGGTACTCGAGGCGATCCGAGAGGACAACGAAGGCCGCGACGTGAAGGTGGAGGAGCACGCCTCCTACATTCGCATCGGGGTCGCGGACGAATGCGTTCTCCGCTTCGCCACGGTGAGCACACTGCTGGGACGCGCCGTCACGCTCGGCGACATCGAGGCCAACATGCCGAGCTTCGACGGCCTCATCCGCACGGAAGAAGACCACATCCGCTTCGTCGGCTGATACCAGAATCGCGGAAGAAAGGCGGAAAACATGGACGCGCTGAAGCATCGGGACGCCGGGCTCAAGACCTGGAGCGGACTCGCCGGCCGCAGGCGGCGGCCAAGCGAGTACGAAGTCGTCACGGCAAACCTGCACACCAGAAACCGCCACCCGGACCAGGCCTACGAGCTTTCACCGGCGCCCGACCTGCCGATGAACGACTGGTATCTGCGCCATGTGGCCCAAAGCCCCCTGCGGCACGAGAACTGGGAGGACTTTCGGGATCCCGACGAGCTGATCTACCGCGTATACACCAAGATGCAGGACGGTCAGGAAGACTATATCGACGGCCTGCTGGACGAGCATAACGAGCTGGGCCACGACCGGGACCTGCCGGCGGAGTGGCTGACGGCGCTCGAAGAGCTCTACACGCCGCGCCGCTATCTCCAGATGGCGCTGCAGATGAGCGCGGCCTATCTCGTGCAGATCGCGCCCGCCAGCACGATCACCGCCTGCGCAAGCTTCCAGGACGGAGACGAGTTCCGCTGGCTCTCGCGCATCGCCTACCGCACCCGCGAATTGCAGCTCGCCCATCCCGAACGAGGCTTCGGACAAAGCGAAAGGGCGCACTGGGAATCCTTGCCCGCCCTGCAAGGCCTGCGCGAGCTGCTGGAACGGGCGCTTGCGACATATGACTGGGGCGAGAGCTTCGTCGCGGCCAATCTGGTGGCGAAACCGGCAGCGGACGAGACTCTGCGGCAGCTGGGCCGCGCCGCCCGCCGCCACGGAGACACCCTGCTCTCGCTCATGGTGGACAACCAGCTTCGGGATTCGGAACGCAGCCGCCGCTGGAGCGCCGGACTGGTCGCGTTCGCGCTCCCGACCGACGGCAATGCGGCGGTAATCCGCGGCTGGCTCGACAAATGGATGCCGCTCGCGGCGCGCGCCGCGGAGACCTATTGCGGTGCGCTGCCCGAGGCGGGCGATAGCGAGGCCGTGCTTTCCGCGCTCGAGGCCTTCCACCGCGGCCTTAACCTCGACGCGTGAGACCCTCGCGCGCGACGCAGCATCGCACCGCCGGACGGGAGAGCGCACATCGTGAAGACGGCAGCGGCGCCCGTGGATACCCGCGACGGCGGAGAGCGAACCGCCCCGCCGCTTTATCGGCCGCCGCGGGAGCGCTTCTGGGAGCTGCGAGGCACGCTCCCACGCTCCGGCGTGATCGGCCTCGGCCTTGCCGGCGTGATCGCCTTCTTCGGACTCTGGGAGATCGGCCACTATCTCACGCCCGAAACCCAGCGGCGCTTCCTGCCGAGCGTCGAGAACGTGATCGGCGAGATCATCCATCTCTTTGCGGAGAAGGACTATATCGCCGATGTCGGGAAGAGCGTCTTCCGCATCTATGTGAGCTTTTTCGCGGCCTGCCTGATCGCGGTGCCGCTGGGCCTCCTCATGGGCTGCTTCGTGAAGTTCCGCGCGCTCGTGAACCCGACCGTGGGCGGCTGGCGCTACCTGCCCGCGGCCTCGTTCGTTCCGCTCCTTCTGGTCTATTTCGGCCCGACGGACTTCGCCAAGATGGCGCTGCTCTTCCTCGGCTGCATCTTCTTCCTCATCGCGCTGGTACTCGACAATGTGCTCGCGGTGCCCAAGGAACTGGTCGAATCGGCGCTGACCATGGGGGCGAAACGCCGGCAGGTGCTCTTCGGCGTAACCTTCCGTGCCGCCGCACCGCAAATTCTGGATTCCATGCGCAACATGATCGCGGTCTCCTGGACCTATCTGGTGATCGCCGAAATCATCGCCGCGACGGACGGAATCGGCGCGGTCATGATGCGGGCCGGGCGGTTCCTCCATGTGGACGTGATCATGGGAGGCATCCTCACCATCGGCGTGCTCGGCGTGCTTACCGATATCGGCTTCCGGCTGCTGAGCCGCACATTGTTTCCCTATATGTACGCACGTACGTGAGGCGCGGAACGATGCGGCTCTTCTCGCGAAAAGAGAGTGCGGCGGCCGGCAACGGGGCGGACGCACGCATGGACGGCGCGCCCCCCATCTCGGCCCACCGCGTGAGCAAGGAATATCTCCGCGGCAAGGTCGTCGCCATCGACGACATCTCGGTCGAGATCGGCGAAAACCAGGTCACGGCGCTGATCGGCCCGTCGGGCTGCGGCAAGACGACCCTGCTCCGCCTGATCGCGGGCCTCGAATATCCCACCCGCGGCGAGGTGCGCATGTTCGGCCGGCCCGTCAGCGGCCCGGGGCACGAACGCGGCATGGTCTTCCAGGCCTATACCTCCTTCCCCTGGCTCACGGCGCTCGCCAATGTGGAGCACGGCATGAAGATCCAGGGCCTGGCGAAGGCGGAGCGGCAGCAGCGCGCGCGGCATTTCCTGGAGCTCGTCCACCTCTCCGATTTCGCGGACGCCTATCCGGCAGAGCTTTCGGGCGGCATGAAGCAGCGCGTGGCGATCGCGCGCATGCTCGCCCAGGACCCGCTCCTTCTGCTCCTGGACGAGCCGTTCGGCGCGCTCGATGCGCAGGTGACCTGGGAGATGGAGGAGATGGTCATCGAGATCATCGAGCGCGAAAGCAAGACCGTGATCCTCGTCACACACGATATCCAGGAAGCGATCTATCTTGCAGACAGGATTGTGTTTTTCACCCGCCAGCCCGGGCGCATCAAGGCGGATATCGCCATGGAGTTCAAGGGCGGGCGACGTTTCCGCAAGAAGGAGGAGCTGCTCTCGCAGCCGGGCTATGTCGATATGGAGAAGCGCCTCTACACCATGATGCGGGAAGAGATCCAGGGGCGGATCGGCTGACGCCCCCTGGACGGACGTAAACGCCAAACCAAGGGAGACGACCATGATCTGGCATTGCTTGCGAAAGGGAGCGTTCGCACTTTCGGCCCTGCTGGCGCTCGGTGCGCTGACGGCGGGTACCGTGGGCGCGAAGGAAACGGTGCGGCTCGCGCATTTCAGTTGGCCGGGATACGGCTTTCTTTACATCGCGCAGGAGAAGGGCTTCGCACCCAACATCGAGATCGAGTTCTCCATCATCGAGGATCCGGTGCAATCCTTCGGCCTTCTGGCTTCGGGCCAGTTGGATGTCGTGACCAGCACCATCGAGTTCGGCCCCGTGGCTGCCGCCGAGGACATGCCGGTCAAGCTGCTCGGCCTCACCAATCTGGGCTATGGCTCCGACCGCATCATCGTCCACCCGGATATCAAGACGCCCGAGGACCTGCGCGGCAAGAAGGTCGCCGTGCTCGAAGGCGCGCTCTCCCAGATCTACATGGCGATCTGGCTGGAGCAGCAGGGCATCGCCTGGGACGAGGTGGAGATGGTGAACCTGATCGCGGGCGACGCCACGGCTTCCATGATCAGCGGCCAGATTGCCGCCGCCGAACTCTGGGACCCGTACGGCGCCCAGGTGCTGGCCGAGCTGCCCGGCGCGCGGGAGCTCAGCAACTCGCGCGAGGAATACTGGCTCAAGGAAGCGCTGATCGCCGACGCAATCTTCGCGACCGACGAGATGATCCAGAATCGCCGGGAGGTTCTTCTCGAACTCATGGAAGCGCGCTACCGCGCCGTGGAATGGTGGCGGAAGAACAGCGCCGAGGGCAACCAGATCATCGCCGAGGCCATGCAGTTCAGCGTGGCGGACGTGGAATCCATCCTTGGCGGCGTGAACAACCCCGAGGACGGCACGCTCTACATGTACAGCCTGGAGGAATCGGCGCGCTTCTGCGGCGTGGCCGACGGCGATCCCCCCTTCGGCCAGCGCAACGGCCAGATCTACGACCACTGGAAACTGACCAACGACTGGTGGATCAAGTTCGGCCTGATGACCGGCGATGCCGACCCGGCCAAGGGTATCGACTGCTCCATCCTGAAGGACACCAGCGCCAAGGGATGAAGACGGGCGGCCGTACCATTCGATAGGCGAGGCGCGGGCCGGGAGGCCCGCGCCTTTTTTCACCGATCAATACCGCAACACCAGGCGGTAGAGCCGCAACAGTGGCCGCCGTTATCGGAGAGTCCGATCGGGTGTCGTGCTTCGCGATCCTTTCGCCGAACACCTATTCCGCAGCCCGACGCTCTCCCGCCAGGACGACATCCACCTCGCCGAGAATAGTGTCCAGAATCGTGATCCCCTCCCGGATCCCGTCCGCGTCGATACAGAGCGGCGGGCCGATCAGAAGGCCGTTGAGGGCGAGCCGCAACTCGAGACCGTGCTCGAGCGCCCGGCGCTTGATCAGATCGTTCACCGCGGCGTGGTTCGGCGCGGTCGAGAACGGCGCATCGCTCTCCGGCTCGCCGGTCAGTTCGATGGCGCCCAACAGGCCGAGCGAGCGCACGTCCGAGACACATGGATGGTGCGCCTGGAGCTCCGCGAAGCCCTCGGCAAGCACGTCGCCCATCCGGGCCGCGTTTTCGATCAACCCTTCGTCCCTGTAGACCTCCAGTGCCGCGGACGCCGCCGCGCAGGCGATGGGGTTCGCCGTCTGGGTCGAGCCCACGGGGAACCACTGGTCGTCGAAACGAGCGGCGACATGGGGCCGCATGAGCACCGCGCCCATGGGGACATAGCCCGAGGTGATGCCCTTGGAGACCGCCATCAGGTCCGGCACCACATCCCAATGTTCGATGCCGAACCAGCGCCCGGTGCGTCCGAAGCCGGTGATCACTTCGTCCGCGATGAGCAGGATGCCGTGGCGGTCGCAGATCTCGCGGAGGATCGCGAAATAGCCGGGCGGCGGCTTGATCCCCCCGCTCGCCGCCGTCATGGGCTCGACGATGATGGCGGCGATCTGGTCCGCGCCCTCACGCTCGACGACCTCCTCCACGCTTCGCGCGCACTGCAGCTCGCAGCCCGGATAGGAGAGTGCAAACGGGCAGCGGTGGCAGTAGGGGTCCAGGAAGCGGACGATATTGGGGTGGTCGTATCCCACGGCAAGCCGCCGCGGATCGCCGCTTGCGGAGAGCGAGCCCGACGTGGTGCCGTGATAGGAGCGGTATTTCGCGAGAATCTTCCGCCGGCCCGTCACCAGCCGGGCGACGGTCATGGCGATCTCGGTCGCCTCGCTGCCGCTGCCGGTGAAGAACGCCGTCTGAATGTCGCCGGGCGCGACCTCGGCAAGCTGGCGGCCGAGCCGCTCCCGCGCCTCGGTCGTGTGGTGCGGGCCGATATAGCAGAGCCGGCCCGCCTGCTCCTGGATGGCCGCCACCACCTTGGGATGCTGGTAACCGAGATTGACGTTCACGAGCTGCGACGAGAAATCCAGATAACGCTTGCCCTCCGTGTCGTAGAAATAGGCGCCCTCGCCGCGCCCCATTTCGATCGGCGGATCGATCGCGTTCTGTGCGGCCCATGGAACGATGTCGTAGCGCCGGTTGGCGCGCGCCGCCGGCTGGCTCATGGCTCTACCCTCTCTGATTGCAAAGCGCCCTCCCGGCGCTGACGCCGCTAGCGCGCGGCCACGACCATGATTTCCACCGTATAGCGCGGCGACGCAAGCTTGCTCTCGACACAGGCCCGACAGGGCGGGTTGTCCGTATCCACCCACGCATCCCATATGGCGTTCATCTCGTTGAAGGTCGCGATGTCGGAGAGCCAGATGGTCGCGGTAAGCAGCTTCTCCTTCGAGGAGCCGGCTCTCGCCAGCAGGGCGTCGATCTTGGCGAGGATCTGCCGGGTCTGACCGGCCACGTCCTGGTCCGTGTCGTCGGCCACCTGCCCGGCAAGATAGACCTTGTCGCCATGGGTGACGGCCTGGCTCATGCGGGGTCCCTTGTCGAAACGTTCGATCGTCACGGTGCGTCTCCTCGGGCTGTTTCCGGTCTGCGTGACCGCCATCCTAGCGAGCAAAGCCTTCCGATGCAGCGCCCGCGCGCCCGCGGCCGCGCGGCACCATCGTGCCGCGCGTCGTCGTTACGGGGTGCACGCACCACCCGCCCTTCGTAAACAGGCCCTTCCTCCGGAGACCGCTCCATGGGCCGGAATGTTCCGGCTCAGAACGGAACGCCCACCGCGCGCGAGAGAAACGCCACGAAGTCCGCGCCTTTTCGCGCGATCTCGGCATAACGCTCCAGGAAATCGGAGCGGCAGGCATCCGCTTCCGCGAACCGCGCGATTGCGACGAAGTCCTTCCGCTTGAGATCTTCGATCAGGGGATGGGCGGGATCGAACCCGCGCGGCGGGCGCTTGAGCGCGGCGCCCGTCATCTCGAAGGTTTCCGCAAACCGCTCAGCCCCGACGATGCGGCTCCATTGTTCGCCCTTCTCGTCCAGGGCGCGACGTATGTTTCCGAGCGCCGTCCCGTCGGGGTGCCAGACGCCGCAGCCGGCAAAGCAGCCATCCGGCTCGAGATGGAGGTAGAAGCCCGGCGCATGGACATCCTTCCCCGCCGCATGGCGGAAGTGCGCTCCCACATTGGTCTTGTAGGGGGTCTTGTCCTTGGAGAAACGGATGTCCCGATGGATGCGGAAGAGCGAGACGCCGTTGGGCCGCGGGTCCGCGTTGAAGTGAGGGCTGATCTCCGCCAGCGGTCCGGCGAACGCGGCGATGAAATCCAGCATGGGGTCTCGCACGACCGCCCGGTAGCGCGCCTTGTTCTCCTCGAACCAAGGCCGCTCGTTGTTGGCCTTGAGCTCCCGCAGAAAGTCGAACAGTGCCGGACCGATCATCCGCTCCTCCCCAATGCCGAGCCCCCCACAACCCCTTGGGATGACCCGAAACACGCCCAACACGGCGACCCTATCGCCAAGTCGGATACCGCGCGAAATGCAAATGCACAAACGCCCGTCCGGTACGCAGGTTCATACTCTCCCGGTCTGGTGCTTTTCAGCCGGAACGCGGCTGGATTGCGTTTTACACCAGCCGGTCAATCTGGCAGGTTGCCGGCGGTTCGGCGGCGAAAGGCGTGGGCGGCAGTGGCGCAGGAGATTCAGAGACTCGGGCATCCCGGCAAGGGCCGGCGTAAGGCGCGCTATATCGACAAGGGGCGACAGACCGAGCCACAGGCGGTGGACGAGGTACGCGGCCTGCTGGGCGATGCGCCGCGAAGACGCGACCTTCTGATCGAGCATCTCCACGTGATCCAGGACAGCCAAGGCCATCTCTCGGCCCGCCACCTGGCCGCGCTGGCGGCCGAGATGCGGCTTTCCATGGCCGAAGTCTACGAAGTCGCCACCTTCTACGCCCATTTCGACGTGGTGATGGAGGGCGAAGACCCGCCCGCGCCGCTCACGGTGCGGGTCTGCGACAGCCTGACCTGCGAATGTTTCGGCGCGGACGAACTGCTCGCCCGCCTTCCCGCCGCTGCGGGAAGCGCCGTGCGCGTGGTGCGCGCGCCCTGCATGGGGCGCTGCGAAGACGCGCCGGTGGTCGAGGTGGGCCACCGCCACGTCCTTGCCGCGACGGAAGAGTCCGTCCTCGCATGCGTCCGAAGCGGCGAGCATGAAGCGCTTGTGCCGCCCTATATCGATTTCAAGAAATATGTGAGCGGTGGTGGATACGACGTTCTCAACAAATGTATTTCCGGAGAGCGCTCCGCAGAAGACGTGATCGGCGCCCTGGAAGACAGCGGGCTCAAGGGCATGGGTGGGGCGGGTTTCCCCGCCGGGAGGAAGTGGCGTTTCGTCCGCGCCGAAACCGGCCCCCGGCTCATGGCCGTCAACGCGGACGAGGGCGAACCGGGCACCATCAAGGACCGGGTCTATATGGAACAGGACCCGCACCGTTTCCTTGAAGGAGCGCTGATCGCCGGCTGGGCCGTGGAAGCGGCGGAATGCTACATCTACCTCCGTGACGAATACCCCGGCATCCGCGCGGTGTTGCAGCGGGAGATCGAGAAACTCGACGAGGCGGGCCTCACGGCTTCCACGAAGCTCATCCTGCGCCGAGGCGCCGGCGCCTATATCTGCGGCGAGGAATCCGCGATGCTCGAGAGTATCGAGGGCAAGCGCGGCGAGCCGCGGCACAAGCCGCCTTTCCCGTCCCAGGTCGGCCTCTGGGGTCGCCCCACCCTCATCAACAATGTGGAAACGCTCCACTGGATCCGGGATATCCTCGAGCGCGGGCCGGGCTGGTTCTCCGAAGAAGGGCGGAACGGGCGCAGCGGACTGCGGAGCTTCTCCGTCTCCGGCAGGGTGAAGGAGCCCGGAGTGAAGCTCGCGCCTGCCGGCATCACCATGAACGAACTGCTGGCCGAATATTGCGGCGGCATGGCGGACGGCTACCGCTTCAAGGCCTATCTGCCGGGCGGCGCCTCGGGTGGCATCCTGCCGGCTTCGATGGCGGACATCCCACTGGATTTCGGCACGCTGGAAGCCCATGGCTGCTTCATCGGCTCGGCGGCCATCGTGGTACTCTCGGACAAGGACGACCTCAAGCGCGCGGCGCTCAACCTGATGCGGTTCTTCGAGGACGAAAGCTGCGGCCAGTGCACCCCCTGCCGGGTGGGCACGGAGAAAGCCGCCGTCCTGATGAGCGGCGACCGCTGGGACCCGGCGCTCCTGCGCGAGCTCAGCGGCGCGATGGCGGACGCCTCCATCTGCGGCCTGGGTCAGGCAGCGCCCAACCCCCTCCTCTCGATCCTGCGCTACTTCCCGGAAGAACTCTCATGAGCGACTCCATTCGCTTCACCCTCGACGGCCGCGCCGCCACGGCGGCACCGGACGAAACCATCTGGCAAGTCGCGAAACGGCTAGGCATCGACCTGCCACATCTCTGCTACACGCCGGAGCCCGGATACCGGGCGGACGGCAACTGCCGCGTATGCATGGTCGAGATCGAAGGCGAGCGGGTGCTGGCCGCCTCCTGCATTCGCAAGCCCGCGGAGGGCATGGTCGTCCGCACCGCGGGCGAACGGGCGGTTCGCGCCCGCGACATGGTGATGGAACTCCTGCTGGCGGACCAGCCCCCGGTGGAATCGAGCCACGACCCGCGCTCCGAACTATGGGACTGGGCCGGAAAGATGGGACGCACCGCGAGCCGCTTTCCCGCGCGAGAGGCGCCGGCGCCCGATCTCAGCCACACGGCCATGGCGGTCAATCTCGACGCCTGCATCCACTGTACGCGCTGCGTGCGCGCCTGCAGGGAGGTACAGGTCAACGACGTGATCGGCATGGCGGGACGCGGCGCCCGCAACAGAATCGTGTTCGATTTCGACGACCCCATGGGCGAGAGCAGCTGCGTCGCCTGCGGCGAGTGCGTCCAGGCCTGCCCCACCGGCGCGCTCATGCCGGCGGGCGATGCGGGCAAGGTGGAGCCCGCGAAGCAGGTCGAGAGCGTCTGCCCCTATTGCGGCGTCGGCTGCCAGCTCACCTTCAACGTCAAGGACAACAAGATCCTCTGGGTGGACGGGAAGGACGGCCCCGCCAACCAGAGCCGGCTCTGCGTCAAGGGCCGCTTCGGCTTCGATTACGTCTCCCATCCCCAACGGCTTACCGTTCCGCTGATCCGCCGCGAGGATGCGCCGAAGTCGGCCGACATCGATCTGGATCCTTCAAACCCCGGGAGCCACTTCCGGGAAGCCACCTGGGAAGAGGCCCTGGAAAAGGCGGCGGCGGGCTTTCGGCATATCCGGGACACACATGGAAGTGGTGCCCTCGCGGGCTTCGGCTCGGCCAAGGGCTCCAACGAGGAGGCCTATCTCTTCCAGAAGCTCGTGCGCGCGGGCTTCGGCACCAACAATGTGGACCATTGCACCCGGCTCTGCCATGCGTCTTCGGTGGCCGCGCTGCTGGAATGTATCGGCTCGGGAGCCGTCACCGCCACCTTCAACCAGGTGGAGCATTCGGATGTGGTCCTGGTGATCGGCGCGCAGCCCACCTCCAACCACCCGGTGGCCGCGACGTTCTTCAAGAACGCGGCGAAGCGGGGCGCCAAGCTGATCGTGGCGGATCCGCGCGGCTCCGCCCTCACGCGCCACGCCAGCCACTTCCTCCAGTTCAAGCCGGGAACCGACGTGGCGCTGCTGAATGCGCTGATGCACACCATCGTGGAGGAAGGCCTGTACGACCGGCAATATGTCCAGGCCCACACGGAAGGGTTCGAGGCGCTTCGCGACCATCTCAAGACCTACACGCCGGAGGCGATGGGGCCGATCTGCGGTATCGAGCCCGACCTGCTCCGCGAGGTCGCGCGGATTTACGGCAGCGCGGAGGCGGCGATCATCTTTTGGGGGATGGGTATCTCCCAGCACATACATGGCACGGACAATGCGCGCTGCCTCATCTCGCTCGCATTGATCTCCGGTCAGGTGGGGCGGCCGGGCACGGGCCTCCACCCCTTGCGCGGTCAGAACAACGTGCAGGGCGCATCGGACGCGGGCCTCATCCCCATGATGTATCCCGACTACACCCCGGTCGCGGAACCGGCCAACCGGGCGCGCTACGAAGCGTTCTGGGACGCCACGCTGGATCCGGCAAGCGGACTTACGGTGGTGGAGATCATGAACGCGGCCCATGAAGGCGCGATCAAGGGCATGTATGTGATGGGTGAGAACCCGGCGATGTCCGATCCCAATCTGCGCCATGTGCGGGAGGCGCTGGCGAGCCTCGAACACCTGGTCGTGCAGGAAATCTTCCTCACGGAGACCGCCTACCACGCGGATGTCGTGCTGCCGGCCACCGCCTGGCCCGAGAAAGACGGCACCGTCACCAACACCAACCGCCAGGTCCAGATGGGCCGCGCCGCGCTGGAAGCTCCGGGCGAGGTCAGGCCGGACTGGTGGATCATCCAGCAGATCGCCTGCCGTCTCGGGCTCGACTGGAACTATGCGGGCCCGGCGGACATCTTCGCCGAGATGAAGGGCTGCATGCCCTCCCTCGACAACATCACCTGGGACCGGCTCCGCGGCGAGGACGCCGTGACCTATCCGTGCGAGGGCGAGGACATGCCGGGCCGGGACGTGATCTTCGGCGACGGCTATCCCACGCCCAGCGGGCGCGGCAAGCTGGTGCCGGCCGGTATCGTCCCGCCCGACGAGCAGCCGGACGATGCCTACCCCATGGTCCTGACCACGGGCCGGGTGCTGGAACATTGGCACAGCGGCGCCATGACCCGCCGCGCGTCGGTGCTTGACCATATCGAGCCGGAGGCGGTAGCCCATCTTGCGCCCGCCGAGCTCGACCGGCTCGGCATCGTCCCCGGTTCATCGATCACCGTGGAGACGCGCCGCGGCGCCATCGGGCTTCGCGCCCGCGCCGATGCCGGGATTCCGGCCGGCGTGGTGTTCGTGCCCTTCTGCTTTGCCGAAGCCGCGGGCAACTTTCTCACCAACCCGGCGCTCGATCCGTTCGGCAAGATCCCCGAGTTCAAATATTGCGCCGCGCGGGTCTCGTCGGCCGGCGCCGAGGCGGCGGAATAGCCCGCGAACCGGAATCGCGCCCGCCGGCCGAGGGCGCGCCCCTCGGCGAATCCTTGCGCGCCACGCTGACGGCGGGCATTTCCGGCGAAGCCGCGTGCGTCCTCATCGGCTTCAACTGGACCTATGTGGAGGGGCCGCGAGGCGCAGGGCTCTGCCAGACGCCGGCCCGCGGCAGCGCAGGCTGCCGGAGCCTGCCGGACGCAGGCCAGCATGTCGGTCGGCCTCTCGCCGCACTGGCGGCGCTCATCGCCTCCCGCAACCCGCTGGAGCGCGCGCTGGGTTTCGCCGCGGTCAATGCCCACCACAACGCGGCGGAACTTGCGGGCGAGGGCTCGAACGGCCTGGACCTCTTGGACCGCGATACGCCGTCGGTGGTGGTGGGGCGCTTCCCGGGCATCGCCCGCCACCTCCCCCGGGCACGTGTGATCGAGCGCGAACCGGAGCCGGGAGACTATCCCGAGGAGGCCGCCGAGACCTTGCTCCCCGATGCGTGCCAGATCGCCATCACCAGTGCGACGCTCGCGAACGGCTCCCTCCCCCGCCTGCTCGCGCTCGCGCGCGCGGACGCCTTGCGAATCCTTCTCGGCCCCGGCACGCCGCTCTGCCCCGCGCTCTTCCCGTCAGGAATCGATGTGCTTTCGGGCCTCGTGGTGACTGACCGCTCCGGCGCGCGCCGCGCCATTGCTGAGGGCGGCGCCGTCCACGCCCTCCGCCCCTTCACCCGCATGGCGACACTCCGCGCGCCATAGCCGCAGCACCGGCGCAGACGACCCGCGGGTTGCAGAGAGGCGGCCCCCGCGTCAGTCCACGAAGAGTTCGGCGAGCTCGAAGCGATCCTGGGTCATGTAGGCGAGGCCCTTGGTGCAGATCCGGTAGTACGGGATGGTGACCAGGGAGACGAATTCGAGGTTCATCTGCGGGGTCTCAAGTTCACAGCCCATGGAACGCCACGCTTTCAACAGGTCGTATTGACGTCGAAAAAGCCCGTCGAATGGAAGGTCGGAGGCAAGCCCGTTGAGTGGCGTCGGCAGCGCGGCCTCAACCTTTCCGCCGCGAAGGGCGATAAAGCCGCCGTCCATGCGGATCGTCTCGTTGGCCGCGGCGGCCATGTCGTCGTCCGAGGCGCCCACCAGCACGATGTTCTGGTTGAAGACGTTGGCCGTGGTGCCGATACAGCCTTGCCGGATGCCGAACCCCTTGACGAAGGCGACACCCACCTCGCCCGTTCCCATGATGCGGTCGATCATGCAGATCTTGTTGATACCGTTCTCGGGATCCGCCTGGACGAGCCCGTCGACGACGGGGAGCGTCTCTACCGAACCGGGAGTCTCGAGTGAGCCATCCCGCGTGTTGATGCAGCGGATCTTCACGGTCTTTCCCGCCCCCGCCGGTGCCCGGACGTGGAAGTCTTCCGCCCTGAAGGTCCGGTCCACATTCATGGTGCCGTAGAGCCAGTCCGGGTAGGCGGGGTTCTCGAGCGGTTCGACGAGCTGGCCGTCCTCTACCCAGATCTTGCCGTTGGCCATGACGCGCGCGATCTCGAAGCCTTCCAGCGTATCCACGAAGACGATATCCGCATACCGCCCTGCCGCGATCATGCCCATGTCATGGTTCACCCGGTAGAACTCCGCGGGTTGGATGGTGGACATCTGTATCGCAGTCATCGGGTCGAGCCCGTTGGCGATGCCGACCCGGATGGCATTGTCCATCTGCCCGCGCTCCAGCATCCAGTCGGGCGTGATCACGTCGGTGCAGAGCTGGTAGGCCCGGGCGTGGTAGCCTTCCTTGGCGATCACGGGCACGCAGGCCTCGATGTCCTTGCAGGCGCTGCCCTCCCGAATCACGACCCAGATGCCGAGTTCAGCCTGGCGGCGCGTCTCCGCCGCGCTCACGATCTCGTGGTTGTGCATGATCCCGGAGGCGACCCAGGCATTGGTGATCTTCTCGTCCGTCATGCCGGCCGAGTGGCCCTGGATGACCTTGCCCTGGGCGAGGGCTTCCTCCATCAGAGCCAGCAGATCCCTGTCCCGCTGGTTGCGGTAGAGCATCAGTTCGGGACTGATTTCCTCGATGCCCTTGGTCTCCGGCCAGCTCAGGCTCTCGCGAAGTTCGGCGATCCCCGGTGCGTTCGGCGAGGCGGGGAAGCCGATCCCGCGGTTCTGCGTGTAGCACATGGTGGGCGTGACGAAGATCGGCTTTACCGGCGTGGCCAGCAGCTCGTCCAGAAAGTAGCGCGAGGCGCGAAGGCCGTTGACGATGGCATGGCCGTAGAAGCCGTCCACGATGGTGGTGGAGCCGTGCAGCAGGCGGCAGGCGGCAAACACGGTGGAGTTGGCGTAGGTATGCCACTGGTGGCAGTGGGGATCGATCAGGCCGGGGACGAGGAAACGGCCTTCGGCGTCCACCACCAGGGTCGCATCGCCGACGGCGTAGTCCACATCGCCCACGGCCGCGATCCGTTCGCCCTTGATGGCGACACCCTCCGCCTTGACGGTGCCGGTGTGGACGTTCACCACCTGCCCGTTCTTCACCACCATGTCCGCCGGCTCGTAGCCCATGGCCACGTCGATCAACGATTCGCGCGCAAGCTCCATGCCTCCCTCCCGACAACTGGCGATTCCGACGACGAGCCCTCCGCCACCCGCAAGCACCGCGCCTTATCATCGGTTTGCGATTTGGAGCGCGGGAGCGAGCTTCTCACGCCGGCGAGCCCGACGAAGGGCCGGTGCCCGCGCCCGGATTCGAACCGGGACGGCCGAAGCCGGCGGATTTTAAGTCCGCTGCGTCTGCCAATTCCGCCACGCGGGCACGGAAACACGATAGGAGGGAGCGCCGACCCGGGGCAAGGGCGGGGCGGCAGGAGTCACGCGACGTGAGCGGGAGGTTCCTCTGGCTCGCCGCCGAGATCGCGCAGTATCGCGCCCAGTTCATCGGCCGCCGCCGCGATCAGCGCCTCATCCGTGCCGCGCAGGACGAGGGTCGTGCCGAAGCGGCCGTCGCGTACAAAGGGGTAGCTGCCGATCTCGAGTGCTTCGTAACGCTCCTGCAACTCGCCGAGCCGTCGCGCCACGTCCCCTTCGCCGAGCAGAACGGCGATCTCGCGAGAGCGCACCCGCGCACCCTGCCGAAGCGTCCTGGCGGCATTTTCGAACATGCCGCGCATCACCGCCGGAATGCCCGCCAGCACATAGACGTTCTCCACCTGGAAACCGGGCGCGCCGCTCACCGGGTTGTGGATCAGCGTCGCCCCCTCCGGCGTGTGCGCCATACGCAGCCGCGCCTCGTTCAATGTGCGGCCGGTACCATCGTAATAGCGCTCGAGCGCCTGCTTGGCCTCGGGATTGAGCCGGTAAGCGCGGCCGACGGCCTTCGCCACCGCCTCGCAGGTAATGTCGTCATGGGTCGGCCCGATCCCGCCGGTGGTGAAGAGATAGTCGTGGGCGGCGCGAAGCGTATTAACCGCGTCGACGATGACATCCTCCTCGTCACGCACCATGCGCACCTCCCGAAGGACGATGCCGAGAGCGGTGAGCTGACGCGCGAGATAGGCGACGTTCGCGTCCTTGGTGCGGCCCGAAAGGATTTCGTTGCCGATCACCAGGAGCGCAGCGGTAACGGTCGCCTGTTGCATTGCCAGAGCCTTTGTCGCCGAGGGCCCGGGGCACCAGAACCCGCGGCCCGGATATTGGTGCGGGCGGTGAGACTCGAACTCACACTCCCGAGGGAACGGGTTTTTGAGACCCGCGCGTCTACCGGTTCCGCCACGCCCGCGCCGATGCCTTTCATACTCGTTTGGCGTCCGCGGGTCACGCGTCCTCGACGGCGAAGTTGCATTCGAGCGTCCGCGCGAGCGCATTCGCCGTCATCGCCGCCTTGCCCGATACGAGCGGCCGGAAACGCGGCGCAACCCGGAGTACGAGCCGTCCATCCGCCACCGAAAGCCGCGATCCTTCCAGTACCGCGGGCTCGCCGGAGGAAAGCGACGCTGCAAGCCTGAGCGCGAGACCCAGAGCGACCGCCTGCCCGCGGACATGAGGCGAAAGCAGCAGGGCGGCCGCTCTTTCCGCCTGCGACGGCAGGTTCGACTTGTAACGCACGGTCACGGCAAGTGCCACGAACACGCGGCCCGGATGGTCGATCCCGACAAAGGGCGCGCGAGACACACGGGTGAAGGCGTCGATGCCGCGAATGTCCGGATGCTGACGCCAGGAAATCTCGGAGAGCAATGAAGCGGCACGCTGCAGCCGACGATCCGCGCCGAATTCCGCCATAGAGGCCCGCTCCACCCAGGCGGCGAGCGCCTCGCCATAGGCCAGCGAGCGCCCGTCGCGGCAAGCGATCTCACGACAGGCGGACTCCAATGGATCGGCGGCCTGTGCGGCTGCGGGCAGACGGTCGTAGAGCAGCCCTTCACGCAAGCCGAACGCCGAGAACAACACCGCGTCCGGATCCGTATCCGCCAACAACGCCCGGAGAACGGTGGCGCCGCTCGGCACCGTCTCGAGCCGTCGCGCGCGTATGCCCGGGGCGGCCGACTTCAGCGCCGTGGGATCCGCTTCGGCGAACGCACTCGCCATATCCCGCGCTTCACCGGGCGCAAGGCAAAAATTATTGACGATGGGGATCGGATACCGCCGCTCCGCGATGCCGATTCGCGCAAGCGCCCGCCACGCGCCGCCCACCAGATAGAAAGGCTGGCCCGCCGTCTTTCGGAGCCAGGAAACCGTGCCCAGATGCTCCACCGCGAGCGAGGTTCGGCGGGCAAGCGGTGCGCGACCCAAACGCAGCACGCCAAGCGGCAAAGTCGCATGTTCGGCCGGCCGGCCGTGCGAAAGGCGCACAAGCTCCAGGCTGCCGCCGCCAAGATCGGCCATCACGCCACTTGCGCCCGGGAATGCCGAGAGAACGCCGAGGGCCGCGAAGCGCGCCTCCTCCTCGCCGGATAGGGTAAGAAGGGTTATGCCGGTCTCGCGCTCGACCTGTGCGCGGAATCGCTCCGCATCGCTCGCCTCCCGGACGGCGGCAGTGGCCACGGCGTCCAGCCGGCCGACGCCGAGTGCCGAAGCGACTGCGGCAAAGCGGCGAAGCGCCACGAGCGCCCGGTCGATCCCGCCTGGAGAAAGCGCGCCGGTCTCGGACAGCGCCGCACCGAGGCCGCAGAGCTCGCGCTCGTTGAACAGCACCGCCGGCGCGCGGCCAAGCGCCTCGAACACCACGAGGCGGATGGAATTGGACCCTACGTCCAGCACGCCGTAAGACGCGGCATGCGCCTCGGCGGCGATACCGGGCCGGCTTAAGAAATCGACCGGAGGTGGGGCCTCCGCCACGGCAGGCCCCGCGTCACCCGGCATGTGGCTCACGCTTCAAACGGGTCCCTTTTGCCGTCGACCGTCGCCAGAAAGGGCCCGGTGCGTGCCTTTCCCCGTCCGGAAAGCGACGGGTTGGTCATGAAGAACCGATGCGCATTGAAGCCTTCGCCATCGGGAAAAAGCCGCGAGAACGCCCCGTCGGGGCCCAACGTCCAACTTTGCTCGTCGTCCTTCAGGTTGGCCACCATGATCTGGTCGAGAATCTGCTCGTGTACCGTCGGGTTCTCGACGGGAACCATCACCTCTACGCGGCGGTCCAGATTGCGCGCCATCCAGTCTGCAGACGAGATGAAGACCTTGGCGTCCGTCGAGGGCAGGCCGTGACCCGCCCCGAAGCAGACGATGCGCGAATGCTCGAGGAATCGCCCGACAATGCTCTTTACCCTGATGTTCTCCGACAGGCCGGGCACGCCGGGCCGAAGGCAGCAGATACCGCGTACCACCAGATCGATGGAAACGCCGGCTCGGGACGCGTCGTAGAGGGCCTCGATCACGTCCGGATCCACCAGCGAATTGATCTTGGCCCATATGGCGGCGGGGCGGCCGGCGCGCGCGTGGTCCACCTCCGCATCGATCAGCTGGTGCAACCTGGACCTAAGCGCGAGCGGCGCCACGGCGATCTTTTCGTAGCGCTCCGGCGAGGCGCCGCCCGTGAGATAGTTGAAGAGCAGTGCCGCATCCCGGCAAAGGGCGGGCTCGCAGGTGAAGAAGGAAAGATCGGTGTAGATCTCCGCGGTGACGGGGTGATAGTTGCCGGTGCCGAAATGCACGTAGCTGCGCAGGCCGTCCGCCTCGCGCCGGGCCACCAGAGATGCCTTCGCGTGGGTCTTCAGGTCCACGAAGCCGTAGACAACCTGGGCACCGGCCCGCTCCAGATCGCGCGCCCAGCGGATATTCGCCGCTTCGTCGAAACGCGCCTTGAGTTCGACGAGTGCGGTGACCGACTTGCCCGCCTCCGCCGCTTCGATCAGCGCCTTCACGATGGGCGAATCGTTGCTGGTGCGGTAGAGCGTCTGCTTGATCGCGATGACGTCCGGATCCCGTGCCGCCTGGTTGAGGAACTGCACCACGACGTCGAAACTCTCATAGGGATGGTGGACCACCATGTCCTTCGCCCGGATCGCGCCGAAGCAGTCACCGCCGAAATCGCGAAGACGCTCGGGAAAGCGCGGGCGGTAGGGCGGGAACTCCAGATGGGGGCAGCCGCATTTGATGAGCCGGGAGATATCGGCGAGGCCCAGGATGCCGCTCACCTTGACGATATCGCCCGGGTCGACGCGGAGCTTCTCGGTAAGGAAGGCGACCATGTTGGCCGTCATCCCCGCGTTCACCTCCAGCCGGATCACGCCGCCCCGGCGGCGGCGCTTGAGCGCGCTCTCGAACGAGCGCACGAGGTCCTCCGCCTCCTCCTCAAGCTCGATGTCGCTGTCGCGCACGATACGAAACTGGCCGACGGCACAGACGGTGAAGCCCGGGAACAACCGATCGAGGAACATTTCCACGACCTCTTCCAGCGCGACATACCGGATACCGTCGCCTTTGCCGCCCGGCAGGCGGATGAAACGCTCCACCTGGTTCGGCACGCGCACCAGCGAGGGTACCGGACGGCTGGTGTTCTTCTCCTCCAGTTCGAGGGCGAGGCTGAAGCCCAGATTGGGGATGAAGGGGAAGGGATGGGCCGGATCCACCGCCAACGGCGTCAACAGAGGGAACAGGCGGTCGATGAAGTAGCGCTCAAGCCAGCTTCTCTCGCTCTCTTTCAGATCACCGGGAGAGACGATGGCAATGCCCGCCTCCTCGAGTTCCGCCCGCAGTGCGAGCCAGCGCTGCTGCTGTTGCGCCATCAGGGCGTTGGCGCGTGCATTGACCGCTTCGAGCTGAGCGGCCGGGCTCATTCCATCCTGGGATTTCTCGGTAATGCCGGCGTCGATCTGCCCGTGCAGCCCCGCGACGCGCACCATGTAGAACTCGTCCAGGTTCGAGCCCGAGATGGAGAGGAAGCGCAGGCGCTCGAGCAGGGGGTGGCTGGCATTTTCCGCCTCCTCCATCACCCGCGCGTTGAAGGCGAGCCAACTCAGCTCGCGATTGATGAAGGTTTTGGCCGGTGCGGAGCTTTCCTCCTCCGCGCGCCGTTCCGCCGTCGCCATTCCGCTGCCTCTCGACATCCCTTGCCGATGCCGCGCTTTACCATAGCCGGGTTGCAGCGACGCGACAAAAGGACGGCTCGCGGCACCTGGGGCGCCCATTCCGACACCGCGCCTCCGAACGGCGAAACGAGGGCGCCTCCCCGGCTACGCGCCGCGGGCTTCGCGAATCCAGTGCCAGAGCTTGTCGGGCCTGACGGGGAGCTCGGTGATCTCGATACCGAACGGGCTCAACGCATCGCAGATCGCATTGCAGAGCGTTCCCGGTACGTCGGACGGGCGGCCCTCGCCGATGCCCCGGCTGCCGAGCGGCGTGTAGGGGCAAGGCGTCGGCGCGTGGGTCACGGTGATGTCCGGCATGTCGGCGGCGGTGGCGAGCTTGTAGGTTTCGAAATCGGCCGTGAGCTGCTGGCCGTTTTCGTCATAGACGAACTGCTCGAACATCGTGTTGGACAGCCCCTGGACGATGGCGCCCTGCATCTGCCCCTCGACGATCTGGGGATTGATGATCTGCCCCACATCCTCAGAACTGGTCCAGCTCAGGATCTCGAACTTCCCGGTCTCGATATCCACCTCCACGGTGCAGACGTCCGCATTGAAGGCGATCATGGGCTTTTCGGCCTCGAAAAAGGCGGTGTGCTCGAGCCCGCCGGATTCGCCCGCCGGCAGGTTGATCGGCGCCATGATGATGCGTTCCACCGCCTCGCGGAAGGTCTTGCGGATATTGTCGTCCTTCGCATAGGTCACGAAGCCGTCCGCGAAGACGAAGTCCGCGGGCACCGCATCCGCAAGCTCCAGGTCGTGCGCCATGATGCGCGCGATCTTCTCCTTTAGCTGTTCGCACGCCTCGACCGCCGCGCTCACGAAATAGGAGCCCGCCCGCGCGCCGATGGTGCCGGAGCCGAAGGGCGTGGTGCCCGTATCGCCCGTGGTCACCACGATATCGTTGGGATGGATGCCGAAGCTGTGCGCGACGGCCTGGGCGACGGTGGTTTCGTGCCCCTGTCCGCCGGGCGCATCGCCCTCGAAGACCATCACCTTGCCGCGGGGGTCGAGCCGCACCGTGGCCGCGCCGTAACCCGGCTGGTTCTCCATCGGGACCAGCAATTCGGAGGCAACGCCCGAGAGCTCCACGCCGAGACCGAATCCGATGCCGATATAACGCCCTTCCTTGCGCGCCTGTTCCTGACGCTCCCGAAAGCCCGGCAGATCCGCATGGGCCATCAGATTGTCCCATACCTTCAGGAAGTCCCCACTGTCGAAATATTCGTTGGTGATGGAGGTGTGGGGGAGTTTCGCGACCAGGTTCTTGCGGCGCACCTCGGCGGGCTCCAAGCCGCATTTGCGCGCCACCATGTCGATCGCCCGTTCCATGGCGAAGCGGGTCGGCAGTTCGCCGAAAGCGCGCGCGGGCGAGAGCGCGGACTTATTGGTGACGGCGACGGTCACCTTCACGTCGCCGATGGGCCAGTCATAGGCGTTGGGAAGCTCGACCGCACCGAGGAAGGGCATGAGAAAGCCCCAATAGACGCCTTCGCATCCATCGCCGCAGTCGGCGTAGCCACGGTTGCGGATGGCGAGGAGCGTGCCGTCGCTCTTTGCCGCCACCTCGAGATCGTTGATCTGATCGCGCTCCTGGCTCACCGCCATCAAGTGCTCCTGGCGGGTCTCGACCCAACGCACGGGACGACCCAGGTTTTTCGCGAACCAGGCCACCAGAATCGGCTCCCGATAGAACGGCGCCTTGACGCCGAATCCGCCGCCCTGGTCGCGCGGTGCGATGACGCGGACCTTCTCCGCCGGAATCTGCAGAATGTCGGAGAGCGCGAGCCGGTCGATATGGGGGCGCTGGGTGGTGATCCAGCCGGTCAGGCCGTCTGACTCGTCCCAGTCGAAAAGCGCGCCGCGGGTCTCCATGGGCGTGACGCCGCAGCGATGGCAAATGAACCGCTCCTTCAGCACCACGTCGGCTTCGTCCATGGCCTTCTGGACCGCCGCGTCGTTCTCCGCCCGGCTCTCGTCGCTGTCTCCGCCGGTGAAGGTCATCTCGAAGATGACGTTGTTATCCCAGTCCTCGTGGACCAGAGTCGCGCCCTCTTTCAGCGCGGTCTCCGGATCCCCCACATAGGGGAGCTCCTCATAGGTGACGTCGATCGCCTCGACGGCGTCCTCCGCAACATATTTGTCCCGCGCGACCACCGCCGCGACCGGCTCGCCATGCCATTTGACCTTGTCCACGGCGAGCGGCCAGTGCTTCGGGTAATTGGCGGGCAGCGCGGGCACCACCACCGGCTGCGGCATGGGGAGAATCTTGTCCCGGATGTCCTCGCCGGTCACCACGGCAAGAACGCCCGGCATGGCCTTGGCCGCGCTCACATCCACACTCACGATCTTGGCATGGGCGCGGTCGCTCCGCCGGAATGCGATATGCACCGTCCCCGGGAGCGCGATGTCCGCGAAATACCGGCCCTTGCCGGTGATGAGGCGGTGGTCTTCCTTGCGGTTGAACTTGGTGCCGACCCAGCCTTCGCTCAATGCGGTCATTCGGCCGTCCCCCTCTCGCGAATCTCCGCAGCTGCGGCGCGAACCGCATCGACGATGTGGGCATATCCGGTGCAGCGGCAGAGATTTCCGATCAGCCCGCGGCGGATCTCCTCGTCCGAAGGCTCCGGGTTCTCCCGCAGGAACTCGTCCATGTTCATCAGGATGCCCGGCGTACAGTAGCCGCATTGCAAGGCATGGTGATCGTTGAAGGCTCTTTGCAGGGGCGTGAGAACGCCGTCCTTGGCAAGGCCTTCCACCGTGGTGATCTCGTGCCCGTCCGCCTGGGCCGCTACCATGAGGCAGGATTTCACGGCCGCACCATCCATCTGCACGGTACAGGCGCCGCACACCCCTTCGTAGGTGCAGCCCACATGGGTGCCGGTGAGCGCCGCCTTGTCGCGGATGAAGTCTACCAGCAGCATGCGGACCGGCACGGACTCTTCATAGGTCTCGCCGTTGATGGTGATGCGGACCGTCGTGGTGCTCATCTCTATCCCCTTCCCGTCCGCTAGTTCGCGGCCCGTGCGAGCGCGGCCGCCGCCACCTCGGCGCCGAGCGAGCGAATGAGCTGCTCGCGATAGGCGCTATCCGCCCACAGGTCTTCCTGGGTTTCGATTTCGTCGGCCGCCGCTTCCATGGCGGCGGCGATTCCCGCCGAATCGCCCGGTGCTACCCCTGCCAGCGCCGCCTCGGCCGCGGCCGAGCGCCTGGGCCCGGTCGCGAGGCCGCCTACCGCCACCCGTGCGGACGAGCAGCGCCCGTCTTGCACTTCCGCATAGACGCAGGCACCGATTACCGGCAGCGCATCGGCCACCAGACCCCATTTCTTGTAGGCGCTGCCCGCATTGGGCTTCGCCGGCGGGAGTGCGATTGCCGTGAGGATCTCGTCCTCCGACCGCGCGGTCTCCAGCGGTCCGCCGATGAAATCTTCCGCGGCGATCTGCCGCTCCCCGCTCCCGGCGCTCCGCAGGGTGAGAGTCGCGTCGAGCGCGATGACGGTGGGCGGCATGCAGGCGGCGACGTAGTTCCAGCACAGGCTGCCGCCGACGGTGCCGAGATTGCGCACCTGGCGGTCTCCCACATGGCCCGCCGCGTCGCGCAACGCCTCATAGGCGCCGTCGAGCCGCGTATCGCCCGCGATCGCGACATAGCGCGTGGTGGGGCCGATACGTACACCGTCGGCACCCGCCTCCACGCCCGAAAGCGCGCCGATCGCCTGGAGGTCGATCAGGCGCTTCGGGCGCAGCAGCCGCGACTTGACGGCCTGCATGAGGCTCTGACCGCCCGCCACGAACACGGCGTCGCCCTCCTCGCACCCGGAAAGCGCCGCCAACGCATCCTCGACGCTCTCCGGCCGCACATAATCGTCGATCGGTGCTGGATACATCGTCCTTCCCTGTCCCGCCGCGTTCTCCGACGGGCACTATATAGCCGCGTCCGGACGGCATTGCACGGGTTCGCGGCTCCCGGAGCCGGACCGTGGCATATCGGCTTCAAGGGTGCTGTTTTCCGCGCCGCCATGGATTAGGCTTGGGGCTGGCCAAAGGGAGGCGCGGCCGATGAATCTCACCCCGACGGAACTCGAGCGGCTCAATATCTTCATGGCGGCCCAGCTCGCCCGCGAACACAAGCGCCGCGGCATCCGGCTCAGCCATCCGGAAGCGCTCGCCTATATCTGCGACGAACTGCTCATGTCCGCCCGCCAGGGGCGGACGCTCAAAGAACTCATGGGCTACGGCAAGGAGCTTCTGACCGCGGACGACGTGATGCCGGGCGTCGCCCAACTGATCCCCGTGATCCACGTGGAGGCGATGTTCCCGGACGGTGCAAAGCTCATCACCGTCCACCAGCCCATCGGCCCCGGCAAGGAGGCACCCGCTCCCGGCCCGCGCGCCGGAGAGGTACTCACAGGCGACGGCGAGATCGAACTCAACGCCGGCCGCCCGACGGCCGGCGTCTCCGTCACCAATACGGGGGACCGGCCGGTGCAAGTCGGCAGCCACTTCCATTTCTTCGAGGTCAACCGCGCACTGGAGTTCGACCGCGAGGCCGCCTTCGGAATGCGGCTCGACATCCCATCGGGTACCGCGGTCCGCTTCGAACCGGGCCAGCGGAAGGAGGTGGCGCTCGTTCAGATCGGCGGCCGGGGGCGCGTCACCGGCTTCAACAACCTGACCGAGGGCATGATCGATTCGCCCGAGGTTCGAGACCAGGCAACAGCCCGCGCCAGAGAGCGCGGCTTCCGGGGGGCATGATCCCATGGCGAAGATCGCGCGCGAGACCTATGCCCGCTATTACGGCCCGACCAAGGGCGACAAGATCCGGCTTGGCGATACTTCGCTTCTCGCCGAGATCGAACATGATCACACCGTCTATGGCGACGAATGCTGGACGGGCGCCGGACGCGTCATGCGGGACGGCATGTCCTATGACGCCCACACCTCCAAGGCCGACGGCGCTATCGACATGCTGGTGGAGAATGCCACCATCGTCGATCCCGTTCTCGGGATCGTCAAAGGCGATATCGGCATCAAGGACGGCAAGATCGCGGGCGTCGGCAAGGCCGGCAACCCCAACACCCAGGACGGGGTGGATGCGAACCTCGTCTGCGGCCCCAACACCACCTACTACCCCGCCGGCGGGCTGATCGTGACGCCGGGCGGGATCGACGTCCATGTCCACTGGATGTCGGCCGCACAGTGCGACCACGCGCTCGCGAGCGGGCTTACCACCATGATCGGCGGCACCATGGGCCCGCTCTTCGCCATCGACTGCGGCGGCCCGTGGAACACCTGGCGCATGCTGGAAGCCTCGGAGCACTGGCCGGTCAATTTCGGCTTCTTCGGGCGCGGCTCGTCCCACGACCCGGCCACCATCGCGGAGCATCTGGACGGCGGCATCATCGGCGTGAAGATCCACGAGGATTACGGCGCCATGCCCGCCACTATCGACGCGTGCCTGCGGGCCTCCGCCGAGCACGACTTCCCGGTCCAGATCCATACCGATACGCTGAACGAATCGGGCTTCTACGAAGACACCATGGCAGCCATCGCCGGACGCGCCATCCACATGTACCACACGGAGGGCTCGGGCGGCGGCCATGCGCCGGACATCATCCGCTGCAACGGCGAGCCGCACTGCCTGCCTTCCTCCACCAATCCCACCAATCCCTACACGGTCAACGTCTTCGACGAGCAGCTCGACATGACCATGGCGTGCCACCTGCTGCGCTACGACCTGCCGGAGGACGTGGCCTTCGCCGAGAGCCGGGTGCGCCACGGGACCATCGCCGCAGAGGATGTGCTTCACGATATCGGGGCGGTCTCCATGTTTGGCTCCGACAGCCAGGGCATGGGGCGGATCAACGAGGTGATAACCCGCTGCTGGCAGCTTGCCAGCAAGATGCGGGACCAGCGCGGGCGCCTGCCCGGGGAGAAGACGGCGGACGCCGACAATGAGCGGATCAAGCGCTATGTCGCGAAATACACGATAAACCCGGCGATCGCCTTCGGCATCGACGATTATGTGGGCTCCCTGGAGCCCGGCAAGATGGCGGACCTCGTGACGTGGCGGCCCGCTTTCTTCGGCATCAAGCCGTTCGGGGTGATCAAGGGCGGCTTCGTCGCCTGGGGCGCGAGCGGCGACCCTTCCGGCAGTTACTTCCAGACCGAACCGGTGATCGGGCGGCCCCAGTTCGGCTATCACGGTCGGGCGCCGCAGACCTTGAGCGCCACCTTCGCCCACCGGCGGGCGCTCGACATCGACGTGCCGGGGCGGCTCGGCCTCGCCAAGCCGATCCTTCCCATCGGGAGTTTCACCAAGCTCACCAAGAAGGACATGCTGCACAACGACGCATGTCCCGACATCCGCGTCGATCCGCAGACCTTCGAGGTGTTCGTGGACGGGGAGCTCGCGACCTGCGAGCCCATCGACAAGATCACCCTCGGCCAGAACTATCTGATGCGTTGAGCGCCACGCCTTGAATGCCGCCCCTCCCGGCGCCGGCCGGCCTCTGGACGGGGCGGTCGCGGCGCTCCCCCAGATCGAACCCCAGGCGGCGTTCCGCTTTGCGCGCGCGCCCGACGGGGAGAGCTACGTGGCGCGCCAGCGGGTGGGCTATCCCTTTCATGTCACGAGGCCGTTCTATCTGGATTCGACGCCCGAAGGCGCATTGACGCTCTATCTCCAGTCGGTCTCCGGCGGCATCTATCAGGGCGAGGACCTGTTGACGGAATGTGTCGCCGAAGCGGGCAGCACCGCCCACGTGACGACCCAGGCCGCCACGATCGTCCACCGCATGCCGGCGGAAACGGCGCGACAGACCGCGGCGCTGCGGGCGGAGGGCGACGCGCTGCTGGAATACCTGCCGGACCCGCTGATCCTTTTCCCCGGCTCGCGCCTCACCTCTGTGCTCGACATCGCCGCCGCACCGGACGCGGTCGTGGTTGCCTCGGAAAGCTTCACCCACCACGACCCCGGCGGCCGTGGGCGCCGCTTCGACCACTTCCACGCGGAGATGCGCATCCGCGACGCAAGCGGGCGGCTTCTGGCGCTCGAGCGCTACGCCCTTTTGGGCGACCGTCTCGCGGAAGGCGCAGGACCGGCGGCGGTCTGGCCCTCCCAGGGCAGCTTCGTCGTCGTCTGCACGGGCTCCCACCGGAACGCGCTCCTGGATGCGATGCGGGACGCCATGCCGGACGACGGCACCATCTATGCCGGTGCGACGATGCTACCCAATGACTGCGGCATCACCGCCCGCATTCTCGCCAGAGACGGCGCTGCGCTGCGCACGACCCTCGATGCCGCGTGGCACGCCGCCCGCACGATCCTTGTCGGCGCGCCACCCGGCCCCCGGCGGAAGTAGCGGGCCAGCACGGGCGATGGCCCGCGCCGACGCGAGGACGCCCGCTTGCCGCGGGCCGGGAAAGATTTTAGGTTCGCCCTCCCTGGAGAAAGCCACGCAGCCATGTCGATACTCGCGAAGCGCCTTTCCCGGATCAAACCGTCACCGACCATCGCGATCTCCGACCTCGCGCGCAGCCTGAAGGCGCAAGGGCGGGACGTGATCGGGCTCTCGGCGGGGGAGCCGGACTTCGATACGCCGGAAAACGCCAAGGACGCGGGTATCGACGCCATCCGGGACGGCAAGACGAAATATACCGAGGTCGCCGGACTCCCCGCTCTCAAGACCGCCATCGCCGACAAGTTCCGCCGCGAGAACGGCCTCGACTACGGCCCGGACGAGATCATCGTCGGCGTCGGCGCCAAGCAGGTCCTGTTCAACGCGCTGATGGCGACGATCGATCCGGGGGACGAGGTGATCGTGCCGGCACCCTACTGGGTCTCCTACCCCGATCTCGCCTTGCTCATGGACGGCACGCCCGTCATCGTGCCGACGCGAGAGGAAGACGGCTTCAAGCTGCGCGCCGACGCGCTGGCCGCCGCCGTCACGCCCCGCACCAAATGGCTCATCCTCAATACGCCCGGCAATCCCAGCGGCGCGGCCTATGACGCCGACGAGCTCGCGGCACTAGCCGCCGTACTGCTCGACCACCCCGGGGTCTGGGTCATGGCCGACGACATCTACGAGCATCTGGTCTATGACGGCCGGACGCACAGCACCTTCGCCGCCGTGGAGCCCCGGCTCCAATCCCGCACGCTCACCGTCAACGGCGTTTCCAAGGCCTACGCCATGACCGGTTGGCGGATCGGCTTCGCCGGCGGCCCCGCGGCGCTCATCGGCGCGATGACCAAAGTCCAGTCGCAATCCACGTCCAACCCGGCGTCCATCAGCCAGCACGCCACTATCGAGGCGCTGAACGGCCCGCAGGATTTCATCGCCGAGCGCAAGGCCGTCTTCCAGGAGCGGCGCGACCTCGTGGTGGGGATGCTGAACCAGACGGAAGGCCTCCGCTGCGCGACGCCGGAGGGAGCGTTCTACGTCTATCCGAGCTGCGCGGGGCTGATCGGCCGGAAGACACCCGCCGGGGCGACTCTCGAAAGCGACGAGGATGTCGCGCGCTACCTGCTGGATTCGGAAGGCGTCGCCGTGGTCCACGGTGCGGCCTTCGGCCTCGAGCCCTATTTCCGAATTTCCTACGCCACCTCCAGCGAGATACTCGAGGAGGCCTGCATCCGCATCAAGCGCGCCGTCGCCGCCCTCGTCTAGGACCACGGGCTCCCGCGCAGACGGTGCCGGGTCACATATAGAGCCGCTCGTCTTCCATCCCGGTATAGAGCCCGGCGACCTCTTCGGCGTAACCGTTGAAGAGCAGGGTCTCGCGCCGCTCCTGACCGTCCGGGCCGTAGAAACGCTCGCTGGCCTGACTCCAGCGGGGGTGGGGCACGGCGGGGTTCACATTGGCCCAGAAGCCGTATTCGTTGCCCGCGAGCTCCTCCCAGAACGAGACCGGCCGCTCCTCGGCGAAGTGGAACCGCACGATGCCCTTGATGTGCTTGAAGCCGTATTTCCAGGGAACCGCAAGGCGCAGCGGCGCACCGTTCTGCTTGGGGATCGGCTTGCCGTAATAGCCGGTGGCGATGAAGGCGAGGTCGTGTGCGGCCTCCGCCATTGAGAGGCCCTCGAGATAGGGCCAGGGATACCAGATCTGGCGCTGACCCGGCGCCACGCCGTCGTCCTCGAAGGTCTCCATGACGACATATTTCGCCGAGCCGAGCGGCCGTGCGAACGCCAGCAGGGCCTTGAGCGGGAAGCCGCCATAGGGCACGGCAATGGACCACGCCTCGACGCAGCGGTGGCGGTAGAGCCGCTCCTCCAGCGGCATCCGGGCCAGCAGATCGTCGATATCGACGGTCGCGGGCTGTTCCACCAGCCCGTCGAACGTGACCGTCCACGGCCGGATCGGAAGCGCCTGGGCCTTGTCCCAGATCTCCTTGTAGGAGCCGAACTCGTAATAATTGTTATAGGTCGTCGCGATGGATTCCGGCGTGAGCGGGCGGTCGAGGACGTAGCGCTCGTTCCGCGGGACGGGATAGAGATGGGCCGACGGATCCTCGCTGGGCGCCGCCTCGTCGTCCGCCCGGGCCGAAGCGAGACCGCCTGCGAACGGCGCCGCGGCGGCGATGAGCGGCCCCGTGGCGAGCCCCTTGAGCAGAGTGCGCCGGTTCCGGAATACGGATTCGGGTGTCGCCGCGGCCTCGGGAAGCTCCCAGCGGCGTGGACTCTTGATGAGCATCGAAACGTCTCCCCTTCGACGGCCCCCGCGCAACGCGGACGCGTCCTGCGTGCCTCTTCGACAAAGGTGTGGCCGGATGCCGGAAGATGCAAGCGGCGCGTGCCGTCTATGCGCAACGATCAAGGGCATCCGCCAGAATTCGGGCGGCACGGGCGAGTTCGGCCTCCGTGGTGCAGAACGGGGGCACGAAGCGCAGCACATTGCCGTGGCGGCCGCGGACGGAGAAGAGAAGCCCCGCCCCGAGGCAGTCGCGAAACACGGCGCGGGCTTCGCGATCCGCGGGCTCCTTGGTTGCCCGGTCGCGCACCAGTTCGATGCCCTGCAGGCAGCCACGGCCTCTGATGTCGCCGATCAGGGCGAAGCGCTGCTGCAGATCTTCCATCAACCCCCGCCAGCAGGCACCCACCGCGCGGGCACGCGCCGGCAGGTCTTCCTCCAGGATTTCGTCGAGGCTCGCGAGGCCCGCGGTGCAGGCGATGGGATCGGAGGAATGGGAATGGCCGAAGGTAAGCCCGCCTGCGAGTGCGCGCTCGGCGACGGCATCGCTCGTCACCATGGCACTGATCGGCAAGCCGCCGCCGAAATGCTTGGAGAGCGTCATGACATCCGGCACGACGCCGTGCTGACGATATGCATACAACGCGCCCTGCTTGCCGAGCCCGGTCTGCGCTTCGTCCAGGATGAGCAGCGCGCCGCGGGCTTCCAGCCCCTTCTTGAGGGCGGCGAGATAGCCCGGCGGCATTTCGATCACGCCGCCGGCGCTGATCGTGGGCTCGGCGATCACCGCGGCGAGATTCCCGGGACACTGGCGATCCAGCAGGTCGAAGCCGATCTCCAGCAGCGGCCGCCACCAGTCCTCGCCGTCCGTGCCCACGGGCGAGCGGTAGGCGTAGGGCGCGGGGATTGCGTGAATATCGGGGAGCGCAGGGCCGTGCCCGGCGACCGTCGCCGCAAAGCTCATGGCCCGGGTCGCATCGGTATAGCCGTGAAAGCTCAGACTCAACGCACCGATACCGCTCCGGCCCGTGGCACGGCGTGCGAACAGCACGGCGGCCTCGTTGGAATCCGCGCCCGACTGGATGAACAGCGCGCGGCTGAGCGGGGGGTCGAACGTCTCCCCCAGGCGGGACGCCAAGCGAAGCTCCGGCTCGTTGAAATAGACCGAACTCGCATGCGTCAGTTTTTCGAGGCCCCGCTGCACGGCGCGCGTGACGCGCGGATTGTTGTGTCCGAGCGCGGAGCACATCTGCCCCGAATTGAAGTCCAGATAGGCTTTTCCCGCCGAATCGAAAACCTCGGCCCCTTGGGCGCGCACGAAGATCGGCCCCTCTTCGGCGGGCACCACGTCGGAAAGCAGTTCGCTCCGTACAAGATGGCGCGTGCCCCGGGCACGCAACGCCTCCCAATCCACTGCTCGTCCCCCCTTGCTCGGGCGTGCGTCCGCCTGCCCGCCTTCAACAAATTGTTATCTGCGCGCCCCCGCCCGCAACATGTCGCGGCGGTGGCCAAAGCGCGGGTCCTCCTCTATAGAGGGCGCCGCAACGCTCGGTCCCGCCGCAGGATTCGCATGGCGAACACGCGCGACCTCTTCTCCGACATGGATGCGGCACCTCGCAAGAGGACGGCCCGCACCCCGTCGCGCAAGAAGCGGCCCGCCAAATCCGCCACCGCGAAAGCGCCCAAACCGGCATCCGGCGGCGGACGGTCCGCAGGATCCGCAGACAACTATACCGCGCACGACATCGAGATTCTCGAAGGACTCGAGCCGGTGCGCCGGCGGCCCGGCATGTATATCGGCGGCACCGACGCCCGCGCGCTCCACCACCTTTTCGCCGAGCTCATCGACAATGCCATGGACGAGGTCATCGAGGGCCACGCGGGCTGGATCGAGGTCGCACTGCAGCCGGACGGCTCGGCGTCGGTCCGGGACAACGGACGCGGCATCCCGGTGGACCCGCATCCGAAATACGACAATGTCTCGGCCCTCGAAGTGATTCTCACCACACTCCATTCCGGCGGCAAGTTCGGCGACAAGGCCTATGCGACCTCCGGCGGCCTGCATGGGGTCGGTCTTTCGGTGGTGAACGCGCTCTCGGATTCGCTCACCGTCGAGATCGCACGGGATCGCAGGCTCTGGCGGCAAAGCTATGTGCGCGGCCTCCCGGCCGGGCCGGTGGAAGATGCGGGCCCCGTGACCAATCGGCGCGGCACCATGGTGCGCTTCCACCCCGACCCGGAGATTTTCGGCGCGACGCTCCGTTTCGATCCGGCGGCGCTGTTCGAGATGGCGCGCAGCAAGGCCTATCTGCATCGGGGTGTGGAAATCCGCTGGTCCTGCGACGCGTCGCTTGCCGCGGGAAGCGACGCGCCGGAGAGCGCCGTGCTGCGGTTTCCGGGCGGCCTCGCCGACCACCTCACGGCGCTTGTCGGCAGGCGCGCGACCGTGACGCCAACGCCCTTCGCCGGGCAGGGCACGCTCAATGGCGGCGCCGGGCGGATCGAATGGGCGGTCGCATGGCCGGAGGACGAAGAAGGCGCCGTCGCCTCCCACTGCAACACCGTGCCGACGCCCGCCGGCGGCAGCCACGAAGCGGGCATGCGGAGCGCCCTCTCCCAGGGCCTCAAGGCCTATGGCGAACTGACGGGCAACCGACGCGCGGGCCGCATCATCGCAGAAGATGCGGTGGGCGCCGCCTGTGCGCTCCTCTCGATTTTTCTGCGCGATCCGCAGTTCCAGGGGCAGACAAAGGAGCGCCTCGCCTCGCCCGAAGCCGGACGTCTGGTGGAGAGCGCGCTCCGGGATCATTTCGACCACTGGCTTTCGGCGGATCCGGCCGCCGCCAACCTGCTTCTCGCGCATGCCATCGAGCGGGCGGAAGAGCGGCTGCGGCGCAAGAAGGACCGGGAGATCGCCCGCAAGCGCGCAACAAGGCGAACGCGGCTTCCCGGCAAGCTCGCCGATTGCGCGCGCTCGGCGGCTTCGGGTACGGAGCTCTTCCTCGTCGAGGGCGATTCCGCGGGCGGATCGGCCAAGCAGGCACGCAACCGGGAGACCCAGGCCGTGCTGCCGCTGCGCGGAAAGATCCTGAACGTCGCGAGCGCCAGTGCCGACAAGCTTCGCGGCAACAAGGAACTCGACGATCTCGCCCAGGCACTCGGCTGCGGCGCGGGCGGGCGCTTCGACGAAGACGCGCTGCGCTATGAGCGGGTGATCGTGATGACCGACGCCGATGTGGACGGCGCCCACATCGCGGCGCTGCTGATGACGTTCTTCTACCGGCAGATGCCGGGCCTGATCGAGACCGGGCATCTGTTTCTCGCCCGTCCGCCGCTCTACCGCCTCGCGCGGGGTGGCGAAACCCGGTATGCGCGGGACGATGCGGATCGCGACCGCCTGCTGCGCACCGTCTTCAACGGCTCCGGCAAAGTGGAGATAAGCCGCTTCAAGGGCCTCGGCGAGATGCCGCCGGCCCAGCTCAAGGAAACCACCATGGACCCGGCGAAGCGCACCCTGCTCCGGGTGGAGATCGGCGCGGACGGCGCAGCGGTCGCCCGTCGGGTGGAAGACCTGATGGGCCGCCAGCCCGCCTCTCGCCTCGCTTTCATCCAGGCCAACGCCGACGGCGCGATAGACTTGGACCTTTAGGTCCGCATTTCCCGTGCGCCTTGGAGCCGTCGTGGCGTGCTGGGCCAAGCGAACGGGACGGAGGGTCTTACGACCGCCGTCCGTCCCGTCTTCGCCCATGGCAACAAAACATGCGGGCCTGGAGACCCGTCTCCGGCCGTGGCAAAGGAGCGCGCCGGTGTGTTTCAGGCGGCGCGATGTTCCGCGAGGGCTTCGGCGCTGCCGTCGAACTGGTCGAGTTCGGTGGAGCCCGCCATGGCGGCCGTCTCCGCGGCGCCTCCCGCGATGGCCGCGCTCACGGCATCGAAATAGGCCGCTCCCACCTCCCTCTGGTGGCGAACCGCTGTGTAGCCTGCACCCTCGGATGCGAACTCCGCCTCCTGAAGCGACGAATAGGCGGCCATGCCGCACTCGCGATAGCCGCGCGCGAGTTCGAACATGCCGTGGTTCAGGCTGTGGAAGCCGGCAAGCGTCACGAACTGGAACTTGAAGCCCATCGCGGCCAGTTCGCGCTGGAAGCGGGCGATGGCCGATTCGCCGAGATTGCTCCGCCAATTGAAGGACGGCGAACAGTTGTAGGCGAGCATCTTGCCCGGGAACGACTCATGGATGGCCTCGGCGAAGGTCCGTGCCTGGTCGAGGTCGGGCGTCGACGTTTCCATCCAGAGAAGGTCCGCATAGGGCGCATAGGCAAGCCCGCGGGCGATGCAGCGCGCCATGCCCTCGCCCTCGCGCAGCCTGTGGAAGCCCTCAGCGGTCCGTTCTCCGGTGGTGAACCGCCGGTCGCGCTCGTCGACGTCGCTGGTGAGAAGCTTCGCACTGTCGGCATCGGTCCGTGCGACGAGGACGGTCGCCACGCCGCACACGTCGGCCGCAAGCCGCGCGGCGGCAAGATTGCGTATATGTGCGCCGGTCGGGATGAGCACCTTGCCGCCCATATGGCCGCATTTCTTCTCCGACGCGAGCTGATCCTCGAAATGGAACCCGCCGACGCCCGCCTCGATATAGGCCTTGGCGATCTCGAACGCGTTCAGCGGGCCGCCGAAGCCGGCTTCCGCGTCCGCCACGATCGGCGCAAGCCACTCGGTTCCGCGCCGTCCGTCCACCGAATCGATCTGATCGGCTCGTTGGAGTGCCCGGTTGATGCGCCGTGCCAGCGCGGGCCCGCTATCCGCAGGGTAGAGGCTCTGGTCGGGATAGGTCTGGCCCGCCCCATTGGCATCCGCCGCCACCTGCCAGCCCGAGAGATAGATGGCCTTGAGACCCGCACGCACCATCTGCACGGCCTGGCCGCCGGTCATTGCGCCAAGGGCGTGGATGTAGTCCTCGGTCTGCAGCAGGTGCCAAAGCTTCGCGGCGGCGCGCTCGGCCAGCATGTACCGGGCCGGGAACGTGCCCCGCAGCGCGGCGACCTTGTCTGCGCCGTAATCGCGGCGAATGCCGTCGAAACGCCCCTGGGGCGCGTCGTGAAGCAGGGTCTGGATCGAAGTCGCGCTCATCTCATTCCTCCGGCTCGCGGGTGCTGTCGTGGATCTCGTTCAACGCCCGATAGGCGGGCAGGGTCAGAAAGTCCGGAAATGCCTCCTCCGTCGCGCTGGCGGCGAACAGAGCCGTCGCACGGTCGAAATGTCCGTCGGCGAAACCGGTCTCGCCGAGCGCCGCCTTCAGCTTGCCGGTTTCCTCGGCAATCAGGTCCTCGACGAGGGAGCGATCAACTGCGCGGCCGTCCGCGAGCGCCGCGCCGTGGCGGAGCCATTGCCAGATCTGGGCGCGGCTGATCTCGGCGGTGGCGGCGTCCTCCATGAGATCGTTGAGCGGCACCGCCCCGCGCCCGCCGAGCCAGGCCGCCACATACCGGATCCCGACCGCGATGTTGGTGCGCAGCCCCTCCTCGGTGATGGCGCCCTCGGGCACCGCCTGCAGGTCGGCCTCGGATACGGTCACATTGCCGAGGCTCTCCGTAAGCTGGTTGGCGCCCGGCATCGCCCGGTCGAAAACCTCCCGAGCCACCGGCACAAGGCCGGGATGGGCCACCCAGGTGCCGTCATGGCCGTCCCCGGCCTCGCGCTCCTTGTCCGCGCGCACCTTGGCGAACGCCGCCTCGTTGGCCGCGGCGTCACCCTTGACCGGTATCTGTGCCGCCATGCCGCCCATGGCATGGGCGCCGCGCCGATGGCAGGTCTTGATCAGCAGCCGGCTGTAGGCGCGCATGAAGGGCTGCGTCATGGTCACGAGGCCGCGGTCCGGCAGCACGCAGTCCGCGCGGTTCCGGAAAGTCTTGATAAAGCTGAAGATATAGTCCCAACGGCCGCAATTGAGGCCGACCGCGTGGTCGCGCAGCGCGTGGAGGATTTCATCCATCTCGAAGGCGGCGGGAAGGGTCTCGATCAACACCGTCGCCTTGATCGTACCGACCTCGATTCCGACGGTGGTCTGCGCCGCGACGAAAACGTCGTTCCAGAGAGCCGCCTCTTCGTAATGCTCCATCTTGGGAAGATAGAAGTAGGGGCCCGAGCCGGCGGCGAGCAGCGCGGCCGCGTTGTGGAAGAAGAAGAGTCCGAAATCCACCAGGCTCGCGGAGGCCGGCTCGCCGTCCACGAGCAGATGCGCTTCCTCCATATGCCAGCCGCGCGGGCGGACGATCAGGGTCGCGACCTCGTCGTTCAACACATAGGACTTGCCCGTGACGGGATCCGTCATGTCTATGGTGCGCCGAACCGCGTCCCGCAGATTGACCTGCCCTTCGAGGAGCGCCTGCCAGGTGGGCGAGGTGGCGTCCTCGAAATCGGCCATGAAGACCCGCGCGCCGGAATTGAGCGCATTCACGATCATCTTGCGGTCCACGGGCCCCGTGATCTCGACTCGCCGGTCCACAAGGTCCGGCGGCGGCGGCGCGACCGACCACTCCCCTTCCCGAACGGCCTTCGTTTCGGGCCGGAAGCCCGGGTTCTCGCCTGCGTCCACGCGCGCCTGGAACGCGGCGCGCGCCTCAAGCAGCGCCCGACGCCGCGCGCCGAAGCGGCGCTCGAGCATGCCGACGAAGGCGCAAGCCTCTTCGCTCACGATCTCGGCGAAGGGCTGTGGCGTGGAACCCGTGATGCGAACCCCGGCGTCCCGGAGTTCAGCGATGTCGTCATGACGGCTTTGCAGCATGTCGCGCACCTCTTGCATGTTGCGTCGCAACATTGTTAGACTGTGACTCGATAAAGCAATGATGTCTATAACACATTGTGAAAAAAAATGTATTTATGTTAACGAAATCGTATAATATATCGTGAAATTGTGAAAATTGTAATTTTTCGCAACCGCAGCGCATGTAGGGACCATGGCTGGAACCATGGAAGGCAAGGTGATGGTCGGGCAGAGGGTGCGCCGGTTGCGCCGCGAACGGGGCCTCACCCAGGCACGCATGGCCGAACGGCTGGGAATCTCGACGAGCTATCTCAATCTGATCGAGCGCGGGCAACGGCCGGTGACCGTCCCTTTCCTGTTGAAACTCGGCCGTGTCTTCGATCTGGACCTGCAGCGCTTCGCCGAAGACGACGAGGGCCGCGTCGTCGCCCGGTTGAAGGAGGTATTCGCCGACCCGCTGTTCGCCCGCGGCCGGGTGGCCGACCAGGATATCCGGGACGTGGCGGCCGCGAGCCCGACCTTGGGCGACGCCGTCTTCACCCTTTTCCGCGCCTACCGCGATCTCGCGGAGGAAAGGGAGAACCCGGACGAAGGCCTCACCGGCGAACGCCCGCCGCGCCTCACCGCGACGGCGGGCGGGCCCGAGGAGGCGGTCCGGGACGCCCTCCAGGCGAAAGCCTGCTACTTCCCGGAACTGGAGGACGCCGCCGCGCAGCTTCGGGCCGAAGCGGACACGAACCATGCGGGCCTTGCGGAACGGATTCAGGGCATTCTCGAGGAACGTTGCAGCGTCAAAATCCGCATCATGCCCTCTGACGTGATGCATGGCGTGCTTCGGCGCTATGACCGCCACGGCCGCCGCGTGCTGCTTTCCGAGCTGTTGCCGGCGGAGGCCCGCGCCTTTCAGCTTGCCCATCAAGCGGCGCTGATCGGCTGGCGGGACCCGCTCGACGGCATTGCCGAGCGATCCGGCCTGGAAGGCGACGCCCGCCGGCTTCTCGTCATGCGTCTCGCCGACTATTTCGCCGGCGCCTGCCTGATGCCCTATGAGCCTTTCCTCGAGGCCGCCGAAACGCTCCGCTACGACATGGACCTGCTGAGCAGGCGATTCGGTGTGGAGGCCGAGCGGGTCTGCGACCGGCTGATCACCATGCAGCGACCCGGCGCGAAGGGCGTGCCGTTCTTCCTTGCACGTATGGACTGCGCCGGGAACCTGGCCGGCCACTTCAGCGCTGCCGGCTTCCACTTCGCGCGCTTCGGCGGGCTCTGTCCGCGCTGGGGCGTCCACCGCGCCGCCCTGACGCCCGGCGAGACCCGGGTCGAGACGGTCGAAATGCCGGATGGCGCCCGCTTTCTCACCATCGCCCGCACGGTTCCCGGGCTGAACGGGGGCCACGAGCTCCCGGGCCGACTGGATACCGTGATTGTCGGCTGCCCCGTCGTCCACGCCACGCGCCTCGTCTACGGCGCGGAACTGGACGACGAACGCGCGAGCCGCGCGACTCCCATCGGGGTCAACTGCCGCCTCTGCGAGCGCACGGAGTGCACCGCCCGGGCGTTCCCACCCTTCAGCCGGCGTGCCGTCGTGGACGAGAACCGCCATGCCCTCTCCTCTCATTTCCTCGATTAGGAACGGGACGGGTTGCTCCATCACCGCGAATGAGGCAGAAGTCCGTTCGTGAAAGGGGCCGAATCGGCCCGCTAGCGAGCCGTCCCGGGGACCGGAGTGCCCGAAACCATCGAAACGTTCGACGATCTCGGCCTCAGCACCGAACTGCTAGAGGCTGTCGCCGCTGCCGGCTATTCGGCACCGACACCCATCCAGCACAAGGCGATTCCCCTCGTGCTGCGCGGCGTGGACCTTCTGGGCTGCGCCCAGACGGGCACGGGCAAGACCGCGTCCTATGCGCTTCCCATCATCGATATTCTGAGCTCGGGCGTCGGCAAACCGCGCATGCCGCGCTGCCTGGTTCTCGCGCCGACCCGCGAACTCGCGCAGCAGATCTCGGACAATTTCGAAACCTACGGCGCGCGGCATACGCTGCGCCGGGCGCTGCTTATCGGCGGCGAGGGCTTCTCTCAGCAGGAAGCCGCTCTCGGCAAGGACCCGGACATTCTGATCGCGACGCCCGGCCGCCTGCTCGACATGTTCGAGCGCGGGCGCGTCATGATGAGCGGCACCAAGATACTGGTCATCGACGAAGCCGACCGCATGCTCGACATGGGCTTCATCCCCGATGTCGAACGGTTGGTGAGCGTCCTGCCCCGCATACGCCAGACACTGATGTTCTCCGCGACCCTCGGCCCCGAGATAAAGCGCCTCGGCAAGGCCTTCCTCATCAATCCCAAGGAAGTGAGCGTCGCCCCTCCGGCCAAGGTGGCGGAAACCGTAGAGCACCGGATCATCGCCGTCCGGCCTTCGGAGAAACGCGCGGCGCTCAGGACATTGGTCACGGACGAAGCGGTCCAGAGCGCGCTGATCTTCTGCAACCGCAAGAAGGATGTGGATATCGTCAGCCAATCGCTCGGCCGGGCGGGGCTGGAGAGCCGTCCGTTGCACGGCGACATGCCGCAATACCGGCGCAGCGAGACGCTCGCGGCCTTCAAAGCCGGCGAGATCCGACTGCTGGTGTGCAGCGACGTGGCGGGCCGGGGGCTCGACATCCAGGCCGTCTCCCATGTCTTCAACTATGACGTGCCGCACAACCCGGAAGACTATGTGCACCGCATCGGGCGCACGGGGCGCGCGGGGCGCGCGGGCCAGGCCGTGACCCTGGCGACGCCGGAGGAGGCCGAGGCGGTCGACGCCATCAAGGCCCTGATCAAGTATGAGATTCCCGTCGTGACAGCGGATGGCGGCGACGCACGCCTTGAAGCATCCGCCGAACGCACTTCGGAGCGCCGGAGCCGGAGCCGCCGAGCATCCGAGGAGCGCCGCCCCAAAAAATCCGGGCGGGAGCGCAAGCCGCCGCGGACGGCCGCCGAAGGCACGACCCGCCGGCACACGCCCAAGACCCCGCCCGCAGCGGACGACGAGGCGGTCACCGGCCTCGGCAGCCATGTCCCGGCCTTCCTCGCCGACCCGCTCCCGGCGCCACGCCAACGCGTAAAACCGTAGACCTCCGTACATACCGGCCGTTCTTTGGCCGGTCTTTCCTCTTCCGCCTCCGTGACGCGCCCGGTCGCTCTACGCGGCGCTCAAGGCGCAGGGTGAAGGACGCCGCCGGTCGTAGGGCGCGGCACGCCGGTGGTGCGTGGAAGGCCGAGGGGCAGGCCGCGGAGGCTCCGCACGGCCAGGAAGCCGAAGGCCTCGGCCTCCAGCGCATCGCCTCTCCAGCCCACCGCTTCCACCGCATCGCAGGGCGCATGGAGGCGCTGCCGGAGCGCCGCCATGAGCGCCGCATTCCGCCGCCCTCCGCCGGCGACAAGCCAACGTCGGGGCGGTGCCGGCATATGCATACAGGCGAGACGCACGGCCTCCGCGCTGAACGCCACCAGGGTCGCGGCCCCGTCCTCGGGCGACAGGCGGTCGATTGGTGACGGGTCGAATGCGTTTCTATCCAATGACTTGGGAGGTTGCCTTTCAAAATAGGGGGCCGCCATAAGCGCCTTCAGCGCGAGCATGTTCACGCTTCCCGAGAGCGCCAGCCCGCCATCCTGGTCGAAGGGAAGACCCGCCCGCCGCCGCACCCAATCGTCGATCAGCGCGCAGCCGGGGCCCGTATCGAAGGCCAGGAGGTCCGTATCGGCCGGGCCACCGATCCAGGTGACATTGCCGACGCCGCCGAGATTAAGCACGGCGAGCGGGGTCGGGAGCCCGCCGCTCCGCGCAAGTGCCGCGTGATAGAGCGGCGCGAGCGGCGCCCCCTGCCCGCCGGCCCGCATGTCGGCACTGCGGAAATCCGAAATCACGTCGATCTCGAGCCGAGAGGCGAGTCGCGCGCCGTCGCCGATCTGGTCCGTCATGCCCCGCACTGGGTCGTGGAAGACCGTATGGCCGTGAAGGCCCACGATCGCCACGTCGCGGACTCCGACACCCGATCCCCGGAGCAGAGCCTCCACGACGTCTCCATGGAAATCCGTAATGGCGCGCTCGACCGGCTCGCGCTCGCACGCACCCGCGATCAGGGCACGAAGCCTTTGGCGCAGCGCATCGGGATATGGCGCCGTTCGCCATGGACCCGGCCGGACCACATCGGCACCGTCGGTCTCCATCAGCGCGGCATCGACGCCGTCCTGTGACGTGCCGCTCATCGTGCCGAGCGCCAGCATCGCCCCGCCCGCACCGCGCGGCGTCACAGCGGCTCCCCGCGGTCTTCGGGCCGTGCCGCGTTGTTCGGCGAGAGCGCCTGTGCCAGACTGGCGCGCCTTGCGCGGCCGCGCCGGACCGCCCGTACCCATCGCCAGCGAGTCGAGCGAAGGTGTTCAAGTCCGATCTCATGCGCGTTCTCTCGGAACGCGGCTTCATCCACCAATGTACCGACGATGCGGCCCTCGATTCCCTTGCCGCGTCCCAACGGGTCACGGCCTATATCGGCTTCGACTGCACCGCCGACAGCCTCCATGTCGGGAGCCTCGTCCCCATCATGATGCTGCGATGGGTACAAAGCACCGGCCATACCCCCATCGTGCTGCTGGGGGGCGGTACCACGAAGGTGGGCGATCCGAGCGGACGCGACGAAACGCGTTCCGTACTCAGCGAAGAGCGGATCGCCACCAACAAGGCCGGCATTCGCCGCTCTTTCGAGCCCTTCCTTTCCTTCGGCGAGGGGCCCGAGGACGCCCGCCTTATGGACAATGCGGAATGGCTGGACGCGCTGCATTACGTCCCCCTCCTGCGGGACATCGGCCGCCATTTCTCGGTCAATCGCATGCTGACGCTGGAGAGCGTGCGCCTCCGCCTCGAGCGCGAACAGCCTTTGAGCTTCCTCGAGTTCAACTATCCCATCCTCCAGGCATACGACTTCCTCGAGCTTTCACGCCGCGTCGACTGCCGGGTCCAGATGGGCGGCTCGGACCAGTGGGGCAACATCGTGAGCGGCGTGGAGCTCGCCCGCCGGGTAGACGGCCGCAGCCTCTACGGCCTGACCTCGCCGCTGATCACGCTGGCTTCCGGCGCCAAGATGGGAAAGACCGCCCAAGGCGCCGTCTGGATCAACCCGGAGCGCCTTTCCGCCTACGACTACTGGCAGTATTGGCGCAACACGGACGATGCGGATGTGGGTCGCTTCCTGCGCCTCTTCACCGAGCTGCCGCTGGACGAGATCGCGCGCCACGATGCACTGGAAGGCGCCGAGCTCAACGAGTCCAAGAAGCTTCTGGCGACGGAAGCGACTCGCCTTTGCCGGGGCGAACAGGCGGCGGCGGCGGCGGCCGAAACGGCGCGGCAGACCTTCGAACAGGGCGCTGCGGGCACGGAGCTGCCGGTTGTGAAGATCCCGCGCGCGGAGTTCGAGGCGGGCGTAGCGGCGGCCGCCCTCCTGCAACGGACGGGGCTCTGCGCCACCGGTGGCGAGGCGAAGCGTCTGATCCGAGGTGGCGGCGCGCGCATCAACGGGGTGCGGATCGACTCCGAAACCCGTCAAGCGACCCTCGCAGACTTCGATGCGGATGGCCGGATCAAGCTATCGGCGGGCAAGAAGCGGCATGCGATGATCCATCCCACATGACACGCCGCCGGCCCTGACCCGCGCCGAACCGTCGAGCACGCCCCTTTCAAGCCGCGAAGCGGTCCAGAACATGACCGGGGGGCGGCACGTCCAGATAGTCGCTGCCGTCGAACACCTGAACGCCATTGACCCAGACACCGTGGACCCCCTGCGCATCCCGCAGCAGCCGGCTTTCACCGCCCGGAAGGTCGTCGACCCGGCGCAACGGCCCTCGTTCCACGCCTTCGGGATCAAACAGAAGCAGGTCCGCGAATTTGCCCGGCGCGAGCTCGCCCCGGTCCGCTATGCCATAGAGCCGCGCCGGCAGGCTGGTGATACGGCGGATCCCGTCCTCCAGCCCGAAGACGCTCTTCTCCCGCACCCAGTGGCCCAGCAGATGCAGGCCGTACGCCGCATCGCACAAATAGCAGAGATGCGCGCCGGCGTCCGAGAGGCTGATGAGGCCGGCCTCGTGGCGCAGGAGGGGCTCCACCGCCGCTTCATCGGAATTCAGCAGCGCTGCGTTGAAGACCGTCCCCAGCCTCTCGTCGGACGCCAGGTCGAACATGATGTCCACCGGGTCGCGCCGCTCCCGCTCGGCGATGGCGGCGATGGTCTCCCCTTCCAATGCGCGGTTCCGGGGCGCGTCGGCCATGGCGACCTCGACCTTCTGCCAATCGCCGTAGAACAGCTTTCCGCGCTGAGGCTTTTCCAGGTCGGCGCGGAAGCGGTCTCGGAACGCGCGGCTGCCGATAATGGCAAGGAACTCCTCGTCGGAGGCGTTGTGCAGCGGCTCCCAGGCGTCGAGGCTCTGAAGCGGAAAGGCCGTCCGCATGGAAAAGTCCATGCTGAGCGGCTGGCACGAGACCTGCGCCCAGACGCCGTGGCCCCTGCGCTGGGCGGCGGCGGCGTCCTCCAGCATTCCGACGGCCCGGTCGGGAAAGGTATCGTTGTGAAGCGCGGCGGTCATGAAGACGGGCCGGCCCGTCTCCGCCGCCAGCTCCTCCAGAAACGGAACCGTCACGCCCGGCCCGACGGTAAGCTGGAAGACGCCGCGGCCGGCCTCCCCCAGCGTCCCCACCAGCGCGCGAAGCTCCGCCTCGTCGGCGAGCCGCGAGGGCATGGGTATGCCGCCATCCCCATTGTGGTTGATGGAGGTGGATGTCGCGAACCCGATGGCGCCCGCCTCCAGCGCCTCGGCCACCATGGCGCGCATGGTCGCAATCTCGTCCTCGGTCGCCGTCCGATCCGAGGCCTCCGGGCCGAGCACGGCGGTGCGCACCGCCGAATGACCCACGAAGACGCCGGCATTGGGATAGCAGCCCTTGCGGCGCAGCAGCGCGAGATAGTCCGGGAAGCTCTCGAAGCTCCAGTCGATGCCGGCCTCGAGCGCCGCGATGGACATGCCCTCGACTTCGGCGAGATTGCGGGCGATCTGCTCGCGCCGGTCAGGCGGGCAAGGCGCGATGCTGAAGCCGCAATTACCCATCACGACCGTGGTCACGCCGAGCGCGGGCGAGGGCGTTGCCCGGCTCTCCCATGTCAGCTGCGCGTCGTAATGGGTGTGGACATCGACAATACCGGGCGCAAGAACGAGGCCGTCCGCATCGACCGTCTGGCGGGCGTCTTCCGTCACCCGGCCTATGCCGACAATACGGTCGCCGTCGACCGCTACGTCCGCTTCCATCAGCGGATTGCCCACGCCGTCGGCAACCCGTGCACCGCGAATGACCAGATCGTGCATGCTCTTTCGTCCCGTCCCGTTCCGCCGCGCGGCCCGTCAGCCCACCTGCGGCACGGCCACACCGATAAGGCAGTCGCGGGTCGCGAGATCGGCAAGGGCGTCCTCGCCCCAGCCGTCGGTTCCATCGGGCCGGCGCGGCAGAACCATGTAGCGCATGTCGGCCGTGGAGTCGTGAACCCGGACCGTCACATCGTCGGGAAGCACCGTCCCGAACTCACGCAGCACCGCGCGGGGCTCCCGCACCACGCGGGAGCGGTAGGCCTTGGACTTGTACCAGTCCGGCGGGAAGCCCAGCAGATTGCGCGGATAGCATGAGCACAGCGTACAGACCACGACATTGTGGACCGCCGGCGTGTTCTCGACGACCACCAGATGGGTCGGGCCAAGATCCACGCCGAGGCTCGCACAGGCCGCCGAACCGTCCGCCAGAAGGGACTCTCTGAACGCGTCGTCCGTCCAGGCGCGGGCCGCCACCTTGCCACCCAGGGCGGGGCTGCGGGAATCCATGACCTCGATCTGCGCACGTACCTCCTCGGCGGAAAAGACGCCCTTTTCTATGAGGAGTTCGCGCACAGCGACTTCCATGGTCTGGTAGTAGGTGAGCGGGCCGTCCTCGTCCGCGGGCGGTGTGTGATCGTGGATTTCTGCAACCATGTCCTTGATCCTTTCGCCGGCCGTCACGCCCCGGCGGGCTCGAGCCAGTGGTCGTAAATCTCGATGTCGACCGTGTCGTCCTGTGGGCCGTCATAGTCCGGCCAGAGCGCGGTCTGCACGAAGCGCACCCGGTAGAGGGTCTGCTTCGCGCTATCGCCCCGCCCGAATGCGAGTTCCTCCGGATTGCCGAACGCACCGCAAGAGCGCTCCACCACGCCCGTGGCGCCGCGGGCGTAATAGGGCGTGCGCACGTGACCGGGCGGGAAGGCGCGGCGCACCCGCACGCGGTCACCCGCCGAGAAACGCGGCGCCGTCATTCCGCCCCGCTCCCCCGCGCTTCGACCTCGGCCATGCGCCGGCCGAGTTCGTCCGCCGAAATCACGCCCTTCTGAAGCAGACTGCTCACGATGGAGGCCATCCAGCGCTCGTAATAGCTCATGGAATCGTAGGCCTCCGCACCGAGGGACTCGATCCCACGGCGCAACTCGTCCACGGTGATGATGCGCCGCTCCCGACTGGAGAGCAGGCAGAGCAACGCGTCCACCCGCTTTTCCCAGAACAGATGCGCATGCTCCGCACGTTCAACCGCGTCCGCCGGCAGCCCGCCAATATCGTGGCAACCTCGTCCCGGATCGTTCATCGCCCCGCCTCGCTTGCCTTACGCCGCCGCGACAGCGTAGAGCGTTTCCGCCGCAGGCGTAAATAGCTGGCGAACGATCACCCCAATAGAGAGGTCAATTTCGCATGCCGATTCACAAATCGGCCCTCGGCAACTGCCTTGTCGATGATGAGGCCGCCGCCCTGCGGTCGGTTGCGGCCGAAATGGCCGGGGTGGGAGTGCGGCGGTGGCGAGCCAGTCGTTAATTGCCGCCGCGGTCGGCGATGTCCGGCGCGTCATCCCGGTCGATAAGGCCGTGGTTCACCAGCTTGGTCTGGATCATCCATGGCGAAACCGCAAAGCGTTCGGCGGCGTCGTTCTGCCTGTCTTCCGAGAAATCGCCGGCCAGCATCTCCTCCACCGAGGTAAACGGGGCCAGCAGTTCGGCAGCGAATGCGCGCTGCATTTTTTGCCTGTAGCTGTACGTACTCGTGGCGGGAGCAAGCGGTTCGCCGGCCCAGCTCATCGAGCCGCCGAGCAGGCGATCGCCGATCAGACGCGCGAGTTCGAACCGCCGCCCGGTTTCCCGTTTCGGTCGGAGCGTCAGCCGGGCACCTTGATCTTCAGGGTCGAATACAAAAGACATGCTGTCGGTACGGCAGTCCGAGTCCACGATCGCGGCGACCGTCGTACCGGCGAACTCCGCGAGTTTCCGGTTGGAAACCGGCTCGCCGTCGAGAGCTTCCTGGCAGCGCAATCGACGGGCGCTTTCTTCTCCGATGCGCCATGGCTCGTTCTCTCCCGCCCCGTGTTTCATGCCGGCTGCATCCGTCAGCGCGGCCGCATCGCCGATGTCGATTTCGAAACCTCTTGCCTGCGCGGTTTCCGCGATTTCCCGCGCCGAGATCATTCGCTCTGCCGCACCGCTTCGACGCGCCGCATCGGCGGCGATTTCGCCCAACGCCTCCGTTCCGAGCGCCGAGGCGTCCCGGAGACGAAGATGGATTGCAGCCTCGTCCGCTTCGCCGGGGTCGTAGCCGAGCTGCGCTTCCAGCCTTCGGAGGCACGCAATATCGGGCTGCTGTCGTTCGGTTACGAGATCACTCCACAGGCGATGGAGATTGGTATTGCGAATATTCTCCCGTTCCAGCCGGGCCAGAATGTCCTCGACGAACCGGTCGATTCCCTCTTCCAGCTCGGCCGACGGAATCGTCTGGTGCCCGGCAGCGCCCATGTAACGGAACAGGACATCGTCGGGATCTTTGGACGGTTCCGAGTCTAGGAAGGACTGCACCCCATCCGACCAGATCGCGATGTTGGGCCAGACATAGCCGTCGCCCACGGTCGTCATTCGATGGGCAAAATCCCAGCGGTCGCGAGCTTCGCGGGCTTCGCGCTTGGAAGGCCGGACGACTTCCCAGCGTAGCCGCCACCAGTTCCAGGCCAGCCATTCGGCGAGGGGGTAGCCGGCGATATGGGGGCCGCGGCGAAGCTCGCCGAGCGCGGTGTCCTCGCCGAGGGTCAGCGGCTGCTGGTTGGCCGTGACGTCGAGCAGGCCGAAAGTGGCCCGCTCTTCGGCGGCACCTGAAGAGAGCTCCTCGCAAGACAGCGAAATCGTCAGTCTTTGAGACATCTCGACCGCCACTCCGTGACGACCAGCCGGCGCATGGCGTCGTCGTCCTCGCCCAAAGCATAACCATGATACTCGGGAGCTCTCCCGAGCTTGGCCTCGTAAGCGTGCCCCTCCGGATCGACAGCCCAGACATATTTGGGAAAACCGTCGTGCCCGGGAGCGCTGATCATGCCGCGTTTCAGTCCTTCGCGGAAGAGCGCCTGCGCTTCGGCGCGCCTCGGGTTCCGGCCGGCACCGTCGCACAGCGACTTGTTCGGGCGCGGATTCGCCGGCGGGTGAAATCCGTAATCGGCGCCCGACCGCTTGTGGTGAGGGCTGCCGGTATAGCGCGCCTTGTCGACGAGGCGGTCCAGGAGGCCGGGGTCGATCGCGTCCCGGGGAACGAATCTCCGCCTCGGATTGTTTCCTTGACGCGTGGGCATCTGGAGTGCGTTCCCGCTACGGTGTCCAAAAGCGCACAGTCGAGAAGCCGCCGCTCCGTTCGCCTGGACGATATTGCCGTCGGTGTCGGTATCTCAACGGGTTTTTCTCCCGCCCTTCACTCCCCTGCCAATGGCATGTCCTCGTCTCCCGTCCGCGCCCGCACGCGCTCCGGGCAGCGAACTCTATTCGCCCTTGAAGGCGGCCGGACGGCGGTCGCGAAATGAAGCGGTGCCCTCGGCAAGGTCGCGGGTTTCCGCGAGGTCTCTAAAGGAGCGGGATTCGAGCCGGAGCGCCTCGTCCGTCGGCATGTCGAAGGCGCGCAACATCGTTTCCTTGGCGAAACGCTGGGCAAGCGGCGCCCGGCGCGCAAGGGTCTCGGCAAAGGCCATGGTCTCCGCCGCCAACCCGGCCGCCGGCACGATACGGTTCACAAGCCCGATATGGAGCGCGCGCTCGGCGCCGATCCGTTCGCCCGACAGAATCATCTCCATGGCGTTCCCCAGCCCCACGATCCGCGGCAGGCGCACGCAACCGCCGTCGCACGGATGGAAGCCCCAGTTCACGTCCTGGTGGGCGAATTCCGCGTGGGGGGCGCAGAAACGGATGTCGCAGGCCTCGGCGAGCTCCAGACCGCCCGAAATCGCGTAGCCGTTGATCGCCGCGACAATCGGTTTGGCGATGGACATTCCGCGGGTGATGCCACCGAAGCCGGGGCCGTCGGTGAAGCGCGCGCGAAACTCCGGCAACGGACGGTTCGCATAGTTCATGGTGTAGGTCTTGAGGTCCGCACCGGCGCAGAAGGCCTTGTCACCTGCGCCGGTAACGACGGCAACGCGCGCGGTGTCGTCTTGCGCGAATTCGCGCCAGCGCGCGATCAGCCGGTCGTTGGCGGCGAAATCCAGGGAGTTCATCCTCTCCGGCCGGTTGATGGTGATCAGGCGCACATGCCCGTGCGCTTCGTACAGGATGTCGTCGGTCACGGCCTTCCCCTCACAGCTGCAGCGATCGGGATCGCACCGGCGGCGCGCTGAGGGCCGCGGCGATATCGATCAAGCTCGCGATATTGTGAACCGGCCTGAAGTCGTCGATATGGGGCAGGATCGTGCGCACGCCGCCGGCCTCGGGCCGGAAGCCTTCGTAGCGCAGAAGCGGGTTGAGCCAGATCAGGCGCCGGCAGGACTTGTGCAGACGCTCGACGGCGCGCTGGAGCACACCCAGATCGTCCCGGTCCAGGCCGTCGGTAACCAGCAGCACCACGGCTCCCTGGGCCAGCACGCGGCGCGACCAGTCCCGGTTGAAGCCCTCGAGGCATGGCCCGATCCTGGTGCCGCCGGACCAGTCCTGGACCGCCCGGCTCGCCCGCGCCACGGCCACGTCCACGTCCCGATGGCGGAGATGGCGCGTGATGTTGGTCAGCCGCGTGCCGAACAGGAAGCTGTGCACGCGGTCGCGGTCGCCGGTGACGGCATGGAGAAAGTGCAGAAAAAGCCGCGAGTAGCGATTCATGGAGCCCGAGACGTCGCACAGCACAACAAGCGGCGGCGGGCGGAAGGCGCGGGACCGGCGCTTCAATGCGAGCATGTCGCCGCTCGAGCGAAGGCCGGCCCGGAGCGTGGCCCGCATGTCGATACGCCGCCCGTTCGGGTCGGGCCGGAAGCGCCGCGTCGCCGCCGGCTTGATCGGAAGCCGGAGCGCGGCGATTGCTCTTTTGGCCTCGGCGAGTTCGTCCGCCGACATGTCCTCGAAGTCCATCTCCTGGAGCACTTCCCGCGCCGAGAAGGTAAGCGCGGCGTCCAGTTCGATCTGCATTTCCTCGCGCGCGTCGTCCGTCTCGGGGAGCCTGGGCGCAAGGGCATCGGAGACCCGGCGGCTCGCCGACGGCGCCTCGGGGAGCGGGAGCCGGTCGGAGGCCATGATCGGCGCGTCGCCCGCACTCTCGGGGCGGATCTCTCGCCAGAACAGCTGAAAGGCCTGTTCGAAAATCTCGTGATGGTCACGGCGCTCCACCAGGACGGCGTAGAGAGCGCGGTGGAAATCCTCCTTGCGCAGCGGGTTTACGGCCTCGACGGCGCGCACCGCTTCGATGGTCTTGCCGGGCCCTGCAGGCAGCCCGGCACCGCGCAAGCCGCGCACGAAATGCATGATGTTGTAGGCCAGAACGCCCCCGCCGCCCGCGGCCCGGACGTCGGGTGCGCCTGCGGCGAGCGACTCCGTCACGCCGCCGGTGCCCCGGCGCGGTCGGTGTCCGGCGCGATCACCGCCGTCTCGACGGCCGCGCGCCGGCGCTCGAGCAGCCGGTTGAAATTCGCCTGCACCGTCGCCGGGTCCAGCTCGATGCGGTCGAGATCGCGCATGGCAGCCGACCAGGAGACGGCCGCGCCCAGTCTGCCGATGCCGGCGAGCTGCATCTGCATGCGCTGAACGGATGCCTCCACGTGGGCGCTGAGCCGCTCTTCCACACCGGGCAGGCGCGCGCGGAGGATGTCCTTCTCTTGGGACGCGTCCGGGTAGCCGATCCAATGGTAGAGGCAGCGGCGCTTGAGGGCGTCATGGACCTCGCGCGTGCGGTTCGACGTGATCACCACAATGGGTCGCTCGACCGCCCGCGCGACGCCCATCTCGGGCACGCTCACCTGGAAGTCCGACAATATCTCGAGCAGATAGGCTTCGAAGGGCGCGTCCGCCCGGTCGATCTCGTCGATCAACAGGATCGGCGCACCGCGCGGATCCGGCTCCAGCGCCACGAGCAGCGGACGCTTGATGAGGAAGCGCTCGCCATAGATGTCCTCGGCCAGAGTTCCCCGGTCGCCGCCCCGCTCGGCCATGCGGATGGCGAGCAGTTGCGCCGCATAGTTCCACTCATAGACGGCCGCCGAAGCGTCGAGCCCCTCGTAACATTGCAGGCGGAGCAGGCGCCGGCCAAGCACCTCCGCGAGCGTTGCCGCGAGCTGCGTCTTGCCGCAGCCCGCCTCGCCCTCCAGCAGCAGCGGCCGCCCGAGCGAGAGGCTGAGATGGACCATCCTGACAAGCGCCTCGTCGGCGACATAACGCCCCTCCTCGAGGAGCGCGCGCGTTTCGGATTCGCTTTTGGGCAGCGTCCGGGGTCGTACCGCCATGCGGTTACTTAACCGCATCCCGCCGAGACCGAAACCCCGCCATCGGAGCAAGGAACGCCGTGGAGCGCGCGTGCTAACGTGGCGCAAGGCGGTTGCGAAAAGGAGCGGCACGACATGGAGAAGCACGACGAAGCGGGGCTCGCCGCCTCGCGGCGGGATGCCGGCGCGGATCAAGATGGGTGGATGGGGTTTCCGTGCGACGGCGCGCCACAGTTCACCCCCTCCGATCCGGACCTGCAGGTGGAAGGGAAAGGCATGGAGTCATGACAGCCCGTCTTCCCATTCCCAAGGCGGACGAGCTCTCCGAAAACCAGCGCCGGGTCTACGACACGATCGCGCGCGGGCCCCGGGGGCTGGTCCCCGAGCTTTTCATGGCGCTGATGCACAATGCGGAGCTCGCCGACCGGGTGCAGAAGCTCGGCGCCTTGCTGCGCTATGAGACGAGCCTTCCACCGAAGCTCAGCGAGCTCGCCATTATCGCCGTGGCACGCCACTGGTCCTGCCAGTATGAATGGCACTGGCATGCGCCGGAGGCCCGCAAGGCGGGGCTCTCCGAGGCCGTGATCGAGGCCATCGCGCACCGCCGCCCGCCGCCGCTTGAAAGCCCGCAAGAAGAGGCGGTCTACGACTTCTCAAGCGAGTTGCAGGCGAATCGGACGGTGAGCGACGAAACCTACGGCAAGGCGCTCGCTCTGCTGGGGCCGGCGGGTACGGTCGAGCTCACCGCGCTCAACGGCTATTACGCCATGATCGCCATGACGTTGAACGAGCATCGGGTGCCGCTTCCGGACGGCGCCCGGCCCGCGCTGCCCACGTAACGCCCGCATTCCTCCAAAAGGAGAGCGCCCCGCCCGGTTTCCCGGACGGGGCGCCCCTCTAACGAAACGGTGTGCCGGTCAGCGCGCGATGTAGGAGTAGCGCTTACCGAAGAGCACATCCATCGGCACCGGCTCGGAAATCGTCCACGAATCGACCACCGCAGGCTGGTTGTTCGTGGTCTCGATGATGAGGTACGGCGCGAAGTTCTGATGGTGCAGCTCGGACGTGAAGGTCCGCGTGCCGACGAGCACAGGCTCCTCGCGGAAGCTCTCCAGCGCCTCGACGACGGCATCGCTATCGAAGGTGCCGGCCTTCTCGACCGCCTTGGCCCACATCTCGAACACCACATAGCCGGGGAAGGCATACTGGTTGTTTACCTTCTCGCCGAACTTCGCCTCGTACTTCCTGAGGAACTCCTGAACCGCAGGCCGCGGGTCGTCACCGTAGATCGAAGCCTGCTCCGGCACGAAGTGGCCCGAAAGGCCGGGCACGGAATCCTGCCAGTAGGTCCCGGTCATGGAGCTGCCACCGCCGATGGCCGACTTGATTCCGGCTGCGCGAATCTGCTTGATCGCGCTGGCACCGCCCGGAATGTAGCTGCAGTTCTCGATGATGTCGGGTTCCTGCGGAAGCGCGCGGATGCGGTCCACCTGAGCCTGAATGCTCGGGTCCTCGTTCTGGTAGACATCGTGGCCGACCACCTCGCCGCCCAGCACTTCGCTCCACATCCAGTCGAAGCCGTAGCAGATGCCCTTGTTGTATTCGAGCACATCGTCGAGGAGGATGTAGGCCGTCCGCCAGCCTTTCACCTTGTAGCCCCACTCGGCGATCGTCGCCCCCTGCACGGCGGCAAGGATCGAACTCGAGAACGAGTACTTCCCAATCCCCTGGATGCCGGCGAGCACGCTCTCCGCGCACAGGAAGATGGAGATCATCCCGTTGTTTTGGGCTTGAAGTGCCGCGGGCGCGCCGAAGTCGTAGTCGCAGTCGACCGCCATTGCGACGGCACCCTGGTTGATGACGGAAATGCCCGCCTTCGCGCTCTCGGCCCGTTCGGTCTTTGCATCGGCGAAGACCGGGCGGATCTGCTTGCCGAGCAGGCCGCCTTTTTCGTTCCAGTCGTCGATGGCGATCAGCGCGGCATTGGTCGACGGTCCGCTATAGGCCTGCATCCAGCCGGACTGCGATGCGGCGAAGCCGAAGACGACCTCATGGTCGTCCGCCGCCGCCGGACCGGCCCACGCCATGCCGAGCGCCAGCGCGCCGGCGGCCGCTATGGAAACGGGTTTCTTCATATCTACGTAACCTCCTGGTTAGAGCCGCCCAGACGTTGAAGGCGGGGCGATGTCCAGCCGGCATTGTCGGTCTCGAAACGGCATTTGCAAGCCCGTTGACCCGGCTCGCGAAAGAGCATGCCATGTTTTCCGTTGATTTACGCGCTACCGTTCAGTAGCTAGACGGGGCTCCGCCGCACATGGCGGGCGCGGAACGACCTTATCGAGGCCCGACGGGCTGGGAGAGACGGGTGGCAGAAGGCGCCGGCACGCAAGAGAGCGGCGAGAGCGGACGCAAGCTCGAGGCCCGGGGCGTCACCATACGCTTCGAGGGCCTCACCGCCGTCGACAGCGTGGACGAAACCCTCCGTCGGGGCGAGATCCTCGGCCTGATCGGCCCGAACGGCGCGGGCAAGACCACCCTCGTCAACGCGATGACGGGCTTCCAGGCACCCGCCGCCGGCGAGGTTCGGCTCGGCGAAAAGGTGATCTCCGGCCTCTCGCCACACTGGATCCGGCGCCACGGCGTCGCCCGCACCTTCCAGGCGGGCCGTCTCTTCCGCGACATGCCTGTCAGTGAAAATGTGGAGGTCGCGGCGGTGAGCCTCGGGCTCTCGCGGCGCAAGGCCCATACCCAGGCCATGGAGATCCTCGAATGGATCGGTCTCGCCGACAAGGCGGCGGATCCGGCCGGCGTCCTGCCCTACACCGACGAGCGCCGCGTCGGCATCGCCCGCGCTCTCGCCATGAAGCCGGAATTCGTGCTGCTGGACGAACCGGCCGCCGGCATGTCCGATCTGGAATGCGACGACGTGATGCACCTGGTGCGCGAGATCCCGCAGCGTTTCGGCTGCGGCGTGCTGCTGATCGAGCACAATATGCGCGTCATCATGGGCGTCTGCGAGCGCATCCACGTACTCGACAGCGGTCGCACCATCGCACGCGGCACACCCGCCGAGGTGCAGAGCGACGAGGCCGTCATCACGGCCTATCTGGGCCACGACTAGGTAGCGGCGGCCGGATCCCATGCTGCTTTCCGTCAACGACATCGAGGTGCATTACGGCCGTGTACCGGCCGTCCGCGGCGTTTCGGTGAACGTCTCGGAAGGCGAGATCGTCTGCATCGTTGGACCCAACGGCGCGGGCAAGTCCACCACGCTGCTGACCATTTCCGGCGTGCTGCGGCCGAGCCGCGGGAGCGTCGTCTTCGACGGCAAGTCCATCGCGGGGCTCACGCCCGAGGCGGTAGCGCGGCGTGGGATTTCCCAGGTGCCGGAAGGACGGCACGTCTTCACCACCCTCAGCGTCGAGGAGAATCTGCGGCTCGGCACCAGGATGCGCCGCGACCGGGCACAGATCGACACCGACTTCAGACGCGTGCTGGAGCTCTTCCCTGTGCTCGCGGACCGCCGCAAGGGCGCCGCCGGCAAACTCTCCGGCGGCGAGCAGCAGATGCTGGTGATCGGCCGCGCGCTCCTCACCAATCCGCGCATCATGACCATCGACGAGCCCTCTCTCGGCCTTGCGCCCAACCTGGTCGACCGGGTCTATGAGGTACTCCTCGAGCTTCGGGAATCCCGCGGGCTCACGCTGCTCATCGTGGAGCAGAGTTCGGAGCGCGCACTCAAGGCGGCGGATCGCGTCTATGTGCTTCGCAGCGGGGAGATCCAGCTCGAGGGCAACGCCGGCGATCTTCAGGACGGCGAGAAGGTCCGCCAAGCCTATTTCGGCTTCACCGAGGGCAAGGACCATACCGGCGAAGCGGACTTCTGATGGAAACCGTCGTTCAAGTCATCATCTCGAGCCTTAGCCTGGGGAGCTTCTATGCCCTCGGCGCGCTCGGGATCGGCCTCCTGTTCGGCGTTCTGCGGCTGATCAACTTCGCCCATGGAGACTTCATCACGGTGGGCGGATTCTCTCTGATCGTGCCGTCCACGGCAGTGGTCGCCATGCCGCTGATCCTGGACTTGCCCGCCGCCGCGCTGGTGATCTGCGTAATCGGCGTGGTGATCGTGTTTGCGATCGCCTCCTACTTCCTGCTGTTCCGGCATATCCAGACGGCACCGCCCGCCGTGCTGATGATCGCCTCGATCGCACTCAGCTTCTCTATCCAGAACCTCATCATCATGATTTATGCGGGCCGGCCCAAGGCCGTCGCCCTCTGGCCCGACCTCACCGGCGTGCTCGAGCTCTCGGACAAGATACAGGTTCCCCTGCTGCAGCTCGTGATCGTTGCCGTGACCTGGATCCTTCTGGGCCTCTTGACCATCTTCCTCCGCCACACCCCCATCGGCGTGGAGATGCGGGCGGCGGCGGAAGACTTCCGCATGGCACGGATGCTGGGGGTGAACGCGACCCGCGTCATCGCGCTGGCCTTCGTGCTGAGCGGCGCGCTCGCCGGCATCATGGCGCTGATGTACCACACCCAGACAGGCATTCTGAACTTCCGCGGCGGTGTCTTCCTGATGCTCTACGCCTTCATCGCCACGGTGATCGGCGGGATGGGGAGTCTCATTGGTGCCGTGGTGGGCGGCTATGTGGTGGGCATCTTCTCCACCGTGCTTATCGCCGTCCTGCCCGAGGAAATGCGCGGTTTCCGCGACGCCTTCGTGTTCGGCCTCGTGGTCGTCATCCTGCTCGCGAGGCCACAAGGCCTCGTACCCACGCGAGCCCTCAAGGAACGCGTCTGATGATCGAAGCCAAGACGCCCCTCATGAAGCTCATTCGCCAGTACTGGCCGCTGGTGAACCTTTGCGTCGGCCTTCTGATCATCACCATCATCGTGATCTCGGTGAACGACAAGATCCTCGCGCGCTCGCTCACCGAAGCGCTCATCCGGGTGGTGATCGTCGTCGCGCTCTACATCTTCATCGGCAATTCCGGGATCATGTCCTTCGGCCATATCGGCTTCATGATGGTGGGCGCTTACGCCACCGGCTGGCAGACATGCTGCGAATATACCCGCGAGATGTTCATGCCGGGGCTGCCGGAATATCTGCTGAACAACAGCCACCACTTCGTGCTTGCAACCTTCCTCGCCGGGTTGCTCGCCGCCTTCGTGGCCTTCGTCGCGGGCTATGCACTCATGCGACTGTCGGGGATCGCCGCATCTATCGGCACCTTCGCGTTCCTGATGATCATCTATTCGGTCTATCTGCGCTGGAGCACCTGGACCTCGGGCGCGAGCTCGGTGATCGGCCTGCCGCAGACCACCACACCATGGGTCGCCTACGCCTATGCGGTGGTCACGATCATCGCCGCCTTCATCTATGCGCGTTCGAAGTTCGGGCTCGCATTGCGCGCCTCGCGGGACGACGAGGTGGCGGCGCGGGCGTCAGGGGTCAACGTCTTCGGCCAGCGCCTGCTCGCCTTCGTGATAAGCGCTTTCTTCTGTGGCATGGCGGGCGGCCTGTTCGGCCATTTCCTCGGCATGCTGACGGTGGACACCTTCTTCCTCAACCTCACGCTCATCACCCTCGCCATGCTGGTCATCGGCGGCATGCAGAGCGTCTCCGGCGCGGTGGTGGGCGTGGTGGTCCTTAGCGTGGTGATCGATCTGCTCAAGAACCTCGAGAGCGGCATGTTCGGACCGGACGGCTTCGTGCTTCCCACCAGCAGCACATGGGTGGTGGTGGGCGTCGTGATGATGCTCATCATCATCTTCCGCCGCAGCGGCATCACCCGGAACGCCGAACTCTACTGGCCCTTCAAGGGCGACGTCAGCGCCGAGGGCGCCCTCAAGCGCCAGTCCTGAAGAAGGCCCGGGCGGTCTGCCTCTCGTCTTCATCCTCCGCCGCGTCCCAGCGGCAGGCGGGCCCCGCCGTCGGGCGCCTCAGGCCTCCACCCAGCCGTCCTTATGGGGTGCGAAGAACTTCAGGTCCAGGCGCAAATGCTTGAAGTACCAGACGCCGTCTACCCTGACGTAGTCGTCGTCATACTCCGCCAGCAGCCAGCGCGCTTCCTTCGGCCCGCCGTCGAGCTTGGTCGTGCACGGCATGATCAGCCACCATTTGCCATTCGCCGTGTCGCCCTCCACGGTAATGATGGGGTTGAGCACCAGATGGGCCGCAAACACGATGTCGCCCGAGATGCCCGAGAAAAACTTGTGGATTTCCGCCCGCCCCACATGGCGGCCAAAGCTCGCACCGTCCCAGATTCCGTCCTCGACGAACATCGCCGAAATGCCGTCCGGGTCGTAGCCCGCATCGCAGAGCTGGCAATAGCGCGCCTTGAGCTGCTTGATGTCCTCGATGGCGCTGAGACGCTCGACCTTCTCTTCGAATGTCATCCTTTCCTCCCTGGCTCGGTCCCGGCTTCCGCACGGGCACGCGGAGGCTCGTTATCACAATCGAGCGCATTTGACACCGCACCGCACGCCGGATGACGCCCGGACGCCGCGCGCCTATCATTGCCCGACATAGGGAGTCGGCGAGCGAAGACGGGGGAGAGTGAATGGCGTATTTCGGGATCGGCCATTCGGCGCGGCGCAAGGAAGACGACGCCCTGCTCACCGGCCGGGGGCGGTTTCAGGACGACATCGCGCTCGAAGGCGAAGTGCATGCGCACTTTCTGCGCTCGCCCCACGCCCACGCTCGCATCGCGTCGCTGGATGCCGGGGAGGCGCTCGCCGTGCCCGGAGTCCTCGCCGTCTATACGGGCGCAGACGCCGCGTCGGACGAACTCGGCCCACTGCCCTGCAAGGCGGATGGCTATGTCGCACTGACGCGACCCGACGGAAGCTCCGCCTGCTACCCGCCCAATCCCATGCTGCCGATGGACCGCGTGCGCCATGTGGGAGAGGCCGTGGTGATGGTGGTCGCCGAAACCCGGGAGGCGGCCCGCGACGGCGCTGAGCGGACCACCGTGGACTACCGGCCTCTCCCCGCCGTGGTTGAGGCGGACGCCGCGCGGGCGTCGGATGCGCCCCAGATCTGGCCTGAAGCGCCGGGGAACCTTTCCTTCCTCTGGGAACAGGGAGACCGCGCCGCCACCGACGCGGCGTTTGCGCGCGCGGCCCACAATGTGGACCTCGAGCTCGTGAACAACCGGGTCGTCGTAAACCCCATCGAGCCGCGCGGTGCGCTCGGCGTCTACGATGACGATGCGGGCCGCTACACGCTCTACACCAACAGCCAGCACGTCTTTTTCACACGGGCGACCGTGGCCGGCATCCTGGGCGTCGAGCCGGACCGCCTCCGGGTTCTCGCATACGATCTCGGCGGCGGGTTCGGGATGAAATATTTCTCCTACCCCGAGCAAGCCCTGGTGGCCTGGGCCGCGCGGAAGCTGCACCGTCCTGTGCGCTGGCTGAGCGGGCGGGCGGAAGGCTTCGTGAGCGACACCCAGGCGCGAGACCACGCGACCCGGGCGTCGCTCGCACTGGACGAGGAAGGCCGCTTCCTCGCGCTGCGCGTCCGCACGCGGGCCAATCTCGGCGCCTACGTCTCCAATCTGGGGCCGATCTCGCCAAGCCTGCTCTACACCCGGATGCTGGCAAACGCATACCGGACGCCGGCGATCCACGCAGAAGTAGAAGGCGTACTGACAAACACCGTCTTCACGGATGCCTACCGGGGCGCGGGGATCCCGGAATCCAACTACGTCGTGGAGCGGCTGGTGGACAAGGCGGCAACGGCCATGGGCCTTTCACCCGACGAACTGCGCAGACGCAACCTCATCCCCGCCGATGCGATGCCATATGAGGTGCCGCTCGATCTCACCTACGACTCCGGCGACTATGCGCGCGGCATGGCGGACGGCATGGCGCTCGCGCGCTGGTCCGACTTCCCCGCGCGGCGGGCCGAAGCACGGACGCGGGGCCGGCTGCGGGGCATCGGCATGGCGCTCTATGTCGAAGCAACCGGGGGCGATCCGACGGAGAGCATCGCCATTCGTTTCGAGGCCGACGGCACCGTGCGCCTCTCGGCCGGGACGGGAGCCTCGGGCCAGGGTCACGCCACCACCTACGCGCAGCTTCTGGCAGAAACTCTCGGCATCCCGTTCGAGGCAGTGGAGCTCGTCGAGGGAGACACGGACGATCTGCCCGGCGGCGGCGGAAGCGGCGGCTCGCGTTCCACCTACATGGCCGCGCTCGCCATCGAGGACGGTGCCGTCAAGGTGATCGAAAAGGGAAAGCAGATCGCCGCCCACGCGCTTGAAGCCGCGCCGGAGGACATCCGCTTTGCCGACGGGCGCTTCGCCATTGCGGGCACCGACCGTGCCCTCGGCATCATGGCCGTGGCCGAGATGGCGCGCGATCCCGCCAACCTTCCGGAGGGAATGGCGCCGGGCCTCGATGCCGAAGGACTCGGCACGGCCACGGCGGCGACCTTCCCCAGCGGCTGCCACATCTGCGAAGTGGAGATCGACCCGGAGACCGGCGCGCTCACCGTCGCACGCTATACGGCGGTCAACGATTTCGGCCATGTGGTCAATCCGCTACTGGTGGACGGCCAGGTCCATGGCGGGGTCGCCCAGGGGCTCGGCCAGGCGGTGCTCGAACGCTGCGTCTATGATGGGCAATCGGGGCAGCTGCTCTCCGGCTCCTTCATGGACTACTGCCTGCCGCGGGCCGACGACCTGCCGGACTTCGCGCTCGGCGCCTGCGCCGCGCCGACGCCGCAGAATCCCTTCGGCATCAAGGGATGCGGCGAGGCGGGTGCGATCCCGGCCCCGGCCGCCGCCGTGAACGCCGCGCTCGATGCGCTGCGCGAGCGTGGCGTCGACCATCTCGACATGCCGCTCACGCCGGAGAGGGTGTGGCGTGCGCTCAACCCCGCCTGAACCACGAGAGGCAACCATGGCAAGCAGGACGGACCCCGTCTTTACCGACCTCCCAAACAGCCTTATCCGCGAGTCGGCGCAGATCTGCATCGTCACCCGGGATCTCGACTCCTGTATTCGCGCCTATGCGGACCGTCTCGGCATCGGCCCCTGGTGGGTGCAGGAATACGCGCCGCCCAAACTCTTCGACTCCCATTTCCGCGGCGAGCCGGGGCGCTTCTCCATGCGGCTCGCGCTCGCCTGGACCGGCGCCCTCAACTGGGAGGTGATCCAGCCGCTCGAGGGGCCGAGCCTCTATCATGAATTCCTCGACGCCCACGGCGAAGGCTTGCAGCATGTAGGCATCCGGCTGCAGGACACGGGCATGGACTGGGACTCCGCCGTCGCCGACATGGAAGCGCGGGGCTTCGCGCCGATCATGGGCGGCAGGTGGGACAAGGTTCGCTTCTGCTATTTCGAGACGGAGGACGCGCTCAAGACCGTCATCGAACTGATCCAGCGCCCGGACGGCTATGTGCGCCCGGCCCCGTTGCGCTGGTATCCCGAGATCGGAGACTGAAGCGAAGGCACCCGCCGACGCGGCGTCAACGCCCGCGCCAGGCCGGCTCCCGTTTCTCCAGGAATGCGGAGATGCCTTCGCGGGCGTCTTCCGCCTGGATGGTGCGATAGACCACATCACAGGCGAAGTCGTAGGCGTCCGCACGACTCATCTCGAGCTGCTTGTAGAAGCTCCGCTTGCCTTCGGCGACGGCGTAGGCCGAACGTGCGGCGATCCCCCGGGCTGCCTCGGCAACGGCTTCGTCAAGCTTCTCCGGCGGCACCACCTCGGTCACGAGCCCCATGCGGAAGGCGGTCTCCGCATCAATCAGCTTGCCGGTGAGCAGCATCTGGAGTGCGTGCTTGGGCGCCACCGCGCGGCTCACCGCGACCTGCGGCGTATGGCACCAGAAGCCGATATTGACCCCGGGCGTCGCGAAACGCGCCTCGGACGATGCGTAGACCAGATCGCAGCTTGCGACCAGCTCGCATCCCGCCGCGGTGGCGACGTTGTGGACCTTCGCGATCACCGGCTGCGGGAGCGCGATCAACCCCTGCATCATGGCGGAGCATGCGATGCCGGCGGCGCGCTTGGTCTCGGGCTTCTCCATGGCCGCGAGCGATTCGTTCAGATCGTGGCCGGTGCAGAAGAGCCTTCCTGCAGCCGCGAGCACCACGACGCGCACCGAGCTGTCGTTCCCGATGTCGTCGATGGCGTCCTGCAGCTCCTCCACCAATTTGTGGGAGAGGCTGTTGCCGGAATCCGGCCGGTTGAGAGTTAGCGTCGCGACGCCGTCCGCATCCCGGCGGAAGAGCGTCCGCCGCTCCGCCTGCGGCAGCTCCACCACATCCATCGCCATGACCACACATCCCCCGCTCTTTCGGCCCCGCCCGCCGGAGCCGACCACGATCGGCGATGGTAGCACCGTTTCCACCGATACGCGCTCTCCGACCGTATGCGCCGTGGAGCCCGGGAGAGCCGCCCGGTCCATGGAGCCCGAACTCTCCGAGGGCGACCGACTATGTTCGTGCTCCGGGACGGCACCGACCTGGTGGGCAAGCGCGTTGATCCCGTCCCCGGCAGTCGAGAGACGCCCGGGCACCGGCTCAGGCAAGCCGACCCGGACTACGAGGACGACACTGCCTCGCCCGGGGCGTGCATATCGCCTGCAGGGTGGTGGTCTGGGCCGTCATGCGGTTGTCAGCCTTCTGCGCCAGCCGAGCCGTGTCACGCGACTGCGGGGTTATGGAATTCGGTTTCGACAAGGAATACAGTGCCGGAAGAGCGACGGCATGAGCAGAAGCGAAAGGCTGTCCTTCGCGATGGGTTGTAACCCGAGAAGAAGGGTCGACTTTGGGCGGCGGCGACCCCGACGGCATCCAAGGCCGCGACGTGAACCACGCGACGAGGTCGAGTGGCGACGAGGTCGAGTGGCGACGAGGTCGAGTGTATGCGCAGGGTCCGGGTGTGTAGGGCCCAGGTATCGCGCGCTCGCGTGTGTGACGAACACAGGCCTGAGAGGACGCCGGCATGAAGAACATCACCGTGTCAGTCGACGACGACACCTGGCGCCGTTCCCGGGCTCTGGCTGCGCGGCTCGGCACTTCGCTACCCGCGCTGGTACGCGGCTATCTGAGCGAGCTTGCCCGCCGAGATCCCGATGACGGCGGGGAGGAGACGGGAGCGCGGTTGTCCGAGTGCGATCGTCGGCGTGACATGCTGAACCATGTACTGGCGGACTTCGACGCTCGGGGCGTCGGCCTGCACATGTCCGACAACCTGCCTCGGGACGCTCTGTACGACCGCAATGCGCCTCGTTGACACCAACGTTCTGCTCTACGCCGTCGGGCTAGCCGCAGAAGATACCGTCAAGCGAAACCGGGCTCGCGATCTGATGGCCGAACCCGACCTCGCCCTATCGGTACAAGTCCTGCAGGAGTTCTATCATCAAGCCACCCGTCCCAGCCGATCCGTCCGACTGACACATGGGGATGCGGTGCGTTTCCTGGAGCCGCTTCTGCGCCTGCCCATTCAGCCTCTCACCGTCGACGTATTCCGTGCTGCCCTTGCCGTTCGCGAACGGTTCGGGCTGTCCTACTGGGACAGTGCCATTCTGGCTGCCGCCAGCGTCATGGGTTGCGATGCCGTCTACTCAGAAGACATGAGTTCCGCACAGGACTATGACGGTCTTCGTGTGATCAACCCGTTTGTCGGCTCGGCGGCCTCGGTCTAGATCACTGCTGGCAGCGTTACGCATAAAGCGTTAGTCAAGGAGCATGGCTGGCCGGCAGCACCGAAGGCTCCAACCACCCGCCGGTTCCTCTTGCGGACCGTGAGCGCCGCAGTCGGGCAACACGCGCCGCCGAACTCTCGCCTGTCCGCGCCAAGCACCCGGGATCGCGGGGTGGCTAGAAGCGCCGACGCGATGCGCGGAACTCCCACGGTGTCACTTGGCCGTTGCCATCCGCATCGCTTGCGAGGAAGCGCTTCTCGCCGGCCGTCATGAACTCCCGCTTGTCCACCAGCCCGTTCCCGTCCACGTCCATATCCCCGAACCGCGCCTCCTTCCGCGCCTGAGCCGCCTCCTGGCGGGACGGGTTGTAGCCGGCCCCTGACCCCATACGGACGGACATGAACTCCTCGAGGGACAGGCTGTTGTCCTCGTCCTCGTCCATGAGGCTGAACATGAATTCGACGTTACCGGCCGCCTCCTCAACCGTAACGACACCGTCATGGTCCTGATCGATGGTTTCGAAGCGCCTCATGAAATGCGGCCCGGCTTGCTGGCCCCGGAAAAAACCCTGTTCCTGGCGCCAGCCATAGCCGGGTCCGCAAGGATAGGGCTCTTGCCCGGCCGGGGCGTTCGCGCCGCCCATCAGGAGAAGAGCCGCGGAAAGAAGCGCCGAAGAGATCCATATGAAAGCACGCTTCATCGTTCTCCCTCCATCGCTGCCTGTCGTCCCTTCTCGCACGCCGCCCATCTGCCGAGTTTGATAGCGGTCAAGCGCCGCAATCCTTGTCCCCGCCCGGAGGACGCGTTATCGAAGGCGGAGCGCTCGGCGCAATGCGGCGCACGGGCGGATATCGACAAAATCGGAGCATCCATGGCGCAACTGGAAGGGAAAGTCGCCGTCGTCACGGGCGGCGGGCGCGGCCTCGGCCGGGCTTATTGCGAGACGATGGCGCGCGAGGGCGCGGCGGTCGTTGCCGCAGACATTCGCGACACGGCGGAGACGGTGGACGCCGTCAATGCCGCGGGCGGGCAGGCACTCGGCGTCCACCTCGATGCCGCCGAGATGGCAAGCTGCGAGGCGATGGCGGAGAAGACCAAGGCCGCCTTCGGGCGCATCGACGTGCTTGTGAACAACGCCGCGCTCTACGGCGACATCGAAGGCGGGCGTTTCGACCGCATTCCCCAGGACCAGTGGGACCGGACCATGGCCGTCAACGTCCGCGGCGTCTGGCAGTGCTGCAAGGCCTGCGTGCCCGCGATGCGTGATGCGGGCGGTGGCTCGATCGTCAACATCGCCTCGCTCGCCGCCGTCTACGGCATGCCTTTCGGCCTGCACTACGCCACCTCCAAGGCCGCCGTGATCGGGATGACCCGCGCGCTGGCCCGCGAGCTCGGGCGCGACTGGATCCGAGTCAATGCGATCGGCCCGAGCGCCGTTCTCACCGAAGGCACCGACGACTTCTTCGGCGCAAAGAAGGACAAGCTTCTGGAGGCCGTCGCCACAGGCCAGAGCCTGCAACGCAATCTCGTGCCGGAGGACCTTGTCGGCACGGTGATCTATCTCGCTTCCGACGCAAGCAAGCTTGTCACCGGCCAGACCTTGCTGGTGGACGGCGGGACCGTGTTCCTCTAGACGGTGCCCCCGCCTCCCTGCGGCGGGACCCGGGTCACCGGCCCGTAGATCTCGATCCGCAAGCGCTCCACATGCCGTTTGACCGACGGCATGTGCGGGTGGAGTCGCAAGGCTGCCTCGAAGGCTTCGAGCGCCTCGCTTTCATGGCCGAGCGCGAGACGGCAGAGGCCGAGCCCCGACAGTGCGCCGAAATGGCGCGACTCGCGCTTCAGGGTTTCGTCGATGTCGCGGATCGAGCCCTCATAGTCGCCCATCAGGTAGCGGGCGGTGGCGCGGCGATTCCACCCTTCGGAGAGGTCGGGACGGCGCTCGACTATCTCGTTGAAGATCGCATGAGCGAAGCGGAACTGCCCGGCGGCGAGCGCGGCATTGCCGCGGTGGAACAGCCGGTCGACGGCGGGCGAGCCGGAACTGTACCAGTGATGCCAGATGCGCGCTTCGATTTCGCTAATGCGATGCGGTTCCGCGGCGCGTGCCAGAGCTTCGAAGAGCCCATCGAGCGCAGGGTCGTTCTGATCGGCGCCGGCACCGGCAGCCGCCAAGGCGAGCGGCAGCGCCGTAGCCAGAACGAGCAGCTTTCGGCGAACTTGCCTGAGCATGAGCAAGCCTACCGCCGCCGCCCTGCACGCGCCAGCACCCGAGGGCGCCGCCGAGATCCGACAGAGGGCGGAGACAGAATCTCCCAACGGCTCCATTGTGCTGTATAGTGATGTTGCTTGATAATGATGCTGCTCGGAGGCGCGCGTGTCCGGCGTGCCGTCGCAGTGATCTGAATTTGGACAGGGGAGGCACGATATGAGCGCTAAACGAGCCTGGCCGGATATCTCGCGCCGAGATGTGCTGAAGGGCGCGGCCGCAACGGCTGCGGTGACCGCCGCCGCGGGCGGCACGCTTGCCGCGTCGGACACCGCGCGTGCGGCGTCCACCACGGTGAAGGGGTACGGCGTTACCACGTCCCAGCTCAAAGACTGGGGCATCATGGAAAAAGCCATCGGCATCAAGATGGAGTTCACCGGAACGAATGCCGATATCGGCGTCTTCATGCGGGACGTCATCGCCAACGACCTGGGCGAAACCCACGACATCTTCATCTTCGACGGCGGCACCGAGGATGTACTCGGGCCTCAGGGTCATTACGCGGAGGTCATGGAGGACCACCCGGAGCTTACCCTCTGGGAGCGGACGTCGGACGACTGGAAGCGTACCGATCTGTTGCAGGACAATGACGGCAAGCAGTTTGGCGTCCCCGTCATCGGCAACGCGGACAGCTTCGGCTATTTCCCCGAGGCCATCGGCGCGAACCCCAACGGCCTCGACGAGATCAGCTGGAGCAAGATGTACGAGGACGAGGAGACCAAGGGCCGCGTCTCCATGGACCGCAGCTGGCTGCTTTCGAGCCCCGAGGTCGCCAACTATCTCAAACATCACGGCCGCGCACAGATCGACGACGTCGCGAACATGACGGCCGAGGAGGCTCGCGTCGTCGCGGACTGGGCGGCGGAGCGCAAGCGGGCGGGCCAGTTCCGCACCCTGCACGCGGCCTTCGAGGAGCAGGTGCAGCTCCTTACCAACCGGGAGATCGATCTGATCAACTGTTGGGAGCCCGCGACGAAGGAAGCCAACAACGTACTCGGCCCCGGCACGGTGATCTACGCCTTCACGTTGGAGGGCTATTACAAGTGGGGTCATGGCGCCTACATGCACACCAAGGCGGGCGCGCGGGACAATGTAGCCAACATCTACAAGGTCCTGAACTACTACCTGACCGGCGAATACCGCGCCTATCAGGCGATCCAGCGCGGCTATGCCGGCCCCAACATGGACCTCGGCGTCCAGTACGCGGAGGAACAGGGCTGGCCGGCGGAGCAGATCGAAGAGCTCAAATGGACCGAGACCAAGGTCAACAAGAAGTTCGAAAAGCCCTTCTTCGGCAAGCCCGCCGCACCCAACGCCGATGTCATGGAAGAGGAATGGCAGCGGTTTCTGAACGCCTGACCGCGTCTCCCACGACGTAACGACCGCCCCGGTGCGCCGTCCGCCCTCCAGGGCCGGGCGCACCGGGGCGGCACGCGTGGATCGTTCCATCGATGCCGGATAGAGCCGGCAGCAAGGGCCTGCTCGGCGAACTGCGCGCCGGATATACCAGTCTCTTCTCCGGCGGCTGGGTGGTGCCCGCTTTCGTCGCGGTCTGGGTGGCGATCGTCATCCTGCCGCTCCTGATCATGGTCGCCCACAGTTTCTTCGAAATGAAGAACTACCAGGTGTCCTACGACACCTCGTTCAAGACGTGGGAATCCCTGATCGACTCCGGGCGCTGGATCGCGGGCGTGCGCACGCTGCGCGTCGTCGTGACCATCACCGTCGTCGAGTTCCTTATCGCCTTCCCCTTCGCGCTCTGGCTGGCCAAGGTCTGCAAATCGAAGGCGACCAAGGCGGTTGTCATCACGCTTCTTACCATCCCGTTCTTCCTCGACCCCTCCTCGCGCACCATCATCTGGCGCGCGATTCTGGGAAAGAACGGCATCGTCAACACCGTGCTGATGGAACTCGGCATCATCAGCGAACCCATGGAGTGGATGCTCTTCTCCGAGTTCGCCGTCCATTTCGGCATGCTTGCGCCCTACTTCCCCACCATGGTGTTTCCGATCTTTCTGGTGGTGAGCCTCATCGACGACGAATATCTTGAGGCGAGCCGGGACCTCGGCGCGAGCAAGCTGCACACGCTCTTCTTCGTCATCCTGCCGCTTTCGCTACCGGGAATCGTAGCGGGTACGGTCTTCACCATGGTGCCGCTGATGGCCACCTGGGTGGAGCCCGAAATGCTGGGCGGAGGCTTCGTCAACCTGTTGGGACCGTCGGTGGAGGCGGCTATCCGCAACCTGAAATATCCGACCGCCGCCGCGCTCTCGGTCTTCGTCATCTTCATGCTGGCCCTGCTGCTCGCCCTGCTGATCCTCGCGACTCGCCGCATGGGCTCCGTGGGCGATGTCTTCGTGGCCATGAGACGGTGAGACCATGAGCGCGGCAAGCGGCGGGACAGCAGCCGTCATCGGCGGACAAATGCAGCAGGCGCTCTTCTCCTGGCGCCGCATCTCCGAGTGGCCGCTCTGGCCGGGGCTCGGAAAGTGGCTCGGGCTGATCGTGATCCTGCTGATGTATATCCCGCTGGTGTGGCTCGCCGTGATGTCCTTCAGCGGACAGCCGCTCTCAGGAATCCCCTATCCGCTCACCATGGAACATTACGACGAGCTGATGGGGTCGTTCCAAAAATGGGGCGAGCCACTCTACGAAAGCGTCGCCATGGCGGTGGTGGTGGGGATCGTCTGCATGGTGGTGGCGACCGCGGTGGGCCGCGCCATGCCGCGCATGCGCCGGCCCGGCGGCGTAATCCTGATCGCACTGATCCCGCTCTTCGTGCCGGGCCTCACCATGGGAGCCGCGCTCTTCATCTCGATCCGCTCCTTCCTCGATCTCCGGCTGGGGCTGTGGTCGATCTTCATCGGCCATCTGGTATGGTCGCTGCCGTTCTCCCTGCTGCTTGTGCTGGTCATCGCGACCCGCTTCGACCATCGTCTGCTGGAAGCGGCCCAAGATCTGGGCGCGACCCGGTGGCGGCGTTTCTGGGATATCGAGTTCCCCATCCTGCGGCCGGGCATCATCGGTGCGGGGATTTTCGGCTTTCTGCTCTCCTTCAACGAGCTGCTGCGTTCCGTTTTCCTGCGCGGTTCGGAAACCACCATGCCCATCTACAACTGGACGATGACGGCCTCGCACCAGTCCCAGGTGCCGATCATCTTTTCGCTGTCCACCATCATCCTGGGCGTCACGCTCCCGGTTCTCGGCGGCTTCTTCTGGCTTCTGTTCGCGCGTCTCGACCGACGGTGACGGTTGGCGCGAGAGCGCATGGCCGGCCCCTCCCCGGGGCTCAGGTGGTCATTCGGCCCTCAGAATATCGAACGCCACGCTGATGCGCTCGCCCGCACCCTCGAACGGCAGGGTCTGGTGGAAGAGGTAGGAGGGGAAAAGAAGCATCAGCCCCTCCTCGGGCTTCACCAGGCGGGTCGCGGGCTCCGTCCGCATCTGGAAATCCCAATAGGGGCGCCCGAACTCGATCCAGCCGGCCTGCCCTTCAGCGCTCACGGCGGGCGGCAGGCTCACATAGTAGACACCGCTCACCCACGCGGAAGGATGGATATGGGGTACCTGGTAGGCGCCCGCATCCAGGATCACCCCCCACGCTGTCGCCTCGACATCCTCAGGTGGGCTCGCGAGGAACGGGTGGTCGGGGTCTGCCGGTAGTGCCTTCCGGTAACTCTCCACCGCATCGGCCACCATGGCGCGGAAGCCCAGGGTCGTTGCATCCCGACCCGGAAACAGCTCGCCCGTGCTCTTGCCGCGCTCCATGGAATAGCTCTCGGGCGCGTCCTCGAGGGTGGGGTGGGCCCGGAGATGGGCGGCGAATGCGGCGTTGAACGCGCCGATGCTCTCGAAGCCCTCGGGCGGTGCGCAAGTTTCGGCGCGAACCAGCCTCTCGAGGCCCAGCAGGCCAAGTGCCTCCTCGTGCTCTCCGAGCTCCCAATGGGCGACCGCCTTCATGGCCAGTGCACCGCTCTGCCCGGGCCGGCGCGCAAGAAAACGCGCGCATGCATCCAGGGCGGCCCGTGCATCGCCCCGGTCCAGCAGGGCGTGGATGTGCCGCGGCTTGCCCACCTCGAACGTGCCGTCGAGGATGTCGGGCCGGAGCCGCACCGCCTCTTCGTAAGACGCCACGGCCTCGTCGAGCCGGCCCTGGGCATAGAGGGCGTTGCCGAGGGCAAAACGCGCCTCCGCGCTGCCGGGATCGATTGCGAGAGCCCGACGGAACGCGCGGGCCGCCTCTTCGGGCTCGCCTTGTGCATGGTGAAGCAGGCCGATCTGAAGCGGCGCGTCCGCGCTCTTGGGGCGGAGTGCCGCGACGCGGCCATAGGCTTCCGCCGCGGCGTCAGGCTCTCCGGCGGCGCGCAGTGCGTGGCCCAGATTGAAATAGGCTTCGGCACGCGCCGGATCGATTTCCACCGCCCGGCGGTATTCCCGGACGGCTTCCGTGATCCGCCCCGCCGCCTGAAGCACATTGCCTAGGTCGTTGTGCGCGCCCGCGTCCTGCTCGTCCAGCACGAGTGCGCGCCGGAGCAGTGCGGCCGCCCGGGCGGAATCATCCAACTGAAAGCACACCACGGCGCAGCTCTTGAGTGCGTCCCTGTGATCGGGCCGCGCAGCCAGCACCTGCCCGTAGGCGGCACGAGCTTCCGCAAGCTTTCCCATACGGCGCAACCGCTCCGCCCGCCGCATGGCCTCGCGCACGCGGGTTCCCGATAGTCTGGAACCGCCGGCCCGTCTCTCCCGCATGGCGTCCATCCGTCGCAAGCTGCACCCCGATGCTAAGGCTGCCGGCGCGCCGATGGAACCGTGCGCAGGAAGCGCAGCGCGTTTGCCTGCAAGACAAATCGATATGGCGTGCCACTGCGGCCTGCCTGACGCGGGACCGACCCGCGAGCCTGGCTTGCCGGCATCCTCCAACGCATCCTCAATAATGGCTTCAACCGCGTGGAGAAGCTGCTGCCCTGGAATACCGTGCCGACAAGGCCCGGGAACCGGCACCCGACACGGTAAGGGCGATCACGCAGGATGCTTGTCGATTTTTTTGACTATGCCATCGATCTAAGCAATAGTTCAGTCTGAACTTCGTATATGGCGTTCCCTACCCATGAAGCGCATCGGAAACCATAGCCGCCTACAGGATCGACGTGACTTGAAATTTGGGTGGCACTTGCAAAGACTAACTGGTTTTAAAATTACAAATTAATCGAGTTTTACCTATGTTTTATTTATAGTGCATAACATTAATCCTTGGGAAGAGCATGCCAACGAAGGGAGGCGCGCGAAATGACAACGTCTTCAGGTAAGAACTCTCCATCCACACCTAGCAAGCGTAGCGGAATCAGCCGCCGGCATTTCTTGGGCGGCGCTGCGGCAGTTGGTGGCGCCGCGTTCGCTTCGACATGGGTCCGGCGGCCGCGCGCAGCCGACAATGAGATCACGATCTTCACCTGGGAGACCTATCATGAGCCTCCCTGGATAGAAGCCTATCAGGAGAGTCGTGGCGTGACGGTCAATGTCGTCGAGACCGGCTCGGTCGACGAGATGTATGCCAAGACCCGCTCCGGTGCCATCGAACCCGATCTGGTGTTCATCGACAGCGGATCGGTTCCCCGCTATGTCAACGCCGGTCTGATCGTGCCGTTCGATGCCTCCAAAGTCCCCAATAGCGTGAATGTCGGCCTGGGGGGCTGGGAGCAGATGAACACTCTCAATGGCGAGCTTTATGGCGGCATTCCCTACAACTGGGGCACACAGCCGCTCATGTACCGGACCGACATGGTGACCCCCGCGCCCACCAGCTGGAGCGTCCTGTGGGATCCCAAGTACAAGGGCGAAGTACTGATGCCCGATGACGCCTACATTTCCGTGCCCATGATCGCGCTCTATGTGGGTGCAAAGGACGCCTACAATCTGACCGAAGAGGAGTTCGAGGCGGTTCGTCAGGCGCTCCGGGAACTACGCGGCCAGGTCAAGACCATCACCAAGGGCTTCGACGACGCGACCAGTATCTACGGCGCCGGCGACGCAGTGGTCGGCTATTGCCAGAACATCGCCGTCGTCTTCGACCTCAACGCCGTGGGCCTGCCGTTCGTCTACAGCTTCCCGGACGAAGGCACGCCGTCCTGGGTCGACAATTTCTGCGTCACCGAGCGCGGCAACCGCGACATTGTCTACGACTTCTGCAACTATTGCCTCACACCGGAATGGCAGGCGGAGTTCATCCAGTTCTCCGCCAACAACGGCATCTTGACCAGCGCGGCGGCGCGTAGCGCCGGTATTCCGGAAGACTTCCTGAAGAAGACGAACATCCTGGACCAGGATCAGGACGGCTTCTTCGACAAGCTCTCGTTCTTCCAGCCGCCGGAGGATATCGACCGACGTCTCTCCATCTGGAACGAGTTCAAGGCCGGCGCCTAATCCCGGCCTCGCAACGGTTCCGGAATGAACCAGCGGTCGGCTGCCGGCGGCGTGAGCGCGCCGGCAGCCGATCGGTCCTCCCGCCCGCCGTCCCCCGGCGACGGGGAACCCATCGTCCGGCTCGAGGGCTGCAGCAAGAGCTACGACCAAGCGCATGTCATAGCGCTCGACGGCGTCGACCTCGAGATCTTTCCCGGTGAGTTTTTTTCGCTTCTCGGCCCCAGCGGCTCAGGAAAAACCACGACGCTCCGCCTGATCGCCGGCTTCGAGATACCGGATCGGGGCCGGGTCTATGTCGACGGCGCAGACGTCACCGAGCTGCGCCCCTATCACCGTAACGTCAATACGGTGTTTCAGAGCTACGCGCTCTTTCCCCATATGACGGTATCGCAGAACGTCGCCTATCCCCTGAGGATGAAGCGGCTCGAGCGCGGCGAGATCACCCGCAGAGTGTCGGAAGCGCTCGCGCTCGTCGACATGGCGGACTATGACGCGCGCCTCCCCCACCGGCTCTCGGGCGGCCAGCGACAGCGGATCGCACTGGCTCGCGCGCTCGTCGCACGCCCGAAAGTCGTGCTCCTGGATGAACCGCTCGGCGCGCTCGACCTCAAGCTCAGGCAGCAGATGCAGCTCGTGCTCAAGGAGCTGCAGCGCGAAGTCGACATCACCTTCGTCTACGTCACCCATGACCAGGGCGAGGCGCTCTCCATGTCGGACCGTCTGGCGGTCATGAATGCCGGCCGCATCGAGCAGTTGGGTACGCCGGAAGAGATCTACTATCGACCCGATACGCGCTTCGTGGCCGACTTTATCGGCCGCTCCAACCTGATCGATTGCCGTATCGAGAGCGACGAGGCCGGCCGCGTGACCGCCCGACACGGCGATATGCGTCTCTCCCTCTCCGGCCCGCACGAACCCGGCGAGGCCACACTCGCCATTCGCTGCGAGGCCGTGCGGCTCGGGAGTACCGCGGCGGCCGCGCCCGGCGAGAACCGGCTGCAGGCGATCGCCAAGCAAGTCATCTTCCACGGCGAGGCGCGCGAGGTCGTGCTCGATATCGGCGGCGTTCAGCTGGCCGCGATCTCGCCGACCAAGCGCGGCGCCGGCCCGAACGAGGGCGATCGGCTGGAGATCGTGATCGATTCAGCCGATATCGTCGTCATCCGTGACTAGCGCGCGCTTGCCCGGCCAGCTCGTGCGCGCCCGTGCGCTGGCGGAACGCTGGCTGCCGGTTTCGCCGATCTATCTCTGGCTCATCCTGCTCGTGGTCGCCCCCAATTTCTTCCTGATCATCGCCAGTGTCTGGAAGAATGACGGCGGCGTCATGATCCAGGAATGGACGCTGAAGAATTATGGCGCGGTGATCGACTCGCCGACCTATCGCGTGCTCATCCTGCGCACGCTCTACACGGCTCTGGGCGCCGCCGTCCTGGCTTCCCTCATTGCCTATCCGATGGCCTATTTCGCGAGCTTCAAACTGCGCCGCCACAAGCTGACCGCGGTGCTTCTGGTCGTCATCCCACTCTGGGTCAGCCTGATGATCCGCGTCTTCGCGTGGCGGACAATCCTCGGTGAAAACGGCGTCCTCAATTCGGCGCTGGTGTCCGTCGGGATCCTGGACGAGCCGTCCGAATGGTTGCTGTATACGCGCTTCACCGTGTTCCTGACCCTCACTTACGTGGCGATCCCTTACGTGTTCATCGCCTCGTTCACCGCGCTCGAGCGCATCCCGCGCAGCCTTGTCGACGCATCCCAGGATTCCGGCGGCGGCACCTGGCGCACGTTCTGGCACGTCATCCTGCCGCTCTCGAAGCAGGGGCTGGCAATTGGCTTCGCTCTGGCATTTCTGCTCGCTGTCGCCGACTACATCACGCCCTCCATGGTGGGTGGCATGGACGGGACCATGCTGGGCTCCGTGATCGCCTCGCAGTTCGGCCTTGCCGGCAACTGGCCGCTGGGTGCCGCCATGGCGATCTCTCTTCTGGTCTTCGTCGTGATCATTCTCGCGGTTGTCGCATGGTTTGCCCGCGTGCACGGCGTCATCGAAGCGGCCGACAGCGGGGTGACACTGGAGAAGCCGCGGCTCGCGCGCCCTTACGCCCTCAGCGTTGCGCGGCGTGCGGTCGCCTGGATTCTGTTCGCCCTCCCCTACGGCTTCCTCTACCTGCCTCTCAGCACGGTTGCGGTGTTCTCCTTCAACGATTCCAAGATTCCGTCTCTCCCCTATCTCGGCTTCACCACGCGCTGGTACGAAGATCTGATTCAGGACCAGAAGATCATCGCCGCGCTGGAGCGGTCCCTTACGGTGGCGGGCAGCACCGTCGCCATAGCGCTTTGCGTGGGAACGGCCTTCGCGCTCGTCTTCGTGCACAGGAGTCTGCGCGGCGCGCCGTTCCTTCAGGGGGGCCTCGCGCTGCCCGTCGCGCTGCCCGGCATCGTGCTCGGCATATCGCTGGTCATCACGTTCCAGCTCATAGGCGTCGGCCCCGGCGTACACCGGGTGATCATCGGCCATCTCGTCTTCGTCATGCCGGTGGTCATGCTGATCGTCCTGTCGCGCCTGCGCCATCTGGATCCCTCCTACGCGCAGGCCTCGATGGACCTCGGCGCCAACCGCATCCGGACCTTCGTGCATGTCGTGCTGCCGATGATCAGGAGCGCCCTCATCGGCGGCGGCCTGCTGGGCTTTACCCTCTCCTTCGACGAGATCATCGTCACCTTCTTCCTCTCCGGCCTGCAGCCGACGCTGCCCGTGCATGTGTGGAATCAGCTTCGCTTCGGTTTCACGCCGTCGGTCAATGCCATCTTCACGTGCATCGGCGTGGTCTCTCTCGTTCTTGTCGTCCTTGCGACGCAGCTCTTGCGGCGCAATGTGGATGGGCGTCCCCGCACGGCGCGCTTCGCGCCGGGCTGATCGAATCCGGATAACGGAGGTCGTCATGGCAGAGACATATGACATCGCCATCATCGGTGCGGGCCATAACGGCCTCGTCGCCGCCAACTATCTCGCGCGCGCCGGCTGCAAGGTCGGCGTGTTCGAGGCGCGCGATGTGGTCGGCGGCGCCTGCGTGACGGAAGAACTGATTCCGGGCGCGCGATTCTCCTCCTGTGCCTTCGTGCAGGGGCTGTTCCGCGACGAGATCGTCTCGGAGCTGGAGCTCAAGAAGCACGGGCTGGAGATGTATGCGCCGGACGTTCAGGGATTCGCCCTGTTCGACGACGGCAGTTCCCTCTTCCTGTGGAAGGAGCTCGACCGCACCCTCCGGGAGATCGAAAAGCACTCGAAGGGAGACGCCGAGCGGTTCATCGAGTTCGGCACGCGCTACCGCCGCTTCGGCGAGATCATGAAGCCCTTCATGTTCGACGCACCGCCCGCGCGCTCCGAAATTTTTGCCGCCTTCGAGGCGGCGGGCGCGGAGGACTTGTTTGACGAATTCGTTCTCAACTCCACCAACGATCTCCTCGACCGCTACTTCGAGAACGAGCACATCAAGGGCTTCCTCACCTTCTACGGCATGGTGTCGATCTGGGGCGGACCGTCGACACCGGGCCTCGCCTATGTCTACGGCCACCATGCGTCCGGCGAGTTCGAGGGGCAGCTTAGCCGCTGGGCCTTCGTCAGGGGCGGCATGGGCGGCATAACCCGGGCTCTCGCGGCCGGCGCGCGCGCAAATGGGGCAACAATCCGCACGGGAGCGGCCGTTGCCCGGCTCATGATCAAGTCGGGCCAGGCGCGCGGTCTTGTCTTGACGAGCGGCGAGGAGATCGAGGCGGACATCATCATCTCCAACGCCGAGCCCAAGCGCTCGCTGCTCCGCTTTGTCGAGCCATCGGAGCTCGACAGCGACTTTCGCGACGCCGTCGAGGGCATCGACCAGCGGGGCGCCATGGCGCGCGTACACCTCCTGGTCGACGAGCTTCCCCGCTATGTCGGTCAGTCGGACGAGATGCCCGGCCCGCAGCACCGGGGCCACCAGATGCTCGGCGCCTCCGTCAAGAACTTCGAAATCGCCTGGGAGGCCCAGCGCGAGGGGCGTATCCCCGACGACTTCCAGGTCGAGGCGATTACGCAATCGGTTACCGACCCGACGCTCGCGCCGGAGGGGCTGCACACGCTGACGCTGGGCGTGCAGCACACGCCTAGCGAACTGGCCGAAGGCACGTGGGACGACATCAAGGAGGAGTGGGGCGACCGCGTGGTGGACATTCTCTGTCGCTACGCGCCCAACATCCGGGACCACATTGTCGGCCGCCACGTCATCACGCCGCTCGATCTGGACCGCGAATACGGGATTCCGGGCGGCTGTATCTTCCACACCGCGATGACCATCCAGCAGCTTTTCGGCTCGCGGCCGCTGGCTGCGCTCGGACACTATCGCACGCCCATCACGGGATACTATCTCTGCGGTGCCGGCATGCATCCGGGCGGCGGCGTCATGGGCCTGCCCGGGCATAACGCGGCCAAGACGGTGCTGAGGGACCTGCGCGGCGAATCCGGCGAGGCGCGCAACATCGCGAGCGCTTCCGACGTTCAGAAGCACTTTCTCGACCGCATCCTGGAGACCCCACTGGGACGGCGTCTCGGCTACAAGGTAGCCCGCAGCCGCACCATGCGCCCACTCACACGGCACGCAAGCAAAGGCCGCAAGGTCTGAATGTTGATCGGCACATGGGCTCGATGCGGATTGGTACGCTAACCTCTTGATTGTGCGGGATTACCAGTGATCAACAGGGTGCTCTTCCTGGACGCATAGACTATCGTCGAGTGCGCCGGCGAAGTGGTGTCTTTCCGGTGTGGTGCGTCCAGGCCGCCCGTTTCTTTGCCACGGCCGGAGACGGGCCTCCGGCCCGTTGCGGATATGGAGGCCTTCAAAATCCGCACAGATCACTTGATACCTGGACCGGACATATCACCTGTTACCGACAGCCTCCCCCGCAAGGCTTGACCGGGCGTGCGCGCCACCTATCCTGCCCTCGCGCACGGGGCGCGGGGGCGAGTGGGCATGGAGAGCATCCTGGATACGGTCGAGGCCGAATCGGGCGCCGGAGGGCAGGTACGGGCACGGCACGACTGGACGGCGGACGATGTCGAGGCGGTGCTCGCGCTCCCGTTCAACGACCTGATCTTCCGCGCGCAGGGGGTGCACCGACGCCATTTCGACGCGAACCGGGTGCAGATGTCGACGCTCCTCAGCATCAAGACCGGCGGCTGCCCGGAGGACTGTGCCTACTGCCCACAGAGCGCGCACTACGAAACCGGCCTCGAGGCCGAGAAGCTGATGGCGGTGGACGCCGTACTGGCCCAGGCGCGGGCCGCCAAGGAGAGCGGGGCCACGCGCTACTGCATGGGAGCCGCCTGGCGCAGCCCGAAAGACCGGGATCTCGACACGGTCTGCGCCATGGTGGAAGGCGTCAAGGCGCTCGGCCTGGAGAGCTGCGTCACCCTCGGCATGCTGGATGCCGCCCAGGCCGCGCGCCTCGCCCATGCGGGACTGGACTACTACAACCATAATCTGGACACCTCGGAAGCGTTCTACGACGAGATCATTTCCACACGCACCTACCAGGACAGGCTGGAAACGCTCGGCCATGTGCGGGATGCGGGCATCGCCGTCTGCTGCGGCGGCATTGTCGGCATGGGCGAGACACGGCGTGACCGGGCGGAGATGATCGCGACGCTCGCAAGCCTGCCGACCCACCCGGAGAGCGTCCCCATCAACATGCTCGTCCAGGTCGAAGGCACGCCGCTCGCCGGAACGGAGCCGCTCGACTCCTTCGAGTTCGTCCGCACGGTCGCAGCGGCGCGAATCGCCATGCCGCGCTCTGTGGTGCGGCTTTCGGCCGGACGCGAGCAGATGTCCGACGAAATGCAGGCGCTCGCCTTCCTCGCCGGCGCAAACTCGGTGTTCGCAGGTCCCGAGCTGCTCACCACACCCAACCCGGGGCGCGAGAAAGACGCGACGCTCTTTGCCCGTCTCGGCATCGCGCCCATGATGGATCGAAACCCGCCCTCTTGAGCGACCCCGCGCCCCCGCCCGCCTGGTTCGAGGACGGCGCTCCCCACATCTGGCTTCCCTACACCCAGATGGCCACCACTCCGCCGCCCCTGCCGGCCGTGGCGACCCGGGGCACGCGCATCCGGCTGGCGGACGGCCGGGAGCTCGTGGATGGGATCGCCTCCTGGTGGACCGCCTGCCACGGTTACAACCATCCCCATATCCGGACCGCCGTCACCGACCAGCTCGACCGCATGCCCCATGTCATGTTCGGCGGACTCTCGAACGAGCCGGCGCTCCGCCTGGCCGCACGGCTCGCACGCCTCCTCCCCGGCGCGCTCAACCGGGTGTTCTTCTCCGATTCGGGCTCGGTCGCCGTCGAGGTCGCCCTGAAGATGGCGGTGCAATATTGGATCAACCGGGGAGTTCGGAACCGCCGTCGCTTCGTCGCCTTCGAAGGCGCCTATCACGGGGATACCTTCGCCGCCATGTCCGTCTGCGATCCGGAGGAAGGCATGCATAGTCTTTTTTCGGGCGTGCTGCCGGCCCAGCATGTGGTGCCGCTGCCGCACGACGAGGCGGGCTTCGCAGCCTTCGACGCATTCCTCTCCCGCGAGGGCGAGGAATGCGCGGCCGTCATCCTGGAGCCCCTGGTGCAGGGCGCGGGCGGCATGCGCTTCCACGAGCCCGAAACGCTGCGCCGCATTCGCGCGGCCTGCGACCGTCACGGCCTGCTTCTCATCGCCGACGAGATCATGACCGGCTTCGGCCGCACGGGCACGCTGTTCGCCTGCGAAAGCGCCGACACCAGCCCGGACATCATGACCCTTTCCAAGGCCCTCACCGGCGGCACCATGGCGCTTGCCGCAACAGTTGCAACCGATCAGCTGTTCGAGGCGTTCCTCGATCGGCAGCCCGACGCCGCCCTCATGCACGGGCCCACCTTCATGGCGAACCCGCTGGCATGTGCCGCCGCCAACGCCTCGCTCGACCTGTTCGAACGGGAGCCGCGGCTGGCACAGGTTCGCAACATCGAGCGCCGGCTTGCCGAGGGCCTTGCGCCCGCGCGTGGCCTGCCGGGTGTGGTGGACGTTCGCGTCAAAGGCGCCATCGGCGTAATCCAGCTGGACGACATGAGCCGAATCGACTGGCTCAAGGCTCGCTTCGTGGACGCGGGAGTCTGGGTCCGGCCCTTCGGCGATATCGTCTATCTGACTCCGGCCTTTACCATCGACGAGGAGGATCTGGCCCGGCTCACCCGGGCGCTGGTGGACGTGACGACCGCGTGGTCGGCCACGCATTGAACACCCGACCTCAGTCGAACACCAGGTCGGGCAGCCAGGTGGTAAGGCTCGGAAACGCCGCAAGCACGCCCAGCGCGACCAGTTGGATCAGCACGAAGGGCGCGACGCCCCTGTAGATATCCCCCGTACGCACCGAGGACGGCGCCACGCCCCGCAGATAGAAGAGCGAGAAGCCGAAAGGCGGAGTCAGGAAGGAGGTCTGGAGGTTGACCGCCATCATGACGCCGAGCCAGATGGGGTTGATATCCATCTGAAGAAGCACAGGCGCGATGATCGGCACGACCACGAAGGTTATCTCGATGAAATCGAGAAAGAAGCCGAGCGCGAACATGACGAGCATGACCACGAGCATTGCGCCGATGACCCCGCCCGGCACCGACGACAGCGCGTGGTGCACCATCTCGTCCCCGCCTAGACCGCGGAAGACGAGGGAGAAGAGCGCCGCGCCGATCAGGATCACGAAGACCATGGCGCTGATCTGCATGGTGGACCGCATGACCGGCGCGAGGACCTGGGCGCGCCAGACCCGATAGAGGCTCACGCCCGCGCCATAGACCAGCAGCGCTGAGCAGAGGAACGCGCCTATCACGGGCGCACCGATACCGCTGCGGGAGACCACCAGGTCGAACTCCCCGGCGAGAACGATCATGGCGATGAGGCCTATTCCCGCCGCATAGATCGGCGCACTGCGCCCCGGCGCGAGCCGTGCCCCTGCGAGCAGCAGCGAGCCCACCGCGCCCACCGCCGCCGCCTCGGTGGGAGTCGCGATTCCGGCCAGTATCGAACCCAGAACCGCCACGATCAGCACGATGGGGGGGACCAGCGCGCGGCCGATACGCAGCCACGCCCCGCGCCTGTCCACCTCGTCGCGGGGAATCGCAGGCGCGGCCTTCGGCCGGAACCACGCCACGGCGATCAGATAGAGCATGTAGAGCCCGACCAGCACGAGCCCCGGTATGAGCGCGCCGGCGAAGAGGTCGCCCACCGAAACCGGCTCCGGCGACCAGTTGCCGATGGCGCGCTGGGCATCCACATAGGCGTTGGATATCTGTTCGCCCAGGATCACCAGAACGATGGAGGGGGGGATTATCTGCCCGAGCGTGCCCGAGGCGCAGATCGCGCCGGTGGCGAGCCTGGTGTCGTAACCGCGGCGCAGCATGGTGGGCAGCGAGAGAAGCCCCATGGTCACCACGGTGGCGCCGACGATCCCGGTGGAGGCGGCAAGAAGCGCGCCGACCGCGATCACCGAGAGGCCGAGCCCACCCCGCAGATTGCCGAACAGCCGACCCATGGCGTCCAGCAGCTCTTCGGCAACCTTGGAGCGCTCCAACATGACGCCCATGAAGACGAAGAGTGGAACGGCGATCAGCACCTCGTTCCACATGGCGTTGCCGAAAATGCGCTGCGGGATCGCGCGCAGGAAGGTGATATCGAACACGCCGAAGGCATAGGAGAACAGCGCGAAGAGGGCCGCCGAGCCCGAAAGCGTAAAGGCGACGGGGAAGCCCGCGAGCAAAAACCCGAAGGTCGCAAGGAACATCAGGATGACGAGGATTTCGCCGAGGACCATGGCGGCTCAGACGGCCTTGCTTCGATCGGCGGACTCGTCGTAACGCGCCGACAGCTGGCCGGCCAGCGTCAACCCTGCATGGAGCGCGAGCGATGTGCCCTGAAGCGCGACCAGCACGACGAATGCGAGGATCATGGATTTGAGCGCATAGACGGCCGGGATTCCGCTGGTTTCCTTCGACCCTTCCCAGACGCCCCACGACTGCTCCACATAGGGAATGCTCGCCCAGGCGATGATGGCGCAGACCGGCATCAGGAAGACGATAACGCCCAGAAGGTCCACCAGCGCGCGGCGAGCGGGCCGCGCATCGCGGTACAGGATATCGACGCGGACATGGCCGTTATGGAGCAACGTGTATCCCGCACCCACCAGGAAGAGCGTGGCATGCAGATAGATCACGCCTTCCTGCATGGCGATGAAACCGATACCGAAAACGTAGCGCAGGACGACGACGGTGAATTCGAGGATCACCATGAGGAGGGCGAGCCACGCCGCAACGCGGCCGATGCGGTCATTGACCGCATCGAGCGCGCGTGCGACTGCGGCTACGGCCTGCACCGCCCTCCCCTGGCGTTCGGATGCCTGCGGGCCGCCGGCAGCCCTACCGGCGACGGTGCGTCCGTCGAGCGCGGACGCCCGTCTAGGCTTCCGGCTCCGCTTCTAGCCGGCGTACTTGAAGGGAAGCAGCCGGGCGCTCCAATAAGCCTGGTCGGAGAACTTGCTGAACGCGATGGCCTTCTTGCGGAAGGCGATGAAGCTCTCATAGACGCGCCCGGTGAAGGCATCCTCCGCAGCAACTTCAGCGATCACCTGGCCCGACGCCTCGCCGATCGCATGCAGAATCTCGTCCGACATGCGCCGGACCTGCACGCCATGCTCGCCGACCAGCGTATCCAGCGAATCGCTGTTGCGTGCGTTGAACTCCGCCAGCACCACGTCGTTCTCCGCCGCGGCGCAACTCGCGATCAGGCTCTGGTCCGCCGCGCTCAGGCTCTCCCACACATCCTTGTTGATGCCGACGGAAAGTGCGGTGCCCGGCTCGTGGAAACCTGGCCAGTAGTAATATTTCGTGACCTTGTAGAAGCCGAAGGCCAGGTCGTTCCACGGGCCCACCCACTCGGTCGCGTCGATGGTGCCCGCCTGGAGCGCGGGGAAGATTTCTCCGCCAGGCAGGGCCAGCGCCGCGGCGCCGAGGCGGCGCAACACTTCGCCGCCGAGGCCGGGCATGCGCATCTTGAGGCCCTTGAAGTCGTCGACCGTGTTCACCTCCTTGTTGAACCAGCCGCCCCACTGGACCCCGGTGTTGCCCGCCATGAAGGGTTTGATGTTGAAGCCGGAACCGAGCTCGTCCCAAAGTTCCTGCCCGCCGGCATGGTACATCCAGGCGTTCATCTCGCTGGCGGTCAGGCCGAAGGGCACCGCGGTGAAGAAGTTGAAGGCCTTCGACTTGCCCTGCCAGTAATAGTCGGCACCGTGATACATGTCCGCCGACCCTTGCGAGACGGCATCGAACGATTCGAACGGCGGCACCAGTTCACCCGCGGCGAACAGCTTGACCTCGAGCCGTCCGTCCGTCCCCTGGGTGATACGGTCGGCGAAGCGCTGCGCGCCGGTGCCCAGCCCCGGAAAATTCTTGGGCCAGGTGGTCACCAGCCGAAGCTGGCGACGGTCCTGCGCAACGGCGGGCGCCGGAAAATCCGACGCAGCCGTTGCCGCCAACGCGGCACCGGCAACGGCCGTGCCCTTGAGAAACCTGCGACGTCCGATTCCCTTGCTCATCTTGCGATGCCTCCTGCATTCATGCGGCGCAGTCTGTCACTCCGCCGCCGGTCTCGCCGAGCACTTCACTCTACCTTCAAGCCGCCCGAGGAGACGCTATGGTTCCACCTGAGTGGATAGCACGGGCCCTCGGGAAACACCATTGGAGCGCGCCTCCAGCTCGGTCCAGCCACCGGGACCCAGGGCCTCCAGGGGACGAAAGCGCGCCTTGTAGTCCATCTTCTCGCAGTCTTCGATCCAGTAGCCGAGATAGAGAAAAGGGAGCCCACGCGCACGCGCCTCGGCAATCAGTCCGAGGATCATGTAGCTGCCGGGGCTCGCCGCGGACCGGGCCGGATCGTAGAAGGAATAAACCGCCGAAAGCCCGTCGTCGACAACATCGAACAGGGTGACACCGTAGAGCCGCCCGTCGGGTTCGCGGAACTCGGCTATGCGGGTCGCAACGGAACTATCCTCGACCAAAGCGGCGTAGTCGCGCTCGTCCATTGCGGCCATCGCGCCGCCGGGGTGGCGCGCCTCCTGATAGCGGCGGAAGAGGGAAAAATGTTCCGCCCGCGCCGCCGCTTCCATTGTGGTGAGCTTCATGTTCCGATTTCTTGCGGCAACGCGCCGCAGAGACCGGCCCGGCGCGAAGCTTTCCACCCGGACGCGAACGGAAACGCAGGCCCGGCAATCCGGGCAGGCCGGGCGGTACGCCACCGTTCCGCTCCGGCGGAAGCCGGCCCGCAGCATCCGGCCGTATTCCGCCCCTGTATCGTCCCCCGTCAGCGGGGCAACGACCAGACGCTCCGCCTGCCCCGCAAGATAGGGGCAGCGGCGGAGCCGCGAGACCTGGAGGAACGCAAGGCCCACCTGCGCCTCCGCCCCGGTATCGGTGGCGCGCTCGGGCTCCAGACGAAGTTCCGCATTGGTCATCCCGCGCGATTATAGACCGGCGGCGAAGCGTGGTTGGGGATTTTGGTTTGCGACCGCCCGGTCTAAGCTTCGCCGCATGAACGACGCGGCGACGACGAATCTCGCGCTCACCCGCGCCGGGCTCCTCACGAAGGCGCGGGCGCTGGTCGACACTGTGCGGGACCGCACGGACGAGGCGGAAGAGGCGCGCAGACTCTCGCCGGAGACGCTGAAGGCCATGCGCGCCGCCGGCGTTCACCGCATTCTCCAGCCGGCGCGCCACGGCGGCGCGGAGGCACACTTCTCCGGCATGGTGGATATCGTGGAGACGGTCTCCGCCGGGTGCTGCGCCGCGGGCTGGTGCTTGACCCAGTACTGCTCCCACAACTGCCTGCTGGGCTACTGGCCGGGCGACGGGCAGGACGAGATCTGGGGCGAGATGCCGGATGCCATGGTGGCCGGCGTCTTGATTCCCGCCTGCGGCAAGGCGCGGAAGGTGAAGGGTGGCTGGCGGCTGGAAGGCCGCTGGCCGTTCGCGAGCGGCGTCTATGGCGCGGACTGGTTCATCGCCGCGGCCTTCGCCGAGAACGGCGGCGGCGCACCCGTCGCCCAAATGCATGCGGTGCCGCGCGGCGAATTCGAGATTCTCGACACCTGGCATACGGCGGGCCTTCGAGGTACGGGCAGCGCCGACGTCACCATCCAGGACTGTTTCGTGCCGGAGAGCCGGGCACTCCCCATCGCCGAAACGAAGGGCGGCGGCAATGCACCCGGCTGCGCGGTGAGTGACGCAACACTCTACAGGCTCCCCGCCTTCGCCATGTTTTCGATCAACCAGAGCGCCGTCGCACTCGGCCTCGCCCAAGCGGCGCTCGATGCCTATCTCGCCCACAGCCGGGATCGCATCGCGCGCATGTCCGGCAAGAGCGTCGCGGACTATTCCACCGCCCAGGTCAAGGCGGCGGAAGCCCATACGGCCGTGGAGACCGCGCGGCTGCTGCTCCACAATTGTTGCGACCTCGGTATGGCGGTCGCCGAGAGGGGCGAGATCGCGCCCATGGCGCTCAAGACCGAACTCCGCGCCAAGGCGACCATGGCGGGCAAGCTCGCGGCGGATGCGGTGGACCTGCTGTTCCTGTTGTCGGGCGGGGCCGGGCTCTACGACCGGAATTTCCTCTCGCGCGCCATGCGGGACATGAACGGAATCCGCTGCCATATCACCCAGAACTGGGATGTAAACGCCTCAAACCACGGGCGTGTGCTGCTGGGCCTTCCGTCCGCCGATCCCGCGCTCTGACGGCCGGGCCGCCGCGCGGCCTATTCGCCGACAAGCAGGCGGATCGTCTCGTCCCGGGAGAAGCGCGGCACCGCCCCGCCACCCTGGAACCGGACCCCGACGCCCTCGACCGCGCGGGCAATGGGCGCGACGTCGAACCCCTCGAGCGCAAGCGTCTCGCAAGCCGTCGCCGCCGCCGCTTCGGGAAACGCCGCCAGCAACGCGCCGGAAGCCAACAGGCCCCAGGGGTCGATACCGAGAGTCTCCGCAAGCGCCCGACCCGGCTCGAACCAGAGCACCGACTCCGCCGAGACCCGAAGGCCCACACCCGCAGCCTCCGCCATTTCGTAGAGGCCCGCGGAGAGCCCGCCCTCGGTAGGATCGTGCATGGCGCTCGCCCCGAGCGATGCCGCGCGCAGCGCCGGGGCCACCACCGAGATTCCCGGTTCCCGAAGCGCGCGGCGCGCCGCCGCCAGATGGGCTTCGGCCGCCGTGCCCCGGATGCGGGCTTCCGCCTCGGCCGCGAGGACCGCAGCGCCCTCCACCGGCGCCGGGCCGACCTGAACCAGGACATGGCCCGGCGCGAGGGCGGCCGTGCGGACGAATCCGCCGTCCTCCCGCAACCCCATCATGTGGCCCACCACGACCGTGCGAGCCACCGCGCCGGTAACCTCCACATGGCCGCCGATCAACACGGCGTCCAGCGCGGCGAGCGCGGCGTGCATGCCGCGGTAGAGCGCCCGGACCTCGGCGGCAGTCGTGCCCGGCGCGAGCAACACGGTCGCGGTGAACCAACGGGGCTTTACTCCCATGACCGCGATATCGTTCGCGTTCACCGCCACGGCGTGGGCACCCACATCGTGGCCGGTGAGCGTCACCGGATCGCTCGCCGCGACCAGCGCGCCTCCGGCCACCGCCACGGCACCCGCGTCCTCGCCCAGCATCGGCGGAAGCAGCAGGTCGGGGGGCGGCGGGCCGGCCCAGGCCAACACCTCGGCGAGGAGATCCGGCGGCAGCTTGCCTTCCGCGAGCGGCACGCTCGTCATGGCGCGTTTCCCGCCCGTTTTCAGTCGGGCTCGGCGATCCCGTGCCGGCGGCACGCGGCGGTAAGCGTGTTCTTGAGCAGGCAGGCGATGGTCATGGGCCCGACGCCGCCCGGGACAGGCGTAATCCAGCCGGCCCGCTCAACGGCCTCGGCGAAATGCACGTCGCCCACCAGCTTCGTCTTCTCGCCCGCGGGCACCCGGTTGATGCCGACATCGATCACCGCGGCGCCGGGCTTCACCCAGTCCCCCCGGATCATCTCCGCCCGTCCCACGGCGGCCACCAGTATGTCCGCCCGTCGGCATTCGCCCGCAAGGTCCACGGTGCGCGAGTGGCCGACGGTGACCGTGCAGTGCTCACGCAGCAAGAGCGCCGCCATGGGCTTGCCCACGATGTTGGAGCGTCCGACGATCATGGCGCGCTTGCCCGTGAGATCGCCGACATGATGGCGCAGCATGAGGAGGCAGCCGAGCGGCGTGCACGGCACCATGCTCTCCTGGCCGGTGTTGAGCCGGCCCACATTCACGGTGTGGAACCCGTCCACATCCTTGCCGGGATCGATGGCGTTGACGACGGCATCCTCGTCCACCTGGTCGGGGAGCGGCAGCTGCACCAGAATGCCGTGGATCTCCGCATCCGCGTTCAGCGCATGCACCCGGTCCAGCACCTCCTCCTGGCTCGCCTGGGCGGAAAGCCGGTATTCACGCGAGACGAGACCAGCGGCGACCGTCGCCTTCCCCTTGTTGCGGACATAGACCTCGCTCGCCGGGTCGTCGCCCACCAGGACCACCGCGAGACCCGGCACCAGGCCGTGGCTTGCCTTGAGAAGCGCGGTCCGGCGCTTCACGTCGGCCCGCAGATCGGCCGCGAAGGCCTTGCCGTCGATGATGACTGCGTCGCCCATGGCTTAATCCCGTTATCCGACGATGTTGTCCACGATGAGATCCCGGATGAAATAGAGCAGCAGGATCAAGATGACCGGCGAGATGTCGATGCCGCCGAGATTGGGAAGGATGCGCCGGATCGGCCGCAGCGCCGGATCGGTGACCCGGTAGAGGAAGCTCACCAGCGCGAATACGAAGCGGTTGTGGGTGTTGATGACGTTCAACGCCACCAGCCAGCTGATCAACGCCGCCGCGATGAGCAGATAGATGTAGGTCGAAATGACTGCGTGGATGAAGTCTGCCAACGCGTGCATCGCCGGGCGCGTCTCGTGGATTGCGTAAGCGAAAGGCGGAATTGCGGCGCGGAGTATATCCCAACGGCCCTCACGCGCTAATCCGAAAGCACGCAACGCGCGGACGATCGGGGGTGTCGCCCCAAAACCGTCTCACGCACCAAGTGGGGTGGATCGAGTAATGCCCCCTCCGGGGGCTGTCACCGTCACGCGGCGCAGGCACGCTCGATATTGTCGCGGTTCTCGATCTGCCGCTCGATTACCGCCGGAGCAACACCGAATTCCTCGGCCATGGTTTCCGTATCCCAATTGTCTTCACGCATGGAACGGATTTCGGAAACCGGTGCGAGAAATTCCGCGGCGAATGCCCGGCTGGCCGCTTGGCGCGAGGCGTCGCGAAGATCGTTGACCACCGACAGGCCCAAGGGCGGATTGGCAACGGCATCTCCCAGTGCGCGTCCGAGCGCGAAGAGTTGAGCACCATGGCCCGGATGTTGCGCACTGCGGACATGGACGTTGACACCGTCCTCGTCGGAGCGCACCAGCGCGCGCAGCCCCTGGATACGAGTGCCGACCGGTCGAAAGCTCGGGGCTTCGAGGCGGCCGGCAAGGGCGCCCACCGTTCGAAGACGGACCGTCTCGTCGATACCGAGCGTCTTCCGCGCCGCCCGGGCGCAGCGGTACCCCCGTGCCCAGGCCCGTTCGCTCTCGCGAAGCTCGCTGTCCCCTTTCTGGAGGAGGCGGTTCCGGATGTCCGCCGCTCCTGGCAATCGCGAGCGATGGGGTGGCCGACGCTCGGTCTTTCGGATCCAGTCCAGTACGGGCTCGGGTGCGGGCCTGTGCAAGCCCGAGAGAAACTCCACCAGCGCCTCGCCGCGGAAGAGTGTGCCTGCCGCCTCGATGAACGCGGCGTCCTCCTCTGCGATGTCGTAGGGATCACATCGCAGCGCACCGGCGGCCTCGCAGAACGCAGCCTCATCGGCATTGCCGCGCGAAATGCCGATGCGCTCCCAGCGCAACTGCAGCGCAGATTCGCGAACCCCGCGGTCGGCGAGCCGCTCAGCGACGCGCTCCACGAAATCCGAGAGATCGCTCTCGGCCTCGTGCCTCGTCAGCAACTCCGAAGATTGGCGGGGAAACCAGACGGGAACGTCCCGGTAGCGGCGAGGCAGAGCCTGGCATTCGAACATTGTGCCGTCAAAACGCATCCGCACATCGGGCAATACGTATCCGTCCCGCCGCTCGACCAATCGAAACTCGTCTTCGCCGCGCCGCCCGAAAATCCGCCACCAATTCAGTGCAATGCCTTCCGCGGCCGGGTAGGCCGACACGGTAACGTGAGCCTTGAGATCACGCCCTTCACCAATGACGTTATCACAGACATTGTTGCCGTCGACGAGGATGCGTAGATCCGCAACCGTCGCGCGTTCTTCTGGCGCGGCGTTCTTCGCATGATCCTGCCAATCGACATAGACTTTCATCAGAAGCCCTCGTCGGTCTCAGGCCAGCCTTTGTACTCCCCCGTCGTACGGTTGACCAGCAGGCCTCGCCATAACTGTCCGTTCTCGTCGCGATGCCAGATACGCTTCGGAAAGTCCCCGTCGCCTTCGACAAATTCGCAATCGCCTCGCCTGATTGCCTTCCGCACCCACTCGGTTGCACGCTCCCGATCCGTCTCTGTGAGGAGTGGGCACGGTGTTGTCAACTGCTTTTTGGGTCTTGGGCGACGACCCTGTGGCAGACCGCCCCACCATCGTAGCGTCTTGTGCTCGGGGCTTCCGAGATAGGACGCTTTCCGGGCCACGCGGGCGCGTTCCCTTTCCGGGACAACCCGGTTGCCGGTCGTTTGTTTCGGTCTCTTCATTGCCCGCTCATCGGCGGGGCTCCCGCGGCCCGGGGAGGTCGTCGATTGTGGCGGCGAGCGCGTCGATGCAGCTTCGAGCCAGGCCGCGGCAATGGTCGGGGGACCAGCCATGGCGAGGATCGGGCGCGTTCGCCGCGTCCTTGAAGGGCTGCTCCAGGGTCATGGCCAGGCAGCCAAAGGCCTCCGCCACATGGTTCGCGCAGATGGCGAGATTGGCCTTGCCGGGCGGAGTCCGTGGGTAGCCGTGCTCCGTCTGGAAGCGCGAATCCGCCCCGGCCAATGCGCCCGAGAACCGCGCGAGGCCGCCGGCAAGCGCATCGGAGAAGGAGGGAATCCCTTCCGGACCCGCGATGAAGACGTAAGGAAGGCCCTCGTCGCCATGCACGTCGAGGCAGAAACCGACGCCGGTCTCGGCCATGCGCGCCCGTACCAGATGGACTTCCGGGCTGGTCGCCATGGCGGGCGAGGCCCAGGCGCGGTTGAGGTCGGTGCCAGCGGCGTTGGTACGAAGGTGGCCGCGTCGGCTGCCGTCGGGGTTCATGTTGGGCACGATGTGGAACCGCGCCTTGCCGAGGAGGGCGCGCGCCGTTTCGTCCCGCGGATCCAGCAGCCGTTCGAGGAAGCCCTCCATCCACCATTCCGCCATGGTCTCGCCGGGATGCTGACGTCCGATGATCCAGCAAGGGCGCCCACTCTCGCTCCCGGCTTCGAGCAGGTCGAGCGGCTGGCCGTCCAGGGTCGCGCCGAGGCGGATCGCACATATGCCGGGCCTCGCCTGGAAGCGGGCGACGAGATCGTGGTGGAGCTCCATGGAGTAGGGCGCAAAATAGGCGAACCATGCGGTGCTTCCCGCCAGCCGGTGGTCGAGCGTCAGCACCCTGCCGTCGAAGGCGGTCGCGACCCGCAGCCATGTCTCGCGATCTTCCGAGACCACGGCACGGTAATCGCGCCAGCCGGCCGGATAGGAAGATTCGCCGGCGTTCACGATCTCCAGCCTGCAACGGGCGCCCCGCGCGCCGGCCAGCCGGAAGTAGAACCACTGGAAAAAGCCCGTCCCCTGGTCCGGCATGATCGCAAGCCGCACGGTACCCCCTGGCCCATCGGCGAGCCGCCGGACGTTCCCGCCATCGAACCCGCTGTCGATCTCGAACCCCACCACGCCTCTCCGCCTCCGCTTCGACGCGCCGGGAGAGTAGCGCGCTCGCCCGCGCGATGGCGAAGGGAAAACCGCAAGGGCGGAGGCAACCCTTGCCCCGGAGCGCGGGGCTGAACGCCCCTCCGCTTGGGCACGGTGCGGGTTAGTATGGGCGTTGAAGGCATGGGAGGGAGTCGGACCGGTGTACAAGGGCATGTACGCATATCCCTGGGATCTGGCGGAGCAAGGGATCGACCGGGCGGTGGGGCGGATGCGGGATGCGGGCATCAACACGGTGACGCTCGCCGCGAGCTATCACGCCGGCAAGTTCCTCCGGCCCCACGCACCGCGAAACCGGGTCTACTTCCCCGAGGACGGCGCGGTCTATTTCCGCCCCCGCATGAAGCGCTACGGCGCCATCAAACCCCTCCCCGGCAGCCTCGCGAAGGAGCGCGACATGCTGGCGGAGCTTGCCCGCGCCGCACCCGACATGGGGCGCGTCGCCTGGACGGTCTGCCTGCACAACACGGCGCTCGGCATGCGCCATTCCGAATACACCGTGCGAAACTGCTACGGCGATTCCTATCCCTACAGCCTCTGCCCCGCCCATGAGGAGGTGCGCCGTTTCGTCGTGACGCTCTGCACCGACTTGGCGGAACGCTACGAACTGGACGGGCTCGCGCTGGAAACGCCGGGGTTCCTGCCCTTCGACCACGGCTTCCACCACGAGTTCTTCCTGGTGCCCATGAACCGCTGGGCGTCGCGGCTCCTCGGTCTCTGCTTCTCCGAGGCCACCATCACGGCGGCTGAATCACGGGGGATCGACGCCGAACGCCTGCGTTGGCAAACCTGCGCGGCGCTGGATGCGTTCTTCGAGCGCCCGGAGCCGGTGCCGGACGATACGGCCCTCGAATGGTGGATCGCGGATCTGATCGCGGACCCGGAATGGGCGGCGTTCCTCTCTTGGCGGTGCCAGCTCGTTGCCGATCTGGTGGCCGAGGTCCGCGCCGCCCTGCCGCGAGAGACCACGCTCGCGGTCATCCCGACGGTCCAGCGCCCCACCGCCGCCTGCTGGTCCGAAGGCAGCGACCTGAAACTGCTGGCGGAAGCGGCCGACCGCCTGGAGGTTCCGGCCTACGAGCCCAGCGCGGCGGCGGTCGCCAACGACGCCTGGGACGTACGCCGCCGGGCGGGCGCGGACGCGCGGATCGCCTACATTCTGCGGCCGGGCCACCCCGACCTCGCGAACGGGCACGAGACCGCCGCCGCCGCCCGCGCACTGAAGACGGGCGGGCTCTCCGGCATCGCCTTCTACAATTACGGCCATTTGGCGCTCGCGGCCCTCGACCGCGTGCGCGAGGCGCTCGACGTGCTGGAGCAGGAGTAAACGCCATGACTCGCTACGAAGGGAAGGCCGCGCTAATCACCGGCGGCGGCGGCGGCATCGGGCGAGCGACGGCGCTGCGGCTGGCGCGCGAAGGCGCCGCCATCGGCGTCCTGGACCTGCGAGAGGACGCGGCGCGGGAGACCGCAACCCAGGTGGAGAAGGCCGGCGGACGCGCCGTCATACTCCTGGCGGACATCACGGAGGCCGCGGCGGTGGAAGGCGCCGTCCGGACCATGAAGGAGGCGTTCGGCGGGCTCGACGTGCTGGTCAACAACGCGGCCTTCGCGCTTCGGGGCGACCTTGCGAGCACGGACGAGGACGACTGGCGCGCCGAGGTCGAGGTCGACCTGCACGGCCAGTTCGTCTGCGCGAAGGCCGCGCTGCCGGAGATGACGGCACAAGGCCGGGGCGCCATCGTCAATATCGGCTCGGTCAACGGACTCATGGCCCTCGGCAACCCGGCCTACAGCGCCGCCAAGGCCGGCCTCCTGAGCTTCACCCGCTCGCTCGCCGTGGAATATGGGCCCAGCGGTATCCGTGCCAACATGGTCTCCCCCGGCACTGTCGAGACCGACATCGAGACTTGGCGTGTCCGCCGCCGGAAGAACCCCGAAATTTTCGAACAGCTCGCCCGCTGGTATCCCGTGGGCCGCGTCGGGCAGCCCGAGGATATCGCCGCCGCCGTCGCCTTCGTCGCCGCCGACGAGGCGGCCTTCGTCAATGGCGCCAACCTGGTGGTGGACGGCGGGCTTACTGCCGGTCTTCCGGTGATGATTCGGGACATGATCCTGGAGTAGCCGCCGGCGGCTCCGCCTTCGCCGCGCGATCCGCCGCCCGCCGGCGAAAGCGCTTGACCAGGCGGGGAAGGAAGCCCACCAGGCCGACGGCGGCGAGGCCCAGAAGCGCGTTCTGCACGATGCCTTCCTCGCCCGCCGCCGCCTCCCGCCCCACATGGCCGAGATAGGCGTAGGCCGCCGCGCCCGGCGCCATGAAGACGAAGGATGCGGCGGCATAGTGGGCGAGCCGTATACGGGTGAGACCCAGCACATAGTTGAGCGCGTTGAACGGTATGAACGGAATCAGCCGGGTCATGGCAACGAAGCGCCAGCCCTCCGCCTCGACCCCCTCGACCACCCGGCGCACCCGCGCGGGCGAGCGCTCCGCCACCCAGCCGGAAAGCGCATGCCGCGCGATCAGGAAGGCGCAGACGGCACCGGCCGTTGCACCCGCCAGGCTGTAGAACGTCCCAAGATAAGGCCCGAACAGCGCACCGGCGGCGAGCGTCAGCAGGAGGCCCGGCAGGAAGAACACGGTGGCGAGCACATAGGCGCAAATGAAGACGACGGGCGCCCACACGCCGAATGCCGCCACATGGGCTTCGAGTTGGGCCGCATCGAAATCATCGCGGTGCAGCACGGCGAAGCCGATCCCCGCGAGCACCGCACCGGCCAGGCCGAAGCGGAGCAATGAACGAGGGCGCAAGCGCTCGCCTATCCTCATGGCGCGCACGCCCCGCGTACCGGCTCGTCTTGCCCGCGAAGCCCCATCGGCAGGGGGAGCCGGACGGCAGCGGCCGTCCCCGCCAGCGCAAAGAGGATCCACAGCCAGCCATGCAGGCTGCCGGATGCGACGCCGCCGAAGAACGCGCCGATATTGCAGCCGAACGCGAGGCGCGCGCCATAGCCCAGCAGCAACCCGCCCAGGACGGCGCCTGCGAGCGCGCCGGGGGAGAAGCGGAGCCGCGGCGCAAACCGGCCGGCGATGCCCGCCGCCAGCAGGGCGCCCACGACGATACCCATGTTCATCACCGAAACCCCATCCTCGAAGACCGGGGAATCCAGCGCCGCCGCCGGCCGCGGCCACTGCCAGAACGTCCACTCCCGGACGCCGAAGCCCAGCGCATCCGCCGCCTGGCCGCCCCACAGCGTAAAGCCCCAGGTGACGCTCCAGGGATGGCCGGCGATCAAGAGAGTCGCGAGATTCAGTAGTGCCAGCGCCAATGCACCCCAGGCGAGCGGCCAGCCACCGCGGAACAGCGTGTGAGCCCAGGGCGCCTCGTGGGCGCGCCATGCGAGTGGCTCCAGCGTGCCGCGGCGGCGGCGCTCCCAGGCACGAGCGCCGAGCGCGAGCAGGCCGAGGAAGGCGAGTTGCGCGGCAAGGCCCAGAGGCCAGCCGAAAGACGTGAAGAGCGAGTAACGCGCGAGACGGGGCTGGTCCAGCCACCAGGGAAGATGCGCGCTTCCGATAACGGAGCCCGCGACGAACCCGGCCAGCACCGCCGCCATGCGCAGGCTGCCGCCGCCGAAGGTGAACAGGGTGCCGGACGCGCAACCGCCCGCCACTTGCATGCCGATCCCGAAGAGGAAGGCGCCGGCCATGACCGAGACTCCCACCGGCGCAACGGCGCCGCCGAGCCCGTGACCGAACGCCTCCCCCGCCGCCAGCAGCGGGGCGAAGGCCATGCTGGCAACCGCCAGCATCAGAAGCTGCGCCCGGATGCCGGCGGTCCGACCCTCCGTGAAGAAGCGGCGATAGGCGCCGGCAAAGCCGAAGAGCGCATGGTGGAGCGCGAAGCCGAGCGCCGCGCCAACCGCCAGCAGCGCCGCCTGACGGCCGTCGACCGCCGCCGCCAGCACACCCACACCGCCGGCGAGTGCGAGCCCCGCCAAAGCGGCCAAGAGAGCCTGCGGCCGCGGTAGCGCCGCGAGAGAGCCGTCGTGTCTCGACGAATAAGACTGCATCGCGTCACGATCGGGAGCATATGGACCGGGAGTCGAATAGCGCCGCCTGCAACGCGCTCCCGGCCCTCCGTGGCGGTACGGGACCGTAGCAGCGGCAGAGACGGCCCTCAAGAACGTGTCCGGTGGGGCCGCGCAAATCCGGCGAACCGGCGTTATGGCGGTCGCGCGTCGCCCCAACGCGCTGCGCCCTTTTTGGTGCGCGGGTCTCCAGGCCCGCATGTTTTTGTTTTTCGAGAAGAAGAAAAATGCGGGCCTGGAGACCCGCGCACCAAAACTGTCGCATTTTCGATTGCCATTGACACACCAACCGTGTCGGAGACCCCCAACCCCGTTTCAAGAGCCGCGTCTCGTGGCTGTCTGAACGTGCACAGAACGCGCGCGCGCCTCCGTGTCGGGGGTCGGTGCCGGCTCGAACACGAGCTCCGGCACCACCACCTCCCATGAATCGCACCGGATTAGATTCACGTATTCGGGCTTGGAGATCTCGCGGCTCCATCCGATCACGGCCCGGACCTCGGCAGAGCGGCAACGCATCCCAGGGGGCGGCTTGAAGCACGTGGCGAGACGCCCCACCACCATGCCTGCCCGATCCAGGATCTCCCATCGCCCGCCCGCGGTGACGCGTGTCTTCAACGCAGCACCGGGGGCGAGCGCGGCGATGGCGCGATGGACCGGGTTGCCCGCCCTCAGGCGCCCGGCGAAGCCCAGATCCACCTCTCCGAGGCTCGGGCGGACGTAACGGTATGCGAGTTCGGGTGCGCCGGGCGTGAGGATGACCGGCTCACGCCGCAAGACCGGAGAGCCGGCCGGGAGTGCGTCCTGAAACGGGTGGGAGCCGTCGAAGCGCGAGAGCGCGAGGGTCTCGCGTGCGCGCGTCATGGCCACGTAATAGAGCCTCCGCGGCGCGTCCGCATCCTCCCCGTCGCCGACACGGTTCCAACCGCCGTCCAGTACCACGACATGATCGAACTCCAACCCCTTGGCACGGTGAGCGGTCAGCAGCAGAAGCCCATGCTGGCGGCGGCGGACATCCCGGCCCCATTCGGCGAGCCACTCGACCAGGCGAGCGACCGGAGTCTCGGCACCGCCGGTCTCCAGGGCGTGTTCCTCGACGGCCTGGCGCAGCAGGTCGTACCAAGGATTGTTGGGACACGCGTCCACCCAACCCGCCAGCGCCTCGCCGTCGACGACGCGTGGCTCCCGACCGCGCAGCCACTCGACGAAGGCGCGGGTCTCCCGCAGGCGCCAGAAACCGGGAATCTCCTCGTCCGCCATCTGGGCCGGTACGCCCTCCGCGGCGCAGAATGCACGCACCGGCTCGAGCCAGCGCCACGCCCGGGCAATCACCGCACAGCGCGACCAGTCCCAGTCCGCCACGCACCGGGAGAGGCGCCGCAGCTCCTCCACCGCGATCCGGGCCTGCGCGATGGGATCGCGGTCCGCCGGCAATATCTGGACCCGCCCTTGCGCATATGGGTCCCGTGTCTCCCACGACCCGCCGGGCGCATCCTTCTCCCGCGCCCGGTCGACATGGATCGGGTGCCCCTTCTTCATCCGCTGCCGTGCAGGCGCGATCACTTCATTCGCCGCCGTCACGATGTGGCCGGTGGACCGGTAGTTGTCCGTGAGATGGATGGGCCTCGCCTCGTAATCGGCTTCGAAACGGCGGATGAACGCGACCGATGCGCCGTCGAACGCGTAGATGTTCTGATCGTCGTCACCGACCGCGAAGAGGGTGAGCTTTCCATCTTCGTCCTCGAGCGTGCGCCCGGAGAGTGCGGATATGAGGTCGTACTGGTCCTTGCCGATGTCCTGGTACTCGTCCACCAGGATCCAGCGAAAGCCCGCGAGCAGCCGATCGCGCCTCTCGTCCGCCTCCTCCGGCGGCAGGCCTTCGCCGCGCAGCACCTCGACCGCGCGGCGGAGCACCTCGCGGAACAGCTCGTCGTCGGGCCGCTCCGTCCGCCCGGTGAAGCTCGCGCCGGCGACTCGCATGGCGAGCCCGTGGCAAGTCAACACCGTCACGCCGCGCGCATCGGCGCCGATCAATGCGTCCAGCCGGCGGCGGATATCGACGGCCGCGTGGCGGTTGTAGGCGAGCGCCAGAATGCCGCGCGCGTCCTCGCGCCGAACGCGGATGAGATAGGCGATGCGGTGCACCAGCACCCGGGTCTTGCCTGAACCGGGGCCGGCAAGCACCAGCACGTTGGTCTCTTCCCGGTCGTCGGCCACGATCGCCTGCTGGGTCCGGTTCCGCAGGCTCTCGACGATGGTTCGCCACGATTCGGGCGTCGTCTCCCGGGCGGTCTCCTTCTCGCGATCGGGCAGCCAGCGACGGAGAAACGCCCCTTCCTGAAGCGTGAAATAATCCCGCGCCAGGCGCTCCGCTTCCCGCATGGCGGTCAGGCCGCGCTCGGCGAAGGCCGCCATCACGTGAATCTGCCTCACCTGCCCCCGGTAATGGAGCGCGAGAGGCTGGAAGTCCGCCTTGGTGAAGCCGCGCCCGTCCCGCAGCAGCCGGACGGTCATGGCGGGGCGAAATATGGCAAGCCCCTTGTTGAGACGGATCGCCTCCTGCTCGTGCAGCCAGAGCAGTGCCCGGTCCAACAGCTTGTCGGATCGCCGCACCTTGCTCTTCAACACGATGTCGGCTTCCAGCGCCTCCATCAGCTTGCCGATGGTGGTCTCGGCCAAAAGGTCCGTCCCGCGGGCACCGGACGGCAGGCGGGAAAGCAGATGCTCCAGAAGGCGCATCGCCGCTTCGCGCCGGCGGCGAGCGGTCTCTTCCAGGGCGCCCCATTCGCGTCGCAGCGTGACGTATACCGTCTCCGCGTCCCGTTTACGCAAGGAGAGACTCCCGGCGTCGGCGTCCTCGCCGCGCCCGTCATGGGCAATACTGCGCAAAATGCGCAAGAGCCGGAGCGGCAACGGGTCCGGCAGGCCGTCGCCTCGCTCCCGCAAGGTCTGTGCGGCGATACGCAGATGGAGAGGCGCGGATTCGCCCTTGCCGAGTTCGGGCGCCGCCTCCCGCATATGGGCGATGAGCGCCTCTTCCAGCGCCGCCGCCTCCGCCAGCCGCTTGCGGGACGAGCGCTCCACGCCCGTGTGGACGAACGCCGTCAGCGCCGTGTCATTGCTGCAGATGCCGAGCCGCTCGAGATCGTAGAGCGCGCCGCGCACGCCCTCCGGGCTGAGCCTCGAGGCCAGCATCAATTCGTCCGTGGTGACGCCTTCGTCCGGCCGCGCCTCCATCAACAGCTCGGCGATGCGCGTGAGGCTCCGGCGGTAGTGGTCCGTGAACGTCCCTCCCGCAAGTCGTTTCCGCGCCTCCTCCATCGAGGTCACGCGGAGCGACGAAGGAAAGACCTGAACCCGATTCTCGTCACGGGTCAGCAGGCCCGCCTCCTCGAGCCAGGCGAGAGCGGTACGCACGCGCGTGTCGTCCGTTGCCGAATCCCGCTCGAACGCCTGCTCCTCGTCCTCGCCGAGGATTTCGCCGGCAGTGGCCACCACCTCGCCCTCCAGGCGCTTCTTTCGATCCAGGTTCCGCAAGGCCTTGTAGATGCCGCGGATCTCGTGCCGGGTGAGCCGGGAGCGCGCGGACATGCCGAACTGACGCTCCACATCGTCCGTCGCATAGAGCAGCACGCATGATGCGGGTTCGCGGTCCCGCCCGGCGCGGCCCGCTTCCTGAAAATAGTTCTCCAGCGAGCCCGGGATATCCGCATGGACCACGAGGCGCACGTCCGGCTTGTCGATTCCCATGCCGAAAGCGTTTGTCGCCGCGATGGCGCGCAACTCGCCCTCGATGAAGCGCCGTTGCACGTCCTTCTTCGTCTCCGGCAAGAGGCCCGCGTGGAAATAGCCCGCCGGAACATCCTTGTCCCGCAGATAGTCGGCGACCTCCTCGCTCCGCCGCCGCGTGGCGCAATAGACGATGGCACCGCCGGGGGTGTGCTCGGGCAGGCGGTCCTCGAGAAGCTGATGGATGAGGGCGAACTTCTCGCCGCCCGAGGTCGGGACCACTTCGAAGGCGAGGTTCGACCGCTCGGCGCCGCCGTCGAAAACCCTGAGCGCAATATCGAGCTTCTCTTCGAAGTGCCGCGCGATGTCCGCCCTCACGTCAGGCTTGGCGGTCGCCGTGAGGCACAGCACCGGCGGCGGGCGCTTCTCGGTCGTTTTCTCCGCCGTCTCCCGGATGAAGCGGCCGATATAGAGATAGTCCGGGCGGAAGTCGTGGCCCCAGCGAGAGAGGCAGTGCGCTTCGTCCAGCACCCAGCCGCCGATCTCCCGCTGATCGAGCACCCGGCGCAGGGAGCGGGAGCGGAGCTGCTCCGGCGAAATGAGAAGGATGCCCACACCCCCCAGCCGGACCCGGTCCAGCGCATCGGCGCGCTCGGGCATCGAAAGCAGCCCGTTGACCGCCACGCAGCTATCGATGCCGTGCGCCTCAAGCCCCGCCACCTGATCCGCCATGAGCGCGACCAGCGGCGAAACGACCACCGTCAGCGCGCCGGTCTTGTGGTAGCGCGAGAGCGCGGGGACCTGATAGCAAAGGGACTTGCCGGTGCCCGTGGGCAGGATCCCCAGCACATGTTCGCCCGCCATGACCGATTCGACGATGGCACGCTGCATGGAGCGCCCGCTCTCGTCCGCCGGCTCCGGGCGGAAATCCTTGAAACCGAACCAGTGTGCGAGCTCCTTCCGCGCATCGTGCCTCTCACGGCACCAGCCGCAGGCGGGATCGGTGCAAGGCGTGTCCCGCAGCCTGCGCACCAGACGGGCCGCCTCGGGAAACTGGTGGCGCACCCAGGGCGGCATTACGGAGTTGCCGCCCGCGACCGAAAGCCACGCCAAGGCATAGGCCAGCGCCCAGCGGGACGTCGGATCGCGCGCCGCTTCGGCCGCAGCGGCACGCGCCTGCGCTACACAGGCCTTTCCCTCGAGCCTGCCGTTGATCGCGGCGAGGGCTTCTTCCTCCGTGGGGCGAACCGCGCTTCGTATCTCGGCGAAGAACGCGTGCATGGAGCGGTCGGCGCCTTCCGGCTCAGGGGTGGTCAACCAGTGCCACGCCTGCAGCAGCGCCGGCGACGCATTCCGCTGCAGAGCGGACCGCTCGCCGGTGAAGAGCTCGAGGGCGAGGCGGGCGTCCAGCACCGGATCGTTCAGCCGCCCCCGCCTGATGCCGCCATCCTGGTAGTGCTTCACGAGGTGATGATAGGGATTGCGCCGGAAGGCGAGCGGGCTGAGCCGCAGGGTATCCACCGCAGGCAGGCGCAACAGACGCAGGCCGGGGTTCGCACCCTGGAGGCAGGGAAGATCGAAGGCGATCAAATTGTGGCCGAGGACGAACGCCGCGCCATCGGCGAAATCGTCGAGTTCCGCAAGAGCTCTTGCCGGGTCCCGGTCGCCACGGGACCAGGTGAAGCGCTTGCCCGTATCCGCCCGCACGGCGCCGATGGCGTTGATGCGGCGGTCTTTCGTGCCGACTTCGAGATCCACCGACACGCAGCGGGAGAGGTAACCGCTCAGGCTCGGCACGCCCGTACAGAATGGCGCCGCGGCGGCCCGAAGGAGCAGGAAGCCACCCAAGCCGTCGTCAGGAGGCGCGCGCAGCCTGTGGAAACCACACCGCTGATCATTGTCGGACGAACCCCCGTCCCGCATGTCGCGTACCGACCCGACAGCGCCGTAAATCAGAACCTATCCCGTGTCAAATTTACGACACAATTAATCCACGACCCTGCCTTCGCTCATCGGGCCGCTTACCAGGAAAAACGCGGAGCGAGAGCGGTGGGGAGCGCGCCTGCCTCCCGGCAGATCTCTTCGACGGCATGCGGATCGGGTGCTGCGCCTGGGGCCAGGTCGAGCACATCGGCCAGCAGACCGTCGGTCACGAGCAGGCACGCCAAGCCGGCGGCATGCGCGCCCTTTACGTCCGTCTCGGGGCCGTCCCCCACGGCAAGCACACGCTCCGGCGCCACCGCAAGAGCCGCGAGCGCCATATCGTAGACCCCTGCGAAGGGCTTGCCGAAATAGCGCACGGAGCCGCCAAGTGCCTCGTAGCGCGCGGCCAACGCACCGGCGCAGAGTTCCGGTGTTCCGAGGCGGATCACCAGGCGATCCGGATTGACGCAAATCATGGGGATGTCCTGCGCAGCGGCCGCGCGCAGGACCGGCTCGTGGGCCTCCACGGTCTCGCACCCGTCGTCGAGCCCGATTCCAAGCAGGAAGTCCGCCTCCTCGACGGTGCCCACCGGTATGTAGCCGAGCCCGTCCAGCAGATCGTGCGAGCCCACCGGCCCAAGCAGGCGAAAGGTCCGGCCGGGCCGGCCGTCCTTCACGCGCGTATCCAAGGCATGCCGCGCCGCCTCGCCGGAAGAAACGATCGCATGGTGAAGCCCCACCTCCAGACCCTTGCGGAAGAGCAGCGCCTCGACCTTCGCGGCGCGGACCGGCGCGTTGGAGAGCAGCACCACCCGCCTGCCAGCGGCGCGCAGACGACGCAGGCAGTCGAGCGCCTCGGGGTAGATCGGCCCGCCCTGATGCAGGACACCCCAGACGTCCAGAATGAAGCCGTCATACTTCCCGGCCAGCGGCGCCAGCCCCGGAACGATCGGAAGCGTCATCCCGCCTTCCCGCTCTCATGCACCGGCGCGGTAGGTATCACCGGCCGCGCGCCCCTGCAAAGACCCGCCTCTCCGACCGCGGCAAAGAAACAAGCGGGCCTGGAGACCCGCGCACCGAAAACGTACCGGCGAGAGGATCGTCGCGGGAGTCACCACACCCCCATGGTTGGACCCTATGCCGAAAACGGCGGTTTTCGCGTCCGATCCGTCTCGTGCTATCGATGGGCCTCGCGTCGCTGCGGGGATGGGAATCGTGACCGTGGAAGCACCGTTCGATCATTTGCCTTATCCGTTGCCGCCTTGGCGGCATCGCTTCAAGACGCTGAGCGTCTATTGCGAAGTGGACGAGGCGCGGCTGCGGCCGCTGGTGCCGGCGCCACTGGAGATTCGCTCGAATATCCTCCAGGTCACGGTCATGTTCTTCGACTGCACGGTCCCCGACCGGGCCTATTACGACAGCGCGGTGATCGCGCCGGTACGCTACGGCCGCGTGGACGGTGGCTATTGGGTCTTCGGTTACACCAGCACCGACCAGGTGCTCTCGGGCACCCGCGAAATCTGGGGCTTCAAGATGAAGCTCGCCGAAATGGAGTTGAAGGAATCGCCGGCCGCGATATGCGGGCGCACCACGCGACTCGGCAAGACGATCGTGGACATCACGCTCACGCCCTCGGCGCACCGCTTCGATCCGCCGGACACCTTCCCCCGGCTGTTCTACAAGGTTCTGCCGCGGGCGGATCGGCCCAGAGTCGCCTGCCGTCAGATCGTCTCCATGACACCCGAAACCCACATCCGGGATACGGTGATGGGCGATGGCGCCATTCGCTTCGAGCAGTCGGATGCCGACCCGCTGCATGCGCTCGAGCCTGTACGGACCCTGGGTGCGAGCCTGGTGTCAGGCGAGCAGACCCTGGTGTGGGGCGAGGTGCTGGCCGACCTGGGGTGAACAGAACCGCGCGGCGCTCATTCTACCGCCCCGCCCTCGCCTGCCGGTGCGCGCCCGGCCAAAATCCGCGCGAAGGTTCCGCGACGGAGATGGGCGTAGAGCGCGCCCTGCAGGTCGAACGCCGGATCTTGCGCATATGCGTCCGCCGCCGCCTGTTCCAACGTCCCACCCCCGGCGAGGGCGGTAACGAGCGCACTGTCGGCGCGCGACAGGATCGCGTGCGAGACCTCGAGACGGGGGCGGGTCGCCAACAGGGTCTCGGGCGCGGGGTCGGCGGAAACGGCACCTTCCGGCCGCTCCCAAAAGCGCGAAACGGGATAGCTGACGGAGATCAGCCGGCTTGCCGGATGAAGCGCGAAGCGGAGGCCCGGATAATGCCCGCGCGGGATCGCCGCCAGGTCGCCCGGTGCGAGGGGTGCGTCGTCCGGTGCGAAGCAGGCCTCCGTGCGCGCCCACTCGAGACGGGCGAGATCGGCGAGGCAGTGGCGGTTCGGCGGCGGGGGCATGGCGGTGCGTTCGAGAAAATCTGCGAAGCCCCCGCCATAGGCGTAAAGTCGGGGCGTACGCGGAGGGTCCGCCCCCACATAGGCGCAGGTGAGCGCATCGAAGGCATCTGCGCCGAGTGCGCGGCGACAACGCGCGTAGGTAGAGGCAACGACGGACGTGAGCGCGGCCGAGACGTTCTCCCGATAGACCGCCATGCCGGGGGCTCCGCCGTCGGGCCGGCCCACGAGGCTCTCTGCAAACGCCGCCTGGAACTCACGCAGCACGATCATGCTCCAGACGGCACCGTATACGCCGTTCCGCCTCTTCCGCCTCGGCAAGCAATGTGGCGAACGGCGGCAGGCGGAGATCCCATTCGACGAATGTCGGCCGCGGTCCGAAGCGCGCCAGCGCCTGCTCATAGAGCGACCAGACGGCATCCGAGACCGGGGCGGCGTGGCTGTCGATCAGCAGGGTCCGGCCTTCCACGGTCTTTCTTCCGTGACCGGCGAGGTGGTATTCGCCCACGGCACCGGGCGCAAGCGACTCCATCCAGGCGGCCGGATCGAGGCCGTGATTGCGGCACGTCACGTACAGATTGTTCAGATCCAGAAGAACGCCGCAGCCGGTCTTCTCCGCGAGACGGGCCATGAACTCCGCCTCTCCGAGCACGCTCTCCGCAAACGCGACGTAGGGCGTGGGATTTTCGATCAACAGGCGCCGACCGAGGCACTGCTGGGCGAAATCCACATTGTCGGCGACCCGTGCGAGCGCGGCGTGGGTGTAGGGAATGGGGAGGAGGTCCGCCCAGTAGCGGCCGCCGGAGACGCTCCAGGCCAGATGCTCGGAAACGAGCACCGGTTCCACCCTGTCGAAGAGGCGCCGGAGTGCAGCCAGATGCGCCCGGTCCAGGCCGTCGGCGGAAGCGAGAGACAGGCCGACGCCGTGGCAGCTCACGGAACAGCTCTCGCGCACCCGCTCCAGCGTGGCGAGCCGGGGGCCGCCATCGCACAGATAGTTTTCGCTATGGACCTCGACTCCCGCCACGGGCTGCGGACCCGCGAGAAAGGCGGCCATGTGCGGATCGCGAAGACCGATCCCGGCCCAGGCAGGGATATCGCCCGGCGAATCGTCCTCAGGCGGCACCGCGCGGCCCGGGCGTCACCCCGTCGAATTTCGGGTATTTACGCCCTCGAACGGCTCCAAGCTGCCGCCGGCATCCTCGCAGGCCTCGACCGATTCGGCAGCCTGCCACTCGCCGCCATCGTAATCGACGGTGGATTGCGCCGCACAGCCGTGCGTGCCGGCAATATCGGCGCAGTGATTCTCGCCTGCCTTGGCGATCCCGTAACATTTGACCTTGCCCGCCGCCGCGTCCTCGGCCTCGACGACCATGGCCAGCGACACGGCGGAAGCCAGCGCTGCGGCAACAGACAGACGCACAACCTTGGTTCTTTCCATCGTCGGCTCCCCGCCGAAGAGACATTTCCGAATCGTATTCCCGCCAGACGGGGGCGCGTTTAACCCCCGCAGCGATACATATTATAGTCCGACCGCCGCCGGTCATGCGAGCGCATCGAGGCCGGGCGGCGGCCGAGGCTCTCGCTCTGTAACGACAGGCCGCCCCGCGCACCGAGGATCCAGTACCATCCCAAAACAACCCGTCGTTCTGGTAACCCATTCCGCGAATGCGCGTCCGGGCAAGGTACGGGACGCGCTCCACGCACGCGGCTTCGAGACGGAAGTCCGCTGCATGGTCGAGGGCGATTCATTGCCGCCGGTGGAGGGTGGACGCCTCGAGGGCTTCGCCGCCTCGGTTGTGTTTGGCGGACCCATGAGTGCGACCGATGGTGCGAACCACCCCTTTCTCCACGCCGAGACCGCATGGGTGCGGGAGCAGCTCGCGGCAGACGCGCCGATCCTGGGTATCTGTCTCGGCGCCCAGATCATGGCGCGGGCACTGGGCGCCGCGGTCTACGAACATCCCGAAGGCAAGTGCGAGGTCGGCTATCACCCGATTCGCCCGGCCGCCACGGGTTGCTCGCTCTTTCCCGAGCCGTTCCATGCCTATCAATGGCACCGGGAAGGCTTCGACCTGCCGCCCGCCGCCCGGCTGCTCGCCAAGGGAGAACTGTTCGAAAACCAGGCTTTCGCTTTCGGCAAACGAGCGTTCGGCGTGCAGTTTCATCCGGAGATGACACCGGAGACTCTCGAGCGCTGGGTTACGAACGAGAAGTCCCAGCCCTATTTCGCCCGCCCCGAAGTACCCGAACCGGACCGACAGCGCACCGACGCCGGCCGCCACGACCCCCGGGTGCACCGCTGGCTCGACGGCTTTCTCGATCGCTGGGTGGCGCGCTTCTGAACGGCCCGGTGCTTCGCGCCCCCGCCGCAATGCCGGGGGGTGCAGCCCTCGCCCGACGCTCCGTGCTTACGGGTCGCGGCTCAGGTTCCGCGCTTCGAGGGCGGAGAGATAGTCCTGCCAGATGGCGTCTTCACGTTCACCGAGATGGCGGAGGTAGGTCCAGGTGTAGATGCCGGTATTGTGCAGGTCGTCGAAATGGATACGGACGGCGTAGTTGCCGACGGGCTCGATGAGCGTGATGCCCACATGGCGACGGCCGGCGACGATGGTCTTGCCCTCGCCGTGGCCCACAACCTCGGCCGACGGGCTTTCCACCCGCAACAGCTCGGCGGGCAGGGCAAACGCCGCGCCGTCGTCGAAATCCACTTCCAGCACCCTCTCCGCACTCTTGTAGCGGAGTTCGGTGGGGCGCGGGCGATCGTCGAAGACGCCGCTCATGGGCTCGCATCCTCGTCGAGCGGACGAGCCTCCTCGGGGAGCATGATGGGAATGCCGTCCCGGATCGGAAAGGCGAGCCGCGCCTTCTCGCTGATCAACTCCTGGCGCGCCCTGTCGTAGCGCAGCGGCTCCTTGGTCACGGGGCAGACCAGTATCTCCAGCAGCTTGGGATCAACCGCGGCGTGCTCTTCGGCCATTCCGTACTCCCGCCGAGCCTACTGGAAACGCCCTTCGGGCTGCTCGCGCTCATGGATCGCCATCTCCAGCAGCGCCTGTATCATGGCCATGCGCTGGGCGTCTTCCTCGCATTCCAGCAAGGCCTGCTTTTCGCTGGGCTTGAAGGGACATGCCATCGCAAGGCAGGTGATCAGCGCCCCGTCGCCCGCGCGGTCGATCGCGTCCCAATCGGCGCTGAGCCCGCAGCGCTCGAAATAGGCACGGAGAGCGGGGATCAGCCGGCTGCGATCCACCGTGATGGGAGCGGGCTTCTCCAGATCGCCGGAAAAACGCTCGTAGGACGCGCGGACGCGGCGGTAGAGCAGGCCCTCCGGCTCCAGTTCACTCTCGATATCGAAGCGGCAGAGCCCGTTGAGCGCGATAAGAATGCGGTTGTCGTCGGTCTCCTCGAACGAGGTGATGCGCCCGGTGCAGCCGATTCCGTACACTTCCGGCGCCGCCGACGGGGCGTCCGGATCCACCGGCTGGATCATGCCGATGACGCGATGGGAGCCCAGGACGTCCCGCGTCATCTGGAGATAGCGCGTCTCGAAAATGTTGAGCGGCAGCTGGCCGCGCGGCAGCAGCAGCGCACCGGGAAGCGGAAAGATCGGGACGACGGACGGCAGGTCGTCGATAGAGTCCGGCGCGTGGACAGGCTCGCTCACGGCACGCTCAGGAGAAGAGAATCGACGAGAGCTTGCGGCGGCCGGCAATCGTCAGCGGATCCGTGTGGCCCAGCGCCTCGAACAGTTTGACGAGTTGCTGGCGCGCGGCTTCGTCGTTCCACATCCGGTCACGGCGAACGATCTCGATCAACGCGTCTATCGCCTGCTCGTTGCGCCCGGCGCCGTAATGAGCCATGGCGAGATCGAAACGGGCCTCGTAATCGTCGGGGTTCTGTGCGAGCCGCGCTTCCAGAGACGCCGAATCCCCATCCGCCTGGCCCGCCTGTTCGGCAAGAGCCAGGGCGGAGACCGCGCCTTCGATTTCCGGCTCGTTTCGCATGTCGTCGTCCAGCGCGTCCACCAGCGCGCGCGCCTCCGCCACCTCGCCGCTCGCCACGTGGCACCGCACCATCCCCGCGATGGCGGCTTTCTCCCCCGGGGCCTGACGCAGGATCTGGTCGTAGATGTTGGCCGCGGTGACGTGGTCGCCCCCGTCCAGCGCCTGTTTCGCGTGCTCCAGCGCCTGCTCCAACGGAGACGGGCCGATGGGGCCCGCGAGCCGCTCCACGAAGCTCTTGACCTGGCTCTCCGGCTGGGCGCCAACGAACCCGTCGACCGGCTGGCCGCGGTCGAAAGCGAACACCGCCGGTATGGACTGGATGCGGAGCTGTTGGGCGATGGCCTGGTTCTCGTCGATATTGACCTTGACGAGCTTGACCTTGCCCCCAGCGGCGTTTACCGCCTTTTCCAGTATGGGGCCGAGCTGCTTGCAGGGGCCGCACCAGGGCGCCCAGAAATCCACGATCACCGGCGTTTCGCGCGACGCCTCGATCACGTCGGCGGCAAAGGTTTCGACCGTGGCGTCCTTGACGACCGCTGCCGCTCCGCCGCCATTCTGGCCGATAATCGGTCCCGTCATGCCGCTCCGCCCCGGCTCCCGCCGTCTGCGCCCCGCTGCGGTCTAAATGGCAGTTTGCGCCGACCCTTGCAACCCCGGCACCCGGTTCGACGACATGTCTCGGGGCCGCACGGTTTCAGGGCGCCGGGCCGAGATCCACCTCGATGGGCTGGTGGCCGCAGTCGGCGATGAAGCGGCGGAGGCCCTCGGGGCTTATCGCCGTGGAGGCCTCGTTGGTGAGCGGGTGATAGTTGAGGATCGGTGCCCGCATCATGGCCGAGTCGAGGCCGACCGCGACGCGGCGTTCGGTATCGTTGATCAGCGCAAAGGGCGTCACCGAGCCCGGCGGCACGCCCAGCGCCTCCTCCAGCAACGCCGGCTTGCCGAAGGAAAGGCGCGCGGAACCGAGCGCCGTCTGGAGCGCGCGCATGTCCACCTTGCGGTCGTCGAAGGTTACGAAGAGCCACAGCGCGCCCTTCTTGTCCTTCATGAAGAGGTTCTTGCAGTGGACACCGGGAAGATGGCCGCAATGGGCCTGCGCCTCCTCCACGGTGAAGACCGCGGGATGGCGGTGGGTCTTCGTCTCGATGCCGAGCGCATCGAGCCGCGCGAACAACTCCCGTTCCGTCGCCGCCATGGCTCGGGGAACCCTCCTCCTTGGGTTGGAAGACCGGCGAGAAGCCTGCCGAACCGGTTGATCGAGCCGGCCGATGGCGTAATATCCGCCGGCGCGGACGGAAGCAAGCGGGCGTAGCTCAGGGGTAGAGCACAACCTTGCCAAGGTTGGGGTCGTGGGTTCGAATCCCATCGCCCGCTCCAGCGCGCGACGGACACTCAGCCCGGGTTGCCCCCAAGACGCGCGGCGCGGAGGGCCAACGCCCGGTCGGAGAGCGCGCCGAGTCGCGTCTCGCAAATTTCGAGCTTTCGAAGACAGGCTACGGTATTCGCCACATAGTCCGCCGCGCTTCCGATGGCGCCTTCGGCATCCGCAAGCGCTTCCACGATCCGCGAGTCGGAGAGCCGACCCGCATAGCGCGAATGGGCGCGGTTGACCACGAAGGTCAACGCGCTCACCGGGCCGCCCGCCGTTCGCACCCGCACCCAGCGCGGGCGATAGACGGTCGTCGCCATTTCGCGCAGCCAGATCAGCGAAAGCTCTTCCTCCACGCGGTCGGGCGCAATGCGGAGCAGGACGCTCCGGCAGGCGCCGCCCCGCTCCAATGCAAAGACGAGCCCCGGCCGCTCCGGGCTCCCCCGCCCCAGTTCCGTCCAGACGCAGAGACTCCGGTGGTAGCCGTGGAGCGTGCCGACGGCACTCTCCGCCACTTCGACGACCGGATTCCAGATGAGCGAGCCATAGGCGAAGACGAAGACACCCCGGGAAAGGTCGCGCCCGGCGAGGGTCTCGTGCAGCGAGGCCTCGAGAGCCGCATCGTCCAGAACCTCGGTATCCGGGTAGCGCGCCCGGACCAGGCGGCGAACCTCGCCGGAGCGGATCATCTCGCGGGTCAGCATGCCGGGGAAGTCCGCTCCTATGGGCGCGGGGCGCTTGCTGCTCACGGCGGCAGGGCGGCCGCGCGTCCGGGCGCCCGCGGAATGTCCTGGACGGGCGTGCCGTTCATCCGAACCGGAGAGAGCTTCATCGCTCGCCACCCCGCCTCGCTGCGCAGGCAAAGCCTATCGCCATCGGCCGCCACGCGCCAACCCCGGCAGCGCACCGCCATTTTTTCGGTGCGCGGGTCTCCTGGCCCGCAACGGGGCAGTGGCCCGGCTTCGGCGGTGGCGACAAAAAAAACGACAAAAACATGCGGGCCTGGAGACCCGCGCACTTAATACTAAAACAACACCGCTTCGGTGAGCGGGATGTGATATGCCTAGGTTACCAGCGGGGTGCGCGGGGGAGAGACGTCATGGCGACGATCGGCAGCATGCAGATGTTGGGCGAGGCGCTGGCGGAGGTCGCGTCGGTCTCGGTGGAGCGCGCCCTCGACATGGCGGAAGGCGGCGAGGCCCTCTTCGTCGACGTGCGGGAGCGCGCGGAGCAAGAGGCGGGCAGTATCGCGGGCGCCGCCTCCGCGCCGCGAGGCTTTCTGGAGTTTATCGCGGACCCGGCGTCGCCGATGCACAATCCTGCGCTTTCCTCCGGTAAGACGCTGGTGGTCTATTGCGCGTCCGGCGGGCGGTCCGCGCTCGCCGCCAAGACGCTGCAGGACATGGGCGTTCCCAATGTGATGAACCTCACCGGCGGCTTCCAGGCCTGGACGCAGGCCGGCGGCCCGACCGCCGCTCCGTGACGGCGGCGGGCGAATCCCCGCTGGACGTCGGTTTCGCGCGGCGGCACTTCCCCGCGCTCGCAGGAGACTGGGCGTTTTTCGAGAACGCGGGCGGGACGCTCGTGGCCAGCCAGGCGCTCAAGCGCATCCAGACCTACATGACCGACTTCCAGGTGCAGCCCGGCGCACCCTTCCCCGCCTCGGCGCGGGCCGCGGAGATGATCGACGAAAGCCATCGGGCGATGGCGGCCATGCTGAACGCAGAGCCCGAAGAGGTGATGGTCGGCCCCTCCACCTCCATGAACGTCTTCCTCCTGGCCCAGGCGCTCCGGCCCTGGTTCCGCGAAGGCGACGAGATCGTCGTTACCAACCTGGACCACGAGGCGAACAGCGGCGCTTGGCGGCGGCTCGCCGACGCCGGCGTCCGCGTCCGCGAGTGGCGCTTCGACCCGGAGACCGGGGATCTGGATCCGGGCGGGCTCGCCGCCCTGCTCTCCGAACGCACGCGCCTCGTCTGCTTCACCCAATGCTCCAACATCACGGGCAGCATCAACGACGTCCCGGCGCTCGTGCGCGCGATCCACGATGCGGGCGCGCTCGCCTGCGTGGACGGGGTCGCCTATGCGGCCCATCGCGCCATCGACGTGAAGGCGTGGGACGTGGATTTCTACCTCTGCTCCACCTACAAGCTCTACGGCCCGCATCTGGCGCTGCTCTATGGCAAGCGCGAGCATTTCGACCGCGCCGCGGCGCTCAACCACTTCTTTCTGGATGAAGAGCTGCCGCTGAAGCTCAACCCCGGCGGCCCCAATCACGAACTCACGGCCGGCCTCGCCGGCATCACCGATTATCTGGACGCTCTCCACCATCGTCACGAAGGGGAGAGCAACCTGGCGCTCCATGCCCGCCTCGCCCGGACCTTCGAGCTGCTGGCCGCCCACGAGGAGGCGATCGCCGAACCGCTGGTCTCCTTCCTTGCGGCGAAGCCCGGCGTCCGCCTGATCGGGCGCGCGACGGCGGACCGCACGCTGCGCGCGCCCACCTTCTCCTTCGCGGTCGAAGGCCGCCATGCGAGCGAGATCGCCCGCGCCGTCGAGGCCGGCAAGGTGGCCATCCGTGACGGGGACTTCTACGCCGCCCGCTGTATCCGCGACCTCGGCCTCGCCGAGCGCGGCGGGGTCGTGCGGGCGAGCATGGTCCACTACAACACGGCAGACGAGGTCGCACGCCTGGTGCAGGCGCTCGACGAGGCCATCTGAGGGCGCGGGGGCTCCGGCGCGGAGCGCGCTGCCCGGCAAACGGCAGAGAGAGGCGAGGCCGCCATGGCGGAAAGCGACGGGCCGGTGCGGGTGGGTGTGGACATCGGCGGCACCTTCACCGATATCGTGCTGGAGCGCGGGACGGAGCGCTTCACCGCCAAGGTTCTGACGACGCCGGCTGCGCCCGAGAAGGGCGTGCGCCGGGGCCTTGCGCAGGCCATGGAGAGCGCCGCCGCCGCGCCCGGCGCGATCGCGCTCGTCATTCACGGCACGACGCTTGCCACCAACGCCCTCATCGAGCGAAAGGGCGCGCGCACGGCCCTGGTCACCACGGAGGGCTTCCGCGATTCTGTCGAGATGGGGACGGAGAGCCGCTTCGAGCAGTACGACATCTACATGGAGAAGCCCGTACCGCTGGTGCCGCGCCATCTGCGCTTCCCCGTGCCGGAGCGGCTGAACGCCGCGGGCGAGGCCATCCTTCCGCTGGATGAGGAAGCGGTCGCAGGAATCGCCCGGCGGCTCGCCGCCCACGAGGTGGAGAGCGCGGCAGTGGGGCTGCTGCACAGCTATGTGAACCCCGCGCACGAACAGCGCGTCGCCGCCATCCTGCGAAAGGCACTGCCCGACCTCGCGATCACCCTCTCGTCCGAGGTCGCGCCGGAGATGCGGGAGTATGAACGCCTCTCCACGGCCTGTGCGAACGCCTATGTGCAGCCGCTCATGGCGCGCTATCTGCGCAAACTGGAACAGGGGCTGCGGGAGGACGGCATTGCGTGCCCCCTCTTCGTCATGCTCTCGGGCGGCGGGGTGACCGATATCGAGACGGCGGTGCGCTTCCCCATCCGGCTGGTGGAGTCCGGGCCGGTCGGCGGGGCCGTCTTCGCCTGCCATGTGGCGCGGCAAGGCGGGCTCGAGCGTGTTCTCTCGTTCGACATGGGCGGCACCACCGCCAAGATCTGCCTGATCGACGGTGCCGAGCCCCGCACGGCGCGGAGCTTCGAGGTGGCCCGCGCCCACCGCTTCCTCAAGGGGAGCGGTCTGCCGCTTCGCATCCCCGTGATCGAAATGGTGGAAATCGGCGCGGGCGGCGGCTCGATCGCCCATGTCGACCAGCTGGGCCGTATCACCGTGGGCCCGGAAAGCGCCGGCGCGGAGCCCGGACCCGCCTGCTACGCCCGCGGCGGAGACGCGCCCACCGTGACCGACGGCGATGTGGTCCTTGGCCGGATCGACCCGGCGGACTTCTCCGGCGGGCGGATTGCGCTGGACGGTGCCGCGGCGGCCCGGGCGCTCCTGCGCGATGTGGGCGAGCCGCTCGACCTTCCGCCCGACACGGCGGCGCTCGGGGTCAGCGAAGTGGTCAGCGAGAACATGGCGAGCGCGGCGCGCGTCCACGCCATCGAAATCGGCGCCACGCTGGGCGAACGCACCATGGTGGCCTTCGGCGGCGCGGCGCCGCTGCATGCGGCACGGCTTGCGGAAAAGCTCGACATGGCGCGGGTCCTGATCCCGGCGTCCGCCGCCGTCGGCTCGGCGGTCGGTTTTCTCCGCGCACCGGTCGCCTATGAGGTGGTGCGCAGCGCCTATCAGCTCGTGAGCGCCTTCGATGCCGAGGCCGCCAACCGCCTGCTCGCGGAGATGCGCGCAGAGGCCGCCGCCGTGGTCGCCCGCGGCGCGCCGGGTGCTCGACAGGAGGAACGCCGCACCGCCTATATGCGCTATCTCGGTCAGGGCCACGAGGTCGCCGTACCGCTGCCGGTGCGAGACTGGGGCGCGGAAGACGACGCCGCGGCCATACGGAACGCCTTCGAGGCGGCCTATCGGCAGCTCTACGGGCGGACGATCCCCGCGCTCGATCTGGAGATCGTGAGCTGGTCCATCCAGGTGAGCGCTCCCGTGGAGGCAGCACCGCCGGCCGCACCGCCCGCGGGCGCCGCGCCACCGCCGCCGGCCTGCGGCATGCGCGCGGTGCTGGACCCGGGGAGCGGCACGACCGTCCAGGCGGCGCTCTATCGGCGCGCGGACTTCACGCCCGGTGCGCGGGTGCAGGGACCGGCCCTGATCGTGGAGACCGACACCACCACCGTGGTGAGTCCGGCCTTCGCCGCCACGGTGGATTCCTTCGGCACCATCGTCATGGAACGGCGCAACGCCGGAAAGGGAGATGCGTCATGAGCGGCAACGCCGATAGCGGCCTTGCACAGATCCAGACCCAGATCATGTGGAACCGCCTGATCTCGGTGGTGGAGGAACAGGCGCAGACCCTGCTTCGCACCGCGTTCAGCACCACCGTGCGGGAGGCTGGGGACCTCTCCGCCGGCGTCTTCGACACCCGGGGCCGGATGCTCGCCCAGGCCGTCACCGGCACGCCGGGCCACGTCAATTCCATGGCGGCGGCGGTGAAGCATTTCCTCGACCGGTACCCCAACGAGACCATGCGCGAGGGCGACGTCTACATCACGAACGATCCCTGGCTCACCTGCGGGCATCTGCACGACTTCACGGTGGTGACGCCGGTCTTCCGCAAGGGCCACATCGTCGGCTCCTTCGCCTGCACCGCCCATGTGGTGGATATCGGCGGGCGCGGCTTCGGGCCGGACGCGCGCTCCGTCTTCGAGGAGGGGCTCTACGTCCCCATCATGCCGCTTGCGCGCGAAGGCCGCATCAACGAGGACCTTCTGGAGATGGTGCGCTGGAACGTGCGCGAGCCGCTCCAGCTCGAGGGAGACCTCTTCTCCCTTATCGCCTGCAACCGCGCGGGCGCGGAGCGGCTGCTCGCCATGATGGACGAATTCGGCCTCGAGGAGCTCGGCCCCCTGGCCGACGAGATCGTCGCACGGTCCCGCAAGGCGACGCTCGCCGCCATCGCGGAGCTGCCCAAGGGCACCTACCGCAACAGCCTCACCATGGACGGCTATGACGAGCCCATTACCCTCGCCGCGGCTCTCACCATCGGCGACGAAGGGGTCCATGTGGATTTCGAAGGCACCTCGCCCGCGAGCAACCACGGCATCAATGTGGTGCTCAACTACACCACCGCCTATACGAGCTTCGGGCTCAAATGCATCGTGGCGAAGGACGTTCCCAACAATGCGGGCTCGCTGGCCCCGCTCACCGTCTCCGCGCCCGAGGGCTCCATCCTCAACGCGCCCCGGCCCTGGCCGGTGGCCGCGCGCCATGTGGTGGGCCACATGCTGCCGGACCTTGTCTTCGGCTGCCTGCATCAGGCGGTGCCGGAGCGCGTGCCGGCCGAAGGGGCGGCTTCGCTCTGGATCGTCCAGCTTCGGGGCGGTGCTACCGCGGTCGACGGCGCGGCCCGGCGGAACGCGGAGATCGAATCCCCCGAATTCGAGGTGGCGCTCTTCAACAGCGGCGGCGCGGGCGCCAGGCCCCGGCGCGACGGGCTCTCCACCACCGCCTTCCCCAGCGGCGTACGCACCATGGCGGCGGAAGCCACCGAGGCGGTGGCGCCCATCGTCATCTGGCGCAAGGAGATGGCGCGGGATACGGGCGGTGCCGGACTGCACCGGGGCGGGCTCGGGCAGATCATCGAAATCGGCGGCGCGGACGGCGCGCCCTTCAGCGTGCTCGCCCAGTTCGAGCGAATCCACCACCCGGCGCGCGGGCGCGGCGGCGGGCTCGACGGCGCGACCGGCGCCATCGGACTCGACGACGGCACGGTGCTGCGCGGCAAGGGGCAACAGACCATCCCGCCGGGCAGGCGGCTGCGGCTCGCGCTTCCCGGCGGCGCGGGCTACGGCGACCCGCGGCGGCGCGCACCCGAGTCCGTGGCGGCGGACGTGCGGGACGGGATGGTCTCGCCAGGCGCCGCACGGCGGGACTATGCCGTCGCAGTCTCGGACGAAGGCGCACTCCATGAGGCCGCCACCGCCGACCTGCGTGAACCCGCCTCGCGCTGAGCCGCCTTTCGACGCGGCGCTTCCGGGCCGCACGTCGCGAGGATCGCGGCTTTTCGCCACTGGCAGGCAACCCACTGCCATAGAGTCGTTTTATCCTCGGAGCGCCACTTATCCGGCCTTTGCGAGGCATCCGGGCCGATAGCGCCATGGACCGAAACGAAACGGCGGAGAGCGGGACTCGGCCAAGCGGCGGCGCGCTTCGCGTCCACGCCTCCGTCCTGCTTGCCATGTTCCTGATCTCGCTCAGCTATCCGACGGGCGAGGGAATCGCGAACGAACTCGACACGGGCCTCATTCTGCTGCTGCGCTTCGCCCTGGCGCTTGCCGTCTTCCTGCCGCTCCTTGCGTGGCGCCACGGCATCGCCTGGCCCGGCTGGCGAGCGCTCGGCGGCTATGCGGCGATCAGCACCTCCCTGGTGACGTTCTTCTTCTGCATGTTCTATGGCTTGCGCACCACAAGCGCACTCAACACCGGCGCGATCTCGACGCTGATCCCCGGCTTCACCGCCATCGGCGGCGCGATCCTGGTGGGGGAACGCCTCGGCGGCCACCGGCTCGCGGCACTCTTTATCGGCCTGGTAGGCGCGCTCTGGGTGGTGTTCCGCGGCGACTGGGACCGCTTTGTCGGGCTCGATCTCAACAGGGGCGATGCCATCGTCTTCGCGGGCTGCATCGCCATGGGCTTCTACAGCCCGCTGGTGAAGCGCTTCCACCGTGGCGAGCCCGTGATGGTCATGACCTTCTGGGTGCTCGCGATGAACGCCCTCTGGTGCCTGCCCATCGCCAACACGGCGCTCTGGACCACCGACTGGGCGCGCCTCCCCGGCTTCGTCTATGGCGGTATCGCCTATATCGCGATCGGCTCCACGGTGGTCGCCTTCTTCCTGATCCAGTCCGGCACCATCCGCATCGGCCCGACGCGGGTACAGACCTACAGCTACCTGCTACCGGCCTTCGTGCTGCTGATCGACTGGGCCATCGGCAAGGGCCTGCCGACCCTTGTCACCCTGCCCGGCATCGCCATCGTCGTGGCGGCGAGTCTCGTGATCCAGCGGGGCGAGATCGACGCCGGCCGCTCCCGCGCGCGGACGGGCTGAACGCGCATCCCCTTGTGCGTTCCGCAGCCGGTCGAGCGCGCCCTGCAGGATGTAGGCGGCGGCCGCGCGGTCCACCACCCGCGCCCGCTTGCCGCGCGAAAGATCGGCCTCCACCAGCACCCGTTCGACGGCAAGGGTGGACCAGCGCTCGTCCCAGAACGCGACGGGGAGAGCGAGGGCGTTCGCAAGCGCGCGGGCATAGTCGCGGGCGGACTGTGCGCGGGGGCCCTCGCTCCCGTCCATGTTCACCGGCAGGCCGACCACCATGCCGCCCACCCCTTCCCGCTCGACGATCGCGCGGAGCGCCGCCATATCCTGCTTGAAGCCGCGCCGCCGCAAGGTCTCCCGCGGGGTCGCGAGGGTGCGCGCACGGTCCGAGAGGGCGATGCCGATCCGTTTCGCGCCGAGGTCGAGCCCCATGAGCCGCGCGCCCGGCTCCAGGAGGCCGGAGAAGTCCGTTAGCGCGGGGAGAATCACGGGCGCCGCGCCGCCGCTCAGCCCGGTGCGCCGTCGGCCCTCGCCATCGCGAAGTCGTAAGCGAGGCGGAGGCCGTCACCGCCGCGCTCGTAATGGACGATGAGGGAATCCTTCACGCCGAAGACGGCGTCCGCATCGAGATAGGGATCGTCGTCGGAGAAGAGCTGGGTCACCAGCGTGCGGTAGCCCTCGGCGGAAACCTTGAAGTGGATATGCGCCGGGCGCCAGGGGTGCCTTCCCGCCGCATCGAGCATGGCGCCCACCGGGCCGTCGTCGGGAATGGTGTAGCTCACGGGCTTGCGGGTACGGAAGGCATAGCGGCCGTCCGCATCCGCCCGAACCCGCCCGCAGAGGTTGAACCGCCCCTGGCCGTCGTCGATCGCCGCATATTCCGCATTGGGCGCGACCTGCCAGATGTCGAGCATGGCGCCGGCGATGGGCGCGCCCTCGAGATCGATCACCCGGCCCGAGACCAGCACGGGCTCGCCGCCCTCCTCTCCGTCGGCGAGGTCCTCGCCGCCTTCCCGGAGCGGTGCGCCCTCCCGGTAGAAGGGGCCGAGCACGCTGCTTTCGGTGGCACCGGCCGGCCGCCGGTTGGCAATGGCGTCGATCAGCATGGTGGCGCCCAGAGTATCGGACAGCAGGATGAACTCCTGCCGCCGGTCGTCGCACTTCTGCCCGATCGCGGTGAGGAAGCGGATGGCCGCGAGCCATTCCTCCTCCGTCGGCTCCACCTCGCGGATGAAGGCGTGAAGGTGCCGGGTAAGCCCTGTCAGCAATTTCCGCAGACGCGCATCCGGGCACGCCTCCAGCCGCGCCAACGCAGCCTCCGTGATCTTGTCTTCCGCCGTGTTTCCCATGGCCTATCGGTCTCACTCTCGTCGCTCGGAAGCCGCACTATACACCCCCGGCCCCGGTGGAACGTGCGCCGAAAAGGCTTCGTCACTCGGTCGTGAGGGGCCGGGCGAGCAGGGCTTCCACGGTTTCGTCGATGGCGGCGCCCCGGTGCAGGACCGCATCCACGGCCTTGGCGATGGGCATCTCCACACCGAGGCGCGCGGCCAGGCGCAGGACGGCGGGTGCGCTCGCGACCCCTTCCGTCACCGCGTCGCGACCGCCGAGCGCGGCCTCCAGCGACGAACCCTTGCCGAGCAGGCGACCCAGGGAGTAGTTGCGGGACCGCTCGCCGGTGCAGGTGAGTGCGAGGTCGCCGAGCCCTGAGAGCCCGGCCGGCGTTTCGGGCCGCGCGCCCTTGGCCACGGCGAGGCGTGCGATTTCCGCGAAGCCGCGGGCGATGATGGCGGCGCGGGCGTTCTCGCCGAGGCCCCGGCCCACGGCGATTCCCGCCGCGATGGCGATCACGTTCTTCACGGCGCCGCCGATCTGCACGCCCACCGGATCGTCGGAGAGATAGGGCCGGAGCGACGGACTCCTGAGCGCACGGCCGATCTCCGCCCCCAGCGCGCCGTCGGTGCAGGCGAGGGAGGCGGCGGCGGGCTGTCCGCGCGCCAACTCGACGGCGAAGGTGGGGCCGGAGAGCACGGCGAGCGGCATGTCGGGCGCCGCCCGGCCCACCGCCTCGGTCATGAGCGCGCCGGTCTCCCGCTCGAGCCCCTTCGCGCAGATCACGGCGGGGGGCGGGCCGTCCACTCCCGCCATGAGCCCGGCGAGCCTGCCCGCGACCTCGGCCATATGCTGCGCCGGGCAGACGAGGAGAAGAAGATCCGCCCGCGCGGCTTCCGAGAGATCGCCCGTCGCCCGGATGGAGGGGTCCAGCGGGATGCCGGGGAGGAAGCGCCGGTTCTCATGCGCCTCGTTGATGGCGGCGGCGGTCTCCGCCTCCCGCGCCCACAACAGGACGGACCGGCCCGCGCGGGCGGCGGAGGCGGCGAGTGCCGTGCCCCATGCGCCGCCGCCGATCACGCCGACATGGTTCATCGGGCGGCCCGGGGGCTCGAGCCGCCGGCGCGCTCAGTTGAATTCGCTCTCCAGCGCATCGGCGAGTTCGAAAATGTCCACATTCGCGCCGTAATGGGCCGCGCGGAAGATGGGCGCCTCCGGATCCGTATTGACCGCAATGATGGTCTCCACATGCTTCATCCCGGCCAGATGCTGGACCGCACCGGAAATACCGAGGGCGATATAGAGCTTGCAGTTGCCGGCCACCGTGCCCGACTGCCCCACCTGATGGGCCTTGGGAAGCCAGCCCGAATCCGCCACGGGCCGCGAGCAGCCGAGTGTCGCCCCCAGCCGCTCGGCGAGTTCGGCGAAGCGCGGCACGTTCTTGTCCTCCTGGACGGCGCGTCCCACCGACAGGATGAACTCCGCCTTGCCGATATCCACATCCGCGGGCGGCGCCGGAAGATAGGCGACATGCTGCCCCGCCCCCTTCAGATCGCCAAGTTCCATGGCGAAGGGGGAGACCGGCGCCGCGCCCTGGCCCTCGGGCATGGCGAAGGTGGCGGCGCGGAGCGTCAGCACCACCGAGGGCTTGCCGGGGAAGCCGAGCTCCATATTGACCTTCCCGCCATAGGCGCTCCGCGTCGCGACGATCTCGCCCTCTTCCACCGCGAGCCCGAACACGTCCGCCGCGAAGCCCGAACCGAGGCGCGCGGCGACGGCCGGGCCGAAGGCCATGCCGCTTGCCGTATGGCCCACCAGCACGAGGCGCGCCTCCCGCGCCTCGGCAAGGGCGGAGACGGCGGCCTCGTAGCGGGCGGCATCGAAATGGTCGTCCGGCGCGGCGACGGTCACGATCTCGTCCACGCCTTCCACCTTGAGCGCACCGGCGAGCGAGTCCGTCTCCTTCCCGATCAGGACGACCGAGAGCGGGCCGCCCATGCTCTCCTTGAGCGGCGCCGCGGCGCCTACCGCCTCCAGGGTCACGTCCCGGAGCGCGCCCTCGAAATGTTCCGCAACCACCAGGATCCCGCCCATCAGCCGCCTCCCCGCTTCTCGCGGACGATTTCGGCGATCTTCTTCGCGACCGCCGCGGGGTCGCCTTCGATCATCGCCGCCTGGCCCGTGCGCGGCGGCTCGTAGAGGCGGCGGAGCACGGCACCGGCGCCCTCCAGCCCCACCGCGGCGCCATCCACCACGGCGAGGGGTTTCTTCTTCGCCTGCTTGATCATGCGCATGGTGGCGTAGCGCGGCGTGTTGCCGCCGGTCTGGATGGTGAGCAGCGCGGGCGCAGGCAACGTCATCTGCTGGCGCGTGCCGCCCTCGAGCTCGCGGGTCGCGGTCAGGCTCTCGCCGCCGGCCCACTCGACGCCAAGCACCACCGCCGCATGGGGCAGATCGAGGATGCGCGCCCAGAGGGAGCCGGTGGCGCCCTGCCCCAGATCGGCGGACTGTGCGCCGGCGAGTATCAGGTCGGGCTCCTCATGGCGCGCGACACCGGCCAGGGCGCGGGCGATGGTGACGGGATCGGCGCCCGCGAGGCTCTCATCCCACACGCGCACGGCGCGGTGCGCGCCCTTGGCGAGCGCGCGCCGCAATGCTTCCTCCGCCGCTTCGGGCCCGACGGTGACGGCCACCACCTCGCCCGCACCGAGCCGCTCGGCGAGGGTGAGCGCCTCCTCCAGCGCCGCGTCGTCCCATTCGTTCAGCTCGCGCTCGATATAGTCTTCCGCGATGGCGCCGTCCTCGATGACGAAATCGGCGCTGAGCTCCGCCACCTGCTTGACCGCGACCAGCAGGCGCGGCCCCTCCTTCGCCGGCAGGTCGTAGGGCGGCAGATCCGCCGCGAGGACAGGGCTCGCGCGCCAGGCTGCCGCCTCGGGCGCAGGCGCGGGTTCAGGTGCGGGTGCGACTGCGGGTTCGGCTGCGGGCGCGGGCTGGGCTTGCGCCGCGGCCGGGAGCCCCTTGGCGGCGAACTCGGCCACCACGCGCTCGGCAACGGCGCCGGCCAGGCGCTCCGCCACCGCATCGGCGATGCGGGCGGCGGCGGCGTCGGTGATGCGCTCCACCAGGGAGGGCAGCGCCTTGCGGTCCAGGGCCTCCAGATCGACGGCCTCTGCGACCAGCTCCGCGAGGTCCCGCACCTCGAAATCCGCCTCGTGGCCGCTCGTCTTGCGGGCGTCTTCGAACATGGTCATGTCCTTGGGGCAGCAGACGACGAACGCGTCCAGACTACCCAGAGACGCGGCTTCGTGCATCCGGTTCTCCGACGGCTTCTCCTTGCCCACCGGATCCGCCATCCAGATCCGCCCGCCGCCGGCACCGCAACAGAAGGAATTGTCCCGGCAGCGCGGCATCTCCACCAGTTCGCAGCCGATCGCCGCCAGGACCCGCCGCGGATCGTCATACTTGCCGTTGAGGCGGCCCAGATGGCAGGGGTCGTGCAGTGTGACCCGCTTGCCGAGGGGCTTCACCACCTGGAGGCTGCCGCTCTCCAGAAGCTCGGCCAGTACGGCGGTGTAGTGGCGGATGGGCGCGGCCTCGCCGAAATCCGGGTATTCGTTGTGGATCGTGTTGTAGCTGTGGGGATCGGTGGTCACGATCTCGGAGAAGCGTTCGGCGGCGGCCATGGCCGCGAGATTGTGCTCCGCCAGGGATTCGTAGAGCCCCTCCTCGCCCACACGGCGCACATCGTTGCCGGCGGTGCGCTCGCCATCATAGAGCAGCCCGAAATCCAGCCCGCCGGCGCGGAAAAGCCGGGCGACGGTGCGCGAGACCGCCTGGTTGCGCGGATCGTAGGAGGCATAGTCGCCGACGAACCAGAGGCGCTCCGCCGGCTCCTTGCGAACGTCCTTGACGGGGAAGTCCAGGCCCTCCGTCCAGTTGCCGCGGGCGCGCGGGCTTTCGCCGAAGCTGTTGCCGCGGCTCGCGATGGTATCCAGCGTTTCGCGCAGCTGCGGCTCCATTTCGCCTTCTTCGACCAGGCGGCGGCGCATCTGCACGATCATGGGCGGGTGCTCGATACCGACCGGGCATATTTCCATACAGGCGCCGCAGCTCCGGCAGGCCCAGAGCGTCTCCACATCGATGGTGCCGCCGACCAGGGGCGCGCCGCCGCCGCCGAGGCGGGAGGCCTCGGCCCGCAAATCCAGGATGAGATCGCGCGGGCTCAGCGGCGCGCCGGCGGCGGTCGCCGGGCAGGCCTCATGACAGCGCCCGCACCGGGTGCAGGCATCGAAATTCAGCAGGTCCTTCCACGAGAACTCGGCCATCGCGGCGATCCCGACGGGGGGCTCGGCTTCTCCCTCCACCTCCGCCCCCGCCGGCGCCTCCCGCGGCTTCGGCAGGCGGCGCAGGGCTTGAGCATCCCGCACGGCGAGCGAGCCCAGCACGGCGATCAGATGCTTCGCCTTGGACCAGGGGATGGCGGCGATGAAGGCGAGCGCGGCGATCCCGTGGATCCACCAGTTGGCGCGGCGGATGGCGGCGGCGGTGGCCTCATCCATGCCGAGGCCCAGCATGACCTGGGCGAGGCTCCAGCCGACGGGCGACCAGGGGCCCCAGGGGGGGCGGTCCTGTGCGAGCCGCACGCCCTCCTGCAGGAAGCCCGTGAGGCCGATGAGCAGCAGCGCCCAGAGGAAGAGGCCATCTTCCATCCGCCAGAAGCGGGCGCGCGGCCGGAGCGCGGCCTCACCGCGATAGGCGCGCGCATAGGCGAGCTTCGGCGGACGGCGCACCCAGCGCCGCCACATCATGTAGCCGACGCCCACCACCAGCCCGAGGCCCGCGAGATCCGCGATCAGGCTGAAGACGAGATAGAAGGTGCCGTGCCAGAAGGTGAAGCCGAAGAGCGGCTCGGAAATATCGTATTCCACCGTGATGATGCTGGTCGCGGCGAGGAGCAGGAGGAAGCCATAGAGGATGGGCGTGTGGGCATCGCCGGCGGCGCGGTCCCGCCGGCGGACGGTGCGCTGGGAGAAGACATCCATCAGCATGCGCCGGAAGCCCCGCCAAGGATGGACGGGCACCGGGCTCCGCCGCCCGCGGGCATAGCGGACGACATGCCAGACGACGCCCGCCGCACAGACCGCCATGGCAACCCCCGCCACGGCGAAGAACGCCGCATAGGCGAGCGGGCCTATCTCCCAAAAAAGCTCGCGAGTCTCCACCGCCTCACCCGCCGCCCGCGCCGCGCGGACCGCGCGGACGCAAAGACACCATCATGCTTCCGCCTCCTCCGCGCGGTTCGTGACGGGTGCGGACCATGGCGCGAGTCGCGTGGTGTTTCAAGGTGGGGGGTGGGTGAAATACAGGTCTACGCAATCCGGTCGAATTGTTCCTGGTCCTTGGCCGACGCCGTCACTGCAAGCTCCTAAAAACAATTCTCACTCCGGTCGAGGCCCGCCAAAGTGACGAGCTTGAATCGATGCCGTCGTATACAATCCTGCACATTGAGACGTATTTCGTACTGTAGTAGCGGAAAACAACGTTGATGCGTCCATACGCGGAAACCCTGCGCGGCCACGGCGCGGCATGATTCCAGGAGATGCGAAATGAGTTCGCCAAAATCGTTGACGGAGACTAGCAATTTTCGACCAGACGTGTTAGGAAATCTTGGCCGCATATCATCTTTCTATCTCATGTCAGAAGAATTCATGAGTCTGTCGAAAATTGCGCTGCGTCATTCCTCCAGATTCTCACAAAGAGGAATGATCAGATATCATGCTGGAATCTTCTGCCTTGGGCATGCGCTAGAGTTAACCTACAAGGTGCTCTTGCTGAAAGACGGAAGCGACCCGCCCAAATATCACGATTTCGATAAATTGTTCCGACAGATGAAGACTAACACGAGAGAAAATATGTCTACAATAATTCAGCACGAAGGCTGGAATTCGTGCAATGAATTTCACCAATTTATGGCTACTAGAATTGATTTCACAAAAAGGAAGTACTACGAATCTGGAAACCCATTAGATTATTGGACGCATGATCGAAGCGGCAGCAATATAAACCATATGCTATGGCCACCAGTCGTTCAACTTTGCGAATATCTACTACGGTATGCGGCGTCCACCGTATGGTTGAATCCGGCCGTGCCAGCTGACAACTGAAGCAACCGGCGAAAGTCGAGCGGGCTGCGTAAATCTCCAACTATCGCGATGGCACGACACAAAGCTGGAATCAAAACACTAGGCCCAACGCCTTGTTGACACGGACAGTTGGCGACATTCATGAGTTCAGTACGGGTCGGCACCGCCATAGCGGAGCATATTGACCGGTTCCGTCGGCACTTGAGTCATATAGCGAATAAACAGCATTACGAACAAGCGCCACGCATCCTTGACGGGAAAGGCTTGAACACTGCTGTGCATACAAGGCAAAAAGTCGATTGACTTGTCCACGATTGAGCCGTCAGAAGAATTCAACTTGCAGTTCAGCAATGCGTTTGGCTTTTCCGGGTGGTCAGGTACAGGCAGTGCGATAATGGTGTCGACGCGCCCGTCTATATCTAGAGATTCACGCGTCACGATCTCATCGAAAGATTTTTTAAGAACTCTTGCATCGACGCTTTCAACTGCGATGCAAAAGAAAATGGACTGCCAATGTTTATAACTTTTCCCAAACAAGTTATAACTACGTTCAATTATCGCGTTAGACGTAGAATAATATGCGTCACGCTTCAGGTTTTTATAGCTAATACACTTCTCAAAAATATCATTGATTTGTGCCGAATCCAATTTAGTCTTAATTTCCCCACAAGCGTATGTCGATTCAACAGGAAATATTTGGGCGCCCGCACTACTGAAGATACGAGGCGTGTTAAGGCGATCAAAAAAAATCAGATCCATCTGTTTAGAAATATTTCCTTCTGAATCCATAACGAATCCGTTTGAAATCGCCACTTTCTCCGGCAATACTTGAAGCAAATGCTCAAAAAAAACTTGCTCTACTAGACTGCCTATTTCTCCACTATGCGGTACGGATTCTCGGATCTGAGTGATTGCAGCCATCAGTCTGGACTGCGCTGCCGACAAGACGCTACGGTATATTTCGGTTGACATCGAAAGCGTTTTCCTTCCGAGTTTTTCTTTGAAACTGAGAGTCTCAGCCGGGTAGATGTTGTAAGAGTAACCCCTCACTCACTGCTGCTCGGTCGACGGTGGAGAGTTCACGCAGAGCACCATGGCGTGCGGCGGCGGGTTCACGTATATCCCGAGAATGTCACATGTCTTATCGGCGAAACAGACGTCAGCCGAGAGCTTGAAGGTCTCGGCGCAAAGCGGTTGAAGGGAAAAAGCTCACCGCGCTCCTCCGCCGTCAACTTTATCTCTACCGATGGACGCATCAACATGTCCTCCAGTAAGACGCTCTTCCTTTAACAATACGAAAATTGCGGTCAGGACACTAGAGCGTGATCTTATCTGATTGAATCATTTGGGGATTCACATGGCTTGAGATTTGTGATTCAAGATTGCACCGGGACAAAGGAGGCCGGTGATGATGTCGAAAGCCCTTTCCCTTGATCTTCGCATTCGGGTTCTGTCAGCGGTTTCGGAGGGTCTGAGCCATAGAGCGGCTGCGGCGCGGTTTGGGGTGAGCGCGGCGAGCGTGAGCCGGTGGCGCAGGCTGGTGCGTGAACAGGGTGACCCTCGCCCGAAAGCACTTGGCGGGGATCGCCGCTCGCGGCGTATCGAGGTGCAACGGGCGGTGATCCTGGGCCTTCTTGAAGAGAACCGGGACATGACGATCAAGGAGTTGCGCGCCGCTCTGGGCAGGCGCGGTTTGGTCTTCAGCTATGGGGCGATCCAACGCTTTCTCGTGCGCCACGGCCTCACGCGAAAAAAAAGACCGGCCATGCGGCGGAACAAGCTCGCCCGGACGTTCTGAGCCGGCGGCACGCCTGGCGTGACAGCCAGCCCGCTCTCGACCCCGACCGGCTGGTGTTCATCGACGAGACCTGGGCCAAGACCAACATGGCTCGCACCCACGGCTGGGCCCCGCGCGGCCAACGCCTGCGCATGGCCACGCCCCACGGACATTGGAACACCACCACCTTCGTCGCCGGGCTCACACAGCGCGGTATGATCGCCCCCTTCGTGCTCCCCGGCGCCATCGACCGCGATGCCTTCGAGACCTACCTCAAGCAGGTCCTCGTCCCCGAACTGCGGCCCGGCGATATCGTCGTCATGGACAACCTCTCAAGCCACAAGGGGCCCAAGGCCCGAAAGATCATTGAGGATGCCGGCGCGCAACTTCTCTTTCTGCCGCCCTACAGCCCTGACTTCAATCCCATCGAGCTCGCCTTCGCCAAGCTCAAGGCGCGGCTGCGAAAAGCCGCAGAGAGAACCGTCGACGGCCTCTGGGAGACCATCGGCCAAATCTCACAGACCTTCTCGCCGCAAGAATGCAAAAACTACTTCAACGCCGCTGGATACGGTGCAACGTGATCGGATTCCGCTCTAGCTTCGCATATAAGATCACAAATTTGCTAAACTTTCCTCCTATGGTGGCATTCCTGGCGCCAAAAGTGGCGCTCGCCCGACCATTAGCTCGAATGCCGGCCCGGGGATCGTCACGGGCGATGCCTTCGGCGCCGCGTTGTACGACCATTACGAACGCCGGATGGAGAATCGCGATGGCGGCCATGCCCATAAACCGGATTATGATCCACCCTGGCGTCCTGCTGCGCGAGCAGATCGCAGGGCTGGGGCTTTCCGTTCACCGGGTCGCCCGGGATACCGGCCTCCCGGCGACTCGACTGCACGAGATCGCCCATGAGCGGCGCGGCATGTGCGCCGACATGGCGATCGCTCTCGGTGAATATTTCGGGCAGACGCCGGCGTTCTGGATGAATTCCCAGAAGGCCTTCGATCTGAGCGGAACGCTGGCGGAGAAAGGCCAAGCCATCCGCGCTCGGGTCCGCTACCGCGCGGGGGCCAGCCGTGGGCGCGGGAAATGGCGGTCTCGGCCCGGGTCTCGTCCATGAAAACCAGCCCATCAGAGCGAGGCCGGGCCGGCAGTCACGCAAGCATTAGCCGCTCGCCCTTCGGCTCCGGGACCGGCCGCCCCAACGCCCGCGCGGTATCGATCCACAGGCCCACCGCTTCGTTGATGCTCTGCAAGGCACCTCCCTGGCTGTCACCATGCGCCATGCACCCCGGAAGCTGCGGCACTTCAGCAATAAACGCCTGATCCTCGTTGCTCCAGTAGAGGATAATCTCGTACTTGTGCGTCATGCGGAGCGTTTCCCCGTTATCCGCCATTATTGTTTGGAACAATTTCAGTAATTACCTGCAAACCTGATATGCCATGAAAATCCCGGGCGTTATGTGTGATCAAGGGAATTTCATGTCGCACAGCACACGCCGCTATCCAAGCGTCGTTGAGTGAAATGGACCTGCCGCCCCGCTTTCGTTCCGCTACCAGACGGCCATAGCAGAGAGCCATATTGTTATCGTATGGAATCGCAACGAATTGACGGAGAGTCGTTTCAAGTTTCCTCCGTCTCTTATCACCCCACTTCGCCTTCTCGGCACCGAAATAAAGTTCGCCAACCGTGATGAAGGAGATCGCTAGAAGACGATTCTCTACGTGGGGAAAATAAACCCGTGCTTCTCGGCCTCCGCGCATCAAATATGACACAATATTCGTGTCAAGCAGAACCCTGACTGGTGTCATGAGCGACTGCCGGAACCGACACGGGTGTTCCGCAACTCGATAATCGTCTCTTCGAACCCGTCATTCTCATCACCGGGCCATGTTCCGAATAGATTTTGGGCTGTCTTCAACGGCTTAACATTCTGATAATCAGCCAGTTCATCCAAGGTCGGGGCCGCCCAAAAAGACGTGCCAACTGCTGTTCCCTTGGGTAACAAGTCGATACCCTCTTGTGTGTTGTCGTCCAAAGTTTCGATATCATGGATTCTGATGCTGGTGATCTTGCCAGCCGATGGATCTTCAGTTGCCTCGCCGACCACACGAACATATCCAAGAATATTCTCAAGAATCTCGTCCCTGTGGGCATCGTCGAATTGGCAGAGGATAGGCTCTCCGGTGGAGGGATGAATGCGGCAGCGGGTGCCCTGTTCTTTGAAATCGGCCATAAGCAACCGCCCTTCAACCGTGCGAACATTTACTTTCGGCCCCTGGATTCGCGCACGGATCCGGGCAAGCCCGTTCGGTGTCAAGGATGCCTCGGTGCCATTGTTCCGGCTTCCCAGACTAAACGACACCCTGTTGATCCCTTGCCCGAGCACGGCTCCGGCATCTCGCCACGCCATCAGAACGCCGGCGTCGTAGCCCGCCGGCAGTGGGCCGTTACTGCCATCTGCTTGAACCGCCATCAAGCCGTCAATTGCCTTTTGCAGGACTTCTTCGCCTGCATCCATGTCGGGAAACTGCGGATCCAGCTTGCTGCGCTCAAAGCTAAGAACCGCCGCCCGGCTTCCGGGCTCTAGCGACACCATCTCAAGATTCACGTCGTCCTCGACACTTCTCGGCGGTCTTCCCCTGCGCCGGCTCTCAGCCTCACCCCGAAGGACGCGATCGACACGCTGGAATGCCTTGTTCATGCCAGACAGAAAGCGAATCAGCTGGGGCACCGGAATCGTTCCCGGTCCCACGGCATCACCATCAAAGCGAATTCTCAACAGAGGGGCTTGCTGTTTCATGGACCGGTCTCCTTCGCAGGCCTTGCCTTGGTACCCACCCGATCCGCAGCGCTCATAGGCTACGCATGTTGCCGAGACCCCACTGCTTGTGGGTCTCGGCAAGATTGGTCTTCGCGACATCGTCGACGAAGGCGCCGTACCGGAAAAGGACAATAGCCTCGCCGCCAAGCGCGTTCGCATCATGCCAGCCGGCGATACCCGTTGCCAGGGGCAACACGTCCTCCCGGGCGAGCGCTTCGGCAAGGCTCGCGATCAGCCTACCGTCGCCGACCGGATACAGGCACTTCCCGGCGATGATCTTCGTCACGATGGGCAACACAGAGGTCGAACCTGGGCCATCTCCCGAAACGCCCGACAGGCCACCTACCCCACCACCCGCCCCTCCATCACCCCCGATTCCCTTATCGCCACGGGAATCGACGAAAGGCCCACCGGGGCCATCAGGTGAACGCCGGAAACGCCCGGCACCTCGGCCAGTGCGCGGATGAGTTCGGCGCAGATCGCGATGCCCTCCGCCTTTTCGTCCGATGCGCGGTCGAGGCGTTCGATGATCGCATCGGGGATCTGCACGCCCCACAGATTGTCGCGCATCCAGCGGGCCGACCGGGCGGAGGCGAGCGGGCCCATACCGATCAGCAGGAACACCCGGTCGGTCAAGCCCGCCGCCTCCAGCGCGGCGGCATAGCGGCGGACGATATCGATATCCCAGCAGAGCTGGGTCTGCACGAAGCCCGCGCCTGCCTCCACCTTGCGCGCGAGCGCGGTGGGGCGCCAGTCGGGCGCCGGGTCGATGGGTGTGTCGGCGGCGCCGATAAAGAGCCGCGGCGGCGTGCCGATCGCCCGCCCCGAGGCCAGCGCCTCGCCCGCGCGCATCCTGGCCGCGGTCTGGATCAGGTCGCGGCTATCCATGTCGAAGACCGGCTTGGGCGGCGGAATCTCGTTCGTATCCGGGTCGTCGCCGCGCAGGACGAGCACATTGCGAACGCCGACGGCCGATGCGCCCAGGAGATCCGCCTGCAGCGCGATGCGGTTGCGGTCGCGGCAAGTGAACTGGAGGATCGGCTCCACCCCCTCGCGGACCAAGAGCGCCGCGGCGGCGAGCGCCGCCATGTGGACGATGCCCCGCGGCCCGTCGGTCACGTTGAGCGCGTCCACCAACCCGCGGAAGGGCTCCACCAGCGCAACCAGCTCGTCGGGTGCGCCGGAGGCCGGCGGGACGATTTCGGCGGTGACGGCGAAGTCGCCGTTCAACAGGGTTCGCGCGAAGCCCGATTCCGCCGCCGTCTCGGGGGAGAGCAGCACAGCCTCAGTCCCTCCGGCGGGAGACGACGTAGGATTCGTCATAGAACCAGAGCCCGCCGCGGCGGCCGAGCACGTTGCGGGTCGCGTCCAGATAGCGGCCCTCGCCGATCACGTCCTCCAGCCGCTCGTCCTCGATCTGGGCGACATAGATCGCGGCGTTCCAGGCGGCAAAGAGGGTGGAAGTGCCGATGCTGCGCCCGCTCACCTCGGTCGGCAGGGTGTGCATGTCGTAGCGGAAGATCGAGCGCTTGTCCGCATAGGCGTTGAAATTGAGGTCGCGGCCATAGCGGCCGAGCTCGTCCTTGAGCGCCTTCAGCACATCGTGCCGGTTGGTGGTGAAGGGGTTCTCGCCCGGCCATACCTCGCGAACGATCTCGAGCCCCGGATCGCCGCCGCGCGAATGGATGCCGAGAAGCCGCCCGCCGGGCGCGAGGCTGCGGGCGAGCGGGGCCAGGACCTTCTGCGCCTTGAACGAAATCGGCATGCGCGCGCGGTAGGGCTGGGAGGCGATCACCAGGTCGTAATCCGCCTTCACCGCGCCGGGCCGCGGGATCACCTGGTCGAGCAAAAACTTGTGGTCCGCGCGATAGACCACCAGCACCGACGGGCGGACATAGAGCGGGTTGCCCGTCTTCTCCGAGGGGCGGACCTGCCAGGTCTCGGCGAGCCTGGGCTGGAGGTCCGTGATCTGTTCGTGGAACGCATGCGAGGAATCGCCCTCAAGCGCCACTTCGATCCAGTTGAGCGCGGCCGCCGCCTCCATGGAGCGCGGCATCAGCCAGGGCGCCTCGGTGTAGTAGAGGTTGGTCAGCACCAGCACGGTCGCCGGATGCTCGTAGAACCGGTCGGGCATCCGCTCCAGCCCAAGGCGCACATCCTCCAGGCTGATCTCCTTGCCGACGATATAGAAGGGCAGCGTGCGGAAGCGCCGGTGCATCTGGCGCATCACGCCGGTGAGCACCGTGCCGTCCCCCATGCCGGCGTCGAAAACCCGGAGCGCCGGCGGCTGGGGGTGGATATGGGCGAGCTCCAGGCCGGCGCGCTCGGCCACCACCCACTTCTCGGCGCAGGTGTTCACGAAGGCGAGATATTTCTGGCGGTTGTCGTAGAAGCGGAAGGCGGTCTTGGAGCCCGTGTGGGCGCCGTCCTGGGGCGCGGGCTCCTCCGGCTCCGCCTCGCCGGCGGTGGGCGCATTGCCGTTTTCCTCGAGGAAGCGGCGCACACGCTCCACGGTGGCGGTGGTCACGTTCTTGCCCGCGCGGATCCGGCCGACGAACTTGCCGTCATTGACGGCGATCCGCCCGAATGTCGATTCGGCGATGCCGGCCTCCCGGCAATAGCGCTCGATCTCGCCGACAAGACTGCCCCGGATATCCACCGCGGGACCTCCCGCCCGGTTGCGACGACCCTCGCTAGCGCGCCGCCGGCGGCCTGTCAAACGAAACTTCCCATTCCGCTGCCTCTTCCAAAATTGGGAAATTTCCCACAATCGGTGGGTTTCGTGTGGGAAATACTTGGGTTTCGATATGGGATTAATCCCACAATGGGCCGTGCCGAAGGGCGGAAGCGACCGCTCGTGGGCCGGTGCCCCGGCAACCCGCCAAAGCGGGAAAGCCGCAACCTGCCTGCAATATCCGGTGCGGGCCCGCACCGCGTCCGAAACCGGGTATGCTGGCGGGCATGGCGGCAGAGGCGAACCACTGGCGGACGGACGCGAACCTGCGGGCGCTGCTGCGCCGCCGCGCGCCGTGGTTCACGCCTGAGGATTCGGAGCGGCTCGACGGATTCGGCGCCTGGGTCGCGGGCGCGGTCGAGGCCCAGGCGAACCATACGGGCCGCCACGCGCCGCCCGTCCTTGAGGTGCGGGAGGACGGCGGGACTCCCCGCACGCTGGTGCGGCACAACCCGCTCTATGCGGCGGCCCACCGCGAAGTCTATGAGCGCGGCATCGTGGGGCTGAACCACGGCAACGCCCGCCGGCCGTTCGCGCTCACCTTCGTCATGGGCTATCTGCTTTCGCAATCGGACATCTCGATCCACTGCCCGGCGACCCTCACCGGCGCGGTCGCCTATGTGCTGGACCGCTTCGCGCCCGAGCCCCTGCGCCACGCCTTCCTGCCCGCGCTCACCCGCATGGACGGCACCGCCGCCACCGGCGGAACCTGGGTCACCGAGAAGCAGGGCGGAAGCGATGTGGGCGCGACGGAGACGGTCGCCCGCCACACAAGCGAGGGGATGGCGCTCACCGGGCTCAAATGGTTCGCGAGCAATGCGGGCGGCGGGCTCGCCCTCGCGACCGCCCGGCCGGAAGGCGCGGGCGCGGGAACGGAAGGGCTCGGCCTCTATCTCGTGCCGGGCCGGCGGCCCGACGGCACCCCCAATGCGCTCCACATCCGCCGGCTCAAGGAGAAGCTCGGCACCCGGGGGCTTGCCACCGGCGAAATCGAACTGGCGGGCGCCCACGCGGTGGAGGTCGCGCCGCCGCCCGAAGGCTTCAAGCTGATGATGGCGGCGCTCGGCTACAGCCGCATCCACAACGCCATGGCGGCCGCCGGCGTGCAGCGGCGTGCCTTTGCCGAAGCGCTGGGCCATGCGGAGGCACGCCACGCCTTCGGCAGCCCGCTCGCCGCCTACCCCATGGTGCAGGAGCAGCTGGTGGCAATGCAGGTGCGGGCGGAAGCGGGGCTCGCGCTCGCCTTCGAGGCGGCGCAGGCCTTCGATGCCGCCCATGGCGAAGGCGGCGCCGGCGCGCTGCGGGACCCATGGCTCCGGGTTGCGACGGCGCTCGCGAAATATCTCACCGCCGAATGGGCGGTCGCGGACGCAAGCCAGGCCATCGAGCTCTTGGGCGGCAACGGCTACACCGAGGAATATCCCACCGCGCGCCTCCTGCGGGACGCCCAGGTGCTGACGGTCTGGGAAGGCCCGCCCAACATCCAGGCGCTCGAACTGCTCCGCCTGGTCAGCGGCCGCCTGCCCGGGCTCGCCGCCTTCGATGCCCGGCTGGACTCGATCGCCGGCGCGGCCCAAGACGTGAACTCCGCCGCCTTCACAGAACCGCTCGCGCGCATCGCCGAGGCGCGGCGGGAGACCGCGGCGCTGGCCGCACTGATCGCCGGCGATGCGGCGGAGGGGCCGCGTCGGGCCCGGCGTCTGATGGCGCGGATGGCGCGGGTTCTGGCGGCGGGCCTTCTGGTGGAAGAGGCGACGGCCGACCTGGCCGCAGGCGACGGGCGGAAGGCCCTCGTGGCCCGGCTCTATGCGGCGCGGGAGTTGGGCACGGCAACGGCGCCGGCGGCGGGCGCGAGCGACGCGGAACGCTTCTTTGCGCCGCTCACCTCATGCGGCGCGGTCGAGCCTCCGCTCGTGCGTGAAAGCGCCCCGGCTTAAGAGCCGCCTCGGGGTCAGGGGACGATGCCCGCGGCCGACAACCCCGCCAGGACGCCGATGGCGATCACCACGAGACTGAGGCCCGCCACATAGGGCATGCGCGCCCGGGTCAGCTCCTCCAGCGAGGGACCGTGTTCACCGCTCATCGACCTTCTCCCGTGCCGCAGCGCGTCCTTCGCCCGCCGGGCGAATCGCGGGGCGCACAATGCCCCAACGCGCGCGCCGACGCCAGCCCCCGTCCGCGTTCAGAAGCACGGGCGATGGCGCCGCAGCGATACGCCCGGCGCGCCCCTACTCCGCCGCGCGGCCCTCTACGCCCGGGACGGCGTCCAGCGGGCGGAGGGCGTAGCCGCGCTCCTTCAGGACGCCCCCGATCGTCGTCGCAAGCTCGACGGCGTTGGGGCCGTCGCCATGCAGGCAGATGCTCCGCGCCTCGATGGCCACCGGCGCGCCGTTGATGCTCCGCGTCTCGCCCGCCTCCAGGAAGGTCCCGAGGTTGCGGCGCGTCTCCTCCAGGTCGGCACCCTCGTTGGAGCGCTTGAGAATCAGCGTGCCGTCGTCGTCATAGGGCAGGTCGAAATAGAGCTCGGGCACCACGTCGATGCCCATGCCGGCGGCGATGCGCGTGACCGCGTGGTTGTCCGCCGGCGCCGGGAAATAGACCATGGGCGCGGGGCAGAGGTCGATCACGGCGCGGCAGAACGCCTCGCCCAGCGCCTCGTCGCCGCTCAGCATCTTGTAGAGCGCGCCGTGCGGCTTGACGTGGTGGAGCGCCATGCCGCGGGTCTCGAGCGCGGCCTGGAGCGCGCCCGTCTGGTAGACCACATAGGCATAGAGCTCGTCCGGCGAAATCGCCATCACCCGGCGCCCGAAGCCCATCAAGTCCGGCAGGCCCGGATGGGAGCCCACCGCCACGCCGTTCTCCCGCGCGAGGTCCACGGTCTTCATCATGGTAACCGGATCGCCGGCGTGGAAGCCGCAGGCCACGTTCGCCGTCGTGACATGGGGCATGAGCGCCTCGTCCGCTCCCATGACCCAGTTTCCGAAGCTCTCGCCGCAATCGATATTGATATCGAAGGTCCTCGCCATGATCCCGTCTCCTGCAAGCCGCCTATGCTCCATGATGCCCCGGACACGCCTCCCCGCAAAGCGGAAACCGCTTTGGTGCGCGGGTCTCCAGGCCCGCAACGGGCCGAAGGCCCGTCAACGGCCGTCGCAACAAAATACATGCGGGCCTGGAGACCCGCGCACCTGACAACACAAAGAAACCGCTTTGGTGGGTAGGGGTATCCGGGCCCGCAGCGGGACGGCGCTTGGCGCGGGGCGGCGGGTCGGGCTAGAAAATGGGGCGCACGACATGAGGAACGCCACGGCACGCCATGATCTACGACGAGCCGCGGTTTCGTCCGGGCGGCGACCGCTTCATCGAGATGGAGCTTGGCGACGAGCTGAACTTCGATCTCAACTTCCTGGTCCACGCGCTCACCGCGCGGGTGCGCGAGGCGGCGCTCGACGGGATCATCGAGCTGCTGCCCAACATGGCGTCCATCGTTGTGAGCTACGACCCGGACCGCATCGCCTATGACGACACGGTGCGGGAGATTGAGACCATCTTCGGCGCGCTCGGCTCTCTCGAGGATGTGGAGCTCGCGAGCCCGCTCTACACCATCCCGGTGCTCTATTTCGATCATGTCACCCGCGCCTGCTGGGAGGACTACTGCACCCGCATCGGCGAGAAGGAATACGACCCGGATCTGATGGTCCGCCTCAACGGGCTCGACGACCGCGCCCATCTCGCGCGCATCCATTCGGGCACGGAATATTGGGTGGCGGCGCTCGGCTTCTATCCGGGCCTTGCATCGCTCATCGCGCTCGACCCGCGCTGCCGGCTCACCGCGCCCAAATACAACCCGCCCCGCACCTGGACCCCGAAGGGCACGCTGGGCTATGGCGGCTCCGTGACCTGCCTCTATCCGGCGCGCACGCCCGGCGGCTATCAGATCATCGGCCACTCCCCGGTTCCCGTGTTCGACCTCGAGCAGCGGCTCCGTGCCTTCCACGACAGGCTCGCCCTGCTCCGCCCCGGCGACCGGGTACGCTTCCACGGCGTCGGCCGCGAGGAGTACGACTTCATCGAAGCCCAGGTGGCGCGCGGCGACTATGAGCACCAGGTCGCTTCCTACGCCAAGTTCTCGATCCGCGCCTACCACGCCTGGCTCGAGACGCTCGACCGGAACGTGCGCTTCTGAGGCCCGCCATGCTCGACATCCTCAAGCCCGGCCTCGAGACATGCGTCCAGGACTTCCCCGGCCGCTACGGCTTCTGGGAGCAGGGCTTCCCGCCGTCCGGCCCGTTCGACATGTGGTCCTTCCGCCTCGCCAACCTGGCGGTGGGCAACCCGGCGGAGGCCGCGGGGCTCGAAATCCAGTTCCTGGGCCCGACGCTCCGCTTCCGCCGCGCCGCGACCATCGCGCTCACCGGCGCCGAAATGGCCCCGGCGCTGGACGGTGTGCCGCTCCCCCAATGGGAGAGCGTGGCGGTGCGCGCGGGCCAGACGCTCGCGACCGGCTTCGCAAGCCGCGGCGCCCGCGCCTATCTCGCCATTGCCGGCGGTATCGAGACGGCGCCGGTGCTGGGCTCGCGCTCCACCTTCCACATGGCGGGTGTCGGCGGCTTCGAGGGGCATGCGCTGAAGGAGGGCCAGACGCTCCCGCTGGGCGATGCCGCCGGCACGCCGGGGCGGCGGGTCCGCGCCGCCTGCCGCCCGCCCATCCCGGACGGTGGCGAATGGCGGATCGAGGTGGTGGCGGGCCCCAACGACGACTGGATCGACGAGGAAGGCCACCGCACCTTCCTCGAAAGTGCCTGGACCCTTCAGGCGCAGAGCAACCGGACGGGCTACCGGCTCACAGGCCCGGAATGGAGCTTCGCCGCGCGCGCCACGGAGAAAGGCCCGGAGCATGGCGAGCACCCCTCCAACATCCTGGACCATGGCTATCCGGTGGGCGCGGTGAACCTCTGCGGCCAGACGCCCATAATCCTGGTGAATGACGGCCCGAGCGCCGGCGGCTTCATCAACCCCTACACCGTGCCCTCGGCGGCGTTCTGGAAGCTCGCGCAATCCAAGCCCAACGATGTGTACCGCTTCCACAAGGTCTCGGTGGCGGAAGCCCAGGCGGCGCGGCGCGCCATCGACGAACTCTGCACCGAATCGAGCCTCGAGGACGCCGGGTGATCTTCGACGAGCCCCGCTTCCGGCCCGGTGGCGACAGCTTCATCCTGGTGCAGTTCGGCGACGATGCGCGGATCGACCTCAATTTCATGGCACTCGGGCTGACGGCCGCACTCCGGGACGAAGCCACACGGGGCGTGATCGACACCAACCCCTCCTACAACTCCCTGGTGGTGGAATATGACCCGGACGCCATCGCCCGCACCGACCTGGAACGCGAGCTCAAGCGGCTGATCGAGGGGCTCGGGCCGGTGGACGGGCTCGAGCTCGAGAGCCGCCTAGCCTATCTGCCGGTGCTATATCTCGACCCGTGGACCCGCGCCTGCGTCGAGGACTATTCGGAGCGCATCGCGCCCCGCGGCTGGGACCCGGCCTTCGTCGCCGAGGTCAACGGCCTCGAGGACACGGAGCAGCTCGTGCGCGTCCATTCGGGAACGGAGCACTGGGTGGTCGCGGTGTGCTCGACACCGGGCCTGCCGCTGATGGTGGGGTTGGACCCGCGCTGCGCACTCACCTCGCCCAAATATAACCCGCCGCGCACCTGGACCACACTCGGCGCCATCGGCGTCGGCGGGCTCTCCACCTCCATCTACACGACGCCGGGGCCCGGCGGCTACAACCTCATCGGGCGCACGCCGGTGCCGCTCTGGGACGTGGCGGCCAAGCTTCCCGCCTATGAGGAGCGCGTCGTGCTGCTCGACGCCGCCGACCGGGTGAAGTTCATGCCCATCGGGCGCGAAGAGTTCGACCGCATCGAGCGGCAGGTGGCGGAGGGAACCTACGAGTTCAACATCACGGGCTATCAGCGGTTCTCCGTGCGCGCCTACAAGGCGTGGGCCGCATCGCTCGATACGGACAAGCGGTTCTGAATGGGCGCCGTCGTTCTGAAGCCCGGCCTCGAGACCGCGGTCCAGGACTGGCCCGGGCGCAAGGGCGCGTTCGGCATGGGCTTCCCGCCTTCGGGCCCCATCGACCACTGGTCCTTCCGCCTTGCGAACCTTCTGGTGGGCAATCCGCCGGGCGCGGCGGCGCTGGAATGCCCCTTCATCGGCCCCACCCTCCGCTTCGAGCGCGATGCGCTCTTTGCCATCGCCGGCGCGGACATGGGTGCGACGCTCGACGGCGAGCCACTGCCGCTCTGGGAGAGCGTCGCCGCGCACGCGGGCCAGACGCTCGCGCTCGGCTCCGCCACCGCCGGTGCGCGGGCCTATATCGCCTTTGCGGGCGGGATCGACGCACCGCTCTTCCTCGGCTCCCGCGCGACCTTCGTGGTGGGCGGCTGCGGCGGCCTCGGGGGCGGTGCGCTGCGGGAGGGGCAGGCGATCCCCTTCGGCACGCCAGGGGCGGACGCCGTACCCGGCCGCCGCATAGGGGAGAACCACCGCCCGCCCATCGCAACGGCCGGCGCATGGGAGGTCGAGGCGGTCGCCGGCCCCAATGACGACTGGATCGACGAGGCGGGCAGGCGGCGCTTCTTCGCAAGCGACTGGCGGCTCTCGCCCAAGAGCAACCGGGTGGGCTTCCGCCTGGAGGGGCCGCAATGGACCTTCGCCGAGAAGGCGACGAACAAGGCGCCGGAGAACGGCTCGGACCCCTCCAATACCATCGACCACGGCTATCCCATCGGCGCCATCAACCTCTGCGGCCAGACGCCCATCATCCTGATGGTGGACACGCTGACCCTCGGCGGCTTCATAAACCCCTATTGCGTGCCGACGGGCGCCTGGTGGAAGCTCGGCCAGTCCCGGCCCAACGAAATCTACCGCTTCCGCGAAGTCTCGGTGGAGGCCGCGCAGGCGGAACGCCGCCGGCTCGATGGGCTCTGCACCAAGGAGGCGCTCGCCTGATGCGTCACCGTCGCGTTCCATGAGGATCGTCGAGATCCGCGATATGGCGGCACCCATGGGCGCGCCCATGCGGAACGCCGTCATCGACTTCAGCAAGATGACGGTGAGCGCCGTGGCCCTGGTCACCGATGTGGTGCGGAACGGAAGACCCGTGGTGGGCTTCGGCTTCAACGCCAACGGGCGCTACGCCCAGAGCGGGCTGATCCGCGAGCGCCTCGCACCGCGCATCCTGGAAGCGCCGGAGGCCCATGGGACGGAAGACGGCGAAACCCTGGATCCGCGCGCCATCCGCCGCCTGATGATGCGGAACGAAAAGCCCGGCGGCCATGGCGAGCGGGCGGTGGCCGTGGCCGCGGTGGAGATCGCCGCCTGGGACGCCGCGGCCAAGCTCCGCGACATGCCGCTCTGGGCGCTGATCGCCGAGGCCGCCGGAAACGCGGCGCCGGCGCGGCGCATGCCGGTCTACGCCGCCGGCGGCTATTACGACGCGGAGAAGGGAACGGCCGGGCTCCTGGCGGAGATGGAGCGCTATCTCGCCCAGGGCTATACGCTCGTGAAGATGAAGATCGGCGGCGCGCCGCTCGCGGACGACCTGGCGCGAATCGAGGCCGTGCTGAAAATGCTGGGAGGCGACGGCGCGCGGCTCGCGGTGGATGCGAACGGGCGCTTCGATCTCAAGACCGCGCTCTGCTACGCCGAGGCGCTCGCGCCCTACGGCCTCGCCTGGTACGAGGAGCCGGGCGACCCGCTGGACTACCGGCTGACCGAGGCGGTGGCGGCCGCCTACCCCCATCCCATCGCCACCGGCGAGAACCTCTTCTCCCTCCAGGACGCGCGGAACCTGCTGCGCCATGGCGGGCTCAACCCGGCCCGGGACCTGCTGCAGTTCGACCCGGCGCTCGCCTATGGCGTGGGCGAGACAATCGACATCGTCGCCATGATGGCCGAGGAGGGCTGGTCGCCGCGGCGCTTCATGCCCCATGGCGGTAACCTTCTGGCGCTCGCCGCCGCCGGCGGCCTCTCCCTCGGCGGCTGCGAATCCTACCCCGGCGTCTTCCAGCCCTTCGGCGGTTTTGCCGACGACACACCCATCGAGGACGGTAGGGTCGCCCTCCCCGACGCCCCCGGTGCGGGCTTCGAGTGCAAGGCCTCCCTTCACGCCCTCCTCCAATCCCTCCTCTGACGCCCCGCGTCGCGCGGGTGCGCGGGAAAGAGGAGCAAGGAACTCTGCTATAAGGGAGCGATGCGCAACACGCCCTCTCCCACCTTTCCGGCGTTGACGCTGCCGCAGTTCGAGGATCAGGCGCTGCCGCCGGTAATGCCGGTGCGGCTGCGGCATGCCGAGGCGCCGGCGGTCCCGGATGTGGCGGAAGCCACGCGGACGGCACTGGAAAAATCCCGCCGGCTCGGGGCGCTGCCTGCCGGGGCACGGGTCGCGGTGACCTGCGGCAGCCGGGGGATCAAGAGCAAGCCCGCCGTCGTGCGGGCCGCGGTCTCCTGGCTTGAATCGCGCGGACTAGCCCCCTTCATCGTGCCGGCCATGGGGAGCCATGGCGGCGCGACGGCGACGGGCCAGGAGGCACTGCTCGCCGAGCTCGGCTTCACGCCGGAGGCCATGGGCTGCCCCATCGAGGCCGGCATGGAGGTGATCCGGCTCGGCACCACGGGAACGGGCATTCCGGTCTGGTTCGACCGGCGGGCGGCGGAGGCGGATGCGGTCCTGGTGGTGAACCGTATCAAGTCCCACACCTCGTTCGACCGGGAGGTGGAGAGCGGGCTCACCAAGATGGTCGCCATCGGCCTCGGCAAGGCCAAGGGCGCGGGCTGCGTGCATCGGCTGGGGGCGCGCGGCTATCTCGAGGTGCTGCCCGAGTGGGCGCGTATCGCCATCGACAAGGCGCCCGTCGCCTACGGGCTCGGTATCGTCGAGAACGCGCAGAAGGACGCCACGATCGTCGAGGGCGCGGAGCCCGAGGCGTTCTACGAAACCGACGCCCGGCTGCTGCGGACCGCGAAGGACCTGATCCCGCGCCTGCCCTTCGCCCAGATCGACGTGCTGGCGGTGGAGCGGCTCGGCAAGAACATCTCCGGGACGGGCATGGACCCCGCCGTCACCGCGCGCTTCGACATCCGGGGCTTCGAGAACCCGCCCGAGCCCGTCATCAACAAGCTGGTGGTGCTCGGGCTGACTCCGGAGACGCGCGGCAACGGGGTCGGCGTGGGCTCGGCGGACTTCATGACCAAGGAAGCCGCGGATTCCCTCGATCTCTATGCCATGTACATGAACGCCTGCACCGCGACCTTTTCCGAACGGGTGCGAATCCCCCCGGTATTGGCGACCGACAAGGCCGCTCTGCAAGCCGCCGTCGGTACCTGCTGGCGGCTCGACGGGGCGGAGGCGCGGCTCTGCATCGTCCGCTCCACGCTCCACCTGGACGACATCCTGGTCTCGCCGCCGCTTGCCGCCGAACTCGACGGCAGCGGGGAGATCCTGGGCCCCGCCGCCCCGCTCCGCTTCGACGGCGACGGCCGCCTCGAGACCCGCTGCCCGGCCTAGCAAATTCCCTATCGCGGGCTTTCCGGTTCCAGGAACAGGCTATACTGCGCAGACACGCAACGGGAGAGGGGCGCGGTCATGCAGCAAGGGGGCATCGCGCTCGATGCGGCGCTGAGAGAGGCGATCGAGAAGACTCGCCAAGGCCTGAGCTCGGCGCGCCATCTGCCGGGCTTCTTCTACACCTCGCCCGAGATCTACGCGCACGAGATCGACGCCATCTTCATGAAGGAATGGCTCTGTGTCGGGCGCGTGGAGGAGTTCGAGTACCCCGGCGACTACCGCGCCATGCGGATCGCCGGCGAGCCGCTGCTGGTCTGTCGCGGCGAGGACGGCGCGCTCAACGCGTTCGCCAATGTCTGCCAGCACCGGGGCGTCGAGGTCGTCACCGGCGAGGGGACGGCGAAGAGCTTCCGCTGCCCCTACCACGCCTGGGTCTACGGCCTGGACGGTAAGCTGCTGGGCGCGCCTCACACCAAGGAGGTGGAGGGCTTCGACTTCACCGGATGCGGCCTGCCGCGGGTGAATCTCGATTGCTGGGGCGGCTATGTCTTCGTCAATTTCGACCCCGACTGCCCGAGCCTCGCCGACTATCTGGACGAGGACGGCATCCGGGAGTTCGCGTCCTTCCTGCGCCCGGAGGAGACCCGGGTCTCGGACATCTACGTCTTCGACGTGCCGTGCAATTGGAAGTTCATCCCCGAGAACCTCATGGACATGTACCATGTGGGCGTAATCCACAAGGAGTCCTTCGGAGGCCACTTTCCGGTCGCCGACTTCCGCTTCAACCTGCGGAAGAACGGCTACAACGCGGCCTATGAGAGCTTCACCATGGCGCCCAAGGGGGCCACGCTCTTCGACACCATGCCCTGGCTCCGCGGCAAGGTGACGGACAAGTTCGCCTGCACCACCTGGATCCGGCCCACCATGAACATTTTCGGCCGCCACGACATGATCCAGCCCTGGGTCGCACTGCCCATCGACCGGACCACCACGCGGATCGCCATCTACACCCAGCTTCCCGCCGAATGGTTCGATTCCCCCGCCTTCGAGGAGAAGAACCGCATCTATGCGGACTTCATCCGCCTCGTCGCCAACGAGGATCGCGCGATGCTGGAATCGCTCCAGAACGGCGTGCAGTCGCGCGCCTTCCGCCCCGGCCCGACCGTCAAGCTGGAGCGGGCGATTCACCATCTGCTCAACTACTATCTCGACCGGCTGCTGGGCGAGGACGCCTCGGCCCGCAGCCTTCGCCAACGGGACGGCGAGGCCGCGCTGCGGGACTCTTCGACGCGGAACCCGGTCCCGCGCGACGGTGGCTACACGGAGTCCATCGCCGCCACCCCATAGGAGCCGGACCATGAGCAAGCAGGAGCGCACACGCCTTACGGAGCTGTTCCGCGCCAATCTGGAACTCTGCGAGGTCGGCCCCGGCCAGACCGTCGCCGTGCTCTCGGAGGGTGACCAGCTCGCCGATTACCGCGCCGCCTCCCTCGCCGCCGCGCGGGAACTCGGCGCGGACGTCGCGGATGTGAACCTGCCGTCGGACTCGGCGGCGGACGCCGCGGAGCGCATCGCCAATATCGGGCAGAACGCCCTCGGCGCCCACCCGGAGGCCATGCGGACCTGCGAGAACGCCGACATGGTGGTGGATCACATGCTGCTGCTCTTCTCCCACGAGCAGATCGCCATGCAGAAGGCGGGCACCCGAATCCTGCTGGTGGTCGAGCCGGTGGAAATCCTGGAGCGGCTGTTCCCGACACGCGAGATGCGGGGGCGCGTGGAGGCCGGCGAGCGGCGACTGGCGGCTGCCCAAACGCTCCGCTTCACCAACGACGCCGGGACGGACGTGACCTACGCGTTGGACGGCAAGCCGATCCTCACCGAATATGGCTTCACCACCGAGCCCGGGCGCTGGGACCACTGGCCCGGCGGCTTTCTCGCGACGCTTGCGGCCAAGGACGGCGTGAACGGGCGCGTGGTGATGGAGGCGGACGACATCGTCTTCCCGCTCAGGGAATATACCGGCGAGCGCATCGCCTTCGAGATCCGCGCCGGCAGGGTGACGGCGATCACGGGCGGTGCGCGGGCCGCGCATCTGCAGCGCTTCATGGACGGCTATGAGGACCCGCGGGCCTATGCCGTCTCCCATATCGGGTGGGGGCTCAACCATCGCTGCATCTGGCGCCCGGACCTGCCGGGGATCGGCATGGACGGGCGCGCCCATTACGGCAACGTGCTGTTCTCGCTGGGGCCCGACACGGAATTCGGCGGCGACAACGACACGGCGTGCCACCTGGACCTCCCTATGCGCGGCTGCTCGCTCTGGCTCGACGACGAGCCCGTCGTGCGGGAGGGCGACATCGTGCCCGACGACATGCGCGCGCCCGCACACTGACGCAGCCCGGGAATCGGGCAGCCGAAAACCGATAAAGGCGCTCTGTCCGAAGAACGTCAGTAGTGGCGGTAGCCGGTGCGCTCGAGCGGGAGCGGGCGGTCGTTCGCACCGATGACGGTCACACCGGCCCCGCCGGCAATGGCACCGATCCGGGTGAGCGGCAGGTCGAGGGCGGACGCGATGTGTTCGACGGCGGCGCGACGGGCGGGCGGTGCGCAGAACAGGAGCTCGTAATCGTCACCACCGGTGAGGAGTTCGGCGAGGCCTACCCCCGCGATCTCGACCGCCCGCCGCGCGGCACCGGAGAGGGGAACGGCGTCGGCCCGCATCTGTGCCGCCGCGCCGGACATGGCGCAGAGATGGCCGAGATCGGCGATCAGGCCGTCGGAGACGTCGATGGCGCAGGATGCGGTACCGCGCAGCGCCTCGCCCAGCGCGAGCCGGGGCACAGGCAGGCGGAACCGCCCGGCAAGGAACGCGCGATCCTCGGGCCCGAGGGCGTTCAGGCCCCCGCGGAGCGCGCGCAGGCCCAACGCTCCGTCGCCGATGGTACCCGACACGTAGACATCGTCCCCGGCGCGCGCGCCGCTCCGAACGAGGGCTTGGTTTTCCGGCACCCGGCCGAAGGCGGTCAGCGAGAGCACCGCCGGGCCGCCTGACGCGACCGTGTCACCGCCCGCGAGCACGACGCTGAACGCGGTCTGGTCCTCGGTGAGCCCGTTCGCGAAGTCCGCGAGCCACGAATCGGAAACATCGCCCGGCAGCGCCAAGCCCAACATGTAATAGAGCGCCTTCGCGCCCATGGCCGCCAGGTCCGACAGGTTGGTGCGCAGGAGCCGGCGCGCGATCACGGAGGGCGTTTCGTCCACCGGGTAGTGAACGCCCTCGACCATGAGGTCCTTGGTCGCCACCAGTGCGGCACCGGGCGGAAGGTGGAGTGCGGCACCGTCGTTCTCGAGCCCGAAGGCGCCGGGCTCGGCACGGCTCAGCGGCGCGAAATGCCGGGCGATGAGGCCGAATTCACCGCCCTTCGGCGGTCCCGCCATGGCGTGTCCCCTCGTTGCCCGCCATCTCCGCCGCACGCAGGCTGCGCGCCAGCGTATCCAGCGCGCCATTGACGAAGGCGGGCTCGTCGCCGGCAAAGAAGGCCCGGGCGACATCGATATATTCGTCGATCACCACACGCGCGGGTATCTCCGGGCAAGCCGCCAGTTCGCAGGCCGCGGCGCGCAGAACGGCGCGCAGAACGGCACCGAGCCGCTCCAGGCTCCAACCCGCGGCAAGGCAGCCCGCGACCAGCGCGTCGAGTTCCGCCGCGCGCTCGGTCGCGAGCCGCACCGTGCGCTCGAAATGGGCGCGATGCGGCAGGGTGTAGCGCGCGCCATCGATCTCCCACCCGGCATGGTGGTCGAGAAACTCGGCGATGACGGAGTCCGCCGACCGGTCCGACAGCTCGATCTGATAGAGCGCCTGAACGCAGGCGAGACGGGCGCTGCTCCGGCTGGAATGGCGGCTGGGTCCAGAGGACTCGCCGGCTTCGGACTCCATTGCCGCACGCCCCTTCAGAGCGGCTGCGGCGAAGCGAGGCGGCCCCGGACCGCCAGCATGGCAAGGCAGGCCCGCGCCGCGGCCCCACCCACATCGCGCCCCTCGGCCGACGCCCGCTCCACGGCCTGCTCCCGGTTCTCCGCCGTGATCACGCCGAAGCCGAGCGCAAGCCGGTGCGCGGTGGCGAGGCTCGCGAGCCCGTGGGCGCATTCCCGGCAGACATGGTCGTAGTGGCTGGTTTCGCCCCGGATCACGCAACCGAGCGCAACATAGCCCTCATGCGGCCGCAGATGGTGCGCCATGGCGAGCGCCGCCGGCAGCTCGAAGGCGCCGGGCACGCTGATCCGCTCATAGGCCACGGACTCCGCCTCCAGCACGGAAGCGGCGCTCGCAACCAGCCGGTCCGCGATATCCCCGTAGAACCGGGCATCGAGGACGAGGACGGAGGCCTTCTCAGCCATGGCGGAGGCTCGCGGCTTCCTGCCCGGTGCCTCCCCCGACGGGGCGCTGGCCCACGACCTGAAGGCCGTAGCCATCCAGCCCAACGATGGTCCACTTCGTATCGTGAAGCAGGATCATGTCGCGCACGCCGAGGTCCAGAAGAATCTGCGCGCCGACGCCGTAGTCCCGCAGATCGCCGACCCCGAAGACGCCGCGAGCACCGGGCGCGGCATCGAGCACCCGGGACTGGCGCGGCTCGCGGATGACGATCACCACGCCGCGCTCCTCCGCCCCGACGATCTCCATGGCGGCCTGGAGCTTTCCCGTGTTCCCGCTCGCCGCCTCGCCCAGGCCGTCTTCCAGAAAGTTGAAGTCGTGGACCCGTACGGGCACGGGTCTGTTGTCCGAAATATCGCCCTTAACGAGCGCGATATGCTCCGCATATTCGATGGTGTTGACGTAGACATACATGCGGAAGGTGCCGCCGTAGCGGGATGTGAATTCGGCTTCGCGTACGCGCTTCACAATGGCGTCGTGGCGGAGCCGGTAGGCGATCAGGTCCGCGATGGTGGCTATCTTGATATCGTGACGCGCGGCGAAGGCCTCCAGATCGGGCATGCGGGCCATGGTGCCGTCGTCGTTCATGATCTCGCAGATCACGGCCGAGGGATTGAGGCCAGCGAGCCGCGCGAGGTCGACTCCGGCTTCGGTGTGCCCCGCGCGGGCGAGAACGCCGCCCTCCCGCGCCACGAGCGGGAAGACGTGGCCCGGCGACGTCAGATCGTCCGGCCCGCGCTCCGGGTCGATTGCGACGGAGATCGTGCGTGCGCGGTCCGAGGCGGAGATGCCGGTGGTGATGCCCTCGCGCGCCTCGACGGAAACGGTGAACGCCGTATCGTGGCGGGATTCATTGCGCTTCGGCATGAGCTCGAGGCCAAGCGTCCGCACCCGCTCCGGCGCAAGGGCGAGGCAGATCAGCCCGCGCCCGTGCTTCGCCATGAAGTTGACGACCTCGGGCGTTGCCATCTGGGCCGGAACGACCAGATCGCCCTCGTTCTCCCGCTCCTCGTCATCGGCGAGAATCGCCATCCGCCCGTTGCGGAATTCCTCGATGACATCGGCGACCGATGAAAGGCTCGGCGACGGCGCAGTTCGCAGCATTTCGCCCGTCAACCCGTTCCCGCTGTGTGAAGGCGCTCAACGTAGCGTGCGATCAGGTCGATCTCAAGGTTGACGGCCGCGCCCTCGGTGCAGTCCCCGAGCGCCGTCTCCGCAAGGGTGTGGGGGATGAGGGTGAGCCAGAAGACGGCGCCCACGCATTCGTTGACCGTCAACGACACACCATCCACCGCGATGGAGCCGCGCGGCGCGATAAAGCGGGCGAGATCGTCGGGCGCACGCAGAGCGAGCCGCCGCGTATCGCCTGCGGAGACGACCTGCTCCACCGTTCCGATGCCGTCCGCGTGGCCGGCAACCAGATGGCCGCCGAGTTCATCGCCCATCCTGAGCGCGCGCTCCAGATTGAGTCGCGTGCCCGGTGCCCAGCTTCCCGCGGTGGTGCGGCGGGCGGTCTCGTCGGAGACATCGAAGGAGAGCCGTCCAGCCGCCTTCTCCACCACCGTGAGGCAAGGGCCGGAGCACGCGATGGAGGCGCCGAGCGCGATCTCGTCCACGTCGTAACGGGTCTCCACGACAACACGCCGGACTCCGCCCGCGGTCTCCTCCACGGAAACCACACGCCCGACATCGGTGACGATACCGGTGAACACGGGCCTCTACTCGTTAACGGGCTTCATCGATCGCCACGCTCCGCCGGCGACCGAAACGGTGCGCCGATGATGCGTTCCCGATCCCATTCATCAGAAGCGGCACCATGATTTCGGCCACGCGCGGATCGAGCAGCCCCGATCCGTTATAGTCCAGATAGACCGATCTCATGGCTTCGTGAATGCCGCCTGCTTCTGTGTCGTAGCCACGCAGACTCTAAGCTGCCCGGGTCGCAACCGCGAGCCGCCGCCCAAGAGCACGCAGTGCCGTTTCGATTTGACCGATATGCGAACGGTGATCGAGGTCGATCAGCCGGCGCACCGCGCCTTCGGAAAGACCGAGCCGCACCGCGAGCGCGGTGTTGCCGACAGCCTGGGCGCGCATTGCGCCGTAGAGCGCGATCTTGGCGGCGGCGAGCGCCGGTAGCGGAACCGTCTTCCGCCCGCGCGCTGGCGACGGCCGAGGGATGGCGCGCCGCGCGCTGATATAGCCGCCGAAGGCGGCGACCAGGCAATCCTCGGCCTGCACCAACGCTTCGGCCTCCGTTTCCCCTTCTGTCAAAGCCTCCGGCACATCCGGAAAAGCAACAAGGACAGCCCCGCCGTCCTGCCACGCCAATTCCACTGGCCAGACGGACCCCTGCGCCATCCCGTTTTCTCCCATCGTTATCAGAAGCCTCGCGTCGATCTCTTTACGCCGGCCTTCACGGTGGCAAACCGTTTCCCAAGATACAGCCGCCCGTGGCCTCCCTTGCACGGTCGAGCCTTGAGCGACCGGAAACCGGCCTCGCTACATGCCGCCGCCCCCCGCAACCGTAGCCGGCTCGCCTTGCTCCTCTCCCTGCTGGATCGCGAAGATCGAGGTGTAGCCGCCCGACCAGTCCGGCGGCATGAGGCAGGGCCTCGGGTCGAAGTGGATCCAACGCGTGCGCTTGCCGCGGACGATCGTACCGGACTCCGCGGAGCCGTTGACATAGGGCGTCACCGGAAGCGCATCCGCCGACGAGAACGCATTGAGCAGCAAGGGGCGCGAGCGCTCGGGGTTCCGGTTGGGGCGAGAGCCGTGGATCATCCGGCAGTGATGCACCGTCACCGAGCCGGCCGGGCCCTCCAGATAGACCGCCCGCTCGACCGGCACGCGCTCCAGGTCGCCCTCGCCGATGGCGCCGGCCCAGCAATCGCTTCCATCATAGAGGTCGTAGAGCTCGCCCTCATGAGCGCCGGGGATCACACCCATGGGGCCCATGGTCTCGTCCACATCCTCCAGATAGACGCCGATGGTGAGCACGCTGTAGTTGGTGTGCGGCCAGTACTGGATGTCCTGATGCCACTTCACCTCCTCGCCGCCGCCCGACCATTTGAAGTTGAGCTTGGAGTGGTGAAACATCACGTCGGGCCCCAGCAGATCCTCGGCCAGGTCGGTGATGACCGAATCCCGCGCGAAGCGCCAATAGTCGGGATGACGGGCCACAGGCTGGATCAGGCGGCGCAGCCGGGGCGCCTCGGCGCAGTGATCCGGCTCGAGGTCGAATGTTTCGTTGGCGGCGGTGAGGCTCCGGCTCTCGTCGATGAAGCGCCGGCTGAGGCCCCGCAGCGTTGCAAGCCAGTCTTCCGGCACGAAGCGTTCCAGCAGAAGATAGCCGTCGCGGAAGTAGGCCTCCCGCTGCGCCTCGGTCAGTACTTTCGCCGGGTGGGCCAGTACCTTTTCGGGAGTCATCGCCGCGCCTTTCGTGCCGATCGACGGTGCTAGCATGGTGCCACGAGCCGGTATTCCGTACCAGCCGGCGCGTGGGCCGCCGGCCGTGGCAACAAAACAGGCGGGCCTGGAGACCCGCGCACCCACAAGACAAATAAACACCGCTTCGGTGCGCGGGTCTCCAGGCCCGCAACGGGGCGGATGCGTCCGGCGCCAAGCCCGCTGCCCAGAGCGCCAGCATACCCGAAACCTCGGCGCCATCCGGGTTGTGGTAGCGTGTCCGTGGCGCCGTGCGGCCTTCGTGCCGTGGCGGCCTCGGCGCGCCCATACGCAACGGGAAGGACGGACGTGAAGGCAGCCTGTTTCGACCGGCATGGCGGCCCGGAGGTCATCCGTTACGGCGACTTGCCGGATCCAGAGGCCGGGCCGGGCCAGGTCGTCGTCGATATTCATGCCGCCAGCGTCAACGGCGCGGACTGCAAGGTGCTGTCGGGCCGATACAGCCAGGTCGCGGCGTTTCCCTACGTGCTCGGGCGCGATTTTTCGGGCGTGGTCGCAGCGCTCGGAGACGGGGTGGACGAATTTGTCCCGGGCGATCCGGTGTTCGGAGTCTGCGAGGTCGGGCAGGAAGGAGCGCATGCCGAAAAGATCGCGATCGACGCCGTGCTGCTCGCGCGAAAGCCGGACAGCCTCTCCCATGTGAACGCCGCGGCGTTCGCACTGATCGGCCTCACGGCGGTGGTTTCGATCGAGGACACGCTGGCCCTGCAACGGGGCGAGACCATCCTGATTCAGGGCGGGGCCGGCGGGGTCGCCGGTTTTGCCATCCAGCTCGCCAAGCATATCGGCGCCCGCGTGGTCACCACATGCAGCGCCCGGAACGTCGACTATGTGCGCGGCCTCGGCGCCGACGAGGTGATCGACTACAACGCGCAGGACTTTGCGAAAGCGGTCTCGAACTGCGACGCACTGTTGGAGACCGTGGGCGGAGACGCGGCCCGGCGGGCCTTCGCCGTGCTGCGGCCCGGAGGCCGCGCGGCGTTCATCGCCTCCGGCCCGACCGCGCCCGAATCGCCACGCGAGGACGTGGCATCGCTCCGCCCCCGGGTCGGACGAGACCGTCCGCATCTGATGCGCATCCTTGAACTGGTCGAGACGGGTGCCATCCGGGTGCCCACCATCCGCACCTTCCCGCTCGAGGACGCGGCTTCCGCGCTCGCGACCAGCGCATCCCGCCACCTCCGGGGCAAGCTCGTTCTGAAAATCCGCTGATACGCCGTTTCCGAAACCGCCGGCTTGGTCGACGGACCCGCGATGCATTACAGTTCGATCGGGCTTCCCGCCGGGGATCTTACAACGGCGGCTTCCCCCGCTGTCGAGCAGGGCGGGCAATATGGGCAAGGAGGGGATTCATGCAACTGAGCAGGGACAAGCTGCTGAGCGCGTATCGCACAATGGCGACGGCCCGGCACTTCGAAGACAGCGTCTTCGAGAATTTCTCGGACGGCAAGATTCCCGGCTTCGTTCATCTTTCCGCCGGGCAGGAAGCAACGGCTGCCGGCGTCTATATGGCGCTGGACGCGCGGGACTGGATCGCGACGACCCATCGCGCGCATGGCCAGTGCATTGCGCGCGGCCTCGATCTGCAGGAAGTCATGGATGAAATCTATGGCTCGTCCAGGGGCGTTTGTGGCGGCAAGGGCGGCTCCATGCATATTGCGGACCTGGACAAGGGAATGCTGGGCGCGAACGGCATTATCGGCGCGACCGGCCCGTTGGCGGTCGGGGCCGGCCTTTCCGCGAGGGCAAAAGGCGAGAACGGCGTCGCGGTGGCGTTCTATGGCGACGGCGGCTCCAACCAGGGGCTGATCTTCGAAGCCTACAATCTGGCGAACATCTGGAAGCTTCCGGTGATCTTCATTTGCGAGGACAACGGATATGCCGAGGCGACCCCGTCGTCCTATTCGGTGGCGGGCTCGCAGGTGGCGCGCGCAAACGGCTTCGGCATGCCGGCCGTCGAGATCGACGGGTTCGATTTCTTCGCGGTTTATGACGCGATGTCGGAAGCCGTCGAACGGGCCCGGAACGGCGAGGGCCCGAGCCTGCTCCACATCAAGACCGCCCGGTTCTACGGCCACTTCGTCGGCGACGCGCAGACATACCGGGCCGATGACGAGATTGAAAAGCTCCGCGCCGAAAAAGACTGCCTGAAGGTCTTCCGCGAAAAGGTCGTGGAGGCGGGCCTGCTCACCGATGAACAGCTCGACGAGATTTTCGCGGCGGAGAAAGATCGGGTGCAGGATGCCGCGGTGGCCGCCCAGGCCGCGCCGCGCGCCACCAAGGCCGATCTCATGACCGACGTCTACGGCTCTTACTGACCGGGAGGACCGATCGTGCCCAGGAAATCCTACAGGGCCGCCATCAACGAGGCGATGGCGATGGAAATGCGCCGCGACCCCTCCGTCATCCTGATGGGCGAGGACGTATCGGGTGGAACCGGTGCTCCCGGCGAGGACGATGCCTGGGGCGGCCCGCTGGGCGTCACCAAGGGGCTTCACACGGAGTTCGGCCCCACGCGGGTCCTCGATACGCCGATCTCGGAAGGCGGCTTCATCGGGGCGGCGGCCGGTGCCGCGATCACGGGCATGCGCCCGATCGTCGAGCTCATGTTCGTGGACTTTCTCGGGGTCGGCTTCGATGCGATCTACAACCAGGCGGGAAAGTTCCGCTACATGTTCGGCGGCAAGGCCGAAAGCCCGCTGGTTGTCAGGACGATGTATGGCGCGGGCCTGAGGGCCGCGTCCCAGCACAGCCAGACGCTCTATTCGCTCTTCACCCACGTGCCGGGCGTGAAGGTGGTCGTCCCGTCCAACCCCTATGACGCCAAGGGGCTGATGATCCAGTCCATTCGCGACAACGACCCCGTCGTCTATTTCGAGCACAAGGCGATGTATGACGACGAGGCGGAGGTTCCGGACGAGGCCTACACGATCCCGTTCGGGGAAGCGCATGTGGTGCGCGAAGGCGAGGACGTGACCATCGTCGCCATCGGCAAGATGGTACACCTCGCCAACCAAGCGGCCGACAATCTGGCCGAAGAGGACATTTCCTGCACGGTGATCGACCCGCGCACGATTTCACCGCTGGACGACGAGACCATCCTCGAGGAGGTCGAGGCGACCGGCCGCCTGGTCGTCGTGGATGAGAGCCACCCCCGCTGCTCCGTGGCGGCCGACATCTCGTCCATCGTGGCGCAGAACGCTTTCAAGTCGCTGAAGGCCGCGATCGAGAAGGTCACGGCACCGCACTGCCCGGTTCCCTTCGCGCCCGAACTCGAAGACCTCTACATCCCGACGGTCGAGGACGTCGAGGCGGCGGTGCGCCGAACCATGGCTTAGGGTTCGCGCGCCGGTCGATCAATTCCCCCCTGGAGCGGGAACGCCCCTCACGGCGCCGGGACCAGGGTTTCCAGAAGATCGGGACCCCAGGATCGCGACGAGACGCGGACGAAGGGCGGGACATCGCCGATCCGCTCCACACCCAAGGGTGCCAGCGCCGGGATGCCGTCGCCCCCGATGGGGCTGGGCGCCCGGAGCCACACCATCCGGTCGACGAGCCCGGCCCGCAGCAGTGCGCCCGCGACGGAACCGCCGCCTTCGACCAGCAGGCGGGTGATGCCGCGGGCGGCGACGGCCTCCAGCCCGGATGCGAGGCCCGGGCGGCCGTCGCCTTCCGCCGCCGCCTCGACGATCTCCGCGCCTGCGCCGCGATACGCATCCCCGCGGCCGTCGGCAAGACGCATGGCCGTGGAGACGATCCAGGTGGGATGCGTGCGGGCATCCGCCAACAAAGCGAGACCCTCCGGGAGCGCCGCCGCGCCGTCCAGGACGATGCGAACCGGGCTTGCGCCCTCCATCCCCGGCAGACGGCATGTGAGCGCCGGGTTGTCGGCGCCTGCGGTGCCGGCGCCCACCAGCACGGCGTCGTGCGTTGCGCGCAGGAGGTGCCCATAGGCCCGCGCGGGCGCAGCGGTGATCCAGCGGCTTTCGCCCGCCCGCGTCGCGATGCGGCCGTCGAGGCTCGCTGCCGTCTTGACGGTGACCAGGGGCCGCCCCCGCTCGATCCGCGAGAGGAACCCGGCATTGAGCGCGCGCGCCTCCGCCGCCATGCAACCGCGGGCAACCGCGATTCCCGCCGCCTCGAGCATCGCCACGCCACCGCCGGAGACACGGGGGTCCGGATCCTCCAACGCCACGACCGCGCGTTCGATCCCCGCTGCGATCAGCGCCTCCGCACAAGGCGATGTCATGCCGTGATGGGCGCAGGGCTCCAGCGAGACGTAACAGACCGCCCCCCGCGCCCGGGAACCCGCGTGCGCAAGCGCCTCCGTCTCCGCATGGGGGCGCCCGCCGCGGCCCGTCCAGCCCCGCCCGACGATGTGACCGCCCCGAACCAGTACGCAGCCAACCGCCGGGTTGGGCCACACGGTGCCGAGACCGCGCCGGGCGAGACCCAGCGCAACGGCCATGAAGCGGCGATCCGCTTCCGCACCGCCCGTCATCGGCGGATCAATCCTCCGCGCGATCGAGATCGCCGATGAACTTCTGGAAGTCTCCGGTTTCGCGAAAATTCCGATAGACCGACGCAAACCGCACATAGGCCACCTGGTCGAGGCTTGCGAGCGCCTCCATCACCATTTCGCCCACTACACTGCTCGGAATCTCCGCCTCGCCGAGGCTTTCCATGCGCCGGACGATACCGGTCACGATCCGCTCGACCCGCTCCGGCTCCACGGGACGCTTGCGCAGCGCGATTTCGATGGAGCGCGCCATCTTCTCGCGATCGAAGGCTTCCTTGCGCCCACCGCTCTTGACCACCGTGAGACTGCGCAGCTGGACGCGCTCCAGAGTGGTGAAACGCCCGCCGCAGTTGGCGCACTGGCGGCGGCGGCGGATTGCGTTGTCCGTCGTCGGTCGCGAATCCTTCACCTGGGTGTCCTCGTGGCCGCAGAACGGGCAGTGCATGGCGTCGCTCCAGGTTCAGGCGAGGTCCGTATAGATGGGGAAGGCTTCGCACAACGCGCGCACTTCGCCGCGCACACGCGCCGCCGTTCCGTCGTCCTTCCCCGGCGCCGCGGCCTCGCGGTCCAGCAGGTCGGCGATCCAGCCTGCGATCCGGCGGAACTCGGCAATGCCGAAACCGCGGCTGGTGGCCGCGGGCGAGCCCAGCCTTATGCCCGACGTCACCCAGGGTTTCTCGTGATCGAACGGCACGCCGTTCTTGTTGCATGTGATCCCGGCGCTCTCCAGAACCGCCTCGGCACGCTTGCCGGTGACCTGCTTGGAGCGGAGGTCGACCAGCAGGAGATGGGTATCCGTGCCACCCGAGACGATGTCATAGCCACGGGCCGCCAGCGCCGCGGCAAGCGCCTTGGCGTTCTCCACCACGCACCGCGCATAGTCCCTGAATGCGGGCGTCATGGCCTCCCCCAGCGCCACCGCCTTGGCCGCAACCACATGCTCGAGGGGGCCGCCCTGAAGGCCGGGGAAAACCGCGGAATCGATCCGTTTGGCGAGCGCTTCGTCGTTGGTCAAGATCATGCCGCCGCGAGGGCCGCGCAGCGTCTTGTGGGTCGTGGTGGTGACGATGTCGGCCTGGGGGAAGGGGCTTGGATGAACGCCCCCCGCAACAAGTCCCGCGAAATGCGCCATGTCCACCACGAATAGCGCACCCACCGCGTCGGCAATCGCTCGGAAACGCGCGAAGTCGATAATTCGGGGATAGGCCGAACCGCCGGCGATCACCAGCTTCGGACGCATCTCCTCGGCGAGCGCGGCGACTTGATCGAAATCGATCCGTCCGTCCTCCTTGCGCACGCCATATTGCACCGCCCGGAACCACTTGCCAGAGAGGTTGGGCGCGGCACCGTGAGTCAGATGGCCGCCGGCGGCGAGCGAAAGGCCGAGGAAAACATCGCCCGGCTCCAGCGTCGCGAGAAACGCGGCCTGGTTCGCCTGTGCCCCCGAGTGGGGCTGCACGTTGGCGAAATCGCAGCCAAAGAGCGCGGTCGCCCGCTCAATGGCAAGACGCTCGCCCACATCCACATTCTCACAGCCGCCGTAATAGCGCCGCCCCGGATAGCCCTCGGCGTATTTGTTGGTGAGCACCGATCCTTGAGCCTCGAGCACCGCACGGCTCACCACGTTTTCCGAAGCGATCAGCTCGATGGTCGTCTGCAGGCGCCGAACCTCGCCCGTTACCGCTTCGTAGAGTGCGGGGTCGGCCTCGGCGAGCGGTCGCGAATCCAGCGCGGCCACCCGCGCCCGTCCGCTCCGGCCGCCTTCCGCCTGCGCCGCGGCAGCGGTGGGCACGCTTCCTCCGGTCGGGGGGTCGATTTGGTTCACGAGAGCTTGGCGACGCGCCTCTGGTGGCGGCCGCCTTCAAAGTCCGTTTCCAGAAACATCTCCACGCAGGCAAGCGCCGCATCCCGTTCGATGCTGCGGGCACCGAGCGCAATGACGTTGGCATTATTGTGCGCCCGCGCGAGCCGCGCCGCTTCGGCATCGTGGCAGAGTGCGCCGCGAATCCCCCGGTGGCGGTTAAGCGCAATGCTCATGCCGATGCCGCTGCCGCAGATCGCGACGCCTCGCTCCGCGCGGCCCTCCTCGATCGCCCGCACCAGCGCATCCGCATAATCGGGGTAATCGACGCTCGCATCGCCCTCGGTGCCGAGGTCCGCAACCTCTCGGCCCGCCGCCCGCAGGGCACGGCAGAGCTCGCCCTTGAGCCGCACGCCCGCATGATCGGAGACGATGGCGATTCTCCCTTTGGACATGGGTATGGCCGACTTGCCGATCAGCGGGTCTACCGTACCGACTATAGGCGGGCGACGCCGCAAAGCAAGGCCCGGGGGAGCCCATCGACATCGGCCACGGCAATTTAAGGTTTTTTTGTGTCGGTTTTAGAAAGAATAAAATTTGACAAATCACTGATTTTTACGGATATATATTTGTACAAATCCACAACAGGCGGCAGTCAATTCAGATGAGCGATCAGGTGGAGAAAACAGGCGGCGATGCCGACATTCTTCGTATGGCGACGGATATCGTAGCGTCCTATGTCGGCAACAACCCGGTAGACCCCTCGGAGCTGCCGGGCATCGTTACCAACGTTCTGTTGGCCCTGCGACAGACGCATCCCTATGGGCCGGCTGAGGGCGCAATGCTCAGGCCGGCGGTCCCCATCGACGAGTCGGTTACCCCAGACTACTTGGTCTGCCTCGAGGACGGGCGCAAGTTGAAGATGCTAAGGCGGCACCTTCGGACAAGTTACGGCATGACGCCAGATGAATACCGGAAGAAATGGGGTCTCGACCGTACCTACCCCATGGTGGCCCCGAACTACGCCAAGCGGCGCTCCGAATTCGCCAAACAGATCGGGCTGGGCCGCCGCACCGCCAACGCCCGCCAGCGCATGAAAGCCGAGGCTGCCGACCGGTCTCCCTAACCGCCGCTTCCTACCGGCGGCGAAAACGATGCATATGACAGGCGATCGGGCCGGTTCTCGGTACGGGGGCTCGGTCGTGCGATGACGCCCTATTTACCGGCGGGCGGACGCGACGGCTCCGGGACCGTACGGGTGAGCACGAACAGAAGGACCAGACCGGGAAGCGCCGCCGCCGTCGTCCCGAGGAAGAACGACGTCCAGTCCATCATGTCGGCGAACCAGCCGGCAGGCGTCGAAAGCAGCGTTCTACCCGCCGCCATGAGCGAGGTGAGAAGCGCGTATTGGGTGGCCGTGTAGGAACGGTTGCAGAGGCTGGAGAGATAGGCGACGAATGCCGCCGTGCCCATCCCGCCCGCCAGGTTCTCGATCCCGACCGTCGCCGCCAGCATGGCGGTGTCTCGCCCGACCTCCGCCTGAATCGCGAACATCAGGTTGGAGAACATCTGGAGCAGGCCACAAATCCAAAGCGATCCCAGGATGCCGCGGGCGGCGATCAGCCAGCCGCCCAGGAAGAGGCCCAGGAGGGTCGCGCCGAAACCGTAGATCTTGCCGACATTCGCGATTTCCGCGTTGCTGAAGCCCAGTTCCACCATGAACGGACCGGTCATCGCGCCCGCCATCGCATCGCCCAGCTTGTAGAAGACGATGAAGACGAGGACGACCGGCCATCGCGGGCGGCTTGCGAACTCGACGAACGGCGCCACCACGGCGCGGTAGAACCACGCGATCAGCGCCCGCCGCGCGCGGAGCACCACCGCCTGCGCCTGGACGCCTCGAGGCTCCCGGCTCGCGAGGATCGTGACCATACCCACGCTCACCAACACCGCACAGATCGCATAGACGCTGCCCCAATCCATTCCCTCCGCGAGATAGAGCGCGCCCGCGCCCGAGGTGAGCAGGCCGACGCGGTAGCCATAGACCACGGACGCGGCACCAGCGCCCAGCTGGCGCTCCTCCAATATCTCGATGCGGTAGGAATCGATGACGATGTCCTGGCTTGCCGAACAGAAGGAAACCAGAAACGCGAACACGGCCAGGAGCGCGGGATTCGCCGCCGGGTCGGTGCCTGCCATGGCGAGGATCGCCGCGATCAGAGCGAGCTGTGTCGCGACCGTCCAGCCTCTTCGGCGGCCGAGAACCCTTGTCAGCAGCGGCAGCCGGAGACTGTCGATCAATGGCGCCCAAGCGAACTTGAACGCATAAGGGAGAGTCACCGCCCCAAGCAGGCCGACCGTGGTCTTGTCCACGCCCACCCGGCTCAGCCAGATGGCAAGCGTGCCGCCGGTGAGCGCAAGCGGCAATCCACTCGAGAAGCCAAGCAGGAAGATCGCCGCCATGCGCCGGTCGGCATAAACGGCGAGGGAGGCCAGCATGGTGCGAAACGCGCCACCGACTTCGCTCGCCGGCCGCGTCGGCCGGTTCATGACCGTGCCGGCGTCAACCCGTGGCCCGTCCCGGACCGCCTTCGGGCCCCGCCCGGGCGTGCGGCGCGGAGAAGCTCAGAGCCGGCCCCCTGGGGACGATCCGGGTCGGGTTGATGTCCTCATGGCTCCAATAGTAGTGCCGCTTGATCTGATCGAAATCGCAGGTCTCCGCCACGCCCGGAATCTGGTACAGCTCCCGGAGATAGTCGAGCAGGACGGCATAGTCCGCAATCCTTCGGAGATTGCACTTGAAGTGCCCGAAATAGACCGCATCGAAGCGGATCAACGTCGTGAACAATCGCCAGTCCGCCTCCGTGAGCACAGCGCCGCAGAGATAACGCCGTGCCTGGAGCCGCGCCTCGATCCAGTCCAACGCCGTGAAGAGCCGGTCGAAAGCCTCATCATACGCCGTCTGTTCGGTCGCGAAGCCCGCGCGGTAGACGCCGGCATTGATATCCTGGAAGACCCGCTCGTTCACCGCATCGATCTCGGCCCGGAGCGGCTCGGGGTAAAGGTCCGGCTCGTCGGCCGCGATACCGGGGAACCCTTCGTTGAACATGCGAAGGATCTCGGCGGACTCGTTGTTCACGATCGTCCCCCGCTCCCGGTCCCAGAGCACCGGTACCGTGACCCGCCCGCTGTAGGAGGGGTCCGCGCGCGTATAGATCTCGTGCAGACGGCGGGCACCGAACAGGGGGTCGGCAAAAGCGCTTCCCGCGCTGCCGAAGGACCAGCCGTCCGCGCCCATCTCCGGCTCGACGACGGAGAGGGTGACGGCGCCGTCGAGCTTCTTCAGGCGGCGGGCGATTACCGTCCGGTGCGCCCAGGGGCAGGCCAGCGAGACATAGAGGTGATAACGCCCCGCCGCGCAGCGATATCCCGAGGCGCCGTCGGCCGTGATGCGGTCCCGAAAGGCGGACTCGCGGCGTACCAGACGCCCCTTCCCATCGGTGCGCCGCCCGCCCGGATGCCAGACGCCGTCTACCAGCTCTCCCACGATGTGGCGCGCCTTCGCCGCTCAGCCGGCGCGGGGCCCGGCGCGCGAGGATTCGCCGGGGTGGCGGCTCGCCTCCACGAAACCTGCGATGTCGGACGCCGGACGCGCGCCGAAATGGTCGATGATCTCGGCCGCCGTCAGCGCCGCCAGGCGGCCGCAGTGAGCCAGGTCGAAGTCGCGCGAGAGCCCGTAGAGGAAACCCGCCGCATAGAGGTCTCCCGCGCCGGTGGTATCCACCACGCTCTCGACCGGGGCCGCGTCGACGATATGCACCTCGTCCGGGCTTGCCACTACGGAACCGCGCGCGCCCCTCGTCAACGCGGCGACGGCACAGTGGCCACGCACGCGCTGCAGCGCAGCGTCGAAATCCTCGACCTGGTAGAGAGAAACGATCTCCTGCTCGTTCGCAAAGAGCACGTCCACATGGTTCTCCACCAAATCCAGAAACTCCGCCCGGTGGCGCTCGACGCAAAACGGGTCCGAAAGCGAAAGGGAGACGAGCCGATCGTTCGCATGGGCGATTCCCAAAGCCTTGCGAAAGGCCTCCTTGGCGCCCGGTGGGTCCCAGAGATAACCCTCCATATAGGTGATCCGCGCGGCGGCGATCACCGCCGGATCGATGTCCTCGGTGCCGAGTTCCAGGCAGGCGCCCAAGCAGGTATTCATGCTGCGCTCGGCATCCGGCGTGACGAAGACGAGGCAACGGGCCGTCGCCGCGCCGTCGTCCGAAAAGGGGGTCTCGAAGCGCACCCCCGCGGCCGTGATGTCGTGACGAAACACCGCGCCCATGGCGTCGTCCCGCACCTTGCCGATATAGCCCGTGGCGGCACCCAACTGGGCCGCACCCACCATGGTGTTCGCGGCGGATCCGCCGGATATCTCGATAGCGGGCCCCATGGCCTCGTAGAGCGCATCGGCGCGGGCTTCGTCTACCAGGGTCATTCCGCCCTTGGGGATGTCGTGCCGAATCAGGAAGGTATCGTCCGCACGCGCGACGATATCGACGATGGCATTGCCGATCCCCACAACGTCCCACTCCATGGCGCCCATCCGCTGCCTTTCGCCGATCGCCTGCGCGCCGAAACTAGTGCCTTTCCGCACGGAAGGAAAACCGCCGTCCTCATAAACGTCCCATGAGAAGGCGCGGAGGCGTATGAGGGAGAGACCGGGTGTCGACGTTCCGCTCGGCACGCGGTCGTACGGACCTGCAGCGGAGCCCGACCCGCTCAGGAGGCGCCTTGCGGCGAGACCCCGCGAAGCCTATCAGTGGCGTTCCACAACCATCCGCCCGACCCCATGACCCAGGACCTCATTCGCGCCGTCGCGCAGCTTGGAGACCGGCGTATCCGGCGCGTGATCCTGCTTACCCTCTGCCTCACGCTCGCCGCTTCCGCCGCCCTCGTACTGGCGGCGACGATCGCTCTCGGCACGTTGGAGCTCTCGGGAATCGGTTTTATCGACTGGATGCTCGGGCTCGTCGGCGGGCTGGCCGCAGCCTTCGTCGCATGGATGCTCTTTCCGGTCCTGGCCTCCGAACTTCTTTATCTCTTCCTGGACGAAGTGGCCGACGCGGTGGAAGCGCGCCATTACCCCAAGCTGCCCAGGGCCGCGCCGGCACCGGCCTGGCGCTACGCGCTTGCGGGACTCCGGCTCCTGCTCGTCATGGCGCTGTTCAACCTTCTGATTCTCCCGCTCTCCTTCGTCCCCTTCGCGAATATCGTCTATCCGCTGGTCTATCTCGCGGTGAACGGCATGCTGCTCGGCCGCGAATTCTGGGAGGTGGTGGCGCCGCGCCGCATGAGCTTTGCCGCCGCCCGTGCGCTGCGCCGGAAACATCGCTTCAAGGTGTTTGTATCCGGCGTCGTTATCGCCCTATTATTCACGGTCCCGGTCTTGAACTTGCTGGCGCCGGTCATCGCGACCGCTTTCGCGGTCCATGTCCATCGCCGCATCGCAGACGGCAAGGCCGGCGGCGGAACCACTGGCCCATAGACTCGAATATGCGCCACCATGACGCGGAGGACGGAATGTTCCGGCGCAAGGGCGGCGAGCCCACCGACACAGACCGCGACGAAGACACATCGGGCAGCCGCGACAAAGGCACCCGGCTCAAAAATTTGGGAGAGAGGATCCCGCGTACCGCCGGTACGAAGGTCTCCTTCCACCCGGACGTCCCGCATCGGGCACCGGCTTCGCTCTCGGAGCCTACGCAATCGGATATCGATACCGGAAGGATGACCGTCGGGCGAGAGATGACGCTCAGCGGCTGCAAGATCACCGAATGCGAACGGCTCACCATCGAAGGAACGGTGGAAGCCTCCATGGTGGACGGGCGCATTCTGGAGATTGCCAAAGGCGGTTGCTTCAAGGGAACCGCCTCGGTCGACAATGCCGAGATCTCGGGCACATTCGACGGCGAACTCACGGTGCGGAAGCGGCTTTCCGTCCAATCCTCGGGCAACGTTTCCGGCACGATCCGCTATGGGCAGCTCGAAGTCGAGCGGGGCGGTCGGGTCAACGGCACTGCCGAATACGACCCCTCGGACCGGGAAGCCGACCTTCAGTCGGTCTCGCTCGACGAAGAGGAATCCGACGAAGTCGCATAGCCACGTGCCCGGCCAGGCCGAGGCGCCTTGATGCGCATCGCTATCGGATTGCCCTTTCTGCTCTGCTGCGCCTCCGTATTGGGCGCCTGCGCCGCGGGCGGAGACCGCGGACGGCTTGCCTCGCAGGCCGTCGCTCCCGCCGCCCTGGAATCCTCTTCGTCCGCAGCCCTCGAGCCCACCACGGCGGACGCCGGACCGGTGAGCGATATCCCTGTGCAAGGCACGACCCCGGCCGCTGCGACGGCGCGTGCCGACGATCCGAAGCGGATCGACACCAGCCGTGGCGGCGCGACCCCGGAACAGCTGACGGGCCTTGGACGCGCGAAACTCGACGCGCTGCTGGGTACGCCGCGGCTGCGACGGATCGAAGGGCCGGCCGAGGTCCGCCAATATGCGGCAGGAAACTGCGTCCTCGATACCTACCTCTATCCGGACGAAGAGGCGGGGGGCGCACACCTTGTCATCTATTACGAAGCCCGCAGCAGGAGCGGCGATGCAATCGCCGTGGGTCCCTGCCTGGCCGCTCTCGTGAGCGAATCGGAAGCCCTCCGCAGCGGCGCATCCGCCGAAAGCCGATAGCGCCGCGCGTCCTACTCCGCCACCGCCGTCTTGCCCTTGTAACGGCAGAGGTCCCGCACGACACATGCCGGGCAATCGGGCGTTCGCGCCTTGCAGACATAGCGGCCATGCAGGATCAGCCAGTGATGGGCGTGGCGCTTGAACGCGGCGGGCACGACGCGTTCAAGGCCGTCCTCCACCTCACGTGGCGTCTTGCCGGGCGCAAGGCCGGTGCGATTGGCAAGCCGGAAAATATGGGTATCGACGGCAATCACCGGTTCGCCGAAGACCGTGTTGAGCACCACGTTGGCCGTCTTGCGGCCCACGCCGGGGAGCGCCTCGAGCGCGGCCCGCTCACCGGGCACCTCACTGCCGTGTCGCTCGATCAGCGCGCGGCTCAACGCGATGACGTTTTTCGCCTTGGAGTTGTAGAGGCCGATGGTCTTGATGTGCTCCTTCAGACCCGCTTCCCCGAGTGCCAGCATGGCCTCGGGCGTTTGGATCTCCGCAAAGAGGGCCGCGGTGGCCTTGTTGACGCCCTTGTCGGTGGCCTGGGCGGAGAGCACCACGGCAACCAGCAAGGTGTAGGGATTGCGATAGTCGAGCTCGGTGGTGGGCGCCGCCATCTGCGCCGAGAGCCGCTCGAAAAACGTCGTGACTTGCGCCTTCTTCATCGCACACCGAGCGTAGCCGCCCCGGCCGGGGACGCAAGGCGCTGCCGCCGGAAGGGCCCATGATCGCCCGCGGCCTTCCGTCGGACCGGTTGTTTCACCCATGCCCGGGATCGGGCTACTCTTGTGTCATGGACGGCGGGACGGACAGCGCCGAAGAGGCCGCGATTTTCGATGCGGTACTCGCACCCAACCGCTCGCTGGGGCGGCTCGGCTTCATCGCGGTGATGGCCGGCGTCACGGCAGTAAGCCTCGGACTCGGCGGATATTTCTTTTCGCAGGGCGCGTGGCCGGTGTTGGGCTTCTTCGGCCTCGACATCGCGCTTCTCTATCTGGCGTTCCGCCTGAGCTACAGGGCGGGTCGATTGAGAGAAACCGTGTGCATCACCCGGGATTCGGTCGTGGTCCGCCGCATCGCGCCCGCCGGCAACGTAGCGGAATGGCACTTCAACCCTTACTGGCTTCGCATCGCGCTGACCGACCCGGAGGAGCATCACAGCCGGATCGTGCTTTCCTCCCACGGAAATTCGCTCGTGATCGGGAGCTTTCTCGCCCCGGAGGAGCGTGTAACGCTCGTGCGCGCACTCCACGCGGCCCTGGACGAAGCCAACCGGGTACAGGGGAGCGAAGCGGACGAAGCAGGCCGCGAACGCATCGGGGCCGGCACAACGGCCGGCCCCGCTTCTCGCAGCTGAGAGATTACGCTCCAGGCGAAATCCCTACGCCGCCTTCCCGCTGATCTCCGCCTTCGCGCCCCGGGCGCCGATCTCGATGACTCGAGGCTTCAGCGCCTCCGGCAGCTTGCGCTCCAGCAGGATGGTGAGCAGGCCGTTCTCGAGGCGTGCATCGGTAACCTCGATATGGTCCGCGAGCTGGAACTTGCGCTGGAAGGCACGGTTCGCGATCCCGCGGTAAAGATATGTCGCGTCGCCTTCCTCGGCCCTGGGGAGTTGCCCCTTGATCGTGAGGGTACCCTGCTCCACCACCGCGTCGATGTCGCCCGGACCGAAGCCCGCGACCGCGAGAGTCACGCGGAAATGGCCCTCATCGAGCTTCTCGATATTGTAGGGTGGGTAGGTATCCCCGTTGCCATAGCGCATCGCCGCATCGGCGGCCCGGGCCAGGCGATCGAATCCGACCGCGGTCCTGAACAGGGGAGAGAAGTCGAGTTCCGTCGGCATTGATATCCTCCATTGAGCAATATCGGCGGACCTTGAGGCGCTTTCTTCGCGAAACACGCCGGCAGGCCTCGCCTGCGTCGCGGCGGCCCCACCATTGGCAGCCGCCGATAGACGATTTGGGACGCGTAGCGGGAATTACAAGAGGGTGCGGAGGATCGCCGACGAAATTTCTTCGATGTCGCCCATGCCGTCCACGGTGACGAGCCGGCCAGCCGTCTCGTAATAGGGCAGCACCGGTGCGGTCTGCGCACGATAGGCGGCGAGCCGGGCGGTCATGGTCTCGCGGTTGTCGTCCTTTCGCCGCGTAAACTCGGTGCTTCCGCAGCGGTCGCAGATGCCGGCCTTCCTCGGCGCATTGAACCTTTCGTGATAGGCGGCGCCGCAGGTGGCACAGGAAAAACGGCCCGCGACGCGCTCGATCAGCGCCTCCTCGTCCACCTCGATGGCAACGACCTTGTCGAGGACGAGCCCCCGCTCGGTCAACATGCGGTCCAGCGCCTCCGCCTGCGCCAGGGTGCGGGGGAAGCCATCCAGAATGAAGCCCTTCGCGCAGTCGGGCGCAGAGATGCGCTCCGCGATGAGATCCACCATCAGATCGTCCGGTACCAGCTCGCCCGCTTCCATGATGCCCTGCGCCTTGCGGCCCAGTGCGGTGCCGGCCTTGACGGCCGCCCGAAGCATGTCGCCGGTGGAAAGCTGTACGATGCCGAAACGCTCTACCAGAAACTGCGCCTGGGTGCCCTTGCCGGCCCCGGGCGGCCCGAACAGCACCAGATTCAACGGCGCGTCCCCCGGAGCTTCGCCTTGCGGATCAGCCCCTCATACTGGTGCGCGAGCAGGTGGGATTGGATCTGGCCCACCGTATCGAGAGTCACGGTCACGACGATAAGCAGGCTCGTGCCGCCGAAATAGAACGGCACGGCATATTGGGAGGCGAGAAGCTCGGGCAGCAGGCTCACCGCCGCGAGATAGAGCGCGCCCCAGAAGGTAAGCCGTGTGAGCACATAGTCGAGATATTCCGCAGTGTTCTTGCCCGGACGGACTCCGGGTATGAAGCCGCCGTTCTTCTTCAAATTGTCCGCCGTGTCCTCGGGGTTGAACACCACGGACGTGTAGAAGAACGTGAAGAATATGATCGCCGCCGCGTAAAGGATCATGTAGACCGGCTGGCCGCGGCCAAGATAGCTGGTGAGTACGGTCAGCCACTCCGGGCCGCTGCCCGCGTTCATGCTGAGCGCGGTGATCGGCAGCAACAGGATCGAGCTTGCGAAGATCGGCGGAATGACGCCGGCGGTGTTGACCTTGAGCGGCAGATGGGTGCTCTCGCCACCGAACATGCGACGCCCGACCTGGCGCTTCGGATACTGGATCACGATGCGCCTCTGGGCGCGTTCCACAAAGACGATGAAGCCGATAACCGCCACCGCCATCACGAAGAGCGCGACCAGAACCACCGCCGAAAGCGCACCGGTGCGGCCCAGTTCCAGCGTGCTCGCAAGCGCCCCGGGGAGCTCCGCCACGATCCCCGCGAAGATGATCAGCGAGATGCCGTTGCCCACGCCCCGGGCCGTGATCTGTTCGCCGAGCCACATCAGGAAAATGGTCCCGCCGGTGAGCGTCACCACCGTGGTCAGACGGAAGAAGCCGCCCGGATCCAGTACCAGATCGCCGCTCTGCCCCGTATAGCCCTCCAGGCCGGACGAAATGCCGAACGCCTGGATCGCCGCAAGGAACACCGTCCCGTAGCGGGTGTACTGGTTGATCTTCTTGCGGCCGGATTCCCCCTCCTTCTTGAGCTGGGCGAGGTGGGGGGAGACGGTCGTCATCAGCTGGATGATGATGGCCGCCGAGATGTAGGGCATGATGTTGAGGGCGAAGATCGTCATCCGCCCCAGGGCGCCCCCGGCGAACATGTTGAACATGCCGAGGATGCCGCCGGCCTGTTGCTGGAACACCTCGTCCAGAACCACCGGGTCGATGCCGGGAATGGGGATATAGGTCCCCAGGCGATAGATGATGAGCGCGCCGAGGGTAAACAGCAGGCGCTTCTGAAGATCCTTCGCCTTCGCGAAGGCGCCGAAGTTCAGGTTCGCCGCAAGTTGTTCCGCCGCCGAAGCCATGCGCCGCCCGTCACGAGTCCTGCGCTTCGCCCGATCCCGCCTTCACCGCTACCGAACCACCGGCGGCCTCCACCGCAGCAACCGCCGCCTTCGATGCGCCGGTCACCTGGAGTGTCACGGCGCTCTCGATCCGGCCCTTGGCAAGAAGCCGCACGCCGTCTCTCCCGCCCCGCACGAGGCCGGCTCCGGCAAGGGCGGCCTCGTCGATCGGGGCGCTCGCATCGATTCGACCCGCATCGATCGCCTCCTGCAGGCGCCCGACATTGACCACGTCGAAATGCTTGCGGAAGAGCGCATTCTTGAAGCCCCGTTTCGGCAAGCGGCGATAGAGCGGCATCTGGCCGCCTTCGAACCCCTTGATGCTCGTTCCGGCGCGAGACTTCTGCCCCTTGTGGCCACGGCCCGCGGTCTTGCCCCGGCCGGAGCCGATACCGCGCCCGATCCGCCGCTTGTTCCGGGACGCGCCCGGACGATCCGAAAGCTCGTTCAGCTTCATTCCCCGGCCTCCGACTCCACGGGCTCGGCGCGCACCAGATGGTGCACCTTGTCGATCATTCCGCGAACCGAGGGTGTGTCTTCGAGAATGCGGGTCCGGTGCATCTTGTTGAGCCCGAGGCCCACCAGAGTGGCTCTCTGATCCGCCGGCCGCCCGATGGGGCTACCGATCTGTGTCACCCGAATCCTGCCGGAGGCGCCGCTCGCCGCCATGGCTCAGCCCTTCCCCTCCGCCTCGTTCTCCTGCCCGAAGATCGCGTTCACGCTGCGGCCACGTTTCTGTGCAATCGCCCTTGGAGAATGACACCGCTCAAGCGCATCGAACGCGGCCTTGACCACATTCTGCGGGTTGGAGGTACCCACCGACTTGGCGACAACATCCTTCACCCCCAACATCTCGAACACGGCACGGATCGGCCCGCCGGCGATGATTCCGGTTCCGGGCGGCGCCGCGCGCACGATCACGCGCCCCGCACCGAACCGCCCCTGGGTGTCGTGGTGGAGCGTGCGCCCCTCCCGCAGAGGAACCCGTATCATCCGGCGCTTCGCCTTCTCCGTGGCCTTGCGGATCGCCTCCGGCACCTCGCGCGCCTTTCCCGACGCACCGCCCACACGTCCGCGCTGGTCGCCAACGACCACGAGCGCGGAAAAGCCGAAGCGACGCCCTCCCTTCACCACCTTGGCCACCCGATTGATGCTGACCAGCTTGTCGTAAAGTTCGGGATCGTCACGGTCCCGGTCCCGGTCGCGCCCGCGCATCCCACGGCCGCCGCGTTCCATCCCCGGTTGTGCCATTGCGATCCTTTCTAGAACGAGAGGCCGCCCTCGCGGGCCGCCTCCGCGAGCGCCTTCACGCGTCCATGATACTTGTAGCCGCCACGATCGAAGACCACCGATTCATGCCCCGCGGCGCGCGCGCGCTCCGCGATCAAGGCACCTACCCGGTTGGCCGCCTCGCGATCCGCACCGCTCGTCCCGCGCATTTCCCGCTCGACCGTCGATGCCGCCGCGACCGTCACGCCTGCGCGGTCGTCGATGAGCTGGGCGTAGATATGCCGGTTCGAGCGAAAGACCGAAAGCCGGAGCCGTTCCCCACCCATCTGGCGCAGCCGGAACCGCACCCGACGCTTTCGTTTCTGGAACTTGTTGCTGCTCATCGGGGCTTACTTCTTCTTGCCTTCCTTGCGCCGGACATATTCGCCGACATAGCGTATCCCCTTGCCCTTGTAGGGTTCGGGCTTGCGGAATGCGCGGATCTCGGCGGCTGTCTGGCCCACGGCCTGGCGATCGGCGCCGCTCACCCTTATGGCGACGGGCCGCTCGCACTGCACCTCGATGCCGTCGGGGATCGGATAGAGAATCTGGTGGCTGTAGCCGAGATCGAGCTTGAGGGTCCGGCCTTCCACCGCAGCCCGATAGCCGACGCCCTCGATCTGAAGCTCCTTGCTGAAGCCCGTATTCACGCCGACGACCATATTGTCGACCAGGCTCCGCGAGAGCCCCCACATCTGACGCGCTCGCTTGCTCTGGTCGCGTGGCGTGAGCGTAACGGCGGCGCCGTCGACCGCCGCGCTCACCTCCGGCGCGAGCGTCGTCGAAAGGCTGCCGAGCTTTCCCTTCGCGCTGACCGTCGCGCCGTCGATCTTCACCTCGACGCCTTCGGGAATCGGAACCGGGTTCTTGCCGACGCGCGACATCTCAAAAGACCCGGCAGAGCACTTCGCCGCCGACATTCTCGCGGCGAGCCTCATTGTCCGAAAGGACGCCGCGGGAGGTCGACAAGATCGAAATGCCGAGCCCGTTATAGACGCGTGGCAGATCCTGGATGCCGGAATAGACCCGGCGCCCCGGCTTGGAAACGCGCCGCAACTCGACGATCACGGGACGCCCCTCGTGATACTTCAACTCTATGGAGAACTCCGGCTTTCCCGCGGTCGATTCGCCCGCGCTGTAGCCCCGGATATAGCCTTCGCGCTGGAGCACATCGAGCACCGCACCGCGCAGTTTGGAAGCCGGCGACGCAACGGCGGACTTCCGCGCCCGCTGCCCGTTCCGGATGCGGGTCAGCATGTCCGCCAGGGGATCCGTCATCATGGCCGCCGCCTCACCAGCTCGATTTCACCATGCCGGGCACCTGACCGGCAGAGGCGAGCTCCCGCAACGCAATCCGCGAGAGGCCGAACTTCCGGTAGTTGCCACGGGGCCGGCCCGTCAGCCTGCAACGGTTGCGAACCCGCACCTGCGCGCCGTTGCGCGGCAGCGCCGCAAGCTTGAGCTGCGCCATGAAGCGATCCTCGCCCGGCTGCGAGCGGTCGCGCACGATGGCGCGCAATGCGGCCCGCTTGGCAGCGTCCCGCTTCGCCATTCTCTGCCGTCTCTTGTTCTTCTCGATTGCGCTTTTCTTCGCCATTCGTACCTCGCAACCTCTCGCGCGCTAGCGATCGACGAAGGGCATGCGGAAGCCCGCCAGCAGCGCACGGCCTTCTTCGTCGGTCTTCGCCGTCGTGCAGATCACCACGTCCATGCCGCGGACCGCATCCACCTTGTCGTAGTCGATCTCGGGAAAAACGATCTGCTCCTTCAACCCGAGGGCGTAATTTCCGCGTCCATCGAATGCGCTCGCCGAAAGCCCGCGGAAGTCCCGCACCCTGGGCAGCGCAATGGTGACCAACCGGTCGAGAAACTCGTACATGCGCTCGCGCCGCAGAGTCACCTTGCAGCCAACCAGCATCCCGGCGCGGACCTTGAACGCAGCGACCGATTTGCGCGCCTTGGAAATTACCGGCTTCTGGCCCGCGATTAGAGTCATATCGCGCACCGCCGCGTCGATCTTCTTGCTGTCGGCCGCGCCTTCTCCCACGCCCATGTTGAGCACGATCTTCTCGAGCTTCGGCGCCTGCATGGGGTTGGTGTAGCCGAATTCCTCCATCAGGCGAGGCCGGATTTCGTCCCGGTAGCTCGCACGGAGCCGGCTCATGCCGTTCGCCTCAGACATCGATGACTTCTCCGGAGCGGGCCGCGACGCGCACCTTGCGGCCGTCTTCCAGGACCTTGTAGCCGACACGGGTAGCCCGGTTCGACTCGGGATCGATCAGCGCGACGTTGGATATATGGATCGCCGCCTCCTTCTCGACAATACCACCTTGGGGGTCGAGCTGGGTCGGCTTGACGTGGCGCTTGACCACATTCACGCCTTCGACGATCACACGGTCGGTCTTGGTGATCACGCGGAGCACCGAACCACGCTTTCCCTTGTCGCGGCCGGTCAGCACCACGACTTCGTCGTCCTTGCGAATCTTCCGTTTGTGCATGGCCGTCCGCTCCCGCCGCTCACAGCACCTCGGGCGCGAGCGAGATGATCTTCATATAGCGCCTCGCCCGAAGCTCGCGCGTAACGGGGCCGAAAATCCGCGTCCCGATGGGTTCGCCGCCCGCCGTGATGAGAACGGCCGCATTGCGATCGAACCGGATCGCGCTGCCGTCGCCGCGCCGGATGTCCTTGGCCGTCCGCACGATCACCGCACGGTGAAGCTCGCCCTTGCGCACCTTGCCGCGGGGGATCGCCTCCTTCACCGTCACGACGATGGTATCGCCGACGGAAGCGGTCTTCCGCTTGGAGCCGCCGAGCACCTTGACGCACTGCACCCGCCGCGCGCCGGAGTTGTCGGCGACGTCCAGATTGGTTTGCATCTGGATCATGGCATCGCGTCCCTATCGTCGGCGTCGCGCGCTCAGCTTCCGCCGTTGCCAGCGGCGCCTTCGCCCGGCGTGTCCGTGAGCACGATCCACCGCTTGTGCTTGGAGAGCGGGCGGCTCTCGGCAATGCGCACGACATCGCCCACCGTGCACCTGTTCTCGTCGTCGTGGGCGGCGTAGCGCTTGGAGCGCCGGACCACCTTCTTGTAGAGCGGGTGCATGACGCGGCGATCCACGCGCACGACGACCGTCTTGTCCGCCTTGTCGCTGACCACGGTGCCCTGCATCACACGGCGCGGCATTCCTTCCCCCTCTAGGATTCGCTCGCGCCGGCGGCGCGACGCTTTTCGGACTGGACGGTCTTGATCCGCGCGATATCGCGTCGGATCGTGCGGATCCGCGACGTGTTCTCGAGCTGGCCGGACGCCTTCTGAAACCGCAGGTTGAACGCCTCCTTCTTCAAGGCGAGCAGATCGGTCTGGAGTTCGTCGGCGGTTTTGGCCCTGGCGTCCTCGCCCTTCATGCCTGAGCCCCCTCGCCCACGCGCGATACGAAGCGGGTCCGCACCCGCAGCTTAGCCGAGGCGCGGCGGAAGGCCTCCTGCGCAACGTCCTGGGAGACGCCGTCCACCTCGAACATGATGCGGCCGGGCTTGACCCGCGCGACCCAATAATCGGGCGCGCCCTTGCCCTTGCCCATGCGCACCTCGGCGGGCTTGGTGGAGACGGGCACGTCCGGGAAGATGCGGATCCAGACCTTGCCCGTGCGCTTCATGTGACGGGTCATGGCCCGGCGCCCGGCTTCGATTTCACGCGCCGTGATGCGCCCCGGCGAAGTCGCCTTCAACCCGTAGGCGCCGAAATTGAGCTGGGTGCCGCCCTTGGCATTACCATGAATGCGGCCCTTGTGCGCCTTACGGAATTTGGTGGATTTGGGTTGTTGCATGGCTTCGTCCTAACGGGCAGGCGCCTGCTCCATGGCGCGCTTGTCCTGCGCCATGGGGTCGTGATCCATGATCTCGCCCTTGAACACCCAGACCTTGACCCCGCACGTGCCGTAGGCGGTGCGCGCGGTGGCGCAGCCGAAATCGACATCGGCGCGGAGCGTGTGCAGCGGCACGCGGCCTTCGCGATACCACTCCGTCCGAGCGATTTCCGCGCCGCCAAGACGTCCGCCGCAATTGATCCGGATGCCCTGGGCGCCAAGGCGGATGGCCGACTGCACGGCACGCTTCATCGCGCGGCGGAAGGCCACCCGGCGGACGAGCTGCTGGGCGATGTTCTCGGCGACGAGCTTCGCCTCGATCTCGGGTTTGCGGATCTCGACGATGTTCAGATGCACGTCGCTGTTGGTCATCTTCACGATCTCGGCGCGCAAGCGCTCGATATCCGCGCCCTTCTTGCCGATCACCACGCCGGGCCGCGCGGTGTGGATGGTGATCCGCGCCTTCTTGGCGGGACGCTCGATGACGACACGGCCGATCCCGGCCTGGCTCAACCGCCGGAAAAGGAACTGGCGAACCTGCAAATCCTCGTGCAGGAGGGTGGCGTAGTCGTCGTCCGCATACCAGCGCGAGTCCCAGGTGCGGTTGATTCCGAGCCTCAGTCCGACGGGATTGACTTTCTGGCCCATCAGGCGTCCTCCGCGCCTTCACGCACCACGATGGTGAGGTGGCTGAACGGCTTGCGAATGCGCCCCACCCGACCGCGTGCGCGCGGACGCCAGCGCTTCAACACCAGGCCCTTGCCGATGTTGGCCTCGGCGACCACCAGCCGGTCCACATCCAGTTCATGGTTGTTCTCAGCGTTCGCAATGGCCGACTCCAGGCATTTCCGCACATCGCCGGCGATACGGCGGCGCGAATAGTCCAGCGCGACCAGCGCCTCGCCCACCGGCCGACCGCGAATCAACGCCGTCACCAATCCGAGCTTCTGCGGGCTGACGCGGAGATTCCTGACTTTGGCCAGAGCCTCCGTCTCGCCCAGGCGGCGTCCGCGCGACGGTTTGCCCACGGCTAACCCCTCCGTGCCTTCTTGTCGCCGGCGTGGCCGTGAAAGACCCGGGTCGGCGAGAATTCGCCGAACTTGTGGCCGACCATGTTCTCGTTCACCAGCACCGGAAGAAACCTGCGCCCGTTATAGACGCCGAAAGTAAGGCCGACGAACTGCGGCAGGATGGTGGAGCGCCGCGACCAGATCCTGATCACGTCCTTGCGGCCGGTCTCCCGCGCCTTCTCCGCCTTCTTGAGCAGATGGCCGTCCACAAACGGCCCTTTCCACACCGAGCGCGCCATTGCTTCTCCCCGGGCCTCCGTTCCTACTTCTTCCGCCGGCGCCGCAGGATGAAGCGGTCCGTCCGCTTGTTGCGGCGCGTGCGTTTGCCCTTGGTGGGTACGCCCCAGGGCGTAACCGGATGCCGCCCGCCCGAGGACTTGCCTTCGCCGCCGCCATGGGGGTGGTCCACCGGGTTCATCGCGACACCGCGGACCGATGGGCGGCGGCCCTTCCAGCGCATCCTGCCCGCCTTGCCCTGGTTCGTGTTCTGATTGTCCGGGTTGGAAACCGCGCCGACGGTCGCCATGCAACGCGCATGGACCATGCGCTGCTCGCCGGACGGAAGCCGCAGCAGGGCATAGCCCTGATCCTTGCCCACGAGCTGGACATAGTTGCCCGCGGAGCGTGCGATCTGCCCGCCCTTCCCCGGCTTCATCTCCACATTGTGGATGATGGTGCCCACGGGGATATTGGCGATCGGCATGGCGTTTCCGGGCTTGATGTCGCATTGCTCGCCGGCGATCACCTTGTCGCCCGGCGCGATGCGCTGGGGCGCCAGAATGTAGGCGTGCTCGCCGTCCTCGTAGCGGATCAGCGCAATGAAGGCGGACCGGTTGGGGTCGTATTCCAGACGCTCCACCGTGGCTGCGATGTCGAATTTCCGACGCTTGAAGTCGACCCGGCGGTAGCGCCGCTTATGGCCGCCGCCCCGATGGCGGACGGTGATGCGTCCGTCGCTGTTGCGCCCGCCCTTGCCGCTCATGCCCTCGGTGAGCGCCTTGACGGGCTTTCCCTTCCAGAGCTGCGAGCGGTCCACCAGGACGAGCTGGCGACGCCCCGGTGTGGTCGGTTTGTAGTTCTTGAGCGCCATGGTCTAGAGCCCGGTCATCATGTCGATGGACTGGCCTTCGCCGAGCGAGATCGTCGCCTTCTTCCAGTCGGGCCGCTTGCCCGGGCGCCCGCGCCAGTTCCGCACCTTGCCCTTCACGACGATGGTGGTGACCTTCTTGACCTTCACGTCGAACAGGCCTTCCACCGCTTCCTTGATCTGAGGCTTGGTCGCGCTGGTGCGCACGCGAAAGGTCACCTGGTTGTGCTCGCTGCCGGCGGTCGCCTTCTCGGTTACCACCGGGCCCAGGATGGTGTCGTACCAGCGCTCTTTGACGGCGTCGCTCATGACAGCCGCGCCTCCAGGGTCTCCACCGCGCCTCTGGTCAGCACAAGCTGGTCGCAGCGCAGAATGTCGTAGACGTTGGCGCCGAGCTGCGGCAACAGCCGGACACCGGTGAGATTGCGCGATGCCTGGGCGAAGCCCGCATGCACCTCGTCACCGTCAATCACCAGAACCGACGACCAGCCCAGCTTCGCAAGCCGCTCGGCGAGCGCGCCCGTCCGGTCGGCGCCGAACTCCAAAGACTCCACCACCTGAAGCTTGCCGTCCGCCCGCTTGCTGGAAAGCGCGGATTTGAGCGCGAGCTTTCGCACCTTCTTGGGCAGCTTGTGGGCGTGGTCGCGGGGTACGGGACCGAAGGTCGTCGCGCCGCCGCGATATTGCGTGGAGCGGAAGGAGCCGCTTCTCGCCCGCCCGGTACCCTTCTGCCGAAAGGGCTTCCGCGTCGAGCCGCGAATCTCCGAGACCACTTTCGTCTTGTGCGTGCCGGCGCGCCGCTTGGCGAGCTGCCAGCGCACCGTCCGCTGCATCAGGTCGGCCCGCACCGGCGCGTCGAATACCGCGTCGGAGAGATCGATCTCTCCGACCGGCTGAGCGTCGAGGTCCACGACCGGGAGCTTCACGACGTCTGCTCCTCCTCCGGCTCGGCAGTCTCGGCCGGCGCCTCTTCGGCATCGCCCGTCTCCGCCTCGGACACGGCTTCGGGCGCCGTCTCGGGCTCCGCCTCCGCCTCAATGGCTTCCTGCTCCGCCGCTTCGGCCTCCACGGCCTCCTGCTCCGCCTCGGTCTCGGCGGCCTCTGCCTCGGCGGCTTCAGCCTCTGCCTCTTCCGCTTCCTCCGGGGCCCTGACGGATGCCGGGAACGGCGCATCGTCGGGGAGCACGCGCTTCTTGGCGTCGGAGAGCAGGACCACACCGCCCTTGGGACCGGGAACGCCGCCCTTCACAAGGATCAGACCGCGCTCCACATCCGTCGATACCACCTCGAGATTCTGGACGGTGGCGCGCGCATCGCCAAGGTGGCCGGCCATCTTCTTGCCCTTGAAGACCCGGCCCGGATCCTGGCACTGGCCCGTCGAGCCGTGGGAGCGGTGAGAAACCGAGACGCCGTGGCTCGCACGCAGTCCGCTGAAATTGTGCCGCTTCATACCGCCGGCAAAGCCCTTGCCGATGGTGGTGCCTACCGCATCCACATATTGACCCGCGGTAAAATGGTCGGCGGAGAGCGTGGCGCCCACATCCACCAGCGCGTCCGCGCTTACGCGGAACTCGGCGAGCCGGCGCTTGGGCTCCACCTTGGCGGCGGCAAAGTGGCCGCGCATCGGAAGCGGCACGTTCTTGACCTTGGCCCGGCCTGCACCAAGCTGAAGCGCCGTGTAGCCGCCCTGCTCGGCGGTGCGCTGGGCCACGACCTGGCACTGGTCCACCCGCAGCACCGTGACCGGCACATGCTCCCCCATCTCGTTGAAGACGCGGGTCATGCCGAGCTTTTCGGCAATCAGGCCCGTGCGTCTGCGAGGCTCGACCCGGCCGGTCATGACGCCCTCCCCTAGAGCCTGATTTCCACGTCGACGCCCGCGGCGAGATCGAGCTTCATCAGCGCATCGACCGTCTGCGGCGTAGGATCGACGATATCGAGCAATCGCTTGTGGGCGCGGATCTCGAACTGTTCCCGCGACTTCTTGTCGATATGGGGCGAGCGCAGGACGGTATATTTGCGAATCCGCGTCGGAAGCGGGATAGGGCCGCGCACCTGCGCGCCCGTGCGCTTCGCGGTGTTGACGATCTCGCTTGTCGAAGCGTCCAGCACCCGGTGATCGAACGCCTTCAAGCGGATTCTTATGTTCTGGCTGTCGAGTGCCATTTTCGTACGTGCCCGCCCCTCAATGCCGTCTTTCGGGGCCTATTCGTCGATTTTGGCGACGACACCGGCGCCCACAGTCCGACCGCCCTCGCGGATCGCAAAACGCAGACCCTCGTCCATCGCTATCGGGGAGATCAGCGATACCTTCATCGTCACATTGTCTCCCGGCATCACCATCTCGGTGTTCTCAGGGAGCTCGATCGTACCCGTCACATCCGTCGTCCGAAAGTAAAACTGCGGACGGTAGTTCGAAAAGAACGGCGTGTGACGACCCCCCTCATCCTTCGTCAATATGTACGTCTCAGCCTGAAACCGCGTGTGCGGCGTGATCGAACCTGGCGCCGCCAATACCTGCCCGCGCTCAACCTCGTCTCGCTTCGTACCACGCAGCAATACACCCACATTGTCGCCGGCCTCGCCCTGGTCCAACAACTTGCGGAACATCTCCACGCCCGTGCACACCGTCTGCGTCGTATCACGAATCCCCACGATGCCCACCGTATCGCCAACATTCACGACACCGCGCTCGATACGGCCCGTCACCACCGTACCGCGACCCGATATCGAAAATACGTCCTCGATCGGCATCAAAAACGGCTGGTCCTTCGGACGCTCCGGCTGCGGAACGTAACTGTCCACCGCCTCCATCAGAGACAAAATCGAAGAACGCCCCATTTCGTCGTCGCGGCCCTCAAGCGCCGCCAGCGCAGAACCGCGAATCACCGGAATATCGTCGCCCGGAAACTCGTATGTCGACAAAAGCTCACGGACCTCCAACTCGACAAGGTCCAGAAGCTCCTCGTCGTCCACCTGGTCGACCTTGTTCATGTAGACAACAAGTGCAGGCACACCCACCTGGCGAGCCAGAAGAATATGCTCCCGCGTCTGCGGCATCGGACCGTCCGCCGCGGATACCACCAGGATCGCGCCGTCCATCTGCGCCGCACCCGTGATCATGTTCTTCACGTAGTCCGCATGACCGGGACAGTCCACATGCGCATAGTGGCGATCCGCCGTCTCGTACTCCACATGCGCCGTCGCGATCGTAATACCCCGCTCACGCTCCTCCGGCGCCTTGTCTATCTCGTCGAACGGCACAAAGCTCGCACCGCCAGCCTCGCCCAATACGCGCGTGATCGCTGCCGTCAACGTCGTCTTCCCATGGTCGACATGGCCGATCGTACCGACGTTGCAGTGCGGCTTGCTACGCTCGAACTTCTCCTTCGCCATCGCTGCTCTCTCCGGCTCCTGATCCCGACCGCGCCCGTCAGGCGTAGCGGGCGCGGACTTCGTCCGACACCGCCTGGGGCACCCGGTCGTAATGGTCGAATTCCATCGTGAATTGCGCCCGCCCCTGGGTGAGCGAGCGCAAGGTGTTGACATAGCCGAACATGGTCGCGAGCGGCACCATGGCGCGAATGACCTGGGCATTGCCGCGCGGCTCCATGCCGTTCACGTGGCCGCGCCGCGCATTGAGGTCCCCGATGACGTCGCCCAGATAATCTTCCGGGGTCACCACCTCCACCTTCATGACGGGCTCGAGGAGCGCCGACGTTGCGCGCTCGAGCGCGCCGCGCAGCGCGGAGCGGGCCGCAATCTCGAAGGCGAGGGAGCTGGAATCCACGTCGTGGGACGCGCCGTCCACCAGACGGACCTTGAAATCGATCACCGGGAAGCCCGCGACGACGCCCGACTGGCGCGCGTCTTCGACCCCCTTCTCGACGGCGGGGATGTATTCCCTCGGGACCGCACCGCCCACCACCTCGCTCTCGAACTGGAAGCCGCTGCCCTGCTCCCCCGGCTCCAGCACCATCTTGACACGGGCGAACTGGCCCGCACCGCCGGTCTGCTTGCGATGAATGTGATCGATTTCCGCCTCTCGGCCGATGGTCTCCCGATAGGCCACCTGCGGCTGGCCCACATTCGCATCCACCTTGAACTCGCGGCGCATGCGGTCCACCAGGATGTCGAGATGAAGCTCGCCCATGCCGCGGATCACCGTCTGGCCGCTTTCCGGATCCGCCGCGACGCGGAAGGACGGATCCTCCTCCGCGAGCCGCGCGAGGGCGACGGCGAGCTTGTCTTGGTCCGCCTTCGTCTTGGCCTCGACCGCAACCTCGATGACCGGGTCGGGAAACTCCATCCGCTCCAGCACCGTCGGGCGGCGCGGGTCGCACAGCGTGTCGCCCGTGGTGGTGCTCTTGAGACCGGCGATGGCGAGAATGTCCCCCGCACGCGCCTCCTCGATGTCCTCGCGTGTGTTCGCGTGCATGAGCAGCATGCGGCCTGCGCGCTGCTTGCGGCCCTTGTTGCTGTTCAGCACCTGTTTGCCGCCTTCCAGCACGCCCGAATAGACCCGCACGAAGGTAAGCGAACCGACGAACGGATCGGTCATGACCTTGAAGGCGAGCGCGGCCAGCGGCTCGTCGTCCCGGCAGGCGCGGATTGCCTCCTCGTCGGAGCCGGGGACGACCCCGCGCACGGGCGGCACGTCCGTCGGCGCCGGCAGAAAGTCGCACACCGCATCCAGCAGGGGCTGCACACCCTTGTTCTTGAACGCGGCCCCCGTCAGAACCGGCACCAGCCGGCCCGAAAGCGTGCCGAGCCGGAGGCACCGTCGGATCGTCGCGCTGTCCGGCTCATTGCCTTCGAGGAACTCGGCAAGGACGGAGTCGTCAAGCTCGGCGACCGCCTCCACCAGCACTTCGCGGGCCTTTGCGGCCTCCGCCTGCATCTCCGCCGGCACGTCGCGAATCTCGAACTCCGCACCAAGCGTTTCCGACTTCCACACGATCGCCTTCATGGCGACCAGATCCACCACGCCGGCGAACCCGGCTTCCGCGCCGATCGGGAGCTGGATCGGCACCGGATTGGCACCCAGACGCTCACGGATCATCTCGACGCAGCGGGCGAAGTTCGCCCCGACGCGGTCCATCTTGTTCACGAAGCAGATGCGCGGAACGCCGTAGGTATCCGCCTGGCGCCACACCGTCTCCGACTGGGGCTCCACACCGGCCACGCTGTCGAAAACGGCCACGGCGCCGTCCAGCACCCGCAGCGAGCGCTCCACCTCGATGGTGAAGTCCACATGGCCCGGCGTATCGATGATGTTGATGCGGTGGTCGCGCCAGAAGCAGGTCGTGGCGGCGGAGGTGATGGTGATGCCGCGTTCCTGCTCCTGCTCCATCCAGTCCATGGTCGCGCTGCCCTCATGGACCTCGCCCATCTTGTAGGACTTGCCGGTGTAGTAGAGGACGCGCTCCGTCGTGGTCGTCTTGCCGGCATCGATGTGGGCCATGATGCCGATATTGCGGTAGCGTTCGAGCGGGGTGGTGCGAGCCATGACGGTGTATCTCCGAGAGCCGCCCGCTACCAGCGGTAATGGGAGAACGCGCGGTTGGCCTCCGCCATGCGGTGCGTGTCCTCCCGCTTCTTGACCGCGACACCCCGGCCCGCCGCCGCATCCATAAGCTCGTTGCTCAGACGGTCGACCATGGTGGTCTCCGAACGGTCCCGGCTCGCGCCGATGAGCCAGCGGATCGCCAGGGTCTGACGCCGATCGATGCGCACCTCGGTGGGCACCTGGTAGGTGGCCCCGCCCACACGCCGCGAGCGCACCTCGACCGCGGGCTTCACATTGTTGAGAGCCTCATGGAAAACGCGAACCGGATCCTGCCCGGTTTTCTCGCGGATGCGATCGAGCGCACCGTAGACGATGCGCTCCGTGGTGGACTTCTTGCCGTCGAGCATCAGGGAGTTCATGAACTTGGCCAGCACCAGATCGCCATGACGCGGGTCCGGATTGACGGTGCGGCGTTCTGCTGCGCGGCGGCGGGACACGGTGCTTCTCCTCCGGCTCGGCTATTTGGGCCGCTTCGCGCCGTATTTGGAGCGTCGTTGGCGGCGATCCTGAATGCCCTGCGTATCCAGCGAGCCGCGGACAATGTGATAGCGCACACCCGGCAGATCCTTCACGCGCCCGCCGCGAATGAGAACCACCGAATGTTCCTGCAAATTGTGCCCCTCGCCGGGAATGTAGCTCGTCACCTCGAAGCCGTTGGTAAGCCGCACCCGGGCGACCTTGCGCAGCGCCGAGTTCGGCTTTTTGGGCGTGGTCGTGTAAACCCGCGTACAGACCCCCCGCTTTTGCGGACAGCTCTGAAGCGCCGGCACCTTGTTGCGAGCCGACGGCGCGGTTCGCGGCTTGCGGATCAGCTGGTTGATCGTTGGCATCTCGTCCGATCCCGTTCGTCGGGCAGCACAGCGCCCATACAAAAACGGAGAAGCAAACTCAGTTTGCTTCTCCCGGACCGGCGCCAAGCCGATCCGCCCCCATCGCCCCCGAAGCACCGGGCCGGCCGCCAAGCGGCGCGCCCGGAAGCAGAAGAGAGCGCGGATACTAGTTACGCCCCGCCGGGCCGTCAAGCGCAAACGCGCTCAAAATAGCGTTTTTCGCCATGCAGGACGCCGCTTTCCGGCGGGGCCGCGGCGCCCCTCACGGCGCCCTATTCGGCGGACGCCGCGGCGTAGTCCTGCTCAAGCGCCGACGGATCCCCGGCGCCCTCGTCCAAGGGCTCGGCCGCCGCCGCCTCCGCAGCCTGCAGGCGCTCGCGCTCCACGGCCTGCTTCTGGATGCGGTTGACCACGCTGCCGGTGCCCGCCGGGATCAGCCGGCCCACGATCACGTTCTCCTTCAGGCCGATCAGGCTGTCCGCCTTGCCGGACACCGAGGCCTCGGTAAGCACCCGAGTCGTTTCCTGGAAGGAAGCGGCGGAGATGAACGAACGTGTCTGCAACGACGCCTTGGTAATGCCCTGGAGTACCGGTGTGCCGCGCGCCGGTTCGCCGGGCACGCGCGCGTTGACCTCGTCGAATTCCGCGCGGTCCACCTGCTCGCCCACCAGGAACGTGGTGTCTCCAGGTTCCGAGATCTCGACCTTGCGCATCATCTGGCGGCAGATAACCTCAATGTGCTTGTCGTTTATCTTTACACCCTGAAGACGATAGACCTCCTGTATTTCGTCTATCAAGTATTTCGCCAAGGCTTCGACCCCGAGCACCCGCAGGATATCGTGCGGCGCCGGATTGCCGTCCATCAGCGCGTCGCCCGTGCGCACGATATCCCCTTCCTGGACGCTGATATGCTTCCCCTTGGGGATGAGATATTCGATCTCGTCTCCGCCATCGTCCGGCACCACCACGATGCGTCGCTTCGCCTTGTAGTCCTTGCCGAACTTGACCTGGCCGGAGACGTCCGCGATCACCGCGTGATCCTTGGGCTTGCGCGCCTCGAAAAGTTCCGCAACCCGCGGAAGGCCGCCCGTAATGTCGCGGGTCTTGGTCGATTCGCGCGGGATGCGCGCAAGCACGTCGCCCGCATGGACGGCCGCGCCGTTCTCGACATTGAGAATCGCATCGACGGAGAGGAAATACTGCGCTTCTCGCCCGTCCGGACGGCGAACGATCTCACCCGCGTCGTCCGCCAGCGCGAGTCTCGGCTTCAGGTCTTCCCCGCCCCGATGCTGCTGGCGCCAATCGGCCACCTGCTTGTTGGAGACACCCGTCTGTTCGTCCATGACCTCTCGGTAGGAAATGCCTTCCACCATGTCGAGGAACTGCACGTTACCGGCGGTTTCCGAAATGATCGGCAGCGTGAACGGGTCCCACGACGCCATGGTCTGCCCCTTGGTGACGCTCTCGCCGTCGCCGACATGGAGCTTGGCACCGTAGGGAATGCGATGGCGCGCACGTTCGACGCCGCGTCCGTCGCGCAGCACGATTTCCAGATTCCGGCCCATCACGACCGGCGTGCCCGTGCTGTCCTTCACGACGTTCTCGTTTTCGATCGTCACCGTGGTGTCGAGCACCGCCTCCACGCTGGACTGCTCCGCACCGCGCTGCGCCGCACCGCCGATATGGAACGTGCGCATGGTGAGCTGGGTGCCCGGTTCGCCGATGGACTGGGCCGCAATGACGCCGACCGCTTCGCCGATATTGACGATGGTGCCGCGGGCGAGATCGCGCCCGTAGCAGAGGCTGCACACCCCTTCGTCGCTTTCGCAGGTCAGCACGGAGCGTATCTTGACCGCCTCGACGCCGGTCTGTTCGATCCTGTCGGCGTCGCGCTCGTCGATCATGACCCCGGCTTCGATGATGACGTCGCCGGAGACCGGGTCCTTCACGTCCTCGGCCGCGACCCGCCCCAGAATCCGCTCGCTGAGCGCCGCGATGGTCTCACCGCCCTCGACGACGGCCTTCACCGTGAGGCCGCCGGTCGTGCCGCAGTCGTCCTCGACAATGATGCAGTCCTGCGCCACATCCACCAGGCGGCGGGTGAGATAGCCGGAATTTGCCGTCTTCAGCGCCGTATCCGCCAAACCCTTGCGCGCGCCGTGCGTCGAGTTGAAATACTCGAGCACCTTCAGCCCTTCCTTGAAGTTGGAGATGATGGGCGTCTCGATGATCTCGCCCGAAGGCTTCGCCATGAGCCCGCGCATCCCGGCGAGCTGCTTCATCTGCGCTTCGGAGCCGCGCGCGCCGGAATGGGCCATGACATAGATCGAGTTGAGCGCAGGACCGCCGCGGCTGTTCTTGCCGAGGCGAAGGTCCGACATGCCCTGCATCATCGCGGACGCCACACGGTCGGTGCATTGCGACCAGGCGTCGATCACCTTGTTGTATTTCTCGCCCTGGGTGATCAGGCCGTCGGTATATTGGCGCTCATACTGGCCGACGAGCCGGTCGGCCTGAACCACCAGCTTGACCTTCTCGCCTGGCACCACCATGTCGTCCTTGCCGAAGGAGATGCCGGCCCGCGTCGCGTAGCGAAAGCCGAGTTTCATCACCTGGTCGGCGAAGATCACCGTCTCCTTCTGGCCGCAGTGGCGGTAGACGGAATCGAAGACCGCGCTGAGTTCGCGCTTGGTGAGCAGCCGGTTGATGGATTCGAACGGGATGTTCGCGTTGTCCGGCAGGATTTCCGAGAGGATCATCCGCCCGGGCGTGGTCTCCACCCGCTGCGCCGCGCCCGCGCCGTTGGACGCCTGCCTGCGGCAGGTGATCTTGGCGTGCAACGATATGGCGCCGGCATCCAGGGCCTTCTGTATCTCGCCGATGTCGGAAAACGCCATGCCCTCGCCGGGCTCACCGTCGCGAGAGTAGGTCAGGTAGTAGATGCCGAGGACGATGTCCTGGCTCGGCACGATGATCGGTTTGCCGTTGGCCGGGCTCAGGATGTTGTTGGTCGACATCATGAGGACCCGCGCCTCGAGCTGGGCCTCGGGCGAGAGCGGCACATGGACCGCCATCTGGTCGCCGTCGAAATCCGCATTGAAGGCCGCGCAGACCAGCGGGTGAAGCTGGATCGCCTTGCCCTCCACCAGCACCGGCTCGAAGGCCTGGATACCGAGGCGGTGGAGCGTGGGCGCCCGGTTGAGCAGTACGGGATGTTCGCGAATCACCTGCTCCAGGATGTCCCATACCTCGGGACGCTCCTTCTCCACCAGGCGCTTGGCCGCCTTGAGCGTGGTCGCCATGTCGTAGAGTTCGAGCTTCGAATAGATGAACGGCTTGAACAGCTCGAGCGCCATCTTCTTGGGCAGGCCGCATTCATGCAGCTTGAGCTCCGGCCCGACCACGATCACCGAGCGGCCCGAATAGTCCACGCGCTTGCCGAGCAGGTTCTGGCGAAAGCGGCCCTGCTTGCCCTTGAGCATGTCGCTGAGCGACTTGAGCGGGCGCTTGTTGCCGCCGGTCATCACCCGGCCGCGACGGCCGTTGTCGAACAGCGCGTCCACCGCCTCCTGCAGCATGCGCTTCTCGTTGCGGACGATGATGTCCGGCGCATGCAGGTCCATCAGCCGCTTCAGACGGTTGTTGCGGTTGATGACGCGACGGTAGAGATCGTTGAGATCGGACGTTGCGAAGCGGCCGCCATCCAGCGGGACGAGGGGGCGGAGCTCCGGCGGGATCACCGGAATCACCTCGAGAATCATCCATTCCGGCCGATTGCCCGAATGGATGAACGCCTCCACCAGCTTCAACCGCTTGACGAGCTTCTTGCGCTTTGCCTCCGAATTGGTTTCGGCAAGCTCGAGCCGCAGCGTGTCGCGTTCGTCCTCGAGATCGATCGCGGCCAGCATCTTGCGGATCGCCTCCGCGCCGATTCCCGCCTCGAACGCATCCGCGCCATATTCCTCCCGCGCCTCGCGGTACTGGTCCTCGGTTAGAAGCTGACATTCGCGGAGATCGGTGAGTCCGGGATCGACCACGACATAGCTTTCGAAATAGAGAATCCTCTCCATCTCTTTGAGAGTCATGTCGAACAGAAGGCCGATACGCGATGGGACGGACTTCAGGAACCAGATATGCGCCACCGGCGATGCGAGCTCGATATGCCCCATGCGCTCCCGTCGGACCCGGGACTGGATCACCTCGACCCCGCACTTCTCGCAGACGATGCCGCGATACTTCATGCGCTTGTACTTGCCGCAAAGGCACTCATAGTCCTTGATCGGGCCGAAGATGCGCGCGCAGAACAGCCCGTCCCGCTCGGGCTTGAAGGTCCTGTAGTTGATCGTTTCCGGCTTCTTGATCTCGCCCCACGACCAGGAGCGGATCTTCTCCGGCCGGGCAATCGAGATCTTGATCTGATTGAACTGCTGTGCGGCAACGTCAGGGCCGAAAAGATTGACCAACTCGTTCATCGGCGTCCCTCCGTGCCCGTCGCCCCGGCCGGCCGGAAGCGGCGCGGCCTGCGACGAGCGTGTGTTCAGCTTGTGGTCTTGAGATCGATGTCCAGGCCGAGCGCCTGCATTTCCTTGACGAGAACGTTGAACGATTCGGGTATCCCCGCCTCGAAGTTCTCATCGCCGCGCACGATCGATTCGTAGACCTTCGCGCGCCCGGAGACATCGTCGGACTTGACCGTCAACATCTCCTGCAATGTGTAGGAGGCACCGTAAGCCTGCAGCGCCCAGACCTCCATCTCACCGAAGCGCTGGCCGCCGAACTGCGCCTTGCCGCCGAGCGGCTGCTGCGTAACCAAGCTGTAGGGTCCGATGGAGCGGGCGTGAATCTTGTCGTCCACCAGGTGGTGCAGCTTCAGCATATAGATGTAGCCCACGGTGATCTGGCGGTCGAACGGCTCGCCTGTCTGGCCGTCGATCAGCGTAACCTGACCCGACGAATCGAGGCCCGCGAGATCGAGCATCTTCACCACGTCCGCCTCGTGCGCGCCGTCGAAAACCGGGCTCGCCATGGGAACGCCGGCGGTATTGCTCGCCCCGAAGGCGGCAAGCTCCTCGTCCGTCATTTTGGCGATGGTCGCGCCCGCCCCGTTTTCGCTCCCGTAAATGTCGGAGAGCAAACCCCGGAGCGCGCCGTTGCCCCGGCCCTCGTTCAACTCGTTCAACAAGGCACCGATCCTGAGGCCGAGGCCGTGGGACGCCCAGCCCAGATGGGTCTCCAGAATCTGCCCCACATTCATGCGGGACGGCACGCCGAGCGGATTGAGGACGATATCGACGCTCGTGCCGTCCTCCAGACAAGGCATGTCCTCCACCGGCACGATGTTCGAGACGACGCCCTTGTTGCCGTGGCGGCCGGCCATCTTGTCGCCGGGCTGCATCTTGCGCCGCACCGCGACGAAGACCTTGACCATCTTGAGCACGCCGGGCGGCAGTTCGTCGCCGCTCTGGATCTTCTCGACCTTGCCGTCGAAGCGGCTCTGTATGCGAGCGGTGTTTTCGTCCAGTTCCCGCTTGAGCTCGTCGATCCGTTCCAGGATCTCTTCGCTGCGCGGCACGATCTTCCACCACTGTCCGCGCGAGAGCGTCTCCAGCTTCTTCTCGGTGATCCTGGTGTTGGAGCCGAATCCCTTCGGGCCCCGTTCCGCCACGCGGCCCAGAAGCACCGTCTTCAGGCGGTCGTAAATATTGCGCTCGATGATCGCCTGCTCGTCCTGCCGGTCTTTCTCGAGCCGATCGATCTCCTCCCGCTCGATGGCGAGGGCGCGCTCGTCCTTCTCCACGCCGCGGCGATTGAAGACCCGAACTTCGACCACCGTCCCCATGCCGCCGGGCGGAACCCTGAGCGAGGTGTCGCGCACATCCGACGCCTTTTCGCCGAAGATCGCGCGCAGAAGCTTTTCCTCGGGCGTCATGGGCGATTCGCCCTTGGGAGTGATCTTGCCTACCAGAATGTCACCCGGCTTCACCTCGGCGCCGATATAGACGATCCCGGCCTCGTCCAGATTGCGCAGGCCCTCCTCGCCGACATTCGGTATGTCGCGCGTGATCTCCTCCTGGCCGAGCTTGGTATCCCGCGCCATCACCTCGAATTCCTCGATATGAATGGAGGTGAAGACGTCGTCCCGGACCAGGCGCTCCGAGATGAGGATGGAATCCTCGAAGTTGTAGCCGTTCCACGGCATGAAGGCGACGAGCACGTTGCGGCCCAACGCGAGCTCGCCATGGTCCGTGCTCGGCCCGTCGGCGATGGTATCCCCCGCGGCGACCTGCTCGCCGACCCGCACCAGCGGACGCTGGTTGATGCAGGTGTTCTGGTTGGAGCGTTGGAACTTCAACAGGTTGTAGATATCGACGCCCGCCGTCTCGCCGGCCGCGTCCTCCGCGCGCACGACGATCCGCGTGGCGTCCACCTGTTCTACCATGCCCGTGCGCCGGGCCGCGATGGCCGCACCGGAATCGCGGGCCACCACCTCCTCCATGCCGGTGCCCACCAGCGGTGCCTCCGAGCGCACCAGCGGAACCGCCTGGCGCTGCATGTTGGAGCCCATCAGCGCGCGGTTCGCATCGTCGTTCTCGAGGAAGGGGATCAACGCCGCCGCAACGGAAACGAGCTGCTTGGGCGAGACATCCATATAGTCGATCTGACCGGGCCCCGACATGACGAATTCGCCGTTCCGCCGGCAGCTCACCAGGGTTTCGCTGAAGGCGGCGTCCGCATCCGTCTCGGCGTTGGCCTGGGCGATGGTGTGCTTGCCCTCCTCTATGGCCGAAAGATAGACCACGTCCTCCGTCTGACGGCCGTCCTCCACCTTGCGGTAGGGGCTCTCGATGAAGCCGTACTGGTTGACCCGCGCATAGGTTGCGAGGCTGTTGATCAGCCCGATATTGGGGCCTTCCGGCGTCTCGATCGGGCAGATCCTTCCGTAATGGGAGGGATGCACGTCGCGCACCTCGAAGCCCGCGCGCTCTCGGGTAAGGCCTCCGGGGCCAAGCGCCGAAAGCCGGCGCTTGTGGGTGATCTCGGACAACGGATTGGTCTGGTCCATGAACTGGGAAAGCTGCGACGAGCCGAAGAACTCGCGCACCGCCGCCGCCGCCGGCTTCGCATTCACCAGGTCGTGGGGCATGACGGTGTCGATCTCGACCGAACTCATGCGCTCCCGGGTGGCACGCTCCATCCGCAGGAGGCCGATCCGGTAGTGGTTCTCCATCAGCTCGCCGACGGAGCGCACCCGCCGGTTTCCCAGATGGTCGATATCGTCGATCTCTCCCTTGCCGTCCTTGAGCTTCACAAGGGTGGTCACCACGGCGACGATATCCTTCCGGCGCAACACGGGCGGGTAGTCTTCGGTGCCGAGATTGAGCCGCATGCCCATCTTAACCCTGCCGACCTTGGAGAGGTCGTAGCGCTCCGAGCCCACCTGGACGAAGGCTGCCGCCCGTACCCACGCGGTTTCCTCGATCTCCTTGGGCTTGCGAGCGGTGGGGATCACGATTCGGAGCCAGTCCTCCTCCTCTTCCAGAATCCAGACTTCGCCGAGCTCCGCCTTCTTCAGGCTTGCAAGCGGCGCGTCGTCGCCGGGCGCCGCGTAGGCATCGGCCGATTCTTCCCGCAGTCTCGCCTTGCCGAAAAAGAGGTCGTAGAAGAGCGTCTCGGCCGTCTCCACCGTCGGCGGCTCGCCCGGGCGCATCACCCGGTAGATTTCGAGCAGCGCCTCGGCCCGGCTCTGGGAGCGGTCGGACGCGACGGTGTTGCGAATGTAGGCACCCACATTGATGTGGTCGATGTCGAGCACGGTGATCCGGTCCACGCCGATCCGCTCGAGCTCGTCCAGCGCCTTCTGGTCGATCTCGCCGCCGGCTTCGATCACGACCTCTCCCGTCTCCTCCTCCATCACGTCCTCGGCGGCGTACTGGCCGATGAGCTTGTCGGGCGCGATGAGGCGCTCGGTCATGCCGGCTTCCTGGATTTTCTTCAGGATCCGCGTCGTCACGCGCCGCCCGGCCTCGGCGACCGTGCGGCCGGTCTTGGCGTTCACCAGATCGTCGCGCAGTTTCACGCCTCGCAGGCCTTCCAGCTCGATCGGCGCCTTCCACCCCTTCTCCACGCGCTCATAGGACAGTTTGGAATAGAAGTGATCGAGGATTTCGCCCGTGCTCATGGCAAGCGCGCGGAGCATCACGGTGACCGGCAATTTGCGGCGGCGGTCGACGCGGACGCACACGATATCCTTGGCGTCGAACTCGAAATCGAGCCAGGAGCCGCGATAGGGGATGATCCGCGCGGCATAGAGATATTTGCCCGAGCTGTGGGTCTTGCCGCGGTCGTGGTCGAAGAAGACACCAGGCGAGCGGTGCATCTGGGAAACCACCACCCGCTCCGTGCCGTTAATGACGAAGGTGCCGTTGTCCGTCATCAGGGGCATGTCGCCCATGTAGACGTCCTGCTCCTTGATGTCGCGGACCGAGCGGAGGCCGGTGTTCTCGTCCACGTCCCACACCACGAGGCGCAGCGTGACCTTGAGCGGTGCGGCGTAGGTGATGCCGCGCTGGCGGCATTCCTCGACGTCATATTTCGGCTCCTCGAGCTCATAGCGCACGAACTCGAGCGAGGCCGTATCCGAGAAGTCCTTGATCGGAAACACCGATTTGAAAACGCCCTGGAGCCCGGAATCGGGCCGCTCGTCCGGCCGGGCCGCCTGCTGGAGGAAGAACTCGTAGGAGCGCTTCTGCACCTCGATCAGGTTGGGCATCGAGGCAACCTCGGCGATGCGGCCGAAGCTGCGGCGGAGCCTGCGGTGAGCTTCGTGGGACTGCGGCATCTTACCCCTCAAGATTCTTCTCGGCACCCCGCCGTCGCCGCGAGCACGGCGCGCGGGAGGGCCGGCCGTTCATCGACCATCCAATAAGTGCGCTGCGCCCGAACGGACATGTCCGCCCGCGGCGGCAGCGGAAGGCAGCCGGCGACGGGTCGCGGCCGGCGCGCCTCCGGTCACGATCAATTGTCGCTACTTGACCTCGACGCTCGCACCCGCCGCCTCGAGCTGTTCCTTGACCTTGTCGGCCTCTTCCTTGGAGACATCCTCCTTGACAGGCTTCGGCGCGCCTTCCACCAGCTCCTTGGCCTCTTTCAGGCCGAGCCCCATGATGGCCCGGACCTCCTTGATCACATTGATCTTCTTTTCGCCGAAGGCAGTGAGGATGACGGTGAACTCCGTCTGCTCCTCGACCTCCTCCGGAGCGGCGCCGCCGGGGGCGGCGACGGCGGCGACCGGGGCGGCCGCCGAAACGCCCCATTTCTCCTCGAGCATCTTGCTGAGCTCGGCAGCCTCGATCACCGTGAGTGTCGAGAGTTCGTCTGCAATACGAGCTAGATCGGCCATGGTGCTGACTCCTCGAAAGTCTGTTTACGTACGTAACTGAGGGCGTGTCCGTCGCGCTGCGTCAGACGGACTCTCCCTTTTCGGCATGGGCGCCGACGACTCGCGCAAGCTGGCCGGCGGGCGCCTGAAGTACGGCCGCGATCCGCGTCGCCGGCGTGTTCAGCAGGCCGACCAATCCGGCCCGCAGCGTATCGAGAGACGGCAGTTCGGCAAGTGAGCGGATATCGTCGCGGTCCAGCAAGGATCCGCCGAGGGCGCCGCCCACCACCATCAGCTTTTCGTTTTCCTTCGCATAGCTCACCGCGACCCGCGCGGCGGCCACCGGATCGTCCGAATAGGCGATGGCGCTCTGTCCCGCGAAGAGATCCGCAAGCATGGCGAAGGACGTGCCTTCCACCGCGCGCCTCACGAGGCGGTTCTTGGTCACGCGGAAGGTGGCGCCCGCCGCGCCCATCTGGCGCCGCAAGTCCGAAGCCTCAGCCACCGACAACCCGCTGAACTGCGTGACGACCACGAGGTTGGCATTTTCGAATATGCCCCGCAGTGCCTCGACGATTTCCTGTTTGACGTGTCGCTCCACGATCGCCTCCAGCGCGCAGGCCCCTCGGGCGCTGCGCGTCCAATACCGCTCCGCGCCCTAGGTCGACTGCTCGGCGACCAGCGTCGCCACGTCGAGCCGTACCGCCGGCCCCTGAGAGGAGCTCAGCGCGGCCTTGCGCATATAGGTTCCCTTCGCACCGCCCGGCTTCGCCTTGGCGACGGCGTCCGCCAGCGCGAGCGCGTTCTCCTTCAACGCGTCGTCGGCAAAGCTTGCCTTGCCGATGCCGGCATGAATGATGCCGGCCTTCTCGACGCGGAACTCCACCTGCCCGCCCTTGGCCGCAGCCACGGCCTTCGCGACATCCGGGGTGACGGTGCCGGTCTTCGGGTTCGGCATCAGGCCGCGAGGGCCGAGAATCTTCCCGAGCTTGCCCACGATGGGCATCATGTCGGGCGTCGCGATACAGCGGTCGAAAACGATGTTGCCGCCGCGGATCTCCTCCGCGAGATCTTCGGCGCCCACCACGTCGGCACCGGCCGTGCGCGCGGTTTCCGCCTTGTCGTCCCGCGCGAAGACGGCCACACGAACGGTCTTGCCGGTGCCATGGGGCAGATCGACGACACCGCGGACCATCTGGTCCGCGTGCCTCGGGTCCACGCCAAGATTGACCGTCATTTCCACGGTCTCGTCGAACCGCGCCGTCGCGCCCTTCTTCACCAGGACGATCGCTTCGTCCAGCGGGAAGGTCGCCGTGCGGTCCGCCGCCTCCCTCGCCTGCCTCAGTCGCTTTCCGATTTTCGCCATCGTCCTCAACCAACCACTTGAAGGCCCATCGAGCGTGCGGAGCCCTCGATCATGCGGCATGCCGCCTCGATATCGTCGGCGTTGAGATCCGCCATTTTCTTCTCCGCGATCTCGCGAACCTGAAGCCGCGTGACCGAACCGACCGGGTCGCTCCGCCCCACGGTGCCGGAACCCTTCTCGACACCCGCGGCCCTCTTCAGAAAGAAGCTCGCAGGCGGGCTCTTGGTCTCGAACGAGAAGCTGCGGTCCTGATAGATCGAGATGACCGTGGGGGTGGGCGTACCCTCCTCCAGATTCTGCGTCTGCGCGTTGAAGGACTTGCAGAACTCCATGATGTTGAGGCCCGCCTGGCCGAGCGCCGGCCCGATCGGCGGCGAGGGGCTCGCCTTTCCGGCGGGCACCTGCAGCCTGATCGTGCCCGTTACCCTCTTGCCCTTGGCTGGCTTTGCCACAGCGTCCTCCGTCCCTCGTCAGGCCTTTTCGACCTGCGCATATTCAAGTTCCACCGGGGTTGCCCGGCCGAAGATCGAGACCGCGACCTTGAGCCGCGCGCGCTCCTCGTCGACTTCTTCCACCAAACCGTTGAAGGAGGTGAAGGGGCCGTCGCAGACCCGCACCGCCTCGCCGATCTCGAAGATGATGGAGGGCTTCGGGCGCTCGACGCCTTCCTTGACCTGACGCAGCACGCGCTCCGCCTCGTCGTCGCCGATGGGCAGCGGCGTGCTGCCGCTGCCCAGGAAGCCCGCCACCTTGGGCGTGTCCTTGATCAGATGCCACGTCTCGTCCGTCAGGTCGAGGCGCGCCAGCACATAGCCGGGAAAAAGCTTCCGCTCCGACTTGACCTTGGAGCCGCGCCGCATTTCGACCACCTCTTCGGACGGCACCATGACTTCCTCGATCAGATGGTCGAGACCCTGCTGCTTCGCGCGCTCCCCAATCGACTGCGCGACCTTCTTCTCGAAGCCCGAATAGACGTGGACGATATACCACCGCATGTCGCTCATCAGCCGAGCCCCAATATCGCTCGAATCCCGACCGACAAAACTTGATCGACCAGGAAAAAGAACAACGCCATGATGATCACCATTATCAACACCATGACGGTGCTGATGATGGTCTCCTTGCGCGTCGGCCAGGTGACCTTGGCGATCTCCTGGCGCGCTTGGCGCAGGAACTCGAAAGGAGACGAGCCGACCACGGTCAGTGCACCCCCTTAAACGTGCATCTGGCAGGAGTGGAGGGTCTCGAACCCCCAACCTCCGGTTTTGGAGACCGGCGCTCTACCAATTGAGCTACACTCCTGTATTAAGCGCCGGCACCCGGCCTTATTCGTCGATTTTGGCGACGACACCGGCGCCCACAGTCCGACCGCCCTCGCGGATCGCAAAACGCAGACCCTCGTCCATCGCTATCGGGGAGATCAGCGATACCTTCATCGTCACATTGTCTCCCGGCATCACCATCTCGGTGTTCTCAGGGAGCTCGATCGTACCCGTCACATCCGTCGTCCGAAAGTAAAACTGCGGACGGTAGTTCGAAAAGAACGGCGTGTGACGACCCCCCTCATCCTTCGTCAATATGTACGTCTCAGCCTGAAACCGCGTGTGCGGCGTGATCGAACCTGGCGCCGCCAATACCTGCCCGCGCTCAACCTCGTCTCGCTTCGTACCACGCAGCAATACACCCACATTGTCGCCGGCCTCGCCCTGGTCCAACAACTTGCGGAACATCTCCACGCCCGTGCACACCGTCTGCGTCGTATCACGAATCCCCACGATGCCCACCGTATCGCCAACATTCACGACACCGCGCTCGATACGGCCCGTCACCACCGTACCGCGACCCGATATCGAAAATACGTCCTCGATCGGCATCAAAAACGGCTGGTCCTTCGGACGCTCCGGCTGCGGAACGTAACTGTCCACCGCCTCCATCAGAGACAAAATCGAAGAACGCCCCATTTCGTCGTCGCGGCCCTCAAGCGCCGCCAGCGCAGAACCGCGAATCACCGGGATATCGTCGCCCGGAAACTCGTATGTCGACAAAAGTTCCCGGACCTCCAGCTCCACAAGGTCCAGAAGCTCCTCGTCGTCCACCTGGTCGACCTTGTTCATGTAGACAACAAGTGCCGGCACACCCACCTGGCGAGCCAGAAGAATATGCTCCCGCGTCTGCGGCATCGGACCGTCCGCCGCGGATACCACCAGGATCGCGCCGTCCATCTGCGCAGCCCCCGTGATCATGTTCTTCACGTAGTCCGCATGACCGGGACAGTCCACATGCGCATAGTGGCGATCCGCCGTCTCGTACTCCACATGCGCCGTCGCGATCGTAATACCCCGCTCACGCTCCTCCGGCGCCTTGTCTATCTCGTCGAACGGCACAAAGCTCGCACCGCCAGCCTCGCCCAATACGCGCGTGATCGCTGCCGTCAACGTCGTCTTACCGTGGTCGACATGGCCGATCGTACCGACGTTGCAGTGCGGCTTGCTACGCTCGAACTTCTCCTTCGCCATCGCTTTCTTTTCCCAGGGCCGCCGTACCGTTTCGCCTTTTCTGGAATGCTCCCGTCAACCCGCGCCCATCCCGAAGGGAACTGGAGCGGGTGATGGGAATCGAACCCACGTAACCAGCTTGGAAGGCTGGGGCTCTACCATTGAGCTACACCCGCTGGAGCCACGCGCAACGCCTCTTCAATTGCCCCGCGCCCGGCTCGGGGGCCGTTGGTGGAGGGGGTAGGATTCGAACCTACGTAGACTAACGTCGGCAGATTTACAGTCTGCTGCCTTTAACCACTCGGCCACCCCTCCGAATCGAGGGGGCGCGCCCGGAAGCTGGATACACCTCATCCTATGCATCTGCGGCCAGCTTGTCAACGCGCACTGCGGGCACGGCTCAACGGCGGGCCGCCCCCACACGCCGCACCCGCTCGCAAAACGACGTGACATACTATATGAGACCGCATCATGCCGCGCAACCTCCCGCGCCGCCCCCACGACCGCACGACCGCACGGCGCCGGACCCGTCAGGAGCCGCGCCGCCAGACGCGGCCGCGCCGAGAGCGGCTCTATGGCGCCCATGCGGTCGCCGCGGCACTCGCCAACCCGATCCGCCGCTGCCATCGGCTGATCGCGACCAGGGAGGGTGCCGAACTGCTGGCGCAACGGGTGGCCGGGCGGGCGCTACCGCTTCCGGCCCGGGCGCTTCTCGATGCGCCGCAACTGGTACGGCGCCAGGATCTCGATGCGCTGCTGCCGTCGGGTGCGGTGCATCAGGGGATCGTGCTGGAGACGGCACCGCTTCCGGCGGTCGACCTCGTCGCCATCTGCCGCGCCGCGGTCGATTCGGGCTCACACACCGTGCTCGTGCTCGATCAGGTCACGGACCCGCATAACGTCGGTGCCATTCTGCGTTCGGCGGCGGCCTTCGACGTGCACGCCGTGATCGTGCAGGAGCGCCACGCGCCCCATGGCGGCGGGGCCCTTGCAAAGGCCGCCTGCGGCGCGCTGGAAACGATGCCGCTCGCCCGAGTCGTCAATATCGCGCGCACCCTGGTAATCCTGAAGGAGCTCGGCTTCCGGTGCCTGGGCCTCGACACGGAGGCCGCCGAGACCTTGGAGTCCGTCGACACGAGCGGACCGCTCGCCCTGGTGCTGGGCGCCGAGGACGAAGGCCTCCGCCGGCTGACACGCGAGCGCTGCGACATGACGGCACGGATCCCCCTGTCGGACGCCACGGAGAGTCTCAACGTCTCCAATGCGGCGGCCATCGCGCTCTACGAGCTTGCGCGCAGGCGCGCGTGAACGGGAGAGAGGGACGCAGAGCTCGCTCAACCCTGCTAGAATTGGGGCCCCGCCGGTGTAGCTCAATCGGTAGAGCACTTGATTTGTAATCAAGGGGTCGCGGGTTCGAATCCCGCCGCCGGCACCGCCCTTCCCTGGGGCCGCCGGCCTTCGGTCCGCGGTCTTCTTCTTGGCTGCGCGGGTCTCCACGCCTGTGCTCGGCGGCGTCTGTCGAAAGCGAGTCGTTTGTTCCGACGGGAGAGAGTGTCTTGGGTCCGCTGACGGTCGACCTGCTCGTCATCGGCGGCGGCATCAACGGCGCCGGCATCGCCCGCGATGCCGCCGGGCGCGGCCTCGACGTATTGCTTTGCGAACAGGACGACTTGGCCGCGCACACGTCCTCGGCCAGCACCAAGCTGATCCATGGCGGGCTGCGCTACCTCGAACATCGCGACTTCGGCCTCGTGCGCCATGCGCTCCGCGAGCGCGCGGTACTCCTGCGCAACGCCCCGCACATCATCTGGCCGCTGCGCTTCGTGCTTCCCCATCACGCGGGGCTCCGCCCCTGGTGGATGATCCGGCTCGGCCTCTTTCTCTACGACCATCTCGGCGGGCGCGACCCACTTCCGCCCTGCGCCAGCATCGACCTCCGCCGGCACGCGAGCGGACGGGCGTTGCAGGACCGCTTTCGCCGGGCCTTCGAGTACTCGGACTGCTGGGTGCAGGATTCGCGGCTGGTAGTCCTCAACGCCCGCGATGCCCACGCGAGGGGGGCGGAGATCCGCACCCGCACCGCCTGCGTCTCGCTCACGCCGAACGGGTCGAACTGGACGGCGGTTCTTGCCGATCACCTATCGGGCGAGCGCCTCACCGTCGCGGCGCGGGCCGTCGTCAATGCGAGCGGCCCCTGGGTCGGCCAGGTCCGCTCGCTCGCAGGCGGCACCAAGGCGAAGCACAGCGTGCGGCTCGTCAAAGGGAGCCACATCGTTGTGCCCAGGCTCTTCGACCACGCCTATCCCTACATTTTCCAGACCGGCGACGGCCGCGTGCTGTTCGCGATCCCTTACGAGGAGGACTACACCCTGCTGGGTACGACGGATGTCGAACTTGGGGGCGCGCCCGGCCGGGTCGAGATCGCGCCCGACGAGGTCGACTATATCTGCGCCGCCGCCAACACCTACTTCGCTACCTCCGTCACCCCGGGCGACGTGGTGTGGAGCTACGCCGGCATCCGTCCGCTGTTCGACGACCAGGCCGAGAATGCGAGCGCGGTCACCCGCGACTATGTGCTGCACCTCGATCCGGTGCCCGCACCGATGCTCTCGGTTTACGGCGGCAAGCTCACGACCTACCGCAGGCTCGCCGAACAGGCGGTGGACATGCTGGCGGGACCGCTCGGGATCGGCAAACCGGGATGGACGGCGCGCGCGCCTCTGCCCGGCGGCGACATTCCGGGCGCCGATATCGGCGCGTTCACCGCACAGTGCGCCGCGCGCTATTCATGGCTGCCGGAGCGGCTTCTCCGCCACTATGTGCGCCACTACGGCACCGATACCCATACCCTGCTCGCCGGCCTCGGCAGCATGGGCGACCTTGGGGAGCATTTCGGGGCCGGACTCTATGCGGCGGAGGTCGCATATCTCGCCCGGCACGAATGGGCGCAGACCGTCGAGGACATCCTGTGGCGGCGCACCCGGAAGGGCCTCGGCGTCTCCACAGACGGCGCCGAGCGACTGCGCGCCTACCTTGAGGTCACGGGAATCGGCAACTGCCGGCAAAGCCGATGATGCAGGCGGCGCCGGAACGTCGCCTATAGCCGCCTGTCCGTTTCCGCATCGAAGATATGCAGCTTATCCGGGGCCACGCGCAGGCGCACCGCCTCGCCGGCGGTAACGCTGGCGTCGCGCGGCGCCGTGGCGACAAAGTCCGCGCCGCCGATTGTCAGATGCAGGTTCAGATCGGCGCCGGTCTTCTCGGCGATAACGAGCACGCCCTCGATATCTCCGCCTTGGCTCAGCACGAGGTCGGCCGGGCGCATGCCGCAGACCAGTGGCTGTCTCGGCCGTGCGCCTATCGAGGCGGGCAGCGGCAGGTCGAGCCCGGCGCCAGCGAAACTCAACGCACCGCCGTTGGCGACCGCTTCGCCCTCGACGAAGTTCATTGTCGGAGAGCCTATGAAGTCCGCGGCGAAACGGCTGACCGGACGGTCATAGAGCTCGTCGGGAGTCCCGACCTGTTCGATCTCGCCGCCCTTCATCAGCACGATGCGGTCGGCCATGGTCATCGCCTCGATCTGATCGTGCGTAACGTAGATCGTCGTAGCGCCGAGGCGATCATGGAGCCGGCGGATCTCGAAACGCATCTGCGCGCGCAGCTTGGCGTCGAGGTTCGAAAGCGGCTCGTCGAACAGGAATACTTCGGCGTTACGCACCATCGCCCGGCCCATGGCGACGCGCTGGCGCTGCCCGCCGGACAGCTCCTTGGGATACCGATCCAGATATTCGGAGAGATTGAGAAGAGCCGCGGCTTCCTCCACCTTGCGACGCACCTCGTCCTTCGGGAGCTTCTTGATCTGAAGGCTGAACGCGATGTTGTCGAACACCTTCATTGTCGGATAGAGCGCGTAGTTCTGGAACACCATCGCGATGTTGCGGTCGCGCGGATGCACCTCGTTCATGAGGGCGCCGCCGATATATATCTCCCCGCCTGAAATCGTCTCGAGCCCGGCGGTCATGCGCAGCAGGGTCGTCTTGCCGCACCCGGATGCGCCGAGAAGGACGACGAACTCGCCATGCTCGATCGTCAGCGACAGACCGAGCAGCACCTCGACCGCGCCGAAGCTCTTGGCAACGCTTCTATATTCGACGGTGGCCATCGGCGATCCTTGCGTCTCCGGCGCTGAGCAACTTTGCCGCGGCGACGTCAGGCAGATTGCCCGTGCCGCTACGTTCTGCGACAGCCGCGGGGCGGGCGCAAGCCCGCCCCGCGAACGTCGATCTCCGCTCGTCCTCAGCCGCCTTGAACGATCTCGTCCGCAGCCTGCGCGATGTCGTCCATCGCCTCCTTTGCCGAACCGTACTCGCCGGCGAAGTAGCTGCCGAGACGCACCGGAATGGTGTCGTTGGACAACTCCGCCCATTCCGGCAGGTCGGGCTCGGAGCCCATGTCGTTGGCGATGGTTGCGCGCACCACGTCGAGATGGCGCGTGGTTCCCGGGCCAACGCGACGATTGGCGATGATGCGCGGATCGTCGTAGACGCTCGCACGCGTCGGACCGGTGCCGCCGCCTAAGGCCGTGATCAGCACCTGGGTGTCGTAGGACGTCGCCCATTGCATAAAGATCCAGGCCGGGTCCGGGTTCTTCGAGTTGCGCGACACGGCGAGCGACGAGCCGCCCTGATGCCCGACGCCGGGGATCTCGCCGAAGCCGGTCTGGTCGACCGTGCGTAGCGCGTGCTTCGGCTGGGGACAGCGCACCGCCTCCATCAGCCCCGACACCTTGGTGGCGGACGGGTCGTCGAAATAGGGGAAGAACTCGCCCCAGCTCATCATGGTCGCAGCGACGCCCTGGGCGATCGATTGGCCCTGGCCGTCCCATGTCCAGCCGGTCACGCCCGGCGGCATGGTCTTCCACAGACGGGTCCAGTACTCCATCGCCTCCAGGCCCTGCGCGTCGTTACCGACAAACTTGCGGTCGCTGTTGAAGATCGACCCGCCGTGACCCCAGAGCCAAGCCGTCCAGTCGCACTCGAGGGAGTAGTGGCCGGATTTCATCTGTCCGGTCGCACCGTAGAAATCCGGTCCCATCTCGTCGGTGATGGCCTTGGCTTGCTCGTAGTACCGCTCCAGCGTGGCCGGCGGCTCGAAGCCGAACTTCTCGTAAATGTCCTTGCGGTACATGAAGATGAAGATCGGGATGTCATAAGGCACGCCGACCAGACGATCCTCGTAGCGCGCGATGCCGTCGACCAGCGCCGGCAGGAAATCGTCCATGTTGTAGTCCGGCATTGCGAGCTCCGGCTTTTCCGCCATCTGCTCGCGCGGGTCGAACACGTCGCGGGACGTGAACGCCGCCCAGGACTGGTCGATGTAGTAGAGGTCGTAGGTGCCGAGCTGCGAGGCGATGTCCAACGTAAGCTTCTGCAGCACCTGCTCGAGCGGCAACACCTCGATCTCGATGGTCATGCCGGATGCTTCCTCGAAATAGGGCTTGAGCTGGCTGTTGATCGCGTTCGACGGCGGCGTCGATTCCGTGGCGAGCTTGAGCGTCGTGCCGCGGTACGGCGCGGAGACGTCCTTCACCCAGGCCAGCACCTCGTCCGAAGGCTTCAGATCGGCCGCCTGTGCGCTGGGGAAGAACGAGCCGCCGAAGGGCCGCCCCGCACCGAGGCCGACGGCACCCAGAGCGAGGCCCAGCTGCCCGGCACGGCGCATGAAGTCGCGCCTGCTGATGCGACGCTTGGTATAGGCGTCGGTCAGTCCGGCGACATATTGTTTACGATCACTTTCGCGCATGTCACTTCCTCCTGTGTTGGCGCGTCAAATGCCCGGCCGCCCTACTGTTTCAGCGATCCGAGCGTCAGCCCGCGGACCAGTTGCTTCTGGACCAGCAGAATGAAGATGAAGGCCGGGATCATCGCGGCGGCACCGAGTGCCGCCATGTTGCCCCAGGCCGTCCCCGTCGAGGTGACGAAGCTCGACGAGACCACGGGAACCGTCTTGAGACTGGTTTGCGTGAGGGTCAGGACGAAGATGAACTCCGTCCACGAAAAGATGAAACACAGGACCGCCGTCGCGGCGATCCCGCCCTTCGCCATCGGCAGCACCACGCGGCGGAAGATCAACCAGCGCGACGCGCCGTCGATCAGGGCGCTCTCGTCGATGTCCTTCGGGATGTCGTCGAAGAAACTCTTCAGGAGAAGCACCGCGAGCGGCAGATTCATCACCGCATGGATGAGAATGATGCCGAGATAGCTGTCGATGAGGCCGATGTCCTTGTAAATGAAGAACAGCGGGATCGCGACCGCCACCGGCGGCATCATGCGCGTCGACAGGACCCATCCGACAAAAGCGTGGCGGCCCCGGAACGCCATGCGCGACAAGCCATAGGCGGCGAGCGTCGCAATCGTGATCGAGAGAGCCGTCGAGCCGAGGGCGACGACGATCGAATCCCAGAGTCTCGGCGCCATATAGAAGTTCCCGCCGCCTGGGAGCACTTCCTGCTGACGCAAGAAACCCAGAGAGACGCCGAAGACCTCCTCGAAGTTCCGAACCGTCGGCTCGAAGGTCCAGACATTCGGCGGTACGTTGAAGATCTCCTTGGCGTTCTTGAACGCCGTCGTGATCCAGTAGTAGATCGGGAACACGAAGATCCCCACGACCGCCCAGGCGGCGATCATGTTGGTGTGGCGCCGGGCTTTCGATTGCACGATCACCAGCGCACCTTTGCGAACTTGATGAAGAGACTGGCGATCACGAGGATGATGACCAGGCTCACGAGGCTGATCGACGCACCGTAGCCCCATTTGATGAAGCTGAACGTCTGCTGCCAGGCGTAAAGGCTCAACACGTAGGTGGACATGCCCGGCCCGCCCGACGTCATGACGAAGACGTAGTCGAACATGCGAAACACGTCGATGCCGCGGATCAGGATGGCGACGGCGATGACCTTCCACATCAAGGGCAGGGTGATGCGGCGGAAGGTCTGAATTGCGGATGCCCCGTCGAGCATCGCGGCCTCGTAGGGCTCCTGCGGCAGAGAACGCAGGCCGGCGAGGAAGATCAGCACCATGAACGGCGTCCACTGCCAGATGTCGACCAGCATGACACCGATCAGCGCCGTCGACGCCGTCGCCAGGATCGGCGACTGGCCATCGAGCACGCCAATGGATTCCAGCACATATGTGATGACGCCGAACTCCGGATCCTCCATCAGCAGAAACATCATCCCGGCAATCGCCGGCGGGATGACCAATGTCAGCGTCAACAGCGCCCGCAAAATGCCGTAGCCGGGCCCGTCGCGGTCCAGCAGCAGCGCGATTAGCATCCCGAGTACGACCTGTACCGAGAGGACCACGGAGAAGTAGATGAAGGTAACGCCGATGGAGCTCCAGAACCTGGAGTCTTCCACCAGCGTCGCCCAGTTGCTCCAGCCGACATATTCAAGCCGCCGCTTGAACGGCGCATATTCGTGGAAGCTCAGCCAGACGTTGTAGAACAGCGGATAGATCGTGAAGACGATCAGGAGCGCCAGCAGCGGCGCGATCCACGGTAGCGGGCGATCCGGCGAGAATAGGCGGCGCAGCCCGGCCGGCGCGAGGCCGGTCCAGGGTGCGACCGCCGCGCGCGAAGGATTGCCCGCCGTCTGGTTCATGCAGCGCGCTTCCGCGCTCGCGTCTTGCGGGGCGAGCGCGCACCGCCGGAGGTCGCGCGTCCGTCGTCTTCCTGAAGGCCGTATCCCGCGAATGCCAGGATGGTCTCATCGACCTCGGCGTCGCTCAAAAGCGTCGGGCCGCCTATCTGCAGGCTCAGGTAGTACTGCTTCGCGATCGTCTCGAGCTCGATGGCGCGCCACATCGCCTTGGCGAGCGTGTCGCCAATCGTAATCATGCCGTGGTTGGCCAACAGACAGGCGGTGCGGTCCTGCATGGCGGCGACCGCCAGGCGGGACAGCTCGTCGGTCCCGAACCGCACATAGCCGGCACAGCGCACGGTGTTCCCGCCGAAGCAGGCGATCATGTAGTGGCAGGCTGGGATCTCCTTGCGCGCGATGGCCAGCGTCGTGCAGTAGGTCGGATGTGCATGCACCACGGCGTTGGCATCGGAACGTTCGCGCAAGATCCTGTGGTGGAACGGCCATTCCGTCGACGGCTTGAGCGGACCGGTCCAGGCGCCGCTCTCGTCTTCGAGCGAAATCGACGCCACCATCTCGGGCTCCATGGCATCGTATGGCGTCGCCGAGGGCGATATCAGCATCCGATCCCCGAACCGCACCGATATATTGCCGGAGGTCCCCTGGTTGATGCCGCTCGCATTCAACTCGCGGCAGCGCTCCACCAGCTCGCGTCGCAGGTCTTTCTCCACCTTGTTCATAGAGCTCCTCTCTCCGGGAATGTGACGAGGCCATTCGCTTCACGCGCGTTCAGGATCGCAGCGGCGATCTCGACGAAGCCCGCGGCGCCGCGCGACGGCGCCACGAAGGCGGGTTCCGCCTCGATGCGGCCCGCGAAGTCGCGCACATTGGCGACACCGCAGGCGTTCGGGAAGTGATGGAACATGGGCGCATCGTTCGGGCTGTCGCCGCAAAACACGATCCGGTCGCGGTCGGCGTCGATGTCGATCGACAGGACCTCGGCCCCGAATCGGCGCGTCATCGACAGCTTGTCATGGTCGCCGAACCATCCGTTGACATGGATCGACGACACCTTTGCCGTCGCGCCGTTCTCTTCGAATATCGCCTTGATCCGGGCGACCGCGTCCGCCGGGAGAGGGCGGACGTCTTCGCAATAGTCGATCGCCAGGTCGGCTTCCCGATAGGGCTGATCGGCCGAGACCGCAGCGCCGGGAACCTCGGCAAGAACCTGTTCTCGCACCGCCTCCAGACGACGGCGGTTCGACGCGCGCTCCGCCTCCGACGCCGCGTATACGCGCCGCAGCTTTCGCGCGTCCCGGTCGTATGTGAAGTACAGCGCACCGTTCTCTCCGACGACACCGTCGACCGGCCAGAAGCGCGCGACCATGTCGCACCAGCCCGCCGGCCGACCCGTGATCGGTGCGACCGCGAGCCCCGCCCGGTGAAGGCGCTCAAGCGCGGCGTACGCATCCGCCGGCAGGCGGCCGTCGGTCGTCAGTGTGTCGTCGATGTCCGTGAGAACGACGCTGATCATCGCCGCGGTATCGCTCGGCATGTCGGCCAGCGGGCGCATCACGCCGCCTCCGCCGCGAAGTCGTCGAGGAGGCCCGCGTCGCAGGCGATATCGACGAACGAGAACCTGTCTCTCATCTCGTGCGCGTGTCGGACTGCCTCGCGATAGAACGCCGCGTCAAGACCGAGCTCGGCCGCGGTTGTCGCTCCACCCGCGGCCGCCAATCGCTCGCGCATGGTCTCGACCGGGACGGAGACTTGCAGACACTCCCGGCGCAGGGACGGCCAGATCTCCCGCAGTTTTTCGTTCAGCGTGGCGGCCCCTTGCGCGTCGAGCGCCTTCTTCCGGTACTCCGCCGCACATTGCGCACCGGCCTCCCCTCCCATGCGCCGCACCATGTCGTCCTCGTCGAGCCGGGTCGGCCGCAGCAGAGGCGGCTCCGGTCGGTCGAGCAGCCACTGTTGCAACCGTGCCATCGTGATGCTCGCGACCCCGACCTGCTCGCCGTGCAACGATCCGGGATGCCGCTCCCGCGCGAAACAGTCGATGTAATGCGATATCTGGTGTTCGCTCATGGAACCGTGGTTCGAGACGTTGGTGAAGCCGACGCCCAGCCCCGACAATGTCAGGCCCCTTACGAGGTAGCCGATCGCCTCGATCTCGCCACGTCCGATGGCGTCAGCCCGGGCATTCACTTCCACATCGTTCTCGGCCGAGATGGTGTACGGCTCTTCCCGGAAGAAGGTTCCGAGCAAGCGATGCGACATCCACCAGTCGATCCGGGCAACCGACGTGCAGAGACTGTCGCCGAAACCTGCGGCCGCCATGCGCGGCGGCGCCGCCGCGATCGTCGCGAGCTCGAGGAACACGCCCTTCGGCGGATGCGCCCCGAGCGACACCCTGAGCCCGCTCGGCAGGCCCATCGAGGCGGTGGACGAGGTGTAGCCGTCCATCGAGGCTGCCGTGCCGAAAACGGAGCAGGTCCGCCCGTCTTGCGCGGTGACATATTTGCAGAGATCGTTGATCGTGCCGGAGCCGACAGCCACGAGATGGTCGACCTCCGCGACACGGTCGGACAAAGCCGATACCGTCTCGAAATTCGCATGCGGCGCCTCACCGAGGACCGCCGCCTTTGCCGCCATGCCGCCAGCGAGGCAGGCATCGTGGACGCGTCGCCCCAGAGCCTCCCACGAGTTGGCGTCCGCCACGACCGCGACGGACCCTCGGGACACGCCGAGCGCGCGCAGCAGCGAGACCTCCTCGTCCTCGAGGGTTTCGGCGATGACGATCTTATCGATGGCGCTTCGCGGCGACCTCCCACCGGTCGCCGGATTCACCCAGCGGCCCAGGTAGATGTCGTCGATCGACGCGGTCCAGCCGCCGGCCGGACCGATCGAGTCCGGGCAGCAGGGGGCATTTTTCACCGCGAGCGTCCCGATGCCAAACTGCTGGTGACATGTTTCAGGGTAGCCTGACTGTTGTCAACGGCGATTTCCATTAGTCCTTGACAACTGTCAGCGCTGGCGGACTGTTCGCCCATGACACAGACGAGTTCACCGGCGATGCCACGTGCCGCGAGCCCGCCGACGGAGTTCGGCGGCGATGCGCTTATCTGGGCGGCGTGGATGTATTACGTCGATGCGCTCACCCAGAACCAGATCGCACAGGCGCTGGGCGTCTCGCGCGCCTCCGTCGCCAACTATCTCGCTGAGGCGCGCCGCCGGGGCCTGGTAAAGATCAACCTCGATCCGGGGATCCTTGCTGCCGTGGGCCGGAGCAGAGAGTTGGCTGACCGATTCGGGCTCGACGGGGCGTTCGTTGCGCCCGACGTGGACGCATCGCGAGCCACGGAGGACGAAGTCGCGCTGCGCCGCCGGCTCGGTGCAGCAGCGGCGCAGGTGCTCGCGCCGCACATGCGGCCCAACGGGACGATCGGAATGGCCTGGGGACGGACCATGCTCGAGCTCGCCCGTGCGACGCCGGAGCGATCACTGCCCGGCATGCAGGTCGTGCAGGTATCCGGAAGCTCTCTGGGGGATGCGGACTCTTCACCCGAGGCCTGCACGGCGCTCATCGCCGGCCGACTCGGCGCCCGCTGCCGAAACCTCTACGCACCGGCCGTCGTGACGAGCCGGGACGTCCGCGACGCTCTGTTGGCGGAACCCACCCTGCAACGGCACTTCGAGCGTCTGCGCGCCTGCGACCTCCTGGTCTTCGGCGTCGGCGAGCTCACGCGCGACGTGACCTGGTCCGACGCCGAGATGCTGCCCGGCTCGGTCGTCGACGCGTATATGGAGCGCGGCGCCGTCGCCATCCTGATCGCGCGCTTCCTCGCCGCCGACGGACGCGAGGTGGCGGGTCCGATCAGCGAGCGGCATATCGGCATGGCGCTCGAGGATCTCCTGGCGACGCCCGTGCGCTTCTGCGTCGCGGGCGGAGCCGCCAAGTTCGACGCGATCCGGGCGACGCTGGCCGGTGGATACGCCACGCATCTGGTGACCGATGCCGCAATGGCCCGGCGCTTGCTGGAGGAGGCCTGATGAGCGAAGGCGGCGATCTGGTCATCGGTCTCGACAGCTCCACCCAATCGACCAAGGCCATCGCGTGGACGCGCGAAGGCGAAGCCGTGGCCGAGGGGCGGGCGCCGATCCCCATGTCGACGCCACGCGCCGGCTGGGTGGAGCAGGATGTCGAAGACTGGTGGTCCGCCGCCTGCGCCGTCCTGAAGGAGATCGCAGAAGCAATCGACCCGGCCCGCATCGCAGGCCTTGCGGTCTCCAACCAACGAGAGACCATCGCACTGGTCGATTCCGCTTTGCGCGCGACACGGCCGGCGATGGTCTGGCTCGATGAGCGCGCGCGGGACGAAGTGAAGCCGCTGACCGATGAGGTCGGCGGCGACCGCTTGCACGCACTCACCGGCAAACCGCCCGATCTCACGCCGGCCGTCTACCGGCTGAGCTGGCTCCGCCGTCACGCGCCCGCCGAACTCGATGCGGCCGCGAAGGTTCTCGATGTCCACGGCTTCCTCTCGGGCCGGCTCACCGGCCGGGCGGTCGCAAGCTGGACCAGTGCCGACCCTTCCGGCGCCTTCGACATCGAAGCAAGGGTCTGGTCCGTGCCGATCCTGTCGCATCTGGGGCTGGACGCCGGGCGGTTCGCCGCTCTGGAGCCGCCCGGTGCTGCGGTCGGCCGCGTGAGCGACGAGGTCGCGTCGGAGACCGGGCTCGCCGCCGGCACGCCCGTCTACGCGGCGGGCGGCGACGGGCAATGCGCGGGTCTCGGCGTCAATGCGGTGCGCGAGGGCTGTGTCTACCTCAATCTGGGCACCGCAATCATTACCGGTACCTGGTCGGCGACGCCGCGCATCTGCCGATCCTGGCGAACCATGACCTCTCCCAACGGCGAGGGCTACTTTCTGGAGGGCGTGCAACGCGCCGGCGCCTTTTTCACGAACTGGTTCATCGATGCCTTCGCCGGAGGCCGCGACGACCCGAGCGTCTTTGCCCGACTGGAGGAGCAGGCCGCGTCGCTGCCCATCGGGTCCGACGGTGTGCTGGTCTGTCCCTATCTTTCGGGATGTATGGACCCCCACTGGGACGCCGACGCACGCGCCGCCTTCCTTGGACTGGCGCCGCATCACGGATTGGCGCATCTCTATCGGGCCAGCCTGGAGGCGCTCACGCTCGAATCCGCGCGATGCATCGCCGCGATGGCGGCCCAGGGCCTGTCGCCCAAGCGCATTCTCGCCGTCGGCGGCGGTGCGAACAGCGATCTCTGGTCGCAAATGTTCGCCGACGCCACCGGCCTGCCGCTGACGAAGAGCGAAAGCCTCGAAGCCTCGTCGCTCGGTGCGGCCATGTCCGCCGCGGTCGGTGCCGGGTGGTTCCCGAGTTTCGCCGAAGCGGCGTCCGCGATGTCGAGAGACGGTGAAACCCGGTCGCCGGACCGCACTGCCCGCGCGGCATGGACCGCTCTCCTCGAACGGCAGGCAAAGGCCTATCGCGGTGTCGACGCCTAGAGCTTGTCTTCCATTTCGCGGAGAGGCGGGAGGTTCGCGACCGCGAGACCCGAGGCGTGGTCCGTCGATCGGCTTCCTAGAAGCGGGCCGTTTTCCGCGCCTTGCGACACCGCGCAGAATCCACGTTACCCACGACAGTGAAACGACCCGCTCACGTTGAGACGCACGTGCGCGGCTGATAGGATTCCGCCGCCGTGGAGTTGCGTCCCCCACACCTCCGGCGTGCGCCTACCCGGGAGAGAGTCATGCGCATCCCAGTTGCGATCCTGGTCGCCGTGTTTGCGGTGCTGACGGCGGTAAGCGCCGCGCAGGGGCACGTCCCCGCCGGCGAGATGCCTTCGCTTGCGCCGCTCGTGAAGGAAAGCGCGCCGGCGGTCGTCAATATCGCGACCAAGGGCACGTCCGCGCAGACACCGCTCCGTCCCTTCTTCGATGACCCGTTCTTTCGGCGTTTCTTCGGCAACCCGCCCCGTCGCAGGCCCATGCCCAGCCGCTCCGTGGGCTCCGGGGTGATCGTGGACGCCGAAGAGGGCTATCTGCTGACCAACCACCATGTGATCGCACAGGCGGACGAGATCGTCGTAACTCTGAGCGACCGCCGGCAACTGGCGGCCGAACTGGTGGGTGCGGACCCGGATACGGACGTCGCCCTGCTCAAGGTCGAGCCCGGATCGCTCACGGCGCTCCCTTTCGCCGATTCGGACGCGGTTGAGGTCGGCGACTATGTGGTGGCCATCGGCAATCCGTTCGGGCTCGGCCAGACCGTAACCGCCGGCATCGTGAGCGCCGTGGGGCGCTCGAACCTCGGCATCGAATCCTACGAAAACTTCATCCAGACCGACGCCTCCATCAATCCCGGCAATTCGGGCGGCGCGCTGATCGACCTCTCGGGCAGATTGGTGGGGATCAATACGGCGATCATCGCGCCCGGTGGCGGCAATATCGGCATCGGGTTCGCCATCCCGATCAACATGGCGAGCCGGATCATGGACCAGCTCCTGGCCCACGGGAAAATCGACCGCGGTCGGATCGGCGTCCAGATTCAGGACCTGACGGCGGAACTCGCCGATGCATTGGATGTCGCCGAACGGCGCGGGGCGGTGGTCACCCGGGTCATGCCCGATACGCCGGCCGAGGAGGCGGGGCTGCTTGAAGGCGACGTCATCGTGCAGATGAACGGCGAAGCCGTGACCGGCTCCGGCGATCTGCGCAACAAGGTGGGCATGCTGCGCGTGGGCGACGCGGTGGCGCTCGCCATCGTGCGCGACGGACAGACCATCCAAGTCGACCTCGCGGTCGGCGCGATCCGGGATGCGACGCTCGATCCGGGGAACGAAATCCCACGGCTTGCCGGCGCGGTGTTCGGCCCGCTCACCACCGATTCACCGCTTTACGGCAAGGTCAAGGGCGTGCTCGTCACCGAAGTCGAAGAGGGTAGCGCGGCCTGGAACGCGGGTCTCCGGGCGGGCGACGTGATCGTCTCCGTCAATCGGCAGGCGGTAAGCGAGCCCGGCGATATCCTTGCGCTCGCCGCCGATGAGGACCGGCCGCTCCTGCTCAATGTGCGGCGCGGCGAGGGCGCGCTCTTTATCCTGGTCCGGTAGGGCGTCCGGCGTTCGCCCGCCGGGCGCGCCCTCCGCCCCTTTCCGTCTCGCGCCGATGCGCGATAAAACCAGAGCCGCCGACGCGGCATCGGAGAGAACACCATGAGCAAAGTCATCATCACCTGTGCGGTTACGGGCTCCATCCATACGCCCACCATGTCGCCCCACCTTCCGCTTACGCCGGACGAGGTCGCCCGGGACAGCGTGGCGGCAGCGGAAGCGGGGGCGTCGATCCTCCATCTGCACGCCCGCAACCCCGAGGACGGAAGCCCGACGCCGGACCCGAACGTCTTCATGCAGTTTCTGCCCCGTATCAAGCAGCAGACCGATGCCGTGATCAACATCACCACCGGCGGCGGCCTCGGCATGTCGCTCGACGAACGCCTCGCCGCACCGCGTCGCGCGAGCCCCGAAATGACTTCGCTCAACATGGGCTCCATGAATTTCGGTATCTACCCCATGCTCGAGCGCTATCCGAGCTTCAAATATGAATGGGAAAAGAAGCATCTGGAGGGCAGTCGAGACTTCATATTTCGAAATACATTCAAAGATATAGAGCGAATTATGAAAGACCTTGGCGAAGGCCATGGCGTGAAGTTCGAATTCGAATGCTACGATGTGGGCCACCTCTACAACCTTGCCCATTTCGTGGACCGCGGCCTGGTCAAGCCACCGCTCTTCGTGCAGACGATCTTCGGCATATTGGGCGGCATTGGAGCGGACCACGAGAACCTGATGCATATGCGCCGGATCGCGAACAAGCTGTTCGGCGACAGCTATCGCTGGTCGATCCTCGCCGCGGGCAAATATCAGATGAGCTTCGTCACCATGGGCGCCATGATGGGCGGCAACATCCGGGTGGGCCTCGAAGACAGCCTCTATGTGGGCAAGGGCGAACTCGCAAAATCCAATGCCGATCAGGTCGCCAAAGTGCGGCGCATCATCGAGGATCTCTCCCTCGAGGTCGCGACGCCGGCGGAAGCCCGCGAGATGCTCGGCCTTAAGGGCGGCGACCAGGTCGCATTCTGAGGGGCCGGACACCCCATGCCGCAACTTGATTTCGGCAGCGTGGACGGCAAGACGGACGGGGTCTCCCCGTTGAATCCGGGCAGATGAGCACCGCGACCGCCACACGCTATGTCGTCGCGACCGATGTGGGCGGCACCTGTACCGACACGGTCGTCTTCGCCGCGGGCGAGCCGGTACGGCTCGGCAAGGCGCTTTCCACCCCGCCTGGCTTCGCCGACGGCGTGCTCGCTTCGATCCGCAGTGCGGCCGACGACATGGGATTGGGAGTCGACGCGCTCCTCGCCCGCACGTCGCTCTTCGTCCACGGCTCCACGGTGGTCGACAACACGCTTCTTACGCGGGACGGCGCCCGGACCGGCCTCGTGACCACGGAAGGGTTCGAGGACACGCTGCTTATCACCCGGGGCGCCTACGGCCGCTGGGCGGGCCTCACGGAAGACAATATCAAGCACCCGGTCGCCACCGATCGCGCGAAACCGCTCGTGCCCGCGGCCCAAATCCGGGGCGTGCCGGAGCGGGTGGATTACAAGGGCGCCGTTCTGCGCCCTTTGGACGAAGAGGCGGCGCGCAGGGCCATCCGGACGCTGGTGGAGCGCGAGAGGGTGGACGCGCTCGCCATATGCTTCCTCTGGTCGTTCTACAACGCGGCCCACGAGGAGCGGGTACGCGCACTGATCGAGGAGATCGCGCCCGAGGTTTATGTCACGCTCTCCAGCGAAATTGCGCCGGTGCCGGGCGAATATGAGCGCACCTCCACCACGGTGATCAACGCCTATGCGGGGCGCACCGCGCGGGACTACATCACCCGCCTCCAGGCGCTACTCCGCGCCGAGGGCTACGACGGACCGCTTCTCGTAATGCAGGGCTATGGCGGCCTGCTTCCTGCCGAGGAAGCGGCGGACCGCGCCGTCGGCATGATCGAGTCGGGGCCCGCCGCCGGCGTCATCGGCAGCCGGCGCCTGGGGCGGCTCATGGGCCAGGAGGACATCATCGCCTGCGATATGGGCGGGACGACCTTCAAAGTCGGGGTCATCCAGGGCGGCGCGCTGGATTACGCCCGCGAGCCCATGGTGGACCGGTACCACTATGTCGCCCCCAAGATCGAGATCGTTTCCATCGGCGCCGGCGGCGGCAGCATCGTGGCGCTGGACCCGACCACGCGGGTGCCGCAGGTGGGCCCCATGAGCGCCGGTGCGAAACCCGGGCCGGTCTGCTACGGCCTCGGCGGCGCGGAGCCCACCCTTACCGACGTGATGCTGCTGGTGGGCTATATGGACCCGGCGACCTTTCTGGGCGGCAGCATGACGCTCGACGCCGCCCGGGCGCGCGAGGTCTTCCGCAAGCGCATCGCCGCCCCCCTCGGCATGAGCGTGGAGGATGCCGCCATCGGCATCTATCGGATCGCGGCGGCTCAGATCGGCGACCTGATCCACGAGATCACGGTGGAGCGTGGCCTGGACCCCCGGGACTTCACGCTTCACGCCTTCGGTGGAAGCTGCGGCCTGCTGTGCGGCGTGTTCGGCGCCGAACTCGGCGTCAAGCGCATCGTGATCCCCAACACCGCATCGGTAAACGCCGCCTTCGGCCTGGTATCCGCCGATATCGTCCACGAGTACAGCGTCACCCAGACACTGCCGGCACCGGCACCGGCCGCGTCCATCAACGCCATCTACGCCCCCATGGTGGAGCGCGCCCGGGCGCAGCTGGCCGCGGAAGGCTTCACGGAGGAGACGAGCAGTCTCGACTGGGCGATCGACCTTCGCTATGGCCGCCAGGTGCACGAGGTAACGACGCCTGTCGCGGGCCGCACGCCCATGGCCGACGACGATGTCGGGCGGCTGATGGCGGATTTCGAAGCGCTTTATGAGCGCAAGTTCGGCAAGGGCTCCGCCTATCGCGCCGCCGGTATCGAGATGACGATGTTCCGCCTCACCGCTCGCGGGCGCATGGAGCGGCCCGAGCCCGAATCGGCGGCACTGGGCGATGCTGACCCGGGCCGCGCCCATATCGGACGGCGAGAGATCTATGTGGAGGCCGACGGCGGGCTCGCGCCTGCGGATATCTATGATTTCGGCAGGCTCGTACCGGGCAACGCGGTGCCGGGGCCGGCGGTTGTCCACACGCCGATCACCACCATCGTCCTCCAGCGCGGCCAGACCGGCCGCGTGGACGAATATCGTAATATCGTCATCACCTGAAGCCCCACGACCCCGCTCCCGCTCACGCGAGACCCGCCATGGACCCCGTCACATTCTCGATCATCCGCCACCGCCTGTTCCGCGTCATCGACGAGGCGGTGATCACCTTGAAGCACGTTTCCGGAAGCGCCATCACCAACGAAGGCCACGACCTGATGGTGTCGCTCTACCGGGCGGACGGCTCGCTGCTCATGGGCGGTGTGGGCTTCCTCCACCACCTGACCAGCGCCGCCGAGGCCTGCAAAGCCGTGATCCGTCGCTTCGAGGGCGATATCGGCGAGGGCGACGTGTTTCTCACCAACTGCCCCTACACGGCGGCGCTCCACACGTCGGACATCTATCTGATCGCCCCCATTCACTACGAGGGGACGCTGGTAGCGTGGAGCGCCTGCTTCGTCCATGTCTACGATATCGGCGCCATGGTGCCCGGCGGTTTCAGCCCCGATTCAACGGATATTTTCACCGAAGGTTTCAGCTCCCCCGGCATAAAGCTGGTGGAAGGCGGGCAGATGCGCCGCGACGTCATGGATACGCTGCTCAACATGGTGCGGGCGCCGGAGATGGTGGCGCTCGACCTTTCTTCCATGATCGCGGCGAACAATGTGGCTCGCCGGCGGATGATCGCACTGATCGACAAATATGGTCCCGAACCAGTGGACCAGGCTTGTGCCGCCCTGGTCGACCAGTCGGAAACCCTCTTCCGCGAAAGGCTTCGCGCGCTTCCCGACGGGCGCTGGGAGGCACGGCAATATTTCGACATCGACGGCGAGACCTACCGCGTGCTTCTCGCCATGACCAAGGAGGCGGATTCGCTTACCTTCGACTTCAGCGGCTCCAGCCCCCAGGCACGGCACGGCATCAACTGCACCTATTGGGCCTCGTGGGGCGGGTTCTTTGCACCGCTCTTCCCGCTGCTCTGCCACGACATCACCTGGAACGACGGAATTCTGAAGCCGATCAGCATGATCGCCCCGGAAGGCACGGTGGTGAACTGCACCCGCCCCGCGCCGGTCTCGCTCGCGACGGTGGGTGCGATCCAATCGGTCAACAACGCGGCGTGCACATGTATTTCGAAGATGCTGTCGGCAAGCGAGGACTATGCGAAGGAGGCGACGGCCGTGTGGCATGGCAGCCACTTCGCCATATTCATGTTCGGCCGCAACCAACGCAATCAGGAGGCCATCGGCATCCTTACCGAGACCTTCGGCGGCGCCGGCGGCGCGCGAACCTTCGCCGACGGGATCGATGTGGGCGGCGAGATCCCCAACCCTATCGGACGCATGGCGAATGTGGAGACCACCGAGGCCACCTTCCCGGTGCGCTACCAGTTCCGCCGCGCGACGTGCGATACGGGCGGGCCGGGCCGCTGGCGGGGCGGCAACGGTATCGAATTCGCGCTGACGCCCCACGACGCGCCGGACGGCGGCATAGACTATGTGGTCTCGGGCAAGGGCACCGAGTTTTCCATGAGCGAGGGGCTCGCCGGCGGCTATCCGGGCGCGCCCTGCGCCTATCGCTGGATCGACAACAACACGGCGCGGGAGGGCGGCGCCAATGTGAACCCCTACCCCTCGTCCCTCGACGAAATGACCGGCGAAGCGAAGACCATATCCTGGGGCGTGTTTCCGCTGCGCGGAGAGGATGTGCTCTATGTCCGCTCCGACGGGGGCGGCGGCCTCGGCGATCCGCTGGAGCGCCCGCCCGAGCTCGTGGCCGAGGACATTGCCGCCGGCGCGGTCTCCCGGGGTGCAGCGGAGGAGATCTACGGCGTGGTACTGGAGGGCGATGCCGTGGACGCGGATGCGACGGCCGCGCGGCGCGGCATGCTGCGTACCGCCCGCCTCGGCGCGGCGGCGGAGTAAGCCGCGTGCGGCAATCGGCGACGCTTGTCATCGACGACGGCGCCAATATCGCCTGCATGGCCTGCGGATACGCGCTCGGGCCGGCAGGCGAGCCGTGGAAGCAGGCCGCCCTCCTGGACCAGAGACCCATGCGGAACATCGCGGGCGGGGCCTATACCAACGCCGAACGCGTATTGCTGCGCCGCCTTTTCTGCCCCGGCTGCGGCGCGCTGCTGGATACCGAGGTGGCGCTCGAGGGCGATCCCTTCTTGAACGACGCGGTCCGGCCGTAAGAGCCCGGCGCAGGCGGCAGAGGGAGAACGCCTTGCACGATATCGCCATACGCCCCGAGATCGTTCAGCGGGTTCTGAAACGGCGCGGGCGGGTGCGACTCTTCGAACGGCTGGATCCGGCGCGGACGGCGGCGGTCTATATCGACATGCAAGTCACCTTCCTTGCGCCGGGAGCGCCGGTGGAAGTCCCCGCGGCGCGCGCCGTCGTGCCCCGAATCAACCGGCTGAACCGGCTATTGCGCGAACGCGGCGTGCCGATCTACTGGGTCGCCCATGCCAACACCGCCGTCGACGGGAAGTCGGACTGGCCCGGCTTCTTCGACCATTTCGTGACGGACGACATGCGGGCTCGGACCGTCGCGGGTCTTGCGCCCGGCGCGAACGGCCAGCAGCTATGGCCCGAACTCGAAGTCTCGCGTGACGACGCGACCCTCTTCAAGAACCGCTACAGCGCGCTGATCGCTGGTTCTTCGGCACTGGAGCGGATGGTCCGCGGCCGGGGCATCGACACGCTGCTGATCGGCGGAACAAAGACCGATGTCTGCTGCGAATCCACCGCGCGTGACGCCATGATGCTGGATTTCAAGACGGTCATGCTTTCCGACTGCTGCGCCGCCCTCACCGACCAAGAGCACCGGGATGCGCTGGAGACCGTCATCCAGCAGTTCGGCGATGTGGCCACGTCGGACGAGGCGGTCGCCGCACTGGACGCCTTCGAGGCAAAAGGCGGCTGACGGCGCCCGGGGGCCGCCGCGCCGTCTGCCGCGGCCCCACAGGATCGAATTATGGTCGGAGCGGGCGGATTCGAACCGCCGACCCCTTGACCCCCAGTCAAGTGCGCTACCAGGCTGCGCCACGCTCCGAAAGGGCCCGCGCGCAAGGCGGGACGGGGCGGATGGTAACCGCGGCCCCGTGGCGGCGCAAACCGCCCCCGCCCCCGCTTCAGTCGATGCGCCCGCTCCGCAACATGGCGCCGAGCGATTCCAACTCTTCGAGGATGCGCTCGGCCTCCGCACGTACCTTCGGGTCGAGTCCGGACGCGGGCGCCGCCCCGTCGGTCCGCACCGCGCCATTCTCGCGCAGCAGCTTTTGCACGCCCCGAATGGAATACCCATCAGTGCGGATCAGGCCCCTTATGCGGCGCAGAAGCGCAACGTCCTCGGGACGATAGAGGCGGCGATTGCCACCGCGCTTCAGAGGGCGAAGCTGGTGGAACTTGGTTTCCCAGAACCGCAGCACATGCTGCGGTTCTCCAAGCTCCTCCGACACCTCGCGGATCGTTCGGAACGCGTCCGGCGCCTTCCCCGAACCCTGGGTCCGGGGCCCGGCCTCGCCCATCTTCTAGGAGCGCGGCTGTTCGCCCGCCCCGCCGGCCGGCGCGAGGAACCTGTTGATACGATCCTTGAGAACGTGCGACGCGCGAAAGATGAGGACGCGGCGGGGCAGGATCGGAACCTCCACGCCAGTCTTCGGGTTGCGTCCGATACGCTGGCCCTTCATTCGCACCGCAAAGCTGCCGAACGAGGATATCTTCACGGTTTCGCCGCTCGCCAGCGCGTCCGCCATGATATCGATAACGGCTTCGACGAGCTTCGCGGATTCGTTGCGCGAGAGCCCCACATCGTGGAACACGGCATCCGCAAGATCCGCTCGGGTAACCGTGTCCCCGGCCATTCTCCCCCGCCTCCCTGCAGCCGGCGGACGGTACCGCCTCGCCCTGCGACCGTCAAGACGATGTCCTCGTTCAGGATGTTTGAGACGCTGGGATTTCTTCGGCCGTCGGCGTGGCACGACATTCGGCCGGGGTTTGTCCGTTCGCTCCCACGTTCCGAAATGCGCACCCATGCGCTATAGAGGCACGCATGACGAACGCGGGGAAACACGTCCTGACGGCTCTTGCCGCGACGGCACTTCTCGCCACCGCCTTCGGCACAGGCACGGAACGTTCCCTGGCGCATGAAGAGAACGGCGAAGCCCGCGCCCTTCCGGTGGACGAGATCCGACGGATCGTTCGCGACTATCTGCTCGAAGAGCCCGAAATCCTGATCGAGGCGCAGAACGTGCTCCGCGAGCGCCATGCCCAGGCGATGGCCGAGCGGGACCGCAACGCGATCCGCAACAACTTCGCCGCGCTCTTCGCGGACGCGGAAGCACCGGTCGCGGGAAACCCGGACGGGCCGGTGGCGGTGGTCGAGTTCTTCGACTATCGCTGCGGACACTGCCGGCGCGTGACGCCCGTGCTGCAGACGCTGCTCGCCGAAAATGACGATGTCCGGCTGATCTACAAGGAGCTCCCAATCCTCGGGCCGGAGTCGGTCAACGCCGCCGTCGCAGCGCTCGCGGCGCGCGAACAGGGACGCTACACAAACTTTCACCATGCGCTGATGACCGCGAGCGGCGAACTCGATCCGCAACGCGTGCAGGAGATCGCCGCGTCCGTCGGCCTCGATGTGGCGCGCCTCGCCGACGACATGAAAGACCCGGCGATCATGGCGTTGCTCCAGCGCAACCGCGACCTGGCGAATGCCCTCGGGATCGACGGAACCCCCGCTTTCGTCATGGGCGAGCGCGTGCTGCGCGGTGCGCAGACCCCCCGGCAGTTCCAAGCCATCGTCGCCGACATGCGCGCAGCGCTCGCCGCTTCCGACAAGTAAGGCGCCGTTTCTCGAGGCGCGCGCCGCGCCGTTCGACGCGGCGCATCGGATATGGGGGGAGGCTAGGAGCCGGCCGAAGTGGAATCGTGCAGGAAGCACGCGACTTTGCGGCCGGGGCGGACTTCGCGGAGAACGGGCTCGCGCTCGGAGCATATGGGCATCCGGTGGGGACAGCGGGTGTGGAACGCGCAGCCCGCCGGCGGATTGATGGGGCTCGGCACGTCGCCTTCGAGGCCGCCCAGGCTCTCGGCCCGCGGGCCCTCGGGATTGGCTTCGGGGATCGCCCGGATCAGCGCCTGGGAATAGGGATGGAGCGGCTCGCGGTAGAGACTCTCGCTCTCGGCGATCTCCACGATCCGCCCCAGATAGAGCACGGCGGTGCGGTTGCAGAAGCGCTTCACCACCGAAAGATCGTGAGAGATGAAGACATAGGTGAGCTGGAAGCGGCTCTGAAGATCGATCAGCAGCCCGAGGATCTGGGCGCGGATGGAAACGTCCAGCGCAGAGACAGGCTCATCGAGGATCAGGAGCTTTGGTTGAAGGATCAGCGCACGGGCGATCGCCACGCGCTGGTTTTGCCCACCGGAAAACTCATGGGGCAGCCGGTCGTAATAGTCGGCGCTGAGACCCACCACCTCGAGGAAGGCCCGGGCCCTTTCGAAGCGCTCCACCTTGTCGCCGATGCCATGGAAACGAAGGGGCTCGGCGATCGAATTGCCGACCGACATGCGCGGATTGAGGGAGGAGAGCGGATCCTGGAACACGAGCTGCATTTCGCGGCGCAGGGCGAGGAGCTCCTTCCTGGTACACGCCAGCACGTCCACGCCGTCGAGAGTCACCTCGCCGGCCGTGGGCTCGATCAGACGCAGGACGAGACGCGCCGTGGTGGATTTGCCGCAGCCCGATTCGCCCACCAGACCCAGCGTCTCGCCCCGGGTCACGTCGAAGTCGATACCGTCCACCGCCCGCAGGATCGGCGGCGAATCGAACAGGCCCTTGGGATCGAGCTTGAAGTGCTTGACCAGCCCCCTGACCGAAAGCAGCGGCGCGCTCATGCCGGCACCCTCCCGGCCTCCTCCGCCTCGACGGCGTGGCAGGCGGCGACGGAGCCGGTGCGCGTCGCCATCGGCACCGGATCACGCTCCCCGCAAGGCGCGTAGGCCCGCGCGCAGCGGTCGCGGAAGGCGCAGCCCGGCGGTGGGTCCACCGGCACGGGCGGCAGGCCGGGAATCGAGCGCAGTTCCGAATCCTTGGGCTCGTCGAGTCTGATGATCGAATCGAGAAGGCCCGCCGTGTAGGGGTGGCGGGGCTTGTGGAAGATCGTCTTCACGTCGCCATATTCGACCATCTTCCCCGAATACATGACGAGAACGTCGTCGGCCATCACCGAAACGACCCCGAGATCGTGGGTGATGAGGATCATGGCGCTGCCGAGCTTCCGGCGGATATCGGCCAGCAGGCCGAGAATCTGGGCCTGGATGGTCACGTCCAAGGCCGTCGTGGGCTCGTCGGCGATCAGGAGGTCGGGCTCGCAGGCGATGGCGATGGCGATCAGCACTCGCTGGCGCATGCCTCCCGAGAACTGGTGCGGATAGTCCGTGAGCCGCCTTTCGGGCTCGGGTATGCCGACGAGCCGGATCAACTCCACGGCGCGCCGGCGGGCATCCTCCCGGCTCACGCCCTTGTGCACGACGAGGGTCTCGGCGATCTGCTCACCTATGGTGAAGACCGGGTTGAGGGAGGTCATCGGATCCTGGAATATCATCCCGATCCGGTTGCCGCGCAGGTCCTCCATGCGACGCTCGTCGAGCGCCAGCAGATCCTCCCCGTCGAACGACACGGCGCCCTCGACGATCCGCCCCGGCGGCTGGATCAGACGCATGATGGAACGCGCCGTCACGCTCTTGCCGGAGCCGGATTCGCCCACGATGCAGAGCACGCGGCCCGGATGGAGCGCGAACGACAGCCCGTCAACCGCCTTCAGCGTACCCGTGCGGAGCTTGAAATGGGTCTTGAGCCCGTCGACCTGGAGAAGCGGCTTGCTCATCCCACCCTGCCCTCAGCGCACCCGCGCTCTCGGATCGAGCGCATCGCGGAGCCCGTCGCCGATAAAAGAGAAGGCCAGCGAGACCACCACGATGAGGAAGCCGGGGAAGGCCGTCGCGTGCGGCGCCTTCTTGAGCACGGCGCGCCCGTCCGAGACCATGGTACCCCAGTCCGCATCCGGCGGCTGGATGCCGAGCCCCAGAAACGAAAGTCCCGAGCCCACCACCATCATCAGCCCGATCAGCGTCGTGGAATAGACGATGACGGGCGCCAGCATGTTGGGCAGCACATAGCGGACGATGATGGTGGGCGTGGCCGCGCCGCCGGCGCGCGCAGCCTCGATATAGGGCTCCTGCTTGACCGAGACGGTGGTGGTTCGCACGAGCCTCGAGATATAGGGGACCAGTGCGATGGTGATGGCGAGGATGAGCGTGCCGACTCCGGGATCGAGCACGCCGGCGATCACGATCGCCAGAAGCACCAGCGGAAAGGCGAAGAGAACATCGAGAATCCGCATGATGACCTGGTCGAGCCAGCCCCCGACATAACCCGCGATCAGGCCGAGCAGCACGGCGATGGCGGTGGCGACGGCCGTCGGCACCACGCCCACCAGAAGCGCCACCCGTCCGCCCCAGAGCAGCCGGGAGAGGATGTCCCGCCCATCCATGTCGCCGCCGAGAAGGAGGCCGTCTGTTCCCGGCAACCCGCCGCGCTGCCCCACCGCCTCGGTGGGATCGTGCGGGCTGATATAGGGAGCAAGGATGGTCACCAGCACCACGACGGCCATGAAGACCAGGGCGCCGACCGCGGCCTTGTCCTTGGCATAGGCATGCCAGGCGAGGCCCAAGGTCCGCCACATGATGTGGAAGGTCTCACGCCGCAGCTCCGCCGCCGAACGCCGCCGCGTGGCGGTGGGGAGAATTTCCGCTGGGCCGGTCATCGCGAACGAACGCCCTCCGAAATGCGAATCTTGGGATCCGTATAGGCGTTGAACACGTCCACCGCGAGGTTCACCAGGACGAAGGCTACCGCGATGATGAGCGCCGCGCCCTGGATCGTCGGGATATCGCGGGCCTGGATCGCCTGCCAGAGCTGGTACCCGATGCCGGGCCACGCGAAGATCACCTCGACGAAGAGCACGCCGCCCAAAAGATAGCCGAGCTGAAGCCCGCAGATGGTGGCGATGGGCGGCAATGCGTTGCGCAACGCATGCTTGCGCAGGATGACGCCGCGCCGGATACCCTTGGCGCGTGCCACCATGATGTAGTTCTGGCTCAGAATCTCGAGCATGGTCGCGCGCACGGTGCGGGCGATGATTGCCGCCGGCGCCGCGGCCGCGGCGATCGTCGGCAGGATGAGATGGAGGATCACGTCCACCGGCCCGCCGCCGCCCACGATCTTGGTCATCCCCGTCGCCGGCAATATGCGCCAGGTGAGCGAAAAGAGGAGGACGAGCAGAAGGCCCAGCCAGTAGGGCGGGATGCTGCCGAACATGAGGGTGCCGGCGATGGTGAGTCGGTCGAACAGCCCGTAAGGGCGGGAGGCCGCGAAAATGCCGGCAAAGAGGCCGATGGCGTAGGCGAGCGCGGCGCTGGTGAGCGCAAGGATCGCCGAGTTCGCGAATTTGGGAAAGATGAGCTCCGCCACCATGCGCCGGTTGGCGATGGACTTGCCGAACTCGCCTTGGAGGATCTGGCTCAGCCACTTGCCATACTGGACGGGCAGCGGCTCGTTAAGGCCCAGGGACTCGCGAATCTGCTCGCGCACCTCTTCGGTCGCGTATGGCCCGGTGAGTGTCGTGGTGACGTCCCCCGGCGCGAGATGAGCGAGGATGAATACGAAAAACGACACCCCGAACATGATCGGGATGATCGTGAGCAGACGCGCGACGATGAACCGGGTCATGGGCCTCCGGCGGATGTCGTCGTGGGGGCCGCCGCCCCAGGCTCTCCCGGAGATTCTCCGGCGGGGCCTGGAGCGGCTACGCCCGGTCTACGATCCGCCTCTCCCTACTCCTCAACGACGTAGGGAAGCGTGAAGTCGTACCAGTTCTCCTGGCCGTTCGCGAAACCCCTCACATTGGGCGCGAGAAGAATCGGGTTGTGGTAGCTGAACACCGGCAGGAAGGCCACGTCCTCTTCCATGATGATGCGGTTGGCTTCCTGGTAGAGCGCCGCGGCCTCGGCCTGATCCCTGGTCTGGATGGCCTTCTGGTAAAGCGCGTCGATCTTTTCGTTGCAGTACCAGCCGCCATTGATGCCGTTCGGCGGGTGGTGGTCGCAACGCGTCGCATGCGCCGTCCAGTAAGGCACGGACCAACCCCAGCCCATGCTGTTCATGGCCACGCCCTCGGGCATGCCCTGGAGCCACTTGCCGAGATAGGTCATCCACTCGAGCTTGTTGAGCTTGAGATCGATGCCGACCTTCTTGAGATCACGCTGGATCCACTTCTCCCAGGCTTCGTTCCAGCCATAGTCGAAAATCTCGAAGGTGAGCTCCAGGCCGTCGCCGTAGCCGGCTTCGGCAAGCAGCGCTTTCGCGCCCTCCGGATCATAGGGGTAGGGCTTGTAGTCGGGATCGTAGGCAAAGGTGCCGGCGGAAAGCATCCCGTGCTCCGCATGGCCCGTGCCTCTGAGCACCTCGCGTGCAATGCCCTCACGGTCGATCGCCATGTTGATGGCGCGGCGGACGCGCACATCCTGCAGCGCCGGGTGCTTCATGTTGAACTGGGCATACCAGACCGACGGCACGTTGGGCTGAAGCAGAAGCTGAAAGCCCTCTTCCACCAGATTGTCGATCTCGTCCCAGGTGGGCTCCGTGACCATGTTGATCTCGCCCGCGCGGAGCGCCGCGATCCGGGTCGCCGGATCAGTGATCTGGCGATAGATCATGCGATCGAGCTTGGCGGGCTCGCCGTAATAGTCGTCATTGCGCTCCAGCACCACCATCACGTCGATCTCGCGCTCGACGAACTTGAAGGGGCCGGTACCCACCGGGTGGAGTGCGATGTCCTGATCGCCATATTTCTCCCACGCCGTCGGACTGATCATCTCCGGCTGACCGCAGGAGGACTGGCCGATCTGAAGCCACTCATAGTGCGGCTGGGTGAGAGTCACCTCGAAGGTGTGTTCGTCGACCACGCGGGAGGATTCGATCCAACGCGCATAGAAGCTGAGATAGGCCGCGCCCACCTCGCTATATTGCGGGGCCTCGGGGTCGGAGAAGCGATCATAGTTCCACTTCGCCACATCGGCGTTGAACGGCGTGCCGTCGTGGAACTTCACGCCCTTGCGCAGGTTGAAGGTATAGACCCTGCCGTCCTCCGAAACCGTCCAGGATTCGGCAAGTGCCGGGCGGAGTGTCGCCCACTTCTCCTCGGGCTTGCCGAGCTCGAGCTCGACGAGGCCGTCGAAGATCATGTGGGTCGCGTTCTTCGTCAGCCAGCCGCAGGACTGCGGCGGATCGAAGAGGCTCATGGCGGCGGGGATGGACCACACCAGCGTGCCGCCCTCGGCCCGCGCCGATTTCGTATCCCAGGCGCCGAACGCCAGCGAAGCGCCCGCCGCCACGGCGACGCCCCAAGCGGCCGCCTTCCTTGCCGTCTCCAACATGTAATGTCTCCCCTTATTTAGTCGCGCGAATTATTGCGCTCGGTCTCGGACCGGCGCATCGACCGCCACCCTACAACCCCTACCGCTCTCGTCCCAAGAGCGAATTTGCGGGCCGCGGGCGCGCCCCCGTTCATATGCGGAATCGGAGCGGTTTCGCCGGGGTCCGAAGAGGCTTAGTCTTGGCCGCCGGCTCCATCCGCCGGCATAGGGAGAGACCCGATGCAAACCTACAGCGCGCCCCTTCGCGACATGCGGTTCGTCATCAACGAGCTCCTGGACCCGAACCGGCTCACGGCACTGCCGGGCTTCGAGGAAGCGACGGAAGATACGATCGACGCCGTACTCGAGGAGGGTGCCAAGCTCTGCGAGAACCGGCTTCTGCCGCTCAACCGTACGGGCGACGAGGAAGGCTGCCGCTACGAGAACGGCGTGGTGCGCACGCCCGAGGGCTTCAAGGACGCCTATGACGCGTTCGCGGGCGGCGGGTGGCTCGGGATCTCCACACCGCTCGCCTATGGCGGTCAGGGGCTGCCCAAGCTGCTCGATGTCGTCCTCGACGAGATGGTGTGCTCCACGAACCTCGCCTTCGGCGTCTATCCGCTGCTCTCCAAGGGTGCCGCGGCACTGATCGAGGCCCATGCGGACGACGCACTGCGGGATGCCTTCCTGCCGAGACTCGTGGACGGGCGCTGGAGCGGCACCATGTGCCTCACCGAATCCCATTGCGGGACGGACCTGGGGCTTATCCGCACGCGCGCGGTGCCCACCGGCGAGGGACGCTACGCGATCACGGGCACCAAGATCTTCATCTCCGCGGGCGAGCACGACCTGACGGAAAACATCGTCCACCTCGTTCTGGCAAAGCTCCCGGACGCACCCGCCGGCGTGCGCGGCATCAGCCTCTTTCTCGTGCCCAAATTCCGTGTCGGACCGGACGGCGAGCCGGGGCCGGCCAACGGCGTCTCCTGCGGCTCCATCGAGGCGAAGATGGGACTCCACGCATCCGCCACTTGCGTGATGCATTTCGAGGAGGCGGAGGGCTTCCTGATCGGCGAGCCTCACAAGGGGCTCCGCTGCATGTTCACCATGATGAACGCGGCGAGACTCGGCGTCGGGCTGCAGGGCCTCGGCCTTGGCGAAACCGCCTACCAGAGCGCCACCGCCTATGCGCGGGACCGCCGCCAGGGCCGCGCGGTCGCCGGCGCGGCGGAGCCGGAAGCGGCGGCGGACCCCATCATCGTCCACCCGGACGTGCGGCGCATGCTTCTCACCGCGCGGGCACTCAATGAAGGCGCGCGGGCGCTCGCCTACTGGATCGCCGTGGAACTCGACGTGGCGCGCGCCCACCCGGACGCGGGCGTCCGCGAGGACGCCGACGAACTGGTCCAGCTCATGACGCCCATCATCAAGGCCTTCTTCACGGATTACGGCTTCGAGGCCACCAATCTCGCGGTGCAGGTCCATGGCGGGCACGGCTATATCCGCGAGCACGGCATGGAACAGCTCGTGCGCGACGCCCGCATCTCCCAGGTCTATGAAGGCGCGAACGGCATCCAGGCGCTGGACCTGGTGGGCCGCAAGCTGCCCCGGCGGGCGGGTCGGTGCCTCCGGCACTTCTTCCACCCGGCGAACGCGCTGCTGGAAGAGATGCGGGGCGATGCGGCCCTCGCCGATATCGCCGGTCCGTTCGAGAAGGCTCTGGAGAAGCTCCGGCTCGCGACGCTCTCCATCGCCGAGCGCGGTGTCGGCGACCCGGAGGAAGCCGCCGCCGGCGCCACCGACTACCTCAAGCTGTTCGGGCTGGTCGCGGTCGGCTACATGTGGTGCCGCATGGCGACGGTCGCGCGCGACAAGCAGAACGGCGAGGCGTTCTACGACGCGAAGCTCAAGACCGCGCGCTTCTACATGCAGAAGATACTCCCCGATTCCGCCGGCCTCTTCCTCAAGATCGCGAGCGGCAAGGCCTCGGTCATGGCCCATGGGGCGGACGAGTTCTGACGGCGCGGGCGGCCGTACCATGACGGAGGCTCTCTCTCTCGAAGCCCTGGCCCGACGGGTCCCGGACGGCGCCACCGTCGCCCTACCGCCGGACTACTCCTTCGTGCCGATGGCGGCGGCCCGCGCGCTCGTGCGCCGGGGCGTGAGAGGTTTGCGGCTCGTGACCGTACCCCAGGCCGGCATGGTGGCGGACCTCCTGATCGGCGCCGGATGCGTGGCGGAAATCGAAACCGCGGCGGTGAGCCTGGGCGAGATCGGCGATGCCCCTCGTTACCGGGCGGCGCTGGAAGACGGCACGCTCGCCATCCGGGACTCCACCTGCCCCGCGATCCATGCGGCACTCCAGGCCGCCGAGAAGGGCGTCCCCTTCATGCCGCTGCGGGGCCTCATCGGCTCCGACCTCCTCCCCGCCCGCCCGGACTGGCGGGTGGTGGACAATCCCCTCGCAGACGGCGGGGACCCCATCGTTCTGCTGCCGGCGCTCCGGCCCGACATCGCGCTCTTCCACGCACCCTATGCGGATTCGCACGGCAATATCTGGATCGGGCGGCGGCGCGAACTCGCCACCATGGCCCATGCCGCGTCGGCCGCCCTGGTGACCGTGGAGGAGGTCCGCTCCTGCGACCTGATGGCGGATGACGCGTTGGCGGCAGGCGCGCTTCCGGCGCTCTATGTCACCGCGTTCGCGGAAGCGCCGCGGGGCGCATGGCCCCTTGGCCTCAGCGGCCGTTACGAAGCGGATCGTGAGCACCTCGCCCGCTACGCGGCGCTTGCACGGACGGAAGACGGCTTCGAGCGATATTGCACGGAGCATGTAACGGACGCACGCGCCGCCGAATGAGCCCGGAGACGACCGTTCTCCTGATCGATGCCATCGCGCGAATGCTCGCCGGCCTTCGTCATGTGGCGGTGGGTGCGGCATCGCCCCTCCCCGGTGCCGCGGCATTGCTGGCGAGGGAACTCGGCGGGGGCCGCCCCACCGTCACGATTCTCGGCGGACGGACGGGCGACGACTTCACCGAGGGCGGGCGGGAACTCTTCGACCGCGCGGGCCAGGGCCGGATCGACGCGTTCTTTCTGGGCGGTGCGCAGATCGACGGCGGCGCGAACGTCAATCTGGTCGGCGTGGGCGGCTATCCGGCGCCGGCGCGACGCTTTCCCGGCTCCTATGGCTCGGCCTATCTCTATTTCGCCGTGCCCAGGGTGATCCTCTTTCGGCTCGAGCACAGCCCGCGCACCCTTGTGCGCAAGGTGGACTTCATCAGCGCGCCGGGCACCAGCCCTCCCGGGGTCCATCGCGCGGGCGGCCCTTATGCGCTGGTGACCGAACGCTGCATCTTCCGCTTCGAACGGGCGCAAGCGCGCTTCCGTCTCGCCTCGCTGCATCCGGGTCACACGCTGGACGAGGTGCGGGCGGAGACGGGCTTCGATTTCGACTGCGAAGGCCGCGTTCCGGAAACGCCTGCACCGGACGCGCGATCCCGCGCTCTGATCGCGGGGCCCGTGGGTGCGGCGATCGCCGAGGTCTACCCTCGTTTCGCCGCCTCCCTGCCGGCGGCCTGACGCCGCCGGGCGCGGCAATCAAATCCGCTCAGAAAGCCAGATGGCGAGCCGCGCACCGCGCCCGATAACCGCCCGCATCCCCGCATAACCCAACGTCTTTTCCGCGCCGTGGGCGAGGCCTGTTTCGCGGTGCCGCGCCTCGTCGGCGCCGAATTCCTCCAGCGTCTGCCGCAAGGCCGCCTCGTCTTCTCCGAGACGGGCGGCCTGTGCCGCGTAATGCTCCTCGATGACCTCTTCCACGGCGACGGTGCAGGCCATGGCGGCCCGTTCGCCGAGCAGTGCCGTCGCCGCTCCCAGGGCGAAACCGGCGGCGTTCCATACCGGCGAAAGCGCGGTCGGGCGCACCCGCCGCTCCACCAGAAGCGCATCGAACGCATCCAGATGGGCCTGCTCGGCGGCCGCCATCTCGCGTATCGCCGGCGCCGCCTTGCTCCGCCCGAGCACGGCGAGCTGGCCGTCATAGATTCGCCGGGCACCATATTCCCCGGCGTGATCGACCCGGAGCATGCGGGCGATCAACTCCTCCCGGGTCGGATCGCCAGGGAGCCGATCCTCTCCCGTGACCGCGGGACGCGGCTCAGCGTCTCTCCCTTCCTTCACGGCGTTCCCCATCCCGGTCGCGCAGCGAACACCAAGGCCGCCACTGCGGCGGCGAACGAGACCAGGGCGTTCCAACCGGCGAGCGAAACCCCGCCCAGCGACCATGGCACCTCGTCGCATGCGGCAAGCGGCGCAGCCATGACCTGCGCCCTGATTTCCTCCAGCGTACCGCCATCGAGCGGCGCTGCGCAGACGCTCCCGAACCAGCCCTGCTCCACACCCGCATGGTAGACCCCATATCCCGCGGTCACCAGCAGCGCCACCCCGCTCGCGGCCAGAAGCGCACGGCGGACGGGAAGCGGCGCAGCGGCCGCCGCGAGGCCCAGTGCGAGCACCGCAAAATGCGGATAGCGCTGAATGATGCAGAGGGGGCACGGCGCGAGGCCCCCGAGATATTGGAAGCCATAGGCGGCGCCGAGGGAGACCGCGCTTGCCAAGGTCACCAGAAGGGGCGCCGCCCGGCCTTCAGGCGCGCGCGCGAAGAGCCGCTCCCGGCCCCGGCGTGAAGCGGGCCCCGTCACCCGCTCGGTGCGGGAGGCGAGCGGCGCATGAACTGGGCGCAGGTCATTTGCAGCACCACTTCGCCACGCTGGTTGAGTACCTCCATGCGATGGCGCACGATGCCGCGATCCGGCTTGGAGCGCGACGGCCGCGCGTCCAATACCTCGCCCCTCGCGCGTAACGTATCGCCGGGACGCACCGGGCGCACCCAGCGGAGTTCGTCGACCCCGGGGGAGCCCATACCGAGGTCCGGGTCGAAGATACGCGCCTGGAACAGAAGGCGCAGCCCGATCGCAAAGGTCTGCACGCCACTCGCAATGAGGCCGCCGAAGGGGCCCGATTCGGCGCCGTGAACATCCATGTGGAAGGGTTGCGGATCGTAGAGCAGAGCGAATTCCAGGATCTCCGCCTCGCTCAAGGTCTTGCCGCCCGTCTCGAACCGCGCGCCGGCCTTTACGTCCTCGAACCGCCAGTTGTGCATTGCCTTCTCCCGATGGGGCCGCGACTCTATGATTCCCCGCTCCCATCGCCAACCCTGTGTCCTCGTTCAGGACGCTTGAGACGCTGGGGTTTCTTCGGCTGTCAGATTGGCAAGCCATTCGGCCGGGGTTTGTCCGCCAGGGCCTGGTTGGGTCTGATGGTATTGAACGCGTCGGCAAAGCCGTCGATCCGGATGGCCTTGGCGGGAAAGGGCATGTCGGCCTGGAGCTTGTCGAGGAGCGAGCTGGAGCCGTGGCCCCGGTGGGGCCGTGCAAGTCCGGCGCACCGGCGTTATGGGCGGTGGCGCGGCGCCCCTTTTTTGGTGCGCGGGTCTCCAGGCCCGCATTTTTCTTCTTCTCGAAAAACAAAAACATGCGGGCCTGGAGACCCGCGCACCAAACCTGTCATGGGGCCTCCGAAGCGGTTGATGTGTCCACCAACCGCTTCGGAGACCCCCAACCTCGTTTCAAGAGACGCGCCTCATACTTGTCTAAACTTGCACATACTGGGAGACGTCAGTAACAGATGGCGTGTCCAGTCCATGTATCAAACAATCCGTCCGATTCTGGACGGTTCCCAAGCCGTGGAGGGTTTGAATGCGTTCGACGAAGCTGGCCCGGAGGGTACGGTTGATGAAGTTCCGGGAGATATACCGCCGCACGCTTCGTCGTGAGCTGAGCCAGGTCGAGGCGGCGGAGATATTGGGGATCTCGGAACGGACCTTCCGGCATTGGCGCGACCGCTATGAGGCGGATGGGGCCCAGGGTCTTTACGACCGCCGCCTGGACCGGGCCTCCGCCCCGCGCGCATCGGTGGACGAGGTGGCGGTCAACGACTCGAACCACCACGCCGCGGCGCGACATGACAGTCAGCCTCTCGGACGCTGAGGCCCTCCGGACCACGTTCTAGCAACCGCCGGCACGGCGCGGCCTGCGGGGCTTCAAGCTGGTGATCGCCGGCGGACTACACAAGGATCAACGCCGCCACGTCAACGTCTCCGAACCGGCAGCACCCGCTTTGCTCCGCAGCCGCAGGACGGAGAGGCGCGGTCCGGGCGACGGAGGTGCTCGTACGCGGCATGACGTCCTTCAAGCGCCCGGTGGCGATGGCGGGGCGGGCGTCTTCAGGCGGGCGGCTTCCCAGGCGAGCATGGCGCGTTTGCGGGCAGGTCCCCATTCGTAGTTGGAGATCCGGCCGGTGCTGCGAATCACGCGGTGACAGGGGATCAGATAGGAGATCGGGTTGGCAGCCACCGCACCGCCCACGGCACGGGCGCTTCGCGGCAGGCCGAGCGCCCGGGCCAGTGCGTGGTAAGCGACGACCCGGCCCGGCGGAATCCGCAGCAGGGCCTCCCAGACCTTGAGTTGGAAGCCCGTCCCCGGCACGGCAAGGGCAATGGGCTCCGCCGCCGTGCCGGCGGGCTCGAAGATGCGCGCGACGATGGCGGCGGCCGCACGGCGATCCTCCCGGAAGCGGGCCGCTGGCCAGCGCTCCGCAAAACGCCGGCACACCTCTTCTTCGCCGCCTTCATCGGCGAAACCGAGCGCGCAGAGGCCACGCACCGTAAGCCCGACGAAACAGGGGCCGAACGGGCTCGGGCAGATCCCGAAGGCGATGTCCACGCCCTCGCCGCCTCTCTTGAAGGCGCCGGGGCTCATGCCCTCATAGGTAACGAAGAGATCGTGAAGCCGACCGGGCCCGGAGAGGCCTGCGTCATAGGTGGTATCGAGAACGCTGGCCGAGGCTTCAAGCTGCGCTTTCGCGTACTCCAGGGTGAGGAACTGGCCGAAACGCTTGGGCGAAATGCCCGCCCAGCGGCGGAACAGGCGCTGGAACGCGTGAGGCGGCAGGCCCACCTCCCGCGCCACCTCCTCGAGCGAAGGCTGTTCGCGGAAGTTCGCCGCGAGGTAGGCGATGGCCGTTTCCATGCGGGCATAGTCGCGCGCATTCCGCTCGATATCCGTGGCCGACGGTGCCGCTGTCATTTCAGATCTCCCGGGTCGCAGGTTCGGCGCCCACCCTGGATGCCCCGCAGCCCCTCCGCCACCCGATAGTTGCGGCGCGCTTCAGCCTTCGGTCCGGGACGGCGCCGCGGTGTGATCCAGCGGCCCGTGGCCCCTGCCATAGCCGGGCGCGCACTCGATTGCGGCACGAAGATAGTCGCGCGCGCGTTGCACGGCGGCGGCAGCAGCCATGCCCTGGGCAAGGCCGGTGGCAATGGCGGAGGCGAGCGTACAGCCCGTCCCGTGGGTATGACGGCTCGCGATGCGCGGCCCCTCGAACCGTGTCTCGCCACCGTGCTCGAGCAGCAAGTCGACCACCATGTCGGAGTGCCGGTGGCCGCCCTTGACGAGAACGGCCGCTGGCCCCAGCGCTCGGATCGCGTGCGCTGCGCGCGCCATATCGTCCACCGTCTCGATCGAGCGCCCGGTGAGCGCTTCGGCCTCGGGTATATTGGGCGTTACCAGCCGGGCAAGCGGAAGCAACCGTTCCGCCAGTGCGCGCAAGGCGGCCGCTTCCAGCAGCGCGTCGCCGCTCTTTGCGACAAGCACGGGATCGACCACCACGGGAAGGCCCTTTCCCTCTCGTTCCAACACGCGCGCAACCTCCTCGATCACGCTCGCGCTGTGGAGCATTCCGGTCTTGATGCAGTCCGCGCCTATGTCCTTCAGCACCACGCGCATCTGGTCGGCCACGAAATCCACCGGTACCGCATGGACGCGGTGGACGGCGATCGTGTCCTGCACGGTAAGCGCGGTGACGGCGGTCGCGGCATAGCCGCCGAGAGCCGTGACCGTCTTGATATCCGCCTGGATTCCGGCGCCGCCCCCGGAATCCGAGCCCGCGACGACGAGGACCCGCCCGTTCACCGGAGGGCCGTTGCCGGCCGGGGCGAATCGCCGCCGTCCCCGACGTCTTGCCCCGCTTCCCCGATAGTGGCGGCGATCTCCTCCACGAGAGCCGCAATCAGTGCCGGGTCGTCGCCCTCCGCCATCACGCGCACCAGGGGCTCGGTGCCCGAAGGCCGGATGACCAGACGGCCGCTATCGCCGAGCCTTTCCTCCGCCTTCGCCACCGCTTCGGCCACACGCGGCGCGGCGAGCACCTCAGCCCCCTTGGTCACGGGCACATTGCGGAGCAGCTGGGGCAGCGGCTCGAACAGCGCGGCCACATCGCTCGCCCGCCGCCCGGAGACACGGAGCGCGGCCAGTGTATGGAGTGCCGCGATCAGGCCGTCGCCGGTGGTGGCATGGTCGGTCATGACGATATGACCGGACTGCTCGCCCCCCAGGTTGAACCCGTGCTTCCGCATATGCTCCACCACATGGCGGTCGCCGACGGGGGTGCGCTCCAGGACGAGGCCGAGCTCCGCCAGATAGCGCTCGAGGCCGAGGTTGGACATGACGGTCGCCACCACCCCGCCGCCCTGCAGCCGGCCGGCATCGAGCCAATCGGAGGCGATCAGCCCCATAATGAGGTCGCCGTCCAGCACCGCACCGCGCTCGTCACACATCACCACCCGGTCGCCGTCGCCGTCCAGCGCGATGCCGATATCCGCTCCGCGCTCCACCACGGCAGCGCGCAGCGCCGACAGATCGGTCGAGCCGCAACCGAGATTGATGTTGATTCCATCGGGCGAGACACCGATGGGAATCACGTCCGCCCCCAGTTCCGAAAGGACGGTGGGTGCAACCTTGTAGCCCGCGCCATGGGCGCAATCGACGACGATGCGGAACCCGTCGAGCCCCGCCACCGAACGAGGCAGAGAGCCTTTGACGAACTCGATATAGCGGCCGACCGCGTCGTCCAGACGCATGGCGCGGCCCAGCGATTCGGCATCGACGGTCTCGACGCGGCCGGTGGAAACGCCCGCCTCGATTTCCTCCTCCTTGGCGCGGGAGAGCTTGTAGCCGTCCGGCCCGAAGAGCTTCACGCCATTGTCGGCGTAAGGGTTATGGGAGGCGGAAATCACCACACCGAGATCGGCCCGCATGGAACGAACCAGCATGGCCACCGCCGGAGTAGGCAGCGGGCCCACGAGGTAGACGTCCATGCCTGCCGCGATGAAACCCGCAGTCAGCGCCGGTTCGAAGAGATAGCCGGAAAGCCGCGTGTCCTTGCCGATGACCACGCGGTGACGGTGATCCCCGCGCCGGAAGACCGCACCCGCCGCCATGCCCACTCTGAGCACGGTTTCCGCCGTCATGGGCGCTTCGTTCGCCCTGCCGCGCATCCCGTCGGTTCCGAATAGCTTTGAAGACATGGACGGCCCCACCCTGCCCGCTATGGCCTCGTACCGGCCGCCGCCCCGATGGCCCGCCACACGGCGAGCGCCTGGCGGGTCTGCGCGACATCGTGAACCCGAAGCATGTGAACGCCCTCGCCCGCCGCGTGGAGGCCGGCTGCGAGCGAGCCGGGCAGCCGCGCCTTGGGCGCTTCGTCCGCGCTTACCCGCCCGATGAAGCCCTTGCGGGACACGCCCGCGAGAAGCGGGCAGCCAAGACCATGATAGATCCCGATGTCCCGCAGGATCTCGAGATTATGGTCCAGAGTCTTGCCGAAGCCGATGCCGGGATCGACGACGATACGGTTGCGTGCGATACCCGCGGCTTCAGCCTCGTGCATGCGCGCCTCCAATGCGTCGAAAACGTCCAGACTCGCATCGTCGTAGCGGGGGTCGCGCTGCATCGTCTCGGGACGCCCTTGCATATGGGTCAGCACGACCCACGCGCCGGCACGGGCCGCCACCGCCCGCGACTCGGGATCGTGGGTGAGTGCGCTTACGTCGTTCACCATACGCGCGCCGGCCTCCAGCGCCGCAGCCATCACGGAAGCGCGGCGGGTATCGATGGAGACCGGGAGGCCCCGTTCCGCCAGAGCCCGGACGACCGGAAGCACGCGGCGCAGCTCCTCCGCCTCGGCCGGTGCGCTGGCGCCGGGGCGGGTCGATTCGCCACCCACATCGATGATGTCCGCGCCAGCGTCGACCATGGCGATCCCCCGGGCGATGGCGGTCGCCGGATCCACGTGGTCGCCGCCGTCGGAGAAGCTGTCGGGGGTGACATTGAGAATGCCCATGAGCAGGGGCCGATCCAGCGGGCAGCCGCATACCGGAGGCCGGGACTCGATGAGCCGCCCGGCCAATGCCGCGATCTCTCCGGCGAAATCGGGCGCGTTCTCCTCCGCCCAGTGCGCGAGGACCGCGCGATGCAGCCGCGTGCTCAAGCGCTCGCGCTCGCCCCGAAAGAGCACGTCCACCATATCGAAGCGCAGCGCGCAGCCTGGCACCGGGCGCCACGGCCGCAGATAGACGCTGCGCCGCGCGGGAATCGGGCCTGCGCGCCGCGTCGGCGCCGAAGCGGTCGAAGGCGCCTCAGGCGCCGGGCTGGGGATTGGGTTCGAGATCGGGCGGCGTCCGGCTCTTCTTCCGGGTGGAGGACGGTACGGTACCGCGCCGCTCCTGCGGTTCGACCGGTTCGTCGTCGTCCAGGCGCACCACGGATTCGCCCTTGAGCACGGCGGCGATCTCCTCACCGTTCAGCGATTCGTACTCCAACAAGGCGTTGGCGAGCCGATGCAGCGAATCCACGTTCTCGGAAAGAATGTCGCGCGCCCCGGCATAGGCCCGGTCGACGATGCGGCGAACCTCCAGGTCGATCTTGTGCGCCGTCTCCTCGGAAACGTTCTTTTGTTGGGTGATGGAGTGGCCGAGGAACACCTCCTGCTCGTTCTCGTTGTAGCTGAGCGGGCCGAGTTCGTCGGACATGCCGAACTGGGTGACCATGCTGCGCGCAATCTGGGTCGCCATCTTGAGATCCGAAGAGGCGCCGCTGGTCACCTTCTCGTAGCCGAAGATCATCTCCTCGGCGATACGACCGCCCATGGCGACGGTAATATCGGCCTCCAGCTTCTCCCGGCTTACCGAGATGCGATCGCCTTCGGGCAGCCGAACCACCATGCCGAGCGCGCGTCCGCGCGGAATGATCGTGGCCTTGTGGATCGGGTCCGAGGCCTCCATATGCGCCGCCACCACCGCGTGTCCGCCCTCGTGGTAGGCGGTGAGCCGCTTCTCCTCGTCGGTCATGACCATGGAGCGGCGCTCCGCGCCCATCATGACCTTGTCCTTGGCGTCCTCGAACTCGACCATCGTCACGACGCGCTTGCCGCGCCGCGCAGCCAGCAGGGCCGCCTCGTTCACCAGATTGGCGAGGTCGGCGCCGGAAAAGCCCGGCGTGCCGCGCGCGATGGTGCGCGCCCTGACATCGGGCGCCAGCGGCACCTTGCGCATATGGACTTTGAGGATCTTCTCGCGCCCGAGCACGTCCGGGTTCGGCACCACCACCTGACGGTCGAAACGGCCCGGCCGCAAGAGCGCCGGATCCAGCACGTCCGGCCGGTTGGTGGCGGAGATCAGGATCACGCCCTCGTTCGCCTCGAAACCGTCCATCTCGACAAGAAGCTGGTTCAAGGTCTGCTCGCGTTCGTCGTTGCCGCCGCCGAGGCCCGCGCCCCGATGGCGCCCCACCGCATCGATCTCGTCGATGAAGATCAGGCAAGGCGCGTTCTTCTTGCCTTGCTCGAACATGTCGCGCACCCGGCTCGCGCCGACGCCCACGAACATCTCCACGAAATCCGAACCCGAGATGGTGAAGAAGGGAACGTTCGCCTCACCCGCAATGGCGCGGGCAAGCAGCGTCTTGCCGGTGCCCGGTGGGCCTACCAGCAGAACGCCCTTGGGAATCTTGCCGCCGAGTCGCTGGAACTTCTGCGGATCGCGCAGATATTCGACGATCTCTTCAAGCTCCTGCTTGGCCTCGTCGATTCCGGCCACATCCTCGAAGGTCACACGCCCCTGACGCTCCGTCAGAAGGCGCGCGCGGGACTTGCCGAAGCCCATCGCCTTGCCGCCGCCGGACTGCATCTGGCGCATCATGAAAATCCACACGCCGATGAAGAGAAGCAGCGGGAACCATGAAATCAGAATTCCGATGATGCTGAGGCCGCCCTCCTCGACCGGAACCGCCGAAATCTGCACATCATGCGCACGGAGCGTCTTTACCAGTTCGGGGTCATAGGGCGCATAGGTGTTGAAGGCGTTGCCATTGGTGTAGTGGCCGGTGATGTCGTTGCCCTGGATGGTGACATCCTGGACCTGCCCGGCCTCGACCTCCGCCATGAACTGGGAGAAGGCGAGATCCGTCGAAGTCTGGCGCGAGGACGAGCCCTGGAAGACCTGGAACAGCGCCACCAGAACCAGGCCGATGATAATCCAGAGCACCAGGTTCTTACCGAAACTGCCCACCGTTCAACCCTCTACTTTCCCCGAGGGGCGCGGACCGCCGCACCGGAGTCGAGTGTACACGACAATCCCGTTCAGCGGCGAGACTTTGTGGTACGGCACGGTGTCTCGACCCGCAATGTTCCCGTCGCACCCGAAGCCAGGGATTGCGTCGGTCGAAAATCCGCCGCAAACCGCAGCACGCCAGCGCCCGGAGTCCTGCCCTCATCTACGAAGTTCAGATGGGGGACGGCGAGCGGTCCGTCAAGGTCGAACAGCGCCGGCAGGGCCGCACGCGCCGGCGCGGGAACATGTACCGCCGCAATGGGGGCACCCCGCTCCCGGGCAGCAGCGCGCACGGACGCCAGGCCGCCCGTGCCCAGGCGTCTCACCGTGAAGGGCCCGCACCGTTCGTCGCCGGCGAGGGAACAGACGAAGCGCCCGTCCCACAGGAGGCGCCTGCCCGACACCATGGCGGAGACATGCGAGGCGGCTGCCGCCTCCCGGCATATCAGGAGCCGCCCGTTCCAGGGGACGATACGGCATCCGCCAAGGGTGCCGGCGCGGAAGCCTTCCTCCAGCAAGCGGTCGCCCAGCCTCTCCAGCCTCTCGGTGCGCGGCGGATAGGATGCCCCGGACACGGTGACAACGACTCGCGCAAGGCAGCGGAGCGCGAGCGCACGCGGCGCTTCGACAAGCGCCCGACGCTCGAGCAGGACGAAGCCCGCCGGCGACGGTTGCGCGCATTCGCCAAGAAACGCCGCACAGGCGGCCTCCAGCGCAGCCCTGTCGTCCGCGGCGCGGCGGGCGGTGCGTCCGAGCCGGGCCACACCCAGGCCTTCCGCCTCGAGCGCCGCCATGACCGATGCCAGCCGCGGACGGGCGTGGCGCGAATCCCGGTTGGTGGGATCGTCGACCCAGCACTGGCCGAACGCCGCAAGAGTCGCCTTCAGCGAGTCCCTGGGGACGGAAAGCAGCGGCCGCAACAGACGCACGCCCGCACCGTCCATGTCCATGGCAAGCCGGACCGGCGCCATGGCGGCAAGGCCGTCCACACCGCTGCCGCCGGCGAGGCGCTGGAGGACGGTTTCCGCCTGATCCTCCCGCTGGTGTGCCAGCAGCAAATGAAGGATGCGCGCGCGTGCGCAGAAGCCCGCAAGCAGAGAAAGCCGGGCGGCGCGGGCGGTCTCCTGGATACGGGTGGCGGGAGCGGCGCCACGCCAGCGAAGAATCCTGTGGGCGATATCACGGGCCGCAAGCCAATCCGCGACGGTGGTGGCTTCTGCCGCCGATTCGGGGCGCAGGCCGTGGTCCACCGTCAGCGCCGTCACCGCGCCACCCCGCGCACGCGCCCAGCGGTCTGTCAGCAGGCAGAGCGCCAGGCTGTCCGAGCCGCCCGAGACAGCGACCGCCACATGCGGAGACGGCTCGAACGGACCCAGCGGGGCGAGCAGTTCCTCGAAGGCATGATCGTCGAGTGGAAGCGCGGCGGGGGGCGCTTCGGCAGCCGTCGCGATGCGGGGCGCGCCCACGCGGCGGCGATACTCAGGCGCAGCCGGCCTGGGAACGCCCCTGCGTGGCCGCCTGCCTGATGTTGGTCGGCATTTCGGGGAAGGTGCGATCGAGCTGGTCGAAGGTCTGGCACGCCGCCTCCGGGCGCCCGAGCCTGATCAGCGCCATGCCGAGCTTGACCATGTTGTCAGGCGCCTTGGGGCCGTCCGGATAAGCCTGGAGGTTGAGTGCGTAGGCGCGCGCCGCCTCCCCGTACATCTGCCTCGCATAGAGGGATTCGCCGCGCCAGTAGGCCGCGTTCTCGGCACGCGGGTGCGCCGGATTCTCTTCGACGAAGCGCGCCAGAACGGCGTCCGCCTCCTCGTACCGCCCTGTCTGCAGGAGCGTGAACGCGCGATCATACTGCTGATCCGGCGTTTCCCCCGCCGGTGGCGCGTCCTGCTGGGCGCCCCCCTCCGCCGGCACCGCGATCGTGCCGAGAGCCCGGGGCGCGCCCGACGGTTCATAGCCCGTGCCCGGCGTTCGTGCGACGCTACCGGCGGTCTCCGAAGCGACGGCTTCAGAGGGCGGAGACGCCGCATCTCCGGCGAGGTCCGACGGTTGCCGTCCGCCGTCGCGCTCGAGCGCGGAAAGCCTGAAATCCACATCCGCCACCAGGCGCTCTATACGGCTTTCGATACGGCCGATCAGATTCTCGACTTCATCGAAACGGCCGGTGACCCGGCGCTCCCGCTCTCCCATCCGGTCGATCTCGCTCTCCAGCCTGCGCAGCCGCTCCGAGAGCTGGCCGTCCTCCGTCGCCGCAGGCCGTTGCGCCACGTCACCGCCCCGGAACACTTCCCGGGAAACGTCGTTGAGCTGGGCACGCAGGCTCGCAACCTGCTCCCTCAGGTCCGCGACCTCCAGCACCAGATCGCGGACCGAAACCTGGGAGAGCCCCGGCGTCGCAGCGAAAGAGCAAACGATGAGAAAGGCCGCGAGCGGTAATGCCGCCCCTCCGCAGAGGCGCGGGATCCAACGGCGATTCGGCGGTTCTGGGTGCATTGCTCCCACCCGATTCGCCGGGCGCTACTCGATGACGGAGACCGCCCGCCGGTTGAGAGACCAGGCTTCCTCGTCGTGGCTTAGCGCGTAGGGGCGCTCCTTGCCATAGGAAAGCGTTCTCAACCGCGACGGATCGATGCCCAGCCCCACCAGATATTCGCGAGCGGCGTTGGCGCGGCGCTCGCCGAGGGCCAGATTATATTCGCGCGTGCCCCGTTCGTCGCAATGGCCCTCGATGGCGATGCGCACCTCGGGGAAAAGCCTGAGCCATTCGGCCTGACGCTCCAGCGTCGCACGCGCCTGCGGCGAAAGAACGGCGCTGTCCAGTTCGAAGAAGACGCGGTCGCCCACATTCTGCACCAGATCTTCCTGGCTTCCGGGCAGCGGCGCGTCGGGGTCCACCATGACGAGTTCGGTGTCTTCGGAGGACAGGTCGATGGTTTCCATCGTGTCGAACGTCTCGACCGTATCCAGGGACGCACCGTCCGCCACACCCGCCCCTTCGCCGGAGGCGGTTTCTTGCGACGGCGTCTCGCAGGCGGCGAGTGCGAGGGCCGCGAGCAGCGGCAGGATCAGTCTTGACCGCATTCACGCGCTCCTTTTCATAAACCGAAAGACATGCGGGCGTCCCGCCCTCGCCCTGCTCGCGCAATGGCGGTTTCCGGTGCGCGGCAATGAGATATCGCTCCGCCGTCAGACCCGGGAAGCATCATTGCCGATCATAGATTTGCACCGTCACGGGATCAAGGGCGACCACGCCGGATCGGACGCGGCGGTCGTCGTAAACAGAATACGCTCGTTGCGGCCCGTGAGGTCGATGGTTACCAGTTCGGCGCTGTCCGGCTCGCGCGATGTCTGCCGGAAGAACATCAGCACCCGCCCGTTGGGCGCCCAGGTGGGACCCTCAACCAGGAAGTCCTGCGAGAGAATTCGCTCACCCGTGCCGTCCGGCTTCATTACACCGATGGAGAACGTCCCGCGGTGGCTCTTGGTAAAGGCGATCAGGTCCCCCCTCGGAGACCAGACCGGCGTTCCGTAACGGCCTTCGCCAAAGGTGATCCGCTCGGCACGCGAGCCATCTCGCCGCATCACGTAAATCTGCTGATCGCCGCCATGGTCCGATTCGAAAACGATGAACTTGCCGTCGGGCGAATAGGACGGCGCCGTCTGTATCGCCGGATCCCGGGTAAGCCGCGCCATCTCGCCGGTACCGAGATCCATCTCGTAGATATCCGAGTTCCCCTCGCGGGCGAGCGTGACGACCACGCGGTCGCCTTCGGGCGAGAAGCGCGGCGCAAAGGTCATGCCGGGGAAGTCGCCGAGCAGCTGCTCCCGCCCGCCGGCAACGTCCCGCATATAGACGCGCGCCACACCGCCTTCATAGGAAAGATAGGCGATACGTTGCGCGGTGGGCGAAAAGCGCGGCGTCAGCACCAGATGCCTGCCGTCCGATAGGAAGCGCATGTTCTCGCCGTCCTGGTCCATGATGGCGAGGCGCTTCACCCGGCTGTCGGGCGGGCCGGTTTCCGCGATATAGACGATTCGGCTGTCGAAATAGCCGCTCTCACCGGTCAGACGCTGATAGATCGAATCGGAAATCTTGTGCGCCATCCGCCGCCAGATCGTGTCGCTACCGCTCAGCGTGAGCGCCACGAGGTGCTGCTCGGCGAACACGTCCCACAACAGGAACTCGACGGTGAGCCTGTCCTCTTCGTCCGCCGAGACCCGGCCGGTCACGAGAGCCTGGACGTTGATGATGCGCCAGTCCCGAAAACGCGGCCGGACGACCTTCGCCTGGCCTTTCTGAACCGCCGCCAGTTCCTGCGTCTGCTGGATGAATGCGTCTCTGTCCACGGGGCGGAAGAGGCCGGAGCGCTTCAGGTTGTTTGAGATGACCCGCGAAATACTGCGCCCCCGCTCCGCCTCCCCCGGGTTCGCGCCATAGAAATCCGCGATGGCGATGGGAAGGGGCTCCACATGGCCGCGCGTGATATCCACCTGCAATTCGGCCCGGGCCCCCGCCGGGCCGAGAATCAGCAGAAGCGCAACGGCGAACATGGCGGCGGAGCAGGTCGGCCACTTCCATCTCAACGGCTGTTTCATTGTCGGGCCATCATCGTCCGGTTTTCGCGGGACCGGTCGGGGCGTCGCCACCACATCAGACCGGCGGTTTGAACTTCATGGTGATCTCTCCCCATTCGTCGTAGCTCTCCGTGTAGGCCTTGAGCGCCTCGAATGGATCCGCCTTTAATACAGCACGTTGGGCGCTTTCGGCCATGATACGAAATGCGCCGTCGTCCCCACGCCCGCTGTCCACGATCGCCACATCGCGAACGGAGCCGTCCCGCTCAAGCCGGATGCGGAGCGTCACCACCAGAGTCTCTGCGTCCGCAACACCCGCCGGCACGCTCCAGTTCTTCTCGACTTTCTGCCGGATCGCATCGGCGATCGCGCTGCGCCACGGGCCGTCGAGGAGCGACCGGGACGGTGTGGCGGCTGTCTCCTCGCTGTCGGCCAGGGCGATGTCCTTGAGCAGATCGCCAAACGATTCGTCCTCTTCCGGTTTTTCCGCGGACGGCGGCACGACCGGCGGGTCGGGCTCTTCGCGGGAAAGATCCTTCAGCAGCGAACCGAAGCTCGGTGTCTTGGCCACGGGCCGCGCGGGCGGCGTCGGCGGCGCCTGAGGCTGCGGTTCGGGCGCGAGCTTGGCTGCGGGAACGGCTTCCGGCGGCGGTGGCGCTTGGACGGGCTCGGGCAGGGGCTCGGGCTCCGGTTCGGCGACCGACTCGGGTTCCGGTTCGGGCGTGGGCGGCGCCGGCTCGGGCTCGGGCGGGAGCGCGGCAAGCTCCGGTTCCGGCGGCGCCTTCGGCACAGGCTCGGGCTCCGGCTCGGCAATGGGAAGCGGTTCGGGCTGCGGCGGCGGTTCGGGCTCCGGCGCGCTCGCCTCGTCGGAGAGCTGGACCACGCTCACGACGATGGGCCGGTCGCTCGCATCGAGCGGCTCGCTCTCGAAGAGGTTGGGCAGACCGAGTATGGCGGCGGCGACAAACGCCCCATGAAGGAGCGATGAAAGCAACCAGCCGCGCTTGCTCATCTACTCCGCCCTCGTCCTGCGCGGGGGCTCCGTCACCAGGGCCACATTATCGAAGCCCGCCGCATTGACCGCGCCCATGAGCTCCATCACGCGCCCATAGGGAATTTCCCGATCGCCGCGAACGAAGATTCGCACGTCCGGGCGGCGCTCCGTGATCGCTCTGAGCTTCGCGATCAGGGTCTCGGGCTCCACGGGAGTCTCCTGAAGAAAAACGCTCCCGTCGGCGCGAAGGGTAATGGTGAGCGGCTCGTCGTCTCCCGTAAACGGAGGCGCGTCGGCCTCCGGTAGATCAACGGTGACGCCCACCGTAAGCAGCGGCGCCGTGACCATGAAAATCACCAGGAGCACGAGCATCACATCGACAAAAGGGGTCACGTTGATCTGGCTCATGGGCGGGCGCCGCCGCCCTCTGCGGGAGACCACCCTCTCGTAGGCGCTCGCCGTCATACGGCGCGGTCCTCGAGCTCGCGCCCCATGAGAGCCCGAAATTCGGTACCGAAGGCCTCGAGCCGGGTGGCGTAGCGATCCAGATCCCCGCTCAGCTTGTTGTAGGCCACGACAGCCGGGATCGCGGCAACGAGGCCGAGGGCGGTGGCGAACAGCGCTTCGGCAATGCCCGGCGCGACCACGGCAAGCGAGGTGTCCTTGCTGAGGGCGATGGAGCGAAAGCTGTTCATGATCCCCCAGACCGTGCCGAAGAGGCCGACGAAGGGTGCCGTCGAGCCGACCGTCGCCAGAAAGCCCAGATAGCGCTCGAGCTTGTCGAGTTCACGGTTGAGCGTACCGTCCATGACATGGGCGATGCGCCGCTGGAGCCCATCGAGCCGGGTCGCCGAAAGCAGGGCGCCTCGACTCGAGAAGCTCTCCCATTCTTCCATCGCGGAGGCGAACAGCCGCGTCATGGGATGGTCCGCCCGGTTGGAGAGGCCCTTGTACAACCCCTCCAACGAGTCGCTCGCCCAGAAATCACGCTCGAACTGCTCCGCCAGCCGTCGCATCCGGCTGAAGCGCAACACCTTGTCGAAAATGATCGCCCAGCTCCAAAGCGACGCGACGACCAGCACCACGATCACCGCCTTGACGATGATGTCCGCCTCCACGAACAGGCTCCAAGGCGAAAGGCTGTCCGACACTGCGCCGGCGCCGATCTCTACGGTGCGAAGGAAATCCGATTCCATTGCCGTTCCTTTATGATCCCGGGTCTACGCGTCCGATGCGGGCGAGCGCGCACCGCACGGCCGCAGGAAAACGCACCGCTCGACCGGCCAGATTCACACAGCCGAGGCGAACGTCCAGGGCCGCGAGCGTTACGCCGTCGGACGCGCCCGGCCCGCCCTCCATACCCTGCAACCGAACCACGCGCTGCTCGGCCTCCAGGCTTGCGCCTCCGAGTGCGGTGATCCGGCTGTGCACCTCGATCTCGTCGTCGAGACGCGCCGGCGCCCGGTAATCGACGGTGCAACGCCGTACGACGAACGCAACGCCCGGATCGGCGAGCAGCACGCTCTGCGAAATGCCGGCACCGCCTATCATCTCGGTGCGGGCGCGCTCGGCGAACTTGAGATAGTTGGCGTAGTACACGATGCCGCCTGCGTCGATATCCTCGTGGTAAACCCGGAACCGGTATATATGGGCATGCCCCGCCCCGACGGAAGCACCGGGCTCAACCATGGCGGCCGGAGGCCTCGTCCTGCGACCCGGAGCCGGTGAGGAGATCGGGCTGGCGCGCATCCCCTGCAGGCGGTGCGAGCCCGAGATGCGCGAAGGCCCGAGGCGTCAACAAGCGCCCGCGCGGGGTGCGCTGCAAGAAGCCCCTTTGAATGAGGAAAGGCTCGATCACGTCCTCCAGCGCGTCGCGCTGCTCCGAAAGCGCCGCGGCGATCGTCTCGATTCCGACCGGCCCGCCGCCATAGCTCTCCGCAATGCAGGAGAGATAGCGGCGGTCCATGGAATCGAGGCCGCCCTTATCCACCTCGAGCCGCGCGAGCGCCCGGTCGGCGATTTCAGCCGTGATGTCTTCGACACCGGCCACGGCCGCGAAGTCGCGCACCCGCCGCAGCAGACGGCCCGCGATCCGCGGAGTGCCGCGGGAGCGGGCCGCGATTTCCGTCGCGCCATCGGCGCTCAGCGCGACATCGAGCAGCTTCGCGTTGCGCGTCACGATGTCGGTAAGCTCCTCGGTCTCGTAGAAATCCAGCCGCAGGGGAATGCCGAAACGCTCCCTGAGCGGCGTGGTGATGAGACCGGTTCGCGTGGTGGCGCCGACCAGTGTGAACGGCGCGAGATCGATTCGTACCGAGCGCGCCCCGGGCCCCTCGCCGATGATGAGGTCCAGTTGCCGATCCTCCATGGCGGGATAGAGGATCTCTTCCACCGCCGGGTTGAGCCGGTGTATCTCGTCGATGAACAGCACGTCGCGGCTGTCGAGGTTGGTAAGGATCGCCGCGAGATCGCCGGCGCGCGCAATGACCGGACCGGACGTGGTGCGGAAGCCCACGCCGAGTTCGCGGGCAACGATCTGCGCCAGGGTCGTCTTGCCCAAGCCCGGTGGGCCGTAGAAAAGCACGTGGTCCAGCGCTTCGCCACGCCCGACGGCCGCGGCGATGAAAACCCGCAGATTCTCGCGTACGGCCCGCTGCCCGATGAAGTCGTCGAGCTTCTGCGGCCGGAGCCAGCCCTCCAGACGGTCTTCGGGCTCCGCGGCGGCCCCGAGAACAGGTGCGTCGCTCACCGCGCCAGCTCCTTCAAGCCCTCCTTGATGAGCGCCTCCACGGTGGCGCCCTCGCCGAGGGTGCGCGCTGCGCCGGAGACCGCGTTATGGGCCTCGCTCGGGCGGTAGCCGAGATTGACCAGCGCCGCCGCCGCGTCCGTCGATTTGCCACGCGTTGCAGCGGTCGGCGGCGCACCGGGGACGGCCGGCGCTGCATCCTTCAACTCGTTGAGGATGCGCGCAGCGAGCCTCGCCCCCACACCCGGTGCGCGCTGGAGCACCGCCTTGTCCTGCGACGCGATACAGAGCGCGAGTTCTTCCACGGAGAGCGTGCCCAGGATCGCGAGTGCGAGACGCGCGCCCACGCTCTGGACCGTCTGAAGCAGGCGGAACCACTCGCGCTCCCGCTCGCTGTCGAAGCCGTAGAGGTGGATGCGGTCCTCCCGCACGACGGTCTCCACGAGCAGCGTCACCGCCTCTCCCGGCGCCGGAAGGCCCTCCAGCGTGCCGGCAGAGCAATAGACGAGATAGCCGACGCCACCCACATCGACCACGGCCCAACCCTCGCCGCGGCTGTCGAGCGCCCCGCGGAGCTTCGCGATCACCGGATGCCTCCCGCAAGGCGCTCCGTCGGCACGCCGTCGGCACGCCAGTGGGCCTGCGTGCGCGCGTTATGGGCGTGGCAGATGGCGGTCGCGAGCGCATCGGTCGCATCCGCCGGCGCGTCGCCGACGCCCACAAGAAGCCGACGGACCATCATGGCGACCTGGGTCTTGTCCGCATGACCCGCACCCACCAGTGCCTTCTTGATCCGGTTCGCCTCATATTCGTGGACGGGCAGACCGGCGAGCGCTGGCACCAGAAGCGCCACGCCACGGGCGAGTCCGAGCTTGAGCGTGGAATCCGCGTTGCGGTTGACGAAGCTTTCCTCGACGGCCGCTTCGTCCGGGCGGTACTGCGCGACCACCGCCGCGAGACCGTCGTGAAGCATGCGAAGGCGCTCCGCGAGCGCCGCGCCGGGTGCGGTCTCCACCACGCCGTGGGCCTTGTGCCGCAATCTGTTGCCGTCGGTCTCGATGACACCCCAGCCGGTTCGACGGAGGCCGGGATCGAGGCCGATGAGACGCAGCGCGTCCGCCATCCGGTTCAGACGGCGAGCTTGCGCAGGACCTCGTCGGCGACATCGTAGTTCGCCGACACCTGCTGCACGTCGTCGCTGTCGTCGAGCGCCTCCAGCAAGCGGAAGAGCACGGCCGCCTGCTCCTCGTCCACGGCCACCGTCGTGCGGGGCCGCCAGCTCACTTCCGCCGCCGCCGGCGGGCCGAACCGGCCGGAGAGCGCCGCCACCGTGTCACTGAAGTCGTCGGGCGCGCACGCCACCTCGTGATCCTCCGCATCGGTGACGCAATCCTCGGCGCCCGCTTCAAGCGCTGCGTCGAACATCTCCTCCCCGGTGGCTGCGTCGGCCGGGTAGCGGATCACGCCGGTACGCTGAAACAGATAGGAGACGGAGCCCGATTCTCCCAGGCTTCCTCCATGCTTGCCAAAGATCGAACGAAGCTCCGCGGCGGTGCGGTTGCGGTTGTCGGTCAGCGCGTCGACGATGAGCGCGACACCGCCCGGCCCGAAACCCTCATAGCTGAGGGAATCGTAGTTCTCTCCGGGACCGCCGCCGGCCGCCTTCTTGATGGCGCGCTCGATATTGTCCTTGGGAACGCTCTGGGCCTTGGCGTTGGCAATGGCGGTGCGCAGCCTCGGATTGTGGTCCGGATCCGGCGCACCTTCCTTCGCGGCGACGACGATCTCGCGAATCAGCTTGGTGAACCGCTTGGCGCGCTTGGCATCCTGCGCGCCCTTGCGGTGCTGAATATTCGCCCATTTGGAGTGGCCGGCCATGGGCAAGACTCCGTGGGGTCGGGAACGGACAACCGGGCTGGAAGCGCCGGAGCTACCCGCCGCGCCGCGCGCGGTGACCGACGAATCGCCGCCGAGTCCCAGCCGCCGTCAGGGATACATCAGACCGCGCGCCTTGGCCAAGCCCGAATCGTTGCGGTGCATCGATTTACGGGCGTTTCTCCGGAATCCCCGTCTTGACCGCAGCAAAGCGGAGCCGGGTGTAATCGATCACCCAGCGGCCCTCGCGGCAGAGCTTCTCGCGGGTAAGCGCGACAGTGCGCTCCACCACCGCCTCAGCCCGTCCGGGCGGTGCCGCGCTCGTGAAGTTCCCGCCGAACATGGCGATCCAATCGGCGAGGCCGTTGGGACAGTCGTCGAGCGGAGTCGGGCGCGCAAAATAACGGAGCGAGGCCACGTCGAAACCCGCGTCCTCCAGCAGGCAGACATAGCGGCCGGTACGCGGGAAGTACCAGGGGAAGGTCACGGCCTCGGCCGCCACGCCCTCCTCCGCCAGCGCCTGGTAGAGCGCGCTCGTCACGGTCTCCACGTTCCGGTGTGCGCCCATCTCGGCGACGAAGCGCCCGCCGGGCTTGAGGGCGCGGGCAATGCAGGCGATCGCTCGCTCAGGTTCTCCGACCCAGTGGAGCGCCGCATTGGAGAAGACGGCGTCCGCGTGGAAAGGAATGCGGAAATCGGCGGCGTCAGCCCGCTCGAATGCAAGATCGGGATGGCGTTCGCGGGCGCGGGTCACCATGGCCGCATCGGCATCGATGCCGAGCACATCCGCGCCGCGCGCGGCGATCTGCGCCGTCAGGGTGCCTATCCCGCAACCGAGGTCCACGATGTCCTCGCCGGGCCGCGGATCCAGCAGGTCCACCATATCGGCGCCGAAGGCCGAGACGAACCCGAACGAGCGGTCGTAGAGCCCGGCGTCCCATGCGGAGCCCGCGCCCGAAGCGGCGGCCTCGCTCACCGCTGCGGTTCCGAACGGCGCACCGGCCGGTCAGTCGTCCGCATCCTGATGGGTGCGGGCGGCCTCCATCATGGCGTGGATCATCTTGGGGCGCCGGACGGCGGGCATGGGATGGGCGACCCGGCTGTGGCAGTGGCCGAGGGCAAGCACCGTCTCCGCCATCTTGAGCGCGAGCGGTCCCGGATTCACCACGGGGACCGGCAAATGCTCGGAAAGGTAGGGTCCCGCCTGCGAGAGCGTGGTGGAGCCCAGGATGACGACGTCGGCGCCCTTGGCGAGACCGTTCTCGGCAGCCGCCTTCATCTTGGGGAAGACCTCCGCCTCGCGCCCGGTGAACAGCGCCTTCATGTCCGACTTCGCCTCGAAGAGCTCGATGGACGTGCAGAACTGGGATACCTCGAACTTCTTCATCACGTTCTTGTAGAAGGCGAGCCAGGCGTCCGTATATTGCGGGTAGTCGGGGTCGGTCTGGACGAGGATCGAGAAGCGGGTACCGAGGGTGAGCGCATAGAGGAACGACGCCTTGCCGTTGGAAACCACCGGTATGTCGAGAACCGCGCGCAGCTCGGCGACACCGGAATCGCTCAAGGTGTTCACCGTGATGGCGTCATACCCCTCCTCGGCGAGCGCCATGCCCGCCTCGAAGATCGCGAACTCGATCAGCATCTCGTCGTGGCGCCCCATGAAATGCTTGGGGCCGGCCTTCAGCGGCTTGTAGTCGAAGGCGATATCGGGCGAGAGCGCGACCTGCGCCATCTCCTGGCGGCGATAGTCCAGGCCTTCTTCGTCGAACGGAAACGGCACGATCACGGCAACTCGCTTCATACTCCCCGCTCCCTTGGTTCGGTTCTTCGGCAAGTCTCGCACGCGCACTGCCAGGGTGCGGCCCGGCATGCCCGCCCGTCAAGCGCGCCTGAGGACGGGTGACGTATCAGAGTTTGTGTCAGGGGCAGGGAGGGGGGTACTCCAATGGTTTGCCAGAACCCACGAAAGGAGCACCCCCATGCCGCAGTCCGCGACGATCAACAGCATACCGGCCGCGTTCCGAATGATGAAGAACATGCAAGCGCAAGGGGTCGAGTGGAGCGCGGACTACCGCAGCGCGGCGAAGGCGGTGCTGGAGCAGCAGATGGGCGACCGGATCTCCAGCCACCTCGACACCATGGCGAGGCGCGGGACCGCCGATCGGCGCAACGGCTATTACAGCCGCCAACTGATGTCCGAGCTCGGCGAGATCGAGCTCTGCGTGCCGCGCACCCGTACCTTCTCGGCGAACGTGGTGCTGCGCGCCTATGCCCGGCGCGCCCCCCATATCGACCGCCTGGTGCTTGCCTGCTTCGTGCTTGGGCTCAGCACACGCAAGGTGGCGGTGGCTCTGCAGACGATCCTCGGTCGGTCCATCAGCCCGGCCACGGTGAGCCGTATCGCCAAGACCCTCGACATCGCTGTCGCCGCCTTCCATCGCAGGCCGCTCAAGGACGCCTACCCCGTGCTCATGCTCGACGGCGTGGTGCTCGCCCGCAAGACCGGCGCCGGCGCCCTCAGGCGCCCCGTCCTGGTGGCCCTCGGCATCCACGCCGACGGCAGGAAGGAGATCATCGACTACCGCTTGGCCACCGCTGAGAGCGCCGTCCAGTGGGAGCTGTTCCTCACAGACCTCTACCGCCGCGGCCTGCGCGGCGACGCCCTGGAGATCATCTGTACCGACGGCGGCGCTGGCCTCATCGCTGCCCTGCCCGTCGTCTACCCCGGCATCCCCCTGCAACGCTGCTGGGCGCACAAGGTCAGAAACGTTCTCAATAAGGTCCGCAAACACCACCACGACCCCGTCAAGAAAGGCCTCCACAGGATCGTCAACGCCGCCAACAGACCCGCCGCCCTCGCCGCCGCACGCCGCTTCGCGGACAGATGGCAGGCAGACTACCCAAAGGCCGTTGCATGCCTGCGCAACGACCTCGACGAACTGCTCACATGCTTCCGATACAAAACTCTCGAACGACGCAAGCAAGTCAGGACCACCAACGCCATCGAGCGACGCTTCCGAGAAGTCCGGCGCAGGACAAGGCCCATGGGAACCTTCCAGGACAGAACCTCCATGGATCGCATCCTCTTCGCCGTCTTCACCCACGAAAACCAAAACCAGGGAGTGCCCACACTTTTCTCACTGACACAAAACATTTGACGTTACCTGAGGACGCAGGCCCTCCGGTGCGGCCTCGGGCTCTTCCCTTCAGTACTGCGGATCGAAGTGCAGAGGGTCGCAGGCCTCGATCACCTCGCGGCGCTTGTAGATCTCGACGAGGTTGGCGACTTCCACCAGTGAAAGGGTGATCAAATAGAGCCGATGGGCGGGCTCCGGCCTGTCTTTGCCGTCCGGGACATCGTCCAGATAGGCGATGATCTCTTCCATGCGGGGCATCACGGCATCGTAGAAGGCGCGGAGCTCCTCCATCGACGAGGCGACCCTCCTGGCCGTGCGCGCACGCTCGCGCTCCAAAGCCCAATCGAGCCAGGGCGCAAGGTCTTCGAACTCCTCGGGCAGCGCGGCTTGAACCATTCTGCGCGCTCCTTGCGTTCCGTCCGCGCCGCTCACGCGTTCCGGTAGAACCCGCAGCGATCCTCCAGAACCTTGTGGAAGTAGCGGATCGGAGTCTCGTCGTCCTGCAGGATCACATGCGCCTTCGCGCGGGAGGCAAGACCCGCATGCACGTTCTCATGGGCGACCGTGTCCTCCTGCAGCGTATCCCGGATGAGGCACTTGAAATATTCCTGCTGCAAGCGCTCGCGCGTGTTCCGAGCCTCCCTGAAGTGCATGCGGATTTCCCAGATCGTCCGATCGACTGCGAGCGGCCAGAAGTTGTAGCTGACATAGCTGGTCGAGGCGCCCACGTTGAACAGCAGGATGGCGAAGTTCGGGAACAATACGAAGAAGTCGAACTCGCCGATCATCTGCGGAATACGGCTCGCGGCGGCGCCGTTTTCGTCGGCGAACAGCATGTTCTCCAGCGGGGTGAGCTTGTGGGTCGGGTCGTATTCGCACGACCACACGGTGTGATAGTTGTAGAGGTTGACGTCCTGAAAGCGGCAGTGGCCCCTGTCGTTCATCAGGAAGGCGTCGCCCAGGATGCGCCGATGCTGAAAGGGCAGGTGATAGAGTTCGTTCTGTGCATCCAGCCCGACCTTCCAGTTGGCCCGTTCGTCCACCAGATAGGTCTGCATTAGCGGCATCTCGTGAAACGGACAGCCATCGAGCTGGTCGGCCACACCCCCGAGATACGCCCGCAGGGTCTCCTCGGGCTCCGGATCCAGGTGGACGAAGACGAATCCCTCCCAGACATCCGTGTTCACCGGCGTGAGCCCGTGTTCGCGCTTGTCGAGACCGAAGAAATTCTCCTCGTCCGGCACGCGGATGAGTGCGCCTGTATCGCTGTAAACCCAGTTGTGGAAATGACAATAGACGCTCCCCGGGCACGAACCGCGTTCGTCCAGCACCAGCTTGTTGCCGCGGTGCGAGCAGACATTGTGAAAGCCGCGTACGATGCCGTCGGAGCCCCGAATCACCAGGATCGAGGCCTTGCAGATGGCGATCTCGCGCACGAAGTAGTCCCCTGCATCGGGCACCTGGTCCACGCGGCCCACATTGATCCAGCACCGGCGGAAGATGCGGTCGCGCTCCAACGCGAAATGGGCGTCGGAGACGTAGGGTTCCGTGGGTACCGGCTCGGTCCCGAGATCGGGATATTTCTCGGCCCACTGCTTTTCGCGCATGACAGTCTTCATCGCCCCCCCTTTCTGCGCGCGTCAGTTCGGAGTGCCTGCTGCAACGGTAACACGGCGTCAATGCCGCCCACCACGACAGGTCAGGGCGCTCAAGCCCGGGGGAACGGACACAACCGACTGCCCGCGACAAATCGCCCGGGAACGCGAAGGTCCGCCCGGCGGCGTTTTGCCGCGCCCGGCGTGCGTAGTGCGGCGTATCGCCCCCGCAACGGCGAATTCGGCCCTTGCGCGCGGGCCGTTCCGCGCAAGAATGGCCGGGGGCAATCGCACGCGCAGGGCCGATGAGTCGGGAATCGATGGACTTCGACGTGGCGATCGTCGGCGCCGGCCCGGCCGGGCTCTCCGCCGCGATACGTCTGCGCCAGTTGAGCGAAGAGACCGGGCGCCCCCTTACTGTCGCGGTACTCGAGAAGAGTTCCGAGGTGGGTGCGCATATCCTGTCGGGCGCGGTGTTCGAGCCACGTGCGCTCGACGAGCTCATCCCCGACTGGAAGAGCAAGGACGCGCCGCTGGAGACGCCCGCCACCCATGACGAGTTCCGCTTCCTGACGGCGCGCGGCGCCTTCAAGATGCCGACATTCCTGCTTCCGCCGCTGATGCACAACCACGGCAACTACATAATCAGCCTGGGCAATCTCTGTCGCTGGCTGGCGGGCCAGGCGGAGGCACTCGGTGCCGAGATCTATCCCGGTTTCGCGGCCGCGGAACTGCTCTACCACGAGGACGGCAGGGTGAAGGGCGTCGCGACCGGCGACATGGGAATCGCCCGCGACGGCAGCAAGAAGCCCGGCTACGAGCCCGGTATCGAACTGCATGCGAAATACACCCTCTTCGCCGAAGGCGCGCGCGGCTCGCTCACCAAGCAACTGGTGGAGCGCTTCGGCCTGCGGAAGGGTACCGAGCCGCAGACCTATGGCATCGGGCTCAAGGAGCTCTGGGAGATCGCGCCGGAGAAGCACCGGCCGGGGCTCGTTCAGCACAGCTTCGGCTGGCCGCTCGACCGCCGCACCTATGGCGGCTCCTTCCTCTACCATTTCGGCGAGAATCTTGTCTCCATCGGCTTCGTGGTGGCGCTGGATTACGAAAACCCCCATCTCTCGCCATTCGACGAGTTCCAACGCTTCAAGACCCACCGGGTTGTACGCCCGACGCTGGAGGGCGGCCGGCGGATCGCCTATGGGGCGCGGGCGATCAACGAAGGGGGCTATCAGTCCGTTCCGCGCGCGGCGTTTCCCGGCGGGGCGCTTGCGGGCTGCGCCGCGGGCTTCGTCAACGTCCCCAAGCTCAAGGGGAGCCATAACGCCATCAAGACCGGCGCGCTGGCCGCCGAGGCGGTGTTCGCAGCGCTGGAAGACGGCGGCGACGGCTCGGAGAGCCTGGAGGCCTACGAGCGGGCGCTCAAGAAATCCTGGGTGATGAAGGAGTTGAAGCGGGTTCGGAACTGCCGCCCCGCCTTCCGCTGGGGGCTCGCCGCGGGCACGCTGATCAGCGGCCTCGAACTCTGGACCGGGGGTATCCTGCCCTGGACACTCGGCCACAGGCATGACCATGAGAGCCTCCGAAAGGCGTCGGACACATCGCCCATCGCCTACCCGAAACCCGACGGTAAGGTGACCTTCGACAAGCTCAGTTCGGTCTTCCTCTCCAATACCAACCATGAGGAGGACCAGCCCGTTCACCTGCGGCTGAAAGACGAGAGTGTCCCCATTGCCGTCAACCTCGCGCTCTACGATGCGCCGGAGCAGCGCTACTGCCCCGCAGGGGTCTACGAGATCGTGGAGGATGCGGAGGGCGGGCCGCGCCTGCAGATCAACGCGCAGAACTGCGTCCACTGCAAGACGTGCGATATCAAGGACCCGACGCAGAACATCGAATGGGTCGTGCCCGAAGGGGGCGGCGGGCCGAACTACGAGACCATGTGACGCCATGATTGCGGCGAACGGCAGCGGATGCGGCAGCCCCATGGCCGCCCGGCACGGAGGATCGCCGTTCCGGCGTCTTCGTTTGCGTGCCTCGCATGCCGCCCTGCTCGCATTGACAACGCTCTGGGTTCTCGCCGGCCCTGCCACTGCCGATACGCCGCCGCATCCGCCACCTTCGAAGCCGGTCGAAAGCGCGACCGGGCGGAGTTCCCCGCTCGGCAGCTATCTGGCCGGACGCCACGCCCACGCACAACGGGACTATCGAGCCGCCGCCGCACATATTTTACGGGCCCATGCTGCGGATCCGAACAGCGCGGAATTGCTGCATCGCGCGGTCTTCCTGCTGGTTGCGGACGGACGTATCGGGGAAGCGCTCGAACTCGCGCCGGACCTCCTGGTGCACGATGAAAGCGCCCGTCTCGCCCGCCTCCTTCTCGGATTGCACAGCGCGCGCGCAGGAGATTTCGACCGCGCCCTCGCCCATATCGAGAAGATCGAACCCGAATCCGACCTCACCCTTCTTCTGCCCATAATGGAAGGCTGGATGCATTTTGGCGCGGGCCGGCAGGATATGGCCCTCGCGGCTCTCGAGAGGCTCCGCGAACGGAGCGCTTACGAGCCCTTCTTCAAGTTCCACAGCGGATTGATGCACGATATCGCCGGCAAGCCCGACCTCTCGGAGACGTTGTTCCGGGAAGCCACCGCGTCCGCGGCCACGTGGCCGCGACCAACGGAGGCCCTGGGCCGCCTGCTGGAGCGCACCGGCCGCACCGACGACGCGCGCACGGTCTACACGAATTATCTCGCTCTGGAGCCGAGGACCGTCTGGGCGGAATGTGCGCTAGCGCGCGTGGACGCATCGCCCGCGGGCTGCGCGGCTTGGGGAGCGCGTGCGTCGGTCACAGAGGACTCGACGACGCCGGCCCCGCTGGTCTCCGACGCGCGAGAGGGACTCGCCGAAGCTCTGCTCGGCACGGCGAGCGTGCTGCCGCGACGGCACGGACCGGAGGCCGCGCTGGTCTATGCGCGTTTCGCGATCCACCTCCGTGAAGATCTGGACGCGGCGCGGATTGCGGTCGGAGAAATCCTGGAAGCGGCGGGGAGGCCGTCCGATGCCGGACGGGTCTACGGCCAGGTCGCCCCCGATTCTCCCTTCTCCTGGACGGCGCGGCTTCGCACGGCGGTGACTCTCGTCGGTCTCGGCCGGCTTGCAGAAGCAACCGCCACATTGCGCGACATGGCGGATGAGCGGACCGAGCGCATCGACGCCCTCGTCCTGCTGGGGGACAGTTTCCGTGGCGCGGAGAATTATGATGAAGCGGCCGCCGCGTATGACGAAGCGTTAGCGCGGGCGGCGCCCGCGGAAGACCGGCATTGGGCGCTGTTCTACGCCCGCGGCATCGCGCTGGAACAGCTCGACGCATGGTCCCGCGCGGAGGCCGATTTCCTTCAGGCGCTCGAGCTCGAGCCGGACCAGCCGCAGGTGCTCAACTATCTCGGCTATTCGTGGGTCATACGGGGGCACAATCTGGAGGACGCGAAGGCGATGCTCGAGAGAGCGGTCGCGCAGCGACCGACCGACGGCTACATCGTCGACAGCCTCGGCTGGGCACTTTATCGGACCGGCGACTATGACGGCGCGGTCCGGGCGCTGGAGCGGGCAACCGAACTGGTGGCTGACAATGCGGTGATCATCGACCATCTGGGCGACGCCTATTGGCGGGTCGGGCGGCGCACCGAAGCGCGCTTTCAGTGGAAGCGCGCGCTCGCCTTCGACGCCGAGAACGACATCGCCGAAGAGATCCGACGCAAGCTTGCCGAAGGCCTCGCCGACGGCGTCGACGGGCAGGCCGCGCGCTAGGAACCGGACCGGTGCTTCGACTGCCGGCCCCGGCCAAGCTCAACCTCTATCTTCACATCACCGGGCGGCGGGCGGACGGCTACCACTTGCTGGACAGCCTGATGGTCTTTACGGACTTGGCCGACCGCCTCACCATCGAGCCTGGCGACGGCTTCCACCTGACGCTGACAGGTCCGTTCGCGGGACCGCTGGAGAGCGCTGGAAACAACCTCGCCGAGCGGGCCGCGCGGGCGCTGGGGGACGCGCTCGGCAAGCCGGTCGATATCGCCATGACGCTCGAGAAGCACATACCCGTGGCGGCCGGGCTCGGCGGCGGCTCGGCGGACGCCGCGGCCGTTCTGCGCGGCCTCGCTTCGCTCTGGGAACTCGGGGCCGACCATGAGGCGGTGCTTCACCGCATTGCGCTCGGACTCGGCGCCGACGTGCCGGTCTGCCTCGATTGTCGCCCGGCCTTCGTCTCCGGTATCGGCGAGGCCTTGAGCGCACCGCCGGAACTGCCGGCCTGCCCGGTGCTGTTGGCGAACGCGGGCGTTCCTGTCTCCACGGCGGCGGTGTTTGCGGCGAGGCAGGGCGCCTATTCGAGCGACGGCCGCTTCGCCGACGCCCCGGAGACGGCACAGGCACTCGCCGCCTTGTTGCGCGAGCGGCGCAACGACCTGGAACCGGCGGCCCGCGGCCTTGCACCGGAGATCGCGCGGGTGCTCGCCCGTCTCGAGACCGCCCCCGGCTGCGCGCTCTCACGCATGACGGGCTCCGGCGGAACCTGTTTCGCCCTCTTCGAAGACGAGGCCGCTGCCGACGCCGCGGCGGGCGCCATCGCCGCCGAGCAACCCACCTGGTGGCTCTATACGACCCGCCTCGTCGGAAGCGCCGGTTCCTGAAACGGGGTTGGGGGTCTCCGAAGCTGTTGGTGGACACATCAACCGCAAGGAGAGCTCCATGACAGGTTTGGTGCGCGGGTCTCCAGGCCCGCATGTCTTTTGTTTTTCGGGAAGAAGAAAAATGCGGGCCTGGAGACCCGCGCACCAAAAAAGGGCGCCTCGTTGGGCCGACGCGTTCAATAGCATCAGACCGAACCAAACTCTTGGCGGGCAAACCCCGGCCGAACAATCCCAGCCTCTCAAACGTCCTGAACGAGCCCGCCGGCTTGACGGGGGCGACGGGTTCCTCTAACTCCCGTCGTGCGCTGGGGCGCTTAGCTCAGTGGGAGAGCACCGTCTTCACACGGCGGGGGTCGCTGGTTCAAATCCAGCAGCGCCCACCACGCGCGACTGCGGCTTATTCCGCCGCCGCGCCCGCTCTGGTCTCGCGCTCCCGCTCCTGAAGGAACCGCAGCACACGGCGGTTGAAGCGCGGCGGCGTGGGAGGCTGGAGGCTGGTCTCCTCCACACAGCGCTCGCGCAGCTCTTCCACCGTGCCGCCCCGGTCGAAGACATGGACTTCGCCGCGCTCGGCGCGAAGTGTCTCCCGAAGCGAGGCGGTCGCCGCCTCATCCACCGTGAGGTCGTCGTTCAGCACCACGCCGTAGCGGCGGGCGCCCACACGCGTGACCAGCCCGCGCTCCACCTCGAGCGCCACCAGCGCCGGATCGCGCTCATAGGGATCCCCCCATCCGCCGCCGCCCCAGGTCTGGAAAAGCAACAGATCGCCGGGTTCCACCTTGATGTGGTCGCACTTGGAGGGGAGGATCTCCACCGAGCCGTCCGCGCGGCGGATCTCCTTGCGGCTGCGCCCGCCCGGCAGGCCGCCATTCACGCCCCAGGGATAGGTGAGCCAGCGGTCGTCGTGGAGCGACATCTCGCCCGGTTCCAGCGCGCGATAGCCGATCTCGACACCGTTTCCGCCCCGGTGGAGGCCCGGCCCCCCGGTATCGGGGAGGGTCCGGTAGGATTCGATGCGGAGCGGGAAGTAAGCCTCCAAAAACTCGTTGGGGACGTTGGTGAAGGAGGGCCAGAGCGAGTGGCCGTCGGGCCCGTCGCCCACGGGGCGGCCCGGGATGCCGCCGAAGCCGATCTGGTAGAGCTGGTACCATTCGCCTTCGCCGGTGTAGCCGGAATACATGAAGTGCGGGCTGTCGGAGAAGCCGGCGGCGACCATCAGGTTGGGCGCGCGCTGGCCGAGCAGGCCGCCGAGGACGTCGAAAATCCGCCCCAGCGCGTGGGTGCGCGATGAGAGCGCCGCGGGCTTGAGAGGCTTGAGCAGCGTCCCCGGCGGAATACGAACGTCCACATGGTCGTAGAAGCCGTCGTTGAACATGATCTGTGGGTCGAAGACATTGATCATGTAGACGCCGACGAACATCTTGAACATTTCTTCGTTGAGGAAGAAGTTGATCGAGCTTTCCGACTGCGGGTCCGTTCCGTCGAAGTCGAAAATAAGCGTGTCCCCTTCCCGCCACATCTTGCAGGCCATCTTGTACGGGCCCATGCCGACGCCGTCATCGCAGACATAGTCTTCGAAATAGAGCGTCTCATCCTCGCCCACCGTGTTGCGGATGAGATGCAGCATGGCCCGCCTGTTGCGCTCCAGAAGCTCGCCCATGGCGGCGATCACGGTGTCCGTGCCGAAGCGGTCGCAAAGCTCGTGAATGCGCTTCTCCGCGAGGCGCACGGCAGCGACCAGGGCGTTGAAGTCGCTCTGGTTCCACTGCGGCATCCGGCACTGGTGCAGGATGACCTTGAGGACATCCTCCTGCAGCTCGTCGTTCTTGAAGATCTTGACCACCGGGATGACGACGCCTTCCTCGTAGATCTGATTGGCGTCGGTGGGCAGGCTGCCCGGCACCTTGCCGCCGACATCGGTCATATGGCCGAACATGGAGGCGTAGGCGATGAGGCGTCCCTCGCGATAGATCGGGCGCAGGACGAGCCAGTCGGGCGCATGGCTGATGGCGCCCGCGCAGCTATACGGGTCCGAGGTGAGGAAGATGTCCCCCTCCTCGATGGTGCCGTCATATTCCCGCTTGAAGCCGTGGATGAAGGAGCCGAACTGGCCGACGACCATCTTGCCGTCGGGGTTCGCGATCATGGGGAACTCGTCATGCTGCTCCCGGATGCCCGGTGACATGGCGGTACGGTAGAGCACGGCGTCCATCTCGTAGCGCGCGCTCCTGAGCGCGCTCTCGATGATGTCGAGCGTGATGGGGTCGAGGTCCACCGGCTCGAACGGCGCGTCGTTGGTCTGGACGATGGTGACGGGCATGTCGCTTCTCCCCCGGCTCAACCGTTCAGCGGTTTGATGATGATGTTGCCATAACCGTCCACCTCACCCACATGGTCCGGCAGGATCAGGGTGGTGGAATCCATCTCCGTTATCACCGCCGGCCCCTCGATCCGGTTGCCGGCCTTGAGCATCGCACGGTCGTAGATGCTCGCTTCCTGATCGCGATTGTCCACGTAAACCACCGTATCGGCAAGCTTGGCCGGCGACGGATCCGCGCCGCCTTCCGGTACCGTCCCGGCTTCCACGAAGGTTTCGGCACCGCGTACGATGGCCCGCAATGTCACGATCTCGTGCTCGGCATCGAGCGCGAAGGTGAAGAGCTGTGTGTGCTCCTCGTCGAACTGTTTCGCGAGCCGGGCCAGCCCCTCCCGCTCGAACTCGTCCGCGCCGAAGCTCACGGGCAACTGAAGCCCCTGGCCGTGGTAGCGGAGGTCCACCTCGTACTGAACCGACTGGTCCGCCCGCGCGATCCCTTCCGCGTCGAGCTCCTGGCGGGCCCGCGCTTCCAGATCGTCGAGAATCCCGCGCACCTCGGAGTCGGACGTCTCCGAAAAACGACGCACGAAACTGACGGAGGCTTCGTCCGTGACCCTGGTGGTGGCGTCTCCATAGGCGCAGAGCACGCCGGGCGAGGGCGGAACGATCACCGGCCAGGAATTCATCAACTTCGCAAGCGCGTTGGCATGCAGAGGACCGGCGCCGCCGAAGGCGATCAGCGCGAAGTCCCGCGGATCGAAGCCCTGCTGCACTGAAACGAGCCGCAGCGCACCGAACATGTTCTCGTTCACGATATCGATGATGCCGGCGGCGGCACGCTTGAGCTCAAGGCCGAGCGCGTCCGCGACCGTCTGTACCGCCTCCCGCGCCGCGGGGATGTCCAGCTTCATCTCGCCGCCGATGAGTTCGGTGGAAAGATAGCCGAGCACCACGTTCGCGTCCGTCACGGTGGGGGCCTTGCCGCCCCGCCCATAGGCGGCGGGTCCGGGATCCGCGCCCGCGCTTTGCGGGCCCACGCGGAGCGCCTTGGTGATCTCCGGCACATGGGCGATCGAGCCGCCGCCCGCGCCGACGGTGCGCACGTCCAGCGAAGGCGCGCGGACCGTCACGTCGCCGACCGTGGTCTCGCGCCGCTTGCGCGGAACGCCGTCCAGAATCAGCGCCACATCGGTCGACGTGCCACCCATGTCGAGCGTGAGCAGGTTACCGTAGCCCGCCTGCTTGGCGATCCAGAGGGCGCCGGCAACGCCGCCCGCCGGCCCGCTCATCAGCACGTTTACCGGAGAGTTGCGGCTGGCTTCCGCGGACGCCAGCCCACCGTCCGACCGCAGGATATGGAGGTGGGCATCGATCTTGCGCTGATTGAGCTCCCGCTCGAGGTTCTGGACATATTTCTGGACCACCGGCGCAACATAGGAGTTGGCGACGGTCGTGATCGCCCGCTCATATTCGTACATTTCCGGCAGAACCTCGGAGGAGATCGAGACGGGCACGCCCGGGATGACCTCCGCCGCGATCTCCCGGATGCGCTCCTCATGGGCACCGCCGGCATAGGCGTTCATCAAACAGACGGTGAGCGCCTCGATCCCCCGCTCCTTGAGGTAGGCGAGCTTCTCCCGAAGGTCGTCTTCCTTCAGCGGGCGCACCATGTCGCCGCGCGTGCCGGTGCGCTCCGCCGCCTCGACCGTGAGCTCAAGGGGAGCCAGCGGCTCCGGCTTCGGCCAGATGATCCATCCCGCGAGAATGCCGGGCACGAAGGAACGGGCGATCTGGAGCATCTGCCCGTAGCCTTCGGTGGTCACCAGGCCGACGCGGGCGCCCTTCCCTTCGAGGATGGTGTTGGTCGCCACCGTCGTGCCGTGCATGACATGGGTGATCTCGGCGGGCTCGACACCCGCCGTCTTGCATACCCGCTCGATGCCGTTGAGAACGCCGATGGAGGAGTCCTGCGGTGTGGACGGCACTTTCGCACGGAAGGTGCCGCCGCTGGATTCATCGATCAGCAGGAGGTCGGTGAACGTGCCGCCCACGTCGACGCCCAAACGAAATGCCATGCTTCACACTCCTCTCGCCCTTCGCTGCCGGCGCGGCGGTGAAGGGCTCCGCTTCAAGCCGATTGCACATCGGGACGGCGCACCGGCGCGCGATGCGTCGGCACCATTCGGCGTCCCTTCCGCCGGCCCGCTATTTCCGCGCGGTCGGCGCCTTCTCCTTGACCTTGCGGGCAGCGCCGAAGCCGGTGCCCGTCCGCCGCTTCTGGATGATGTAGACGGCGAAGAAACTGATGAAAATGACCACCAGAGAAAACACCGTGGTCATGGTGCCGATGGCATAGATCGCCGGTGTCGCGGCGAGGGTGAGCGTGTTCACCAGCTCGACGGGCAGGGTGTTGAACTCGCCGGCGACCGTCGAGGTGCGCGGGAACTCGTCGTAGGAGAGGGTGAACCCGAAGAGCGCGACGCCGATCAGGCCCGGCAGCGTGATGGGGATGATCACGTGCCGAAGGGTCTGCCATTGCGTCGCCCCCTGGTCCTTCGCCGCCTCCTCGAGCCTCGGGTCGAGCCGGCTGAACACGGCGAGCATGATCAAGACACCGAATGGCAGCGTCCAGCTCAGATGAGCGCCCAGCCCCCCGGACCACCACTGGCTGGTGAGGTCGAGATTGGCGAAACCCAGCCCGATCCCCAGGCTGATGAGGATCGACGGACAGATCAGGCTCGCCACCACCAGGTAGAAGACCACGATATTGCCCGTGAAGTTCCTGCGGAACGCAAGCCCCGCCAGGAACGAGATTCCCATGGTGAGCACCATGACGATCAGGCCCAGGATGAGAGACCGCCCGAAGGGCCAGCGGAAATCGCCGATATATTGCGGGTCTATGACCTCCTTGAACCAGAAGAGCGAGAAGCCCTGCATGGGGAAGGAGAGCGAGGCGTTGTCCTCCTGGAACGACAGCACCACGATGATGAGGATGGGGCCGTAAAGGAACAGCAGGTACAGGTAGAAGATCGCCGCACGCGGCCAGTACCCGGGAGCTCGTTTGATCTCTTTTTGCATGGCTAGAGCTGCTTCCGCACGTCGACCAGACGCATGATCACGCCGACGATCAGCAGCACGGCGATCAGCAGCACGATCGCCGAGGCGGACGCGGGCGGATATTGCACATTGGAGATCTGGTTGCTCATGGAGGCCATGACGGTGCCGACCCGGGCCCCGCTCAGAATGCGGATGGCCGTGAAGTCGCTGGCCACAAGCGCGATCACGAAGATCGCCCCGATGGCGAGCCCCGGCTTGCAGAGCGGGATGATCACGTGGATCAGGATCTGCAGACCTGACGCGCCGTTATCCCGCGCGGCCTCGATAAGGTCCCTGTTGATCCGCGCCATGACGTTGAAGAGCGGCGCCATCATGAAGAGCGTGAATATCTGGACGTAGGAGAGGAAGACCGCGAACTCCGAAAACAGCAGAAACTCCAGTGGTGTATCCGATATGCCGACCGCGATGATCGCCTGATTGATGATGCCTTCCTTACCGAGGAACGGCATCCAGGCGACCATGCGGATGACGCCCGAGGTCCAGAACGGCACGACGCACAGCAGGAACAGGAGAAGCTTCGTCCGCAACTGTATAATGTCGAAAACCAGGAAATAGGCCAGGGTGAACCCGAGAACCGTCGTGATTGCCAGCGTAATCGCCAGCATCTTCAGGGTCTGCAAATAGTTGTCGAGGGTGAGGCTCTTGGAGAACAGCTTGATGTAGTTGGAGAACGTCCATTCGCCCTCCACCATCATGAAGCCGTTGAAATTCCACAGGCTGATGATCAGGATCACGATCACCGGCCCTATCAGGAAGAAAAGCAGCGTGATCAGCAGCGGCGATATCTGCAGCGCCGTCGCATAACGCGCGAGAAACGCGCTCATCGCCGCCACCTGTCGAGTCTGGACAAATCGGGTACCCCGGGAAGCTCCAAAGAGGAAATGCGGGGCGGCCGGCGAACCGGCGCGCCCCGCGTACGAATTGAGACCCTACCGGTCTTACGCGGCGATGAACTCGTTCCAGCGGTCGGTGAGGTACTCGTTCTCGTCCATGACCGAGTTCCACACCGTGACCCGGCCCATGCGGTTCTTGTAGGAGCCGCCGTCGCGCACCGCGCCGACCTTCTCCATCAACTTGCCGAACGGGCTGTAGATATCCACCGTCGCCGGCTTGCCTTCGAACCAGAAGTCCCACTCCGCGGCGGGCAGGTGCTTCTTGGTGTTGTCCGGCGTCACCACGTAATAGCCCTGGCGCGCGAAGAAAGCGCCAGCCGGCCCCGAATGGTACCAAGTGACGTAGTCGTACACGGCGCCGAGCTTCTTGCCTTCCACATGCCGCGGCAGCAAGTGCCCGAGCGTCCAGGAGCGGTAGCCCTCCTTGAGGTCCTGATAGACGCAGGGCACGCCCTGTTCGCGCACCGCCGTCACCGCCGGCGACCACATGGACTGGATCACCACCTCGCCCGAGACCATGAGCTGAACGGACTCGTTGAAGGTCGACCACAGCGCACGCCAGTGGCCGTCGGCCTTGAGCTGCTTGAGACGATCGATCGAATAGTCGATCTCCTCGCGGGTCATGTTGCCCTTGTCGCCATATTCGATCTCGCCGTTGGCCTGGAACGCCACGGCGGCATCCATGAGACCGATCTGCGGGAACGCGACGAGCGCCGCCTTGCCCGCGAACTCCGGATTAAGGATTTCGGCCCAGGAATCGATCGGGCGTCCGATCAGGTCGGGCCGAATGCCGAGCGTGTCCGCGTTATGCAGCACGGCGTGGTTGGTAATCCACTTGGTCGAGCCGGGCTCCACGAAGTCGGTGGCGTGGATGTCGGACGTATAGGCCACCGAACTCGGGTTCTGGCCGTCGCCGAACCAGGCATCGGGCCAGATCTTGCCGGGCGCCTTGTAGAGGTCGACCACGGTATCCCACTCGGGAAGCTTGGTGGTGTCCCACGCCTGGAAGTTGCCCGACGGCCACATGAACTTCATGAGCATGTAGGGCGGCTCGAAAAGATCCGCCGATTTCGGCTGGGTGAGCCCGCGGCCCTGGATGGCGGGAATCTCCGCCGCCGTCTGCACGACGTTGAAGTCGAGATCCTCGTTCGCCATGTCCTCCAGCGGCTTCATGTTGGAGACCGCCATGCCCACCGTCCGGACGGTTATGTCCTTGATGTCCTGGGACCAGACCGTGGGGAATCCCCCGCTGGCCGATGTCGCCGCGGCCACGCCGGCCACCGCCGCCGTTCCCTTCAGGACCGAGCGGCGGCTCACGCCCGTCTTGCTCTTGTCAGACTTCATCTTGCGCATTGTTTGCTCCTCGCCTGCGTCTCACATTATGAACGTTGCCATGCCGGCACCTGCCGGCCTCCGCCGCCGTCCGGCCGGCGCGGCATAAACGCCAAGGCCGCCGCCCCTCCGTCCCGCGTCTCTCAAACCATCTCTCCGATGAGGTTCTGGGCGCCCATCGCCTGCTCCATCAGGCGGACATCCGTGCTCGCCCAGGTGACGGTCACCTGGTCCCCGACCTTGGCGGGGTTGGCGAAATACTCGCGATCTTCGATCACCGCCACGAGGTCGTCTTTCTCCTCGCGGGTCATGGTGAGCTTCACCCAGTTGCCCTGATATTCGATCGCGTGGACCATCCCGCCCAAGGTGTTGCCGCGGCCCCCGTCGGCCGTACCGCCGGTCAAATGCACCTTGTCGCGCCTGACGCCGAAATTGACCTCTTCGCCCACCGAGCGGCCGTCGCCCGGCAGCTGGAACTGGTCGCCCTGATGGCCGGCAACAGTCGCGAATTCTCCCTCCATGCCGGAGACCTTGCCCGCGAAGACGTTCCAGCCGCCCATGAACTCGGCCACATAGGTGGTGCGCGGCTGATCGTATATCTCGGGCCCCGTCGCGGCCTGTTCGATATGGCCGGTATCCATCACCACCACGAGGTCCGCGATGGCGAGCGCCTCGGGCTGGGTGTGGGTCACGTGAATAAAGGTGATGCCGAGGTCGATCTGGATATGCTTCAACTCGGCACGCATCTGAAGCCGGAGGAACTCGTCCAGCGCCGAAAGCGGCTCGTCGAGCAGCAGGACCTTCGGGTTGGTGATCAGCGACCGCGCAAGCGCCACGCGCTGCTGCTGGCCGCCGGAAAGCTGGGCCGGCATGCGGTCGGCGAGCGGGCCGAGCTGTACGCGCTGCAACACCTCGTAGGCGCGTTCGCGGCGCGCCGCCTTCCCCACACTCTTCATCTTCAGGCTGAACGCCACATTGTCCAGCACGGTAAGGTGCGGGAACAGCGCGTAGCTCTGGAACATCATCGACGTGCCGCGCTGGCCCGTGGGCTTTCCGGTCACCGATTCACCGCCGATCAGGATGTCCCCCTCGGTCGGCACCTCATGACCGGCGATCATGCGAAGAAGTGTGGTCTTTCCGCAGCCGCTGGGCCCCAGCAGGCAGCAATAGCATCCGTCGGGGATCGTCAGATTGATGTCTTCGACAGCCACGGTCGGGCCGAACCGCTTTGTGATTCCCCGGATTTCAACCTCGCCTGAACCCGCCATGTCGCTCCGTTTCTCCGTTGCGCGTGATCGCCGTCGCCCCGTCGCCCGTCCGTTCGCCCGGCGAAGCCGCGCGACGGCCGTAGCCCCTCCGCACCCGCGATCACGCACAACCCCGCGCGTGCCGCCCGGTGCTATCGAATGAAATACCCGGCGCGGCGGGTTGCCACAAGCATTTTCTCGACCGCGACGAAACGATATGGTGCGCCGCCTGATCGACGGAAGCCCGACACGGGATCGCGAAGGAGGGGAGTGCCATGACGAACGGGGCGGAATCGGCCGACCGGGAGCAGGAGACGCTGATCCTAGACGGCGTGGAGCGCTTCCTCGAACGGGACGTCCGCCCCCATGTCGCGGCGCTCGAGCGGGACGACATCTACCCCCAGGAGATCGTCGACAAGATGAAGGAGATGGGCCTCTTCGGCGCGACCGTCTCCGAACGCTATGGCGGGCTCGGCCTCTCCGCCTCGACCTATGCCAAGATCGTCGAACGGCTCTCCCATGCCTGGATCTCGGTCAGCGGCGTGATCAACTCCCATCTGATCATGGCCGCCGCCGTGGAGCGTTTCGGCACCGAGGAGCAGAAGGAACACTACCTGCCCCGTTTCGCCAGCGGCGAAATCCGCGGCGGCCTCGCGCTGACGGAACCGGACTGCGGCACCGACCTGCAGGCGATCCGCACCGTCGCGAAACGCGACGGCAACCGGGGCTATGTGATCAACGGTGCGAAGACCTGGATCACCAACAGCATCCAGGGCTCCTGCCTTGCGCTGCTCGCGAAGACGGACCCGGAGGCCACCCCGCCCCACAAGGGCATGAGTCTCTTTCTCGCCGAGAAGGGCGAGGGCTTTCGCGTCAGCCGCAAGCTGGACAAGCTCGGCTACAAGGGCGTCGACACGGCCGAACTCGCCTTCGAAGACTACCGGATCGACGCGGACAAGCTCATCGGCGGCATGGAGGGCAAGGGCCTTCAGCATGCGCTCGGCGGGCTGGAGCTCGGCCGTATCAACATCGCCGCCCGCGGGGTCGGCGTCGCCCAGGCATGCCTCGACGAATCGGTGCGCTACGCCCAGCAGCGCGAGACCTTCGGCAAGCCGATCTGCCAGCATCAGGCGATCCAGATCAAGCTCGCCGACATGGCGACGCGGACGGAGGCGGCCCGCCTCCTGGCCGAGAAGGCGGCGCTTGCCTACGATTCGGGCGAGCGTTGCGACATGGAGGCCGGCATGGCCAAGCTCTTCGCCAGCGAGGCCGCGCTCGAGAACAGCATCGAGGCGATGCGCATCCACGGGGCCTACGGCTATTCCCGCGAGTTCCCCATCGAGCGCATGTACCGGGATGCGCCCCTGCTTTGTATCGGCGAAGGCACGAACGAGATCCAGCGGATCGTCATCGCCCGCCAGCTGGTCGAGCGGAATCCGGCGTGAGCGCAGCGTCCGAACCGAGGGTGCCGCCCCTACGGCCGCTCGAAGGGCTCGTGGTCGTTGCCATCGAGCAATATGGAGCGGCGCCCTTCGGCACCATGTATCTTGCCGATCTCGGCGCCGAGGTGGTGAAGATCGAGAACCACGAGAGCGGCGGAGAAATGGGCCGGCATGTCCTGCCCTATGCCGAGGACGGCGACAGCCTGTTCTACCAGACCTTCAGCTGCAACAAGCGCGGGCTCGCGCTCAATCTCAAGACGCCGGCCGGGCGCGAGGTGCTCGAACGGCTGATCCGCCGCGCGGACGCCGTGATCAACAATCTGCGGGGCGACCTGCCGGATACGCTCGGGCTGGACTATGAGAGCCTCGGCGCCACCAACCCCCGCATCGTCTGCGTGCATCTCTCGGCCTATGGGCGGAACAACGCGCGCGCCGCGTGGCCGGGACTGGACTATGTGATGCAGGCGGAGGCCGGGTACCTCTCCATGACCGGCGAGCCCGACAGCATCCCCACCCGCTTCGGCCTTTCCATCGTGGACTTCATGGGCGGGCTCACCGCGGCGCTCGCGCTGCTCTCAGGCGTCATCAGCGCCCGGGCGAGCGGACGGGGCATGGACCTCGACGCTTCGCTCTACGATGTCGCCATGAACAATCTGAGCTACCCGGCGACCTGGCACTTGAACGAAGGCTTCAAGCCCCGGCGGGTGGCGCGCTCCGGCCATCCCTCGCTGGTACCGAGCGAGCTCTACCGGACGGCGGACGGCTGGCTCTTCGTCATGGCCAACAAGATCACCTTCTGGCCCGCACTCTGCCGGGCGATGGAACGGCCCGAGTGGATCGACGACCCGCTGATGAAGGACTTCGCCTCGCGCTACAAGAACCGGGAGGAGGTCGTGCGCCGGTTGGAGGCGGTATTCCGCACGGGCACCACCGCCGAATGGCTCGACCGCCTCGGCGGGGTATTGCCCTGCGCGCCGGTGAACGATGTGGCCGGCGCATTGGCAAGCGACTTCGCCGCCGAGCAGGAAATCGTGCAGAGCGTGCCGCATCCGGCGCGCGGGACCATGCGCATGGTACGCCAGCCCATCAAGGTGAACGGCGCCGTGATGCCGCGCCGCGCCGCGCCGCGTCTCGGCCAGGATACGGACGCGATCCTTCGGGAGCTCGGCTACGACCCGAGCCAGATCGAAGCGCTCGAAGCCCAGGGCGCGATCCGCCGCCACGACCCGCGCGCCCCGGACGAGGCGGGGGCCGACGCGGCCGAATAGGCGCACACCGAAAGCGTTACGATGTCTCCACGGCGGTTGCGACCTCGTCGACGGCCGCGCACAGGCGGGCGATGTCCCGCGGGCGGGAGAGGCGATGGTCGCCGTCCTTCACGAGTTCCACGACGAGATCCGCGCTTTCAAGCCGGTCGGCGAGCCGCAGTACGGTGCGCCACGGCACGTCCGCATCGCGCATGCCTTGCAGCAGGCGGATCGTGCAGCGCAGCGCTATGGGACCGCCGAGCAGGAGATGATGCCTTCCCTCCTCGATCAGGGCGCGGGAGATGGCATAGCTCTCGCCGCCATAATCGCACGGACGCTCAATGAACCCGTCCGCCGCCAGGGCCTGACGAGCGTCGTCATCCATGGCGTTCCAGACCAGCTCCTCGGTGAAGTCGGGCGCAGGCGCGATGCCCACCAGCCCCGCAACGCGCTCAGGCCGGGCGAGTGCCGCCAACAGCATGATCCAGCCACCCATGCTGGAGCCTACCAGAATCTGAGGTCCGCGCGCGACATGATCCAGCACGGCGAGCGCATCGTCCCGCCAGCCGCCGATGGTGCCGTCCGCGAACGTGCCGTCGGACGCGCCATGTCCACCATAGTCGAACCGCACGCAGGCCCGGCCGGTGCGCCGGCAGTGGGCTTCGAGCGCCGAGGCCTTGGTACCCGTCATGTCCGACCGAAAACCGCCCAGGAACAGGACCCCCGGCGACCCGCCGCCGGTTGCGCGGTAGGCGATCTTGCCCCCGTCGCGCGCGCGCAGGAAGGAGGGAGGCGTCTGGTCGTGCGGATCGCAGGCCATGGCCATGGGTCGGGGTTCCCCCCTATGCACCGGTGTGAAGCGCACCCGGCCCGCGGGCGCGCAAAGGCCGGGCGAGCGTAGCACCGCTCTGCGCCGCGCCCCAGACCCGATGCCGACAGTCCTCCAGCTTCTACCGCGAATCGTGGGCGGCGGCGGCGTTGCGCGGGGCACCCTGGAAATTTCCCGGGCGCTGGCGGACGCGGGATGGCGCTCGGTCGTCTGCTCCGGTGGCGAGGACGACGCACCCCTCGCCGCCGCGGCCGGCGCACTGCATGCGGCCCTTCCGGTGGGTAGCAAGAACCCGATGCGCGCACCCGCCACCATCTCTCGGATCGCGCGCCTTATCGCGTCGGAGCAGGTGGATCTGGTCCACGCCCGCTCGCGCGCGCCCGCCTGGCTCGCCTGGCATGCGGCGCGACGCACGGCCAGGCCCTTCCTCACCACCTTCCACGGCACCTATTCGGGGACATCCGCCGCCAAGCGGCACTACAACGGAATCATGGCGCGGGGCGAGCGGGTCATCGCGATCTCGGAGTTCATCGCCCGGCATATCGGGGACACCTACCCGGCCGCGCGCGAGCGGATCAGGCTGGTACCGCGCGGCGTGGATCTCGCGTCGTTCGATCCCGCGCGGGTCGCAGCGGAAAGGATCGTGACACTCTCCCGAAGCTGGCGGGTACCGGACGGCGAACGCATCGTCATGCTGCCGGGGCGTCTCACCGAATGGAAGGGCCAGACCGTGCTGATGGACGCGCTGGCCCTCCTGGACGACGACGTGTTCTGCCTTCTGGTGGGCGGTTGGGACGATGGACGAACCGGCCATCGGAACCGCCTGATGCGACGAATCGACGCGCTGGGGATCTCGGACCGCGTGCGCATCGCCGGCCACTGCCGGGACATGCCGGCGGCCTACATGCTGGCGGACGCGGTGGTCTCCGCCTCGCTCCGTCCCGAGGCCTTCGGGCGCATTGCCGTGGAAGCCCAGGCCATGGGGCGGCCCGTCGTCGCCTCCGACCATGGCGGCGCCCGGGAGACCGTGCGCGACGGCGAGACCGGCTGGCTCACGCCGCCCGGCGACGCCGAAGCGCTTGCGGCGGGCCTTCGCAGGGCCCTCGCGCTGAGCCCGTCCCGGCGAAACGCCATGGCGCACGCGGCGCGGGAACATGTCCGCCGGCGCTTCTCGCTCACCGGCATGTGCGAATCGACGCTCGCGATCTACCGCGAGCTGCTGCCCTTCCGCGGGTGACCGGCGCCGGACGCCCCGCCTTGCCGCGGGTTACGACGCGGCCGACCCGCCCGTGGCCTCTTCGCCGGCGTACTTCCAATAGGTGTCCTTCTTGACCACCTTGCCGTCGGCGTCGAGCTCCCACAGGTCGCAGCCGAGCCAGTCGAGACGGTTACCGTCGACCTCGGTTCCGCTGACGGTCCATTCGGAACAGCCCCGGTTGCCCCCGACCCAGTGGCTGTGAATCTCCCACGCCATGTCCGGGATCGTGCGAAAGCGCCGTTGGATCATGGCGCGAATGGATTCCTTTCCCACATAGCGCCCGCCTTCCGGCGGCACGCCGCGCGAGACCAGCCAGTGCGCATCCTCGGTGAAGTGCTTGAGGATGCCCTCCACATCGTGCCGGTTGAAGGCCTCGCAGACCTCGGTGATGACCGCAAGATTGCGGCGCTCGCTCTCGTTCATCTCCACTCCCATGTTCTCGGATGCCGGAAGGCGACCACACCTTACTACCACGCTTCGCCCGGCCCCGGCAGCGCACCTGCCCGGCGGTACGGACGCCGTTTGCAACCGCTTCCGCCCGCCGCCACCATAGGGCGGCATAGGAAGGAGGCCGGAATGAATGCGGACGCCGCCGCGCGCGCCCGGATCGGCGGCGATGCCGGTGCCGACGGACGGCCCGCTCGAGGACGGCCGGCGTGATCGTCGTCACGGGCGGAGCGGGGTTCATCGGGTCGAATCTGCTTGCCGCACTGGAGGAGCGGGGAGACGGGCCGCTCGCAATCTCCGACATGCCCGGTGCGGGAGACGACGGGAAGACGATCGCGAAGCGCAAGCTCCAGGCCGTGGTGGAGCCGGCGGCATTGCTGCCGTGGCTTAAGGACCATGGGCGCGATCTGCGGGCGGTGTTCCATCTCGGCGCGACCTCCTCCACCATGGTGACGGACGCGGGCCTCTTCGCGGAGAACAACTATCGCGCGAGCCTCGCACTCTGGCGCTGGTGCGCAGCGAACGAGGTGCCGCTGATCTACGCCTCCTCGGCGGCGACCTATGGAGACGGCAGCCTCGGATTCGACGACGACGGCGGCGCAGACGCGCTGGCTCGGCTGCGGCCGCTCAACCCCTACGGCCGGAGCAAGCACCTCTTCGACCGCCGCGTCGCCCATATGATCGCCCGCGGCGCGCCGCGGCCGCCCCAATGGGCCGGACTCAAATTCTTCAACGTCTACGGCCCCAACGAGTACCACAAGGAGAACCAGCGGAGCGTGGTCGCGACGATCTATCCCGACGCCGCCGCCGGACGCGCCGTCCGACTCTTCAAGTCCCACCGCCCGGACTATGCGGATGGCGGCCAGATGCGCGACTTCGTCTGGGTGGAAGATTGCGTGGCCGTGATGCTCTGGCTGCTGGACAACCCCGGTATCAGCGGCCTGTTCAACGTGGGCACCGGCACGGCGCGAAGCTTCGCCGACTTGGCACAAGCGGTGTTCGCCGCCCTCGAACAACCGCCCCGCATCGCGTATGTCGGGATGCCCGAGGCGATTCGCGAACGCTACCAGTACTTCACGCAGGCACGCATGGAGCGCCTTCGCGCCGCCGGATACCGGACGCCCTTCACGAGCGTGGAGGAGGGCGTTACACGCTATGTTCGCGACTATCTGAGCCAGGCGGATCCCTACCGGTGACCCCTCCATGACCCTCGCCCTCGCCTTCCCCGCCATCGACCCGGTGGCCGTCGAGATCGGCCCCGTGAGCGTGCGTTGGTATGCCCTCGCCTATGTGGTCGGCCTGCTCGCCGGCTGGCAATATGTGCGCCATCTCGCCCGGGGGCGGATCGAGGGGCTTACCGTCCGCCATGCCGACGACCTGCTGGTCTGGTGCACGATCGGCGTCGTGGTGGGGGGCAGGCTCGGCTATGTGCTGTTCTACCAGCCGGAACATTTCTTCCGGAACCCGGGCGAAATCCCCATCATCTGGCAAGGCGGCATGTCGTTCCACGGCGGGTTGCTGGGGGTGCTGGCGGCTTGTGCGCTGTTCGCACGTGCGAAGCGCGTCAGCCTATTCTCGGTGGGCGATGCAATCTGCGCGGCGGCGCCCATCGGGCTCTTCTTCGGGCGTTGCGCGAACTTCGTGAACGGCGAACTCTACGGGCGGACCACCGACTCTTCATGGGGCATGGTCTTCCCCGGCGGCGGCCCCCTGCCCCGGCACCCGAGCCAGCTCTACGAAGCCGCGCTCGAAGGCCTTCTTCTCTTCGCCGTCCTCGCCTCGGCGATCCATCTTACGCGGCTTCTGAAGCATCCCGGTGCGGTGGCGGGGCTTTTCTTCGCGGGCTACGGGGCGGCACGGATCGTCGGCGAACTCTTCCGCGAGCCGGATGCGTTCTTGGGCTTTATCGTCTCCGGCCTCACCATGGGGCAGCTTCTCTCGATTCCCATGCTGGCGCTCGGCGCGTGGCTTATCCTGCGCGCCCGGCTCCCCTGGCGGGCCGGCAGACCGTGAACGCCCTCGAGGCCGAAATCCGTGCCCATATCCGGCGCAGAGGCCCCATGCGCATCGATCGCTACATGTCGCTCTGCCTCGCCCACCCTCGATATGGCTATTACCGCCGCGGAACGCCCATCGGAAAGACGGGTGACTTCATTACCGCGCCGGAGGTCAGCCAGATGTTCGGCGAGCTGATCGGCCTCTGGTGTGCCGCTGTGTGGGAGCGGATGGGGCGGCCCGCGCCGGCGATCCTCGTCGAACTGGGGCCGGGGCGCGGCACGCTGATGGCGGACGCGCTGCGCGCCGCGCGCGCCGTGCCGGCATTCTGCCGTGCGGTCTCCCTGCACCTCGTGGAGACGAACGAGACGCTCCGCCGCGCCCAGCGCACGGCCCTCGACGGCGCGGCGCCCGCCTGGCACGACGGCCTGGAAACCGTGCCGCGCGGCCCGCTTTTGGCCATTGCCAACGAGTTTCTCGATGCGCTGCCGATCCGTCAGTTCCAGCGCGCCGAATCGGGCTGGCGCGAGCGGGTGGTGACCGTGGATGAAGGGGGCGGCGCGCTCCGCTTCGGCCTCGCGGCGGACGCAAGTGCTGCGTCCGGGGACCTGGGGGACCTGCCCCTCGGCACCATCGTCGAGCGCTCGCCCGCGCGGGAAGCAGTCGCCGCCCTGCTCGCCGAGCGGGTGCGCTGCAGCGGCGGCGCGGCGCTGATCGTGGACTACGGCCCGGCGCGCCCGGGCGCGGGCGACACGCTCCAGGCGGTCCGGCGACACCGCTTCCACGACGTGCTGCGGGAGCCGGGCGACGCGGACCTTACGGCCCACCTGGATTTCGCCGCCCTTGCCCGCGCGGCCCGCCGGGCCGGGGCGGAGGCTCACGGCCCGGTCGCCCAGCGGTGCTTCCTTCGGGCGCTCGGCATCGACGCACGCGCCGCGCGCCTGCGGCGGAATCCTGATCGGGCGGCGGAGGTCGAGGCGCAGCGCCGCCGGCTCACCGCACCGGACGAGATGGGAACGCTCTTCAAGGCCTTCGCCATCGCCGATCCGGCCCTGGGGCCGCCGCCGGGCTTCGAGCGGGCGCATCATGGCTGATCCCATTCGCCACAGCCTGCTGGCGGACGGAAGCGGGCGGGTCCGCCATGGCTTCTTCGGGCGCGAGGGCGGCGTGAGCGGCGGACTCTACCGCTCGCTCAACTGCGGCTATGGCTCGAGTGACGACGTTGGGGCGGTGCGGGAGAACCGAGCCCTGGCCACGGAGGCGGCCTGTGGACTCCCGCCTTCCTCCCTCTGCAGCGCCTATCAGGTCCACAGCGCGAAGGCGCTCGTGGTGACCGAACCCTGGGAGCGGCCCGCACCGCGCATCGACGCCATGGCGACGGCACGGCCCGGGATCGCGCTCGCGATTCTCACGGCCGACTGCGCGCCCGTCTTGCTCGCGGACGCGGAAGGCGGCGTGATCGGCGCCGCCCATGCGGGCTGGCGCGGCGCACTCGGGGGCGTCCTGGAGGCGGTGGTGAAGACCATGACGGGCCTCGGCGCGCGCCCACCCCGGATCCGGGCCGTGATCGGACCCTGCATCGGCGCGGCGTCCTACGAGGTGGGCCCGGCATTCCCCGCGCCCTTCCTGGCCCGCGCGCCCCGGGACGAGGACCTCTTCCAGCCCCGGGGCGAGGACGGCCGCTTCCTCTTTGATCTTGCGGGCTATGTGGTGCGCCGGCTCGAAGCGTGCGGCGTTCGCGATGTCGGGCAGGTGGGCGGCGACACCTGCACCGAAGACGCGCGCTTCTTCAGCTACCGCCGCAGCCTGCAACGCGGCGAGCCCGACTACGGTCGCAACATCGCGATCATGGCCCTCGGAGCCTGACATGCCCTACGCCATCGTCTTCGCCGTCCTGCTGATCGTAGGCCTCATGGCAAGCTGCGTCCTGGCGTAGGAGACGGGTAACGAAGGGTATCCCAACGACCGGCTCACAGCGCGATCGAACGAACGCATGGAGGCAACTGGTGGAGACACGCCTGATCGACCCGATCATCGCTGAAGTGAGGGCCGTGCGTGACTCGCATGCCGCCAGGCTCGGTTATGACGTGGCGGCCATCTTCCGGGACATCCGGGCGATGCAGGTAGCGTCCGGGCGAGAGTATGTCCGCCTTCCCGCGCGCCCGGCCGCGGCTCCCGCTGGATCGTCGGCAGATTCCAGCCGAAACCCCCGGCGCTGATCGCAACCAGTCGCCGCCGGCTCGACGTAGCCGCCCTTTTCGGTACGCGGGTCGGTCGCGCAGCAATGGGGCACCTCCCGGCGGCGGCGGGCCTCTGCGGCTCTTTTTTTCGGTGCGCGGGTCTCCAGGCCCGCTTTTTTCTCTGTGTGAAAACAAAAACTTGTGGGCCTGGAGGAACGCTCACCAGAAGCGCAACGATGGGATTTTTGCCGACGGGGCCGAAGTGGGACGGATCGTTTACAGTGTTCGAACGGCTTGATACAGTCCGCCACGCTGAATACCCGGTGGAACCGGGGAGAGGGGGTATCCGGGCGCCGCGGCCCCCCGGCGCGCTCTGAGGAACATCACCGATGAAGCTCGTTGCCGGAAACAGCAACCGGCCGCTGGCAGGCGCAATAGCGGCCGTGCTCAACACGCCCCTGACCAAGACTCTCATCCGGCGCTTTCCGGATTCGGAAGTGTTCGTTGAAATCCTCGAGAACGTGCGCGGCGAGGATGTCTTTCTCATCCAGTCCACCTCCACCCCCACCAACGACAATCTGATGGAGCTCCTGGTGTGCCTCGATGCGCTGAAGCGCGCCTCGGCCCGCCGGGTCACCGCCGTGATTCCCTATTTCGGCTATGCCCGGCAGGATCGGAAGTCCGCGCCGCGCACGCCGATCTCCGCCAAGCTCGTCGCCAATCTCATCGAGGTAAGCGGCGCGGACCGGGTACTCACCCTCGACCTCCATGCAGGCCAGATCCAGGGCTTCTTCGACATTCCGGTGGACAATCTCTATTCGGCCCCCGTGATGGTCGACGACATTCGGAAGAACTATGACGACGAGCCGCTGATGTTCGTCTCGCCGGATGTGGGCGGCGTGCTGCGGGCCCGGGCGCTTGCGAAGCGCTTCAATGCGAGCCTTGCCATCGTCGACAAGCGCCGGGAAAGGGCCGGGCAGTCCGAGGTCATGAACATCATCGGCGACGTCACCGGCCACCGCTGCATCATCGTGGACGACATCGTCGATTCCGCGGGCACGCTCTGCAATGCGGCGGAGGCGCTCAAGGAAGCGGGGGCGCGGGCCGTCCATGGCTATGTCTCCCACGCCGTGCTCTCGGGCGCTGCGGCGGCGAGGGTCTCCTCGTCGGCCCTCGAGTCCCTGGTCGTCACCGACAGCATACAGATGACCGAAGCCATACGCGTCTCCGAGAACATCCGCCTGCTCTCCATCGCCCAGTTGATGGCGGAATCGATCCGCCGCATCAGTTCGGAAAGCTCGGTCTCGAGCCTTTTCGACTGACCGACAGACATCCCGAGGACCGGAATCATGAGCGAATTCTCCACCATTGCAGCGGCGCCCCGCGCGCCACGGGGCAAAGGCGGCGCCCGTGCGCTGAGGCGCGAAGGGCGCTTGCCGGCCATTGTCTATGGCGGCGACGGCGAGCCGGTGCCCATCTCCCTCGACCACGCGACCCTCGGGCGCGAGACGGAACAGGCGGGCTTCTTCACCCGGCTTTACGATCTCGAGATCGACGGCAAGACGATCCGCGTATTGCCGCGTGACGTCCAGGTGGACCCGGTCACCGACAGGCCCATCCATGTGGACTTCGTCCGCTATGTGAAGGGCGCGAAGCTCGCGATCTCGGTGGCGGTGCGTTTCGAGAACCAGGAGGAATGCGAGGGCTTGAAGCGGGGCGGAGTCCTCAACGTCGTGCGGCATGAGGTGGAACTCCTCTGCCCCTTCGAGGCCATCCCGGAATTCATCTCGGCGGACATTTCCGAACTTCAGATCGGCGACAGCGTCCATATCAGCGCGGTGCCGCTCCCGGAGGGCGTGACGCCCACCATTACGGACCGGGACTTCACCATCGCCACCATCGCGGCACCCACGGTGATCGTGGAGCCGGAGGAAGAGGAAGCCGAAGAAGAAGAGGACGCCGAAGCGGCCGAAGGGGAGGAGGCCGCCGACGACGAATCGGAGTCCGCGGCCCAGGGGCAGGACAGCGACACTTAGAGAGGTTCTCCTTCGGCTCGCAGGCCGCGAGCGCGGGATGGGCGCTCCGGCCAGCCTGATCGTTGGGCTCGGCAACCCCGGTGCGGACGCCGCCGGCAACCGCCACAATGTGGGTTTCATGGCGCTCGACGCCATTGCGGCGCGCTTCGGCTTCCGCGCTTTCCGGCCCCGCAGCCGCTTTCACGGCCGTATCGCCGAGGGCCGTGTGGGCGAGACGGAAACCCTCGCGCTGAAACCCGACACCTACATGAACGAATCGGGCCGCGCCGTGGGAGCCGCGATGCGGTTCTACCGCCTCGATCCCGCCGCCGTGGTGGTCCTCCACGACGAAATCGATCTCGCCGCGGGCAAGATTCGTGCGCGGTGCGGCGGCGGCATTGCGGGCCATAACGGGCTCCGCAGCGTGCGCGCCCATATCGGCGCGGACTTTTGGCGGGTACGGATCGGCGTCGGCCATCCGGGTGACAAGGACCGGGTGCAGGGCCATGTCCTCACCGATTTTTCGAAGGCGGACGCCGCGTGGCTGCCCAAGGCGCTGGACGCAATCGCCGAGGCGCTCCCGCTGCTGCTGGCCGGGGACGACAGCGCCTTCATGAGCCGGGTCGCGCTGCTCGCCCAACCGCCCCGGCCCGAGCCGCCCGGCGCCCCTGCACGAGCGGCGGGACCGCCTCCCGATGGGGTTTAGATGCGGCATCGTGGGCCTGCCCAATGTGGGCAAGTCCACGCTCTTCAACGCGCTTGCAGGCGCTGCGCAGGCGGAGGTCGGCAACTATCCCTTCTGCACGGTGGAGCCCAATGCGGCGCGGGTTCCCGTTCCCGATCCCGCCCTCGGCGACGTGGCGCGAATCGCGGGCTCGAAGACGACCGTGCCGACGGTGCTGGAGGTAATGGACATCGCCGGACTCGTCGCGGGCGCGTCCACCGGCGAAGGGCTCGGCAACCGCTTCCTCGGCCATGTGCGGGAGGTGGACGCCCTCCTCCACATGGTGCGCTGCTTCGACGACGAGCGAATCGCCCATGTCGCCGGCCCCGTGCGCCCGATCGACGACATCGAGACCGTCGAAACCGAGCTCATGCTCGCCGACATGGAGAGCCTGGAGCGTCAGCGCGACGGCGCGATCAAGCGCGCACGCGGCGGCGACAAGGAGGCGAAGGCCCGTATCGGAACCATCGACGCGTGCCTCGCCCAGCTCGCGGACGGGCGGCCGCTACGCGAGATGAGCCGGGGAGAGAACGGCCCGGTGCAGGAGGGCCTCGCGCGGCTCGGCCTGGTCAGCGCGAAGCCCGTGCTCTACGTCTGCAATGTGGACGAAGCCGGCGCCGCATCCGGCAATGCGGAGAGCGCAGCCGTCGCCGCACACGCCGCCCGCGGCGGCGCAGGCCACGTGACGATCTCCGCCGCCATCGAGGCGGAGATCGCGAGCATGGAGGACGCGGCGGAGAAGGCGGCGTTTCTGGAGGCGCTCGGCCTCGACCAGCCCGGCCTGGACCGGGTGATCCATGCGGGCCACCGGCTGCTGGGGCTCATCCGCTTCATCACCGCGGGCCCGGACGAGGCGCGCGCCTGGACGGTGCCCGCGGGCAGCAAGGCGGTGGAGGCGGCAGGCCGCATCCATACGGACTTCGCCCGGGGCTTCATCTGCGCCGAAACCGTGCCCGTCGGCGAGTTCGTCGCCTTGGGGGGCGAACAGGGGGCACGCAACGCCGGCCGCCTGCGCCAGGAAGGCCGCGATTACGTGCTACAGGACGGCGACGTGATCCGCTTCCGCTTCAATGTGTAGCGTCGCCGGAGAGGCCGAGATGGGGAGTGTGGCGCAACCTCCGGCCTATCTGCTATGTGAAGGGCGCAAGCACGAAACACAAGACACGAAACACAAGAGAGGTGATCGCAATGGGAGGTATTGTTCAGTTTACGGCGGATGACGGCCACGTGCTTGACGCCTACCGCGCCGCGCCGGAAGGGGAGCCGCGCGCCGCGGTGGTGATCGCTCAAGAAATTTTCGGCGTAAACGACCATATCAGATCGGTATGCGACGGCTTCGCCGCAGAGGGTTATCTGACGGTGGCGCCCGCGCTCTTCGACCGCAAGGAGAAGGACCTCGAACTCGACTACACCGCCGAGACGGTCGAGCGCGGCCGGGCGCTGAAGGCGGACATCGGCTGGGAGGGGCCGGTGCTCGACATCAAGGCCGCGGTGGACGCGCTGGAAGGCGCGGCGAAGATCGCCGTGGTGGGCTATTGCTGGGGCGGCACCCTCGCTTGGCTCGCCGCCTGCCGGCTCCCCCTCGATGCGGCCGTCGGCTATTACGGCGGCCAGATCATCCAGTTCGTGGGCGAGGCGCCCGCCTGCCCCACCATGCTCCATTTCGGCACGGAGGACGCAGGCATTCCCATGGCGGATGTGGACGAGATCAAGGCGACCCACCCCGATGTCGCCGTCCACGTCTATCAGGGCGCGGGCCATGGATTCAACTGTGACCGGCGCGCCGACTACCACCCGGACGCGGCCAAGCTTGCGCGAGACCGCACACTCTCCCAGTTGGGGCGCCATGTCGGCTAGCCGCGCGGTTCGCGCAATGCCGGAGACGCTCCGGCGTGGCGGACGGGACGCGGCGCGGCCGTCTTGAGCGGGGCAGAGGAAGCCCGGCCGGTCCGCCTGGGCGTGATCGGCGGGAGCGGCATCGACCGCATCGAGGGCCTGAGCGAGACCGAGCGGATCCCGGTGGAGTCGGCGTTCGGAACGCCCTCCGACTCCCTCCTCTTCGGGCGCCTGGCGGGCCTCGACATGGTCTTCCTGCCTCGCCACGGGCGCGGCCACAGGCTGGCACCCACCGGTATCGACTATCGCGCCAATATTGACGCGTTGAAGCGGGCCGGCGTCACCGACGTAATCTCCTTCGGCGCCGTCGGCAGCCTGCGGGAGGATCTGGCACCGGGAGACTTCGTCCTGGTGGACCAGTTCGTGGACCGCACCTTTGCGCGCGAGAAGAGCTTTTTCGGCACGGGCCTCGTGGCCCATGTCTCCATGGCGCAGCCGGTGTGTCCGCGCCTCGGCGACCGGCTCGAGGTGGCGGCGGAAGAGGCGGGTGTGCGCGCGGTGCGGGGCGGGACCTACCTGGCCATGGAAGGGCCGCAATTCTCGACGCTGGCGGAATCGGAACTCTATAGAGACTGGGGCTGCGACGTGATCGGCATGACCAACATGCCCGAAGCGAAGCTCGCGCGGGAGGCCGAGCTCTGCTACGCGACGGTCGCCATGGTTACGGACTACGACTGCTGGCACCCCGATCACGACAACGTCTCGGTCGAGGCCATCCTGCAGACGCTGCGGGCGAACGCGGAAGCCGCAGGCCGCCTGGTGGCATCGCTCGCCAAATCGCTCGAGCCCGGCCGACCGCCCTGCCCCGCCGGCTGCGACCGCGCCCTCGACCACGCCCTCATTACCGCCCCCGACGCCCGCGACCCCGCCCTTGTCGCAAAGCTCGCCGCGGTGGCCGGGCGGGTTCTCGGCCCGGCGTAGGCCGCCGGCGACCGACCGCCGTTATCCGGCGACGCTGTCGGGCATTACGCGGCCGCCGCCTGGGCCGCGTCCTCGTCGGCGGAGGTTACGGCGCATTCGGAGGGGCGCCACCAGAGGGCGGAGAGGTTTTTCACGTCCACGCCGCGGTCCCAGATGCGGGCCTTGATGGGGCCGATGTCCGTCTCCAGAGTCTGGTCCAGATACTTGCCCTTGTAGATGGTGGCGCCGGTCCGGCAGGGCAGCCGGTTGGCACCGGGCTCCTCGTCCGAGCCGGGGCCCTGGAGCCGGATCCGCTCGGCGCGGACGGCGACGTGGACGGGCGTCCCCTTCGCCGCCGCGCCGCGCCCGCTCCAGGCGCCGGCGATGGTGGCGTCGCCGATGCGCACCGTGGCGATCCCGTCCGAGACCGCCTCGATCACACCTTCCAGCAGGTTCTCGACGCCCATGAAATCCGCGACGAAACGGGTCGCCGGTCGGTCGAAGAGGTCCGCGGGTGGGCCCTCCTGCACGATGTGCCCTCGCCGCATGAGGATGATGCGGTCGCTCATGGTGAGCGCCTCTTCCTGGCTGTGGGTGACATAGATGAAGGTGAGGCCCAGCTTCTTGTGCAGATCCAGAAGCTCCACCTGCATGTCCACCCGGAGCTTCTCGTCCAGCGCGCCGAGCGGCTCGTCAAGCAGCAGAATCGCCGGCTGAGTCACCAGCGCACGCGCGAGCGCCACCCGCTGGCGCTCGCCGCCCGATAGCTGATGGACCCGGCGGCCGTACTTGTCCAGAAGGCGCACCAGCGCCAGCGCTTCCTCGGCGCGGGTGCGGCGGTTGTCCTTGTCCACGCCGCGCACCCGAAGGCCATATTCCACGTTCTGGCCCACGGACATGTGGGGAAAGAGCGCATAATGCTGGAACACCGTGGTGCAGTTCCGCCGCGAGGCGGGAATGGCGGAGACGTCCTCGCCGTCGATGGCCATGCGCGCGATCCGCGTGGGCCGCTCGAGGCCCGCCACGATTCGCAGAAGGGTCGTCTTGCCCGAGCCGCTCTCCCCCAGCAAGGTGAGGAACTCCCCTCGCCGCGCGGTGATCGAGACGTCGTCCAGCGCGACGACATCGCCGAAGCGATGGGTCACATGCTCGACAGAGAGAATCTCGCCGCCGGCCGCGGCAGGATCATTTGTCGCCATTTCGGCCTCCTCCGAAGGCAAGCTTGATCGCAAGGAAGGTCAAACCGATGCTCGCGATGGTCACAAGGGTGCTCATGGCATAGATCAGCGGCACGGTGGTGTTGTGCGCACCCGATTGTATCCAGAGATAGAGCGGCAGCGTGTCCTGGCCCGAACGCATGAAGATACTGAACGGGAGCTCGTTGAACGAGAGCAAAAAGCCGAAGAAGCCCGCGGCGAAGATGCCGGGCTTCAGGATCGGCACCTCGATCTGCCAGAAGCGCTGCCAGGGGCTCGCACCCAGATCTTCCGCCGCCTCCATCAGCCGCGTGTCGAAGCGCGAGGCGACCACGAGCATGGCCAGCAACGCAAACGGGAAGGCCCAGACGAAATGGGCGAGCGCGAGCGACCAGACGCCCATCTTCACGTGGATCACCAGGCGATACCACATGAAGAGGCCGACGCCCGCCACGATGCCCGGGACCATGAGCGGCATCAGGAAGCCCACCAGAAGCGGCCCGCGGCGTTTCACCCGGGGCAGCACGGGCCCCACGATCAACGCCCCGATCACGCAGGCCGCCGAGGTGGCGAAGGCGAGTCCGATGGAGAGCAGCAGCGGATCGCCCACCCGGAAGTTGCTGCCATAGGCCTCGCCCTCCCGCTGGGCGATATCGGCGTAGATCACGTCTTCGTACCAGGTGAGCGTCCAGTCTCCCGGAATGCCGGTCAGCGGTTCCCCGCTGATGGAAAGGATCATCAGCCAGACGATGGGGAGATAGAGGATGAAGAGCACGGAGTAGCCGAAGAAGAGGCTCGCCCCCCGCGGCACGCCCTCCATCGCGCGGCGCAGGAGGGGAGGCTTCGAGCGCGCATAGACGATGCCCGTATCGGCGGCGACAGTCATCGGCGGAGGCTCGCGAACACTTCGTTGAGCCCGCCCACCGGCTTCAACGCGGCCCAGAGCAGCACCTGGAAGGCGAGCATGATGGCGAGCACCACCGCCGCCAGCGCCGCCGCCACCAGGAAGTTGGAGACCCCGATCAGACTCTGCACCTGGGCGCTCAGCATCAGCACATTGTTGCCGCCCATATGCTGGGCCACCACCGTATCCCCCAGCATGGGAATGAAGGTGAAGACGAATCCCGCGACGACGCCCGGCAGCGCCAGCGGAAAGACGATATGCACCAGGGTGCGCCAGCGGCGCGCGCCGAGATCGTTGCTCGCCTCCAGATAATCGTTATCGATGAGGGCGATGGAGAGGAAGATCGGCCACACCATGGTGGGGAAGAAGGCACCGAGAAAGCCGAAATGCACGGCGAACTCCGAGAAGATCAGCCAGGTCACCGGCTCGTCCACCGCGCCGGTTGCGAGCAGCGCCTGGTTCACCACGCCGTTGATGCCGAAGACCGAGCGCCAGACGATCACCCGCGCCGCCGGGCTCAGGAAGAAGGGTACGGTGAGCGCTGTGAAGGTGAGCAGACGCACCATGTTGTTACGGCACCCCTTGGCGAGCCAGAGCGCGAAGGGGAAGGCCACCAGAAGCTCGATGAAGGTGACGGTCGCCGCGATGCGGACGGAGCGCGCCAGCAGATCGCCGCCACCGTAGGAGAAGAATCGCTCGTATTGGAGGAAGCTCGGATCCAGGTTGATCCTTATGCCGCGCCCCTGGAGGAAGGAGACCAGGATGATGGCGAGCAGGGGGATGACCACGCCGCCGAACCACACCACGGTGAAGCCCGAGAGCGACCACACGCCCGCCGGCAAGCGCGGCAGCAGGCGGCGCAGAAAATCCTCTCGGGCGGGCAGGACGGCTGCGGTCATGAAGCGCCGGGATGGAAGGGGCGCCGACCCGCGCGGCCGGCGCCCCGCAGCCCTTACGCGTTCAGCACCCGGTCCATCTGGGCCTGCATTTCCTGCAGATGCTCCGGCACCGCGCTGAACCAGAAGTCCTCCTTGGCGAACTTGAGCTTCAGCTTCTCCTGGGCCGCGTTCATCGGCGCCGAGATGTCATCCATGTCGTTCCGCATGGCGTACTCGGTCGCCAGGTCGGGCCGCCCGTTGAGATAGCCCCGGAGCGGCGTGATGGTGGAGGCGTAGCCCCCGCTCAGGAACCAGTCGAGCGCCGTATACACCTCTTCCAGATTGCCGCGATCCTCGACCTGGGAGGGGATATAGGCCGCGTGGAGCCACTTGGTGTAGAACTCCTTGGCATTGGCGTAGACCCAGTCGCCGCCGGCCTTGTTGGCCTCCCTGACCGCCGGCTCCCAGCAGCGGATGGCGTCCACCTCGCCGTTCTTCATGTCCGCGACCTGGTCGTCGAAAATCTTCCAGAAGTTGCGGAACTGCCCGGCCTGCTTGCGCTCGATCAGGAAGTCGGCGGTCGCCCGCGCCTCCTCCGGCGAGGGGTTCAGGATGTCCTGCACCTCGAGCTTGCCCACATTCTTGAGATAGGCGAGCGCCTCCCAGAGATAGATGTAGTTGTCGCCCGTCGACGAGCGCCCCACGGTCTTCTCGCTCTCGAACACCAGCGACCACGAGGCCTCCTCCGGCGGGCGCGGCTCGTCCAGCTTGGCCGGCAAGTAGCCGAAGCTGTCCGCGTTCATGGCGAGCGGCATGCCCCAGACCATGCCGGCATCGGGGCTCAGGTCGCGCACCAGATAGGGGATGGACTTGATGCTGTCCGGCATCCCGCCCCAGTTCCCCACGGCGCCGGTCTCCGCCTGCATGATGTAGCCGCCGTCGATCAGGCTCTGCTCCACCCCCGAAAGGGTCGAGATCAGGTCGAACCGGTCGCCCGCGTCGTTCACCTCCACCTCGGTGAGGAAGATGCCGGGATCGTCCTTGATCACCGTATCCTCCATCTTGAGGCCGGTATCCGCCTCGAAGCGGGTCCAGTCGCCCGGGATCATGGTCGGCGCCGTGAAGAGCATGCGGATCACGCCCTTCTCCTGCGCCCTGACGCGGCGCGTGAGGCCGCCGAGCACCGCGGGCGCGCCCACGATGGCGGCGCCCGCCGCCGCACTCTTGATGAAATGCCGCCGCGAGAGCGGAAAGTAGAGATGCTTGCTGTGCCTCGCCTTGCTCTTTTTCATTGCCTCCCTCCGAGACGTGCTTGGGATCTATCCGGCGCGCGGGCACGATTCTCCACGCGCCGGCACCATGGTGGCGCCTTCGCCCCCCGCCGACAAGGGACCGCGCCGACGCGGCCTCACGTCCGGCGATGACGGATGTTTGGCTGCCGCCTGCCCGTCTGTTCCCCGGAGCGCTGGTCTTCGACCCGCCTTGCCCGCAGCCTCAGGCGAGGGTGAGGAGCGATGCGACCTCGGCCGGCGCCGTGCTGCCGTCGAGCGCGAGCACGGCGTCGAGGGCGCGTTCGGTGCGGTCGGGCGAGAGCGTCATGGCGGCGTTGTCGCGGAACTTCTCGACGATCTCGTCCGCCCCCAGCGGCCGCGTGTCCGCGCCCCGGTTGACCTGCTCCCGGTGGCGCAGGGTACGCCCGTCCACCGTGCGGATCGCCACCTCGCCGGAAAAATAGGTTGGGAACGCCGAATCCGGATCCACGCGGTAGGCGATCCTGTCGCAGAGCGCGAGCACCTCCGGGTCCGTGTAGGCACCGGGCTCGAGCTCCGCCAGGGTGAAGCGCCCACGCGCCAACATGCTCGCGATCATGTAGTGCGCGCTGAACTGGGCCTCGTAGCCGTTGGCCGGGCGGCGCTTGGCGGGCTCCGGCTCGCAGACGACGCTCACGCAGCCCTCGCCGATATAGGCGTCCACCGACTCCACGTCCGCGGGCCCGATGCCATGGGCCTCCACCAGCGCCCGCGTCGCGTCGCCCAGGGCGTGGATCAGATGGCATGCCGGATAGGGCTTGATGCCGACACGCAGCATTTCCCAGTCCTCGCCGAGGCCCTCGGTGCAGACCGGCCAGGAGACCTCCGCATCCGGCGCGCCGTAGAGCGCATAGAGGCCGAAGCGGCCCTCATAGGGCTCCGGCGGACCCTGGAACCCCTGCTGCGCCAGCGCCGCGGCGCTGATCCCGGCGACGCTCGCCCAGCCCGGATGCATCCGCTTGGTCCAGGCGCCGTCGTCCAGGAACTGCAGGCTGCCGGACGCCATGCTGAGCGCGATGCCCTGGGCGTGGGCGAGCTGCGCTTCCGTCATCCCGGCGAGCCGACCCGCCGCGAGCGTCGCGCCAAAGACTCCCACCATGCCGGTGGGATGGAAGCCCCGCCGATGGAAGCCGCCGCTCGCCGCCGCGCCGATCCGGGCGGACGCCTCGATCGCGGCGAGATAGGCCTCCAACAGGCTGCGGCCCGTGGCACCGTGGCGCTGACCGGCGGCCAGCACCGTGGGCACCGCGCTCGCCGTGGCATGGATCACGCCGCCCACATGGGTGTCGTCATAGTCGAGCCCGTGGATGAGGAATCCGTTCATCTGCGCCGCATCGCGGTAGGGAAGCCGGGCCGGCATGCCGATCACCGGATAGTCACCCGCGCCGGCGAGACCCTGAATCGCCGTCAGAGTCTTGTGGCTGAAGTCGTAGCGGGAGGCGGCGAGCCCGATGCCCAGCGCATCCAGAATATGCAGCTTGGCGCGCTCCACCACGCGCTCGGGCACCGCGCCGAGGTCGAGCCCGCGGGCGAAGCGTGCGAGCGTCCGCGCGATGGGCTCGGCATGTTCGGTCCGGGCCTCGGTTTCAATGGTTTGAGCCAGAGCCATGGGTTCCTCTCCAGAGATGACGCTACGCCGATCCGGACTGTAGTGCGGCCGCACTCCCAAGAAAACCGCCCGCCGCCCCGTCTTCTTTTTGTTGTTTGTCGGTGCGCGGGTCTCCGGGCCCGCACGTTGTTGTTTTTCGAATAAAGAAACATGCGGGCCTGGAGACCCGCGCACCAAATCGATCTTCCCACCTGCGCTACAGGGCCGGGATCAGGCGCTCCTTCGGATATTCGGCGCCCACCACATGCTGGATGGTCACGGCGCGGACCATCTGGTAGGTGCGGATGCGGAAGGCCGGATCGCAGGACATGCGGATATACATGTCCTTGCCGCTGATCCCGTAATCGTCCCGCAGCCACTCCATCATGTTGTTGCAGGCGTCATAGACCGCGTGCTCCATGGGCAGGTTGATCCCCACCGCCACCAGGCTGTCCGGCTTCTCGATACGCACGCAGGGCGCGTGGCGGTTCTTCACCACGGTTGCGCGCAACTGGACGGTCGCGCGGGTCTCATCGGCGATGCCGGTGAACTCCGTATCCCCCTGGCCGCCATGCATGTCTCCCACATAGAGCAGGCCGCCGTCGTGGTAGGCGTTGAGCAGGATCGTATGGCCGGCCCGGATGTCGCGGCAGTCGATATTGCCGCCGAAGGGGCCCTGGCCCAGGAGCGAGGTGAAGACCTCCCGCTCCGGCGCACAGGCGAGGGTGCCGCAGAAGGGCATCAGATCCCAGGTGAGCTTTTCGGAATATTTGCCGGTGCCGTCCCGCGTATGGCCGCTCGGCCCGGGGAAATGTTCGATCACCTGCACATGCGGCTCGGCGCATTCACCCCATTTGCGCGAATCCCCCAACGGGCCGATACCCGGCAGGATGCCGGAGAAGCCGTAGCGCCAGGGGTCGATCCAGTCGATATGAACGGCGAGCGTATCCCCCCGCTCGCAGCCCTCCACATGGATCGGCCCCACCACCGGGTTGTATTTCGGCGGCCAAACATTCTGCAACGCAACCACATGCTCGCCCGTGAAGTCGTGGACCAGCGGGTCGTCGCTGTCGTCCGCGATCAGGCCGGAGAGCGCGTCGTCCGTCTCCAGCTGGAACGGCTCGTCCTGCTGCACCCTGAGGACGGGTTCGTCCCGCCAGTCGAAGGCATACTTGCTGGGAATCCGGCCTCGCTCGATCCGCTGCATGGGTGACCTCCCCTCGTCTGCTTCTACACAGAATGACGACCCGGCGCGCCCGCCTCAAGCTGTGCGCCGAGATAAATGTTGCGAACCTCCTCGTTGCGCTCGATTTCCGCGAGCGAGCCTTCGGCGAATACGCGCCCGTAATGCAGAACGGTGACCGGCGCGCCGAGCTGGCGAACGAAGGCCATGTCGTGCTCCACCACGACGATGGTAACGCCTTCGGCATTGACGGATGAGACCAGCGCACCGGTGGCCCGGGTCTCCTCCGGACCCATCCCCGCAGTGGGCTCGTCCAGCAGGAGCAAGGCGGGCTTCATGGCGAGCGACATGCCGATGGCGAGCCACTGCTTCTGGCCGTGGGAGAGCGCACCCACCCGCATTTCTTCGGTGCCTGCGAGATTGAGCCGCTCCAGGAGATGCCCGATCTCCGCCTCCATTTGCGCACCCGAATGGCGGTGCTGTAACGGGAGTTCCAGATTGTGCCGGACGGTAAGCGCCTGGTAGACGCCGAGATGCTGGAACTTCACACCGATTCCCATATGCGCCCGCCGATGGGGCTCCGCGCGGGTCACGTCGCGCCCGCGGAAGCGGATGCTGCCCCGATCCGGCTTGATACTGCCGAGCAGCAGCTTGAAGAAGGTGCTCTTGCCCGCCCCGTTCGGGCCAATGATGCTGCGCAGCGCCCCGGCCTCCAGTGCGAAGTCCACACCGTCCACCGCGCGCACGCCGCCGAACGCCTTGGCGAGCCCCTGGGCGCGCAGTATCTCAGGCACCGCCCGCCGCCTTGCGTTCCGAGAACGCGCGGAGCCGTTCCGCGATGCCCGTCACCACCCCTTCCGGCATCAGCATCATCACGAGGATCAGAATCCCGCCCTGCACCACCAGCGCATAGTTGCCCTGTACGGCGAGCTCCTGCGACAGCCACAGCAGGAGCAGCGCGCCCAGCACCGCGGCGGTAAGGCTCTTGCGGCCGGCGACCGCGACCCAGATCACCGGCAGGATGTTGTTCTGCACGCCGAAGACCGCGGGCGTGATGAAGCTCTCCCACGAGACGTAGAGAACCCCCGAAAGCCCGGCGAGGAACGCGCCGAGGCAGAAGACGCCGACCTGGATGGCGCGGATGTCGTAGCCGAGCGCCTCCGTGCGCGCGGCGTCCTCGCGGATCGCGATCATTACCCGGCCGGCCCGCGAATTGACCAGCAGACGCAGCGACAGATAGGTCACGACCAGAAGGCCGAAGGTCAAGAAGTAGAAAGCCCGGGTGCGGCCGGTGAACGCGATGTCGGGCTCGCCGAGACCGAAACTCAAGGGCGGCGGCTCCCGGATCACGCCGGAGAAGCGCCCGAGCCCGTTGTTGCCGCCCAGATGCGCGTCGCCGATGAACCAGTCCCGGCCCGCGGTCTGGTTGAGGAAGGTCTCCAGCAGCAGCGTCACCACCAGCATCAGGATCGCCACATAGACCCCCCGGAGCCGGGCGTAGAACATGATGAAGCCGAGCACGGCAGCGGCCGCCACCGGCACGGCGAGCCCGATACCGAGCGCGGCCCAAGTGTGGCCGTGGCTTTCCGCGAAGTTGATGCCGGCGATCCCATAGGCATAGCCGCCGAGGCCCAGGAACGCTCCCTGCCCGAGACTCAGAATGCCGCAGAACCCCCACATCAGGGCGAGGCCCAGCGCCAGGAAGACGCTGGTGAGAAAGTTGGACAGATTGAGCAGGTCGTAGCGCGAGAGATAGTCCGGCGCGGCGGCACCGGCGGCGATCACCGCCAGGAAGCCCAGCCAGAAGCCCCAATGGCGCCCCATCTCGTGAGGGCCCACGAAACCGGCGAGAAAGCGCCTCACCGCAAGCTCCGTGCGCGGGCGCGACGCCGCTCGATCCATTCCGAAATTCCGGCCGGCATCAGACGGATGATGACGATGGCGAGGACCAGCATCGCGACATGTCCCAGCAATATGTTGAACTGGTTCATGAAGACCGTTTTCGCCGCGCCCAGCGAAAGCACGCTGGCGATAAGGCCCGTAATCACGTCGGCCCCGCCGCCGACCACCACGGTAATGAAGGCCTGAGGCGTGTAGCTCATGCCGTAGAAGGGGCCGATATTGGCGGTGAGCGCGAGCAGGCTTCCGGCGAGCCCTGCAAGCATGGCGCCCAGGCCGAAGGTCGCGGCGTAGATGCGGTCCGTATCGATGCCGAGCGCGCGGGCCATCCGGGCGTTCTCCATGGTAGCCCGCGCGTGTACGCCGAAACGCGAGTAGCGGAACAACGCCCAGAGGCCGGCGATGACGACGACGGCCGCCCCCAGCATGACCAGCCGGTAGGACGAATAGGAGAATTCCGCGAAGGAGAAACTGCCGAGAGGCGTCGGCACGGTGCGGATCTGTGGCCCGAAGACCAGCAGCGCCCCCTGGCTCAGCACGAGGCTCAAGCCCCATGTCGCCACCAGGGAAGAGAGAAGCCGGCCGTAGAAGCGGCGGACGATGAGGCGCTCGAGCACGATGCCGGCCAGACCTGCGGCGAGCGCACCGAGGAGTACGGCCGCCCCCGTCGGCACGCCCGCGAAATAGGCGAAGGAGGTGGCGTAGGCCCCGATCATCATCATCTCGCCATGGGCCATGTTGATCACGCCCATCATGCCGAAGATGACGATCAGCCCGATCGCCGAGAGGGCCAGCAGGCCGATGGTATCCGCGTACTGGTAGAGCAGGTTTACGACAAAGGAGAGGCTCTCCATGGAAGCCTGCCGTCAGGCGCGCCGCACGGGGCGCCGCGGCCGGGCGGGCGCCCGGCCGCGGCGGGACCTTGCCGTCGAACTATTCCTGCCTGTACTTGGCGTAACGCGCATCGTCCCACGGGAGGAACTGCCGCGCGTCGTCATGGCGCACCAGGTTGACGCCGAGCGAACGCAGCCACCACGGCTCCACCGGCCCGAAATCGTGGACCCACGAAACGTTGTGCGCCTCGTCCACATGGGCCATGCGGATGGTCATAGTGAGATGGTGCGTCGCCGGGTCGAGCAGCACGCGCCCTTCCGGCGCATCGAAGGTGATGCCCGATTCGAGCGCGGCGATCACCGCGTCGGTATCGGTCGTACCGGCACGCCGCCAGGCTTCCGCCATGATATGGACGGCGGTGTAGGCGCAGCGGGCCGGCTGGTTGACATAGGGCTCGTCCGGCCACTTTACGCGCCACGCTTCGAGGAACGCCTTGTTGGCCTCGGTCGGGATCTCCTCGATATAGGCGACGGGAATGTACATGTTGGCGAGCGAGGGCGGCGAAAACTGCTTGTGCTCGTAGCCCTGCTGAAGGTTGACGGTGGAGACCGCCGGCAAGCCGAGATTGGCCGCTTGGGCCTGCGGATAGAACTGGGACTGGTTCGCCCCCACCAGATAGTGAACCATGAAGTCGGGCTTGGCCTTTTGGATGTTGGCGATGGAGGCCGCGAACTCGGAGTTGCCCAGCGGGATGAACTCCTCGCCCACGATCTCGCCGCCATAGAGTCCCGCGGCCACATGGGTCCAAAGCGCGCTGACCTGGCCGAAGCCGTAGTCCGCCGCGAGTACGTACATCCGGGGGCCGTATTTCTGGATCATGTACTCCACGCCGGTCAGGATCTGCTGCTCCGGTATGGGCCCCGTGAAGAAGGAATATTTGTCGGCGATACCACCTTCGCCCTGGTTGTTGTGCCAGAAGATGGTCTTGTTCTTCACCGCGACGGCGCGGGCGGCCTCGCGTTCCGAGCTGGTGTAACCCGCCATCACCACGTCTGCCTCATCGTCGAGGATGCACTTGTTGGCGAGTTCCTGATAGCGCTTGACGTCGGACTGGCCATCGTAATGGATGAGCTGGATCTGCTCTCCGTTTACGCCGCCGGCCGCGTTCAACTCATCGACGGCGAGCTGGGCGCCGTGGGTCTTCGGGATATTGGGCAGTGCGAAATCGCCGGAGTGGTCGTCGATCACGCAGATCGTGATGTCGGCGGCGGCATCTTCAGCCGCCAGGGCCCCGAACGGCACTGCAAGCGCGGCCGCGAGCGCCAGAGCGCGCAAACGGGCGGTGCAACGGTTGTCGGCAGGCATCTTCACTCCCCCCCATCGTTAAGGTTATGGCGTTATGGTTATGATGGAACCATAGCACGCGGAACTTGCGAGGGAATAACGGCCGCGCCGCCGGCTCAGATCGCGAGATGACGGCGCACCACGTCCGGATCGGCGAGGTCGGCCGGTGCGAGGGTCGCCGCGACGGCGCCCTTGTCCATCACCACGCAACGGTGGGCGACGGCACGCACAAGGTCGATGTTCTGCTCCACCAGAAGGACGGTCATGCCTTCGTTCCGATTGAGACCCGTCACCGCCTCGGCAATGGTGGCGACGATGGTGGGCTGGATGCCCTCCGAGGGCTCGTCGAGAAGCAGGATGCGCGGCGCACCCGCGAGCACCCGCCCGATGGCGAGCATCTGCTGCTCGCCGCCGCTCAGAGTGCCGGCCCGTTGGCGGCGGCGCTCCCGAAGCCTGGGGAACCGCTCATAGACTGGCTCGAGCCCCGCGCCCGCAGGCCCAGCACCCACTCGCTCGCCCATGCGCAGGTTCTCCTCGACCGTTAGCCGCGTGAAGATACCCCGTCCCTGGGGCACGTAGCCCAGGCCCGCGCGCGCGAGGGTGCAGGCATCCGCGCCGGTCACGTCCCGCCCCTGGAAGTGGATCGTGCCGTTCATTACCGGCACCAGGCCCATGACGGTGTCGATCAGCACCGTCTTGCCCACGCCGTTGCGGCCGACGATGGCGACGATGGCGCCGCTCTCCACCTCGAGAGAAACCTCGCGGACGATGGGAACCCCGCCATATCCCGCGGTGACCGAATCGAGCGAAAGAGCCATGGCGGAGCAGGAACCGGCGTGCCGCCCGGTGTGGCCTAGTAGTCTGCGCGGTCGTCCACGGCGTGGCCGCGTTTCGGCACCAGCACCGTGCGTTCGTAGGTCATGAACACGGTGCCGTCGGCCTTCTTGCCCGTGGTCCGGACCTTGACGATCCCCTGGGTGGGGCGCGAGCGGGATTCGCGGGTCTCGAGCACCTCCGATTCCGCATAGATCGTATCGCCCGCAAAGACCGGCGCGGTAAGGCGGATATCGGTCCAGCCCAGATTGGCGACCGCCTTCTGGCTGATGTCGCTCACCGACATCCCGGCGACGATGGCGAGTGTCAGCGTACTGTTGACCAGCGGCTTGCCGAACTCGCTGTGGCTCGCATAGTGGCTGTCGAAATGGATCGGATGGGTATTCATGGTGAGCAGGGTGAAGGAGATGTTGTCATATTCGGTGAGCGTCCGGCCGGGCCGGTGCTCGTAGACATCCCCCACCGCGAAGTCCTCGAAATAACGCCCGTAGGATTCACGGTAACGGCTCTCTCCCACTTCCTTGCGCGTCGCCGTCATGCCCTCACGCCTCCTCGTCCCGGTTCCCCGCCAAGCCGGGGCCGTCGATCCTAGGGCCGTTCCGCCCGGGATGAAACCGCTCGCGCGGGCGATCCTCGGGCGCCGATGCGCGCCTTCGCTGGATGACGAAAAACACGCCCACCAGAAGACACGCCAGCGCGAGCCACACCCAGGCGCTATGCCGCTCGCCAAAGAAGGCGGCGCCCCAGCCGATGCCCGCGAGCGCCACGATGAAGTTCACCGTCGAGAAGAAGACCGGGCCGAAAAAGCGCACCAGCTCCACGAAGAGGTAGATACCGAGCGACTGGGCGAAGATCGCCGTAATCAGCGCCCAGTCGCCCGCATCCATGGGCCCCTCGAACCACCACCAGCCGTCGGTCGCGGCGACGGCGGCGAGGATGGGGAGGGAGCCGAAGAAGAAATAGCCGAAGGTAAAGTGGACCGCGTCGCTTTCCGGCGGGCGCAGCAGCGCGGTGGCGATCACGGTGGTCGAATAGCCCACGGGCACCAGCAGAGTAAGCAATATCCAGGGCACCAGGTCCCGCGACGGCAGACCGGTATCGGGCGCCACCAGCAGCGCCACCCCGCCGATGCCGGCGGCGAAGCCCGCGAGGCGAACCCACCAGATTCTCTCCAGGCGAAACGCCAGCGCGCCCGCATAGGTGAAGATCGGCGAAAGCGCGACCAGCATGCTCACGATCCCGGCGGGGACGCCCTTGCCGCTCACATAGGCCGCGGTAAGGAACGGCACGCCGTAGCCCGTGACCCCCGAGACGGCGAACGAAAGCGTATGGCGCGCGGAAAGCGGCGGCAGCCGCCTCTCGGCGAGGGAGAGCGCCAGCATGACCGCGGCGCCACCCATCCCCATCAGGAAGACGAAACTCGAGAAGGGAACGCCGTTCCGGATAGCGACTCCGGTCAGCGAATAGCAGAGGCCGTAGAGAATCCCGGTGAGGAAAAGCAGCGCGACGCCGCCCCAGAAGCCCTCCGGGCGCCCCGCCCATCGAGCGGCGAGCGCACGTCGCGCTGCCGCCCGCTCGCCCTGCGAACGGTTGCCCGCCGAGGTCAAGATCGCCGCGCGGCTGCGTGGCGGCGCAGCCTCAAGCGGCGGGGCGGCTCCGCATGATGCGCTTGCGGTAGAAGTTGATCGCCATGCGGAATATTCCGGCGACCAGAACGAAAACCGTCGCGTAGATGAAGAGCACGCCCACCATGCCGAATGCCTCTTCGGCCGGCAGAATGGGCGCCATGAAGATGCTCGTCACGACGCAGAAGATCAGTGAGCCCAGCAGGGCCGGGCCTTCGCCCGATGCCCACAGATTGCGCAATCCGCGTAAGCGCTGGTCGTTCATCCAGGACACGGCCCTGCTCCATTTCCCGCGCCCGGAGCCCGGGCGCCAATCGGTGCGCAACCTAACCAACGCCGTTCCGGGAAGCAAGCCGTGCGGGCCCGCACTGCTTTTCGGTGCGCGGGCTTTAAAGCCCGTCTCTGGCGATGGCAACAAAAATGCGGGCCTGGAGACCCGCGCACCAAAATCAGACAAAAACAGACGACGCGTCAATTCAGGTGGTGGGCGATGAGCTCTTCGGCGATCTGGACGGCGTTGAGTGCCGCCCCCTTGCGCAGATTGTCGGAAACGATCCAGAGGTTGAGACCGTGGGCAACGGTGGGATCGCGGCGGATGCGCGAAACGAACGTCTCGTCCTCGCCGGCGCAATCCACCGGAGTCGCGTAGCCGCCGGCCACCGGGCGGTCCATCACCGAGATTCCGGGCGCCTGGGTCAGGATGTCCCGCGCCTCCTCTTCGTCGAGCGGCTCGTGGAACTCCACGTTCACCGCCTCGGCATGGCCCACGAAGGTCGGCACCCGCACGCAGGTGGCACTTACCAGAATGTCCGGAGCGAGGATCTTCTGCGTCTCCCGCACCATCTTCGCCTCCTCCCCGGTGGAGCCGTCCCGGTGGAAGGAATCGATATGGGGCACCACGTTGAAGGCGATGGTCTTACCGAAAATCTGCGGCTCCTCCCGCGTGTTCATGTAGATCGCCCGCGTGTGGTCGAACAGCTCGTCCATCGCCTTCCTGCCGGCGCCCGAGGTGGACTGGTAGGTGGCGACCACGACGCGCTTTATCCGGGCCCGGTCATGCAGGGGCTTGAGTGCCATCACCATCTGGATGGTGGAGCAATTGGGATTCGCCACGATGTTCCGCGCGCCATAACCGGCGATGGCCTCCGCATTCACCTCCGGCACGACGAGCGGCACGTCGTCGTCCATGCGGAACCGGGAGCTGTTGTCGATCACGACGCAGCCCGCCTCGGCGGCCCGCGGCGCATGAACCTTCGAGACCGCCGAACCGGGAGAGAACAGCGCCAGATGCACGCCCCGGAAGTCGAACTTGGCGAGATCGTCCACGCGGAGGGTCACGTCCTCTCCGTAGGAGACCTCCTTGCCGACCGAATCACGCGAGGCCAGCGCATAGACCTCGTCCGACGGAAAGGCGCGCTCGGCGAGGATGGAGAGGACCTGCCGCCCCACATTTCCCGTCGCGCCGGCGACGGCGACCCTGTAACCCACGGCTCCGGCCCTCCCGGCGCTCAGGCGGCGCGCCTGTCCAACTCGGAGAGAACGGCATCCCCCATGGTCTCGGTGGAAACCTCGGTCTTGCCGTCCTGCATGATATCGGCCGTGCGCAGCCCGCGCGCCAGCACCGCCTCGACCGCACCGTCCACCAGATCCGCATCCTCGGACCGGTCGAACGAGTAGCGCAGCGCCATGGAGAGGCTCAGCAAGGCCGCGATGGGATTGGCAAGCCCCCGCCCCGCAATATCCGGCGCGGAACCATGCACCGGCTCATAGAGAGCCTTGCGCCGCCCCTCGCCGTCCGCCGCACCGAGAGAAGCCGACGGCAGCATGCCAAGCGAGCCTGTGAGCATTGCCGCACAGTCGCTCAAGAGATCGCCGAAGAGGTTCCCGGTGACGATCACGTCGAACTGCTTGGGGCGGCGGACGAGCTGCATGGCGCAGTTGTCGGCATACATGTGGTCCAGCTCCACATCGGCGTAGTCCGCCGCATGGAGCGCCGTGACTTCGTCCCGCCAGAACTTGCCGGACTCCATCACATTCGCCTTCTCCACCGAGTGGACCCTGTTGCCCCGCTTGCGCGCGAGTTCGAAGGCGACGCGGCAGACCCGGTGTATCTCGGGCGTGGAATAGACCTCGGTGTCGAAGCCCCGCCGCGTGCCGTCGGGCAGCGTCTCGACGCCGCGCGGCTCACCGAAATAGATCCCGCCGGTCAGTTCGCGGACGATCATCAGGTCAAGCCCGGCGACCACGTCCTCCTTCAGCGTCGATGCGCCCGCCAGTGCGTCGAACACCAGTGCGGGCCGCAGGTTGGCATAGAGGTCCATCTCCTTGCGGAGCTTGAGAATCCCCATCTCGGGCCGGGCCTCCCGCGGCACTTCGTCCCACTGCGGCCCGCCCACGGCGCCGAACAGCACGGCGTCGGCCGCCAATGCCTCCTCGAGCGTCTCGTCCGTGAGCGGCGTGCCGTGCGCCTCGTAGGACGCGCCCCCCACCAGCCCTTCCCTCACCTCGAAGCCGAGGCTGCGACGGCTCCCGAGCCAGGCAATCACGCGCCGGACCTCGGCCATCACTTCCGGTCCGATGCCGTCTCCCGGGAGAATCAGAACACGCCGGTTCGCGCCCATGCGGCACCCGCTCAGCCGTTGCCGCCATAGAGCCACGGCAGCGCGGCTTTCTGCCGCGCCTCAAAGGTGTCGATCTCTCCCGCCTTCGCCATGGTGATGCCGATGTCGTCGAGCCCCTCCAGCAGCCGCTGCTTGCGAAAGGGTTCGATCTCGAAACCCACCGCTTCGCCGTTGGACCGCGTGATGGTCTGAGCCACGAGGTCCACGGTCATTTCGCAGGTCGCGGGATCGCCCGCATCCGCCATCAGGACGCCCACCTCGCTCTCGGGGAGCGCGATCAGGAGGATCCCGTTCTTGACGCAATTGTTGAAGAAGATGTCGGCAAAGCTCGGCGCAATCACGCAGCGGATGCCGAAATCCTCAAGCGCCCAGGGCGCGTGCTCCCGACTCGAGCCGCAGCCGAAATTCTCGCCGGTGACGAGGATGACCGCATCGCGGTAGGGCGCCCGGTTGAGGACGAAATCCGGAATTTCCCGATCTTCCATGTCGTAGCGAAAATCGTGAAACAGGCCCTTGCCTAGGCCTGTGCGCGTGATCGCCGTCAGATACTGCTTGGGGATGATCTGGTCAGTGTCCATGTTGATCGTGGGGAGCGCCGCCGCCGGCCCCGAGAGGGTGGTGAAGGAACGCATGGTCTTTCTCCCTCGCCGCGCGCTCAGGAGAGCAGGCCGCGGACATCCACGAAACGCCCGCTCACAGCCGCCGCCGCCGCCATGGCGGGGCTCACGAGATGGGTCCGCCCGCCGCGGCCCTGGCGGCCCTTGAAATTGCGGTTGGAGGTGGAGGCGCAACGCTCGCCCGGCTCGAGCTTGTCGTCATTCATGGCGATGCACATGGAACAGCCCGGCTCCCGCCACTCGAAGCCCGCTTCGAGGAAGATGCGGTCGAGCCCCTCCTCCTCCGCCCGGCGCTTCACGAGACCGGAGCCCGGCACCACCATGGCGCCCACATGCGCCGGCACCTTGCGCCCTTTGGCGACGGCGGCGGCGGCGCGGAGATCCTCGATGCGGCCGTTGGTGCAGGAGCCGATGAACACCCGATCCACGGTAACGCCCTCGATAGGGGCTCCGGGCTCGAGCGCCATATAGTCCAGGGCCTGAGCGATCGCTTCGCGGCGCTTCTCGTCCGGCGCCTCCGCCGGATCCGGCGTACGGCCCGAGATGGGGATCACATCTTCGGGGCTGGTGCCCCAGGTGATCTGCGGGGCGATGCCCGCCGCATCCAGCGAGGCCTCCCGATCATAGGTTGCGCCCTCGTCGGAGGGGAGCGTCTTCCAGTAGGCGACGGCACGGTCCCACGCGTCGCCGGAAGGCGCCATGGGGCGGCCCTTCAGATAGGCGAAGGTCGTTTCGTCCGGTGCGATCAGCCCGGCCCGCGCACCGCCTTCGATGGTCATGTTGCAGACCGTCATCCGGCCTTCCATCGAGAGCGCCCGGATGGCGGGGCCCACATATTCCACCACATGGCCGGTGCCGCCCGCCGTCCCGATAACGCCGATGATGGCGAGGATCATGTCCTTGGCCGTGACGCCGGGAGGCAAGTCCCCTTCCACCGCGATGCGCATGTTGGCCGGGCGCTTCTGGCTCAGTGTCTGGGTCGCCAGCACATGCTCCACTTCGCTGGAGCCGATGCCGAAGGCGAGGCACCCGAAGGCGCCATGGGTCGCGGTGTGGCTGTCGCCGCAGACCAGCGTCGCACCCGGCTGGGTCATCCCCTGCTCCGGGCCGATGATGTGGACGATGCCCTGACGCCGGTCGGCCAGCGGGATGAGCGGCACGCCGAAGCGTCCGCAATTGTCGATCAACGCCTCCACCTGGGCCCGGGCCAGAGGGTCCTCGATCCCGGCGGCGCGGTTTCGGGTCGGGATCGCGTGGTCGGGCACGGCGAGCGTCGCGTCGGGCCGGCGCACGGCGCGGCCGTCTTCGGCCATGCGCTCGAAGCCGATCCAGCTCGTCACCTCGTGAACCAGATGCTTGTCGATATAGATCAGCGCCGTGCCGTCGCCGTTCTCGGCCACCACATGGCTTTCCCAAATCTTGTCGAACAGGGTCCTGGGAGCGGTCATGGCTTTCCCTCCGGGGCCGACGGAATATGGTCGCCGCAAACCGGCGGGGCGTTACTCGGGGCTCCCGCTCTCGGGTTCGTTCTTCCTGGCCGCGGTCTTCCCGGCGCCGCGGGCGTCGCGCCTCTCGGCGATGCGCGCCGCCTTGCCGCGCCGGCCTCGGAGGTAATAGAGCTTGGCGCGGCGCACGCGGCCCCGCTTCATGACCTCGATCTTCGCAATGCGCGGCGAGAAAAGCGGGAAAACGCGCTCGACCCCTTCGCCGTAGGAGATCTTCCGCACGGTGAACGACGAGTTCACGCTGCGGTTGCGCCGCGCGATGCAGACCCCTTCGAATACCTGGATGCGCTCCCTGGAGCCCTCCACCACCTTGACGTGGACGCGCAGGGTGTCGCCCGGTCCGAAGGTGGGAACTTCGCGCTCCTTTTCGAGCGCCTCCACCGCTTCGGCATTCAACATCTCGATCGCATTCATCGCTTCACCCTCGCAGTCTTACGGTCGCCGCGGGCGGCGGCGGGTCCACAGATCGGCACGTCTCGCTTCGGTCACCCGCTCCGCCTGGGCACGGCGCCAGGCACCGATCGCCGCATGGTCGCCGGAGAGCAGAACCTCGGGCACGGCACGGCCCTCGAACAGCCGCGGGCGGGTATATTGGGGATATTCCAACAGATCTTCCTCGAAGCTCTCCTCGACCAGCGATTCCTCCCGCCCCACGACGCCCGGCTGGAGGCGCACACAGGCGTCGATCACCGCCATGGCCGGAATCTCGCCGCCGGAGAGTATGTAATCGCCGATGCTGAGCTCGGCGATGCCGCGGCTTTCCAGAACCCGTTCATCCACACCCTCGAACCGGCCGCAGATCAGCATCACGCCGGAGCCGGCAGCGGCTTCCCTCACCCAGTCCTGCGTCAGCGGCTCCCCGCGCGGCGACAGGAACACCCGCCGCAGGTCCGGGCGTTTTGCACCGGCCCAATCCACGGCCGCGGCCAGCACGTCCGGGCGCATGACCATGCCCGGCCCGCCCCCGAACGGCTGATCGTCGACGGACCCCCGTTTATCGCGTGCAAACGCGCGAATGTCCACCGTTTCCAGACGCCAGAGACCGGAATCCAGCGCGCGGCCGGCGAGCGAGGCGTTGAGTGGGCCCGGGAACAGCGCAGGATACAGCGTGAGAACCTGTGCATGCCAGGGGAGCGCCCGCTCGCCGTGTCGCGTCTTCGTCACCTGTCCTGCCCCCTCGGCGGCCCGAAGGCGCGAAGCGAACGTGCGGCCACCACCATGCGTCCCGCCGCCAGATCCACCGTCGGCACATGTTCGCGGGTGAAGGGAAGGAGGACGGACGGCGCGCTGGGACGCTCGACCTCCACGATATCGCCCGCGCCGTGGTCGTGAACGGCCGAAACGCGGCCGCAGGGCGCACCGTCCTCCGTCTCGACGCGCAAGCCGATCAGATCGGCGTGGTAATACTCCTCCTCGCCCGTTGGCGGCAGCGTTTCGCGGTCCACATAGAGTGCCGTACCCGCAAGCGCTTCGGCGGCGTCGCGGTCCGCGACGCCCTCGATACGGGCAAGCAGCGCACCCTTCGCCCGGCCGGTGACCGCCAGGCGGAAGCGGCGCGCGCGCGAATCATGCAGCGCGCCATAGGAGGCGAGAGCGGCGGGCTCCGTCGTGTAACTCGCGATTCGCACAATCCCGCGAACGCCATGGGCGCCCAGGATGCGGCCCAGGCAGATACCCTTGTCGGGGGGGTCGCGAGGCGCGCGCTCCGGGCCGGCCGCGCTGGCAGCCGGGCCCGCGGCCTCAGGCCTCGGCCTCGGCTTCTCCGCCGCCATCGGCGCCGCTCTCGCCTTCGGACGAGGCCTTCGCCTCGGCCTTCTCGGCGCGCGCGGCCGCGCGTTCCTGCGCCCGCGCGCCGGGCTTGCCCTTGATGGGATTGTTGCGCCGCGGCGGCATCGCGATGATTTCCGCCTCGCCGAGGAAGCGCGCGACGCGCTCCGAAGGCCGGGCGCCAACGCCGAGCCAGTGGCGGATACGCTCGGTGTTGAGCCTCACGCGCTCCGGATGGTCCTTGGGCAACAGGGGGTCATAGGTGCCGACCCGCTCCAGGAAGCGGCCGTCGCGCGGGCTGCGGCTGTCGGCCACGACGAGGCGGTAGAACGGTCGTTTTCTGGCGCCCGCGCGCGACAAGCGAATTTTCAATGACATGCCGGTTTCGCTCTCCTCGTCAGTGCGGCGGCATGAGACCCGGCATCCCGGCCCGCATGAGGCCCTTCTCGCCGAGCCTGCCGGCCCGTTTCATCATCATGTTCATCTGCTTCACCTGCTTGAGCAGGCGGTTCACGTCCTGCACGGCGGTGCCCGAACCGCGGGCGATACGCCGTTTGCGCGAACTGTTCAAGAGCTTGGGGTTGCGACGCTCCGCGGGCGTCATGGAGCTGATGATCGCCTGGCTGCGGTCCAGCACCTTCGGGTCGACATTGGCGTTTGCGAGTTGGCGCTTGACCTTGCCGACTCCCGGCAGCATGCCCATCAGACCCTCCATGCCCCCCATGCGGCGCATCTGACCGATCTGCTTGGAGAGGTCGTCGAGGTCGAACCTGCCCTTGCCAATCTTGCGGGTGAGCGCCTCCGCCTCGTCCCGGTCGATCGCCTCCTGTGCCTTCTCCACCAGGGAAACCACATCTCCCATGCCGAGAATGCGGGACGCAATGCGATCCGGATGCAGGGGCTCGATCGCCTCCAGCTTTTCGCCGACGCCGATGAGCTTGATGGGACAGCCCGTGACGGCCCGCATGCTGAGCGCGGCACCGCCGCGGCCGTCGCCATCCACGCGGGTCAGGGCGATCCCCGTGAGCCCCACGCTTTGGTTGAAGGCGCGGGCCACGGTCACAGCGTCCTGACCGGTGAGGGCATCGGCCACCAGCAGGGTTTCCGCCGGCTTCGCCGCATCGCGGACCGCGGTGCATTCCGCCATCAACGCGTCGTCCACATGGAGGCGTCCGGCCGTATCCAGCAGGACCACGTCGTGACTCTCGAGGGCTGCGGTCTTCATCGCGCGCTTCGCAATGGCAACGGCGCCCTGGCCTTCCACCACGGGAAGCACGGCAACGCCCGCCTGCTGCCCCAGCACCGCAAGCTGTTCCATGGCGGCGGGGCGGCGGGTATCGAGGGAGGCCAGCATCACCCGCTGCTTGCGGGTGCGACTCAGATAGAGGCCGAGCTTCGCAGTGGTGGTGGTCTTGCCGGAACCTTGCAGGCCCACCATGAGAATCGCCGCGGGCGGCGCCGCGGCCGCGATATCGATCTCGGCGACCTCGCCGCCCAGCAATTCCACCAGATGATCGTGGACGATCTTGACGATCTGCTGGCCGGGCGCGACGCTCTTTACCACCGTCGCGCCGACCGCCTTCTGCGAGACCGCCGCGACGAACTCCTTGACCACGGGTAGCGCGACATCGGCTTCGAGCAGCGCAATCCGCACATCGCGCATCGCCGCCGCCACGTCCGCCTCGCTCAGCGCGCCGCGGCTCGTAAGCTTTTCGAAAGCCCCGCTAAGCCTTGTGGATAGACTGTCGAACACCCGCCCGTCTCGCCGCGGCACAAATTGCGCGGGCGCACACCCGGCGCCCACGTCCAACGCCCACCGCTTACACGCGCCCGCAGCCGCCGTCAAGATTCCGTCCTCCTGCACGCCCTCGCAACGGACAGGCCGCAGCGCGGAGACAGCGCGGGCTGCGGGCCTCCGGGCGGGACTTTCCGTGCGGGGCGCTTGGAGTAGGATCGGCCCGGCCTGGACGGTGACGAGCGGGAGCGGCGGATGTCGTTGGTGGAGTACGAAGTGCGCGGGGCGATCGGCGTGATCGCGGTAAACAATCCGCCGGTCAATGCGCTGAGTATCGGCGTACCGAGGCAGATCATCGAGAGCCTGGCGGCGGGGAACGCCGACACGCGCGTCACCGCCTTTGTTCTGTGCGGCAAGGGCCGAGGATTCGTTGCCGGCGCGGATATTCGCGAATTCGGCAAACCGCGGCCCGAGGGCGAGCCGGACCTGCGGGATACCATCGCCGCCATCGAGGCTTCCCCGAAACCGGTGGTCGCCGCGATCCACGGCAATGCGCTTGGTGGTGGGCTGGAACTCGCCATGGGCTGCCATTACAGGGTCGCCGCGGCAGACGCCAGTCTGGGGCAGCCCGAGGTGAAGCTCGGCATTCCTCCCGGCGCCGGCGGCACCCAAAGGCTGCCGAGGCTGATCGGCTTCGAGAAAGCACTCGACATGATCGTGGACGGCACGCCCATCCGGGCCTCGGAAGGGCATGGGTTGGGGCTTATCGACGAAATCGTCCATGGCGACCTGGGGGCGGGCGCCGCGCACTTCGCCGAGCACGCCGCCGCTGCGCGCAGCGTGCACCCCAGGGCCCGCGAATCTGCTGCGAAGCCGAAGGACCCCATGCTCTTCGAGAGGAAGCGGGAATCGATCGCACGACGGGCGGGTGCGCGGCGCGCGCCCTATGCCTGCATCGACTGCGTGGAAGCGGCGGCGCTTCCCTTCCATGAGGGCATCGCACGGGAGCGCGCGATTTTCGAGGAGTGCGTGGCGTCGAGCGAGGCAGCCGCAATGCGCCATGTCTTCTTCGCCGAGCGCGCGGCGGGACGCGTCCCCGGCCTCGAGAAGGACGCCGCCCGCGCCATCGAGACCGCCGCGGTCATCGGCGGCGGCACCATGGGACGCGGTATCGCCATAGCCTTCGCCGACACGAATATCCCGATCCTGCTCATGGACGCCGACGAGGACGCCCTGCAACGCGCGCAGGCCGCCGTCGCGCGCAGCTACGCCGCGGCAGTCGCCAAGGGGCGGCTCGGGCAAGCCGAGGCCGACCGGCGCGCGGGACTCATCTCCTACACCCTCCGTCCGGAAGACGCAGGCGATGCCGACCTCGTCATCGAGGCCGTGTTCGAGGATCTGCCGCTTAAGAAGAAGACGTTCCGCCGCCTCGACGGGCTCTGCAAGCCCGACGCGATCCTCGCGAGCAACACGTCCTATCTGGACATCGACGCCATGGCGGCGGAGACCGGCCGGCCCGAGCGCGTTCTCGGCATGCACTTCTTCAGCCCGGCGAACGTCATGCGGCTCCTGGAAGTGGTGCGGACGGCGACCTGCAGCGACGAGACTCTCGCCACCGTCATGGCGCTCGCCAAGCGGCTTCGCAAGGTCGCCGTGGTCTCCGGCGTTTGCGACGGCTTTATCGCGAACCGCATGGCCGTGGGCTACCGGCGGGAAGCCTGGTTCCTGCTCGAAGAAGGCGCCCTCCCCCATCAGGTGGATCGGGTGATGACCGAATTCGGCATGGCCATGGGCCCCTTTGCCGCGAGCGACCTCGCCGGCCTCGACATCGGCTGGCGCAAGCGCAAGGCGGACGAAGCGACGCGCGACAAGACGCTGCGCTATTCGCCGGTGGCCGACCGCCTCTGCGAAGCCGGGCGCTTCGGCCAGAAGACCGGCGCCGGTTTCTATCGCTATCAGGCGGGAAGCCGCGCACCGCAGCGCGACGAGGCCGTCGAGCGGCTGATCGCCGCGCTTTCTCGCGAGTTGGGGATCGAGCGGCGCTCCATCGACGACGCGGAAATCCTGGCGCGCTGCCTCCTTCCGATCATCAACGAGGGCGCCCGCATCCTGGAGGAGGGAATCGCGCTGCGCGCGAGCGATATCGACATCGCCTGGGTCGCCGGCATGGGTTTCCCGGACTATCGCGGCGGCCCCATGTTCCACGCCGACACCATGGGACCAGCCGATGTGTACGACGCCGTCCGCCGCCACCATGAGCAAACCGGCGACGTGCGTTGGCAACCCGCCGCCCGCTTGAGGGACCTCGCGGAAGGTGGCGGCCGTTTCGGAGAGCAGTAGGCGCCCGGGCGCCCGAGCGCGAATCGTTCGGCGCTGCGTTTTTTCGTCTGTCGAGATGCGAGCCCGGTCTCGGCTCGCCGTCGGAATGGGAAGGGACGTCCGGGCTCAGAGGCCGTAGCGCGACCACCATGCACGGTCTTCGAGGGCGCCCAGCGCCTCGCCGACCGGCAGGGCGCCGAAGCTCTCTCCAGCCGCACGGGTCATGGCCGGCGCCAGGCGCCGCTGCAGCCAGCCCCGGCGGCGCCAGGTGCGGCGCAGGACCATCCTGGGGCCGAAGCGCTCCCGGAGAACCGTGCGCGCGTCGCCGATCCCATCGGCGAGACCGAGTGCCACGGCCTTCCGGCCGAGCCAGAACTCGCCGCTGAAGAGGTCCGCTTCGTCTCCCTTCAGCCGACCGGCCCGGCGGGTACGGACGAGCGCCTTGAAGTTCCCGTGCATTTCTTCCTGTATGGCGCGCAGGCGCGCCACGTCGCTCGGATCCAGCGGCGAGAAGGGATCCATAAGCGACTTCCGCTCGCCCGCGGTATAGAGCCTGCGCTCGATGCCGAGTTTGCGGAGCGCGCCGTCGAAGCCGAAGCCGTGATAGACGACCCCGATGCTGCCGACGATCGAGTTCTCCTCTACGAATATCTCGTCGGCGGCGGACGCGATCCAGTATGCGCCGGACGCCGCCACATCCTCGACGAAGGCCATGACGGGCACGCTCCGCTCGTCCGCAAGCGCGCGAATGCGGGCGTGAATCAGCGCCGACTGCACCGGCGAGCCCCCCGGCGAGTTGATCTCCAGCACGACCGCCTTCAGCCCCTTCAGCCGAAAGGCGCGCTGAATCGGCGCTTCCACCGCCTGTAAGGACAGCCGCGTGCCGAACGGCCCGGCAGAATGGCCGATCACGCCGGTAAGCCGCACCACCGCCACCACCGGCGGCGGACGGCGAAAGGTCGCGCGCGCAAGGATGCGCCTCAGCACGCGCCGGCACTCCCGAGGTCCAAACCGAGGCCCCGGCGCAGCACGCATTCCGCCGCGTGGCTGTATCCGCCGTCGGCATCGTGGAGGACCATTCCGCCGGCGAGTCGGAGGGGTGCGTTGCTGTCCGCCCGGGCCTGAACGATCACCCGGATGGCGTCCTTCCCGGCACGCGCGCCGGCAAAGGGATCGTGGGACCAGAGCGGATAGACGAGCCCCGCACCTGCGCCGGCACGGTCGAGCATCGCGAGAATCTGGGAAAGCCGTTCCGGACGATGGATCACCGTCACCGAGCCGCCCGGCCGTACCATGCGGCAGCAGAAGTCCAGCCAGATGTCGAGCTTGCTTTCCTCCGCCGTGTCGGCCCGCGCCTTCACCGCGTTGGGCGACGCCCGTTGCGCGCCCTCGATATGGAACGGCGGGTTCGCGAAGACATGGTCGAAGCTCCGGGGCGCCAGCCGCGGCGGAGGACGTTCCAAATCGCCTACCAGAACGTCCACGCGCTCGTTGAGGCCGTTGAGTGCGGCATTCTCCGCGGCAAGCTGAGCCAGGGAGCGCTCGAGTTCGATGCCGGTCACATGCATGCCTGCCACACGGGTCGCAAGACAAAGTGTCGCCGCGCCGACGCCGCAGCCCACATCGAGCGCACGTTCGCCGCTTTCTGCCGGTACGGCGGCCGCAAGAATCACCGGATCGATGGCGACGCGGTAGCCCGCCACCGGCTGAAGCAGAGAAACACGCCCGCTCAGCAGGGCGTCGTGGGTGGTTTCAACGGACTCATTCATCGAACTCGCCCACCTCCGCCAGAATGCGCCGTGCGCGCGCGGCGTCTTCTTCTGCCACCACGAGGCGACGCGGAATCGCGCCCGCGCTGCCTTCGAGGACACTCATATGCTCATCCAGAACCACAGACTCTACCCCAGCGTCCCGCAGCACCGCGCCGAGGAACGAGAGCCGCACGATATCGTTGGTCCGCAGGAGCTCGACCATCACCGCCAATCGCCGCGCCGGGTGAATCCGCCCGTGTCCGCAACTGCCGGGGAGGTTAAACTGCGAAGCGGCGCCCAATGCAATGGATGCCCGCGAGGGGCGGCGCCGTCAAGCGGGAGGCAGAATGGCGAGCGACGCGGTGCCGCTGAGACGGAGAACGGTGCAGGAGACGGATCGTTCCGGCGCCTCGCTCGAGAGCCTGCACCGCCTGGTGGCGGACGATCTCGGCGCCGTCAACGGCGTGATCCTCGACAACATGCAGAGCCCGGTGGTGCTGATCTCCCAGCTCGCCGCCCATATCGTGGCCGCAGGCGGAAAGCGGCTGCGCCCGATGCTCACGCTTGGCGCCGCCCGTCTCTGCGGCTATGCGGGCCGCCGCCACGTCCACCTCGCGGCCTGTGTCGAGTTCATCCATACGGCGACACTGCTGCATGACGACGTGGTGGACGACAGCGCCCTCCGGCGCGGCGAGGCCACGGCCAACGCGGTCTGGGGCAACAAGCCGAGCGTGCTAGTGGGCGACTTCCTCTTCAGCCGCGCCTTTCAGCTTTCGGTTGCGGACGGTTCGCTCCGCGTGTTGGGGGTCCTTGCCGACACAGCGGCCGCACTGGCCGAGGGCGAGGTAATGCAGCTCGTCACCTCCAACGACACGGAGACGGGCGAGGCCGCCTATCTCGAAGTTGTCACGGCAAAGACGGCCACACTCTTCGGCGCGGCCTGCCGGCTGGGCGCCATTGTGGCGGAACGTCCGGCGGCCGAGGAGGAGGCGCTGAAGAATTTCGGGCTCAATCTGGGTATCGCCTATCAACTGGTGGACGACGCGCTGGATTACTCGGCCCGTCAGGCGGAACTCGGCAAGACGGTGGGCGACGATTTCCGCGAGGGTAAGATCACGCTCCCCGTGGTGCTCGCATTTCGCCGTGGCGACGAGGCCGAGCGCGCCTTCTGGCGGCGCGTGATGGAGGAAGGCGAGCAGACCGAGGGCGATCTTGCCCGCGCCGTCGCACTGCTGGATCGCCACGAGGCCGTCGCCGACTCCATAGAACGCGCGCGCCACTATGGCGCCATGGCCCGCGACGCCCTCGGCCTCTTCCCGTCCTGCGCCGAGAAAGACGCCTTTCTCTCCGTGATCGATTTCTGCACCGACCGCGCCCACTGACCGGGTGCACGCCCCGGTCGGGGACGGTCGTCGTTCAAGCGGGAAACGCTTAGCCGAGGTCGCGGGGCGTCACGAACGTCGCAAGGCGGGCGCTTTCCGGCGCAAGGGCGGCCCAGCGTTCGACGCCTGTCTCGAAGACCGCCAGCGCCGCGGTGGGAAAGGAGGCGGCGAGCCGCGCGAATGCCGGGCCCGGCCCGTGCGCTCCCATCGCAGCCGCGAGCCCCTGCAGCCCCGGATTGTGGCCTATGAGAATGAGGGATTCGTGCGCATCGTCCGCCTCCTGGATCGCGCGCAGAAGAGTCCCCGGGCTGCCCATATAGAGCTCCTCCAGGATGCGCTCGGCGAGCCCCTCCCCGAAGCCCTCGCGAAACTGCCGGCAGGTCTCCACCGTACGGCGCGCCGGCGAGCAGAGCGCGAGGGTCGGCGGGCCGGCCGATTCGCGGCAAAACGCGCCCACGCGCCGACTCGCACGCCTTCCCCGCCCGGTAAGCGCCCGCGCCCGGTCGCCGCCGGCGGGCAACCCCGCTTCCGCCTTGCCATGGCGCAAAAGATAGAACCGCCGCACTCGGCCTCCTCGTCCGCTGCCTCCACCAAAACACCGCGAACCGGTTGCATTCGGCGCGCGCCGAAACCAGAATCCGGCGCCCTCCCCCCTTTCTGGAGATGATGATGGACGCGGTGCGCGGCGGCAAGAATCCTTACGAGGCGGGGCTTCCCCGAAACGACGCGAATTACGTGCCTTTGACGCCGCTCTCCTTCCTGCGGCGCGCCGCCGCCGTCTTCCCCGAGCGGACGGCATGGATTCACGGAGAGCGCCGCGCGACCTACGCCGCCTTCTACGCCCGATCCCGAAGGCTCGCTTCGGCGCTCGCTGCGCGGGGGGTCGCCAAGGGGGATACGGTCTCCATCATGTCGCCCAACACGCCGGCGATGCTGGAAGCCCATTACGGCGTGCCCATGTGCGGCGCGGTGCTCAACGCACTCAACTATCGGCTCGACGCGGCGGCCATCGGCTTCATCCTGGACCACGCCGAAACCAAGGTCCTGCTTACGGACCGGGCATTCTCGCCCGTGATTCGGGAGGCTCTCGCCGCGGCCCGCGTCCAGCCTCTGGTGATCGACATCGACGATACGCCCGATGAGGGCGGCGAGCTTTTGGGCGAGATCGAGTACGAGGCGCTGCTGGAAGAGGGCGACCCCGCTTATGACTGGCCGTGGCCCGGGGACGAATGGGAAGCCATCTCCCTCAACTACACCTCCGGCACGACGGGGGATCCCAAGGGCGTCGTCTACCACCACAGAGGCGCCTATCTGAACTCCCTGGGCGATGCCATGACCTGGGCCCTGCCGCACGGGCCGATCTATCTCTGGACGCTGCCCATGTTCCACTGCAACGGCTGGTGCTTCACCTGGGCCGTAAGCGCGCAGGGCGGCACCCATGTCTGCCTGCGCAACGTGGCGGCCGGGCCGGTCTTCCGTGCGATCGCGGAGCACAAGGTGAGCCATTTCTGCGGCGCACCCATCGTGCTCAACATGCTGGCCAATGCGACCGAAGACGAGCGCGTCTCTTTCGACCACGCCGTGGAAGTGATGACCGCCGCGGCCCCGCCGCCCGCCGCCGTCATCGAGAGGATGGAACGGGCGGGCTTTCGCATAACCCATGTCTATGGCCTGACGGAGGTCTACGGCCCGGTGACGGTCTGCGCATGGCAGGACCATTGGGACGGGCTGCCGCTCCCGGAGCAGGCGGCTCTCAAGGCGCGCCAGGGCGTGCCCTTCGTCACGCTGGACGGCCTCATGGTGGCGGATTCCGCGACGCTTGCGCCGACGCCCGCCGACGGCACGACCATGGGCGAGGTCTTCATGCGCGGCAACACGGTGATGAAGGGCTATCTCAAAGACGAGGAGACGACCGCAAAGGCGTTCTCCGGCGGCTGGTTCCACACCGGCGACCTGGGTGTCGTCCATGAGGACGGCTATGTGGAGTTGAAGGACCGCGCCAAGGACATCGTCATTTCAGGCGGCGAGAATATTTCCACCATCGAGGTGGAGGGCGCCCTCTACCGCCACCCCGCCGTACTGGAAGCCGCCGTGGTGGCCCGGCCCGACGAGACCTGGGGAGAGACGCCTTGCGCCTTCGTCACGCTGAAACCGGGTGAAACCGTGGACGAGGCGGGCCTGATCGCCTTCTGCCGCGATGAGCTTGCCCATTACAAATGTCCGAAGACCGTGGTGTTCGGCGAACTACCGAAGACATCGACCGGCAAGATTCGCAAATTCGTCTTGCGCGAGCGCGCAAAGGCGCTGTGACGCGGGCCCGGCCGGCAGCGTCCACCGTTCAGGGAGGCACGCGGTGAAGCTTCTCGTGCTGCAGCATATCGACATCGAGCATCCGGGCATTCTCCGAGACTTCCTGCGCGACGACGGAATCCCGTGGGACACGGTGGAGTTGGACGAAGGCGAGACGATCCCGCCGCTCGAGGATTACGACGCCTTAATCTCCATGGGCGGCCCCATGGACGTGTTCGAGGAGGACGCCCATCCCTGGCTCGCCGACGAGAAGGCGGCGATTCGGGAAGCGGTGGCGGAGCGCGGGATGCCCTTCCTCGGCGTCTGCCTCGGCCATCAGCTCCTCGCCGTCGCGCTCGGCGGGCGGGTCGAGACCATGGCGGCACCGGAAGTGGGCATCCTGGAAGTGGAGCTTACGGAGTCGGGCCGCCGCGATCCGCTGATGGCGGGGCTCGAGCCGGCGGTAACCTGCCTGCAATGGCATGGCTGCGCGGTGACCGTTCCACCCGCCGGCGCGGCGACGCTCGCGCACTCGCCAGCCTGCCCCATCCAGGCCTTCCGCATCGGGCGCTGGGCCTACGGGCTCCAGTACCATGTCGAACTCACGAAGGAGACCGTCCCCGAATGGGGCGCCGTACCGGCCTACCGGGTTTCGCTGGAGGAAGCGATGGGTGCGGATTCCCTGGCCACGCTGGAGGCGGACGCCCTCCGGCACATGACGGCCTTCAACCGGGATGCGCGTACCGTTTACGATAACTTCATCGGACTGGTCCGGGCTTACGGGGAGATTGGCCCATGAGTGAGCGGATACGGAGCTACCGCGCCTTCTGGCCCTACTATGTGGCCGAGCATGGCCACCCCGCCACGCGCCGCCTGCACTTCATTGGCACGAACGGCGCCGTCCTGTTGACGATCCTCGCCGGGGTTCTGGGAATGCCCTACCTGTTGGCGGCCGCGCTCTTCTCGGGCTACGCGTTCGCGTGGGTAAGTCACGCCTTCATCGAACGCAACCGGCCGGCGACCTTCACCTACCCGTTCTACAGCTTCGCCGGTGACTTTCACATGTGCGGCCTGATGTGGCTCGGCCGCATGGATGCCGAGGCGACCCGCCTCTCCACCCAGGAATCGACGTCCTTGAGAGCGCCGCCCGCGCTCAGGCCGCCGCGTCGGAGCGTGGGCGTACCCGGATATAGGCGAGATCGTAGTGCGTCTTGCAGTAGGGCTTGCCCACCAGCGCCCGTTCCCCACAGAAATGGAAGTCGGGCTCGTCGGGATGCCCGATCGGCCATCTGCAGGGCGCCTTGCCGACGACAAGCTTCACCACATTGGTGGGCTCGGCCTTCTCGACTTTCGCAACGGGCCGCACCCGCCGACGGGCGGTGGCGGACGGGGCCCGGACGGCGGAGCCGTTCCGAATCGGTGACGGCCGAGGCGGCAATCCGAGACGATGCGCCTTGCCCACCACCGCATTCTTGGAAACGCCGACCGCTCGCCCAATCTCCGCCGTGGTGAGGCCCTCGTTCCACAGCCGGGTAACTTCGGCGATCCGCGCTTCAGTCCAGGTCGTCATGGTCTCTATCCCTCCCTTTGCGGGCTTGTATGCTGCAGGCTGCGCACAACAAGATACAGGGTGAACCACAACAATCAAGCGACATGTGCCATCGATCCACAATATGTCGTGGTAAGGAGGTCGGCCTTACCCGCTCTCAAGCGGCGCAGACCGACCCTGGGCGTGCCGTCTGCCTTGCCGTAATGAAGATGGCCAAAAGGAAGCGGCGCCTGTTTCCGTTACGCCCGCCGGGAGTCCGCGGCAGCCGGGGGAGGGCTACTCGGCCGGCCCGTCGCGCCGGAAACGGCGTTTGAGATAGCGGGGGAGAAACGCGCGTTCCCAGGTGTGGGCGCGCGCGAAGGCTTCCTCGATCTGGAGTTTGGTCATGGTCGCCATGACCACATAGGAATAGCGCTCGGCGGCGTCGGCCACATGGCCCAGCCCGGCGTCCGGGTCGCCGGCGATGACGATCGCGGTGTTGATCAGAAACAGCGCCTCAACATCGTCCCTGGCCACGCCGAGCCCGCGGGCGTAGAGCACGCCGAGATTGAAACGGCTCGCTGCGTCGTCCTGGTCGGCACCGCGTGCGAACCATTCCGCGGCTTTGGCGTAATCCCGCGGCACGCCCAGGCCCTGCGCATGGATATTGCCCATGTTGAACTGGCCCGTGGCATCCCCGCCCAGCGCGGCCCGGCGGGTCCATCGGAGCGCCGTGCCGTAGTCCGCCGGTACGCCAAGACCATCGAGGTAGAGGCTTCCGAGCGCGGCCTGGGCACGCGCATCGCCGGCTTCGGCCAGCGGGAGCCACGCCTTGCGTGCGGCCTCGAAGTCGCCGCGCTCGAAGGCGGCCCGCCCCTCGTCCCAGCCGGCCGGGGCGGAACCCGCGGAGACGGCGGCGGCCATCAGCGTTAGCGCGACCAGCAGCAGACGCAGGGCGCGCCTCACTCCCATTCGATGGTCCCCGGCGGCTTGGAGGTCACGTCATATACGACGCGGTTGATACCGTGCACTTCGTTGACGATACGGTTGGCGGCGGTGGCGAGGAAGTCCATGTCGAAGCGGTAGAAGTCCGCCGTCATGCCGTCCTCCGAGGTCACGGCGCGGAGCGCGCAGACCTGCTCGTAGGTGCGCGCATCCCCCATGACACCCACCGTCCGCACCGGCAGCAGGACGGCGAAGGCCTGCCAGATGGCGTCATAGAGACCGGCTTTCCTTATCTCCTCGATAAAGATCGCATCGGCCTCCCGCAAGACCGCGAGCTGTTCCGCGGTCACGGCACCGGGTACACGGATCGCGAGGCCAGGCCCGGGGAACGGGTGGCGACCCAACAGCGCCTGGGGCAAGCCGAGCGCGCGGCCCAGCGTGCGGACCTCGTCCTTGAAGAGCATGCGGAGCGGCTCGATCAGGCGAAGCTTCATCCGCTCGGGCAGCCCGCCCACATTGTGGTGGGACTTGATGGTGGCGCTCGGCCCCCCCACCGACACCGATTCGATCACGTCCGGATAGAGCGTTCCCTGCGCCAGGAAATCCGCATCGCCCGCGCGTTTCGCCGCCGCCTCAAACAGGTCGACGAAGGCCGCGCCGATGATCTTTCGCTTCTCTTCTGGGTCGGCGACGCCCGCGAGCCGCGCGAGAAAATCGGCGCCCGCATCCTCATGCACCAGAGGAATATTGAACCGATCGCGGAAGAGGCCGACCACTTCGTCCGCTTCTCCCTTGCGCAGGAGGCCAGTGTCCACGAAGACGCAGGTGAGCCGGTCGCCGATCGCCTCATGCAGCAGCATCGCCGCCACCGACGAATCGACACCGCCCGAGAGGCCGCAGACGACGCGCCCTCCTCCCACTTCCGCGCGGATCGCCTCCACCGCCCGGGTCCGGAACGACTCCACGGACCATTCTTCCCGGCAGCCGGCGACTTCGCGCGCGAAGTTCTTCAGCAGCGCCGCGCCATGGGGGGTGTGGACCACCTCGGGGTGAAACTGGAGGCCGTAGAAGCGGCGCCGGTCATCGGCGATGGCGGCGAACGGCGCGGAATCGGTCACCGCGACCGCACGAAAGCCCTCGGGCATGCGGTTCACTGCATCGCCGTGGCTCATCCACACCTGCTCGCGCGCACCCACGCGCCACACGCCATCGAAGAGTGCGCAATCCGCAACGATCTCGAGCCGGGCCCGCCCGAACTCGCGCACCGTCTGCGGTTCCACGCCGCCGCCCAAGGCCGCACACATGGCCTGCTGGCCGTAGCAGATACCGAGCAACGGAATGCCGAGGGCAAAGATGCCGTCGTCAGGCCGTGGCGCCGCCTCCGCGACCACGGAAGCGGGCCCGCCGGAGAGCACGATCCCCCGGGGAGCCATGCGGGCGATCTCGTCGACCGGCAGCGTAAAGGGCCGAATCTCGCAATAGACGCCCGCCTCCCGCACCCGGCGCGCGATCAGCTGGGTCACCTGCGAGCCGAAATCGAGAATCAGGATGGAATCGCTCATGGCCGACCCGCAGCCTCTCCCCGACGGCGCTCGGGCTCCTACCAGCCGCCGTCGGCGGCTTCCGCCTCTCCGCTTTCCCGATAGCGCGCGATGGCGTCCGCCAGCTCTTCGGCCTCCGGACAGGAGCCGCCGCAGATCGTCTGGAGCTGCGAAAGATGGCGTTCCGCGCTCTCCAGATCGTCGATCATCAGATACGCTTCGCCGATATATTCGTGGGCGCCGCGGTGGTTCGGGTCGAGCCGGAGCGCCTCGTCATAATTCTCGAACGCGGCATCCAGCCTGCCGAGCTGCCGGTAGCTGTATGCGAGGAGGTTGAAGCCGTCCGCATCGTCCGGGTTTCCTGCCACGGCGCGCCGGAGATATTGCACGGCGAGCTTCCACTCCCCCTGCTCCACCGCGTTCTGCCCTGCGACGAAGGCGTCGCGCCCGCCCGCCGCCGGCGCCGCGTCGCTGGAGGTGGAGGTGGAGGCGGCCCGGGCATCCGAAACCGGCGCGGCCGCGAGAAGACCCGCCGTCAGAACGCCGGCGAGCAGCGCGCGTGCGAACATCTTCATGGCATCCTCCAGCGCGGTAGGGACGGGCCGCGTCTTCTCGGGGGCGCGGCTCGTCTCAATGGGGTGGGTGATAGTTGGGCGGTTCGCGCACGATGGACACGTCGTGGACATGGCTCTCGCGAAGGCCCGCCGCCGAGACCCGCACGAACCGGCAGTTCCGCTGCATGTCGGCGAGCGTTGCGCAACCCGTATAGCCCATGGCCGCACGCAACCCGCCCACGAGCTGGTGGATCACCGTGGCGAGGGGCCCCTTGAAGGGCACCCTGCCTTCGATCCCCTCGGGCACCAGCTTGAGGCGATCCGAGATTTCCTGCTGGAAGTAGCGGTCCGCCGAGCCCCGGGCCATGGCGCCGAGCGAGCCCATGCCGCGATAGATCTTGTAGGAACGCCCCTGATAGAGGATCGCCTCGCCGGGGCTCTCTTCGGTGCCCGCGAAGAGCGAGCCGATCATGGCGCAGTCCGCGCCGGCGGCAATGGCCTTGGCGAGGTCGCCGGAGAACTTGATCCCGCCGTCGGCGATCACCGAGACGCGCTGATCGCGGGCGACATCGGCCGCATCCTGTATGGCCGTAAGCTGCGGGACTCCGACACCCGCCACCACACGCGTGGTACAGATGGAGCCCGGCCCGATGCCCACCTTGATCGCATCCGCTCCAGCGTCGATCAAGGCCCGGGCGCCGTCCGCCGTCGCCACATTGCCGGCAAGCACCTGAACGCGGTTGCCGAGACGCTTCACGTCCTTTACGGCCCCGGCCACGCCTTCGCTGTGGCCGTGGGCGGTATCCACCACGATCAGGTCGCAGCCGGCCTCCAGCAGCATATCCGCACGCGCGAGGCCCTCCGATCCGACACCGACCGCCGCGGCCACCCGGAGCCTTCCCTGGGAATCCTTGCAGGCGCTGGGATAGGCCTGGGCGCGCTCGATGTCCTTCACGGTAATGAGGCCGACGCAGCGATAGTCTTCGTCCACCACCAGGAGCTTCTCGATCCGGTGACGGTGCAGGAGGCGCTTGGCCTCCTCCCGGTCCACATCCTCGCGAACGGTGATCAGGCCGTCGGCGGTCATGATCTCGCTCACCGAGCGGTCGGGGTTCGTCTCGAAGCGCACGTCCCGGTTGGTGAGGATGCCGACGAGCCGCCCGCTCTCCTCCTCGACCACGGGTATCCCCGAGATGCCGTGCTCCTCCTTCAGCCGCAGCGCCTCTCGCACCGGCCGATGGGGCGCGATGGTGAGCGGATTGAACACCATGCCGGCTTCGAACTTCTTGACCCGCTGGACCTCTTGCGCCTGGGTCTCCGGCGGCATGTTCTTGTGGATCACCCCGATGCCGCCGGCCTGGGCCATGGCGATGGCAAGCCGGCTTTCGGTCACCGTGTCCATTGCGGCGGAGAGCAGCGGGATGCCGAGGCGAATGTCGCCGGTCACATTGGTGTGGACGGCCGCTTCGGCAGGGAGGATCTTCGAGGCCGCAGGCTCCAGCGACACATCGTCGAAGGTGAGCGCGTCCCGAACCTGCATCGCCCCCGCCGCCTCAAGCACGGCCCGCACTATACACAATTCCCTCTCGCGTCCAACCCGCGGTCGGGAATTGCGGCCGGAAAGTGCGCGCTGCAGACGCCTCGTCGACGGGTGTTACGGGTCACCTCTCCGAGCCGCCGCGAAAGGCCGTCGCGAGCACGTAGGTCTCCGCCGATTCCGTGCGGCTTGCGTCCGGCTTGATGTGGCGCACGCGGCCGAAACCCCGGCGTAGACGGTCCAGCAGCGACGCCTCGGCGCCGCCCTGTCGCACCTTGGCGAGGAAGCCGCCGCCCAGCGCCAGAAGCGGCTCGGCAACATCCAGCGCGGCCTCGGCAAGCGCCATCGCGCGAAGATGGTCCGTCCCCCGGTGACCCACGGTGGGTGCCGCCATGTCGCTCATCACGAGATCCGCCATGCCGCCGAGCGCCTCCCGGATGCGGGGGAGCGATTCCGGCGCGGCAACGTCCAGAGTCAGCATGACCGCGCCCTCGATGGGCTCGACCGGCTTGAGGTCCACCGCCACCACGCGGCCTTCGGCGCCTACGCGCGCGGCCGCCACCTGGCTCCAGCCGCCGGGTGCCGCGCCGAGATCCACCACGCGATGGCCGGGTCGCAGGATGCCCGCCCGCTCCGCGAGGCCGATGAGCTTGAAGGCCGCACGGGAGCGGTAGCCGGCCTCTCGCGCGGCCTGGACATAGGGGTCGTTGAGCTGGCGTTCGAGCCAGCGGGCGGACGACGCCTTGCGCCGGCGGGCGCGCTTCAGACGCACCGACCGGCGCCGCCCGCCCGCCGCGCGGCCGTCGGCGGATGTCATGGGCAGACCGGCCGCGCTTGCGCCCGCGCCACGCCGGCTTCAAGATCGGGTGGGAACAATCCCAGGCCCTTCAGGAGAAACGGCAAGATGGCGGCTTCCAACCTCGACGCGCTGACCCGGGACGCCCTGGAATATTACCTGTTTCCGCTGGCAAGCAAGCACGATATCCGCACCCACGGCCCCATGATCTTTTCCAAGGCCGAAGGGCTGGAGATCACGGATGCGTCGGGAAAGGTCTATCTCGACATGATGAGCTGCCAGACCCGGGCGGGCTCTCTCGGCTACGGCCAGGAGCGCATCGCCCGCGCGATCTACGATCAGCTCATGACGCTCCATTATGCCGGCACCTTCGCCAATGTGGCCGACGTCACGGTGCGCCTCGCCGCCAAGATGGCCTCCCTCGCGCCCGGGGACCTCACCGCCACCGTCTATGCCGGCAGCGGCTCCGAAGCCAACGAAATGTCCATCAAGCTGGCGAAGCAATATCACATCGCAAAGGGCGACAAGCCGCGGGCGCACAAGATCATCTCGCGCTGGAACGCGTATCACGGCGCGACCATGGGGGCCATCGGATGCACCGACTATCTGGGCACCCGCGCGGTCACGGAGCCGGGCGTGCCGGGCTATACGCGCATCCCCCCGCCCACGCTCTACCGCACGCCCTTCGGGATGGACCCCTCGGAAGTGTGCGACTTCTGTGTGGACTTCCTCGAGCAGCACATCCTTCACGAGGGGCCGGAGACGGTCGCGGCGTTCATCGTCGAGCCGCTCATGCAAGGCGACGGCGTGCAGGTGCCGCCGGACGACTATTTCGCCCGCGTGCGCGAGGTGTGCGACCGGTACGACGTGCTGCTGATCGGCGACGAGGTGATCACCGGGTTCGGCCGCGCCGGGCGCTGGTTCGCGCTCGAGCATTGGGGCGTGGTGCCGGACGTGATGAGCACGGCCAAGGCGATCACCGCCGGCTACTTCCCGCTGGGCTGCTCGACGGCGAGCCGCAAGGTGGCGGACGTGCTGCCGGTGTTTACCCATGTGCAGACCTACCAGGGGCATCCCGGTGCCTGTGCCGCGGCGCTGGAGACCATCGACATTCTCGAAAGCGACAACCTGATCGAGCGCGGGCGGGAGAACGGCGCCTATTTCCTGGCCGCCATGCAGCGGCTGCGCGAACTCTCCATCGTGGGCGACATACGCGGCCTCGGCATGTGGACCTGCATCGACTTCACCGTGGACAAAAAGACGAAGGCGCCCTTCACGGACGATACGGTGAAGGTGATCACCCGGCGCATGGCGGACCTCGGCGTGCTCGGCGGCGAGGAAGGCACGGCCATAGAATTCAGCCCCGCGCTCACAGCGACCCGCGAGATGCTGGACCGCTGCGTCGACATCGCCGAACAGGCCATCCGCGAAGTCTCCGCCGCCCGCAATCTGGGTTGAGGGCGGGGCGGTAGCCCTCAATCCGCCCCAGGACCGCGGGCCCGCCTTCGGCTGCGGCAAAGAAACATGCGGGCCTGGAGACCCGCGCACCTAAAAGGGGCACCGCCTCGGTGCGCGGGCCTTCGGGCCGAAGGATGAAATCGTTTCATAATACGTGAAACGATTTCATGGTATTCTGAAATTATACAAATAGTTCAATAACATAATTGTTTCACTTGATTCACAGATCGTTTCATGGCGCGGACAAGCCAGGGCATACCTGGCTAGATTGCCGACCATCCCAGCGACGGTCTGGCGGGCGCCCGAGTGGCTCGTCTACGAAGGCCGGCTGGAGAGTTGGGGCAAGGCCTCCGGCCCCGTTCATGTGTCGCCGTCACCGCCGGTGAACGCTTGCCCGTATATGGCTTCGATGCGCGCGACCTCGTCGTCCGTCAGCGCGGCGAATTCCCCTTCCCGCCTGCGGCGAGACAGTCTGCCGCCGTTCTGGCGGAGGAATCGGAACAGGAGGTCGGAGAGGCGTTCCGGCATGTCTACAAGCTGGTCGAGCCCGTTCCGAAACGCATCATATCGCTCCAGAAACGCGGCTTCCTCCGGCAAATCCCGTTCAATGGTCCGCCGAACGCTGCCGTAGAGGAACTCGGTCTGCGCCGTGGCGTCGAAAAATCGGTAGAAATCACCGGTATCGTTCAGTACCCGGACATTACCGCCTTCCGTCGGCTCCCATTCCACCACCGGCATCAGGCGCCGCGAATAGTCTTCGAGCGCGGCGCGGTAATTGTCGATCCGATCCAGGATCGCCGCCGATACCGGAAAAACGATCCCTGCCGGGTTGAAACCGCGTCTGGCCAGGACGTGGTGAATCAGATATCGGTGCAGCCGGCCGTTCCCATCCTCGAAAGGATGGGCATAGACGAAGCCGAAGGCCAGAACCGATGCGGCGACGACGGGGTCGAGCTGCCCGGCGGCGCCATGATCGAAAGCGGCCATCCCTTCCAACAGCCGGGCCAGGTCGTCCGGCCGTGCGCTGATGTGGTCCGGGATCGGCATGCGGGACGCATGGTCGCGTTCACCGACAAAACCGCCCTCCGCCCGCAGGCCCGGACGGACGAACCGGATATCGCCGATCACCATGCGCTGCAGACGCAGCAGTTCGTCAAGATCGATCGGCTGTCGGCCCGCCTGGCCAATGGCGCGGCCCCATCGCAGGATACGATCCTGCGCCGGATACTCGCCCTCGATGGCGAAACTCGACTTCGAATCCCTGAGCAGCAAAAAGGCCGCCGCGCGTGCCAGAAGAGCACGCGGTACGGTGGCGACGGCTTCCTGCGCGCGCGCATGCAGGCCCTCGGCTATGAATTGCTCCAATGCCTCCGTGCGGAACACCAGCGGACAGAAGTCCGGCGTACCGGGCAGATTGTCCCTGCCCCGGTGCCGCGGGGACGTTTTCGCTGGGACGGCATATTGCCGATCCGGATCGACGACCGGCGCGTAGGCCCCGCCGTCGGCGTTCGGGAGATCAAGCCGCGTTCCGATCAGCCACTCATAGAGAAACCAGACACGGCGGGCGTAGGCGCCCGTGGGCTTCGCCCTGACCAGAGCAACGATCGGAGCGGGGCCGGTCGCGGCAAACAACCTCTTGAAGAGGGCGAGGTCCAGCCCTTCATGTTTCAGCGCGAAGGTGAGATGGCCCGCCAAGCTCGCATCGGGCGCGTAGCGCGGCGAAAGGATTCGCCAGCCGCCTTCGTCCATACGCCTGTGTGTAGTGAGACGGTAATCACCTGACAGTTTGGCTGGCGCCGGCGCGCGACCGTCACGAGTCGAGCGCGCCGGCGGTGGCCAAGCCGCTCCCGATAGGGTTAAGGATTGTTTTGCACAACATCCGACCGATCGGGAGAACGACATGACCACCAAAGACAAGATAGCACGGCGCAAGCTGAGCCTGCTGGAGCTGGCGGGCGAGATGAACAATGTATCGAAGGCGTGCCGGATCATGGGCTACTCGCGCCAGCAGTTCTACGAGATCCGCAGGAACTACCAGACCTACGGAGCGGAGGGTCTGATCGACCGGCTTCCCGGCGCCCGCGGGCCGCATCCCAACCGGGTGTCACAGGAGGTCGAGAAGGCGATCCTGGCGCACGCGCTGGACCACCCCACCTACGGCGCATTGCGGGTTGCCCAGGAGCTGTCGCTCAAGGGCATCCACGTGTCTTCTGGCGGGGTGCGCGGGGTGTGGTCGCGCCATAAGCTGCTGACCAAGCAGGAACGGCTGCTCCGGCTGGAGAAGAGCACGGCCGAGCGCCGGATCGAGCTCTCCGACGAGCAAGTCCGTCTGTTGGAGCGCTTCTCACCGGAGTTCCGCGAGCGCCACATCGAGACCCGGCACACGGGCGACCTGGTGGCCGTGGACACCTTCTTCGTCGGCCATCTCAAGGGGGTCGGGAAGGTCTACCTGCAGACCGCCGTCGACTGCCACTCGCGCTACGCCTGGGGCAGGCTCTACCCCAACAAGATGCCGGTCACCGCAGTCCACCTGATGAACAACGACGTGCTGCCCACCTTCGAGGCCCACGGCGCCCGGATCGACACCGTGCTGAGCGACAACGGTCGGGAGTTCTGCGGCCGGCCCGATCGCCACCCCTACGAGCTGTTCCTCCAGCTCGAGGAGATCGAGCACCGCACCACCAAGGTCCGCAGGCCCCAGTCCAACGGCTTCGTCGAGCGCTTGCACCGCACCCTGCTCGACGAGCACTTCCGCGTCATGGGGCGCAAGAAGTTCTACGACAGCATCAAGGCCATGCAGAAAGACCTGGACGCCTACCTTGTCCGCTACAATACCGAGCGCCCCCACCAAGGTCGCGGCATGAACGGAAGGACGCCCGCGGACGCTTTCGGCCGATGCTTGCCAAAACCCAAAACCCCAAAGGAGGAGAAGATGAAAAAGGCCGCCTGAAACAGACCCCCAGGAGCGGCGACTGTCAGGCGATTACCCTATCTGTACAGCCTGTGCCGCTCTCCTATGGCACAGAGGGTCCGGGGAAGCGGCACCCGCAGACCATACGCCCCCATGAGCGCGGCATAGCCCGCCGGCGTCGCCGTCACGGGAAGACGCCGTTCCTGAAAAACGCCAACGGGGCCGGAAAAACGATTCGTCACAGCGCAATCCAAGCCTGAAGCGATTCCATCCCGCGGGAGGGAAAGTGTTCGACCGTTCCGCGAAAAACGATCCTTTTTTGTGAATAGTGATATTATATGAACATTTGTGTGAAAAACAGCACCGCCGCGCATGACGAAGATCCGTTCGGCTTGCCGACGACATCGAGAACCGCGAGGCCGCGCACCGTCCTGGCTGACCGGCAGGCAGGCACTTTCGTCGACCACCAGCAGGGCGAGATGGGTGAGCATGCGGAGCCGGCGCGCGACAGCGCCACAATATATACCAAACGTTGGATTCTATAGGCTCGTACGGGTGGCCGGCGAGCATAATTCAGACGAGGGACTTGAGCGCCCGCGGCTCGCCGGTATCCGTCGTCAACGATGAGCGGCTATCGCTCCGCCGTCGGTCCAGCCCTTCTCGGCCAACACATCCGCCGCAAGCCGGATCTGGCGGGGCGAAAAGCGCTTCTTGCGCTCGTGCCAGCCGTGAACCCGTTCAACGAGGTCGTCTCTCGATTCGGGACGATCTCGTTCGAGGACCCAATGCACGGTCGAAAGCAACTCCAGGCCGAAGGGCGATTCGAACCCTTCGATAAGAGCCACCACCTCGTCGAAGCGTTCTCGAGTCTTCGGCGCGCGCTGCAGAACCATGGCGACATCATCGACTGCGCCGGGGACGATCTCCAGCAGCTTGTCCGGTCTGTCGCCACCATCGGCGTAGCCGGAGATGAAGTGGCCCTCCACCTCGTTCAGGACATGCCGCAGGTTCTCCGCATAGGGGCCGTAGGGTGCTTTTGCGAACCTCAGCCTGAGCGGCTCGCCAGCGAGTTGCATGAAATACATCAGCTTGTGGACTTCCAACAGAGTGATGAAGGGATCGAGCAGACCATTCAGGTATCGATCCATCAGCCCGACCAGCACCGCCCGGCCTGGGGTCATCCGCGGCGGTTCGTTGTTGCGCACCATCCGTTCCGCGGTCGGTGCGCCGGTCGGCTCGAAGATCACGACATCCAAGTTATCGAAGCCACAAAGTGCCGCCTCGATACGCGGGCGAATACGGCTCCAATCCAGACCGCCGAGGCCGCTGCCGAGCGGCGGCACGGCGATGGACCGGATGCCGCGCTCGCGAATTACCGCGGCGAGGTCTTTCAATCCGGCGTCGATATCCTCGATCCGGCTGTTGCCGCGCCAGTGCCGCTTGGTCGGGAAGTTGATGATATAGCGTGGATTGGTGAGCTGGAGCGTTTCGAACACGAACATGTGGCCAGGCCTTACGTGACCTCGCTGGCACGCCAAGGCGTAGGCGCGAAAGTTCTCCGGGAACGCCCTCTTGAACTGAAGCGCGATCCCACGTCCCATGATGCCGACGCAATTGACCGTGTTGACCAGGGCCTCGGCGTCTTCCACCAGGATATCGCCGGTCTCAAAGCGAATCATGGGCACGTCCCCCTGTCGTCAATAGTACCATCGCGGCTGAACCGAGACAGCAGGTTGGTGATCAGCCGACCGAATTGCTTCCACTGTCTTGGTTCGAATATTCGCGTTACGCACACCAACGCGCCTAATCAAAGTCCACGGGAATGATTTCTCGACAAGAAATTCGGCCTGCTTGTCTTCCTTGCAATCTCTCCAGTCCCTCGCGTGGATGGCCGTCCAATTGATTTCATCCAGTTGTGCCAGATTGCATCGATCCTCGAAATAGTTGGAGCCCGCGTTGGAGAGCGTGAAGGCCCATCGAAGCCCGCTCTGCACGGCCCAGTCGACCGCCTCGTTGAGATCGGCCTCCAGGTGCACAATGGGGTCCTGGCCGCCGCGATAGTCGAGCTCAGGGTGATTGGCCTTGTGAATCACGTAGAGCATGACGGAACGCGGGCAGAAGTAGAACGGCGCACAATCACCCACGTTCAGCCCAAAGTGACACTTCACCGGATTGTTCAACCGCCGCTTCTTGATCGACGTCATGCCGATGATTGTCCCAGGTCGCGCTTTCTGCTGCAGCACCGCATCGGACCGAAGGTAGCCGTCCGCTACTATCGAAGACAGCCGGTCCACATGGACGATATGGTAGATTTTTGGCTCCATTGGCTGCGTCATGCTCAGTATGCGGTCTCCGCTGGCGCTCTCTCGTCTATATCGGTTTTGACACCCGATGGACCTCCACGCCCCGAGACCGCCCGCGACTGCGGCAACAAACCCTAAGGCTCCAGCATGACGCCGGGGTTCAGGATGCCCTTGGGGTCGAGGGTCTTCTTGAGGGTGCGCATGAGCGCGATCTCGCCGCCGGTGCGCGAGTAGGGGAGGTAGGCGCGCTTCATCACGCCGATGCCGTGCTCCGCACTGACGCTGCCGCGCCGCTCCCGTACCGCGCCATAGATGCGCTCGGCGAGCACGGCCTCCTTCGCGCGGAACGCATCGTCCGGCACGCCCGGCTCCTGCGCCATGTTGACATGCACATTGCCGTCGCCCAGATGGCCGAAAAGGATCGCGCGCACACCGCCTTCCGCCGACGCCACCGCCTCCATCTCGTCGAGAAAGGCGGGAATCGTACCGGGCGGCACGGTCACGTCGAACTTGTGGGTGAGACCCACGCGGCTCACCGTCTCGGTGGGCGCCTCGCGCAGCCGCCAGATGGCCTCCGCCTGGGCCCCGGAGTTCGCGACGGCCGCGTCCGCGATCAGCCCGTCGGAGAACAGGCCCTCGAGCCGGGTGGCGAAGGCCGCCGCCGCATCGGGCCCCGCGGTGGACTCCTCCTCGATCACCACATAGCTGCCGTGGCCCCAGGCGAGTGGGGAGCGAAAGGCGGAGTCCGCACTCCGGAGCCAGTCCACGGTCGCGCCGTCCACGAACTCGAGAGACGAAAGGCCCCTGAAGCGTGCCCGCGCGTCCGCCAGCAGGCCGGGGAGGAGGTCGCGGCGGGGGACGGCGAGAAGCGCGGTCTGGAAGGCCTCGGGCGCGGGCTGGATCTGGAGCACGGCGCGGGTCACCACGCCAAGGATGCCCTCGGACCCAACGAAGAGCTGCTTCAGGTCCAGCCCGGTGTTGTTCTTCTTCAGCGTGTTGAGGGCGTCGAGCACCGTGCCGTCGGCGAGCACCACCTCGAGACCGCGGACCTGCTCGCGCATATGGCCGTAGCGGAGCACCTTGATGCCGCCCGCATTGGTCGCGATCATGCCGCCGATCCGGCAGGAGCCGCGGGCGCCGAGGTCCACGGGCATGTCGTAGCCCCGCTCCCGCAGATGGCCCTGCAGCCGCTCCAGCACGACGCCCGCCTGGACGCGGACGGTCGCCGCGCCCTCGTCGAAATCCTCGATGGCGTCGAGGCGCTCGGTGCTGAGCACGACTTCGCCCGCGCGCGGCACCGAGCCGCCCACCATCCCCGTATTGCCACCCTGAGGGACCAGGGGCACGCCGAGCGCCGCGCAGGCCGCTAGCACCGTGGACACCTCCTCTGTGGAGCGCGGGCGCAGCACCAGCGGGGTCTCGCCGACATGCTTGCCGGTCCAGTCCCGCGCATAAGCCGCGGTGTCGGCAGGATCGTCCAGCCAGAGGGTCGAATCGCCCAACCGGTCCCGAAGTTTCTCCACTAGGGCAGTCATCGCGCACTCCGTTGGGCAGCGCGGGCGGTTTTGCGGCAATATGGTGCGCGGGTCAAACAGGGAGCGCGGGATGGGGCGGATGGAAACGCGGTTGCTGCTCCTCGACTATGACGGCGTGATCGTCGACAGCATGCCGGCGAAGGCGCAAGCGATGGCGCAGGCCTTCGCGCCCTATACGGCCGACGGCGCGGCCGTCGCCGACGGCTTCCGCCGCCATGCGGGGAGCGGCCGGGAGATGGTGTTCGACCATATCTGGAGGCATGTGACGGGCGGGGCATTGGCCGACGACGCCCGCACGCACATCGAGGCGGATTATCTCGGCCGCATGGATTCGATAAACGCGGCCGTCGACCTGTTTCCCGGCGTCCACGACTTCATCGCGACACAATCCGCCAAGCGTACCGTGGCGGTCGTGACGGGCGTGCCCCAGGCGGAGGCGGAACGCCAGCTCGCGCGGCTCGGCCTCCGCGCCTTCTTCGCCGCCGTCCGCTCGGCGACCCGGCGCACGCCCAAGCACATGCTGATGCGCGACCTGCTCGCCGCACACGCGGTCCCGCCGTCCGCGGCTCTCTTTGCCGGCGATTCGCTCACCGATATGACCGAAGCGGCGCAGGCCGAGGTGCCCTTCGTCGGCATAGGCGACGATCCCGCGTTCTTTGCGTCCGGCGCGTCGGTTGCCGTCGCACCCCGCCTGCCGGAAATCGCCCCCCTGCTGGACGGGTAGCACCGAGAGGCGGCGCTCCGGCCGGTTCCGCAGGCCGCTTTCTTCCCTCCCGCCTCAGCGCGGCGGCGTTATGGTCTCGGGCATCCGGCGGGTGTCAGTCGCTAAGGCGCCGGCCGCTCTCGCGGTCGAACAGGTGAACGGCATCCAGCCGCGGCATGAGACGGATCGTCGCGCCCGGGCGGAACTCGTGCCGTTCCTTGAATTCGACGCAGATCTCATGGTCCGCCATCCGGCAGAACACGAGAGTGCTCGAGCCGGTCGGCTCCACCACCGAGACCAGGGCCTCCATCCCCTCGCCGTTGGACGCAAGCGCCAGGTCTTCGGGCCGCACGCCATAGACGAGCTCCTGGCCTTCGCCCACCGTCGCGCCCGGGGGCAGCGGCATGGCGGTACCGTCCACCGCAGCGACGCCGCCCGGCCTGCCCGCGGCGTCGATGAAGTTCATGGCCGGCGAGCCGATGAAGCCGGCCACGAACAAATTGGCCGGACGGTCATAGAGATCGAGGGGGCGGCCCATCTGCTCGACGCGGCCCTGGTTCATGACGACGATGCGCTCGGCCATGGTCATGGCCTCGACCTGGTCGTGGGTGACATACACCGAGGTGGTGCCGAGCCGCTGGTGCAGCGCCTTGATTTCCGTGCGCATCTGCACCCGAAGCTTGGCGTCGAGGTTGGAGAGCGGCTCGTCGAAGAGGAAGACCTGCGGGTCGCGCACGATGGCGCGCCCCATGGCGACCCGCTGGCGCTCACCGCCCGAGAGCTGGCGCGGCAGGCGGTCCAGGAGCTTCGTCAGCCCGAGGATCTCGGCGGCGCTCTCGACACGCTCGCGGATCAGACGCTTCTCGGCCCGGCGCAGCCTGAGGCTGAAGCCCATGTTCTGGCGCACCGTCATGTGGGGATAGAGAGCGTAGTTCTGGAACACCATGGCGACGTCGCGGGCCTTCGGCGCCATGTCGTTCACCACCTTGTCGCCGATGGCGATCTCCCCGCTCGCGACTTCCTCGAGACCCGCGATCATCCTGAGCAGCGTCGACTTGCCGCAGCCCGAAGGGCCGACAAGGACCAGAAACTCGCCGTCGTCGATATCGATCGAAACCCCGTGGATCACGGCGACATCGTCGAACGACTTGTGGACGTCCCGTACCGATACGGATGCCATGGCAACCTCCTGCCGCCCAGCCTACCCCTTGACCGCGCCGAGCGTGAGTCCGCGTACGATGTAGCGCTGGGCGAAGAGCGCGATCAACACCGGCGGGATCATGGCGATGAGCGAGCGCACGGCCACGAACCAGAACTGTACCCCGCGGGTATCCACGCCGCCCGCAATATGGACCGGCATGGTCGCCGACTCCTTGATGGTCAGGATCACCGCGAAGAGATACTCGTTCCACGCGAACGCGAACATGATGAGCGCGGACGCCGCGATCGCCGGCAATGCGAGCGGAATCGCCACACGGAAAAAGGCGACGAAGTGCGAGCCACCGTCCACCAGCGCCGCTTCTTCCAGTTCGATGGGGAGGTCCTGGAAGGTCTGGCGGACGATCACCACCACGAAAGGCAGGATGAAAGTGGCATTGACCAGGATCAGCGCCGCGCGGGTGTCCAGCATGTCGAGGGACGAGAAGACGATGAAGAAGGGCACCGCCGTCGCCACCGGCGGCAGCACGCGCTGCGACAGGAACCAGATCGTGAGGTCCTTGTTCTTTATGCGCCGGAAGCGGAAACGCGCCAGCGCATAGGCCGCCGGCAAGCCGAGGGCGAGCGCGATCAGCACCGAGCAGATGGAGATCACCAGGCTGTTGCCGAAGGCGGCGTGGGCCTCCGGCACCGAGGCCTGCGATATCCAGTTTTCGAGTGTCGGCGTGAAGTCGAGGAAGGGGACGCCGAGGCCGGCCACGGTGAAGGTCTCGGCCGGCGTGCGCAGGCTGTTGGAGATCGCCCAGTAGATCGGGAAGAAGAAGATCAGGACGACGAACACCGCGATCAGCGAGAAGCCGGCGTCGGCGAACCAGAGCCGTTTGCGCCGGGTCGTCGCCTGGGGCTTGACCGTGCGCTGCCCCCAGAGCGGCTTACCGAGCCCACTAAGCATAGGTCCGCCTCAGGCGGCGGAAAAACAGGGTGACCACGATCATCACCACGATCAGGAGCAGATAGGCCATGGCCGACGCATAGCCGAAGTCGTTCAGCTTGAAGCCGCGGGTGAAGGCCAGATAGCTGTAGGACTGGGTGGCGATGCCGGGCCCGCCCTTGGTGAGTGTCGCGATGATATCGAACAGCTTGACCGCCTCGGCGAGGCGCAGCAGCAGAACGATGATGATGACCGGCTGCAGCATGGGAATCACGACGATGCGCCAGAGATCCCACGCCGAGCCGCTGTCCAGCCGCGCGCATTCCACCAGATCGTCGGGGATGCTTTGAAGTGCCGCGAGAAACACAAGGAAACAGAAGGGTGTCCATTGCCATATGTCGACCAAGATCACCGATATGAGCGCCCAATCCGGGTGCGATAGCCATGGTATCCCCAAGAACTCCAACGGCCCGCCGACCTCGTAGAACACCGTGAAGAACAGGTAGCCGACCGCGATCGGGGTCGCGAAGATCGGCAATATCATGATCGTTCGCAGCACCGCTCGCCCGAAGATATATCGGTGAAAGAGGAAGGCGAGCAGGAACCCGAGAACAATCTCGACGGTCACCGCCGTGAACACGAAGATCGCGGTGATCTTCACCGCCGTCCCGACCTCCTCGTCGCCGAAGGCGCGGACGAAACTCGCGAAGCCGTTCCAGGTGAAGTTGGTCTGCAGTTCGCGATGCACCACCGTCTTGGTGCGCGGCTCACCGCTCTTCTTGAGAACCGGCTCGCCCGCATCGTCGAGCACCGGCACCTTTTCGCGCCCGGTGACGACGACCTTGCGCTCGACGTCGTGGAAGCTGATGTAGAGGGAATAGCCGAGCGGGAAGACGGTAAACGCCAGCACCCAGAAGACGGCCGGCAGCAGAAAGACGAACTTGACCGGCTTGGTCCAGCGGATCATGGCCGGCCGGCACCCATGGCAAGAGACGGCGGGAGCGGGGCGGTCGCAGCCTGCGCGCGACCGCCCCGCACCCTACCGAACGATCCGGATCCTCGGCCTGTCTATCCGCCGAAGCCGATCGCTTCCTGATACTGCTTGAGCTGCTTGTCGCGGCCGAGACGGTCGGTGATCTCCTCCCAGGTCCCGGCCGTGTCGGAAAGCGCCTCGGCGGCGGTCTTCTGGCCGCTCATGGCCGCCGACAGGTTCTTGTCCATGATGTCCCAGTACTCGGGCGCCCCTTCGATCCGTAGATAGGTCAGGATCGTCGGTGCCGTGAAGGTCTCGTAATAGGCTTGCGTGTATTCGGTAACGTCATCCGCATGCCAGCCCGCGGCGACGTAATCCTCGACCTTCGCCTCGCCCACCGGCTCCAGGAACTGGTAGTAGTAGCCCGGATCGACACCGGTCCAGCCGTTCTGCGCGCCCCAGTTGGAGGACGGCTTGATGGCCATGAGCGACAGGAACGAATAGGCGGCGTCCGGGTTCTCCGAGAATGCCGAGATCACGCCGTGCCACGAGCCGCCGGTGGTGTTGCCCACCGGTTGCGGGTTGTCGGTCTCGACCCAGCTATTGTTTTCGTGATCCCAGTACTTGTCGGAGCTCGGCAGGATCGCCGAACCGCAGACCCCCTTGATCTTGGAACGCGATTCGTCCTGGCAGAGCGAGCCGACATCGCCCCAGCTGAACACGAACACCGACTTGCCGCGCAGGAAATAGTCCCACGCCTCGCCGAGGCTCCAGCCGACCTGCGCCTCGGGGCCCGTCTTGTGCAGCTCCTGCAGGAATTCGAGCGCCGCAACATGGCCGGGGCTGTCGATCAGGGGCGTCATGTCGGTGGGATCGAACCAGTAGACATTGTGGTGGCGCGTCACCGCCTCGCCCGGCGTCATGGCGAACGACGCCGACAGGGACTGGAAGTGATAGTGCCCCTGCTCACCCACCTTGAGGTGAAGCACGGTACCGTGATCCGGCTCGTCGTCGTTCTTGTCCCAGTTCTTGCCTGCGAAGAACTGCGAGATATCGAGGAGCTGCTGCCAAGTCTTGGGCGGAACCGGCATGTCGTAGCCCTTCTCCGCCTTGAACGCGGCCTGCCATTCCGGGTCGTTGAGCACGTCGCGACGGTAGTAGAGCACCTGCCCGTCCGCATCGTTCAACACGCCGTAGGCGGTGTCCTGCCACGTGTGCAGGGTCCTGAGCGAATCCGGCATGGAATCATAGGTCCACTGCGGATGCTCGCCGCTCTCCATGTATTCTTCGATCGGGACCATGTAGTCGCCGGCCACGAGGTCGCCATAGAAGAAGGCGCCGACGATGATCGCGTCGTAAAGGCCCGTGCCCTGACGAAGGTCGAGCATCATCTTGGCGTAGAGGTCGGTGATCGGCGTGAGCGCGATCTCCAGCTTGCCGCCGGAAAGCTCCTCCCAGATCGGGCGGAAGCTGAAGATGGGCCCCGAGATCCCGCCTCTCGGCCCTGAATCGAGAGTCAGAATGGTGACCGTGCTGCCCTCGAAGGGCTTCTCACCCGGTCCGAACAGGCTGCCGAGTTCGTCGCGCGACGTCTTGATTACCGCGCCGTCCTCCATGGTGAGGTCGACCGATCCATCCTCATGCCACGTGACATGCCCGTCCTGGGCCCATGCATCGACAGTCGTCAGCGCGGCAAACGACACGCCGACGGCAACCAAACCGGCTCTAAGCGCCTTCATTTTTCCCTCCCTGGTCGCGGGCGATCCTCAGGTCCCGAAAGCGGCACGAGCCTGGACCGCACAATTGAAGATTATAGAACAATTGTCGCCGCCTCCAATCGGGGCGACGACGACGCCCGAAATGCGAGGCGAAATCGCGCTCATCCCGTCGCCGCAACCGCGATCTCGTAGGAGCGGAGGCGGGCGGCGTGGTCGTGGATGTTGGCGTTCAGCATGAGCTCGTCCGCGCCGGTGCGGGCCACGAACTCGGCGATCCCGCGATGCACGGCCTCCGGCGCGCCGGAGGCCGAACAGGCGAACCAGCGTTCGAGGACCGCGCGCTCGCCGGGAGCCAGGGCCGCCTCGAACCCCTCCACCGGGCGAGGCAGCGGGCCGGGCGCGCCCCGGTGGAGGTTCAGCACCGATTGCTGCGCCGAGCTTCGCACATAGGCGGCCTCCTCCTCCGTTTCGGCGGCGAAGACGTTGAAGCCCAGCATCACGTAGGACTCTGCGAGCTGCTCAGAGGGGCGGAAGCGCTCCCGGTATACCTCGATCGCCGGCATCATCGCGTCCGGCGCGAAGTGCGAAGCGAAGGCGTATGGAAGGCCCAAAGCCGCCGCGAGCTGGGCGCCGAAGAGGCTCGAGCCCAGGATCCAGATCGGCACGCCGAGACCCGCGCCGGGCACGGCCCGGACATGGTGGCCGGGTTCAGGCGGTGCGAAGTAGCTCTGCAGCTCCACCACGTCGCGCGGGAAGTCGTTCACATCGCCCGTCAGCGTACGGCGAAGCGCGCGTGAGGTGGTCTGGTCCGTCCCCGGCGCGCGGCCCACGCCCAGATCGATGCGGCCGGGATAGAGCGATTCCAGTGTGCCGAACTGCTCGGCGATCACCAGCGGTGCATGGTTCGGCAGCATGACGCCGCCGGCGCCGACGCGGATGGTCTCCGTGCCGCCCGCCACATGGCCGATCAGCACCGCCGTCGCCGCGCTGCCGATCCCGGTCATGTTGTGGTGCTCCGCGAGCCAATAGCGCCGATACCCCCAGCGCTCCGCATGGCGCGCGAGATCGAGCGTGTTGCGAAAGGCCCGCGCCGCGTCGCCTCCCTCGGGAATAGGTGAAAGATCGAGGACCGAAAGCCGCGCCATGACCGCCCGCGCTCTTCGCCTCCCGCTCCGGCCCGCCCCTTGCCCGACGCCGCTCAGCCGAATGCCGAACGGCGGCGCGCAGGCTTGCCGTGCTTCTTCCGCCTGGACCGCTTGCCGGGCCGCGTGCCTGGGGCGCCGCTGGTGCTGCGCGGGCGCCGGCCCGCACCGCCCTTCGCGCCTCCGCCGCCCTCGCCGCGGGCCGCGCCAAGCCCCAGATCCAGCTCGTTGAGACGGCGGAGCTCGTCCCTGAGCCGCGCCGCCTCCTCGAACTCCAACTCGGCGGCGGCGGCCTTCATGCGCGCCTCCAGGTCCGCGACATGGGCTTCGAAATTGTTGCCGATAAAGTGCGCTTGTTCCGATTCTTCCGCCCCGACGGTGACATAGTCGGCCTCGTAGACGCCCTCCAGAATGTCCTCGATCGATTTGCGCACGCTCTCCGGCGTAATGCCGTTGGCGGCGTTGAAGGCCTGCTGCTTGGCGCGGCGGCGCTCGGTCTCCTCCAGCGCCGCCTCGAGGGAACCCGTCATCTGGTCGGCATAGAGAATAACGCGCCCGTCCACATTGCGGGCCGCGCGGCCGACCGTCTGGATGAGCGAGGTGCGCGAGCGAAGAAAGCCCTCCTTGTCGGCATCCAGGATGGCGACAAGGCCGCACTCCGGAATATCCAGTCCCTCGCGCAGCAGGTTGATGCCCACCAGCACGTCGAAGGCGCCGAGCCGAAGATCCCGGATGATCTCGATGCGCTCGATGGTATCGATGTCCGAATGCAGATAGCGCACGCGGAGACCCGCCTCATGGAGATATTCGGTGAGGTCTTCAGCCATGCGCTTGGTGAGCGTCGTCGCGAGCACCCGAAGCCCCTTGCCGGCGGCGGCCCTGCACTCGGCGATCAGATCGTCCACCTGGCGCTCGACCGGACGGACGATACAGACCGGGTCGGTGAGCCCGGTGGGGCGGATGACCTGCTCGACAAAGACTCCGGCCGTGCGCTCCAGCTCCCAGGGCCCGGGCGTTGCCGAGACGAAGATGGTCTCCGGCCGCATCGCATCCCACTCTTCGAACTTGAGCGGGCGGTTGTCCACGCAGGAAGGCAGGCGAAAGCCGAACTCCGCAAGGGTCGACTTGCGCCGGTAGTCGCCCCGGTACATGCCCCCGAGCTGAGGAACCGTAACGTGGCTCTCGTCCACGATGAGCAGCGCGTTCGCCGGCAGATACTCGAACAGCGTGGGCGGCGGCTCGCCGGGCTTCCGCCCGGTGAGGTAGCGGGAATAGTTCTCGATACCTGCGCAGCTGCCGGTGGCCTCCATCATCTCCAGGTCGAAGCGCGTGCGCTCCTCCAGACGCTGCGCCTCCAGCAGCTTGCCGCCGGCGTGGAACTCCTCCAGACGCTCGCGAAGCTCCACCTGGATCTGGCGCACGGCCTGCCGAATGGTGGGGCGCGGCGTCACGTAATGGCTGTTGGGGTAGATACGTACGCGCACCAGCTTGTCGGTCTTCTCGCCGGTCAGCGGATCGAACTCCACGATTTCCTCGATCGTGTCGCCGAAGAGCGAGATGCGCCAGGCGCGATCCTCCGAATGGGCGGGAAACAGCTCGATGACATCCCCCCGCACGCGGAAGCTCCCGCGCTCCAGGAGCTGGGCGGTACGCCGGTACTGCAGTTCCACCAGCTTGCGAAGGAGCGCGCGCTCGTCCACCTGTTCGCCGCAAGCGAGCGAGACCGCCATGGAGGAATAGGTCTCGACCGCGCCGATACCGTAGATGCACGAGACGGAGGCGACGATCACCACATCCTCGCGTTCCAGGAGCGCCCGCGTCGCGCCGTGGCGCATGCGGTCGATATGTTCGTTGATGGACGCGTCCTTCTCGATATAGGTATCCGAACGCGGGACGTAGGCCTCCGGCTGGTAGTAGTCGTAGTAGGAAACGAAATATTCCACCGAGTTGTTGGGGAGGAAGGACTTCATCTCCCCATAGAGCTGCGCCGCCAGTGTCTTGTTCGGCGCCAGGATCAGGGTGGGCCGGCCCAACGCCTGAATGACATGGGTCATGGTGAAGGTCTTGCCGGAACCGGTGACGCCTAGCAGGACCTGATCGCGCTCGCCGGCTTTCGCTCCTTCGATCAGCGCGGTGATGGCCTGCGGCTGGTCGCCCGCCGGCTCGAAGTCAGATTCGATGCGGAACGCCGTGCCGCCGGTCGCGGCCTGGGGTGCGCTCATCGGGGTGTCCGCCTTGCGGCTTTCGGCCCCGCTATTCCGGCACCTGCATCCCGCGCTGGACGGCGGGGCGTTCGCCGATGGTGTCGAACCAGCGCTTGAGGTTGGGATAGTCCGCCCATTCGATGCCGTGCCATTCCCAGCGTCCGACCCAGCCATAGCAGGCGATGTCGGCGATGGAGTAGTCGCCGGCGAGATAGTCGCGCCCTTCCAGACGGCGGTCCATCACGCCGTAGAGCCGGTGCGCCTCCCCGGTGTAGCGCTCGACCGCATAGGGCACCTCCACCGGCGCAAAGCGGCGAAAATGATTGGCTTGGCCGAACATGGGGCCGACGCCTCCCATCTGGAACATGAGCCATTCGACCGTGCGATAGCGGCCGCGGGCGTCGCCCGGCATCAGCTTGCCCGTCTTCTCCGCGAGATAGAGCAGGATGGCGCCGGATTCGAAGAGCGAGAGCGGCTCGCCCCCGGGACCGTCCGGATCGACGATGGCCGGAATCTTGTTGTTGGGACTGATGGCGAGGAACGCGGGATCGAACTGCTCGTCCTCGAGGATGTTCACCGGATGGACGCGGTAGGGGAGCGCGAGCTCCTCCAGCATGATCGAGACCTTGACGCCATTGGGCGTGCGCCAGGTGTAGAGGTCGATCATCCGGCTTTCTCCTTCTCGGCGGCGGCGAGCGGCGCGCGGCGGGCCGCCCGCTCAGCGGGCGGCGAACTGCTTCTCGCCGAACATGATGGAGCGCTCCTCCTCGGTGAAGGTGGGCTTGCGCCGCTGCTTGTCCTTCATCACGGCGAGGCCGCGGCTCACCGCCGGGCGGGCGGCGTTGCGCTCCAGCCAGGCCTCCACATTGGGATAGTCGGCGATGTCCTGACCCTGGTTCTTCCAGATCCGCATCCACGGGAAGATCGCCATGTCGGCAATGGAATAGTCGCCGGCCACATAGTCCCGGTCCGCAAGGCACTTGTCGACCACGCGGTAGAGCCGGCTCGCCTCGTTGGTGTAGCGCTGTACGGCGTAGGGTATCTGCTCCGGCGCGTAGTTCCGGAAGTGGTGGCACTGGCCGAGCATGGGGCCCACATTGCCCATCTGGAAGAAGAGCCACTGCAGAACCTCGGCGCGGCCGCGCTCGTCCGCCGGGATGAAGCGCCGGTGCTTCTCCGCATAATGCAGCATGATGGCGCCCGATTCGAAGAGCGAGAGGGGCTTGCCGTCCGCACCGTCCGGGTCGACCACCGCGGGCATGCGGTTGTTGGGTGCGATGGCGAGAAAGGCCGGATCGAACTGGTCGCCCTTGTTGATGTCCACGGGGATCAGGTTGTAGGGCAGGCCCAGTTCCTCGAACAAAATGGTGATTTTCCAGCCGTTGGGAGTCGGCCAGTAATAGAGGTCGATCATGGCGGCGGTTCTCCTGCGCAGACCGCTACCATCCTCGCGCGCTCCCTCCCGCAACACAAGCCGACGCCCCCGGCGTTGTCGATGACAGGTGACATGTCCCGTTCATGTACCAAGCGATCTGTCCGGATTCAGAAGACTTCCAAGCCAAGGAGGGTTTGGATGCGTCTGACAGCGCGGGTACAGGAGCTGAGATTGGTGAAGTTCGAGGAGGTTTACGGTCGCACCGTTCCGGGTGTTCCGGGCCAATCGGTGGCGACGGAGAGTCTTTACGACCGCCGTCTGGCCCGTCTCCGGCGGTGGCAAAGAAACAGGTGAGACCGGAGACCCGGACTCTTTGCGGGGCGCGGTCAGGTTTCGCCGCGCGGGGGGTCGGAACGGGGGGCGAGAGCCTCGATGTCTTGCGCGGTCCAACGGCGACCGTCGGGGGTGAGGAAGCCGCGGGAATCGAGATGGCGGGCGAGCGCCGCGGCATCCCGCAGGCCTCGGGAGCGCGCGAAGGCGAGCTCGGCGCGGATGCGGTCCGCGAAATAGCCGCCGGCCCCTTCGCCCCGGATCGCTCAGTCCTCCCGCGACCAGGGCCCGCGCCCGCCGCTGCGCGGCCCCCACGGCCCCTGATCCTCCGGTGGCGGCGCGGAATCGCCGGGATCGCCCGTACCCGGCTCGTGCCGCTCCCACAGCGCATCGATACCCGTCTCCGCGTCCGGCGGCGGCGTGGCGCGGCGGTTCCAAGGGCCGACGGGAGCACGGTCGAAGAGCGGCACGCCCCGCTTGCGGAAGGGCACGATCAGGAGCACGCCCGCGGCGAACCCGCCGATATGGGCGTACCAGGCGATGCCGCCGCCCTGCCCGCCGAAGGCGAGTGCCGCGATCACCTGAAAGGCGATCCACCCGCCGAGCGCCCCCCAGGCGGGCACGCGAAGCGGCATGAGCACGATGAAAATCCAGATCTTCCGCTTGGGATGGAGCATCAGATATGCGCCCAGCACACCGGAGACGGCACCGGAAGCCCCGATGGTGGGTATCTGGGACGCGGGATCCAGGCCGGCGTGGGTGAGGCCCGCCACCGCGCCGCATAGCACGTAGAAGAGCGCGAAGCGCCCATGGCCCATGGCGTCTTCCACATTGTCCCCGAACACCCAGAGGAAGAGCATGTTCCCGAACAGGTGCCAGAAGCCCCCATGCAGGAACATCGAGGTGAAGATGGTGAGCCAAGGCGGAACGGTGACCATCGCCGGCTCCCGCTGCAGGTCTCCCAGCACGGTCACCGGGATCAGCCCCAGGCGGAAGATCAACTCGGCGTCGAAACTCTCGCCGCCTATGGCCTGAACGATCCACACCAGGACGCAGGCCGCGACCAGACCGGTGGTCACATAGTGGAAAAGGATGCGGCGAAGCGGGTTGTCGTCCCGGATGGGGATGAACATGCCCCTTAGCCGCCCGCACCGTCGTCGAGGACAGCGCGCAGCGCGTCGTTCACCGCCTTGGGGTTGGCCTTGCCCTGGGAAGCCTGCATGACCTGGCCCACGAACCAGCCCAGCAGCTTGGTCTTGCCGGCCCGGTATTCCGCGGCCTTCTCCCCATTGTCGGCGAGCACGCGGGTCACCAGGGCCTCGATCGCGCCCCTGTCGGCGACCTGACGCAGGCCCCGCTCCTCCACGATGGAGTCCGCGCTCCGCCCGGTCTCGAACATCACGTCGAAGACCTCCTTGGCGATCCGCCCGGAGATCGTGCCGTCTTCGACACGGTCGATCAGCCCCCCCAGGGCCTCGGGCGAGACGGGGCTTTCGCCGATGGAACGCCCGGCTTTGTTGAGGGCGCCGAAGAGCGTGCCCGTGACCCAGTTCGCCACGGTCTTGCCGTCCCGTCCGTTTGCCGCGGTCTCGAAAAAGACGGCGGTCTCGCGTTCCGCCACCAGCACGCCCGCATCGTAGGCCGAAAGCCCGAAGTCACGCATGAAGCGCTCCTTCCTTGCGTCCGGGAGTTCGGGCAGCGCTCTGCGCTCGGCCTCCACCCAGGCCTCGTCCAGGACCAGCGGCGAAAGGTCCGGATCGGGGAAGTAGCGGTAGTCGTGGGCCTCCTCCTTGCTGCGCATGGACCGCGTCTCGCCGCGCTCCGCATCGAAGAGGCGCGTCTCCTGCTCCACCGCGCCTCCGTCTTCGATCAACGCCACCTGGCGGCGCGCCTCGGCCTCGATGGCCTTCATCACGAAGCGGACGGAATTGAGGTTCTTGATCTCGCACCGCGTGCCGAGCGGGGCGCCGGGGCGGCGTACCGACACGTTGACGTCCGCCCGCAGCGAGCCTTCCTCCATATTGCCGTCGCAGGTTCCCACATGGCGCATGATCGCGCGCAGCTTGCGGAGATAGAGGCCCGCCTCCTCCGGACTCCTGATGTCGGGCTCGGAGACGATTTCCATGAGGGCGACGCCCGCGCGGTTGAGATCCACGCAGGTCGCATCGGCGCGCCGGTCGTGGACGCTCTTGCCCGCGTCCATCTCGAGATGCAGCCGGGTCACGCCCACCGCGCGGGTCGAGCCGTCGTCCAGGTCGAGCAGGACGCGCCCCTTGCCCACCACCGGCTGGGCATATTGGGAAATCTGATAGCCCGGCGGCAGGTCGGGATAGAAGTAGTTCTTGCGATCGAACGTCGAAACCAGGTTGATCTCCGCACCGAGTGCGAGGCCGGTGCGGACCGCCTGTACCACACAGTGGCGGTTCACCACCGGCAGCATGCCGGGCATGGCGGCGTCAACATAGGAGACCTGGCTGTTGGGCGGGCCGCCGAACGTCGCGGAGGCGTCCGAGAAGAGCTTGGCCACCGCACGTGCCTGGGCGTGGACCTCGAGCCCCACCACCACCTCCCACGCGCCGCTGCGCCCGGCGATGCGGTACCCGCTCTCGCTCACGTCGCGCGCCCCGTCCCGCGCTGCGCCGGCCGCGCGTCGAACTCCGCCGCCGCCTCCAGCACGCCGGCGGCGCGAAAGAGGGTCTCTTCGTCGAACGGCCGCGTGACCAGCTGGAGTCCGAGCGGCAGTCCATCGGCCGAAAGCCCCGCCGGGACCGAGATCGCCGGCAGCCCCGCGAGGCTCGCCGGCACGGTGAAGACGTCGTTCAGATACATCGCGATGGGATCGTCCATCCGTTCGCCGATGGGGAAGGCGGCCGAGGGCGCGGTCGGGGCGAGAATGGCATCCACCGTCTCGAAGGCGGATTCGAAATCCCGCGCAATCAGCCTGCGGACCTTCTGGGCCTTGAGATAATAGGCGTCGTAATAGCCGGCGGAGAGCACATAGGTGCCGATCAGGATGCGCCGCTTGACCTCCTGCCCGAAGCCCGCGGCGCGGGTCTGCGCATACATCGCGTCCGGTGTTTCGGCGTCCACGCGGAGCCCGTAGCGCACGCCGTCATAGCGAGCGAGATTGGAAGAGGCCTCCGCCGGCGCCACGATGTAGTAGACCGGCAGAGCGTAGTGGGTGAGCGGCAACGAGACGTCCACCACCTTCGCGCCCGCGCCTTGAAGCCAGGCCACGCCCTCCGACCAGAGCGTCTCGATCTCCGACGGCATGCCCTCGATGCGGTACTCCTTCGGCACGCCGACGGTGAGACCGCGCACATCGCCGGTCATGGCGGCGGCGAAATCGGGCACGGGGCGGTCCGCGCAGGTGGAATCCCGCGGATCCGGACCCGCCATCGCGCGCAGCATGAGGGCGGCATCCCGCACCGAACGGGTCAAGGGACCGGCCTGGTCCAGCGAGGAGGCGAAGGCGATCATCCCCCAGCGCGAGCAGCGGCCGTAGGTGGGCTTCATGCCGACCACGCCGCAGAAGGACGCGGGCTGGCGGATGGAGCCGCCGGTATCCGTCCCGATGGCGCCGGGGCAGAGACGGGCTGCAACGGCCGCCGCCGACCCGCCGGAACTGCCGCCCGGCACCAGCGGCGCATCGTTCCCACGCCGGCGCCAGGGGTTGACCACGGGGCCGTCGATACTGGTGACGTTGGCGGACCCCATGGCGAACTCGTCCATGTTGGTCTTGCCCAGCATGACGGCGCCGGCACGCCACAGATTGGCGGTGACCGTCGATTCGTAGGGCGGGCGGAAGCCTTCCAGAATCCGCGAGCAGGCCTGGGCGCGCACGCCGCGGGTGCAGAAGAGGTCCTTGACGCCCAGCGGCACGCCTTCGAGCAGGCGCCCCTCGCCGGCGCGCAGGCGGGCGTCGGAATCGTCGGCCGCGGCGAGGGCGGAATCAAAGGTTTCGGCGACGAAGGCGTTGAGGTCGCCTGCGTTCTCCACCGCCCTGACATGAGCCTCCACCAGTTCGCGGGCGGAGAAGGACCGCGCATCCAGGCCGGCGCGGGCCTCGGTAACGGACAGCGCCGTGAGTTCCTCCGCCACGCTCACTCCACCACCTTGGGCACGACGAAGAAGCCGTCGTCCGTCTCCGGCGCGTTCGCCAGCAGGTCGCCCACGGGCGCGCCACGCGCCGCTTCGTCCGGGCGCTGGGGCAGCACTGTATCGACGGCGCCGGTCATGGGCTCGACGCCTGCGGTATCGACCTCGTCGAGCTGTGCGACCCAGGCGAGAATGGAGTCCAGCTCCCGCGCCATGGGCTCGAGCGATTCCTCGCTCATGGCGATGCGCGCGAGCCGCGCCGTGCGGAGGACGACCGCCTTGTCGATTGCCATGAAATGAACCCCTCACTCCGACGCGCCGCCCCGCTTTAGCACCGCCGCCGCCGCCGGGCAATTCCGCCCACGCTTCCCTCGAGGCGTCTGCGGCGGCCATCAAAAGATGGGCCGGCCAGGGGTTGCAACGGCTTGAAAGACGGGCGTCGGGAACATAGTCTCCGGGCACCCAATCAAGCCGGGGGATCATCGTCGTGCGCAGCAAACGTCCGTTCGCCGCCATGCTCGCCATTGCCATCATGACGGCGGGAATGTCCGCATCCGCACTTGCGGAAGATGTAGACAAGGGGAAGAAAGTATTCAAAAAATGCAAAGTGTGCCACACCGTCAAAGAAGGCGGTAAGCACAAGGTCGGGCCTAATCTTTATGGTGTCTTCGGCCGCACTTCCGGAACGGCAGAAGGCTTCAGGAAGTACTCCCGGGCGATGACCGAAGCCGCCATCGTCTGGAACGAGGAGACCATCGACGCCTATATTGCGGACCCCAAGGGCTACCTGCCCAAAAACAAGATGGCCTTCAAGGGCGTGAGGAAGGAAAAGGACCGGGAGAACCTGATCGCCTATCTCAAGGAAGCGACCGGAGGGTCGTGACCCCGGCGCGCAGCATGGGGGACACACCGGCCACAGGCGCGGCGATGGACCTGCGCAACCATATCCGCCAAATCCCGGATTTTCCCAAGCCCGGTATCCTGTTCTACGACGTCTCGACCCTCCTGGCCCATGCCGGGGCGTGGGCGGAAACCGTGCGCCGCCTGGCAGAAACCGTCTCGTCCTACCGGCCCGACATGCTTGCCGGGATCGAATCCCGTGGTTTCCTGGTGGCGGCTCCCCTCGCCCGCGAACTCGGCTGCGGCTTCATGATGATCCGCAAGGCGGGAAAGCTGCCGGGCGAGACGGTGGGTCACGAATATCAGCTCGAATACGGCACCGACCGGGTCGAGGTGCAGGCCGATGCCGTCACGGAAGGTCAGCGCGTTGTGCTGCTGGACGACCTTCTGGCCACCGGCGGCACGGCCGCTGCAGCCCATGCCCTTCTGAAACGGGCCGGCGCGGAGATACCGGCCGCCGCCTTCATCATCGAACTCGCCTTCCTCGGCGGCCGGCAGCGCCTCGACCTGCCCGTCTCCTCCCTCGTCAGCTACGAATCGTAGCCCGGCGCGCGGCGGCCGTCCGGCGTCCAGACTCCGGCGACGGAGGGCGTCCCCTGTGCGATTCCGGCAATGGGTACAACATGGGCGCGGGTGACGAAGGCTTGGCCCCGGAAGCCGAAAACGACCGTATCTCCCACCGCAACGCGACTGTCGGAATCGGGTTCCAATTGGCCGTAATAGTCGATCGCCGCCGGATCCGGCAGGCGGGCGCGGACGGGTTGCGCAAGCGCCGCCTCCGGGTCCCGCCCCACCAGCGCCTGGAGCGGGTAGGGAGGGAACACGGGATCGATATAGAGGCCGCCACCGAAGCAATAGGCCCGGCCCTGATGCAGATGCGAGACCTCGGTGAGATAGAGCATGGCCGGGCGCTCCGGCAGATCGGCCACCGCATGCAAGGGCGTGGTGCCGGTAAGCCCGTGGCCCGGCTCCACCTGGGTCGCGCCGCCTTCCGCGAGCGCCGCCAGCACCCGTGACGACGTGGTGCCAGGCGCGTTGATCACGAGTTTCGCCGCGCCCCGTCGCGCGAGCCGCTCCGCCGCCCGGCACAGCGTCTCGAGATTGGGCGTGGGGCGGGCCTCCTGCGCCGCCTCGTCGTAGAGCAAGGCGGGAAAGGTGGTAAGGCCCGCAAAGCGGCCGCCGGGCGTTGCGTCCAGCGTTTCGGCGGCGTTCTCGACGCGGTCCGCATCGAACCCGCCCTCATGCCCCGAATAGAAGCGGTCGCCGGGGGCCTGAATGCGGGCGAGAAGAGGCTGGACATGGCCCGCGGCCTGCGCAGCCCGCGCGGCCTCCTTGGCCTTCTCCCGGTTGAAGACCGTCCAGTAGTCGGGCCGCAGCCGCGCCGCCTCCGCCGCTTCGTGGCGCGGCACCTGGGCGAGGTGCCCGAGATGGCCGAGGCGGTGGCCGCTACGCCCGATGGGCCGCGCACAGGCCATGTCCACGGCGACGAAGCGGTCGATCCCGCCCCTCTTCAGCGCGTCGAGGGCCGGCGGATTGCGCCCGATCTGCTTGGTCATGGCCAGCACCGCAAGGCCGAGGCGCGCGGCCTCGGCACTCATCAGCCGCGCGTTCTCCTCCATGGCGTCGAGATCGAGGAGATAGGCGTTGGCGGGCACTTCACCCGCCTGGTGCAGAGCAACCGCCGCCTCGAGAAACCGGCGATTCCGCCGCAACAGGGATTTCAGAAACATCGCGCACCTCCGCCGCGGCCTCCGGGGCCCCGGACCAGGCGCTCATGCTACCGTACCGCGCGAACGCTTTCAGGAGTCTCCCCCACGCCATGAGCGAGCCCGCTGCCGCACCGCCGTCGCTCTATCCCGTCGTCCGCCTCTTCGCGGCGCTTGCCATCGTGACGCTCGCGGGCTCGGTGATGTATTCCATGGTGGTCGCCCTCAAGCCCGTCTCTCTGGAATTCGGCGTGGGGCGGGGTGCGGCGTCGGTGCCCTACATGATGTTCATGGCCGCTTCCGGGATCGGCGGCGTGGCGATGGGGCGGCTTACTGACCGGTTCGGCCTCTTCGTGCCGATCCTGGTGGCGAGCTTCGGGCTGCCCGCAGGGATGGTTTGCGCGGCCTATTCGCACACGTTCTGGCAGTTCGTCGTCCCCCTGGGCGTGCTCTCGGGCCTCCTCGGCACCTCGGCCATGTTCGCGCCCGTGGCGGCCGACGCCTCGCTCTGGTTCACCCGCCGCCGCGGGCTCGCGGTTGCCGTGGTGGTGACCGGCACCTATCTCGCCGGCGCGATATGGCCGCCCATCGTCCAGGCCTCCCTGGACGCACGCGGCTGGCGCGAGACCTTCCTCGCCCTCGGCGTACTTCTCTTCTGCACCATCCTGCCGCTCTCGGTCCTGCTCAGGCGGAAGCCCGCCCATCTCGCGGGCACCGCGAAGGAAGCGCCGCCCGCCGACGCGAAGCGGCCCCTCGGACTCGCCCCCAACATGCTGCAATGCCTGATCTGCGCGGCGGGAATCGGCTGCTGCACCGCCATGGCCATGCCCCAGGTCCATATCGTCGCCCATGCCACGGAGCTGGGCTTCGTCGCCCAGCGGGGCGCGGAGATGCTCGCCCTGATGCTGGGTTTCGGAATCGTGAGCCGGATCTGCTCCGGCTGGATCTCGGACCGGATCGGCGGGCTTCGGACGCTGCTGCTCGGCTCGACGCTGCAGGCGATCGTGCTTGCCGCCTTTCTGGGCGCGGACACGCTGACGGTGCTCTACATCGTCTCGGCGGCGTTCGGCCTCTCCCAGGGCGGGATCGTGCCCTCCTACACCATCATCGTTCGGGCCTACTTCCCCGCTCACGAAGCCGGTTGGCGCGTGGGCCTCGCCATGCTGTTCACCTTCGCCGGCATGGCGCTCGGCGGCTGGATGGCGGGTGCGCTGTTCGACGTCACGGGCTCCTACACCGCATCCTTCATCAACGCGATCGCCTTCAACATCCTCAACATGGCGATTATGGGCCTGCTCGTCCGCCGCAGCGTGCGTTTCCGCCCGGCCTAGGCTGCCACCTCGTCTGCGCGCATGGCCGCCATGCGCTTCCGCAGCGTCTCGGTGGCCGGGGCGTCCACGGAAAGATCGTCGTCCTCCTCGCGGCCCACGATGACGACGCCATAGAGCGATTCGGCAGAGGCGCGGGAGACGTAGCGTTCGTTCACATCATGGAGCACGCGCGCGGGCTCGCGCTCCAGCGGGTCGCCATAGCCCCCGCCGCCATTGTCCACCGCATGGAGCCTGGAGCCCGGCTCCAGATGGCAGTAGGCATCCGTCTCATAGACTTCCCGCGTACCGTCCGGCGCGATTCGCGCCTGGTAGCCGGGCTGGGACGAAAGACCGCCGCGCACGCCCTGGGGCACGATGGTGAGTCCGTTGCAGATGTTGATCACCAGCATGGAATCGCGCCGAGGGCCGAAGATCACCTCCGAGGCCGGGCCGCCCCGCCGCCGCCCGGCGCCGCAGGAATCCACCAGCGCGCGGACGCTCTCCACCTGGAAGGGGAAACGCTGCTCGTTGACCTCGATGCTGTCCCGATAGACCAGGCCGACGCTCACCGGATTCACCAGGCCGTGCATGCCGTCGGTGTGCGCCGATGCGGGCATTCCGCCGGCGGACATGAACATCTGGTTGACGTAGGGCGCGCCACCGCGTCGCCAGTCCTTGCCCGAGCAGACCCCGGTGCCCGCACCGTTGCAGAAATTGCCCTGGCTGAAGCCGTGGCCGTCCCCCAGCGACGCAAAGGCCGACTGGATCAGGTTGATGATCATGTCGGTCATGTTGGTGGTGGCGACCGAACAGCTATGGGGGAAGCGCGGGATGCCCACCACGCAGTTCTCCCGCAGCAGTACCTCGAGCCGGCGGAAGGTGCCCGCATTGTGGGGAATATCGGAATCCAGACAGGAGAAGACGGCCTGAGCCGCCGCCATGGTGGAGGTGACCCGGGTCAGGTTCATGCCGGCGTCCACACAGTCCGGGTTGTCGCGGAGATCGACCCGTATGAAGCCCGCCTCGCCGTCGATATCGACGGCGACCCTGACGGGAATGCCCTCGGGCAGAAACGGCCGGATCGGATCGTGGCAACCCTCGTTCTCGAGCCGGGAGCTGGGCAGCGCCTTGATGGCCTCCGCCGCGCGGCGCTCCGAATAGTCGAGCCACCGGCGCACGAACGCCCGTACCGCCTCTGCGCCGTATTTTTCGATGAAGGCCTTGAGCCGCCGCTCGCCGATTCGCGCCGCGCCGATGGCGGCGAGATAGTCGCCGAACCACTGGTCGGGCACGCGGATGCGGCGCCGGCACATGCGGATCACGTCGTCGATATCCCGGCCGTCCCGCTGCACCTGGACACAAGGGAAGATCAGCGCCCCCTCGTGATAAACGTCCTTAGCCGCCGCGAAATAAGTGGTGGGCTGGCTGTTTCCCACATCCGCCTGATGCGCCTTGACGCCCACGGTGAAGAAATGCTCGCCCTCGTGGAACACCGGCACCAGGACGGTGTGATCCGCGGCATGGCTGTTCCCGCCATAGGGATCGTTGTCGAGGAAGGCGTCGCCCGCGCGAAAATCCGGGTGCGCGGACGCCATGATCTCCGTCTGGATGTTCATGCCGAAGACGTGAATCGGCATGGCCTCGGCCGTCGCGAGCACCTCGTGGTCCGACGTGACGATGGCGCAGGAGAAATCCCGCGCGATCCCGATCACCGCCGAGCGCGCGCTGTGCAGCACGGTGTTCGTCATCTCGCGGCAGATCGCGTCCATGCGGTTCGCCATGACCGCAAGCAGAAGCGCACCCACCTCGCCGGCGTCATCGGCCGGCCGCATGGCAGCGTCGTTCATGATTCCCGCCGCCCCCTCGCTGCGGTTCCACCCGGGTGCAGCGTAGCACGGGCGACCCTCGAGCAGAGCGGGAACGCGCACGGCTCGCCGTGCGCAGCCCCGCCTCGGTTTCACGCCCGGGGATGGGCCGCGTCATAGGCCGCGAGAAGGCTCGCTTCGTCCACCTCGGTATAGCGCTGGGTGGTAGAGAGGCTCGCGTGGCCCAACAGTTCCTGGATGGTGCGAAGATCGCTGCCGCCCGCCAGCAGATGAGTCGCGAAGCTGTGGCGGAGCGCGTGCGGGGTCGCCGTGGGCGGGAGGCCGAGCGCACCCCGAAGCCGCGCCATGGCCTGCTGCACCAGGCGCGGCTGGAGCCGCCGGCCGCGGACTCCCACAAAGAGCGGATCATCGGGGCCGAGCGTATGAGGGCATGCGGCCAGATAGTCGGCGATGGCACGGGCCACCACCGGAAGCACGGGCACGCGGCGCCGCTTGCCTCCCTTGCCGGTCACGGTGAGCCCGTGGAGACCACCGTCGGAATGGGGCGCGTCCCTCCGATCGAGTGCGAGCGCCTCGCCGATACGCAGACCGCAGCCATAGAGCAGCAGAAGGACGGCACCGTCTCGCAGAACGACCCAATCGGCGACGTTCTCGCCGCCACGGCCCACGGCCGTCGCCGCCGCGGCCTCCGCCTCCGAAAGAGGGCGCGGCACGGCGCGCGGCGTCTTGGGTCCCTGGATCAGGGCGAGCGCGGACGATGCGGGAAGGCCCTCCCGCTCCAGATGGCGGAACAGAACCCGCACCACGGAAAGCGCCCGCGCCGTGGAAACCTTGGCCCGGCCTTCCGCCGCCCGCCGCGCGAGCCACGCGCGAAAGTCCCGTACCGAGAGCGTGCCGAGGGCCGCGAGATCGGCCGGGCCGCCAAGGTGCTCGCGGAGGAAATGCAGGAAGTCCGCGACATCCCGGCGGTAGGCGGCCACAGTATGCGCCGAGTAGCGGCGTTCATACGCGAGCCGTTCGAGCCAGCCATCGACCACCTGCTGTAGATCGGCAGCGGCCGGGAGGGGGCGCGAAGCGGGTACGCTCACGAGAGGATCGACTGACCCGTCTTCTGCCAATCGGCGAGGAAGGCGGCTAGCCCCTTGTCCGTCAGCGGATGGGCGGCGAGCTTGCGCAGGACCGCCGGCGGCACGGTGGCGACGTCGGCGCCGAGCTTCGCCGCCTCCACCACATGGAGCGGATGGCGCACCGAGGCGACCAGTATCTCGGTGCCGATGGTCTCCGGATAGGCGCGATAGATGGTGGCGATGTCGCGAATGAGGTCCATGCCGTCATGGCTGATGTCGTCGAGCCGTCCGACGAAGGGCGAGATGAAGGCAGCGCCGGCCTTCGCGGCGAGCAGCGCCTGGGCCGGAGAGAAGCAGAGCGTGACGTTGACCTTGATCCCGCCCTGGCTGAGCGCGCGGCAGGCCTTCAACCCGTCCCAGGTCAACGGCACCTTGACCGCGACATTGGGGGCAAGGCCCGCAAGCCTGCGGCCTTCCGAGAGCATGGTCTCGGTGTCCGTCGCGGTGACCTCGGCGCTCACCGGACCGGGGACAAGCTCGCAGATGCGCACGATCGTCTCCAGCATGTCGCCACCGGCCTTGGCGATCAGCGAGGGGTTCGTGGTTACCCCGTCGAGAAGCCCGGTGGCTGCGAGATCCTCGATCTCGCCGATATCGGCCGTATCCACGAAGAACTTCATGCTCCACTCTCCCGGTTTCGCCGCGCGCCCTGCGCGCGGCAGGGCATCACGCGGGCTTTGGCGCCCAGAACCGCTTCCTGAGGGGCGGTGCGAGCCTGCCCGAGATTGCCCGCGAGACACCCGCGGCAACCGCCGCATGGCACATTTCGGCCATCCTCTTGCGCGTTCCGCATTCCTCGATGGTCAAGGGATCGTGGAATTCGATGGCGATCGTCGCGGTCCCGAGCCCCGCCACCGTCCAGATGTGGCCGGCAAGGCCCATATCGCCGTACCACGCATAGAAAGGCCTGTAGGGTCGCCCCATGGGCATGCCGTTCAGCCGCGTATAGGAAATCGAAATCGGCTGAACCGTCAGCGGCTTGCCTCGGATCGGTCGTTCGGCGATGCCGAAGAACGCGCTCTTGAAAGGCAACACCCGATTGCCGTCGTTGCTGGTGCCCTCCGGGAACAGGATCAGGTTGTCGCCCGCCTCCAGGCGCTCGATCATCTCGTCGCGGTGATGGGCCGTCCGCGCCGCGCGGCGCTCCACGAAAACGGTCCTCTGGAGCCGGGAGAGAAAGCCGAACAAGGGCCAGGAACGCACCTCGGCCTTGGCCACGAAGCTCCCCGGCACCACCGCGCCCAGAGCGTTGATATCCAGATAGGAGGTATGGTTGCAGACGAAGAGCGTCGGCGAGGCCTCCGACTTCTTGCCGTGGCGCTCGACCCGGAAACCCATGATGCGGCAGACGCCCCGGTGCCAGATCATGGGCAGCCGTCGCGAAATCGGCGCGCGCACCGCCATGAGCACACATTGCAGCGGCACCAGCGCCACGGTCCATCCGGCGAAGCGCAGCAACGTCCAGAGCGCGATCATGTAAGCCTCTCGCGGTAGCGCTGGTTCACGAGGTCGGTCTTCACCACGATGCTGACATCGACGCTCCCCCACTGCCGGTCGACCACACCGCCGTCGCCGACAAAGCCGTTGAGCCGCAGATAGCCCCGGATCAGCGGCGGCACCGCCTTGAGCGCCGCGCGCACGTCGATCTCCTCCTTGGGCATCAGGTTCATGTCCACGTAATGCTCGGGAAGCGCCTTCGTCCGCAGCTCGGACGGCGCCAGATGATAATGGTAGAGATAGGAAAGGGGGAGCGCGTGCAGGGCGGGATCCGTTCCCGGAAAGCTCGCACAGCCGAACATCACCGGCACGTCGTAATGCAGCACATAGGCCGCATTGCCGCGCCACAGCAGGTTCATCGTGGCGCGGTTGCGGTAGGCCGAATCGACGCAGGAGCGCCCCAATTCCAAAATCTCGCCGGGCTGGGCGAGGATGGGATCGATATCGTATTCCCAGGTGGAGTAGAAGCCGTCATGCGCCTCGGCCACGGAGCGGCGCAGCAAGCGGTAGGTGCCCACCACCCGCTCCCCACCGCCTTCGGCCGCATCGTCGACCACGAGGAGATGGTCGCAAAAATCGTCGAAGCGGTCGAAATCGCGCTTGGCGCGCGCCATTTCGGGCGAGGGTGCCGCCGCCATCTCTTCATAGAACACCCGGTAGCGCAGCGCCTGAACCGCCTCCACATCCTCCCTGGAACGCGCCAGCCGGACCCGCAGGCTGCCGACGGCGATCCCCGCCATCAGGTCATCGCCTGACATGTCCTTCGGCGTTCTCGTCTTCCGGCTCGTCCAGGGGAACCGCGTATAGCTCCAGCCGGTGGCCCACCAGTCGGTAGCCATGTGCCCTGGCCACCGCCGCCTGAAGCACCTCGATCTCCTCGTTCTGGAACTCGATCACCTTGCCGGATTTCATGTCGATAAGATGGTCGTGATGCTCGTCCGGGTGCTCCTCGTAGCGCGCGCGCCCATCGCCGAAATCGTGTCGCTCGAGCAGGTTGCACTCTTCGAAAAGGCGTACCGTGCGGTAGACGGTGGCCAGGCTGATGCGCGGATCGATGCCGGTCGCCCGGCGATAGATGCCTTCCACATCGGGGTGATCGGTCGCGTCCGAAAGCACGCGGGCGACCACGCGGCGCTGCTCCGTCATCTTCAGGCCGATCTCGACGCACCGTTTTTCCAGGTTCGATTCGGACACGTCCACTCCGCCCGATTGGTGGGACCCGCTCGCCGACGGGCCCGGGTTATTATAATAACGGCCTTCGGAAGGTCCACGGGCGCCCCCCGCCCATCGGGAACGCGGGATCCAAGAGCCGTGCCGCGGAACATAAGGCGGAGTTCGAAGCCCGTAGCGCAACGAGCCGCGAGGGAGAGATCATTGCTGGAGGAGGCCGGCGGCAGAGGGAAGCCACGCGATATGGCGGGCACGCCGGGCGCGTTGGAATGGGCCGTCGCCGAGCAACCCGTCCCCTATCCGCAGGCGGTGGCCGCCATGGAGGCCCGGGTCTCCGCCATACTGGAAGGACGTGCGGCAGAGCGGGTCTGGCTTCTGGAGCATCCCCACATCTATACCGCCGGCACCAGCGCACGACCCGAAGACCTGTTGGACGCGCGCGGCACGCCGGTCTTCCGCAGCGGGCGAGGCGGGCAATATACCTATCACGGGCCCGGCCAGCGGGTCGCTTATGCGATGCTCGATCTGGCCGCACGCGGGCGGATGGACCTGCGCAGCTTCGTGCGCGATCTGGAGCGCTGGCTAGTTGCGGCCCTTGCCGAGTTCGGCATCCGAGGCATGTGCATCCCCGGGCGCGTCGGAATCTGGGTCGCGGTCGGCGAACGCCCCGCCAAGATCGCGGCCATCGGGGTCCGGGTCCGCCGCTGGGTCACCTTTCACGGAGTGTCGCTCAACGTGGCGCCGGACCTCGCGCGCTATGCGGGCATCGTCCCCTGCGGCATCCGCGGATATGGGGCGACGTCGCTCGCGGCGCTCGGCGTCGACACCTCCATGGCGGAGGTGGACCGTGCGCTGCAGCGCCACTTCGAGGCGGTCTTCGGCCCCTCCCCGGCCCCGCGTGCCCTCAATGGGTGCCCCGGGCCAGATTGAGCCCCACCACACCCAGCACGATCATCGCGATGGAAGCGATCTTGAGCGCACCCATGGGCTCCTTGAACCAGATATAGCCGATGAGGGCGATGGCGGCCGTGCCCACGCCCGCCCAGATGGCGTAGGAGATGCTGAGCTCGATCTTCTTGAGGGCCAGCGTCAGCATGGCGAAGCTGATCCCGTAAAGCACGAAGATGGCCACGCCGTAGAGAGGCTTGCTGAAGCCTTCGCTCAGCTTCATGCAGGTCGTTCCGCCGACCTCGAAGATGATGGCGAGGGAAAGATAGAGCCAGTGCATGAACGCCTCCGTGCGCACGGGACGGCGCGGGCGGGACACCGCGCGATCCGCCTACTCGAACTCCATGATGACCTGATCGACGGCGAGGCTCTCGCCCACGGCGGCATGGACCTTTAGGACGCGTCCGTCGCGCTCCGCATGAAGCACGTTTTCCATCTTCATCGCGTCCACCACCGCGAGCGGCTGTCCGGCACGGACCGTATCCCCCTCCCCCACGGCCAGCGAAACGACGAGACCCGGCATGGGGGAGAGGAGAAAGCGCGACATGTCGGGCGGCGACTTCTCGGGCATTCTGGCGGCAAGCGCCGCGGCGCGTGGCGTCCGAACCCGGGTGAGAGCGCGGTAGCCCCGCCAGCCCAGCGTCATGGCGGTGCCCGCCCTGTCGATCTGCACCACGACCGGCGCACCATCCACGGAACCGACAAAGAGGCGTTCATGAGGCTGCCAGCCGCTCTCGATGGAGACGGCGCGGTCGTCGATCACCGCCGAAACGCCTTCCGCCCCTCTGTCGAGCCGGACGGGATGGCGGCTCACACCCAGATCGACCACCCAATCTTCGGCATCCTCGGATTCGATACCCTCGGTTTCGATACCGCCGCCCGCCGCACGGGCAAGCCGGCCCGGAATATGCGCAGCCCGCGCCACCATCCGGCTGTGGGCGAACGCCGCGACCGGCACCACCACCGCCCGCACCTCGTCGGGCAGCGCCCCATCGGCGAACGAATCGCCGAATTCCTCGGCAATAAAGCCGGTGGACAAGCGGCCCTCGGCGAAGCGCGATCGCCCGAGGATCGCATTGAGGAAGCCGATATTGTGGGCGAGGCCGCGCACCTCGTAGCGGTCCAGCGCATCGCGCATGGCGGTGATGGCCGCAGCGCGGTCCGGCCCGTGGGAGACCAGCTTCGCGATCATGGGGTCGTAGAAGACGGCGATCTCAGAGCCCTCTTCCACGCCCGAGTCGACGCGTATGGAAGCGCTTTCCTGCGGCTCCCGGTAGCGTATGAGCCGCCCCGTGGACGGCATGAAGCCGCGGGCCGGGTCTTCCGCATAGATACGGCATTCAAGCGCCCAGCCGTTCCGCCGAATATCCTCCTGAACCAGTCCGAGCGGCTCGCCGGCGGCGATACGGAGCTGCTTCTCCACCAGGTCGAGCCCGGTAATCATCTCCGTTACCGGATGCTCCACCTGGAGCCGCGTGTTCATCTCGAGGAAGTGGAAATTGCCCGCCTGGTCGGCGACGAACTCGACCGTTCCCGCCGAGACGTAGTCCACCGCACGGGCCAGCGCCACGGCCTGTGCGCCCATTGCGGCGCGAGTCTCCTCGTCCAGAAGCGGGCTCGGGGCCTCCTCGATCACTTTCTGGTGGCGCCGCTGGACGGAGCATTCGCGCTCGCCGAGATGGATCACGTTCCCCGCTCCGTCGGCGAGGACCTGAATCTCCACATGGCGCGGATCCTCGATGAAGCGCTCGACGAACACCCGCCCGTCTCCGAACGCGGCCTCCGCCTCATGGACGGCCGAGCGGACGCTCGCGGCGAGCTCATCCTCCGACCGCACCAGCCGCATGCCCTTTCCACCGCCGCCGGCGGCCGCCTTTATCATCACGGGATAGCCGATGTCCCGGGCGGCGGCCTTGGCACGCGCCGCTCCCCTTACCGCGTCCTCGGTGCCGGGAATCACGGTCACGCCCGCTTCTACCGCGATACGGCGCGCGGCGATCTTGTCGCCCATGGCGGCGATGGCAGCGGCCGGCGGCCCGACGAAGACGATACCCGCCCCTTCGAGCGCCTCGACGAACGCCGCGTTCTCCGAAAGGAAGCCGTAGCCGGGATGCACCGCCTGCGCACCGGTGCGCCGGGCCGCGTCGATCAACGCCTCCACGTTCAGGTAGCTCTCCGCCGCCGGCGCGGGGCCGATGGGGACCGCTTCGTCCGCCATTCGCGCATGGAGAGCGCCTTCGTCCGCCTCCGAGTAGACCGCGACCGTCGCGATACCGAGGCGCCGGGCCGTGCGCATGACCCGGCAGGCGATCTCCCCCCGGTTGGCAATCAGTATCTTGGAGAACAACGCCGCAAGCCCCGATCCGCTAAAGCGGAATGTTCGCGTGCTTCTTCCAGGGGTTTTCGAGCCGCTTGGTACGGAGCGTCTCGAAAGCGCGTGCGACGCGGGCGCGCGTGTTGCGCGGGCTGATCACGTCGTCGATGAAGCCGCGCTGGGCCGCCACATAGGGGTTGGCGAAGGTCTGGCGGTATTCTTCGGTCTTGGCATCGACTGCCGCCGGATCGTCGAGCGCGCCGCGGAAGATGATCTCCACCGCGCCTTTGGGCCCCATCACGGCGATTTCGGCCGTGGGCCACGCATAGTTCAGATCGCCCCTGAGATGCTTGGACGCCATGACGTCGTAAGCGCCGCCATAGGCCTTGCGGGTGATGACCGTGACCTTCGGCACGGTGGCCTCCGCATAGGCGAAGAGCAGCTTGGAGCCGTGAGTGATGATTCCGCCGAACTCCTGGTCCGTCCCCGGCAGGAAGCCCGGCACGTCCACGAAGGTCAGCAGCGGGATGTTGAAGCAGTCGCAAAAGCGCACGAAGCGCCCGGCCTTGCGCGAAGACGCGATGTCCAGGCAACCGGCGAGCACCGTTGGCTGATTCGCGACGATACCGACCGTGGCCCCTCCGATACGCCCGAGGCCGGTGATGATGTTTCGCGCAAAGGCGGGCTTGAGCTCGAAGAAATCTCCCTCGTCGACGACCTTGGCGATGAGCTCCTTCATGTCGTAGGGCTTGTTGGGATTGGCGGGCACCAGCGTGTCGAGGGAGGGCTCGATTCGGGTCGGCGGATCCGCAGAGGGCCAAGTCGGCGGCAGCTCCCGGTTGTTCGCCGGCAGGAAACCGATGAAGCGGCGGGTCTCGGCGAGCGCCTCCACATCGTTCTCCAGTGCGAGGTCCGCGACGCCCGAGCGCGCCGTGTGGGATGCGGCGCCACCGAGTTCCTCGTGGGTCACCACCTCGTGGGTGACGGTCTTCACCACGTCCGGGCCGGTGACGAACATGTAAGCGCTGTCCTCCACCATGAAGATCGCGTCGGTCATGGCCGGCGAATAGACCGCACCGCCGGCGCACGGGCCCATAATGACCGATATCTGCGGCACCACACCCGAGGCCAGCACGTTGCGCTGGAAAACCTCGGCATAGCCCGCGAGAGACGCCACGCCCTCATGGATGCGCGCACCGCCCGAGTCGTTGAGCCCGACGACCGGCGCGCCCATCTTCATGGCGTGGTCCATGATCTTGCAGATCTTCTCCGCATGGGTCTCGCTGAGGGAGCCGCCGAAGACGGTGAAGTCCTGGCTGAAGACGAAGCACAGGCGGCCGTCGATGGTGCCGCGCCCGGTGACCACGCCGTCGCCGGGCACCCGCTGTGCCGCCATGTCGAAATCGGCGCAGCGGTGTTCGACGAACATGTCGTATTCCTCGAACGACCCTTCGTCGAGCAGGAGCTCGAGCCGCTCGCGGGCGGTGAGCTTCCCCCTCTCATGCTGTCGCGCGATGCGCGCCTCGCCGCCACCCAGCCTGGCCTGGGCGCGCCGCTCCTCCAGCGTGCGGAGTATCTCCCCCATCGCCTCCCTACCGCTCTAAACCGAACGAAGAACCGCCTCGCGCCGCGCAGCATAACATGGAACGCGGCGCCGGACCGGCGGAGCGGCCCCCATCTCTGCCGCGCCCAGCACCGATTCTTGCGTCGCACGCCGATATCGAGCGCAGCATCAGGCCTCCAGCAAACGGAAGAAGCGGTCGGCGTCAGCAACGTCGCGGGCCAGGCGATCGCAGCGCGCGGCGAGAGCCTCGTCGCACCCCCAGCGGTCGAGCTGGTATCGCTCGTCCACCAGCGACGCGGCGGCGGCATCGGCGGCCGTCACGCGGCGTTCCAGAAGAGCGAGAGCCACCACCAGGGAACCGAGCGTCCGGGTGGCGAAATCGAGGCCGCAGAACCTGAGCCCTCCCCCCGCCTCCACCGCGGCGCGCAGGGCGGCAAGCGCTGCGGGGGGCTGGGGAACCGGGGTTAGACCCGTGGTGACGACGAGGCGGGCACCGTAGCGCTCCGCCGCCCAGTCAACCAGGGGCTGCCACGCCTCTTCCTGCCGCCCGGCAAGCGCTGGCGGATGCGCAACGCGGTAGCACACCAGGTCGGTCTCGGCATATCGCGCGATCTCGGCGACCGCGTCCACGCGGTGCTCGGGCGCAAGGTCGAGCGCCGTCGCGACCAGACGGGTGAGCGGCATGGCGGCGCGGTCCACGGTCTCGCCCTGGGCGGCCCATTCATCCGCCAGCGCGTTCGCCAGGGCGGCGTTTGGCGCGACAAGCCGGCGCCCTGCCGGGGTGCGGACGGGCTTGCCGTCCAGCGCGAGGCCGTAGCCGCCCGCAGCCTCCACCGCGGCGGCTTCCTTGTAGAACCGCTTCATCGCATGCGTGCCGGCGAATCGAACGGGAGGAACGGGTCGTCCCGAGGCTCGGTTTCGAAGCCCAGCAAGCGCCAGCCGGCCGCCATGTGGGGCGGAAGCGGTGCCACCAGAGGCAGCGACGCTCCGTCTCTCCCAGGCAGGACGAGGGCGCGGGCGTGGAGGTGGAGACGGCGCTCGAAGCCCGCGACGAAGGCGTCCCGCCCGCCATATTTGCCGTCCCCCACGATGGGGCGGCCAAGCGCCGACGCGGCGTGGACCCGAAGCTGATGGGTGCGGCCCGTGCGCGGCATGAAGGCAAGCCACGAAAGACGCCGGCCCGCGGCTTCCACCACCACATAGTCGGTTACCGCGCGTGCGCCACCCGCCGTTCCGCCGACGACACGCTCACGCGCCCCCACCCGCCGTTTGGCGAGAGGGAGATCGATCCGACCACGCACCGGGCGCGGCACGCCGACACAGAGCGCCCAATAGAGCTTGCGGATCTCGCCGCGCCGGAAGAGGCCCGTCAATTCCCGCGCCGCGCGGCTGTTGCGTGCGAGCAGCAGCACGCCGCTGGTATCGCGGTCGAGCCGGTGTACGAGTCGCGGCCGCTCGTCCGCCTCGAAGCGGAGCGCCTCCAGCATGGCGTCGAGATGGTGGGAGACCCGACTGCCGCCCTGCACCGCGAGGCCCGCGGGCTTGTTGAGCGCAATCAGGTCCACGTCCCGATAGAGCACCGCGGCCCGGAGCGCCTCCGCCTCCGCCGGACGCGGTGCCGGAGCGGCGCCGGATGTGCCGGGGGAGGGTGTCGCGCCGGCGGCATGAGGCGGCACGCGGACCCGGTTTCCCACGGCGAGACGGGTCCCGGCCCGGACGCGCTTGCCGTCCACTCTGATCTGCCCGGTGCGAAGCAGCTTTTCCAGCCTGTCGCGGCCGATCTCGGGATGATGGCGCTTGAACCAGCGGTCGAGGCGCCGCGACTCGTCCTCCGCGCCGACGACCACGGTGACGGCACCGCCCGCCATCAGAACACCGCCCGCACCAGGCGAAGCCCGAGATAGAACCCGCCGACGGAAAGCACCACCGAAAGCACGATGTAAAGCAGTGCGCGGCCCACCTCCCCCCGCTCCAGAAGATCGATGCAGTTCGCCGAGAAGGCCGAGAAGGTGGTAAAGCCCCCGAGAACGCCCACAAACAGGAACCGCTGCAAGACCACGCTGCCGTCGAACAGGAGCGTAGCCGCCTGCATGACGGCGCCCAGCGCGAAGGAGCCCGTAACGTTCACCGTCAGCGTGCCGTAGGGGAACCCCACGCCGATGGCGGCGGCGAGCCATCGCTCGGCCGCGCCCATGGCATAGTAACGGCCGACGGAGCCCAGCGCGCCGCCGAGCGCGATGGCAAGTGCGATCTTCACGGCGCCTCGGGTTCGTCGCGCACCGACTCCGGCGCCGCGCCGCGGGCGCTTTCTCGCAACCGGTTCCAGTAGTCGAGCCGCTTGCGTATCTCGCGCTCGTATCCCCTGGGCCTCGGCTCGTAGAAGCTGTGGCGTTCCATCTCGTCGGGAAAGTAGTCCGCGGCGGAGAATCCCTCCTCGGTGTCGTGATCGTAGACATACCCCTTGCCGTATCCGATGTCCTTCATCAGGCGGGTCGGCGCGTTGAGGATATGCTTGGGCGGCATGAGCGACCCGCTCTCGCCCGCGGCCTTCATGGCAGCCGACAGCGCCCGGTAGTTCGCGTTGGATTTGGGCGCCGTTGCCAGATAGACCGTGACCTGGGCGATCGCGAGTTCCCCCTCGGGCGAGCCGAGCCGTTCATAGGCCTCCCAACCCGCGAGCGCCTGGACCAGGGCGTCAGGATCCGCAAGCCCGATATCCTCGGAGGCGAAACGCACCAGGCGGCGGGCGACATAGCGCGGGTCCTCGCCGCCCACCAGCATGCGCGCGAGCCAGTAGAGCGCGGCATCCGCGTCCGAGCCGCGCAGCGACTTGTGCAGGGCGGAGATGAGGTTGTAGTGCTCCTCCTGCGCCTTGTCGTAGAGCGGTGCACGGCGCTGGACGGCCTCCATGAGGGCGGGCACGTCAAGCGCCGCCGCCGCTTCGTATGCGAACAGCGCTTCCGCCAAGTTGATGAGCGCGCGTCCGTCACCGTCCGCCATGGCGCGGAGCATGGGGCGGGCATCCGCGGTGAGCGGCAAAGTGCGGTCTTCGGCCTCTTCGGCGCGGACGAGGAGCGTCTCCAGCGCGGCATCGTCGAGCCGCTTCAACACCAGAACCTGGCAGCGGGAGAGCAGCGCGCCGTTCAGCTCGAACGAGGGGTTCTCCGTGGTGGCGCCCACAAGCACCACCGTGCCGTCCTCCACCACCGGCAGGAAGGCATCCTGCTGAGCGCGGTTGAAACGGTGGATCTCGTCGACGAAAAGCAGCGTTCCCCGGCCCGATGCGCGCCGCTCGCGGGCGTCGGCGAAGACCTTGCGCAGGTCCGAGACGCCCGAGAACACGGCGCTCAAGGGCTCGAAGGCGAGGTCCGTATTCTCGGCGAGCAGACGGGCAATGGTGGTCTTGCCGCATCCCGGCGGCCCCCACAGCACGACGGACGGCAGCGTGCCGCCGCGCAGCGCGCGACCGAGCGGCCCGTCCCCCTGCAGCAGATGGTCTTGGCCCACGACCGCGTCGAGCGCCTCGGGACGCAAGCGATCCGCGAGCGGCCTCGGCGCGTCGCCCTCGAAGAGGCTGCGGGTTTGTCCTTTGGCCATGGTGCGAGTCTACGCCCTGGCGCCGGACGCGCCCACACCCTCCCGCCATTTGCCCGCGTGCACGGGCCTCCTGGAAGGCAACCCCGACCGCGCGTTCCTTGGAAGATGTGCGACGCCGCTACGCGGCCTCGGCCTCGGCCTCTTCTTCCTCGTCGGTCTCGGGGCGGGGCCCCGAATCCTGGCCTTTGGCGTCCTCGTCCCGGTCCACCAGTTCGATGATGGCCATGGGGGCCGAATCGCCGTAGCGGAAGCCCGCCTTGAGCACACGCGTATAGCCGCCGGGGCGCTCCGCATAGCGCGGGCCGAGAACATCGAAGAGCTTGCGCACCACCGCGTCGTCGGTGAGATAGGCGAGGGCCTGGCGCCGGGCGTGGAGGTTGCCGCGCTTGCCGAGGGTGATCATCCGTTCGGCAACCCCGCGCAGCTCCTTCGCCTTGGGAAGGGTGGTCGAAATCTGCTCGTGCTTCAGCAGCGCGGTCGCGAGATTGCGAAACATCGCGCGCCGATGGCTCGATGTGCGGTTCAGCTTGCGTCCGCCGTCCCGGTGGCGCATGGCGTGTCTCCTCCTGGAAGCTCCGCTCGAGCCTCGGGCCGCTCAGTAGGGCTCGTCGAGCTTCCGGACCAGTTCCTCGACATTCTCGGGCGGCCAGTCGGGCAGTTCCATGCCGAGATAGAGGTCCATCTCGGCGAGCACTTCCTTGATCTCGTTGAGCGACTTGCGTCCGAAATTGGGGGTTCGCAGCATGTCGGCCTCGGAATGCTGCACCAGGTCGCCGAGATAGATGATGTTGTCGTTCTTCAAGCAGTTGGCGGAACGGACCGAGAGTTCGAGTTCGTCCACCTTGCGCAGCAGGTTGGGGTTGAGGGCGGGTTCGACGGCCTCTTCCCGGCGCGGCAGCTCACGCGGTTCCTCGAACGTGACGAAGAGCTGCGCCTGGTCCTGCAGGATGCGGGCGGCGAGCCCCACCGCGGCTTCCGGCGTGACGGTGCCGTTGGTCTCCACTTGCATGGTCAGCTTGTCGTAATCCGTCCGCTGGCCGACCCGGGTGTTCTCTATCTTGTAGGCGACCTTCTTGACCGGGCTGTAGAGCGCATCGACCGGAACCAGGCCGATCTGCGCGTCCTCGGGCCGGTTCTGGGGCGCAGCGACATAGCCGCGCCCGGCCTGAACGGTAAGCTCCATGTCGATTTCCGCCCCCTCCTCGAGGGTGCATATCGGCGCGGCCGTATCCATGATCTCGACGCCGTGACCGGTCTCGATCTGCGCCGCCGTGATCTCGCCCGGCCCTTTGGCGGCGAGCCGCATGCGCTTCGGCCCCTCGCCATGCATGCGCAAGGCAAGCTGCTTCACGTTGAGCACGATATCGGTCACGTCCTCGCGCACGCCCTGGAGAGAGGAGAACTCGTGGAGCACGCCGTTGATCTGTATGGACGTGACCGCCGCACCGCGCAGAGAAGACAGCAGAATGCGCCGCAGCGCATTGCCCAGGGTCATGCCGAAGCCGCGCTCAAGAGGCTCGGCGACGATCCGCGCGCGACAGGCGCCATCTCCCTCCGCAAGCACCTCGAGCTTGGCGGGCTTGATGAGTTCCTCCCAATTCTTCTGCATGGCGGTGGTCACCTCATATGACGTGCGGCGGCGCGGGCGCCCATCGAAGCGGTTGCGTCAAACGCTGTCTGCAAAGACATGACTGCTACCCAAAACGCCCCCACGGGCGGGCGACGGCTTGGTGTCTCTCATTTCGCGCGAAAGGCCCGGCGCAGCGCTCGAGCCCGACGCGCCGACGGCGCAGCGCTAGACGCGACGCCGCTTGGGCGGACGGCACCCATTGTGCGGTATGGGGGTGACGTCCCGTATGGCAGTGATGACGAAGCCCGCGCTCTGAAGCGCGCGCAACGCCGATTCGCGCCCCGAACCGGGGCCCTTGACCTCGACCTCCAGGGAGCTGACGCCATGCTCGGCGGCCTTGCGCCCGGCTTCCTCCGCCGCCATCTGGGCCGCGTAGGGAGTCGACTTGCGCGAGCCGCGAAAACCCATGCTGCCGGCGGAGCACCAGGCGATCGCATTGCCCTGCACGTCGGTGATCGTGATCATGGTGTTGTTGAAGGTTGCGCTGACATGCGCGATACCGGACGAAATGTTCTTGCGCTCGCGGCGGCGCGTCCGCGTCGGCCTCGCCATTGCAGCGGTCCCTACTTCTTTTTGCCGGCGATGGGGCGGGCGGGGCCTTTGCGCGTGCGCGCGTTGGTATGTGTGCGCTGGCCACGCACCGGCAGGCCGCGGCGGTGCCGCAACCCCCGATAGGTGCCGAGGTCCATCAGCCGCTTGATGTTCATGGCGACTTCTCGACGCAGGTCGCCCTCGACCAGATAGTCCCGGTCGATGACTTCCCGGATTCGGATGACCTCCGCGTCGCTCAACTGGTTGACGCGCTTCGCCGCCGGCAGGCCGACGGTCTCACGGATCTGACGCGCCTTGGTACGCCCGATCCCGTGAATCTGAGTGAGCGCGATTTCCACCCGCTTGTCCGTCGGGATATTGACGCCGGCGATACGGGCCAAAGCGGTTCTCCTTCCCCGCAAGACAGAAGCCGCACCGCAGGGCGTGCCCACGGTGCGGTTCGAAAATCGCCCGGACCCTAGCGGCGGGCCGGGGGCAAGTCAACCGTCTTTCGCCCCGACGCTCCGTTGCGGGAAGCCGAGCACGTCCGCCATGGCGTAGAGGCCGGGCGAGCGGTCCTTCGTCCAGCGCGCAGCCCTAAGCGCGCCGCGCGCGTAGGTCTCCCGGCTTGCGGCGCGGTGAACGAGCTCGAGCCGCTCGCCGTCGGCGGCGAACACCACATGGTGGTCGCCCACAACGTCCCCGCCCCTGAGTGCGGCGAAGCCGATCTCGCCGCGGGGCCGGGCGCCGGTCCTGCCCCGGCGGCCCATGGCGGCGACGGATTCAAGCGCCGCGCCGCGCCCCCGGGAGGCCGCGCGGCCGAGCTCCAGTGCGGTGCCCGACGGCGCATCGACCTTATGCCGGTGATGCATCTCGACAATCTCGATATCGTAATCCTCGTCGAGCAGGGCGGCGACCTCCTCCGTAAGCCGCATCAGAAGGTTGACGCAGAGGCTCATGTTCGACGCCTGGACGACGGGCACCCGCGCCGCCGCCTTCTCGAGCGCCGCGCGCTCGGCCTCGCCGAATCCCGTGGTGCCGATCACCAGCGGGCTGCCGTGCGATGCGGCGAGCGCGGCGTGGCGCGCCGTCGCGACCGGCAGGGTGAAGTCGAGGACCGCGTCCGTATCCCGGAAGAGCGATTCGGCGTCGTCGCTCACGGGAACGCCAAGCGCCCCTATTCCGGCAAGCGCGCCGCAATCCTGCCCCAGTGCGTCGTGGCCCGGCGCCTCGCTCGCGACCGCGACGGAGCAATCGCCGCTGGCCGCCACATGGCGAACCAGCGCCTGCCCCATGCGCCCCGCCGCTCCGGCGATCCCGATCCTCATCGCATGCTCCGCCGCTCCCGAGATGCCGGCATGGTGACCACGTCCAAAGCGGGACGCAAGCGGGAGGCCGAGGGTTGTCGGTAACACGCGACATGTCCGGTCGATATACCAAGTGGTCCGTCCGGATTTGGAAGCCTCCAAGCCAAGGGGGGTCTGGAGGGGGGGGAGGGTCTTTACGACCGCCGTCCGGCCCGTCTCCGCGCGTGGCGGAGAAACAAGCGGGCCTGGAGACCCGCGCACCTAAAACGGAAGTACCTAAAACAAAAAAGACGGTGCTTCAGGAGGCCAGGGAGCGGCGGCCCGGTCAGTCCATCAGGTCTCCCCAGACCTCCTTCACCTTGGCGATGAAGCCTTCGGACTGAGGACTGACGGAGCGGGAGGAGTCTTTTTCTTCGAGCTTTTTCAACAGCTCCTTCTGGCGCTTGTTGAGATTGACGGGCGTCTCCACCGCGACTTCCAGATACATGTCGCCGCGGCCGGTGCCGCGCAGCGCCGGCATGCCCTTGCCGCGGAGGCGGAACTGGTGGCCCGACTGGGTGCCGGCGGGGATCGAGAGCCGCGCGCGGCGCCCGTCGAGGGTCGGCGCCTCGACGGTCCCGCCGAGGGCCGCCACGGTCATGGGGATCGGCATCCGGCAGTGGATATGCATGGCATCACGCTGGAAAATCTCGTGGGGGCGCACCGAGATGAAGATGTAGAGGTCGCCCGGCGGGGTACCGCGTCCGCCACGCTCCCCCTCGCCCGCCAGCCTGATCCGGGTGCCGTCCTCGACGCCCGGCGGAATGTTGACCGAGAGGGACTTCTCTTTCTGGATCCGGCCGGTGCCGCGGCAATTGGGGCACGGGTCAGCGATGACCTGCCCCGCGCCCTGGCACGCGGAGCAGGTCCGCGCGATGGTGAAGAAGCCCTGCTGGGCATGAATCTTGCCGGCGCCGCCGCAGCGCTCGCATGTGGTGGGCCGTGTGCCCGCGCGTGCACCGGAGCCGCCGCAGGCCTCGCAGCCCGCCGTTCCCGGCACCCGAATGGTCGTCTGCCGGCCCTTGTAGGCATCTTCGAGGCTGATCTCCATGTTGTAACGGAGATCCGCACCGCGCGCGGCGCCTCGAGGCCCGCCTCGTCGACCCCCGCCCATGAATTCGCCGAACAAATCGTCGAACACATCCGCGAAGCCCGAGCCGAAATCGAAGTTTCCGGCGCCGGGGCCCGCCTGCTGCCCGCCGTCGAACGCCGCGTGGCCGAAGCGGTCGTAAGCGGTGCGGCTCTCGGCGTTGGAGAGTACGCTGTAGGCTTCCGATATCTCCTTGAACCTGCGCTCGGCGTCCTTGTCCCCGGGGTTGTGGTCGGGGTGGTACTGCTTGGCGAGCTTCCGGTAGGCCTTCTTCAGGTCCTCCGCACTCGCATCGCGCGCAGCCCCGAGCGCTTCGTAATAGTCCGGCTTCGCCATGGCTCTATCTCGCGCGGGACCGCCTCACGGGCCACCGCGTCAGGAAGAAGGCCGGTTCTTCTTCTCGTCGTCCTCCACTTCCTCGAAATCGGCATCGACGACATCGTCCTGCCGGTCGGCCGCGCCGGCGGTGCCCTCGGGGCCGGGCGCATCCTGCGGGTCATGGGGGCTTGCGACGCCCTGTTCCGCCTTGTAGAGCGCCTCGCCCATGCGCATGGCGCTCTGGCCGACAAGTTCCATCTTGGCCTTGATCGCCTCGGCGTCGTCCGATGCGAGCGCCTCGCGCAACTCGGCGATCTGCGCCTCGACGGCCGACCTCTCCGCCGCGTCGACCTTGTCGCCGGCTTCCGCGAGGGTCTTCTCGGTCGAGTGGATCAGGGCCTCGGCATGGTTGCGGGCCTCGACGACATCGCGGCGCTTCGCGTCCTCTTCGGCGTGCGCCTCCGCCTCGTTCACCATACGGCTGATCTCGTCGTCGGAGAGGCCGCCCGACGCCTGAATGCGAATCTGCTGCTCCTTGTTGGTCGCCCGGTCCTTTGCCGAAACATTGACGATGCCGTTGGCGTCGATGTCGAAGGTGACCTCGATCTGGGGCATGCCACGCGGCGCGGACGGTATTCCCACCAGGTCGAACTGGCCCAGAAGCTTGTTGTCCGACGCCATCTCGCGCTCGCCCTGGAAGACCCGGATGGTGACGGCGGTCTGGCCGTCCTCGGCGGTGGAGAATGTCTGGCTCTTCTTGGTGGGAATGGTGGTATTGCGCTCGATCAGACGGGTAAACACCCCGCCCAGCGTTTCGATCCCCAGCGAAAGCGGGGTCACGTCGAGCAGCAACACGTCCTTCACGTCGCCCTGCAGAACACCGGCCTGGATCGCGGCGCCGATGGCGACCACCTCGTCGGGGTTGACGCCCTTGTGGGGCTCGCGGCCGAAGAAGTTCTTCACGACTTCGGCGACCTTGGGCATGCGGGTCATGCCGCCCACCAGGATCACCTCGTCGATCTCGCCCGCCGAAAGGTTCGCATCCCGGAGAGCCGCCTTGCAGGGCTCGACGGTGCGCGCCACCAGATCCTCGATCAGCGCCTCGAGCTTCGCCCGGGTCACCTTCATGGTCAGGTGCTTGGGACCGGAGGCGTCCGCCGTGATGAACGGCAGGTTCACCTCGGTCTGCATCGCGCTGGAGAGTTCGATCTTGGCCTTTTCGGCCGCCTCCTTGAGGCGCTGAAGGGCGAGCTTGTCCTCGCGCAGATCGATCCCGTTCTCCTTCTTGAACTCGTCGGCGAAATAGCCGAGGAGCCGCATGTCGAAGTCTTCGCCGCCGAGGAAGGTGTCGCCGTTGGTGGCCTTCACCTCGAACACGCCGTCACCGATTTCGAGGATGGAGATGTCGAACGTGCCGCCTCCCAGGTCGTAGACCGCGATGGTGCCGCCGCCCTTCTTGTCGAGCCCATAGGCGAGCGAGGCCGCCGTGGGCTCGTTGATAATTCGCAGCACGTCGAGGCCCGCGATCTGGCCTGCGTCCTTGGTCGCCTGGCGCTGGGAGTCGTTGAAATAGGCGGGTACGGTAATCACCGCCTGAGCGACCGGCTCGCCGAGGAAGGCTTCTGCCGTCTCCTTCATTTTTTGCAACGTGAAGGCGGAGATCTGGCTTGGCGAATAGCGCTCGCCACGCGCTTCGACCCAGGCATCGCCATTGCTGTGATTGACGATCTCGTAGGGCACCATCTTCTTGTCCTTCTGCGTCGTCGGGTCCTTGAAGGGGCGCCCGATGAGACGCTTGATGGCGAAGACAGTGTTCTCCGGATTGGTCACGGCCTGACGCTTGGCGGACTGGCCTACCAGCCGCTCTCCGTCGTCGGTGAACGCGACCACCGAGGGCGTGGTGCGTGCACCCTCCGCGTTCTCGATTACGCGCGGATCCTTGCCTTCCATGATTGCGACACAGGAGTTGGTCGTGCCGAGGTCGATGCCGATAACTTTGCTCATCTTTCGCCCTTGCATTCGTCGAGCCGGAGCCTGCCCCGATAGCCGGGACCTCCAGCGATGCGTTGTTCTCTACGCGCCCTGCCCGGAGAGCGGGGCGCGCGCGATTCTATACCGCGCGTCTACATATGGTTGCCGATGCGCGCTCCGCAAGTATTTGCCACCGGTCCCGCGGCCCGCGTCGGTCACGCGGGTTCTTCATGCGGCACCGCCGTCTTTTTCCTCCGCTTCGTCGGCCGCGCCGTCTTCGCGGGCGTCGGCCGGTGCGTCTTCCACGCTCCCTGCCCCGGTTCCGTTCTCGGCGGCCGCCGCCGCGCCGCCCTTGGCGACACCCACCATCGCCGCGCGCAGCAGGCGCTCGCCGATGCGATAGCCGACCTGGACCACCTGGGTGACGGTGCCGTCCGGCTGGTCCGTCTCGGGAGACTCGAACAGCGCCTGATGCAGATTATAGTCGAAAGTCTCACCCAGCGGATCAATCTTGGTGATGCCGTGGCGCGCGAGCACCGTCTCCAGCTCCCGCGCCGTCATCTCGACACCGTCCGCTATGGCCTTGACCGCCTCGTCCCGTTCCCGCACGTCCGCCGGGATGCTCTCGAGCGCGCGGCCCAGATTGTCGGCGACACCGAGCAGGTCCTGCGCGAAGTTCGAAATGGCGTATGTGCGCGCGTCCTCCACATCCTTGCGAGCGCGGCGGCGGACGTTCTCCGTCTCCGCGAGCGCGCGCAGAAGCTGGTCCTTGAGCGCGGATTCCGAATCCTCCCCGTCGGGCTCATCCTCACGGAATCGGTCGTCCGGCTCCGCGTCCGGCTGCGGCGCTTCATCGCCATCTTCCGGCATCGCATTGGACGCGTCGGGCTCGACCTCGGCCTCGGTCTCGCCTTCCGCTCGTTTGGTTTCGTCCTGCATGCTCTCCTTACGTCCCGCTATCGGCAATATGGGGCGCGACGCGGCCCCCGTCAGCCTAGAACACGGCCGATGACCTCCGCCGTGTGATTCACCATGGGAATGATCCGGCCGTAATTCAGCCGGGTGGGGCCGATCACACCGATCGCCCCGATGAAGCGCGATTCGGAATCGCGATAGGGTGCGACCACCATGGAGCACCCGGTGGTGGAGAATAGCGTACTCTCCGCGCCGATAAAGATCTGCACGCCGTCCGCCCCTTCCGTGCTTTCCAGCAGCCGAACGAAGTCGCTGCGCTCGTCGAGAGCGTCGAAGAGATGGCGGATGCGCTCGAGGTCCGCGAGCGCGGTGATGTCGTCTATCAGGTTGCTGCGGCCGCGCACGATCAGGTTTTCGCGGTTCCGCGTGCTGTTGGCCCACTCGGCGATGCCGGCTTCGACCACCCGCGCCGTCAGGCTGTCGAGCTGCGCCTGATGCGCCTCGATCTCCGCACGTATCTCACCGCGCAGATCCAAGAGGGTCCGGCCCCCGATACGGGCGTTCAAATAGTTGGTGGCGCGCGTCAGATGGGATTGCGTCATCCCCGGCGGGACCTCGATCACCCGGTTCTCCACCAGCCCGCTCTCCGTCACCATCACGGCCAGCGCCCGCTGGTCGCCAAGGCTCACGAACTCCACCTGCCGGCACGGCATGTCGGCCTTGGGGGCAAGCACGAGGCCCGCGCACCCCGAGAGGCCGGAGAGCGCTTCCGTCGCCTCGGTCAGAAGTTCGTCGACCGTGCGTCCCGCGGCGCGGCACTTGCCTTCGATACTCGCGCGCTCTTCATCGGTGAGGCAGCCGAGCTCGAGCAGCCCGTCGATATAGATTCGCAAGCCGAGCTGGGTCGGCAGGCGCCCGGCGGAGACATGGGGCGAATAGAGCAGCCCCGCCTCTTCCAGATCCGCCATGACGTTGCGCACGGTAGCGGACGAAACGGGAGTCATCAGCCGCCGCGAGATCGTGCGGGAGCCGACGGGCTGGCCCGTTTCCATGAACTCCTCGACCAGACGGCGGAGAACCTCCTGCGAGCGATCGGTCAGTTCGCGCAGCAATTCGAGCCTCGTCTGCCCCCGAGCGCGTGGAATCTAGTAATCGCCCCTTACACCGTCAACGCCGTACGCAGAGAGTTACGCCGCGCCAAGCCGGCCCCTGGCGTGAAAGAGGTGATTGGCGTAGAAGGTGTGCGGGCCATGGGTCGTGCGCGAATCTCCCTTCTCTTCCCTTCGACGGCGCCGAGCGGCGGTGTGACGACGTGACCCGCCCGATCCTCATTACGGAAAGTGCGACGCTCGCCGCGCGCTGCCGCGACTGGGCGGACGCAGGCTTCCTTGCCGTGGACACGGAGTTCATGCGCGAGGATACGTATCGGGCAAAGCTCTGCCTCGTGCAGGTCGCCGTGCCGCAAGGCGAGGCGGCGGCGGTGGACACGCTTGCGAAGGGGCTGGACCTCGCCCCGTTCTACGACCTGCTGGCCCGGGCACCCATACTCAAGGTATTTCATGCGGCGCGACAGGATGTGGAGGCGCTTCTGCCGCTCGCTGGCGGTGTGCCCAAGCCGCTCTTCGACACGCAGATCGCCGCGATGGTCTGCGGCTTCGGCGATTCGGCGAGCTACGAGACGCTGGCGGCCAAACTCGCCGGCGCGCGTATCGACAAGACCATGCGCTTCACCGATTGGTCGAGGCGGCCCCTGGGGGAGCGGCAGCTCCGCTATGCGCTCTCCGACGTCACGCATCTCAGAACCGTTTACGAGAAGCTCGAGGCAGAGCTCGCCCGCAGCGGCCGCCGCGCCTGGCTCGACGAGGAGCACGACGTGCTCACGGACCCGGCGACATACCGCATCGACCCCCGCGAGATGTGGCGGCGCATCAAGGTGCGGAGCGGCAGCCCGCGCTTCCTGGCCGTGCTCCGGGAACTTGCGGCATGGCGCGAGACGGAGGCGGACCGCCGCAACCTGCCCCGCGGCTGGGTACTGAGCGACAAGGGGCTGACCGAAGCCGCGGCGGAACGCCCGACCACGCGCGAGCAGCTCGCGGGACTCCGCTCCGTGAACCGCAAGCTCGCCCAAGGCGCCCTGGGCAAGGGTATGCTCGAAGCGATCGCGCGCGGCCTCGCCGTCCCCGACGACGCCTGTCCGGCGCCGGCGCGCCGGCGCGAGCGGCCCACGGGGGACGCCCCCGCAACCGAACTTCTCAAGATCCTGCTCAAGCAATGCAGCGAGGAGACCGGCGTCGCCCAACGGCTCATCGCGAGCACGGGCGACCTGGAGCGGATCGCAAGCGGCGATAGGGCGGATATTCCGGCGCTCGAAGGCTGGCGCCGCGACCTCTTCGGCGCCCAGGCTCTCGATCTCGCGGCCGGGCGCCTCGCCCTCACGGTCGAACGCGGCCGGGTCGTCGTCCTGCCGCGCGCCGGCGCCTAATCCGCCTCGGCCTCGGTCTCGGTCTCGGTCCCGGGACCGGCCATAAGCCCCGCCGCCTTGAGCTCCTCGAGGCCGGGAAGGTCGTCGAGGCTCGCCAGGCCGAAATGCTCGAGGAAGGCGGGCGTGGTGACCCAGGTGGTGGGCCGCCCCGGCGTGCGCCGGCGGCCTCTGGGCGCGACCCAGCCGGCCTCGAGGAGCAGATCGAGAGTCCCCCGGCTGAGTCCCACGCCCCGAATTTCCTCCACCTCCGCCCGGGTGACCGGCTGGTGATAGGCGATGATCGCGAGGGTCTCCAGCGCGGCCGCCGAAAGCCGCCGGCGGACCGTCCGGTACACCGTCAAACGGTCGGCAAGATCGGGCGCGGTGCGGAACACCCAGCCGCCCGCCGCCTGCACGAGCTGGATGCCGCGACTGCGGTAGAATTCCTCGAGTTCGGCAAGCGCCCGGCCAATGTCGGCACCGTCCGGAAGGCGTGCGGCCAGCGTCTCCGCATCCACCGGCCGGTCGGACGCGAAGATCATGGCCTCCACGATGCGCAGCGCGCTCCAGGCGGCCTGATCGGCCTCCGTGGGCTCCACCGGCACCGGCGTGGCGGGCGAATCGCTCATGGCTCCTGCCGTTTCTGCCGGAGATAGATCGGCCCATAGAGGCCCAGCTGGCGAAGCTCCACGCGGCCCTCCCGCGCGAGCTCCAGAGAGGCCGCCAGCGTGCTGGCCAGCGCCGAACGCCGGAGCGTGCCGTCGCCCTGCTCCGGCGGCACGAAACGTGCCAGCGTCTCCCACTCCGGCCCCCCGCGCAGCATGCGCTTGAGCCGCCTGTAGGCGTCCTCGATCGCATAATAGGCGGACGTCTCGATCACCAGCGGGCGCTCGTCGCGCCGCTGCCTGTGCTGGGCATAGGCCGTCAGCAGGGTGTGGAGCGTTTCGTCATAAACGGGTACGCGGACCACCGTGAGCCCTTCCGGCGTGCCGCCGGAAAAGACATCGCGCCCCAATCTCGGGCGCTCGGCGAGCGCCGCCGCGGCATTCCGTACCGCTTCAAGGCGGCGAAGGCGGAAGGCCAGCACCTCGGCCATCTCTTCGGCGGAAGGCTCATCCGCCTCAGGCTCCGTATCGGGCAAAAGGAGCCGCGACTTCAACCAGGCGAGCCACGCCGCCATAACCAGATATTCGGCGGCGATCTCCAGCCTGAGGCGGCGCGCCGCCGCGACAAAAGCGAGATATTGCTCGGCGAGCGCCAGGATGGAGATACGCGCGAGATCCACCTTTTGATTGCGGGCAAGCGTCAGCAGCACGTCCAGGGGCCCCTCGAACCCATCGAGATCGAGGATCAGCGCGCCCGCAGCCGTCCCGCCGTCGTTCGGGTCGGGCAGTGCTTCGTGCTCGGCTCCGGCGGGAGCCTGGCCGCCCGGCGTGCGGGGAACGGGCTCGCGATCGCTCATGCCGCAACCAACCCGGCCAGAAGGCCGTCCAGCTCGCGGGTGGCTTCCGCGGCATCGAAGGCCGCGGGCGGGCGACGCGCCGCAAGCGCCCGCGCCCAGCGCGCGGCCGATGCGCCTTGCAGCCGGGGCACGGCGGCTGCGACCGCCTCCATCTCGTCGCGCTTGCCGTTGCAATGGAGGGCGATATCGCAACCGGCGGCCAGCGCCGCAGCGGCACGGGCCTCCACCGGCCCGCTCAGGGCGCCCATGGAGAGGTCGTCCGTCAGCAGCAGACCCTGGAAGCCGATCTCGCCGCGTATGGCCTGTTCGATGACCGTGGGCGAGAGGGTCGCCGGACGCGCGTTGTCCAGCGCATCGTAGCGGACATGAGCGGTGATCCCGAGAGGCACGTCCCGCAATGCGTGGAAGGGCGCGAAATCCCGGGCACGCAGTTCGGCGAGCGGCTCGTCCACATGGGGGAGCGAGACGTGGCTGTCCGCGCGCGCACGGCCATGGCCGGGGAGGTGCTTGACGACGGGGAGCACGCCCCCGTCGGAAATCCCGTCCGCCGCGGCACGCCCGAGCGCAGCGACGGTCTCTATATCGTCCGAAAAAGCCCGGTCCCCCACCATATCGGTCGCACCTGCGAAACGCAGGTCGAGGGCGGGAGCGCAGTTCACGTCCACACCCACGTCGAACAGTTCCGCCGCGATGAGGCGCTCGTTCAACCAGACCGCACGCCGTGCGCGCGCAAGGTCGGCCCGGGCGAGCGCGCCGAACAGCGCGGGCGCCGGCGGCGCGCGCCAGTGGGGCGGGCGGAGCCGCACGACCCGTCCGCCCTCCTGGTCGATCAGTACGGGCGCATCGGGCCGGCCGACGGAATCGCGCAGCGCCGCGACCAGATCGCGCAACTGACCCGGGCTCTCGCAGTTTCGCTTGAAGAGGATGAAGCCGGCCGGATCCACGTCGGCAAAGAGGCGCCTCTCGCCCTCGTCCAGCGCTCGGTCCGCACAACCGAGGATCACCGCCCGCGGTTCGGGTTTCCCACTCATCGCGCGCTTCACTTCCCGATCACGATACAGTCGAGCTTGCGCGCCGTGAGCCGCTCGCAGGCGGCCGCGGCCCTCGTCCGATCGGGGAACGGCCCGGCGCGGAGGCGGTACCAGATGCCCTGTTCACCCAGATCCGCCCGCAGGACGAACCCGTCCAGCCCCTCGACCACGTCCCCATGCCGGCGGCGAATCGCGGTCCACTCGCCCCGTGCCGTTTCTGCCTTGGCGAACGAGCCGAGCTGGACAAGAAAGCGCCCGTCCGCCGCCGGCTTCTTCGGTGAGGGAGGCGCCGTCTCCGCCTTTGGCGCCGTCGCTTTCCTGGCCACGGGGCGGAGCGGCTTCACCACCGGGCGCGGAACGAAGCCCTCGGGCTCCGGCTCCTCGACGGTAGCCTGATCGAGAATCGGATCCGTGGCCGGGACTTCGGCCGGCTCTGCCGGCTCTTCCGGCACTTGCTGCGCGGACGGCGCTTCCGGCGTATCGGGCGGCGACGCGGACTCCATTGGCGCGGACTCCGTCGGTTCCGCGGCGGGTTCGGGCTCCGGCGCCTCTGGGCGCGGCAGGATCAGCTCCGCTTCCTCTTCCGGCCGGGCGGCGAGAACCTCCATGTCGCGGTTCGCCACCTGCATCCCCCCCGGATCCTCGGGGCGGACCTTGTAGGGCTCGGCAGGCGCGGAAATCACGGGTACGGACGATTCGTCCAGCGCCGCCGGGGGCTCGCCCCCCATCCGGTCGGTCACCGCCCAGCCAATGCCGGCGGCCGCGGCACCGCCAAGGAGGATCCACACCGGTAGCAGCCGGGGACGGCCGCTTCGCGCCGCGGCTTCCGTCTCGGAGCGCTCGACAGCCTTTTCGGGCCCATCCGGCTCGTTGGAGTCCGGCGTCGGCCCCTCGCCTTCGGGCGGTACGTCTCTGCCGTCCGCGCCGTCGCTCATCGCATCTCCCGCACGGGTTCGACTCCGAACAGCGCCAGCCCTTCAGCAATAACCGTCCTGACGGCCTCGATCAACGCGAGCCGGGCGCGGGTCGTCTCCGGCCGCGCGGTGTCGATGAAACGCAGAGTCGTCTCGTCCCGGCCGCGGTTCCACAGAAGATGGAAGGCGCCAGCGAGCTCCTGGAGATAAAAGGCGATGCGGTGAGGCTCGCGGGCCTCCGCCGCACCGGCAAGCACCCGCGGCCAGCCCGCAAGCCGTTTGATCAGGTCGATCTCCGCCGAATCGTCCAGAGCGTCCATCGTCGCGCCGGCGAGCGCGCCCGGCGAGAGATCGAGCGATGGAAGCGAATCCGCCACGTGGCGTCGTACCGAGCAGATCCGCGCATGGGCATATTGGACGTAGAAGACCGGATTCTCTCTCGACTGCTCCACCACGCGGCGGAGGTCGAACTCGAGCTGGGCGTCGTCGCGCCGGGTCAGCATGATGAAGCGCAGCACGTCCTTGCCTACCTCGTCCACCACGTCGCGGAGTGTCACGAAGCGGCCGGCGCGCTTGGACATGGCGACGGGGCGCCCGTCCTCCAGGAGCTTAACCATCTGGCAGAGCCGCACTTCGAGCCGGGCGTCGGGGCCTGCGACCGCCCGGACGGCCGCCTTCATCCGCTTGACATAGCCGCCATGGTCCGCGCCCCACACATCGATCATGTCCGTGAAGCCGCGCTGCACCTTGTCGCGGTGATAGGCGATGTCGGTTGCGAAATAGGTCCAGCTTCCGTCCGATTTGCGCAGCGGCCGATCCATGTCGTCGCCGAAGCGGGTGGCGCGGAAGAGCCGCTGCGGCCGGGCCTCCCAATCCTCGGGCGGCGGCTTGCCCTTGGGCGGCTCGAGGACGCCGGTATAAAGCAGCCCGTCCGCCTCCAGCGCATCGAAGGCCGACTGCACGCTGCCGTCCTCCACCAGAGCGCGCTCGGAGCGGAAGACGTCGTGCCGGACGCCGAGCGCCGCCAGATCCTCGCGAACCAGGTCCATCATGGCGTCCACGGCGAAGTGGCGAACCGCGGGCAGCCATTCGGATTCCGGCGCGTCGAGCCAGCGTGTACCGTCCCGCGCCTTGAGCGCCTCCCCGACCGGCACCAGATAGGCGCCCGGATAGAGGCCCTCGGGAATCGGGCCGACCGCCTCCCCGCAGGCCTCGCGGTAGCGCTGATAGGCCGAGCGCGCGAGCGTATCCACCTGAGCGCCCGCATCGTTGACATAGTACTCGCGGGTGACGGCGAACCCCATGCGGGCCAGCAGACTGGCCAGCGCGTCGCCCACCACCGCGCCCCGCGCATGACCCACATGGAGCGGGCCCGTGGGGTTGGCGGACACATACTCCACATTGACCGTGCGCCCCTTGCCGAGGTCCGCTGTGCCATAGGCCACGCCGGCCTGGAGAATTTCGCAAAGCCGCGCATGCCAGAAGGCATTGGTGAGCCGGAGATTGACGAAGCCCGGCCCCGCCACCTCCGCCGTGTCGACGCCGTCCCGCGTCCGAAGCCCCTCGGCCAGCGCTCCGGCGATCTCCCGCGGCGGACGGCGCGCGGCCTTCGCCAGCACGAGGGCCGCGTTGCAGGCCGCGTCCCCGTGGCTCGCATCTTTCGGCGGCTCGACGGCGATCGCGGCGGTATCGAGGCCGGACGGCAGCGCGCCGGAAGCGGAAAGCGCCGCGATCTCGGCCCGGACAAGGTCGGCGAGATGGTCGTAGACGTTCATCGGGAGAGGGCCATGTCGAAGAGGGCGCCGTGCTCGGAGATGGCGAAGCGATCCGTCATCCCGGCGATATAGTCGGCAACCGCACGGGCGGTCGAGGGCGTGCCCGGTTCGTCGCACCGGGCGTACCAGTCCTCGGGCAGGCATTGCGGCTCTTCGACGAAGAGAGCGAAGAGTTCGGCCACGATGCGCCGCGCCTTGCTTGCCATGCGGTTGACCCTGTGGTGGCGGTACATCCGCGTACGCAGGAAGTCGCGGAGCGCCCGGTCGTGCGCCTGCATTTCGTCCGAAAAGGCGATCAGCGGCGCCCCGAGGCGGCGGACCTCGTCGGCGCTGCCGGGCCGGGCCCGGGCGATGCGCCTGCCGCTCTCCGCGATCACATCCGCGACCATGGCGTCGATCATGCGGCGAACCAGCTCATGGCCCCTGCGGCTCGGCCCGATGTCCGGACAGGTGCGGTCCACGTGATCCAGGATGGGGGCGACGAGCGCGAGGCCGCGCAGATCTTCCAGGCGAAAAAGGCCGGCCCGGAGACCGTCGTCCACATCATGGTTGTTGTAGGCGATATCGTCGGAAAGCGCCGCGACCTGCGCCTCGGCGCCTGGCCAGGAGGCGAGCTCCAGGTCGTGGCGGGCGGAATAGTCCGCAATGGCCTCGGGCGGCTCGCCCGGAAGCAGCGGGCCGTTGTGCTTCGCGACGCCTTCCAGCGTCTCCCAGGTGAGGTTCAGCCCGTCAAAACCCGCATAGCGCTGCTCCAGACCGGTCAGGATGCGAAGTGTGTGTGCGTTGTGGTCGAACCCGCCATAGGGGGCCATGGCGCGGTCGAGCGCTTCCTCCCCTGCATGGCCGAACGGCGGATGGCCGAGATCGTGGGCGAGGGCGAGCGCCTCCGCCAGATCCTCGTCGAGTCCGAGGACACGGCCGATGGAACGCGCGATCTGGGCGACTTCCAGACTGTGGGTGAGGCGCGTCCTGTAATGGTCGCCCTCCCGGTAGACGAAGACCTGCGTCTTGTACTCGAGGCGGCGGAACGCGGCGCAGTGGACGATGCGGTCGCGGTCGCGCTGGAACGCGCTGCGGGTCGGGCTTTCGGGCTCCGCATGGAGCCGCCCGCGGCTTTGTGCCGGATCCGATGCATAGGCCGCGGCCAACCGCCGCCCCCCGCCTTCGGGCAACACCCCCTCGCCCCGCATGCCCAGGGTCACAGCACGCCCTCCGCGCCGCGGATGCCGATGAGACGCTTCTCGGGCAGCAACGTCGGCGGCGGGACGGCATAGAACCGGTTGGCGCCGGCACCTCCCTCCATGTCTTCCGCTTCCTGTTCCTGTGTGCGCCGAACCACCACGTCGTGGCCGGAAAGGCGGGTTTCGCGCATCACGGATTGGAGTCCCTGGGCGACGGTCTTGTCCCACGGCAGCATGTAGAAGCGCGGCGTTTCGTCGATGCTGAGCCAAAGATAGATTGCCTCGTCCTCCTCGAGAGCGGCAGACAGCACCCGCGCATCCGCCACCTCCGCCATGTCTGCAGACAGCCGCTTGGGCTTGGACAGCAGGGCGGAAAAGCTGAAATAGCCGATCACCACAATGACGCACAGCAGGCCCACCGACGCGGCCTTCCAGACCGCGCGCCCGCGGGATCGTACCGCTATTGCGGCGAGCGCGGCGGCGGCAGCGGCGAGCGCGATATAGAGATAAGCGAAGCTATCCATCGGGTCCAACCCTCGCGGCACGGCCCGGGCTCTCCGCATATTCCCGGATCAGCGAGCGGTTCAGGTCGTTTACACTGCCATGCACGAGGGCGCCCTCGGCGGTCAACCTGAAGCGGAACACGGTCGTCTCGTGGCGCAGATAGCGGAGTTCCACGGTTTTCTCCAGAATCGGCTTGGGCCGCTCGTCCCCTTCGCGCTTGACGCTTACCACCACCGTTGCCGCGACCGGCGACGGGCGGAACGGGTCTTCGAAGCGGTAGGCCTGGACGTTGACGATCCATTCGCCCGCAACGATGCCCCGGCTGTAGACGATCTCGTAGTTGATATCCGTGAGGTCCTGGAAGCGCCCGAGATCGTCCCGCAGCAGGTTCACCACCTCGTTGCCCTTGTTGGGGAAGCCTACCGGGACCCGGTTGGGCGCCTTGACCCAGAGATCGATATCCGCGTCGCGTTCGGCCGGCCAGACCAGCTCCACGATCACGTTGCCCGGATCCGCGACGCTGGCCTCCTCGCGCTGGGCCTCGGCGCCCGGATTGATGAACGGGAGAAGCATCAGAACCATGGCGACGAAGGCCGCGAGCGCCAGCAGCGTCACGTCGCGGAAGATCGTGCCGCTATCGTCGTCAAAGTCGTCCATGGACGGTGAGTATCTCGCTGTAGAGCGTTGCGGTGCCGGTCGCAAGCATGCGGTGGTTGACGGTAAGCCAGAGGCCGAGGATCGCGCCTTCGAGCGTGGTGTAGAGCGCGACCGACATGCCGCTGATCAGGGTCGAGATCATGGGCTGCACGGCGGCAAGCGTGCCTGAATCGTCCGCCGAGACACCGGAAAGCGCGATGATGAAGCCGGCCACGGTTCCGATCAGCCCCAACACCACGAGGGCGCTCGCGAATTGCCGGATCGCGGCCACGCGGCCGAAGAGCCGGGCCTTGAGCGCAGACGCCATCAGCTCGGGCCGGACGTCCGCGAAGGCCTGCGCGTAACGAGACGCCTCCGGCGCCGGGCCGCGCAGCGAATCGATCCCCCGGCTGGTCTGGAAGAGCCTGTAGCCGCAGAGGACCAGGCCCAGGAGAAAGACGCCGAAGATGGCGAAGACCAGCCCGGTGGGGTCCGCAGCCACGATCCGCGAAAGCCAGCCCTGCGCACCCGCAAGGCCCAGCAGCGCGAAACCGAAGATATTGACCACCAGAAACCGGTAAAACAGCAAATGTGTGCGCACCGGTGCCCCCCGTCGTCCCGGCCGCCGCTCGAGGCGCTTCCCCCAGTCTTCCTCGCTCCATAGCCCAGCCCATCCCCCGCCGCAACGTCGCGTCTTCGTCCAGGACCCGCGAGACGAGGCGGAAACGCATGGGCGGCGTATCGGGGCGCCGAACGACGCCATCAGATGTCACACGACACGAAGGGTGCGTGAGGGGAGGCCGACAGTCCGGGCGCCGACGGCGCGAATCGGCCTCCCGGTTTGCCGCGGCTTCGACAAGGGGTGAAAAGCGGCTTTGACAAATGCGCAGGAAACGCCACCTTATTGCCACGGCACTGTCGGCAAGCGGGACAGAGTTCATGGCGCAGTCGTTCGATGCACCGGAAGCCCCTGCGGGGGCCGGGGAGATCACGCTCTCGGAACGCGCGGCGAGGCGGATCGCCCTACTGATCGCCGATGGAGACGAATCGGGCACAATGCTGCGCGTCACCGTTTCCGGCGGCGGGTGCTCGGGTTTCCAGTACGGCTTCAGCCTCGAGACGGAACGCGAGCCCGACGACATCGCGGTGGAGCGAAACGGGATCATCGCACTCATCGACCGGGTGTCCGCCGATTACATGGCGGGCTCCGAGATCGATTATGTGGAAGACCTCATCGGCGCGGCCTTCCAGGTACGAAACCCCAATGCCGTCTCCTCCTGCGGCTGCGGGACCTCCTTCTCCCTGGTCTGAGAGCGCGCCCGCGCCGTGCCCAAGATCGCGAGTTGGAACGTCAACTCGATCAAGGCGCGTCTCCCCAACCTGCTTCAGTGGCTCGGGGAAGCCGATCCTGACGTGCTGCTGCTCCAGGAGACCAAGTCCCTCGACGAGACCTTTCCGCGCGCCGCGCTCGAGGACCTCGGCTACAACCTCGAGACCTGCGGCCAGAAGAGCTACAACGGCGTCGCCATCCTGGCGAAGCGTCCGCTCGAGGATGTCCGCACCGGCCTCCCGGGAGACGAGAGTGACGAGCAGGCCCGCTATATCGAGGCCGTGACCGACGGCATCCGGGTCGCTTCCATCTACCTCCCCAACGGCAACCCGGTCTCGTCGGGAAAATACACCTACAAACTTTCCTGGATGGACCGGCTCGTCGCCCATGCGGCGACACTGCTGGATTACGAAGAGGCCGTGGTGCTCGGCGGCGACTACAACATCGTGCCGGCGGACCGGGACGTCTACGACCCAAAAGGCTGGCGAGACGACGCACTCTGCCGCACGGAAGCACGCGCGCGCTTCCGCGCCATGCTCCATAGCGGCTATGTGGAAGCCTACCGCACCCTCCACCCCGACCGGCGCGCCTACACCTTCTGGGACTACCAGGCGGGCCGCTGGCAGCGGGGCGAGGGTCTTCGGATCGACCACTTTCTGCTCTCGCCGGAGGCCGCAGACCGGCTTGACGCCTGCGAGATCGACATCGACCCGAGGGGCCGCACCAAGGCCTCCGACCATACGCCGATCTGGTGTAGGCTCGCGGAATGACCGGAACGGACGAATTACGAGGTGGCTGCCGCTGCGGCGCGGTGCGCTATCGCGCAGGCGCACCGCTCTGGACCACCCACTGCCATTGTGTGGATTGCCGGCGCTCGTCCGGCGCGCCGGTTTCGACCTTCGCAGGAGTCGCCGCCGAGACCTTCCGCTTCACCGATGGCTCGCCTGGGGTCTATGAAAGTTCGCCCGGCGTACGCCGCAGCTTCTGCGGGGCCTGCGGAACGCCGCTTATCTACGAGGCGGAGGTCTATCCGGGCGAGGTCCATATCATGGCGGGGACGCTGGATTCGCCGGAACCGCTCAGCCCGGAGCGGCATGTCTTCGTGCGCGACCGTCTGCCATGGCTCGAGATGGCGGACGGCCTGCCCCGCCACACGATCCTGCCCGAGGGCGTGCCCCGACCGTGAGGCGCCCGCGGCCGGCTCAGGCCGCGGCGAGAAACTTTCCCGCCTCGTAGCGCTTGCGTTTGGTGGGGCCCTTGCTGCCCTTCGGCTCCTTGGTCGCGTCAAAATTGAGCTCGATGAGAACGCCCGACGGGTCCATCACGAAAAGCTGCCAGAGCTTGAAGTCCGGCACCTCCATCTGGCGCCAGTTGCAGCGCTTTTTGATGAAGACCTCCTTCATCGCGTCGAAGCCGGTCGCGCGTAGCGCGATATGGTCCACGGGGGAGACGCGCTGGCTGTACCGGTAGTTGCCGTTGTGGGTCTTGGCCGCATCCCCGCCATAGATGTGGAACATGGTGTCGCCCATCTCGAGCCACGCGCCGGGGAACGCGAATTCGGGGCGTTCGACCTGGCGCATGCCGAGAACATCCTTGTAGAACGCCACGGTCTCTTCGAGATTCTTCGACTTGATGGCCACATGGTGCAAGTCGAGCAGTGGCATGACACGTCTCCTTCGCGCGAACCGGGAGGCGCCATCTTACCGGCTTCCTTGGTTCCGACAACAACAACATGCGGGCCTGGAAACCCGCGCACCAAAAAAAGCGCTGCTTCGGTGCGCGGGTCTGCAGGCCCGCAGTTCTTCTACGACGACGATATGCGGGGAGCACGCCCTTAGAGGTCGGCGTAGACGTGCGTTTCCGCCGCGCCGCCGGGATGGGTGACGGCGCCCTTGCTGGCGGGGCCCACGGTGGCCGCATATTTCCACAACACGCCGGAACGGTAGTCCGTGGACCGGGGCTTCCACGCCTTGCGCCGCTCCGCAAGCGCCTCGTCGGAGAGCGCGACGCCGAGTTCGCCGGACTCCGCGTCGATGGTCACCATGTCGCCGTCCTCGAGAAGCGCGATGGGGCCGCCCACGGCCGCCTCGGGCCCCACATGGCCGATGCAAAAACCGCGGGTTGCGCCCGAGAACCGCCCGTCGGTGATCAACGCGACCTCCTCTCCCTTGCCCTGGCCGTAGATCTGCGAGGTTACGGCCAGCATCTCGCGCATTCCGGGGCCGCCCTTCGGCCCCTCATAGCGAATGACGATCACGTCGCCGGAGCGATAGTCGCGGGAGACGACGGCCTTCATCGCCTCTTCCTCCGTATCGAAGCAGCGCGCGGGCCCCACATGGCGCAGCCGCGAAAGCCCCGCCACCTTCACGATCGCCCCTTCCGGCGCGAGATTGCCGGAGAGGCCGACAACGCCACCGGTGGGGCTGAGCGGGCTCCCGGTGGGGTAAACCACGTCCTGTCCCGTGGGCAGAGCGGTCTCGGCGAGATTCTCCGCGAGCGTCCGCCCCGTAACGGTGAGGCAGTCGCCATGCAGATAGCCGCCGTCGAGCAGCGCCCGCAGTACGATGGGTACGCCGCCGGCCTCGAAGAGGTCCTTCGCGACATAGCGTCCGCCGGGCTTGAGGTCGGCGATGTAGGGGGTGCGCTTGAAGACGTCGGCGACCGCCGCGAGATCGAAGTCGATCCCCGCTTCGTTCGCGATGGCTGGCAGGTGGAGCCCGGCATTGGTGGAGCCGCCGGTGGCCGCCACCACCGTCGCGGCGTTCTCCAGCGCCTTGCGGGTCACGATATCGCGGGGGCGGATGTTCTTCTCGATCAGCGTCATGACCTGGCCGCCCGAGGCCACGGCGAATTCGTCGCGGGATTCGTAGACCGCCGGCGCGCCCGCCGAATGGGGCAGTGCGAGTCCCATGGCCTCCGACACGCAGGCCATGGTGTTGGCCGTGAACTGGCCGCCGCAGGAGCCGCCGGAGGGGCAGGCCACGGCTTCGAGCTCCTCCAGGTCCTCTTCGCTGACCTCGCCTTCGTTGAGCTTGCCGTAATATTCGTAGACATCCATCACGGTCACGTCCCGGCCACGGAAGCGCCCGGGAAGAATGGACCCGCCATAGAGGAAGACCGCCGGCACGTTGAGGCGCACCATGGCCATCATCATGCCCGGCAGGGACTTGTCGCAGCCCGCGATGCCGACGAGGGCGTCGTAGGAGTGGCCGCGCATGGTGAGTTCCACGGAATCGGCGATCACGTCCCGCGAGACGAGGGACGACTTCATGCCCTGATGGCCCATGGCGATCCCGTCAGTCACGGTGATGGTGGTGAACTCGCGGGGCGTGCCACCGGCCTCGTCGACGCCCGCCTTGGCCGCCTGGGCCTGGCGGCGGAGCGTTATGTTGCAAGGCGCGGTCTCGTTCCAGGTGGTGGCGACACCGACGATGGGCCGGCTCATGGCATGGCGCGAGACGCCCATGGCATAGAAGAACGCACGGTGCGCGGCGCTCTTCGCCCCTTCGGTGATGTGCCTGCTCGGCAGCCTCGACTTGTCGAACCGTACGCCCATGGAACCCTCCCGCAGCCAGGGCCTCCCGCTTACCCGCGACGGCACCACGCGGTCAACCCCGCGACCCGCCGAGCGGCGCCGGATACCGGCAGTGCGCCTCCACGCCGGCCGGCGTTTCCCTACCGCAGGCGCCGTGTGCTACGGTGCGCCTCTCGCCCATGACGCATACTCTGGAAGCCGACGGCAGCGCCGCCCAGGAAGTGCAAAGCGCGCCGCCGCCCTATCTCGCTGCGCTCAATGCGGAGCAGAGGGCGGCCGTCGAGGCGCTGGACGGGCCGCTTCTTGTCCTCGCCGGCGCGGGCACCGGGAAGACCCGCGTGCTCACCACCCGGCTTGCCCACATCCTCGAGAGCGGGCGCGCCTGGCCCGGCCAGGTGCTCGCCGTCACCTTCACCAACAAGGCCGCCCGCGAGATGATCGAGCGCGTGGAAGCGCTGGTAGGGCGCTCCACCGCGGGGCTCTGGCTCGGGACCTTCCATGCGGTTGCCGCGCGCATCCTGCGCCGCCATGCGGAGCTCGCGGATCTCAAGTCCGATTTCACCATCCTCGATATGGACGATCAGCTCCGCATCCACCGGCAGCTCCTGCGCGAGGCCAATCTCGACGAGAAGCGCTGGCCGCCACGCGCTCTCTCCGCCATCGTCCAGCGCTGGAAGGACCGGGGCCTCGGGCCCGACCGGGTCGCCGACGCGCCGGGCGCGGATTTCGCCCAAGGGCGCGCGCCCGCGCTCTACGCCGCCTACCAGCAGAGGCTGCGGCAGGCCAACGCCGTGGACTTCGGTGACCTGCTGCTCCACGGACTGGAGATTTTCACGAAGAACGCCGACGTGCTGGCGGAGTATCAGACGCGCTTCCGCTACCTGCTGGTGGACGAATATCAGGATACCAACATCGCGCAGTATCTCTGGCTCAGGCTGCTCGCCCAGACTCATCGCAACATCTGCTGCGTGGGCGACGACGACCAGTCGATCTATGGCTGGCGCGGCGCCGAGGTGGGCAACATCCTCAAGTTCGAACGGGACTTCCCCGGCGCCCGGATCATCCGGCTGGAGCGCAACTACCGCTCCACCGGCCATATCCTGGCCGCCGCATCGGGCCTGATCGCCCGCAATACGGGGCGCCTCGGCAAGACGCTCTGGACCGAAGACGCCGACGGCGAGAAGGTCCGCGTGGCGGCGGCGGGCGACGGGCGCGACGAAGCCTGGATCGTGGGAGAGGAGATCGAGGCGCTGCAACATTCGGGCGAGCCCCTCGGCAGTATGGCCATCCTGGTGCGGGCGAGCTTCCAGACCCGGGCCTTCGAAGAACGCTTCCTCGCCATCGGCCTCCCCTACCGGGTCGTGGGAGGGCTGCGCTTCTATGAACGGCAGGAGATACGGGACGCCGTCGCCTATATCCGCGTCCTCATGCGCCCCGACGACGATCTGGCGTTCGAGCGCATCGTCAACCTGCCGAAGCGGGGATTGGGGGAAGCCTCGCTGCGCACGGTGCGCGAGCAAGCCCGCAGCGGCGGCCTTTCGCTCTACCGCACGGCCGAGAAACTGGTGGGAGAAGGTGCGCTCCCGCCTCGGGCAAACCGCACGCTCGGCGAACTCCTCGACCGCTTCCGGGCCTGGCGCACCCTGCTCGGCGACACGTCCCACGAGCAGGTCGTCGAGACCATGCTGGAAGATTCAGGCTATCTCGCCATGTGGCGGAAGGACCGCTCGCCCGCGGCGCCGGGGCGGCTCGAGAATCTCGAGGAGCTCGCGGGCGCCGTGGCGGAGTTCCCGGACCTGGCGTCGTTCCTCGACCATGTGAGCCTGGTGATGGAACGCGAGGAGGGACAGGCGAGCGACATGGTCTCCCTCATGACCCTGCACGGCGCCAAGGGACTCGAGTTCGATACGGTGTTTCTTCCCGGCTGGGAGGAAGGGCTCTTTCCGCACCAGCTCGCCCTCCAGGACTCGGGCGCCGCGGGGCTCGAAGAGGAACGGCGGCTCGCCTATGTGGGGCTGACCCGGGCGCGGCGGCGGGCCTTCATCCTGTTTGCGGCCAACCGGCTGGTGCACGACCGCTGGGTGACGCCGCTCCCCTCGCGCTTCCTTGAGGAGCTGCCGCCGGAAAATCTCGTCTCCGCAGCCACGCGCCCTCCGGCGGCCGTATCTCGCGAACGGAGCGAGGCGGCGACCGGGGGCTTCGGCGGCGGCGCGACCCGCGGCCGGGCTTCAGCCACGCCGCAGGCTCCGCGCGGCGAGGCCCGCGCGTCCACCGGCGGCGGCTATCAGGAGGGCGCGCGAATCTTCCACCAGAAGTTCGGCTACGGCGTCGTGCGCGCGGTCGACGGCGACAAGCTCAGGATCGCCTTCGACAAGGCCGGGCCGAAGACCGTGATGGACAGCTACGTACAGCCGGCCGACCGGGTGTAGCCGCCCCGCGCGGGCGCTCAGCCCCGCATGCGCCGGATGGTGCCGGTCGTACTGTGGCCGGGCTCCGCCTCGGCGATAAGCACGCTGCCGCCATAGCCCCGGACGATGTCCGCGCCTACCACCTGCTCCACGGTGTAGTCGGGTCCCTTGATCAGACAGTCCGGGCGGAGCGCCTCGATGAGGCGGCAGGGCGTTTCGTCGGAAAACATCACCACAAGATCGACGGCCTCGAGCGAAGCGAGCACGCGGGCGCGGGCGGCTTCGTCCTGTATGGGGCGGTCGGCGCCCTTGAGCGCACGCACGGACGAATCGCTGTTCAGCCCCACCACCAGCCGGTCGGCCGTTGCCCGCGCCTGGCGGAGGAGCGAGAGGTGGCCGGGATGAAGCAGGTCGAAGCAACCATTGGTGAAGGCGATGTTCATGCCCTGCCCGCGCCACCCGGCGGCGGCCTCGAGTGCGCCGGCGAGCGGTACGATCTTGGCTTCGGACGCGGAAAGACTGCCGGCACGCACCGCGCGCATGAGCTCTGCGGCACTCACCGCCGCGGTGCCGGCCTTGCCGACGGCGACGCCCGCCGCCTCGTTGGCGAGTTCGGCGGCCGCCGGAAGGTCGATCCCGCGCCCGAGCGCGGCGGCGATGGCGGCGACCACCGTGTCGCCCGCGCCGGAAACGTCGAAGACCTCGCGGGCGCGCGCTTCCAGATGAACCACGCGACCGTCCGCCAGGACCAGAGTCATGCCGTCGCGTCCGCGGGTGACGAGCACGGCACCGAAGCCGTGTGCCGCGATCAGCCGGCGGCACGCGTCGGTCATGGCCTCGACGGTCTCCATGGCTTCCGCCGCGGCGAGAGCGAGTTCGGCACGATTGGGCGTGATCGCCGCCGCGCCGGCATAGCGGGCGGCGTCCGGGCCTTTCGGGTCCACCACCACGGGCCGGCCCGCGGCCTGCGCCGCGGCGATGACGGTGCGCACCAGATCGGGTTCGAGAACGCCCTTGGCATAATCGGAGAGCACGAGGGCATCGCACTGGGCGAGCGCATCCTGCACGAGCGCCGCGAGGCTCTCCTGCGAGCGCGGCGCCGCCGGCTGCACCGTCTCCGAATCGACCCGCAGAAGCTGATGGCCGCCGGCGACGAACCGAGTCTTCTCGGTAGAGGGGCGCCCGCGCTCCACGAGCAGATGGGGCTCGATGCCGTCTTCGGCTCCGACCATGGCGGTCAGCCGCCGACCGACTTCGTCGTCGCCGATCACCGACAGCAGCGTCGCCCGGGCGCCGAGAGAGACCAGGTTGCGCGCCACATTGCCGGCACCGCCCAGCATGCGGACATCCCGCCCCGCCCGCAGAACCGGCACCGGCGCCTCCGGCGAGAGGCGCTCCGCCTGCCCGTAGACGAAGCGGTCCAGCATCACATCGCCCACGCACGCGACGCGCACCCCGTTGAGGGCCTCGATATGCTCGACGAGTGTGGACGAATCTGCCATGCGTCCCCCGGCCGCGCCCTGCGCGCGGCGCACCGTACAATATCCCATGGCCCAGGCAAGGCGGAGACAGGCCCGCGGCCCGTTGCAAATCTGAAGACCCACCCACCGAAGCGCGGTTGTGGTTGTTTTTAGTTGTTTTAGTTGTTTTAGTTGTTTTAGTTGTTTTAGTTGTTTTAGTTGTTTTAGTTGTTTTAGTTGTTTTAGTTGTTTTAGTTGTTTTAGCTGTTTTAGCTGTTTTAGGTGCGCGGGTCTCCAGGCCCGCATGCTTCTGTCGCCACGGCCGGTGACGGAGCTCCGGCCCGTTGCGGGCCTCGCGACCCGCGCACCAAAGCGGAGTCTGTCTCTTATGCGCGGGCCTCCCGGCGCGCCTTGATCGGGGCTGGGGGGCGGTCTACGGTGCGGCGGCGTTTGGAAAGGGCGGTGCGGCGCATGCGGGTCACGGGCGGGTTCGTGGAATTGATCGGAAAGACGCCGCTGGTGCGCCTGCGGCAGGCCTCCGAAGAAACCGGCTGCGAGATCCTCGGCAAGTGCGAGTTCCTGAATCCCGGCGGCTCGGTCAAGGACCGCGCCGCGCTCTCCATCGTGCGGGACGCGGAGCGAACGGGCGCCCTTCGACCCGGCGGGGCGATCGTGGAGGGCACCGCCGGCAACACGGGCATCGGGCTCGCCCTGGTCGGAAACGCACTCGGCTATCGGTCCGTCATCGTGATCCCCGAGACCCAGAGCCAGGAGAAGAAGGACATGCTCCGGCTCTGCGGCGCAGAGCTTATCGAAGTGCCGGCGGTGCCCTACCGGGACCCCGACAACTACGTCAAATATTCCGGACGGCTGGCGGCCGAGCTCGCCGAAAAGGAGCCCAACGGCGCGGTCTGGGCCAACCAGTTCGACAATGTCGCCAACCGGCAGGCTCATATCGAGACCACCGGCCCGGAAATCTGGGAGCAGACGGACGGACGTATCGACGGCTTCATCTGCGCCGTCGGCACCGGCGGTACGCTCGCGGGCGTCGGCATGGCGCTCAAGGAGCGCAAGCCCTCAGTCCTCATCGGCCTCGCCGACCCAATGGGCGCGGCACTCTACAACCACTATGCCAAGGGCGAGCTGAAGGCGGAGGGCTCCTCCATCACCGAGGGCATCGGCCAGGGCCGCATAACGGCGAATCTCGAGGGCGCGTCCATTGACCTTCCCTTCCAGATTCCGGACGAGGAGGCGCTCCCCGTAATCTTCGATCTCGCACAGAACGAAGGCCACGTCATGGGCGGCTCCACCGGGATCAACGTCGCCGGCGCGATCCGGATGGCAAGGCATATGGGGCCGGGCCACACCATCGTGACGGTACTCTGCGACTACGGCACGCGTTATTTCAGCAAGCTCTACAACCCGGCGTTCCTGAAGGAGCGTGACCTGCCGACACCCCCCTGGCTGGACCGCCCGGAATGACGGCGCGAACGGAACTCCTCTTCGCCGCCGAGCCCTACGCACGAAGCTGCGAGGCGGCGGTCGCCGCCGCGGAACCCGGCGCAATTCGGCTCGACCGCACGGTCTTCTATCCGGTGGGCGGCGGACAGCCGGGCGACCGGGGCGTGCTGCGCCTGGAAGGGGGCGGGGAGATCGCCGTCCTCGACACACGGAAGGGCGCATCCCCCGACGATGTGATCCATGCAGTGGAGCCGGACGCCAGCCTTCCCCCGCCCGGAACCCTGGTCACCGCCACGCTCGACTGGGACCGCCGCCACCGCCACATGCGCATGCACACATGCCTGCACCTGCTCTGCGCCGTCGTGGACGCGCCGGTGACCGGCGGACAGCTCACGGCGGAGAAGGGCCGGCTCGACTTCGACCTGGAATCGCGCCGGTTGGAGAAGGCGGCTATCGAAACGGAGCTCAACACGCTGATCGACCGGGACCTCCCGGTCTCGCCGGGCTGGATCGAGGACGCGGAACTTGCCGCGCGGCCTGAGCTGGTCAAGACCATGCGCGTAAAGCCGCCCACGGGCCGGGGCCGGGTTCGGCTGATCCGCATCGAGGGAATCGACGTCCAGCCCTGCGGCGGCACCCATGTGGCGCGCACGGGCGAGATCGGGCCGATCTCGGTCTTGAAGATCGAGAACAAGGGGAAGCACAACCGGCGGATCGCCATTGCATTCGGAGACCGATCGTGACCGAGGGAACGACCCCGCTTCTGGTATCGCCCGACTGGATTGCGGACCATTCGGGCTCGGTGCGGATTCTGGACGGCTCGTGGCACATCCCGTCGGCGGCCCGCGACTCTCGCGCGGAATTCCTGGAAACCCATATTCCGGGCGCCGCCTTCTTCGACATCGACGGCATCTGCGATCCGGAAACCGCGCTTCCGCACATGCTGCCGTCGGCAGAGCTCTTTGCGGCCGGCGCAGGCGCTCTCGGGATCGACAACGATTCCCACATCGTGGTCTACGATACGGTCGGTCTCTACAGCGCGCCCCGGGTCTGGTGGATGTTCCGCGTCTTCGGGCATGAGCGCGTCTCGCTTCTGGCCGGCGGCCTGCCGCGCTGGCGCGCCGAGGGACACCCGGTGGAAAGCGGCGCGGTGCGGCCCCGACCAGCCTCCTTCCGTGCGGTGCGGGACGGGTCGCTTGTCCGCTCCTTCGACCAGGTACGCGCCCACCTTGCCGCAGGCGACGCGCAGCTCGTGGATGCGCGGGCGGCGGCGCGCTATGGCGGCTCGGATCCGGAGCCCCGACCAGGCGTCGCCTCCGGCCATATCCCCGGCAGCCGCAACCTCCCCTTCGCCGGAATTCTGCGCGAGGGCGGGGAGCTGGAAGAGGCGCCGGTCATACGCCGCGCGTTCCTGGAAGCGGGCGTCGACCCGGAGCGTCCTGTGGTTACCACCTGCGGCTCGGGGATCACCGCCTGCATCCTCGCGCTCGGACTCGCCGCCATCGAGGCGCCGGACGTTGCCGTTTATGACGGCTCCTGGTCCGATTGGGGGTCGCGCAAGGACGCCCCGGTCGAGACCGGCCACCCCGCCTGACACACGCGCGGGCGATACCGGTGCACCGCAGGCAAGCATTGGCTGTTCTGGCGGGTGCCGCGGGCCTGCTGCTCTTGCCGCCGCGGGTGGGCGCGCGCAGCGCAGGCCCCTCCCCCGCCAACGACATGATCGGCGCGCTGCGCTCCGTCACCGCCTCCCATGAAGACACGCTGCTGGACATCGCCCGCAACAACGGCTTCGGCTATGTGGAGATGATCGCAGCCAATCCGGGCGTCGATCCATGGATTCCGGGCGAGGGCACGACCATCGTTCTGCCCGCCGCCCATATCCTCCCGGACATCGAGCGCAGCGGCCTCGTGATCAACCTGGCGGAGCACCGGCTCTATTACTTCACCGCCCCCGGAGCCGCGCCGCTCACCTTCCCCATCGGGGTCGGGATGGCCGGCTGGGGCACGCCGAGGGGCGTCACCGAAATCGTGCGGAAGAAGGTGCGGCCCACCTGGTACCCGCCCGAATCGATCCGCGCCGAGAAGCCGGAACTGCCCCGCGCAGTACCGCCCGGCCCCAACAATCCGTTAGGCGCCCACGCGCTCTATTTCGACTGGCCCGGCTATCTCGTCCACGGCACAAACATGCCCTGGGGCATCGGGCGACGGGTGAGTCACGGCTGCATCCGGCTCTACCCGGAAGATATCGCCAGGCTCTTCGAGATCGTGCCGCTCGGGACGCGAGTCGAGGTGATCGACCAGGCGGTGAAGGTGGGCCGGGCCGACGGCGCGCTCTACCTCGAAGCCCACCCCGAACCGGCTCAGGCCGACGAGTTGGAGGCCACCGGACGGATCGCGAGCCCCGCCCGGAGCTCCTCGGCAAACGCGCTGCACCGGATCAAGGTGCTGGCGCACGCCGATTCGGCCACGCTCGACTGGAGCGCGATCCGAAGCGCGCTTCGGGAACGCTCCGGCGTCCCCACCCGGATTACGCGATAGCGGTGCGGCGTGCGCCGCCGGGAATGCCCGGCGGGCTATTTTCTCATCTGTCGCTGAAAGATCCGGTCGGCCTTGTCGGCTGCCGCTTGTGCCGCGGCCGCTGCTTCCTCGGCAGCCTGCGCCGCACGCTCGGCGGAATCGGCCGCCGCCTGTGCCGCAGCGTTCGCGTCGGCGACATCGGCCCGCAGTTCGGCCACGCCCTGCATCGCCGCATCCGCGGATTCCATCGCTGCGCTGCTCGACGACACCGCGGCACCGATTTCATCTTCGATGCTCTGGCACCCGACTGCGAGAGCCAGCGGAAGGACGGCGATGAGCAAACGTGGCGCAAGTTTTCCTTTGAACATTTATTCCACTCCCGGCTCGGAAAATCCGTCGTCCAGTCGATTGGAAGAGGCAAGGGATGTCAAGGGCAATTCGGTTGCACCAGGCCGGAAAAGCCCGCCTCAGCGCTTGAAAAGGCTGTCGGCCCGGCTCAGATGCGCCTGTTTTGCCCCGATTTCGCCGCGGACCCGTGCGAGTTCGCCCTCCAACTGGGCAGCGTAGGCCTCGAGCGCGTCGACCGACAGGTCGTCGAGCGCGCGGGGCGCGAACTCCCGCTCCCGCGGGATGCGAATTGGCTCCTCGTCCATGGCACACCTCCCGCCGCTTCCGTCCGCCCCGAATTGTAACCCGCCGCCGCCGCGCCGTCCCATCTGCGGCCCACCCGCCCGGTTTCGGTTCCGGGAGCGGGCCGCATCGCCGGCGGCGGCTACGGGTGTGTCTTCCCCCAGGGCACGACATGACTCATCCACGCCACCGACCGTACTATGCGGCATTCCTCTCCTGTCTTCCCGAACCCGAGAGCAAGGGGCCGCGCCCACGATGCCCACTGACGCACCGCCCACGCATATGACCGCCATCGAGATCGCCGAACCGGGGGATGCGTCCGTGCTGCGCCCGACGCGCCGGCCGGTGCCCGTGCCGGGCGAAGGCGAGCTCTTGATCGAAGTCGCTGCCGCCGGCGTCAACCGCCCCGACGTCATGCAGCGGCGCGGCATCTATCCCCCGCCGCCGGGCGCATCCGATATTCCGGGCCTCGAGGTCTCGGGGCGGGTCGTGCGAACGGGCCCCGGCGCAAGCCGCTACCGCCCGGGCGAGGCGGTATGCGCGCTTGTCTCGGGCGGCGGCTATGCCCGCTACTGCACGGCGCCGGAGGCCCAGACGCTGCCGGCCCCGCCGGCAATCGACCTCGCGGACGCCGCGGGCCTGCCGGAGACCTGCTTCACCGTCTGGACCAACCTGTTCGAGCGCGCCGGGCTTCGCAGCGGAGAGCGGCTCCTGATCCATGGCGGCAGCAGCGGCATCGGCACCACGGCGATCCAGATCGCGGCGGCCCGCGGCGTGCGCGTGCTCGCCACCGCGGGATCAAAGGAAAAGTGCGCGGCCTGCGAACGGCTCGGCGCCGAGCGCGGAATCGACTATCGGCAGGAGGACTTCGTCGCCGCGACGAAGGCTCTCACGGACGGCAAGGGCGTGGACGTGGTGCTCGACATGGTGGGCGGCTCCTACACCCCGCGAAACCTCTCCATGCTCGCCATGGAGGGGCGTCTCGCACAGATCGCCTGCCTCGAAGGGAGGAAGAGCGAGATCGATCTGGCGGCGCTCATGCAACGGCGCCTCTCGATCGTGGGCTCCACGCTGCGCCCCCAGAGCGTGGACAGCAAGGGCCGTATCGCGGCCGCGTTGGAGCGGGAGGTCTGGCCGCTGATCGACTCGGGCGCCGTGCGGCCGGTCGTCGACAGCCGGATACCGCTGGAAGACGCCTCGCGCGCCCATATGCGCATGGAAAGCAGCGAGCATATCGGCAAAATCCTCCTCTTGGCCGAAGGTCTGTGAACGCCGCGCCGAATTGCGGCTTTACGCTGACGCGGTCGAGGCGATAGATTGCTTCATTCCGAATATTCGCGTCGATTTATGTACCGGGCGGTGGCCGCGCGTGCGGGCACCGCGAGCGGGAGGGATGCATCCATGGCGGAATTGCTCATGCCCAAGGCCACGGCGGTGTGGCTGATCGACAACACGTCGCTGACGTTCGATCAGATCGCGGCGTTCTGTGGGCTTCACCGCCTCGAGATACAGGGTATTGCGGATGGCGAGGTGGCGGTGGGCATCAGGGGGCTCGACCCGGTAGCCAGCGGGCAGATCGAGCGGGCCGAGATCGACCGTTGCGAGCAGGATTCGAGCGCGCGGCTGCAGGTCGCAGCCCAGGTCGCGAAGGTGGTCCAGCGCCCGCGGCGCGCGCGCTACACGCCGGTGAGCAAGCGGCAGGATCGGCCCAACGCCATCGCCTGGCTGCTCAAGAACTACGATCTGAGCGACGCACAAATCGGCAAGCTGCTCGGCACCACCAAGGCCACCATCAACGCCGTCCGCGACCGGACCCACTGGAACATGCCCAACATCACGCCCCAGGATCCCATCCTGCTCGGCATGTGCACCGAGGCCGAGCTTCTGGAAGCGGTCAACAAGGCCCGCCAGCGGGAAGCGCAGGCGGCCGCGAAAGCCGCGCCGGAGCGGAGCGCGGCGGGGGCAGAGGCCTCCGAAGAGGCGCCGGCCGAACCGGAGTCGGCCGCCGGCTAGGCCGTTCACCCAATCGTGCACCCGCAAGGGGCGTTTTCCTTACGGGTCGTTTGGGATTGTTGCGAGCCTGGAAGTCGGCGCACCGGGACCGACGATGGATTTCTCGCCGTCTCGCAGATTCCGTAACGAGGAGATTTCCTGTGCAAGTTCAGACAGGTGTGAGACACCGCTCTTGAAACGAGGTTGGCGGTCTCCGAAGCAGTTGGTGTGAACACATCAACCTCGAGAAAACCATCATCATAGGTTTGGTGCGCGGGTCTCCAGGCCCGCATTTTTCTTCTCCTCGAAAAACAAAAACATGCGGGCCTGAAGACCCGCGCACCAAAAAAGGGGCAGCTGGGGGACAAAGGCCGGTCGAACATCTTGCCAACCCAACGGCCGAAGAAACCCCAGCGTGTCAAACGTCCTGAACGAGGACAATTCCTCCCTCGGCCTGCGGGAATCGAGTACCATGGAGCGCGGGGCGGCCCACGGCGGCGCCCGAACTCGAGGAAACGTCACCATGCCGAGCGCCTTCGTTGCCACCGTCTGCCCGCACGACTGCCCGTCCGCCTGCGCGCTCGAGGTCGAAACCCTCGGGCCGGACCGTATCGGCGCGGTGAGGGGGGCCGCAGACAACGGCTACACCGCCGGTGTCATCTGCGCCAAGGTCGCGCGCTACGCCGAGCGGGTCCACCATCCCGACCGCCTCTCCCAACCGCTGCAGCGCACAGGCGAAAAAGGCTCCGCATCCTTCCGCCCCATCGGCTGGGACGATGCGCTGGACATCGTTGCCGATGCCTTCCGCCGTGCCACCGAACGGCACGGCCCGGAAGCCGTCTGGCCCTATTTCTACGCCGGCACCATGGGACTCGTGCAGCGCGACGGCATCGAACGCCTCCGCCACGCCATGGGCTATTCCCGCCAGGACAGCACCATCTGCTCCCGGCTCTCCAACATCGGCTGGACGGCGGGTGCCGGCGCACTCCGGGGGTGCGATTCGCGCGAGATGGCGCAATCGGACCTGATCGTGGTCTGGGGCTGCAACCCGGCCTCCACCCAGGTCAACGTGATGACCCATATCGCCCGGGCGCGGAAGACGCGGGGCGCCGAACTGGTCGTGATCGACCCCTACGAGACGCGCACCGCCCGGGTGGCGGACCACCACATAGCGCCCCGGCCGGGCACGGACGGCGCACTCGCCTGCGCCATCATGCACGTGCTCTTCAAGGAAGGCTTCGCGGACCGCGCCTATCTCGCGAAATATACCGACTGCCCGGAGGAGCTGGAGGCCCATCTGGAGAGCCGGGGGCCCGATTGGGCAGCGGCGATCACGGGCGTTCCGGCGGAAGAGACCATAGCGCTTGCGCGGCTCATCGGACGGACGAAACGGAGCTTCTTCCGGCTCGGTTACGGCTTCACCCGCTCCCGCAACGGCGCGGCCAACATGCACGCGGCCTCCTGCGTCCCCGCGGTGACCGGCGCATGGCAATATGAAGGGGGCGGCGCGCTCTATACCAGCTACGACCTTTACCATATCGACTTCACCACCATCATGGGGCTCGACCTCAGGGACCGCTCGGTGCGCCTGCTGGACATGTCCCGCATCGGCGCCGTGCTGACCGGAAACGCCGATGATCTCGCCGGCGGCCCGCCGGTAACCGCCTCGCTCATGCAGAACGTCAACCCCGCCGCCGTGGCGCCGGAGTCGGGCCTCGTTCGCCAAGGACTTGCGCGGGAGGACTTCTTCCTCGCGGTTCACGAACAATTCCTCACCGACACCGCCCGCTATGCGGACATCGTGCTACCGGCCACCACCTTCCTGGAGCATGACGACATGTATCTGGGCGGCGGCCACAGCTTCCTGCAGGTTGGCGCCAAAGTGATCGAGCCCTACGCCGAGGCGCGCTCGAACCACGATGTGGTCTGCGCCCTCGCGAAACGGCTGGGCGCCGAGCATCGCGGCTTCGACATGACGGCGTGGGAGCTGATCGACGACACGCTCAAGCGCTCCGGCTGGCCCGACGCGGCGACGCTCAAGGAGGCGCGCTGGCACGACTGCACACCCGCCTTCGAGACCGCCCACTATCTCGACGGCTTCGCCTGGCCGGACGGGCGCTTCCGCTTCAAGCCCGACTGGGCGGCGCTCGGCCCCCGCGGCGATGCCATGCCCGCGCTCCCGGACCATTGGGCGGTGATCGACGAGGCGGACGCGGAGCGGCCCTTCCGGCTCATCACCGCGCCGGCCCACAACTATCTCAACACGAGCTTCACCGAGACTCGCACCAGCCAGACCAAGGAAGACCGCCCGAGCGCCCTCCTCCACCCCGGAGACGCGCGCGACTTGGGGCTCGACAATGGCGACCGCGTGCGCATCGGCAACGAGCGCGGCTCGATCCTGCTCCATGCCCGTGTTGCGAACGGCGCGAACGGAAGCGGCGGAAACGGCGCTGCCGCCGAGCACCCCCAACGGCGCGGCACCGTGATCGTCGAGAGCATCTGGCCCTCCGCCGCGTTCGAGGAGGGCATCGGGATCAACCTGCTGACCTCGGCCGCGCCGGGCTACCCGGCAGGCGGTGCCGTGTTTCACGACACCGCCGTCTGGGTGCGCAGCGCGAACTGAAGGCGCGGGCGGCTACACCCGGACGCCCCGCCCACTTACCAGCTCTTCCAGTCCCCCAGGCTCTCGAGGGCCTGGGCCACCCGGAACAGCGTCCCGTCTTCGAAATGGCGGCCGACCAGCATCAGGCCGACGGGCAGATCGTCGGACATGCCGCAAGGTACCGAGATCGCCGGGTGGCCCGTCAGATCGAACTGGCAGGTGTTGTGCACCATGTCCAGCGCCCGGCGGGCGTGCTCCTTGAGCGGCGCGTCGTTATCCGGGATCGGGGTCGGCAGGATCGCCGTGGTGGGCATTGCGAGAACGTCGCAGGATTCCAGAAGCGTGTCGTAAAGCTGCTGCACCTGGCCGCGAATGTTCTGCGCCTTGGCGTAATATCGGTTGTAGTACTCCGACGCCATATATTCCCCGAACAGCAACACATATTTGACCATCACGCCCATGTCGTTGGGCCGGGCAAGCGCACCCTTCGCCGTGTTGTCCAGGAGTTGCGTGTTGTAGAAGCCGGGCCAGTTGGTGCCGATTCCATTGGCCTTCAGCATGAAGGCCTGGGCGCCTTCGGTGCAGATCGGCACCCAGAGATGGTAGGCGTCTTCATGGCGCGGGTTGGAGACCTCGGCGACCTCCGCACCGGCCTTTTTCAGCCGGTCGATCGCCGCACGCACCTTCTTCGAGACGATCGGATCGCCCGGCGGAAGCCCGGTATCGCCCCAGGAATCCGAGCCCGCGCCGTGATCGAACCCCTCCTTGAGCACGCCGATACGCACCCCCTCGCAGCCGCCCCCGAGCGCCGCGACATAGTCCGTATCGAGCCCTGCCGGGATCAGACCGCGCTGGCGGGGGTCCAGCCCGTCGTCCCCTGCGATGGCCGTCAGCAGGCGGGCCGTGTTCTCCACGGTGTCGGCCATGGGGCCGAGATGGTCCATGGTCATCTCGATCATCATCGCGCCGGTATAGGGCACGAGCCCGTATGTGGGCTTGAGACCCACGATCCCGCTCCAGCAGGCCGGTATGCGAATCGAGCCGCCCTGGTCGCCGCCGATGGCCATGTCGATATCACCGGCCGCAACCGCGGCGCCGTTGCCGTTGGACGATGCGCCGGTGGAGTGGGTCGGCTTGTGGGGGTTGCGCACGGGCCCGTAGGCCGAGGTATGGCTCCCGCCGGAGAAGGAACAGTCCTCGCTGTTGGTCTTGCCGAGGATCGTCCCGCCGGCGTCCAACACCCGGGTCACCACCGTCGCGTCGATATCGGGAATATAGCCCTCGAGACCCTTCGCGCCGTTGATCATGGGCAAACCGGCGACGCAGATCGCATCCTTGATGCCGACCCGCTTGCCGGCAAGCACGCCGCCGGATGCGCCCTCGATTGTCGCCTTCGCGTACCACGCGTTGTACGGATCCTCCGCAGGGCCCGGCCGGTAGGAGCCGCCGCGCGGATATTTCACCGGTGGCTTGGTTTCCTGCATCGCGTCGACCCGGCGGTAGGAGCGCAGGGTCCCGGCCATCAGGTCGCTGTAATCCTGCGCATCGCGGTCGCCGAGCTCGATGCCGAAGGCTTCAGCCATCTCTTGAATTCTCTTCGCGCTCGGTGGAACGGGTCCGATAGGCATGCTTCCCTCCCTGATTGTTCGCTTTTCAGGCAGCCCCATGCGCCGCCCGGACCCGCCATCCTATCCGCCGACGCACGCGCCGGCCATGCCGCACCACGGGGGGAAAGCTTTCCCCCGCCTCTTCCGGATCGCGATCTCGCGAGTTCCTTTTTTTGGTGCGCGGGTCTCCAGGCCCGCAATGTTTTGTTGCCACCGCCGATGACGAGCCTTCGGCCCGTTGCGGGCCTGGAGACCCGCGCACCGACGTGGTGTTTTTGTTTCAGGTGCGCGGGTCTCCCGGCCCGCATGTTTTGCTGCCACGGCCGGTCGCGGGCACGCGCACCGGTGCGGCGGCGCTTTGCGGTGGCTTCGAATCGGGATAGTGTGGCATCGACATGAGACGATCTCTTCCAGGCCGGCGATGGAGTGCCGCGCTTCTCGGGCTGATCGCGGCAACCCTTTTCGCAGCTCTATCCGAACCGCGGGCGCGGGCCGACTCGTTCGCCGAAACCGTCGCGGCACAGGCAGCAGACGCGGCCTATGAAGAGGGAGACCACACGGCGGCGGCGGCGTTCTGGCATGAGCTCGCCGAGGACGGAGACGCCATCGCACAGTTCAACCTGGGCCTTCTCTACGAGACGGGCCGGGGCGTTCCGGCGGACCCGGAAGCCGCCGCGGGCTGGTACGAACGCGCGGCCCTTCAAGGCGTTCCGTCCGCGCAGATCAACCTGGGCGCGCTCTATTTCGAGGGTCGCGGACTCCCGCAGGATCTCGAACGCGCGTTCTACTGGCTGGAAGTCGCCGCCAACGGCACGGACGATGCGGCCCGGGATGAGGCGGCGCAGGCCGCAGCCACGGTGGCATCGTTGCTTGACGAGACCGGGCTCGAGGCCGTGCGCGCCGAGGCCCGCGCCTTCGCGCCGCGCACCGAGCCGCGGATGGGCGGCGGGCCGGCGCAGGAAACGCCCTCCGGCGTCAGCCTCTCCAACGCTCAAATCGCGAAGCTTCAGCGCGGGCTCGCCGCGCTGGGTTACGATGCGGGCCCAGCTGACGGCGTGCCCGGAGACCGGACGCGCCAGGCACTTCACGACTATCTGAAAGACCGCGCGATCGAGTGGGCGTCAGACGGGCATATCACCCAGCGGCTGTTCGACCTGGTCGTTCAAGACTGATACGGCCGCGCGTAACGACGCGGGCGCGTCGCGCACCGCCGCATCGGGCTCAATCGGTATCGCCCTGTCTCTTCCGGCCCAAACCGGACCGACGCGCGAGTTCGCTCCGACGCTTCGCATAGTTGGGTGCGACCATGGGATAGTCGGGCGGCAGATTCCACCGTGCCCGATATCCCTCCGGGGTCAGGCCGTATTTCACGCCGAGATGCCTCTTCAGCGTCTTGAGCTTCCGGCCGTCCTCCAGACACACGATGTAGTCCGGTTGAATGGAGTCCCTAACGGCCACGGCCGGTTTGGGCCGCTTCTCGCCATCCGATGCCCCCTTCTCCCGCATGGCTTCACAAAGGCTGGTGTGGACCCGCCGGATCAGGGCGGGCAGTTCGCTCACCTCCACGCGGTTGTTGCCGACGTAGGTCGATACGATCTTGCTCGTCAGTTCAATTGGAGACGTCTTCTCTTGTTCATTAGCCATGTGAAACACCACTCCCCATACAGTTTCGGGCACCCAGAAAACATACACTTCTACCATACCTAATTAAACGTCTTATTCAAGACAAAATTATTCTAATGCCTCAAGGTTCAGTGTACACAAGAATCCCGAGTCTTTGAGTTGACCTTCCACGGCCGCATGTCGTCAGGGCCTCGAGTCCTCGCCGGCAGCCTCTGCCCCGTATCCGCCACTCCGAACGTCGACCGCGGACGGTCCGTGCGCGGAGAGGCAGGGCCCGTCGCCCGGAGGCGGCGCTAAAGGCCGCACCGCTCGCGGCAAGGGAAGCATCCGGCTCTATTCCGGTCGGTCTTCCCCGTCGTCGGTCTCGACCGTTTCGTCAAACCGAAGCAAGTCGCAACAGAAGGCGACGCTATCGGTGAGATCCTGCAACGCCTCTGGGCTAAGGTCCTCCGCAAGGCGCGTCCGGAGATCGTCGGACATGCTGCGCGTCTCCATCATCTCGCGGGCCGCCTGGAGGATCGCACGCTCCAGCGGCGGCAGCCCACTCTCCTCGCCCGCCATTTCCCGCGGGATGGCCAGCAAATCCGCCGTGTGCAGGCCCGCCGTCTTCTTGAACTCGACGAACTGGACGCATTCGTCGAGCGGTTTCTTGACATACATCACCTGGAGGAACGCGAGCTCACGGAGCCGCGAGGCCAGCGGGCGTTTGGCCCGCATACGGGCCACCATCCACTCGGGGTCTTCGCTCTTTTCCGGTTCCTCGGCGATAATTTCCTTAACATCGTCGATGAGGGTTTGGAGGAAGCGTTGGTACGACGTCATGCCCTCCGGATCGCGATCGGACAGACCTGTCATGGTCGAACTCCCTATGGCGTGCGCTCAGGCGAAGCGGCGCGCGGCCTGGAGCAGCGTGTCGATTTCGCCGTCGGTCGTGTCGTGGCGCGTGACCAGGCGGATCGTCGTCGCGTCGGGCTCGGTCTCCGGCCAGCGATAGAAACCCGCGCCCGCTTGTGCGAGGCCCGCGATCATGGCGGCGGGCATGGCGACGAAGAGCTCGTTCGCCTGCACGGGCGCGGCAAGGGTGACGCCGGGGATCGCCTCGAGGCCCGCGGCCAGCCGGCGCGCCTGCTCGTTCGCCCGAGCGGCGAGCCGCAACCAGAGTCCATCGGCGACATAGGCCGCCAATTGGGCCGAGACGAAACGCATCTTGGACAGGAGCTGGCCCGCTCGCTTGTGGCGGAAGCGCAGATCGTCGACCCGTGCGGGATCGAAGAGCAGGATCGCCTCGGCAGCCAGGGCGCCGTTCTTGGTGGCGCCGAAGGAGAGCGCGTCCACGCCTGCGCGCCAGGTGAGGTCGGCCGGGCTGGCGCCGGACGCGACGACCGCGTTCCCAAAACGGGCGCCGTCCATATGGACCGCAAGGCCCTCACGGTGCGCGATCGCCGTCAGCGCCGCCACCTCGCCCGGCGCGTAGACCTGCCCCATCTCGGTGGGCTGGGTCAGGCTGAGACAGGCGGGCTGGGACCAATGCACCTCGCCCTTCCCGGCGGCGACCAGTGCGGCTTCCAGGGTCTCCGGCGCAATCTTGCCGAAGCGCTCGTCCAAGCCCCGCACCTTGGCCCCACCGGTGAGGAATTCGGGCGCCCCGCACTCGTCGTTCTCCACATGGGCCGCCCGCGCCGAGAAGATCACCCCGTAGGGCGGCGTGAGAACCGAGAGCGCGAGCGCGTTGGCCGCCGTACCCGTGACCACGGGGAAGACCTTCACCGGCGTCTCGAAGAGCGCCGTGAAGGCGGGCTCGAGCGCCGCCGTCACCGCATCGCCGCCATAGGGGGAGGCGGTCGTTCGGGCGGCTTCCGCCACCGCGTCCACGATCTCGGGTGCGACGGAGGCGATATTGTCGCTGCGGAAATCCATACCGCGCCCCGCGGTACTTACCCCCCGACCCGGTGCGCGAGCGCGATCTCGACCGGGAGGAAGGCGGAGCGGTCGGCCTTCGCGCGAAAGGCCCGGGTGGGCCCGGCCTTGCCACCGCCCACGGCGGTGATCACCCAGACCAGATCGGGCTCGAAGACCATGGAGAGGTCGGTGGCGGACGGCTCGGCCACACCGTCGGGATGGGAATGATACACGCCGACGACGGCGTCGGGGCCGCCGCGCAGCGTCCGCTCGAGCCGCAGGCGAAGCCTGGGGTCCACCTCGAAGCGGCGGGTGCGGGGCGGCTCCGCCACGTTCGCACTGCGCTCCACCGTGCTCACCCGGCAGAGCCCGTCCGAACCGGTGCGGCCGACCAGGAGCCCACAGGCTTCCTCGGGATAGGCCTCTTCCGCAGCGCCCTCCACGGCCTGGAGCTGCGCCGAGGTGAGGCGGATCGACGCGCCGCCGCTCACCTGGCGTCCTCCAGCCCGAGGTCCGCGACCAGGCCTCCGTCGCCGAGGTCAAGGATCAGAATCCGCCCGCCCCCATCGGGTACGGCGACCTCCAGCACCAGGCGGCGGTCGTCGATCATCATCCGCCGGACGCTGGAGCCCGCGGGCAGGCCGAGCCCCCGCACGGTCGGCATGTCCCGCCCGGGCGAAATGGCGACGGGCTCGGCCTCCGCGTTCTCCTCGGTGCCGAGCTCGGCGAGCTCGTCGTTCTTCTCGATGAGCTTCAGGCCGATGACCGCGACGCCCGCCGCGATCAGCAGGCCGAGAAAGATGACGATAATCTTGAGAGCGGTCATCATGGCCAGTGGCGACTATGAAAAATCTTGTCGAAACGCGCCGTCGGTTTCGCGTCTCCGGGCGCCACGCCGGCGCGCGCCTGGACCGGTTTCTGGCTGACGCCGCACCTTCGTTCTCCCGCTCGAGGCTCAAGAACCTGATAGAGGCAGGCCGGGTCACCGTCTGCGGCGAGACGATAACGGAGCCCGCATACCGGGTCAAACCGGACCAGGCCATCGCACTCGTCGTGCCGCCGCCTGCCGATCAGACGCCGCGCGCACAGGCGATCCCGCTTGCGGTGGTCTATGAGGACGATCATCTGATCGTCCTCGACAAGCCGGCGGGGCTCGTGGTCCATCCGGCGCCCGGCCACCCCGACCGCACGCTCGTGAACGCGCTCATCGCCCATTGCGGCGACAGCCTCTCGGGTATCGGCGGGGTGCGGCGGCCGGGAATCGTCCATCGCCTCGACAAGGACACCAGCGGCCTGCTGGCGGCCGCCAAGCATGATGCGGCACACAGGGGCCTTGCGGCCCAGTTCGCAACGGGCACCCTCAGCCGCACCTACCGGGCGGTTGTCTGGGGAACGCCGGAGCCGCGCACCGGCAGCTTAAGCGGCAATATCGGGCGGAGCCCTTCCAACCGCAAGAAGATGGCGGTGCGGACCGCGGGCGGGAAGCCGGCGCTCACCCGCTACCGGGTAAGGCGGCGGGTGGGCAAGGCCTGGAGCCTCGTGGAATGCCGGCTGGAGACCGGGCGCACCCATCAGATCCGGGTGCATCTCGCGGATTTCGGCCATCCCGTGGTGGGCGATCCGCTCTATGGCGGCCTCCGGCAGGCGCGGAATCTCGATTCGCACGCACAAGACGCGCTGCGCCGCTGCCCCCGCCAGGCGCTTCATGCCGTGCGGCTCCGCTTTACCCATCCCACCACCGGCGAAACGCTCACCTTCGAGAGCCCGCTGCCGGTGGATATCGGCGGGCTTCTCGAGGCGGCATCCGGGGGCGGGCCGCGATCTTGGCAAAAAGACGAAACGAAAATGGCGAAAGAGCCTTGATAATGCGGCAAACCGCTGCCACATGATCTATTAGAGTCCACAGGGAGGCCTATAAGGACCGCGGCCCCGCGCCCGCGAGAGAAAGGGTGCCACGCGCCGCCCGTACGAAGGAGGGGACAATGGCGTCCTCCACCGCTCCGCTCCCAGCGTCTCCGCAAGGAGACGGCATATATCGCTATCTCCGCGAGATTCGGCAGTTCCCCCTCCTCTCGCCCGAGGAGGAATTCATGCTGGCGAAGCGCTGGCGCGAACATGACGACACCGAAGCCGCGCATCGCCTCGTCACCAGCCATCTTCGCCTGGTGGCCAAGATCGCCATGAGCTACCGGGGCTACGGCCTCCCCATCGGGGATCTGGTCTCCGAGGGCAATGTGGGCCTGATGCAGGCGGTCAAGCGGTTCGAGCCGGACCGGGGCTTCCGGCTGGCCACCTACGCCATGTGGTGGATCCGCGCGTCCATCCAGGAATATATCCTGCACTCCTGGTCCCTGGTGAAAATCGGCACCACGGCGGCCCAGAAGAAGCTCTTCTTCAACCTGCGCCGGCTGAAGGGCCAGATCGAGGCGATCGACGACGGCGACCTGACGCCCGAACAGGTCGAGCACATCGCCACCACTCTCGGCGTTCCGGAAACCGATGTCGTCTCGATGAACCGGCGCATGGCGGGGCCCGACCAGTCCCTGAACGCCCCCATCCGGGAGGACGGCAACGGGGAATGGCAGGACTGGCTCGTCGACTCGGACGAAAATCAGGAAAGCATGACCCTCGAGGCGAGCGAACTCGGCTACCGGCGGCGCCTGTTCGCCGAGGCGCTCGACGTCCTCAACGAGCGCGAACGCCACATCCTCTCCGAGCGCCGGCTGACGGATGGCCATGTCACCCTGGAGGAATTGAGCCGGCAGTACGGCATCTCGCGCGAGCGGGTGCGCCAGATCGAGGCCCGCGCCATGGAGAAGCTGCAGAAGGCCGTGCGCCTCGCACTGCGCAGGGACCGCGAACGGGCGGCCGCAGCCGGGGAAGCCCACCTGGCACCGCCTGCATCGTAAGCCGCGGCGCGGCGGGCGCTGTATGACACGGAGTCGCGCCTACTCTCCGCGTGCCCCGGTCGAAATCGTCACAACAGCCCGGTCGCGACGCGCATCGTGTGATCGTCGGATTGCGAGCATATTCGCTGGAGTGTCTCCGCCCCTTCCTCGGGCCCACACGGTCTGAAGGCGGTTACTTCCCTTCGTTCCAGTCCTTCCTCGAAACGGCCATCAACGAGGCCGCCTCGACCCGCCCTACATGCTCGTACTCGTTCCAGTCCTTCCTCGAAACGGCCATCAACGAGGCCCAGCCGTCGGGCGGGTTGCCGCGCGCGAGCATTCTGGCGAAGACCGTGTATGGGTCGGTCCTGCTCCCCGAGGCGCGCATGGTCGCTCGGTCATTGATCCACGCATAGACGATTACCTTCGCCCGGGCGTCGTAGCGGAAGAACAATCGGAACCGCCTGCCGATCCTGGCACGTCGCCAATGGCGGTGGCGCGCACCCAGCGTGCCGTCTTGGCGGTATTCGTCCCGGGATGGGTCCTGCGGGACGACCTCCAGCATCTGCCGGCTCACTGCATGGAACAGCTTGACGTTCGCATTGGATGCGAATCCCGCTGGATCGTTCCGTTGCGCGCGCTGAACCGCTTGGTGGAGCCTCCGCAGCTGGTCGATGAGGCAATCATGGAACAGCAGCGTCCATCCGTGACGCTGCATCAGAGATCGACATCGCCGTCGATATCCTCGTGCCCTCCCGCTTCACGCTCCGCATGTTCGAGCATGTCCTGCGCCAGATCGTCGGGAATCGCCCCCACATGCCTTCCGGCCTGGAGGTCGCCGGCAAGCAGATCCAGGAACGCACCGATCGCCGGGTCTTCATGCTGGGTGTCGGCACGGCTGACGACGATCTGTCCGTCCTCGCCGAGTTCGAACGCCACTTTGGCGCCGACATCCACGCCCAGCGCCTGACGGATCGACTTGGGCAGGGTGATCTGGCCCTTCGCGGTCATGGTGGCGACTTCATGGATGATCGACATGCCCCGCGCTCCTTCCATGCAACGCGTAACTGTAAGGAATTTTCCTTACAGCGTCAATGCAACCCGAAGGAAGCGCCCTCTTGTGGGAGCCCTCACGCGGCGGGCTGTCCGGGCCTACCGAAAAAGAAAACCCCCGGTATCCCAGGGGTTTGAAGTGATTTGCGGAAACCTTCGGGTTCCGAAACTGGTGGAGCCAGGGGGAGTCGAACCCCCGACCTCTTGAATGCCATTCAAGCGCTCTCCCAACTGAGCTATGGCCCCATGGGACGGCGCGCGCCGGGCCGCGGCCGCGGGAACCCTAGGCCGTCCGGCCACCGGGATGCAACAGCGAATTCCCGCCCGGCTTGACGAAGCGGCGGCCTGTGCTAGAGACGGTGCGTGTCCACCATGGCGCCCAAGCCCCACGCAGGCTCCGCGGGCGGTGCGGCCGAAGAAGAGCCGCACCCCTTCGTCTCGTCGGCCGCCGGCCCGCTCTCCGGCGACTGCACGCCGCCCGGCGACAAGTCGGTCTCCCACCGCGCCCTGATGTTCAGCGCGCTCGCCGTCGGCGAGACCCGGATTTTCGGGCTGCTGGAGAGCGCGGACGTGGTGGCGACGGCGGAGGCTTTGGGCGCACTCGGCGCCACCATCGAACCCGCGGACGACGGATGCCGGCGTGTCCAGGGCGTGGGCGTCGGCGGCTTCAGCGAACCCGACGGCCCGCTCGATCTGGGCAATTCGGGAACCTCCGCCCGCTTGCTCGCCGGGCTCTGTGCGACCCACCCCTTCACCACGTTCATGACCGGCGACCGTTCGCTCCGGCAACGCCCCATGGGCCGGGTGATCGAGCCGCTGGAGCGCATGGGCGCGCGCTTCGTCGCGCGAGAGGGCGGGCGCCTGCCGCTCGCGGTCATCGGCGCGGAGACGCCGCTCCCCATCGAGCACCGGCTCACCGTCCCCTCCGCCCAGGTGAAGTCCGCGATCCTCCTCGCGGGGCTCAATGCGCCGGGCGAGACGCGCGTCGTCGAAACCGCGCCGACCCGGGACCACACCGAGCGCATGCTGGGCCGCTTCGGCGCCTCGCTCAGCCGCGAAACGGCGACGGACGGCAGCACCGTCATCGCCGTCCGCGGCTATCCGGAACTCGAGCCCTGCACCTTCCAGGTGCCCGGGGATTTCAGCGCCGCCGCCTTCCCGCTCGCCGCCGCGGCGATGGTGCCGGGGTCCGCGCTCTCGATCCGCAATGTGGGCGTCAACCCGACCCGGACGGGCTTGCTCGAGACGCTCCGCGACATGGGTGCTGCGGTTGAAATCGGCGCCATGCGGGAGGAGGCGGGCGAGCCTGTCGCCGATCTCTCGGTGCAGGGGGGGCCGCTTCGCGCCGTCGTCGTTCCGGCCTGCCGCGCGCCCCGCATGATCGACGAATATCCCGTTCTTGCCGCGGTCGCGGCCTGCGCGGAGGGGACCACCCGGCTCGAAGGCCTCGCCGAACTCCGCGTCAAGGAAAGCGACCGGCTGAGCGCCATTGCGGCCGGCCTCCGCGCCGCCGGCGTCGCCGTCGAGATACGCGCGGACGGCCTCGACATCGAAGGCTGCGGCGGCCCGCCGCCCGGCGGCGGCACGGTCGAAACCCGGCTCGACCATCGGATCGCCATGGCTTTCCTGGTTCTCGGCATGGCGAGCGAACGGCCGATGATCGTCGACGACGCCTCGATGATCGGGACCAGCTATCCGACCTTCATCGACGACATGAACCGGCTCGGAGCCTCCATTGCCCCATGCTGATACGCCACCCGTCATCGCGGTGGACGGGCCGGCCGCCGCGGGCAAGGGAAGCCTCGCCCGGCGCCTCGCGGAGCATTACGGATTCCACCATCTGGATACGGGCGCGCTCTACCGCGCGGCCGCGCTCCACCTGCTGCGCGCAGGCGGCGACGCGACACGGCCGGAGGACGCCGAAGCCGCCGCACGCGCCGTCTCGGAAGCGGACCTCGGGGACCCGACGCTCCGCTCCGAGGAGGCGGGCCGGACGGCCTCCGTCCTCTCGACCCACGCGGAGGTGCGCGCCGCACTGCTGGACTATCAGCGCGCCTTCGCCCGCCGCCCGCCGGGCGCGGTGCTGGACGGGCGCGACATAGGCACCGTGGTCTGCCCCGACGCCGCGGCCAAGATATTCCTCGAAGCGAGCCCGACGGTGCGGGCCAGGCGGCGCCATATGGAGTTGCGGTCCCGCGGAGTCGCGAGTATAGAGTCCTGTATCTTGAAGGAAATCGAAGCCCGTGACGCCCGCGACCGGCGGCGCCATACCGCGCCGTTGATGGCGGCCCGCGACGCCGTTCGGATCGATACGGACGATTTGGATCCGGACCAGGTGTTCGCGCACGCACGCGCCGCGGTGGAGTCCCGGCTTCGTTCCCGTCGGCGGGGGAGCTGACGCGCCTGTGCCGCAGCGCGCTCGAGAAACGACCCCGCCGCCGATGGACGCTCGCCTCATGCAAGAAACCACGCTGGTGCTGGAGAACACATGACCGGAGAAACCGCGCAGTCCACCGGGGACTCGACGCCGCCGAAGGAAAACTTCGCCGACATGCTCAACGAGTTCCTCGACGATACACCGCGATTCGAGGGACGGGTCGTCAAGGGCACGGTCCTCGCCATCGAAAACGACGCCGCCCTGATCGATGTGGGGCTGAAGGTCGAGGGACGGGTGGCGCTCAAGGAATTCGCAATGCCCGGCCGGCCGGCGGAGGTGAAGGTCGGCGACGAGGTCGAGGTCTATATCGAGCGCTTCGAGACGGCGCGCGGCGAAGCCTCCCTGAGCCGCGAGCGCGCCCGACGCGAGGAAGCGTGGGAAAAGCTCGAACAGGCCTACAAGGACGGCGTGCGCGTACAGGGCGTCATCTTCGGGCGCGTGAAGGGCGGGTTTACCGTCGATCTTAACGGCGCGGTGGCGTTCCTTCCCGGAAGCCAGGTGGATATCCGCCCCATGCGGGACATAACCCCGCTGGTGGGCACCGACCAGCCGTTCCAGATTCTCAAGATGGACCGCCGCCGCGGCAATATCGTGGTCTCCCGCCGGGCGGTTCTGGAGGACACGCGGGCGGAGCAGCGCAACGAGCTGATCGCGAACCTGCACGAAGGCCAGGTCCTCGAGGGCGTGGTCAAGAACATCACGGACTATGGCGCGTTCGTCGATCTCGGCGGCATCGACGGGCTGCTTCATGTGACCGACATTTCGTGGCGGCGCGTGAACCACCCCGCCGACTCCTTGCAGATCGGCCAGACGGTCAAGGTTCAGGTGATCCGCTTCAACGCGGAGACGCAACGCATCTCGCTCAGCATGAAGCGGCTCGAGGCCGACCCGTGGGAGGGCGTCGCGGCGAAATATCCCATCCGCACCAAGTTCACAGGCAGGGTCACGAACATCACGGACTATGGCGCGTTCGTCGAGCTCGAGCCGGGAGTCGAGGGGCTGGTCCATGTCTCCGAGATGAGCTGGACCAAGAAAAACGTCCACCCCGGCAAGATCGTTTCCACCAGCCAGGAAGTCGAGGTGATGGTGCTGGACGTGGACCCGGACAAGCGGCGCGTCAGCCTCGGCCTCAAGCAGTGCCTGGACAACCCCTGGAGCGCCTTCGCCGAAACCTATCCCGAGGGCGCGACCATCGAAGGCGAGGTAAAGAACATCACCGAGTTCGGCCTGTTCGTGGAATTGCCGGGCGAAATTTTCGGCATGGCGCATCTTTCGGACCTGGACTGGTTGGAGTCCGGCGAAGACGCGCTAAAGCGCTTCAAGAAAGGCGATATCGTCAAGGCCCAGGTGCTGACCATCGACACCGAGAAAGAGCGCGTCGGCCTCGGCCTGAAGCAGCTCGGCGACGACCCGTTCAGCGATGCGGAGAAGAAGCGCGGCCAGGCGGTGACCTGCACCGTCTCCGCCGTCCGCGAAAACGGCATCGAAGTGGAGATCCTGGGCTCGCTGCCGGGCGACATCAAACGCTCCGACCTTGCGAGGGACAGGGACGAGCAGCGCCCCTCGCGCTTTGCGCCCGGCGACAAGGTGGACGCGAAGCTGATGCAGATCGACCGCAACAGCCGGCGCGCCGTGCTCTCCATCAAGGCCCTCGAGGTCCAGGAAGAGAAACAGGCGATGCAGGAATATGGCTCGCCGGACAGCGGCGCGAGCCTCGGCGACATCCTCGGCGCCGCCATCGACCGCAAGACCCAGGAAGAGGAAGCCGCGCGCAAAGCGGAGGAGTGACGCCGGCGCGCATCCTGCGGCCCGCGCGTTCCCCGGTCTCCACGAGGACCCGTTCTTGACGGTCGCGCCGCGCTTTGGCAGGTTTCGCGGCCGGGGCCGGACGCATCGCGCCTTGGGTTAATGGGGCGAGAGCAGGGCTGCCTGGAGATGCCGCAGGGGCGCACGCCATGACCAAATCCGAGCTTGTTCGGCGTCTCGCAGCCAAATATCGGGACCCCCATCTCTATCACCGGGACTTCGAACGGGTGGTCAAGAAGGTCTTCGACGAAATGAGCGACGCGCTTGCGCGCGGCGACCGCATCGAGTTGCGGGGCTTCGGCGTCTTCTCCGTCCGTGCGCGGAGAGCCCGGTTGGGACGGAACCCTCGCACCGGAGAATCGGTGCATGTCCGTGAGAAATTTCAGCCGTTCTTCAAGGCCGGCAAACAGCTCCGCCAGCGGATCAACCGCGCGTAATTCGCCGGGCGTGAAGCGCAGGCGACACGGCGACCGGACTGCCCTGTCGTCGCGACAGGTGGCGAGACGAGTCGGTCCGTGAGAATCATTGCCTGGATCATCGCGGCGGTGACCGCCGTGGCCGTCATCGCCTTCGCGGTGGCGAATCGAGATCCCATGGCTATCAGCGTGGCGCCCCTCCCCTACACACTGCTCATCCCCGCCTGGACTCTCGCCGTCGGTGCGCTGGCGGTGGGATTCGTCGCGGGCGCCGCGATCCGCTGGCTGCTCGACCGGAAGCCGCGCCGCCTCGCGCGGCAGCGCACCCGCATGCTCGAGCGCGAACTCGCACGGCTCCGGGACCGGCTCGACGAGGCGATGCCCGCCGGCGGAGACCCGACCTCCCGCAAGGACGCGGTATGAGCGCCCCGGCAACGGTGTATTCGGGGCAGAGAGACCTCGCGGCACCGGCACTGACATTGCCCGACGGGCTGCAGCCCGACACCCGGCTCAAGATGGATGGACTCGAATTTCTTTCATGCCTTGTGCATGGGACGATACCGGTTGCCTTCTTCGATCCTCAATATCGCGGCGTTCTCGACAAATTGCAGTATGGAAACGAAGGAGAACAACGAGGAAAGCGCAGAAGCTCTCTCCAACAAATGACGGAAGAGACAATTGCCGAATTTATTCGTGCGATCGATTCCGTTCTGATACCCAGCGGGCATCTCTTTCTGTGGATGGACAAATTCCATCTGTGCCAGGGCTTCAAACATTGGCTGGGCGGAACCCAACTCGATATCGTCGATCTCGTGAATTGGGACAAGGGAAAGATCGGCATGGGCTATCGATCGCGCCGGAAGACGGAGCATTGTGTCGTATTGCAGAAGCGCCCGCGCAGGGCGAAGGGGGTCTGGAAAGACCATACGATCCCCGACACCTGGCCGGAAAAGGCCGAGGCCGGCTCCCATGCGCATGCGAAGCCCATAGGCTTGCAGCGCAAATTGATAAGCGCGGTCACCAACGAAGGAGACTATGTTGTCGACCCCGCCGCCGGCTCGTTTTCGGTTCTGGAGGCGGCGATGCGGGAAAACCGGACGTTCCTGGGCTGCGATCTCAACGGATGATTTCATCGTCTTCCCGGAAAATGAACAGCCACGAAGCATGCCGTGCGTGCAGCGGCGGATTTTCGAAAATTCCGGCAACTCTTCCATCCGAATCGGCCAATGTCAGGCACCCTCCATCAACGGCCAAGAGAGTCGGTCCGTGACTGACGCAGAGAACGCCGCCCCGGCCGCGCGGCTGCGTGTCGGCGCCCCTTCTGCGCGGGTTGCGGTCAAGACATGCGGCATGAACGCGCGCAACGCGGTGGATATGGCGGTGGCCGAGGGCGCGCGCTATCTCGGTTTCGTGTTCTTCCCGCGCTCGCCCCGTAACGTCTCGCCGGACGAGGCGGCCGCACTCGCGACCGGCCTGCCGGACGGCGTGGAGACGGTGGGCGTGGTCGTGGACCCGGAGGATGCCGCGCTCGACACGATCCTTGCCTCCGTCCGCCTCGACTATCTGCAGCTTCACGGGCGGGAGAGCCCGGCGCGGGCGCGGGCAATTCGCGCACGCACGGGCTGCCGCATCGTCAAGGCGCTCGGCGTTTCGGCGGCTGACGATATCGTACAGGCTGCGGCCTACCGCGAGGTCGCCGACGCGATCCTGTTCGACGCCAAGCCGCCGCCCAGCGCGGACCGCCCCGGCGGTAATGCCGTCGCGCTCGACTGGACGCTCTTCGCCGAGGCGCCGCCGGCGCAAAACTGGTTTCTCTCCGGCGGCCTTTCCGCCGATAATGTCGGCCAAGCCATCGCGCTCACCGGCGCCCCGGCGGTCGACGTCTCCTCGGGCATCGAATCCGCGCCGGGGCGCAAGGATATGGCCAAGATGCAGCGCTTCTTCGCCGCCGTCGCCGCAGCCGCTCGCGAGAAAGGACCATGACCGCGCTCAACAGCTACCGCTCGGGCCCCGACTCCGCCGGCCATTTCGGCATCCATGGCGGGCGCTATGTCGCCGAAACGCTGATGCCGCTGATCCTCGATCTGGAAGCCGCCTACGACGCGGCCAAGGCGGATGCGGATTTCGCCGCGGAAATGGACCGGCTGCTCACCCACTATGTGGGCCGGCCGAGCCCGCTCTACCACGCGGCGCGCCTCACCGCCCATCTCGGCGGTGCAAAAATCTATTTCAAGCGCGACGAGCTGAACCATACGGGCGCCCACAAGATCAACAACTGCATCGGCCAGATCCTGCTGGCGCGGCGCATGGGAAAGACCCGGATCATCGCGGAGACCGGCGCCGGCCAGCACGGTGTCGCCACGGCCACGGTCTGCGCGCTGTTCGGTCTGCCGTGCACCGTCTATATGGGCGCCACGGATATCGATCGGCAGAAGCCCAACGTCTTCCGCATGAAGCTGCTGGGTGCCGAGGTGGTCCCGGTGACCTCGGGCTCGCAGACGCTCAAGGACGCCATGAACGAGGCGCTGCGCGACTGGGTCACCAATGTGGAAACCACCTTCTACCTGATCGGCACGGTGGCCGGCCCCCACCCCTACCCGGCCATGGTGCGGGACTTCCAGTCGATCATCGGGCGCGAGACGCGGGAGCAGATACTGGAAGCCGAGGACCGGCTACCGGACACGCTGGTCGCCTGCGTCGGCGGCGGTTCCAACGCCATCGGCCTCTTCCACCCCTTCCTGGACGAAACGGCGGTCGCGCTGGTGGGTGTGGAGGCCGGCGGCCACGGCATCGAGACGGAGCAGCACGCGGCCTCCCTCAGCGCAGGCCGGCCCGGCATCCTGCACGGCAACCGGACCTACCTTCTCCAGGACGAGGACGGACAGATCACCGAGGCCCATTCCGTCTCGGCGGGGCTCGACTATCCGGGGATCGGCCCGGAGCACGCCTGGCTGCGGGATACGGGCCGGGTCGAGTATGTGCCGATCAATGACGACGCGGCGCTGGAAGCCTTCGGCCTGTGTGCGCGTCTCGAGGGGATCATCCCGGCTCTCGAGCCCGCGCATGCGCTCGCCCATGTGATGGAAACCGCGCCCACCCTGCCGCCCGATCACCTGCTGGTGATGAATATGTGCGGGCGCGGCGACAAGGACATTTTCACCGTCGCCGAGCATTTGGAGGTCGCGTTGTGAGCGGGCGGATCGAACGGCGCTTCGCCGCGCTCGCCGAAGAGGGCCGCGCGGGGCTCGTGACCTTCACCATGATGGGCGATCCGGACATCGAGACATCGTTCGCGATCCTCGAAGGCCTGCCCGAGGCCGGCGCCGACATCATCGAGATCGGCTCGCCCTTCTCGGACCCCATGGCGGACGGGCCGGTTATTCAGCGTGCGGGCCAGCGGGCGCTGAAGGCCGGCATCACGCTCGGCAAGACCCTCGAGCTCGTCCGGCGCTTCCGCGAGGCGGACGATGCGACGCCGCTCGTCCTCATGGGCTACTACAACCCGATCTACATCTACGGCGTCCAGCGCTTTCTGGAGGATGCCCGCGAGGCCGGGCTCGACGGCATGATCGTGGTGGACCTCCCGCCCGAGGAAGATACGGAGCTCTGCCTGCCCGCGCTCGAGGCCGGACTCTCCTTCATCCGGCTCGCGGCCCCCACGACGGACGATGCGCGCCTGCCCGCCGTGCTCGCGAATACGAGCGGCTTCGTCTACCACATTGCGATTACCGGAATCACCGGCGCCGCGGGCGCGGCAGCCGAGACGACGCAAGCCGCCGTGGAACGGCTGCGGCGGCACACGGACCTGCCCATCGCCGTGGGCTTCGGTATCAAGACGCCGACGCATGCGGCGGAGGTTGCGCGCATAGCCGATGCCGCAGTGGTCGGCTCGGCGCTGATTACCGCCATCGAGGAGAGTCTCGACGGCACCGACCGGGCGGCGCCCGCCTGCCGCGAGAATGCACTTGCGCTCGTGCAGGCGCTCGCCCAGGGCGTTCGCGGCGCGCGGCAGGAGGGCCCCGCGTGAGCTGGCTGGAGCGCTTCGCCCGCACCAAGGTAAGCGGGCTCTTCCGCAAGAGCGACGTCCCGGATTCGCTCTGGCTGAAGTGCGACAAGTGCGAGCAGATGATCTTCCATCGCGAGTTCGAGGCCGCCTTCCGGGTCTGCCCCCACTGCGGCCACCATATGCGCCTCGATGCGGACCGCCGCCTGGCGCTGCTCTTCGACAAGGACGACTACCAGACCATCGAACTGCCGGAGACCGTCGAAGACCCGCTCAAGTTCCGCGACCGCAAGCGCTATACGGACCGCCTGCGCGAATCCCGCAACGCCACCGGACGGGGCGATGCCATCGTGGTGGCCCACGGAAGAATCGGCGGCACGCCCGCGGTGGTCGCCGCATTCGATTTCGCTTTCCTCGGCGGCTCCATGGGCGTCGCCGTGGGCGAGAGCCTGGTGGCCGCCGCGCGACTCGCGGTCCTTCAGGAAGCGCCACTGATCGTCGTTCCGTCGTCGGGCGGCGCCCGCATGCAGGAAGGCGTGCTTTCGCTGATGCAGATGGCGCGCACGACCATTGCCGTCAACGAACTCAAGGAGGCGCGGCTCCCCTATATCGTTCTTCTTACCAACCCGACGACCGGCGGCGTGACCGCCTCCTTCGCCATGCTGGGCGACGTCGCCATCGCCGAACCCGACGCCGTAATCGGCTTTGCGGGTCAGCGGGTGATCGAGGATACCATCCGCACCAGCCTGCCCGAGGGCTTCCAGCGCGCCGAATATCTGCGCGATCACGGGATGGTCGACATGGTCGTGCACCGGCACAAGCTGCGGGATACCCTCGCCAGCCTGCTGTCCCTGCTGATGGAGAAGGAGCCGTCGGCCGAGGCGGTCCCCCTCCCGCTAAAGGCCGCCGGCCCGCCCGCGGCAAAGGACGGGGACCCACCGGCGAACGAGGCGGCGCCCGCATCGGCGCCCACGGGCTGAGCCCCCCTCCCCGTGAACCCGGCCCCGCCGGGCGACAGCGACGCGATCCTCACCCGCCTCCTTCGCCTACACCCCAAGGCCATCGATCTGTCGCTCGGGCGCATGACCCGGCTGCTCGCCAAGCTGGGCAACCCGGAGCGCGCCATGCCGCCCGTCATCCACATCGCCGGAACCAACGGCAAGGGAAGCGTCCTCGCCTATATGGAAGCCATCCTGCGCGCCGCCGGCTACCGGACATTGTCTTACGTCTCCCCCCATCTGGTGCGCTTCGCGGAGCGGCTCAGGATCGACGGCGTACCGATCGAGGAGGCGGCGCTGGCGGAAAGCCTCGCCCATTGCGAGACCGTGAACGGCGGAGAGCCCATCACGTTTTTCGAAGTCACCACGGCGGCGGCGTTCCACGCCTTCCGCGCCAAGCCGGCGGATGCGCTCCTTCTCGAGGTGGGGCTGGGTGGGCGGCTCGATGCGACCAATGTCGTGGAACGGCCGGCGCTTACGGTCATCACGCCGGTCTCCATCGACCATACCCAATATCTCGGCGACAGCCTTGCGGGTATCGCAGCGGAGAAGGCGGGCATCTTGAAGCCGGGTGTGCCCGCGGCGATCGGCCGGCAGGAGGCGGAAGCGGCCGATACAATCGCACGCATCGCCCAAGCCCGCGGCGCACCGCTTACGCGATTCGGCCGGGAATGGTCTTTCACCGCCGTGGACCAGGGATTCCGCCTCGAAGACCCGGAGGGCGCCGACATCTACCCCCTGCCCGGCCTCGCCGGCCCGCACCAATGCGAGAACGCGGCACTCGCGGCGGTATGCGCGCGCCAGTTGCGAGGCTTCGATATCGGGCATGACGCCGTCGCGGCGGGGCTCAGGCGGGCGCGCTGGCCGGGCCGGCTGCATCGCGTAGGCTGGCCGGGCCTTGCCGCGGGCTGGGAGCTCTGGGTGGACGGCGGACATAACGCCGCGGCCGGCGCGGCGCTCGGCCGCGCAGTGCGCGAATGGGTGGACCGGCCGCTCGACCTTGCCGTCGGGATGCTGAACACCAAGCCGCCCGCAGAGTTTCTCGCCCCGCTCGCCCCTTATGTCCGCCGTCTCGCGGCGCTGGCCGTCCCCGGCGAGGCGGCAAGCGCGCCGGCGGACGCAATCCGTGACGCAGCCCTTGCCCTCGGCATTCCGTGCGAGACGGCGAGCGGCGTGGACGAGGCCGTGGCGCGCTTCACCGCCGGCGGCGCGGCACCCGGCCGCATCCTGGTGTGCGGCTCGCTCTATCTCGTGGGCAATGTGCTCGCCGCCGCGGGCGAGCCGGCCGCCTGAATGGCGGACGGGAGAGGGCGGACGAAGCCGGTCAGATCTCGCTCCGCAACCACTCGGCAAGCTTGGCCTTGGGCAAGGCACCCACCTTCATCGATGCCACGGTTCCACCCTTGAAGAGAATCAGCGTGGGAATTCCGCGCACGCCATATTTCGCCGGTGTGGAGGGGTTGCTGTCGACATCCACCTTTGCGACCGCGAGCGCGTCGCTCATTTCGTCGGCGATTTCCTCGAGGTGGGGTGCAATCGCCTTGCAGGGGCCGCACCACTCGGCCCAGAAATCCACCAACACCGGCCCTTCGGCCCCGAGTACCTTGTCGTCGAAGTCGGCGTCGGTGACATGGGTAACGCTCATCGGACCTCCTCCTGCCGCAGGCGGCGCGGACTGTAGGAGCATCCCCGCCATCCGGTCAAGGCGATGTCCTTGTTCAGGACGTTTTAGACGCTGGAGTTTCTTCGATTGCCATTGACACCGGAACCGTGGCCCCAGTGGCGTCGCGCAAGTCCGTGGAACCGGCGTTATGGGCGATCGCGCGTCACCCCAACGAGCTGCACCCTTTTGTGGTGCGCGGGCCTGGAGACCCGCGCACCACACCTGTCTGAACTTGCACGGGCGACGCCCCGGTTGGGCCCCATGAGACGCAACGGCCCGGTACGGACAACGGACCGAGGCATCACTTTGTCGTCCGGTGCGCAGCCTCTAGGGGTTGCGGGCGACGGCTTCGCCCCAGGCGAGGCCGCCCACGGCGCCGGGATGCGCTTTCCACTTCTCGAGAGAGTCGCGCCACGCGTCGAACTGTTGATGAGTCGCGACCCCGTGCTTGGTCGCCGCCTCGACCACGGGGGGAGAGAGGAACCAGTCCTGCACGACGCCGTGAAAGAAGGCCACGTCCGGAGGAGTCGCGAAGACCTCGAAGGAAGCACCCGACTCGATGTCCACAAAACCCGCCTCATGCAGGCGGTTGCGAAGCTCCTTGCCCATCTGCGGGTGGCCGCCATTGGCGGCGAGAAGACGCTCGAAGGTCCGCCAAGCGTGGGCCAGATTGCCGAAATCGGGCTCAGCAAAGGAGGAGTCGCCGATCATTTCCCGGCAGGCGACGATCCCCCCCGGTTTCAGCACCCGCCGAATCTCGGCAAGCACCGCCTCGGTCTGGGGAATGTGCATGATAACCGCGTGGCAGTGGACCACATCGAAACGGCCGTCGTCGAAGGGAAGCTCGAGAGCGTTGCCCACATGGAAGCGGGCGTTGTCGTGCCCGCCGGCCTCGGCCGCCGCTCGGGCGATGTCGATCTGCGAGGCCTCCATGTCGATGCCGTGCATCTCCCCCGGATGGACCGCCTTCGCGAGACCCACCGCGAAGTTCCCCGGCCCGCAGCCCAGATCGAGCACGCCGAGGCCCGGCTCCAGATGGGGAAGCAGGTGCTTGGCATGGGTCTCGATGCGGCGGCGGTCCAGGAGCCGCTGGAACTCCTCGCTGTAGCCCATGGTGTAGGCGGGTTCGGGGCGACCCGCGGCCTCGTCGACCATTGCGGTGCCTTTCCTCTCGGCATGGACGTGCGCCCGCGCAACGGGGCCCTCCGTCCGTTCAATAGGTGGATTCCATATGGTGCGCAGCGTAGAGGATTTCCCCATCCCGGTCACCCAATGCCGGCCCCTGCCTTGGGATTCGGCACGTTCCGCAAGGGGCCGTCCAATTGCCCGTCGCGTCCGGTGTGTCGTGCGATTCCCCCTACCGGGACGCGGAATTGCGTGTGGCGCGGCGCCGGAATAGGGTCCCGGGCCGAACGGGACCGCCAAACGGAACGGGGATCGATCGTGAGCGAACTCGGCGAACTCTTTGCGCGCAACGAGGCCTGGGCGGCGGCACGAATATCGGAAGATCCCGCCTGCTTCACCCGGCACGAAGCGCGCCAGACGCCCGACACCCTTTGGATCGGCTGCTCGGACAGCCGCGTACCCCCCAATCTGATCACGGGATCGCAGCCGGGCGAGATGTTCGTCCACCGCAACATCGCCAATCTGGTCCACGCCGGCGATCTCAACCTGGTCTCGGTACTGGAATACGCAATCCGCGAACTGAAGGTGAGGCATGTCGTCGTCTGCGGCCACTATGGGTGCGGCGGTGTCGCCGCCGCGGTGGACGGCTGCCCGCACGGCACCATCGACCACTGGATTCAGCCCATACGAGACGTAGCGGCCCGACATGAGGGGGAGCTCGCAACCATCGCCGAACGCACAGCGCGCCTCCGACGCCTCTCTGAACTCAATGTGGAGGCCCAGGTGGAAGCGCTTTGCCGTATGCCGGCCGTGCGCGCCGCCTGGGTGGAAGGCCGCGACCTCCATGTCCACGGCTGGATCTACGACCTGCATGACGGCCGCCTGCGGGATCTGAATTGCAGCAGGCTGCCGCCGGAACGCCGGTGAGGCGCACAGGCGGGCCCTGCCCTCCTCCCGCAAAACGCCCGCTTCGAGACCCGACCCGGCCTTGCGGACATCCTCCGCCTGAGGGCGTGGGAGGCCGCACACCAAAAAACGCCCCGTGCCAAGCCGCCGGAATGCTATGGTGAGGGCGGCGCGGGAATCGGGTGGAGCGAGGGTCTTGCGGATCGTTACGGTGTTCGGCGGCGCCGGCTTTCTGGGCCGTCACATGGTGCAGCGGCTGGCGCGGGAAGGTGTCGGGATTCGTGTCGCGACGCGGCGGCCGGCGCTTGCGGGCTTCCTGCGGCCCCTCGGCGATGTGGGACAGGTGGCACCCCTCCAGGCCAATGTCCGGGACGAGGCCTCCGTCCGGCGCGCGGTGGAAGGATCGGACGCGGTGATCGATCTGGTCGGGATCCTCCATGAGCGGGGCCGTCAGACCTTCAAGGCGATCCACGAGGAGGCGGCGGGGCGTATTGCGCGCGCAGCGGCCGACGCCGGTGCCAGGCGCCTGCTCTACGTCTCCGCCATCGGCGCGGACCCCGCCTCCCCTTCGGCCTATGCGCGCTCCAAGGCCGCGGGCGAGGCGGCGGTGCGGGAGGCCTTCCCCGAGGCCACGATCTTGCGCCCAAGCCTCGTGTTCGGCCCGGATGACGGGTTCTTCAACCTTTTCGCCTCCCTCGCCCGCCTCGCCCCGGCTCTGCCTGTCTTCTTCGAGGGTCTGCCTCGGCTCGGGCTGGACGGGCTCTTCCCCACAGCCTCCTTCCCGGCGGGTACCACGAAATTCCAGCCGGTCTTCGTCGGCGACGTGGCGGAGGCCGCCTGCCGCGCATTGGGAAGCGACGAGGCGGCGGGCAGGACCTACGAGCTCGGCGGCCCCACGGTTTACAGCTATGCCGAGCTGATGGCGCTGGTCTACAAGGCGATCGGACGCAGGGAGCGGCTCCTGCCCGTGCCGTTCTTCGCCGCCGCAATCGGGGCACAGCTCCTCCAGTTCGCCCCGCGTCCGATGCTGACGCCCGACCAGGTCGTCCAGTTGCGCCGCGACAATCTGGCCGCGCCGGACGCGCCGGGCCTCGCCGACCTCGGCGTGACTCCGACGGCCGCCGAGCTGATCCTCCCCACCTATCTGGGATCCGGGCGCGGGTCTCCACAGGCCGCCCCGGCGCAGGAAGGGTGAACGCTCAGGCTTCTTCCTCGAACCGATGGGTGGAACGCATGCCGAAGCTGTAGCGCTCCGCCGTTATCCCCTCCAGAAAATGAAACGGCCGGTCGCGCCGGCCGCCGAATCCCGGTGCGACCATGAGAATCCCGTCGCCGGGGCGGGCGGCGAGCGTGCGCGCGCCCCGGCGCGAGCGGTCGTCGCAGATGCCGAATGCGCCGTCGCCGCTCAATTGGATGATGACCACGAGGCCCCGGTAGCGGACATGATCCCGATGGGGCGTGATCCCGCGGGAGCCGGACGGGTAGCGCTGGATGGCAAGATCGTCGATGGGAAAGCGGGCGAGCGGCGGCCGGGCCATGGCGGCAAGCGCATCCTGGACCGTCCGCTCCACCGCCTCGGCGAGGCGCCACAGGAAATGGTCCGCGGGGATCGAGAGGCAGAGCACGAAATCCTGGTGCACGGCGCGCTCGCCCTCCCCGACCACGGGCTTCGCACCGCGGAAGGCGAGGTCCGCAGACGACGCGATGGCTGCCCGGCAGGCGGCGGGTGCGAGCAGAGGCAGCACCGTCGCGGGCTCCTGCGAGAGCCGGCGCAGCGCCCCCGCCATGGCACGCGAATCGGCGCGAAGCGCCATGGGCTCCCCCCGGCCCGTCGCGGCGGGGGAAGCCCGGCTCACCGCCCGGCCCCGGGCGGCTCCGGCCCCGCTTTCGAGCCGCGTTCGACGAGGCGCACATAGAGCGCCCGAACCTGGGAAACCACGCCTTCCGGCACCGCGAGGACGAAGAGGACCAGGATGACGCCCAGGATCAGGTTGACGTCCACGGCCTGCTGGGTACCGAGTTCGATGGTCACGAAACCGAGCGCCATGGCGCCCACCAGCGGCCCCACCAGGGTGCCGAGGCCGCCCACCACCACCCAGATGATGATCTGCGCGCTGAAGCCGAGATCGAACACGGTGGGGCTCACATAGGAGTTCCAGTTGGCGTAGAGCACGCCGGCGAGCCCCGCCACCGTGCCGCCGATCCCGAACACCGTCATCTTGTAGAGCCGGGTGTCATAGCCCAGCAGCTCGGCGCGAAGCTCGTTTTCGCGCACCGCCGCCACCGCCCGCCCGAAACTCGAACTCATGAGCAGGCGGAGGCCCAGATAGACGGCGAGCAGGCAGATTCCGGTGATGATGAACATGTCCTCCGGGTAGATGAACTTGCCCGGATCGCCCGGCATGTTGATGGGCGGCAGTGCGGGCATGCCGTTGAAACCGCCGAGATGGGCGGTGCCGATGGTGTATTCGTAGCCCGCCGTATGCCCGAGGAACTTGTAGAAGATGAGCGAGACCACCAGCGTGATCACGGCGACATAGACCGTGCTTATCCGCCCGTAGAACATGAAATAGCCCAACAGGAAGGCGAACGCCGTGGGCACGGCGACGCCTGCGAAGAGCGCCGTGGTGCTGCCGCCCATATTGATGGAGACGACGGCGTAGGTGTAGCCGCCGAGGCCGTAGAAGGTCGCCTGGCCGAAGCTGAAGATTCCGCCATAGCCCCAAACCCAGCCCAAACTCATGGCAAGGATGCCGTAGGCCATGAAGAGGGTGAGCTGGAGCAGGATGAAGATATCGGAGACGGCGTAGGGCAGAATCACGAGCGCCAGAACGACGATCGCCGCAAGCGCCGCCGGCCCCGTCACGCGGGGGGAGAAGCGCCCGATGCGCAAGCCCTCGCCGTCGAGCCTCAAACCCATCGCCGCCTCACAGCCAGCGCCGGAAGAACCGGCCCGTGATGCCCTGGGGCATGAGCCGGAGCAGAACCACCGCGGCGATAAGCAGCGCGACGTCGCCCATCACCGGCGTGGTGAAATAGGTGGTGACCTGATTGACGGTGCCGAAGAAGGCCGCCGCCGACGACGTGCCGGTGACGATGGCCTCGCCGCCGCCGATCACCGTGATGAAGGCCTTGGCGATGAAGGCCGCGCCCATGGTGGGCAGCAGCCCGGTGACAGGCGCGAGGGCCGCGCCCGCAAGCCCCGTCAACGCCGCCCCGACTCCGAAGGTGATGGTGTAGACCCGCTGCGGGCTCACCCCGAGCGCGGACGCCATGTCCGCGTTCTGCATCGTTCCACGGGCGATGAGCCCCGCACGGGTGTAGCGCAGAACGGCGAAGATCCCGCCGATCGCCACGATGCCGATAAAGATGATGAAGAGTCGGTACTGGCTTTCGGCATAGGCGCCGAGTTCGAAGCTCCCCAGCGGCGAGACGACGCTCTCGGTCGCATTGCCGAAGATGGTGGTCACGATGCCGATGAAGAGCAGGCTCAACCCCCAGGTGGCGATGAGCGTGTCCATCATGCGTCCATACAGGAAGCGGATCACGAACCGCTCCACGATCACGCCGACGAGCCCCACAAAGAGCGGCGCGATCACCAGCATGGACACCCAGAAATCGATGCCGGCCTTGGTCGAGACCACCACCGCATAGGCACCCAGCATCAGGAACTCGCCGTGGGCCAGGTTGATGACCCGCATCATGCCGAAAATGACCGCCAGCCCCGCGCTGATGAGCGCGAGGCTGGCAACCGTGTAACCGATCTGAACGGCGATAATGCCCGCGAGGTCCATGACGGGACACTACCGAGGCAGGAGGATCAGTCGACCTCGATCCGATACTGGGTGGCCTGGTCGGGGTTGCCGATCAGGTCGCACACCGTGGCGGTATCGTCCGGCGTGCGGTTTTCGGCGACCTCCACGATATCGAACTGGCCGCTGCGCACCTCGGCGATCGCGGCGTTCATCACCGTGTGGTGCGTGGGTGGGTCCATGGTTACCGGCCCGTTGGGCCCGTCCACGGAGACGCCCGTCTCCAGCGCCTCGATGACCGGCATGCGGTCCACCGTTCCCGCCATCTCCACGGCCTTCTTCCAGAGATAGACGGAGTTGTAGGTGCAGACGGCGAGCGTACCGATCTCCTTGGCGTCCGCACCGTGGACGGCGCGCCACTTCTCCAGGAACGCGGCGTTGGCCGGCGTGTCGATGGTCTGGAAATAGTGGTAGGAGCACATGATGCCCTCGGCCTCCTCGGGTGAGACGAAGGCCTTCTCCCACGGGCCGAACACGGTGGAGGCGACGGGGATCTTGTCTTGCATCCCGGCGGCGGGCCACTGCCGGTAGAAGCCGATATGGTTGCCGCCCACCAGCGCCGAGACCACGAGATCGGGCTTCGCCTGCTGGATCTTGGTGATGGTGGAGGCGAAATCGCCCACATCCAGCGGGAAGAACTCGGTGGCGATCACCTCGCCGCCGAAGTCCCGCGCATATTTCTTGATCCAGTCCGCCGTGATCTGACCGTAGATATAGTCGGCGGCGATGGTGTAGACCGTCTTCGCGCCGAACTTGTCCATGGCATATTTGAGCAGCGGGCCGTTGATCTGGGCCGGCGTCTCCGCATTGCAGAAGGTGGTGCGGTCGCACACGCCGCCTTCGTAGAACGTGCTGTAGAAATAGAGCTTGCGGAAGCGGTCGAACACCGGACGGATGGATTCGCGCGACGCGCTGGTAATGCCGCCGAAGATCACGTCGACCCGGTCGCTGGTGGAAAGACGCTGCGCGTACTGGGAATAGTTCGCCATGGTGGACTGGGCGTCATATTCCACGAGTTCGAGCTGCTGGCCGAGAACGCCGCCCGCCGCGTTTATCTCATCGACGGCGAACACCAGCGCGTCCGCCATCTCGTTGCCGTAGATCCCGATCACGCCGGTGCGATCGTGCAGTCCGCCGATCCGGATGGTGTCGGCCCTGGCCTCGCGGATGATGACGGCGGGCGCCGCGGCAGCCGCGGCCGAGACGCCGGCCCCCTTGAGAAACGTTCGGCGATTGACCCTGATCATGCTGTCCTCCCCTCTCGGATCTGGCATGCGCTCTTCGCGCGGGCGCTCTGATGAGCGATCCTACCGGCCTTCCGACGGCCCTACAACGATATGCCTGGCTTCGCCCCAAGGCAGCAAAACATGCGGGCCTGGAGACCCGCGCACCTACAATACAAAACGGAGATGCCGGGGCGGTGGCGAAAACGGGAAGGGTGACGGCGGCGGTGAAAGGGGCCAAGATTGCGGACGAGCGGCAGGGGAGCGTTGGGCCATGGCGGAGGAACGCAGGACGCTGATCCTGACCGGCGCGAGCCAGGGAATCGGCCATGCGACGGTGAAACGGTTCAGCGCCGCGGGCTGGCGGGTGATCACGGCATCCCGGCGGCCCTTCTCCGAGGATTGCCCGTGGGAGGCGGGACCCGAGGATCACATCCGCATCGACCTCTCCGACCCGGCCGACATCGCGCGCGGCATCGCGGAAATGCGGGAGCGGCTCGCCGGTGCCGGGCTCAGCGCGCTGGTCAACAACGCCGCGGTCTCTCCCAAGGGGTCGCAGGGAACCAGGCTCGGGAGTATCGATACCGAGCTCGACCTCTGGCGCGAAGTCTTCCAGGTGAACTTCTACGCGCCCCTGATGCTGGCCCGGGGCCTCTTCGAGGAACTGAAGCAGGGACGCGGAAGCGTCGTCAACGTGACCTCCATCGCCGGCGGGCGGGTCCACCGCTTCGCCGGCTCCGCCTACGCGACCTCAAAGGCGGCGCTGGCGGCGCTCACCCGTGAGATGGCGGCGGATTTCGGCCCTCTGGGCATAAGGGTGAACGCCATCGCGCCCGGTGAAATCGAGACCCCGATCCTCTCGCCCCACGCCGACGACATGCTGCCGGCAATCCCCATGGCCCGCTTCGGCACGCCGTCGGAGGTGGCCGCGGCGATCTATTTCCTCTGCTCCGATACGGCCGGCTATATCACCGGCGGCGAACTGCACGTGAACGGCGGCCAACACGTGTGACACGCGGGCGCCGTCTTGCAGTACTAAAGTATCCGCCGGAAACGGGTAGGGACAACATCGGCTAATTCATCGTTCGCTATTTTACCGTTCCATCAAGAAAAATATAGTGGTATACGATTCAACTACTATGACAGCCCTGTTCCAGGCTTTTGGCACTTGCCGCGTTGCCGCCGTCGCGGCCCGGCGATGCTTGACGTCGGCGCTCCCCGGCCGGGCAGCCATATCCTGCCCCGACCGCGACGCGGAGGGCTCGAAGAGCCGGCATCGCCCTCTGCGGCGCCGCGCCGGAGCCGGCGTGGCGTGGCTGCTCGGCGCGGCGTTCCTGTTCGGGGCAGTGCCGGCCGCCGGGGCGGGTACGCTGACCTTCACCTTCACCGATGACGGCAGCACCGTGACCGTTGCGGCCTCGGGCAGCCTGGATATGTCCGGCTTCAACTTTGTCGGAGATACGAAGCCGGAAGACATCACATTCATCAAGATAGACGATACCGAAGCCTGGGCCTTTCATCCGGCATCGCTGAACCAAACCCCGTCGAAGCGCTACAACGGGCTGCCGGACTTCGACACAACCGGTAGGGGTTCCTACACGGGTAATACCGAACTCGAGGACCTGAGCAACTACAGCAACGACTTCACCATCCGGTTCAGCACTTACCACAAGTTCATGGTCGTGGATTCGGCCAGTCTCACTGGAAACATCTACGACCTCACGGGCAAGAATGTAACGTTCTCAGGCACCCTGCTCAGCACCTTGGGCGACGACGACTTCCACATCGAGCTCGCGATCGGCGATCAGAAGATCATTTACACCACCATGGAAACAGCCATGCCGCCCGCCACGCCGGACGGGCTGGAGGCCACGTCGGACGATGGCGCGGCCGTTCTGAACTGGAACGACCCGTCCGACAGCACCATCACCAAGTACCAGCTGCGCTACGCCGCGGGATCATCGGTGCCGGCCAGCACGGCCTGGACCGACATCGCCGGCAGCGGCGCCGCGACCACGAGCTATAGAGTGACGGGCCTGACCAACGGGACGGAATACGCGTTCGAGCTCCGGGCGGTTAACGGCGACGGGAACAGTATGGCGGCGCGTACGACGGCGACGCCCGGGCTGGTACCGACGCCGATGGATTTCAGGATCGAATTATCGACGGGGCGCGACGCAAACCTCGAATACAAGCCATTCATACGTCTGCTCTGGACTAAGGCGTCCGGAATTACGCGAGCGCAATTCAAGCGAAAGAGAAAGGTCAATGAGGATTGGTGGGTGGTTTACGGCTGGGCGAATCTTCCAAAGAACTGTATCGAGCTCGACGAGCCTTTCTGGCTGGAGGCCGCCGAGTGGAGCACGACGTATGAGTACGAGATTCGCTTTCTGACGAATGGCGTGCCGGGGCCGAGCAGCGGTCGCATCAGGGTGACGACGCCCGATCGGCCGGAGCCGGGGCTTGAAATCACCTCAAATATGACCCCGAGCATGCCGCCCACGAACATGCAGGTCTACGAGACCGGCGATGGCATAGATGGGCACTGGGTTAGCTACCGTGTGCGGTTGACGGAGAAACCGGCCGGCAATGTGACGGTCGCGGTGACGAGCAGCGATACGAGTGCGGCGACGGTGCTTACCAGCAACGACAAGAATCCATCGACCCTGACCTTCACGCCCGACGACTGGTCGGGAAGCTTGCACTTGGTATACGTCTTCGGCGTGGACGATGACGTGGTCACAGGCACCCGTCCCGTCGAGCTCAAACACAGCATCAGTGCGACGAATTCGCCGGACGACTATCCGACGACGCTGGAATTGCCGTCGGCGAATGTGCGGGTACTCGACGACGAGTTGGGGCTTGTGTTGTCTCCCGACAATGTGACGGTGGACGAGGGCGGGACGGCGACGTTCGACGTGAAGATGGCCGTCGAGATTGTCGAAAGCACCGAGATTCAGGTTACGAGCGCCGACCCGACGGCCGCGACCGTATCCCCGGCGACGCTGACATTCACGTCCGAGGACTGGGACACGCGGCAGACGGTGACGGTGACCGGCGTGGATGACGGCGATCAGGCGGACGACACGACCACGGTAACCGTGGCATCGACCAACATGTCGGCGACCGTTTCGGTGACGGTGGCGGACGACGATGTGTTGCCGGGCGCGCCGGGCGGTCTCACGGCGGCCGCGGGCGACAGCCAGGTGACGCTCACCTGGACGGCGGCACCGGGCGGCGGGATCACGAAGTACGAGGTGCGCCACGCCAGGGGAACTTCGGTGCCGCCAGCTACGGCGTGGACGAACGTTGCAGGCGGCGCGAGCGCCACCACCCACACGGTAACGGGTCTGAACAATGGCGACGAATACGCCTTCGAGGTTCGGGCGGTGAACAACGCCGGGGACGGTGCGGCGGCGAGTACGACGGCAACGCCGGTGCTTCCGGTTCCGAACGCGCCGACGGGTCTGGGTGCGACGGCGGGCGACACGGAGGTGACGCTCAACTGGACGCTGCCGACCAATGCGAGCGTGATCGGCAAGGTCCAGGTGCGCTGGAAGGCGACCGCCGAGCTGCCGTTCGGCAGTACCGATGGCTGGACCGATCTGGCCGGAACGGCGAAGACCTACAAGGCGACGGGCCTGACCAACGGGACGGAATACACGTTCGACGTCCGGGCGTCGAACAGCGCCGGGGACGGTACGGCGGCGCGTATAACGGCGACTCCGGTTCCGCCGAAGCCGGGTGCGCCGACGGGCCTCACGGCGACCGTTGGGGACACGGAGGTGACGCTCGCCTGGACGGCGGCATCGGGGACGGTCGCGGGGTACGAATATCGGCAGAAGGCGGGATCGGGGTCGTACGGCGGCTGGAGGGCCATCGCGAACAGTGCGAGCCTGACCAGCCACAAGGTGGAGGGTCTGATTAACGGGACGGAATATACGTTCCAGGTCCGGGCGATGAATTTGGGAGGCTCGGGTGAGGCCTCGAACGAGGCGACGGCGATCCCGGATGCGGTGCCGGGCGCGCCGACCGATCTGCAAGCGACGGCGGGGAACACGGAGGTATTGCTCACCTGGGTCCTGCCGACCAATGCGAGAAGGATCGGCAAGATCCAGTTGCGCTGGAAGAAGACCGCCGACCTGCCGTTCGTCGGTACCGATAGCTGGACCGATCTTGTCGGGACGGCAACGACCTACACGGTGGAGACCCTGACCAACGGCGCGAACTACACGTTCGAGGTCCGGGCGTCGAACGGCGCCGGGGACGGCGCGGCCGCAACGGCGACGGCGACGCCGGTCCCGCCGAAGCCGGGTGTGCCGACCGGTCTGACGGCGGCGGTTGGGGACACGGAGGTGACGCTCGCCTGGACGGCGGCATCGGGGACGGTCGCGGGGTACGAATATCGGCAGAAGGCGGGGTCGGGGTCGTACGGCGGCTGGAGGGCCATCGCGGACAGCGCGAGCCTGACCAGCCACACGGTGGAGGGTCTGAACAACGGAACGGAATATACCTTCCAGGTTCGGGCGATGAATCTGGGCGGCTCGGGTGAGGCCTCGAACGAGGCGACGGCGACGCCGGATGTGAAGCCGAACGCACCCACCGATTTGACGGCGACGGTGGGTGACCGTCAGGTGCCGCTCTCCTGGGTCCTGCCGACCAATGCGAGCAGGATCGACAAGGTCCAGCTGCGCTGGAAGAAGACCGCCGACCTGCCGTTCGTCGGCACCGACAGCTGGACCGATCTCGCCGCGACGGCGACGACCCACACGGCGACGGGCCTGGAGAACGGGAAGAGTTATACATTCGAGGTTCGGACGGTGAATAGCGCCGGAGACGGCACGGCGGCGACGGAGGCGGCGATTCCGGATGTGAAGCCGGACGCGCCTTCGCTGAGGGTGGAAGTGGGCGACACCAAGGTGACGCTCGTCTGGGACCTGCCGACCAATGTCGGCGCGATCGGCAAGATGCAGGTGCGCCATGCCCCGGGGTCCAGGGTGCCTTCGACGACGACGTGGACCAACCTGGAGGCGGACGCCACCAGCCACGAGGTGGCGGGCCTGACCAACGGGGCCGAATACGCCTTCGAGGTGCGGGCGGTGAACAGCGCCGGAGACGGCACGGCGGCGACGGCGACGGCAATCCCGGATGTGAAGCCGGGGGCGCCGACGGATCTGACGGCAGGGGTGGGCGATAAAGTGGTGAGGCTCACCTGGACGGCCCCGCCGGGCAGGATCACGGCGTACGAGATTCGCTACGGTCGGGGGTTTTCGGTGCCGGCGACGGCGACATGGACGCCGATTACGGGCAGCGGCGCCGGCACGGTCGAACACACGGTGACGGGCCTGCTCAACAGTAGAAGCTATGCGTTCCAGATTCGCGCGGTGAACACCGCCGGCGCGGGTACGCCTTCGGTTGGGGTGAGGGCGGTAATTTTGAAGCCGATGGTGACGCTCAAGCTGACACCGGATTACCTTTGGGAGGATGATCCCCCGGCGAAGGTGACGGCGATGCTCAACCAGAGGTCGAACGCGGACACGACGATCACCGTGTCCGTCCCGGCGCAGAGCCACGTCACGCTGAGCACGAACAAGGTGCTGACCATCCCGGCCGGGGCGTATTCGAGCACGGGCACGGTGGAGATCGACCCCGAAAACAATATCGCCAATCAGGACCTGAGGAGGGTGACCGTCTCTGGCACGCTGACCTCCACAAACTGGGTGACAGGGCCTGCAAGCAAGGAGCTCGCGATCGACGACAACGATGGACCGCCGACGGTGACGCTGGTGCTGTCGCCGGATCGGATCTCCGAGAATGGCGGTGTGGCGACGGTAACGGCGACGCTGGACCGGGCTTCGAGCCAAGCGATAACGATCGCGGTGTCGGCGACGCCGGTCTCGCCGGCGGTCGAAGGCGATTTCACGCTGAGTACGAACACGACGCTGACCGTCGAGGCCGAAGCGAAGACGAGCACGGGCGTGGTGACGATCACCGCCAACGACAACAAGGTCGACGCACCCGACAAGACCGTGACGGTTTCGGCGACGGCGACCTCGGGGCGGGTGAGAGAGGTGATTTCGGCGCCGCTCACGATCCTCGGAGACGATGCGTGGCGGACCCAGGCCCGCCGGCAGGTCACGACCAGAGTGCTGGCGGCGATCGGGGGCGCCATACAGGTCAGTGCGACGGAGATGATCGGCGCGCGTTTCGACTCGGCACCGGGCTCGGGGTCGTTGACGCTGGCCGGCCACCGGCTGGGTGGCGCGGCATTTTCCGAAACCGACGGACGCGATGTCCGGGAGGACGGCAGCGGTCCGACGTTCGAATCCTTCCGCGTGCACAAGGGAGCCCTGCTCCGCGACAGCGCGTTCACGCTCTCGCTTGGGAGCGGGGACGGGGCGATGCGCGGCGGCTCGGAATGGACGCTTTGGGGTCGTGGCGACTGGCGCCGCTTCGAGGGTCCATCGGGAGGAGTGGGAGGCTATGACGGCTCCCAACGCACGGGCTGGCTGGGCGCGGACACAAGGCTGAACCAGCGATATGTGGCCGGGCTCGCGGTTTCGCTGAGCGACAGCGAGACGGATTATCGCATCGACGACAATCGCGGCCGAATCGAGACCTCGCTGACCGCGGCCTGGCCCTATCTCCAGATGAAGACGGACAATGGGACGGCGTTGCGTCTGGTTGCGGGCGCGGGTATGGGCTCGGTGGTGCACCGCCCCGAGGAAGCGCCGGGGGAGAAGGCCGACCTGGCGTTTCTGTCGGGCTCCGTCGACGGCCAGACGCCGGTGGCCCGACAGGACGGTTTCACGCTCTCGGCGGTTGGCGGCGCGAGCCTGGCGCAGATCGAGACCAGCGATTCATCCTCGGCTCCGGCGATTGGCGACCTGCAGGCGCAGAGTTGGCGTCTGCGGGGCGGTGCGGAGGCCCGTCATGAAGGCATCGCGCTGCCGGGCTTGGATCTGACCATGGCGCCGCGGGGTTCGGTGCAGGCACGCCAGGATGGCGGCGACGGCGTGACGGGGACCGGTGCGGAGGTTTTGGGCGGCGTCATGCTGTCTTCGGACGGCTCGCGCTTCAGCCTGGATGCGTCCGGGCGCTGGCTGGCGCTCCATTCCGAAGACGGTGTGCGGGAATGGGGGGCGAGCCTGGAGGCGCGTCTGCAACCGGACGCCGACGGCCGCGGCCTGTCGCTGTCGGTGGCCCCTGTATGGGGTTCATTGCAAGGCGGTGCGCTGGGGCGCGACACTGCGTTTATCGGGGACCCCAACCCCCACAATCATGCGCCGCGGCAAGCGTCGCTCACCGCCCGCTCGGGCTACGGCTTTACGACGGGCGGCGGACTGTTGACGCCCTTTGCGGAGATGCAGATTGCCGACGGCGAGGATGCGTCCGGGCGCTACGCCACGGGGGTAAGCTTCGCCATGCCGGGCGGTCTCGACTTCCTGTTCGCCGGCGAGCACCACATCGCCGACCAGCCCGAAACCCGCATCGGCGCCAATTTCAACCTCCACTTCTGACAGGGCGGCGCGACTCCGCTCCCGTCATTTCGACGGGAGCGACGCGGGGTATCCGGATCGGCAGCCGGCCCGGATGCGCTATTTCGACACCGGTTCTCTCGTCCCCTAATTCTCCCGGAGGCGACGAGACGGCCCGCGCTTTCTTGACAGGCACGCGACGGCTCCCTAGCGTTTTTCTTCAGAGCCAAAAAAGCATAGACCACGGCTCAAGGGAGGAACCTCATGCACAAGTCCGACCAGGACATTCGCGCTTACGACAATGCGATGAAGCGCATCGCACATTACCGCAAGGGAGACATGACGCGCCGCCAGATGCTGAAGGCGTCGGCCGTGGCGCTGGGGGCGACGCTCGCCGCCCAGTTCACGCCGCGTGAAGTGCATGCGGATGTGGGCGGCACGATCGTGCATTTCGCCTCCTCCGGCAAACGGCTCGCCAACTCGCTGCGCGCCGTCAAGCCGCTCTTCGACAAGGTGTATCCGAACGTCACGCTCGAGGTCGTCTCCAAGCCCATGAGCGAGGCGCTCACCCAGATCAACACCTACATGCGCTCGGAGAGCGACGCCTTCGACGTGATCACCCAGGACCACGCCCAGTTCGCGGCGCTCGACGCCATGGGCGCTCTGACGGACCTCGGCCCCTATCTGGAGCCTTTCCCCGAGTGGCTTGCGGACTACGAAGAGGACGTGCCCGAGAACTACCGGCACATGTGGAACCTGCCGAAGGGGCCCGCGCCGCCCGGCTATATCGCCGCGCTGGCACCGGACGGCAACGCCATGATGTCCTTCTACCGCAGGGATGTCTTCGAGAAGCACGGCCTCAAGGTCCCCGAGACCTGGGACGAAGTGATCGACGTATGCAAGGAGATCCACGATCCGGAGCGGGAGCGTTACGCCTATTGCGCGGCGATGGCGCGGAACTTCTGGGCGGGCTACCAGTATTACGGTGCGCTCAGAGGCTTCGGCGGCGACTTCTTCGTGGATGAGGAGAACAAGGACTGGACGCCGGGCTTCGATACGGAAGAGGCCTTCCAGGCGCTCAACATCCTGGTGGAACTTCAGAAATACGCCCACCCCGTCTCTGCAAACGCGGGCGAGGACGAGGTCAACCAGGTCTTCGCCAACGGTACGGCGCTCTACAGCCCGTTGAGCTGGGGCACGGCGGTGCTCAACGATGCCACCTTCACGGACGCGCACGAGCTCTGGCACATGGACCTTTCGCCGCGCGGTACCGGCCCCAACGGCGCTCACCGCGCGCTCGCCGGCGGCTTCGGCCAGTTCATGCCGACCTGGGGCGGCAACCGTGAGACCGCTTTCGCCTGGATCAAGTTCCTGAACTCGGGCGATCGGGAGGATCTCGACGGGAGCCCGTTGATCGCCGATGCGATCGTGGGCGCGGGCGGCCAGCTCTCGCGGCGGTCCACGCTCGGGCGCTGGGCCGACCGCAAGCCCTTCTTCGTCGGGCTCATGAAGGCTTATCCGGTCGCCGTGGTGAATGCGCCGGTGATCCCGGAGGCCTACGCCATCATGGGTGCCGTCGGCGAGGAGGTTGCCGACGCCGTGAACGACGAGAAGAGTGTCGAGGATGCGCTGAAGGCCTGTACCAAGCGCGTCCGCCGCATCATGGAAGACAGCGGCTACTACGGTTGATGACGGCATAGCCGGGGACTTTCGGAACCTCGGCGTGGTTGCGACCGCACTGGAGGCCCGGCCCCCGCCCCCGACGGCCGGGCCTCCAGGCTCCTTGCGTCCCGGCGCCGTCGCGCGGCAGCAGAGGCGAGCGGCCTATCTGCTGCTCGCGCCCTGCGTCATCGTGCTGCTGGCGCTTGCGATCTTTCCGCTGATCTTCTCGGGCACGCTCTCCTTCCGGGTCGATCCGCTCTACAACCCGGATGTCGCCCGCTTCGTCGGCTGGCGCAACTATAACGACCTGTTCGAGGATGCCCGCTTCTGGAACAGCATCCGGCTCACGGTGACGTGGGCGGTGGTGGTGGTCACGATCCAGATGGTGCTCGGGTTCTTTCTCGCGGTGCTGCTCGACCGCAAGATGCGGGGCGCGGGGCTCCTGCGCACCCTCATCATCATTCCGGTCTTCATCTCGCCGGTGGCCATGGGACTCACCTGGCGCTTCATCTTCGAGCCGGTCTCGGGGCTTGCGAACTGGATCCTCAACACGGGCTTCGGGCTGGAGAAGTGGACCTGGCTCTCCCACAAGGACACGGCGCTGACCACATTGATGATCGTCGACTGCTGGCAGTGGACGCCCTTCATCGCGCTGATCCTGCTGGCGGGCATGCAGAGCATCTCGCCCGAGATCACCGAGGCGGCGCGGCTCGACCGGGTGCGGGGCTTCACCTACTACACGCGCATCGTGATCCCGCTGATCCGCCCGGTCATCATGGTGGTGCTGCTGATCCGCCTGGTGGATTCGATCCGCATCTTCGATCTGAACTTCATCATGACCAAGGGCGGACCGGGCTCCTCGACCCTGCTCGCCAGCACCTACGACTACATCATTTTCGAGCAGGGCCATCTGGGGCTGATGGCAGCCTACGGCTTTTTGATCCTGATCCTCATCAACGTCGTGGTCGCCATGTTCCTCAACACGCTCTACCGAACCGAGAAGGCCGCGCGGGCGGCGGAGCGGAACTGATGCCCACGGTCTATTCCCGCGCGATCAACCTTCTCGCCGTGCTGGTGGTGATCCTCTGGCTCGTGCCGGTGGCCTGGGTGGCGCTCACCTCCGTCAAGCCCACCAACGTGATCAACGCCGAGGTGCCGACCTTCTATTCCTTCGAACCCACCGGCGAACATTATGTGGAGATTTTCGACCGCTTCCTGTTCGACCGCGCCATCGTGAACAGCCTGATCACGGTGGGCGTCTCCACGCTGATCGTGATGATCCTCGCGCTGCCGGCGGCCTATGCGGTGGCGCGAATGGGGCTCATGGGGGGCGATACCTGGGCCCTTGTCATCCTCTCCTTGCGGTTCCTGCCGGGGGTGGTGGTGGTGCTGCCCTACTTCAAGATGGCCAACTTCTTCGGCCTGATCGACACCCAGATCGTGCTGATCGTCGTCTATGTGGCGTTCGGGCTGCCTTTCGCCGTCTGGATTCTGCGCGGATTCCTGCTGGATCTGCCGAAGGAGGTGGAGGAGGCGGCGCGGCTGGACGGGCTGGGCTGGCTGCAGATCATCTTCCGTCTGATCCTGCCGATGGCGGCGCCGGGGATCGCCGTCACGGCCATCTTCACCTTCGTCTTCAGCTGGAACGAGTATCTCTATGCGCTCTTCCTCACCTACGACAACGCCACGACCATGCCGGTCGCATTGCAGAAGACGATCGACATCTACAACGTGCTGTGGGGCTCGCTGAGCGCCGGCGCGGTCATCCAGCTACTGCCGATGGTCGCGGTGGTGTTCCTGCTGCAACGGCATATTGCGCGCGGCCTCGCGCTCGGCGCGGTGAAATAGGGGCGGCGCAATGAACGTCACGCTCAAGGGCCTCGTAAAACGTTTTCGGGACGGCACCGAGGCGGTCAAGGGCATCGACCTCGAGATCGAGAAGGGCGAGTTCCTGACCCTGCTGGGGCCCTCCGGCTGCGGCAAGACCACGACGCTCCGCCTCATCGCGGGACTGGAAGAGCCGACGGAGGGGACCGTGACCATCGGCGCCCGGGACGTGACCCACGTCAATCCCGGCGATCGCGACGTGGCCATGGTCTTCCAGACCTACGCCCTCTACCCCCATATGACGGCACTCCAGAACATGACCCTCGGCCTCACGGTCGCCGGGATGTCGAAGACGGAGGCCGCCGAGAAGGCCCGGGAGACGGCGCGGCTGCTGGGTATCGAACGCCTGCTCGACCGCAAGCCGGCGAAGCTCTCCGGCGGCGAGCGCCAGCGTGTGGCCCTGGGGCGCGCCATGGTGCGGAGCCCCGCCTGCTACCTGATGGACGAGCCGCTCTCCAACCTCGACCTCAAGCTTCGCGAACATATGCGGACGGAGCTCAAGCGCCTGCACCAGGCCTACAAGGTCACCACCATCTATGTGACCCACGATCAGGCGGAAGCACTGATTCTTTCGGACCGGGTGGCGGTGCTGAACGAAGGCGAGGTGCAGCAGGTGGCGGACCCGGTGAACATCTATGAGCGGCCCGCCAACACCTTCGTCGCGGACTTCATCGGGAGCCCGGGCATCAACTTCCTCAAGGGTGCGCTGGGGGACGGTCGGGTCATGGTGGCCGGCCGTGCGCTCGGGGAGGGGCAAGGGCGCGGCCCGGTTATCCTCGGCGTCCGGCCGGAGGACGTGATCCTGCGGCCGCCGGGCGAGGGCCTCATCGAAGGAAGGATCGAATTCACCGAATCCTATGGCGGTACCATCATCGCCTTTATCGCGCCCAAGGGGCCGGAGAAGCTGCTGGAGCGGCGCGAATATGTGGCGGCCAGTATCGACGTACATCAGCCGGTCCGGATAGGTGCCGAGGTGGGCCTCGCCTTTCGCGAGAGTCGCATCACCCTTTTCGATGCCGAAACCGGCCGGGCCGTGCCGCGCGCGTAGCCCCGCTCTCGTTCGCCGACCCGCGTTCTCCCGGTAGGCGGGCCTTCATCGACCGGCGACCGCGCCCTCTCGGCGGGGGTCCGCGCCGCCCCGGAGCCGGACTCCGTCGGGCCTGCGGGCGACGGCGACAATATGCAGGCCACTGGTCATCCGACGCAGCGCGACCTCGTGACCGCGGGCTTCGAGGGCCGGCGCAAGAGCCGCAAACGGCGTTCCCTCCTCCAGCTCCGTCGCACCGTTGCGGTTGCAGAGATGGGGCATTGCGGCGGCGGCCTGCGGGTCGAAGCCCCAGTCGATGAGAGCGATCAACGCCGTCGCCACATAGCAGATTATGCGCGAGCCTCCCGGGGAGCCCAGCGCCAGAGCGAGCCGGCCTTCCGGGTCGAAGACGAGCGTGGGCGCCATGGAGCTGCGCGGGCGCTTGCCCGGTTCCACCCGGTTCGCGACCGGGGCACCGTGCCGGTCCGGCGCGAAGGAAAAATCCGTGAGCTGGTTGTTGAGCAGGAAGCCCCGCACCATCAGCCCCGAACCGAAGGCGGCCTCGATGCTCGACGTGAGCGCGACGGCATTGCCGGCAGCGTCCACGACGCTGAGATGGGTGGTGGAGGGCGCCTCCGGGCTCACGCCCGACCGCCCCGCCGCAGACGCGCCCGGGGGGGCTCCAGCTGCGCGCCTGCCGCCGTCGCGCAGCGGGTCGATGGCGGCCGCCCGCCTCGCGAGATAGGCGGGGTCCAGCAGGCCGTTCACCGGCACCGGTACGAAATCGGAGTCCGCGAGGTAGCGGTCCCTATCCGCATAGGCGAGGCGCATTGCCTCGGCGATGAGGTGCAGGGCGTCGGGCGTGCCGTAGGGCGGCATGGCGCGGCTCGCCAGGAGACCCAGTATCTGCAGCACGGTAACGCCGCCGGAACTCGGCGGCCCCATGCCGCAAACCCGGTAGCCCCGATAGACGAGACAGACAGGCGGGCGGCGCTTGGCACGGTAGGACGCCATGTCCGCGGCCGTAAGCAGGCCGGGATTGCGCGCGGCACCGGCCACGGCGGCGGCGATGTCCTCGGCGATCGCACCTTGGTAGAAGATGTCCGCACCATGGGCCGCGACGATGCGCAGGGTCTCCGCGAACGCCGGGTTGCGCAGCAGGGTGCCCGGCGGATGGGCCTCACCGTCCGTATCGAGGAAATAGCGCGCCGCCGTGGGGAGAGCGCGGGCGGTGGGCACGCGCTCCACCATCCCGTGCAGACGGCGGCCCACGGCAAAGCCCGACTCCGCCAGTTCGATCGCCGGTTCGAAAAGCACGGCCCAGGGAAGTCTGCCATGCTCGGCATGGGCATGCGCCAGCATGCGCAGAAGGCCCGGTGCGCCCACGGCCCGGCCGCCGATCGCGGCCTCGAAGAACCCCAGGGGCGCGCCGTCGGGCGCGAGAAAGAGCCCCTCCCCCGTAGCCGCCGGCGCCGTCTCGCGCCCGTCATAGGCGGCCACGGCGCGGGCCTCGGCGTCGAAATGGAGCAAGAAGCCGCCGCCGCCGATACCGGAGGACTGGGGCTCCACCAGGTTGAGCACCATCTGCATAGCGATGGCGGCGTCCACGGCACTGCCGCCGCGCGCAAGCATCGCCGCGCCGGCATCCGCCGCCCTTTCGTCCGCGGCGACGGCCATCTCCCGCACCGCGCCGCCCACCGGCACGCCCGCACCCTCCACCGTGTGGCCGGGCGCGCCGAACGTCGCGGCCAGGAGCACGACGGCAACAAGGGACGCACGGAGCCTCATGCTGCCAAAATAGAGGACGGCCCGGGGCCGGGCCAGGATACCCCCGCAGTCAGCCCGGGTCGGGGAAGCGGAGGGTGAAGACGGTGCCGGTCGGGTCCGAGCGGGAGAGGCGGATATCGCCGCCATGGTTGCGCATCAGGTCGTGGGCGATAGCGAGTCCCAAGCCGGTGCCGCCGCCGGGCGCACCGGAGAAGGGCTCGAACAGGTGGGCCCGAACCTCCTCGGGGAGGCCGGGGCCCGTATCCGCCACCTCCACATAGGCGGCGCCCGAGGACGAATCGCGCCACGCACTCACCCGCACCGCCCCACCGCCCGGCGCGTGGCCGACGGCGCGGGCGGCGTTGCTCGTGAGGTTCGCCATCGCGCGGTAGATCTGCTCGCGATCCGCCGTAAGCTCGAAATCCGCCGGGACCTCGTTGCGCCATAGCACCGATCCGCCCGCGCAGGCCGGCAGTGCGCGGCCCACCTCGTCCACCAGCGGTGCGAGCGGAAAGCGCGTGCGCCGGGGCTGGGGCTCTCCATTCTTCGCATAGCTGAGCGTACGGGTGCAGAGCGCGATGGCGCGGTCCAGTGCGGCGAGCAGCGGGGCTGCGAGCTTTTGAACCTCCGGATCCCGCGCGTCCGCCAGGCGCTCCGAAAGCACCGCGGCGGTCGCCAGCATGTTGCGCAGATCGTGGTTGATCTTGGCGACGCCCGCGCCGACGGCCGCGAGCCGCGCCTTCTGGCGCAGCGCACCCTGCACCCGCTGTTGCATCACGAGCAGCTCGCGTTCAGCCACGCCGATTTCATCCATCCGCCCGCTTCCCGCGATCTCCGCCAAACCGCCTTCCGGGCTCCGTCGGAATCCGACGAGGCTCGCGATGAGCCTCCGCAGCGGGCGCACCAGCTGCCAGTGCAGCGAGAGGTAGAGCAATGCGCCGACAATGAACGCGAGCAGCAGGGAGAGTCCGAGGATTCGCCACGAGAACTCTGTCAGCGCGGCATGAAGGGAGGTCTCGGCAAGGACGATATCGACCCAGGTGCCGGGCTGGGCGTCCGGTATGCGGCCGATCACGCGAATCGTACGCTCGCCCCCATGGCACAGAACGTCGAAGGCATGCGCGACCGCGGCGAGGTTGCCGGTCTCCCGCAGGTCGAACGCCGCGTCGATTTCATCGGGCACGCGGCTGCCGAGGATCAGCGTCCGCTTGTCCTCCCGCCTGATGGAAAGCGCGGAGACGCCGGCGCGGGAGAGGAGCGAATCGCGAAGCTCCTCGTCCACCGCGCCCCCCGGCGCCGCCTCGACGGCGAGTGCCGCGATGAACGCCGCTTCGACGCGCTCCTCCAGAAAATCCAAGCGGTAGCGCGCGATGGTGGGAAAGTAGATCAGCACCTCGCCCAGCAGGATGAACGCCGCCGTCAGGATCAGCAGCCGCGCCGAAAGGCTACGCAGGGTCAAACGGGAAAGCAGCGAGAGCGGTGCGGTGCGCAAGGGGCCTCCGCGTCCTTACGGGCCGTAATGCGGCCGCCAGTGCCATATGATTAAGTCACGCGACGGCCCGGCGCGTTCTCGCGAAAACGAAATGCGCGATCAAAAACGGAACGGCCCACACCACCCTATTCTGCCGCGCGCCGGCATGAATTCGCCCGCTACCCGCCTCGGCGGAACTGCGCACGCCGGACGGACGGCACGGCCGCCCAGTCTCCGGCGCGCGTTCGGCATCTACTCCCGGGCGGCACCGAAGAGATGCAGCAACAGAATGAACATGTTGATGAAGTTGAGATAGAGCGACAGCGCGCCCATCACCGACTTCTTCACCATCACCGCCTGTCCGTCGGTCTCCCGGTAGACCGCCTTGATGCGCTGGGTGTCATAGGCCGTCAAGCCGCAGAAGAGCAGCACACCCGCCACCGAGATCACGAAGTGCAGCATCTCGGACTGCATGAAGATGTTGACCACCACGGCGATGATCAGCCCGATCAACCCCATGAACAGGAAGGAGCGCCACGAGGCGAGCGAGCGCTTCGTGGTATAGCCGTAGAGGCTCATGGCGCCGAACATGCCCATGGTGATGAAGAACACGCGAACGATGCTGGTGGCCGTGTAGGCGACGAATATGTAGGAGAGCGAGGCCCCCATGAGCATCGAGAAGCCCCAGAACAGCCACTGGGCCGTGCGGGGCTTCATCGTCTGGATCTTCATGCCCATGAAGAAGACGATGCCGAGCGGCGCCAGCATGACCACGAAACCGAGGCCCGAGCCGTAGAGAATCGGGAACAGCCCCGTATTGGCCACCACATAGGCAACGATGCCCGTCAGCGCGAGCCCGGAAGCCATATAGTTGTAGACCCGGAGCATGTAGCTCCTGAGGCCCTCGTCGACCTGGGCCTGGGTCAGGGTCGCACCGGCAAACGGCTGACCTTGAGTGCGGAGTTCCATCGCAGCGCCTCTCTGGAGTCGCATCATCGAGCGTTCAACATCATAATAGTAGGTAGCTCGGTGCCATTTTTCAACGCCGGCGCGCAGCGGCGGTTGCCGGTGGCGGCATGGCGGCGTAGGGTCGGGGCAAGGCGCAACACATCCGAAGGCGGCGACGGACCATGGGCGGTACCAATCGAGAACGTGCGCTCGCGGCACTGCACGATGAGGTCCATCGCAACCACATGTTCCCGTTCTGGGCCACCACGACCGAGGTTGCCCACGACGAGATCCGGCAGTTGATGCGGAGCCGGCGCGCGGTGCCCCATCTCTGGCACTATGAGCGCGACATCGAGCCCCTGCTCAGGCGCTCGGCCGAGCTTGTCTCCATGTCCGATTCCGAGCGGCGGTCGCTGATCCTGGTGAATCCGGGTCTCGCACCGACCCGGGCGACGGTCTCTACCATGTACACCGCCTATCGCCTGAACGATCCGCGCGAGGTGATGCCGCCCCACCGCCACTCGCCCAACGCCATCCGCCTCGGCCTCACCGGCAGCATGAACTTCACCGGCGTGGAGGGCGAGGACATCGTCTTCGCCCCGGGCGACATGGTGCTGACGCCCTGCGATACCTGGCACAACCACGGCAACAAGGGCGACGAGCCGGCGATCAATCTCTCCGTGCTGGACCTGCCGCTGGTCGAGGTGTTGAACGCGGTCTATTTCGAACACGACTACGAGGAGGAGCGCGAGGGAGAGCGGGTCGCCGTCCGCGAACAGTCCGCGCGCTTCGACCCGGACTATTCGGCCTCGGTCTATGGTGCGGGCGGCCTGCTCCCGAGCTTCGTCTCCCATGCGCGGGGCACGGGCGCGGCCTCGCCCATGTATGTCTATCGCTGGGAGCCGGTGCGGGCGCTGCTGGAGGCTCACCGGGAGCGGCCGGGCGACCCTTACGAGGCGCTCATGGTGGAGTATGTGAACCCGGCCAGGGGCGGGGCGATCTTCCCCACCATGACCTTCCATGCCCAGATGCTGAGGCCCGGCGAAAAGACGCTGCCCTTGCGCCAGACCGCGAGCCTGCTGATTGCGCCGCTCGAAGGATCGGGGCACAGCATCGTGGACGGGACGCGTTTCGACTGGCGGCCGTTCGACACGCTCGCCGTGCCCGGCGGCTCCTGGTGCCAGCATGGGAACGATTCGGAGACGGCGCCTGCGATACTCTTCGTCGCCAGCGACCGGCCGGCGCTGGAAGCCTTCGGGCTCTACAAGAGATGGGGCCGGGACGAATCCGGCGACGAGGCGCGCCTCGTCTGACGCGCGCCGCATTGGAAAAAAACCCAAGGAGAGCAACCGAATGACCACGGCAGCAGTGATCGGCCTCGGAACCATGGGGCCCGGAATGGCGGCGACTCTCGCCCGCGGCGGGCTCACGGTGCGCGCCTTCGATACGATGCCCGACGCCCTCGAGAAGGCCCCCGGCATGGCGGCTTTGGCGTTCGGCGCGCTCGAGCGGCTCGGAACGCCCGACCGGGGCGGTGCGGACGCCATCAGCTACCACGAAAGCCTCGCGGACGCGGTGGAAGGCGCGGACCTCGTGATCGAGACCGTGCCCGAGAAGCTTGAGATCAAGCTCGCCGTCTTCGCCGAGCTCGACAAGCTGGTCTCGCAATCCTGCATTCTGGCGTCCAACACGTCCGGCATTCCGGTGACCAAGCTGCAGGCCGGCAACTCGGCGCCGGGCCGGGTGGTGGGCATGCACTGGTCCAACCCGCCCTTCGTCATCCCCGTGATCGAGGTCATCGCCGGCGCGGAGACGGACCGGGAGACCGTGGACGGGATGGTGCGGACGGTGGAGGACCTCAACCTGCTGCCCGTGGTGGTGAAGAAGGACGTGCCGGGCTTCGTGGAAAACCGCATCCTCTACGCCATCATGCGCGAGGCGTGCGACCTGGTAGAGAACGGCGTGATCGAGCCCGAGGGGCTCGACACCTGCGTCTCGTGGGGCATCGGATACAAGCTCGCCGTGGTGGGCCCCATGGCTCTGCTCGACATGGCGGGCCTCGACATCTACCAGGCCGTCGGCAGCTATCTGAATGCCGACCTCTGCAACCGGGGGGATGTGAGCCCCTACATCACCGAGAAGGCCGGACGCGGCGACCTCGGCATGAAGACCGGGAGCGGCATCTTCTCCTACACACCGGAAGAGATCGAGGCGCTGCGGGCGAAGCGGGCCAAGCTGCTGGTGGCCACCCGCCGCGCGCTCGAAGAGCGCGGCTGACACCGCACGCAGCACCCCGGATTCGAGGAGAGCGGCGCGATGGCGGAGGCGCACGGCACGCGGCGCGTGGCGACGATCGACTGCCCGGGCGGCGGGCAGGTCTGGGTGGACGGCACCACGCTCTATATCGGCCATATGCGCCACCCTTCCGGCACCACCGTGGTCGACGTCGCGGATCCGGCCAGTCCGCGCATGCTGGCCCGGCTCGAAATGCCTGCCGGCTGGCATTCTCACAAGGTGCGCACCGCAAACGGGATCATGCTGGTCAATCACGAGCGTACGGACCCGAACGCCGCCGAGGAGTTCGGCGGCGGCCTCGGCATCTACGACGTGACGGCGCCCGCGCGGCCGCGGCTTTTGACCAAGTGGCGCACGGCGGGCAGGGGTGTCCACCGCTTCTCCTTCGATGGGCGCTACGCCTATATCTCCCCCACCGCCGGAGGCTATGTGGGCAATATCGTCATGATCCTGGACCTCGCCGACCCGGAGAAGCCGGTGGAGGTGGGCCGCTGGTGGATCCCCGGCCAGTGGGAAGCGGGGGGCGAAGACTATCCGTGGCGGGACTGGGTGCCGCCGCGCTGCCACCATCCGCTGCGCCTCGGCGACCGGCTCTATGTGAGCTACTGGCATCACGGGCTCTTCATTCTGGATATCGCGGACATGGCCCGGCCCAAGCTCGTCTCGAGCGTCAATACGAGCCCGGCCTTTCCCCACCCCACCCACACCTGCCTGCCCTTCCCCGACCCGCTCAGGGGCCGGCGGATCATGGTGGTGGCGGACGAAGACGTGGCGAAGCTCTGGCCCGCCCCGCCCGCCTTCGCCTGGGTCTACGACATCACCGAGGAGCGCTGCCCGGTCCCCATTGCGACGATCCGCACACCGGGCGCCGACCCGGGCGGCGACCCCGAGCCGCCCATGACCGGCTGCCATCAGCCCTCGGACCGCTTCTGCGGCACGGTGGTGCCTTTCGCCTGGTTCGCACAGGGGCTTCGCCTGATCGATGTTTCGGATCCGTTCGAGCCGCGCGAGGTCGGGCACTATCTGCCCGATCCGCCGCCCGGCTGCGCGCGCGCCTCGTCCAACGACGTGACGGTGGACGACCGGGGACTGATCTATCTGATCGACCGCCAGCGCGGCGTGGACATCATCGAGACGGACCTGCTCCACCCCTAAAACCCGACCCGACACACCGAGGAGACGCCATGAGTTCCAAGACCACCGCCACGCCCGAGAACGCGCTTACCGCGCAGGAGATCGACGACCGGCTCGCGGCAAGCACGCTGGCCCGGCTGGCAAGCTACCGCGAAGACGGCGCGATCCACCTGACGCCCATCTGGTTCGACTGGAACGGCACGGAATTCCGCCTCACCCTCGGAGCGGGCCGTATCCACCTGAAGAACCTGTCGCAGGATTCGCGGGTCTCCATCCTGATCGACCGCGACCCCCGGGTGGACGAGGCTGCCCAAGGCCTCGGCGCCGGCGCATGGGCCATCATGTGCCGGGGCAAGGCGACGCTTTCCCGCGATCCGGCACTCGTCGACGAGGTGACCCGCGCCGTGCTCAAGAAGGCCCTGGGCCCCGAGGACGCGGACAAATACGCCGAACCCGTCATGGCGGAGGGCCGCACCATCGTCACCATCACGCCCGAGGACTGGCTTACCTGGGACTACAACAAGGCGTAGCCTCTCATCTGTTTGGTGCGCGGGTCTTAGGGCCCGCATTTTTCTTCCCGAAAAACAACAACATGCGGGCCTGGAGACCCGCGCACCGAAAAACCACGGGAATTCTTCGCCACGCCCCGATAGTGGAAAGGCGCTCCGAGTGTGGCTATAGTCGGTGGGCGTCGACATGGAGGCGCAAAGCGGGAGGGAGAAAGAGCAATGCGACCGAACATTCCCGAAGAGACCGGCATTCAACTGGACCAGGGCCGCGCGTCGACGGACGATTTCATCACCCGCACCTATGTGCTGCCCCTGCTCACCGATCCCGAGACCCGCGAGCGGCTCATCGAGGAGCACCGGAACAACCCCATCGGCAAGCCCGGCAAGGCCGGCAAGAACGCCGTGGGCCACAGCCCGGACCTCATCACCGTCATCGACAAGCTGCGGCGTGCGCCCATGACCGGGAAATATGTCCGCGTGTGCGCCAAGCCGCATGAGGAATACCGCATCGGGATCACCTCCGGCGTAAGGGGCCGGCCGGTGAAGCTTCTCGACGAGACCTATCCCAGCGAGGACGCCTGCGAACACGCGATCTTCGTCAAGCGGATCAACGACCTTCTCGCCCTCTACGGCATGGGTTGAGCAGCCGGGTACAGATACCGAGGCGTAACGGCCGAAACCTCGGGGATGCAAAGGAAATACGGGGAGTACACACGACATGCTGCGGATCACCGGTTATAGCGACCGCTATTCCATTCGTCCGGGAGACGAGATCAAGTTCTACGTGAATTCGGAACAGGGCGAGTCCTACGACGCGAAGCTCGTCCGTCTCATCCATGGCGATACCAACCCGGACGGCCCCGGCTACAAGGAGGAGGAGATCGACGCCCCCTTCGACCGGACCTATGACGGGCGGAACCAGAAGATTCACGGCGGCTCCTATGTCGTCGTACCCGACGACCGGCGTTTCGCTGTCGAGAGCTTCACCCTCCAGGCTTTCATCTTCCCCACCACGCCCACCAAGGGCGTCCAGGGCATCCTCACCAAATGGGTGGGCGACAAGGGATATGGCCTCTTCGTGGACGAGAACGCGAATCTCGCGGTCTGCATCGGCGACGGGAAGACGGTCCGCACGGTGGCGAGCGGCAAGCCGCTGCTCCGCAAGGTGTGGTATCTCGCCGCAGCCTCCTACGACGCGGCGACCGGCGAGGTGCGGCTCTATCAGGAGCCGGTGGTGACCTCGGCCAATGGCGGCCTCGGCATGGCGCTCCTGTATCCGGCGGACGAGACGGCCGCCGAGGTCTCCGGCAAAAGCGACATCGCGCCGGGGGCGAACGATGCGCCCTTCCTCATGGCGGCCTCCACCGCGGCCTCCGATTCCGGACGCTCGATCTGCGGCGCCCATTACAAGGAGGCGTCGAGCCCGGTGGAGCTGCCGGAGCAATGCCACACCTATAACGGCAAGATCGACCGCCCGAGGCTCTCCTGCGCGGCACTCGACAAGAACGAGATCGACGCGCTCGCCCGTGGCTTCAAGGGCTGCGCCGCCGACCTCCGCCGCAAGGTGGTGGGCGCCTGGGACTTCCAGGCCAACATCACCGACAACATCGCCTCCACGCACATCCTCGACACGTCGCCCGCTCTGCTGCACGGCCACGCCATCAACCTGCCGGCCCGCGGCATGACCGGATACAACTGGACGGGCGACGAGATCGTCTATCACCATGCGCCGGAGGAATATGGCGCGATCCACTTCCATGACGACGATATCGACGACGCCCGGTGGGATGTGGACTTCACCTTCACGGCGCCCGAGGGGCTGAAGAGCGGCTTCTACGCGGCGAGGCTCCGCATCGGCGGGGAGGAATCCTCGGCCACCGAGGACTATATCCCCTTCGTCGTGCGCCCGCCCAAGGACAAGCCCTCGGCGCGGCTCGCCGTCATCATCCCGACCAACAGCTACCTTGCCTACTCCAACGACAATCTGGCGACCAACTCGGTGGTGGCGCAGCTTCTTGCCGGCAAGGTCCCGATCATGCAGGCGTCGGACCTCTATCTGAACGAGCATCGGGAATACGGGCTTTCCACCTATTCGCTCCATTCGGACGGCAGCGGCGTGTGCTATTCGTCGCGGCTCCGGCCGATCCTCAACATGCGGCCGAAATACCGCCACTGGCTCTCGCCCTCGCTCTGGCAGCTCAATGGCGACCTGCACCTCACCGACTGGCTCGAGGCGGTGGGCCTCGACTACGACCTGCACACGGACGAGGATCTGGACCGGGAGGGCGTGGACCTCCTCAACCAGTACCGGGTGGTGCTGACGGGCTCGCACCCGGAATATTCGTCCGAGAGCATGATCGACGCCTATGAGGCCTATCAGCATCAGGGCGGGCGCTGGCTCTATCTCGGCGCCGACGGCTTCTACTGGTGCAGCCAGTACCACCCGGACAACGGCAACATCATCGAGGTGCGCAAGGGCGAGGCGGGCACCCGCGCCTGGACCGCCAATCCGGGCGAATACAACAACGCCTTCGACGGGAAGTTCGGCGGCATGTGGCGGGCGCGCGGGCGCATCCCGAGCAAGGTCTGCGGCCTCACCTTCACGGCCTATGGCTTCGACGTCTCCTCCTATTACAAGCGCGAGCCGGACAGCTTCCGCGGCGAGTGCGAATGGATCTTCAAGGGCGTCGGCGACGACGAGGTCATCGGCGATTTCGGCCTGGTAGGCGGCGGCGCCGCAGGGCTCGAACTCGACCGCTACGACCTCGAGTTCGGCACGCCGCACAACGGCTACCTGCTGGCGCGCTCGGAGGGCCACACGGACCTGATGCTCCAGGTCAATGAGGAGATCCACTTCGCCTGCCGCGGCTATTACGGCGGCGGTCACGAGAACCCGCAGGTGCGGGCGGACATGATCTACTACAAGACGCCGAACGACGGCGCGGTGTTCGCCCCCGGCTCGCTGGTGTGGTGCGGGAGCCTCTCCCACAACAATTACGAAAACAACGTCTCCTACATCATGCAGAACGTGATCAACGGCTTCCTGAAGGACGGGCCGCTCCCTTAAGGGGCGGCCTCGCCTCGGGGCGGTGGAACGGGCGGTGAGCCTTTCCGACAAGACCCGCAGCTCCTTGATGCCCATGGTCATGCCGCCGGTGGGCAAGAAGATGCTGCCGACCCGCGCGCAGTCCAACGCACTCGAGGACGCGCTGCTGGGAGGGCTCGACCCGGACAAGCTCAACGACCTTTCGGAGGTCCTGTTCGCGCTCAACAGCCACAAGCTCGGGCCCATCCCCGGCTTCTATGTGGTGGTCTGCACCAAGCCGGACGAGGAGTGGTGCGTTGGCCAGCTCTCCGCCGACCGCGCGAAGCCGCTCATCATGTTCGAAGACATGCGCTACGCCTCCGCCGATGACGCCCAACGGGCCGCCGAGGCGCTCAAGGCGGAGGACGAGCCGGAGCACGGATAGAACGCTTACAGGTTTGGTGCGCGGGTCTCCAGGCCCGCACTTTTTTCGAAAAACAACAAAATGCGGGCCTGGAGACCCGCGCACCAAAAAAAGAGCGCCTATTCGTCGGCCCTGACGTCGAAATCCATTTCGATCGAGTCGCAGTCCGCGAGCGTGCGCCTGAGCGCGGCGGCTTCGCGCCGGTCCATGACGAGACCATATTTGAACTTCACGACGATCACGCGGGCGGCGAACCAGCACCGGTTCTCGCGCGGCAGCCACTCGCCGGCGTCCCTTGCACATTTGCCGCCTTCCCCGCATCGGTTCACGTCGGGCGCCGCCAGCGTGAGGTTGAGGAGATCCTCCGCGAAGCGCCGGCGATCCTCGCGGTCCGAACGGCACAGCCCGCTGTCATGGGCTTCGCGAAGGGAGACGATGTGCTCGATGTCGGTCTTTCGCACGGTGGAAAAGACGCGCCCCGTATAGGGTCCGAAAATCCTGCCGCCCATCCGGCTCACGATATCGCCCTCCAGGCCGGGGGCGTAGGGGTAGTCCCCGCGCTCATAGGGCGCGCAGTGATGCTCGTCGGCTGCGGCTTCGGCGGCCGGCGCGGGATGGACCTGGGTCAGGACGACGACACAGAGCGCGAGCGCGGCCGTCGGAACCGCGAACCGCAAGCACGGCCGCCACCGGCCGGCACTCTCGCCGAAGGGTTCAAGCGTTCGAACGGCACGGCGAAGTGTCTCGCGCCAGATCGCAAATAAATTTCGCAGCAATCGAATTTTTCTCTTCGTCTATCCATAGAACACGAAATGAAACTAGCATTTTTGGGCGAACCCCAGAAATTTTCCCAAATAATTGGCGGTTTCATTTGCGGAAGACACAGGCAGCCATGGTGCGCGGGCCTGGAGGCCCGCGCACCACCTTCTGCGTGGGAGCCTGAGCCGCCTACGTGGTGTAGGTGCGGCGTTTGACGAGGCGGCCGCGGCCGGGTTCGGCGAGGACCTTGCCATCGTCCACGATTATTTCGCCGCGGGAGAGCGTCATCACCGGCCAGCCGGTGACCTCGAAGCCCTCATGCAGCTCCCAGTCCTGCCTCGAATGCATGTGGCCAAGACCACTTCGCCCGATGCTTGCCAAAGCCCCAAGGGAGGAGAAGATGAAAAGAGCCGCCTGAGTCAGCCCCCAGGAGCGCCGACTGTCAGCCAATTACCCTATCTGTACAACCAGACCAGTGAGCTATCTCTGTCGAAACAGTTCTCTGCTGCCTCGAACCACCGTAAGGCAGTCGCAAAGCTTCTCTGACACCGAGTTTGGCGTCAGGGTATCTCGATCAGGATAATGAAAATGCACGCCGATGTGAAATTTCAGCTTCGAATATTGTTTCGTATCGTTGGCATTTGGAGTGACCATGTTCTTTAGAATCACCATATCTTTCTGGATTATTCCTCTAAATAACCTTAATTTACGTTGCTTTGCGCCCGGTATTTTCGGAGAATAAATTTGGTCACGCACAGGATGTTTAATATTTTCCATCACCGCTGCGATAAGATTTATATGTCTGTGTTTATCGATATTGCAAAGTTCTCGCAGATGCGCAAAACCCGAAGTATCATTAATGAATTGTCCACAACCGGAGGGATTGAAGGGCTGCAAGGAGCGAATAATACCTATGTCATTTTTCGCAACGCCTTTCACGCTTTTCGGAGTTTGGTTGCTCTGCCATTTCCTTTCCTCATCCACAATGGGGAATTGGTTGGCTTTCGTTGGCGTATTTCCATTGACAAGGACGAGTTGCCACACCAGATGGTCGAGTGCCGATCGTAAATTGTAGAGAATTTCCCCTGCCCGAATCGACCATTCAATTGGAGCTTCCGGCGTCGCGCCGCGATAGACCCACTTCTGCTCGCCGGTATTATTGTCAATTTCGGGGGCTATCTCCTTTATAATGCCGTCACAGAATTTTTCAATATCTGCGCTGAGCGCCGTCACTTGGCCACTCGCGCGTTTGATTTTTGCGTCGATCCCCCTGAAGTCCATCACGACTCTATCTCCGCCATATTGATCGCCAACAACTCTGTCAACGGCTCGTTTGATACCGGCTCCAGGCCGCCGTCTGCGCGTCCCTTTCGGCCGGAGCGCGCAATGTCCCGGCGCAACGGCGCCAAGGGTCTCGACACGGTTCTGGCGTGCGGGGCGGAGCGGCCACCGGCCTACGTGGTGTAGGTGCGGCGTTTGACGAGGCGGCCGCGGCCGGGTTCGGCGAGGACCTTGCCGTCGTCCACGATTATTTCGCCGCGGGAGAGCGTCATCACCGGCCAGCCTGTGACCTCGAAGCCCTCATGCAGCTCCCAGTCCTGCCTCGAGTGCATGTCGCGCTGGCGGATGACCACCGGCTTCTCGGGATCGAACACGGCGATGTCCGCGTCCGAGCCGACGGCGATGGTGCCCTTCTGGGGATACATGCCGAAGAGCTTGGCGGGGTTGGTCGAGCTGACCTCGACAAAACGGTTGAGCGAGAGCCGGCCCGCGCGGACGCCCTCCGAATAGAGCATGGGCAGCACCGTCTCCAGGTTGGACATGCCCGGGAGCAGCTCGTCCACCGTCGCGCCCGTCTTCTTCTGCTTCATGTTCCAGCCCACATGGTCCGTCGCCACCGTCTGGAGCACGTTGCTCTGCAGCGCCTGCCAGAGCACGTCCATCTGATCGGCTTCGCGCAGAGGCGGCCAGCCCACATAACGCTCCGGGTCGATCGGCTCGTTGAAGCGGTCCCGCGAGAGATGGAGGTAGATGGGCCGCGTCTCGCCGTGGCAGGTCTGGCCCCGGGCGCGGGCGTCGTTCAGCGCGTCCAGCCCCTCCTGGCAGGAGAGGTGGACCAGATAGGCCGGGACGTCGGCGACATGGGCCATCCAGAGGGCCCGCTGGGCCGCCATCCCTTCCGAGATGCGCGGCCTGGAATCGGGGAAGGTGCGGACGTTGGAATTGTTCTCCTCGGCGAGCTTCTGCGTCATGTAGCTGATGCAGCACTGGTCCTCGCAGTGGATATTCACCATGGCGCCGAGCTTGCCGGCCTCCTCCATACAGCGGAGGAACTGGGGCGCGTACTGGTCGAACTGCGCCAGCCCGGTCATGAAGATCTTGAAGCTGGTGTAGCCGTCCGCCACCGCATCCCGCATCTCGGAGAGCGTGTGCTCGCCGGGCTGGAAGAGCGTCGGGTGTAGGCCGTAATCGATCACGGATTTTTCGCCGCGCCGGTTCCAGACGGCGAGGCACGCCTGGAGCGATTGTCCGGCCTCGGGCATCGCATAGTCGCAGATGGTGGTGATCCCGCCACAGGCCGCGGCCACCGTGGAGGAATGGAAATCGTCGGCGGTGGACTGTCCCATCAACTCGAATTCCACATGGGTGTGGACGTCCACGCCGCCGGGGAAGAGAATCTTGCCGCTGCAATCGATGGTGCGCCCGGCGGGGCCGAGGTCGCGGCCGATCTGCTTGATCGTGCCGCCTTCGATTCCGATATCCGCCTCCCAAGTCTCGTAGGCGGTCACGATCTTGCCGTTGGTCAGGATCAGATCCATGGTCCCGCTCCCGCTGGTTGTGGTCGTCTCCCGAGGCAAGTATGAGCCGCGCCCCGCCGGCCCGTCCACCCCCGCATGGGCACCTCGCCGGCACGACAAGGATAAGGGCCGGCGGGTAATCCGCCTTCACTCCCGGGGCCTGCAGGGCGGCGCGAGGAGGGCCTCCAAGCGGAGAATCCCCTGCATCAGGGCGGCGGCATGGCGCAGGTCGGAGAGGCGCGGCAGCACGGGCGCCATCCAGCGCGGGAAGCGTTCGAACACCACGGTCTCGTCCACCGCCTCCTTCACCGCCCTGCCCGCCCGCGCAAGCTGGGCCTGAACGGTGCGGAGTCTCGCTTCCATCTCGGCGCGGGCGGCCTCCCCGATCTCGTCCCGATCGGGGCCTGCGTCGGCGCCGTGGAGGCCGGCCGCCACCGAGGTTCGTCCGTAGCGCATCCGGTAGAGATAGGCGTAGGCCTGGGCCGCCTCGCGCTGGCGCGCCGTGATGTCTCCATTCGCGAACATGACGCCGATGGGAAAGGCCGCATATTTTGGATCCGCACTTCCGGCAAGATAGCGACGGCGCGCGGCCGACTCCGTCGTTCCCCCGTCGGGCTTGCGCGCAGCACCCCTTGCCGCCCGGCGCCCGGTCACGGCCCGCACTCCACGGCGATAGCCCGATGGCCGGGACACCAGGAGGAGCCTGGCCGGCCCCGGGGCCGGCCGCAATAGCGCCAGCCTGCGAGGTCCAGTGCCGGTTCGCCGTAGATCCACCGGCAACCCTCGGGGACCTGCCCCCCGAGGGGCCGGCCGACCCCGTCGGCAGCAACGCGCGGCCCCTCTATATTCACTGTTTGTTCTTTCATACTGTACGATGCTCCTCGCCATCCGTTGCGGGAGCATCCTATAGAGCATTTTTGCACATTAGGCAAGTCACGCGGGTGCGCTGCGACACTACAGGCATGCGCTCTATACTGGATGCGCTCTCAGGCCCGCCACGGCCCGCGGGCGCGTGCTCACACGCGCTGCCAGTCGGCGCTCTTCTCCAGCGCATCCGCGACCTTGAGCACGGTGAGGTCCTCGAAGTGGCGGCCGACGATCATGCAGCCGATGGGGAGGTCGTCGTGGACGCCGCAGGGCACGCTGATCGCCGGGTGACCGGTCACGTTGAACTGGGGCGTGTTGTTGATCATGCTGAGCCCGCGGGACATGTACGTGCCGAAGTCCGCGTCCATATCGGGTATGGGCGCGGGCAGATGGGGAATGGTGGGCAGCACCAGGACGTCCACCTCTTGAAGCGCCGCGTCATAGGCCTCCGTCACCCGCCGGCGCTGGTTCTGCGCCTTCGCGTAATAGGTGCCGTGGTAGAAGCGCTTGAGATATTCGCCCAGCAGGAGGACGTTCTTCACCGTCAGCGGATAGTCGTTCTGGCGGGTGAGGCCGGCGCGGGACGCATGCTCCAGGAAGGCGGTGTCGTAGAAGCCGAACCAGCCCGTGCCCACGCCGCCGCTCTTCATCATGAACTCGGTCGCGCCCTCCACCGCGATGGCGAACCAGATCCGGAGTCCGTGATAGTGCGCGGGCACGGAGATTTCCCTGGCCTCCGCCCCTTGCGCCTCCAGGCGAGCGACGGCCGCGCGCACCGCATCGTCCACCGCGGGCTCGCTCCCCGGCAGGCCGAGCTCCGGCCAGGTTTCCTCCGTCTGGCCGAAGCCCTCCCGCAGCACGCCGATGCGCACGCCCTCGCAGCCCGCCCCGATGGCGGGGGTATAGTCTTGAACCCAGTCCGCCGGCAGCACGCCGCGCTGGCGCGGATCCAGCGGATCGGGCCCTGCGAGCACCGAAAGCATGCGTGCGGTGTTCTCCACGTTGTTCGCCATGGGGCCGATATGGTCCAGCGTCATCTCGATGGCGAGGCAGCCCGTATAGGGGATCAGCCCGTAGGTCGCCTTGTGCCCCACCACGCCGCACCAGGAGGCGGGGATGCGGATGGAGCCGCCCTGGTCGCCGCCGATGGCCATGGCGACGTCGCCCGCCGCGAGCGCCGCCGCGCTCCCCTTGGAGGAGCCGCCGGGGGCGTGGGTCGGTTTGCGCGGGTTCCGCACAGGGCCGTAGGCGCTGGTGTGCCCGCCGCCGGAGAACGAGAAATCGGCACAGGCGGTCTTGCCCGCGATGGTGGCACCGGCGTCCAGCAGGCGGGTGATGATGGTGGCGTCCACCGTCGGCACATAGCCCTCGAGGGCGCGGGCGCCGTTCATCATGGGGACGCCCGCCACCGAGACCACATCCTTTATGCCCACCGCCTCGCCGGCGAGCGGCCCGGAGTCCGCGCCGCGTATCTCCGTCCGCCAGTACCAGGCGTTGTAGGGGTTCTCGTCCGGATGGGGCCGATAGCCCGGCATGCGCGGATAGCGCACCGCGGGCCGCTCCTCCGGCATGTCGTCGATATGGCGCAGACTCGCGATCGCGCCGCGCATGGCGTCGCGCTGGTTGGCGAGGTCCTCGGCGGAGAGTTCCAGGCCGAAATCGGCGGCGATATCGGCGAGCTGGGCGATCGAAGGCATCTCGGGACCGCGGGCCATGGCGGCCTCCCTTCCGTTGCGGAGCAGGACTGCCCACTCTATCCCACTCGCCGGCACCGTGGAACGCGCCGGCAAGGAGGCGCACCGTGACCGCCGCCGGCACCGAGCGGGGCGGCGGCCGCGCCTTCGAAGGCGCGCTGCTGATGGTCTTCACCTGCGCCTGCTTCGCCGGCGCATCGGCGGCCATCCGCCACGTCTCCATGGAGCTTTCGATTTTCCAGATCGCGTTCTTCCGCAATGCGGTCGGCACGATCCTGCTGCTCCCCTTCATGGCCCATGCGGGGTTCGGCTCGCTCGCGCCCGCACGCTTCCGCCTTTTCGGCGTTCGCGCCGTCATCGGGGTCGCGGCCACCTCGGCCTGGTTCTCCGCGCTTCACATGATCCCACTTGCCGAGGCGATCACGCTGAACTTTACCGTCTCTCTCTGGATGATCCCGGTGGCGATCTTCATGCTGGGGGAGCGCGTCGGCGCGCGGCGCTGGATCGCGACGCTCACGGGCTTCGCAGGCGTGCTGATCGTGCTGCGGCCCGGCGCGGAGACCATCGCCGCCGGCGGGCTGCTTGCCATCTTTTCGGCGCTGCTCTTCGCGGTCTCCATGGCGCTGGTGCGCTACCTCTCCCGCACCGAATCGCCGCTCGCGATCGTCTTTTACGTCAACGTCATCATGACGCCGCTTTCGCTGCCGCCGGCGCTCTGGTTCTGGACCGGGCCGACGGCGGAACAACTCGTCTGGCTGTGCGGCATCGGTGTCGTCCTTACGGTTGCGCATTTCTCCATGGCGCGGGCGCTCTCGCTGATGGAGGCGACGGCGATCGTGCCGCTGGATTTCACGCGGCTGCCCTTCGCGGTGCTGATCGGCTGGTTCGCCTTCGGCGAGCTTCCCGGCCCGTGGACCTGGGCCGGGGCCGCGGTGATCGTCGCGAGCGCGGTCTATCTCTCCCGCCGCGAGGCCGCACTGAAGGCGGGCGGCGGCTGAGCGCGCCCCGGGCTGCGCGCTTTGCGTCGCCCGGCCCCGGTTTGCTATGTAGGCGCCCGGCCACGGAGGGAAGCGAGCCATGGATGCGAAAGGGTTGACGGCAATCGTGACCGGGGGCGCCTCGGGCCTTGGCGAGGCGACGGCGCGGAGGCTGGCCGGCGCCGGCGCGCGCGTGGGAGTCCTCGACATGAACGAGGAACGCGCGCAAGCCGTCGCGGGCGAAATCGGCGGCGCGGCAGCGGTTTGCGACGTTACGGACGGGGCGAGCCACGAGGCCGCCGTTGCTGCCGTGCGCAAGGCTCTCGGGCCTGCGCGCATCCTGGTGGCCTGCGCCGGAATCGCACCGGGCGCCAAGCTGGTGGGCCGGGACGGCACGCCCGCGCCCCTCGAGAAGCTCACCCGGGCCATCCATGTGAACCTGATCGGCACCATCAATTCCTGCCGGATTGCGGCGGCAGAGATGGCGGCGCAGGAATCGCTGGAGGACGGCGAGCGCGGCGTGATTATCACCACGGCCTCCGTCGCGGCTTTCGAAGGCCAGATCGGCCAGCTCGACTACGCGGCCTCCAAGGGCGGCGTCGCGGCCATGACGATCCCGCTTGCCCGCGAACTCGCCCGCGACGGCATCCGCGTAAACGCCATCGCGCCGGGCCTGATGGACACTCCCATGATGGCGGGCCTGCCGGAGCCCGTGCGCGAATCCCTCATCGAGACCACGCTCTACCCCAAGCGCCTGGGCCATGCGGACGAATATGCGGCGCTCGCGCTCCACATCGTCGAGAACCGCTTCATGAACGGCTCCGTCATCCGCTTCGACGGCGCGCTCCGCATGGCGCCCAAATAGACCGGCGGACGGCGCGCTCCCTCAGAACCACACCTCCAAACCGGCCACCAGGACGGTCCGGCTCGCGTCCTCGCCCTCGGCTTTCGCCATGCGGCGGGTTTCTCCCAGATCGCCTTGCCACTCGATGCCGATATAGGGCGCGTACTGGCCATCGAACTCATAGCCGAAACGAAGGCCCGCATCGAGGCCGGCGAAGCCCGCGCCGGTGTGCCGTTCGGGAATGTCCTGAAATGCGACCGTCACCGCTACGCGCGGCCGCAGGAACAGGTGCTGAAGCAGCAGCAATTCATGCTCGATTTCGGCCGACGCCGTGGCGTCGCCCTCCTCGCTCACATAGGCCGCCGCATCGACGGAGAAATCGTACGGCGCGGTACCCTGATAGCCGACGGTGGCGAAGGTCAGGTCGTCAGTCTCGAACTCGTGACCAATGCCCGCCTGGAAGTCCCAGAAGGGCGAGACCGCGCGTGACCACAGGAGCTGCGCCTCCAACTCCTCGAATTCGTCTTCCTCGAAGGCATATTCCCCTTCGGTCTTGATATAGAGCTTGTCGATGTCGCCGCCATATGCGGCGTCCATGTCCCAAACCAGATAGTCCGCATCGTCGTCGCTCTGGATCTCCAGGCGGTCTGCCGCGACGAACCAGAAGGGGACGCCACCGTGATGATGCAGCAGGCTCGCGCGAGCCGCGGCCATTTCAGCCGGACCGAAATGGGCGTCGGCCTGGGACCAGGGCGGCTCGCCGGCGGTTCCATGCGGGTCATGCCCGGCCTCCTCGGCAAGAGCGGAGACCGGCCCGGCAAGACATGCCGTCAATGCCAGTGCGGCATAGCGGGAAATTCGCCTCATCAATGCATGTCCTCGTGATCCATCCCGCCGTGATCCATGGCTCCGCCGTCCCCATGGCCGCCATGGGCATCGTGGGCGTCGTGGCCATGCATCATGTCGGATTCCGGCGCAGGCTCCGGGGACGACGGCTCGTGGGCATGGTGCTCATGGCCGTGATGCTCGTGTGACGGTTCGCGCTCGTCCTCCGCCCGCGGCAGCACGGAGACCACCTGCATCATCCCCGCGGCCATGTGGTAGAGCAGATGGCAGTGGAACGCCCAGTCGCCGACGGCATCCGCCGTGACATCCACCGACAGCCGCTCGCCGGGCTTGACGATCACCGTGTGTTTTCGCGGGCGGTAGTCGCCGCCGCCGTTGTCCAGTTCGAAATACATCCCGTGCAGGTGGACGGGATGGTTCATCATGGTGTTGTTGGTCATGGTGAGCCGCACGCGCTCGCCTTCATAGAGGGTGATCGGTGCCGTCACTTCCGAGAACTTCACGCCGTCGAAGGACCAGATGTAGCGGTCCATGTTGCCGGTCAGGTGGATATCAAGCTCCCGGCCCGGCGGGCGCGTATCGGGATTGATCTCGAGGCTCCGCAACTGCGAGTAGCGGAGCGCCCGGTGGGGGACGTCCTCGAGCCCCGTGCCCGGCTCGTCCAGGCGGTTCGCGGGACTCTCGGCAATGTTCATGACGCCGGGCCCCCGCTCGAGGGGCGCCTGCGCCGCACCGTGATCCATCCCACCGTGGTCCATCCCGCCGTGATCCATCCCGCCATGGTCCATCCCGCCATGGTCCATCCCGCCGTGGTCCATCCCCATGTCCTTCATGGTGAGCGTCGGCACGGCGCGCAGCGGGGGCGGTTCAGCTCTCATGCCGGGGCGGGGCCCGAGAGTCGCGACCACCAGCCCGGCGCGTTCGATGGATTCGGCGACGAAGCCATAGGCGCGTGGCTCCGGCGGGGTGACGATCACGTCATAGGTTTCAGCGACACCGATCTGGAGCTCGTCCACCTCCAGCGGCTGAGTGTTGAGGCCGTCGGACTGGACCACCGTCATGGGCAGTCCCGGGATGCGGACGTTGAAGATCGTCATGGCCGAGGCGTTGATGAGGCGCAGGCGCACGCGCTCGCCCGGCTCGAACACGCCGTTCCAGTTGTCCGCGGTCGAGTGGCCGTTGATCAGGTAGAGATAGGTATCGCCCGTCACGTCCGAGATGTCCCGCGGCGACATGCGCATGCGGCCCCACATGGCGCGGTCCTCGAAGGTGGCACCCCACCCGTGCTCCGCGACATCGGCGAAGAAATCTTCCAGCGTCCGCTCGCCATGGTTGGAGAATTCGCTACTGGCCTTGAGCTTGTGGAAGATCAGATCCGGGTCCATGAAGCTCCAGTCGGACAGCACCAGGACGTATTCGCGGTCATAGGACACCGGATCCGCGCCCCTGGGCTCGACGATCAGCGGACCGTAATGGCCCGCCTGCTCCTGAGAACCGGAGTGGGAGTGGTACCAGTAGGTGCCGTTCTGCGGCACGGCGAAGCGGTAGCGGAAGGTCTCGCCCGGCGGGATGCCGGGGAAGGAAACGCCGGGGACGCCGTCCATGTAGAACGGCACCAGAAGGCCGTGCCAGTGGATCGAAGTGTCCTCGTCCAGCTTGTTGGCGACGTCGAGCGTAACCTCGTCGCCTTCCCGGAAGCGTATAAGCGGGGCGGGCAGCGTGTCGTTCATGCCGATCGCACGGCCCTGCCGCCCATCGATACGGATGGGGAAACTGTCGACGGTCAGGTCGAAATGGTCGCCCGTAAGCGGCACAAGACCCAGATTGCCCTGGGTCGCGCTTCTCGCCCAGGCGGGCAGCATGCCGAGAGCGGCGCACGATACGCCGGCGCCCAGGGACGACAATAGCAATTCTCTTCGTGTAATCACGTTCTGCCCCCTCGATCTGCTGCACGAGGACTTGCCAAGGGCGAACGGCCGAACGGTACTTGCTCGTGGCTCTTGCCTTCCGCTCGCCACAATTCGGCTTTCTCAAATGCTACAGCTTTCGCCGCCCCCGTGTCACCACTTTTCCTCGTCCAGTCAATAACGGGTGATCTGTCCGGATTTACTGTTGCCGCCAACAGTGACAACGAAACGGACGGGGCCGGAGACCCGTCACCGGCGGTGGCAGCAAAACATGCGGGCCTGGAGACCCGCGCACCTAGAGCGGAATCCGATCACGTTGCACCGTATCCAGCGGCGTTGAAGTAGTTTTTGCATTCTTGCGGCGAGAAGGTCTGTGAGATTTGGCCGATGGTCTCCCAGAGGCCGTCGACGGTTCTCTCTGCGGCTTTTCGCAGCCGCGCCTTGAGCTTGGCGAAGGCGAGCTCGATGGGATTGAAGTCAGGGCTGTAGGGCGGCAGAAAGAGAAGTTGCGCGCCGGCATCCTCAATGATCTTTCGGGCCTTGGGCCCCTTGTGGCTTGAGAGGTTGTCCATGACGACGATATCGCCGGGCCGCAGTTCGGGGACGAGGACCTGCTTGAGGTAGGTCTCGAAGGCATCGCGGTCGATGGCGCCGGGGAGCACGAAGGGGGCGATCATACCGCGCTGTGTGAGCCCGGCGACGAAGGTGGTGGTGTTCCAATGTCCGTGGGGCGTGGCCATGCGCAGGCGTTGGCCGCGCGGGGCCCAGCCGTGGGTGCGAGCCATGTTGGTCTTGGCCCAGGTCTCGTCGATGAACACCAGCCGGTCGGGGTCGAGAGCGGGCTGGCTGTCACGCCAGGCGTGCCGCCGGCTCAGAACGTCCGGGCGAGCTTGTTCCGCCGCATGGCCGGTCTTTTTTTTCGCGTGAGGCCGTGGCGCACGAGAAAGCGTTGGATCGCCCCATAGCTGAAGACCAAACCGCGCCTGCCCAGAGCGGCGCGCAACTCCTTGATCGTCATGTCCCGGTTCTCTTCAAGAAGGCCCAGGATCACCGCCCGTTGCACCTCGATACGCCGCGAGCGGCGATCCCCGCCAAGTGCTTTCGGGCGAGGGTCACCCTGTTCACGCACCAGCCTGCGCCACCGGCTCACGCTCGCCGCGCTCACCCCAAACCGCGCCGCAGCCGCTCTATGGCTCAGACCCTCCGAAACCGCTGACAGAACCCGAATGCGAAGATCAAGGGAAAGGGCTTTCGACATCATCACCGGCCTCCTTTGTCCCGGTGCAATCTTGAATCACAAATCTCAAGCCATGTGAATCCCCAAATGATTCAATCAGATAAGATCACGCTCTAAAACAACAACCAAAACCCCGCTTCGGGAGGTCGGGGGCCGGTTCAGGCGGCGGGTGGGCCGGGCTCGAGTTCCATGACGATAAAGCCCGCCGCGTCGAGGGTGGCGTGTGCGCCGGGCGGCACGACACAGGTGGCGTCGTACTCCTCGACGATGAAGGGGCCCGCGCGCGCCTCCCGCAGCGCGGTGCGCTCCAGCACCGGGACGTCCCGCCAGCCCGTCCCGGGCCCGAACCAGGCGCGGCGGGTGGGCGCCGCGGCGGCGGCGGACGCTTCGGGCAGGGCGATGCGCGGCTCCACGCGCCGGCGCAGGCCCCGGCCGAGCACCCGGATGGAGACGAGCTCCACCGGCTCCTCGGGCCCCGCGCGGTGGCCGTATGTGCGCTCATGCTCGGCACCGAAGGCCTCGTCGAGGGCGGCGAGAGCCGCCTCGTCCAACGGCCCGTCCGGGGCCGGAACGGAAAGCTCCCAGGTCTGGCCCCGATAATGCAGGCTCGCCTCGCGCTCGATTCGCACCGACTCCTCGCCGAAGCCGTCCGCCTCCAGCCGGCGGCGCGCCTCCGCGGCGAGCGCCGCCCACGCGGCGTTGAGCGCCGCCTTGTCCATCTCCCGCAGCAATGCCCGGAAGGTGCGGGAGAGGTGGTGCTCCACATCGGCGGAGAGCAGCCCGAAGGCGGAGAAGAGCCCCGGTGCGGGCGGTACCACCACCTGGGCGATGCCGAGCGCCTGCGCCATGGCCGCACCGAAGACCGGCCCGTTGCCGCCGAACGCCACCAGCGCGCAGGCACGCGGATCCCGCCCGCGCTCGGTGGAGACGGCGCGGATGGCACGGATCATGTTGGAGGCGACGATCCGGTGCGCACCATAGGCGGCCTCCTCCAGGGAGACTCCGAGCGGTCCGGCGACATGGGTGCGGAGCGCGTCGGCCGCGGCTGCGGCGTCCAGCTTCAGCGCACCGCCCACCAGATGGCGGGGATTCAGATAGCCGAGCACGACATTGGCGTCGGTCACGGTCGGCGCCTGCCCGCCCCGCCCATAGCAGACCGGGCCCGGATCGGCGCCCGCGCTCTCGGGCCCCACCTGCATCGCACCGCCCGCATCCACCGCAACGATGGAGCCACCGCCCGCGCCCACTTCCGCGAGATCGATGGACGGCATCTTCACCAGGTAGCCCGCACCGGTCATCAGCCGGGAGCCCGAGAAAATGCCGGCGCCCACCTGATATTCGTCGGTGCGGCTGACGACGCCGCCCTCGATCAGCGCGGCCTTCGCCGTGGTGCCGCCCATGTCGAAGGTGATGAGGTCGCCGCGCCCGAGCGGCTCGATCATGGCGAGGGCGCCGGCGACACCGCCGGCGGGCCCCGATTCCACGATGGTCACCGGGCGCCGCGAGGCCTCCTCCGCCGAGGTGAGGCCACCGTTCGACTGCATGATGAAGAGCCGCGCACCGGCGCATTCGCGCGCCAGCGCCTCCCGCAGCCGGGCGAGATAGGCGCGTACCACCGGGCCGATATAGGCGTCGATGACGGTGGTCGAGGTGCGCTCGTACTCCTTCATCTCGGGTAGCACGTCGGTGCTGAGGCAGATCGTGCAGCCCGGCGCCCGCGCACGCACGATGGCGCCGACCGCGCGCTCGTGGACCGGATTGGCGTAGGCGTTGATCAGGCAGACGGCGATGGCGTCCACCCCCTCGGCCACGAGACGGTCCACGGCGGCGTGAGCGCTCTCCTCGTCGAGCGGCGTCTGCACCGCGCCGGACGCGTCGATCCGCTCGTCCACCGTCATGCGCAGATAACGCTCCACCAGCGGCGGCGGCTTCTCCCAGGCGAGGTCGTAAAGCCTGGGCATGCGGAGGTTGCGGATCTCCAGAATATCGCGGAAGCCGCGGGTCCCGATCAACCCGGTGCGCGCACCCTTGCGCTCCAGCAGCGCGTTGCTCGCCACCGTGGTGCCGTGGGCGACCTCCCGGATGTGCGCGGGCTCCACGCCCTCCTCGGCGGCGAGGCTTGCGATCCCTTCCATGATGGCGCGGGTGTAATCGCCGGTGCTGGAGAGCACCTTTCGCTTCGCCACGGTGCCGTCCTCGGCCACGAGCACGATATCGGTGAACGTGCCCCCGATATCGACACCGATGCTCCAAGAGGATTTCAAGCGCTGTCGCCCGGAGACAAGCGGCTGTTCTGGCTGGATAAGGTCAAAACACGCACCGCGCCCTCAGAGGATGTCGGGGATTGCCGTCGCCGCGGTCGTTCGGAAGCATCGTCGACAGGGACCAAGGTTTTCTCGCCGCGTGCCGGGTGCGCATTTCGGCTCACTCTAGCGGCGGATCCGGCGGTCGTCATCCCGTGCGCGGGTTGCGATCAAGCCACGGCCTCCGCCCTCGAGGACAAACGCCGGCTGAATGCCTTGCGTCTCACGGGTGTTGAACGCGGACATGTGCTTGACGCCGCCTCGCCGGGTTTCGATAGTGGTTGCGATGCCACGCCCCGGATGCGACCCCGGGCGGCGGGGGGAAGGGCTGCGGCCTGCCGGGGACAGAGGGAGCGAAGCGCATGACGAACGCCGAGGCCCGAAGCGACAGCCACCCCTGGGAGAAATCCTACCCCGACGACCTGGACTGGGACGCACCCCTCGCCACCGCGCCGCTCTACCGGTTGCTGGACGATGCGGTGGCCCGCTACGGCGACCGGCCGGCGCTGGACTTCATGGACCGCATCACCACCTACCGTACGCTGGGCGAGCTGGTGGACTGTGCGGCGGAGGGCTTCCAGAAGCTCGGCGTCGGCAAGGGCCGCAAGGTCGGCCTGCTGCTCCCCAACTGCCCCGCCTTCGTCATCGCCTATTTCGGCGTTCTCAAGGCCGGCGGAACGGTGGTGAACTTCAACCCGCTCTATGCCATCGAGGAAATCCGCAACCAGGTGGAGGATTCCGAGACCGACATCCTCGTTACGCTCGACCTCTCGATCCTCTACGACAAGGCGCGCGACGCGCTCGAGCACACCCGGCTCACCCATATCGTGGTCTGCCCGATGGCCGGGATGCTGCCCTTCCCCAAGAACCTCCTCTTCCCCCTGGTCAAGCGGCGGGAGGTCGCCGCCGTGCCGAAGGATTCCCGGCATGTCTCCTTCAAGACACTGACGGCGAACGCCGGCAAACCGACCCCGGTGGAGACGGACCTGGAGAACGACATCGCGGTGCTGCAATACACCGGCGGCACCACCGGCACCTCCAAGGGCGCGATGCTGAGCCACGCCAATCTCTACGCCAACACCATGCAGGCGGCGATGATGCTGCCGACGGCCGACAAGGGCGGCGAGGCCATGCTGGGCGTGCTGCCGCTCTTCCATGTGTTCGCCATGACGGTGGTGATGAACTTCAGCCTTCATATCGGCGCGCGCATCGTGCTGCTGCCCCGCTTCGAGCTCGATGCCCTGCTGGACACCATCGACAAGAAGCGGCCGACGCTCTTTCCCGCCGTGCCCACCATCTATATCGCCATCAACGGCCATCAGGGCGTGGCCGCCGGCAAGCATGACCTTTCCTCCATCCGGCTCTGCCTCTCCGGCGGCGCCCCGCTCCCCCGGGAGGTCCAGGAGAAGTTCCAGACCCTTTCGGGCTGCACGCTGGTGGAAGGCTACGGCCTCAGCGAGACCGCCCCCATCGTGACCTGCAACCCGACGCACCCGGGCGGCAGCCGGGAGGGCTCGCTGGGAGTCCCCGTGCCGGGCACGGTGGTGGAGATCGCCGCCACCGACGAGCCCGACCGCGTGCTGCCCCAGGGCGAGACCGGGGAGATCTGCGTGCGGGGCCCGCAAGTGATGAAAGGCTACTGGAACCGCACGGAGGAGAACGAAGCCGCCTTCGCCGGCGGGCGCTTCCACACCGGCGATGTGGGCTATATCGACGAGGACGGCTATGTCTTCCTCATCGACCGGCTCAAGGAAGTCATCATCGCGGGCGGCTACAACATCTATCCGCGCCATGTGGAAGAAGCGATCTACAAGCACCCGGCCGTGCTTGAGACCACCGTCATCGGCGTGGACGATGCGCACCGGCAGCAGACGGTGAAGGCCTTCGTCCGGCTGAAGGAGGACGAGAGCCTCACGGAAGAGGCGCTCAAGACATTCCTCGAAGACAAGCTCTCCCCCATCGAGATGCCGAAGCAGATCGAGTTCCGCGCCGAACTTCCCAAGACCATCATCGGCAAACTTTCCAAGAAAGAACTGGTCGCCGAGGAATCGGCGAAACAGGGAGCCGCCGCGACCCAATCCACCGACACAGCGCAAGGCTCGACACCATGAAACCCATCGTCATCGCAGGCTATGTCCGCTCCCCCTTCCACTTCGCCCACAAGGGCGCACTGACGGAGAAACGACCCGACGATCTGGCGGCCGACACGGTCCGTGCACTGATCGACCAGACCGGGATCGACCCGGCGGAGGTCGAGGACGTGATCGTGGGTTGCGCCTTCCCCGAGGGCGAACAGGGCTTCAATCTGGGCCGGATCGTGGGGCTTATCGCGGACCTTCCCATCTCGGTGGCGGGCGCCACGGTCAACCGTTTCTGCGGCTCCTCGATGCAGGCCGTCCACATTGCGGCGGGTGCGATCCAGATGGAGGCGGGCGAGGCCTTCATCTGCGCCGGCGTGGAATCCATGAGCCGGGTCCCCATGGGGGGCTACAACCTGCTGCCGAACCCGACGCTCTTTGAGAAGAACGAGGGCGCCTACATGTCCATGGGCGAGACCGCCGAGAACCTCGCCCGCAAATATCAGATCACGCGCGCCGAACAGGAGGAGCTCGCCGTCGCAAGCCATGCCCGCGCCGCCGCCGCCTGGGAGGACGGGAAGTTCGCCGGCGAGGTCGTCCCCGTCGAGACGGAGGACGGGCCGGTGGCGCGCGACGGCTGCATCCGCGCGGACACCAGTGCCGACGTCCTGGCCGGTCTCGCGCCCGCCTTCGACGCCGACGGTACCGTCACCGCCGGCACCTCGTCGCCGCTTACGGACGGCGCCGCCGCCGTCCTCGTCTCCACGGAGGACTTCGCGAAGCGCAACGGGCTCACGCCGCTTGCGCGCATCAAGGCCATCGCCGTCGCCGGCTGCGAGCCCGAGACCATGGGCTACGGCCCGGTGCTCTCCACCGAAAAGGCCTTGCAGCGCGCCGGTCTCAAGGTGGCGGACATCGACCTGGTGGAGCTCAACGAGGCCTTCGCCGTACAGGCGCTCGCCTGCCTGCGCGCGCTCTCCATCGATTTCGAGCGCACCAATATCGACGGCGGCGCCATCGCCATCGGCCACCCGCTGGGGGCGACCGGCGCGCGCATCACCGGCAAGGCCGCCCAGCTCCTGCGGCGCGAGGACAAGCGCTATGCGCTCGCGACCCAGTGCATCGGCGGCGGCCAGGGCATCTCGACGGTGCTCGAGGCCGCCTGATGACGATCGAGAAAGCCGCCGTCATCGGCGCGGGACTGATGGGCGGCGGTATCGCCGCCCATATCGCGAACGCGCACCGCTCCGTCGCTCTGCTCGACATCGTCCCGGAAGGCGCAAAGGCCAGAAACGCCCTCGCCGACGGCGCGGTGAAGCGCATGCTGGAGACCCAGCCCGCGCCCTTCATGGACAAGGCCGATGCAAAGCGGATCGCCACCGGCAATCTGGAGGACGATCTCGATCTTCTGAAAGACGCCGACTGGATCATCGAGGCGGTGATCGAGGATCTCGACATCAAGCAGGCCGTTTATCGGCGGATCGACGCGGTACGCAAGCCCGGCGCGATCGTCTCGTCCAACACCTCCACCATCCCGCGGCGGATGCTGCTGGACGGCATGGGAGAGGGTTTCGCGCGGGACTTCCTCATCACTCACTTCTTCAACCCGCCCCGCTACATGCGGCTTTTGGAACTGGTCTCGGGCCCGGACGTGCGCCCGGAGGCGGTTGAGGCGGTGCGGGCCTTCGCCGACCTCGAGCTCGGCAAGGGCGTGGTGGACTGCAACGACACGCCGGGCTTCATCGCCAACCGTATCGGCACCTACTGGATCGTGGCGGCCATAGGGGAAGCGTTCGCCGGCGGCCTCTCCGTGGAAGAGGCGGACGCGGTGCTCGGCCGGCCCATGGGCGTGCCGAAGACCGGCGTCTTCGGACTCGTGGACCTGGTGGGCCTCGATCTCATGCCGCTCGCGGGCCGCAGCCTGCGGGACGCGGTGCCTGAAGGAGACGCCTTCCGGGCGATCTACGAGGAGCCCGCGCTCTTCAGCAAGATGATCGCGGAGGGCTACACCGGGCGAAAGGGCAAGGGCGGCTTTTACCGGCTGAAACCCGGCTCGGAGAAAAGGGAGAAGGAGATCCTCGACCTCGCCACGGGGGACTATGCGCCCGCGCGCAGGCCCCGGCTGGAGAGTATCGCGCAGGCCGGCGGCTCGCTGCGGAAGCTGCTGGAGTTCCCCGACGAGACCGGCGCCTACGCCTGGCGCGTGATGTCCGGCACCCTCGCCTACGCCGCCGGGCTCGTGCCGGAGATCGCCGACGATATCGCCGCCGTCGATCGGGCCATGCGCCTCGGCTACAACTGGAAACACGGCCCCTTCGAGCTGATGGACCGGGCGGGCTCCGCATGGTTCGCCGAAGCGCTCTCCCGCGAGGGGCGGACGCCGCCGCCGCTTCTCCAGACGGCCGCGGAGCATGGCGGCTTCTACCGCGCCGCCACGGGCCGGACCGAACAGCTCGCGGCGGACGGAAGCTATGCGCCGATCCGGCGGCCCGACGGCGTGCTGCCGCTCTCCGACCTCAAGCAGGGCCGGGAGCCGCTCGCCGCCAACGGTTCCGCGAGCCTCTGGGATACGGGCGACGGCGTCGCCTGCCTCGAGTTCCACACCAAGATGAACGCGCTGGACGCGGGGACCATGGCGATGGTGGGCCGCGCGGTGGAGATCGTCGGGCGCGGCATGAAGGCGCTCGTGATCCACAATGAGGGGGAGAATTTCTCCGTCGGGATGAATCTGGGTCTCGCCCTCTTCGCCGTGAATGTGGGCGCATGGCGGCAGATCGAGGAACAGGCGAAGGCGGGCCAGGAAGCCTTCGCCGCGCTCAAGTTCGCGCCCTTCCCCGTGGTGGGCGCCCCGTCGGGCATGGCGCTCGGCGGCGGCTGCGAGATCCTGCTCCACTGCGATGCCATCCAGGCCCATGCGGAGACCTATATGGGCCTGGTGGAAGCGGGCGTCGGGCTCGTGCCCGGCTGGGGCGGCTGCAAGGAGATGCTGCTGCGAGGCCTCGCCGGCGACAAGCGCGGTTTCGGCGGCGCCATGCCGGCGGTGACGGGCGCCTTCGAGACCATCGGCCTCGCCAAGGTCTCACGCTCCGCAGCCCATGCCCGCGCACTCGGCTTCCTGCGCGAGGGAGACGGCATCACCGCGAACCGGGACCGGCTGCTCGCCGACGCGAAGGCCAAGGCGTTGGCGCTGGCCGATGCCTACATGCCGCCCGAACCGGCGACGATCCGCCTCCCCGGCAAGGCCGGACGGCTCGCCCTCAAGATGGCGGTGCGCGGCCTTGCCAAGACCCGCAAGGCGACTCCCCACGACCTCGTCGTGGTAGAGCATCTCGGCAACGTGCTTACCGGCGGCGAGACGGACGCGGTCCGCGATACGCCCGAGGCCCGTCTCTCGGACCTCGAGCGCGAGGCCCTCATGGCCCTGATCCGCACCCCGGAAACCATCGCCCGCATGGAGCACATGCTGGAGACCGGCAAGCCGCTCCGCAACTGAGGCGCACCGAGGGAGCCTTCCCGAAAAAAACTGCTTGACGGCGACGACCCGAGCGAGTACAAACCACGAACATTAGTGTGGATCCGGTGCGCCTTAACAAGCCCGGCCCGCTTCACTTCCGCTTTCCGACTCTCCGAAGCCCGGCGTGCGATGCACGACGGCCCCACTCCTGGGCCGGCGGTGCAGAGACGCGCGCCGGGCCGCCGCCGCCATGGAGACCTATGGCGACGCCTTTCGCGCCATGCCACCCAGGGCCGAACATGTTCACGGCCTTGCGGCGGACGCCGTCGAGGCCCGCGCGAGGGCGCTTCCCGGCACGGCGTCGGCACCCTTCGACGAATATCGCTATCGGGATGCGCTCCGCCTCGTCGCCGGCGGGTCGCCGGACGCATGCGGCGGCGTCAGCGGCGGCCCGTTCGATCATTGCGGACGCCGCATCCTGCCCCCGGCACCGGGGATGGAGGCTGCCGCCTTTCGCACTCTCCTCGGAAGCCTCCGGGCGGGCGACCTCTCCGCGCTCGGCAACGGGCGCCCCGTGCTGCCGGACGGGACGGCGCTGAAGCCCGCTGAGCTCGGGGACGCCGTGCTGACCTCCCTCGGCACCGGCCGCTATGCGCTCTCATGCGGCACGGACGAGACCGTACAGACCGCCGATGGCGCGCCCTATGTCCTCGATCTCGGCCAGGCCGCGAACGAACGCCCATAGCGGGGGCCCGCGCAGCGGCCCAGCTGCGGGCCAAAATTTTCTGCGTCCGAGACGCCTACCGTCACCAGTTTCTTGCACCCCGACACAGACATGGTCTCGCGCTTCCTGTTGACGTTACACCTCGTCAACGTCGGTAGATAGAGTTCGTCCGCATCGTGCTCCGCGACCCACGCCACCACGGTGGGCGCCGGAGCGGGGCGCATCAAATCCGAGGCTACATTGGTGTCCAGGACGAACATGGCGGTCGGTTCAGGAGAAGTCCGGCGGTTCGCGCATCGGTTGGCGGGGCGGAAGCTCGAGCTCGACGCCGCCAGGCGGCCCGAAACATTCGCGCGTGAACTCTGCCAGATTCCGGGAGCGAACGTTCCCGCGGCTCACGGCCTCACGCAGGATGACACGCACCTCTTCTTCCATCGAGCGATGATGCTCGGCGGCACGTACGCCAAGGCGCATTCTCACCTCGTCGTCGAGATTACGAATGGTGATGCTCGCCATTGGCTGCCCCTTTTCACGATGGGGAAGGGCCACGTTACGATTTGCTTGCAATGCAAGCGATCGCACCCGGCCCATTCACATATATGAGCGCTTTTCCGCTCCTGGCGCCTGTGTCGAACAGGCCATTCCTTCTATCGCATTCCTGCGCAGGTGCACTATCTGTGCAAGTTCGGACAGGTATGAGACGCGGCTCTCAAAACGGAGTTGGGGGTCTCCGAAGCGGTCGGTGGACACATCGACCGCTTCGGAGACCCCCATGACAGGTTTGGTGCGCGGGTCTCCAGGCCCGCATGTTTTTGTTTTTCGAGGAGAAGAAAAATGCGGGCCTGGAGACCCGCGCACCAAAAAAAGATAACTAGTCGACCTGTGCGCTAGGCGGCGTGTGCGTCGCTGTCGAATTCGGTGGGCGTGCGCTCTATGGGAGCGAAGCGCCAGGCGCTTTCGTCTTCCATGAGTTTGGCGACGAACGCGTGGTTGAGCCTGTGGCCGAGGCGCTCACCATAGACCCGGCCTATGATCGGGCCGCCGGCGAGATAGAGATCGCCCAGACAATCAAGGGCCTTGTGGCGGACGCACTCGTTCTCGTAACGCAGGCCGCCCTCGTTGAGAACGCCCTCGTCGCCGATCACCACCGCATTGTCGAGCGAGCCGCCACGGGCGAGGCCGGCCTCGCGCATGCGCATCACATCGGCCTTCATGCAGAAGGTGCGCGCCCGCGCCAGCTCGGTCCGGAAGTCCTGAAGCCAGGGATCGAAGAAGATCGATTCGGCACCGAGCCGCGGATGCTCGAAGTCGATATGGCACTCGAGGGAGAAGCGTTCCGCCGGCGTCACCCTGAGCAGGCGGTTCTTCTCCGCGATCTCGACGGGCTTCAACACCTCGATCGCGCGGCGCTCCTCCTCCTGTTCCACGATGCCTGCGCGTTGCAGGAGGAACACGAACGACGCCGCACTGCCGTCCATGGCGGGGACTTCCGGCCCATCGAGTTCCACCAGCGCATTGTCGATTTCACAGCCCGCGAACGCCGCCATGAGATGCTCGACGGTGCGCACCGTGACGGCGCCTTCGCCGATGGTCGTGCTGAGCGTGGCGTCCACCACGTTCCCATACACCGCTCCCACGGCGTCGGACGGGGCATCGGCCGTTCCCACCGGAGGATCGGTGCGCCGAAACCGGATACCGAAATCCGACGGGGCGGGATGCAGGGTCATATGGACCCGAGCACCGCTATGCACGCCGACACCGGCGCAGCGAATGTGGGATTTGAGGGTTTGTTGACGCGCCGGATTCACACGGAAGCTCCAAGCGCCGAAACCGCGGGCGATGCCGGCCGGCGCTATCTCGGCATCACCCTGAATGTGCACGGCCCTCAAGGCCAATAATGTAGGAAGTCTTTACCAAGTCCCCGGATGTGGTGCAATTCACTCTTTGTTACAAATTGTTACGCACCGCCCCGGGGCCCCACGAAGGCACGGACGCGGCTCCTCACGCGCATGACCCGGGCCCGTTCCTCCGCTTGAATGGGCCGGCGCCGGCAGGGAATGGAACTCTCCCCGCCGGCGCGCAGGTCCATGCTGGAGAAGCCCGCCAGCTCCCTCGCCACGCCACTCAGGTGGCTTGACGACGCAAGAAGGCGGGGATCTCCAGAGGGTCTTCTTCCATCTGGTGCATCAGCCCGGGCAGCGGAAGCGCATCGCGCGCTTGCGCCGGCGCCTCGGATTGATGGGCCCTGGGCGCGGGCGCCGCGGGGCGCGCCGGCACGGCGGAAGCCGCCGGCGGTTGAGGCGTCCGGGCGCGAACGCCGTCCGGAGACCCGCCACCCGCCGCGGGCGACGCCGCCACGGCATCGTCCGGCGAATCGCGCCTTGCGCGCCCCGTTCCCGTAACGCGCTCGAAGAGCGTCGGGCGCCGGGCCTCCGACTCGGTACCGGAGCCGTTGCCGAGCGTCGGCGCGGGCCTGGAGGCGGGGGCCGGGGTGGGCTCGCGCCCCTTGGAGCCAAGCCTTTCGGCGCCCGGCGAACGCGCCGCCGCCGGGCTCGCACCGGCGAGGCCGGGCTGCATCCCGCCCGTGGCGGCGGCCGGCTTCCGATCGGAGACGGAGACCCGCGGAGCCACCGCTCCGGCAGCGCTCGCCGTCACGGTCTTGCGCTTGACTTCCACATGGGACACGGCGTCGGCCCCACCGGCCGCGACGCGCGCCTGCGGGAGGGCCTCGTCCACGGCGGTAGCGGACCGGGCGGATGTGTCCTCCACCGCCTTGTGCGCCTCGCTGGAGGCCGCCGGCGCGCCGTCCGCGCCTGCGTTCCTGCGCTCGGAAACGCCGAGCACATGCACCTTGTCCGAAGGCTCGGGGATCAGCGCGCTAAGCTGATCGGCATCGATGCCCGTGGCGATGACCGAAACCCTGAGCTCCCCCTCCACCGTCTTGTCGAGGCTGGTGCCGAAGATGATGTTGGCATCCGTATCGACTTCGCTGCAGATGCGGGACGCAACCTGGTCCACCTCGCGCAAGGTGAGATCCGCACCGCCGGTGATGTTGATCAGCACGCCCCGCGCGCCCTTGATCGACGCGTTGTCGAGCAGCGGGTTGTCGATCGCGGCTTCGACGGCCTTGCTGGCGCGGTCTTCACCACTCGCTTCACCCGTGCCCATCATGGCCTTGCCCATCTCGCTCATCACCGTGCGGATATCCGCGAAATCGAGATTGATCAGGCCCGGATTGACCATCAGGTCCGTCACGCCGCGAACGCCGGCATGCAGCACATCGTCCGCCATCTTGAATGCGTTCATGAAGGTCGTCTCGACCTCGGAGACGTCGAAGAGGTTCTGGTTGGGGATGACGATCAGCGCATCCACATATTGATGGAACTCCTCGATTCCGGCCTCGGCGGTGCGCATCCGCTGGGTGCCCTCGAAGTGGAACGGCTTGGTGACCACGCCCACCGTGAGAATGCCCTGCTCGCGTGCCGCGCGGGCAATCACGGGCCCGGCGCCCGTGCCGGTGCCGCCGCCCATGCCCGCGGTGATGAACACCATGTTGTTCTCTTCGAGATAGCTCTGAATCTCGTCGAGCGCCTCCTCCGCGGCGACTCTGCCGATATCGGGGCGCGCACCGGCGCCGAGGCCGCGGGTGATGGAGGCACCGAGCCCCACCTTCTGTTCGCAGAGCGACTGCACCAGGGACTGGGAATCGGTGTTCGCGACGACAAACTCGACGCCGTCGAGCTGACCGCTGATCATGTTGTTGACGGCGTTCACACCGGCGCCGCCGACGCCGAACACCGTGATCCGCGGCTTGCTCTCCAAGTGCCGATCATCGCGATCGGGAGCGAAATTGATGGCCATGTCTACCTCCTGTGGATCGGTTCGTTGCGTTTCACTCGATCTCCGGGCGCGAACGCTTTCCATGCGCGCACGACACCCCTCCTAGAAATTGCCTCGCAGCCAGCGGCCGACACGCTCGGCGGTACCGCCGAGGAGCGGCAGCCGCGGCAGGGGCAGCCCTTCCGCACCGGGTTCGGCGTGCTTTTCGGCGGCGTAGAGGAGCAGACCCGCGCAAGCCGCGAACTCGGGGCCCGAGACCGCCGACGCAAGCCCCGGCAGGGCGAGCGGGCGGGCGATGCGAACTTCGCGGCCGAGGATGCGGCCGGCGATCGCACCGACGCCCTGAAGCCGGCTTGCACCGCCGCCGACGACAACGCGCCGGCCGGCTCCCTCGCCAACCCCGTTGGAATCGAACTGCTCGCGCACGAACTCGAATATCTCTTCGATGCGCGGGCGGACGATGCCGACCAGCAGTTCGCGGGGCACCTTGCGCGGAGCCGCGCCGCCCGCACGGCCGATCTCGGGCAGGGCGACGACGCCGGACTCGTTCGCCGAATGGAGCACCGCGCTGCCGTGCAGGCGCTTCATGCGCTCGGCGACGGCACGCGAGGTGGAAAGACCATGTGCGATATCCCCGGTGACCCGGTTGCCGCCGAGCGGAAGGCTTCCTGCCCAGACCAGGGCACCGCGGTCGAAAGCGGCGAGACCCGTGACGTCGCCGCCAAGATCGACATAGGCGGCGCCGAGCTCGCGCTCGTCCGGCTCGAGGCAGGCAAGCCCCGACGCATAGGCGGAGACGACCGGCGCCGCGACCTCGAGATCGCAGCGCGACACACAGGCCAGCAGGTTCCGGATCGTGCCATGGGCGACGCTCACCAAGTGGAACGAAGCCCTGAGATTACGGCCCGAGAGGCCGCGCGGATCCCGGATGCCGGGCGCCTCGTCGAGCTGATAGCCCATGGGCGCCGCGTGAACGACCACATGCTCCCGCCCCCTGTCGGCCCTTTCCGCCCGGTCGAGAGCGCGCTGTATGTCGGAATCGCCGACGATCCGGCCGGAAACCCCCATCTCGACCTGAGCGAGCCTCGAGCGAGGCTCGCCGCCCGACATGCCGACGAAAACGCTCTGTACGCGCAGGCTCGCGGCCTCCTCCGCACGATGGACCGCCCGGCGAATCGCAGCCTCCGCCGCGTCCATGTCGACCACGGCGCCGGCGGCGATGCCGTCCGCAAGCTCCTGGCCTGCGCCCAGGATCCGAAGCCCTCGCTCGCCATGCCGGCGCGCGATAAAGCAGACGATCTTGGTCGATCCGATATCGAGGGCTGCGATCACGGCGTGCGCTCCTCCGGATATCCCGTCATGTCTCGGTTTCTCCCGCAGGCTCCTGCGGCTCGTGCAGGCGCAGGATCGTCCGGTCCTCAAGGCGCAGATCGACCGCTGCCACGGCTTTCTCCAGCAGGCGTCGCGTTTCGATCTCGGTGACGAGGCGTGCCCAGGCGGCGCCGATCTCGCCTTCGGGGAGCCGCACTTCCAGCCCCATGTCGAGGCGCAGGTCCCATCGCCGCCCCCCGACGCGCTCGGCTTCGCGCACACGCGCCGCAAGCCCGGGTGTGCGCGCCATGGCGCCAATCAGAGCCGGCAGATGGCGCGGCGCATCCTCGCCCTCCACCACCAGGAGGTGGGCGAAGTCGGGAACGGGCTCGGCCCCCATGACGACGCCCGCCCGATCCAACGCCACCAATCCGTCGGGCTGGCGCCAGAGAGCGATGGGCGTGCGCTCCACCAGGCGGACGAAGACGGTGGACGGCAAGCGGCGCTCCACGGAAGCGCTCTCCACCCAGCCGATCGCTTCGATACGCCGACGCGCCGCTTGGGGATCCAGCCGGAGGATGGGCGTTCCCACCTCCACCTCCAGAGCGGCAATGATGGCGTCGGTCGGCGTGTTCTGCCGGCCGGTGGTATAGACCCGCTGCACCGTCATTCCGCCGCGGGCGGCAGCGTCGGCGATGCCCTCCCGCAGGTCTGCTCCCAGCCGTCCGAAGACGTCGGGCTGGACGAACCACAGGGCCGCTGCGATACCGGCCGCCGGCAGCCCCAAAAGCGCGAGCATGCGCGCACGCCGCCCGGTCCAGAGGGCGGGCGCCCACGCCACCGTCCAGCGCAGCCGCAGGCGGGGGGCGCGCATGGTCAGCCGTCGCATCGGGCGTTCTCCACCAGCCAGCGAACCAGCGCGCCGAAGCCGATGCCTGCGTCCGCGGCGATCTCCGGCACCAGCGAGATCGGTGTGAGGCCGGGCTGGGTATTGATCTCGAGCAGGTAGAACTCTCCGTGCGCGCCTTCCGTTTCGTCGTAGCGGAGATCCGCACGGGTCACGCCCCGGCAGCCGAGCGTGCGATGGGCAGTCAGCGCGATGTCCAGCGCCTCCTCGTAGGCATCGGCATGGATCGGCGCGGGCATGCGGTGTTCGGCGCCATCCTCGGTATATTTGGAGCGATAGTCGAAGAACCGCGCACGGGGTCTGATCTCGATGGCGCCGAGCGCCCGCTCGCCCATGACCGCGACCTGTATCTCCCGCCCGGGGATATAGCGCTCGACCAGCACTTCCTCCCCATAGGTCCAGTCGCCATTGAGCGAGACCGCGTTGTCTGCATCGAAGACCACGCGAACGCCCACGCTGGAGCCCTCAGAGAGAGGCTTCACCACATAGGGCGCAGCGCCGGCGGCGCCGCCGCAGACCTCGGTTCGCGCCATGACCCGACCTTCGGGGCAGCGAAGCCCGGCATCCTGGAAGAGGCGCTTCGCCACCGGCTTGTTCATGGCGAGTGCCGAGGCGAGTACGCCGGAATGGGTATAGGGAAGCCCCATCACCTCGAGCAGCCCCTGCACACAGCCGTCCTCGCCGAACCGCCCGTGAAGCGCGTTGAAGGCCACATCCGGTGCGATTTCGACCAGGCGGGAGGCGAGGTCCTGCTTCACGTCCACCGCCGTCACCCGGTAGCCCTCGTCCCGCAGCGCCCGCTCCACCGACGCGCCGCTCGTCAGCGAGACCTCGCGCTCGGCGGACCAGCCGCCCATCAATATGGCAACATGCGCGCTCACGGGCCGTCCTCCACAGCACCGACCCGGACGGGGCCCGGGGCGGGATGACGCCCGATCCGGCGGATTTCCCAGCGCAGCGTGACGCCCGTCTTCTCGTGCACCCGCCGGCGCACCTCTTCGCCGAGCTCCTCGACATCGGCGGCGGAAGCGCCCTTCTCGGCGATCAGGAAGTTGCCGTGCTTCTCCGAAACCCGCGCGCCGCCGCGCACGAGGCCTCGGCAGCCGGCGCGGTCTATGAGTTCCCAGGCGCTTGCGCCCGGCGGGTTGGCGAAGGTGCTGCCGCCGGTACGCATGCGAATGGGCTGGCTCGCCTCGCGCGCCGCCTCGAGCGCCTCCATTCGCCGTGCGACGGCCGCGGGATCGTCGCGCCGGCCGGCGAGCACGGCGGAGACGAACACCCAGTTCTCGGGCACGGAGACGGCACGGTAGGAGAACCCCATGGCTTCCACCGAGAGCACGCGGAGCGCGCCGCTCTCGTCCAACGCCCGGGCCTCGACCAGGATATCGGCCGTTTCGTGCCCGTAGGCGCCGGCATTCATGCGGAGCGCGCCGCCAATGGCACCGGGGATACCGCTCAGAAATTCGAGTCCTGCGACACCACGGTCCCGGCAGAAGCGGGCGACGGCAACATCGAGCGCGCCTGCGCCGACCGCGATCAGCGCGCGGTCTCCATCCCACCTTAGCGCCGTCGCCCGGAAGCCCCGCCGCAAGCGCACCACCGCCCCCTCCACGCCGCCGTCGCGCACCAGGAGATTGGAGCCGACGCCGACGGTGGTCACCGGCATGCCGTCGGGTCGGGCAGCCAGAAAATGGGCGAGATCCGCGCTATCGGCGGGTTCGAACAGGATCTCCGCCCGCCCGCCGGTACGGAACCAGGTGGCGCGGCCGAGATCCGCATCGAAGCGGACGCGGCCCTCGACGGCGGGCAGAGGCCCCGGCCGGCCGGTCTCGCGGCGCTTCGCCATCATCACCGGCTCCCGGCGGGTCGAACCCGCGCCGTGCTATCACCCAGGGCCTCGAGCGCGCCGGGGAGCGCGCGCGCCCATCGGGTGATGCTGCCCGCACCGAGACAGACCACAATGTCGCCCGGCGCCGCGCGTTCCGCGACCAGCGCCGGCAGTGCGTCGGGTCCGGGCAGGGGGAGCACGCAACGATGACCCCGGCGTTTGAGCCCATCCACCAGGGCATCCCGGTCGATCCCCTCGATGGGCTCCTCGCTGGCGGCGTGCACGTCCGCCACGATCACCACATCGGCGTCGTTGAAGCAGGAACAGAACTCCTCGAAGAGATCGCGCAGCCTCGTGTAGCGGTGGGGCTGCACCACCGCGACGATGCGATTGTCGTAGAACGCCCGCGTCGCGCGCAGAACGGCGGCGATCTCCACCGGATGGTGGCCGTAATCGTCGATGACGGTGATTCCGCCCGCAACGCCCACCTTGGTGAAGCGCCGCTCGACACCGGCGAAATCCGCAAGCGCGGCGCGGATCGTCTCGTCCGGAATCCCCATTTCGATGCCTATGGCAACGGCCGCGAGGGAATTCTGAATATTGTGCTCGCCCAGCATGGGCAGGCGGACGCCCTCGATTGCGCGCTCTCCGCCGCCGATGCGCTCCGCCACGGCCACGTCGAACACCGAGCCGAGCGCGTCGCTTCTCGCGTCCATTCCGCGCACATCGGCCTGGGGGTTGAAGCCGTAGGTCACGACGCGCCTGTCCTCGATACGCCCGATCAGCGCCTGCACCTCCGGGTGATCGATGCAGAGCGCCGCGATGCCGTAGAAGGGAATGTTTCGCACGAAGGCGAGATAGGCTTGGCGGACGGCGTCGAAATCCCCGTAATGGGCCATGTGCTCGGGGTCGATGTTGGTCACCACCGCCGCGGTCGCGCGAAGCTCGACGAAGCTCCCGTCGGATTCGTCGGCCTCCACCACCATCCACTCGCCCTCGCCCAGCCGGGCGTTCGTGCCATAGGCGTTGATGATGCCGCCATTGATGACGGTGGGGTCGAAGCCCGCGCGGTCGAGAATGGCGGCGACGATGGATGTGGTGGTCGTCTTGCCGTGGGTACCGGCAACCGCGATGGAGCGTCGCAGCCGCATCAATTCCGCCAGCATCTCGGCGCGACGGACCACGGGGATCAGCCGCTCCCGGGCCGCAGTGACCTCCACATTGCTTCTCGGCACGGCCGACGAGATCACGACCACCGCCGCATCGGCCGCCGCATCCGCGTCATGTCCGATGGAGACGGGGATGCCGGCCGCGCGCAGGCGGCGAACGGTGGCGCCATCGGCGATATCGCTGCCGCGCACGCTGTAGCCCAGATTGTGCATCACCTCGGCGATGCCGCTCATGCCGATGCCGCCGATCCCGACGAAGTGGATCGTGCCGATATTGAGCGGAAGGGCCGTCATGACGCGTTCTCCGCGAAGTCCGCGTGCTTGGCGGTCCCGATGAGGCGTTCCACCAGGCCGGCGAGCGCGACGGCCGCGTCCGGGCGGGCGAAGCGGCGGCCTGCGTCCGCCCGTTCGGCGAGGGACGCGGGGTCGGTCATGGCGGCCGCGAGTTCGCGGACAAGCCTCTCCGGCGTCAGCTCCGACTGCGGCACGACGACGGCGGCTCCCGTGGCCGCAAGCGCCCGGGCGTTCGCGCTCTGATGATCGTCGGCGGCGTGCGGCAGCGGCACCAGGATCGCCGGTCTGCGGGCGGCCGCGAGTTCGGCGACGGTCGATGCGCCCGCGCGGCCGATGACGAGATGGGCTTCGGCATAACGCGCCGGCATGTCGTCGAAGAAGCGCGCAAGCCGCGCGGATATGCCGGCATCGCCATAGCGCCGCTCGACCTCCTCGAGATCCTCGGCGCGGCATTGCTGGCTCACCTCGATGCGCGCCCGCAGCGGCTCGGGCAGCAGAGCGATCGCCCCAGGCACCGCCTCGGCAAGAATATGGGCGCCCTGGCTTCCGCCGGTCACCAACAGGCGGAACGGCCCGTCGGGTTCCGGCGGCTCGAAGGCCGCGGCGCGAAGTGCCGCGAAGGTGGCGCGAACCGGGTTCCCCACATGGACGACCTGCGCCCTGCGCGAGAGCGGGATCCGCTCGGTCTCGGGGAAGGATGTCGCGATGGCCGAGGCGCGGCGCGCGAGCATCCGGTTCGCGCGGCCGAGCACGGCGTTCTGCTCATGTATGGCGTTCGGGATGCCGAACCGGGCCGCCGCCATCAGCGGAGGCACCGAGGGATAGCCGCCGAAGCCCACCGCCGCGGCCGGGCGAATGCGGCGCAGGAGTCTTGCGGCCTGAGCGACACCCCGGAACAGGCTGAGTGTGGCGAGGCCGCGGGCGAACGGCCCCCGCACCGTGGGACTGGCGGCGGAAATGGCGTACCGCTCCGCCTGCCGGAGCGTCTCGCCAAACGCGGCGCCGCGGCGATCCGTCATGAGGACAAGACGGCGACCACGCGCCTCGAGCTCGGCCCCGAGGGCTTCCGCCGGAAACACGTGGCCGCCAGTGCCGCCTGCGGCGAGGAGGATGGGAGGGTTGAACGCAGGCGGTTTCATACCGACACGTCCTCGGCGCTGCGGCGCGATCTCGTCAGCGCCAGCACCATTCCGAGGCCGATGGCGGTCGCCATCATCGACGAGCCGCCATAGCTGAGCAGCGGGAGCGTCATGCCCTTGGCGGGCAGCAGCCGCACCGCCACCCCCATATTGATCGCGGCCTGGAGGCCGAACTGGGAGATCAGCCCGGATACCGCGACCAGGGCGAAGAGGTCCGACCGCGCCGCAAGCACGAAGGTGCGCAGCACGATGAAGGCGAACAGCGCGATGATCCCGATACAGACGATCACGCCGAGCTCTTCGCCGGCGACGGCGAAGATGAAATCCGTATGTGCGTCCGGCAGCGAGGACTTGACCACCCCCTCGCCCGGACCGCGGCCGAAAATGCCGCCGGTCTCGAAGGCGCGGAGCGAGGTATCCACCTGATAGCTGTCGACGGACCCCGGGTTGAGGAAGCCGTCGATCCGCTGTTCCACATGGGGGAGGACCTTGTAGGCGGCAACGAACGCCGCGAGCGCTCCCGCGAAACCGAGCGCGATCCAACCCAGCGACACGCCTGCCAGGAAAGCCTGGACGAACCACACCGCGCCGACCGTCGCAGCCATGCCTATATCGGGTTGGAGGCCGAGCAGGAGCACGGCAACGCCCGTCAGCGCGGTTGCCGCCAGCATCCCGCGCGACGCCAAATGGGCCCGCGGATGCGTGAGAATTACGGCAAGCGCCACCGCGAGGCAGGGCTTCAGAAACTCCGACGGCTGGAGGTGAAAGCCGCCAAGCCCGAGCCAGCGCCGGGCGCCGTTCACCTCCGGACCCGCGACGAGCGTGAGCGCCACGAGGAGGATGCCGAGCGCCGTGCCCACCACCCCGATGCGCCGGATCCAGCCGGGCGGGAAAAATGAGATGACCAGCATAGCGACAAGCGCTGGAGGCAGGAAGGTGAACTGATGGCGCACGAAGTGGAAGGTGTCGAAGCCCACCCGCTCGGCCGTCGCCGGACCCGCCGCCAGTGTAAGGAGCACCCCCATCAGCACCAGCAGCAGGACGGCCGACAGCATCCAGCGGTCGATGCTCCACCACCAGCGCCCGAGATGGCTGGTATCGAGCCGCGAGAAGGGGGTCACGGGCCTCACGGCGACACCTCGTCGCCCGCGTCGCCCGCGCCGGTGCGCGCGACGGAAACCAGCGCACGGAACGCATCGCCCCGCTGCTCGAAGCCTTCGAACTGGTCGAAGGAGGCGCAGGCCGGCGAGAAGAGAACCACCGTGCCGGTTCTTCCGTTCCGCCCCGCGGCGTCCAGCGCGGCCGGTACCGCACGGTCGAGCGTGCCGCATCGGGTGACCGGCAGGGCGCCCTCGAGGGTTCGCGCAAAACCCTCCTCCGCCTCGCCGATCAGGAACGCATGGGCGATACGCGGGAAGTAGGGCGCAAGACTGGTGATGCCGCTCGGCTTGGGCCGCCCGCCGGCGATCCAGTAGATGCGTTCGAAACAGGCAAGAGCCTGCGCCACCGCATGGGCGTTGGTCGCCTTGCTGTCGTTGATGACGGGGATCCCGTCGATATCGCCGACCCGCTCCATGCGGTGGGGAAGGCCGGGAAAGTCCGCCATCGCTTGCGCGAGCGGTTCGGGCGGCGCGCCCCAGGCCCGCACCGCGACATAGGCCGCCGCGGCGTTCTGCCAACCATGCCGGCCCGAAAGCGCGGGCGCCGACCCCAGATCGCAGACCGGCTCGCCCTCTTCGTGCAGCACACCGTCCGCAACGGAGATGCCGCCGGGCGTCCGCGCCGACACCGTCACGGGAATCGTGCGGACCCTGCCGCGTGCGACGAGCGATTCGTGGATGGCCCGCGAATGGGGGTCGTCCATGCCGATCACGGCGGTCGTCAGGCGGCCGGGGCGGAAAATCTGGCGCTTCGCCGCAATGTAGGCCGCCATCGTCCCGTGGCGATCGAGATGATCCGGCGCGATGTTGAGCAGCACGGCGATGTCGAAGCTGGCTTCGATGGTGAGCTCGAGCTGGTAGGAGGAGAGCTCGAGCACGATGGTCCCGTCCTCCGCAACGGGGGCGAGATCGAGGGCCGGGAGCCCGAGATTGCCGCCGACCCGCAAACCGGGCGCATCCGCGCCCGCGGCCGCCAGAAGGTGGCCGATGAGCGCCGTGGTGGTCGATTTTCCGTTGGTGCCGCTGACCGCCACATAGCGCGGCTCGGGCGCGGCACGCCACAGAAGGTCCACATCGCCGACGATCTCGACCCCCGCCCCCTCGGCCCCTGCGACGGCGGGATGGGAGAGCGGCACGCCGGGGCTCGGAACCAGCGCCGCAAGGTCCGTCACCCCCTCGGGCCGGGCGATCTCGAAGCCGGCGGCTTCGGCCTCGGTACGGCGATCCACCCTGTCGTCCCAACAGAGCGGGCGTGCGCCGCCCGCCGCGAGCGCGCGGGCGGCGGAGAGACCCGAGCGGGCGAGCCCGAGCACGCCAACGGTGCGATCGCGATAGAGCGGGACGGGGATCACGGGCTCACCTCAGCTTCAGCGTCGAGAGCCCGATGAGCGCGAGTATGACCGCCACGATCCAGAAGCGGATCACGATGGTCGGCTCGGCAAGGCCGCGCTTCTCATAGTGGTGATGCAGCGGCGCCATGGCGAATACGCGCCGGCCCAGCAGCTTGAAGGAGACCACCTGCACGATCACCGACGCCGCTTCCAAAACGAACAGGCCGCCGACGATCGCGAGCACGATCTCGTGCTTGGTCATCACCGCGATGGCGCCGAGTGCCGCACCCGCCGACAAGGAGCCCACATCGCCCATCCACACCTTTGCAGGCGGGGCGTTGAACCAGAGAAAGCCCAACCCACCGCCCACCAGGGCACCGCAGAAGACCGCAAGCTCGCCGGTGCCGGGCACGTGGTGCAGCTGGAGGTAATCCGCAAAAACCGCATTGCCCACGACATAGGCGATCAGGACGTAGCAGGCCGCGGCGATCATGATCGGCACGATGGCGAGACCGTCGAGACCGTCGCAGAGGTTCACCGCGTTGGACGAACCCACGATCACGAAAGCCGCGAACGGCAGGAAGAACCAGCCGAGATCCACCACGAACGACTTCACGAAAGGTAGCGCGAGGCCATGGTCCAGCGACGGCTCCGAGATGGTCACCACCCAATAGGCGATACCGAGGGCGAGCACCGTTTCCACCACGAATTTGAATCGGGCGCCCAGCCCCCGGCTGCTGCGCCCGGCGAGTTTGACCGCATCGTCCGCGAAGCCCACCGCCCCGAAGCCGACCGTCGCCACCAGCAGCACCCAGACGTAGGGGTTCGTCATGTCCGCCCATAGCAGCGTGGCGACGAGAACGGCGAGCAGGATCAGCAGGCCGCCCATGGTGGGCGTGCCCTGCTTGGCGAAGTGGGTCTCGGGCCCATCCTCGCGGATCGGCTGGCCTTCCTTCTGGCGCCGGCGCAGGGCGCGAATCACCGGCGGGCCGATCACGAAGCTGATGAGGAGCGCCGTAAGCACCGCCCCGCCCGTGCGAAACGTCAGATATTGCAAGACGTTGAACACGCTCACATCGTCCGCCAACGGATAGAGGAAGTAATGCAGCATGGCGGCGCCTCCCCCTCCCCGTCACGCCGGGCCGCCGGCGGCTGTGCCGGCTTCAAGAAGCCGTTCCACGACGCGCCCCATGCGGCTCCCGAGAGAGCCCTTGACCATGACCACATCGCCGGCCCGGAGCGCGTCGAGAAGCGGTGCCGTCAGGCTCTCCGCATCCGGTGCGTGGGCACCCCGGCACCGAGGCGCCAGCGCGTGATGGAGGTGAGCCGCGAGGTCACCTGCGGTGAAGACGAGATCGATACCCGCCTCCGCGACATCGGCCGCGAGGCCGGCGTGAAGCTCTGCTTCGTCCGCTCCCAGTTCCAGCATGTCGCCGAGAACCGCCACCCGCCGACCGGAGGACGGGGTGGGACGGGCTGCGGCGAGCGTCTTGAGCGCCGCGCGGACCGAGACGGGGCTCGCGTTGTAGCTCTCGTCGATCAGCTCGCAATCGCCGTCGGGGAGTACGATCCGGTGGTGCGTCCCACGACCCGGCAGCGGTGCCACCGAGGCGAGTGCCTCCGCCGCACGCTCAAGGGATGCCCCGGCGGCCGTCGCCGCGGCCAGAGCGGCCACGCTGTTCAGCGCCCAGTGGCGGCCCGCGAGGGAAATCCTGTAGTCGATACGCCTCTCGCCCAGCGCCGCGGAGACCCGGCCGCCCCTATCGTCGGGCCGCCAATCCAGGAGGCGCGCATCCGACGCGCGGGCCTCGCCGAAGGAGACGATACGTCCTGCGCCATGTGCCAGCGCCGCGCGCACCAGACGCTCGAAATAGGCGTTGTCGCGGTTCAATACCGCCGTGCCGCCCGCCTCCAACCCCTCGAATATCTCCGCCTTGGCGTCGGCGATTCCGTCCAGGCTGTCGAACATCGCGGTATGCACGCCCGCCACCGTGGTAATCAGCGCGATATGGGGGCGGACGAGGCGCGAGAGCGGCGCGATCTCGCCCGGATGGTTCATGCCCAGCTCGAAGACGCCGTAGGCTGCGTCGGCCGGCAAGCGCGCCAGACTCAGCGGTGCGCCGAAACGGTTGTTGAGGTTGCCGAAATTCGCGCCGGTGGGACCGTCGCTGGCGAGCGCAGCCGCAAGCAGTTCCTTGGTACCGGTCTTGCCGACGCTTCCCGTCACCGCGACGATGCGCGCCGCGCTTCGCGCCCGCGCCCGCGCGGCCAGCGCGCACAGGCCCTCGAACGTATCCACCACCAGCAGGAGAGGTCCCTGCGGCGAAGGGGGATGCGAGCGCCGCGCCACCATCGCCGCGGCCGCCGAGCGCGCGAAGGCCTGCGCCACGAAGGCATGGCCATCCTGCCGTTCGCCCTCCAGTGCGACGAAGAGGTCCCCCGCCTCGACGTTGCGGCTGTCTATGGAGACGCCGGTCGCAGCCCATGGCGCCGCCGCTTCACCGCCGGTGGCGGACGCAGCCTCGGTGGAGGTCCATAGGGGACGGGCCGTGGCGCTCATGGTCCACTGCCGCCGCTCTGCGGCAATGCCGCCAGTGCCTCGCGCGCGACCGCCGCGTCGTCGAAGGGAATCGATCGGTCACCGACCTGTTGGCCCTGCTCGTGGCCCTTGCCGGCGATCAACAGAAGGTCTCCGGCGTCGAGACCGCGGAGGGCAATGCGGATGGCCTCGCCCCGATCGCCGATTTCCCGCGCACCGGGGCAGGCGGCAAGGATCGTCCGACGGATCGCCGCCGGGTTTTCTCCGCGGGGATTATCGTCGGTCACGAACATGGCGTCGGCGAGACGGCTTGCGACCTCGCCCATCTCGCGCCGCTTGCCGGTGTCGCGCTCTCCGCCGCAGCCGAAGACCAGCACCAGCCGGCCCGGGGAAAGCGGACGAACCGCACGGAGCGCGGAGGCAAGCGCGTCGGGCGTATGCGCATAATCCACAAAGACCGGCGCACCCGCCGGATGGCGCCCGACCTCTTCGAGGCGGCCCCGGACGCCCCGCAGGCGCCCGAGGGCGGCGGCCACGGCCTCTTCCGTCACGCCCGTCGCAAGCGCGAGACCCGCAGCGGCCAGCGCATTGTGCAACTGGAACGCGCCCGGCAGGGGAAGGACGATACGGCGCGAATCGCCCGCAAGGGCGACCGTCGCCTCCTGCCCCGCCGCCGAATCCCGCCGCATGAGCAGGCGAATATCGGCCCCCTCCCAACCGAAGGTCAGCACGCTCTGGCCCCGCGCCCGACAGCCTTCGGCAAGCCCCGCGACGGCGGGATCGTCGGCGTTCAGCACGGCGGTCCCGCCCGGCACCAGCACGCGTTCGAACAGCGCGGCCTTGGATGCGAGATAGGAAGCCCGATCCGGGTGATAGTCCATGTGGTCGCGGGAGAGATTGGTGAAGGCGGCGGCGGCAGCGCACACGCCGTCGAGACGGTGCTGGTCCAGACCGTGGCTCGAAGCCTCCAGCGCCACGTGATCGACGCCGTCTCCCACCAGCCCGGCCAGCACGCGGTGGAGCGTGATCGGATCCGGCGTGGTATGGCGCAGCGGGCGGATTTCGCCGCCTGTGGAAATACCGAGCGTGCCCAGCGTCGCGGCCCGTCGCCCTGCCGCTTGCCAGATCTGGCGGGTGAACTCGGCGACCGAGCTCTTCCCGTTGGTGCCCGTCACGCACGCGACGACGCGGGGCGCCGGTCCGTGGAAGCGGGACGCGATCAACGCGAGTTTTCGCCGGGGGTTCCGGTCCGTGACCAGGCCTATGTCCGCCCCGGCGATGGTCGGCTCCGTCCCTTCCGGCGCGAGCACGGCGGCTGCGCCGCGGGCAAGGGCTTCGGGGATGAAGTCCACGCCTTGTGCGCAGCCGCCGGCAAGCGCCGCAAAGAGATATCCCGGCTGCACGTCGCGGGAATCCGAGGCGAGGCCCGTTATCTCGATGTCGCCCGCGGGCAGCTCTTTCGGCGACCGGGCCATCAGCTCAGAAAGCCGCATGGCCGCCGCCTCCGAAGGCGATGTGAAGCGGCTTGCCCGGCTCTTCGCCGCGCTCGGACGGGATGGAGGGATGCACGCCCAGCATCGGGCCGATCCGAGCGACGACCTTCCCCACCACCGGCGCCGCGGTCCAGCCGGCGGTGGCATAGCCGAAGGTCTCCTTGATCCCCTTGGGCTCGTCCAGAAGCGCGAGCACGAGATAGCGGGGCCGCTCGATGGGGAAGACTCCCACAAAGCTGGAGATGAGCGTCTTGCGGAGGTAGCGCCCGTCCACGGCCTTTTCCGCCGTACCGGTCTTGCCGCCCACCAGATAGCCCGGTGCCGCCGCCTTGCTTCCGGTGCCCTGGTCGACCACGAGATAGAGGAGTTTGCGCAACGTCGTCGACGTGTCGCCGCTCATGATCCGCACGGTCTCGGCGGGCTGCGAGGTTCGCCGATGAAGCAGGGTGGGCTTCACCTTGAAACCTCCGTTGACGAGCGTCGCGAAACCGGTGGCGAGATGAAGTGGGGTGACGGCGATCCCGTGGCCGAAGCCCACCGTCATGGTCGTGAGTTCGGTCCAGCGGCCGGGCACGATGGGACGCCCGCGCTCGGGCAGCTCGAGCTGTACGGGCTCGAACATGCCGATGGCCTTCATGAAGGACTTCTGAACCTCCGTTCCCGCATCGACCGCCATGCGGGCCGCGCCGATATTGGAGGAGTGAATGAGGATTTCCGGGACCGTCAGCCAGCGGTTCTCGGGATGGCTGTCACGGATGCGAAAGCGCGATACCCGGAGCGGCTTGGTGGCGTCGTAGCTGTCTCCGAGGTCGGCGGCACCGGACTCGAGGGCCATGGCGGCGGTAAACGCCTTGAAGGTGGAGCCCAGTTCGTAGGTGCCGAGTGTCGCCCGGTTGAAGCGCGCGTCCTTTCCGTCCGCCTCCGGCGCTTTCGGATCGAAGGCCGGGAGGCTCGCGAGCGCCAGCACCTCGCCATTCTCCACATCCATCACGATCCCGGCGGCGCCGACGGCCCGGTGGGCGGTCATGGCGCCTTCGAGCGCATCCGCAAGAGCGTATTGCACCCGCGTGTCGATGGAGAGCATGAGCGGCTCGCCGCCTTCCGCGGCGCGGCGACCGATCTCGGCGTCGGCAGCCTTCTCGAGGCCCGCCACGCCCTTTCCGTCCACATTGGCGAAGCCCAGCACATGGGCGAAAAGCCGTCCCTTGGGATAGATGCGGCGCAGCCCATCCTTGAAGCCGAGTCCGGGAATGCCGAGCCGGTTCACGGCATAAACCTGATTGGGCGAGAGGTTCCGCCGCACCCATTCGAAGCGGGAATCGGACGCCGCCTTGCGGAAGAAGCTCTCGCGGTCGATCCCCGGCAGCACCGTGGCAAGCGCCGCATAGGCATCTTCCGGCTCCTGCAACGACTGCGGATCCATATAGAGAGACTGGGCGGGAAGATCGGACGCCAGAAGCACCCCGTTGCGATCCACGATGTCGGCGCGCGAGGCGTACTCGCTGCCCACGCCGATGCGGCCCGCACTTTCGTCGGGCGCGACCGCCGCCGCGTGGAAGGTGCGCGCGGCCAGTGCAGAGAAGACGATCCCGAACACGCCCATCGCGATAAAGAGGCGGATACGCGCGAATCTGAGGCGCGGGTCGGATACACGGCCCTCGCGCTCCGCCGGAAGCCGTTCCCGGCTGATGCGCCGCCATCCCCTGGTGCCGAGGTCTTTCATCGGGACAACTCCATGGTCGCCGCTTGCGTGGAAACCGCCGCCGCCGGGAGGTATTGCGCCGACTGGACGAGCTGCGAGGCCCGTATCGGCTCAAGCGGGAGATGCGTCTCCGCAAGGCGGGCGATCCGTGCCGGGCGGGTGAGATAGCTCCACTCGGAGCGCAGAACGCGGATATCCTCCGCCAGCACGCGCTCCTCGCGCTCCAACGCGTCCTGTTCGCGGACGAGGTCGTAGGTCTCGTACTTGACGGTAAAAAGCGCCACCATCGCGAACAGGACGGCCACGAGCCACGCGATAGCGGCGGGCCGCAGCTTCACGCCGCCCTCCCCTCGGGCCAGGCCGGCGCGCGGGTGCGCTCGGCGGCGCGCAACCGGGCGGACCGCGCCCGCGGATTCGCGGCGAGCTCGGCCTTGCCGGGGGCGAGTGCACGCCTTGTCAGCAGGCTGAAGGTGGGCGCAGGAGCCCGGGTCGCGTGCTCGGGCTGATGGCGGCTCGGGCGCGGCGCCCGACCGCTGCGCTCGCGGAAGAACCGCTTGAGAGGGCGATCCTCCAGCGAATGGAAGGCCACGGCCACGACACGGCCGCCGGGCTGCAACAGGCGTTCGACGGCGCGCAGGCCGCGCTCGAGCTGGCCGATTTCGTCGTTCACGTGAATCCGGAAGGCCTGGAAGGTGCGGGTCGCCGGATCGATGCCGCGCGCGCGCCGGGCGCCGCCGCCCGAGACCGCGCCGCGAACGATGGCCGCAAGCCGGCCCGTCTCGGCGATCGGGGCTTCGCGCCGCGCCGCGACGATGGCCCGGGCCACCGCACGGGCACGGCGCTCCTCGCCGAGCGTTGCGATGATGTGTGCGAGCCGCTCTTCCGACTCCCCGTTTACCAGATCGGCGGCGGTGGGAACCGTCTCGTCCCGATCCATGCGCATGTCGAGCGGGCCGGAACGGGCGAAGGAGAAGCCCCGCGCGCCATCGGCAAGCTGGAGCGACGACAGGCCGAGATCGAGTGTCACGCCGTCCACCGAGGCGACCCGGTGGAACGCCAGAAGACGCTCCATATCGGCGAAGCGACCCCGCACCAACACCAGCCGGCCGCGATAGTGCGCGGCGAGTGCGGCGCCGGCAGCGAGCGCATCGCCGTCCCGATCGATGGCGTAGACCGTGCAGGCGGCGGCGTCGAGCAAGGCACGGCTATAGCCGCCGCCTCCGAAGGTCCCGTCCACATAGACACCGCCGTCCCGCGGCGCCATGAGCGCGAGCATGGCATCCCGCATGACCGGCACATGGCCCGCCGCCGCGCTCATTCGCCGTCCTCCGGAATCGGCAGGTGGACGACTCTGAACGCCCGCAGCGGCTCGACCTGGTGCCGGTTGTAGGAGGCGGGGTTCCAGATCTGGAACCGGTTGCCGCGCCCCACGAAGGCTGCGCGCCCCGCTATGCCCGCATGCTCGACGAGGTTCGACGGCAGGGACATTCTGCCGGCATCGTCGAAGTTCAGGAACCGGAGCGCGGGGAAGAGCGTCTCCCGGATGTCGTTCTCTGCAGGATTGAACGGGTCCTGGTCGTCGAACCGGGCGGTGTAGGCCTCGAGCAGGTCGGTGGAGACGCCCTCCAGCGCTCTGGCCTCGCCTTCCGCCCCCGCGGCGACGGGATAGAGCGCCGCGCCCCGGAACGACTCGCCCTGCAAGACCTGGCCGGCGAGCGCCATCCGCAAGTTGGCAGGCACCGAGACCCGCCCCTTTGCGTCGACCTTGCTGGTGAATGTTCCGTTGAAGAGCGCCACTTGTCTCCTCTCCCAAATCGGCGTCCTGTCGCCCGTTTCTCCCCTCATCTCTCCGGCGGCCCGGCGCTCGATTCACTGCCGGGCTGCTATGCCATAGCGTGCCACTATCATGGTAAAAAATGGGATGTCAAGCCGTTTACAAGTTATGATAGAAAAAATTTTCGGTTAGCGTATCTTCGTTCAAATGCCTGCGCTTGGCGATGCGAAAACAGCCTAAATCAAGGCCGTACCGGGAGACCCGGTTCTCTCTCAATAGTTTCGTTCTTATTATGTTCTTTCGTTGATTTTTTTAAATCCGCCCCCAAATGAGCCAGAACAATCAAAATCTAGGTGGGTTATATTTGGCCGCCACAATATATTGACGGCACTGTCGCGCGTGCGGGAGAAGGTGCCAGACAGCCTGTAAGCCGGGTTCTGTGTCACGGGCCGCAGCCCGTACGATGGCCATTCGTCTGGGACGCCCGTCGCCGGGCGCCTCGCGCGACCGACCCGGGCGGCGGGTTCGGAAACCAACCTGCGGCGGGAGAAGCCCGCCGCGTGCCGCCCCTATGTGGTCTTGCTCCCGGAGGGGTTTACCGTGCCGCACCCGTCGCCGGGCGCGCGGTGCGCTCTTACCGCACCCTTTCACCCTTGCCCGCCAGCCCGAAGGCGGACGGGCGGTCTGCTCTCTGTGGCACTTTCCCTGGGGTCGCCCCCGCCGGGCGTTACCCGGCTCCGTGCTTCCGTGGAGCCCGGACTTTCCTCTGCCGTTCGGCAGCGGCCATCCGGCTGTCTGGCCAGAGGGGACTTAGGCGCTCCCCTGCCTCCGGTCAAGCCTCTGTCTTCCGTTCAGGGCGTTTGAGACGCTGGAATTTCTTCGGCTGTCTGGTTGGCAAGCCATTCGGCCGGGATTTGTCCGCCAAGGGCCCGGTCGGGCCTGATGGTATTGAACGCGTCGGCGCCGCCGTCGATCCGGATGGCCTGGACGGGGGAGAGCATGTCGGCCTGGAGCCTGTCGAGGAATGAGCTGGAACCGTGGACCCGGTGGGGCCGTGCAAGTCCGGCGCACCGGCACTATGGGCGGTCCCTTTTTTGGTGCGCGGGTCTCCAGGCCCGCATGTTTTTTGTTTTTCGAGAAGAAGAAAAATTCGGGCCTGGAGACCCGCGCACCAAACCTGTCATGGGGATCTCCGGAATCCCCTCGAACTACCTGTCGTGGCGGGCGGACCAGCCCTTGGGGTCGGCGAGGAAGGCGCGGACTTCGCCGATCGCCGCCTCGTCAATGCGCCCGCTGCGGAGCGCGACCGCGAGCAATGTGTCGAGGTCGCAGGCCGCCCTCAAATCCAGCCCCGCATCGGCCAGCGCTTCCTGCGCCGATGCGTCCGCGCGGCTGAACAACACGCTCACGCCCGCGACTTCTGCGCCGGCCTCGCGCAGGGCCTGCGTGAAGGAGAGGATGCTGCCGGCGGTGGAGATCAGGTCCTCGATCAGATAGACGCACGCGCCCGCGACATCGCCGCCCTCGATGCGGCTCGCGGTGCCGTGGGCCTTGGCCGCGGCCCGCACATAGACCATGGGCAGTCCGAGCCGGTCGGCGACCAGGGTGGCGAAGGGGACGCCGGCGGTGACTCCGCCCGCGATCACCGTGGTAGCCGGCTGCGGCACCGTGGCGGCGAGCGCGGCCGCCGCCCGCACGCGCGCGCGGGGGCTGGAGAGGATCAGCCTGCAGTTGATGTAGAAGGGCGCGCAAAGACCCGAGGTGAGGCGGAAGGGCTCCGCCGGCCGCACCAGCAGCGCCTCGGCTTCCAGCAGAGCCTTCGCAATCTCCTCCGCCGTCCGGCTCACCGCTTCCTCCCTCGCCTCCGCGGACCCCTCCCCCGCTCCCCCAGCCCCAAGGCGGAGAGGGCCGGGATGACGTCGGGGTGCTTCCGGTCGTGCCCCATGCCATCGGAGAGTAAACTATGCCGGCCCGTGCGGGGCCATGGGCGAATGCCGCTTGGCACCGGCGGGCCCGGGCGGAGGGTTCATGGCGGCGGTCTCTCTTTACTGCGCCCTCGATGCGGGCGAACGGGCCACGGTGGAGCGGCTGGTGCGCCTGCTCGCACCGGCGGTCGGCGGGTTCAAGCTTGGTCTCGAATATTTCTGCGCCCATGGCCCGGCAGGCGTCGAGGCGGTGCGTGGGGCGGGCCCGCCCCTCTTCCTCGATCTCAAGCTGCACGACATTCCCAACACCGTGGCGGGTGCCGTGCGCGGGGCGGTGGCGCTGGAGCCCCGCTATCTCACCATCCACGCCGCCGGCGGGCTCGCCATGATGCGGGCGGCGCGCGAGGCGAGCGTGGAAGAGGCCGCGCGCCGTGGCATCGTCCCGCCCGGCCTGCTCGGCGTGACCGTGCTCACCAGCCTCGACGGCGCCGCGCTGGCGCGCCAGGGCATCGCCGGCAGTGCGCGGGACCAGGTGCTGCGCCTCGCGGCACTCGCGCATGAGGCGGGGCTCGCCGGGGTGATCGCGAGCCCGCACGAGATCGCGGCGCTCCGGGCCGCGCACGGCCCGGACTTCGCCATCGTCGTGCCCGGTATCCGTCCGGCAGGCGGCGCTGAAAGCGGCAGGGGCGACCAGGCACGCGTCGCGACGCCGGCCGACGCCGCCCGCGCCGGCGCGACCGCGCTTGTCGTCGGCCGCCCCATCACCCGGGCACCCGACCCCCTCGGCGCGGCACGCGCCATCGCCGCGGATATCGCCGCCACGGCCTGAGCGCTCACCGCCCGGCACGGTGGTCGGCGCCGACGGCGTCCTCAAGGCGCGTGAAGCCATCCGCCGTCAACAGGCGCGCGAGACCTTGCGTGATCTCGGCGATGAGTCCGGGGCCGCGATAGACAAGCGCGGTGTAGAGCTGGATCAGGCTGGCACCGGCGCGGATACGGGCATAGGCGGCTTCCGCCGAGTCGATCCCGCCGGTGCCGATCAGCGGCAGGCGCCCACCACTCAGCGCATAGGCCCGGCGCAGCACCGCGAGTGCGCAGGGTGCGAGCGGCGGGCCGCTGAGGCCGCCTTCCTCCGTCCGGCGGCGCGAGACCAGCTCCGGTGGGCGGGTCGTGGTGGTGTTGGTGAGGATTAGCCCGGCGACGGGCACGTCCCGGACGGCCTCGAGCAGCGCGGCCAGCGCCGCGTCGCCCAGCTCCGGCGCGAGCTTGAGTAGAATCGGGGGCGCGCCGTCCAGGCGGGCGCGGGCGTCCGCCAGCGCCGCGAGCAGGCGGGCGAGCGCGTCGCCCTCCTGCCAGGCGCGGAGCCCCGGCGTGTTGGGCGAGGAGACATTGACCGCCACATAATCGGCGAGCGGGCCCAGGCGCATGAGGCCGGCCGCATAGTCGCGTGCGGGCTCCGTGCTGTCCCGGTTCACGCCGATATTGATGCCGAGCGGGCCGTGGGCCGTTCCCCTGGCCCGCCAGCGTTCCAGCCGCCGCGCGACCCTGTCGAGGCCCGCGCTGTTGAAGCCGTAGCGGTTGATGAGCGCGCGCTCGCGCCGCAGGCGAAAGATGCGCGGCTTCGGGTTTCCCGGCTGCGGCCGGGGCGTCACCGTGCCGAGCTCGCCGAAGCCGAAGCCCAGCGCCGCGACGCCCGCCGGGCAGCGCGCGTCCTTGTCGAAGCCGGCGGCGAGGCCCACGGGCGTCGGGAAGCGGATACCCCAGAGAGTCTGTGCGAGCGCCGCGTGGGCCGCGCGCGGCAGGCCCCGCCGGGCCGCGGCCAGAGGCAGCAGGGCGAGTGCGGCGTTGTGTGCCGTCTCCGGCGGCAGGCGGCGGAGCGCAGCGGCCGCGATGTCGGCGTGGAACGTCGCGGCCTCCGCCTACGCCTTGCCCGCGTCGGCCGCGAAGAGCGTGTGCCCGTCCACCACGGTGCGCAGCACACGGCCCTGTACGGGGCGGCCGTCGAAGGGCGTGTTGTTCGACTTCGAGCGGAAGGTGTCGCGGTCGATGCGCCAGGGCGTCTCGAGATCGAACAGCACGAGGTCCGCGGGCGCACCGCGCCGGAGCCGGCCCGCGTCGATGCCGAGCAGATCGGCGGGTGCGCAGGTGAGCCGGCGCAGTACCTCGCGCAGCGAGAGGTGGCCCGCATGGTGGAGCTCGAGCGAAAGCGGCAGCATCGTCTCCAGCCCCACCACGCCGTTGGCCGCGCGCTCCATGGGCAGTCGCTTGCTCTCCTGATCGTGCGGGGCGTGGTCGCTGGCGATGGCGTCGATGGTGCCGTCCTTGAGCCCCTCCACCATGGCCCGCCGGTTGGTTTCGCTCCTGAGCGGCGGCGCCATCTTTGCGAAGGTGCGGTATTCGCCCACATCGTGGTCGGTGAGCGCGAAGTGGTGCGGCGCCACCTCGCAGGTCACCGGCAGGCCGGCGCGCTTGGCCCGGCGCACGGCGTCCACCGCGCCGGCGGTGGAGATATGGGCGACGTGGTAGCGCCCGCCGGTCAGCTCCACCAGGCGGATGTCGCGCTCCACCACCACGATCTCCGATTCGTCGGGGATCCCCGGCAGGCCGAGCCGGGTCGAGACCTCGCCCTCGGCCATGCAGCCGCAGCCGGTGAGCGAGAGATCCTCGGCATGCTGGCTCACGATCAGGTCGAAGCTGCGCGCGTAGCTGAGCGCGCGACGCATCACCTGGCTGTCGGCCACCGGCAGGCCGTCATCGGAGAAGGCGACGGCGCCTGCTTCGGCAAGCATTCCCATCTCGGTGAGCTGCGTGCCCTCGAGCCCCCGGGTGACGGCGCCGATGGGATAGACCTTGACCCCCTTGGCATCGCGCGCGCGGCGCCGCACGAACTCGACCAGGGCCGCGTCGTCGATCACCGGCTTCGTGTTGGGCATGCAGGCGATGCTGGTGACGCCGCCGGCGGCCGCCGCCAGCCCGCCCGTGGCGATCGTCTCCTTGTGTTCGTGTCCGGGCTCGCGCAGATGCACATGCATGTCGATCAGGCCGGGCGCGAGGCAATGGCTGCCGCAGTCGACCGTCTTGATGCCGCTCGGCACGCCGTCCGTGAAGAGGTCGGGTCCGAAGTCGGCGATCTTGCCGTCCTTTGCGAGCAGCGCACCGGGGCTGTCGAGACCGCTGTCGGGATCCAGCAGGCGGGCGTTGACGTAGGCGGTGGGCGGCTCGGGCGTCATGGCTCCTCTCCCGTTCGGAATACCGGCGCCGGGCCGAGATTGCGGCTCAGCGCGTCGAGGCAGCCCTGGCGGACGGCGACGCCGAGCTCCACCTGGTCGAGGATGGCGCTCCGCGTGATGTCGTCGGCGATGGCGCTGTCGATCTCGACGCCTCGGTTCATCGGCCCCGGATGGAGGATCAGCGGGTCGGCGCGCGCCTCGGCGAGCTTGGCCTCGTCGAGGCCGAAGAAGCGAAAATATTCGCGCGTCGACGGGACGAACGTGCCCTGCATGCGCTCTTGCTGCAGGCGCAACATGGTAATCACGTCGCAGCCGGCGAGCCCCGCCCGCATGTCGTGGAAGACCTCGACGCCCAGGCGCTCCACCGCCGCCGGCACCAGCGTCGGCGGGGCGATGATACGCACCTGCGCGCCCATGGTGTTGAGCAGCAGGATGTTGGAGCGCGCGACCCGGCTGTGCAGCACGTCGCCGCAGATGGCGACACGCAGACCCTGGATGCGGCCGAAGCGGCGGCGGATGGTGAGCGCGTCCAGCAGCGCCTGGGTGGGGTGCTCGTGAGAGCCGTCCCCGGCGTTGATGACGGCGCATTCCACATGGTCGGCGAGCAGCCGCGCGGCACCGGCGTCGGGATGGCGCATGATCAGCATGTCGGGGTGCATCGCGTTCAGCGTCATCGCCGTGTCGATCAGCGTCTCGCCCTTCTTGATGGCGGAGCTGGCGACGGCGATGTTGATGACGTCCGCGCCGAGGCGCTTGCCCGCGAGCTCGAAGGAGGTGCGCGTGCGCGTCGAGGTCTCGAAGAAGAGCAGCACCACGGTGCGCCCGCCCAGCAGGCTCTTGCGCTTCTGCACCTCGCGGTTGAGCGCGACGTAGCTTTCCGAGAGATCGAGGAGGTGGGTGATCGCGTCCGCTGAAAGCCCCTCGATCCCCAGCAGATGCCGGTCACTGAACAACGAGGGCAGAAGCGCAGGCTGCATCGCTACCCCTTGTAGGCACTCCCGCTCAAACATGCAAGCTGTTGTGTGGAGGCCCCCAACCCTGTCTCAAGAGCCGCGTCTCAGAGCTGTCTGAACTTGGACGGAGGCGGCTGCGGAGCGCTGCGCGCTACAGTGACACAGACTTGGTGGCGGCGATACGCAGCCGTCCCGCTTCCGTTGCGGAATGCGGTTGCCGGATGACGATTTCGACATCGCGGCCGAGAGTCATCAGCAGGCGAAGCAGGCGCTCGAGCGAATATTCGCGAAAGTCGCCCCGCAGGAGACGGGATACATCGGGTTGCGACAAACCCAACAGTTGTGCGGCTTCCGTCTGGGTCATGCTGCGTTGGCGGACGATGGCGTCGATCCGACCGACCAGCTCCGCCTTCACCAGATGTGCATCGGCATCGGCAAGGCCGAGGTCGGCGAAGACGTTGCCGCTGCCGCGCTCGACACTGTTATCACTTCGGTCCACCCGCCTAATCCTCGCCATAGACTGCCCGATAATGCTCCTCGGCGGTCCGCAATCGACGCCGAACGAGGCCAAGTTCCCGTCTTGGCGTCGCGATGCCCCGTTTTGCCTTCTTCTGGAAGGCGTGCAGGACATAGATGGTCCTCGCGAACCGAACCGTATAGACGGTTCTGAACGTATCGCCGTCATGGCGAGAGATTACCTCCAGGACGCCGGCACCAAAGCCCTTGAGCGGCTTGGCGTCGCGGTATCGCAGACCAGCTTGGGCCTGATAGATCGCAAACCCCATGCGATGCTTTACCGGGTCCGGGAAGCGCTTCAGATCGGCTTTGCTCGAACCGACCCATTCCACAGGTCCGAGCATGGCTTTATTCGTTGTGCACTATAGAGGTTCCACCATAAATGCGAAAGCCCGAAGGCAGCGACCTTCAGGTCAGTGCCAATAAGGCTGCCCGCCTCCCGGCCCCCCGGTGCCCGGCCGCGAGCTCGGCGTCGATACCACCCTGGGAAACGCCGATGCCTATCCGGCGATGCCGCGAACACGCCTCACAGCTGATAGCCATGTCGACGAAGGGCCGTTCGTGCGCCGACGCCGCGGCGGCGCCTTAAGGACGGGCGGCGGCGGTGGCGGCGAGATCGTCGAGGACCGCGGCGGTAGGGGGGTCGATGCGCCCGTCCACGCGGGTCTGGCGGAAATGGCGCTGGAAGGCGCGTAACACGGCCTCCGTCTCTCTCCCAAAGACGCCATCGGCGACGATCCCGTAGCCGACGGCAGCGAGTTGCCGCTGCCTCCAGCGCACCCCGGCCCCCATGTCCCCGGGCGCAAGAACGGGACCGTCGGCTTCGGGCACCGCGGCGGCGGAGGGCCACACGCCGATACCGGCCCCGGCCAGACGCGCCCAGTCGAAGAGTTCGCCCGGATCCCGCCGACGCAGCGGCGCCACGTCCGAATGGGCAACCACATTGCGCGGATCGATGGGATGGCGCGCGGTGATGGCAAGCAGCAGACCCACCAGCGCATCCATTTGCGCGGGCGGGAAGGCGCGATAGCCGTGCTCATGCCCGGGATTCACCAGTTCGATGCCGATGGAGCGGTCGTTGACGGAGGATTGCCCGCGCCAGCGGCTCACGCCGGCATGCCAGGCGCGTGCATGCTCAGGCACCAGCCGCCAGAGCGTGCCGTCCTCGCCGACGCACCAGTGGGCGCTCACCTTGGCGTCCGGGTCGGTCAGGCGGGCAAGCGCGGCTTCGGCCGAGACCATTCCCGTGTAGTGCAGAACCAGCGTGTCGATGGGGCCCGCACCTTCCGGGCGGTCGTCCCGATTGGGCGACGGGAGATCGATCGGACGCCGCCCCGCCCCGTGGCCGAGCCCTTGGCGCGGGGGACCGCCCCGCTCTAGCGCCCGGCGCAGTGGCGGTAGGTCTCGGGCCGGCGGTCGCGGAAGAACTGCCAGGCGTCCCGGACTTCCCGGATCTGATCCAGGTCCAGCTCGGCAACCACCAGTTCATCCTTCTCGTCGCCGCCCTGCACGAGAATCTCGCCCCGCGGATTGCAGAAATAGCTGGAGCCGTAGAACACGTGGTTGCCGAGGCTCGGCTCCGTGCCGACCCGGTTGTTCGCGCCGATGAAAATGCCGTTGGCGATGGCGGCTCCGACCTGCTCCAGGTTCCAGAGATGGTCGCTCACGCCCTTGAAGGTCGCCGAGGGGTTGAACACCAGCTCCGCACCGTTCAACGCGAGCGCCCGCCAGCCCTCGGGGAAGTGGCGGTCGTAACAGATATAGACGCCGACCTTGCCCACCGCGGTGTCGAACACCGGATAACCCAGGTCGCCCTCGGCAAAGTAATGCTTTTCGTCGAAGCCCGTGATCTTGGGGATGTGGATCTTGCGAAACTTGCCGAGATAGCTTCCGTCCGCATCGATCACCGCCGCCGTGTTGTAGAGGACTCCGCTGCGATCCCGCTCATAGACCGGCGAGACGAGTACCATCCCGTATTTCGCCGCCGCGTCGCACATGGCTTGGGTCGTGGGGCCGTCGGGCACGGCCTCCGCCGCCGCGAACCACCGGTCGTCGATCGTGGCGGGGAAATAGGGCGCGCTGAACACCTCCTGCAGGCCCAGAACCTCCACCCCCTGGCGCGCCGCCTCCTCGATCAGCGGCAAGTGGGCGGCGATCATGCGGTCGCGGATATCCTCGATGGAATCCGTCGCCGGATCCCCCTTGAGGTTCATCTGAATGAGCGCCGCCTTGACCATGCGCATGGCCGATCCCTTTCCGTCCGCGCCGTCAGACCTGCCAGGAGGCGACGGCGCCGTAGGTGTCGGGCCGGCGGTCCCGATAGAAGTGCCAGGATTCCCGCACCTCGGCGATTGCGTCGAGATCGAGCTCGGCGGTGATCAATGCGTCCCGGTCGCCCGGCCCCTGGGTCAGAATCTCGCCGCGGGGATTGACGAAGTAGCTGGAGCCGTAGAACCGGCCGTTGTTCCACGGCGGCTCCACGCCCACGCGGTTGACGGCGCCGATATAGACGCCGTTGGCGACCGCCGCCGCGGGCTGCTCCAAGGTCCAGAGATGGTCGCTGAGCCCCTGCACCGTCGCCGAGGGGTTGAAGATCACCTCCGCGCCGTTCATGGCGAGCTCGCGCCAGCCCTCGGGAAAGTGCCGGTCGTAGCAGATATAGACGCCGACCCGGCAGAACGCGGTCTCGAACACGGGATACCCCACATCGCCGGGCTTGAAGTAGAACTTCTCGTTGAAGCCCGGCACATGCGGAATATGGACCTTGCGGAACTTGCCGAGATAGCGGCCGTCCGCATCCACCACCGCTGCGGTGTTGTAATAGATGCCGGTGCCGGCCTCCTCATAGATTGGCACCACGAGCGCCATGCCGAGCCGGCGCGCTTCTTCGCGCATGGTCCGGATGGTGGGGCCGTCCGGCACCCGCTCGGCGGCGCGGTACCACTTGCTGTCCTGTTCGGCGGGGACGTAGGGCAGGTTGAAGATTTCCTGGAGCCCCAGCAACTGGACTCCCTCCCGCGCCGCCTGCTCCATGAACGGGCGATGCGCGGCAATCATCTGCTCGCTGATCCGCTCGGGCGTCTCGGTTGCGGCATCGCCCTTGAGGCTCATCTGGATGAGCCCGCATTTCACCTTCGCCATGGCCCCAGCCCCTTCTTGCCGCAGCCCTCAGCTTAGCGTCATGCCGTGGCTCGGCAAAGGTCCGCGCCGGACGAGCTTCGCCCGGAGCGGGAGAGCGACCCTCCGCGCGGGCTACGACATCATGGGGAACGAGAGGTCCACACCGGCCCGTATGCCGGTGGGCCAGCGGGCGGTCACCGTCTTCAGCTTGGTGTAGAAACGCACGCCCTCCATCCCGTGCATGGCGTGGTCGCCGAAGAGAGAACGCTTCCAGCCGCCGAAGCTGTGATAGGCCACCGGTACAGGGATGGGCACGTTGACCCCCACCATGCCGATGGAAACCCGGTTCGCGAATTCCCGCGCGGCGTCGCCGTCCCGCGTGAAGATCGCGACGCCGTTGCCGAACTCGTGGTCGTTCACCATGCGGACGGCGCTGTCATAGTCGGGTGCGCGCACCACGGAAAGAACCGGGCCGAAAATCTCCTCCTTGTAGATACGCATGTCGGGCGTCACCCGGTCGAACAGGCAGGGGCCCAGGAAATAGCCGTTCTCGTAGCCCTGGAGCGTCAGTCCGCGCCCATCCACCACGAGCTCCGCGCCCTCCTCGACGCCGATATCCACATAGCTGCGGACCTTCTCGAAATGCGCCCCGGTCACCAGCGGCCCCATGTCCGCCTCCGGGTCCGTGCCCGGACCCACCTTGATGCGGTCGATGCGCGGCTTCAGATCCTCGATGAGCGCATCCCCCACCTTGTCGCCCACGGCGACGGCCACGGAGACCGCCATGCAGCGTTCCCCGGCGGAGCCGTAGGCCGCGCCGATGAGCGCATCGCTCGCCATGGCGAGGTCCGCGTCCGGCATCACGATGGCGTGATTCTTGGCCCCGCCAAGGGCCTGCACCCGTTTTCCGTGGGCGCAGCCCGTGGTGTAAACATATTCGGCGATGGGCGTGGAGCCCACGAAGCTCACCGCCGCCACGTCCGGGTGGGTAAGGATCGCGTCCACTGCCGTCTTGTCCCCATGGACGACGTTGAACACGCCGTCGGGACAGCCGGCCTCCTTCAGCCACTCCGCCAGCATCATGGGGGCGGAGGGATCCTTTTCCGAGGGCTTGAGCACGAACGCATTGCCGCAGGCAAGCGCCACCGGGAACATCCACATGGGCACCATGGCCGGGAAGTTGAACGGCGTGATGCCCGCGACGACGCCCAGCGGCTGCCGGGTGGAGAAGCTGTCGATCCCGGTACCGACGGCTTCCGTGAACTCGCCCTTCAGCAGATGGGGGATGCCGCAGGCGAACTCCAGCACCTCCATGCCCCGCGCCACCGAGCCCAGGGCATCCGCGTGCACCTTGCCGTGCTCCCGGGTCACCGCTTCCGCGAGAGCCTCCTTGCGGGCCTCCACCAGTTCCTTGAACTTGAAGATCACCCGGGCGCGGCGAAGCGGCGGGGTCGCCGCCCAGTCCGGCGCGGCGGCGGATGCGGCAGCCACGGCCGCGGAGACCTCCTCCGTATCCGCGAACGGGACCCGGGCGATCGCCTCGCCGGTCGCCGGGTTGTAGACATCGCCGAAGCGCCCGCTCCGGCCCGCAGCGGAGGCGCCGCCGATCCAATGGTTGAGGGTGTCGGTCATCGCGCTCTCCCGTCCGTTCTCAGGCGGCCAGCGCCCGATCCGGCGCAAGATAGTCGTAGCCGAGATCGGTGGCTACGGCCGCGTGGGTGATTCGGCCATGGCATACATTGAGCCCGCGCATCAGGTGTGCGTCGTCGGAGAGGGCCTCCCGCCAGCCGCGCGCCGCCAGCGCGAGCACGAACGGCAGCGTCGCGTTGCTGAGCGCGAAGGTGGAGGTGCGCGCGACCGCGCCCGGCATGTTGGTCACGCAATAGTGCAATATGTCGTCCACCTTGTAGGTAGGATCGGCGTGTGTGGTGGGCCGGCTGGTCTCGAAACAGCCGCCCTGATCGATCGCCACATCGACGACGACGGCGTTGCGCCGCATATCGGCCAGCATGGCCCGGTTCACCAGCTTGGGCGCGGCGGCACCGGCGACGAGCACCGCGCCGATCACGAGGTCCGCGCCCTGGACCGCTTCCTCCACCGCCTGAACCGTGGAAAAGAGCGTCGTTGCGCTGGCGCCGAAAAGTTCGTCGAGCTGGCGTAGCCGGGGAATGGAGCGATCCACGATGGCGACCCGAGCCCCCATGCCTACCGCCATGCGCGCCGCATGGGTGCCGACCACGCCGCCGCCCAGCACCACGACGTCCGCCGGCGGTACGCCGGGCACGCCGCCCAGAAGCACGCCGCGCCCGCCCTGCTCCTTCTCCAGACAGCGGGCTCCGGCCTGGATCGACATCCGGCCCGCGACCTCGCTCATGGGCGCGAGAAGCGGCAGGCCGCCATTCGCATCGGTCACCGTCTCGTAGGCAATAGCCACGCAACCGGACTCCACCAGCGCGGCGGTCTGCGACGCGTCCGCGGCCAGGTGCAAATAGGTGAACAGCACCTGCCCTTCGCCCAGCATGGCGCATTCCTCCGCCAGCGGTTCCTTGACCTTCACCACCATCTCGGCGCGGGCGTAGATCTCCGCCGCGTCGGCGACGATTTCGGCGCCGGCCTGCGCGTAATGGGAATCGAGCAAGCCGATCTCCGTGCCGGCGCCCGTCTGAACCAGCACCTGGTGACCACCCCGAACGAGCTCCCGCACACCCGCCGGCGGGATCCCGACGCGGTATTCGTGAACCTTGATCTCCTTCGGAACACCTATCAGCATGACCCTGTTCTACCTCCGGTTCGAACGGCCGCACCGAGAAAAGAGAGACGCCGGAGCCTCGCCGCGGAAGCGCACCGGGACGGGACACCGCCGCGAAACAAAACCACCGCCGGCGCAGCGCGCCTCATTCACGCGCGGCTTCCTCTGGAACGGACCTCTTCGGGCTTGGTTCGACCGGCCTGGAAAGCCGTCTCGTACCGTAATAGTTATATGTCGCAATCTCGTTCGCCGCGCAATGATCGGAGTGCGCCTGTGCCTCATACTCCCGAGACGAACGACCGACGACGGGAGGAGACCCGTCACCTGGACATGGCGACCCAGCCGGTCAAGCGGTTGCGCATGATGCTCCGGGCCGGCGAGGTAGTGCGCGAGGTGGAGCGCGTACTCGCCAAGACCGGGGACAGTGTGGTGGGGGAGGTCCTGCGAGGCCATCGCGCCTTCTACGAGTGGGACCATTACCCGAGGGGCGACGTCTATGACGGGGAAAGCCATGCGCAGTATTTCTACCATGCGCATCCCGGCGCACTCAGGGATCTGGAGCACGGCCACTTCCATGCGTTCCTGCGCGCCAAGGGGATGCCGCGCGGCATGAAGCCCGCGCGCCGTCCCCATCGCGACCGCTGGCCGAAGGGGGATGACGCGCTCTCCCATATCGTGGCGATCTCCATGGATTCCCAGGGCACGCCGCTCCGGCTCTTCACCACCAATCGCTGGGTCACCGGCGAAACCTGGTACCGGGCAGAGGATGTCTGCAAGATCATCGGCCGCTTCGAGATCGACCATGCGCGGCCCTCCTGGCCCGCCAACCGCTGGGTCGGCGCCATGATCCGCCTGTTCTGGCCCCAGATCATGCTGCTGCTCCGGGCGCGAGACGCGGCGATCGAGAACTGGGCCGCGGAGAACCCTGAAGGCGACGCTCTGGAAGACCGCCGTCTCGAGGTCGTCTCCCAGGCCGACATCGCCATCGAGGCGCAGACCGCCGCGGTCGAAGCCGCGCTGGCCGCGCGGACATCACGCGGTCAAGCGCAGGACGAAGCGAGCGGCGGCTGAGACCGGTTCCGCCGGTTGCCGGATACGGTGCGCGTCAGGGGGAGCGGGAGCGAACCGACCACCGCCCCCATACCGGCCCGGGTCATGAACGTCTCTTTCCGTCCCGCCCGTCGTCCGGGACGAAGCTGAAGGACGCGGGATCGAACACGAGACGCCGCTGGACCGGGAAGAAGCGAAGGTCGAAACGCTCGGCAATCAGGCCCCAGACGCCTTGCGGTGCGCGCAGCATCATCAGCACCGCGGCCGCGCCGAGCACGATGAGGTACCAGCTGCCGAAATCCGCGAGCAGTTCGCGCAGCAGGAAGAAGATGATCACGCCGACGATCGGCCCCTCGATGGTGCCGATGCCGCCGATCACGACGATGAAGATGACATTGGCCGTCCAGTCGACGACGCTGAATCCCGCCTCCGGCGAGATGCGCAGCTTGGTGAGGAAGATCAGCGCACCCACCATGCCAGTGCCGAAGGCGGCGACGATATAGACCCAGATCTTGGTGCGGAAGTTGTCGACGCCGAGGCTGCCGGACGCGGCTTCCGAATCCCTGATCGCGGTGAGCGCGAGGCCGTGCCGCGAGCGGAGCAGGAGGTAGACAAGCGCGATGGCGCCGACGGCGATCGCCAGCGCCGTCCAGTAGATCGCCGATTCCCGCCACATGCGCCCGGCCGCGATGCCTTTCACCACGGCCGCCGGCAGGCTCATTCCTGAGCCGCCGCCGAGTGCCGATATCTGTGCGAACGAAAGCATGTAGACCTCGGCCACCACCCAGGTGCCGATGGCGAAATAGGCGCCCCTCAGACGAAAAACGATAAAGGCCGTCGGTACCGCGAAGAGCGCCGCGGCAACGCCCGCGAGCGGGATTGCCGCCAGCGGATGGACACCCGCATTCATCGCGAACACGAAGAGGGCATAGCCGCCGAGCCCGAGAAACGCCTGCTGTCCGACGGAGACCAGCCCCGCATAGCCCGCGAGCAGGTTCCACAGTTGGGCGAGGGCGAGGTAGTAGGCGATCTCGACGATCGTCCGCATGTCCGCGCGTCCGCCCCAGAAGGGCAGTGAAATCAGGACGACCAGCCCGACAACGGCGATCAGCGCGCCATAGCGGCTCGCGCGGGTGCCGCGCTCGACCCGATAGCCGGCCGAGCCCTCGCTCACCGGTCCCTCGTACGCGGAAAGAGGCCGTTGGGGCGCAGCACGAGCACGATGAGGAAGGCCACATGGCCCGCCAGAATCTGTCCGCCCGGATGGAACTTGGCACCGATGGCCTGGGCCACGCCGAGAATCACGCCGCCGGCGAGCGTGCCCCACAGGCTGCCCAGCCCGCCCATGATCACCGCCTCGAAGGCGTAGAGCAGTCGCGCCGGGCCGATCGCCGGAGAGAAGTTGGTGCGGATCGCCATGAAGGTGCCGGCGAGCGCCACCACGCCGAGTGCCAGCGCCATGGCAAGGGCGAAGACATGGCGGTTGTCGATGCCCATCAGCGCCGCCGTCCTGTGGTCGTCGGAGGTGGCGCGGAACGCGGCGCCGAGCCGGGTACGGAAGAGCATGAGCTGCAACCCGGCGATTACCCCAACCGCGCAAAGAAAGACGATGAGCGGGAACCAGCCGACGGCGATCTGCTCGCTGACCGCGATGCTCGCCGTTTCCAGCGCGCCGACCTTGAGCCGCTGCGTGTCGGCGGAAAAGATCTCGAGCAGGACGTTCTGGATGATGATGGAGAGGCCGAAGCTGACCAGAAGCGGCGGCAGGATGTCGCGGCCAAGCGTCAGGTTGAAGATGCCGCGCTGCAGCGCGTAGCCGATCGCCGCCATCACCGGCACGGTAACGGCCAGGCTGACCAGCGGGTGCACGCCGGTGCCGTTGACCATGGCGAGGCCGAGGAAGGCGGCGAGCACGATCAGGTCGCCATGGGCGATGTTGACCAGCCTCATCACGCCAAAGATCAGGGAGAGTCCGGTCGCGAACAGCGCATAGAGCCCGCCCAGGAGCACGCCCTGGATGATGGCGTCGAGCCACTCCATGGCCGGTCAGGCCGCCCGCGCCGGCGCGACTTTCAGCATGGGCATGGCGGGCGGTGCCACGGCGACACGGCCCGCCTACACGCCGAAATAGGCGGTGGCGACATCTTCACGGGAGAGGCTCTCGGGCTGTCCTTGCAGAGAAACGCGGCCTTCCTGAAAGCAGTAGACCCGGTCCGCCACGTCGAGCGCCTGGTTGATGTCTTGTTCGACCACGACGACGGTGGTTCCCTCCGAGACGATAGTCGGCAGCACCGCATAGATCTGGCGGATAATCACGGGCGCGAGCCCCAGACTGAGCTCGTCGCAGAGCAGCAGCGTCGGGTTGCTCATCAGCGCCCGGCCGATCGCGCACATCTGCTGCTCCCCGCCGCTGAGGGCGGTGCCGGGCGTGGCCCGCCGTTCGGCCAGAACCGGAAAGAGCTCGTTGACGCGCTCGATCCGCCACGGGCCGCGGCGCCTGCCATAGGCGCCGAGATACAGATTCTCCTCCACCGAGAGCGAGGGGAAGAGGAGCCTCCCCTCCGGCACGAGCGCGATGCCGCGGCGGACCATCTCGTGGGCCGGCAGATGGCCGACGGCCTCGCCCTCGAACGACACCTGCGCCCGCGCGGACGGAAGCTGGCCGACCACGCTCTTGAGAAAGGTCGACTTGCCGGCACCGTTGGCGCCGATGATGGCAACGGTCTCGCCGCGTCCGACATGAAGGTCGATACCGAAGAGCGCCTGGAAATCGCCGTAGAAGGCGGTGAGGCCGGCGGTCTCCAGCACCGCCTCGGGCGCGGCGCTCATTCTGCCCCGATTCCCATATAGACCTCCTGCACCTCGGCACTCGCCATCACCTGCCGCGGCTCTCCCTCGGCGAGCTTCCGGCCGAAATTGATGACCATCAGGCGGCCGACCACCGAGAGAAGCGCATGCACCACATGCTCGATCCAGACGATGGAGACGCCGGTGCGATGGATCGCCTTGATGGTCTCGACCAGTGCGACGCACTCATGCTCCGTCAGCCCGCCGGCGATCTCGTCCAGCAGCAGCACGCGCGGCCTGGTGGCGAGAGCGCGCGCCATCTCCAGCCGCTTGCGCTCGAGCAGGGTGAGCGCGCCGGCGAGCCTGTTCGCCCTCTTGAGCAGGCCGGTGCGGTCGAGGATCGCGCCGCATTCCTCGTAGCAGGCGGCTTCGGAGCGATTGCCGCCGAAGGCAGCCCCCACCAGCAGGTTCTCGAACACGGTCATGTTCGCGAAGGGATGGGGAATCTGGTAGGAGCGCCCGATCCCCATGCGACAGCGCTGATGTGCCGGGGTGCCGGTGATGTCGCGGCCGTCGAAGAGAACGCGCCCCTCGCTCGGGCGCACCCCGCCGGTGATGATGTTGAACATCGTGCTCTTGCCGGCGCCGTTGGGGCCGATGACGCCGAGCGCCTCGCCTTCCGCCAGCTCCATACTGAGCCCGTCGGTCGCCTTGACCGAACCGAAATTCCTGGAAACGTCCTCCAGCGCGATCAACGCCGTCATGGCGGCGACCGCCCGCCGCGCGACGCCGGGAGCGCGCGCCGCGCGCCTCTATGCGATCGCTTCCATCTCGGCGTTGGCGGGGATGTCCGGCGCCGTCTCGTTGGAGATGACGAAGAGGTCGTAGGGGAAGGGGCCATCCGGCGTACGCCGCCACTGGCCGCCGACCAGCGGCATCTTCGCGACATTCTTCACCGGGCCCGAGCCCCACGAGACCGGCCCCGCCACGGTCGCGATGTCGGTGGCGACGATGGAAGCCAGCATCGATTCGGTATCGCCGATGTCTTCGGCCCGGCTCACGACGTCGAGCGCGACCTCTAGCAGCGAGTGCCCATAGCCGACGGGCTGGCTCCACTGCTTGCCCGTCGTCGCGGTGAAGGCGGCGGCGAGATCGCCGCAGCTCTGGCCGGTGATGCTGGAGGTGAAGGGATGCCACGGGCTCCACCAGATCTCGGAGCTCAGATTGTGCCCGGCGTCGCCCAGCGCCTCGACCGAAACGGGGAAGAGCAGCGCCTTGCCCACGGTCGCCGCCTTGGGCCGGAAGCCCTGCTGCGCGGCCTGGGTCCAGAAGGTGGTGAAGTCCGGCGGCAGCACCACGCCGGTGACGATCTCGACATCGTTTTCCTTGAACTCGGAGATCTGGGCCGAAAAGTCGTCGGTGAGATTCTGGTATCGGCCCGGATCGATCAGGCTATAGCCCGCGCCCGCGAGCGGCTTGGGGAACCCGAGTTCGGGATGGCCCCAGGCGTTGCCGTCGCCGTCATTGGGGAAGAGCCCGCCGACCATCTTGTTGGTTTCCAGCTTGCTCCAGACGTTGAGGAAGACCGCGATGACGTCTTCCAGGCCCCAGAAATAGTGATAGGTCCACTGGAAGCCCGTGGCCGGGTCGCCGCCGCGGCCGAAGAAGTAGGGCTGCCAGGGGCAGAGCGTGGTAATGCACGGAACCTCGTTGATCTCCGCCTGGTCGGCCACCGGATTGGTGGTCTCCGGCGTGTTTGCGGCACATAGCAGGTGCACCTCGTCGGAGAGGATCAGCTCGCTCGCGACCTCGGCCGCGCGATTCGGGTTCGACTGGCTGTCCTTGACGATGATCTCGACGTCGAGGCTCTTGCCGCCGGACCGTACCTTGCCGCCGACGGCCTCGAGCACCGAGGACACGTTGAAATCATCGGCCTCGGCGAAGGCTGCGAGCGGCCCGGTCTTGGAGCTGACATAGCCGATCCGCACGGTGTCCGCAGCGCGGGCAATGGAAGGGAAGCCCGCTGCCAGAGCCGCCGTACCGGCAGCACCGGCCTTCAGAACATCGCGACGGGTGCGACCCACGCCTTTCGCCGTCCGGTCTTTACGCGCCATGGCTGGCCTCCTCCCGTGATAATCGACTGTGGCGGGACGGTAGCAGACATTCCCGTCGCCCGCGAGCGATCAAGGCGCGCTTCCGCCGCCCACCGAAACAAACGGGGTGCGCCGCTCCGGCAGAAGCGGCGCACCCCGCCAAAAGGACCGGCTTAGCTCGCCGCGCAGGGATTGCACGGGCTGCATGGGCCGCACGGGCCACAGGGACCGCACGGGCTGCACGGACCACAGGGACCGCAGGGACCACACGGGCCGCAGGGGCCACAGGGACCGCACGGATAGCATGGATTGCATGGGTTGCATGCACTTGCGACGACCATGGACGTCGGACAGGCCGAGGCGGCCGACGGGGCCAGTCCGGCACCGGCGGCCATCGTCACGACGGTCACGGCGACGACGGTTTCCTTGATCATATCGTTGTCCCCCTCTATCGATTTCCCGATTGACGACCGCGTCCATCGACCGATGACTGATCGATCCGCGCGGATCGGGAGGGCGATGGTGCTGCAAAATGACCGCCGATGAAAGGGCCTCGCGCCGTGATGACGAACCTGTGACCGAGACGGAACGGGAAGACTACGCCGCGCTGACACGGACCGCCTGCCGCCTGGCCCGGGAAGCCGGGGATAGGATCATGACGCTCTATCGTGCGTCCGTCGTTGTCCGGACCAAGGACGACGGCTCGCCGGTCACCGAGGCCGACCTTGCGGCACATCGCGTCATCGTGGCGGGCCTCGCAGCGGCCGCCCCGCATATCCCTATCGTCTCGGAGGAGGCGGCGGGCGTGGAGGAGGCGCGGGCCGGGCGGCGCTTCTGGCTTGTCGATCCGCTTGACGGAACCCGGGAATTCATCGCCCGGACGGGCGACTTCTCGGTGAACATCGCCCTCGTCGATGAGGCAACGCCGGCGCTTGGCGTGCTCCACCTGCCGGTGCGGGGCGAGACTTACTTCTCCGACGGGCGGGGGACGGCATGGCTTGCCGACGGCGGGGCGCCGCGGGCGATCGGCGCGCGGGCCGTCCCCGCCGGCGGGCCGGTCGTCGTCGCAAGTCGTGCCCATCTCGATCCTGAAACCGAGCGCTTCATCGCCGACCGCCGCCCCGCTCGCATCGAACGCATGGGCGGCGCGCTCAAGTTCGGCCTGCTCGCGCGCGGCGATGCCGATCTCTACCCGCGCTTCGGCCGCACCATGGAATGGGATACCGCGGCCGGCCACGCCGTGCTGGCGGCAGCCGGCGGACGGGTGCGGGACAGGTCCGGCCGCGAGCTCCGCTACGGCAAGCCCGGCTTCGAGAATCCGTCCTTCATCGCCACCGGACGAGGCTGACCCGATGACCTCGCAGGAGAACACCCCCGCACCCCGCCCCGCCCCGTGCCTTGCGGCATCGCCCGACTCGATCGCGCGGGCCGCGCGGCTGATCCGCGAGGGCGCCCTGGTGGCCATCCCCACGGATACGGTCTACGGCCTTGCCGCCGACGCCACCAGCGACGATGCGGTGGCGGCGGTCTTTGCGGCGAAGGGGCGGCCGGCGGACAAACCGCTCATCGCGCTTGTCGCGGATCTCGCCACGGCCCGCGCCTGCGCCGCCCTCGGAGACCGTGCGCACGCGCTGGCCGAGGCCTTCTGGCCCGGCCCGCTCACCCTAGTGCTACCGCGCCGGCCCAATTCGCCGCTCTCTCCCATGATCTCGGCGGGCGCGCGGGGCGTCTCGCTCCGCATCCCGGGCAACGAAACGGCGCTCGCGGTGATCCGCGCGACAGAACGCCCGCTCACCGCACCAAGCGCGAACCTCTCCGGCGAGCCCAGTCCTCTTACCGCGGAGGCCGCGGCCGCAGGCCTGGGCCCCGCCCTGGCTCTCGCGCTCGACGGCGGCCCGGCGGCGGATTCCCACGGTTCCACGCTCCTCGACCTCACCGCGGACCCGCCTCGCCTGCTGCGCGAGGGCACCCTCTCCCCCGCCGCCATCGCGCGCATCATCGGCCCCATCGACGAGACCCGTTGACGCCGCGCGGGCTTTTTTTTCAGGTGCGCGCGACACATCGCCTGTTACCGACACCAGCCGGGATACTTGCTTCCACTGCGCCGGACCACGGGCTACACTTGCGAGTCGAGGCGGCCAAACCGACCGGAAAGGGACGGGTGAGTCCGGCATTTCATCCATGAGAGCGCAGACGAAGCGCAATGCGGAGCGCATCCGCGAGCGCCTCGAGCGCGAGCGGGACGAGCTTCTCGACCTCAGCGAATCGGCGGCGGGCGAGCGGCGCCCGGTGGAACTCGACCAGCAGAGCGTGGGGCGCGTCTCGCGCATGGACGCCATGCTAGTGCAGGCGATGGCCCAATCGGTGGAGGCGCGGCGGCGCGCCCGGCTGCCGCGCATCGAGGCGGCACTGCGACGGCTCGCCGACGGGACTTACGGCGACTGCGTCGACTGCGGCGAGCGGATTCCCGCGAAGCGCCTCGCCATCGACCCCACCATCGATCGCTGCGTCGACTGCGCCGAATGAGCGGCAAACGCCGCTGCGATCAGCCCGAAATATCGATCCGGTAGTCTTCGATCACGGTGTTTGCGAGCAGGCGGCGGCACATGTCGTCGAGCCGCGCACGCGCGCGCGCGGCGTCCGTATCGGCGAGTTCGATCTCGAGATATTTGCCCTGGCGCACGCCGTCCACGCCGTCGAAGCCGATGCGCGCGAGCGCCTCCGCGATCGCCTTGCCCTGGGGGTCGAGAACGCCGGGCTTCGGGACGATGTGGACCGTGGCCTTCACACCGCCGGGCTCACGCGGTCCCGCGTTCGTCGCGCCCGTCCACCTCCCGCACCGCGACCTCCGGCAGCAGGCCGAGGCGGCGCGCGACTTCCTGATAGGCTTCGGAGACCCGGCCCATATCCCGGCGGAAGCGGTCCTTGTCCAGCTTCTCGTCGGTCTCCAGGTCCCACAGGCGGCAATTGTCCGGGCTGAGCTCGTCGGCGAGCACGATCCGCATCTCCTCGCCGCTCCAAAGCCGCCCGAACTCCAGCTTGAAGTCCACCAGCCTGATGCCGATGCCGAGGAAGAGCCCGCTGAGGAAGTCGTTGATGCGGAGCGAGAGCGAGAGGATGTCGTCGAGCTCCTGGGGCGCCGCCCAGCCGAAGGCGGTTATGTGCTCTTCCGAGATCATCGGGTCGTCGAGTTCGTCGTTCTTGTAGTAATACTCGACGATGGAACGCGGGAGTTGCACGCCTTCCTTCAGGCCGAGCCGCTTGACCAGGGAGCCCGCGGCGAAATTGCGGATCACCACCTCCACCGGGATGATTTCCACCTCCCGGATGAGCTGTTCGCGCATGTTCAGCCGGCGCATGAAATGGGTGGGGACGCCGATATCGTTGAGCCGCGCCATGAGATGCTCGGAGATGCGGTTGTTGAGCACGCCCTTGCCGGTGATGACCGCGTGCTTCTTGTTGTTGTAGGCGGTGGCGTCGTCCTTGAAATACTGCACCAGGGTGCCGGGCTCCGGCCCTTCATAGAGGACCTTCGCCTTGCCTTCATAGATGCGCCTGCGACGGGACATCGGTTCGATCCTCTGAGAGCAGGGGTGCGATCATTGGAAAGCAGGGACCGCGACGCATGACCGCCAGGGCCCGCGCACAGCCAACATAGTCTTATCGTCAGACCAATACAACGACACAGGCGGCCCGCGACCCGGCCCCCTAAAGAAGGCAGTTTTTCGCGTATTATCAGATAGTTGAGGTCTCACCTCATCCTCCTTCGAGGTCCACCGGCACGAAGAGGTTGCGGTCCGGCGGGCCGGCGGCGAAACGCCAGACTGGGCCGGTGCGACTCGGGCCGGGACGGGGCAGCGCGATCAGCGACGCATTGACCGTCCCGAAGCCGCCGGCGGGTGCCACGCACATCGCCGCCTGGGATTCCGCGCCCGCTTCCGCCTTCCGCGCAAGCAGCGTCTCCCACGACTGCCAGAGGCCCCGCGCAGGCTCGGGCGGCGGTGCGGCCTCGAAGGCCGGCAGGTGCGTGCGGATGCGGGGCGAGGCCGCGTCGTTCCGCTCATGGGCGGTGAACATGGACAGGCCCTCGGGAATCTCCATGAAGACGGGGCGCCCGCCGTCATGGCGCAACCAGAACGCCTCGTTCGCATCCGCAACGATCAGGTTGAAGGGCCGGTAGGCGCGGCCGTCCAAATCGGCAAGCGCCGTGGCCGCCTCGGCGGCGTCGGCGTGATCGAGGGCTTCCAGTACGAGTTCGCCGCGCGAGCGCTTGTCGGGGGCCGTGCCGAGCGAGCCCACCCGGTTCAGCACGCCGGCGACCACGCCTTCGTCGTTCAAACCGAGCCAGCTTCCGCCCGCGAGCATGTCCCGGCCGGCCACGACGCCCGCCCGGTCCGGCCAGTGGCGTGCCGGATTGCGCCAGGGCCGGTCCAGCATCTCGTCCCGATTCGCGGCGATCAGGAGCGGCCATCGGTGGCCGGGTCGCCGCAGGATGACCAGCGTGCACATGCCCCCTTACCCGTCGCCGCAGGTCTCTCGGCAGGCTCGCGCCCGGGGCCGGGCATGGACCGGTCCGCGCGCCTCTGGCAGAATGGGGCGTAGCCAAACCACCGCCGGGGAGTCCAGCCCATGTCCGCGTTCGACGACCGCAAGAAAGCGGCCGAGGCGAAGTTCAAGCACGATCAGGAATTCCAGTTCAAGGTCGTCGCACGGCGCAACAAGCTGCTGGGCCTGTGGGCGGCGGAGAAGATGGGAATAACGGGCTCCGACGCGGAGGCTTACGCCAAGCAGGTCGTGCTGGCCGATTTCGACGAGCCGGGAGACGACGACGTGGTCCGCAAGGTGCTTGGCGACCTCACGGGAAAGGGCATCGAGGCCGACGACCACGGGATACGCCGCGAGATGGAGCGGCTGCTGGACGAAGCGAAGACTCAGGTCTCCACCGAGTGACGCGGCCGCAAGCCCCTGCGCCGGGGTGACGCGGCCCGACGAAACGCCCACCTTCAGACCGGAAAGCGCAATTCGGCGCGCAGGCCCCCAAGCGCCGCGGCGCCGAGATGGATGTCGCCGCCATGGCTGCGGGCGATGTCCCGCGCGATGGCGAGACCGAGCCCTGTGCCGCCGGTCTTGGGGTTTCGCGTCTCGTCGAGACGGAAGAACGGCTTGAAGACCGCCTCCCGTTGATCTTCCGGGATGCCGGGGCCGTCGTCCTCCACGCTGATCGCGACCGCATCGTGCCGCCGCGTCACGGCGATCTCCACCCGCTCGCCGTGGCGCAGAGCGTTTTCCACCAGGTTGGTGATGCAGCGCTTGATCGCATTGGGCCTGAACGCCACCACCAGGGGGCGCTCGGTGCGCAGATGCACCTCCCCGCCCTTGCGCCGTGCATTCGCCGCCACGTCGGCGACGAGATCCGCAAGGTCCGCCAAAACCGGTCGGGCGCCGTCCTGTCCGCTGGCGAAGACGAGATATTCGTCGATCATGTGTTCCATCTGCTCGACGTCGCTCTCCAGCTCGGCGAGTTCGCCGCCTGACCGGGGATTCGCGCCCGCCAGCAGCGCCAGCTGGAGCTTCATGCGGGCGAGCGGCGTGCGCAGATCGTGAGAGACGCCGGCCAGCATCTCGGTGCGCTGGCCGATCTGGCGCCGGATGCGCGCCTGCATCTGGTTGAAGGCCGATGCGGCACGGCGGATCTCCGTCGCGCCGGAGGGCTTGAGGTCGTCCACCGTTCGACCCTTGCCGAGCGCGTCCGCGGCGTCCACGAGCCGCCGGATGGGGCGCATCTGGTTGCGCAGGAACAGCGCGGCGACCCCAGTGACGACGACGGCCGTTCCCGTCATCCACAGGATGAACAGATAGGTGGTGGAGCTCCGCATGCGCTTGGCCGGCGTCAGCACCGTCAGCACGCCGTCGGGCTGCTGGATGCGGACGGAGATGCGCTCATCGGGGCGTGCGGTCTCGATATGGTACGGGTAGGAGAGGCGGTGCCCGAGCGCCTCATGGAGCATGCGGTCGGCGATCCGGTCGCCCCGGGGAGGCGGCTCGTCGGGCAGCACGGCCCCGCCCTCGAAGACGATTTCGAGCCGCATCTCGCTCTGGGCCGTGCGCTCGATCCAGCCTTGCAGGCCGGGCTCCGAGCGCTCCTGCAGGAAGCGCATCACCGTCATGATGTCGCCGGTGATCCCGAGGGCGAGCTGGCGGCTGACCGTGTCCCAATGGCGCTCGAAGAAGATATAGGCGACCACGCCCTGGAGCAGGACCAGCGGCATCAGCATGATGAGGAACGACCGCCAGAAGAGGCCCTGCGGCACGATCCGCCGGACGAGGTTCACGCCCTTCGCTCCCTGCGCGTGCGCGCCGGCTCAATCGGTCCGCAGCGCATAGCCTCGACCCCAGACGGTCATCAGATAGCGGGGGTTGCGCGGGTCCGCCTCCAGCTTGCCGCGCAGGCGGTTTATCTGCACGTCGATGGCGCGGCGCGAGGCGTCCAGCCCCAGACGCCCGCACAGCACGTCCCGGCTGAGGGTCGTGCCGGGATGCGCCGCGAACACCCGCAGCAGCTCGGCTTCGGCCCGTGTGAGCCGCACCGTCTCGTCGCCCCGCAGCAGTTCGTCCCGTGCGGGGAAGTAGCGGACATCGCCCATCCTGAGGAAACCCCGGGTGGGTGCGGCCGCATGGCGCGGCCCGGCGCGGCGCAGGATCGTCGCGATGCGGAGCAGCAGCTCGCGCGGCTCGAACGGCTTGGTGAGATAGTCGTCGGCACCGCTCTCCAGCCCCGCGATGCGATCCTCGGCCCCGCCCCTGGCCGTCAGCAGCAGGATGGGCACCGTGCTGGTGGTCCGAAGCTTGTGCGCGAGCTCGACCCCCGACATGCCGGGCATCATCACGTCGAGCACGATAAGCCCGAAGGCGAAGCCCTGGAGCTTCTCAAGGGCGGTGTCCGCCGAATCCGCGGTCGTGACGCGATAGCCGTTGTCCTGGAGGTAGCGTTGCAGCAGATCCCGCAGACGGTCGTCATCGTCCACCACGAGGATATGCGGCGTGCCGCCGCTGCGCGCATGGATATCCCGGGGCGACTCTGCCGTCGGTCCTCCGCTCATCTCGCCGCCTCTCCTTCCTGGTCCGCGCGCCGGCCGCGGACCGGACCGCGTTCAAGCGCGGTCGAAGCGGTGCCGCTCCGCCTCGTCGATCAGTTCGGCAAGCACCTCCCGATAGCCGGAGACGGCGCCGCCGCCGGCCGCGCGGTAGGCGCGGGCGATGCGGGCGCGCTGCACCGCCGAAAGCCGCCTCTCCAGCGCGGACCCGGCTTCGGTAAGGGTAAGCAGGCGCCGGCGCCCGTCCTCCGGGTCGTGCCGGGCGGCCACCAGCTTCTCGCGCATGAGCCGGCCGAGCACGCGGGAGAGGCTCTGCCGCGTGACCCGGAGAATCGCGAGCAGCTCGGCGACGGCGATGCCCGGGTTGCGCCCGATGAAGTAGAGGGCCCGGTGGTGCGCGCGCCCGAAACCGTAACCCGCGAGAATCGCGTCGCATTCCGCCGTGAAGTCGCGATAGGCGAAGAACAGAAGCTCCATCCCCTCATGGAGCTGGTCTTCCCGCAGATAGAGCGGATTGGAGCCCGATTTTGCGTCAGTCATATTGACTTATATGCAGGCCGATGATACGCAGCGCAACCGGTTTTCCCCCCGACCTCCGAAGAGACCGAACGCCATGGCCGAGTTGCTGCCATATGATGATCGAGACGGCACGATCTGGTACGACGGCGCCATGGTGCCGTGGCGGGAGGCCAAGGCCCATGTGCTGAGCCATGCCCTCCACTATGCGAGCTGCGTGTTCGAGGGCGAGCGGGTCTATGACGGGCGCATCTTCAAGGTGGAAGAGCACACCCGGCGCCTGATCGACTCCGCCCGGGCGCTGGATTTCGAGATTCCCTATGACTGCGAGACGCTGGTATCGGCCTCGAAAGAGGTGGTGGAGGCGCTCGGCATCGGCGACGGCTATCTCCGTCCCGTCGCCTGGCGGGGCTCGGACATGATGGGAGTCTCGGCGCAGCACACCCGGATCCATGTCGCGATCGCCGCCTGGCCCTGGCCGCCCTATTTCGGCGAGGAGGCCCGCCAGCGCGGCATCAAGCTGAAGACCGCCAAGTGGCGGCGCCCCGCACCGGACACGGCGCCGGTGAAGGCGAAGGCCGCGGGCCTCTACATGATCTGTACGCTGAGCAAGCACGCGGCGGAGGCCGAGGGCTACCACGACGCCCTGATGCTGGACTGGCGCGGGAGGGTGGCGGAGGCCACCGGCGCCAACATCTTTCTGGTTCAGAACGGCGTCATCCACACGCCCACGCCCGACTGCTTCCTGGACGGCATCACCCGGCGCACGGTGATCGAGCTCGCCCGCCGCCGGGGCTACGAAGTGGTGGAGCGCACCGTCATGCCGGAGGAACTCGCGAAGACCGACGAGATCTTCCTTACCGGCACGGCCGCCGAGGTCACGCCCGTGGGCGAGATCGACGACTGCAACTTTCAGGTCGGCCCCGTGACCCGCACCCTCATGGCCGACTACGAAGCCGCCGTCCGCGCCACCGACTGACCCCGCAAAAGGAACCGGTGCGCGGGTCTCCCGGCCCGCATGTTGTTGGTTTTGAAAGACGAAAAATGCGGGCCTGGAGACCCGCGCACCGAAAAGGGGCGAATAAGGCCCTTGCCCCCGCCATCGGCTCGCGCCACAAACCGAACCGGGCCATGTAGAGCGAGCGCGGCATGATCGACTACGGCACGCTCCGCTTGTCTCTCGAACGTCTTGAAGAGCAACACGCCAACTACCGGCAGGGGAACCCGGCGCTATCGGATCTGGACCGCGAGGGAATCGCCGAATCCGTCATCCAGCGCTTCGAAACCTGCTACGACTGCCTGTGGAAGGTCCTGAAGCGGCACCTCACCGAGGTTCTGGGCATCCCCGATCCTCCGAACAGCCCCAAGCCCATCTTCCGGCTGGCGAACGAGAACGATCTGCTTCGCTCGTCCGTGGAGCAGTGGCTGCGATACACCGATGCCCGCATCGGCACGTCCCATGACTATGACGGCAAGAAAGCCAAGGCCTGCCTCGCATTGGTACCGGATTTCATCGGCGACGCCATCGATCTCTACCGCACCATGAGCGGTGCCTCATGGCAGTAACCGGGGCCATCGACATCACGGCCGCCGAGCGCGCGGCGGTTCTGGAGCTTCTCAGACGCCACCTGCCCGGCACGGCAGCCTAGGCGTATGGCTCGCGGGTGACGGGGACGTCCCGGCCGCGGTCCGACCTCGATCTCGTCGTCTTCGCGACGCCCGCGCAGCAACGGCAGGTGGGCGACCTTCGGAAGGCATTCGAGGAAAGCAATCTGCCGTTCCGGGTCGACCTGTTCGTCTGGGACGAGGTGCCGGAGTCGTTCCGCACCCGGATCGCGGCGGCGCATGTGGCGCTGGTCGAACGCACACCGCCGAGATGATTTGGTGCGCGGCTCTCCACACCCGCATGTTGTTGTTTTTCGAACGAAGAAAAATGCGGGCCTGGAGATCCGCGCACCGGAAAAAGGGGCGGCCCGCGGCTCTATTCGATCCAGCGGGCGGCGGCGCGGTCGTCGGCGGTGCGGGCGGAGACCCAGCGGGGGCCGCCCGCGGTCTCCTCACGTTTCCAGAAGGGTGCCCGGGTCTTCAGCCAGTCGATGAGGAAGGCGCAGGAATCGAGCGCAGCCTCGCGGTGGGCGGCGGCGGTGACCACCAGGACGATACGCTCCCCGGGCTCCAGGCGGCCGTAGCGGTGCACGATGAGGGAAGCGTCCAGGCTCCAGCGCCGGCACGCCTCCGCCTCGATCTCGCCCAACTGCTTCTCCGTCATCGCCGGATAATGTTCGAGCGTCATGGCGGAGACCGCCTCGCCTTCACCCGCATCCGCGCGGACCACGCCGACGAAGGACGCGATACCGCCGATCCCGGTCCGGCTCCGGGTCAGCGCCTCGATCTCCGCGCCGATATCGAAATCTTCCCGCTGGACGCGGATCACGCGGCACCTCCCCCGCCGGTGACCGGCGGAAACAGCGCGATCTCGTCGTCCGCGGCGACCGCGCTGTCGGGCGATGCGAACTCCTGGTTGACGGCCGCGCGCACCACCGAGCGGTCGGCAAGCGCCGCCTCGTAGCCGCCGCCGCGGGCGCTCAGCCAGTCGAGCAGCGCGCCAACCGTCCGCACATCGTCCGGCGGGTGCACCTCCTCGGCGTCCACCCCGATACGCTCGCGCAGCCAGGCGAAATAGAGCAGCTTCATCGGTACATCTCGTTGAAGGGCAGGAAGTCCACCATGGCGCCCCTGTCGAGGAAGGTGAGGTCCTCCTCGAGCTCCACCAGCCCGTCGGCGAAGACGGCGGACGAGAGGATGCCGGCGCCGTCGCGGGCGAACTTCTCCGCCTCCAGCGCCCCGTCCGCCCCGGTCACGAGCCTTGCGCGGAGCCACTCACGCCGCCCGCGCTTCTTCTTGTAGTCGAAGGCCGCGGGAACCCGGTAGCGTGCGGGCTCCACGTCGGTCGCGCCCGAGAGGCGCAGGATGAGAGGCCGCGCGAAGCGAAGGAAGGTCACCATCACCGCCACCGGATTGCCGGGCAGCCCGATGAAGGGCACGCGCCCCACCTGGCCCAGCGCGATGGGCCGGCCCGGCCGGATGGCGAGGCGCCAGAAATGGAGGTGGCCGAGCGCCTCCACCGCGGCCTTCACGTGATCCTCCTCCCCGGTGGACATGCCGCCGGAGGTTAGCAGCAGGTCGTGCGCGGCGCTCGCGCCGTCCAGCGCGTCGCGGATCGCATCGAGCCGGTCCGGCAGGATCCCCATGTCGGTGACGGTGCAGCCCAGACGCTCCGCGAGGCTCGCGATCACATAGCGGTTCGCGTCATAGATGCCGCCTTCGTCCAGCGCCGTCCCCGGCTCGCAGACCTCGTCGCCGGTGGAAAAGACGGCGACCCGCAGACGCCGGAACACGGGCAGCGCCGTGCGCCCCACCGAGGCCGCGAGGCCCACATCCTGCGGCCGGAGCCGCCGGCCCGCCGCGAGGATGGTCTCGCCCGAGGCGATGTCCTCCCCCGCCCTGCGGCGGTTGGCGCCCCGTCGGATTCCCGGGGGCACTACCACATGCTCCCCTTCGTGGCGGCAGTCCTCCTGCATCAGCACCGTATCGGGCCCCGGTGCGCCGCCTTCGCCCTCGGGCATGGGCGCGCCGGTGAAGACGCGGATCGCCTCGCCGCGCCGCGCCGCCCGCCCCAGCGGATGGCCCGCCGCCGCGCGCCCGGTGCAGGGAAGGCGGGTGTCCGCATCGCCTGCGAGATCGTCGAAGAACACGCCATAGCCGTCCACCGCGGCGTTGTCGTGCGGCGGGACGGCGCGTTCGGAGACCACCGGCTCCGCCAGGATGCGCCCGTTGGCCGCCCGCAGGCCCACGGTCTCCTGCTCCGCGACGGGGCGCACCGCACGCTCGAGCCGGGCGAGCGCATCCGCCGCCGGCATGAGCGCGCCGCCGAACGCGAAACAGTCGTCGCTAAGCTGCGCCATGGGCCGAGATCCGTTCCGCCGCCTCTCCCGCCCCGCAATGGGAGGCCACGAATGCCGCGATTTCCGCAATGTCGTCGAGATCGAACACGGGGATGGCGCGGTCCGGCAGCAGGGCCGGCGGCACCGGCGCGTCGCTCGCGACGGCCACGACCGTGGGATCGCCCGCGGCCAGAAGCGGGCCGCCCCCGCCGCGATAGACCTCGATCTTGCGGTGGCCGCCCCGCTTGTACCCCTCGATCAGCACCAGGTCCACCGGGTCCAGCATGGCGAGCAGGCTGTCCAGCGACGGCTCGCCGCCTCCGCCCGTCTCGTGGAGATGGGCCCAGCGCTCCGGCGCCGCCAGCACGATGTCGCACGCACCGGCCGCCCGCCAGGCGCCTGCCGGATGGCCCTCGGGCAGAAGGTCGAAACCGTGGCGGGCATGCTTTACCGTCGCGACGCTGAGGCCCCGTGCGCGCAACCGGGGCAGCAGGCGGCAGACCAGCGTCGTCTTGCCGCTGCCGCTCCATCCGGTGATGCCGAACCGATGCACGTCCTCGACCCCGCCATTATCCGCTGAGGCTGCGCCACGCGCGGCGAAGATAGCCGATTCCGGTGATCCAGGTGAGGGCGACGGCGAGCCACAGCAGGGCCTCGCCCGCCCGACTTACCAGCGCCGCAACGGAATCGCCCGCCACGGGGAAGGCCGGCACCGCGAGCAGCAGCGCGATGGCCGCCATCTGGGCGAAGGTCTTGCCCTTGGCGAGCGGCTGGACGGGGAGCCGCGCCCTGCCCGCCAGCGCTTCGCGCAAGCCCGCGACCAGGAACTCGCGGGCCAGGATCGCCGCCGCGGCGACGGCCGGCACGCGCTCGAAGGCGGTCAGCATTACCAGCGCGGCGGCGACCAGCAGCTTGTCCGCAATGGGATCGAGCGCACGCCCGAGGGCGGAGTGCTGGTCGAGGCGGCGGGCGAGCCAGCCATCCACGAAATCGCTGAGCGCCGCCAGCGCGAAGGCCCCGAAGGCGAGCGCATAGCCCGCCGCGCCCGGCAGGTAGAACGCGCCCACCAGGACGGGGACGAGCAGAATGCGGGCCAGCGTGACCGCATTGGGCCAGGTCAGCGCGCCGCGGTCCGCGGCGGCGGCCTCGGCGCCCCCGTCAGGCGTCGTCGTGGAAGTGGCCATGGATCGTCCGCGCCACGGTGCGGGAGATGCCGTCCACGGTTTCCAGATCGGCGAGGCCAGCCTCGCTCACGCCCCGCGCCGAGCCGAAGCGGTGCAAGAGCGCTTTCTTGCGGCGCGGCCCGACGCCCGGGATCCCGTCGAGGGCCGAGCGCGCGGCCCCCTTCGCGCGGCGCGCCCGGTGGGTGCCGATGGCGAAGCGGTGGGCCTCGTCCCGCAGGCGCTGGAGGAAGTAGAGCAGCGGGTCGCGCGCACCGATCACAAGAGGCGGGCGGTCCGGCAAAAAGATGCGCTCCCGGCCCGCATTGCGGTCCGGCCCCTTGGCGATGGCGGCCACGGGGAGGTCCGCGATGCCAAGGTCGGCGAACACCCGACGCGCCTCGCCCAACTGCCCGGCGCCGCCGTCGATCAGCACCAGATCGGGCCACGCCTCGCCGGCGCGCTCCGGATCCTCCTTCATCAGCCGGGCGAAACGCCGGGTCAGCACCTCGCGCATCATGGCGTAGTCGTCCCCCGCCGCCTCCGCCGCCTCGGCGCGGATGTTGAACTTGCGGTAGCCGCTGCGGATGAAGCCCTCCGGCCCCGCCACCACCAGGCTCCCCACCGCGTCCGTACCCGAGATGTGGCTGTTGTCGTAGACCTCGATCCGCTGCGGCGCACCGTCGAGCCCGAAGCGCTCGGCAAGCGCCTCGAAGAGCGCCCGCTGGGTCGCGCTTTCGCTGACCCGCCGCTCCAGCGCCTCGCGGGCATTGCGCTCCGCGGTCGCCACCAGGCTGCGCTTCTCGCCGCGCACCGGCCGGCGGACGCGCACCCGGCGCCCCGCCTTCACCGAGAGCGCCTCGGCGATGAGCGCCTCCTCGGGCAGCGTGAGGTTCAGCAGGACCAGCGGCGGCGGCTCCCGGTTCTGGTAGAACTGGCCGAGGAAGGCGGCGAGCACAGCCTCGGGCGCCTCGTCCGCGGCATGGCGGGGGAAGAACGCCCGGTTGCCGTAGTTCCGCCCGGCGCGGAAGAAGAAGACCTGCACGCAGGCCTGGCCGGCCGCCTGGTGGACCGCCGCCACGTCCGCATCCTCCGCGCGCCGCATGTTGACCCCCTGGCGGGCCTGGATGTGGGCGAGTGCGCGGATGCGGTCGCGGAAGGCGGCGGCGGTCTCGAACTCGAGGGCGTCGGACGCGGCCGTCATGCGCTCGGTAAGGCGGCGCTGGACCTCGTGGCTGCGGCCCGAGAGGAAGGCCCGCGCCTCCTCCACCAGGGCGTCGTACTCGGCCTTGCCGATGCGCCCGACGCAGGGCGCGGTGCAGCGCCTGATCTGATATTGGAGGCAGGGCCGGGTGCGCCCCTCCAGCACCGAATCGGAGCATGAGCGCAGCGGGAAGGCGCGCTGGAGGGCGTTGACCGTGACGTTCACGGCGCTGGCGGAGGCGAAGGGGCCGAAATAATCCCCCTTCCCCGATCTCGGCCCGCGATATTTGGCGATCTGAGGCCAGGGGTGGTCGCGGCGGAGCAGGATGTAGGGGAAGGACTTGTCGTCCCTGAGCAGCACGTTGTAGTGCGGCTTGAGGCGCTTGATCATGTTGCTCTCCAAGAGGAGAGCCTCCACCTCGCTGTCGGTCACCGTGACCTCGAGGGAGGCGGTCGCCGCCACCATGCGCTGGAGGCGCACCGGCAGCTTGCGGGCGTTGAGATAGCTGGCGACGCGCTTTTTCAGGCTCTTCGCCTTGCCGACATAGAGAGGTTTGCCGGCGCGATCCGCCATGCGGTAGACGCCGGGGCCCGTCGGCATGGTCTTGAGCGCGCCGCGCAGCACCGCAATACCGCGCTCGAGCGGCTGCGCCTCTGCGGCGACGGCCGTCGCATCCTCGGTGACGGACGTGGTGGGCCGTTCGATCTCGATCTCCACGCTCCCGAATCCCGCCGGTGCGCAAGCCCCGCCCCAGAGATAGACCCCCACCGCGCCCCCGTCAACGAAGTGTCCTCGTTCAGGACGTTTGAGACGCTGTGGTTTCTTCTGCTGTCAGGTTGTCAAGGTATTCGGCCGGTGTTTGTCCGCCAAGGGCCTGGTTGGGTCTGATGGTATTGAACTCGTCGGCGAAGGCGTCGATCCATCGGTTGAGGCCTTCGAGGTCGTCGGGGAGCTCCCAGGAGGCATGGAACTCATAGCGCCATGTGCCGTTGCTGCGTTCGACATGACCGTTGAGTTCAGGGGATCGGGGCGGCAGCTCCCAGAGATCGATGCCGCGCCTTTGGCATTCGGTTTCGAAGCTTGCCTTGAACTCGGCGCCGCCGTCGATCTGGATGGCCTTGACGGGGAAGGGCATGTCGTCCTGGAGCTTGTCGAGGAATTGGGCGGCGTTATGGGCCGTTGCGCGTCGCCAGGCCTGTGCGCAGGTCCATTTGGCGATGGGGTCGATTGCAGTGAACTGCTTGATGGTGGGCCGTCCGTGGCCGGGATTGATGGTCATGGTGTCGATCTGGATGATTTCTCCGGGCCGTGCGGGCTTTCTGCCCTTGGGCAGGCGCCGGGCATGGGGCCGGGTGCGGCGCAAGGCCCGTGGCGCCTTGCGCCGCAGTGTCGGGACGGGGACGACCTCGCCGCGGTCGATCAAGGTCTTCAGGATGCGCCCAACGGTGCTTTCGCAGGTCTGGAAGCCGCGCCGGTGCAGTAGAACGGTGATCTTGGCCTTGCCCCACATGGGGTAGTCGGCGCGGATCTCGCGGATGGCGGCGACCAGAGCCCGCGACCAGTTTGGCTTTCGCAGCCTCCGCGGTCGGCTGGAGTACCGCTCGGAGCGCTTCTTCCAGCGGTAGAGCGTGGCACGGGACACGCCGATGGCTTGGGCCGCTTCCTCGGCGGTCAGGCCCGCCACCATGGCAGCGCGCCAACGACGCACCGCGTCGCGTCTTTGCTCTGCTTCGCTACGCTGCGCATCGCAAAGACGCGACGCGAGCCGCGCGCCTCGTGTAATCTGACGAGGCAGGCCAAGAACCTGCATGGGGGTCTCCTCGAGGTTGATGTGTCTACACCAACAGCTTCGGAGACCCCCAACCCCGTTTCAAGAGACGCGTCTCATACCTGTCTGAACTTGCACACGAAGGGCCGGGCCGGCCCTTGCGCTACACCGGCTCCCTCACGATTTCACGGGGTTGTCTTCGGTGTTGTTTCAGGTGCGCTCTCGGGCATCCCCCACCCTTCCGCCACCGCAGCCCTTCGCGGCCACCCGCTACGCCGACTCCCTCACGGTTTCACATGGTTGTTTTTGGTGCGCGGGTCTCCAGGCCCGCATATTTCTTTTCGGTCGCGACAGAGGTCACCCTCCGCAGTCCTGATAGTCCGACGACATGCACATCCGCGCCAGTTCGGTCGCGCGAGCGATCTGGTCCTGGGTCATGTTGCGTTCAAGGTGGTCCCGCAGTTCCCGGGCGTGCTCCACCCCGTTGGCACCGGCGATGTTGGCCCACATGTGCGCGAGCACAGGATCCTTGAGTACGCCCTTGCCGAGGGCATACATGAACGCAAGGTTAGTCTGTCCTCGGGGGTTACCCTGCTCGGCGGCCATCCGGTACCAGCGCACGGCCTCCGCAGCGTCCTTCAACACGCCCTTTCCGTTGGCGTACATTTGCCCGAGGTTGTTCTGCCCAAGGGCGTGACCCTGCTCCGCAGCCGTCCGGTACCAGCGCACGGCCTCCGCGACGTTCTCCGGCACGCCCTCGCCGTAGGCGTATATGTTCCCGAGCCTGAACTGCGCGACGACGTAACCCCGCTCCGCAGCCATCCGGTACCAGCGCACGGCCTCCGCAGCGTCCGCCGGCACGCCCTCGCCAAAATCGTACATGAACCCGAGGCTGGCCTGCGCAAGGGTATGACCCTTCTCGGCGGCCATCCGGTACCAGCGCACGGCCTGTGCACCGTCCACCGGCACGCCCTTGCCATCCTTATACATGAAACCGAGGCTGACCTGCGAAAGGGTATGACCCTGCTCGGCAGCCATCCGGTACCAGCGTACGGCCTCCGCAGCGTCCTCTGGCACGCCCTTGCCATCCTTATACATGAAACCGAGGTTGAACTGCGCGCGGGCATGACCCTGGTCGGCAGCCATCCGGTACCAGCGTACGGCCTCCGCATCGTCCTGCGGCACGCCCTTACCGTTGTAGTACATCAGCCCAAGATCGAATTGCGCCGAGGCATTACCCTGCTCGGCGGCCATCCGGTACCAGCGTACGGCCTCTGCATCGTCCTCCGGTAAGCCGTCGCCGTCGTCGTAAATGACCCCGAGGTTGTACTGCGCATCGGCGTCATCCTGTTCGGCTTTCTGCACTAACGTCTCGAACGAGGGGTCGTCTTGTGCGCACAGGGCCGTGGCGGCAAGACCGATCGACACGGACAGAACGGCAATTGTCAGGATTCGTATGGTCCTCTGGTTCATCGGCTTGGGCAGTCCTCCAAATGCGAGTCGTTCGAGCGGCCGCGAGGAGCCATGTTTGCTTCCAATGCAACCGCATGTTGCGCGTTGGTTGCAAGGGACGATAGGGCCTGCGGCCCGTTGCGGACCTGGAGATCCGCGCACCATGCGCGGCGGCGGGTGCGGGCGTTTTCTGCCGTCTCATCGCTGCGGCCTCTCGCGGTCGGCCGCTACGGCCGGCTTCCTCACGATTTCACGTCGTTGTGTTCGTGGTTGTTTTCGGTGCGCGGGTCTCCAGGCCCGCATTTTTCTTCCTTCTCGAAAAACAACAACATGCGGGCCTGGAGACCCGCGCACCCAAAACAAGAAAAGAGGGCGCGGGCTGCGGTCAGGTTCGTTTGAGTCGCAGTGACGCGATGTAGACGAGGGCGGTGGCGAACATGATGAGGCTGTAGGTCGCGGCGGGCATGGTCGCGGGGCCGCCGCCGAAGAGGAGCACGGCCACGGCGATGGCGAGGGTGCCGTTCTGCAGCCCGCACTCCATGGTGATCGCGACGCGCTGTTGCGGGCCGCTCGCGAACAGGCGGGCGAGGAGCCAAGCGAGCGCCATCATCGCCAGATTGAGGACGAAGGTGACGGGCCCGGCCTCCTCGAAATAGGGGGCGATGTTCGCGCGCTCCTGATAGATCGCACCGGCAAGCACCAGCAGGAAGAGCACCGCGGATAGCTTGCGGGCCCACGGCTCCACCCGGCGCGCGAAACCCTCCGCAAAGCGGCGGATCAGCACCCCGATCAGAACCGGCGCGGCGACGATCAGGAAGACTCCGACCGCGGTGGTCGTCACGGAAATCTCCTCCGCCGCCGGCCCGCCGATGAACCGGCCATAGGCGAAGATCACGATGAACGGGATGGTGATCACGCTCAGCAGGCTGATCACCGCGGTGAGCGAGATCGAGAGCGCCACGTCGCCGCGCGCGAACGCCGTCAGGATATTGGAGGTCACGCCGCCCGGCGCCGCGGCGATGATCATCAGGCCGAGGGCGAGCTCGGGCGCCAAGGGCCAGACGCTTGCGAGGCCGAAGGCGACCGCCGGCAGCAGGACGATCTGCGACACCGCGCCCACGGCGAAGTCGCGCGGGCGGCGCGCCACCCGGACGAAATCGTCGAAGGTGAGCCCCAGCCCGAGCGCCAGCATGATGATCGCCAGCGCAATCGGCAGAATCACGTCGACCACGAAGCCCATGACGCCCCCTCGATCAGGCCCGCCCGCGCGGCCCGTCCCCTGCCTTCATCTCGCCATAATCATACCCGCCATCATCTCGCCATAGTCATAATAGTGCATGCCGACCCGCGCCGCAGGATCGCGCGGTGGCACCGGCAGATGCGGACGATACGGCCTAGGCCGGGACGGCGGCGATGGGCAGCGACCGCAGGCCGCGGAGCACGACCCCGTTGCGGAACCGGGGTGTATCCTCGATCAGGCGGAACGACGCGAAGCGCTCCAGCAGGGTCTCGAACGCGATACGGGCCTCGAGCTGCGCGAGCGGCGCCCCGAGGCAGTGATGGATGCCGCGGCCGAACGAGACATGGCTGCCCCCGGAGCGGCCGATATCCACCCGGTCGGGGTCCTTGAATACGCCCGGGTCGCGGTTGGCCGATCCGATCAGGAGCACGATGTTCTCGCCCTGCCGGACGGCAGCGCCGCTTACCTCGCAGTCCTCCGTCGCGCCGCGGAAATCCGTCTGTACGGGCGAATCGAAGCGGAGCAGCTCCTCCACCGCGGCGGGGATCAGGCTCGGATCCGCGCGCAGCAGCTCCAGCTGGTCGGGGTGGCGCAGCAGCGCGAGCATGCCGTTCCCGATCAGGTTGGTGGTGGTTTCGTTGCCGGCGACGAGGAGCAGGCGCAGCATGTTGAGCACCTCCTGCTCGGTCAGCACGTCGCCTTCCTCCTCCGCCTGTGCGAGGGCGCTCACGATATCGCCCTCCGGCGCTTCGCGGCGGGCATGGATGATGGGCTGGAAATAGTCGTTGAAAGCCTTGCCGGCCTCCTGGCCGATCGCGCGCTCCCGGGCGTCGATGGTGGGCTCGAGCAGGCGGGCACGGCCGTCCGACCAGGTGCGGAACCGGGCCCGGTCATCCGGCGGCACTCCCAGCATCTCGGCGATCACGATCACCGGCAGCGGGTTCGCCAGCGCCGCAATGAGGTCGAAGCCGGCGGGCTCGACATCGTCCAGCAGGGCGTTCGTCCGCTCGCGGATGCGCGTCTCGAGGGATTCGACCGCCCGCCGGGTGAAGGCCTTGTTGACCAGCGCCCGCAGCCTGGAATGGTCCGGCGGGTCGAGGAACAGCATGCTGTACTCGTCGGGCTTGGGGAAGGAGGCCTTCTGGCGGGCGCTGAGGACCCGCTTGCGCGGGTCGTTGGCGAAGCGCCGATGGTCGCGCAGGATGGCGTCCACATCCGCATGGCGCGAGAACACCCAGCCCTTCAGCAGCCGGCTGCGGTGCACCGGGCTCCGCTCCCGGAGGTCCGCGTAGGCGGGGTACGGGTCCTGTGCCATCGTCGCCGACAGCGGGTTGTAGACCGTGCCGCTCTGCCAGCGCTCGGCCAGCAGCATGGTGCCGACGACCAGCGATCGGATTGCGTCGCGCGGGGTCATCGTCGCCTCCTTCCATGTCCAAAATATGGCGGGCCTGCGCGCATCGCCACACGCCCGATCGACACATGACAGATCCGGATTGATAGCACATGGCCCGCCCGAACGGCCGCCCGTTGCGCGGATTGCGCGGGCGCGGGATCGGACGTCAGCGCCTGTCGCCCGGGTGATGCGGCAGGCCCGCAGCCGCAGCCCGGCGTTCCATCGCGCGATGCAGGGGAAGCAGAGCCGCAACCGCGGCACTCACGGCACCGAGCAGACAAATGCCCGGGCCGAACCCCCCGGCGAGGTCGGACGCCGCACCGACGGCAAGCGGGCCCAGCACGCCGCCGATTTCCGCCGCGGAGAAGAAGAGGCCGACGGCGGCCCCGGTGGAGCGCGCATCCACGCCGCGCGATTCCATCAGCACCAGGATCAGAACCGCGATCAGCGGGCCGCGCGCGACACCCTGAAGGACCAGCGCCGCGACCAGCGCCGGGACGCCCGAGAGCAGCAGCAGCATGGCACCGGTGCCGACGCAGAGCGCGAGCCCGAACAGGATGGTGAAGCGCCGGGGCGGGGTCGCAAGCCGGGGGATGAGCAGCGCGCACAGGATGCCGACGGCCGTCGGAAGGCTCGACCAAAGGCCGGCGGCAGCCGCCGTCATGCCGCCCGTGCGCAGGATTTCCGGCAGCCAGTTGCCGAGCGCATGGTGGACGAAGAACGCACCGACGCCCATCACGAGGACGAGCCGGACATCCGCCACCCGCAGCAGCCTGCCGAAGACGGCGAGCTGACCGGCTATCGAGCCCCGGCGGCGCCCGGCATGGTCGAAGACGCGAACCGCCGGACGACCGCACAGCCCCAGCCAGACCAGGCCCGCGGCGAGGATGAAGCCCGTATGGATCAGCAGGGCATGGCGCCAGTTGCCACCGGTGAGCGGCATCAGGACGCTGCTGGTCAGGATCAGAGCGAGCATGTTGCCGAGTGCGGGGCCCGTGATGTAGATGCCCATGGCGAGGCCACGCTCGGCACCCTTGAACCACTGCATGATCGCCTTCGGCGCGCCGATGGAGATCAGAGGCCCACCGACGCCGAACAGCCCGACGGCGACGAACAGGGACACGCCGTCGAAGGCGACCGCGCGCAACCCGCCCGACGCGGCCATGACCAGGGCCGCGACGAGCAAGGACCATTTCAGCCCGACCCGGTCCACGAACGCGCCGCAAGGCGTGGCCGCGACGATATAGACCAGCGGCCAGGCGCCCAGAATGGCGCCCATGGCGGTGTGGCTGAGGCCGAGGTCGCGGCCCACAGGGTCGATCAGCGGCGCCATCGCCGCCGAAAGGAGGCCGAACCCGAAATAGATCAGCCACACCCCGCCCAGCACGGCCCAGCGATGGCCATCTTCGTGCGGCTGGACGGACGGCGCAGGGGCGACGGGCACCCTATTGCCCCCGGAGCGGCGCGGGAGCGGCCCGAAGAGAGGCGGACAAGCCGCGGCGGGGCCGGGCGTCGCCTCCCTTTGGCGGGATCGAGGGCGTGCTTTCCCGGGCGTCCCCGAAGCGCCGCCCGCCGTCTGCGCTCAGAGCGCCGCCAGCGCCTCGAGGGCGTTCCGGTCCGGCGCGGTGCTCCCCTCCGGGTCCAGCGGCTGGATGCAGACATGGCTCGCGCCGGCGTCGAAATGTGCCCGGAGCCGCCCGCGCACGGCCTCGGCGCTGCCCCAGGCGACCATGGCGTCGAGGAAGCGGTCGCTGCCCCGCTCGCCCAGCTCATCCTCGCCGAAGCCAAGACTGAGCCAGTTGTTGCGGTAGTTGGTGAGCGGCATGTAGAGCGCCAGAGTCTGCGCCGCGACATCGCGCGCCCGCGACGCATCGCGGGTGAGGCAGACCTTCTGCTCGACACAGAGCCAGGCGTCCGGCCCCACGATCTCGCGGGCGCGCGCCGTGTGCTCCGGCGTCACATTGTAGGGGTGCGCGCCGCGCGTCCGCGCCGCGGCCAGCGCCAGCATGCGCGGGCCCAGCGCGGCGAGCACGACATTCCGCTCCACTTTCGGGATGCCGAGTTCGGCCCGATCCATGGCGTCGAGATAGGCACGCATCGTCGCCACCGGCTTGGCGTAGACATGGCCCCGGACATCCTCCACCAACGGCACATGGGAGACGCCGAGCCCGAGTACGAAGCGGTCGCTGTAGAAATGGTTGAGCGTGTCATGGCCTGCGATCGCGGCCACCGCGTCCCGCGCATAGATGTTGGCAATGCCGCTGGCGGCGCAGAGCCGGTCCGTCTCCGACAGCACGAAGCCGGCGAAGCTGAAGCTCTCGAAGCCCACGGCCTCGGGATACCAGAGGGCGTCGTAGCCCAGGCTTTCCGCGGCTTGCGCGAACGTGGCGACCTCGCGCCCGGACGGCGCATCCGGAAATATCCAGACTCCGCGCCTGCCGATCTCCTTCATGAAAGCTCTCCCCGCGCCGTCACCGGACCCATGCGCGGAAATGTAGCATGGAACGGCGCACGGCCCCGCGGCCGGCCTATATGGCGGTATAGCCGCCGTCGATGACGAGTTCGGTGCCGGTGACGAAGCCCGCTTCGTCCGAGGCCAGGAAGAGGACGCCGTTGGCGATGTCCTCCGGCTTGCCGACGCGGCCGATGGGGTGCAGCTTGCCCAGCGCCTCGAGACCGGCCTCCAGGCTGCCATAGTCGCGGTAGCAGGTGTCCTCCATCATCTCGGTGTGTATGTAGCCGGGATGGATGGAGTTGACGCGGATGTTCCTGCCGTCCTTGGCGCCGTCCAGCGCGGCTCCCTTGCTGAAGAGCCGCACCGCGCCCTTGGTGGCGCTGTAGGCGGAGAGCGCCTCGACGCTGGTGATCCCGAGAATCGACGAAATGTTGATGATGGAGCCGCCCGGCCGCATGACGCGCATGGCATGCTTGGTGCCGAGGAAGACGCCGTCGGCATTCACCGCCATGATCTTACGCCAGTCCTCCAGGGAGGTGCTCTGGACCGGCTCGACGATCGCGATACCGGCATTGTTCACCAGCACGTCCAGGCCGCCGAAATGCCCCACCACCTCGGCGACCGCCGCCTCCCAGTCCGCTTCCCGGGTCACGTCGAGGGCGAGAAACATCGCCTTGCCGCCGGCGGCCTCCAATTCGGCCGAGAGCGCCGCGCCGCCCGCCTCGTCCACATCGGCGAGCGCGACGGGCGCGCCCTCCGCGGCCAGACGCCGGGCGCAAGCCGCGCCGATGCCCTTGGCCGCACCGGTCACCAGCGAAACCCTTCCCTCGACCCGACCTGCCATTCGGCCTTCCTCCTCCGCCCGGGGGCGAATGGTACGCCCGCCTGGACTCGAACCAGGGACCCTCTGATTAAAAGTCAGATGCTCTACCACCTGAGCTACGGGCGCACCGCGCACACTGTCCGCGCGTTGCAGTAAATTGTAAAGCCGCCGTCCTCGCTCAGAGCGTTTGAGACGCCGGGGTTTCTTCGGCTTTCAGATTGCCAAGATATTCGGCTGGGGTTGCCCGCCAAGAGCCTGGTTCGGCCTGCTGGTATCGAACGCGCCGGCGCCGCCGTCGACCTGGATGGCTTTGACGCGGAAGGGCATGTCGGCCTGGAGCTTGTCGAGGCGTGAGCTGGAACCGTGGGGCCGCGCAAATCCGGCGAACCGGCATTATGGGCGGTCCCTTTTTTTGGTGCGCGGGTCTCCAGGCCCGCATGTTTTTGTTTTTCGAGAAGAAGAAAAATGCGGGCCTGGAGACCCGCGCACCAAACCTGTCGTGGGGTCTCCGAGGCGGGCCCTCAAGCGGTGGCGAACGGCGCGGCGAAGGCCGCGAGACGCCCCTCGGCAATGGCGCCGCGCAGGCCCGCCATCAGCCGCTGGTAGACGTGGAGATTGTGCCGGCTGAGAAGGATCGGCCCCAGCATCTCCCCGGTCCGGAACAGATGGTGGAGGTAGGCGCGGCTGTAGCCGGCGCAGGTCGGGCAGCTACAGTCCGGATCCAGCGGTGCCGGATCCTCCGCATGGCGGGCGTTCCTGAGGTTGAGCGTCCCGCCGCTCACATAGGCCCGCCCCGTGCGGCCCGAGCGGGTGGGCAGCACGCAGTCGAACATGTCCACGCCGCGCTGGACCGCCGCAACCATATCCGCCGGCGTGCCGACGCCCATGAGGTAGCGCGGCTTTTCCGCCGGCAGCGCGCCCCGCAGGCCGTCGAGCACCGCCAGCATGAGCGCCTGGCCCTCCCCCACCGCGAGTCCGCCCACCGCATAGCCGTCGAATCCGATCTCCACCAGCGCGGCGGCGGATTCCGCCCGCAGGCGCGGGTGGACGCCGCCCTGCACGATGCCGAAGAGCCCGCGGCCGGGGCCCGCCATGAAGGCCTCCTTGCAGAGACCGGCCCAGCGCATGGACCGCCGCATGGAGGAAGCGGCCTCCGCTTCGGACGCGGGATAGGCCGTGCACTCGTCCAGCACCATGGCGATATCGCTGCCGAGGCTTCGCTGGACCGCCATGGCGCGCGCAGGCGTCAGGCGGTGGCGGGAGCCGTCCGTCGGCGCGCGGAAGGTCACGCCTTCCTCGTCGATCTCGCGGAGTGTGGAAAGCGACATGACCTGGAAGCCGCCGGAATCGGTGAGGATGGGTCCCGGCCAGTTCATGAAGCGGTGCAGGCCGCCGAGCCGCTCGATGCGCTCCGCGCCGGGGCGCAGCATCAGGTGGTAGGCGTTCCCCAGCAGGATGTCCGCACCGCTCTCCCGCACGGCTTCCGGCAGCAACCCCTTGACCGTCGCCTGGGTGCCGACGGGCATGAAGGCGGGCGTCCGCACCGTGCCGTGCGCCGTTTCGAGGCGGCCGAGACGGGCGTCGCCGTCCGTCGCATCGACGGTGAAGGAGAGGCTCATGCGGCGTCGTCGCGCGCCAACAGGCAGGCGTCGCCATAGGAGTAGAAGCGATAGCCGACCGCGAGGGCCTCGGCGTAGGCCGCCTTCATGCGCGCCGTGCCGGCAAAGGCGGAGACCAGCATGAAGAGCGTGGAGCGCGGCAGGTGGAAGTTGGTCATCATCAGGTCGATGGCCCTGAACCGGTAGCCCGGCAGGATGAAGAGATCCACCGCGCCGGAGAAGGCACGGATCGTGCCGTTGGCGGCCGAGGCGCTTTCCAGCAGGCGCACCACGGTGGTCCCCACCGCGACGATCCGCCCGCCGGCGCGCCGCGCGCGGTTGAGCGTATCGGCGACCTCCGTCTCCACCACCCCGGTCTCGCTGTGCATGGAGTGGTCGCCCGTATCCTCGGCCGTCACGGGCAGGAAGGTCCCGGCGCCCACATGGAGGGTAACGAAGCGGCAGGCGACGCCCCGGGCCTCGATGGCGGCGAGCAGACGCGCCGTGAAATGAAGCCCCGCGGTCGGTGCGGCGACGGCGCCGTCCCGCCGGGCGAACAGGGTCTGATAGTCCTCCACATCGCGCGCATCGGTCGCACGCCCGAGATAGGGCGGCAAAGGGAGCGCGCCATGGCGGCGGAGTGCCGCATCGAGCGCCGCGCCGGCGCAGTCGAAGGCAAGCCGCACCTCCGGCCCCTCGCGGGCCTCGACCGCGGCCGAGAAGCCTTCCGCAATGCGAAGCACATCCCCCGCGCGCAGCCGCCGCGCAGGCTTCGCGAAAGCCAGCCAGACGCTGTCCGAGATGCGGCGGTGCAGGGTGACCTCGACGCGCGCCTCGCCGCGGCGGGCGGCAAGGCGCGCCGGGATCACCCGCGTGTCGTTGAAGACCATTACATCGCCCGGGCGCAGCAAGGCCGGCAGGTCGCTGACGCGGCGGTGGGCGAGGCCCGCGGTCAGGTCCAGCAGGCGCGCCGAATCCCGCGGAACGGCCGGGCGGTCGGCGATCGCCCGGCGGGGAAGGTCGAAGTCGAATGCGTCGACCCGCACAGGCCGCCGTGCGTCAGTCCGGCGCCGTCCCGAACCGCTCGACGAGACGGCGCGCGACGGCGGGCGAGACGAAGCTCGAAATGTCGCCGCCGAGGGACGCGATCTCCTTGACCAGCCGCGAGGCGATGAAGTGGTGCCGCTCCGAAGCCATGAGGAAAACGGTCTCCACGCCGGGGTCGATCCGCGTGTTCATTCCCGCCATCTGAAACTCATATTCGAAATCCGACACCGCCCGGAGCCCCCTGATGATGATCGACGCCCCCACCTCGTGGGCGAAATGCATCAGCAGCGAATCGAAGCTGCGGACCTCGAGCCGGGGCGCATGAAGGCCGAGCGCCGCGAGATCGGCGGTGGCCAGCGCGACCCGCTCCTCCGTGCTGAACAGCGGCGTCTTGCCGGCGTTCACGGCCACGGCCACCACCAGCCGGTCCACCAGCCGGGTCGCACGCTGGATGATGTCCTGGTGGCCCGTGGTGATCGGATCGAAGGTTCCCGGGTAAAGACCGACCTTCTCAGCCATCGCTCTCCTCTTGGGCGTCTTGGGCGTCGCCGGCCGCCGCCGCGGGGCGCTCGCCGTTTCCGTTTCCGCCATTTCCGCCTGTGCCGTTCGCATCCACAAGGCGCGCGACCGAGACCACCCGCTCCGCCTTGCCCGCATCCTCCGTCTCGTTCAGGCGGAAGACGCGCACGCCGCGCGCGCCGCGGCCCACCTTGCTGATGCCCTCCACCGGACAGCGGATCAGCCGTCCGCTGTCGGTCACCAGCATGATCTCATCCTGCGACGCTACCGGGAAGGCGGCCACCGCCTCGTAACCCCCGTCGCCCAGGTCCATGTTGATCACGCCCTTGCCGCCGCGGCGGGTGAGCCGGTAGTCGTGGCTCGAGGTGCGCTTGCCGAATCCGTCGCCCCGGATCGTGAGAAGGAACTGCTCGCGCTCCTCCAGCACGGCGCGGCGCGATTCGGCGAGCGTCGGCACGGCGCCCGCGCGCTTCCGCCCGAACCAGGCGTCGCGTTCTTCCGGCGTGAGGTCGGTATGGGCGAGGATGCTCATGGAGATCACCCGGTCGCCCGCCGTAAGCTCCATCCCGCGAACCCCGGCCGAGCTCCGCCCCTTGAAGAGCCGGACATCCGCCGCGGGGAAGCGCACGCACTTGCCGCCGGCCGCGGCAAGCAGAACGTCGTCCTCATCGGTGCAGAGACGGACGCCGACGATCCGGTCGTCCGCGCCGAGCTTCATGGCGATCTTACCGTTGGAGGGCACGTTCACGAAATCGCCGGCGCTGTTGCGCCGCACGGAGCCCGACGCGGTCGCGAACATCAACTGGCGCGCGCCCCAGCTCGCTTCGTCCTCCGGCATGGGCAGAACCGCGGAGACGGTCTCGCCTTCGGCGAGCGGAAGCAGGTTGATCAGCGCCTTGCCGCGGGCCTGGGGCTCCGCCTGGGGCAGGCGGTAGACCTTGAGCTTGTAGACCCTGCCGAGGGTCGAGAAGAAGAGCACGGGCGTGTGGGTATCGACCACCAGCACGCGGGAGACGAAGTCTTCGCCCCGGGTGGACATTCCCGCACGGCCCTTGCCGCCGCGGCGCTGCGCGCGATAGGTGGAGAGCGGCACGCGCTTCACATAGCCGCGATGGCTGAGCGTGACGACCATCTCGGCGCGCTGGATGAGATCCTCGACATCCTGCTCGAACTCCACCTCCTGGAGTTCGGTGCGGCGCGCATCGGCGAAGCGGGCGCGAACCGCCACGAGTTCGTCGCGGAGCACCGCCTGGAGCCTGGTCCGGTTGCGCAATATTTCGATGTGGTCCTTGATCTTTTCGACGATCTCCGCGAGTTCGTCGGCGATCTTGTCGCGCTCCATGGCGGTGAGCCTCTGGAGACGGAGTTCGAGGATGGCGCGGGCCTGGTCGTCGGTGAACCGGCAGACGCCGCCCTCCGCCACCCGCTGTCGCGGGTCGGCGATCAGCGCGACCAGCGGCGCCACGTCCTTTACCGGCCAGTCCCGGCCGGTAAGCGCCGAACGGGCCGTGGCCGGGTCCGGCGCGCGCCGGATCAGCGCGATCACCTCGTCGATATTGGCGACCGCGATGGCGAGGCCCACCAGCATGTGCCCGCGCTCGCGCGCCCGGGCCAGAAGATAGCGCGTGCGCCGGGTGATGGTCTCCTCGCGGAACGCGACGAAGGCCGCCACGATGTCCCGCAGCGTCATGAGCTTCGGCCGGCCGCCGTCGAGCGCAAGCATGTTGACGCCGAAGCTCGTCTGGAGCGGGGAATAGCGGAGAAGCTGGTTCAGGACCACCTCCGCCACCGCGTCGCGCTTCAGCTCGATGACGACCCTGACACCCTCCCGGTCCGATTCGTCGCGCAGGTCGGCGATGCCTTCCACGCGGCGCTCGTTCACCAGGTCGGCGATCCGCTCCATCATCCGCGCCTTGTTGACCTGGTAGGGGATCTCCGTGACGACGAGGGCCTCGCGATCCTTGCGGACCTCCTCCACATGGGTGCGTGCGCGCATCACGACGGAGCCCCGGCCCGTGTGATAGGCCCGCCGGGCGCCGGACGCGCCGACGACGATCCCGCCGGTGGGGAAGTCGGGCCCCGGCACATGCTCCATCAGCCCGTCCACCGATATATCCGGATCGTCCAGATAGGCGCACGCCGCGTCCACCACCTCGCCGAGATTGTGCGGCGGGATGTTGGTGGCCATGCCGACGGCGATACCGCCGGCACCGTTGACAAGAAGATTGGGGAAGGCGGCGGGAAGCACCGTGGGCTCCCGGGCCGAGCCGTCGTAATTCTCCTGGAACGGGACGGTCTCCTTGTCGATGTCGGTGAGCAGGGCTTCGGCCGGCGGCCCGAGCCTGATCTCGGTGTAACGCATGGCGGCGGGCGGGTCGCCGTCCATGGAGCCGAAATTCCCCTGCCCGTCCAGCAGCGGCAGGCGCATGGAGAAGCCCTGCGCCATGCGCACCATGGCGTCGTAGATGGCGTCGTTGCCATGGGGGTGGTACTTGCCCATCACGTCGCCGACCACGCGGGCGGATTTGCGATAGGGCTTGTTCCAGTCGTAGCCGTTCTCGTGCATCGAATAGAGGATGCGCCGATGCACGGGCTTGAGGCCGTCGCGCACATCCGGCAGCGCCCGGGCCACGATCACGCTCATCGCGTAATCGAGGTAGGAGCGCTTCATCTCCTCCTCGATGGCGATGCCGGGCGCCGGGCCGGGCGTCCCTCCAGGAGGCTCCCGGGGCGGAGCGGATGTCGGTGGGGCTGTGTCCAATGGGAACCGCAGTTCAGGCGGGAGTTTGCGCCGCGCGCCGCGGCCTTTTCCCTCTGCGCAGACTACAGGAGCGCGGCGTGCCGAACAATGCTCCGCCCCGGTTCAGACCGCATGACGGCACGGCACCCCACGCGCGGAAGGAGCCGGTCGCAAGGCCCCCGCCCCCCGCGCCCATACGCGGAACGGGCCGTCAGTCTTCGGCCTTCGCCGCGCCATCCATCATGGCGTGGACCATGGCGGGCTTCGGCACGCTCGGCTTGGGGTAGGCCTTGCGGCTATGCGTGAGGCCGAGACCGAGCACGCACTCCGCAAGCTTGTAGGTGAGCGGGCCGGGGTTGATCACCGGCACCGGCAGGTTGGCCGCCATATGGCCGTGAGCCTGGTGCATGGTGGTGGAGCCGAGGAGGATCACCTCGGCGCCGTCCTCCTCGATACAACGCATGGCGCAGTCGACGAGCTTGGGGAAGACGACCTCCTCCTTGCCGCCGAGGAGGTTCTCCACATCCGGCATGACGTTGATCGAGCGGATGGAGGCCAGCTTGTCGGCGATGCCATATTCCTGGGTGCCCTTCTTGTAGAGCGGGATCCAGCCGTCCCACTGGGTCACCACCGAGAAGCGGTTGCCGAGCATGAGCGCGGTCATGAAGGAGGCCCGGCCCGGCCCGATGACCGGAATGTCCAGGACGGAGCGAAGGGCGTTCATGCCGGAATCGCTCATGGTGTCGATGCAGACGGCGTCATAGCCGTCCTCCTCGGCGGATAGGCCGGCCTCGAACAGCGCAATGTCGGCCATGGCGTAGTCGTGATAGCAGTCGAGCAGCGCGGGACCCGCCTTCACGCCGCGGAAATCGAATTCGATATGCGCGCCGAGCGAAACCGACTCGAGCTGCGTGCGCCGGTTGGCGAGCCCCTTCTCGTCGAAGGCGAAGGGAACGATCACGAGTACTTTGGCCATGCCTCTCTCCCTGGGCGTAGGGTGCCGACTCCCGCCATCATGGCCCACCCCACCCGCCGGTGAAAGCCCGCGCGCCTATAACAGAAACCGCTTCGGTGCGCGGGTCGCGAGGCCCGTCTTCGGCCGTCGCAACAAAAATGCGGGCCGGGAGACCCGCGCACCTAAAACAGGGGGGCGGCGGGCAGGACGCGCGCTTTGTCGGCAGGCGCGCCTTGCGCCTTTACAAGCGCCGGCCCCTCGACGATAGTCCGGCGCGGCGCCGGGAGCGCGCGGCCCGCGCGGGCTGCCGCAGTAGCTCAGTCGGTAGAGCAATGCATTCGTAATGCATGGGTCGGGAGTTCGAATCTCTCCTGCGGCACCGCTCCCCTCCCGGCCTGCGCCGCTTGCCCCGCACCGTTCAGGCAAGAGTACGGACGAAATGGCCGGGCTCGTGCTCCACGAGGCCCGGCCGCGCGGTTTCGTCCACACGGAACGGCGCCGGCCACGCGGCAGGATCGGACGCCTTGCCCGCCATCAGCGCCGTGAGGTCGAGCCGGTCGTCCAGGCTCGGGCGCGGCACCGCGGCAACCAGCGCCTTCGTGTAGGGGTGGAGGGGGTTGCCGAACAGCGCCTCCCGGCTTGCGACCTCCACGATGCGGCCCGCGCACATCACCGCGATACGCTGCGCGATGTAGTCCACCACTGCGAGATTGTGGGAGATGAACAGGTAGGTGAGTCCGAGCTTCGCCTGCAAGTCTTTGAGAAGGTTTAGAATCTGCGCCTGGATCGAAACATCGAGGGCGGAGACGGGCTCGTCGCAGATGAGCAGGTCCGGCTTGAGTGCGAGCGCCCGGGCGATCCCGATGCGCTGGCGCTGGCCGCCGGAGAAACTGTGCGGATAGCGCCGCAGGAAGCGCGGGTCCAGGCCCACGAGGCGCATCAGCTCCTGCACGATCTCGCGGCGCTCCGGGCCGGTGCCGATGCGGTGAATGGCGAGCGGCTCGGCAATGATGTCGAAGACGGTCATGCGGGGATTGAGCGAGCCGAACGGGTCCTGAAAGATGAACTGGATCCTGCGGCGGAAGGGAATGAGCTGACGCGCCGACAGCGCACGCACGTCCGTCGGCTCCCGCCCGTCGTCGAAGACGATCTCGCCCGCATCCGCCTGGATCGCACGCAGGATCAGCTTGCTGAGCGTGGTCTTGCCGCAGCCGCTCTCGCCCACCAGCCCGACGCATTCGCCGCGCGCGATGTCGAGGTCCACATCGTCCACCGCGACGAAGGGGGCCGCCCGCTTGCCGCCGAGGACCGCCTGCCTGCGGATGGCAAAGCTCTTGCGCAGGCCGCGAACCCGAAGCAGCGGCCCGGCGCCGGCACGGGCCGGGCTGGAGGCGCCGCCGGCGAGGAACGCGCCGGTCTCCGCGTCGATGGTACGGAGCGGCACCAGGCGCTCGCCGGGCTTCATGTCGAAGCGCGGGACGGCCCGCAGCAGCGCGTTCAGATAGGGATGCTGCGGATCCCGGAAGATGGCCTCCACCGGGCCGCTCTCCATCACCTTGCCGTGATACATGACCACCACCTCGTCGGCCATGTTGGCGACCACGCCCAGATCGTGGGTGATCATCAGGATCGCGGTTCCCAGACGCTTCTGGATGTCCTTCATCAGCTTGAGAATCTGGGCCTGGATGGTGACGTCCAGCGCGGTGGTGGGCTCGTCGGCGATCAGAAGCGCGGGACGGCAGATCAGCGCCATGGCGATCATCGCCCGCTGCCGGAGGCCGCCCGAGAGCTCGAACGGATAGGAGCGGAGCGCCTTCGCCGGATCGGGGAAGCCAACGAGACCCAGCATTTCCAGGGTGGCGCGGTCCGCATCGGCACGCCCCCCGCTTTGGTGAAGCCGATAGGCCTCGCCGATCTGATTGCCGATGGTGTGCAGCGGCGAGAGCGAGGTCATCGGCTCCTGGAAGACGATGGAGATGCGCCCGCCCCGGATCGCCCGCATGGGCCTGCCGTCCGCCTGGAGCCGGGCGAGGTCGACGGGCGGGCCGTCATCCGCCGGATCGTCCAGCATCACCCGGCCGCCGGCGATGCGGGCGGTCTTCGGCAGAATGCGCAGGATGGTCTGGGAGATTACGGACTTGCCCGAACCCGATTCGCCCACCAGAGCGACGGTTCGCCCGGCAGGGATCGAGAACGAAACACCGTCCACCGCGCGCACGACGCCCTCGGGCAGGTGGAAATGGACCTCGAGGTTCTCCACCGAGAGGAGCCGCCGCGCCGGCGGCGTTTCAGCGCGCGTCGGCGGCATCGGCAAGCTCCCCGCCCTCACCGGCAATGCCGATGGCGCGGAGGTTCTCGACGGTGGCGGCGTCCAGCGTGAGCGCCCGCGCCCGCGCCGCCCGCGCAGCGCCGCCCACCAGGGTCTCGAACCCCTCGATCTGGGAGTCGATCTTCAGGCTGCGGCCCTCGGCCTTGAGCTTGAGCTGCATCCAGCCGTCCCGTCGGTCGCGCTTCGTCGAATAATAGTCGAGAGCGCAGCGCGTGAGCCCGTCCCACGGCAGGCGTCGGGGGCGGAGGCCTTCCACGGCAAGCCCCTCGTCCGTAAGCCGGATGCGTGTGCGGTGCCGCACCCAGGTGCGGACGCCGAATACGGCAAAGAGCGCCGCCAGTGCCGCCAGGACTCCGGCAATGGGCGCAAGCGGCATCCCTGCGGCGAAGGGCCCGAGGGTGAACGCCATGCCGAGCCCGGCGCGGAGATATTCCATCGCAAGCCTCCGCGGCGGATAGCGGTGGCAACTCTCCGTGCTCACCCCTCAGCCCTCCCCACGCGCCCGATGGTAGTCGCCGCTTCCGCTTCCGCCAAGCGCGTGGCACCGGAAGCGTCGCGCTGTCGCCACGCTTCACGCCGCGCCTGCCGGATCGAAGAGGGTGCGGACCGGCGGCCAGAACGCGGCGGGATGGGCAGTGGCGAGGAAACGTTCGAGGAAGCGCCAGCAGGCCTCGTCATGGACGGCGTGGTGGGTCAGAAGGCCGGTGGGCTCGGCAGAGTCAAGATCGCCCAGACGGCGCCCGCGGAGGTGGGAGACCACCGCCTCCAGCGCCGCGTCCTCGCCGACGAAGCCGCGGCTTCCGCGCCAATCGACGATGTCGCAATGGGTGTTCGTCTGGACCACGCCCGGTGCGGGCATGGGCGCGGCACGGGGGCGGAAGGTCGAGAGGCCCGTGAAGCCGGCGGCCGCAAGTCGCGGCACCAGGCGCGGGGCGACGGCGTTCCACGGCGGCGCGAGCACCGGGAGCGGCGAGGCACCGCATGCGGCAAGCGCCGCGCGGCCGGCGCGAAGCGCCGCCAGGGCTTGCCCATGTCCGCGCGACGGGCCGAACTCGGATTTCTTGCGGTCTTCGGGCTCATGGTTCTCGTGGGCGAAACCATGCTGCAGCACGACCGCCCCGGGGCAGCCGCGGATGCGCGCGGCGGCCTCCGCGGTCAGCCACGCGGGCACGGCGGCGACGGCCAAGGGTGTGCGGCTGGTCTCGGCGAGTCCCAGCAGGCGTTCGAGCGCGGGTGTGAGCGGCCCGGCGTCGTCGTCCCGCCACCAGAGCGTCGCCTGCCGGCCCGTCGCGCGCCAGGCGTCGAGCTCTTGGCGAAGTGCCGCCCAGCCCGAGGTCGCGCTCATGGGTCCAAAGCCGACCGCAAGATGCGGGCCGTGTCCGCCGCACCGTCGAGCCGGACGCCGAGCGCTGCGGGTCGCCCCGCAAGAGCGGCTTCGTCCGCGGCGGCGGCCAGGCTCCCGGGGCTGAGAACATCCGGCATCAACAGCCGGGCGGCGCCGCGCGCGGCGAGAGCCCGGGCCCGCATGATCTGCTCCGTCTCCCGCGCATCGCCGAACGGAACCAGCAGAGCGGGTGGGCGGGCGCGCATCAGATCCACGGCCGTGTTGTAGCCCGCCTGGGAGATGGAGAGCGCGGCGCCTTCCAGTAGCGCGGGGAAGTCCGGCCGGTTTCGCTCCACCGTGACGCCGGGCCCGGCGTTTGCGCGCAGGCGCTCGAGCCAATCCTCGCCGGGATCGTCTCCCGCGAGAATGCGCCACGGGCGTGCCGCCAGCATCGTCAGCGGGCGCGCCGCCAACGCGGCCTCGAGAAGCCGCGCCCCCGCCGCCCCGCCACCCGCGGAGACCACCACCCCGCCCTCGCCGTCGAGCGGAAGCGGGGCTGCAAGCGGCCGGGACGGCGCGACATAGCCGGTATAGCGGAGGAGGCCATCTATGCGACGGACCTCGGGGAAGCTTGCATCGAACGGGATCAGCGCAGGATCCCCATGGACCAGCACTCCGTCGAACCAGCGGCAGGCGGCCTCCGCCATCTCCTCATGGCGGCCGGGCTTCGACTTGGCCGTCAGCACGTCTCGCACGGAACAGAAAACCCCAGGCCTCGGGCTCGCGAGCCGGGCGGCCTCCAACAACGCCGCGAGCTCCCCGCGGAACGCGCGGCGGCCGAACGGGAACATTTCGATCACCAGCACATGGGGACGGTGGTCTTGGAAGAGGCGCAGAAGCCGGCGGCGGCGCGCTTCCACCAGGCGCCCCTCGAACGGGCCACCCGCTTCGTCCACCAGTGCGGAGAAACGCGAATCCGCCGCTCGCACCGCCGGAAGCTGGGCGAGCCGGGCGCGACCCACCCCGAGATTCCGCACCGGCGGCCCGCCGGAGACCAGGAGAACGTCGAACCCCGCCTCCGCCAGCGCGACGGCCAGGACGGCGGCGCGGCGCAGATGGCCGATGCCGAGAAGATGCTGGACCCAGAAGAGAACCCGCATCCGCCGCCTCTAGCCACCGTCCGCAAGGCCGATATTCAGCCGCTCCACCTCCGGCGCGCCGTCCCCTCTCAACCGGAACAGATGGGCGCTCGCCCAGTCGAGCGCGACCGGCGCTTCGTCCTTCATGTCCCACGCCAGCGCCCGTGCGAGCGTGGCGCGGATCACGCCCTTGTGGGTCACAACGACCAGCGAATCGCTTGCGCCGCCCCGTGCCGTCTCGGCGAACCAGGCGCCGAGCCGCGCCTGCACCGCGCGGGGGCTTTCGCCGCCGGGCGGGCGGAAGTCGAGCCCCCGCGCTTCGTTCGCCGCGAAGCCCTCCGGGTCTTCGGCGCGCAATCCATCGAGCGTCCGGCCTTCCCATGCCCCCCAGCTCATCTCCATCAACCGCGGCTCGAAGACGCAGTCCACGGCGTCCAGCAAGGCGGCCGTCTGCACGGTCCGCAACAGCGGGCTGGAGACCCAGCCCGCGCCCGCCAACATCGCCGGCAGACGCCAGCCGGCAACGGCCGCGCGGCCGCGGGAAGAGAGCCCCACATCGGTCCAGCCCTGGATTCGGCCCGCTTCGTTCCAACCGGTGGGGCCGTGGCGGATGAGGGCGAGCCGCGTCACGAGCCCCGGCCCTCCGCGCGCGCGCGCGCATCATTGAGCGCACGCCGCAAGGTGGCCGCCGCGCCCTCCAGCCCGTGCCGGCGCACGATGCGCGCGGCCGCGGCCCGGCCCATCGCCCGCCGCCGGGGTGCGTCCGCGACCAGTTCCACCACCGCTTCGGCGAAGGCGATGTCGTCGTGAGGCGGCGTGAGGATTCCCGTCTCGCCTGCCGCGACCACCTCCGAGACGCCGCGCCAATCGCCCGCCACCACGGGAAGGCCCGCAGCCTGCGCCTCCAGCATCGCCATGCCGTAGGCTTCGTTGTAGGCCGGCCAGACATAGAGGTCGCAGGCCTTGAAGAGGCCGGGCAGATCGCCACCCTCCCGCACACCGGCGAACAGGACGCGGCCGTTGCCAATGGGCGCGAGGGCCTCCTCCACCGGCTCCCGCGCACTCCCGTCTCCCACGACCAGCAACTGCCAGGACGGCTCCGCGACGAGGCCGAGGGACCGCCCGAGAAGACGGTAGGAGGCGAGCTTGTCCCCCGGCCGCATCATGGCGACCGTAAGGAGCCAGGGCCGCGACCGATCGAGGGGCAGCGTGCGGGCGAGCCGGCGGCGCGCGGCGGCGCGCTCGGCCTTCCGGTAGGGCGCGGGGTCGAGGAAGGGCGCAAGCCGATAGAGCCGCGACCGGTCGCCCACCAGGGGCGCGAGCCCCGCTTCGTCCTCCGCGGTCACGGATAGGAGGGCGTCGGCGCGGGCGATGGCGTGGGCGGTCTCCGCGAGCCAGCCGGCGTAAGCGCCGCCGGCCTGCTTGCGGGCATAGGACCCCTCCACCACCAGATAGGGGATGCCGGTCGCCGCACTGACCGCGGGCCCCAGCCAGTCGGGCGCCTTGTGATAGAGGTGATAGGTGAGCCAGGCGTCCGGGCGCTGCGTGCGCGCAGCCTCCACGGCCTGGGCGGCCAGCGCCCGGCCCTCGCGCGCCAGTTCGCCCTGCCTCAGGCGGTCCGCGGCGCCTTCATAACTGCGGAAGTCCGAGGCGAGAAACGGCTCGCAGCCGGCCCGCTCCAATGCCTGCCAGAGGAGCCGTGCCATGCGCCGGTCCCCGGAGGGAACCGGGTGATCCGGCGGCTTCAACGGTGCGTAGAATGCGATTCGCACGGCGGCGCAGCGACAGGTTGTCGGAAGCGGGCGACAAGGGGGTCGATGCAGCGGTCCAGGGAGAACCGCGCTTCGATGCGCGCCAGCCCGGCCCGGCCCAGAGCCGCGCGCAGCGCGGGCTCAGCCCCCAGCGCCGCGATGGCACCGGCCAGGCCCTCCCGGTCGCCCGGCTCCACCAGACGGCCGGTGACGCCCTCCTCCACCAGCTCCGGGATCGCGGAAAAGCGGGTGGAGACCACGGCAAGCGCCTGGCTCTGGGCCTCCATCAGCACGTTGGGGAGCCCGTCCCGATCTCCGTCGCCCGCGGACCGGCAGGCGAGCACGAAGAGATCGGCCCGGCGGCAGGCCTCCAGCACGGCCTGCTGGGACTGTGGCCCGCGCCAGACGATGCGTCCCTCGATGCCGAGGGCTGAGGCCTGGGCCTTGAGGCGCGGAAGCCCGGCACCGCCGCCGATATGCTCGAAATGCCAGGCGAGCGACTCCGGAAGCCGCGCCAGCGCCGCCAGCAGATCGTCATACCCCTTCTTCTCGACGGCGCGCCCCACGGAGAGGAGGCGGAGCGGCTCCGCCGGATCGCTCCCGTCCCGCGGCGGGCGCGCCTCGGGCGGCGGCGGAAAGCGGTCGAGATCGAGCCCGTGATAGACCCGTGCCACGCGCCCCGGCGGCGCGAGGGCGGCGAGGCGGGTCCGGTTCGCCTCGGTGCAGGTGACGGCCCAGGAACAGTCCGCGAGCTTTTCCGCGAGTTCCCAGTCGGGCGAGGTCCAGATGTCCTTGGCATGGGCGGAGACCGACCAGGGAAGCCCGCACATGGCCGCCGCGTAACGCGTGACGGACGCCGGCGTGTGCAGAAAATGAGCGTGCAGCCGGCACACGTCGGGCGCGAGCTCGCGGGCGAGGACCAATGCCTGGCCGAAGCGGCGGAGGCGGTTGCGGGTGCGGTCCCGCAGGAAGTCGGCACGCCACGCCCGAAGTGCGCGGCCGTAGCCGGGCGCGCCCCGGAGCGCGCGCCATGCCCGCAGCACGCGCATCGGCTCCTGGTGGAGATATTCGGGCAGATAGCGCACCGGCGCCGCGATTTCGTCATGGACAGGATGCCGGGCGGGCTCCGTCGGGTGGCGCAGGGAATAGATGCGGACGCCGAGGCCGCGGCGCTCGAGCGCCCGGATCTCCTGCGCGATGAAGGTCTCCGAAAGGCGCGGATAGCCCTTGAGAACGAAGCCGACCGTCTCAGCCATGGCGAGCGCCCCACCCGGCGGCGCGCGGTCTAGGTGCCGGTGCGCCGCGCCGTTTACCGGCCCATGGCGATTCACTAACCTGCGACAGGCCCCGCGCGAGGGCCGATGGAGTGCCGATCCGGGCCATGGACAAAAGCATTTTCAGGTTCATCTATCGCCACACCAAGAGGCAGCAACTCTACATCCTGCTGGTGACCGCCTGCGCGCTGCCGTTCTACTACGTCTCCCTCGATATCCCGAAGCTCATCGTCAACAATGCGTTGGCGCCGGACGACCCGACGGTGGAGGGAGACGGCTTCCCCCGGCCGCTGACCATCCTCGGGTTCGAGCTGTTCGACATGGAGCAGCTCTGGCTCCTGCTTACCCTCTGTCTCGTCTTTCTGGCGCTCGTCTTCGTGAACGGCGCCTTCAAGATGTACATCAACATCTACAAGGGCCGTCTTGGCGAGCGCATGCTGCGCCGGCTGCGCTACATGCTCTATGCGCGCATCCTGCGCTTCCCCCTGCCTCATTTCCGCAAGGTGAGCCAAGGGGAGATGATCCCCATGATCACCGCCGAGGTGGAACCCCTGGGCGGCTTCATCGGGGACGCCTTTGCGCTACCCGCCCTGCAGGGCGGTCTCCTGCTCACGGCCATCTTCTTCATCTTCGCCCAGGATCCGCTGATGGGCGCCGCCGCGATCGCGCTCTATCCGATCCAGGGCTACATCATCCCGAGGCTCCAGCGGCGGGTAAACGCGCTGGGCAAGGCGCGCGTCCGCGCGGTGCGGCGGCTTTCGGACAGGATCGGCGAATCGGTCTCGGGCATCCGGGAGGTCCATGCCCACGATACGTCGCGCTACGAGCTTTCGGATTTCTCCCAGCGCTTGAGCGAGATCTTCGCCATCCGCTACCAGATCTACAACAAGAAGTTCTTTATCAAGTTTCTCAACAACTTCCTTGCGCAGCTCACGCCTTTCTTCTTCTTCACGATCGGGGGCGTCCTCGTCATCGAAGGCGACATGTCGCTGGGCTCGCTGGTGGCCATCCTCGCCGCCTACAAGGACCTGGCGCCGCCCTGGAAGGAGCTTCTGACCTTCTACCAGATCAAGGAAGACGCGCGGATCAAGTATGAGCAGGTGATCGTCCAGTTCCAGCCGCCGGGAATGCTCGACGAGGAGAAGCAGTCCGCCGAGCCGGGCCCGGAGAAGCTCGACGGCGCGCTGACGGCGACCAACCTCACCCTCCAGGACGACGACCAGGTGAGCATCGTGAGCGGGGTGAGCGCGGCCTTCCCGCTTACCGAGAGCGTCGCCGTGGTGGGGAGCGCCGGCAGCGGCAAGGAGGAGCTCGTGCTCATGCTGGCCCGGCTGCTGGAGCCCACCGGCGGCGGCATCCGGGCGGGTGCGGCCGATTTCGCGGGCCTCCCGGAATCGGTCACCGGACGACGCATCGGCTTCGTCGGCCAGAACGCCTATATCTTCAACGCCTCGCTCCGGGACAACCTCTTCTACGGCCTCAAGCACCGTCCGCTCGGGCCGCTCGCCCTGCCGGAGGAGGAAACAGCCGGGCGCGAGATCTGGGCGGCGGAATCGCGGCGCGCCGGCAACACGGCGGACGACATTTTCGCCGACTGGGTGGACTATGGGGCGGCGGGCGCGGCCGGGCCGGAGGACATCGCCGGCCCCGCGCTCGAGGCCGTTCGCATCGCGGACATGGCGGAGGACCTCTACCGCTTCGGCCTGCGCGGCGCGCTGGATCCGGCGGAACGCCCCGACTCGGCTCGGCAAATGCTGGATGCCCGCGCCGGGCTCGCCGAGCGACTCCGCGAGCCCGCCTATGACGGGCTCGTGGAGGCGTTCGATCCGGAGCGCTACAACACCAATGCGACGCTCGCCGAGAACCTCATCTTCGGCACCGCGACCGGCGACGCGCTGGACATGGAACGCCTCGCCGAGAACGCTTACCTGCTCCGCGTTCTGGACGAAACGGACCTGACCGGCGACCTGCTCTCCCGCGGTTATCAGCTCGCCACCGTCATGATCGAGCTGTTCGCGGACCTCTCGCCGGACCATGAGCTGTTCCAGCGCTTCAGCTTTATCGCGGCCGACGACCTGCCGGACTACCAGGCGCTCGCCATGCGGGTGGACAAGGAGAGGCTCGACGAGCTCGGGGGCGAGGATCGCACCCGCCTGCTCTCGCTCCCCTTCAAGCTGATCCCGGCGCGCCACCGCCTGGGGCTGCTGGACGAGGCGGTGCAGGCCAAGGTGCTGGAGGCGCGCAAGCGCTTCGCCGCCGGCCTGCCGGAGGATCTCGCGGCCTCCATCGCCTTCTTCGACGCGGACGCTTACAACGCGGCGGCGACGGTGCAGGACAACATCCTCTTCGGCAAGCTGGCCTATGGCCGGGCGCAGGCGGAGGAGAAGGTCGGCGCGCTGCTCTCCGAGGTGATCGATGCGCGCGGGCTCCGGCCCGCGGTCATGGAAATCGGACTGGGCTACCAGGCGGGCATCGCGGGCTCCCGGCTTTCCGCCGCCCAGCGCCAGAAGCTCGCCATTGCGCGGACCGCCATGAAGGCACCGGACGTGATCGTCCTTTCCGACGCCACCGCGGCGCTCGAGTCCGGCGCGCAGAACCGTATTCTCGACAATATCCTGGAAGCGTTTGCCGGCCGTTGCGTGATCTGGTCCCTGCACCGGGCGAGTCTTGCCGGGCGGTTCGACCGCGTGCTCGTCATGAAGAACGGCCGCGTGGTCGAGGACGGCCGCTATGACGAACTGGACAAGGAGGGTTCGGTGCTGCGGGAGCTCGCGGCGGCCGATTGAGGGGCGGAGGAGCCCGGGAGGCGCGGCATGAATTTGCAACAGGATGTGGATCTGCTCCGCAACATCCCGCTTTTTCGGAACATCGACGCCGGGAAGCTGAAGCTCCTGGCCTTCACCAGCGAACGGCTGACCTTTTCGCCGGGCGACGCCCTCTTCCATCAGGGGGATGCGGGCGATGCCGCCTATATCGTCGTGGAGGGCAAGGCTGATGTCGAGATCGAGACCCCGACCGGGCCGCTCACCGTCGCCACGGTGGGCAAGAACGACTTCGTGGGCGAGATCGCGATTCTCTGTGACGTGCCGCGCACGGCGACCGTCACGGCGACGGAGACTCTGGTGACGCTGCGTATCTCCAAGGACGTGTTCTTCCAGCTGATCACCCAGTTCCCGCAGATGTCGGTGGAGCTCCTGCGGGAGCTGGCGAGCCGGCTGGAGCGCACCAACCGGCAGCTTCAGGAAGCGACCGAGCGGCTGCGCGCGCTGGAGAAGGCGGCGGGAGACCGCGCCAAGCCCTGAGCCACGGCGCCGGCAAGGGCGCACGAGCCATCGGTGGAGAATGGCACGCCGCGGTTCACTTCAGCGTCGCAGGCACATTCGACTTGAGGCTGCCCCCCCGGATGTGGTATGTCGCCGCTCAAGGTGTGCAACATGTTGCGGTGCCGGGCGATTTCGGACCGTCTGTAGCATACGGGATGTTTCCGGTGGCTGAGCGCGGCGATCGAACAGTTCGGCGGTCACCGACAAGCAGGGAGGGGGCAGCATGCGCATCGGGCGTTGTTTCACCGCCGAGGACGGGACGCCCAGGGACGAGGTCGCGTACCGCATCGCCTCATGCGAGATTCGCAACCCCGACGGCTCGGTGGTGTTTGCGCAGGACGGCGTGGAGGTTCCCGCGCGCTGGTCGCAGGTCGCCTGCGACATCCTGGCGCAGAAATATTTCCGCAAGGCCGGAGTCGCCGCAGGGCTTCGGAAGGTCCCCGAGGAGGGCATGCCCGAATGGCTGTGGCGCAGCGAGCCGGATCCGGAGGCGGATGGTGACGGCGCGGAGTCCGGTGCCGCCCGGGGCGGGGAGCATTCCGCGCAGCAGGTGTTCCACCGGCTCGCCGGTACATGGACCTATTGGGGCTGGAAGGCGGGCTATTTCGACGGCGAGGAGGACGCGCGCGCCTTCTATGACGAGCTCACGGCGATGCTGGCGCTTCAGGTCGCGGCGCCCAACTCGCCGCAATGGTTCAACACGGGGCTTCATTGGGCCTACGGGATCGACGGGCCGGCCCAGGGCCATTATTTCGTGGATTTCGAGAGCGGCGAGCTTACCGAGGCGGCCTCGGCATACGCACATCCCCAGCCCCATGCCTGTTTCATCCAGAGCATCAATGACGACCTGGTGAACGAAGGCGGCATCATGGACCTTTGGGTCCGCGAGGCGCGCCTCTTCAAATACGGCTCCGGCACGGGAACGAACTTCTCCGCACTGCGGGGCGAGGGTGAGGCGCTTTCGGGCGGCGGCAAGTCGTCCGGCCTGATGAGCTTCCTCAAGATCGGCGACCGGGCGGCGGGCGCCATCAAGTCCGGCGGCACCACGCGGCGCGCCGCCAAGATGGTGATCGTCGAGATCGACCATCCCGACGTGGAAGACTATATCGACTGGAAGACCGTCGAAGAGCAAAAGGTCGCCGCGCTGGTAACCGGATCCCGGCTTCTCGACACCCATCTCAACGGGATCGTCGCTGCCTGTCATGGGGCCGAAGGAGAGGGCCGGTTCGACCCCGCGTCCAATCCGGCGCTCAAGGACGCGATCCGCAGGGCGCGGGCGGCGCAGGTCCCGGAGAACTATATCCGCCGGTCGATCCAGTGGGCGGAGCAAGGCTTTACCGAGATCGACTTCCGGGTCTACGACACCGACTGGCAGTCCGAAGCCTATCTCACCGCGTCGGGTCAGAACTCCAACAATTCGGTCCGCGTGACCGACGCGTTCATGAAGCAGGTCGAGGAAGACGGCAGCTGGGACCTGATCCGGCGCACCGACGGCAAGGTCGCGAAGACGGTGGACGCCCGCGCGCTGTGGGAGCGCATCGCGGAGGCCGCGTGGTCCTCGGCGGATCCGGGGGTGCAGTTCGACACCACCATCAACGACTGGCACACCTGCCCGGCGGGCGGGCGCATCCGCGCCTCCAACCCCTGCTCCGAATACATGTTTCTGGACGATACGGCGTGCAACCTCGCGTCGCTCAACCTGCTGGCCTTCCGGCGTGCGGACGGCGGTTTCGACGTCGAGCGGTTCGAGCATGCGGTCCGGCTCTGGACGCTCGTGCTCGAGATCGCCGTGACGATGGCGCAGTATCCCTCGCGGGAGATCGCCCTGCGCTCCTACCGCTACCGCACCCTCGGGCTCGGCTATGCGAACCTCGGCGGCCTGCTCATGTCCATGGGCCTCCCCTATGACAGTGCCGAGGGAGGTGCGCTCTGCGGCGCGGTGACCGCGCTGATGACCGGCGGCGCCTACGAGACCTCCGCTGAGATGGCGGCCGCGCTGGGTGCCTTCCCCGCCTACGAGGAAAATCGCGACGCCATGCTCAAGGTGCTGCGCAACCACCGGGCGGCGGCACTCGGCGAGGCGGAGGCCTTCGAAGGACTCTCCATCGCGCCCGCACCGCTCGACCTCCACCATCTGCCGGACGAGGCGCTGGGCGAGGCGGCGGCGGCGGCCTGGAAACGCGCGGTCTCCCTCGGCGAGCGCCACGGCTACCGCAACGCCCAGGTCTCGGTGATCGCACCCACCGGCACCATCGGCCTGGTGATGGACTGCGATACCACCGGCATCGAACCGGACTTTGCGCTGGTCAAGTTCAAGAAGCTTGCGGGCGGGGGCTATTTCAAGATCATCAACCGGGCGGTACCGGAGGCGCTGCGGACGCTCGGCTACACGCCGCCGCAGATCGCCGCCATCGAGCGCTACGCGGTCGGGCGCGGCACCCTCGAGGGCGCGCCGGGCGTAAACCACGAAACGCTGGGGGAGAAGGGCTTCGGCCCCGAGGCGCTCGCGCATATCGAGGCGGCGCTCGCATCCGCCTTCGACCTCAGCCTCGCCTTCAACAAGTGGACGCTGGGCGAGGACTTCCGCGCCGAAGATGTGGGCCTCGACGCGGCGGCGCTCGACGAGCCCGGCTTCGACATGCTGCGCGCCCTGGGCTTCAGCGCCGAAGACATCGCCGCCGCCACCGCCTATTGCTGCGGCGCCATGACCGTGGTGGGCGCGCCCTATCTCGACGAGGGCCACCTCCCCGTCTTCGATTGCGCGAACCCCTGCGGACGAGCCGGCGAAGCGCGGCAGCTCTCCACCGAGAGCCACATCCGCATGATGGCGGCGGCCCAGCCCTTCGTCTCGGGCGCAATCTCCAAGACCATCAACCTGCCGGCCGGCGCCACCGTAGCCGACTGCCGGAAGGCCTATGAGCTTTCCTGGCGACTGGGCTTGAAGGCCAACGCGCTCTACCGCGACGGCTCCAAGCTCTCGCAACCGCTGTCGGCGGCGGGCGGCGAGGCATGGGACGCGGGCGAGGATGAAACCGCCGAGCAGGAAAGCGCGTTGCGGGTCGTCGAGCGGGTGGTCAGGCGGGTGGTGCGCGAGGGCGAGCGGCGGCGCCTGCCTCATCGGCGGCGCGGCTACACCCAGAAGGCCATCGTGGGCGGGCACAAGGTGTACCTCCGGACCGGCGAGTTCGACGACGGCTCTCTGGGCGAGATCTTCATCGACATGCACAAGGAAGGCGCGGCCTTCCGCAGCTTGATGAACAATTTCGCCATCGCCATCTCCATCGGCCTGCAATATGGCGTGCCGCTGGACGAGTTCGTGGACGCCTTCACCTTCACGCGGTTCGAGCCGGCGGGCCCGGTGCAGAACAACGACGCCATCAAGATGAGCACCTCCATCCTGGACTACATGTTCCGCGAGCTCGCCATCTCCTATCTCGGGCGGAGCGACCTCGCCCATGTGGAAGCGGAGGACCTGCAGCCGGACACCATCGGCGGCGGCGAGGGGGAGGGAACGCGGCCGCGAACGCCTCCCTCGGACCTTGGCGGAGAAGCCGGCGCGCTTCCCGCCGCCCAGGTGAGCGCGGGCTATGTGCGCTCAGGCCTCCTGGTACTGGGAAACGACGATAAAGGGGACGATCCGGGCGCGGCGCGGGGCGAGGCGGCGGTGATCGCGCTCCACCCGGCGCCGGCGACGGAAGCGCCGGCTGGTTCGGCGCATGCGGGCGGGTCTCTGCGCGAGACCGGCGCGGCACAGGATGCGGCGCTCTACGCCCGCAGCAAGGGCTATGAGGGCGAAGCTTGCGGAGATTGTGGCAACTTCACGCTGGTCCGAAACGGCACCTGCATGAAGTGCGTCACCTGCGGCTCCACCAGCGGCTGTTCATGACGACCGTCCATCTCCCGCGGTCGGGAGCTGCTGGCACCTCGGGGGTGCGTGCAATGCGCACCCCTTCTTTCTTTCGCGAGAGAGTGTAACGACCGGCAAGCGGGCGTCCGGCCACGCAAGGAAAAGAAATGACCGATTGGGACCTGGGCGCCGTCCGCGCCTTCACCTTCGACTGCTACGGCACGCTGATCGACTGGGAGCGGGGAATCCTGGATCAGCTCCGCCCCTGGGCCGATGGAGCGGGCGTGGACGCAAGCGACGACTCGCTGCTCGCAGCCTTCGCCCGCCATGAGCACGTATTCGAGGAGATCCGCCCGGCGCTTCCCTATGGCGAAGTCCTGCGCCGGGTGTTCAAGGCGATCGCCGAAGAGCACGGCCTTCAGGCGGGAGAGGGCGACAGTGCGGCCTTCGCGGCCTCCATCGGCGCCTGGCCGCCCTTCCCCGACTCCCGGGAGGCGCTCGCCCGTCTCAAGCGGGGCGCGGTGCTGATGGTGCTCTCCAATGTCGACCGCGCGTCCTTCGCCGGTAGCGCGGCCCTGCTGGGCAATCCGTTCGACGCGGTGATCACCGCCGAGGATGTGGGCAGCTACAAACCGGCATCACCCCATTTCGAGCGCGCGACGGCGCTTCTTGCCGCGCGCAACATCGCGCCGGGGCAGGTGCTGCATGTGGCCCAGAGCCTTTATCACGACATTCCGCCGGCCAAGGCCGCGGGATTCCGCACCTGCTGGATCGACCGGCGCGCAGGCCGCAGCGGGGGCGCGACACCCGAGGCCGGTGCCACGCCGGACATGACCTTCCACGACCTCGCCGCGCTCGCGCAACGGCGGGCGGCGGCCCTCGGCCGGGGCGCGTGAGCACCCATGCCGGTTGCGCGCCGCCTATTCGTGGGTGTCGAACCGGAAGGATTTGGAGACGATCTTCCAGTCGCCCTCCACACGAATCAGCGTGAGGAAGTCGGTAAAGTAGCGCGGCGGGATTGCGCATTCGCAGGTGACCACCGCCGTATTCTCGTCCGACATGTCGATGGAGACGATGCGGTCGTGCCGCGCATGCCCCTGCGCCGCCGGCGCGCCGCGCTGTCGCACCACCTCGAACCAGTGCTCGCGGGACCAGTCGAGCAGCTTGCCGTCGTCATGCGCGAAGAGATGACAGGCCGGATGAAAGATCGAGGCGAGTTTCTCCGTATCGCCTTCATACAGCCCGTCGAAATAGACGCCGATCGTCCGCGTGATCTCCTGGTAGCTCGTGCTCATGCGCTTGCCTCCGCTCCGTGCCGCCCGGCCGCAAGACCGGCTCCCCGTTATTTACCGCCCCACGCCCATGGTTGCGAGCGTCCGTGGCGCCGCGCCGCGCGCGCAGGCCGCGAAGACGCAACCGGAGCGTGCCCATGATCGTGGTGTTCGGCTCCATCAATGTCGATCTTCTGTTCGCGGTGGAGAGCCTTCCCCGCGCAGGCGAGACGGTGCTCTGCCCGCACTACCGCGCCGCGGCCGGCGGCAAGGGGCTGAACCAGGCGGTGGCGGCCGGAAAAGCGCGGACGGACCCCAGCATGCCGGTGCGCATGGTGGGTTGCGTCGGTAACGACGGGTTCGCCGAGACCGCGTTGCGGGCGCTCGAGGAAGCCCATGTCGGGACCGGGGGGATCCTTCGCGGCGACCGGCCCACCGGCAGCGCCGCGGTGATCGTGGACCGGGCGGGAGAGAACCAGATCACCGTCGCCAGCGGCGCCAACATGGAACTCGCGCCGGAAGCGCTTCCGGATGCATGGCTTGGCCCTGAGACCGTGCTGGTGCTGCAGATGGAGGTGCCGCTCGACTCCAATCGCGCCGTCATCGAGCGAGCCAAGGCACAGGGGGCGCGGGTCGTGCTCAATCTCGCGCCGGCGGCAGCGCTGCCCGCCGCATCGATCCGGGCGCTGGACCTCCTGGTCGTCAACGAGATCGAGGTTGGGATGCTGGCGCGCACGCTGGGCGAGAACGCGGCGTCCGCTTCGGCCCGGGATGCCGCATCGGCCCTCGCGAAGCGCTACGGCGTGGCCACGATCGTGAGCCTCGGCGCGGCCGGTGCCTGTGCATTCTCGCCGGAGGGTGCCTGGGCGTGCGGCGCGCTCCCCATCCAGCCCGTCGATACGGTCGGTGCGGGCGACGCCTTTGTCGGCGGCCTCGCGCTCGGTCTCGCGGCGAGGCTCGCATTGCCCGATTCCCTCCGCCGGGCGAGCGTCGGCGCGGGCCTTGCCTGCACCGCCGTCGGCGCCGCGCAGGCCATGCCGGACGCCGCGGCCATCGACGCGCGCTTGGGCGAACTCGCGCCGCCGCAGCCGCTATAGGCGGAGTCCAGCCCCCAGCCCGCAGCGCCGCTCAACCGGCGAGCCACTTCTCCCGTGCGGGCCAGGCCTCGACCAGGGCGCGGAGCGCCGGGTCCAGATCGGGTTTCTCCGCGGCTTCCGCTGCGAGCGCGCCCGGTTCAGCGTTGAACGCCAGCAAGGAAAGGTCGGGCATCCGCATCGGATAGAGAATGCCGTCCAAATGGTCGCATTCGTGCTGCAGCAACATTGCGAGCCAATCTTCGGCCTCGCGCTCCCGGCGCTCGCCCTCGAGGGTGAGATAGGAGATACGGATCCGCCTGTATCGTGGAACCTTGCCGTGGAGCCCAGGCAGCGAGAGGCAGCGTTCCCAGATCATGCCCTTCTCTTCGCTGAGCGGTGTGACGGCGGGGTTGACCATCACCGTCCAGGGTATTGGTTCAAGCGCAACGCCGGGCGGGATGCGGTCGGCGGGCACGCGGTACACCACGACACGGCGGCCGTCATAGACCTGGGGCGCCGCAATGCCGGCCGCGCCGATCCATTCCAGCGTCTCCCGCATGTCCGTCGCGAGGCGCGCGATTTCGGGGTCCGTCGGATCGTCGACGGGGGCCGCCGCCCTGTGCAGCACCGGATGCCCCATCTTCGCAATCTGGCGAATGGCCATGTCTCGATCCCTCTTGCGGCGCGCCGGGTCGGGCGGCGGTGCGTTACGCCGATGCTTCCTTCAACGCCGCGACCACCTCTTCGGGCTCCGCCCGCTTGGAATGGTCCGCATCGACGAATGCCTTGAGGACCTTGCCGCCCTTGCCGATCACGAAGGTCGCCGGGATCGGCAATGTGCCGCTCGGCTCGCCGTTGCTGGCCTCCAGATCGATGCCGAAGCCGTTCGCATAGAGATCGTTCAGCGCGTCCGGCACGCGGAAGGTCAGGCCGAAGGCGCTGGCGACCCGGTTGCCCGTGTCGCTCAACACCTCGAATCCGAGTGCGTTCTTCTCCTGCGTCGAGAGCGCGTTGTCGGGCGTCTCCGGCGTAATCGCCACCAGTTTGGCGCCGAGCGCCTCGATCTCGGGCAGCCGCTCCTGCAGCGCCCGCAGTTCCAGGTTGCAATAGGGGCACCAGCCGCCGCGGTAGAAGGAGACCACCGCCGGCCCATCCGCCCACAGCACGTCTGAGCCGACCGTCTCGCCGCGCGCATTGGGCAGCGAGAAGTCGGGCGCCGCGCCCCCTTCCTTCACACTACGCTCGGCGGCGCCGGAGGCGATCAGGTCTTCCATCGCCCGCCGCATGACGGCGCGGGCTTCGTCCGGAATCTTTTCCTTGCTGGCGTCCCGGTACTTGTCGAGCTCGTCTTTCAATGCCATCCCTTGGGTCTCCCCGCCTTCCGCCGCCCCGTGCAGTGACCGGCGCGCCTACTCTAGAGCCGGCAGGGCGGTGATGCATCCCCGCGTCCGCCGATAGCGACCCGGCCAGCCGTCGTCGTTTCAGGTGCGCGGGTCTCCAGGCCCGCAACGGGCCGGAGGCCTGTCTTCGTCCGCGACAACAAAAACATGCGGGCCTGGAGACCCGCGCACCTGAAACAAAATAAAAACGCTACTTCGATCTGTTGCGGGTCTTACGCGGCCCCGGGACCGAGGCATTCGACGAAGGCGTCGGCGAGACCGTCCATGATCTCGAACCAGGCGTCCGGGCCGGGATCGGCCTCGGCGCCCAGCGGATCGAGCACCGCCGTCCGCACCTCCGTTCCCTCGACCACGGTGCGGACCAGATCGGGTTCGAATTGCGGTTCGGCGAACACGCAGCGCACATGATGCCGGGCCAGGGCCTCGCGAAGCTCGACGAGTCGCCTCGCGCCGGTCGGTCGCGACGGGTCGATGGCAACCGCACCGACGCTCGCAAGCTCGAAGGCGTGCTCGAAATACTGGTAGGCGTCGTGGAACACGATGAAGCGGCGGTCGCGCACCGGCGCCAGCCGCTCGTCCATTGCCGCCACGCTTGCCCGGATGCGCTCCTGTACCGCCCGGGCGTTGCCGCGGTAGGTCTCGGCCCGCGCGGGATCGACCTGGACGAGCGCCTCCGTCACGGCCTCGACGATCCTCAGAGCGTTGCCCGGATCGAGCCAGAAATGCACGTCGAACGCGCCATGGCCGTGGCCGTGGTCGTCATGGCCGTGGTCGTCGCGGTAACGGTCGTGGTCGTGATCGTCGTCATAGCGATCATGCTCATGATCGTCGTCATAGCGATCATGGTCATCGTCGTCGTAGCTGTCGTGGTCGTGGTCATGATCGTCGCGGTAGCGGTCATGATCGTGATCGTCGTCATGGCGATCATGGTCATCGTCGTCGTAGCGGTCGTGGTCATGACCATGGTCGTCGTGATGTCCGTGACCGTCGTGATGATCGTCGTGATCTTTCTTCTTTTCCCGGGCAATCCACACGCCGCCCTCGCGGTTGGGCAGCAGACGCATCCCTGCGGCTTCGCGCAGAGTCACCACCATGGTGTTGGGCCCGAGATTGGCGATGGGGCGGTGGAGGAACGTCTCCATATCCTCGCCGATCCAGACGACGAGGTCGGCGTCGCGCAGCGCCTTCGCCTCGGAGGGGCGCATCTGGTAGGTGTGAGGCGATGCGGCCCCGGCAATCAGAAGCCGGGGCGTGCCCGCGTCACCCATCACGCCGGCGACGAGCGCGTGCACGGGCTTGAGGCTCGCGACCACGTTCGGCGCCGCGCCGTCCGCAGCGGCCGTGTGTATGCCGGCGACGACAAGGGGCAAGGCGCAGAACAACCCTCTCCACATTTCGGCTCCTCCGTCTATTCGGGCCGGCCCGCATTTGCAGGCGGGTTACTCGGGCGCCCGCAATCTATGACATCGAACGGGATAGTTCACCCTTCGCCGCGGCACCGCCTGCCCGCCTTGCAAAGCCGCAAGCGGGATATAGGATCGGCGGCCTCGGATTCACGTACGGGAAAAACGGCCATGCTCACCCGCGAGGAACTGATCGCGCTCGTCGAGGACTCCTACTTCTTCAATGTGGACAACAAGAATCTGGAGCCCGCCGTGGCGTGCTTCACGGAGGATGCGGTGCTCCGCGTGCAGTCCGCCCATGTGACCCACACCGGGCACCAGGAGATCAGGCGGATGTTCCGGGATTTCATGGGCGCGACCAAGACGATCTATCACGGCGATTTCAGCCATGTGGTCGACGCGGAGAAGCAGTGGATCGCCTCGCAGTTCGTCGCCCGCAACGACTATGACGACGGCCGCCACGTGGAAATGCGCAATTGCAACTTCTTCCAGGTGGTGGACGGCCGCTTCAAGCATGTCACCATCTACATGACCGACGAGAACCCGCTGGTCTGACCCCCGCACGGCGGGTGCATATCAGTGGAAATCCCGCGAGACGACCGGGAGCGCCGGCGCACCGCCGCCACCACCCGCATTCGCCGTCGCAAGGCGGGAGAGTAGCGGCGTGAGGTCCTCCATCCGCTTCGCCACCACATGGATCACGAGGCCGTCGCGCTGAAGGCGGCCCTCCACCGCAAGCAGCCGCGCACCGAGGAAGATCCGGCGAAAGCGCTCGAATATGCGGGCGCGGACGACGATGTTGGCGATACCGGTCTCGTCCTCGAGGGTCGCGAAGATGACCCCCTTCGCGGTGGCCGGCCGCTGGCGCACCAGCACCAGGCCGCAGACGCACACCCGCCGCCCATCCTCCGTCTCCGCGAGCCGGGCGGCGGGAGACGCGCCGCGGCGATGGAGCACGCCGCGCAGCAGCGCGAGCGGGTGTGCCTTGAGGGAGAGCTTCAGGCTGTCGTAATCCTCCACCACCTCCTCGCCGAGGTTCATGACCGGGAGGCACACGGCAGGCTCCTTGTCCGAAACACCGCCGCCGGGACGCATCTCGGCGGCGCGAAAGAGCGGCGGCGGCGCATCCCCGAGCCCCTCCACCGCCCAGAGCGCCGCGCGCCGGCCGATACCGAGCGAGCCGAATGCGTCGGCCCGCGCGAGCCGCGCCAGTACCGCCGCCCCGAGCCCCGTGCGCAGCCACACGTCGCGCACCGCCCCGTAGCCCGCGCCGCGGGATGCGGCCAGACGCGCGGCCGCGTGCTCGTCGAAGCCCCGGATCTGGCGGAATCCGAGCCTCAGCGCCACGCCGCCCGCACTGTCGGCGGCGGGTTCGAGCGTGCAGTCCCAGACCGAGAAATTCACGTCCGGCGGGCGCACCTCGACGCCGTGGGCACGCGCATCGCGCACGAGCTGCGCCGGGGCGTAGAAGCCCATGGGCTGGCTGTTAAGCAGCGCCGCGGCGAACGCCGCCGGGTGGTGGCGCTTGATCCAGGCCGAGACATAGACCAGCAGCGAAAAGCTCGCGGCATGGCTCTCGGGGAAGCCATAGTCCCCGAAGCCTTCGATCTGCTTGAAACAGCGCTCGGCGAAGGCAGGTTCGTAGCCGCGCGCCACCATGCCGCCGATCAGCTTGGCCCGGAAGCGGTGGACCCGCCCGGTCCTGCGGAAGGCCGCCATGGCGCGGCGCAGCCGGTCCGCCTCGGCGGGCGTGAAGCCCGCGGCGACCACGGCGATGCGCATGGCCTGCTCCTGAAAGAGCGGAACGCCCAGTGTCTTGCCGAGCACGCGCTCGAGCTCGGCGGAGGGATAGCTCACCGGCTCCTCTCCCCGGCGGCGGCGCAGATAGGGATGCACCATGCCCCCCTGGATGGGACCGGGGCGCACGATGGCGACTTCGATCACCAGATCGTAGAAGCAGCGCGGCCTGAGCCGGGGCAGCATGGACATCTGCGCCCGGCTCTCCACCTGGAAGACGCCGACGGCATCCGCCTCGCAAAGCATGTCGTAGACCGCCGGGTCCTCCGCCGGAACGGTGGCGAGGGTGAGCGCACGCCCGTGATGGCGCCCGATGAGGTCGAACGCCTTGCGCACGCAGGTGAGCATGCCGAGCCCCAGAAGATCGACCTTCAGCATGCCGAGGGCGTCGATATCGTCCTTGTCCCATTCGATGACCGTGCGGTCCTTCATCGCCGCATTGCCGATGGGCACGATTTCCGACAGCGCTTCGCGGGCGATCACGAAACCGCCCACATGCTGGGACAGGTGGCGGGGGAAGCCGACCAGCTCCCGCGAGAGCTCCAGCGCAAGCCGCAGGCGGCGCTCGGCGGGATCGAGGCCGAGTTCCCGAACCCGCGCCGCATCGGAGACCTCCCGCCCGAAATGCCGCAGGTTCCGGGCGAGCGCACCCGCCATGTCGGCGGAAAGGCCGAGGGCCTTCCCCACCTCGCGGACCGCGCTGCGCCTCCGGTAGGAGATCACCGTCGCCGTCAACCCCGCGCGGTCCCGGCCATATTTGCGATAGACGTACTGGATCACCTCTTCGCGCCGCTCATGCTCGAAGTCCACGTCGATGTCCGGCGGCTCGCCGCGCGCGGCGGAGACGAAGCGCTCGAACAGCAGGTCGTGGCGGTCCGGGTCCACCGCGGTGATGCCGAGGCAGTAGCACACCGCCGAGTTGGCGGCCGAGCCGCGCCCCTGGCAGAGAATGCCCCGCTCGCCCGCAAAGCGGACGATGTCCTCGACGGTCAGGAAATAGGGCGCATAGGCGAGTTCGGCGATCAATGCGAGCTCGCGGTTGAGCTGGGCACGCACCGCGGTGGGGACCCCGCCGGGATAGCGCCGCCGGGCGCCGGCCTCCACCAGGGCCGCAAGGCGGGCGTCCGGGGTTCCCCCGCAGGGAGACGCCTCTTCCGGATAGCGGTAGGCGAGCTCGTCCAGGCTGAAGGTGCAGGCCTCGGCGACCTCCACCGCGCGCGCGAGCGCCGCCGGGTAGCGGGCGAAGAGCCGCGCCATCTCGTCCGGCGCCTTGAGGTGGCGCTCGGCATTGACCGAAAGCCCGAGCCCCGCCTCGTCGATGGTGCATCGCTCGCGGATGCAGGTCAGGATGTCGGCGAGCCGGCGGCGGTCGGGCATGTGATAGAGCACGTCGTTGACCGCGACCAGGGGGGTGCCGGCGCCTTCGGCCAGCGTCGCGAGGGCGGCGAGACGGTCCGCGTCTGCTCCGCGGAACCGGCAGCTCGCCGCGAGGAAGCAGCGCCCGCGATAGTGCCGCGCGGCCTTCGCGAGAAAACCCCCGAACGCCGGGTCCGGCAGCGCCTCCTCCGGCGGCAGAGGCACGAGAATCTGGCCTTCGCCATGCTCCTCGAGGTCGCGCCAGCCGATCTCGCAGGCGCCTTTCGGTGCCCGCCTCTTGCCGAGGGTGAGCAGTTGCGAGAGCCGCCCATAGGCCGCGCGGTCGGTGGGCAGGCAAAGGACGGACGGGCTGCCGTCGGAGAAATCCAGCCGCGCGCCGACCACGAGCCTCATGCCGGCTTCCTTCGCCGCTACATGGGCGCGCACCACGCCGGCGAGGCTGTTGCGGTCCGCCACCGCCAGCGCCCGGTAGCCCAGCGCCGCCGCCGTCTCCACCAGCTCCTCGGGATGGGACGCGCCTCGCAGGAAGCTGAAATTGCTGGTCGCCTGCAGCTCCGCATAGGCCGGCGGCCGCCGCTTTCGTGCGCGGGCGACCGCCGCCGCCGCCCCTCCCGTAGCGCCGATTCGCTTCATCCGAACAGGCCGTGCAGGTACCAGCGCGCGCCGGACGCCGGGTGGCGGCTTTCGCGGTAGAGCCAGAAGCGGGCGCCGGCGGCATCCTCGACCCGGTAATAGTCCCGCGCCGGGCGGTCCTCCCGCCACCATTCCCCCTCGATCCGCTCCGGTCCGCTGGCACGGGCGATGCGGCGCGCCCGGCCGCGCCAGTGGAACAGCACCGGCGGGCCGCCCGGCGAACCGCCCGCTGCCTCCACCGGCACCGGCGGCGCGATCAGGCGAAGCGGACGCGGCGCAAGCGGCCATTCGGGAGCCTCCGCCCGTCCCCCGCCCGCCGGCGGGACCGGCGGCAACCGCATCGTTGCGCGGTCGGGCTGGTGGCTTGGGCGGGGGCCGATGCGGGCCACGCATGCGGGCCCCAGGCGGACCGTGAGCCGGTCCACCAAGCCGGCGAGCGCTTCCCGCGCCTCGGTGCATCCGTCGAACCCGGCCTGGCGCGGCGGCGCGGGGTCCGTGGCGGTCGCGGCGAGCGCCATCGCCTCGACGCCCTCCCCCGCATCGAGGCTGTCGAGCCGCTCCGCGAAGAGGCGGGCGAGGGCCGCCGGCTCCCGGACCGGGCGGCTGGTGCCGATGCGAAGCGCGGGCGCCCTGCCGTCGACGCGGAACAGGGCGAGCTCGAGCCGCCGCGCACCCCGGCCGGCCTCCGCGAGGCCCGCGCAGAGCTCGTCCAGCAGAAATCGCAGCGCGGCGGCGATGGAAGCCGCATCGGCGACGGGCTCGGCAAAGACCCGGTGCGCACGGTGCGGCGGCGGAGGGCGGCGCGGTGCGAGGGGCTCGGGCGCCCTGCCGAAGGCCTGGTCCAGCCGGCGCAGCACCGCCGCGCCATAGCGGCGGGCGAGCGGTGCGCGCGGCTGGCGGGCCAAGTCGCCGACATGCCGTAGCCCGACACGCGAGACCGCCGCCGCGGCGGCATCGTCGAGCCGGAGGGCGGCCGCCGGCAGGTCCACGAGCGCCTCATGCACGGCGCCCACGGCCACAACGCCGCCCGGGCCATAGCGGGCCACGGCCCAGGCCGCGCCGGGGGTCTCGGCGAGCGCCGCCCGGGCGTGGAACCCCTGCCGCTCCACCCCTTCCACCAGGCGCGCGAGCATCGCCTCCTCCCCGCCGAAGAGATGCGCGCAGCCGCCGGCCTCGAGCCAGAGGCCGTCCGCCCCGCAGAGCGAGACCAGGGGCGTGAAGCGCAACGCCCAATCGGCGAGGCGGGCAAGGGCGGCCGCGGCGCGGGCGGGCTCGGCGGGGCGGACGGTGAGCGCCGGAACCAGCGCACGTGCGTCCGCAACCGGCATTCCGGGCGCGAGGCCGAGGGCCGCGGCGGCGGGCGAGACCGCGGCGAGGCGCGCCACACCCCCCGCCGCCTCGCTCAACGCCAGCGGTGCGGGCGGTGCGGGCGCGCGCCCTCCGTCACGCCGCGGGGAGGGCGCGCGGTGAAGGTCGGTCTGCCAATGGGGCAGCCACAGCGAGATCACGCGTCTCATGGCGCCATTCGACCGTCCAGTTTCGAGGCGCCGGAGCGCCCCGACAGCGTGCGAGCTCGAGCCGCCAGCGCGGCGCCGCCGGCCCGCCGCCGGGGCCGCGCGCGCCCGGTGCCGGGGCGACCCGCCAGCAGGTCGCGGCGGCGGACGGGGCGAGAGGCCGCGCGCCCTCGAGATCGAGCAGCAGACAGGTGGAACCGTGGGTGCGGGCCGCGAGCTGCAGGCGGCGGCTCGCGATCGGACCGGTAGCGGCCTCCCCCAGCACCGCGGCGAATCGGCCGCAGCCGAGCGCCTCCTCCAGAGTCCACAGCACGTCCTCCGCCCGCGCGGCGTGCACCGCGAGCAGCCGGGCGGCATCGACACCCAGTGCGGCGAGCCCCGGCGCGTAGAGGTCGGCGCGGCGCGAACACCACAGCGCCTCCCCACCCGCGCCGCAGAAGCCGCCGACGAGCACGGCAGCGAAACCGGTCGCGGCCCCGCCCGCGCCCCCCGCCGCCGTAAGCGCATGGAGCGCACGCCGCGGCAGCCCGCCCCAGGGCAGCGCCCGGTCGATGGCCGAAACGCCGAGCGAGACCACCTCATCCGGCAGGTCGCGCGCGGCGGCCCCCCGACCCGCACCGGTCTCGATCGCCCTTATGCGCGCCCGCAACGCCTCCCGCGCCGCACGCTTCATGGCGCTTTCTCTCCATGTGTTCGCCTTTGTTCGTTTTTTGTTCTATAATCGCCCGCATTGGGAGTCAAGCGCTGGGCGGCGGCATCGGAGGGGCATTTTGACCGACGGTGCGATGGCCGCCTATCGTCTGGCCTGACGACGGAACGCTCCTTCAAGTCAGGCTTGAAAGATTTATATTAAAATTTATATTCGTAGCATGGCTACGATAATAGAAAGTAAACTAAAGACTCTTCACACCAGCCTTGCGTCCGGGACGCCACTGACGGCGAAGGATCTCGCCGCTCTCGGAATGTCGGCAGATCTTGTTGTCTACTATGCCCGGGCAGGCTGGCTCCAGCGGCTTGCGCGCGGGGTCTATTGCCGCCCGAACGATCCGCCGGCCCTGCATCCCAGCCTCCTGCTGCTGCAGAGACGCTTCGAAGGGCTCCATGTCGGCGGCAAGTCGGCGCTCGACTGGTACGGCATCCGTCACTATGTGCCGGCGCGGCCCATCCTCCAGCTTTACGGATGGAGATCGGCGCGCCTTCCGGGATGGTTCACCGACCGGTTTCCCTCGGAGTACCGGCGCAAACGGATATTCGCGGAAGAACCCGGCGCCCTGCTTCATGTCCGGCCTTACGAAAACGACCGGAACGCCCCGCTTGTCTCGGCGCCCGAGCGCGCCTTGCTTGAGGTGCTGAGCGAGGTGGGGACAAGGCAGCCGCTGCAGGAAGCGCGCGAGCTCATGGAGAGCACCTATACCCTGCGGGTCGATGTGCTGCACGATCTGCTCAAACGCTGCACGAGCATCAAGACGGTGCGCCTCTGCCTCAATCTCGGCCGCGAACTCTCCCTGCCCTGGGCTGCCAGGCTCGACCCGGCTCAGCTGCCGAAAGGGAGCAGCCGCCTATGGGTTTCACGCTCCGCTGACGGTGTGCTGGTGCTGAAACCATGAATCCGCTCTATCTCGAGAGCGCCCGATTGCTGATGCGGGTTGCGCCGCTCGTGCTGGTCGACAATATCTTCGCGCTCAAGGGCGGGACGGCCATCAATCTCTTTTGGCGGGATATGCCGCGGCTCTCGGTCGATCTCGATCTGGTATTTCCCGATCACACCTTGCCACGGCAGGAGGCGTTGCAGCGCATCAATGAGTCTATCCGCCAATCCGTGGCACGGCTGAAGAAGCGGGGTTTCGAGGCTCACGCGCAGGCCGCATCGGGCGATGGCAAGACCAAGCTGTTCGTCCGGCAAGGCGACCTTGAGGTCAAGGTCGAAGCGAACACCATCATACGCGGTACGGTCCACCCACCGCGCATGGCTTCCCTGACGCAGACCGCACGGGAGATGTTGCAAGCCGACATCGAGATCCCGGTGGCATCGCTTGAAGACACCTATGGCGGAAAGCTGGTTGCAGCCATGGACAGACAGCACCCTCGCGATCTGTTCGATGTCATGCAGCTCTTGTCACATGAAGGAATCACCGATGGGATTCGCCGTGCCTTCATCGTGTATCTTGCGTGCCACAACAGACCGATCCACGAGGTCCTCTTCCCCTCGCCTCGCGATATTCGTCACGAATTCGAGCATGGCTTCACGGGAATGACTGTAGAAGCAGTCGATCTCGATGCACTTCTCGATGCGCGTCTGCGAATGATGCGTGAGCTTCAGAGCAACCTTACCGCCGATGAGCGCAGTTTTCTGTTGACACTGGTTGCGGCAAAGCCCGACTGGGGGCTTCTGGGCATCCCAGATCTGGATCGATTCCCCGGTCTCCGCTGGAAGTTGCACAACCTCGACATCTTGCGAAAGACCAATATGCCAAAATTCACCGAACAATCCGACGCGCTCCAGCGCCTATTGAGCTGAATGAGGTTTTCGACCTAGGGCGTGACTGTTTCAGCGAAGAGGATGTTTGGAAGTAAAACAAGGGGCACCGCGGACGGCCCCGCTCAGAAACCAAGGCCCGTGTCGACGCGCTTACCGATATCGGACGGAGTGCGTTCGAGTGCCTTCTTGTCAGGCCGCCGCCCTGAAGCGATCGAAGCGCCTGTCAAGCCGGTCACGATCAGGACGATCCTGGACCCGGCTGGGAACGTGTAGTGCACCACCGTGAAGCTGCTTCAAGGCGTCCAGCATTGGACCGTCGCGTTGGGCCAGAAGACGCTCGGAAACATGCACGCGATAATCCGGATCGATACCGATCAGGTTGGCATCGAAGGCGGCATGATGAATCTTGGACAGCGGTAGTCCGTTGGGAACAACCGGCTGGCCCAGCAGTTCATCTTTGTCAGCAACGATATGAGCCGCATCGAGCAGTCGATGCTCGCGGAGACCCGATAGGGCGCAGCGACCATGATAGGCGGTGATGACGGCTTCCCGGAACGACTCTTGGTGGAGGCGCTGTTTCACCACACGCAGGGCGTAGCGGCGTTCCGCTGCCTGCGGTGGTGACGAAAGCTTGTCGGGTTCGGGCAATCCGAACGAGAGACTTGCCACGAGTGACACGGGGTCCCACCCGGAAATGAAAGTCGGCGCCAGAGCCTGGTATCTGCCGGGCGTAACCCCGAGAAAATAGATGACAGGAACTTGATGTTCGTGAGCTTCGCGTAACCAACGGTTGTCCGCGACTTCCGGGTCGGCACCCATGAACGCGTAGTCGACGGTTTCGTCTCCTTGGTAGATCTGTCGATGGGCTCGTCGCTGGTCATCGTAATGAACCTTGCCACCCCTTCGAGGGACGACAGTCTTGATCGACAGTAGGAAGCGCATCCGGCGCGGTTTGAAAATACCGCGCTGCGGGTTCATGAGAGGAATGCGCGTGCCGTCGAAGTCAAAGCCGTCGCTGAGCAGCCTGGAAGTCAACAAGCCGTGGAGCTCGGTGAGCCTCCGGATATGCTCGAAAGCTCGAAGGCGCATCGAGGTGTCGGCAGTGAACTGATCGTCAGCACCTGACATGCTTGTCCAGACCAGCCAAATTGGTGACGGGAAAATGATGACAAAGTATTGGCCATAATTCAAGAACAATATCGGCGTGATATCCTGTCCAGGGATTTGTTCATTAAGCAATCATGACAAGCGACGGTCCTGAACCAGAGCGTGATCCTCTTGGTTTCTGCCTTTGATTCAGACCCATTCGATCAAAGGGCCTTCGCCAAGGTGGAAGTCGGTTGCCATCAGCGAGCGAGCGATGAGCGCGACTTGAGGACAATAGAACTGGTCGCTGAGTCGCTCGGCGCTCAACCGCATTGTCTCCTTCGCCGTCCGGATGGGCGTCTCCGGTCACTCAGAGACCGAGATGCATGTCGACGCGCTTTCCGAGATCGGGTGGAGCGGCCTCCGGCACCCTATCGCAGGTTGCTTCCGGCCTCATTTCCTTCTCGGGCGAGGGCGACGCGGTTGCCTCCGCGCTCGACCGTTCCCCGTCAGGCGACGCTTTTCCGCCCTTCCCGTGTTCGCGGTCACGCTCGGACTGCACGCTCCGCCCAAAGCTTTTGAGCGCCTCGCTCCGCGTCGCGCCGTCCGTCGCCCCCCACCCAAAATCGGGAAACACAACCACGTGGCGGCCGTCCTCGTCGCGTTCGATCTTGGCGGGATAGGCGGGATAGTCGTCGCTGCCGGGCATGGTTTCGATTCCCGCGTTCCGGTGCGCCTCTCGGTCCGATGCGGGTCTGGAGACCCGCGCACCAAACAGGCCGCCGGAAACGTGTCGTCAGCCGCGCATCCGATCGGCGCCGGCGTAGAGGACGGCGTTGTGGCTTTCGTTGGCGGCTTCGTAGGCGGCGAGTGCTGCGGGCTCCAGGTCGCGCATCGGGCGGCGCTCGGCATCGAAATGGCCGTAATCGTCCACGCCGCGAACGAGGGCCGCGAAGTCCCGGCCCACCACGTTCCGCACATGGGTCGGGATGTAGCGGATGGCGAAGCCAATGCGCCGGTCGGCGGAGCGGTTGGGGCCCGAGCCGTGGATCAGGCGCACATGGTGGAGCGAGGCTTCGCCGGGGCGCAGCACGATATCGACCGCCGCGTCCTCGTCCACCGCATGCTCCACCACCTGGCCGCGGGTCAGCAAATTGTCCGTCTCATAGGTATCCCGGTGGGCGATCTGCGCCAGCTTGTGCGTGCCGGGGACGACGCGCATGGCGCCCGATTCCACCGTGCTCGGCGAGAGCGCGATCCAGGCCGATGCCACCTCTGCGCTGCTCAGGCCCCAATACGTGGAATCCTGATGCCATGAGACGAACGCCGGGTCCCCCGCATCCTTGGTGAAAAAGAGCGACGTCCAGCAGAGAATGTTGGGCCCCAGCAAGTCCTCCACCGCGTCGAGCATGCGGTCGTTCCGGATCAGCCGGTCGAGCGCGGTGACCAGCAGATGCGGCCGGTGCCGAAGCCGTTCGCCCCGCGCCGCGAAATAGCGCTCCGCGGCCTCCACATCTTCCCGGATGGACCGCGCCTCCGCCTCCGAGACGACGGGGATGGGAAAGTGGTAGCCGTCACGCTCATAGCGGGCGAGCGCCTGTTCGGAAAGAGCCTTGGGCACGATGCGCCTCTCCTCTTCCTGCCTCGCCGATACGCCGTCTAACGATCCGCGGGCCGCGCGAAGGCGGCCACCATAGCACGGCGCGCGCGCACCGCTTCCGAGTCCGCGAGCCCCGCCACGTCGTCCCAGGTGAGCGGCGCGTCGGGTTCCACGGTCCGTGCAAGCCGGATGCCGTGGGCGAGGCCGATGGGCAGATGGCCGCCGGCGATACTCGCTTCCGCCGGCATCAGGCGGCCATAGACGGTATGGCCCCCCTCCCCGTCCAGCGTCGTGCCGGCCTGCAGGCGGGCCTTGGCGCAGGCGACGGCATCCGCACGAAAGCCCGTCGGCGCGCCGGTCGCCTCGCCCCGCAGCGCCACGCTCGCCACCGATATGCCGAGCTCCAGGCCGATCAGGTGATAGGGCTTGTACATCGCCGCATAGCGCCCGGACGAATCGGTGCGGAGCCCGTATTGGCGGAAGCAGTCCGCGACATAGCCGGTCGCCGCCTCGAACACCGCATAGACCCCCCAGCGCAGGTCGCGCTCGAGCGGCGTGCCGTCCCGCGCTTCGCTGGAGACCACCTCCACCTGGCCCTTGCCGTGCAGCACGCCGCCCTCCGAGCGGGGGCGCAGCAGGGAGGCGAGATCGTCCGGCTCGCACGGGGGGAAGCCCAGCCCCTCGGGCGCCGCCGCGAGCCCCGTGGCGTTCGCGACCGCCGCCATCTCGATCGCCGACTTGGTGCCGTCGAGGAAGGAGTTGAACATCTGCGGGTTCATGCCGCCGGCCTCCGCTTCCTCCGCCGAGAGGCCGTAATGCGCCCACACCTCGTCCGGCGTGACATGGTGGTAGCCCGGCAGATATTTGGTGCCCTTGCCCCCCGCCACCACGTCGAAGCCCGCCGTGCGCGCCCAGTCCACCATCTCGGCGATGAGCGCCGGCTGGTCGCCATAGGCCAGCGAATAGACGACACCCGCGCTCGCCGCCTCCCGCGCCAGCAGCGGCCCGGCGAGCGCATCCGCCTCCACATTCACCATCACGATGTGGCGGCCGGCGCCAAAGCACGCGCGGGCGTGGGCGATTCCCGCCGCAGGGTCTCCGGTGGCATCCACCACCACATCGAGGCCGTCCGCCGCGATCAGTGCGAAGGGATCGTCGGAGACGCGCACGCGGCCCCCCCGGCGTGCGGCCTCGAAGGAGGGCGCGTCATGCCCCTCCGCCGGCCAGCCGGCGCGGGCCAGCGCCTCGCACGCACGCTCCGGCGCCATATCGGCCACCGCCATGACGTGCAGGCCGGCGGTGCGCCGCGCCTGGGCGAGGAACATGGTGCCGAACTTGCCGGCCCCGATCAGCCCCACGCGCACGGGCCTGCCCTCTTCCGCACGGGCCGCAAGCATCCGATGGAGGTTCATGACCGGCCCATTATAGACGATGGGCCGCCCCGCCCCGGGAACGGCAGCGCGGCGCTTGAAACGAGGTTGGGGTCTCCGAAGCGGTTGGTGAACCCGTCAACCGCAAGGAGACCCCCATCACAGGTTTGGTGCGCGGGTCTTGAGGCCCGCATTTTTCGTCTCCTCGAAAAAAACATGCGGGCCTGGAGACCCGCGCACCAAAAAAAGGGGCGATGCGCGAGCGTCCATAACGCCGGCTCGCCAGGTTTACACGGCTCCACCGGGGCCACGGTTCCAGCTCATTCCTCGACAAGCTTCAGGCCGACATGCCGTCCCCGTCCAGGCCATCCAGATCGACGCCTTCGCCGACGCGTTCGATACCATCGGACCGAACCGGGCTCTTGGCGGACAAACCCGGGCCGAATAGCTTGCCAATCCGACAGCCGAAGAAGACCCAGCGTCTCAAACGTTCTGAACGGGGACAGGACGTCGACGGGAAGCGTTTATCGGGTATTCTCAGCGCATCGCCGGCCGTGAGGTACGGGCCGGTTCAAACTGCGGGAAGAACGGTGCTTGATCTTTTCGAAGGGCTGAAGCCGCAGCCGCGGTTTCTGGCGATCTGGCTGGCGCTGGCCGTGCTGCTTGCGGTCAGCGCGATCTTCGTTCCGCGGAGCCTGATGGCCACCTCCATCCTCGCCATCATTCCGTTCGCGGCCTTTCTGTGCATCGCGTCCATGGGCGAGGCGCTGGTGCTCATGGCGCGCGGTATCGATCTCTCCATTCCGGCCGTCATCACCCTCTCCAGCAGCATGATTCTGGGCGTCTCGGGCGGGGAGGACGCGGCGCTCGGCCAGGCCATCGCCGCCGCACTCGCGGTTTCCGCCGGTATCGGGCTGGTCAACGGGGTGCTGGTCTCCAACTTCCGGCTCAATCCGCTCGTCGTCACCCTTGCCATCGGCACGATCGCCATGGGCGCGGCCATCTGGTATCGGGAGGGCATCGCGCAGGAGGCGCGGGTGCCGCCTTCGCTCGCGGACTGGGGCGAGACGCGCTTCCTCTCCATCAACCTCTCGGTATGGGTGGCAATGGCGCTCGTGCTCGCCGCGACCGTCCTGCTGCGGCTTACGGTCTATGGGCGGCGGTTCATCGCCGTCGGCACCAACCCGACCGCCGCGTGGATTGCCGGTATCGGCGTCAACCGCTATCGGATCGCCGCCTATGTCGCGGCGGGGTTGCTCTACGGGATCGTCGGGATCCTGCTTTCCGCATTCATCCGCAACCCCACGCTCGATGTGGGCGCCGCCTATCTGCTGGCGCCCATCGCCGCCGCCGTCCTTGGCGGCACCGCAATCGGCGGCGGGATGGGGAACATGATCGCGGTTGCCGGCGCGGCGCTGTTCCTCACCCATCTCGGGCAGATTCTGAAGATGATGGGGCTCAGCACCGCCATCCAGTTCATGGTCTATGGCGGAGCCATCGCCATCGGCATGGCGCTCGCGGGAATCCGCTTCTCGGCCGTTCGCGACGCCTGGATGGGCCTCCGCCGCCGCGTCGGCACGCCGGCCGCCCACACGCCATAGGCCGTTTATGCCGAGGCCGCATATGTGGTACTTCATAACGCGCGCCGGCCTACGGCGTTCGCAGATGCAACCCCCGACAACCAGGTCCGAACAGGTCCAGCCAACGAAGGAGACGAACATGCGCTGTTTGCGTTCGATCAAGAAAGGCGTCGCCGGCGCCGCCGTCGCCGGAGCGATGGCACTCGGCGCCGGGAGCGGCGCCAATGCCGCCGCGGATCCCGAACTGCTGCTGAAGGCGCTCGGCACCACCGAGGGCATCGGCCCGGTGGTGATGGAGACCTTCGAGCGCGCCAGCCAGACGCTCAGCGACGAAGACCGCGCACTGGCCCTGAAATGCTGGCAGGAGGAAGTGTGCGAGACCGGACGGGGCGAGCTCACCGTCGCACTCGCCGACGGCTTCGGCGAGAACGTGTGGCGCCGCGTGACGCATATGGAATTCGTCATGCAGGCGCTGAGCTACCCGAACGTCAAGAAGATCATCTACACCTCGGCGCGCGGTGACGCGAGCAAGGCGATCTCCGACATGCGGAGCCTCGTGGCCCAGGGTGTCGATATCATCGTCACCTTCCCCGACGCGGGCCCCGCGCTCCTGCCCACGGCCCAGGAAGCGACCGAGCAGGGCATCCTCGTGGTGCCCTATATCGCGGGCCTCGGCGGCACTGCGGGCGATGACTACCTCACCTTCGTCGCCGAAGACCTCTGCGAGCTCGGGCGCCAGTTCGTCCAGTTCGTCGCAGGCGCCAACAGCGAGGAGAGCATCGAGGTGGTCGAACTCGGCGGGACGCCCGGCAACCAGCTCAGCGCCGCCTGGCAGACCTGCTCCGAGGAGGAGATGGCGAACAACGCGGCCATGACGCTGCTCGGCAAGGCGGATACCAACTGGACCCAGGAAGGCACGTTCGAGGCGATGTCGAGCTTCCTCTCGCAGAACCCCGATATCGACGCCGTGCTCTACGAATATGCCGACGGCTTCCGCGGCGGCGTGCGCGCCTATGCCGCGGCCGACCGCGCCATGGACGTGATCGTCACGCTGCGCACCGACGAGCAGGGTCTCTTCTGCGACTGGGAAGAGGTCGGGAACCCGGATTTCCGCATCTTCTTCTCGTCGGGCGGCACGTTCCAGGTCCGCATCGCGCTCACCGCGGCCATGCAGGCCAAGGAGGGCGGCGAGATCGGTGCCCATGTCGACGTCCCCTTCAAGATGAAGGAAGTGCAGCAGGGCATGTGCGACAAGGCGCTGCCGGACCAGATGCCGGTCTCCACACTGGTGGATACCGACATGCTGAACGCGATGTTCAAGGAATAGAGGCAGCACGACAAAACCGGACCGCCGGGCGGGGAGGGATATTCCCGCCCGGCGGTTCCTTTCGGTTCCTGACGCCACAGGCCCGCGCATGTCCGCACCACCGCTTCGACTCGCCGGCATTTCCAAGCGGTTCCCAGGTGTTCAGGCGCTCAGCGACGTGACACTCGAATGCGCCGCGGGCGAGGTCCACGCGGTGCTCGGCGAGAACGGCTCGGGCAAGAGCACGCTGCTCAAGATCGCGAGCGGCGCCCACCGGGCCGATGCCGGAACCATCGAAATACTCGGCAACCCGCTCACCGCGGCGGACCCGGCGCAGGCGCAGCGCTTCGGCCTTGCGACGGTCTACCAGGACAACTCGCTGGTGCCGGAGTTGACCGTCTCCCAGAACCTCTGCCTCGGCGCCGTCGGCGAGCGGCTTCCCTATGGCAGGATCGGGGCCTGGGCCAAGGCACAGCTCGAATCCTACGACCTCGCCATCGACGCCGAAGCGCTCGTGGCCGATCTCTCGCCGGCCCAACGCCAGTTTCTCGAGGTGGTGAAGGCGCTCGTCTCCAAGCCCAAGGTGCTTCTGCTCGACGAGCCGACCGCATCCCTCGACGTCAACGACGTGGCAACCCTCCACCGGATCGTCCGCGGGATCGCTGCCGAAGGAACGACGGTGGTCTATGTGAGCCACCGGCTTCCCGAGATTCTCTCCCTCGCCCAGCGCGTGACGGTGCTCCGCGACGGCGAGGGGCAAGGCACGTTCGAAACGCACGCGCTCTCGGAGCACGACCTCATCGCACTCATGGTGGGACGGCCCATCGAGGCGGAGTTCCCGCCCCGCAAGGGCGCGGACGCGCTTCATGGCCCGGTGTGCCTCGAGGCGCGGCAGCTTTCGAGCGGGGCGTTCGACGACGTCTCCTTCGAGGTCCATCGCGGCGAGATCCTGGGCCTCGCCGGCGCCGAGGGCAACGGGCAGCGCGAGGTGCTGCGGGCCCTCGGCGGCTTCGAAGAGGCCGACGGCACCCTCACCTGCGAGGGAAGGCGCATACCGCTCAACGCGCCCGGCCGCTCGCTCGGTGCGGGCGTCATGATGCTGAGCAGCGACCGCGCGGTCGAATCGACCTTCCCCACCATGAGCGTGCGCGAGAACGTCACCATCCAGGCGCTCGCTACATTCGCGACGGCGGGGATCGTCTCGGGCCGCAAGGAGCGCGCGCGAACGCGCGAGATGGCGGAAGAGCTGGATATCGTCGCCGCCTCCATCGATCAGCCCATAGGCTCGCTTTCCGGCGGCAACCAGCAAAAGAGCGTCCTCGCGCGGAGCTTCCTCCAGGGCGCGAAAGTGGTGCTGATCGACGAGCCCACACAGGGTGTGGACGCAGCCGCGCGCTTCGACATCTACCAGTCGGTACGCGCCAAGGCGGACGGCGGCACCGCGTTCGTCGTCAAGTCGTCCGACGCGCTGGAGCTCGCGGGCCTGTGCGATCGCGTCCTGGTGTTCTCGCGCGGGCGCCTCATCAAGGAGCTCGTCGGCGACGAGGTGAGCGAAGAGAATATCGTGTCTTCGTTCCTTACCTCGCGCGTGGGACGCGCCGCACGGGGCGAGAGCGCACCGGACGCCCGCGATGCGGAACCCGCGCCCGCATGGGATCTCTGGCGCGTCGCGTTCGCCCGCAACCGGTGGTGGACGCCGCTCGGCTTCCTCCTGCTGCTCATCCTTGTGGTCGGCGCCTACACCTCCAGCCAGTCCGACAGCTTCCTCTCGCCGCTCAACGGGCGGCATCTGCTTCTGGCGACCGCACCGCTCGCGCTGGTGGCCATGGCGCAGCTCAACGTGCTGCTGGTGGGCGGGTTCGACATGTCCGTGGGCTCGCTCATGAGCATGACGGTCGTCGCCGCATCCTTCCTGCTCGGCATGGGAGCGGACGCCCCGGTGCTGCTGGGCGGCACGCTCGCATGCCTCGCCATCGGGCTTGCCGTGGGTGTCGTCAACGGGGCGATGGTGCGACGGCTTCGAATCAACCCCGTCATAACTACCATTGCCATGTTGAGCGTGCTGCAGGGCGTCGCGCTCCATTTTCGGCCGGTGCCGACCGGGCTGGTGGAACCGGGCTTCATGGCCATGCTCCGCACCCGCATCGAGTTCCTGCCCGTGTCCTTCCTCGCCCTGATCGCGCTTGCGGCGCTGGGCGATTACTGGCTCTACCGCACGAAGAGCGGGCTCAAGCTCCGGGCCGTCGGCTTCCACGAGGAGGCGGCGCGGCGCAACGGCGTCAAGACCGGCTTCGTGCATTTCCGCGCCTATGTGCTCTCCGGCGGAATCGCGGCCCTCGCGGGCCTCTTCCTCAGCACGGAAGTGGGAGTCGGGCACCCGACCGTGGGCGCCACCTACACGCTGACCAGCATCGCCGCTGCCGTGCTCGGTGGCGCCGCGCTCTCCGGCGGACGGGGTTCCTATTCCGGCGCGCTTCTCGGCGCGGTATTCTTCACGCTGATCGTCAACATCATGCCGTTCCTCGCAGTCAATACCGCACTCGGCGTGATTGTCAGCGGCGCCTTGACGCTGCTTGCCGTGCTTCTTTATTCCGGTGCCCTGCCCGCCGGACGCTTGACCCGGCTGCTGCGCAGCCTCGCCGAACGCCGCCCCACCCAGACATGACGGATGAAGGCCCATGACCGAGCTGCTGCCGATCCCGGAACGTGAATCCGCCCACCCCGCGCCTTCCCACGGGCCCTATGACGGCGCGTTCGACATCGTCTGCGTCGGCGCCGGGGCGGGAGGCCTGGCCACGGCGCTCTTCTCATGCTGGCTCGGCAACAGCGTCCTCATCCTGGAGAAGGCACCCGAGATCGGCGGTACCACGCGCAAGGCGGCCTTCTGGTATTGGGTCCCCAACAACCGGGCAATGCAGGAAAAGGGGATGGAGGATCCGCGCGAGGACTGCCTGCGCTACATGGCGCGGCTTTCGCGGCCGGAGCACTACGACCCCAGTGACGCGCAGCTCGGCCTCCCGGCCTGGGAATACGCCATGTTCGAGGCGATCTACGACAACGCCTCCACCGCGACCGAACTCCTGAAGGAGAAAGGCGCGCTCGACTACCGGCACTGCGATTTCGTGCCGGACTACTGGGCCGAGATGCCCGAGGACAAGGCGCCCCTGGGCCGGGTTCTGGTTCCCGCGGACGCGAAGGAGACCATGTCCGACGGCGGTCTGCGGGCGGTCGAATCCATGTCCCGCACCGCGCGCGAGGCCGGTGTGGACATTCGCACCGGATACCGGGTGCAACGGGTGATCCGGAACCTCGCCGGCGCCGTCGCCGGCGTCGAGGCCCGCAGCGCCTGCGGCGCGGCACGGCGCTTCCACGCCCGCAAAGCCGTGATCTTCTGTACCGGCGGCTTCACCCACAATGTCGAGATCCGCAAGAACTTCCTCAACGTGCCCATCGTCGGCGGCTGCGCCGCCCAAACCAACGAGGGAGACTTCATCCCCATCGCCGGCAGCGTCGGCGCCCAGCTCCGCAACATGAACTACGCCTGGATGTGCCCGGTGATGCTCGAGAAGGCGCTGGCGGGAGACGCGGAGCTGATCGGCACCTTCTCGCCCTCCGGCGATTCCATGATCTATGTGAACAAGCATGGGCGCCGGGTCGCCAACGAGAAGCTCGCCTATAACGAAATGGCGCAGACCTTCTTCGAGTGGGATCCGGCGGCCGGCGAATATTCCAATCTGGTGCTGATCGCGATCTGGGACCGGCGCAGCCAGGAGCATTGCGCGAGCGACGAGTACGGCCGCTTCATCGTGCCGGACGGCACGGACGATTCCCATGTGATCCGGGGCGAGACCCTCGGCGCACTCACGGACGCCATTGCCGAACGGCTCGCCCGCTATGAGGCGGAGACCGGCGGCATGCGGCTCTCGGCCGATTTCGAAACCAACTTGGGCGAGACCGTCGCGCGCTTCAACGGCTTCGCCCGCGAGGGAAAGGACGCGGATTTCCGCCGCGGCGAGCGGCAGGTGGAGCTGCTCTTCAACGGGCCGGTGGCGGAGTCACCCTCCGCACCCAACCCCACCATGTACCCCATCGACGATTCCGGTCCCTACTATGCCGCGCTTCTTTCCGGCGGGACTCTTGACACCAAGGGGGGGCCCAAGACGGCGACCACGGGCCAGGTGCTCGACGATTCCGATAGCCCCATCCCGGGTCTCTACGGTGTCGGCAACTGTGTCGCCTCCGCCTCGGCGCGCGCCTATTGGGCCGGCGGGGCGACACTCGGGCCCATCCTCACCTTCGCCTATCTCGCGGCCAACGAGGCCGATAGAGAGCCGCTCAAGCTCACCAACTAGCATCCGTCCGTCACGAAACCGAACAGCCGCAAGGAGGAAGCACATGGCGCTCACCACCCAGACGATGACCGACGAGCAGCGCAAGTCGGTCGCCCTCGAATATCTCAAGGCCTTCGACAATGGAGGCGTGACCTCCACCGGCGGCAGCATCCTGGACCTCTTCGCCGACGACGCGCAGGTCTATTTCCCCAAATGGGGCCTGGCCACCGGCAAGGACGAGATCGGCAAGCTCTTCACCGATGTGGGCGGTACCATCAAGGCCATCGAGCACCACTATTCGGCGTTCAACTGGATCTTTTCCGGCGGCGACCATGTGGTCTGCGAGGGCACGAGCCACGGGGAGCACCGCGACGGCCCCTGGCGCGCGGGCGTGCCCGAATCCGGCGCGGGCCGCTGGTGCGACGTGTTCGAGATCCGCGACTGGAAGATCCAGCGCTGCTTCATCTATCTCGATCCCGACTATGCGGGGAACGATACCGAACGCTATCCCTGGCTCGCCGGCTGATGGGCCGAGCGGCGGGCGGGCTTCAGCCCTCGCCGCTCCCCGGCCGCCGGCCGACATGGGCGTCTTCCAGCAGCGCCCGAATGCCCTCCTGCGTGACGGGTCGGGGATTGTAGTAGGGGTTCCGCAGGGCGAGCGCCGCGGCCTCGTCCAGATCCGCCGCGTCCACGCCGATGGCCTCGAGGGATAGCGGCGCGCCGAGAGCGTGTGCGAGGTCCCAGAGCCCGCCGGGCCCGTCATCGGCCCCGAGCGCCTGCGCGAGCCGCGCCATCGCCTCCGGCGCCGCCTCCCGGTTGTAGTGGGCGGCATGGGGGAGGATCACCGTGTGGACCGCCGCATGGGGCAGGTCGAAGCGCCCGCCCAGGGTGTGGCAGAGCTTGTGGTGGAGCGCCACGCCCACCGCGCCGACGCAGACGCTGGCGAGCCAGGCGCCGTAGAGCGCCCGCGCGCGCGCCTCGCGATTGCCCGGCGACGCCACGACCGTCGGCAGGGCCTCGGCAAGGGCGCGGATACCCTCCTCCGCCATCAGGCTGACGACAGGATTGGCGTTCTCCGCATAGAGCGCCTCCATGCAGTGCGCGAGGGCGTTCATGCCGCTCTGCCCGGCGATCGCCGGCGCCAGGGTGAGCGTGAGCGCCGGGTCGTAGATCACCGTTTTGGGCAGAACCCGGAGGTCGCGCCCGGTGCGCTTGACGCCGCCCTCCGTCAGGCCCCAGATCGGAGTCATCTCGGAGCCCGCATAGGTGGTGGGCACGGCGAGCATGGGGAGGCCGTCTTCGAGCGCGAGCGCCTTGCCGAGGCCGATGGGGGACCCGCCGCCTATGGCCACGCAGCAATCCGCGCCAAGGCGGCGCGCTTCCTCCCGTGCCGCCTCCGCCGTTTCGACGGGGACATGCACCACGGCGTTGGCCCAGACGCCCGCCGAGAGGGCGCCCAGCCGGCGCGCGGCATCCTCCGCATAAGCGGCGCGGCCCGGTGTGGCGAGCACCAGCGCACGTGTCGCGCCGAGCCGCTCTACCTCTTCCCCAAGGCGCTCCAGCGTGCCGTAGCCGAAGAGAACGCGCGCCGGCAGGCCCTCATAGATGAAGGATTCCATCGCCGGCGCTCAAGACGCGGGGCGCGGATAGTAGGGCGGTATCCGCGCATCCACATTGACCCATACGGATTTGGGATCGGTGTATTCGCGCATCGCCTCGAAACCCATCTCGCGCCCGTAGCCCGACTGGCCGACGCCGCCGAAAGGCGAGCCGGGATTCACCCGCTTGTAGCAGTTGATCCAGACCATGCCGGCCCTCATATGCCGCGCGACCCTGTGGGCGCGTGAGAGGTCGGCGGTCCAGAGACCGCCGCCGAGCCCGTAGGGCGTGCCGTTGGCGATCTCGATCACCTCCTCTTCCGACGAGAAGGTGGTGACGGAGACGAACGGCCCGAACACCTCCTCCTGGCAGACGCGGTCCGCCGGCTGCGCCCTCACCACGGTGGGAAGCAGGTAGCAGCCCGCCGCCAGCGCCGCATCGTCCGGCGCCTTGCCCCCGGTCACGATCTCGCCACCCTGCTGGTGGGCGACCTGGCAATAGGTGAGCACCCGCTCCTGATGCATGCGCGAGGTAAGCGGGCCCATCTCGGTCTCCGGGTCCAGCGGGTTGCCGAGGCGGATGGATTCGGCGAGCGCCACGAAACGCTCGAGGAACGCGTCCGCGATTCGCTCATGCAGCAGCAGCCGGGAGCCCGCGATGCAGGCCTGGCCCTGATTGTGAAAGATCGCGAAAGCGCTGCCCCCGACCGCGGCCGGAAGGTTCGCGTCCTCGAACACGATGTTGGCGCCCTTGCCGCCGAGTTCGAGCTGGACCTTCTTGAGGTTGCCTGCGGACGCCTCGACGACTTCTCGTCCGACGGCCGTCGAGCCGGTGAAGGCGATCTTGGCGACGTCCGGATGCTGCGCCAGATGCCGGCCGGCGGTCGCGCCATAGCCCGGAACGATGTTGACCACCCCCTCGGGGAAGCCCACCTCCGCCATCAACTCCGCCACGCGCAGGGTGGAGAGCGGCGTGAGCTCCGAGGGCTTCAGCACCACGCAATTGCCTGCGGCGAGTGCGGGGCCCATCTTCCAGCTCGTGAACATCAGCGGGAAATTCCACGGGACGATCTGCCCGACCACGCCCACGGGCTCGCGCACCACATAGTTGAGGAAGCCCTCCTCCACCGGCACCACCTGGCCTTCGAGCTTGTCCGCCATGCCTCCGAAATAGCGGAAGGTGACGGCGGTACGCGGGACGTCGAGAATCTGCGTGTCGCGGAAGGGATGGCCCGTGTCGGTGGATTCCAGCCGGCCCAGGGCCTCGCGCTCCTCCTCGATTCGATCGGCAAGCTTGAGCAGCAGCCGGCCTCGCTCCGCGGCCCCCATGGCGCTCCATTTGGGGAAGGCCTTGTGCGCGGCGGCCACCGCCTTGTCCACGTCCCCCGCCTTGGCCTCGGCAATCTGGGCAATGGGGGTGTTGTCGTGCGGGTTCAGCACCTCGATGGTGGCGCCGTCTTCCGCATCGACGAAGCGGCCGCCGATGAACAATCCGTTCTGCATGGTCGGAACGACTCCTTCATTCAAGGCGCGCATTCGAGGCGCGCGACCGTTCTATGCGCGTGTTCAAGGCGCGCGGCGATGCCGCCGAGGCGGAAAGCCCGCCCCGGCGCCCGGCATCCCGGATCAGAACTTGACCGGCGTGACGGGCGCCTTGCCCTCTTGAACCAGCGCCGGAATTTTCGGCGACCCGTTCTCCCACACCAGCAGCATGGAGCGCTTGCTGGAGAAGCCCTGATGGCGGATGTCCGCCGGCATGCACGATACGTCGCCAGCCTTCATGGTGATCCGCGCGCGGTCTCTCCCCGTCTCCTTGTGCTTGATGTTCCAGGTGATCTCGTCCGAGAGCTGAACGAACCACTCCACCCGGTCATTGCCATGCTCCACCGGCAGGATGAACTCTTCCGAAGTCGGGCAGAACAGGCTGTCCCGCAGGACGGAGCAGACGGATGGATTCCAGGTTACGTCGGAGCGCGAGAGATAGCCGAAGAGGTTGAACGCCGAGACTTCGTCCTCGAAGCCGGGCTCCGGGTGTATGTCGGGCTGATCCTGGGGGACATCTTCGAACATCCGGTTGACCGGATAGCCGTTCTCGTCCGTACGCACCGGCGTATCGCCGGGCAGGCCGACCATGCGCTTCGCCGTCACCCGCTTGCGGGTCACGGCCTCGACGTTGCTGCCGTTCTTGGCACCCCAGGGCGCGCCGGTCTCCATGGGCGCCGCGAAGGGGTCGTATCCGTCGTTGGTCCAGTCGCCGATCATCTCCTTGAAGACCGCCAGCAGCTCGTCGGACTTGAAGCGCTCCCTGTGGTCGCGCCCGACCGCAGTGAAGGCCTCGTTCATCGAGCCCGCGAACATGTCCACTTCGCCATAGAGGTTGATCGTGCCGAACACGTTGTCGAAGTTGATCGTGCCGTAGAAGAAGTTCCACGCGACGTCGCGCATCAGGGCGCGCAGGAACGTATCGATGGCCATCTGGTGGCTACCGTCCGGCCATTCGATATGGGCGAAATATTCGTCCCGGGAGAAGGTGAAGGACCCCGCCTTGAAACTCCGGTAGCCGGTCCGGTTGTCCCGCGGATAGGTCTCGAAATCGGTCTGCAGTTCGGTGCTTGCGGCCATGGAAACGCCTCCTCTCCGTATCGTCTGGTGCAGGGCCGGCGCGATGCGGCGCGGTCTCCTATTCGGTCTGGCAGATCTCGGCCCATTTGTGGGCGGTGACCGGCCCATCGATGGTCTGGATCAGCAGCGTCGCCGGTGCGCTCGATTCGAACCGGTAGGCTGCGCCGGCCGGCAGCAGGGCCATGTGGCCCCGGCGCAGCACGATGCGGCCCATCTTCCGCCCGTCCGGAGCCTCGTCGAGGCGGTGTGCCCCCTGGCTCTCGGGATCGACGATCACGGGATCGTCCGGCTTGAGAAGATGGACCTCCACTTCCCGGTCCATGCAGATCACGAACTCGTCATGGGCGGCTGCGTACCAGGGCGATGCGCCCTCTGCGCGCGCGACCTCGATCACATATTCGAAGTTCTTGCCGACGGCGACCCGCTCGTAGGGTGCCGACTTCGCCGCCACCTCGAACATGTTGGAGAAAACGTAATTCTTGGGATCGTCATCGATGATCTGGACGCCACCCTTGCTGAAGTCGTCGATGGCTCCGAATACGGTTACGTGATCCGACACCGCTCCCTCCGTCCGCGCGTCTTTTCCCGCAGGCCACGCTTCAGCCCGCGACCCGCAATCTATAGCATGATCGGCGGCTCCGCGGCACGGGCGGCGCGACGGTTTTCGTTACCCCGCGGGTGCGGGAGCCCCTGGACCCGCGCTCCGGAGGAAGACCTGCGGCAAAGCGGAGTGAGGCCATGGAAAGGAAGCGTATCTACAGCGGCGGTGCCTATGAGGAGATCGCGGGATATGCCCGCGCGGTGGTGGATGGCCAGTGGGTCTTCGTCTCCGGCACCACGGGCTACGATTATGAGACCGGCACCATCTCGGACGATGCGGTCGAGCAGACGCGCCAATGCCTGCGCAACATCAAGGCGGCGCTCGCCGAGGCCGGTTCCGACCTCGAGGATACGGTTCGCATCGTGGCCTATATCGCGGAACGGGAGGACTTCGAGGCAATCGCCCGCGTCTTCGGCGAGCATTTCCGCCATATCCGGCCGGCCAACACCACGGTGATCTGCCAGCTCGTGAAGCCCGAGATGAAGGTCGAGATCGAGGTCACTGCGCGCCGCCGGGATGGGCGGGCGGAGGGCGGCGTTCAGTCGTAGGGCTCGCCCGCCCGGTTGGTGAAGCGCACGACGCCCCGAGACTTCTCATAGAGGAGGTCGATATCGGGATAGCGTACGCGCTCTTCCGCCGCGCGCGTGCCGACCTCCAGATAGAGAGCGTCCTCATCGGAACGGTTGACCAGATGATGGCCGTCTGTGACGCCTGCCTTGAACGCCGCCGCATCGCCCGCCCGGAGGACGGTCTCGCCGCCGTCTTCCACCAGCACCAGACTGCCGGAGAGGAGAAAGACGAACTCGTCCTCCGCCTTGTGCCAGTGGCGCTGGGAGCTTGCGCCCCCGGGTGGAAGGCGGGTGAGATTCACGCCGAACTGGGTGAGGCCGCCCGCGTCCCCCAGCGCCTGGCGCGCGCGCCCCTCGGCAATGTTCCGGAAGGGCCCAGGATAAGGGGTGCCGGTCTTCACGGGCACCCGGTCGGTCTCGATCTTCGGCATGTCGCGTTCCTCCGCGCACGCCTCTCCCGCCGCCCCGCCGCTTCGCGCGGCGGAGGCCTGCGGTCAGGCGGCGCTCGGCAGCGTGCCGGTCATGGCGTAGCGGAGAAGCTCCACCACCTGCTCCGGCGTTTCGGCGACGGCGAGCGCAGCGCCATCCACCTCCTTCAGCGCATGGGTGAGCGAAGGGTCGTGGAGCGTGACCACGGGCTTGTCCAGCGCCGCCGCATAGCCCGCGTCGAAGGCGGCGTTCCACTGGCGGTACTTGTCGCCGAACCGCACCACCACCACGTCCGCGCGCTGGATCAGCGTACGGTTACGGATCGCGTTGACCCGCGCGCCCTTGTGATCCTTCCAGAAGGGGTTCTCCTCGCCGCCCAGGATGGCGACACCGCAATCGTCGCTCGCGGCGTGATCGGTGACCGGCGAGACGAAGGCCACATCGAGCCCCGCGGCCTTGGCGCCGTCGCGGATGCGCGCGCGCCAGTCCGTATGAATTTCACCCGAGAGATAGACCGTCCAGCCGCTTTCCGCCATGGGATTCCTCCGCCCGGTCAGTACTGCACGCCGTTGGTGAGCGCGCCGTCCACCTTGATGTTCGTGCCGGTGATGAAGCTCGCCCGCGGGCTCGCAAGGAAAACCGCCGCATTGGCGACCTCCTCGGCGGTCGCCATGCGCCCGGTCTTGTTCAGGCTGAGCGCCTTCGCGAAGAGCTCGGGGTTGTTGTTCTCGATGTCGTTCCAGACGCCGCCCTCGAAATAGGTGTTGCCGGGCGAGACCGCATTCGCGCGGATGCCTTTCGGCGCGAGCTGCCGGGCGAGGCCTGCGGCATAGTGGATGAGCGCCGCCTTGAAGACGCCATAGGGGCCCGCGGCGAAGTCGATCTCGACGCCGGAGACGCTCGAGATCACCACGATGGAGCCGGCATCGGACTTCTCCAGGTGGGGCAGCGCGGCCTCCACCGTATTCACCGTGTGCATCATGTCGACGGTGAACTCCTGGTCCCAGCATTCCAGCGCCGGCCCGATGGCGAGCGCGCTGACATTGGGCACCACGATATCGAGCCCACCGAACTCCGCCGCCACATCATTCACCCATTGGCGCACGGCCGCGCCGTCGCCCACATCGAGCGCGCGGCCCGAGGCCGGCACGCCGGCGTCCGCAAGGGCGGAGACCGTGGCATCCACGTCCGCCGCCGTGCGTGCGCAGACGGCGACAGCCGCGCCTTCGGCGGCAAGCTCAAGGGCGATGGCCCGGCCGATGCCCTTGGTGCCGCCGGTGACCAGCGCCTTCCTGCCTTTCAATCCCATATCCATGATGCGTCTCCCCCGCCGTGCCCTGTCGCCCGACGCCCTTTGCGTTTCAAGAAAATGAGCCGGGTGCCTTCCGCACCCGTTCGCGCCGCGCCTTCCCGGTAGCGGGGGAGGGACTCGAACCCCCGACCCATGGATTATGATTCCACTGCTCTACCGGCTGAGCTACCCCGCCTCGGGATCGGGCGTGCCCCGCTATACGCGCCGCCCGCCGCGCCTGTCAAGCGGACGGCCGACGCGACACCCGCTTCGCCGAAATCCGAACCGAAGAGCGATGGAACGAGCCCGGACAGGACGCTACGCCTGGACGGCACTGCGCTCCGGCCGACCCGGAATCACGTGTGCTTCAGAAAAATGACACGGGCTCTCCCGACAGAACGGGCGTTCGATCAGGCGACAGCGCTTTCAAGGCGGACCTGCTCCACCTTGTAGGGCACGTCCGCGACCGCGCCTGCGTCGAGTTCGCGGGCGAAGCGGTGGCCTTCGTAAACCGCATGCTGGATGGTGCCGGCGGCGACGCAATCGCCGATCCGCGCAAGAGTCGTGATTCCCGCTGCCTCGAGCTTGTCGGGCGCGGCCTTGAGCTCCCGATAGAGCGCGTCGTTCGGCAGGCGAGAAGTTGCGAGGACCAGCGACTGATAGCCGAGATGCCGCCGCGTCTCTTCGTGATAGACGTTGTAAATCTCGATGCTGTTGTCGCCGATATGGGCGATGTTGTGATCGGTGATCAGCTCGATCCCCATGGAGAGGATCCGGCTCATGATCTTCTCCATTTCGAGGGTGTATTCCGTCCAGCGCGAGAGCTCCATAAGCGGCGTGACGATGGTCACCTCATGGCCCGCTGCGCGCAGCTTCTCGGCAAGGACGCCGCCCATATAGTAGTGGTCGTCGTCGAACAGGACGACAGGCCCTTCGAGCTCCCGGCCGTTCATCACGTCGTCGGCCGTGAACACACGCTTTCCGTCGCATCCCGGGATCGGGTGCGTGTTGGTGTAGGCGACGCCGTCGCCGCGCCAGTGCGAGCCCGTCGCGACGACCACGGTTTCGGCACCGTAATCGAGCACATCCTGCGCCGAGAGCCGGGTGCCCGTGTGCACCTCGACGTTCTTCATCTTCGCGATCTGGCCGACGCGGTAGTCGCGCACGCGGCTCCAGGTCGCGAGACCGGGCAGCGCGCTCTCGCGGGTCACGCGGCCGCCGATATCCGCCTCCGCCTCGACGAGATGCACCATGTAGCCCCGCTGGCCGAGTGCGCGGGCGCATTCGAGCCCGGCCGGCCCGGCGCCGACGATGAGGACGCCGTCGTCCGACCCCTTGGGCTCGATCTTCTCCGCGTGCCAGCCCCGCCGCCACTCCTCGCCGGCGGTCGGGTTCTGCGTGCAGCGGAAGAGGCTGCTCGTATTCTCGGAAGCGACGCACATGTTGCAGCCGATACACTCGCGGATATCGGCGTTCCGCCCCTCTTCGATCTTCTTCGGAAGGAAGGGATCGGCGATGGAGGGCCGCGCCGCGCCGATGAAGTCGGTGATCCCGCGGCCGATCTGCGAGACCATGGTATCCGGCGACGTGTAGCGCCCGACCGTGACCACCGGCTTGTCGGTCTTCTGCTTGACGAAGGCCACATAGGGCTCCTGGAAGGCTTCGTCGGTGAAGCGCGAGGTGGCGGAATCGTACGCCCAGTCGCTGATGTTCACGTCCCATAGATCGGGCAGGTCGGAGAACATCTCGACCACCGCCTGGCCCTCCTCCTGCCAGGTGATGCCGTGCTCTCCACGGTTCTCGTCGACCGCGAGCCGCAACGCGACGGCGGCCTTGTCGCCGACGGCTTCCTTGGTGTCCTCCAACAGCTCGCCGATCAGCCGCGCGCGGTTCTCGACGCTGCCGCCATATTCGTCGGTGCGGTGATTGGTGTGGGGCGAAAGGAAGTGCTGCGGCAGGGCGATGTCGTGCGCGGCATAGACATAGACCACGTCATAACCGACGTTGACGGCGCGTATCGCCGCCTCGACCTGCCAGCGCCTGAACTCGCGGATGTCCGCCTTGTCCATCTCGCGGCCCATGATCGGATCCCAGTTGTAGTGGACCATGTTGGGCGAGGGGCCGAGCGGACACTCCTTCGTCTTGCGATTGGAGAAACCGAGCCCGTTATGGACCAGCTCCACGGCCGCGAGCGCGCCGTATTCGTGCACGGTCTCCACCCACCCGCGCAACTGCTCCGCATATTCGTCGTTCCACAGGCGGCGTTCGCCGTAGGGCGCAGCACAGGAACTCGGGTGGATGCTGCATTGCTCGGTGGAAATAACGGCCCATCCGCCTTCGGCCTTCATGCGCCGATGCGCGACATCCCCATGATGTTCGGTGTACCCCATCGCGTTGCAATGCGGCACTTGATAGAAGCGGTTCTTGGCGATCTTGGGGCCGATCTTGATCGGCGTGAACAGGATGTCGTAACGGGGGTCGCGCGCCATTATTGCCTCCCTGCACCTGATGCGGAGGAGCGCGTCGGCAGCGCGCCCTCACGCATGCATCCGGCCAATACGCGACGACGGGCGCGGCGCGCGTGAGCACACGGCGCGCCGCCGCCGGGATGTGGTTCTCGCCTAGGCGGCGAGCTGCTCGGCGTCGGGATCGTGAATGAAGAACACCTTGCGGATGGTCTCCTCGACGACCCAGGTCACCGTCTCGCCCTTGTCCGTGTAGAAGGTGTCGCCGGCGGTGTAGGTGTGGGTCGTGCCGTCCTTCTCCGTCACGTGGATCTTGCCTTCGAGCAGGGTGCAGATCTCGTCGCCCGGATAGGTGTATTCGAACTTGCCGGGCGTGCATTGCCAGACACCCGCCATCGTCCGCATCCCGAAGCCGCCCAGATCGAAACGCCCCTGATGCTCGGGGTTGCCCTCCAGCACGTTCACGAACGGCAGCTCCTCCATCGGCGGCCACGGCTCCAGACCGCCCTGATCCTTCAACCTCGCATAATTGAGCATTCTCTTTCTCCTCTCCCCTAGGGGGCCCCTGAGTCGCGCCCTTGTCGGCGTCACGAGGCACTTGTCGCTGCGATATTAGGACATTCTCCGTCGATTGGGCGACTCGTTCCGCAGGGTGGCGGGAGTCGCAGCGACCCCCCGCCGCACATATGCCGGTGCAGCACGGCGCGGCCCGTGACATCCGGCGCAGCAACGCCGAATGGCCCCTGGCTCGCATCGTGATCCGGTTGCCGCGCTGGTACACTCTCGTCCGCCCGGCCCGGAGGAGGAAGGAAGGTCGTCGATGAGCCAGGGGTTTCCCGACCAGGCGCGTGTCGTGATCATCGGCGGCGGGGCGATCGGATGCGCCACCGCGTACCACTTGGCGAAGCACGGCCGCGAAGACGTCGTCCTGGTGGAGAAGGCCAAGCTCACCTCGGGCTCGACCTGGCATGCGGCCGGCGCCTTCGCCCAGTTCCGCACCGATCCCAATGCAGGGCGCCTCATGGCCTATGGCGCCGATCTCTATGCCTCGCTCGAGGCCGAGACCGGCCAGGCGACCGGCTGGCATCGCACCGGCGGCATGCGGGTCGCATCGAACCGGGACCGGCGGCGCGAATATGAGCGGGCGATCACCACGGCGCGCTCCTTCGGCGTCGAGATGGCGTTGATATCGGCGAAGGAAGCGCAGGCGCTCTTCCCCTTCATGACCATCGATCACGTGGACTGCGCGCTCTACATCCCCACCGACGGCGCCCTGAGCCCGTCGGACACCTGCATGGCCCTCGCCAAAGGGGCGCGCCAATATGGCGCCCGGCTTTTCGAGGACACGCCGGTTACGGGTTTCGAGATCGAGCGTGGCCGCGTCGCCGCCGTGAGGACGGAGCGCGGCACGATCCGCTGCGAGATCGCGGTGATCTGCTGCGGCATCTGGTCGCGCGAGATCGGACGGCTCGCAGGGGTAAACGTCCCGATCCAGCCGTCGCATCACTGCTATTTCATCACCGAGCCGATCGAGGGCGTGACCCGGGACCTGCCGACGACGCGGGATCCCGACCTCTGGCACTATATCCGCGAGGAGGTGGGCGGCCTGCTCGTCGGCCAATACGACCCGGATCCGATCCCGTTTACCGATCCGATCCCCAAGGATCACGAATTCAAGCTGATGCCCGAGAACCTCGACCACTTCATGCCGCGGCTCGAGGCGCTGCTCGACTGGATCCCCGTTCTCAAGACCGCGGGTATCAAGAGCTGGTTCAACGGCCTGGAGTCCTTCACCGAGGACCAGAACCCGGTGATGGGCGAGGCGCCGGAGGTGCGTAACATCTTCGTGAGCGCGGGCTTCAACGCCTATGGCCTCACCGGCTGCGGCGGCGCCGGCATGGCGCTCGGCGAGTGGATCTTGAACGGCGAGCCGCCCTACGACATCTGGAGCTTCGATATCCGCCGCTTCGGCGCGTACCATCGGGCCGACAGCCAGGTTCTGGTTCGTTCGCTGGAGGGCCAAGGCCGCCACTACACCATCGTCTGGCCCCGGGAGGAGACGAAGGCCGGCCGGCCGCTCCGGCGCAGCGCGATCTACGACCGGCTCGCGGCAAACCGCGCCTGCTTCGGCGCCAAGTTCGGGTGGGAGCGGCCCAACTGGTTCGCGCCCGCAGGGGTCGAGCCGGCGGAGATCGACAGCTTCACGCGCCCCCACTGGCATGCGCATGTGGCCCTCGAGCACGCGGCCTGCCGGGATGCGGCCGCTCTCTTCGACGAATCGTCCTTCGCCAAGTTCGTCTTGGCCGGGCGCGATGCGGAGGCCTGCCTGCAACGCATTTGCGCTGCCGATGTCGGCAAGCCGCCCGGGCGCATCACCTACACGCAGATGCTCAACCGCCATGGCGGGATCGAATGCGATCTGACGGTCGCGCGGATCGCCGAGGACTCCTTCTACATCGTGACCGGCACGGGCTTTGCCACCCACGACTTCGACCACATAAGCCGCCATATCGATCCGGACGCCCACGCCTCGCTGGTGGACGTCACCTCGGCCTATGGCGTGCTCGGCCTGATGGGGCCGCGCGCACGCGAGATCCTGGCCTCGGTGACCGAGGGCGATGTCCAAGCGGACGCCTTCCCCTTCGGCGCGGTGCGGGAGGTCTATGTGGCCGGCGCGCCCGTTCGCGCCATGCGCATTACCTTCGTGGGCGAGCTGGGTTGGGAACTGCACGTCCCCACCGACTACATGGTCACGGTCTACGATGCGCTGAAGAGTGCCGGTGCCCCGCTCGGCCTGCGTGACGCGGGCTACCGAGCGATCGACAGCTTGCGGCTGGAGAAGGGCTACCGTGTCTGGGCGGCGGATATCGGCCCCGACTTCAATCCGCTGGAGGCGGGCCTCGGTTTCGCGGTCGCGTTCGACAAGCCCACGCCGTTCATCGGCCAGGACACCCTCCGGAAGCAGCGGGAACGCCCACTCACCCGTCGCCTGGTGACGTTCACCATCGCGGACGATCCGGAGGTGCAGCTCTGGGGCCGGGAGACCATCATGCGGAACGGCGAGCGCGTCGGCTGGCTCGCCTCCGCCGGCTTCGGCCACACCGTCGGCCGGAGTATCGGCATGGGCTATGTGCGAAACCCGGACGGGATCAACGACGACTACCTCCTGAGCGGTACATACGCCCTCGAGGTCGCGACGCGGGAAGTACCGGCCGAGCTCCACCTGCGCCCGCTCTATGACCAAGAGAACGATCGGGTCAGGTCATGACGAAGACCCCCATCTCGGACGACGACGTCTACAATCTGGTCGGCGCCGCGCGCGGCATGGAGGCGCGCAGCGCCGCCGCGATCGAACGCGCACGCGCCTTGCCGATCTGGTCGGGCGCGGTCGAGCCCGTCCTGCTGAGCGGCGGCCTCAGCAACATCAATCTGACCGCCGACGACGCCGGCGAGCGCTACGTCATCCGCGTGGGCGAGGACGAGCCCTTCTTCGGCGTTTCCCGCGCGCACGAACTGCAGGCCTTTCGCGCAGCCCACGCCGCCGGCGTCGCGCCGGAGGTCGTCCACGCGGAGCCCGGCCTGATGGTGATCCGCTTCATCGAGGGGTCTTCGTGCCTGCCGGCCGACATGCATGAGCCGGCTCGTCTCGCCGAGGCGGCCCAGCTTTTTCGCCGGCTTCACCGCGAAGCGCACAAGCACCTGGACTCGACGGGCTTCATGTTCTGGCCCTTCCAGCATCACCGTGCGTATATCAGGCTGCTACGGGAGCGCTCGGACCGGCTCTTTCCGCGATGGCGCGGTATGCTGGCGGGTCTCGCCCAGGCGAACGACGCGTTGGAGCGCATCATCGGCCCGGCGGCCGTCGTCTTCGGCCATAACGATCTCAACCCGCAGAACATCATGGACGACGGCGAGCGTCTCTGGTTCGTCGACTGGGAGTTCGGCGGGTTCGCCCCGGATCTCTTCGACCTCGGCGTCCTTGCCATGAATATCGAGATCAGGCCGGACGAGATCGACCCCTATCTCGAGGCCTATTTCGAGACGCCGGCCACCGACGAGCGGCGCCACCGCTTCGCCGCCGCGACCGTCCTTGCCGCGATCCGCGAGACCACCTGGAGCATGGTCTCCGAGGTGATGGACAAGCCCATCGACTTCGACTTTCGAATCTACTCGACGATGAACGCAGACCGCTATGAGCGGATGTACGCCGAGTTTCGCGACACCTACGGCGCCTTGACGTAGCGGAGAGATCGGCCGACGGCCGGGGCGGTACGCACCGCCCTCTAATAGACGGCGAGGCCGGCGCAGACGTTGATCGCCTGGCCGGTCACGTAGCGGCCGGGCTCGCCTGCGAGGTAGACGGCCATCTCGGCGATCGCGGTCGGCGGGATCAGGGCGCCCAGCATGTTGGTGCGCATGCTCTCGTCATAGACCTTCTCGTAAGGCTCGCCGAGATCGCGCGCCATGTTCTCGTGCAGCTCGACCGCCATCTTGGTCTCGACCCAGCCGGGACAGATGGCGTTGACCCGAATATCGTGCTCGCCCATCTCGGCGGCGAGGCAGCGCACGAAGCCGACCAGCCCGTGTTTCGTCGCATTGTAGGCGGTCCACTCCGCGTCCGCGGTCTTCGCATTGGTCGACGCGTTGAAGAGCTGCACGCCGCCCGCGCCCCCGGCGATCATCGCCGGCAGCGTGTGCTTGGAGACCAGGTACGGCGCCTTCAGGTTGACGGCCATGATCCGGTCCCACATGGCTTCGTCCATGTCGACGACCTTGGCATAGTCGGCGACGCCTGCGTTGTTCACGACCACATCGATGCCGCCCAGCCTCTCGATGGCGGTCTTGCACATCGCTTCGATGGCGGCGGGCTCGGTCAGGTCGGCCGGTGCGGCAAAGGCCTTGCCGCCGCCCTCGGCGATGGCCGCGAGAGTCTCCGCCGCCCGCGCCTCGCTCCGCGCATGCACCGCGACCGTCGCGCCTTCCCGCGCATAGGCCTCGGCGATCGCGCGTCCGATACCGCTCGCGGCACCTGTAACCAATGTACGCTTGCCTTCCAGACCGACGTTCATGGCTCTCTCCCCAAAGTTCCCGACATCGTCTAGGCGACGCCGAGATATGTGTGTTGAACTTTGTCGTTCGCGCGCAAATCCGCCGCCGGGCCTTCGAGAACGATCCGCCCCGTCTCCATCACGTAGCCTTTTTGCGCAAGAGCAAGCGCAAGGCGGGCGTTCTGCTCGACCAGCACGATGGTCCGCTTTTCCGTATGCAGTGCGCGGATGATACGCGCGATTTCGCGGCACATGATGGGCGAGAGCCCGAGCGAGGGCTCGTCCATCAGGATCACGTTGGGCCTCGACATCAGTGCGCGGCCCATGGCGAGCATCTGCTGCTCGCCGCCGGAAAGCGTGCCGGCGAGCTGGTTCGCGCGCTCCAGCAAGCGCGGGAACCGCTCGAAAACATCGTCGAAATCCGCCCGCACGCCGTCCGAGCTCTTGCGCAGAAAAGCGCCCATCTCCAGGTTCTCGCGTACCGTCATCATGGGGAAGACGCGCCGCCCCTCGGGCACGTGCGCGATGCCGAGGCCTGCGATCTTCTCCGGCGAGGCGTCGTTGATGCGCGCACCCTCGAGGCGGATCTCGCCACCGCTCAGACGCTCGAGGCCCGAGATCGCCCGCAATGTGGTGGATTTGCCCGCGCCGTTGGCCCCGATCAGGGTGACGATACTCCCCTCTTCGACACCGATGGAAATGCCCCTGACGGCTTCGATCTTGTTGTAGCGGACCGATATGTTTTCGAGTTCAAGCAGCAAAATCGTCGTCTCCCAAGATATCGTCCGAGCCGAGATAGGCCTCGATCACCGCCGGGTTCGAAACGATTTCCGCCGGCGTGCCCTCCGTCAGCTTCTTCCCGAAATTGAGGACGGTGATGTATTCGCAAAGCCCCATCACGGTCTTCATGTCGTGCTCGACCAGCAGGATCGTGATGTTCCATTCGTTGCGCAGCTTTCGAATGATTTCGGCCATGCGCTCCGTTTCGGCCGAGTTCATTCCGGCAACCGGCTCGTCCAGCATGAGGATGCGGGGTTCCGTGGCCAGCGCCATCGCGATGCCGAGCGCGCGCTGATGGCCGTGGGAGAGGTTGGGCGCGAGCTCGTCCCTGAACGCGCCGAGCCCGATGAAGTCGAGAATCTCCAGCGCCCGCGCCTCGTTGGTCTTCTCCATGCTGCGCGCCGTGCCGACGATCGCGCCGAACAGGCTCTCCCGCGCATGCAGATGGCGTGCGATCGACACGTTCTCCCGCACGGTGAAGTCGCTGAACATCGCCGAGCGCTGGAAGGTCCGCACCCCTCCCTTGCCGGCGATGCGGCTCGGGCGCAGGCCGGTGAGCTTGTCGCCATCGAGGAATACACCACCCGAGGTCGGCCGGTGCGTGCCCGAGAGGATGTTGAAGAGCGTGGTCTTGCCCGCGCCGTTGGGCCCGATGATCCCGCGGATTTCGCCTTCCTCCACCGTCATGTCGAGATCGGAAATGGCGAGCAGGCCGCCGAAGCGCTTGCTGAGTTTCCGGACCTCGAGAAGCGGCACGTCTCCGGCTCCTATGTTCGGGACACGAAGGTCGTGAGCCAGGCGCGCAGGCGCGCATATTGCTGCCCCGGCGGCGTGCGCAGCGCGCGACCGACCCTGGGGAACAGGCTCTCGAGCCCGCCCGGCAGGAAGATGAGGAAGAAGATCAGCACGGCGCCGAACATCAGCGGCCGCCATTCCAGCAGCGGCCGGCTCCATTCGAAGGCGACGGTCACCACGACCAATCCCACGATCGGCCCCCAGAAAGTGGCCGTACCGCCAACCACCACCCAGATGATCAGATAGATCATCGTGGTCAGGTCGAAGTTGCGCGGGTCGATGGCCCCCATCCGGTAGGCCAGAAGCGCCCCGGCGATTCCTGCGAAGAACGAGCCCGTGATGAAGGCGAGGCTCCGGTAGCGGGCGACGTCGATGCCGACGCATTCGGCCAGGAGGTCGTCGCTGTGGATCGACTTCCAGGCGTTTCCGAGACGCGACTTGTCCAGCCGCCACATGATGAAGACGGCGGCAAGCATGACGATGAAGCAGGTGAAGTAGAAGGGCACCGGCGGCGACAGCCTGAGTCCGACGATCTCCGGCGAGGGAATGTTGATGATGCCCCGCGTGCCGCCGAACGGAAATTGCACCTTCACCCAGATCAGCCGCACCAGCTCGCCCATGGCGAAGGAGGCGATGAAGAAGCCGAAGCCCGCGGTCCGCAGCAGCGGCACGATGAAGGCGGCGCCCACGATCGCGGCGGTGATTCCGGCCATGGGCACGACGACACCGAAGGGGAGCCCCGCATGCTTCGCGATCAGCGCCGCGCCGTAGGCGCCTGCGCCCATCAGCACCACATGGGCGAAGCTCCAGTCTCCGGTGGTGGTGATGAGGCGGTAGCTCGTCACCATGATGACGTTGATGAAGAAGACGATGGCGAGCTCGCGGTGGTAGGGCTTCAACTCGAAGCCGAGCACGCAAAGGACGGCGAGCACGGCGACGAGCAAGAGCAGCGGCGCGAACCGCCGCGGCGCGGCGGACATCCAGCCCGCTCTCGCCACTTCGTCAGGCGCGCTCACGGCCAAGGAGACCCTGCGGGCGGACGATCAGCGTGACGGCCATAAAGCCCACGCCCACCATCGTCGCGATCAGGTTATCCGTCACGGTGGTCACGAAGGTGTGGATGAAGCCCAGGATGACGGCCGCCAGGATGGCGCCCTCGATGCTGGCCATCCCACCGACGATGACGACCACGAAGGCGATCAGAATGACGCCGTGGCCCATATAGGGCGTGACGGAATGGATCGGCGCCATCAAGGCGCCTGCGAGCCCCGCGGAGGCGCCGGCGAGCGCCATTGCGAGCGCCGTCATGTGGCTGGTGCGGATGCCCTGCAGCGCGGCGATTTCCGGATCCTGCGCGCAGGCGCGCAGCGCCTTGCCCAGCTTTACTCGATAGAGGAAGAAACGCAGCGCCAGCAGCATCGCGAACGCGCAGGGGATGACGATCAGGCGCTGCCAGCCGATGGTGGCATCGCCCAGATCGGCGGCACCCATATAGGGCGTCGGAATGCTCTTGGCGATCCCGACGCCCCAGATTTGTCCCGCGAGTACTTGCAGGATGAATGCGAGCCCGGCCGTCGCCATGAAGCCTGCCAGGATGTTCTTGCGCGTCGGTCGGAAGATTAGGCGCTCCGCAACCAGCCCGAACAGGGCCACGATCGGAATCGCCAGGATGACCGCGAGCGGAAATGGCAGGCCGACGAGCGCATAGAGGACGTAGACGCAATAGGCGCCGACCATGAAGAACTCGCCATGAGCGAAGTTCGCCATCTTCATGACGCCGAAAGCGAGCGCGAGACCGACCGCCACGAGCGCATAGATCGACGACGCCACCACGGCGTTCAGAAGCGTCTGGATCAGGGTGGCGGCGTCCATAGGACCGGGCTCGGAGAGACGGTCTCCGGACTAGCGGGAGGCCGTTGGGCCGTAGCGTGTCACCGGATCGGGAAATGCGGGGCGGGCGAACATGTCCGTATATCGCCCGCCCGCTTGCACATGCCTATTGGCGCTGATCCCACATCTGACCGCGATCCCGCACATGGGCGATGATCGTGTCTTTGTGGGCGTCGAACCACGGTTCGAAACGCATCATGGAGACGATGCGCTTACAGTTGCAGTCGGCGTCGAAGACGGTGGTCGGGATCGGATGAGACATCATGTTCTTGATGCCCCACATGTCTTCGCCCGAGATCAGGGCCGGCCCCTCGATCGTCATGATAGCCTTCTCGGCGCGGATGGCCTCCAGCAATGCGTCGGGATCGAAGCTGCTCGCCTTCTCGGCGCCGTGCAGATAGACCTGAACGATTGGCATGTAGAGCCAATCGATGCCGGTCATCGGCGCGTTCACGTCCTCCGGCGCCCCGTCGCCGAAACGGACCTGCCAGTCGTCGACGAACTGGCTCTGCATCGAGGGGTTGCCCCACCATGGGTCGTCCATGGTGGGATAGCTGTCATAGCCGCCGACTTTCGCGGCCCACTCCGGCGGTACCTTCTGCAGCACCGATTCCCACTCGATATAGTTCGCGTTGACGGGTCCTTCGAAGCCCTGCAGATAGAGCTGCTCCATCACCAGCGGGATGAAATCGGGCCAGGTGATGTTGAGCGCCACGGCATCGGGATTCGTCGCGAGCAACGCGGTGACGACCGGTGCGAAATCGGTGGTCTCGGGCGAGAAATGCTCGTCATAGACGATCTCCCATCCCGCTGCCTTGGCGGCGCCGACTTCCCAGGCCTGGCCGACGAACGCGGTCGCGTCTTCCTGCGAGATGACGCCATAGGTCTTGAGATCGGGATTGATGTTCTTGATATAGAGCGGGCGCATCATCTCGCCACGCGGGAACGAATCCTCACCCGCGATCACATAGGGGCGATTGGGGTTGATGTCGGTGGATGCGAGCGGCGCATAGAACACGCCGTTGTCCATCAGAAACGGAATCTGGGAATCACCGGTTGTGCCGCCGACACCGAGGACGATCTTGACGTCGTTTTCGAAGACGAGCTGCTTCGCGCCCTGTAGCGCCTTGCTCGGCACATATTCGTTGTCGAACTGGTGAATCTCGAGCGGATGGCGCGTATCGCCGACCAGGAGCCCGCCATCCGCATTGACCCAGTCGGCCAGAATCTTCAGCCCGGTGAGCCCGGGAAGACCCCAGCCCGCGACCGGACCGGACAGCGGCGCGTTGAAGCCGATGCCGATAGGATCGCCGGTCTCCTCTTCGGCGGTTGCGGCGGAGAACGTCCCGAATGCGAAAACGCCGGCAGCGGCTAACAATCCAACGTTGCGAAGCGCACTTCTACCGAGCGACCTCATGATGTCTCCCTTTCCTCCCAAACACTTCCTTATCAGCCGGAAGCTCTTTCGAAGCATAGCCGCGCCGAATCGGGCATTCAAGCGAGCGTCCTCGTTCAGGACGTTTGAGACGCTGGGGTTTCTTCAGCTGTCAGCGTGGCAAGATATTCGGCCGGGCTTCGTCCGCCAAAGGCCTGATTGGGTCTGATGGTCCTGATTGGGTCGGATGGTATTGAACGCGTCGGCGCTGCCGTCGATCTGGATGGCCTTGACGGGGAAGGGCGTGTCGGCCTGGAGCTTGTCGAGGCGTGAGCTGGAGCCGTGGCTCCGGTGGGGCCGCGCAAGTCCGGCGAGCCGGCGTTATGGGCGGTCGCGCATCGCCCCAACGAACTGCCCCTTCTTCTTTTGGTGCGCGGGTCTCCAGGCCCGCATGTTTTTGTTTTCCGGGAAGAAGAAAAATGCGGGCCTGGAGACCCGCGCACCAAATTTATCGTGGGGGTTTCCTTGCAGTTGATGTGTCCACCAACCGCTTCGGAGACCCCCAACTCCGCTTCAAGAGCCGCGTCGCATACCTGTCCGAACTCGCACAGCCAGCGTCCCGGTTCAGAACGTTCGAATGGAGCGGTTCTTAGCGATCTTGGGGCCGACCTCGATCGGTGTGAACGTAATGTCGTAACGGGCATCGCACGCCATCATTGTATCCCTCCACCTGATTCGGGAAAGCGCCTTGGCGGCGCGCCGCCGACACCACGACGTTGCAGTCCAGTACGACCCTCACATCCCACGGGCTCGGCGCTCACGGCGCGAAGCGGAGATCGCCTCGACCGTGTCCTCCATGATCTCGGCCTCCGAACGCTCGCGATCCTCGGGCGAAGTCGCAGCCGCCGCGAGCGCGGCGGATACCCGGTCGGCGGCCCCGTCCCGGTCCACCACCCGCTTGGGTCTAAACAGGATCCCGTCACCAACCACGGTCGCCTCCATGATGTCGCCCTCCCGCAGATCGATGCCCCGGCGGAGCCGGGCCGGAATGGTGACCTGGAACTTCGACTTCACCGTGACGAACGGCATATCGGTCATACCCAATGGTAGTTAGAAAGTTGGAATTTCATACCAGCGGACTGCTGAACAGGCAATCCTCCCACCGACCCGGATGCGCGCACACCGGACGAACAGGTGGGCTATGGCCGCATGAATGCCGCCCTCGCAATTCACGCCGACTGGGTGTCATTGCGGCGGGCGCGCGAAGTGTGTATATATTTGCATTTCATACACATTGAAGGGTGCGGGGCGGCCATGCGTACCAATATCGAAATCGACGACGACCTGATAGCCACCGCCATGGAGGCAGGCGGTTTCAAGACCAAGAGGGCAGCGGTGGAAGCGGGTTTGCGTTTGCTTGCACAGACACGCACGCAAGCACGCCTGCGCGCCCTGCGCGGAAAGCGTCGCTGGGAGGGTTCGCTCGACGACATGCGGCGGGACCGGTGATCGTTGTCGATACGTCCGTGTGGATCGACTACTTCAACGGAGTCCGAAGCCGGGAAACAGACCTGCTGCATGGCCTCCTCGGCACGGAGCCGATCGTCGTGGGCGATCTCATCATCGCGGAGCTTCTGCAAGGGTTTCGGAACGAGCGCGAAGTCCGCGAAGTGCGCGCGGCGCTCGATACGCTCATCTTCCAACCCATGGTCGGTCGCGAGGCCGCTTTGTCCAGCGCGCTCAACTACCGCACCCTCCGTGCCAAGGGAGTCACGGTTCGCAAGACCGTGGGCATGCTGATCGCCACCTTCTGCATCGAACGCGGCCATCGCCTGCTTCACGCCGACAGGGATTTCGACGCCATAGCCCGGCATCTCGACCTGCAAACGCTTTGACCGCCCCGGCCGCTGCGCGCCGGAAAACGCCTGCTCTCCCGAGGGGCCTGAATGGCCTATCCGCCGCCCGCTTCCGCCCGCTGCGTGGCGCCGGCTGCCGCGCGCGCTCTGCGGCCCGGTGTGGAGGATTTGGCGATGTGGATCCGGGGCAGGTCGAGGGCGTTCGCCACCGCGCGCACCGCTATGGCGCGGTTGCGGCCGCGGACCTCGAGCTCGTGCAGCGGGTGGGTACCGAGATCGATCCCGGCGCGCTTCGCCACCGCCTCGGAGACCACGAGCTGGCATGCGAACGTCTTGCTCGCGCTCTCAAGGCGGCTTGCGGTGTTCACCGCATCGCCGATGGCGGTAAGCGAGGTGGCGGAGGCGAAGCCCATCCGGCCCACGATCACGGAGCCCAGATGGATGCCGATGCCGATGCGGAGCGGCTCGTCGAGCTCGTTCTCGAGCGATGCGTTGAGCGCCTCCAGGGATTCGCTCATGGCCCGCGCTGCCGCCAGCGCCCGGCGGCAGGCTTCTTCCGGCCCGGTGTCCGCGCCGAACAGCGCCATCACCCCGTCGCCTATGAACTTGTCCAGCGTTCCGCCGGCGCGCAGCACCGCCTCGCCCATGGATTGGAAGTAGCGGTTGAGCACGAACACCACGTCGTAGGGCAGCTTCTCCTCGGCGAAGCGGGTGAAGGAACGGATGTCGGCGAAGAGGATGGCGATCTCCCGCTCCGCGCCCTGGTGGTAGTCGGGCCGCCGGCGCGCCTCCCGGGGCCCGGCATTGGCCGGCAGCAGCGGCGTTACCTCCAGATCCGCGCGCGGGCGGAGCTGGCAGGCGAGCCGCACGCCCTCGGGCATGCCGACGCGCTTCAATACCTTCGCCTCCTCCGGGCTGGGCGGATCCAGCCCATCCGCGCCGGCGCCCACACGCACTCGGCAGGTGGAGCAGCGCCCCCGCCCGCCGCAGACCGAGGCATGGGGAATGCCCGCCTCGCGGCTCGCCTCCAGCACGGTCATGGACGGCAGCAGGGTGGCGGAGCGGCCGCCGGGATAGGCGAGCCGCACCACGCCGCGGCGGCGCTCCAGCGCGAGGCGGACATAGCGTGCGGCCATCACGAAGGCGAGGATGCCGCCCAGCATTACCCAGGCGCGGAAGCGCCACGTCTCGTACCAGGCGAGCGCTTGCTCGTCGGGCCAGTTGAGCACGGCGATCGCGTCTTCGAGCCAGAACGGATCCGTGCGCGCGAGGGCCGCGATCTCGCGGCCCGCCGTCACGAAGCCGAAGGCGGCGGCAAGCGGCAGGACGACGGCGCCGGCGAGAAGCCAGGGCGCGGCCGTCCGGTACCAGGGCCGGAGCTTCAGCCAGAAGTTGAGGCTCAGGCAGCCATGGCCCCAGACGATCGCGAGCAGCAGCATCTGCACCATCCCGGTCTCCGGCGAGAACAGCCAGAGCACGAGAATCTCGTAGATATAGTCGTCGACTGCGCCGAAGAGTTCGTGCATCGCGCGGGTGCCCAGAACATGCTGGACCAGCAGGAGGGGAATGGAGAGCCCGAGTGCCACCTGGACCGCCTCGGCGGGCTTCAGCCTGAGCGTGCGGCGCTGATAGAGCGTCCAGAGCACCACCGCCACATGGGCGAACAGCGCACCATAGAGCAGGACCGTGCCCGGCCAGCTTCGCCAGACGGCGACGAAGACGTCCCGCCCGGCGGCAAGCGCATCGAGCGAAGCGAGGCCCAACGAATGGTTGACCAGATGCGTCGCGACGAAGACGAACAGCACCAGCCCCGATATCAGCCTGATCCGTCTGAGCAAGACCGCCCCCGCTTCTCCCGCCGCCGATTATGCCAGGAAACGGCGGAGCCGCGTGCCCGCCCTCGCACCGCGCGCGCCTTGTCACGCTGTCCGGGCTCTCATAGTCTGCGGCTCGACTGGCTCGGGAGGAGGGTCCGATGGCAAAGAAGGAAATCTTCGTAGGGATCGGGGTGGACGTCGACGCGGTGGCGGGGCAGATCGGCTCCTATGCCGGCGGCGATTCGCCGAGCGACATTTCGCGTGGCGTCTTCGCCGCCGAGATCGGCGCGCCGCGTATGCTCAAGCTCTTCGACCGGCTGGGAATCCGCACCAGCTGGTTCATCCCCGGCCACTCCATCGAGACCTTCCCGCGGGAGATGAAGGCCGTCGCCGCCGCCGGCCACGAGATCGGGCTCCACGGCTACACCCATGAGAACCCCATCGCCATGACGCCCCAGCAGGAGGCGGACATTCTCGACAAGACCATGGACCTGGTCACCAAGCTCTACGGCCGCCCGCCCACGGGCTATGTGGCGCCCTGGTGGGAAATGAGCGCCCATACGCCCCATCTCCTGATGGAGCGCGGCATCAAGTACGACCACAGCCAGATGCACAACGACTTCGAGCCGTACTGGATGCGGATCAACGAGCAGTGGACGCTCATCGACTACTCCAAGCCGGCCAAGACCTGGATGAAGCCGATGAAGAAGGGCGATACCTTCCCGATCGTGCAGATTCCGGGAAGCTGGTACCTGGACGACCTGCCGCCCATGATGTTCATGAAGAAGGTCCCGAACTCGGGCGGCTGGACCAACCCGCGGGACATCGAGGACTGGTGGCGCGACCAGTTCGACTGGGTCTACCGGGAGATGGACTACGCCGTCTACACGCTTACCATCCACCCGGACATCTCGGGCCGGCCCCAGACGCTTCTCATGCTGGAGCGGATCATCGCCCATATCAGCGCCCATGCCGGGGTCCGCTGGGCGACCTTCGACGAGATCGCCGACGATTTCGCGAAGCGCCGCCCCTTCAGGGGCAGAAGGCCGGCCAAGCGGAAAAAATAGGAAATAGCCCCGCCGGATGCGCCGCAGCGGCGAGGCCGAGACGATGTGCGCACTGTGCGGCATCCTGGGCGATGCGCCCCACTGGACCGAGACCGGAACCGACGCGGGACGGAGCGACGCGACGCCGGATCAGCGGACACGCTATCTCGAGCGCATCGACCGGCTCGCCTTGTTGAACCGCATACTCGCCGCCTATGGCTGCCAGGCCGAAGACTGGGCCGGCGTCCAGTACATGGTGCGCAGGCTGAGCGGCGGGGCGACGGAGGTGGTGGGCGACCTGCCGCAGATCTGGCTCGCGGTCGAGCGGCTGATCGGCAGCCCGCCGGACCCGCTGGATCCCGGCCTCGTCTCCGCCCTTGAGGGGCGGGCGGGCGCGCCATGACGGCCTATTCGCGCCTCACCCCGGTGTTCGTCGTCACCGGATTTCTCGGCAGCGGCAAGACCACGCTGCTCAACCACATGCTGAAGCATCCCTCGCTCTCGGACGCCGCCGTGCTGGTCAACGAGTTCGGCGCCGTCGGCCTCGATCACCGGCTGGTGGAAGGGGTGGAAGGCGGCGCCGTTCTGCTGGAGAACGGCTGCGTCTGCTGTACCATCAGGGGAGACCTCAAGGACGCGATCCTCAAGCTCGACGACAAGCGGGCGCGCGGCGAAATCCCTTCCTACCGGCGGCTCATCGTCGAAACCACCGGCCTCGCCGATCCCTCGCCCATCCTCTTCACCCTGATCGCCGACACGGTGCTGAAGCATCACTACCGCCTGGGCGCCGTCGTCACCACGGTAGACGGCGTCAACGGGCCCCGGCAGCTCGCGCGCTACGGCGAGGCGGAGAAGCAGGCCGCCGTGGCGGACCGCATCGTGCTGACCAAGCCGGACATCGCGGACCCCGAGACGCTTGCGTCGCTTCGCACGACCCTTCGCCGCATCAACAGCGCGGCGGACTATTTCGAGGCCCGGCACGGTGCGGTGGACGTGCGCGCCGTGCTCCGCGCCGACCTCTATGACAGGCGCACCAGAGGCGCCGAGGCACGACGCTGGCGGACTGCGGACGCCCTGGCGCAGGCCGAGCACAACCATGATCACGTGGACCACGGCGCCGCCGGGCGGCACGGCCCCCATATCCACTCCTTCACATTCACATTCGACGAGGCGCTCGACTGGACGGCCTTCGGTATCTGGCTCACCATGCTGCTTCACAGCCACGGCGAGAAGGTGCTGCGCGTGAAGGGTATCCTCAATGTGGTCGGCGTGGACGCGCCGGTGGTGATCAACGGCGTGCAGCATGTGGTGCATCCGCCCATCCACCTCGCCGCCTGGCCCGACGAGGACCGCCGCTCCCACGTGGTCTTCATCGTGGACGGCCTCGCACGCGAGGCGGTCGAGCGCTCGCTCGCCGCGTTCAATCGAATGGCCGCTGCGGCGGCGTAAGGAGGCCGGAATGGCGGAAAAGATCGCCGTCGTCGGTGCGGGGCTGGTGGGGAGCGCCTGGGCCATCGTTTTCGCGCGTGCGGGCCGCGCCGTCGCCCTCTATGACGAGACGGAGGCGCAGTGCGAGGCCGCGTGCACGCGGATCGAGACCAATCTTGCGGCGCTGGAGAGCCATGGCCTGATCGACGACCCCGAGGCCGCAAGACAGCGCATCCGCGTGGCGTCCGGCCTGGAGGATGCGCTCGCCGATGCGAACTATGTCCAGGAGAGCGTGTTCGAGCGCGCCGACGTGAAGCGCGCGGTCTATGAAGCGATGGACGGAATCGCGGGGGCGCAAATCGTCGTGGGCTCCTCGTCCTCGGGCATTCCGGCGTCGGTCTTCACCGAGGGGCTCGGTATCGCATCGCGCTGCCTGATCGCCCATCCCATCAATCCGCCTTACGTGATCCCCCTGGTGGAGGTGGTGCCCGCCCCCTGGACCGCAGACGATGCGCTCACCCGCTGCTGGGAACTGATGGAAGCATGCGGGATGGAGCCGGTGCGGCTCACGCGGGAGGTGGACGGTTTTATCGCGAACCGGCTCCAGGCGGCGCTCTTGTGGGAGGCGTTCCGCCTTCTGGAGGGCGGCTACGCTACGGCCGCGGATATCGACAAGACGATCTCGGCGGGTCTCGGGCGGCGCTGGGCCTTTATCGGCCCGTTCGAAACCATCGATCTCAACGCGCCGGGCGGACTCGCGGACTTCGCCGCCCGCCTCCACGACGGCTTCTACGAATTCGTCAAGCAGGGGGAGCCGGCCCAGCCATGGTCCGAAGCTGCGGTCGCGAAAGCGCATGAGGAACGCCGCAGCCACCTGCCCATGGAGGACCACATCCAGCGCCAAGCCTGGAGGGACCGCCGCCTCATGGGCCTCGCCGCCCACTTCGCCCAAGCGCGGCGGGACATGGGAGACTAGAGGACGGCGGGCAGCAGGCGCACAGCAGGCCTCGGGGAAAACGGACCATGGCACGAATCGTGCGATTCCACGAAACCGGCGGCCCCGATGTACTGCGCATCGAGGACGTACCGGACGCCGAACCCGGCCCCGGCGAGGTGCGCATCCGGGTGGAGGCAATCGGGCTCAACCGGGCGGAGGCCATGCTGCGCCAGGGGATCTATCACGAGACGCCCGTCTTCCCGTCGCGCATCGGCTACGAGGCAGCCGGCGTGGTGGAGGCCGTGGGCGCGGGCGTGACGGCGCCCAACGTGGGCGAGCGGGTCGCCACCGTCCCCTCTTTCGCCCTCTCCCAGACCCGTCAGGGAGTCTATGGCGAAAGTGCGACGGTGCCGGCGGAGATCGCCGTGCCCTACCCCGCGGCGCTTTCACCCGAACAGGGCGCGGCCCTCTGGATGCAGTATCTCACCGCCTATGGCGCACTCGTCCATTATGGCGGGCTTGCGGCGGGCGAGGCGGCGCTCATTACCGCGGCGAGCAGCAGCGTCGGTATCGCCGCGATCCAGATCGCGAGGGAGCGCGGCGCGACCGCCATCGCGACCACGCGCCATGCCGACAAGAGCGAAGCGCTGCGGGCGCTCGGCGCCGACCACGTCATCGCGACGGAGGAGGAAGACCTCGCGGCGCGGGTGATGGAGATCACCGACGGGCAGGGCGCCCGGCTCGCCTTCGATCCCGTCGCCGGCCACATGCTGACGGCCCTCTGCGCGGCGTGTGCCCCCCACGGCACGATTTACGAATATGGCGCGCTGCACCCCGGGGAGACGCACTACCCGCTCATGCCCATGCTGGCCAAGTCCCTCACCATCGTGGGCTACCAGGTGCTCGATTTCGTGCTCGACGCCGCGCGCTTCGACGCAGCCCGCGACGCCATCTTCGCCGGCCTCGCAAGCGGCGCGCTCGCCCCCGTCATCGACCGCACCTTCCCCCTGGACGCAATCGCCGAAGCGCACCGCCACATGGAATCCAACACCCAGATCGGCAAGATCGTCGTCACGGTGTAATCCCTTTCCGGTGCGGAGGGCGAACGGGCCTCGGATCCGCCACGGACCCCGAGACCCTTGCGCCTGCAAACGAGCCGCAAGCGGGCGCTCGAAGGGCCTCCTCCACTCCCTTGCACCCCGGTGTGGCACACACGCCCTTCCATATCTGTGTCGGACTCGCAGTTGACATCCAGCCACGGTCCTGACATTCATAGCGTGAAACATACAGATGTCCCGTGCCTGACAAGACCGGCCTCCAGACCGAGATCGAGCTTCTCACCGTGTTGGAGCGGCGCGAGGTGGTGACGCAGCCTGCGCTCGCCAAGCGCCTTTCGATCTCGGTGGGCATGGTCAATGCGCTGCTGAAGCGCGCCGCGCGAAAGGGGCTGGTAAAGGCCAAGGCCGCACCCTACAAGCGCTGGGCCTACTACCTCACGCCCGAGGGATTCCAGGAGAAGAGCCACCTCGTCGCGCAGTATCTCGATGCGTCGCTGGCCTTCTTCCGCAAGGTGCGACAGGAATATCGGATGCTCTTCGTAAGCGGTCGGAGGTCCGGCCTCCGTCGTTTCGTCCTTGTGGGACGGGGCGAGGTGGCGGAGATCGCGTTGCTGGCGGCGCTCGAGGCGGACGTGGAGCTGGTGGGGATCCTGGACCGCGGGGCCAACGCCGAGCGCGTTCATGGCCTGCCGGTCCTGCGTTCGCTCGACGAAGCGGAAGGCTGGGACGCCCTGGTAATCACGGAGCCCCGGCATCCACAGGCCGCGTTCGACCGGCTGCGCGACACCGTTCCGGACCGTCAACTGCTGGCGCCGCCCTTCCTGCGCATCGTGCGGGAGCCGCTGGACTTCGCACCGCCGACGGTCGAGCCAACGGAGGCGCGCCGATGACCGCGCCCCTGGCAAGGTGGTACGTCGTTCACGCGCGACTCCGCCGGGGGCGCCGCGCGGAGGCGTGAGTAGCGCCGGCCCCGGCGGGCCGGCGCCGAACGACGCGTTGCAAACGGGTGGAGCCGGCTTCACCCGAATGGCGGTAGCGTGGCACGATCTCGGGCTATCGCCAGTCTGGTAGAAGAGATTTCCGTTGCAGGATGGAATAGCGGGTGTGATCCACCAAACAACATGATCAGGCTTTGCACGCGCTGCATATATCCGGATACGAAGCCCGATTTGTTTTTCGACGACGAAGGGGGAGATCGCCGAGGCGGTTCAGGCCGGGCGCGACAGGGGCTACGCCCAACTGACGCTGTTGCACTGCATCAGCGGCTATCCGCTGGCGCCCGAGGAGGTGAACCTGCGCATTATGACCGACATGCGCCGCGGCTTCGCGTCCAGGTGGGTCTCTCCGACCACACGTTGGGAACCGCCGTCGCGCTCGGCGCCACGGCGGTTGAGAAGCACGTGACTCTCTTCCGCACCGACGGCGGACCGGACAGCGCGTTCTCCCTGGAGCCCGAGGCTGGTCGCCGACGCGCGAGATGCTTGGGCCGCGCTCGGGTCGCAAATTATCTCCGGACGGAGAGCGAGTCGGATAGCCTTGTATTCCGTTGTTCCAACTTCGCGGCCGACGACATCGCCGAATGCGAGGCTCTGACCAACGGCAACGTCAGGATCATCCGGACCCAGCCACGGTCTCGCACTCAGGCTCCTGCCCGCCGTCCTGGGTTGCCGCGCGGCTCGCCGCATCTCGATCGGCTGAAAACTGGTCCGGTAGACCTGCGTCACCTTCCATGAGATTCGAAGGCACAAGGCAATCGGTCCGGCTGTTCCGATACTTCTTCGGCGTCTATCCCGTGCGCAGCACCTTCGTTCTGCTGGCGCTGACGGCGGCTGCGCTGGCGGAAGGAGCCGGTATCGCGGCCCTGCTGCCGCTGATTACCCTGGTGATCGACTCCGAGAGCGCCGGAGGTACCCTGGGACACTACGTCGAACGCGTCTTCGCCCTGGCCGGGTCGACGCCCTCTCTCGGCGGGCTTCTGGTCTTCATCGTCGTGGCGATCGTCCTGAAGGCGCTGCTGGTGCTGTTAGCCATGGTGCAGGTAGGCTACTCGGCGGCACACGTCGCGATGGACCTCCGGCTTGCCTTTATCCGAACCCTGCTGAGAGCGCGTTGGGAACACTTCGTGCACCAACGTGCCGGCGATCTGGCAAGCGCCGTCAGTGTCGAGCCGACGCGGGCAGCCACCGCCTATGTGGCGTCCTGCCGTGCCTTATCCAGCGGAATACAGCTCCTGATCTATGTGGCGCTTTCCCTCGCCATCTCGTGGCAGGTCTCGCTCATTGCCCTCATCATCGGCGCGTTCGGCATGATCGGCCTAAGCTGGCTCGTCGCCCTGGCCCGCCGCGCGGGGCAGAACCAGACCGATCTCCAGAAGTCCTTCATGACGCGCGTGCTGCAGGGACTGGAAGGCATGAAGCCGCTGAAGGCCATGGCCCGCGAGAGCGGCCTGGGCCCTCTGATCGATGACGATACGCGCGGACTCAACCGGGCCCAGCGAACGATCGTCGTCACGCGCGACGCGCTGAACGAATCGCACGAGATCATCCGTGCCCTCGCCGTGGCGGGTGGCCTCTATGTCTTCGTCGCCATATGGGGCCAACCGGTCGACGGCCTGCTGGTGCTGGCGCTGCTCTTCGTGCGTACCCTGCAAAAGGTGAACGTGCTGCAAAGCGAATACCAGATTGCCGCTGCCAACCAGCCGGCTTTCGTCTTCCTTCGTTCCACGATCGCGGTCGCCGAGCGGGCGGAGGAGCCGGGCCTGGGCAACACGACGCCGCAGCTCGCCTCGGCAATCTCGCTCCGGGGCGTGAGCTTTTCGTACGGCCGCAAGAACGTGCTGGAGCGAGTCTCCATGACGCTGCCGGCCGGCGCGTTCATCGCCGTCGTCGGCTCCTCCGGCGCCGGCAAGACAACCGTTGCGGATCTTATCATCGGGCTGCTGCGGCCCCAGCAGGGCGAGGTCTGGATCGACGACCTGCCCATGCGCGACGTCGACGCGCACGCCTGGCGGGGCTTGATCGGCTACGTGCCGCAGGAAACGTTCCTCTTTCACGACACGGTAATGGCTAACGTCACCCTCGGCGATGAGGGTGCTTCTCGCACCGACGTGGAGAGGGCGCTTCGCCGCGCCGAGGCCTGGGACTTCGTCGAAGCATTGCCCGAGCGCATGGACACCATCGTGGGCGAGCGCGGCGCCAAGCTCTCCGGCGGCCAGCGACAACGCATCGCCATCGCACGGGCGCTGATTCGCGATCCCGTGCTCCTGATCCTTGACGAGGCCACCACCGCGCTGGACCCGAAGACGGAGGCGGGGATCGTGGCGACCGTTAGACGGCTGACGGGAAAGGTCACCGTGCTCGCAATCTCACACCAGCCGGCGATGCGACAGGCAGCCGATATCGCCTACTGCCTGGTGGATGGACGGGCGGTGCGTGAAGAGGCTGTTGGCACCCCGAGTTTGGGGGCAGCTGGCCCGTCGTGACAGTGCTCGCCCGCCAGATAACGGCAGTGCCGGCGGCACATATCTGCATCGACGAAGAGTTCGGCTGGCGAGCGCTCAAGATCACCCGGCTAGTCGGAGTCGACGGCGAGCTGGCTCCGGCGACATGGGACGACATCGACTCCGACGCGCGGCGCACCGCACTCGGTATCGTGCAACCGATCGGACCGCGCCTCGCGCTGCGCTTGGCGACCTTCGCCGATCAGGACCGCGCCGTGAGGGGCTGCGTTCTGGTTGCCAGACAGCCCGCCCGGAATGCGAGCTCGGACGAGACCTCGCATGCCGACAGACACTCCGCCGCGAATGAGTCGGGACAACGGAAACCCCGGGGGAGTGCGTCAATGAATGGAGTCGGCACTTGCCCCTTCGACATTCATGCGCGGATAACAGGTGGGATTACAAGAGAATGAGCGGCAATTCGAACAAGAAAGCGATCAGGGCTGAGGCCTGGAATCCTACGAGCCTGTACGGCGGAAAGGCTAGTGAAGACTACAGACACTTCGCCAATGACTTCTACCAACATCGTTTGACTCAGTGGACATCGATCTATCTGCAATGCGCGCCGCTCGCTCGATACAAGAATGTTCATTCAGTACTCGAATTTGGGAGCGGCCGGAATCTGACGAAATTCATCGCTGAGTTTCTGGGCCTGTCGCACACGACGGTCGACGTCTCCGAGAGGTTTCGACCGGATCACGTCTCCTCCATTCTCGATTTTCCCTTCTCAGGTCGGAAATACGATCTGGTTTGCTCGTTCCAGTGCCTTGAGCACAATCCACTGGAACAGTTGGATGAACTGATAGCCCATATGGTTCAATTCACCAGCAGATACCTTTATGTGTCGTTGCCTTACTCTGGATCGTGGTTCTCGATCTCCTTCAGTATTCGAGTTCCGAAGTTTCAATTCTCCCTACAGAGATATGTCGTTTCCGACTTGGTTGGCGGACGCAGAATCGACGTACGACCGCTGCGCTCGCGCCCACCCGAGCAGTTCCATTCCACTCATTGGTGGGAAACCGGGCGTCCGGGAACCCGCAAGAAGACCGTGATCAAAAAATTCGAGAGTCACGGGCTGAAACTCATCGATTCGTATCACAACGTGTTCTACCCCCATCATGTCTTTTTTCTGTTCGAGCGAATTTGAATGTCGCCGCTCACCGCACCCCTTTTTTTCCTTTCCGATCTCGATGGCGGCGGGGCGCAGCGGACGACGATCAATCTGGTGCGCCACTGGCCCAGGGATCGGCCGGCGCCTACCCTCGTGCTCGGGCGTACCTCAGGCACCGGTCGATCCTGGCTCGACGGCATAGAGACGGTGGACCTTGGCGCGGGACGCTTGAGGTGGGCCCTCCTGCCGCTTCGCCGGCTGATCCGCCGTCGGCGACCGGAACTTGTCTATTCAACCATGGTAGGCGCGAACATCGTGGCCGCGACGAGCATGATCGGTCTGCGCCGTCCGCCGCTCCTGGTCGCGCGGGAGACCAGCAGCCACCGGGCGCGCGGGGACTTGTCGCGCGCACAGCGCCAGGCCGTCGGATGGGCTTACCGCCGGGCAGACGCCGTGGTCGCGCTGTCGGAAGGGATGCGTGACGAGCTGATGAAAGACTGCCGCCTGGAGGCGGAACGTGTGATCACGATTCACAATCCGGTGGATATCGACGACTTCCGTCGGCGCGCCCGTGGCGGCGTCCACCCGTGGCCGGGCGAGGGGCCTATGGTCGTCGCGGCCGGGCGTCTAGTACGGCAGAAGGGATTTGACATCCTGCTGCGCTCCTTCGCCGGACTGGAAACGGGGAACGCGAGACTCGCCGTCCTCGGCGAGGGACCGGAGCGCGAGGCGCTCGCGAGGCGCGCGGTCGAGCTTGGAGTGGCGGAACGGATCGTCATGCCGGGCCATGTCACCGAGATAGCACCCTGGTTGACCCACGCTGCCGCCTTCGCGCTATCGTCCCGCTGTGAGGGGTTCGGTCATGTCATCGTCGAGGCCATGGCGTGCGGTGCACCCGTGGTGGCGTTCAACTGCCCCTACGGCCCGGCCGACATCATCGAAGATGGTCAAACGGGAGTGCTTGTACCGCCTCTGGATAGCGACGCGCTGACCGCGGCCCTGGACCGGGTGCTTGCAGATGACGAACTCGCCACGCGCCTACGCGCGGCCGGCCGGCTGGCCGCGACACGCTTTTCGGCGCCCATGATCGCCCGAACCTATGCGGCGCTCTTCGACGACCTCTGCGCCGCCCCGCGGCATTGACGGCTCGACTGTCGACGGCTTCATTTCCGGCGGAAGAGCACCGGGCGCTGCGCCGCTTCATCGGCAACGTGCGAGACGGCAACCCGCTGCGCATGGCCGTGCGCGACATCGACATCGTGATACACTCCCCGGCGCTGAAGCATGTGTCGACCGCCGAGCACAATCCCATCGAGTGCGTCCGAGCCAACGTGCTGGGTACGGAGAGCGTGATTCATGCTGCCGTCGACGCCGGTGTCGAAACGGTGATTTCGCTCTCCACGGATAAGGCCGCGAGCCCGCTCAATCTCTACGGCGCCTCGAAGCTCGCAGCTGACCTGCCGCACCGCATCATCGGCATTCGCCCAGACGAGAAACTGCACGAGATGCTAATCGCCGAGGGCGACAGCCGCACGGCCGTCGTCGCCCACGATAGCTATGTTACCCAGTCGTCCTTTGGCCTCGCCGGCCGGAGCGCCGCACTCTCCGACGCCGAGCTGACGCCAGAGGGCTTCCGCTACGCCAGCGACACCGCGCAGATGCGCCGGCTGATCGAAACGGCGTGACGACGCGCCTTCCTTACGGACGGCACACCTTCTACGACGACGATGTCGCCGCGGTCGGGAAGGTTCTGCGCGGCGCGTTCGTGGCCACTGGCTCCACCGTCGCCACCTTCGAGCGCACGCTTGGCCGAGCCGTGAACGCACCTGGTACGGTCGCCTGTTCCAGCGGCACAGCGGCGGTCCACCTCGTCGCCATGAGCATCGGACTCGGGCCCGGCGATGCGGCGGTGGCCCCCGCGACTACCTTTCTCGCCAGCGCCAATGCCGTCCGCATGACCGGGGCGGAGGTGCTGCTCGCCGACATCGATCCCGACACGGGCCTGATGCGCGCGGACCATTTCGACGCGACCATTGGGAGCGCCGGCGACCGGCGGGTTTGCGCGATGTTTCCCGTCCATTACTGCCCGCCGGCCGACAGCAATGGATGAGACCGCCATGCTCGCCGATGCGCGTGGTCTCGTTATCGTCGAGGACGCCTCCAACGCGCTCGGCTCCATCTGCGAGACCGGTGGAGGCACCCCGGCGCAAGTCGGCCGGGCTGAGCATGGCGGCCATGCTGCCCCGCGGGCGCGGCTTTCCGGGAACGCGGGCTTCCCGACCGAGCTTGTTCACCACGAACGCCCGTTCCCCAATCCTGGTGTAGCGCCAAACGCCCCGGTGGCGCTTGAACGACTTCCGACCTTCGTGCCGCGCGGCGCCTTCATTCGCCACTCCCGGGTTGGCAGACGCAGTCCATGACCGCCATCGCCGCTGGCAGGCCCATCCACGTGATGCATGTAGTCACGTCGCTGGATGTGGGCGGGGCCGAGACCGTGCTGACTCGGCTCGTCGCCGGCGATATGGCGGGCGCGGTCTCTCATAGCGTGGTCAGCCTGAAGCCGGGCGGTGCGTTGCGCACGTATCTGGAGGCTGACGGAATTCCCGTCCGGGATCTCGGAATCGAGCGCAGCAAGGATTCGCTCGGGGGGCTGTCGCGTCTGGCCACGGCCATCCACGACGCGCGGCCTGCGGTGGTGCACAGCTGGCTCTATCACGCCGACCTGCTGGCGACGCTCGCGCTCATGCTCTCAGGCCGACGGCGTTCGACCCGCCTGGTCTGGGGCATCAGGTGTTCGGACATGGACATGCGCCGCTACGCGCGCAGCTCCCGCATGGTCCTGAAGCTGCTGACACGCCTCTCTCGGCGGACGGATCTCGTTCTCTGCAACGCCGACACAGGCCGCGCAGTACATCGACGGCTGGGATACCGGCCGGCAAGTTGGCGGGTCGTGCCCAACGGCGTGGATGTGGGGCGCTTCCGTCCCCGGCCGGACGAGCGCGCAGCGATCCGCGCCGAACTCGGAGTCAACGACAACCACTTCGTCGTCGGCATGTGCGCCCGCGTCGACCCAATGAAGGACCACGCCACCTTCGTGAAGGCCGCCGCCATCTTCGCCGGGATCGCGCCCGAGGCCCGCTTCGTCCTGATCGGCACTGGAACCGACGAGCCGGGCTCGGCGCTGGAGCGGATGATCGCGGCGGCAGGCCTCACCGGGCGATTCGTGCGTCTGGGAATCCGTGAGGACATTCCCCAGCTCCACGCCGCGCTCGACGTCGCGACCCTGAGCTCGGCCTTCGGCGAAGGCTTCCCCAACGTTCTGGCGGAAGCGATGGCCTGTGCCGTGCCCTGCGCCGCCACCGATGTCGGCGACAGCGCCGCCATCGTCGGCGATACCGGCCTCGTCGTTCCGCCCCGCGACCCCGAGGCGCTCGCCGCGGCATGGACGCAGCTTCGAAGCGAGGGACGCGACGCGCGGGCAGCGCGCGGCGCCGAGGCGCGGCGACGCATCGCGGAGCGATACAGTCTGGCCGCGATGATCGACGCCTACCGCACGCTCTATGGCGAGCTCGCCATGTCCGGCGGCACGCGCGCAGGAGGCTGAGGCCCGCCATGTGCGGTTTCGTGGGCTTCATCGGCGAGCCGGCCGCGCTGCGCGCCGAGGAGATGGAGCGGCTGGCGGCGCGCATGGCCGACCGGCTCGAAAGCCGCGGGCCAGATGACGCCGGCACCTGGGTCTCGCCCGCCGCCGGCATCGCTATCGGCCACCGCCGGCTTGCGGTGATCGACCTCACGGCGGCCGGCCGGCAGCCCATGGTCTCGACGAGCGGACGCTCCGTCCTCGCCTACAACGGCGAGGTCTACAATTTCGCCGAGATCCGCCGCGACCTTGAGGCGGAGGGGCGACGCTTCCGCGGCGGCTCGGACACCGAGGTGGTGCTGGAGGCCTGCGAGGCCTGGGGCGCGGAACGCGCGGTCTCCAGGTTTATCGGCATGTTCGCCTTCGCCCTCTGGGATATCCGCGACCGCCGGCTCACCCTGGCGCGCGACCGCCTCGGCATCAAGCCGCTCTACTGGGGCCGCTCAGGCAGCGTGCTCTTCTTCGGCTCCCAGCCCAAGAGCTTCTTCGACCATCCAGCCTGGCGCCCGGAGGTGGACCGCGACGCGCTCGCCGCCTATCTGCGCCATGCCTGCGTGCCCGCGCCCCGCTCCATCTTCCGGGGCATCGAAAAGCTGGAGCCGGGCTCGCTGGTCGAGATCGCCGCGGACGGACGGCAAACCCGGCGCCGCTACTGGGACCTGCGGGAGATTGCGCGTGATGCCATGCGCGATCGTCTCGCCCTTGACGACGAGACGGCAGTCGAATCGCTTGACGAACTGCTGCGCGACGCCGTGAAGCGGCGCATGATTGCGGATGTGCCGCTCGGCGTCTTCCTCTCGGGCGGCGTCGACAGTTCGACCGTGCTCGCCCTGATGCAGACCCGGAGCACCCGCCCGGTCAAGTCCTTCACCATCGGCTTCTCGGAGGCCGGCTACGACGAGGCCCGCGACGCGAAACGGGTGGCCCGGCATCTGGGCACCGATCACACCGAACTTTACGTCACGTCGGAGCGCGCGCAGGCGGTGCTCCCCCGGCTTGCCTCCTGGTACGACGAGCCCTTCGCCGATTCTTCGCAAATCCCCACCTATCTGGTTTCGGAGATGACCCGGCGTCATGTGACGGTAGCGCTGTCGGGCGACGGCGGCGACGAGCTCTTCGCCGGCTACAACCGCCACTTCAGGGGAGCCGCCTTGTGGCAGCGCTACGGTGGCTGGCCGTATCCGCTCCGTGCCGCCCTCGCCCGGGGGCTGCGCTCGTTCCCCACATCCCTCTGGGACACCGTGTTCCGCCCGGTACCACGGTCCCTCAGGCCGCCGCTCATCGGCGACAAGATCGAAAAGGTCGCCAGCATCATGCCGTTGGCGGACGAAAACGCGGTTTACCGGCAGCTGGTCTCGCAATGGACGACGCCGGACAAGCTGGTCGTCGGCGGACGCGAGCCGCAGTGCATTCTTTCGGACCCGTCTCTCCGAAGCGAATTTTCCGAGCTCATCGAGCGCATGCAGTTCCTGGACACGGTGACCTATCTGCCCGACGACATTCTCGCCAAGGTCGACCGAGCCAGCATGGCGGTGGGGCTCGAGGCGCGGGTGCCACTGCTCGACCACCGCGTGGTCGAATTCGCTTGGCGCTTGCCGTTGGCCATGAAAGTGCGGGGCGGCCGGGGCAAGTGGCTGCTACGCCAAGTGCTGCGCCGCTATGTGCCGGAGCGCCTCACCGACCGGCCGAAGATGGGCTTTGGCGTGCCGATCGACCGCTGGCTTCGGGGGCCTCTCAGGGACTGGGTGGAGAACCTTCTTGCCGAAGATCGCCTGCGGGATGGCGGCTACCTCGATCCGGCGCCGGTCCGCAATGCCTGGGCGGAGCACCTCTCCCGGCGTCGCAACCACCAGAACCGCCTCTGGACCGTGCTGATGTTCGAGGCGTGGCGGGAGACCTGGAACATCGGCGGCGCCTGAACGTCGCGCGGCCGTGCGACCGAGCCCATCCTTGACACCATTGTCGTGAAATGGGCGTCGCGTAAGGCTCCGCCTATAGACGGACGAGCAAGGAAGCCACGCTCCGATGAGCAAACAAACCTGCAATTCGGCCGACCTGCCCGGCGGAGTCGCGGTTGACGACGGCTACCTCGTGTCGCACTGCATGGCCGGGGCGCTGAGGGCGGGCTGGCGATGAAGATCTGCCAGCTTTGCGCCGCCGACTTCACCATGGCGCGCATGCTGCTGCCTCTCTGCAGCGCGATGAGGGAGGCGGGGCACGAAGTGGTGGCAGTCTGCTCGGACGGGCCGCTGCTCGGGCGCGTGCGCGAAGCCGGCATCCGCTGCCGGCCGGTCACCATAGCGCGCAGCATGAACCCGCTGATGGCACTGCGCTCAGCATGCCGCGTCGAGCAGATTCTCGGCGAGGAGCGCTTCGACATCGTCCATGTCCACACACCGGTCGCCAGCCTCGTCGGACGCCTCGCCGCCTGGCGCGTCCGCGTGCCCGTCGTGGCCTACACGGCCCACGGTTTCTACTTCCACGAACGCATGCCTAGGCTGTACCGCAGCGCCTTCGTCGCCGCCGAATGGGCCGCGGGCCGCACGACCGACATCCTGATGACGCAGTCCGAGGAGGATGCGGCCTTCGCGCGCAGACATCGCCTCATCCGGGCGGCGTGATCGAGGCCATCGGCAACGGGGTCGATCCGTCGCGCTTCCGCCCGGGCACGCCGGACAGACGTTGCGTCGTGCGGGACGCGCTCGATACCCCGCGGGACGCCGTGGTGATCGTCATGGTCGGTCGGCTTGTGGCCGAAAAGGGCTACCCGGAGCTGTTCCGGGCGATGAAGACGCTGGACGCCCATCTCTGGGTCGTAGGCTCGCGGCTTTCAAGCGACCATGGCACCGCCATCGGCCGGTTGCTGGCCGCGGTCGAGGCCGATCCCCGCCTTGGCTCGCGGATCCGCCTGCTGGGCGAGCGCGACGACGTACCCGACCTGCTGGCGGCAGCCGACATCTTCACTCTGCCGAGCCACCGGGAAGGCATGCCGCGCTCGATCATCGAAGCGATGATGGTGGGCCTCCCCGTGGTTGCCACCGACATCCGCGGGAGCCGCGAGGAAGTGGTGGCGGGCGAGACCGGCCATCTGGTGCCGGTGGGCGACGCGCCGGCACTCGCGGCCGCGCTCGACGACCTCGTGCGCGACCCGCTCAAATGCGCCGCCTTCGGCGCCGCCGGCCGCCACCGTGCGCTCCAACTCTACGACGAGCGCAACGTCATACGGCGCCAACTCGATATCCTCGGCCTGACATAGCGCCGTCCTTGCGACGCTCCGGTAGTCCTCGCTCCACTCGACCCCTTGCGCTTGCATGTTCTTCATCATTCGGAACGCGGCGGGTATGCTGTTGATCGTCGCAGACTGCGGCATGGGGGTGCTCCTTTCGTGGGTTCTGGCAAACCATTGGAGTACCCCCCTCGCTGCCCCTGACACAAACTCTGATACGTCACCGGCCGCCGACGCGCGTTGACCGGCGTTTCGAGCGGGTGTGATAATTCGCTTGTGCGGAGGCCTTCAGGGGGCGGAGCGATGGCGGTGACGGACGGCGGTGGTTTCGCGACCGACGTGGTGACCCGGGAGATCGTGCGCGGCAAGCTGCTGGCGGTCGCCGACGAAATGGGGGTCGTGCTCGCGCGGAGCAGCATGAGCCCCGTGATCTACGAGGTGCTGGATTTCGCCTGCGGCTTCTGCGATGCGGATGGCGAGCTGGTTTCCCAGACCAACGGCATCACCGTCTTCACCGGCACCTTTTCGATCCAGGTGGGCGTCATCAAGGAGAAGTTCGCCGGCCGGATCCGGCCCGGCGACATCTACATGCTCAACGACCCCTATCGCGGCGGCACCCACTATAACGATGTGGGCGTCATCAAGCCGGTGTTCGTGGACGGTGAGCTCTTCGCCTTCGCCATCTCCATCTCCCACTGGACCGATGTCGGCGGCAAGGCGCCGGGCTCGCTGCCGGCGGATGCGACGGAAGTCTTCCAGGAGGGCATCTGCTTTCCCGGTATCCACATCTACAAGGAAGGCGAGCGCCAGGACGCGATCTTCGAGATGATCGCCGCCAATGTGCGCCTGCCCAAGATGGCGCTCGGAGATCTCAATGCAGCGCTCGCGTCCGTGCGCATTGCGGAGAAGCGCTGTCTCGAACTCTGTGAGAAATACGGCAAGACCGCCGTGAAGGAGACCTTCCGCCATATTCTCGAAACCAGCGAACAGATGAGCCGGGAAGCGGTCGCGGCATTGCCCGACGGCGTCTACACGGCGGAAGACTGGGTGGATGGCGACGGCATCTCCGAAGAGCGGTTCCCCACCCGGGTTTCCGTGCGCATCCAGGGTGACGATATCGTCGTCGACTATTCGGGCTCCTGCGCACAGCTCCAGGGGCCGGTGAACTGCTCGCGCTCGGCGCTGGTCTCGGCGGTAAAGACCGTCTTCAAGGCCATCGTCGATCCCCAGTCGCCCTCGAACGAAGGCTGGTTCCGTCCGCTCAAGGTCGAGACGCCGGACGGTACGGTGTTCACCGCCACAAAGCCGGCACCGGTCGGCTGGTACTATGAGGGGACGGGCCAGGCCTCCGAGCTCGCCTGGAAGGCGCTCGCACCCATCGCGCCGAAGCGGGTCAGCATGGGAAGCGCGAACAGTCTCTGCGTCACCGTGCTGGGCGGCCACGACCGCGCCAAGAACGAGCCCTGGGTGATGATCGAGCCCAGCATGGTGGGCTGGGGCGCCACCGACGAGCGGGACGGCAATTGCGTCACCAGCGCCATCACCAACGGCGACACCTTCAACTACTCCATCGAGCTCCTGGAGGCGAAATTCCCCGTGCGGGTAAACCGATATGCGCTCAATACCCCGGGCGGTGTCGGCCCGGGCCGCTACCGGGGCGGCTACGGCTCGATCCGGGAATATGAGATTCTGGCAGACGACGCGGTGCTCTCCGCGAGCTACGGACGTTCCATCGAGCGGCCGTGGGCGCGGGAGGGCGGCGGCGAAGGCTCCTGCAACTATTTCGACCTCCAGGTCGGCAACGATGCGCGCCGCGCCGCACGGGCGCCGACCACGGTGATGAAACGGGGCGACGTCATCCGCATGTTCACAGGTGGTGGCGGCGGCTATGGCGACCCCTTCGAACGGCCCGCGGACGAGGTGCTGGAGGAGGTCCGCGCCGACTATCTCTCGCCCGAACGCGCCCGCGAGGACTATGGCGTGGTCGTCGCGGCCGACGGGCGCAGCGTCGACGAGGACGCCACCGCCAAGCTCCGCGCACGCGCGGCCTGACCGCGGCCCTCGACCTGCCACAATGGGCCGGCTCGCGTCCGATATCGGCGGCACCTTTACCGACCTCGTCTATTTCGACGACGCCCGCGGAACGCTCAGCACCGCGAAGTCCCTCTCCACGCCGGGCGACCTGACCCGGGGCGTGGTGGATACGGTGGAACTCTCGGGCATCACGCCCGGCGATGTGGACTTCTTCGTCCATGGCGGCACCACCGTGATCAACGCCATCACGGAGCGGAAGGGCGCGAAGACGGCTCTGGTCACCACGGCCGGCTTCCGCGACATCCTGGAGATCCAGCGCGGCAACCGCCCGGATCTCTACAATCTCCGCTTCGAGAAGGAGCGCCCCTTCGTGCCCCGCCTGCTGCGCTTCGAGGTGCGGGAGCGCGTGGACGCAACGGGTGCCGTGCTGGTGCCGCTGGCGCTCTCCGACCTCGACCGGGTGATCGAGCGCTGCCGGGAAGAAGGCGTCGAGGCGGTGGCGATCCAATATCTCCACAGCTATGTCGCGCCGCGTCACGAGGCAATCACGGCGGCCTATCTGCGCGAGCGCCTGGAGGGTGTCGCCGTCACGGCGAGCCACGAGATCACGCGGGAATGGCGGGAGTATGAACGCGCCAACACGGCGGTGCTCAACGCCTATGTGCAGCCCATCGTGCAGACCTATCTGGGGCGGCTCGAGAACGCGCTCGCAGGCGCCGGTATCGCCTGCCCCTACGCCGCCATGCAGTCCAACGGCGGCACCACCAGCTTCGCCTGGGCCAAGGAGCACCCGATCACCCTCATGGAATCGGGGCCGGCCGCTGGATGCAACGGCGCGGCGATCGTCGGCGGCCTGTGCGGCGAGCCGCGGGTGATCTATCTCGACATCGGCGGAACCACGGCCAAATGCACCGCCATCGAGGAGGGGCGGCCCAAGGTCACCACGGAATACCGACTGGAATACAGCCGCACCAGCTTCGGCTACCCGCTCCGGGTGCCGGTGGTGGACATCGTGGAGATCGGCGCGGGTGGCGGCTCCATCGCCTGGTTCGACAAGGCGAACCTTCTGAAGGTGGGGCCGGTCTCAGCGGGCGCGGATCCGGGGCCTGCCTGCTACGGGCGCGGTGGGACCGAACCCACGGTAACGGACGCGAAGCTGATCACCGGCGCCATCAACCCATCCAACTTCGCCGGCGGCCAGTTCGACCTCGACGAGAGCCTCGCGCGGACGGCGATGGATAAGATCGCCCGCGGGCTCGGCGCAAGCGTGGAGGAAGCCGCCTCCGCCGTGATCCGCACGGTGGACGCCAATATGATCAACGCACTCAAGCTGGTCTCCATCCAAAGGGGGCACGATCCGCGGGATTTCGCCCTGGTGGTGGGCGGCGGCGGCGGCCCGATGCATGGCGCGCCTCTGGGCCGCGAGCTCGGCGTCAAGGAGATCGTCGTGCCCCTCTATCCTGGGCTCTTCTCCGCCTGGGGCATGCTGGCGACCGAGCCGCGCCGCGACTTCATGCAGACCGCCCTGCAACGGGCGGACGCGGTGGCGGCGGAGGATGTGCGCGCGCTCTTCGCCGGGCTACGAAGGGAAGCCGAAGACTATTTCCATACCGACAGCCACATGGCCTCCGTAGAGATCGCCTTCGAGACCCGTATCGACCTCCGCTATCTGGGCCAGGAGCACACCGTCACCGTACCGGTGGATGCGAACGCACCGGATGTCGCCGCCGTGCTGGCCGACTTCCACGACGCCCATGAGAGGACCTACACCTTCCGTCTCGACGATACGCCCGTCGAGTTCGTGACCTATCGGCTCGCGGCGTCCGCCAAGGTTCCGCGGCCCGAACTCAAGCCGCTCGCGCCCGACGGACGCTCGACGGACGCCGCGCACAAACCGGCGCGCATGGTGGATTTCGCCGAAGACGGGCGGCGCGAGACGGCGGTCTATGAGCGCGACCTGCTGCCCCCGGAGGCGGTACTGGAAGGCCCGCTGATCGTCGAGGAGGCGACGTCCACCACAGTGGTCTATCCCGGTCAGCGGCTCCGGGTGGATTCCTTCGGCTTCCTCCGTATCGCCGACGCCTGACGGGCCGCGCCGACGCGACGGGCGGGCGGATGCGGCTCAGCCCCGCTGCTCGAGAGGAACGAAGTGCCGCTGCGCCGGCCCCGTATAGAGCTGGCGCGGCCTGCCGATCTTCTGCTCCGGATCGCCGATCATCTCGTTCCACTGGGCGACCCAGCCCACGGTGCGGGCGAGGGCGAAGATCACCGTGAAGAGGTGGGGCGGGATGCCGAGGGCCTGGAGGATGAGGCCCGAGTAGAAATCCACATTGGGGTAGAGCTTGCGCTCGATGAAGTACTCGTCCTCGAGCGCGATTCGCTCCAGCTCCATGGCGATGTTGAGCAGCTCGTCGTCGACGCCGAGGTCCTCGAGGACCTCGTGGCAGGTCTCCCGCATGACCGTCGCGCGCGGATCGTAGTTCTTGTAGACCCGGTGGCCGAACCCCATGAGGCGGAAGGAATCGTCCTTGTCCTTGGCGCGGGCGACGAAGGCGGAGATGTTCTCCACCGTCTCGATCTCTTCCAGCATGCGCACCACGGCCTCGTTGGCACCGCCATGCGCCGGCCCCCAGAGCGTCGCGATTCCGGCGGCGATACAGGCATAGGGGTTGGCGCCGGAGGAGCCGGCGAGCCGCACGGTGGACGTGGAGGCGTTCTGCTCGTGGTCCGCATGGAGGATCAGGATGCGGTCCATGGCCCGCGCATGCACCGGGTTGATCTCATACTCCCCGCAGGGCACGGCGAACAGCATGGAGAGGAAGTTCTCCGCATAGGAGAGGTCGTTGCGCGGATAGATGAAGGGCTGGCCGATGCTGTATTTGTAGGCCATGGCAGCGAGCGTCGGGATCTTCGCGATCAAGCGGTGGGACGCGATGATTCGCTGCTTCGGATCCTCGATGTCCGTGGTGTCGTGATAGAACGCGGCCAGCGCGCCCACCACCCCGATCATCACCGCCATGGGGTGGGCGTCCCGCCGGAACCCCCGGAACAGATAGTTGATCTGCTCGTGCACCATGGTGTGGTGGGTGATGGTATTGACGAAGGCGCCTTTCTGCCGCGCATCGGGAAGCTCGCCGTGAAGCAATAGATAGGCGACCTCCAGAAAATCGCTGTATTCGGCCAGCTCGTCGATGGGATAGCCCCGGTGCAGCAGAACCCCCTGCTCGCCGTCGATATAGGTAATGCGGGACTTGCAGGAACCGGTGGCGGTAAAGCCCGGATCGTAGGAGAACTTTCCCGTGCCGGCGTAGAGTGCGCGGATATCGATCACGGAAGGCCCGATCGTCCCCTCGAGAACGGGCAGTTCCACCTCCCGCCCCGTCTCCCGGTCCGTCAGAAGGGAGGCCGGTATCGTCTCGTTCGGTGCAGCACCGGTCATGTCGCGGCCCTCGCGGTATGCCCGCTCCGCCCCGCCGTTCTCCTCCGACGGCGCGGCTTCTGGGCGCTTCTACACGCCCTATATGATAGAGCCCGGGCTCGTTCCTGACAATTCGCCGCCTCTTCCCCGGGGTGCAATATCGGATCAAATTGCCGTGTAAAGACGAGCGGCCCGGCGGCCAAATCGGGAGTCGCGCAGGCCTGCGGCGCGCTATAGGCTCGGGTCCGCAGGGGGGAGGGCGAGGCGTGCGAGAGTCTCATCGCGGCCCAGCGCGGCCATGACGACGAAAATGCCAGGGGAGGCGTGGGAGCCCGTGAGCGCCGCGCGGAGCGGCTGGGCCAGGGCGCCGAGACCGAGATCGCGCTCCTCGGCGAAGCGTCGCACGGCGGTCTCGAGCGCCTCTTCGTTCCACGCGTCCAGGCCCTCCAGCACGGATGCGAGGTCCCCGAGCCGCGTGCGGGCGCGCGCGTCCAGCAACTTCGCCGCCCGCGCCGTCATGGGCAGCGGCCGTTCCGCCACCAGAAATTCCAGCCGTTCTACGAGTTCCAGCAGTGTCTCTGCCCGCGCCTTCGCCTCCGTCAACAGGGCGGCAAGCCGGCGGCGGCCTTCTTCCGTCGCCGCCACCGGGTGCTTCGCCGCGAGCCGAGCCTCGACCTCGGCCAGCAGATCGGAGTCCGCGCTCTCCCGAATGTAGTGCCCGTTCAGGTGCCGCAATTTCTCCATATCGAAGCGGGCCGCCCCGCGCCCCACACCGTCGAGATCGAACCATTCGACGGCCTGCGCCGTTTCCACGATCTCGTCGTCGCCGTGGCTCCAGCCAAGCCGCAGGAGAGCGTTGCGCATGGCGGCGGGCAGAATGCCCTGCTCCGCATAGGCGCCCACGGAAACGGCACCGTGCCGCTTGGAGAGCTTCTTGCCGTCCGGTCCGTGGATCAGCGGGATATGGGCATAGACCGGCGGCTCCCAGCCGAAGGCGCGGAAGAGCTGGGTCTGCCGGAAGGCGTTGGTGAGATGGTCATCGCCCCGGATCGCGTGCGTGATACCCATGTCGTGGTCGTCGACCACCACCGAGAGCATGTAGGTGGGTGTCCCGTCGGCGCGCAGCAGAACCATGTCGTCGAGCGTCTCGTTGGTGACCTCCACCCTGCCCTGGACGCGGTCTTCGATGGCCGTCCGCCCCTCCCGCGGCGCCTTGAAGCGGAGCGCGGGCGCAACACCGGGGGGTGCCTCCGCCGGGTCCCGGTCCCGCCAGCGCCCGTCATAGCGGACCGACTGCCCCGCAGCCCGCGCGGCGGCGCGCATCGCCTCCAGCTCTTCCGGCGTGCAATAGCAGCGATAGGCCCTGCCCTCCGCCAGCAGCGCGTGAGCGGCCTCCGCATGGCGCGCCTGGCGTTCGGACTGGCGCATGACGGGGCCGTCCCAGTCGAGACCGAGCCAGGCCAGGCCCTCGAAAATCGCGTCCACGGCCTCCTGCGTGGAACGCGCGCGGTCCGTGTCCTCCAGGCGCAGCAGGAAGCGCCCGCCATGGTGGCGCGCATAGAGCCAGTTGAAGAGTGCGGTTCGTGCGCCGCCGAGATGAAGCATGCCGGTGGGCGACGGGGCGAACCGGGTTACCACCGCCACGAGACTTCTCGCTCCTTCTTCCATCGCGCCACGTGCGGCGGACGTCAGGCGTTTAGCACAGCGCCGCACGCCACGCGAGACGCGGCCCGCTTGCGGCGGCAGCGATGGTGACCGGCGACCGGCTCCGCGCGCTCTGGGACGGCGCGGCGGAAGCGGGCGAACGCAACCGGCTCTTCCTGTGGACGCCGGTGTTTCTGGGCGCCGGCATCGGGTTCTATTTTGCGCTGCCGGCGGAGCCTCTCGTCTGGGCCGCTCCGGCGACCTGCGGCCTCGCGTGTGGGGGCGCGCTTCTGCTTCGCCGCCGCACCGCGGCCGCGCTCGTCCTCGCCGCGCTTGCGCTCTTCGCGGCCGGTATCGCCATCGCAGACTTGCGCACCGAGCGAGTGCGGGCGCCGGTGCTCGAGGCCGAACTGGGCCCCACGCCTCTCACCGGCCGCGTTGTCTGGGTCGGCGCCGGCGAGGGGCGGCAGCGCTACCTCCTCGACAATGTCCGTATCCCCGGTCTCGCGGCGGAGGTGACGCCGGCCAGGGTGCGCATCACGGCCTACCGCGCGCCCGAAGGCGGCATGAGCCTCCCCGGCACCTGGCTTCGCGCATTGGTGAAGCTGCGCCCGCCACCGGGCCCCGCGGAGCCCGGCGCATGGGACTTCGCCCGCCAAGCCTGGTTCGAGCGCATCGGTGCGATGGGCTTCTCCTATGGCGCCCCGGAGGCCACGGCCCCGCCGCCGGGCGAAGGCGCCGGCGGGGCGCTGGCCTGGTTGTCGGCGATCCGCCATCACGTCTCCGCACGGATTCTGGAGCGCGCGCCGGAAGGCACGGGGCCGATGGCCGCGGCGCTGCTTACCGGGGACCGCAGCGCCATCGAGGCGCCGGCCTTGCGCGCCATGCGGGATTCCGGACTTGCGCATTTGCTCGCGATCTCCGGCCTTCATATCGGCCTGGTGGCGGGGCTCGTATTCTTTGCGCTGCGCCTCATGCTTGCACTGTGGGAGCCGGTAGCGCTTCGCCAGCCAATCAAGAAGTGGGCGGCGGGTGGCGCCCTGGCAGCGGCCGCGGCCTATCTGCTGCTCTCGGGCATGAGCGTGCCCACGCAGCGCGCGTTCGTGATGGTGGGCTTCGTGCTGCTTGCCGTGATACTGGACCGGGCCAGCCTCTCCATGCGACTCATCGCCTGGGCCGCGCTCCTGGTGCTGCTGATCGCCCCGGAGAGCATGCTCGGGCCGAGCTTCCAGATGTCCTTCGCCGCGGCGACCGCACTGATCGCCACCTACGAGGCGGCGCGGGGCCCGCTCGCGCGCCTTGCGCGGGAGGGCGGGCTCGCACTCCGCCCTCTGCTCTATGTTGCGGGGGTCTCCCTTACCTCGCTGGTGGCGGGCGCCGCCACCGCCCCCTTTGCGGTCTATCACTTCAACCGCATCGCCGATTACGGCCTGCTCGCCAATCTGGGCGCCGTACCGGTCACGGGCTTCTGGGTGATGCCGTGGGGGCTGATCGCGCTGCTGCTCATACCGTTCGGTGCGGAGCACATCGCGCTCGTGCCCATGGGCTGGGGGCTCGATGCGATCCTCTGGATCGCGCGCGAGGTCGCGGCCTTGCCCGGCGCCGTCACGCTGGTTCCTGCGATTCCGCCGGTCGCCATTGCCGTCATTGCCGCGGGCGGGCTCTGGCTCTGTATCTGGCGCGGCCCGTGGCGATTTCTCGGGATCGCCGTGATCGGCGGCGGAATTCTGGTGGCGGCGACGGAACGGCGCCCGGACATCCTCGTGGACGGCGATGCCCGCGCCATGGCCGTGCGCGGCGAGGACGGCGCGCTCTGGCTCTCCACCAGCCGGCGCGCGCGCTTTACCACCGACGTCTGGCTGCGGCGAGACGGCCAGTCCACGGCAGAGACTTGGCCGTGGGACGGAGAGGCGGCACCGGGCTCCGCACTCCGCTGCGATTCGCTCGGCTGCATCCAGCGCCGTGACGGGCGGACGGTCGTCCTCGCCGTCGACCCCCGGGCGCTCCGCGAGGACTGTGCGTCCGCCGACCTCGCCATCACCACGGTGCCTGCGGGACGCCTCTGCCGCGGCCCTGCCGCGGTGATCGACCGCTTCGACCTGTGGCGGAACGGAAGCCACGCGCTCTGGCTTACGGAAGACGGCGTCCGGGTGGAAAGTGCCGCCGCATCCCGGGGCGAACGACCCTGGAATCCACGTCGACGGAGGCAGACCGAGTAGCGCGCGACAGTGCGGGTGGGAAAGACGCTCAGTAGCGGCGGATCACCGCCCTCAAGCGGCCCTGGAGCTTGACCCGGCCGGGGCCGAAAATGCGTGTCTCGTGGTCCTTGTTCGCGGGCTCCAGCGCAACCGACTCGCCCTTGCGGCGAAGGCGCTTCAAGGTCACTTCGGCATCGTCCACCAGCGCCACGACGATGGTGCCGTTCTCCGCCGTCTCGCAACGCTCGATCACCGCGGTGTCGCCGTCGAGGATGCCGGCCTCGATCATCGAATCGCCGTCCACCTCCAGCGCATAGTGCTCACCGCCGCCGAGCATGTCCGCCGGCACATCCATGCGGTTGGTCTCGTCGCGCAGCGCCTCGATGGGCGCGCCGGCGGCGATCCGCCCGTAGAGCGGGAGGCTCACCGTACCCTCGCCCTCCGACGGGCGGGCGGTGCGAAAATCGCCTTCGATCACGCTCGGCCGGAAGCCGCCGGCCCCCGGCGCCTGCGCCACCCCCTCGCGAGAATGGGAGGGCGGCAGCTTCACCACCTCCAGCGCACGAGCCCGGTGCGCGAGGCGGCGCAGAAAGCCGCGTTCGTCGAGCGCCGTTACCAACCGGTGGATGCCCGACTTGGACTTGAGATTGACCGCCTGTTTCATTTCTTCGAAGGAGGGTGCCGTCCCGTGCCGCTTGACGTACCCGTCGATGAACAACAAAAGCTCGAGCTGCTTCTTGGTCAACATCGCGCTTCCCCCCCGGTAAGCTCTTCCAGACGATCCAAAATTCCGAACAAAAGCGAAACCTTCGCGAGTGTTCTAGTTTGGTTCGTACGCACTGTCAACGAAGAAACGAAGGATTTTTTCAGCTCTTTCGGCGACGCTTGATCGCACCTGGGAGAATCACTTGCGGTCATCCGCGGGGCGGGCACGCGGCCTTCCCGCGCGTCGCACGCCGAACCCTGCGCAAGGCACGCCTCGAGGGGCGCGCGTCAGCCCTCCCGCTTGGGCACCGGTGGGAGGTCGAGCTTGAGGGAAAGCGCCTTGAGGTGGCGTTCGGGAACGGAGCTCGGCGCGCCCATCATCATGTCCTGTGCCGTCTGGTTGAGCGGAAACATGATGACCTCGCGGATATTGGGCTCGTCCGCGAGCAGCATCACGATGCGGTCGATCCCCGGCGCGATCCCGCCATGGGGCGGCGCGCCGTAGCGGAAGGCGTGGTAGAGCGCCCCGAAGCGCCGCTCCACCTCGGCCCGGTCGTAGCCGGCTATCTCGAACGCCTTGACCATCATGTCGAGCCGGTGGTTCCGGATCGCGCCGCTCGAGAGCTCCACGCCGTTGCACACGATGTCGTACTGGTAGGCAAGCACCTCCAGCGGGTCCTGGCTCTCCAGCGCCTCCAGCCCTCCCTGGGGCATGGAGAAGGGGTTATGGCTGAAGGCGATACCGCCGCTCTCGGGATCGCGCTCGAACATGGGGTAGTCGACGATCCAGCAGAAGTCGAAACGCCCGGTCTCCACGAGGTCGAGACGGGCGGCGAGTTCGACGCGCACCGCGCCCGCATAGCGCGCCGCGGCCTCGGGCGTATCGCAACTCAGGAACAGCACGTCGCCATCCGCAAGGCCCGCGGCGTCGCGAAGCGCGGCCTGGACGGCGGCCGGCACGAACTTCGCGATCGGGCCCTTCGCCTCGCCCTCCTGGAAGACCATATAGCCGAGCCCCGGCGCACCCAGCCCTTGGGCGTAGCCGATCATCTTGTCGAAGAAGCTCCGGGGCTGGACGGCGGCGCCCTTGACCGGAATCCCGCGCACCACGCCGCCTTTCGCAATGACATTCTTGAAGGCGCTGAACGAGACGGTCTCGTCCGCGAACTGCGCGGTCACGTCCACGATCTCGATGGGCACGCGGAGGTCCGGCTTGTCGGTGCCGTAGCGCAGCATTGCCTCCGCGTAGGGGATGCGCGGGAAGGGCGCCGGCGTCACGGTGCGGTCGGAGAACTCCTCGAAGACCCCGCGCATGACGGGCTCCAGCGCCGCGAACACATCCTCCTGCTCGACGAACGCCATCTCCACATCCAGCTGATAGAACTCGCCGGGCGAGCGGTCGGCGCGGGCATCCTCGTCGCGGAAGCAGGGTGCGATCTGGAAATAGCGGTCGAAGCCGGACGCCATGACCAGCTGCTTGAACTGCTGGGGCGCCTGTGGCAGGGCGTAGAAGCTGCCGGGGTGAAGGCGGGAAGGCACGAGGAAATCCCGCGCGCCCTCGGGCGAACTCGCCGTCAGGATCGGCGTCTGTAACTCCATGAAGTCCTGCTCGATCATGCGGCGGCGGATGCTGGCGATGATCGCGCTGCGCAGGACCATATTGCCGTGCATGCGTTCCCGGCGGAGGTCCAGGAAGCGGTAGCGGAGCCGCACATCCTCGCCATAGTCCTGTTCGCCGTGGACCGGAAGGGGCAGCGTCTCGGCGGCGTTCTGCATTTCGAGCGCCGCGATGCGCACCTCCACCTCGCCGGTGGGGATCCGGGGATTCACGGTCTCGGGATCGCGCGTCACCACCGGGCCCTCCACGGTGATTACGCTTTCGGGCTTCAGCGCCGTCACGGCCTCGAACAGCGGCTCGCCCGCCTCCGCCACGCACTGGGTGACGCCGTAATGGTCGCGCAGGTCCACGAATACCAGATGGCCGTGGTCCCGCACCCGATGGACCCACCCCGAAAGCCGTGCCCGGCCGCCGACATGGGACGGCCGGAGCGCGCCGCAGTGATGGGTTCGATATCGATGCATGAGAAAGCCCTGTGACAGGTTGCGCAGCCGGGCGGCGCGCCGGAAAAGCGCACGGACGACGCGGTGTTGTCAAGCCGGCCCGCCGGCGGCTCCCCGTTTCGCCCGGGCGGCGCGCGGTGCCTGTTTTTTGGTGCGCGGGTCTCCAGGCCCGTATTTTTCCCCTCCCGAAAAACAAAAACATGCGGGCCTGGAGACCCGCGCACCATGGGAAGGCGCGGCGGGTGCGTTGACATCCCCCGGTGCGCGGATTAGGCAGACTCATGGCGTTTCATCTGCATCGCGGGGACTTGCCGCCGGGGCTGACCTTCGGCGATTCGGTCGCGATCGATACGGAGACCATGGGGCTCAACCCCCATCGGGACAGGCTCTGCCTGGTCCAGCTCTCCCGCGGCGACGGAGACTGCCATCTGGTTCAGTTCCCGCCGGGGGACGCCGTCGACGCCCCCAATCTTTCAGCGCTCCTCACGGACGCCGGCGTGCTGAAAATCTTCCATTTCGCGCGCTTCGACCTGGGCATACTCGCCCATGCGCTGGGCGTGCGCTGCGAGCCGGTCTATTGCACCAAGATCGCGTCGCGCCTCGTGCGAACCTTCGCCGACCGCCACGGCCTCAAGGACCTCTGCCGGGACCTGCTGGGCGTCGAAATTTCCAAGCAGCAGCAATCCTCGGACTGGGGCGCGGCCTCGCTCACGGCGAGCCAGATGGAATATGCCGCGGGCGACGTGCTGCACCTCCATGCGCTCAAGGAAAAACTCGACATCATGCTGGAGCGCGAGGGGCGTCGCGCGCTCGCCTCCGCCTGTTTCGCCTTCCTGCCGCATCGGGCGGCGCTCGACCTCGAGGGCTGGCCGGAGGTGGATATCTTCTCCCACGACTAGGGTGCCGCGCCCGCCTCTCACCGGCGCACGCACGCATCATCAAGCCGGCGCAAAGCCCCCATCCGCGCGACCCACGAGATTCGCCTGCACGATGCGGACCCGGCGCTCCGCATCCGCCACCACGGTGCCGATCCGCCGGCAGCGCTTGCCATGGGCTTCAACAAGAGCGATGGCGCGCGCCTCGTGAGCGGCGGGGACGATGACACAGAAGCCGATGCCCATATTGAAGACCCGGTACATCTCGGCGTCGTCGACGGCGCCTGCGCGCTGCAGCAGGGCGAAGAGCGGCGGCGGCGGCGGAAGCGCATCGAGGCACATGCCCATGGGCGCCGCGATTCGGGCAAGGTTCAGAAAGCCCTCGCCCGTGATATGGACCAGCGCATGGACCGGTACCTCGCTTGCCAGGAGGTCCAGCGCCTCCCGCACATAAATGTGGGTGGGGCGGAGAAGCGCATCGCCCACGGTTTCGTCGAGACCCTCGGGACGGTCGGAGACATCGAACCCGGCGGTCTCGAAGAGCACGCGCCGTGCGAGCGTCAGCCCGTTGCTGTGGATGCCGTTGCTCGCAATGCCGAGGATACTGTCTCCCGCTTCCACCCCGGCACCGGTGTTGATCGCCGCGAGGTCCACGCGCCCCACCGCCGTCGCCGCGAGGTCGAAGCCCGCGCCCGGCGCGGCGCCCTTCACGATATCGCGCATTTCGGCGATCTCGCCGCCCGCGATGGAGACGCCGGCGCGGCGCGCGCCCTCGGCGAGCCCCGCACCCAGCGCCTCGAGCATGGCGGGCTCGGCGCGCTCCACGGCGATATAGTCCACGAGCGTCACCGGCGTCGCCCCGACGCAGACGAGATCGTTCACGTTCATGGCGACGCAATCGATACCCACCGTGTCGTAGCGCCCCGTCATCTGGGCGATGAGCGCCTTGGTGCCGATTCCGTCGGTGCAGATGGCGACGCCCACGCCGCCGAAATCCACCACGCTTGCGAAATAGCCGAGATCAAGCGCTACGGCGCCGAGGCCCTGCCCGGCATCGGGCCAGGTTCCGCGGACATGGCGGGCAAGCCCGGCAAGCCCGGCCCGGGCCGCGTTCGCATCCACACCCGCCGCTGCATAGCCGCTCGAGGGCTTGGCGTCCCGACGCGTCAACCCCGCTTCCTCCACCGATATCCGGGTTCCGACGACATGAACTACGGCGTTTTCCACTCGCAGTCATAGAACGAAACCAGGCGGTCGCCGGGCAGATAGTGCGTATCGTAGCCGCATGTGCCGGAGATGCCGGCATATTTGCCGGTGCCGCCCGTGAAGACTCGCCGGCCCTTGCCGCCGCCGCCTTCGTCGATGTCGCCCGCCTTGCGGACCGACATGCCATGGAGCTCGTCGCCGTCCGCATCCGTCTCGATACAGGGCGCCTCGAGGTCGAAGCCCTCCGCCGAGCGCCTGAGATAGACCAGGCATTCCACGGTGCTGTGGCTGTTCTCCACGAACGGTGCGCCGGAGCTCTCCAACACGGTCGTCGACCCCGAGAGCGTGCCGGCGGTATAGGTGGAATCGCCATGTATCACAGTGGTATAGTCACGTTCGAACGCGGCCAGCATCCGGTAGCTTCCACTGCCTGCGTAAGCCGGGGCGGCAAGCAGCGCGCCGGCAACCAAGACCGTCAACATCAACCTCATGAGCCGATCCCTTCACGCGGACGAGACGCCCGCGCAACCTATCCGCAGCCACCCGCCTTCGCAATCGACCGTCCTCGTTCAGGACGTATGAGACGCTGGGGTTTCTTCGGCCGTCAGGTTGGCGAGCTATTCGGCCGGGGTTTGTCCGCCAAGGGCCTGGTTGGGTCTGATGGGATTGAACGTGTCTGCGAAGGCGTCGATCTTGATGGCCTGGACGGGAAAGGGCATGTCGGCCTGGAACTTGTCGAGGTGTGAGCTGGAACCGTGGCCCCGGTTGGGCCGCGCAAGTCCGGTGAACCGGCGTTAGGGGCGGTCGCGCATCGCCCCAACGAGCTACCCCATTTTTCGGTGCGCGGGTCTCCAGGCCCGCATGTTTTTTGTTTTTCGAGAAGAAGAAAAATGCGGGCCTGGAGACCCGCGCACCAAAAGCGGGCAGGTCTCGCCGCCTTAGGGCATGAGGGCCTCGCCGTCGGAGCCGTAGTGCCAGATCAGGGGCGAAGGGCACCAGCGTTCGTCGGGGCTCTCCACATCCATTCCGTAGAAACGCGCCAAGTTGAGATAGGCGAGGCCGTGGATGCAGAGGTGATCGTCTCCGACGTTGTACCAGGGCGCCGCGCAGGCGTACGTCTTCAGAAACACCGCCAGCGCCTCCACTAGACCCGGCCCGTCCCGCGCCAGAAGCGCTTCCATCATCGACGTCTGCCTGGCGAAGTGACCCGGCTTCTTGCGCCGCGCCTTCCAGGCGTTGAAGGCCTCGATGGCCGCCGCCGCTTCGTCCCGCCGGTCCAGCAGCAGCGGCTTGAAGCACTTCCCGAGATGGACACCGGCCTTGCCGAGATAGGTTTCGTCTTCCTTACCGTACTTCCCCATATGCTCCTCCGCCACCACCCGGGCCAGAGCGACATGGCCGCCGACAACCGTACCCATCAGATATTGAGCCATCGTCCAACTCGACCGGAACTGCCCCTCCAAGAGCTTGTCGGGATAGTGTCTCCGGTAGAGTTGAAACTCTTTGTCGGAGAACTTGCCCACCAGATACATGAAATCGCGGAAGTCCCGTGCGTTTTCCTGGAGACGGTATTTGTTGCAGGCTACGATGTAAGAACGTCTCGATACTGCGAAGTACAGGCTTAGAGAATCGCCTCTATCCAGCTCACTTAAATCATCTTGCAAATATTTCTCGAAAGTTTCCACATTTCGTTCTAGAATATGAATCGTTTCCTTTTTCATTTTGCTCTTTGCCATTTTAGATGTTCCCGTCTTGGATGCTCCGTTCTTCCTATATAATGGAGCCTCGCGCCCGTATCACCCCCTGCAAAGGAACAAACATTTGCGGGCCTGGAGACCCGCGCACCAAAGGCAGGCAGGTCTCGCCGCCTCAGGGCATGAGGGCCTCGCCGTCGGAGCCGTAGTGCCAGATCAGGGGCGAGGGGCACCAGCGCTCGTCGGGGCTCTCCACATCCATCCCGTAGAAACGCGCCAGATTGAGATAGGCGAGGCCGTGGATGCAGAGGTGCCTGTCTCCGATGTTGTACCAGGGTGCCGCGCGGCCATAGGTCTTCAGGAACGCCGCCAGCGCCTCCACCAGACCGGGCCCGTCCCGCGCCAGAAGCGCCTCCATCATTGGCGTCTGCTTGGCGAAGTGACCCGGCTTCTTGCGCCGCGCCTTCCAGGCGTTGAAGGCCTCGATGGCCGCCGCCGCTTCGTCCCGCCGGTCCAGCAGCAGCGGCTTGAAGCATTTCCCGAGATGGACACCGGCCTTGCCGAGATAGGTTTCGTCCTCCTTGCCGTATTTGCCCATATGCTCTTCCGCCACCGCCCGAGCCAGAATGACATGGCCACCGGCAACCGTACCCATCAGAAATTGAGCCATCGCCCAGCTTGACCAGAACTGCCCCACCGAGAGACCGTCGGGATAGCGCCTCCTGTAGAGTTGGAACTGTTTGCCGGAGAGCTCGCCCACGAGGTACATGAGGTCGCGGAAATCCCGCGCGTTTTCCTGGAGACAGTATTTGTTACAAGCCACAGCATAAGCGTCTATATTTGCTCCGAAATAAAGATTAAGAGACTCACTTTGTTCCAACTGTGTGAGGTATTTTTTCAGAGAATTTTCAAAAGTTTCTACATTTCTTTCTAGAATATGAATCACTTCCTTTTTCATTTTTTTCTTTGTCATTTTGTATGCTCCCTTCTTGGGTGCTCCGTTCTTCGTATACGATGGAGCCTCGCGCCCGTGTCGTCCCCCACAAAGGAACAAACATTCGCGAGTCTCAAGACCCGCGCATCAAAGGCGGGCAGGCTTCTTCCGCGTCGTTCGCACCGTAGAGCCCGCCCCACGCGCCCCGGGCGGGCGCCCGATACCTATTCCTGGCTTGCCGCGAGCCGGCGTCCGACCTCTTCCATGGCGTCGCCGTCGATGTTGGCGAGGGCGAAGCGGAGGTAGGCGTCCTGGCCGGGGCCGAACATGCTGCCGGGAAGGCATAACAGGTTTTGGCGTTCCGCGAGCCGGCGGGCGACGGAGGTCGCGGGCTCGTCCCCGAAGGGATGCCTCACATAGGCGAAGAAGGCGCCGGTGCTGACCGGCGTGTAAGCCAGATCGTTGCGCGCAAAGACGGCGCGGAAGCCCGCCGCGCGCTCCAGCGCAAGCCGCCGCTTCTCCGCGCGGAAGGCGGTGAGGTTCTCCAGGCCGAACTGCGCGGCCTCCTGCGCGATGGCGGGCGCGCAGATCGCCACACAATCGGCGGCCTTCGCCACCTCGGCGAGGAATGCCTCCGACGCCGCCAGCGCGCCCACCCTGTAGCCGGCGAGCGCATAGGCCTTGGAGAAGCTGTAGAGGTGGATCAGCGTCCCTTCCCAGTCGGCATCGGCGAACAGGTCGTGGGGCGGGCCGTCGCCGGGGAGGAAGTCGCGATAGGTCTCGTCCAGCACCAGGGCAAGCCCCCGGGCGGCGGCCAGGTCGCGGAACGCGCGAACGGTCTCGGGCGCATAGACCGCGCCGGTCGGGTTGTTGGGGGTCACCAGGACGATGGCCCTGGTCGCCGGCCCGATCAGGCGCTCCGCGTCCGCCGGGTCGGGCATGCCCCCGCGGTCCGGCCGGAAGGGCAGAGGCACCGGCTCGACGCCCAGCATCTCCAGCCACATCCGATGGTTGAAATAGTAAGGCACCGGCAGAAGGACCGAATCCCCCGGCCGCGCAAGCGCCATCATGGCGAGGCAGAACGCCTGGTTGCAGCCCGCGGTGATCGCCACATGGCGAGGCTCCACCGCCCCGCCATAACGAGAGGCCATCTCCGCGGCCAGCGTGCGCCGCAAGGCGGGGCGGCCGAGAATCTCCGTATAACGGGCGGTGTCCGGCAAGCGGGCCGCCGCCGCAAGATGCTCCACGAGTGTGGCGTCCGGCGGCCAGGCGGGCACGGCCTGCGCCAGGTCGAGCAGCGGCTTCTCCGGCGGAAAGGCGCGGCCGGCGACCCAGCCATGGGCCTCCGCGATGGGCGGCGGGGCGACGGCGCCAAGCAGGGGATTGATGCGATAGGCCATGGGAAGCTCTCTGCGCGGTCGCGCGGCCCCGGCCGCGGCTTTATCGCCCGGCGGCGGCGGCCTTAGTAGGCATATTCCTCGAAGACCGGTTCCACGCTGCCTTGCCAGCGGGTCTCGTAGGCCTCCAGCATTTCATCGGCGGCCGTCCGCCCGGTCTCGGCGACACGGCGCAGGCGGGTGAGATAGGAGCGCTCGTCCACGTCCAGATTACCGGCGACGGCCCGGCGCCTGAGTCCGCCGGCGGCGATCTCCACCGCGTCGCGCCCGACCTCATGCACCGTGCGTCCCTTCACCACGGCGCGGAGCGCGGTGCGCGCCACGTCCCGCCCCAGCCCCGCCACGTCCGCCGCCGACCAGGAGTCCACCAGCGCCTCGGCCTCGTTGAGCGCGGTGGAATCGTAGAGCAGCCCGACCCAGAGTGCCGGCAGTGCGCAGATATTGCTCCACGGCCCGCTGTCCGCCCCGCGCATCTCCAGATAGCGCTTGAGCCGGACCTCGGGGAAGATCGTGGTGAGGTGATCCTCCCAGTCCTTCAGCGTCGGCCGCTCGCCCGGAAGACCCGGCAGAGCGCCGGCCAGGAAATCCCGGAAGGACTGTCCCGCCACATCGACGAAGGCGCCGTTCCGCACCACGAAATACATGGGCACGTCGAGTGCGTAGTCCGCATAGCGCTCGAACCCCATGCCGGGCTCGAAGACGAAGGGCAGGATACCGCAGCGGTCCGGGTCGGTGTCGGACCAGACGTGGCTGCGGTAGCTGAGAAAACCGGTGGGCCGGCCCTCGGCGAACGGCGAGTTCGCGAAGAGCGCCGTCGCCACCGGCTGGAGCGCCGTGGCGATGCGCATCTTGCGCACCATGTCCGCCTCGGAGTCGAAATCCAGATTGACCTGCACGGTGCAGGTCCGCGTCATCATGTCGAGGCCGAGGGAGCCGCGGGTCGGCATGTAGCGGCGCATGATCGCGTATCGCCCCTTGGGCATCCACGGCATGGCGTCGCGCGGCGTATCGGGCCGGAAGCCGAGCCCGTAGAATCCGATCCCGAGCGCGGCGGAAACCGTCTTCACCTGGTCGAGATGGGCATGCACCTCGTCGCAGGTACGGTGCAAATTGTGGAGCGGCGCACCGGAGAGCTCGAGCTGGCCGCCGGGCTCGAGCGAGACCGACTGGCCGTCCTTGAAAAGCGCGATGGGCTTGCCGTCCTCCAGATAGGGCTGCCAGCCATAAGCCTGTAACCCTTCCAGAACCGCGCGGATGCCCGCAGGCCCCTCATAGGGAAGCGGGGTACGGTCGGCCAGACGATGGCCGAACTTCTCGTGCTCCGTGCCGATGCGCCATGCCGGGCGGGGCTTGCAGCCCGCCTCCAGATAGGCAACCAGCTCCCGCTCGGTGGAGACCTCCCCGCCGCCGGCAGCTGCCGCCGCGCCTGTCGCCGTCATGCCATGCATCCCGCTCGGCAGCCCGAACGCCCTCTCTTAGAGGGGTTCCCCCGAAATTGAAACCGCGCGGCCGCCGCGCTTCGGCTAGGTGCGCCAGTCTCCGGCGAGCGCCTGCCAACAGGCGAGGGCGGCGGCGGCCGCGGTCTCCGCACGGAGGATACGGGGGCCGAGGGACGCACGGACCACGGCGGCATGGCCGGCGAGGAGGGTGCGCTCCCCGGGCGCAAAGCCGCCCTCCGGACCCACCAGGATCGCCCAGGGCGCGGGATCGGCATCCTTGAGCGCCTCCTCCACCGTCCGCTCGCTTGCCGTGTCGCAGGCCAGCAGGCGGCGCCCCGAGGGCCAAGCGGCGAGCAGTACGTCAAGCGGCTGGAGAGGTTCGACCGCCGGCACCTCCCGCCTGCCGCATTGCTCCGCCGCCTCCACCGCATGGGCGCGCAGGCGGTGGAGGTTGACGCGTTTCGTTCCGCAATGGCGCGTCGAGACCGGGAGGAGCGCGGCCGCGCCGAGTTCGGTCGCCTTTTCCACCACGAATCGCGTCTCCACCGCCTTGAGGGGCGCGAACAGAAGCCAGAGGTCCGGCGGCGCGCGCTGCTCCCCCGTCCTGGCCTCGATGCGGACGAGGCCGCTGCGGCGCTCAAGCGATTCGATCCGCCCCCGCCACTCGCCCTCCCGGCCGTTGAAGAGCCGGATCTCGTCTCCGGGCACGCGGCGCATCACGTTGCGCAGATAATGCGTCTGGTCGGGCGTAAGCGAGAGGGAAGCGTCCGGCCCGAGCGAAGCCTCCACGAAAAGGCGGACGGCGGGCTCCCGGCGATCCGGACCTCCGGCCCGCATCGGCGGAACGCCTTCGTCTTGCCGGCTCATCCCGGCCAAGATACACCATCGCCATGGTCGAGCGCCTGCGCGTTTCGCACGATGGGCCCGCGGCGGCGCCGGGAGCGGGGCCCATCGAGCGCGCGCTGCCGCCGGCCTTCCGCCCCTACGCGGCGCTCGCCCGTATCGACAAGCCCATCGGAGTCTGGCTTCTGCTGTGGCCCTGCCTCTGGGGCGTGGCGCTGGCCGCGGACGGGATGCCCGATGCGGGGCTGGTCGTGCTCTTTACTGCCGGCGCGTTCGTCATGCGGGCCGCGGGCTGCGTCTATAACGACATCGTCGATCGGGATATCGACGCACGCGTCGCGCGCACCCGCCACCGTCCGCTCCCTTCGGGCGCCATCGGGCTCAGGGGCGCCCTGGCCTTTCTGGCGGCGCTGCTGCTGGCGGGCCTTGCCATCCTCCTCCATCTGAACGTCTTCGCCATCCTGCTCGGCGCGGGCTCTCTCATTCTGGTCTTAACCTATCCCCTGATGAAGCGCATCACCTACTGGCCGCAGGCGTTTCTCGGGCTCACGTTCAATTTCGGGGCGCTGCTGGGCTGGGCGGCGGTGCGCGGCGATATCGACTGGCCCGCGGGCCTGCTCTATGCCGCCGGCATCGCCTGGACCCTCGGCTACGACACGATCTACGCCCATCAGGATCGGGAGGACGACCTGCTGACCGGGGTGAAATCCAGCGCCATCGCACTGGGCACGCGCACCAGGCCGTGGCTCGCCGGGTTCTACGGGCTCGCAGCCGCCGGGCTCGCAGCCGCCGGTGCGCTCGCGGACGCGGCCTGGCCCTATTATGCGGGCGTGGCCGCCGCCGCCGCGCTGCTCGCCTGGCAGGCCGTCCGGCTGCGGATCGATTCGCCCGCGGACTGCCTCGCCAAGTTCAAGATCAACGGCTGGGTCGGCCTTGCCGTCTTTGCCGGCATCCTGGGCGGGCACGCCCTGCACTGAACGGAGGCCCGGCGGGACGGCGTGCGGGGCTTGACGGCCGCCCGCGCATCCGAACCAATGCCGGACAGGCTGCGAGGGAGCGCGATGGCCTATCGATCGCTTCGGGAGTTCATCGCCCGCCTCGAGCGGGCGGACCGGCTGGTGCGAGTCTCCGCTCCGGTCTCCCCCCATCTGGAGATGACCGAGATCCAGACCCGCCTGATCGCCGAAGCGGGGCCCGCCGTCCTCTTCGAGAATGTCGTCGGCGAAGGCGGCGCGCGGTACGACTATCCCGTCCTCGTGAACCTGTTCGGCACCGAAGAGCGAGTCGCCTGGGGGATGAACCGGGAGCCCGCGGAGCTGCGGGCGGTGGGCGAGATGCTCGCCTTCCTGCGCCAGCCGGAGCCGCCGTCGGGCTGGCGGGAGGCCGTCGAGATGCTGCCTCTCCTGAAGACGGTCGCCGCCATGAAGCCCAAAACCCTCACGGACGGCCCGGCGCAGGAAATCGTGCTCACAGGCCGCGACATCGATCTCACCCGCCTCCCCGTCCAGACCTGCTGGCCCGGCGAGCCCGCACCGCTCATCACCTGGCCGCTGGTGGTGACCCGCGGCCCGAGCGGCGCCCGCGAAGACAACTACAATCTCGGCATCTACCGCATGCAGCTCCTGGAGCGCGACAAGACCCTCATGCGCTGGCTCAAGCACCGGGGCGGCGCCCAGCAGCACCGGCGCTGGTCCGAGGCGAAGCGCGAGCCGCTGCCGGCCGCCGCGGTGATCGGCGCCGACCCGGGCACCATCCTGGCGGCCGTCACCCCCGTGCCGGACACGCTCTCCGAATACCAGTTCGCGGGCCTCCTGCGGGGCCGGAAGGCGGAACTGGTGCCGGCAAAGACCGTGCCGCTCAAAATCCCGGCAGAGGCCGAGATCGTGATCGAGGGCCATGTGAGCCTCGACGACTATCGGGACGAAGGCCCCTATGGCGACCATACGGGCTATTACAACGCGGTCGAGCGATTCCCCGTATTCACCGTCTCCGCCGTCACCATGCGGCGCGACCCGATCTATCTCTCCACCTATACGGGCCGGCCGCCGGACGAGCCCAGCATTCTCGGCGCGGCGCTCAACGAGGTCTTCATCCCCCTTCTCACCCAGCAGTTCCCCGAGATCGTGGATTTCTGGCTGCCGCCGGAGGGATGCAGCTACCGCATCGCCGTGGTCTCCATCCGCAAGGCATATGCCGGCCACGCCAAACGGATCATGATGGCCGTCTGGTCCTATCTTCGGCAGTTCATGTATACGAAATGGGTGATCGTGGTGGACGACGATATCGACGCGCGGGACTGGAAGGACGTGATGTGGGCCGTCTCCACCCGCATGGACCCGGCGCGCGACCTCGTGCTCGTCGAGAACACGCCCATCGACTATCTGGATTTCGCGAGCCCTGAGCCGGGGCTCGGCTCCAAGGTGGGCCTCGATGCGACCACCAAGACCGCACCCGAGACGAAGCGCGAGTGGGGGCGCAAGATTCGCATGGCGGACGATGTGGTGGGGGCCGTCACCGCCCGATGGGCCGACTACGGCCTCCCGGGCACCGGCAAACCCGTCTGGCGCCGGGGCGAAAGGCCGGCGGATGGGCCGACCGGGCGCGGCAAGGGCTGAAACCGGAGAGAAGCGATATGGATCGGAAAACCGCGTTCGTCACCGGCGCATCGGGATTTATCGGCGTCAATCTGGTGAAGCAGCTGCGCGAGGCGGGCTGGTCGGTCGTCGCCATGCATCGGAAGACCTCCGACCTCGCCTATCTGCGGCGCTTCCCCGCACGTCTGGTGGTGGGCGACATCGGAAGCCCGGAAGACCTTGACCGGGCCATGCCCGAAGGCGTCGACGCGGTCTTTCACGTGGCCGGCAATGTGAGCTTCTCCGCCGCGGGCGATGCGGCCCAGACCCATGCCAACGTGGCCGGCACGCAGGCCATCGTCGCCGCCGCGCGCGCGAAGAATGCGGGGCGCTTTATCCACACCTCCACCGGCGCGGTGTTCGGCCTGCATGACGGCGTCGCCATCGACGAGACCGCGCCCTCCAACGCCGACGCGGTGCCCATCAACTATTTCCGCACCAAGAAGGCTGCGGAGGACATCGTGCTCCAGGCGGCGGCCGACGGACTGGACGCGGTATGCGTGAACCCGGGCAGCGTGGTCGGCCCCTACGACCGGGTCATCTGGGGCCCCTTCGTGCAGGCCATCGCGAGCGGCGCCATGTCCCGGGTGGGCACGGGCGGAGGCAGCTTCTGCCATATCGACGAGACCGCGCAGGCCCATATCGCCGCCTATCACCGCGGGCGGCGGGGCGAGCGCTATCTGCTGGCGGGCGCCGCCGAGAGTTTCGAGACGGTCGGGCGCATCGTGGCCGAGCTCACCGGCGCCGCGCCCCCGGCGCCCTCGGTCGAGCTCGACCCCGACACCTCCCCCGAGGCCCGCTACATGATGTCGCGGACGCAGATTCTCAACTGCGACAAGGCGATCCGCGAACTCGGCTTCAAGCCCGTGCCCGTCCGCACCATGTTTGCCGACCTTTGCGAGTGGATGCGTACCGAAGGCCTGCTCCCCGCTCGCTGAAGAGCCCCGCCGGCGGCCGGAACCTCCCCGAAGCGCCCCGCACCAACCAGGGCAGCGGGTGTCCGCGGGTTCAAAGCCGGACCAATCAAGGGTACACTCGATGGGGTCGAGCGATGCCGCCCGCCCGGGCAAGGCCCCGGGTAAGGCATTGCCTCGCATGCGCTATATCCGATAGGGAGCGCCGCTCTTCGCGATGGGCGGCACGCACGGCCCGGGAACCGACCGCCATGGACGCCGATCCCATCCGCCTGCCGGCCCGCCTCGTCGAGCGCGCAAAAGCCCGCGGCGCCGACGCGGCCGACGCGGTCTTTCTCCGCGCGGCCTCGGTGGAAGCAGGCTGCCGACTGGGAAAACCGGAGGAAATCGAGCGCGCCGAAGGGCACGATCTGGGCCTTCGCGTCTTCCTCGGCCGAAAGCAGGCCACGGTCTCCACCACCGACCGGTCCGAGGAGGCGCTGGACGCGCTTGTTGAGCGTGCGCTCGCCATGGCGCGCGCCGTGCCGGAGGACTCCTATGCCGGCCTCGCCGACCCGGCGGACCTGGCGGATGGCTGGCCCAGCCTGGACCTCGCCGATCCCGCCGAGCCCACGACCGAAACCCTGATGGCACGCGCCCGGGAGGCGGAGGACGCCGCCCGGTCGGTCCAGGGCGTCACCAACTCGGAAGGTGCGGGCGCGGGCTGGGGCCGAACGCTCGCCGCCCTCGTCTCCAGCACCGGCTTTTCCGGCAGCTACGAGACGAGCCGGTTTTCCGTCGGCGCCGCCGTTCTCGCGGGCGAAGGCACGGCGATGGAGCGCGACTGGGAAGGCGTCTCCGCCACCCACGACGCGGATCTCGAGGACGCAGCGGCCGTCGGGCGCCGCGCGGGCGAGCGCGCGGTCCGCCGGCTGGGCGCGCGCAAGGCGCGCTCGGGCCAGGTGCCCATCATTTACGACCCGCGCGTGGCCGGCGGGTTGATTCGCCATCTTGCGAACGCCATATCAGGTGCCGCCGTCGCCCGCGGCACGAGTTTTCTCAAGGACTCCTTGAACGCGCCGTTGTTCTCCGCCGGAATCCGGGTCGTGGACGATCCCCATCGCGCCCGGGGCTTGCGCTCCCGACCGTTCGACGGCGAAGGCGTCGCCACCGAGCGGCGGGAGATCGTCTCCGACGGCACGCTCCAAAGCTGGCTGCTGGACGCCCGCTCGGCACGCCAACTGGGTCTCGCGACCACGGGCCACGCCGCGCGCGGCGCCGGCGGCCCGCCCTCGCCCTCGGCCTCGAACCTCTATCTCGCTCCAGGCGACGACAGCGCGAAGGCGCTCCTTGCCGGTGTCGAGAACGGTTTCTACGTCACCGAGCTGATCGGCATGGGGGTCAACGGGGTCACGGGCGATTACAGCCGGGGCGCGGCGGGGTTCTGGATCGAGCGGGGCGAGATCGCCTATCCGGTGAACGAAGTCACCGTCGCCGGCAACCTCAAGGACATGTACCGCCAGCTCGCACCGGCCGACGACCTGACCTTCCGCTACGGGATCGACAGCCCGACCGTCCGCGTCGACGGCATGACCGTGGCCGGGCGATGAACGGGCAGGCCGATGGAATCGCCTGACGGCACGCCGCCCGCGCTTTCGACGCGCGTGCTGCTGGCGCGCCTCGTGCGCGACCATGTGCGCCCCTACACCGGGCGTCTCGTCCTTGCGGGCCTCTGCATGGCGGCGGCGGCCGGGGCGACCGCCGCTCTCGCCTACCTGATGGAGCCGGTGCTGGACCAGGTCTTCATCGAAAAAGACCGCGAGATGCTCATCCTGATCCCCATTGCCGTCCTGATCGTCACCGGGATCAAGGGTGCCGCCACCTACGGCCAGGCGGTGCTGATGGCCTTTGTGGGCCAGCGCATCATCGCCGACTTCCAGAGCCGGGTCTTCGCCCACATTCTCCGCTTCGACCTCTCCTTCTTCCAGAACACCGCATCGGGCAAGCTGGTCTCGCGGCTGACCAACGACATCAATCTGTTGCGCAACGCCGTCTCCAACGCGCTGACCAGCATGGTCAAGGATTCGCTCACCCTGATCTTTCTGGTGGCCGTCATGTTCGAGAAGAACTGGACGCTCGCGCTTATCGCGGTGGTGGTCTTTCCGGCGGCGGTCTATCCCATCGTCAAGATCGGGCGCCGCATGCGGAAGGCCTCCACCCGGGCACTCGACGAGCTCGGACGCTTCACCGCCCGGCTCAACGAGGCCTTCCAGGGCGCGCGCCACGTCAAGGCCTATGGCAGGGAGCGCTTCGAGGCCGAGCGCACGGACCGCCTCATCGACAGCGTGTTCCGCCTCGTCTTCAAGGCGATGCGGACGCGCGCGGCCGCCTCCCCCATCATGGAAACCCTGGGCGGCATCTTCATCGCCTGCATTATCCTGTATGGCGGCTGGCAGGTGATCGAGGGCGCGCTGACCCCGGGGGCCTTCTTCGCCTTCATCACCGCCATGCTGCTCGCCTACCAGCCGCTCAAGGCGCTGGCGAACCTCAACGCCTCCCTCCAGGAAGGGCTCGCGGCCAGCCAGCGCGTGTTCGACATTCTGGACCTCGCCCCCCGCATAACCGACGCGCCGGGCGCGGCGCCGCTGCGCGTCTCGGGCGGCGCCATTACGCTGCGGGATGTCCGCTTCTCATACCGGGCGGACGCGCCGGCGCTCCGCGACGTCTCCATCGATATTCCCGCCGGCAGGACCGTGGCGCTGGTGGGGCCGTCGGGCGCCGGCAAGTCGACGGTGTTGAACCTTATCCCCCGCTTCTACGACGTGGACCAGGGCGCCGTGACCATCGACGGCGTGGACGTGCGCGATGCCACCGTGCCCAGCGTGCGGGACGCGGTCGCGCTGGTCAGCCAGGAGACGGTGCTCTTCGACGATACCATCCGCGCCAACATCGCCTACGGACGGGACGGCGCCACCGACGAGGAGATCGCCGCCGCGGCCCGGGCCGGCGGCGCCGAGGGCTTCATCGCCGCGCTGCCGGAAGGCTACGAGACGGTCATCGGCGAGCATGGCGTCAAGCTCTCCGGCGGTCAGCGGCAGCGCCTCTCCATCGCCCGCGCCATGCTGAAGGACGCGCCGATCCTGCTGCTGGACGAGGCCACCAGTGCGCTGGACACCGAATCCGAGCGCAAGGTACAGGAGGCGTTGGGCACGCTGATGCGCGGGCGGACGACCGTGGTCATCGCGCACCGGCTTTCCACCATAAGGAGTGCGGACCGCATCTACGTGCTGGACGGCGGCCGGGTCGTCGAATCAGGCACCCATGGCTCCCTGCTGGCGGCGGGCGGCCTCTATGCGCGGCTTCACGCGACCCACTTCGCGGACGACGAGGCCGGCAGACAGGCCGCCGAATAGCGATGAAGCTCACCAAACGGGTGTTGCGGAACCGGCTCTCCGTCGCCGCGCTCTGTTGGGTCTTTGCGCGCTATGTCGCCTTCGTCCACGCGACCACGCGCTGGGAGGTAAAAGGCCGCGAGGACGCGAACGCGCTGATCCGCGCCAACCGGCCGTTCATTGCCGCCTTCTGGCACAACCGGCTGATGATGGCGCCCTGGGGCTGGCGCGAAAAGGCGACCATGCATGTCATGATCTCGCGTCACCGGGACGGCGAGGCCATCGCGCGCGCGGCACGCCATATGGGAATCAAGGCGATCCGGGGTTCGGGCACGCGGGGCGGGGCGGCGGCGGCGCGCGGGGCGCTCCGTGTGTTGCAGGCGGGCGGCTATGTCGGAATCACGCCGGACGGCCCCCGCGGCCCCCGCATGCGGGTCCAGCCGGGGATTATCGCCCTTGCCCGCATGTCCGGTGCGCCGATCCTGCCGATCACTTATGCGGTCTCGCGGCGGGCGCTCGCCGGGAGCTGGGACCGCTTCGTGATCGCAAAACCCTTCGGCCGCGGGGTCTATCTCTGGGGCGCGGCGCTCCATGTCGAGCGGAACGCGGACGATGCGGCGCTGGAGGACGCCCGCGCAACGCTCGAGGCCCGGCTCAACGCGCTTACGGCCGAAGCCGACCGCATGATGGGCGCGGAGCCCATAGAGCCGGCCCCGATCCGATGATCGGCGCCCTGGTCACGCCCACCGGGTACCGGGCCGCGGGCGTCCTGGCCGCACCGCTGGTGCGCGCCTGGCTGCTGAGCCGCCTCCGCGCAGGCAAGGAGGACCACGCGCGCTTCGGCGAACGGCTGGGTCGCGCGAGTCTGCCGCGGCCCGAGGGCCGACTGGTCTGGATGCACGGCGCGAGTGTCGGCGAAGGCCTTTCGCTCGAGCCCCTGATCGCGCGCCTCGGCGCGGTAAGGCCCGCGCTTCAGGTGCTGGTCACCACGGGCACTGTGACATCGGCGCGTCTCCTCGGCACGCGCCTTCCGGCCTACGCGCCCCACCAGTTCGCGCCCATCGACCGCCGGCCCGCAGTGCGCCGCTTCCTCGGCCATTGGCGGCCCGACCTGGCTCTTTGGGTCGAGTCCGAACTCTGGCCCAACATGATCCTTGAAACCGCGGCCCGCGGCGTGCCCATGCTGCTGCTCAACGGGCGCATGTCCGCCCGCTCCGCCGCCCGCTGGCGGCGCCTGCCCCGCCTCGCCGGGCCCGTGCTCGCAAGCTTCCGCCATGTGCTGGCACAAACCGAGACAGACGCGGCGCGCTTCCGCGCCCTGGGTGCGGAACGGGTCTCCGTGCGCGGCAATCTGAAGAACGACGCGCCCCCTCTCGACGCGGACGAAGGCGCCGTCGCGGACCTTCGGCGCCGGATCGGCGGTCGCGCCTGCTGGATCGCGGCAAGCACCCACGCGGGCGAAGAGGAAGCCGTGGCCGAGGCTCATCTGCGGCTCCGAGAGACGTTCCCCTACCTGCTGACCGTCCTTGCACCCCGACACCCGGAGCGCGCCGGCCAAATCGCCCGCCTGCTTGCGGAGCGCGGCCTCGCCGTCGCGCGGCGGTCGGAGAACGCGCCTATCGAGCCGGCGACGGCCGTCTATCTCGCGGATACGCTGGGCGAACTCGGCCTCGTCTACCGTATCGCCGAAATCGCCTTCGTCGGCGGCTCCCTCGCGCCGCATGGCGGCCACAACCCGCTGGAGCCCGCGCGCCTCGGCTGCGCCGTGCTCGCCGGGCCCTCCATGGAGAACTTCTCGGAAGCCCGCGATGCGCTGCGGCGCGCGGACGCACTCGGCGAGACATCCTCGGCAGCCGATATCGCGAGCCGCGTGGGCGCCTTGCTGGGGGACGAGACCGCCCGCCGCCGGATGCAGGATGCAGCGGCCGCTGCCGCGCGCTCTCTTGCCGGTGCCACTGCGGAAACCCTCAAGCTGATCGACGAGGCGCTCGGCCCGGAACCGCCGTGCCAGGCCTCCCGCGATGCGCGCGCCGGCGTTCTGGTCCGCTGAGCGCGGCGGGCCGGCCGCCGCGGCACTTGCGCCGCTGGCCGCCGCGTTCGACCTCGCATCCCAGGCCCGTCGCGGACTCGCGCGGCCCCGGCCGGCGCCCCTTCCGGTGGTCTGCGTCGGCAATTTCACCCTCGGCGGTGGCGGCAAGACGCCGACGGCGCTCGCACTCGCCCGCCTGCTGCGCCAGGAAGGGCTCGCCCCGCATCTCCTCACCCGGGGCTATGGCGGCCGCGTGCACGGGCCTCTCGCCGTGGATCCGGCCCGCCACGACGCCCGAACGGTCGGTGACGAAGCCCTTCTGCTCGCAAGCCAGGCGCCGACCTGGGTTTCGCGAAACCGACCGGCCGGCGCGGCTGCGGCGTCCGAAGCCGGGGCCGACCTGGTCGTCATGGACGACGGGCTGCAGAACCCCGGCCTCGCCAAAGACCTGTCGCTCTGCGTCATGGACGGCGGCTTCGGCTTCGGCAACGGCCGTCTGTTCCCGGCCGGGCCGCTGCGCGAGGCACCCGCCCGCGGGCTGCGCCGCGTCGACGCGCTGGTTCTCGTAGGGCCGGACCGCCATGGCGCACTGCAATCCCTCAGGCTCGGGCGGCGGCCGGTCCTCGAGGCGGAGCTGGTGCCGGGACCCGAGGCCGGCGCTCTGCGCGGGCGCGCCGCGGTCGCCTTCGCAGGCATCTGCCGGCCCGGCAAGTTCTTCGAGACTCTCGAGGGGATCGGCTGCGAGGTGGTCGCGCGGCACCCCTTCGCCGACCATCACCGCTACAGTCCGGACGAGATCATGACCCTGGTCGAGGAGGCGGACGCCAAAACCGCACTGCCGGTGACCACGGAAAAGGATTTCGTCCGCCTGCCGGAAGAGGCGAAACCCATGGTGCGGACGCTCTCCGTAACCCTGGAATGGCGCGATCCTGCGGGAATCAGGGCGCTCCTCGCCCCGCTGGTGGAGCGCTGCCACGGTGGCTGACCGCTGGACCCGCCGCCTGCGCCACGGCGCCGAAGGAGCACTGGCTCGGGGCGCCTTCGCGCTGCTGGGCGCGCTGCCGGTGAGCTGGGCGTCGGCGGTGGGCGGCGCGCTCGGCGGCCTGCTCGGCCCGCTGCTCCCGGTCCATCGCCGCGGCGTGGACAACATGGCCCGCGCCCTGCCCGATCTTTCTCCCGCCGACATCCGGCGCCATACGCGGCGCATGTGGGTTCATCTGGGCCGCGTCGTCGCGGAATATCCCCATCTGAGCCGGTTTTCCTTCGACGGGGCGGACGGGCGGATCGAGCTCGTGGGGCGCGACCATCTGGAGGAAGCCGGACGATCCGAAAAGGGGGGCATTTTCTTTTCCGGCCATATCGGAAACTGGGAGCTGGGCGCGCTGGCGCCGGAACGGGCGGGCATTCCCGTTGCGGCGGTCTACCGGGCGCCCAACAACCCGGTCGTCGACCGGCTGATCCGCCGCACCCGGCGCGGAATCGCGCGCTATTCGATCCCCAAGGGGCGGGACGGCGTGCGCGAAATGGTGAACCGGCTAAAGGCGGGTACCCACCTCGCGCTTCTGGTAGACCAGAAACTCGGCAGCGGCATCCCCGTCCCCTTCTTTGGCCGCGATGCCATGACGGCGCCCGCGATCGCGTCTCTCGCACTGAAATATGACTGCCCCTTGTGGCCGATCCGGGTGGAGCGGCTGGGGGGCGCCCGTTTTCGCATCACCGTCTTTCCCCGGCTTGCGATACCCGCCGGCGGTACACGGGAGGAACGGGTTCTCGCGATCATGACCGACGTCAACCGCACCCTGGAGGGCTGGATCCGCGACCGCCCGGAGCAGTGGCTCTGGCTCCACCGCCGCTGGCCCACTGCCTGAAACCCGCCTTCGCCTCTCGCGCCCCCGGCCTCCCGAAGCGACGTTTTTCTTGTAGGTGCGCGGGTCTCCAGGCCCGCTTGTTTCGTTGCCGCGGACGAAGACGGGCCGCCGGCCGGCGGTGATCGACTCGGCGGGTCTCGAACCGTATGTTCCTCCGCACCCCGCGTTCGGGGTTCACCCGGCCGCATGTGTAAGGAGACCAGCGGTTGAGCACGGTCGGAGCAGGAGGGTGACCGACGCTCTGACGGCCGATGTCGCGGTCGTCGGCGGCGGCAACGCGGCGCTGGCGGCGGCGCTCGCCGCAGCCGAAGGCGGCGCCCGCGTCCGGCTGCTGGAAGCCGCACCCGAAGCCGAGCGAGGCGGAAACAGCGCCTATACCGCCGGCGCCATGCGCGTGGTTTTCGACGATACCGAAGCGCTCGCCGCGCTGATGCCCGATCTCACGGAACGCGAGCGCGCCGAGACCGAATTCGGCGCCTACACCACGGACGACTATTTCGACGATATGGGCCGGCTCACGCACTATCGCGCCGACCCGGACCTCGTCGAGCAGCTCGTGGAGCTGAGCCACCCCACCCTCCTCTGGCTCCGGAAGAAGGGTGTCCGCTTCCAGCCGAGCTACGGCCGGCAGGCCTTCAAGAGCGGCGGTCGATTCCGCTTCTGGGGCGGGCTCGCCGTCGAGGCCTGGGGCGGCGGGCCAGGCCTGATCGAGGCGCTCTACCGCGCCGCCGCCGATGCCGGTGTTGCCGTCCATTACGAGGCGGAAGGATACGCCTTGCTCACCGACGATGCCGGTTTCCGCGGCGTCCGCGCGCGGATCAACGGACGCTCAGTGGACATCGGCGCGCGGGCCGTGGTGCTCGCGAGCGGCGGTTTCGAGGCCAACGCCGCGTGGCGTGCACGCTATCTCGGCCCCGGCTGGGATCTCGCCAAGGTGCGCGGGACCCGCTTCAACCAGGGCGGCGGGATTCGCATGGCGCTGGAGGCCGGCGCCATGCCCGCCGGAAACTGGTCCGGATGCCACGCGGTCGCCTGGGACAGGAACGCGCCGCCCTTCGGCGATCTTGCTGTGGGCGACGGGTTCCAGAAGCACAGCTACCCCTTCTCCATCATGGTCAATACGGCCGGAGAACGCTTCGTCGACGAGGGCGCCGACTTCCGCAACTACACCTACGCGGCCTACGGACGACGGGTGCTGGAACAGCCGGGACAGGCGGCGTGGCAGGTGTTCGATGCGCAAACGGCCCATCTGCTGCGTGACGAATACCGCATCCGCCGCGTGACCAAGGCGAAAGCCGACACGCTGGAAGGCCTGGCCGCAAAGATGGACGATGTGGACGGCGCGCGCTTCCTCGAGACGGTACGGGCGTACAACGATGCGGTGATGACCGAAATCCCCTTCGACCCCACGGTGAAGGACGGCCGCGGCACGCGCGGGCTCACGCCGCCCAAGTCCAACTGGTCCAACCGGATCGAAAAGCCGCCGTTCGAGGCCTACGCCGTCACCTGCGGTATCACGTTCACCTTCGGCGGGCTCGCGATCGACAAGGACGCAGCGGTGCAGGCGGTTTCGGGCACGCCCCTGCCCGGCCTCTTCGCCGCCGGCGAGCTGGTGGGCGGGCTTTTCTACGACAACTATCCCGGCGGCACCGGTCTGGTCTCCGGCGCCGTGTTCGGCCGGATCGCCGGCGCGGGCGCCGCCCGGTTCGCGCTGGAAGGCTGAGGCACCATGAGCGGTGAGCGCATCGGCTTCATCGGTGTGGGCGTCATGGGCGAGCCTATGTGCCGCAACCTCCTGCGCAAGCATGACGGGCCGGTCTCCGCCCACGACCTCGACCCTCAGCCGCTGGAACGGCTTGCGGCAGACGGCGCAGGCGTCGCGGACTCCGTTGCGGCGCTCTGCGAAGGGGCGGACATCGTCTTCCTCTCGCTCCCCTCGGGCCGCGAGGTACGGGAGGTCTGCCTCGGCGAAGGCGGCCTGCTCGCCCACCTGTCCGCCGGGCGGATCGTGGTGGACACCAGCACCGCCCCGCCAACCCTCGCCCGGGAAATCGAAGAGGCCTTCGCGGCACGCGGCCTCTCCTTCGCCGACGCGCCCGTCGCGCGAACCCGGCGTGCGGCGGTGGACGGCACACTCAGCATGACGGTCGGCGGCAGTCCGGCGCTGGTGAAGCGGCTGCGCCCGGTGCTCCGCCACATGGCCCGGGACGTGACCCATTGCGGACCGACCGGCGCGGGCCAGGCGGTCAAGATCCTCAACAACATGATCCTCTTCCAGAACGTCCGCGCGCTCGCCGAAGGCCTGGCGATCGCGCGCCGCCAGGGCATCGAGCCCGCGACCTTTCTGGAGGCGGTGGCTCGCAGTTCGGGCGACAGCTTCGCACTCCGCAATCACGGCATGAAGGCGATGCTCGCCGACCATTATCCGGAGGACGCCTTCCCCGTGACCTACGCCCTCAAGGACCTGGAATACGCCCTCGATCTGGCGGCGGACAGCGGGATCGACGCAAGGGGCGCGGCTCTGGTCAAGACGCTGTTCGTAGACGCCATCGACGCCGGCCTGGGCGCTCGCTACCACCCCGTGGTGGCTAAACTGATCGACCGCGACTCGCCTTGAGTCTTCGACCGCGGGTCGTTCCGCCCGCGCTCTGCGGCGGTTTTCGGGCGGATTCTGTGATAGATTGGTTCAATGGATGCGATCCGGCGGACGCGGTTTTCATGATCGTCTTCGATCTCAAATGCGCGAACGACCATGTGTTCGAGGCTTATTTCGCGGATTCGGCAACCTACGAATCCCAGGTGAAGGCGGGTGACGTCGCGTGCCCGGTCTGTGGCGACACCTCCGTCGCCAAGGCCCCCATGGCACCCAACATCGCCGTGAGCGGACGGCGGAAGGGCGAGGACGCCCCGCGCGAGACGCCGGATCGGAGCCGGTCGCTTCCGCCGCCACCCGAAGCGGTGAAGGCCATTTCGGCGCTGCGCCGGATGCGGACCTTCGTCGAGCAGAACTTCGACAATGTGGGAAAGCGCTTCCCCGAGGAGGCGCGGAAAATCCATTATGGCGATGTGGAGGCGCGCAATATCTATGGCGACGCCACCAAGGAGGAAGCCGGGGCGCTCAAGGACGAGGGGATAGAAGTCGGCGAAATCCCCTGGGTGTCGCGGCACGACGCCTGAATCACGTCGCCGTTGCGGCTTTCAGCGCCCGCGCCATGTAGTTGACCGAAAGATTCCGGCTCGCCGACCATCGATCAGCCAGCGGATCGTAGACCGCGCCGGTGAGATCGGCCACATCGAGACCGGCCGCGCGCAGGTGGCGGACCATCTCCGCCGGGCGAATGAAGCGCGACCAGTCGTGCGTACCGGGCGGAAGCCAGCCGAGGATGCGCTCCGCCGCCACGATCGCGAGAAGATAGGAGGCGGCGGTGCGGTTGAGTGTCGCCACCGCCAGCATGCCGCCGGGCTCGAGCAGCGCGGCGCAGGCCGCGAAGAAGGCGCGCGGATCCGCCACATGCTCCACGATCTCGAGCGCAAGCACGGCATCGAACCGCGCACCCTCGGCGGCGAGCGCTTCGGCCGTGGTGCGGCGATAGTCGATATCGAGCCCCTGCTCCGCCGCATGGCGCCGCGCGACCTCGATGCCGGCCTCCGCCGCGTCGATAGCCACCACCTCGGCGCCCAGCCGGCGCATGGGCTCGGCGATCAGGCCGCCGCCGCAGCCGACATCCAGCAAGCGGAGCCCGTCCAGCGGCCTGGCCGTGCGCACGTCCCGGTCTTGGAGCGCCGCGAGGCCGTCCCGCACATAGGCGATACGCACCGGGTTGAGGGCGTGGAGGGCTCGGAACGCACCGTTCGGGTCCCACCAGCGCTCGGCCAGCGCTTCGAAACGCGCAATCTCGGCGGCGTCGACGCTGGGTGCGTCGAGCTTCTCGGCCATCCGAACGTCCCTTCCATCCGCCCCCCCCCCCGCCCTTGCACGGCCGGGGGCAAGTCAGTATGTAGAGGCCCCTCTGCTCCAGGCAAGCGCCGACGCGCGATTTCGACCCTGGGACCGGCGGCGCTCCATGGCTCTCATCGTCCACAAATATGGCGGTACGTCGGTCGCCGACCTCGACCGAATCGACCATGTGGCGGACCGCGTCGAGGCGGCCGTCCGGGGCGGCGACCGCGTCGCCGTCGTGGTGTCGGCCATGGCGGGCGTCACCGACCGGCTCGTCTCCTGGGTGCGCAAGATGGCGCCGCTCCACGACGCCCGCGAATATGACACGGTGACCTCCTCGGGCGAGCAGGTGACCGCCGGCCTGCTCGCGCTCGCGCTCCAGACCCGGGGCGTAACCGCGCGCTCCTGGCTCGGCTGGCAGATCCCCGTCCATACCGACGACGCCCATGGCGGTGCACGGATCGAGCGCATCGAGACAGGCGAGCTCCGCACGCGGCTCGACCGTGGGGAAGTCCCGGTCGTCGCGGGCTTTCAGGGCATCGGGCCGTCAGGACGCATCACCACCTTGGGGCGCGGCGGGACCGACACCTCGGCCGTCGCCCTCGCCGCCGCGCTTCACGCCGACCGCTGCGATATCTTCACCGACGTGGAAGGCGTGTTTACGGCGGATCCCAGGATCGTTGCGACCGCCCGCAAGCTGAATAAGATCACCTACGAGGAAATGCTCGAACTCGCCTCCCTCGGTGCCAAGGTCCTCCAGACCCGTTCCGTGGAGTTGGCGATGAAGAGCGGAGTGCCGCTGCAAGTCGCTTCGAGCTTTACGGACGCGCCCGGCACATTCGTGGTCGACGAGGACGATATCGTGGAGCAGGAGCGCGTCAGCGGAATCGCCTACAGCCGTGACGAAGCCAAGATCACCGTGGTCGGCGTCCCCGACCGGCCGGGCATCGCGGCGCAGATCTTCGGCCCGCTCGCCGAAGGCAACATCAATGTGGACATGATCGTGCAGAACGTCTCGGCCGACGGTACGACGGATGTCACTTTCACCGTGACGGAGGCGGAGCTCGACCGCTCCATCGCCGTTCTGGAACGGGTGCGGGACGGGCTCACCTTTGAACGGCTCGTGTCGGATCCCGACGTGGTGAAGGTCTCGGTGATCGGTGTCGGCATGCGGAGCCACGCTGGTGTGGCCCAGACCATGTTCGCCACGCTCGCAGGCAAGGGCATCAACATTCAGGTGATCTCGACCTCGGAGATCAAGATCAGCGTTCTGGTCGCCGAGGAATATGCGGAACTCGCGGTCAGGGCGCTGCATGCCGCCTACAAGCTCGACGCCCATGAACCCTGACGCCCGCGCCCGTGGGCGCCGCCGGCTCGATTCCTGCTGGGCGCGCGGGCGGGCGTTCCTCGGCACCCGCTACGCCATACTGGGCGGGGCGATGTCCTGGGTCTCGGAGCGGAACCTGGTGGCCGCCATTTCCAACGCCGGCGGCTTCGGTGTGGTCGCGACCGGCTCGCTCAGCCCGGCCGCGCTCGGTGCGGAAATCGACGGCGTCCTGGAGCGCTGCGACAAGCCCTTCGGGGTCAACATCATCGTCATGCACCCGGAGCTCGACGCACTGATCGAGACCTGCATCGCGCGCCGGGTCGGCCATGTGGTGCTTGCGGGCGGCCTCCCGCCGAGAAGCGCCGTCGAGCGGCTCAAGGAAGCCGGCGTCCAGGTGATCGCCTTCGCGCCGACACTGCCGGTGGCGCGAAGGCTCGCCCGCCAGGGGATCGACGCCCTCATCATCGAAGGCATGGAGGCGGGCGGCCATACCGGCCCGGTCTCCACCGGGGTGCTGGCGCAGGAGGTCCTCCCGCATCTGGACGAAGTACCGATCTTCATCGGCGGCGGCATCGGGCGGGGGGAAGCGATGGCACTCTACCTCGCCATGGGCGCGGCGGGCTGCCAACTGGGTACGCGTTTCGTCTGCGCCACCGAATCCATCGCCCATCCGCGCTTCAAGCAGGCATTCATCCGAGCCAATGCGCGAGACGCGCAGCTTTCGCTCCAGATCGATCCGGATTTTCCCGTGATCCCGGTGCGGGCCATCGCCAACAAGGCGACCGAGCGCTTCCAGGCGTTCCAGATCGAAACCATCGCCAAGGTGCGGAGTGGCGAACTCGAACAGGGAGAGGCCCAGCTCGCCATCGAGCATTTCTGGGCCGGCTCGCTCCGCCGCGCGGCCATCGAGGGCGATGTGGAAAACGGCTCGCTGATGGCCGGCCAGAGTGTCGGCATGGTGACCGCCGAACAATCCACGGCCGATATCGTCGAAGAACTGGTGGCACAGGCCGTGGAGAGGTTCGCCGCCGAGGCCACCCCGGAGGACGAAGGCGAGGCGAGCGGCGCGCACGGGCCGCCACCCACGACGGACGGGTAACCGGGGCCGCCTTGGCGTGTCAGGCGCTCTCTACAAGCCGTTCCCGATATCCGCTCTCGCCCGAAACGCGCACCCTCACGCCGCGGCCAGGGCGCCCTTGCGCCAAGCCCGGATGTAGCGCATGCAGTGCTCGTCTCGCCCCAGCAGCACGTCTTCGGCGAGGCGATAGCGCGGCGTTTCGCGGTCCATCGCGAAGACGGAGGCCGGCGGACTCGCCACCGGATCCATGATGCCGCCGTCGGCACCCGCCTCCACCGCCAGCAGCAGGAATGCCTCGTTCAGCAGGCGGCGGGCGGGCAGGCCGAACGAGACGTTGCTCATGCCGCCCGTGATGTGGATCTCCGGGCCGAAACGCTCCCGCAATGCGCGAATCGCATCGAGGCAGTGGCACCCATAGCGCCCGTCCACTGCGGCGGGGAACACCAGCGGGTCGATATGGATGTCGTCGAGCGCAAAGCCCTTTTCCAGCGCCGCCTCCACCATGCGCGACGCATTCGCAACCCGCTCTTCGGCACCGTCCGGCATGCCTCTCTCGCCGGCGGCGGTCGCGACGACGCGGCAGTCGTGAGCGCGGGCGAGGTCAAGCGCGTCCGGTCGTTCGAGGGAGGCGGAGTTGAGCATGGGCCGCGGGCCGCCCGGTGCAAGTGCCTCGAGCCCCGCCCGGATCACGTCCACGCTGGAGGAATCCACCGAGACGGGAAGCGCCGTCATGTCCTGGACCGCCGGCGCCAGCCACGCCATGGCGGCGGTCTGCACCGCGAGCTTGGGGGAGAGCTCGTCCACATTGAGGTCGAGGAATGCGGCACCCGCCGACTCCTGACTCCGCGCCAGAGCCTCGATATAGCGGACGCCCTCCGCCGGATCGCCCTCTGCCACACCGGTGGCGGTCTCGACCGCGACCTGAACGTGCTTGACGCGCCCCTCCTCGTAATCCCTGGTCCGCTTCGCCGCCTCGTGGATGGCAAGGGCGCGCTCCTCGCCGTCCGCCGCCCGGTAGAGGATGGATTCGACACCGCCCCGCTCCGCAATCCGCCGACCCTTGCGCAACAGCACGCGGGTCGCGTGGATATTCTCTCCGATGGTGATGAAACGCGGCGCAACGGTGCTCATGCGGCTCCCCCTTCCGGTGCAAGTGTCGCCGGCATGGGCTTGAACTGGCAGCCATCGACGAAGAGATCGAAGAAATCCGGTGCGGTTTCGAGTTCCACATGCTCGATCGCCTGCACGTCGCGCTCCAGGGCCCGGCGCCTGGAAACGGAGAGCAGAACCTCCCGCGCGCCCCGGATCGCGGTGTTGCCGACCTTGACGATGCGCTCCTCCGGCAGCGGCGCCAGAAGACCGATGGAGACGGCGTTCCGCACATTCACGTGGTTGGCGAAGCCGCCGGCAAGGAACAAGCGGTCGATGTCCGCCGGGTCCGTATCGAGCGTGCGCATGGCGATGTACTGGCCGCAATAGTTCGCGGCCTTTGCCTGTCCCAGATTACCGGCGTCCTCCCGCGAGAAGGTGATCCCGTATTCCGGCGCGACCGTCATGTCGAACCGCTTGCGGTCGGCGGCGAACGCGCCCTTGGCCGTGAAGAGGCCGGTGCGGCGAAGCTCCGCCAGCAGGTCGACGAGGCCCGAGCCGCAAAGGCCCCGGGGCGGGCCACCGCCGATGGTCGTCCACGCCGCCGTCCCGTCGTCCGCGAGCCGCACGGATTCGATGGCGCCGTCGCAGGCCGGCATTCCGTAGCGCACCAGCCCTCCCTCGAAAGCGGGCCCGGCCGGGCAGGAGGCGGCGAGCATGCGGCCGCCGGCCTTGAGCACCACCTCGGTGTTGGTCCCCATGTCGACGAACATGGCCGTGCCGGCGTTCGTGAACGCCTCTCCCAAAGCGACCAGGCCGGCGGCGGCGTCGCCGCCCACATGGCTTGCGATCAGCGGCAGCCCGTAGACCCGCGCCTTCGGATTCGCCAGCAATCCGAGATGCCGCGGGCGAGCGCTGAGCGCCGTGTCGGCACGGTCGCCGGCGAGGCAGGCACGCTCCACCGAGGACTTGTAGGGCCTCTGACCGATCCCCTGGACGTCGAGCTTGAACATGAGGTCGCGCATCGCCGCGTTGGCGGCAACCGCGATTTCGTAAATGACGTGGCGGCTCACGCCGAGGCTCTCGCAGGCTTCGAGCACGGCCCGGTTGATGGCGGACGCAGCGGCCTTCTGCAGCTCCTGCGCCGGATCGTCCCGGTCGTAGGAAATGCGGCTCATCACGTCGCTGCCGCCGAAGCCTTGAGGATTCTCGAAGGCTGCGGCGTGGACGCTCCGTCCGCTCTCCAGGTCCACGAAATCCAGCACGACGGTGGTGGTGCCGAGGTCCACCGCGAGCCCCAGCATGGACCCCCGGTAGCGGTCAATGGCCTCGCCGTCCAGCAGCACCGCATCCCCCTCGCGCGTCACCGCAGGGTCGAACGCGCCGTGCCGGGAGCCGGGATCAAGGCCCAGGATACGCGGACGCCGCTGGAGCGGCGCGAACGCCACCTCCTCGCGCTCCCGCAGAACGACGGCCTGGCAGGCCAGGCGGTAGTTCCCGCGCAAGAACGATTCCGCGTCCGTCCGGGGCGCGAGCGCTTCCGCGCCCGCCGTCACCTCGACCACGCATTCGTGGCAGCGCCCCGTGCGCTGGCAGGACGTCGGCACGTGGAGTGAGAGCGCATCCGCCCGGTCGAAGAGCGTCGGGCCGGTGGCGGGTTCCGCCGCTTCACCGCTATCCGTACCGCGGCGGCGGGCGGCGGCGGTGCGGACGCCCGCGATCCGCTTCCGCGCACGGTCGTAGGCGCCCGAATCGGTCTCCCACGCCGCGCGGTAGTCGAACTTGCCGTCGTGCCCACAGGCACCGGCACCGCCCTCGGCAGCGGGAGGAAGCCGGTTGCGGCACTTGAAATCGGCCGTGCAGAGATCGTGCCTGTCGCGATAGGGGCAACGGAACGCGGCCTGGGCGTCGGCATGGCTCACGATATCCGAAAGGATCTCCGTGAGCCGATCCAGCCGTTCCTGATAGTCCTTTCGGCTGATCTTTCCCAACGGGCGCGCCTTGGCTATCCGTGCTCTTCCATCAGCCGCTTGGCCAGCGCGACGCAGGAGAGCGCGTCTTTCCCATAGCCGTCCGCGCCCATGTCGTCGGCGAACTCCTGGGTGACCGGCGCGCCGCCTACCATGACCATCACATCGTCGCGGATGTCGGCGTCGATCATGGCTTCGATGGTCGAGCCCATGTTGGGCATGGTGGTGGTAAGCAGCGCCGACATGCCGACGATGGGCGCGCCGTGCTCTTCCACCGCGGCGATGAACTCGTCCTCGGACGTGTCCACCCCCAGGTCGATCACGTCGAAGCCCGCGCCAGACAGCATCATGATGCAGAGATTCTTGCCGATATCGTGAAGGTCGCCCTTGACGGTGCCCATGACCACGGTGCCGAGGGATTCGACGCCCGAGGCGGAGAGAATGGGCTCGATATGGGCCATGCCCGCCTTCATCGCCCGCGCGCAGGCCAGCACCTCGGGCACGAAGATGAAGTTCTCGCGGAACTTGATGCCGACGATGCCCATACCGGCGATCAGCGCATCGTCCATGATCTCGATGGCCTCCACGCCCTCTTCCAGCGCCTTCCTGGTGAGTGCATCGACGGTGTGGTTGTCTCCTTCGACGAGTGCGGCCGCGATGTCCTGCATGAGCGGGCGAACACGCGCGAAGAGTTCGATATTGCGCGCGACTTCCTCCGGCCGCTCGAGGAACTCCTCGATTTCAGCGCGGATCGTCTCGTTCGCGATATCGGAGAGTTCGGCCATGCTGGGCTGGATCCGTGGACGAGGAAGGTCGGGGCCGGGCGCCGGGCGCGCTCAGTGAAGCCCGCCGTGCCAGTCCCGCACGGCGCGGGGGATTTCGCGCAGGTTCTCGACCGCCGTCTGGAGCGGGATGGCGCATTCCGGCCCGACCGCCTGCACGCCCGCGTCGAGATTGGCGTAGACCTCGCGCCGCACATCGTCGGGTCCCTTGGCGAAAAGCGTTTCGGGATTGTTGATGTTGCCGATGAGGGAAACGCGGTCGTCCATCGCCGCCATGGATTCCGCCGGTTCGTTCTTGGAATCGAAATGGAAGGCGGCGATGCCGGTCTCGGCGATATAGCCCATGCGGTCCACCGTGCGCCCGCAGATGTGAAGGATCAGCGGCACGGGAAGGCGCTCCACGAACTCGATATGGAGGTCCTTGAGGTAGCGCTTGTAATAGTCGGCGCTCACCAGGTCGCCGGTGGCGTGATCGGGAAGCGTGAGCGCGTCGGCGCCGGCCTCGATCTGTGCCAGGCCGAACTGAACCGTCGCCTCCTTCATGCGGTCGAGCGCGAGCTTCGTCTTGCCCGGGTCGTCGAGGGACATGAGCAGGAAGGGCTCCACCCCGAAGCAGTGATAGCCGAGAGTCCACGGCCCCATGGTCTTGCCGATGATGGCGACGTCGTTGCCAAACTCGTTGCGAAGGAGCCGGATGGCGTCGATCACGCAACGCATGTCGGGATGCATGAGGAAGTCGTTGGGGATGCGGATATCTTCCACGTCACGCCAGATCGGCTCGCGCATCCGCACGGTGGGCCAGTTGTCCTTCTGCTCCCACTGCATCTTGCAGCCGAGTGCGGAGGATTCCTGAATGATGGAGAAGACCGGCATGATGCTGTCGAAGCCGAGCTCGGTGTGGCCCGTGGCGGCGAGGCGTGCCATGGCTTCCGCATCGCGGTTCGCGAACGGGAAGTTCGCGTCCACCAGGTCCATCAGCTCGACGGTGGCAATGGAGGTGGGGTTGCACACCGGCGTGCGGTCCACCGGCTCGCGCCGGAGCCCGGCGAGCACGCGCTCGCGGCCGTTCATGGGAGGCACTTTCGCCATCGTCATCGCTCCCTTCAGGTCTGGGCCTGGGCGCTGGGCGCGGCAAGCACGCCACGGGCGGCGGCGGCTTCGGCCTCACGCATGGCCGCGCGCACATTGAGCGCACGAGGCAGCAGGAGACCCACCAGCTCGTCGTGAGCCGATCCGCATGGGAACCGCGCCGCCGCGCCGCCCTCCGTTTCCAGTTCTGCGAGCCGTGCAAGCCCGCGGACCACACCGTCCACGCGCCGCGCCACCCGGTCGGCGTCCGTTCCGCCGTCGGCTTTCAGGCGATAGAGGCCGCCGCCCACATGCGCCGCCTCGATGGTGAGGTCGTTCTTCCGGTCTTCGATGCGCATGGGACGGGGCGCGGGCACGGCATCCGGCTCGAGTTTGCAGACTTCGAGAAAGAGCCGCTTAACGGCGGCACGGTGCGCCTCGCCGCAGGCGAAGGCGAGCCGTGCCGGCTCCGCCGGAGCGGGCACCATGCCGCCCAGCACGGCCATGGCGCGCGTCACGAAGGCAAGCCGCGCCGGAACGCCGTCCCGCGCACTGTAGCTGTGCACGAGCCAGGCGGGTGCGCCGCCGCCCGCATGTTCGTAGAGACCGATGCTGATGTCATGGAAGTGCCGGTCCATGGAGACCAGCTCTATCCGCGTTCCGAGATCCAGCAAGCGGCCCATGACACTCCCCGCGGCACCGAACCGGCCCACCCCGGTTGCGCCGCGACAAGAATCCCAGATAGCGCCACGCGAAACAACCGGTCGTCCTCGTTCAGGACGTTTGAGACGCTGGGGTTTCTTCGGCTGTCAGGTTGGCACGGTATTCTGCCGGAGTCTGTCCGCCAGTTGCCCCTCTTTTGGTGCGCGGGTCTCCAGGCCCGCATTTTTCTTCTTTTCGAAAAACAAAAACATGCGGGCCTGGAGACCCGCGCACCAAACCCATCATGGGGGTCTCCGAAACGGTTGATGTGTCCACCAACCGTTTCGGAGACCCCCAAACTCGTACCAAGAGCCGCGTCTCATACCTGTCTGAACTTGCACACCGGTCGCCGCTAACCATTCCAAAGGCCCGTGCAGCGGCGGAACCGCACGTCGAAGCCGCGTCGCGCCGGACAGGCCAAGCGCCCGAAAGATAAGCATTTCCGCGCGTCGTCCCGATTGACAAAATAGGGTGGGGTCAGCATGTTTGCGCCGTTCGCGGCGGAGGGGAGCAGGATTTGCGGGCCATGGGCCACCGGTCTTGCCGCTGGATTGCAAGAATCCTGGGCATCGCGCTCGGCGCGGCGCTCGCAGCGGGGGTGACGCTCTCCCCGGCTCCACCGCCCGCGCATGCCGCGCTCGAAGGCGCGGCGCAGCTCGAAACCCATCGAATTCGGCAGGGCGATACGCTCTTCGAGCTGCTGGTGGCGGCCGGCGCGAGTCCGGACGATGCGGACTCGGTCGGGCGCGCCGTGGCGCGGGTCTCGAACCCGCGGCGCATCCCCGCGGGTCGGGAAATTCGCTTTTTGTTCGAGCCCGGCGAGAGTGAGCGCCGTACCCTTTTCGCCGTCAGTGTCGAGTTTGGACCGGACCGTTTCGTCGAGGTGATTCGCGACGCACAGGGGGCCTATCGCGCACGCCTGGCATCGGTCCCGCTCAAGCATGCAGCGGCTCTCATGGCCGGATCGCCTGCGAACGACATGGTGGAGATGCGGGCGGCGCAGAACGAGACCATCGGCGGGATCCTGCTCCGCCAGGGGCTTCCCGCCCGCGCGGTGGACGCCGCGGTCAAGGCGCTCCGCACTCACTTCGACCCCCGCACCTTGATGCCGGGCCAGCGGCTTTCGATCCGTTCGACATCGGACTCCGAGGGCGAGCTCGAGCTTGGCGGCTTCGCCGTCCATCTGAAGGGCGGCGACGAGGTGGTCGCGGTACTGCCGGCGGAGGGCGGAGGCTTCGTGTCGCGCCGAATGAGCCATACGGCGTTCCACGCCATCGGGGAGGAACGCGAGCCCGCTCGGGAAGCGCAACCTGTCCCTTCCACCGCCGTGGAGGAAGCGCCCGGCCCTGCCGCCGCCGCGCCGCCCGATCCCGTACCCGACCCGGTGGCCGAAGCCGATACGGGGCTTGCCGAAGAGCGCATAACGCTCCGGCAGGAACGCACGCTCACCAACCTGTTGCTTTCGTCCGGCGTGGAGCGGGCGGAGGCGGCGCCTGCCGCGCGCAGCCTGCGGCGCGTGTTCGACCGGCGGACCTTGCCGGTCGGGACAGCCGTCGATATCGCAAGGCAAGCGCCGGAGGGTGCAACGCCCCGGCTGGTGGAGCTCCGAATCGCCCTGCAGGATGGCCGGATCATCGAGATCGAGCGCCGGCGCAAGGGCCGTTTCGAGAGCCGAATCGCGGACGCACCCGCTGCACCCGCCATAGCCGCCCTACCCGTCGCGGACGCCGAGCCGGACGAGCCCAAAGACGCGCCTGCTCCCACGCTTGCCGCAAGCTCCGAAGCCCCGCCCGAGCCCGAGCCCGCTTCCCCCCTTGCGAAGACCCGCATCGAAATACGCGCGGGCGACACGCTGATGGCCGTGCTCCGCGAGCAGGGTATCGATCGGTTGGAGGCGGATCGGGCCATCCGGGCCGCACGCAAGCGCCTCAACCTCAAGCGCCTCGGGATCGGCCAGGAGATCATATTGTGGACCGACGCGGACGAGACCGGCGCCGCGTTTCTCCAGGGGCTCGCGATTCGGACGAGCGGCGAGCGGTATGTCCGGGTGATCCGTGCGTCGGCCACGTCGTTCGAGGCACGGCATGTGGCCGCCGCCGATCTCCGGGCTCCCGAGGTTGCGGTAACGGCGACGCCCCCCCAGATCGCGCAGCGCCCAACGGGAACGGACGATACGCCCGCAAGCCCGCCGGAGCCCGCGGCGCGGGAGGTGGAGGCCGCCGCCGTGCGCGGGAACGGCCCCGGCGGCCTCGTCTACAAGGAAGTCGTTCTCGGGCGGGGCGACACGCTTTTCGCCAGCCTGAAGCGCGCCGGCGGCTCGGACGAGGAGTCGGAGGCGGTCGTGGCGGCCTTCCGGAAGATCCACGACCCGAGGCGGCTGCAGATCGGCCAGACTCTTTCGCTCCTGTTCGAAAGCGGACCCGAAGATTCGCTCAAGGTCGCGCGCCTCGCCCTCAACGTCGCACCGGACCAGAACGTGGTGGTGGTGCGCGACGGCGACAGCGGGTTCCTCTCCCGTTCGGAGGAACGGACGCTACACCGGGTTGTCCGCCGGGCGTCGGGTGCGATCCAGACCAGCCTGTACGAAGCGGCGGTCGCGGCCGGCGTCCCCGTCCAGGTGCTCACCGAAGTGATCCACATATTGAGCTTCGACGTGGATTTCCAGCGCGAGATCCAGCGGGGAAACCGGTTCGACCTGCTCTTCAGCGAGGCCTACGACCGTACGGGCGATGCCGTGGACAACGGCCCGGTTCATTATCTCGCGATCGAGGCCGGCCACCGGCGGGTGGAGCTCTTCCGTTACGAACCCGAAGACGGGCCTGCGGACTATGTCGATTCCAACGGTGAGAGCGTACGCAAGGCGCTCATGCGCACACCCATCAACGGAGCAAGGCTTTCGTCGGCCTACGGGATGCGCAAGCACCCGATCCTCGGCTACAACCGGAAGCATCTGGGTATCGATTTCGCCGCACCGACGGGAACGCCGATCTTCGCCGCCGGCGACGGCACCATCAAACGGATCGGGCGCAACGGCGGCTACGGCAAGCATGTCCAGATCCGCCACAACGGCATCTACACCACCCTCTATGCCCATCTCAGCCGCTATGCGAACGGCATGAAGACGGGAAGGCATGTCCGGCAGGGTCAGATCATCGGCTATGTGGGTTCCACCGGGCGTTCCACCGGCCCTCATCTCCATTACGAGGTGATCGAGAACGGCACGCGGATCAACCCGGCCACGTTGAAGCTTCCGTCGGGGCGCAAGCTGGAGGGGGAGGCACTCGCCGCCTTTCAGGAGAGCGTGCGGGAGACGCGGACTCTGCTTGCGCGGCTGCCCGGCGAGACGCTGCTCGCGCGCCAGTAAGGCCCCCGCCGGGCACGGGCGCGTTCCCGCTCAGGTCGGAAACGCGCTCCGCAGATCGGCGATCTGGGCATCGGTAAGCAGGCGCACCGGCGCGCCACGCAGCAGCAGATAGAGTTTCGCCGTCTCTTCCAGCTCCTCCGCGGCGTAGACGGCGGCCTCCAGCCCGGCCCCCGCCACAACCGGCCCGTGATTCGCGAGCAGCATCGCATGGTGGTCGCGCGCCACGGCGCCGACGGCGTCGGCGAGGGTCTTGTCGCCCGGCCGGTAGTAGGGAATGAGCGGCAACCGCCCCACGCGCATCACGTAATAGGCGGTGATCGGCGGCAGCACGTTCGCCGGATCCACGTCGCTCAGGCAGGAGACCGCGACCGAGCATGTGCTGTGCAGATGCACGATCGCCCGCGCGTCCCGGCGCGCCCGGTACATGGTGAGGTGAAGGAACGCCTCCTTCGACGGCGGATCGCCGGCAAGGTGCGTGCCGTCCGGCGCGACCTTGGAGATGCGCGCGGGGTCCAAGCGGCCGAGGGAGGCGTTGGTGGGCGTTACCAGGATGCCGTCTTCGAGCAGTGCGCTGAGATTGCCCGAGGCGCCGCAGCCATAGCCGCGCGAGAACAGCGATTCACCGTGCTGCGCGATGCGCTCCCGGAGCGCCGTCTCGGTCACCGAAGCCTCGCGAACGCCTTGGTGAAAAAGTCCCGCCCGCCGAAGTTGCCCGATTTCAGCGCGAGATGGAGCGGCGGATCGCCCATACTCGCGGTCCACGGCACGCCTGGGTCGATCTCCGGTCCGATGCGGAGCGTCTTGACCTCGAGCGCGCCGACCACCGCGCCTGCCGTCTCCCCGCCGGCCACCACCAGCCGTCGGCAGCTCGCGGATAGGAGCCCGACGGCGATCCGGGCGAGACAGTTCTCGATGGCGGCACCGGCCTCTTCGGCGCCGAAGGCGGCTTGCAGCGCGGCGACACGGGCGGGCTCCGCGCTGGAATAGATCAGCACCGGGCCCTCCTCGAGCCGCGGCCCGGCCCAGGCGAGGGCCTCGGCCGCCACGTCCCGGCCCTGGCCCAGTGCCTCACCGTCCACGAAGAAGGCGGGATGGCGTGCCTTCATATGCTCGATCTGGCCGAGCGTCGCCTCCGAGCAGCTTCCCGCGATCACCGCCGCATGGCCCGAGGCGGGCGGAAGCGAGGCAGCCTCCACACCCGCCTGCAGGAGCCCGTTCCTCTGGAAATTCGCGGGCAGGCCCATGGCAATCCCCGATCCGCCGGTGATCAGCGGCAGGTCGGCGCAAGCCTCGCCGATGGCGGTGAGGTCCCGATCCTCGACGGCGTCCAGCACCGCGTGGCGCACGCCGCTCTCGCTCAGCGCCCCCAGCGCGCGGCGGATCGCGGCCGCGCCTTCGCGGATTGTTTCGTGGGAGACGAGCCCCACCCTGTTTGGCGTCTGCGCACCGAGCACCTTGACGAGGTCGGAGTCCCGCATTGGCGTCAGCGGATGGTTCCGCATGCCGGAGTTTTCCAGCAGAACGTCTCCCACGAAGAGATGGCCCTTGTAGACCGTGCGCCCGTTGGTGGGGAAGGCGGGGCACGCGACGGTGATGTCGCCACCGAGATCGTCGAGCAGCGCGTCGGCAACGGGCCCGATATTGCCGCGCTCGGTCGAATCGAAGGTGGAACAATATTTGAAGACGATCTGCCGCGCGCCCTGTTGCCGGAGCCAGCGAAGCGCGGTGCGCGATTCCCGCACCGCATCCGTTGCGGGCACGGTACGGGACTTGAGCGCCACGACCGCCGCGTCCGCGTCCAGCGCGGTGCCTGCCGCCGGCACGCCGACGGTCTGCACCGTGCGCATGCCGGCGGCAACCAGCGTATTGCAGAGGTCGGTCGCCCCGGTGAAGTCGTCCGCGACGGCGCCGAGCAGGAGGCCGCGGGTGCCCGCTCTGTCTCCGCGCTCCCCCGTCATTCAGGCGAAGGCCTGGATGCCCGTTTGCGCCCGGCCCAGGATCAGCGCATGCACGTCATGCGTGCCTTCGTAGGTGTTCACCGCCTCGAGGTTCATCACATGGCGGATCACGCCATATTCGTCGCTGATGCCGTTGCCGCCATGCATGTCGCGGGCGACGCGGGCGATATCGAGCGCCTTGCCGCAGGAATTGCGCTTTACCAGCGAGATCATTTCGGGCGTTGCGCGGCCCTCGTCGAACAGCCGGCCCACGCGGAGGCTCGCCTGGTAGCCGATGGCGATTTCGGTCTGCATGTCGGCGAGCTTCTTCTGGATGAGCTGGTTGGCGGCGAGCGGCTTGCCGAACTGCTTGCGCTCCAGCGTATAGTCCCGGGCTGCCTGCCAGCAGAACTCGGCCGCCCCGAGCGCTCCCCAGGCGATTCCGTAACGCGCCCGGTTGAGACAGCGGAAGGGGCCGGCAAGCCCGCTCGCACCGGGAAGTTCGTTTTCGGCCGGGACGAACACATCGTCCATCTGGATCATGCCGGTGACGGATGCGCGTAGCGAGAACTTGCCCTCGATCTTAGCGGTGGAAAGCCCTTTCGCGCCTTTTTCCAGCAGGTAGCCACGTATCTCGCCCGAGTCGTTCTTGGCCCAGATAATGAACAGATCGGCGACCGGCGCGTTGGTGATCCAGGTCTTGGAGCCGGACAGCAAAAAGCCGCCGTCCACCGTGCGCGCCCGGCTCGCCATGCCGCCGGGGTCGGAGCCGAAATCAGGCTCGGTGAGGCCGAAGCAGCCGATGGCCTCGCCCGTAGCGAGGCGGGGGAGCCAGTGCGCCTTCTGCGCATCCGTCCCATAGGCTTCGACGGGATACATCACGAGGCTCGACTGCACGCTGACGCTGGAGCGGTAGCTCGAATCCACAGCCTCGATCTCGCGCGCGACCAGCCCGTAGGCGACATAGCTCGCACCGGCACAGCCATAGCCGTGAATGGTGGAGCCGAGGAGGCCGAGCGCCCCCATCTCGGTCATGATCTCGCGGTCGAACCGCTCCGCGCGGTTGGCTTCGAGAATGCGCGGCATGAGCCTCTCGCGCGCATAGTCGCGCGCGGTGTCCCGCACAAGGCGTTCCTCCTCCGTAAGCTGATCCTCGATCAGGAACGGGTCGTCCCACTGGAAGACCGGCTTGCCGGACACGGGTTCGGCCTTGGCAGCCGCTGCGATTTGGCCCATGATCCGCTCCTCGCGCATCGAACCCTCGGAACACCGCGCCGTTCTACCATCCGGGCCCGGGCTCTCCAAGCCTGCGCGCCCGCGTCTCCCGGGAGGAACGTCGATGTCCGGCGATACAAGCTCCACCCCGAAACCGACGGGTGTCAGCCCCGTTCTGCTGGGAATGCTGTTTGCGCTCGGCGTCTCTTTTGCGCTCGCCGTATCGCTCAACCGATTCGCGGTCACCGGCGGGGTACCGTTCGCGCCTTACATATTCTGGCAGTCGCTGGGCGGTGGTGCTGCGCTGTTGATCGCGTCCGCGGCGTTCCGCTGCCTGCCGCCGTTGGATGGTGCGCATCTTCGCCTCTACCTCTCGTCGGGCGCGCTGAACCTTGCGCTCCCTTATCTCCTGCTCGCCTACATCGCGGCGAAGGTGCCCGCGAGCCTGCTCTCGCTCGGTCTCTCGCTGGTCCCGGTGATGATCTATGCGCTGGCGCTCACGCTCCGGATCGACCGTTTCCACCCGCTTCGGTTCGGCGGCATCCTGCTGGGACTCGCAGGCGTCCTCCTCGTGCTCGTGCCGCGCGCGAGCCTGCCCGAGCCGGGCATGGCGGGCTGGGTTGCGGTTGGTCTCATCCCGCCGCTTCTTTATGCGATCAACGCCGTGCTGATTGCGCGATGGCGGCCTGAAGAGACCCCCTCGCTGCCGCTCGCCGCCTGCCTCATGCTTGCATCGGCCGGCTACAGCCTGATCGTCGTGGCGGCAACGGGGCAGTGGTGGGCCTTCGAGGGCACGTTCGGCACCGGCCACGCGGCGACGATAGGCGCCATGGCCAACAACTGCGTCTCGTTCTATCTCGTCTTCGAGGTGATCCGGCGTGCGGGCCCGGTGATCTTTTCCACCGTCAACTATATCGCGACGCTCTCCGGCATGGGTTTCGGCATCTGGTTCTTCGGCGACGCGCCGTCGGCGTGGATCTGGGGCGCCGTCGTCGCCATGTTCGCCGGCCTCTTCCTCGTCACCGTCATGGGCGGCAAGCCCACCGCGCCAAAAGAACCGAGTCGTTGAAGAAGCGCGCCAAAGGGCGCGAGGGCCTCCCGGTCAACCGGGATTCGCATCCAGCGCGTAGCCGGCCGAGCGGACGGTGCGGATAAGGTCGGAGCGTCCCTCGCCGTTCAGCGCTTGACGCAGACGGCGGATGTGGACGTCCACTGTACGGATCTCGAGAAAAATTCCGTGACCCCAGACGGAATCGAGAAGCTGCTCTCGCGAGAAGACACGGCCCGGATGCTCCATGAAGTGGCGGAGGAGGCGGAATTCGGTGGGCCCCAGATGGATCGGCCTGTCGGCACGGGTGACGCGGTGCGCCGCAAGGTCCATGCGTAGATCCGCATATGAAAGCTGCTCGTCGGTCGGTACCGGGTTCGCACGGCGCAGCACGGCGCGGATACGGGCGATGAGTTCGGAAGGCGAAAAGGGCTTCACCACATAGTCGTCGGCACCGCTGTCGAGCCCACGGATCCGATCCCCCTCCTCGCCGCGCGCGGTCAGCATCACGATCGGCAGGTTTCGAGCCTCGGACATGCGCCGGATGCGCCGGCATACCTCGATGCCGGAGAGCGTGGGCAGCATCCAGTCGAGCACCATCAGGTCCGGCGGCCGCTCCTTGACCAGGATCAGCGCCTCTTCGCCGTCCACGGCCTCGCCCACCTCGAAACCCTCTTTCTCGAGGTTGTAGCGCAACAATGTGAGAAGCGCGGCTTCGTCCTCCACCAGCAGGATGTAGGGAGTCATGACTGCGCCTCCGGAGAGGCCTGGTCATCGGGGTGAAAGGGCGTCACGTCGCCTTTCGGACGCTCCCCGGAAATCCTGCTGCCCGACACCATGTAGCAGACGGTTTCGGCGATATTGGTCGCATGGTCGCCGATGCGCTCGATATTCTTGGCGCAGAAGAGCAGATGGGTGCACGACGTGATGCGCCGCGGATCCTCCATCATGTAGGTAAGGAGCTCTCGAAAGACGCTGTTATAGGTCTCGTCCACTTCCTCGTCACGCCGCCACACCGCCATCGCGACCTCCACGTCCCGGTCGCGGAATGCATCGAGGACGTCCTTGATCATCCCCTGCACGATGGCGGCCATGCGGGCAACGGCGCGGATCAGGCCCGTCGGGTGTACTTCCTGGATGGCGACGGACCGCTTGGCGACATTCGCGGCATAGTCGCCCATGCGCTCGAGATCGCTCGAGATCTTGAGCGACACGGTGATGAGCCTGAGGTCGAGCGCCACGGGCTGGCGCAGCGCCAGGACGCGCGTAACCAGCACGTCGATCTCCGTCTCCAGATCGTCGATCCGACGGTCTTCGGCAATCACCTTGCCGGCGGCTTCGTCGTCTCGTCGGACCAGGGCGGCGATCGAGGCCGCGAGCTGCTTCTCGACGAGCCCGCCCATCTCGAGCACCGCGTTGTTCATGCGGTCCAGCTCTTCGCCATAGGACTTGACCGTGTGTTCGCCGGCCATGGATCGGTCCTTTCGTTCGTGGGCGCAGCGGCCGCCGATGGGCCCCGCCTTGCCGTCGGCGCCTAGCCGAAGCGCCCGGTAATATAGTCCTGAGTCCGCTCCCGGCGGGGATTGGTGAATATCCGCTCCGTCTCGTCGAACTCCACCAGCTCGCCGAGATGGAAGAACGCCGTATATTGGGAGACCCGCGCCGCCTGCTGCATGTTGTGGGTCACGATGGCAATGGTGTAGTGCTCCCGGAGCTCGTCGATGAGCTCTTCCACCTTGGCCGTCGCGATCGGGTCGAGGGCGGAGCAGGGCTCGTCCATCAGGATCACTTCCGGGCTGATGGCGATGGCCCGGGCGATACAGAGGCGCTGCTGCTGGCCGCCGGAAAGCTCGGTGCCCGGCTGGTGAAGCCTGTCCGACACCTCGTCGAAGAGGCCCGCGCGCCGCAGGCTCACCTCCACGATCTCGTCCAGCTCCGCGCCCTTTCTCGCGAGGCCATGGATGCGCGGACCGTAGGCCACGTTCTCATAGATGGACTTGGGGAAGGGGTTGGGCTTCTGGAACACCATGCCGACCCGCGCCCGAAGCTGCACCACGTCGATAGTGTGGTCGTAGATATCCCGCCCGTCGAGGGTGATGGAGCCTGCAACCCGGCAGATCCCGATGATATCGTTCATACGGTTGAGACAGCGCAGAAAGGTCGACTTCCCGCAGCCGGAGGGCCCGATCAGGGCGGTAACCCGGTTTTTTGCCAAGTCCAGACTAACGTCGAATAGCGCCTGCTTGTCGCCGTAATGGACACAAACGCCGCGCGCGCGCATGCGGGGCGGGGGCATGTCGTCTCCCATGGCACCCTTGCCGGCATCCCGCCCGGCCGTCGGATTCGCGCCGTTTTCACCCGGCTTGCCGTTGGCCATCTGCGCCTCCGCCATGGGTTTCCGCCGCATCACCAGCGAACCTCGAATCGCCGCCTGAGATAGATCGCGACGGCGTTCATCGCGATCAGGAAGGCGAGCAATACGAGAATCGCCGCGGACACCTTCTCGACAAAACCCCGTTCCGGGCTGTCGGCCCAGAGGAAGATCTGCACCGGCAGAACCGTCGCGGCGTCGAACGGGCCGCCGGGGATGTCCACGATAAACGCCACCATGCCGATCATCAGAAGCGGCGCGGTCTCGCCCAGGGCCTGGGCCATGCCGATAATGGTGCCCGTCAGCATCCCCGGCAGCGCGAGCGGCAGCACATGGTGAAACACGACCTGGATGCGAGACGCGCCGATTCCGTAGGCGCCTTCCCGTATGGAGGGCGGCACCGCCTTGAGCGCGGCGCGGCTCGCGATGATGATCACCGGCAGCGTCATCAGCGCGAGGGTGAGCCCGCCGACGATCGGCGCCGAACGGGGCAGATGGAACACATTGATGAAGACCGCAAGCCCCAGCAACCCGAACACGATGGACGGCACCGCCGCCAGATTGTTGATATTGACCTCGATCAGGTCGGTGAGGCGGTTCTTGGGTGCGAACTCCTCGAGATAGATCGCCGCCGTCACACCGATGGGGCAGGCGAGCAGAAGTGTCACGATCAGGGTGAAGAACGAGCCCGCGATGGCGCCGCCTATCCCGGCGAGTTCGGGCTCGCGGGAGTCCGCACTGGTGAAGAAGCTCGCGTTGAACGCCGTCGAGACCGCTCCTTGCGCATCGAGCGCGTCGATCCAGGCGATCTGCCGGTCGTCGAGACGCCGCTCGCTCTCTGGCACGTCGCGCGCCATATTGCCCTTGATCAGCATGTCCACGTCGCTTCCCGCGGTGAGCGCGACGCGGCGCGTGGTGCCGATGATCGAGGGATCGTTCAACACCATGTCACGCAGCTCGAAGCGCGCGCCCGTGCTCGCGAGCTTGAGCAGCTTCCGCCGCTCGGAACGCGCCGTCACCTCGGGAAAAGCCGCGAAGAGCGTCTCGCGCAGGAGCTTGCCGTAGTCCGCACGGCGGAGTTCGTCGGCTGTCGCCGCACCCGGGTCCGAAAGGCCCAGCGTCTTCGCATCGAACGCCACATCCAACGTGACGGTGGTCTTCACGAAGGCGGGGTAGCCCTTGGCGATGACACTGCCAAGCAGGATTCCCAGGAAAGCAAGCGCCAGGCAGACGGCCGCCAACCCCATGATCTTGAAGCGGCGCTCGGCTCGGTAGCGCCGGCGCACGCGCCGTTCCGTCCAATCGGCGTCCTGCCACGCCCTCAAGGCGCCGAGAGGGGTGGTTTCAGTCATATTGTTCTCGATATTTGCGCGCGATGTGGAGCGCCACCACATTGAGCGCAAGCGTCACGACGAAGAGCGTGAGCCCGAGGGCGAAGGCCGCAAGCGTCTTCGCGCTGTCGAACTCCTGATCGCCCACCAGAAGGGTCACGATCTGGACCGTCACCGTGGTCACCGCCTCGAGCGGGTTGGCGGTGAGGTTTGCGGCCAGACCCGCCGCCATGACGACGATCATGGTTTCGCCGATGGCCCGGCTGACGGCGAGCAGGCCGGCGGCCACGATACCGGGAAGCGCCGCCGGCAGGACCACCTTCAAGACCGTCTCGGATCTGGTGGCACCCATGGCGAGCGAGCCTTCACGCAGCGCATTGGGCACAGCCACGATGGCATCGTCGCTCAGCGACGAAATGAACGGGATGATCATGATTCCCATGACCCCGCCGGCGGCGAGCGCGCTTTCCGAAGCAACGTCGAGACCGATGGATTCACCGAAGCCCCGGATTACCGGCGCCACGGTCAGCGCGGCGAAGAAGCCGTACACCACCGTCGGCACGCCGGCGAGAATTTCGAGGATCGGCTTGGCGGTGTTGCGGAAGTTGGGGCTCGCGAATTCGGCCAGATAGATCGCCGAGAGGAGCCCGATGGGAACCGCCACCAGCATCGCGATGATCGTGATCATCAGCGTGCCGGTGAAGAGCGGAATGGCGCCGAATGCCCCGGTACTGCCCACCTGGTCCGCGCGGATCGCCGTCTGAGGGCTCCACTGCAGGCCGAACAGGAAGTCCCAGAAGGGGACGACGGAAAAGAACCGGATCGATTCGAAAAGCACCGAGAGCACGATACCGATCGTGGTGAGGATCGCGACGCAGGAGGAGAGCAGCAGAACGATATTGACGACGCGCTCCACCTTGTTGCGCGCTTGCAGGCCGGGCGCGATGCGCCGCCAGGCCCAGGCGAAGCCCGCCCCGGCAAAGGCCAGACCCGCGGCGAGCACCGCGGCGCGGACGGTGGTCTTCATGTCGCCGTAATGCTCCGCCGCCGCCAGCAACAAGGGATCCGCATCCCGGCTTACCGCATCGCCCAAGGCTAGATTGCGCACGTCGTTGAGGAGCAGGTCCATCATTGCCGGCGTCTGCTCCGTCGCCAACGGGCCGAGATGGGAGATCAGCAGAGCTTCGAGGATCGGCCCTTCGACGATCAGCCAGAGGATCAGGACCAGTAGAGAGGGGATGCCGCACCAGAGCGCCACGTACCAGCCGTGATAGCTCGGCATGGAGTGCAGCTTGCCGATAGTGCCGCCGCTGCGATGGAGCGCCCGCTTGCGGCCGAAATAGAGGCCGATCAGCGCCAGAAGCAGAATGGCAATGAGCAGAATGGTGAGCTGCACGCCGTCCACCCGTCGCGTCCCGCCCCGCCTGGAGCGCGATCCAGCGCAGCATGACGGTGCGCCCGTTCGGATTTATGTCATCAATGTTACAAATTGGTGACAGATAGCCCGGCGGTCTCTCGCCCCGCCGATATGGCGGCGAAGCGGCGCTCAGCCTTTCTCCGCTCCCTCGCCCGCCGGCGGGTCGCTCTCATGCATCGGCGCCGGCCGCAGATAGACGGTGAAGGTGCTGCCCTCGCCCACCTTGCTTTCGATCTCGAGCGCGCCGCAGTGGCGGCTCGCGATATGCTTGACAATGGCAAGACCCAGCCCCGTGCCGCCGAACTCGCGCGAGCGCGCCTTGTCGATCCGGTAGAAACGCTCGGTGAGCCGGGCGAGATGTTCGCCCGGGATGCCGGCGCCCCGGTCGATGACGGAAATCGCAAGCGCCCCTTCGTTCCCGACGTTCCAGCCGCAGGTGGCGGGCGCGCTCCGGACCCATCGCGCACGCAGTGTGACGCCTTCGTCGCCGGCACCGTATTTGATCGCATTGTCCAGCAGATTGACGAACACCTGGGTAAGCTCGTCGCCGTCGCCAATGGCGGGCGGGATGTCCTTCTCGATGTCGAGGGCGACCGGAACCTCGCGGCGCTCCGCCTGCCAGGAAAGAGTGTTGCGGATATGTGCGAGGAGCGGCGCGAGCGGCACAGGGTCCGTCGGCGCCGTGTGCTCCGTCATCTCGATGCGCGACAGAGACAGCAGATCGTCCACCAGCCTCGTCATGCGCCTGGTGTGCTGTTCCATGATGGCGAGGAAGCGCTCGCGTGCCTCCGCGTCGTCCCGCGCGGGGCCCTGCAGCGTCTCGATGAACCCTGCCAGCGTGGCCAGCGGCGTTCTGATCTCGTGGCTCGCATTGGCGACGAAGTCCGCCCGCATCCGTTCGGTGCGCCGCATCTCCGTGACCTCCATGAGGGTCAGCGACAACCGTGCGCCGTCATCGCCGGTTTGCGGCAGCCGTTCGATCCGCGTCGCGAACACGCGCTCCACCGGGGTCTGCAGCGTGAACTCGGTGGTGCGGCCCTGCTCGCCGCCGGCAGCCTTGCGGATGGCCTCGATGAGGCCCGGATCGCGCAACGCCGTCGCGATGTCCCCACCCACGCAATTCTCGCCGAGCAGTGCGCGCGCGCTGCGGTTCGCGCGCACGATCTTGCGCTCGGCACTCAGCAGCAACAGCGGCTCGGGCAGTGCGTCCAGCGCGTGCTCGATTTCTCGCCGCGACCGCTCGAGCCGCATTTGGCGCTCCGCATGGAGGCGGAAGAGGCGTTCGAGCGCCGACGACGCTTCACGGATCAGAAACCCCTGGGGGGCGTGGCTGCGAGGCGGCGTATCCTGACGTGCGGCCGCATCCAGATGGCGTCGCAGCGCCTCGAACTGCGAAAGCGCCACGCCCACCAGGATGCACGCCAGCAGGCTGAGCGCCGCCCAGGCGAGGACCGCGGCGAGCGGCGAGGCAAGCCCAAGTACCGCGAGTACGAGGAATGCGAGCGCTAGCGGCGCCGAAGCCGCGAAGCTAAGGCGCGCCCACCGTCCCAGGGGCACGGCGCGAGCGGCCATCGGTCGCTCCTCCTTGGGGCCACAGGCAAGACGCCGGCGATCCTAACAGAGGCCGCCCTGCCTGCCCTACGAAACCGTGACGATTCTCCCGGACGGACCGGCGACGGAGCGCCCAACCGTCGCGATCGCGCGGCTTGTGGCGGCCTGTGCTACGGTCGCGCCATGCTGCAGGGGGCCGAGAAGAAGGGCCGTGCCGCGCGCCCCTTGCGCGCCGGACCGCAGGCACGCAGCGGCGAGCCGACGACGCCGATGATGGCGCAGTATCTCGAGATCAAGAGCGCCCATCCGGACCATCTCCTGTTCTATCGCATGGGAGATTTCTACGAGCTCTTCCTCGACGACGCGCCGCTGGCGGCCGAAGCGCTCGATATCGCGCTTACCAAGCGCGGCTCCCATGACGGGCGCGAGATTCCCATGTGCGGCGTACCGGTCCACAGCGCGGAAACATATCTTCAGCGGTTGATCCGCAAGGGCTTCAAGGTCGCGATCTGCGAGCAGATGGAGGACCCGGCGGAGGCACGCAAGCGGGGCTCGAAGGCGGTGGTGCGCCGCGAGGTCGTCCGTATCGTGACGCCGGGGACGCTCAGCGAGGACGCATTGCTGGATGCGCGGGCGGACAATCGCCTTGCCGCGCTTGCGGGCGTCGGCGGGCGGCTCGCGCTCGCCTGGGCGGAAATGTCCACCGGCGAATTCGCCGCGATGGACGTGACCGAAGCCTCGCTCGCGGCCTCGCTCGCACGTCTCGAGCCCAGCGAACTCCTGGTGTCGGAGGCGATGCTGCAGACGCCTGCGCTCTTCGACTTGTTCAACGACTGGAAGAGCACGCTTACGACTCAGCCGCCCGCGTTCTTCGACAGCGCTGCCGGCGGTCGCGCGCTTGCCGCGTTCTATGGCGTCGCGTCCCTCGACGGGCTGGGCGCCTTCGAGCGCGCCCAGCTATCGGCGGCGGGTGCCATCCTCGCCTATCTGCGCCTGACCCAGAGGGAAAGCCTTCCGCGCCTGGCCCGTCTCCGTGCGGTGGCGGAGCGGGAAGCGATGGCCATCGATGCCGCGACACGCCGCAACCTGGAGTTGACGGCCACACTCGACGGCAATCGTGCGGGCAGCCTGCTCAATGTGATCGACCGCACGGCGACCGGGGCCGGCGCCCGGCTGTTGCGCGCCCGTCTTACGGCCCCGCTGATGGATCCGGAAGCCATCGCCGAGCGGTTGGATGCGGTGGCCTTCCTGACCGAAGCCGAGGCCGCGCGCGACGCCCTGCGTGGCAGCCTGCGCAAATGCCCGGATGTGGAGCGCGCGCTCTCACGACTGTCCCTCGGGCGCGGAGGCCCGCGCGACCTTGCCGTCATGCGCGATGCACTGGGAGAGATTCCCGCGCTTCGGCGGGCCCTCGCCGGGGAATCAACGGAGGTCTTGCGGCCCCTGCCGCCGGCGCTCGAAGCCGAGGCGCACGCCCTCGGACGCCACGACGTGCTGGTGGAACGGCTGCGCCGGGCGCTGGTGGCAAGCCCGCCGCTGCTGGCGCGGGACGGCGGTTTCATCGCCCGCGGCTATGACGAGGCGTTCGACGAGACCGTCCAGTTGCGGGACGAAAGCCGCCGCCTGATCGGCGGGCTGGAGGCGCGCTACCGGGAAGAGACCGGCATCCGCTCGCTCAAGATCCGCCATAACAACGTGCTGGGCTATTTCGTGGAGGTGAAGCCCGGACACACCGCCGGCCTGCCGGAATCCTTCATCCATCGGCAGACGCTCGCGAGCGCGGTGCGCTACGGCACGACGGAGCTCGGCGAGCTCGCGGGTCGAATCGACAGCGCGGCCGACCGGGCGCTCGCCCTGGAGCAGCGCCACTTCGAGGATCTTTGCGGCGAGGTTGCCCAGCGCGCGGACGACATCGCCCGCGCCGCCCGTGCACTTGCCGCTCTGGACGTCGTCCAGGGGCTCGCGACCGTGGCCGTGGAGCGCCGCTACGCACGGCCCACGGTGGACCTCAGCGACGCCTTCGAGATTCGCAAAGGACGGCATCCGGTCGTGGAAGATACGAAGAGTACCGAACCCACCGCGGGCGCGGACGAGGCGGGCGGCGTGCCGTTCGTCCCCAACGACTGTTCGCTCGGCGCCGACGGACAGGTCTGGCTGGTTACCGGCCCCAACATGGCCGGCAAGAGCACCTTTCTGCGCCAGAATGCGCTGATCGCCGTGCTTGCGCAGATGGGCTCGTTCGTGCCTGCGGAGAGCGCCCGAATCGGTGTGGTGGACCGTCTGTTCTCGCGCGTCGGTGCGGCGGACGATCTGGCCAGAGGGCGGTCCACCTTCATGGTGGAGATGGTGGAAACCGCGGCCATTCTGAACCAGGCGACCGAGCGCTCGCTGGTGATCCTGGACGAGATCGGGCGCGGCACGGCGACCTATGACGGGCTCTCCATCGCCTGGGCGGCCATCGAGCACCTGCACGATACGAACCGCTGCCGGGCCCTCTTCGCCACCCATTACCACGAGCTGGTGGCGCTCGCCGGCAAGCTGGACCGGCTCGCCTGCCACACCATGCGCACCAAGGAGTGGAAGGGCTCGGTGGTGTTCCTGCACGAGGTGGAGGCGGGCGCGGCGGACCGCTCCTACGGCATCCATGTGGCCCGTCTCGCCGGCCTGCCGGAAGCCGTTCTCGCCCGCGCGGAGCAGGTTCTCTCCGTCCTGGAGCAGGGTGAGAGCGGGAACGCCGCCTCGCAACTGGTGGACGCTCTTCCGCTCTTCGCCACCCGTCCGCCGCCGAGCACGCCGCAACCCAGCCCCTTGCGCGCGCGGCTTGCGGCCGTGAAGCCCGACGACCTCACCCCGCGCGATGCGCTGGAGCTCGTCTACGCGCTCCGTGCGATGCTCGATGAGGAGGACGCGAATGGCTGATGGGCGCGCCGAGGCGCTTCAGGAAGCCGCACCCTCTTCGAGGCAGGGTGCGCGACGGAGATGCCAGTCGGTTACATTCTGGTAGGCGTGACCGGCGCGGAGCAGGAGCGGTTCCGCACCCCACGCGGCTTCCAGCATCATGCCGATGGGAAGGCCCTCCCGAGTAAAGCCGCAGGGGACCGAGAGCCCGGGGATGGAAGCCAGCGCACCGCCATAGGTGAAGCGTGTGGCGTCCTGGGTCGCGCGGTGAAGGCTGCGTCCATCGGCGATCGGCGGCGGGGGGTGCGGCGTCGTGGGGGAGAGCAGGATGTCCACGGTCTCGAAGAGCCGGGCGACCGCGCGCCGCCAGGCTTCGCGCCCGCGCATCGCTTCGGCGTAGTCCACGGCACTGAAGTCGCGCCCCAGCATCATCCGTTCGTAGACAGGTTCCGAGATCGCGCCCGGCCCCGCATCGAGGCGCTCCTTGTGGTAGGCACAGGCGTCCGCATAGGCGATCACCGTGGTCAGCCGCTGAGCGGTCTCCGCACCGGGCACGGTGACGTCGTGGAGCGTCGCGCCAAGGGATTCCAGGGTGGCGGCGCCCCGGCGGACCGCCTGCCCGACCTCGTCGTCCACATCCTCGAAGAAGAAGTTCCGCGCGAGCCCGATGCGCACGCCCGCGATACCGGCGTCGAGGGTCGGCAGGAAGTTCTCGAGCGGCATGTCGCGGGAGACCGGATCCAGCGGGTCGTAGGCTGCCAGGGCGGCGAAGAGACGGGCCACATCGGCGACGCTGCGCGCCATGGGCCCCACCGTGTCGTGGGCCACGCTCACCGGCGTGATGCCTCGTATGGAGATCCGCCCATGGGTGGGGCGGAGACCTGCCACTCCCGTCATGGAAGCGGGGATCCGCACCGAGCCGCCCGTATCTGTACCGAGGGCTGCCTGTGCCATGTCCGCCGCGACCGCCGCGCCCGAGCCGCCGCTGGAGCCGCCGGCGATCCGTTCCGGGTCCCACGGATTGCGGCACTGCCCCGTCACCGGATTGGTGGAGACCACACCCCAGGCAAGCTCCTGCATGTTGGCCTTGCCGACGAGCACGGCACCCTGCGCCTTGAGCCTGGCCGCGGCGGGCGCATCGGCGTTGGGGATATGATCCGCAAGATAGGAAGCGCCGCTGGTGGTGCGCACGCCTGCGGTCTCGATATTGTCCTTGAGAACCACCGGCAGGCCGTGCAGCAGGCCCCGCCAACGGCCTTCCGCGGCGTCCCGGTCGCAACCGTCCGCCGCCGTCCGCGCCGCGTCGGCGGTCGTGGTGACCATGGCCTTGAGCGCGGGGTCGAGCCGCTCGATTCGCGCGAGACAGCACTCGACGGCGTCTCGGGCGCGTGTCACGGCCGCCCGGCCCTACTCAAGAACCGTCATAGACGGCGATAGTGCGTATGGCGTAATCGCCGCCGGCATTCACCAGCGCGAGGCCGTCGAACGGGTCGGTGAGTGCACCGCTCCGGATGCGGATCAGGGCCGCACCGTCCACGGAGACCGTCATGGTGCCGTCGGCATCGCGCATGAACGAAATCTTGTGTTCGCTGCCGTCCTCCAATGTCAGCGGGTCGTCATATTCCGCGATCACGGAGACTCCGCTGCGCCCGAAGCGCGAAAGCTCCAGCGCCGGGTCTCCGCCCGGCAGGTAGGCGAGGCGGTAGCCCGCACCGCGGGTGCCGCCCATAAAGACGTCGATCTCCAGCCGCGCGCCACGGGCCGCAATGCGCGAGGTGACCGTCGCCTCGAGGGTGAAGGCGTTGCCGAAGCGCTGCGCCAGGACGATCTCGGCCGGCTCGGGGCCGGTGCTCGCCGCATCCGCGTCCGGCTCCGGTTTCGCCTCGGCGCCTTCTTCGCCCAGCAGGTCGCCGATGACGCTCTTGCCTGCGTCCAGCGCGCTCTTTCCCGTACTCAGAATGGTATCGAGCGTGCCTTCGGACTCGCCGCCCGCCCCGGCCACGGGCATCACGGTCCGCAGCCCGAGCGCGGGGTCGACCGCGAAATCTCCGCGGACCACCTCCCATTGCGGGTCGTGGGTGAAGTCTCCGTCGGCGAAATCGTCGCGCACAGCCGCTTGCCGGTCGTCGCGGCGGTAAGTCGCGATCTTCTCCCTGAGATCCTGAAGAAAGCGCGGGTCCGCCGCCCGCATCCGCTCCGCGTCGTCGATCAGCGCCTCGAGATCGCGCGCAAGCGCTTCGAGCGCTTCGTTTCCACCAGCAACGCCGTCTTCGGCTTGCCATTCCGAGTAGCGGGACTCCTCATCGGCGAGCGCCGGCGCGGCAAAAACGAAGACCGCCGCCGCTGCGACAAGGAAGAAGGTGTGGATTTTGCCGACCATGGGCATCTCCTGCACGGCTCGTCAGACGCGATCTAACCATAATTCCCCATCCTGTCGAAGGCCCCGGGCGAGAAATACCCCCTGCGCCGGCAGCCCGCGTGGGGCGCGGTTGGAGAATCGAGGCGCACCGCTTCCGTGGCACGCGGCTTGGCGGCGGAACGCCCCATATTTGCGTAGCCCGGATCGGATGGGCTATGGCGTCATTGTTTCGGAAGCTCTTGACCGATATTGCGGTCATAACTAACTTTTCGCCTGAAATATCGGTCACTGTTGTCATGTCGAGAACACCACGGACCTACTCGCGGCTTACCGAAGAGGCGCTGCTCCTCCTGGGCAAGCAGATCCGGCTCGCCCGGAAAGGGCGGCGCATGTCCGAACACGATCTTGCGGCCCGCATCGGCGTGGCGCGAAGCACGTTGCAGCTCATCGAGAAGGGCAATCCCTCCGTCGCGGTGGGCCTCATGCTGGAAGCCGCGACCATCGCGGGCGTCGACCTGTTCGTACCGGAGGCGACGACCCTCGCTCCGCAAATCGAGCGGATCGAAGACAAGCTCGCCCTGATGCCCGGCTCGATCCGCACGCCCCAACGCAAGGTCGACGATGACTTCTGACACCGCCAAACCCCGCGAGGCGTTCGTCTGGATATGGCTGCCAGGGAGGACCGCACCGGTGGTCGCGGGCCGCGTTCACGTGGAAGGGGACCACTTCGTCTTTACCTATGGCCGGTCGTATCTTGCCAGGAAAGATGCAATCCCGGTCTACACGCCCGAACTGCCGCTCCGGAGCGGCGCCATTCCGCCCGAACCGCCGCTCGAGATCGCCAACGCGCTGCGGGATGCCTCGCCCGACGCCTGGGGGCGTCGGGTGATCGCCCATCGCCTCGCCGGCAGCCGCGGCGGGGAAGATCGGATTGCCGAACTCGACGAACTCACCTTCATGCTCCGGTCCGGTTCCGACCGCACCGGCGCGCTCGATTTCCAGGCTTCTCCCAGGGACTATGTGGCCCGCGAGGCGGAAAGCGAAACACTCGAACGTCTGCTGGAGGCGGCCGACCGCGTCGACCGGGGGCTGACGCTGGCACCTGACCTAGCCGAAGCCTTACAGCACGGAACCGCGATTGGCGGGGCGAGGCCGAAGGCGCTCATCCGGGACAAAAAGGCCAAACATGTCGCCAAATTCTCCTCCTCGACCGACAGCTGGAGCGTGGTCAAGGCCGAGTTCATCGCCATGCGCCTCGCAAACATTGCCGGGCTGAACGTTGCGCCGGTCAAGCTCGCCCGATCGATGAACAGGGATGTGCTGCTGATCCGGCGCTTCGACCGCGAGCAGGCGGAGAACGGCTGGACAAGGCGCGCCATGGTGTCCGCGCTGACCCTCCTCGGCCTCGACGAGCGCATGGCGGCCCATGCGTCCTACGAAGCGCTCACCGATATCGTGCGGGCGCGCTTCACTGAGCCGGTCGAGACCCTGCGGGAGCTCTTCGCGCGCGTGACCTTCAACATTCTCGTCGGCAACACGGACGACCATGCTCGCAACCATGCCGCCTTCTGGGACGGCGACCGTCTTGCGCTCACGCCGGCCTATGACATCTGTCCGCAAGCGAGGACCGGGCGCGAAGCCTCGCAGGCCATGCGGATCCGCGGGCACGCTCGCCGCAGCCAGCTTTCGCTGTGCCTGACCGTCGCCGACAAGTTTCTTCTCGATCATGAGCACGCCCTGACCATCATGCGGCACCAGATCGGGGTGATCGCGACGCATTGGGATTCGGTCTGCGACGAAGCCAAACTAAGCGATGCTGATCGAAGGCAGCTGTGGCGACGGCAATTCCTGAACGACTTGGCGTTCGAGGGACTGGAGACCGAACTCGTCGAGTTCGTCGAGAACCTTCCTCGCGCGAACGTGTAAGCGGAATCACGTCCGGTGGGTGGACCAAGGGATTCGTGACGATCACTTACCGAGGCGTCGAACCAACACGGGATGGCCGCAGCATGGCCTCCGAGCCTCGCGGCCCGGCCTGCTATTGGGTATTTTCGGCGGTGGCTTTCTTCAGCGGTGCACACCACATGTTCTTGGTACCGCGCGGTCGAAGAGGCGAAAGGAGCGTGCAATGGCGATCATGAAACGAATCGGGAATGCGTCGACCGGGCCTCGCGTCGTGGTGCTGGGCGCCTGCCTTGCCCTCCTTGGCGCCTGCGTCGGGACGGAGCTTGCGGGTGTCCGCGACATGAGCCCTGAAGGCTCGGCGTTCAACGACAACCTCTATGGCGGCTACGTCCAGCTTTCGGAGGCGGAGCGGGCCGAATATGACTATTGGGATTCCGACAACTTCGCGCTCAAGGCCGGGGATGCGGCCCGCGACGGCGCGGTTCCGCCGGCCGTGCTTTCCGAATGGCGCATTCCCGCGGCGCATGCGGAACAGCTCGAGAAGGCACGGGCACGGCTGGTGAATGCGCTGGATGCGGGCGCGCGCGAAACGACGCCGGAGACCGCGGCCCGCGCGCAGCTGATGTTCGATTGCTGGGTCCAGGAGCAGGAGGAAGGCCACCAGCCGGACGACATCGCCCGTTGCCGCAACGGCTTCTTCTATTCCATCAGCACCGTCGAGGTGGCGTTGCGGCCGCCCGAGCCCATGCCCGAGCGGAAGGCGGAACCAGCGCCCGAGCCCGAGCCTGCGCCTGCGTCTGAGCCCGAGCCGCTGCCCAACTACTATGTGGTCTATTTCGATTTCGACAGCGTCGCGCTGACGAGAGCCGCGATGGTCACGCTGGAGGAAGCCGCGGCGTCGGCCGAGGAACTGCGGCCCGGCAAGATCCTGGTCGTGGGCCACACGGACCTGGCGGGCTCGCAGAACTACAATATGGATCTCGGGGAGCGTCGCGCGCGGGCGGCGGCGGCCTACCTGATCGAACAGGGCGCCGGGCGTTTCGTCATCCAGGCGGAAAGCGCCGGTGAATCGCAGCCCTCCGCCAAGACCAACGACAATGTGCGCGACGGCCGCAACCGCCGCGTCGAGGTGATACTGAGCGAGTAGCCTTCCTCGAAAGCCGGACCGCCCGCCCGAGAGCCGACGGGCGCCGGGTGAGCGCACGCGCTATTCGTCGTAGCGGTAGGTACGGGCAACCATCTGCTCCGAGTGGTCGCCCGCCTTGATGGGCTCGTATTTCCAGGGGTCGTCCGTCCCTACGCAGCCGGGAAGCGCCTCGATCTCCACGTCGTAATCGACGCCGAAGAACTGCACCAGCGACAGCCGCGTCTCGCCGGACGTATTGATCACCCGGTGCATGGTGGAGACGAACCGGTCGTTGGTCCACTGCTGCATCAGGTCTCCCAGATTGACGGCGAAACTGCCCTCGATGGGCGGCAGGATGAGCCACTCGCCTTCCCGGCTCAGCATCTGGAGGCCCTCCCTGTCCTGCCATACGGTGGTGAAGCACTCATAGTCCGTGTGGGCGCCGAGGCCGATATGGGCCATGTCGAAGGGAGCGGGCTGCGGCTCGTAATGACATACCCGGAGCCGCGCCAGCGGCTTGGCATAGCGGGAGGTGAAGTAGCCTTCCGGCGTTTCCAGCGCGAGTTCGAAGGCACGGAAGAGATTGCGGCCCAGTTCGATCTGGCAGTCGAAATAAGTGCCGAGCGCCCAGCGGAAATCCGGCGGGTCGGCCGGCCAGTTGTTGGGGCCGTAGAAGCGGTTGCCGCGCAGATGGTCGGGGTCGTCCGCCGGCAGGTCGTGGGCCATCTCGATGGCCTCCGAGATGTCGCTGGAGCCTTCCAGGCTGTGATCGGCGGTGATCCCGCCGGAGGGCACATAGCCCCGGTGGCTGGGCCAGTCCAGATAGTGGTTGCGCATCTTGGTTTCGAGCGGCAGCGCGAAGAAGCGCCGCATGGCGGATTCCGCCCGCGCGATCACCGCCCGGGGGAACTGGTGGTTGACGATATAGAAGAAGCCGGGCCCGGCGCAGGCATCGCGGACCGCCCGCGCGAGCGCCTTCCGCTCCGCACGGCTCGGGGAGAACAGGGCGCCGAAATCGAGGATCGGCACCTCGGCGGGGGACGCCGGACGCGCGGCGGCCGCATGCATGCCCTCCCTGATCTGGAACGGCGTTGCCGCCCCCTTCGTCTCCGCCTTCGCCATGGCCCTCTCCCGGTCCGCGATTTCGGGCATGATAGCCTGAACGCGATTCGGAGCGGGGAGACGGTGGAATGGACACATCGCTCGAGGGCCGCCGCGCCCTGGTGACCGGCGCGGCGAGCGGGATCGGCGCCGAGATCGCGCGCGCCTTTGCGCGGCAAGGCGCGCATGTCGCGGTGCACGCCCGCAGTGCGGCGCGCGCGGCGGGGACGGTGGAGTCGATCCGCGCCACCGGCGGGCAGGCCTTCGCCGCGCCCGCCGACCTCCGCGACCGTGCCGCCATCCGGCCCATGTGCAAGGCGGCCGTCGACGCGCTGGGCGGGCTCGACATATTGGTGAACAATGCCGGCGTCTACACCCGGAAGCCCGTGGAGGAAATGGACCTGGCTTCGTGGGACCGGCTGGTGGAGACCAACCTCACCGCTCCCTATCTCGTGAGCCAGGCCTGCATCCCCGCGCTTCGCGATTCCGGGGCGGGTGCTTCCGTCCTTTTCGTCTCCTCCATTGCCGCCAATTCCTATTCCGCCGGCTGGGGGACCTACGCCATGACCAAGAACGGCCTCAACGCCTTCATGCATTGCCTGGCGGACGAACTCGGCGGCTTCGGCATAAGGGTGAACGCCCTCTGCCCCGGCTGGGTGGAGACCGACATGGCGCGGGACGCCCACCGCGGCATGGCCGAGACCGCGGGCGTCGCGTACGATTCCCTCTACGCGACCAACATGCGCGCCAACATGCTCGGCACCCTGGTGACGGTGGACACGGTGGCGGACATGGCGGTCTTCCTCGCAAGCGCGCGCGGTCGCCACATCACGGCGCAGGAGCTCACCGTCTGCGGCGGCTGCGTCCCCGGAAGCCGGGCCGGCGAACCGGGCGACGCGCATGCGGGCACGGCGGAGCCTGCGCCCGGCGGGTGAGAGGCGCGAGGCCCCCACGCCGCTCTCCGGGATGCGGCCGGACGGGTGGCAAGCAAGCGCGCGGCCCTAGATACCCCACGCCAGAAGCCAATGCAGCGTGTCTCTGAAGCCGTAGCGCCAGAGGTTCCCCGCGGGCAGGCTCAGGAGCTCCCGCTCGGCGCCGATGCGAAACCGCGCCCGGTCGCGTTCCGCGATATGCGTCTCCGTCCAGGCGGCGGTATAGGCGGCGGCCTGTGCCCTGTTCATGCGCTCATACACCACCATGTTGGCGAGATCCTTCATCAAGGGAAGGTGGCGGAAGTGGAAGGCGTCCGTCGCAGCGAGCGGGAACTTCACCGTGGCGAAGTGGGCGGCGGAGCGATCATAGGCCCAGATGAACAGATCGCGCAGCAGCTCGGCGCTGTTCAGCTCGCAAACGCCTCGCAAGGCATCGACATAGAGGCCCCGCGGCACGTCCTGGAATGAAAGCGGCGCCAGATTTTCCCTGATGAACGGAATGTTCGCCGCAAGCCGGGAAACCCCCCCGTTCAGGTTGTCGAACGGCCGCAGACAGGGAAGCTGCGCCAGAACGAAGAACGCCTGCTCGAACGGGTCGTCGATTGCCGCGGCGGTGGCGAGCAGGCGGTCGAAATCGGCCTCCGCCTGCAGCCCGGAATCCGCCTCGTGGCGGTCGGCGCTCTCAACGCCGGCATCCGCCTCGGGATTCTTGGAGAGGAGTGCATGAAGGAGGAGCATTGTGGGGCGGTCGAAGCGGATCGACGGCGCCGCCTCCACGAGAAATATGAGCGCGTCCTTCTGGTTGGAGATCATTTGCGTTTCGGACGCCGTTCTTCCGATCGTCCCGTCGCCGGACTGCACCGTCCAGGCGGCATCCAGCAGGGAGCAGGCCGTGCCCTCCAGACGGCTCGCGTTGAAGCAGAATTCGATGAGCAGACGGTCCTGAATCTCCTGGGCGTGGGTACCGGCGGCCCGTTCCGCTTCGCTCGTCGCACCCACCCGCCGAAGGTGCGTCCGTACGGCCCTCGAGAGGTAGAAGGTCCGGTTGGGGCGGTAGGATTCCAGAAAATCGCGGTTGTAGCCGACGGGTGGCTGCGCCGCCGTGGGTCCGATCCGGGCCCGGATACGCGCACCGGCCCTGGAGAGCGAGAGTCCCTCCGCCGGTTCGTGACGGGCACCCGTGCCATCCATCGGATCGGGCGCGGCGGCGCGGTAGCGCGTTCCCCGGCCCTTGCCTTCCTTCACCAGGATCCCGCCCCGGACCAGAAGCTTGATGCGGCCCTGCACTATGGGGAACGGCGGCTCGGACGGGAGCGTCTCGGCAATCTGCCGCGCGGTCGCCCCCTCCGGACGCCGCGCAGCCTCCGCGATCCCCCGCGCCTCCTCGATCGTCCGATGGGCGGTGTCGGGGATGCGTTTCGACCGGGCGCTGCCCGTCAGCCCGGACAAGTCTGGGAGCATGTCGGCGCCGCTGTTTTGCACTTTCAATACGTTCAGAAACTTAACTCTACTTGTGACACCCACCAAGCACGTGTCGGCGCTTCGCGTCTACGGCCGGCTGATCGGCGAAGAAGGTCTCGCCGTCCAGCTTGAATTCGAACTTGTCCATCTCGGTGTCCTCTGAACTGTGTGTTGTCCGGCACCATTGCGCGGCCCACGCTCAGAGGAACAGGATTCGGCAGCAGGTACCAACCTCAGGTTGATATTGCAACTAGACAAGTTAAATTTATCAACCAGGGATTAACGAGGGAGGAGGGTCGGATGTTTGGGCAACGACTCCGGCTCGCGCGGAAACGGGCAGGTCTATCGATGCGGGGGCTCGCGGATGCGACCAGCCCAAGGGTGACCGCCCAGGCCATCAGCAAGTACGAGACGGGCAAGATGCTGCCATCCTCGGCCGTGCTGATCGGTCTCGGCAAGGCGCTCGATGTCTCGCTGGACTTCCTGATGAGCGCGCAAGTCGAGACGCTCGATGCGGTCGAGTTCCGCAAGCATTCCCGTGCTTCGGCCCGCGATCGCGCAAAGGCCGAAGCGGTGGTGGTAGACAGCTTGGAGCGCTACCTGGCGATCGAACATATCCTCGATATCGAAACCAGTGTCGACTGGGTGGAGACGCGTCGTTGCGACAGCGTCGCGAGCGAATCCCAGATCGACGAGAAGGCCGACGAGCTGCGCGGTATCTGGGATCTCGGCCTCGACCCGATCCCCAGCCTGTGCGAGCTGCTTGAAGACAAGGGAATCAAGGTGGTGGAAGCCGATCTCCCGGAGAGCATAAACGGGCTCTCATGCCACGTTCTCCGGGGCGGCCGGATCGTCGCCGAGGCAGTCGTCGTTTCCAGCCGTATCAATGTGGAGCGCAAGCGCTTCACGCTGGCCCACGAGCTCGCGCACAGGATCATCCGCTCCACCGGCAATCCGGCGATCGACATCGAGCGGGCGATGAACCGCTTTGCGGGTGCGTTCCTCGTTCCCGGTCGGAGCCTTCGGGACGAAGTAGGCACCAATCGACACAGGATCACCTATTACGAAATCGCCCGCCTGAAGCACATCTACGGCGTCTCGGCCACGGCCCTCTTGATGCGTCTCGGGCAGGTGGGCGCTCTGTCCGAGGGCTCCGTACGGCACGCCTTCGCGACCTTCGCCCGATCTTGGCGCAGGTCGGAGCCGGATCCGATCCAACCCGACCATGGGTTCGCGGCGTTCGAGAAGCCTCGTCGCTTCAAGCGCCTCGTCTCTCGCGCGGTGGGCGAGGAGCTGATCTCGCCTGTGCATGCGGCCACGCTTCTCAACCAGTCGCTCGAATCGGTCGAGCGGCAGATCCGCGGTCCTGCCATCCGGTGACCTGCGTTATCGTGAACGACGCTTCATGCCTGATAGACCTCCGCAAGGGAGGCCTGCTGGGCATCGTTTGCACTCTGCCCTATCGATTCGTGATCCCGTTGCCCGTGCGCGCCTCCGAAGTGCTCGATCTTTCAGAGGCCGAATGGCAGGCGCTCGACGAGGCAGGTACGATTACGCACGACCTGACGGCAGAGGAGATCGGTCAAGCGCTCGTGGTGAAAGAACGCCATCCGGGTCTCTCTGCGAACGATTGCTTCTGCCTGGTCACGGCAGGGGTCTATCTTGGCATCCTGCTCACCGGCGACGCATTGTTGCGCAGGGTTGCCGCAGGGCGCGGAATGCGTGTGCACGGCGTGCTTTGGGTAGTCGACGAGCTGGAGGCGGCGGCGGTTTGCAACAGATCGGTTCTGAGTCGGGCGCTCAAGGCGTGGCAGTCGGACGAGACAGTGTTCTTGCCCCCACACGAAATCAGCGCGCGGCTTGAGTATCTGGCAGAAGCCGGGCCACGTCGCACGCGGCGACGGTGAACGGGCAGCCGCTCGGGAACTGTCGAGAACATTCTGAATTAACCCACTTACTTACCATATGATTTGACCGCTTCTGCCGCTGTTGTCGGGCCTGCGAGGACGTGGTCGGGTGCGTCGAAACGTCTTACGCGGCCCGTCATATCGGCGTGGCGATGGGCGCCGCCACAAGAACTCCCTCACCCCCCGCGGGCCATGGGGGGGATGTAGCCTTCCAGGTCCTCTTCCTCGGGGTGGATGGTGCGGCCCAGTTCGGCGGAGCGGTAGAGGGCCATCAGGGTGGCGGTCACGGCGAGGCCGTCGCGGAAGGTCTCGTCGGGCGTCCGGCCGGTGCGGAAGCATTCCACCATGTGGCGGTTCTCGTTGGTGTAGCCGTAGACGCCCGCTTCGTCCTCGAGCGCCGGCATCAGGCCCTGTTCGGCGTTCTGCTTCTCCACAAGGTCCTCGCCCGCATCGCCCTTCACCGCGCGGGAGATGAAGACCTTGAGGCCCGTATTGAGCGAGGAGAACTCCATGGAGTATTCCGGCCCCAGCAGCTCGAGCTGGATACGCAGGCCCGCTCCCACATAGGCCCAGGAGGTGGTGGTCTCGATCATCGCCTCGTTGCCGTCCGGGTCTTCGAGCACCAGCGTGCCGCGGGCGAAGTCCTCCGCGGGCCGGCGTCCGTAGTCCACCTCGCGCCCCATGCTCCGCCTGAGCCGGCGGACATAGTCCGGCCGGGTCCACTTCAGGTTGGCGACGGTGGCGTTCACGCTCTTCACCTTCAGCGTGTCCCGCGCGTCACCCGGCGCGGTCAGCATGTGGCGGGCGACCTCCACCGAGTGGCACATCATGTCGGAGAGCACGCCCCCGCCCTGCTTCTCCCCTTGCCAGAACCAGGGCATGTGGGGGCCCGAATGCTCCTCCGCCGCCCGCGCGAGATAGGGCCGGCCGGTGAGCGGCACGGCGCGGCGCCAGATGATCTCCTTGCCGCGCTGCACCGCCGTGGAAAAGACCTGGTTTTCCAGATAGCCGGTGGCGAGCTTCGCCTCCTCGGCGAGCGCGACCACGGCGCGGGCCTCCTTCAGGTTGCGCGCGAGCGGCTTCTCGCAGGCGATGCCGCGCAGCCTCTTGCCCTCCTGCACCGCCTTGCGGATCGCCTTCATGGTCTCCACCCGCACATAGTTGGGCGAGAGGATCCAGAGCGCGTCCACATCCTTCGCCCGGATCAGCGCGCCCAGGGAGCGATGGGCGGTGCAGGGGCCGAGCCCCAGCTCGTCCGCCCGCGCCGCCAGCGCGTTGCGGCTCGCCGCACTCGGGCTGTAGACGCCCGTGATCGCGCAGTTGCGCACGCCCGTGAAGGATTCGAGATGGAACCGCGCAATGAAGCCCGCGCCGATCATCCCGATTCGCAGTGTCTGGAGCGTCTTTTGCCGGGCCATGGTTCTTACTCCCTCCCTCTCCGTGGCGCGCCGCGGGCCTTGCCTTCGCTTCCGCCCGCGCCCGCTCGATTCAATGCGCGTCGGCCCAGCTGGGCCCCGCATTCACGTCCACGACGAGCGGCACGTCGAGCGTTGTGGCGCTCTCCATGACCCGCTTCGCGACCCGGCTCGTGGCGTCGACCTCCGCCTCCGGCACCTCGAAGACCAGCTCGTCATGCACCTGAAGCAGGAGCCGTGCGCCGAGCCCTTCCGCCTCCAGCGCCGCCTGCATGGGGATCATGGCGCGCTTGGCGATATCCGCGGCCGAGCCCTGGATCGGCGCGTTGATCGCCGCGCGCTCCTGGAAGGCCCGGTGCGCCGGGTTGCGGTCGTTGATCCCCGGCAGCCGGCACTTGCGGCCGAACAGCGTGGTCACGTAGCCGTTCGCATGCGCCTCCTTCTTGGTGCGCTCCATATAGTCCCGGATCCCCGGATAGCGCGCGAAATAGGCGTCGATATAGCCCCTGGCCTCGGCCTGCGCGACGCCGATCTGGCGCGCGAGCCCGAACGGGCTGATGCCATAGACGATCCCGAAATTGATCGCCTTGGCGGAGCGGCGGACCATGGGGTCCATGCCCTCGAGCGGAACGCCGAACACCTGGCTCGCCGTCAGCGCGTGGATGTCCAGCCCGTCGCGGAACGCGTCCTTCAGCGCCTCCACGCCGGCGACATGGGCCAGCACGCGGAGCTCGATCTGGGAATAGTCCGCGGACAGCAGCAGATGCCCCGGCGGCGCGACGAAGGCCCGGCGGATGGTACGGCCCTCCTCGGTGCGGATCGGGATGTTCTGCAGGTTGGGGTCGTTGGAAGAGAGCCGGCCGGTGCTGGCGGCGGTCATGGTGAAGGTGGTGTGGACACGCCCGGTGCGCGCGTCGATATGGCCGACGAGCGCGTCCGTATAGGTGTTCTTCAGCTTGGTGAGCCGCCGCCAGTCCAGCACGCGCGCCGGCAGCTCGTGGGTGAGCGCGAGCCCTTCCAGGATGTCCGCGCCGGTGCCGTAGGCGCCGGACTTGCCCTTGCGCCCGCCTTCGAGCCCCATCTCTTCGAACAGGACCTCGCCCAGCTGCTTGGGCGAGCCGATGGTGAAGGGATGGCCGGCGAGGTCGTGGATCTCCTGCTCGAGCGCGGCGATGCGGCCGGCGAACGCCTCCGACAGCGCCGTGAGCGCGCCACGGTCCACCAGGACGCCGGCGGCTTCCATCCGCGCGAGCACCGGCACCAGCGGGCGTTCGATCCGCTCATGGACCGCCGTCAGCCTGTCCGCCACCAGGCGGGCGCAAAGCAGGCCATGGATGCGGAGCGCGAGGTCCGCGTGCTCGGCCGCCACGTCCCGCAGCGCCTCGGGGCTGGTGGCCTGAATCGGGAGCCTTGCGCGCCCGGTCCCAAGCAGGCCGTCGAGGGAACGGGGCGTGCGGTCGAGGTGAAGCCGCGCGAGCTCTTCCACGCCGTGGCCGTGCAGCCCGCCGTTCAGGATCCACGATGCGAGCATGGGATCGTCGACAGGCGATGCGTCCCTGCCGTGGCGCGCGAGAAGGCGAAGCGCGTGCTTGATGTCGAAGCCGATCTTGAGCACGCCCGGATCGCCCAGCACACCCTCCAGCGCCTCCAGCGCGCCCGCCATGTCCGCCTGCACCGCCGGCCGTTCCGCGGCGTCCACGAGGTCCGAGGGTTCGTGCCCGAGCGGCACATAGCAGGCCTCGCCCGGCGCCGTCGCCAGGGCGAGGCCCACGATGCGAGCCTCCTCCGGCGTACTGCCCGACGCGGTGAAGAATTCCAGCGCGAGCACGCCGCTCTCCCTCGCCCGCGCCGCCCAGTCCGCGAGTGCCGCGGGCGACTCCGCGAGCGGGTAGGAATCGGGGAAGCCCGCAGGCGCCGTCTCTTCCTCCGCCGCGTGTGCGGGTGCGGCGGCCGCCACCATGCGCCGGGCGACGGAACGGAAGCCGTTCGTCCGCAGAAAGGCCTCGAGCACGCTCTCATCCGGCTCCTGGCGGGCCAGCGCCTCGAGGGGCAGCGGGAGCGGCGCGTCCTGGCGCAGGGTGACGAGGGTGCGGGAGATGCGGGCCATCTCCGCATGTTCGATCAGGTTCTGCCGGCGTTTCGGCTGTTTGATCTCGCCCGCGCGGTCGAGGAGCGTGTCGAGATCGCCATATTCCTCGATCAGCCGGGCCGCGGTTTTCACGCCGATGCCGGGCACGCCCGGCACATTGTCGGTGCTGTCGCCGGCGAGCGCCTGGACGTCGATCACCCGTTCGGGCCCGACCCCGAAGCGCTCGAACACCTGTTCGGGGCCGATCTCGCGGTTCTTGAAATAGTCATACATGATGACGCGCCCGTCCTCGACGAGCTGCATCAGGTCCTTGTCCGCCGAGACGATGGTGACCCGCCCGCCCGCATCGCACGCGGCCCGCGCATAGGCCGCGATCAGGTCGTCCGCCTCGAAGCCCTCCAACTCGATGGCCGCCAGGTTGAAGGCACGGGCCGCCTCCCGCACCAGGGGGAACTGCGGGATCAGCTCTTCGGGAGTCTCGGCCCGGTTGGCCTTGTAGGTTTCCAGGATTTCATTGCGAAAGGTGCGCCGCGCGCTGTCGAAGATTACCGCGATATGGTCCGCGTCGGTCTCACGGAGGATCTTCCACAACATGTTGGTAAAGCCCAGAACGGCGTTCACCGGCGTGCCGTCGTCCCGGCTCAGGGGCGGCAGCGCGTGAAAAGCGCGGAACACGAAGCCCGAACCGTCGATGAGATAGACATGGCGTCCGGGCACGGCCTTCCCTTCCGGCATGGCGTCGGTCACGAGAGGCGCTTCGCCTCCCTCGAATCACATCGCGGCAAGGCCGGTGAGACCCTCGACGCCGACACGGCCAGGATGAGACAGACCTGCCAGATATGCGCGCCCATCGGACCCTCCCTTCCCGCGAACTCCGCCACTATGCCACGGCGCCCGCCCGCCGCCCAACCGCGGCGGCACTGCGGCGGGACGCTCCGGCCTCGCGGCCCGGCCTATGCTATGAAGCGCTGTTTCCGCTCTCCGGCACGCGCATGAACACGTCTTCCGCTCCGTCTCCCACTCATGCGGTGCGGCGCATCGCCTTCTTCTACGCGGCCTATTTTCTGGTTGCGGGGGTGATGCTGCCGTTCTGGCCGCTCTTTCTTGAGGCGCGCGGCCTGGCGGCAACGGAGATCGGGCTCGTGCTCGGGCTCACGCTCTTCATCCGCGGGCTCGCGGGCCCGTTCATCGGACGCTTCGCGGACCGGAGCGGCGCGACCCGCGGGCCGCTCGTCGCCTGCGCCGCGGCGGGTCTCGCGGTGACCGTCGCGTTCTACTGGACCTGGGGCTTCTGGCCGCTCTTCGCCGTCTCCGCCGCCTTCACACTCGCCTATGCCGGGCTGCTGCCCCTCGGGGAGACAATCGCGCTCCGCACCGTCACGGCCGACTCCGGCTATGGCAGGGTACGGCTCTGGGGATCGGTCTCCTATCTCGTCGCCGCGGCCGTCGGCGGTGCAGTGCTCGAGATCGAGGCCAGGCCCTCCGCCGCACTGATCGTCGGCATGGTGCTCGCGACCATGGCTCTGACGGTCGCGGGCGCCGCGGGGATGCCGGCCCGCGCCGCCGCCACCGGCCCGCCGCCAGACGCGCCGATCCTCTCCCTTCTGCGGGAGCGGCGCTTCGCGCTCATGATCCTGGCGACGGCCGCGATCCACGGCGCGCACGCCGTCTTCTACGGCTTCTCCACGCTTCATTGGATCAGTGTGGGAATCGCCGAATGGGTCGTGGGCCTGCTCTGGGCGGGGGGCGTGGTGGCGGAGGTGATCCTCTTTGCCTTCGGCGGCCCGGTGGTCCGCAGGCTGGGGCCCGCGGGGCTCATGGGACTCGCGGCGGTGCTCGGAATCGCCCGCTGGGCCGCGCTCGCATCCACCACCGAGCTCTGGGTGCTGGCCGTGACGCAGTGCCTGCACGCCTTCACCTACGGCGCCATGCATCTCGGCGCCATGCTCTTCATCGCGCGCACGGTGCCGGCCGGGTCGGCGAACACAGCCCAGGCGCTGTTCGCCGCGCTGACCAACGGCGTGGGGCTCGGCGTCGGGCTTCTGGCGGCCGGTGCGCTCTATGCCGCCTGGGGCGCGCAGGCCTATTGGGCCGCCGCTCTGGTCTCCGCGCTGGGCGCGCTAGCCGTACTGGGTCTCTGGGCGGCGTCGCGCGCTTCTGCGCACCGCGCCGGCGCCGCGCCTCAGTAAGCCGCGCCCGCGGCTTTCCGTTTCAGCACGAAGCGCCGGCCGCAATAGGGGCAGTCGATTTCGCCGTTTGCTCCCAGAGTGAGGAACACGCGCGGATGGCCGAGCATGTCGCCGCCGTCGCAGGCAACGGTCTCGGTCTCGACTTCGACGATCTCGGGCGGGTCGATGGACATTCGTTTCTTCCGCTGGCATTGACCCTGAAGGCTGCGCGATGATAGCCATTGTCAGCCGCCGCTCAACCGCGCCGAAATGCGGCCGCCCGAAAGAGCCCGGCATGACCGACACCATCCCCTTCAATCGGGAGCTCGACTTCGTCTATGGCGAGGCGGCCCAGGTCTCGCCGTCGATCCGCAGGGTCGTCGCGCGCAACCCGAGCGTCTTCACCTTCCACGGCACCGGCACCTACATCGTGGGCCGCGGCAAGGTGGCCGTCATCGACCCGGGGCCGGACTTGGCCGACCATGTGGACGCCGTGCTCGATGCCGTCCGCGGCGAGACCGTGACCCACCTCGTGGTGACGCACACCCATATCGACCATTCGCCGGCAACCCGCCATATCCAGGCCGCCACCGGCGCGCCGACCTACGGCTTCGGCCCCCATGGCGGCGGTACGGGGCCTGCGGCCGAGGAGGGCGCGGACCGGGACTTCACGCCGGACCACCGGCTCGCCGACGGCGACGCCATCGCCGGCGACGGCTGGACGCTGGAGGCCGTCCACACGCCGGGGCATACCTCCAACCACCTCTGCTTCGCACTCGCCGGCGAGAACGCGCTGTTCTCCGGCGATCACGTGATGGGCTGGTCGACCACCGTGGTCTCACCGCCGGACGGCGACATGGGCGCCTATATGGGCTCGCTGGAGAAGCTCATGGCCCGCGAGGAGACGGTCTACTGGCCGACCCATGGCGCGCCCATCCCCCGGGCGCGGCATTATGCGCGGGCGCTCTACGACCACCGGCGCCGGCGCGAGGGCCGGGTTCTCGCCTGCGTGGAAGAAGGCGTGGCGACGATCCCGGAGATGGTGGAACGCCTCTATCGAGGCCTGGACCGGCGCCTGCACAAGGCGGCGGCACGCACCGTGCTCGCCCACCTCATCCATCTGGTGGAGACCGGCCGAATCGCCTGCGACGGCGAGCCGGAGGAAGACGCGCGCTTTACGGCACCCTGAGGCGCGCCGCCGCCCGCATGCGGTTCAGCGCCGGGCGGGCGGGTCGTTGCGGAACTCTTCCACCTGGGCCAGCGCCGCGCTCTGCAGGAGGCGTGCATCGCCGCCCGCCACGATCATGTGATAGCCCTGCTCGAACATCCATTTGAGCGTCCTGCCCGGGCGCGGAACCGTGGCCATGAGCTTGCCGGTCGCCCGCATCTTGCGCTCGGCCCGCTCGATCTGCTCGTTTACCTTGGGCTCGTCGAGATCCAGCATGTGGCCGACGCTCGCCGAGACGTCGCTCGGGCCGAGAAACAGCATGTCCACGCCGTCCACCGCGGCGATCGACTCGATGTTGTCGATGGCCTCTTCCGTCTCGATCTGGCAGGCGACGAGGATGTTGTCCGGCACCGCCGCGAGATAGTCGCCGAGCCGCTGGCCCCAGAGCGAACAGCGCGCGGCATGGGGGGCGACGCCCCGTATGCCCTGGGTGGGATAGCGGCACGCGTCCACCGCGGCCTTCGCCTCCTCGGCGTTCTGAACATAGGGCACCACGATGCCCATGACGCCGATATCGAGGGCGCGCTTGATATAGACCATGTCGTTCCACGGCACGCGCATCATCGGCGTGACGCCCGCCGCGCCCGCGGCCTGCATCAGGCTGACGGCGTTGAGCAGGTCCCCGGGCCCGTGCTCATGATCCAGCACGACCCCGTCAAATCCCGCGTTGGCCACGATCTCGGCGGCGATGGGGCTTCCCATGGAGAGCCAGCAGGTGAGCACGGGCTCGCCCTTCAACATTTTTTCCTTGCACCGGTTCTCATAGGCCATGGCAACACGTTCCCCGGACGGATGTGGACGACGAGGACCGGCCGGTCCCCGACCCGCCTTCTAGCACGGCGCGACGCCGCATGGCGAGGGAACGCGGCCCACCGCGAGGGGCGACAAGGCCGGTCAGCCGCGGGAGGGCTCGGGGCAGTTCGTGCTTCGCAGCGGGCCGGTCGGCTCAGCCCGGGGCGGGGATGGTGAAGATCTGGCCCGGATAGATCAGGTCCGGATCCCGGATCTGGCTGCGATTGGCATCGTAGATCACCGTAAAGCGGTAGCCGCCGCCGAACACCCGCCGCGCGATGCGCCACAGACTGTTGCCGGGCTGGACGACCACCACCACATCCTGGGAAGAGAGCAGCGCCGGATCGTCCCTGAACAGCGGCGTCTCTATGCGCGAAAGCACGAAGCCGGCCGAATCCACCTGGTCGACCCGCAGCCGGTGCTCGCCGACCGCCAGCTTGTCCTCCGGCTCGACGGTCCAGGTTCCGTCCTCGTCCGTGGCGACGGTGCCGATATGCTCTTCGTCGACATAGACGTTCAAGGGAGTGCCGGGCTCCGCACTGCCGGAGACCACCATCTCGCCCTTGTCGTCATAGTCGACGCTCTCGAGCTTGAGCGGTCCGTCCTCCAGCCGGGAGGCGGCTTGTGCCGCGGGAGCTTCGCTTTCGCCCTCCGTGGCGGCGGCGGTTTCCGGCGCACCGTCGGCGCCCGTCCCGTCGGCGAGCGACGGTTCGCCCGCGCGGCTCGCAGGCTGAGACGCCTGGTCCGCCCCCTCGTCGAACTGCTGGCTCTGAAGCGCACGGCTCGGGCCCTCGCCATCCGCCGGCACCAGCACGGCGAGCGCCTGGCCTCCGTCCGTGGGCTCACCGTCGCGTCCGGGGACGGAGAGCACCAACATGTCCCTGGATTCGATGCGGCGGCCGTCGGGCAAGATTTCGACGAGGGAGAGAAGGTGGTCGCCACTCCCCATGGGCTCGTCCAGCAGCAGGACCCATTCGCCGTTCTCGTCGGCCCGGGCCGATCCGATTTCGACTCCGGAATCGAGCACGCTCACGCGGGCGCCGGGTTCGGCACGCCCGGCGATTATCGTGGTGCCGGTCGGGCCCACCCGCACCACGTCGAAACTCGGCGGCTCGGGGGCCTCCGCACCTGCCTCTTCGGCCTCGCCGACACTCATCCAGTAGTCGTCCGCCGCGGGGCCGCCGTCCAGCGCCGCGAGGGCCTGCGGCTCGTCCGCACGTCCCTCCGCACTGCCGCCGCCGCCCGTCGCCCCATCGTCGCCACCGCCCGCCTGAGCGGCGGCGGTATCGGCCGCGCCTTCCGCTGCTTCGCTCCCCTCGGGAGACCCGGTTGCAACCGTCCCCGTGCCGGAAGCGTCGGCGGCCGGCGCCTCGCCCGCCGTCGTCTCGTCCGCGGCGGGCGCGCCTTCTTCACCGGCCGCTGTCTCCGCCGATGGAACGATGGCGACGGTCTCGCCCGCGACCGGCTGGGTGTCGTCCTCGTCCGTGCCGCTCGTCAGAAGCACGCCGACAACGACCGCCACGATAATCGCCGCAGACGCGGGGAGCCCGATCTGAAGCCGTCTATCCGCGAGAAGCGTCGAGAGAAATTTTCTTTCCATTCAACCCGCCCCGGACACAGCAGACTCGTACCATACATCACTCCCCGGCGTTGGGACAGTCATCGAGACGAGGCGGCCCGGGCGACGGAGGGAGCATCTCCTTCACCGCGGCGTATGGATTTGATGCACGGGTTTCCAGACCCGCCCACCGAAGCAGTGTCTGTTTTTGGTGCGCGGGTCTCCAGGCCCGCATGTTTTTGTCGCTACCGCCGGTGACGGCCCTCCGGCTCGTTGCGAGGCCGCAGACCCGCGCACAGAAGCCGCGATCGACCAGGCCATGGAAGCCGGCAGGGACGAGATCGGCATCGAGACGGTCCCCATGGAATCGCCGCCCCTCGCCTGCCAGCAGTCGCTCTGCGACCGTCCCGGTGCGGGCGCCTCGCTCCGGCGCCTCGGTCTCGACCGCGAGACATTGACCGCCAGGGCCGCCGCCACATGCGCCGGCCCTCGGCCCGGTTCCGAGCCCCTTTCCATATTCGAAATGCGCAAGATTTATTGCGGATTTATTATGTGATTTCATTGCCACTTCTTGCAGCCGGTTACACCCGTTGCTACGGTTCGCTGGCTGACGTGATTTTGACGAAGGGGGTCTTCGCGCCATGGCCATGACAGCCTCTCGCCCGCCCCGCCGCACCGGCGGCTCCGCCATGGCCGATGTCTTCGCCTTCGCCTCGCGCGCCGGGGCGCTTACGGCGCTCTGCATCGCTTCGGCCTTCTTTGCGGTTCCGAAGGCCGAAGCCGACATCGTTGTCCGGTTCTTCGACACCGGAAGCAATGAATCTGCGGCCGAAGCGTCCGGCAGTTTCGATTTGTCAGGATACAGCTCCAGCTTGCCTCGGGGTGTCAATAACCTGATTGGAGCGGAAGTTGCGGGAAACAGAGACGTTACCTACTGGATAGTAGCTACAGGAGGCAATTCCAGCCCATATAGGGCTCCAAACGGGATCGCTCTTCAAAGAAGGGCCTTGGTCGACTATAGCGGAAAAACGAATTTACAATCCAATCTGGGAAGCTTCAGTGGCGATTTCAGAATATCGACACAATACAAGATTTTAGGGAGTAATTCTGAATGGAACATTGGAGTCGACCTCGCCCGTGTGGACAACAACAATATAGCCAGTTTTTCCAACGATCGCGTGACCTATCGGAAGTCTCTTCAGGATTTGCTGGGCGACACGGATTTTCATGTCGAGTTTATATTCGGCACGCAGAAGGTCATTTACACGACGAAGATGCCACCTGCCAAGCCGGAAGGTCTTAAAGCGACCGCGGGGAGTGCAAAGGTCACGCTGGCATGGGACGACCAGTCCGACGACGCGAATGTCGGCAGTTGGCAATATCGGCAGCGCCCGAACACCTCCAATAGCTGGGGTAGCTGGACCGAGATTAAGAACAGCGGTAAGAACACCACGACGCACACCGTCACCACCGGACTCACCGACGGCACGACATACAGGTTCCAGATTCGGGCGGTCGGCTTCGGCTTTGTCGGCGCCGAATCGGACGAGGTCACGGCGACACCGAACACGGTGCCGTCCAGGCCGACGATCCACAGCGTCGTTCCGGGTCGCCAGTTAATTCGTGTCACGGTCACAGCCTTGCCGGATGCGACCTCCTGGCAGGCCCGGTGCAGGACGGAGAACGGCACGTTCGGATCGTGGGCAGGCGCAAGAGATGCCGCAGACCCCGACAACAGCGACAACAGAGTCATTACAATATCGAGTCTTACCGACAACACGCCCTATATCTGCCAGGTTCGCGCGTTGAACGGGACCGTCGAGGGGATGGAGTCGGCCGAAACAACCAGCGCGACGCCACACACAGAACCCCCGGCGCCCGCAGACTTTGCGGCAGATCCGGGCAACGGGAAAGCGACGCTTCGCTGGACGGACCCGGAGAACGACAATATCACCGGGTACGAATACGCGCAGAAGACGGACGGCGATTACGGCCCGTGGATTCCGTTCAAGGCGACGGAGGTGGCGGGCTCGAACGTCCTCCGCCACACCGTCACGAGGCTGACCAACGGCACCCAATACACATTCAGATTGCGCGCCGTCACGGTGGCCTACAAGAATGCACGTTTCAACGAAGCGACCGCCACGCCGGCTGTGGTGCCCGGCGAGCCGCAGGGGTTCCGGCTGGAGCCGGGCAATAGAACGATCAAACTCGTCTGGAACGACCAGTCTGACGATCCTGTCACCATCGTCAGATGGCAATATATGGAGAAGATCGGCGACGCCGCCTGGCCCTCCGCCTGGACCGATATTTCGCCTAGCGACAAGGACACCACGTCGCTCACCCTCGACCGACTCACCAACGGCACGGTCTATGGCTACCGCATCCGCGCCGTGGCGACGGGCAACCTGTACGGCGAGCGGAGCGACGACCGGTTCGCGACGCCGGCGGGGCCGCCGGTGGCGGCGACGCTGACCGCGACGGCGGGCGCCAGGCGGGTCACGCTGTCGTGGACGCTTGCCGCGGACGCCAGCATCCAGAAGTGGCAGTATCAGAAGCTTCAGGGCACAGCGACGAATGCAAGCGATTTTGCCAACGTCGCATGGGACGAAATTGAAGGTAGCGGCGCAGCGACGCGGAGCCATACGGTCCGCGATCTCGAAGGCGACGTCACTTACAGCTTCCGCGTCCGCGCCATCGGCTATGGCGGCGACGGCGTGGCGTCGGACATCGCGACGGCGACAGCGGAGCCGGGACCGTCGGTGGAGGAGGAAAAGCGGGTTCTGAAACGGACGCTGGCGGCGGTGGCGCAGGCGACGGTGGCCGGTGCGGCGGACACCATCGGGCAGCGCTTCGATGCAGGGCCGGGGTCGCGTTCCCTGACGCTGGCCGGCCGGCAGGTCGGCGGCTCCTATCGCGTGCCGGAGACGGCGGCTACGGCGGCCGGTCCTCGGGCGGGTGTTGCCTCCGATCCCCGGATTGCCGGCGGCGGCGCATACGACGATGTCGAGCGGAGGGTCGGCAATTCGTCATACGAGGTCGATGGCGACGCCCTGCTTCGGGGCAGCGCGTTCACCCTGTCGCTTGCGGGCGAGAATGCGGGCGCGGGCGGCCCGGACTGGACGGTCTGGGGCCGGGGCGACTGGCGTACTTTCGAGGGCCGCAAGAGCGGCGACCGCTGGGACGGCAAGCAATGGACCGGCTGGCTGGGTGTCGATGGGCGGCTGAACGAGCGGCTGATGGCCGGGGTGGCGCTGTCTCGAGGCGAGAGCGAGGCGGACTACCGGTTGAAGCTGGACGAGGAGTTCGAGGGCCGTCTCGAGACGTCTCTGACGGCGCTCTGGCCCTATCTCCAGATGAAGGCGGCGGGTGGCGGCGCCGTGCGTCTGGTGCTTGGCGCGGGCACGGGTAAGGCGGAACACCGGAAGTTCGATGGCGAAGTGGAGAAGGCGGATCTGTCGCTGCTGGCGGGTTCGGTGAGCGGCCGCCTGCCGGTGGCGCGGCGCTCCGCTTTCACGCTGTCGGCGATTGGCGGCGCCAGTCTGGCGCAGATCGAGACGGACGGTCCGTCCTCGACCTCGATCGGCGGCCTGACGGCGACGAGCTGGCGCCTCAACGCCGGCATGGAGGCCGAACATGACGGCTTCGCACTTGCCTCGAGCTCCGACTGGCAAGTCCGGCCGCGCGGCGCGCTGGAGCTTCGCCAGGACGGCGGCGACGGCGTGACGGGAAGCGGCATGGAGATTTCCGGCGGTGTGCGAATGTCGGCACCCGGCTCGCGCTTCGGCCTCGACGCAAGCGGCCACTGGCTGGCGCTCCACGCCGAAGACGACACGCGGGAACGAGGCGCGAGCCTGGAAGCGCGACTGAACCCCGCCGCCGACGGTCGCGGCCTGTCGCTGGCGCTTGGCCCGGCATGGGGGCAGCAGCAGCACGGCGCCTTGGCAAGCGAACGGCTGTTCGACGAGGCCAGCGACGATGACGCGCCGGAGCACCTGTCGCTGACCGCGCGCGCAGGCTATGGCGTGGCGGCGGCCGGCGGGCTTCTGACGCCGTTTACCGCCATGGCGTTCAGCGGCGAATCGCATTCGCAGCACTACCGGACGGGCATCGGCTTCGCCCGCGGTGGCATCGACGCCGCCCTGACCGCCGGCCACCGCGCAGGCGGCGCGCCCGACACCCGCATCAGCCTGGACCTGCGTCTGCACTACTGACACGGCGTCTGTTTCTATTTTGCAGGTGCGCGAGTCTCCAGGCCCGCATGTTTTTTGTTGCCACCGCCGGTGACGGCCCTCCGGCCCGTTGCGGGCCGGGAAACCCGCGCACCGAAAGGGGTACGGCGGCCCGTAGAAACCCTCCACCTCCTCCGGTTTGCATGCCTTCCAAATCCACACAGAGCGCCTTCACCCGACAGGTTCCGCGTGCGAATCTTGTCATCGGATCATGGCCTGTGGCAGGGTGGGGGCTGCTCGCATCGCCTTGCATGCGTACGGAATGCACCCGATTCATCGCCGGATACGGCACCGCCTGCCCCTCTCCGCCGCTCTCTCCCGGGCGCCTCTGCAACGGGTGCGGGGCTGACGGTGGAGTTCCGCGTCGCCGGCGCCCGTGCCGTCGCCAACACGGGCGGACGGCCGTTCGATTCGGGCCTGCCCACCACCCTCTTCATCCACGGCGCCTCCTTCGACCGCACGGTGTGGAAGCTCCAAGCGCGCTATTTTGCGTGGCATGGCGGGAGCGTGCTGGCCGTCGACCTGCCGGGCCATGGCCGCTCCGAAGGCCCGCCGCGGGAGACGATCCCCGCCATGGCGGACTGGATCGTCGCGCTGATGGACGCTGCGCAGCTTACGCAGGCATCGCTGGTGGGGCACAGCATGGGCGCGCTGGTCGCGCTCGACGCCGCCGCCCGTCACGGTGCCCGCGTGCGGAGACTCGCGCTGCTGGGCGCCGCCGCCGCCATCCCCGTGAGCCCGGCCCTGCTCGATGCGGCGGCATCGAAGGACCGCCTTGCCATGGAACTGCTCACCGCCTGGGGCTACGGCCGGCGCGCGCGCTATGGCGGCCACCGGATGCCGGGGATGTGGATGACCACCGGCGGGCTGCGCATTCTGGAGCGTGCCGCGCCGGGGGTGCTCCACACCGATCTGGTGGCGACCAACGCCTATGACGGCGGCGAGGCGGCGGCCCGCGCCGTGCGCTGCCCGGCCCTCGTGATCATCGGCGAGCGGGACGTCATGACCAGGGCCAAGGCCGGCCACGCCCTCGCCGCTCTCATGCCTGAGGCGGAAACGGCGACCATTCCCGGCGCGGGCCATTTGATGCTGGACGAGGCTCCCGACGAAACGCTCGACGCGCTGAAACGCTTCTTCGTCGCCTGAGCCGAGCGCGCCTCTGCGCGCACGCACGTCGCACCGGGCAGAAATTTTGCGCCGCCGGCGCCAATACCCGCCTGCGGCCCTTCACCCGACCGCGGCATTGGCGATAGATTGTGCCTGACCGAGAGCCATTCCACCGTAGGGGACGGACCGCCATGAAGATCGTTTTTTCCGGGATCGCGATACCTTCTTCGGGCGCGATCGTCGTCGGCGTTGCAGAAGACTTGGCGCTGGGCGAGACCGCCCGTGCGCTGGACGAGAGCACGGGCGGCGCGCTCGCCCGGGCGCTCGCGAGTGGGCGTTTCAAGGGGAAGCGGAACACGACCCTCACCCTTCTTGCACCCCATGGGCTCGAAGTGGACGCGGTGGTGCTTGCCGGGCTCGGGGACCCTGGCAAGATCGACGCTCGCCAGCTCCAGAATCTGGGTGGCGCCATCACCGGCCGGCTCAACGCCGCCGGCATGAAGCAGGGCGCCGTTGCCGTGGAGGCGGTGCCGGGCTGCGCGCTCGCGCCCGAGGCCATGGCCGCGCAGATCGCCTTCGGCGCACGGCTCGGGAGCTACCGCTTCGACAAATATCACACGAAGAAGAAAGACGAGGAGAAGCCGACTCTGGAGGCGCTGTCGCTCCTGTTGGACGATCCGGCGGCGGGCGAGGCCGCCTTCGCGCCCAAGGACCGGCTGGCGGACGGTGTCCACCTCACGCGGGACCTGGTCTCGGAGCCCGCCAACGTCAAATATCCCGATACTATCGTCGAGGACATCGAGGCCCTCTCGGAAGACGGTATCGACGTCGAGGTACTGGACCGGGACGCCATGGCGGCGCTCGGCATGGGCGCGCTGCTGGGCGTCGCCCAGGGGAGCGTGCGCGCGCCACAGCTCGCGATCATGCGGTGGAATGGCGCGCCCAACGGCATGGATCGCGCGCCCGTCGCCTTCATCGGCAAGGGAGTCACCTTCGATACCGGCGGCATCTCCATAAAGCCCTCACAGGGCATGGAAGAGATGAAATACGACATGGCGGGCGCCGGCACGGTGATCGGCCTGATGAAGGCGCTGGCGGGCCGCGCGGCGCGGGTGAACGCCGTCGGCGTGGTGGGTCTCGTCGAGAACATGCCGGACGGCAATGCCCAGCGCCCCGGCGATGTGGTGACCTCCATGTCGGGGCAGACCATCGAGGTGATCAACACCGACGCGGAGGGGCGTCTCGTTCTGGCCGATGCGCTCTGGTACACCCAGATGAACTTCAAGCCGCGCTTCATGATCGATCTGGCGACACTCACGGGCGCCATCATCGTGAGCCTCGGCACCTACCGGGCGGGCCTCTTCTGCAATGACGACGAACTGGCGGATCGTCTCGCCGCCGCCGGACGCGACACGGGCGAGGAGGTCTGGCGGCTGCCCCTCGGCGAGCGCTACGACAAGGATATCGATTCCCAGATCGCCGACATGAAGAATGTCGGCAAGGGCCGGGAGGCCGGGAGCGTGACCGCCGCGCAGTTCCTGCAGCGCTTCGTGAACGACGTGCCCTGGGCCCATCTGGACATCGCCGGCATGGCCTGGGCGAAGCAGGGCGACGACCCGACGGTGCCGAAGGGCGCGTCGGGCTACGGCGTGCGGCTGCTGGACCGGCTGGTGGAGTCCCACTACGAGGCCTGAACGCCCCGTGACGGAGATCGCGTTCTACCAGCTGCGCCATACGCCTCTCGAGAAGGCGCTTCCCAAGCTGCTCGAGAAGGTGTTGGAGAGCGGCCGCCGCGCCGTCGTCCTCGGCGCGACCGACGAGCGCCTCCGCGCACTCGACGCCGCGCTCTGGACCTACGATCAGGGCTCTTTCCTTCCCCATGGGACCGCGGCCGGCGGCCGCGCCGACCGGCAGCCCGTTCTGCTGACGACCGACGGCGCGAACCCGAACGGCGCCACCGTCGCCATCGCCGTGGACGGCATCCTTCCCGACGACATCGAGCGCTTCGAGCGCTGTCTCGACATGTTCGACGGCAGGGACCAGGCGGCCCTCGAGGCCGCGCGCGAACGCTGGAAGAACCACCGCGACGCAGACCGTCCCGTCGCCTATTGGGAGCAGACACCCGCCGGCAAGTGGGAACGCCGCGCCTGATCCCGGGGCGCCGCTACTCCACGGGCTCGAGGCGCAGAAGCGCGCCCTCGGGATGGTCGGTCAGCAGGTAGATCAGCCCGTCCGGGCCCTGGCGGACGTCCCGGATGCGCTCCTCGAGGTCTTCCAGAAGCCGTTCCTCCACCGTCACGCGCCCGTCCTCGACCACGAGGCGGACCAGGAGCTCGGCGGAGAGCGCGCCGGCGAAAAAGCTCCCGCGCCATGCGGGGAAGCGGTCGCCGTCATAGATCATGAGTCCCGAGGGAGAGATGGACGGCACCCAGTAATGGACGGGCTGGGCCATGCCCTCCTTGTGGCTTCCCTCGCCGATGGAAAAGCCCATATAGCTCCGTCCGTGGGTGATGACGGGCCAGCCATAGTTCACGCCGGACGTAATCAGATTGAGCTCGTCCCCGCCCTTGGGGCCGTGCTCGATGGCGTAGATGCGCCCCGTCGCGCGCTCCAGCGCGAGGCCCTGGGGGTTCCGGTTTCCATAGGTGTAGATTTCGGGCCTTGCGTCCGCGCGGCCCGTGAAGGGGTTGTCCGGCGGCACGGTGCCGTCGTCGCGCAACCGCAGGACGGAACCCGCCGGGTCGTCGAGGGCTTGAGCGCGGTCGGCATCGCCACGCTCGCCTGTCGTGACGAAGAGATGGCCGTGGGCAAACAGCAGGCGGGAGCCGAAATGCCGCCCGCCGCCGTCCCGCGGCAAGGCGACATAGAGCTCCTCCGTCTCGAGCAGGCGGTTGTCGCCGAGCCTGCCGCGGGCGACGGCGGTTGCCGCACCGCCCGGGCCCGGGCTCGCATAGGAGAGATAGACCAGCCCGTTCTCCGCGAAGTTCGGATGGAGCGCCACATCCAGCAGCCCGCCCTGGCCTTTCTCCCGCACCTCCGTCACGCCTGCGACCGGCTCCGGCTCCAGGCGTCCGCCGGCGATAATGCGCAGGCGGCCGGGCCGCTCCGTCACCAGCATGCGCCCGTCGGGCAGAAAGGCGAGCCCCCAAGGGTGCTCGAGCCCTTCCACCAGCACTGCGACGCGGAAGCGGTGCAGCGCCGATTCGTAGACGCCGGCCGTCTCGCCCGCGCCGGGCGTCGGCGCGGCGGCGGCGAGGAGAAGCGCCGCTGCGAGCAGAGCCCCGCGCAGCGCACGGCGCGGGGCTCTGCTCGATCGAATGGCGTCGGTCTTCAAGCTGCGCCCCCTCCCCGCGGCGGATGCGCCAAGCGGCGCCGCCTCCATCAGATTACACGACGGCCGCCGTCGCACGCGACGGGCCGGTACCTGTTTTTTTAGGTGCGCGGGTCTCCAGGCCCGCATGTTTCTTTGCCACCGCCGAAGACGGGCCTTCGGGCGGTTTCGCATGGGCCGGGGATTGGCTTAAGCTGGGGGCCGCTTCGGGAGAGGGTGTCATGAGCGTCTGCATCGTCGGTTGGGGGCATACGCCGTTCGGCAAGCGCGACGACGCCGATGTCGAATCGCTGGTCCTCGAAGCCGCGTCCGCCGCACTCGCCGATGCGGGCATCGAGCCGGAAGAGGTGGACGAGATCGCCGTCGGCAGCACCGGGCGGCTTGCGGAGCAGGTCTTCCCCTCCTCGCTTCCGCTCCAACTCGACGACCGCATGCGCTTCACGCCGGCCACCAATGTGGAGAACGCCTGCGCCACCGGCAGCGCGGCGGTCCACCGCGGGATGCTGTCGATTCGCGCCGGCGGGGCGCGCTTCGTCCTGGTGGTGGGCGTCGAGAAGATGACCGGTGCCAGCCGCGAGGAAGTCGCGCAAAACCTCCTCAAGGCCTCCTATGTCAGGGAGGAATCCGATATTTCCGGTGGCTTCGCCGGCGTCTTCGGCCTCATCGCCGACCGCTACTTCCAGCGCCACGGGGACAAGTCGGACGCACTCGCCACCATCGCCGCAAAGAACCACAGGAACGGCACGAAGAACCCCTACGCCCACTTCCGCAAGGATCTGGGCTTCGATTTCTGCCGCACGGTTTCGGAGAAGAACCCGCAGGTCGCCGGCCCCTTGAAGCGCACGGACTGCTCGCCGGTCTCCGACGGCGCGGCCGCCCTGGTGCTGACCGACCTGGAGACGGCGCTCGCCATGGAGAAGGCGGTGGTCTTTCGCGCGGCAAGCCATGTCAACGATTTCCTCCCCATGAGCAAGCGCGACGTCGTGCTGATGGAAGGCTGCTCGGAAGCGTGGCGCCGCGCACTGGACGGTGCGGGCGTCGCACTGGACGATCTGGACTTCGTGGAGACCCACGACTGCTTCACCGTGGCCGAGCTGCTGGAATATGAGGCCATGGGCCTCTGCCCCCGGGGCGAGGGCGCACGCGCCGCCCTCGAAGGCTGGACCGAGCGGGACGGCAAGCTGCCGGTCAACCCGTCGGGCGGACTCAAGTCCAAGGGGCATCCCATCGGCGCGACCGGCGTCTCCATGCATGTGATGAGCGCCATGCAGCTTGCAGGCGAAGCGGGCGACATGCAGCTTCCGCGCGCGAACCTCGCGGGCATCTTCAACATGGGCGGCGTTTCGGTCGCCAACTACTGCTCGATCCTGGAACGAATCCGCTAGGGCGTTGGCGCCCGGCGGGGCTGGGGCCGCAGGGGCGGCGGGCGACGTCCCCGGGGCGGCGCGCGGCGGAAGGCGGGAGATAAAGAGGCATGCTGGGACGCGACGTCTTCATGGAGAGCCTGCTGGCCCACGGGGTCGAATATCTGTTCGGCAATCCGGGAACCACGGAGAGCCCCATCATCGACGGCCTCGCCGATCATCCCGCGCTCTCCTATGTGCTCGCCCTGCATGAAGGCGTGGCCGTGGGCGCCGCCGGCTATTACGCCCAGGCGAGCGGGCGGACGGGCGTGGTCAACCTCCATGTGGCGCCGGGCCTCGGCAATGCGATCGGCATGATGTACGGCCTGCTGCGCGGCAACGCGCCCACCATCATCACCGCCGGGCAGCAGGATACGCGGCTTCGGCTGCGCGAGCCGATTCTGGGCCACGACCTGGTGGCCATGGCGGCACCGGTGACCAAGTGGAGCGTCGAGGCGGCACAGGCGGACGAGCTCGGCCCCATCATGCGCCGCGCCTTCAAGATCGCCCACGACCCGCCGTCCGGTCCGGTGTTCGTGGCACTCCCCATCAACGTCATGGAGCAGCAGACGGAGATGGGCGCGGGCCTCCCAAGCCCGCTCTACCGCGCCCCCCGGCCGGACCCCGAAGGAGTCCGCGCCGTGGCGGAGCGGCTGCTCGCGGCCAAGGCGCCGGCGCTGGTGGTGGGGGACGATGTGGCGCGGGCGGGCGCGCACCGCGCGGCAATGGCGCTCGCGGAGGCGGTCGGCGCGTCCGTCTGGGTGGAGTTCATCCACCAGCACGCCGCCGTCCCCAATCAGCATCCCAACATGCGGGGCGGTCTTCCGGTCCATGCGGAGGGCATCGTCGAACATCTGGGCGATGCGGACGCGGTGCTGCTCGCGGGCGGGCCATTCTTCGAGGAGGTCTGGTATACGCCCTGCGCGCCGTTCCCACAGGGTGCGGCGGTGCTGCAGGTGGAGGAGTCGGCGGAGCGCCTCTCACGCAACCACAGGCTCGATGCCGGCCTGATCGGCGGTCTCGCACCCACTCTGGCGGCCATCGCCCGGCGGGTCCGGGCCGGGCGGACGCCCGCCTTCGAGAAGGCGGCGGCCAGACGCAATGCACGGCTCGCGGCGCTGAAGGCGAAGGAACGCGCCGAACGTGCGGCCCGGCTGGAGACGCTGCGCGATGTGCGCCCCATGGCGATCCCCGTATTCCTCGCGGCGCTCCAGGCGGCGCTGCCCAAGGACGCGGTGATGGTGGAGGAAGCGATCACCGCGAGCCCCGACATCTCCCGCACCCTGAACTTCACAAGGCCCGGGGACTATTTCTGCGGGCGGGGCGGCGGTATCGGCCAGGGCGTTGCCGGCGCACTCGGGGTGAAGCTTGCATCGCCCGACCGGCCGGTGGTCTGCGTCTCGGGCGACGGCTCGGCCATGTACAGCATCCAGGCGCTCTGGACCGCGGCCCACCACCGGCTGCCCATCGTCTTCATCATCCTGGCCAACCGGGAATACCGCATCCTCAAGCACAATCTGGACATATACCGCCACCGCTTCGGCGTGACGACCAACCGGCCTTACGTCCATATGGACCTTGAAGAGCCGGTTCTCGATTTCGTATCGATGGCCGCCGGCATGGGTGTCGCCGCCCGCCGCGTGACGGAACCGGAGGAACTCGCCGCCGCCGTCCGCGAGGCCCTGGCCGCGGAAGTTCCCTATCTCATCGAAGCCGTCGTCGCCGGCAAGCGGTAGCCACCGCGCCGGAGCGGGCGAGATGGGAAAGCAGCCGGCGGGCGATGGAGCCGGACGCGGCGCGCCGCCCCCGGCCTATCCCTCCATCAGGACATCGTGGGCGAGGCGGGCCACCACGTCCTCCAAGCCCTCGCCGGTGCGGCAGTTGGTAAGGAGGACGGGCCGGCCCTCGCGCACCTCTTCCGCCTCGCGCCGCATGGCCGCGAGGTCCACCCCCACATGGGGCGCGAGGTCGCTCTTGTTCACGATCAGGAGGTCCGCCCGGAGGATACCGGGGCCGCGCTTGCGCGGGATGTCGCCGCCGCCGGAGACATCGATCACGAACAGCCAGTAGTCCACCAGATCGAGGGAGAAGGTGGAGGCCAGATTGTCTCCGCCGCTTTCGATCAGGATCAGATCGAGCGGCGCGAAGAGCCCTTCCAGCCGCTCCGCGGCCTCGATATTGAGGGTCGGGTCCTCGCGGATCACCGTGTGGGGGCAAGCACCGGCCTCGACTCCCACCACCCGCTCGGCATCGATCAGCCCGCCGCGCTGGAGCCGCTCCGCGTCTTCCTGGGTCACCAGGTCGTTGGTGACGACGGCAAGCGACGTGCCGCGCGCCGCCAAGAGCGGGATCAGCCGCTCGATCAGCGCGGTCTTGCCCGAGCCCACCGGCCCGCCGATACCGACCCGCGCGGCGCTCGCCGGCACCGCCTCCTTCGCCGCCTCCGCCGTCGCCATGGCCCGTCACTCCTCACCGGGGCCCGTGGTTTCATCGTCCACGAGCAGCGCGCGGCCGTCGGCGAGATGGCCCTCCAGCCGCGCCAGATAGGTCTCCCGCGGGCTGTCGAGCGCCACCCGGATCAGGCTGCCGTCGAAGCGCACCCGCCAATGCAGATTGCCGCAGAAATAGCCGAGTTCGAGCGCCGCCGCCACGTCCCGCGGTGCGAGCCCGAGCCAGACCGTCTCCCGCATCCGCACGACCACGGCGCGGTCCGCCTCGAGCAGCAGGACGGAGCCATTGGCGAGCCGCTGGGAGCGCGGGATCGCCACCGCACAGTCCGTGCCCCGATCTGTCCGAACCCTGAGACGCTTGCGCGCCGTATCCGCGGCGTCGAGCGCAATGGTCTCCACCCGCCCGTCATGGCCCAGCGCATGAAGCCGCTCCGCCAACGCGGGCTCCGCCGCATTGCCGAGAATTCCCGTCAAACGCAACATCGCTTCCCCCACCCCATCCTAAGGCGAAACCCGACCGCGGCGAAACGGCTTGGCCTCGTTCGGAGCCTGGGAGGGGGCGCAGGCCAGTAGGGACGCGATGTCCCCCGAACGCCGCCTGATCGTTCTGCGCACGGGCTCGCTCGATGCACGGGCTTCGAGCCTGCAAGAGACACGCGCGATACGTGCCTCCGAGCCTTGCGAATAGTATATATATGGACTATTTTTGGTATAGAAAACATATATGGACATTCCAATGGCTGCTCGAGGACATCCGGCGACGGCGTTCGATCGGAGGGGCCTCTCCGGCCCAGCGTTGCGGACGTTCTTTCGCATTGCGGGGCTCTGGAGCCTTTCCGTCGAGGAACAGATGACCCTGCTCGGGCTGACGGCGCGATCGACCTTCTTCAAGTGGAAGAAGGACCCCAACACCGTTCTGCCGAAGGATACGCTGGAGCGCATTTCCTACGTCATCGGCATCTACAAGGCACTTCAGATCCTGCTCCCCGACCAGAAGGCCGCCGATGAATGGGTGAGGCGTCCGAACGCGGCAGCGCCCTTCGCCGGCCGGTCGGCGCTCGACCGGATGCTCTCGGGCCAAGTCGCCGACCTCTCCGTCGTCCGGCAATATCTCGACACGCAGCGGGGCGGCTGGGCATGACGCTGCCGGTTGTCCGTATCCGGTGGAAGCCGTGCTGGCGCATCATCCCCAGCAGGTTTCCGCCCGTTTCACTGTTCGAGCGGGTCGCCGACCCAGACGACCTCGAGGCGGTCTTCCAGTTGGACTCGCTCACGAACCCGAGGCTTCGCGACGAGGCCGGCGATATCCGGCTCGTTCCGCCGGAAGATCGCATCAGCGGCCCCGGGACCGTCGTCATCATGGCGGCCTTCACCCATCTGAACCCGAGCGGCAGCCGGTTTTCCGATGGCACGTATGGTGTCTTCTATGCCGCGAACGACCTCGAGACGGCCATTGCCGAGACCAAACACCATCGCGAGCAGTTCATGCGCGCCACGGCCCAGGCGCATATGGAACTGGACATGCGGGTCTACCTCGTCGACCTCGACGGAGACCTGCATGACCTGCGCGGCCGGAAGACGGACCAGCCGCTCGTCTACCATAACGACAACCACGCGGCCGCCCGGCATCTCGCGAGAACGCTGCGCGAGGCCGGGTCGAACGGGATCGCCTATGACAGCGTCCGCCGAACGGGTGGCGAATGTGCCGCCGTGTTCCGGCCCCCCGTTCTGTCGAACGCCCGCCAGGAGCGGCATCTCTGTTACAGATGGAACGGCGAGCGGATCGAAAGCGTCTATGAGAAACGCGCGCTCGGCGGTGGGAGTCGGTTCTGACCGCGCCGCGCCGCCGTCAGCCGCGGGTGAACGGTGCGCCGTCGAAGCGCTCGCGGGTGGCGATCTCCTCGACGGCGCGGCGCTTCAGCCGGGTGAGCTGCTTCACCGGCCGCCCGAGCGGCACCAGCGCACTGACCGCGAAATCCGACGGGATGCCGAGGAGCGCCCGGATCTTCGGCTCCTCCGCGACGGCGAGGGTGGTAATAGTGCCGCCGAAACCCGCCTGGCGCGCCGCGAGCAGAAGATTCCAGACAAAGGGATAGATCGACGCGCCGCTGATGACGCCGACCCGGTCGAGATTCTGGTCGGTGGACGCGACGACCTTGAGATCCACCAGGACGACGAGAACGACCGATGCCCGCCTGTAGGGCTCGGTCAGCACGGCCGGCACCGCGGTCTTCGCGATCTCCTCGGCTGAGAGCCCGGACGGCACGACGCTGTTCCAGGGGTTCTCGCCGGCATCGATCTGGGCCCGGTAGCGCCTGGCCGGGGCTTCGGAGAGCGCCGCGAGCGCGGCCCGCGTCTCCGCATCCCGCACGACGATGACCCGGTTACCCTGGCGGTTTCCCCCGCTCGGCGCGAAGCGGGCGTTCTCCAACATTTCGTAGAGCGTCTCGTCGGGCAGGTGGTCCTCCGTATAGTCGCGCGCGGCGAAGGTCGTGCGCATGGCTTCGTAAAGTTCCATGATGATCCCCCTTCGCGCCCGTCCCGCAGCGGCGCACCCCGCGATCTCCACCGCGGACACTACCCCCGACCCGTCGTACCGTCACGCGGGTGTCGATTCGCCCGGCGCCCCGAATCCCAAGCGCGGCTTTTGCGTAGCGGACGTCCGGCGCCATGCGGCCACAGCCCCTCACACCGCAACCACCATCCCCTCCCGCGCGACCGTCACGGGGCGGTCTCCGGCTTCCAGCGCCTGCTGCAGGGCGTCGAGGCGCGCGTCGTCGTGGTCCGGCGAATGGAGGAAGACGATGGAGCGGGTACCGTCGCCTTCCCCCGACGCCGCGGCACCCGTATTCGCCCCATCGCCGGCCGCGAGGGGGTGAATTGCCGCGTCCGCGCCGCGTGTGAGCGCGCGAAGCCCTGCATCCGGCGCACCGGCGGGGGCCTCCGCTCCCAGATAGCAGAGCGCGCGGCGGCCATATTCCACGCGGTAGGCCACGGCGCCCTCTGTGCCGCCCAGTGGCGCGGTGCGGATGCGGATGCCCTCCCGCGGCGTCAGCACGTCGCCCGCGCGAAAGTCGCACCAGCTCTTGAGGCTGCCGATATAGCTGAGCGGGATGGGGAAGAGCGGCGAAGTCATGAAGGCGTTGAGCCGCGCCCGGATGCCGGGCTCATCCCGTCCCGCGGCCGCCCACACGGCGAAGCGGTTGCCGGGGTCGTAGCCCGGCGCGAAAAACGGAAGGCCGCAAACGCGCTCGAAACCGCCATGGGTGAAGAAGATGTCCGCGTCGACGGACCCACCGCCGGCGAGAGAAGCGCCCAGGCGGCGGATCCCCGTGCCCGCGTCGAAGATCAGCAGATGCGCGCCGCACCGCACTTCGAGGCAGGGCGTGTTGCCGCCGAAGCGCCGGGTCGCCGCGTCGGCGGTGGGGATGCCGCCCCGCACACCCCAGAAGCGAACGGTGAAATCCGCCGCCGCGGCCACGGTGCGGGTTCTCCGGCGCCCCGCCCGCCCCTATTCCGCGGCGGGCGCCAGCGGCGGAAGGGCGACGGACGTGCCGCCTGCCGCCCTGAGCGCGGCATCCAGCCGCTCGTGCCACGCCCGTATCGGATCGTGCGCCGAAAAGAAGGCGAGCGTCGGGCAGATCACGCTGGAGAAGGCGAGGCTCCCGGCCACGATATAGTCCGCATAGGCCGGCGTTCGCCCGCTGAGGAAGGGCGATTCCGTGAGTGCGGCGCGCACCGGCACGAACACGCCCGAGAGCCACGCGCGCTGCTCCGCGCTCCTGTCCGCGAACGTCTCCAGCGGCATGCCGAAGCGCTCCTCGCGGGATTCGCGGAAATATGCCTGGTCTTCGGCCCGGCAGTTCTCCAGGATTTCCAACACGCCCGCTTTCACCACCGCCGGATGAATGGCCCCGTCGGCCCAGCCGTTGATGAACCGCGCCGTCGCGCGGGCCATGGGGCTGTCGAAAAGCGGCGGTGCGTCCGGATAGGCCTCATCCAGATAACAGGCGATGCGCCACGAATCGGTCACCGTCGTCTCGCCGTCCGTCAGCACGGGTACCAGCGTCTGGCCGCTGAAGGCGATCTTCTCCTTCTCGGTGAAGCCCACGGGCTCGTAGTCCGCATCCAGGCCCTTGTGTGCAAGCGCGAGCCGGGTGCGCCAGCAATAGGGGCTGAACCGCCGGTCGTCGGCGCCGCAGAGGTCGTATACCGTTCGTGTCATTCAAACCTCCTCGTTCTTCTCGGCGAATCGGCCGATATCGAAACCTTCGATGGATGTGGGCGTGTGTCCGTCGAGCGCGAGTTCCGCAGCCACCGCGCCGGAGGCGGGGCCCAGGCAGAAGCCGTGGCCGCTGAAGCCGAAGGCATGGACCAGGCCGTCGGTGGTCCCGCTGGCGCACAGCACCGGAAGCTGGTCCGCAGTGCAACCCTCCACCCCGCTCCAGAACCGGATGACACTGGCTTCGGCAATCCGGGGCACGATCTCGATGGTCCGCGCGAGCGTGCTTAAGCTCTCCTCCGCGTTGACCTTGCCGAAGCCCACGTCGAGGTCCGCGGTGGTGCTGCGCCCGCCGGCAATGACGTTCCCACGCGGGATCTGCCGGGCGTACACGTCCCCTCCCACCACGCCGAGCGCGGGCTCCATGAAATAGGGCACCGGCTCGGTGACGAACATCTGGGGCTCCATGGGCCAGATCTCGACCGGTTCGCCGAAGCGCCCGGCCATGCGGCCGCCCCATGCGCCGGTGCTGTTGATCAGCGCGCGGGCGCGGAGCGTGCGCCCCGATTCGGTCTCGACGACAAAGCCTTCGCCGTCGCGCGCCGCTTCGCTTGCACCGTCCTGCTCGAACAGCGCCGCGCCCGCCTCGCGCGCAGCCCGGGCGAAGGCGGGGCCGGCAAGGCGGGGGTTGGCCTGTCCGTCGCTCGGGCACCAGGCCGCTCCCACGGCACCTTCGCCGAACCAGGGGAAGCGCGCCTGCAAGGCGTTGCGGCTCACCATCTCCACCTCGACCCCGTGGTCCGACTGGGCTTCGGCGTGGGCCGCCATGAGTGCCATGTCGTCGTCGGAGCGAGCGACCTTGAGATGCCCGGTCACGGCGTATTCGCAGTCGTTACCGACGAGTTCGGGAAGGCGCTTCCAGATCTCGAGCGCGCGGCGCGCGAGGTCGAGCTCCGGGAGCTTGCGCCCGTTGCGCCGGACGCCGCCGAAGTTCACGCCGCTCGCCGCGGCGCCGAGCTGGTTCTTCTCCACCACGGCGACCCGCGCACCGCGCTGACGGAGGTGGAGGGCCGCGGAGCAGCCCACCAGCCCGCCGCCCAGGACCAACACGTCGTAGGCCTCCGCCGCCCGCCCCGCGCTCGCACCACCGGCGCTCATATGGATGCCGCCCGCGCGCCGTCTTCGACCGCCATGCGGGCACCGGCGGCGACGCCCACGGGCTTGACCGGCGCTTGGCCCCGCAGACGGCCGACCTCGGCCACGTCGCAGCCCCGTGCGGCGGCAAGAATCTGCGCCGCCGCGAGGCCGCAGACCCGCCCCTGGCACCGCCCCATGCCGATCCGGGTGAAGGCCTTGGCGCGGTTCATCTCCGCCGGTGCGAGCGACTGCCCGTGGCGGATCTCACCGGCTGTGATCGCCTCGCAGCGGCATATGACCGTCTCGTCGGGGAGCGTCCGTGCAAGGTGGAACGGTACCGGCAGGGCGCGCTCCAGCCCGTCGCGGAAGCGCATGATTCGCCGCAGCCGCGCCCGGAGCCGTGCCCGTTCCCGCCCCGCCGTCGCGATACCGCGGTCGGCGAGCAGGGCATGGGCCGCGAGGCGCCCGCGCAGCTCCGCGGCGTCCGCGCCGGCGACGCCCGCGCCGTCGCCCGCGAGATAGAGCGCACCGGCCCGCGCCCGGCCCTCCTCGTCGGCGACGGGCAGCCACTGCTGGGCGAGCCTGTCGAACACCATCTCGCAGCCGGCGAGTTCGGCGAGCTGGGGCTCCGACTTCACCCCGTAGCCGATGCCGAGGCCGGCGCAGGCTATCCGCCGTTCCCGCCCGCCGCGGTCGCGGTAGCGCACCGCCTCGAGCCCGCCCTCGCCTTCCGCCGCCACCGGCGTCACGCCGCGCTCGACGCGGATACCCCTGAGCCTGGGCCAGGTCATGTACCAGAGCCCCTTGGCGAGCGTGCGCCCCCCGGCGAGCAGGCCCGGCAGCCCGCGCAGCGCATCCCCCGCCCGTGCGGTGTCGAGCACGGCGGCCACCCTGGCGCCGGCATGGGCATATTGATAGGCGACGAGATAGAGGAGCGGTCCGGTGCCCATGAAGACCACCGGGTCCCCGATGGCGCAGCCCTGGGCCTTGAGCGCCACCTGCGCGCCGCCCATGGAGAAGACCCCGGGGAGAGTCCAGCCGGGGAAGGGGATGATCCGGTCCATCGCGCCGGTGGCGAGAAGGAGGGCGTCGTAGCGGATACGCACCATGCCCTCGGGGCCGAGCCCATGGGCCGTTCCCCGTTCGACGTTCCAGATCACGGTGCGCGGGCGGTAGTCGATCCTGCCCCGAAGCGCGGCGAAGGCGCCGTGCACCGCCTCGGCCTTCGGCGTTTCGAAGCCGTAGAGGGCGCGGGCCGGGCGGGTGAAGCCTTCCGGCGGGCGACGGTATATCTGGCCGCCGTCACGCGCGCCTTCGTCGGCGACGATCGGCGCGATCCCATGGGCGGCGAGCGTCTCGGCCGCGCGCGTACCGGCGGGTCCCGCGCCGACGATCAGCACCCGAGGCTTTTCTTGCGTCAAGGCCCGCCCTCGGAGGCCCGGATGCGCATGCCGTCCGCCGCGTCGGTGGTGCAGGCGCGGGCGCGGGTTCCGTCCTCGAACATGACCCAGCAATCCTGGCAGGCGCCCATATTGCAAAGCCCCGCCCGCGCATCGCCGGCGAACTCGTTGCGCCGCAGGATCACGCCGTTGACGAGCAGCGCCGTCAATACCGTGTCGCCCACAAGCGCGGGCAGGGCGCGGCCGCCGTAATGGATCGCGATTTCGGCCCGGTCCGTCTCCGCGAGGCGTACGAACCGATATCCCGTTGCCACCTTCCGCCGGGCTCCTTCCGTCATGCACCCGTGCTTACACGCTCCCCGGCGCCCGTCAAGCGCGCAGGCCGCGAACCTCGCGGAACGGTGGCGCCTACCGGTCGGGCGTGAGGTCGGCGGTGTAGACGCGACCCTTCCATTCGCTGCGCTGGCCCGTCCACGCGCGCACCGCCGAATGCCAGGTCATGGCGAGATACAGCGTGCCGATGAGGGGCATGGGAAGCGACCAGTGCGGCGGCAGGCGGTAGTAGAGGAGCGTCGGGAGGTAGCAGACCAGCATCGCGGCAAGACCCGCGCCGCCGGCGATGCGGGCGGGTGCGGGGCCCACGGCAAGGGCAAGCGGCGGCATCCAGAAGGCAAGGGCCATGAGCAGGGTGCAGAGCAGAAGAAGCCCCGGCGAGTAGCGGAGCTGGGTGTAGGCGGAGCGGGCCACCATGCGCCAGATGGCGCCGAGGCTGCCATAGGCGCGCAGGCTCATGGCGTCGTGGCTCACGCCGATCCAGGTCCGCAAGCCCCGTGCCTTGATCGCCCGCGCCAGCGCGCAATCGTCGATGAGCGCACTGCGGATCGCGCCGAAGCCGCCGATCTCGGCAAGCGCCGCCGTCTCCGCCAGCACGCAGCCGCCGGCGGACGCCGCCACCAGACGGCCGGAGCCGTTGGAGAGGTGGAAGGGGTAGAGAAGGCGGAAGAAGAAGACGAAGGCGGGCATGAGCAGCTTCTCCCAGCCGCCCGCCATGCGGAGCCTTGCCATGAGGGAGACCAGCGCCGCGCCGGTCTTCCGCTTCTGCGCCAGCAGCGCCGGGAGCGTGCCGGGCGCGAGCGCGATGTCGGCGTCGAGCAGCAGGGTCAGCGGAGTCTCGATATGGGAGCGCCCCTGCTCGAGTGCCCAGGTCTTTCCCGCCCATCCCGCGGGCAACGGCGCGCACGGGAATATTTCGAGGGAGAGAGCCTCAGGTGCGGACTGCCGGGCGCGTGCGGCCGTTCCGTCCTCCGAGTGGTCGTCCACCAGGATCGCCCGCAGGCCCCGGCCCTGGCGGCCGAGCATGGCGAGGGTCTCGCCGATCACCGCCGCCTCGTTCCGCGCCGGGATCAGCACGGTGACGCGGCTCAGATCGGCGTCGGGGACCTGGCTCGCCGCCTCCAGACGCTCGCGGACGCGCCAGGGTTGCCACGGAAGAACAAGGATGCAGAGCCAGATCGCGGCCCCTGCGGCGGCGAGGCCGAGCCAGAGCCCCTCGATCGCGCCCACCGTACGCCGCGCGTCAGAAGCGGTCCGCCACGAGGCCGCCGAGGTCGATCTCGGGCTCCCGTCCGGAGACGATATCGGCGAGAATCCGCCCCGAGCCCGAGGCATAGGTCCAGCCGGTGCTGCCGTGGCCCGTGTCCATGTAGAGGCCTGGCACCGCCGTCCTGCCGAGGATCGGCAGGCAATCCGGCGTCATGGGGCGGAAGCCGATCCAGCTTTCGGCCTTGCTGCGGTCTCCGCCGCCAGGGAAGACCGCCATCAGCGCGTCCAGGGTCCCTTTGGCGCGGGCCTCGCGGACCGTGGCGTTGTAGCCGTCGAGCTCTGCGGTGCCGGCGCAGCGCAGACGCTCGCCGAGCCGGCTCATCACGATGCGCCTGTGGCCGTCATGGATGCCGTGGGTGGGCGCGCCGTTATAGCCCTCCGTCGGGATGGTGACCGAATAGCCCTTGAGCGGATAGATCGGCACCTTGATGCCGAGGCGCTTGAGGAAGCGCGGGCTGTAGCTGCCGAGACTCATCACCACCGCGTCCGCTTCGATCGGTCCCCGGTCGGTTTCGACTCCCGTCACCCGCCGCCGGTCGCCGGCGAGCCTCAGCACCGTCTCGCGATAGCGGAAGGTCACGCCGTTGGCAGCCGCCGCCTTCGCCAGCGCCACGGTGAACTTGTGCGCATCGCCCGTCTCGTCCCGCGGGAAGTAGAGCGCGCCGGCGAACTGTTCCGCCGTCTGCGCGAGCGCCGGCTCGATCTCCACCATGGCGTCCCGATCGAGGCGTTTCGGGTGGAAGCGCTCGTCCTCCATCCGTGTCTCGAAGCGGTACGCCTCGTCGAGGGAGGCCGTATCGCGGTGGAGATGGAGCACGCCGCCGGTCCGCTGGTCGTATTCCAGCCCCTCCTTGTCGCGGAGCATCTTGAGGCATTCGTAGCTGTAGGTCGAAAGCCGGACCGAATCCCGCTGCGCTCGCTCGAAGCGCGCGCGGGTGCAGTGGGCGAGAAAGCGCGCCGCCCAGACCCATTGGGCGAGATCCGGCCGGAGGCGGAAGAGATAGGGGGCATCCTCCCGCCCGAACCATCTGATCAGCATCCCGGGTACTTCGGGATGCGCCCACGGCCGGGCGGTATGGGCGCTCACGATGCCGCCATTCGCGAAACTGGTCTCGAGGCCGGCGCCGGGCTGGCGCTCCACCACCGTCACCTCGTGGCCAGCCTCGTTCAGGAAATAGGCCGCGGCGGTGCCCACCACGCCGGCGCCCAGCACGAGCACGCGCATGGCTGCCTCCGCTCAGCGCCGCCCGCCTGCGGCGGACATGCTATTCGATCTCGACCGCAAGCTGCCCCACATCGACGGCGTCTTCCTCCTTGACGTGGAGCTTCCGCACCACGCCGTCGCTCTCGGCGTCGTGCGGGACCTCGGTCTTCATGACCTCGAGGATGAACAGCGTGTCCCCGGCCTTGACCGAATCGCCCTCCTTCACGAGGACCTTCCAAACATTGCCCGGTGCCTGGGTCAAAATCTCCTCAGCCATCAAGCGGCCTCCCCTTCGATGCTCTCATTCGTACAGATGCGGTCGAGCGCGAGGCGGAGCGCCTGCGCCTCTCTGACCGAGACTTCGCGGAACCGGATTCGCTGGTTGGGCTTCATCTGGCCGAGTTTCCAGAACGCGGCCGAAGGCACGGTGTAGGGGCAGATGAAGCCGCCCATGCTGGGCCCGTCATTCATCAGGATGATCGGCGTCTGCCCGCCCAGATTCACCGCACCCAGCGGATAGCCCTGGTCGATGATGTTGGACGGGAAGTCGCCATGCTCCGGCAGCTTGTTCGTGGCCTTCTCGGTGAACGTCCAGTCGGGCCCGGCGAGGCGGAAGCCGGTGCGGTCGCTGCGCGCCTCGAGCTTCCACTCGGTCGCGACGAAGCGCTCGTGGCCCGCCGCGTCGATCCAGTCGTCGTTGGGGCCGCGCACCGCCTCGACCTCCCAGAGCCCGTCGGCAGCGAAGGAGGGCCGCGCGCCTTCCTTCACCCGACGGCCGGGGGTTCCGGCGGCATCGCCTATGGGGAGCGTCTGCTCCTTCTGCACCGCATGGCCGTCCAACCCGCCGACACCCGCCTTGTGGAAGGTGGAGGCCGAGCCGAGCCATCGGGGCGCGTCGATTCCGCCGGCGACCGCGAGATAGCCCCGTGCGCCGGAGACGGCGGGGCCCATGACGAGCACCTGTCCGGCCTGCACCGCCACGCTCTCCCAGAGCGGTGCGGGCGCGCCGTCCAGCGTCGCCCGCATGTCCGCGCCGGTGAGCGCGATGACGGCATCGCGCCCGAAGCGGATCGTGGGCCCCATGAACTGGGCCTCGAGCCCCGGCGCGCCGTCGTCGTTGCCCACCAGCAGGTTGGCAAGACGGAAGGACCACATGTCCAGAGGGCCGGAGGGCGGGAAGCCCTGATTCCAGTAGCCGATGCGACCCGGGAAGTCCTGGATGCTGGTCTCAAGGCCCGGCTTCACGATCTCGAGCATGGCGGCAGGCTCCTAGAACCGCTGGTCCGCGTCCAGCGAGGCGATCCAGCGCTTGTAATTGCGGACCGCGAAGCGCTGATACCCGACGACGTTATAGAGGTAGGTGCCCTCGGCGATCCGGGCTTCCGCATGATCGTACGCCTCTCGCGTGACCGGCACGAACTTGATGCGGTCGCCCGGCTGGAAGAGCACGATATCCCCCTCGAATATGTCGAAGCGCTTCTCCGTATCCCAGATGGGGACGGGAGTCCGGCCCAGAAGCTGGTAGCCGCCCGGCGTGTTGACCGGATAGATGGCCGAGGCCGAGCCCCCCATGGCGACGGTGCCCTGGGGAGTCCAGGTACGGGGCGGGTTGTATTTGGGGACCGTGATCATGGCCCTGGGATCGAGCGGCTGCAGGAAGGGGAGCCCCGGCCAGAAGCCGAGCGAGGCGACCCAATATTCCGAGCCCGAATGGACGCGCACAAGCTGGTCCCGGTCGGCCAGGCCGTTCAGCCGCGCCACCATGTCCGGGTCGTATTCCTTGGGCGCGATCTTTGCGCCGTAGTCCTCGATGCACGCCTTCGTCCAGGGGTCGAGATACATGGTCTCGAAGAGGAACAGCCGGCTGTCCAGCTCGATCTCGTCGGTAGATCCGAGGCTCGCGATCAGCGCCCTCAGCTCCTTCACCGCGTCGTCATAGGAGACCTCCCGCGGTTCGTAATGCACCAGCAGGGAGGCGAAGCAGGGGGCGGTCTCCACGATGCCCTTCGTCTTGTCGGCGACGATGCGCGCGGCCAGGCCCTGGGCGATGAAGTTCAGCTCGAGATTCATCTCGTTGCCGAACTCGATCAGGATGTAGCGGTCGCCGCCCGGCAGGAATTTCGGCTCGTCGTAAATCATGGCGCGATTCTCTCAGGCGGACGCCGGCGCGCCCATCAGGTCGGATTTGTGCTCCTCGACGAAGCCGGTGTGGGTGCGGCCCGCACGGAAGGCTTCATGCCCGACGACGCGGCGCAGGAAGGCCACATTGGAGACCGTCCCCTCTATACGGAAATCGCCGAGCGCCGCCAGGATTTTCTCGATGGCGGCGTTGCGGTCCGCGCCGTGGGCGACCAGCTTCGCGATCATCGGGTCGTAGAAGTGGGTGATCCTGTCCCCTTCGCGCACCCCCGTATCGAGCCGAAGGCCCGCGCCCGCCGCCGGCGGCGCGAAACGCTCCAGCACGCCGGGCGAGGGAAGGAAGTTCTTCTCCGGATTCTCGGCGTAGATGCGGCACTCGATGGCATGGCCCCGGGGCACGGGCGCCTCGTCCAGGAGGCCCGAGAGGTCCTCCCCCCGCGCGAGGCGAAGCTGGAGGCCGACGAGATCGACCCCGGTGATCATCTCGGTGACGGGATGCTCCACCTGGATGCGGGTGTTCATCTCGAGGAAGTAGAACGCGCCGTCGGAACCCAGGATGAACTCCACCGTACCGGCGCCCCGATAGCGCTGGCGCGCCACCAGGGCGAGGGCGGCCTCCGCCATGCGCGCGCGCAGAGCCGGCGCCACCGCGGGCGAGGGCGCCTCCTCGACGATCTTCTGGAAGCGGCGTTGGACGGAGCATTCGCGCTCCATGAAATGCACCCCCCGGCCGTCGCCCAGGCCGAAGACCTGGATCTCCACATGGCGCGGGCGGGCGACGAGCTTCTCGAGATAGACCGTGCCGTCGCCGAAGGCGCGCTCGGCCATGGCCTGGGTTCCGTCCACCACCTCGGAGAGCTGCCCAGCCTCGTCCACCTGCCGCATCCCGATACCGCCGCCGCCGGCCGATGCCTTCACCAGCAGCGGATAGCCGATCTCCCCGGCGCTCTCTTCAAGGCCCTCGCGCTCGCCCGGGGCGAAACGCGCGCTGCCCGGCACCACGGGCGCGCCGGCCTCACCCGCGATGCGCCGCGCCCGCTCCTTGTCTCCCATGGCGGCGATTGATTGGGGCGTGGGGCCGACCCAGACGAAGCCCGCGCTCTCCACCGCTTCCGCAAAGGCCGCGTTCTCGGCGAGGAAGCCGTAGCCCGGATGGATGCCGTCGGCACCGGACTCCCGCGCGGCCGCCAGGAGTCCGTCGGCGTCGAGATAGCTCTCGCGGGCAGGTGCCGGACCGATGGGAAGAGCGCGGTCGGCCATGGCGGCGTGACGTGCGCCCTCGTCCGCCTCGGAATAGACCGCGACCGTCGCGATGCCGAGCGCACGCGCGCTCTCGATCACCCGGCAGGCGATCTCCCCCCGATTTGCGACCAGGAGCGTCTTCACGAGTCGCGCCGCTCCCGGCTTCCCGCCGAAACGCGCCGTCTACCCATCGTTCCATACCTCCCTGCCGTCGCCGCGCGAAGTCTACGAATCGCGGCCTGCGCCGCAAGGCACGCACCGGTGGGGGAGGCGATGCGCCACCGGGCCCGGCCCGCTATCGCGGCGATTCGGGCGGCGTGCAGCACCCCTCGAGAATCACCCGGGTCATGGTCTCGGCGGCTGCGTCGAAGTCCTTCCGCGTCAGGCTGCGGCGTTGCAGCACGTCGGCGGCGAGGCTCCCGAAATCGGCATAGAACTGGGTCGTGGACCACAGCATGATGAAGAAGTGGCGCGGGTCGAGGGGCACCATCTGCTTGCGGCTTATCCATTCCTCCACCACATGGGCGCGCTGGCGCGTGACGTCGCGTATGTGCTGGCGCTGCCGCCGTTCCAGGAACTGGGCGCCGCGAAGGATCTCGTTGGCGAAGAACCTGGATTCGGTCGCGTGACGGTACGAATAGTCCAGCTTTGCGCGGACATAGGCGGCGATGGCGTCGCGTGGCTCCCGCTCCGGCACGATATGCTCGAACGCCCGGTCCCAGCCCGCAATGACGCGCTCGATCAGGGCCCGGTAGAGACTCTCCTTGGTGGGAAAGTAGTAATACACATTCGTCTTGGGCAGGCCGCTCCTCGCCGCGATTTCCTTGATATGGGTACCGTGGAAGCTCTTCTCCGCGAAGAGATCCACCGCCGCGCGCAGGATCCGCTCCTCGTTGCGCGCACGGATGCGGGTATCCGGCGCTCTGCTTCCCGTTTTCGATCCTGCGGTCTTTGCCATGCTCCCGCCTCGCGGCGCGGATCCACCACGCACGCCAATGGGAGTCTAACCCCGGGCGGCGCGCCGCGCCAAAATAACTTGACATTCATGTCAGGTTTCTCGGATCGTCTGACCTGACGCGTGTGTCAGGTTCCGGGCTCTCGTGCGATCGGAGGCGGGCGGCGGCGTGGCGATGCGATTGAGGACGGCTCTACGGCAGACGCTCGAGGGTTGGCAGGAGGACGCGGCTCCCGCCTGGCAGGGTCTCGTCGACGGCGTGGCGCTCGCCTTCGAGGATGTCGACGCCGACCTCGAGATCGAACCGTGGGAGCCCATATTCCCCACCCGTCGGGGCCGCGTCTTCCCCGGCGCGCCGGCGGGTGCCCACATGCTTCGCGCGTTCGACGGCCTCGCGCCGGAGGCCGTGCGATGCGTGGTCCTCGGGCAGGACCCCTATCCATGCCCCGCCTTCTCCACGGGCCGGGCCTTCGAGGCCGGGAACGTCGCCCACTGGCGCGAGCTCGACAAGATGTTCTCGCCCAGCGTGCGTGCCTTCGTGCAGCTCGTCCTGGAGGCGCGTACCGGCGAGGCGCGTTATGCGGGAAGCTTTGCCCGCTGGCCGGCGACGCTCGCCACCATCGAGCGCGGCGAGACGGGGCTGGAGGCGCCCGATGCCCTCGCCGACCGCTGGGAGGCGTCCGGCATATTGCTGCTCAACTCGTCTCTCACGCTCACGCGCTTCCGCCCCGAGGGCGATCCGCACCAGCTGCGCGGCCATCTGCCGCTATGGCGCCCGCTGCTGGTTCGCGTTCTTCGGCATCTTGCGCAGAGGCGGGGGCCCGTCGTCTTCGCCGGGTTCGGCGATGCGGCGGCGGAGACGCTTCGCGCAGCGGGCCTCCATGAGCGGGGCGCGTCTCCCGACGAGCGCGTCATCCTTCGCCCGCACCCCGCGGCGGCGGACGACGTGCTGAGCGGCGAGAACCCCCTCGTCCTCTGCAACCGCCGCCTCGACGCCCTGGGCGGCCTGCCGGTGGACTGGTAGACCGATGCCCCGCGCGCAGCGCTACGACTATATCGTCGTCGGCGCCGGTTCCGCCGGCTGCGTGCTCGCCAACCGGCTTTCCGCCGACCCCGAACGCTCGGTCCTCCTGGTGGAAGCCGGCGGCCGGGATCGCAATCCGCTGTTCCGGCTGCCCCTGCTGATGGGAAGGCTCTTCCACTCCGGCCTCTACAACTGGCGCTACCACACGGAACCGGTGCCGAGCCTCGGCGGGCGCTCGCTCTATTGGCCCCGCGGCAAGGTTCTCGGCGGCTCGTCCACCATCAACGGCATGATCTATGTCCGCGGCAACCGCCATGACTACGACCGCTGGGCGCAGATGGGACTCGAGGGATGGTCCTATGACGACGTGTTGCCGGCGTTCCGCCGTTCCGAGGACCATATCGAGCGCGAAGACGACTATCACGGTACCGGGGGCGAGCTCACCGTCTGCCGTGCGCGGAGCCGGAATCCCTTGTTCGACGCGTTCGTGGAGGCAGGCGGCCAGGCCGGCCACCCGCTCAATGACGATTTCAACGGCGCGGAGCAGGAGGGCTTCGGCCGCTACGATTTCACCATAAGACGGGGCCGGCGGTGCTCCGCGTCGCTTGCGTTCCTGCGCCCCGTCCGGCGGCGGCGGAATCTGACCGTCGCCGCCGACCACGCCGTCCGCCGGGTGACGATCGAACGCGGGCGCGCGACCGGTATCGAGGTCCAACAGGGCGGAGCCGTGCGGACCGTTCACGCCAAGCGCGAGGTGATCCTCTGCGCGGGCGTCGTCAACTCGCCCCAGCTCCTCATGCTGTCGGGGATCGGTCCCGCCGACGAACTCGCCCGCCACGGCATCGATGTCGTCCACGAACGACCGGGCGTCGGACGCAACCTCCAGGATCATGTGGATTGCGTGCTTTCCTACGCCGCCACGAAGCCCGTCACCCTCTATCGGGACCTGAGGGCGGACAGGCTCCTCCGCGCGGTGGTCGAAGGGCTGTTGTTCGGGCGCGGTGTCGCCACCACCTTTCCCTATGAAGGGGGCGCCTTCCTCAAGAGCAGAGAAGACCTGCTGGCGCCGGACATCCAGGTCCACTTCATGCCGGCACTGGAAAACGCGGCGAACCTGCATTTTCCGTCGCCCTTCAGGCGACAACCGGTCGAGGCGAAGCACGGTTTTAGCCTCCGCGTAGGCCCGCTCAATCCCGAGAGCCGCGGCACCGTCTCCCTGCGCTCGGCGGATCCGGCGGACGCCCCCCTCATCCAGCCCAACTATCTGCAAAGCGAGGCGGACCGCCGGACCATCGTCGCCGGCATCCGCATGGTGCGCGCGGTCGTCTCCCAGCCGGCGTTCGATGCTTATCGCGGGCCCGAACTCGCGCCCGGCCCGGCGCTGCAAAGCGATGCGGAACTCGCCGCCTGGCTCGATGCGAACGCCATGACCACGTTCCATCCCGTGGGCACCTGCCGGATGGGAACTGACCCCATGGCGGTGGTCGATGCCCGGCTTGCCGTCCACGGCATCGCGAGACTGCGGGTCGCGGATGCGTCCGTGATGCCCGTCATCGCGAGCGGAAACACCAATGCGCCCGCGATCATGATCGGCGAAAAGGCGGCGGAGTTCATTCGCGCCGCCACGCCGCCGCGCGCAACATCGGAAGGGAGTGGAGGATGATCGTCGAACACCGGACATACACGTTCCGTCCCGGCACGGTGGACGGCTGGCTAAAGCGTTACGAATCCGAGGGCCTTCCGATCCAGAAGCGCCATCTCGGCCGCTTCGTCGGCCTCTATATCTCGGAGATCGGGACGCTCCACCGCATCGTCCTGATCTGGGCGTATGAAAGCCTCGCCGACCGCGAGAAGCGCCGCGCCTCGATGACCGCCGACCCGGCGTGGCAGGCGTTCATCGAATCGGTTTGGGGTCTGGATGCGATCCAGAAGCAGGATGTGATGGTAATGAACCCGGCTTCCTGCTCGCCGCCCATCGGCGGCTGAGCTGGTCCGCCCGGCGGGGCATGTCCGAACCCCCGAACCGGGCACCGTTCGTACATTTTCCAGAGGAGGAGAAACGTCATGACGGACAAACTGGCTTCTCGCAACCGGGGGCTGCCCGGTGCTTTCTTGAGCCGCCGCAGGTTCCTGGCGGCGACCGCGGGTGCGTCCGCGATAATCGGCGCGGGCGGCGTGCTGCCGCTCTCGGCCCGCGCCGACAGCGGCCTGGTCGCGCTCGTCCACACCCAGGCGGCCGGCGACAACGGCCCGATCGATTCCATGATGGCGCGTCTGGAACAGCTTTCGGAGGAGCGCGGTCTGGAGACGCGCGCCATCTATGCGCAGGATCCGGCGACCTACGAAACGGTACTGCGCACTCTCGGCGACGCCGGTGCGGGGGTCGTTCTCGCCACATTCCCGGTCATTTCCGAGGCCTTCAAGGCCGTGGCGCCGCTCTATCCGGATACCAAGTGGATCCAGATCTTCGGAGACCCGGCCGACCCGCCGATCCCGAACCTGGTGACAATTTCCTACAGCTACTATCTCGGCTGCTATCTGTCCGGCATCTTTGCAGGGCATGTCTCGCGGACGAAGAAGATCGGCTTCATCGGCGGTATCAGCATTCCGCCGCTGAACGCAGACTTCAATGCGCTCAAGGCGGGCGTGGCCTCTGTCGATCCGGAGGCGACCGTCACCGCCGCCTTCGCGGGCTCCTTCCAGGATCCGGCAAAAGGCTACGAGATCGCCACCCAGATGTTCCTGGACGGGATCGACTATATCCAGACCGACGCGGCCGCGACGGATGGCGGCATCATCCAGGCGGCCAACGAGCGGGAGGACCGCATGGTCAGCGCGGGCGACCCGGCGCAATACGCCCTCGGCCCCTCTTCGGTGATCGGCGTCGTCGGCCTGAATTTCGGCCAGTCCCTCTATGACGAGGCCAGCGTGGCACTCGATCCCGGCTGGAGCGGCGGGCGGCATGTTTCGACCGGCCTCGGCGGTGTGATCGACTTTCTCCTGTCTCCGCTCTATCGGGAGCAGGGGCCGCAGGATATCGTGGCCAAGGCGGCCGACGCGTGGCCGCATGTCGAGAAGGCGAGAGCGGGCATTCTTGACGGGTCGGTGACGGTTCCGTTCAACACGGCGCTCTGACCGGGATACCCGCGGGTAGAGGTCCCTCGGGGAACATGACTGCCGCGAATCCGCCAGCCCTCCAATGTCGCGGAATTCGCGTCACATATGGGGACGTCACGGCCCTCGAGGACCTCGAACTCGCTTTTGAACGTGGCGCCATTCACGCCGTGGTCGGCCAGAACGGCGCGGGCAAGACGACCTTTGCCCGCGTCGCGGCCGGCCTCGTGCGGCCCGATGCGGGCACCCTTCGCATAGACGGCCGCCCCTTGCGCCTCGGCCGGGTGGCGGGCGCCCGCGCGGCGGGCGTTGAGCTCGTCCACCAGAGCTTTGCGCTGCCGCCCTCCTTCACCGTGGCGGAGGCGCTCGAGTTCGGCGCCGGCGGCGGTATCGGCCTGTTCAGCAGCCGCCAGATGCGGCAACGCTGCCGAGACCGCCTGCGGGCGCTCGATCTCGATGTCGATCCACGCCGGCGCATTCGCGACTTGCCGGTGGAGACGCAGCAGGGGGTGGAAATCGCCCGCGCCCTGGTGACGAATGCGCGGCTCCTGATCCTGGACGAGCCGACGGCCGTCCTGCCGCCGAGCGGTATAGAGACCCTGTTCGAGCGCATCCGCCGTCTGAAGGCGAGCGGTGTCACGGTGGTCCTCATCCTCCACAAGATCCGCGAGGTCCTGGCGGTCGCCGATACGGTCTCCGTGCTGCGGGGCGGACGGCTGGTCGCCGGCCCCATTCCGCGAAGTCAGGCGGACGAGACGCGTCTCGGCGAGATGATTATCGGCGCGGCCGCGCCATCGCCAGCCGGCAGCGGCGGCGGACGGGCGGACCGCGGCAGAGTGACGGGCCGCAAGGACGGAAGCGCTCTCTCACCCGAAGGGAGCGACGCGATCCTCCAAATGCGGGAAGTCAGCACGGCGCGGGATCCGGAAGAGCCGCCGCTCGATCGTATCTCCCTCTCCGTCGCTCCGGGGGAGATCGTCGGGATCGCCGGGGTTCAGGGCAACGGCCAGCGAACGCTGGTGAAGGCCATCGCCGGCCTCACGGATATCGTGGCCGGCGACATTCGCCTGGGCGGTGTCGCCGCCGGCGGCGCGAGCGCCGCCCGGCGCCGGGCGCTGGGATTGCGCGTCATCCCGTTCGAGCGCAACAGCGAGGGCCTGAGCCTCACCAGCGAGCTGTGGGAGAACTGGTCCGCGCGCGAACTGTTGCAGCGGCGGCTGTTCAGCTTCATCGATCCGGCCAAGCTGCGGGCGCAGTGCGACGCGTCGCTCAGGGCCTGGGGCGTGCGCTACGCGTCCGCGCGCCAGAACGCCGGCGCGCTCTCCGGCGGCAACGCCCAGAAGGTCGTGCTGGCGCGGGAGATCGACGAGGGCGCGCGCCTCATCATCGCCGCACAGCCGGTGCGCGGGCTCGATGTGGGCGCCACGGCCTTCGTCTGGTCGGCGCTGCGCGAGGCCGCCGACCGGGGCTGCGGCGTGCTTCTGATCTCGTCGGACCTCGACGAGCTGTTCGATGCGAGCAACCGCCTTGCCGTCATGCTCTCGGGGCAGATCGTCGGGGAGTTCACGCCGCCTTACGACCTCGCGGCCGTCGGCCGCGCCATGACCGGGGCGTCGCCGTGACGCGGAGCCTCGGCGCCGTGCTGCGCACGCTCGCCTTCATCGCGCTTGCCGTCGCACTCTCCGGCGCCATTTTCGAACTCGCCGGCTATTCGGCCCTGCGCATGCTGGAGAGCTTCGTCGAAGGCGCGTTCCTGCGCACGGGCGGCTGGCTGCAGAGCCTCCGCTGGGGCCTGCCGCTCTTCATCACGGCGACGGGCGTCGCGATCTCCTTCCGCTGCGGCTTCTTCAATATCGGCGCGCAAGGCCAGTTCTATGTCGGTGCCATCTGCGCGGCCTTCACGGCCGAGCTGTTGGGCGGCCTGCCGGCCGCGGTCGTCCTGCCCCTTACCGTGATCGCCGGCATGGCGGGCGGCGCGCTCTGGGCGCTGTGGCCGGGCTATCTGCGGCTTCGCTCCGGCACCGACGAGGTCATCACCACCCTGATGGGGAACTTCATCGCCGGGCTCATGCTGGTCTATGTGACGTCGGGGCCGCTCAAGGACCCCTCCGGAACCGGGCAGCAGGCATCCAGCCCCATTCTGCCGGCGGTCTACCGGATCAGCGATTCCCAGGGCGTCTCGCCCGCCATTCTCGGCATCGCCGCGGCCGTTGCGCTCGCCATGTGGGTGCTGGTCAACCGCACGCCGTTCGGCATGCTCGCGAGCCTCGCGGGACGCAACCCGACCATGGTGCGGTTCCAGGGCGCGCGGCTCTGGTCGCTGGGCCTTGCGAGCTTCCTGATAAGCGGGGCTCTTGCCGGGCTCGCCGGCGCTATCGAGCTGCTCGGACCCACGGGGCGCATCGCGAGCGGGTTCCTGCCCACCCACGGGTTCACCGCGGTGTTGATCGCGCTGGTCGCCAATCTCTCGGTGCTTGCGACCGCCGTCGTCAGCCTGTTCTTCGGAGGGCTCGCTTCCGCCGCGCTCTATCTGCCGATTCTCGCGGGCCTGCCGGCGGCCGCCATCGACATCTTCAACGCGTCCGTCGCGCTCTTCATCACCGCGAGGTCGGGGCTTCTGACGCGGATTCTGCGGCTCGGGAAGCTCCCCACATGACCGAGTTCCACGAGTTCCTTGTCGCCATCCTGCGCTCGGGCACGCCGCTGGTCTACGTCACCATGGCCGGCGTGATCGCGCAGCGCGCGGGCGTCTGGCATCTGGGCCTCGAGGGCGTGATGATCATCGGCGCCTGCGCGACCGTTCTCGGCATCGTGTTCACCGGGTCGTTCCCCGCGGCCATTGCCATCGCCATTCTGCTCTGTGTCGCCGCCTCGGTCCTGCTCTGGTTCGTGATCGAGAAGCTCGGCGCCAATCCCATCATTGCCGGGCTCGGCCTGACCGGGCTCGGGATCGGCGGCACGGCGCTCGCCGTGCAGGCGCTCTTCGGGAGCCTCGCCGCCGTGACCGCGCCGTTCGGCGTGCCCCGGCTGGGCGATGCCTTCGGCCCCTACGGCGTGCTCTCCGTCTTCGTTCTCGCCATGCCCTTCGTCGTCTACGCCATGTGGGTTCTGCTGCGCCGGACCCGTTTCGGCCTGCGCCTCGCCGCCGCCGGAGAGCACCCCCTTGCGGCCAGGAGCGTCGGCGGCAGCCCGGCCCGCGCACGGCTGATCGCGCTCGCGCTGGGCGGCGTGCTCTGCGCCGTGGGCGGAGCGGAGCTCGCGGCGGGCGGCCTCCATATCTTCGCCCAGAACATGACCGCCGGACGCGGCTTCATGAGCTTCGCCGCGGTCATCTTCGGCGCGGCGCACCCCGTCGGCGCCGCGTTCGCCGCGATGTTCTTCAGCCTGGTGGGGGTCGCGGGAATCCGCCTGCAGCTCCTCTTCGGCGCAAGCGTCCCCCACGACGTGCTGCTCTCCCTCCCTTATCTCGCGACGGTCCTCGGCGTCTGGATCAGCGGGCGGATGCGTGGCGGTGCGAAGGCCGCCACGCAAGCCTCCGAACTGCGCGACTATTAGGTCGCGCTCTCATCGCCCTCTGCGAACGGGAGAGCCGCCGGGCAAGTTCAGACAGGTAAGAGACGCGGCTCCTGAAACGAGGTTGGGGGGTCTCCGAAGCGGCCGGTCGACACATCAACCGCAAGGAGACCCGCCATGACCGGTTTGGTGCGCGGGTCTTGAGGCCCGCATTTTCTTCTCCTCGAAAAACAAAAACATGCGGGCCTGGATACCCGCGCACCAAAAAGGGGCAGCGCGTTGGGGCGACGCCTTCGCCGACGCGTTCAATACCATCGGGCCCAACCAGGCTCTTGGCGGACAAAACCCGGCCGAATCGCTTGCCGACCAGACGGCCGAAGAAACTCCAGCGTCTCAAAACGTCCTGAACGAGGACGGCCGCTTGCGTGCAGGCCGGGGGGGCTGTATCAAGACGCCGTCGCAAGCAGGGGCGCGAGATGAAGAAGGACATTCACCCCGATTACCACGAGATCACCGTGGTCCGTACCGACGGCAGCACCTTCACCACGCGTTCGACCTGGGGCAAGGCCGGCGACAGCTTGACGCTCGACATCGACCCCCTGTCGCACCCGGTCTGGACCGGCGGCGCGCAGAAGCTGGTGGACCGGGGCGGGCAGCTCTCACGCTTCAACAAGCGCTTCGGGGACTTCGGGCTGCGCTAGCCCGCGGTCTCGCTCTCCGCACCGAACTCCGACCGGATCGACTCGCTCTCCGCGCCGAGCGCCGGCACGGACCCGAGCGCGGGCGCGCGCTCCCCGTGGCGCGCGGGCGGGGCCACGATGGAGACGGTGCCGGAGGGCGTCTCCACGGACGCGCGCCGGAGCTGCGGATGGGCCGCAAGCTCCGCCACGCCGTTGAGCCGCCCGAAGGCGATGGCCGCCCGGCGGAGTACCGCGGCCAGCGAGTCCGTGTCGTAGCGTGAGAACGCCGCTTCGATGAGCGCATCCATGGCGGGTTTGTGCGCAAGCCGGGCCGCGTGGCCGGCAAAGCGCGCATCCTGCGCAAGCGCGCCGTCGCCGAGGATCGCCTCGCAGAACCGCGCCCATTCCCGCTCGTTCTGGATCGCGATCACGATCCGCCCGCCATCCCCCACTGGATAGGCGCCGTAGGGGGCGATCATGGCATGGCTCAGGCCGGTCCGCGCCGGCGCCTTTCCGGTATGTTCGTAGTGCACCAGCGGCACCGTCATCCAGTCCGCCATGCCGTCGAAAAGCGAAACCGAGATCGCGGCGCCCTCACCCGTCCGCTCCAGTGCATAGAGCGCTTCGAGGATTGCGCCATAGGCGTTGAGTCCGGCGCCGATGTCGCACACCGAGACGCCGACGCGGCCGGGCGAATCCGGGCCGCCCGTCACCGAGGCGAGGCCCGTCTCGCACTGGATCAGGAAGTCATAGGCCTTCATCTCCCGATAGGGGCCTTCCTCGCCATAGCCGGTGATGTCGCAGGTGATGAGCCGCGGGTGGCGCCGCCGCAGCTCGCGAGAGCCGAAGCCCGCCCGTTCCGCAGCGCCCGGCGCGAGGTTCTGCACAAAGACATCCGCCCGCCCGATCATACGCCGGAGCAGGGCCGCATCCTCCGCCTGCTTGAAGTCCAGAACGACGGATTCCTTGCCCCGGTTGAGCCAGACGAACCAGGCGCACTCGCCGCCCGCCACCCGGTCGTAGGCTCGCGCGAAATCGCCGCCGGGCCGCTCGATCTTCACCACCCGCGCACCCGCATCGGCAAGCCGGCTGGTGGCGAAGGGTGCGGCCACCGCCTGCTCGATGGAGACGACCAGCACCCCCTCCAGGCGCCCCGCGGCCCGCGCACTCAAGGCGGAGCCTCAGTAGGAGCGCGGCATGCCGAGCACATGCTGGCCGAGATAGGCGAGGATGAGGTTGGTGGAGATGGGCGCGATGCGGTAGAGCCGCGTCTCCCGGAACTTGCGCTCCACGTCATACTCCTCGGCGAAGCCGAAGCCGCCGAAGGTCTGAAGACAGGTGTCGCCGGCCTTCCACGAGGCCTCCGAAGCCAGCAGCTTCGCCATGTTGGCCTCCGGCCCGCAAGGCCGGCCCCGGTCGAACAGCCCGGCCGCCTTCGACACCATGAGGCGCGCGGCCTCCATGTCCGCATAGGCGCGCGCGATGGGAAACTGGATACCCTGGTTGGCGCCAATGGGGCGCCCGAACACCTTGCGCTCGCTGGCATAGCCGCTCGCCTTCTCGACGAACCAGCGACAGTCGCCGATGCACTCGGCGGCGATCAGAATCCGCTCGGCGTTCATGCCGTCCAGAATGTAGCGGAAGCCGCGGCCCTCCTCGCCGATCAGGCTGGACTTCGGAATCTCCAGATTCTCGAAGAAGAGTTCGGTCGTCGCATGGTTGATCATGGTGCGGATCGGGCGAATCTCCAGCCCGTTTCCGAGCGCCTTGTCGATCTCGATCAGGAAGACGGAGAGACCGTCGGTGCGCTTCGCGCATTCCGCCGCGGGCGTCGTCCGGGCCAGCAGGAGAAGCAGATCGGAGTACTCGGCGCGGGAAATCCAGACCTTCTGTCCGTTCACAACATAGCGCCCGTCGGCATGGCGCTCGGCCGTGGTGCGAAGCTGGGTGGTGTCCGAGCCGGTGGTGGGCTCGGTCACGCCGAACGCCTGGAGCCTGCGTGCCCCGCTTGCGATATCCGGGAGGTACGCCGCCTTCTGCCCCGCCGAGCCGTGCCGCAGCAGAGTCCCCATGGTGTACATCTGGGCGTGGCAGGCGCTGCCGTTGCAGCCGGTGGAATGGATCTCTTCGAGGATGGCCGCGGCGGCGGCGATCCCGAGACCGCTCCCGCCATATTCCTCGGGGATGAGTGCCGCAAGAAAGCCCGCTTCCGTGAGCTCGCGGACGAATTCCGCGGGATAGGCGCGGTCGCGATCCTTCTCGCGCCAATAGGCGCCGGGATACCGGGCGCAGAGCGCGCGCACCGGCTCGCGAAGCTCCGGGTAGTCCCGGTCGAAGCCGGTCTCGTCCTGGTTCCCGTTCATTCCACGGTGACGGACTTGGCGAGGTTGCGCGGCTGGTCGACGTCCGTCCCCTTCAGCACGGCGACATGGTAGGCGATGAGCTGCACCGGGATGGCATAGAGGATCGGCGCGACGAAGGGGTCCACCGGGGGCATCTCGATGGAAGTGTCGGCCTGCGCGCACAAGGAACCGCCGCCCTCCCCGATGACCACCGTATGGGCTCCCCTGGCGGCGGCCTCCTGCAGGTTGGACGCCGTCTTCTCCAGAAGCTCGCCCGGCGGGGCGACCACGATCACCGGCGTCCCCTTGTCGATCAATGCGATGGGGCCGTGCTTGAGCTCGCCGGCGGCGAAGCCCTCCGCGTGAATGTAAGAGATCTCCTTGAGCTTGAGCGCCCCTTCCATGGCGATCGCATGGCCGGTGCCGCGCCCGATATAGAGCACCGTCCGCGAATCGCGCAGGGTCTCGGCGAGCGACAGGATCGCCTCGCTCCGCTCGAGGGCTTCGACCGCCAGCGCCGAAACATGGACGAGTGCCGCGGCGAGGCGCTCCTCCTCCGCGCGGTCTATGGCGCCCCGGGCGCGGGCCAGCGCGATCGCGAAACAGGCGAGTGTCGCGAGCTGGGTGGTGAACGCCTTGGTCGATGCCACGCCGATCTCGATCCCGGCATGGGTCGGGAGCAGGGCGTCGGCCTCCCGCGCCATGGTGCTTTCGGCCACATTGACGACCGCCCCCACGGGAAGGCCGGCCGCCTTGGCGAAGCGCATGGCCGCAAGGGTGTCGGCGGTCTCGCCGGACTGGGAGACGAACAGCGCGATTCCCGCAGGATCGAGCGGCGGCGCCCGGTAGCGGAACTCCGACGCCATATCGATCTCCACCGGGATGCGGGCAACGCGCTCCAGCCAGTGGCGCGCGACCAGGCCCGCATAATAGGAAGTACCGCAGGCGACGATCGTTACCTTCGAAACCGCCTCCAGCCTGCGCGGCAGCGCGGGCAGCCGGACCTCCCCCGCCGCCTGGTTGCAATAGGTGTTGAGCGTGTCGCCGATGGCGGCGGGCTGTTCGTGGATCTCCTTCAGCATGTAATGGCGGTAATTGCCCTTGCCGATCATGGCGCCGTCATGGCCGCTCAGCCCGGCGGCGCGATGGACCGGCCGGCCCGCCGAATCCCGCACCGAAATCGCACAGGGCCCTCCCTCCGCCGGACGGCGCAGGACCACCCAGTCGCCCTCCTCCAGATAGCTGATCCGGCGCGTAAAGGGCGCCATGGCGAGGGCGTCGGAAGCGAGATAGGCGGCTTCCTCTCCATGGCCGACCGCGAGCGGCGAGCCGCGCCGCGCGCCGATGAGCAGATCGCCGAACCCGGCGAAAAGGATCGCCAGCGCGAAGGCGCCCTCGAGGCGCTCGAGCGCGCGGGCGGTTGCGGCCTCCGGGTCCAGGCCCCGCTCCATGTGAAGGTCGATCAGGTGGGGGACGACCTCCGTATCGGTGTCGGTCGCCAGTGTGCGCCCTTCGGCCTCGATCTCCGCCCGGAGCGGCAGAAAGTTCTCGATAATGCCGTTATGCACCACCGCCACGCGGCCCGCCGCATGGGGATGGGCGTTGGTCTCGCTGGGCTCGCCATGCGTGGCCCAGCGCGTGTGGCCCACTCCCACGGAGCCGGTCACGGGCCGGCGCTGCACGAGCGCCTCCAATGCGCGGAGCTTCCCCTCCGCCCGGCGAAGGTCGACCGCGCCGTTGGTCACGGTCGCGAGCCCGGCGGAATCATAGCCCCGATATTCGAGCCGCCGGAGCCCGTCCAGGATCTGCGGCGCCGCCTCGCCGGGGCCGATGACTCCGATGATCCCGCACATGGTCCGAGCGCCCCGGCGGTGCCCGCCTAGCCGGCGCTCCGGCGGGCGCGCCGCCGTTTCGCCGCGCCCTTGCGCTGAGCCTGGTCCCCGCGTGCGACGGCGACGGCGTCCGCCTCCACATCTTCGGTGATCGTACTCCCCGCGCCCACCAAGGCACCGGCGCCGATGGCGACCGGCGCCACCAGGGACGCATTGGAGCCGATGAACGCGCCGGCGCCGATCTCCGTACGCGACTTGGCATAGCCGTCATAGTTGCAGGTGATGACCCCGGCGCCGATATTGGCGCCCTCCCCCACGGTCGCATCGCCCACATAGCTGAGGTGGCTGATCTTCGCACCGGGCTCGACCGCCGCATTCTTCAGCTCGACGAAATTGCCGACCCGCGCGCCCTCCCCGACATCGCTTGCCGGTCGCAGGCGCGCGAACGGGCCCACGACGGCGCCCCGGCGCACCCGCACGCCCTCGAGATGGCTGAACGCACGAATCTCCACATCGTCTTCGATGACGACGCCGGGGCCCAAGGCGACGCATGGCCCCACGGCGACATCCGCGCCGATCCGCGTATCGAAGCTGAGCCAGACCGTCGCCGGATCGGCAAGCGTCGCGCCGCCCGCCATGGCATGCGCACGGAGCCTCTGCTGGACGACGCCCTCGGCTACCGCAAGCTGCGCGCGATCATTGACCCCGAGACACTCCTCGGCGGGCGCCTCGACCACGGCGCAGACGCCGCCTTGGGAAGCGATGACGGCGGGAAGGTCGCTCAGATAGTATTCGCCACGGGCATTGTCGTTGCCTATGCGATCCAGCAGGTCGAAGAGCCTCGGCCCCTCCACTACCATGGGGCCGGCGTTGCAGAGGCCGTCCGCCCCGCCCGCATCCTCCCGCTCCCCCGCCTCGACGATGCGGAGAAGCCGGCCCTCGGAATCCAGCACCAGGCGGCCATATCCGGCGGGATCGGGGGGGCGGAAGGCGAGAACCGCGGCCGGTGCACCCGCCGTCTCCTGCCGCGCGCGCACGAGCCGTACGAGGGTCTCGCCCTGCAGCAGCGGCGTATCCACATAGACCACCAGCACGTCGCCCTCGAACCCCTCCAGCAGCCGGCGGCAGGCCGCGACCGCATGAGCCGTGCCGTCCCGGGGCTCCTGCAGGACCCGTTCCACCGTGGACGCCGCGCCGCCGGTGCCCTCCAGGGCGGCCTCGAACTCCGGGCCCGTCACCAGGATCGTGCGCACGGGCGAGAGCGCCGCGACGTTCGCCAGGACATGGTCGATCATCGGGCGTCCCGCGAGGGGATGGAGCGCCTTCGGCAGGCGCGACTTCATGCGCGTGCTCCTGCCCGCCGCGAGCACGACACAAGCTGTTCGATTCATCGAGCGCCCGGTTCCGGATCGGTGATTCGCCGGATCATATCACGACGTCCCGCGCCGAGCGCCGGCCTTGTCAAGGCCACGCCCCACCCGCTAAACCGGCGGCATGGGACGACATGTCGATGCGCTGCTGCTCGACTTCGACGGGACGCTCGCCGACACGGCGCCCGACGTGATCGAGGCGCTCAACCGGGTGCTGGACGATATGGGCCGGGAGCGGGTGGAATTCGCGCGCTTCCGCCAGCATTCCGGCGCGGGCGCCAAGCGGCTCGTCCTGCACACCTTCGCCGTGCGCGGGGAACCGCTCGACGACGATACGGCGAGGCCGCTGGTCCGCCGTTTGCTCGCCCACTATGACGCGATCCAGACCGACCGCGCCTGCCCCTTCCCCCATGTGGTCGAGACGCTCGAGATGCTCCGATCCGCCGGGGTGGCACTCGCCGTCTGCACCAACAGGGGTGATGCGTCGACCCGCGCCCTGCTCGCCCATTTCGGGATCGACCACCTCTTCGGCGCGATCCTGGCGGGCGACCGAGTCACCCAAATGAAGCCCCATCCCGACCATCTCCACGAAGCCCTTGCCGCGCTCGGCGTCGGCCTGGAGCGCGCCGTCATGGTGGGGGACAGCAGCGCCGACATCGACGCCGCGCGGAGCGCCGGCCTTCCCGCCATCGCCGCGGCCTATGGCTACAGCCCCGTGCCGGCGTCCACGCTCGGCGCCGATGCCGTCATCGACTGCTTCTCCCAGATCCCCGACACCGTCGGGCGGCTCTTCCAAGCGGGCGCCGCACCCCGCCCGCGGAGCTGATAAGGCCTGCCTTCGGGCGGCGGCAGACCTCAGCCGTCCGGGGTTCGGCGGCACGCGGTGGGGCGGAAGCCCGCGGTGGGCACGGGCTCGGCCAGCGGAACGACGACCCGCCGCCGCCGTCTGGCGGCCGCGGGGCGCGCTTCATGCACCGTCTTGCCCGCCTCCACATAGACCAGCCCGCCGAAGGGGCGCCCCAGATGGCGGCCCAGCCGCTGCCAGAGCGCCACCGTGCGCAGAACCAGGCGATGCCCGATGGGCGGGAAGAAGAGCATGGCCCCGTGGCGGACGGGCTCGAAGCGGTGCTCCCGCAGCAGGCGCGCGAGCTGGGACGCGCTGAACGGATAGCCATGGCCGAAGGGCGTTGCCTCGGCGCGCGCCCATAGGCCGTGGCGGTTCGGCGCCAGCACCAGCAGCCGCCCGTCCGGCCGCATGACCCGCCAGACCTCCGCCAGCATGGCGCGGCGCTGCTCGCTGAACTCGAGACCGTGGACGATGAGGATGCGGTCCATCGACGAATCGGGAAGGGGCAGCGCGGCGCCATCGGCGAGGGCGATCCGCCGGGGGCCGCTTTCGGGCCAGACCGTCCCCTCCTGCTCCATCGGCAGAAGGGCGAAGACGCGCTCCGCCTCGCCCACATAGGCGCCGAGAAAGGGGATCGCATAGCCGAGCCCCAGCACGGCCTCGCCGCCCGTGTCGGGCCAGAGGCCGCGGATCTGCCGCCCGACGGTCCGGCGCACGATCCGACCGAGTCCGGTCAGGTAGAACGCATTGAGGTCCGTGACATCCTGATACATGGGTACGCATCGTTGCCGCGCGGCCCGGCCCCGGACGATGGGCCGCGCACCGGAGTCTAGCGGCGGGCCGCCTGCGCCCTCGACCAGGAGTCCCGCAGGCCGACGGTGCGGTTGAACACCGGGCGGTCGCGCGTCGACGCCGGATCGAGGCAGAAATAGCCCTGACGCTCGAACTGTACCGTCTCGCCCTGCGCGGCGTCCGCGAGGCAGGGCTCCAGGCGGCAGCCGGTCAGGATCGTTCGCGAGGCCGGGTTCAGATCCTCCATCATGTCGCGCTCGGCACCGGGCAGGGCTTCCACGAAGAGAGGCTCGAAGAGCCGCAGCTCGGCCTCCAGCGCATGGGCCGCCGAGACCCAGTGCAGCGCGCCCCTGACCTTGCGCCCGTCCGGCGCCCGCCCGCCGCGGGTTTCAGGATCGTAGGTGCAGCGCAGTGCCACGACCTTGCCGGATTCGTCCTTCACCGCCTCCCGGCAGGTCACGAAATAGGCGTAGCGCAAGCGTACCTCCCGGCCGGGCGCAAGCCGGCGGAACCCCTTGGGCGGATCCTCCATGAAGTCGTCGGCCTCCACATAGAGCGTGCGCGAGAAGGGGATTTGCCGCGCACCGGCCGCCGGATCCTCCGGGTTCTCGACCGCATCGAGCCACTCCACCTCGCCTTCCGGGTAGTTCTCGACGATGAGCGCAAGCGGTCGGAGAACCGCCAAGCGCCGCTTCGCCTCCCGGTTGAGGCGGTCGCGCACCGCATGGTCGAACATGGCCATCTCGACCATGCCGTCGCTGGTCTTGGAGATCGCCAGCATGGAGACGAAATCGCGGATCGCCGCCGGCGGGACCCCGCGCCGGCGCAGGCCCCGCAGCGTCGGCAGGCGCGGATCGTCCCAGCCCTCCACCCTGCCTTCGTCGACGAGCCGCGTGAGGCGGCGCTTGGAGAGCACGGTGTGGCTGAGATCGAGCCGCGAGAACTCGTACTGCCGCGGCACCGCCGGCACCGGCAGACGTTCGATCAGCCAGTCATAGAGCGGGCGGTGATCCTCGAACTCGAGGGTGCACAGCGAATGGGTCACCCCCTCGATCGCATCGGACTGCCCGTGGGCGAAGTCGTAGGTGGGATAGATGCACCAGGCGTCGCCGGTGCGCGGGTGGGCGGCATGGAGGATGCGGTAAAGCACCGGATCCCGCAGGTTCATGTTGCCCGACGCCATGTCGATCTTCGCACGCAGCACCCGCGCACCGTTGGGAAATTCGCCGGCGCGCATGCGGCGAAAGAGATCGAGATTGCGCTCCACGGACCGCGTGCGGTGGGGGCTCTCGCACCCCGGCTCCTTGAGCGTGCCGCGATAGGCGCGAATCTCTTCGGGCGAGAGGTCGTCGACATAGGCATCGCCCGCGCGCACCAGATGCTCGGCCCATTCATAGAGGCGCTCGAAATGGTCCGACGCGAAGTAGAGATGCGGGCCCCAGTCGAAGCCGAGCCAGCGCACGTCCTCCTGGATCGCGTCGATATATTCCGCCTCCTCCCGGGTGGGGTTGGTGTCGTCGAAACGCAGGTGGCACCGCCCGCCGAAGGTGTGCGGTACGCCGAAGTTCAGGCACATGGACTTCGCGTGGCCGATATGGAGGTAGCCGTTGGGCTCGGGCGGGAAGCGGGTCACCACCTCCGTGTGGCGCCCGGCGGCGATATCCGCGCGCACCGCCTCGCGGATGAAGTCGCCACCCCCGGCTCCGGCCGCATCGCCTGAAGCCGGAGCAGATCCCGCCGGCGCGGCGTCCGGCGTGGAGGCGGCCGAATGCGGCTTCATTCTTCGCGGAACTGCGGCATGACTTCCTTCGCGAAAAGCTCGACGGAAGCCATGGCGTCTTCGCCCGAAATGCCGGGCATGTGCATCCAGCAGATCATTTCGCTCGGGTTGACCGCGGCGCGATAGTCCTGGATGCGCCCTATGGCGAAATCGGGATCGCCGATGATGTAGCGGTGCTTGAAGGTCTCGAACGCGACATCGGCGGAATCCTCGATGACGCTCCCGTCGTCGCGCCTGAGCACCCGGTCGCCGGCGGCGGACGCCGCGCCATAGAGCTCGCGGTAGAGGTAATTCACCGCCGGTGCGGCTTTCTCCTCCGCCTTGCTTGCGGTCTCGGCGACGAAGACCTGGCGGATGATGGGCCGCTCCGGGATCGCCCATCCGGCCTCGGCCGCGGCGGCCTCATAGGGCGCGTAGTGCGCCTCGAGCTCGGCGAGCCCGTGGCGGGGAGACATGATCTGGACGCAGCGCCGCGCCGCCGCACTGCGCAGCGAGCCCTTGGCCGAGACCCCGTACCAGATCGGCGGATGGGGGCGCTGCACCGGACGCGGCGTCACCTGGCATTCGGGAACATGAAAGTAGCGGCCCTGGTGGGAGAAGGGCTCCCCGGTCCACGCTTTGGTCATCAGGTCGAGGGCTTCCTCGAAGCGGCCCACGCGCTCTTCCCGCGGCACGCCGTGAGCGGCGAACTCGCTGGAGACATAGCCGGGCGCGACACCGAACACGAACCGCCCGCCCGAAAGGTTGTCGATGACCGCCACGTCCTCGGCGAGCTTGAGCGGCGCATAGAGCGGCACCAGCAGGACGGCGGTCCCGATCCGCATGCGCTCGGTCGCAGCGGCCGCGCCCGCCATGGAGATCAGCGGACTCGGGCAGAAATCGTCCTTCTGCACATGGTGGGACGCCTGGAACGCCGAGACATAGCCGAGCTCCTCCGCCCGCGGGAGGCAGCGCAGCATGTCCCGGTAGGGCGCGTGGCTCGCGATGCCGCTCCCCGGCGGCGTCTGGTGCGCGAAAAAAAGGCCGAACTTCATGGAACCGTTCCTGCGATGGCAACGAGGCGGGAGGCCATTTTCGCCCCCTCCCGCGCTTGCGGCAAACGGCGCGCGGCGCCTCAGGCGAAGGCGGTCGGCGCCACGCCGGCGAGCCAGCCGTCGTCTACCGCGATGGTGTGACCGTGGATATGGGCGGCGTCGTCGGAGCAGAGGAAGAGAACCGCGGCGGCGACGGCATCCGGCTCCATATAGCCGGTCCGGGACGGCAGCATGCGCTTGACGCCTTCCACGAAGGCGTCGTCCCGCCAGAGATGCTCGGTCATCTGCGTCCGGATGAATCCGGGGGCCACGGCGTTGACGTTTATGCCGTCGGGCGCGAGCTCCACGGCGAGCGAGCGCGTGAGGTTGAGCACCCCGCCCTTGGCCGCGCAATAGGCGTGAACGCCGGAGAACCCGTCGCTGCCGGCGATGGAGGTGAGGTTGACGATCCGCCCGCCGCCCCGTCTTCGCATCTGGGGCGCCACCGCCTGGGTCAGGAAGAACACGCCCTTGAGGTTGATATCGAGGTTGCGATCCCAGTTCTCTTCGCTGGTCTCGTCGAACGGCTCGCCTTCGAAGACGCCGACGCAATTGACCAGAATGTCGATATCGCCGAGGTCCGCAGCGACATCGGCGGCAAGGCGGCGGCACTCCGGGACCTTGCCGAGGTCGGCGCGATACATCCGCGCACCCGCCGCGGGCGCCGGGCCCTCCACCGCGTCCGCGAGCGCGAGCACGGCCCCGTCCGCCGCGAAACGCTCCGCCGTCTTGCGCCCGATCCCGCCGAGCGCGCCGGTGATCAGCGCCCGCTTGCCCTCGAGTTTCATCTCGTCCCTCCTTCGCGGCCCGCGGCCGCGGGCTATTCCATCAGCCCAACCTTCTCGGGCGCGATCTTCACGATCACCCGCTGCTCGCCGGGCTGGCGGAACGGGTAGCTCTCCACCCCCATATACTTCTTGGCCATGGCATCGATATGGGCGTCCGCGCCATCATGTTCCATGGCGACGACGCGGCCGCGGATCATGGCCTGCTTGTAGGGATTCTCATGATCGATGACGGCGACGGCGACGCGGGAATCCCGGCGCATGTTGCGGGGTTTCACACGGCCTTCGGCGGTGTTGAAGATGACGTGCCGTCCGTCGGTGTCCACCCAGACCACGGTCGCCTGGGGGGCGCCGTCGGCCATCAGGGTGGCGATGGTGGCGTAGTTCTTTCCTTCGAGCAGTCGTCTGGCCAGATCGGGCAGTTCCATCTCGTCCTCCTCGGGCTTCAAGGGGCGTCGCGCGGCGCGGAACGTCCGCTACCGGCGGCCCCGGCGCCCGCCGACCGGGCGCCTTCGTCATAGCCATAGTCCCGGCGCGCAGCCTGCGGCGTGAGCCAGCCTTCGCTCAGATCCTCCGCGATAAGCGCCGCATCGCGCTCCGCCGCGTCGCCATAGCCGCCGGCACCGGGCGCGATCAGCCGGATGCGGTCGCCGGGGCCGATCGTCGCATTGGCGAACTTGCTGGGCGAGGTCTTGCCGAAAGCCTCGGTGAAGGGCTGCCAGGAATCGCTTCCCGCGGCGCGGAAGAGCAGCGCGCCGGACGCGCCGGAACCCCCGCCCAGCAGGCCCCAGGGCCGCATCTTGTGCCGGTCGGACACGGAGCTCACGGTGATCTCCGTATCCATGCAGCAGAGGGTCTTCGCAAGCGCGTGGGCGCCCCGGAAGCGGCCGGGCCCGGCCGTATCGGGCTGCAGCGCATATTCCTCCACGCGCCAGGGATAGCGCACCTCGAACACCTCGACCGGCACCATCCGCGAATTGCCGTTGATGCAGTTGATGACCTCGTTGCCGTCCGCGAAGGACCGTCCGCCCCAGGCGGCGCAGGTGAAGTCGTAGCAGACCACATATTCGTCCGACCGCGGATCATGCGCGCCAAAGAGGAAATTGCTGTGGGTGCCCGCGTCGGTCGCGAAGGCGCGTTCGGGCACGCAGGCGGAGAGGGCGGCGATGACGGTGTAGGCGATGCGGATATGAGTCTCGGTGTTGCCGCCCACGCAGGTCGCCGGAAAGTCCGCGTTCACCACCGATCCGCCGGGGGCGACGATCTTGATCGGGCGGAAGCAGCCCGAGTTCTTGGGGATCGACGGGTCCGTGAGGTGCAGGATCGCGTTGTAGGCCGAAGACCAGGCCACCGAGAGCACGGCGTTGATGGGCCCCCGGGCCTGCGGGTCCGACCCGCCGTAATCCACCACCACCTCGTCCCCCTGGACGTGGACGTCGGCATGGATCTTGTACGGGCGGTCCTCGATCCCGTCGTCCTCCATATAGTCCTCGAAGCTGTAAACCCCGTCGCGGAAGCTCTGGAGCTCGGCGCGCATCCGGGCCTCCGAATAGTTCATGAGGTCCTCCACGGTGCGTTCGAAGACCTCGGGCCCGTATTTGTCGATCAGGGCGGAGAGCCTGGCCGCACCCACATCGACGGCGCCGATGAGAGCACGGAAATCGCCGTAGTTCTGGCGCGGCGTGCGGTAGTTCGCGAGCAGCAGCTTCCACACCTCGATCACGTCCTCGCCGCGTTCCTTGATCTTGATGGGCGGCACCCGCAGCCCCTCGTGGAAGATCTCGGTCGCCTCGCCCGCGAAGCCGCCCGGCACCATGCCGCCCACCTCCGCCACATGGCCGATGGCGACGGCGTAGCCATAGAGCGTGCCGTCGTGGAAGACCGGCTTGATGAAGGTGTGCTCCGGCGTGTGCATGCCGCCGCGATAGGGGTCGTTATGGAGGATGACGTCGCCCTCCTCCATCTCCTCGTGGGGGATCTCCATGGCGGAGGTCTGGAGGACGAGCGGCAGGCCGCCGATCTGGGAGGGATTGAACTCGGCGACGGCGATCATCTCCCCCTTGGTGTTGCCGAGCCCGCAGGTGAAGTCCATGCCCTCGTTGAAGATCGTCGAATAGGACGTCTTCATCATGGTGATGCCCATCTCGCGGCAAATGGACACCATCGTCGAATCGACGATGTTCATGGTGACCATGTCCATGCCCGATCCTCCCCACGCTTCTTTCCGCCGATGGTCGAAAGAGTGTCCCACACCGGACCCAACCACAAGAGCCACAAGGCGAAGCGGCGCGACAGCCCCTGTGGATAACCCTGTGTACAGGTCGCCTCCCCGCCTTCGCCTGTCCGCCCACGCCGCGCGGGCGCACCGGCTTTCCGCCGCCCTGCATTGGACAATATAAATATTGTACTGGCGACTATACTATAATACAAATTGTGCCTTATTTCTGAAACAAGAGCCTATGTTGAAGGGGATTTTCACTTGGCCGATGGATTTCATGCGGCGTGTGAATAACCCCTGCATCCGGGATCAGCCGCCAGGCCTCGCCCGTTCGATTTCTATTCCGACGCCCGCCGCGTCCGCGTAGACATCGAGCTTTTCGACCCGTACCCAGGCCCGCCGGGAGCGCGGATCCGCGAGGCACACAGCGAGGATTTCGTCGGCCAGCGTCTCGACGAGATTGATATGGCCGCGGCCCGCGACGGCCCGAACGCCTTCGACAACGGTCTCGTAGGAGACCACATTGGCGATATCGTCCGCGAGGGGCCGTCCGTCGTCGTCGAGGTCCACCCGGATGTCGATCCGCACCCTCTGTGTCCCGGTGCGCTCATGGGCGTAGACGCCGATCATGCAGGGGACCACCAGCCCCCGCACGACGATGCTTCGCTTCGCGTCGCGCGCCCCCACCGCCGGCGCGTCGGCCGGGTTCCGTCCCGTCATTCCTCCACGGGCTCCCCGGAAGGGATCGACCAGCCGAGATGCTGGCCGCCGTCGAGCGCGATCATCTGCCCGGTGAGCGCGGGCGATGCGAGGATGAAGCGCACGCCGGCGGCGATTTCGTCGGGCGATGCGCCGCGCTGGAGCGGTGTGCGCGCGCATTGCGCCTCGAACTGGGCCGCGCTCTGCCGGGCGCTGGGAAGGACCGGCCCGGGCCCGAGCGCGTTAACCCGGATGTGCGGGGCCAGGGCGAGCGCCGAGGTCCGGGTCAGCGTCCAGAGGCCGGCCTTGCTGAGGGTGTAGGAGACGAAATGGGGCGTGAGGCTCCAGACGCGCTGGTCGATCAGATTGACGATAGAGCCGGTGTGCGCCGCGGGCAGAGCGGCGGCGAACGCCTGGGTGAGCACGAAGGGGGCGCGTAGGTTCACGGCCATGTGGCGCTCCCAGCTCGCGCGGCTCGCGCTCCCCATATCGTCCCGCTCGAAGACCGCCGCGTTGTTGACGAGGCAGCCCAAAGGCCCGAGCGCCTCGGCGGCATGCGCCACCAGGGCCTCCACCTCGGCCTCGCGGGTGAAATCCGCACGCAGCGCCACCGCCCTGCCGCCCGCCGCCTCGATCTCGGCGGCGGTGCGGGCGGCGGCCTCGTCGGACGCCCGGTGATGCACGGCGACGGCCCAGCCGTCTTGGCCGAGCGCGAGCGCGATGGCCCGTCCGATACGCGCGGCCCCGCCGGTGACCAGTGCGGCCTTCGGCATGGGCGGGGCGGGCGATGCGGCCTCCGTCACAGATCCGGCTCGATGCGCCCGAGCCTGCGGTCCTCGTGGTCGTAATAGCGGAAGACCATGTCCGAGAGCGTCACGAAGCCCACCGCCTCATTGCCGTCCACCACCACGCCGCGCGCGAGCCCGAAGCGGCCCAGCAGGCGGATCGCATATTTGATCTCCATGTCCGCATTCAGCGTGAGCACCGGCTTCGACATGATCTCGTAGACGTTCACCCGGTCGGGCGAGCGGTTGAGCGCGATCACCTTGTTGGCGATGTCGGAAACCACGACGATGCCGTATTCGTCGCCCGCCCGGCGGCGCTCCACGACCAGCGAACGCACGCCGTTCTCCCGCATGCGCTCGAGCGCTTCGCGGACCGTCGCCATGCCGTCCACCGGCACCGGCATGGGGGTCATGACGTCGCGCACCCGGTTGCGCTTCCTCTTGGGGCTCGCGGTCATAGCCGGTCCTCGATTTCCTGTTTGATCTCGGCGATCTGGTGGGAGAGGCCGACCGCGTCTTCGATGGGAATCTGGAAGGCGATTCCGGAGCCTGACTTCTCCTCGAAGGCGCCGACGGTCGCGATCTCCTCCAGGACGGCGCGGGTCATATGCTGTTCCACGAGGAAGAGCAGGATGTCCCGCTGGCCGGTGAGGCTAAGGCCCAGGAAGGTCTTTTCCGGCTCCAGACCCTCGCCCCGGCAGCCCGGGACGATGGTGACGCCGGTGGCGCCGGCGCGCCTGCCGGCCTGGAGGACGGCTTCGGTCTCGCTGTCGTCCACGAACGCTATGATGAGCTTGAAACGCATTGTCTATGCTTCCTCCTTCCGCCGTCTGCGCACTCGGAACCCTTCGAGCGCGGACGAGAGTTGAGCGTAACCCAGGACCGCCACGATGGCGAAGACGGCGGCGAGGGCGATGAGGCCGAAGCCGTCCATCAGCGGGCTTCGGCCCGGCACGTTGGCGGCGAGGCCGAGGCCGAGCGCCGTCACCAGCGGCACCGTCACCGTCGATGTCGCGACGCCGCCGGAATCGTAGGCCAGCGGGACGATGGTGCGCGCGGCGAAGAGCGTCTGGATGATGACGAGCGCATAGGCGCCCATGAAGAGATAGGGGAGCGGCACGCCCGTCACGATACGGACGGTGCCGACGCCGACCCCGGTGGCGACGCCGAGGGCGACGGCGACGCGCAGGCCCCAGGGCCGGATCGTCCCGCCGGAAATCCGCCCCGCCTTGTCGGCGACCGCCATCAGCGCCGGCTCCGCGATGGCGGTGCCGAAGCCGACGGCGGCCGCGAAGCCGTAGGCCCAGCCATAGTCGAGCCAGTGAGCGGCGGCGCCCTCCGCGAGGCCGAGAAAGGCAGGGTCCGTGAGTTGCGCAGCCATGGTCTTGCCGAGGGGAAAGAGCGCCTGCTCCAGGCCGATGAGGAAGAGCACCAGGCCCAGCAGGACGCAGGCGAAGCCCGCGATTGCCCGCCCGAGCGCCGCCGGCCGCCGCCGCAGCACGGCGACCTGGAAGAAGACGACCAGGCCGATCAGCGGTGCGACATCCCGCACCGTGTCGACGCCGACCGATTTCATGAGAGAGAGGAGGTCCATGGCAGGCGGCCTCAGACGACCATGCCGTAGAGCAGGACGAAGATGATGGGGGTGAGGCTCGCGAACGCGATGAGGCCGAACCCGTCGATCAGCGGGTTGCGCCCGCGGATGGTGGCCGCGAGGCCCACGCCGAGGGCTGCGACCATGGGCACGGTAATGGTCGAGGTGGTGACGCCGCCGGAATCATAGGCGATGCCGACGATCTCGTCCGGTGCGAGAAAGGTGAGCCCGACGGCGACGGCATAGCCCGGCACGATCCAGAAGTGGAGCGGCCAGCCCTTGAGGATGCGCAAGACCCCGAGCGTGATCCCGACGCCGACCGAGACCGCGACGGTATAGCGCAGGCCGAGGGCATAGGCCGCCTGCGCGCCCGCATCGGCCGCGATGACGCCGGCATCCGCCGCCGTGCGCGCCGCCTCGGTCGCCACGGCGATGAGGGTGGGCTCCGCCGCCGTGGTGCCGAACCCGAGCGCGAAGGCAAAGACGAGCAGCCAGACGAGGCTGCCCTTGCGGGCGAGGCCTTCCGCGAGCCCTTCGCCCAGCGGAAAGAGCCCGATCTCCAGCCCCTTCACGAAGAGGGCGAGCCCCAGCATCACCAGCAGGAGGCCCGCGAGCAGGCCGCCGAGATCGGGGAAGGGCTCGCCCAGCACGCCGATCTGGAAGACCGCGACCACCAGAGCGATGGGCAGGAGATCGCGGACCGTGCCCACCAGCACGCCGCCCGCGGACGCGAACCCCGCCGCCCAGACTCTCCCGCCGGCGAAGCCGAGCCCCCGCGACGGGCGCTGCGCGGTTCTGCGTTCGGAGGCGTCGGGCGCGCTCACATGCCGACCGGGCTTGTCCAGATGCGTGACTCCGCCGCCGCTTATACCGGCTCGGCGGGGTTGCGGAAAGGGAGTGTCCTCGTTCAGGACATTTGAGACGCTGGGGCTTCTTCGGCCGTCAGGTTGGCACGCTATTCGGCCGGGCTTTGTCCGCCAAGGGCCTGGTTGGGTCTGATGGTATTGAACTCGATGGCACCGCCGTCGATCCGGATGGCCTTGACGGGGAAGGGCATGTCGGCCTGGAGCTTGTCGAGGCGTGAGCTGGACACCGTGGCTCCGGTGGGGCCGCGCAAGTCCGGCGAACCGGCACTATGAGCGGTCGCGCGTCGCCCCTTTTTTCGGTGCGCGGGTCTCCAGGTCCGCATGTTTTTGTTTTTCGAAAAGAAGAAAAATGCGGGCCTGGAGATCAGCGCACCAAACCTGTCATGGGGGTCCCCTTGAAGTTGATGTGTCCACCAACCGCTTCGGCGACCCCCAACCCCGTTTCAAGAGCCGCGCCTCATAGCTGTCCGAACTTCCACAGGAAGTGTGGCGCCGGTCACGCACCCATCCAGGGATCGATGACTTCGACATCGATCCCTTCGAAATCGCGGATGTTGCGCGTGGCCAATGCCATGTCGCGCGAACGGGCGATCGCGGCGATCTGGCAGTCGGCGGGCAGGATCGGGCGTCCGGCCGAACGGCGTATGGCCGCGACCTCGGCATAGGCGCGCGCCGCATCGCTATCGAACGGAAGCACGCGGTCTTCGAAGGCATCGCGCAGCATCGCCTCGATGTCGGAGACAAGCGATGCCCGTCGCCGGCCCACCGGCAGAATAGCGGCGCCGTAGCGCAGCTCCGCTTCGCCGACGGCGGAGAAAAACAGGTCTTCCAGAGCATGCTCATCGGCCCACGCAGGGACCGCGGAAGCAGGCGCCTTGCGCATCAGCTCGGATACGACGTTGGTATCGAGCAGCACCGCCATGACCATCGGCTCAATCGAACGCGGGCGGCTCGCGCGCGGGCCCGCGCGGCGGCAGCTCCAGTTCCACGCCTCCTTCCGGCCCGAAATGCGCGCGGATGATGCCCGCGAGGTTCCGGGAATCCGGTTTGCGCCCCACGGCATCGCGCAGGATGATGCGCACCTCCTCTTCCATCGAACGATGGTGGGCAGCGGCGCGAACGCGAAGGCGCGTCTTCACATCGTCGTCGAGGTTGCGAATGGTGATACTCGCCACCGTCATGGCCTCCCTTCCCGCGGACGCTTCATTCTAGGGGCGATTGCGATGCAATCAATGGGCGGGGGCGACCCGTATCTCGGTATCGTCGAGAACCCGCGGAAGCGTATTGGGCGGTTGCTCGGCATGGACGAGTTGGCCCGATTCGGCCGTGCCCGATGCCAAAATGATGCACCCTATTGAGTAAAATTACTCAATAGGGTGCATCATTTTCATGACGACCTTCCGGCGAAGGGCTCGATCCGCGCTGGCGGAACGTGGGCGCAGACGCGCTGAATCTTGAAGAGTCCAAGATCGACGCGCGCGATGCCACTCGGCGTCGCTGCGAGGGCAGACATCGACGCGCTTCCCTGCTCTCACGACCCCCACGCCCTCCTGGTCCCGTTTTGGTAGATGGAAAGGGCTATTATCCGCTGTGGAATCGTCGGCGTGTGTCGGTGCGGACGCGAGGCACGGCACCCTGCGCCGACATGACCTCCAGCACACGGTAGCCTGTAGTGAGACGGTAATCACTCGAAAGATTTGCTGGCGCCGACGCGGAACCGTCAAGAGCCGTGCGCGCCGGCGATGGCCAGTCCGTCAGATGATTACCGTCTCACTACAAACCATTTTCCATACAATAGCGCACACCTTGTAATATTTGTTCAGAAACATACTCTCTAGAAACTCACACGAGTATTCCGCCAATTATAATTTCTCGGAGCTGTTTCGCCTGGTTGGCAGGCCAATCGGGGTCGTCATCTGGTGGACACAAACTGAAGTCGAAGTCGCGACGCTGGTACTGAAATTCAGTATATCTCACCCACTTTGTCCACACAAGGTCAGCGAATTCTCCAAGCTTTTTGAAGTACTCTTCATCCCAGCCTTCCGGAAACGTTCCGTGAATGGTGTCGTTAACGTAGGTGTCTCTGTCATTATGAACGAAAATTTTGTCACGTGCGCTCTTGATTTTTTTGTAAAACCTATTCAAGACTGGAACGATTTTCTCCATGTCGTTCTTTTCTTCGGGAGACCAGCCGCCATGGTTGCGAAAATAGGGGATCGATAGATTAGTGTTTCCAGCCATATTAGGCGGGTCATGCAATTTGGCAATCTGAAGACACCAATGCTGCAAAGAAACATCTCGTAGGTGCATAAAGCATGAACCATGTCCTGTCTTTAGGAAATTCGAACTATCTAAATCAATTTGCTTGAGAAGGCCCTCAAAAAGATGCATGTGCACCGCCCATGCCTCATAGGCGTATCGGCACGTCTGACAAAATACAATCGCATCGTCTTTCATTACCGTTACCCTCAGTCAAACATCAGGAATGTTGCGTGTATAGAGAAGTTTCGAAATTGAAATGCACCCCAACACGGAAATATTTCTTTTCTATACGGCTTAATTCGTCGACTGATTCTCTGAAAATCACATCTACATGGCCCTTTGTCGGGATCACCAAGCCACCTTTTTCGAAAAAACAAAACACCCTCGGATGGTTTTTGATTTTTCCTCCGTGAGTTATTGAATTGCGAAACAGTTTTATATCTCGAAATACATCACTTTTCAGCTCACGCTCGTTACTAAGCCCGGCGTCCTCTGCAATTTTGTACCGATGTCGATCCTCCCACGCCGCACTCAGAAGAACAATCAGGTTTCTCCTGTGGACCATCGTAGTTCTTCCGTTGGTATCTGATGCAGACATCAGGTGCCCAACAGTCTTTCGATACACAAATTTCGCATCTGGATTATTCGGATTACCCTTACCGAACAGCAGCTCCTTGTCTGCGGAGGTGTATCCCCGTGAAATCTGATTTGCGAATATCTGATGCCATTGAGCGAGAGCTGCGGAAACCTGTAGCCCATAGCCGTATATATCCACCACATCGCGATGAAATTCCCTTAGCGCTTCCATTGCTTGCCTGCTGTTTCGAAATTTCGTGGGCGCCGCGTCCGCCGCTTTCTTTTCACAGTTGCTTGAAGCGGGGTTCGCAACTTCTCATAGAGCGTGAGCAGATGTTCCACACGGTCACGTTCAGATGCAAAGTCGGCGCGGCGGTAGAGGCGGTCTACGGCCCGGTCGAGGGTTTGGTGGGCGCGGCGCAGGGTCGGCGGCATGAGATCGGGATCGTAGAGGTCGGCGAGCGTCGCTTGCTGATGCGCTGCACGGGCGTCGAGCACGGCTTGGGCGAGCGGTTCCAACTTTGACAGGTCCGAGTCCCTCGGCGGGGTCGGGAAGGTGTTGTAGACCGCACCGATAGAATAGCGGTAATCGCTCTTGAGCCGGCCGCCGATATGGCGAAGCCAAGCCATGTGCATCGCCGATGTCAGCAGCGCGAAATCCGCGAGGGTGGCACCCTCCAGAACGCGCACGAGGTTGCTCGGAATCGTCGGCGGCTCCAGCCAGCCGACGGGCACATATTCCCGCCGCTCCGAACTGACTTCGGGGATGACCAGAAACGGGGCGGTGGGGATGACGTTCACGTGATAGAGCGTCGGTGTTGCCGCCAGCCTCTGCGTCGGCGCACTCCTGCTCGCCTCACGGTAGGCGCGGACCGCGGCGATGCGCTCGCGAACATGCGGCAACAGTGCCAATGCCTGCGGCGGCGCGTCGTGCAGGACCAAAATCCAGCGTTTGCCGCCCTGCAGATATTCTCGTGCACCGACGAACGGGCGCAGGAACGGCGCTGCCTCCGGCTCCACTGCCAGAAACGCGGTCCGCTGCTCCGCATCGAAAATATAGTGGCCGTTGTCGATTGGCTTGGAGCCGATGATGAGCCGCGCCATCCCGTTGATCGGCCGCGCCTCCTCCCGCACCACCAGATGCGGGTCGGCGAGCCCGCCCGCGTCGAACAGATAAGGCGACAGCGCCGCGTGGCTGCTTTCCTCCGGCTCGCCGTCGAGGTCGGGGTAGCCGAACAGGCGCTTCTCCGGCCGAGCCGCCCGTCGCCGGTCGAGGCCGATAATCACGACATGCACATGCGCCTTGCCGCGTGCATCCGACCCCCAAGCGAAGGTCCGGTGGGCGAAGGCTATTTCCAGCCCGCAGCGCTCGAACAGGATCGGCCAGAGTTGCGCCACCTGCTCGCCCTGCGTAATCGAGTTGGTTGCGACGAAGCCGATCCGGGCATTGCCGCGCTTCACATACTCCCCTGCCTTGATGAACCAGGCGGCGACGTAATCGAGCGTGCCGCCGCCCTTGCCGAGTGCGGCGATACCGCGCACCTGCGTCCGCTGGGCCGCGGTCTGGTACTTGGCGCCGACAAAGGGCGGGTTCCCAAGCACGAAGTCGCAATCCGCCGCCGGCAGCACGCTCTCCCAATCGGTCTCCAGCGCGTCGCCGTACACGATATGCGGCGATCTCTCGAGCGGGATGCGTGCATAGGTCCGGCCGAAGGCGAGGCTCAGCTCGTTGTTCATGATGTGGTCCATCATCCATAGCGCCGTCTCGGCGATGCGGGCCGGGAATTCGCCGATCTCGATGCCGTAGAATTGATCCACGTCGATGACGGAGAGGGTCTGCGCCAATGCGTCTAGCTGGCCGGTGCTGTAGACCTCCTTCAGCACCTCGATTTCGAGCCGCCGCAATTCGCGATAGGCGATAATCAGGAAATTGCCGCAGCCGCAGGCCGGATCCAGGAAGCGCAGCCGTCCCAGCCGCTCCTGAAAGCGCAGCAGTTCTTGCCGGCGGCGGCCGTCGCGCCGCACCCTGAGGCGCTCGAATTCGGCGCGCAGATCGTCCATGAACAGCGGTTCGATGACCTTCAGGATATTCTTTTCGGTCGTGTAGTGCGCGCCCTGGGCACGGCGCTCCGCCGGGTCCATGACAGACTGAAACAGGGCCCCGAAGATGGCCGGCGAAATGTTCGACCAGTCGAAGCGGCAGGCATCGAGCAGCGCTACGCGCATGGCCGTATCGAAGGCGGGAATCCGCAGCGGCCCGTCGAAGAGATCGCCATTCACATAGGGGAAGCGTGCGAGGTCCTCGTCCAGCGTGGCCTGGCGGGCAGCCTCCTGCGTGTCGAGCACCTGGAACAGTTGCGCAAGCCGCGGCCCCAGATCGGCGCCATCCTCGCTCGTGCGTGTCTCGATGAAGTCGAGGAAAATGTCGCGCGGCTCGAAGATACCCGTATCGTCGGCGAACAGGCAGAAGACGATGCGCACCAACAAGCGTTCGAGGTCATGACCGCGATAGCCGACGGCATCGAGCGCGTCGTGCAATCGCCCGACCAACTCGGCGGCCTCGATGTTGGCCGGGTCCTGATCGCGGAAGGTCCGGCGCTGCACGCCGAGGATGAAGCCGAAGGATTCGACATGCGCGGGCAGGTCCGCGAGCGGGAAGGCAACGACCTCGCGCTCGTCCAGATCGTGAAGCTCGAAGGTCTGGAAATCGCTCACCAGGATAAAGCGTGGGCGCTCGCGCTCGGGCAGCGCGTCGAAATACTCACCGGCCTGATCGTAGGCTTTGCCGAGGTCACGCCCGGCGCTCTTCTGCTCGACAATCAGAACGCGCGGCCAGAACAGGTCGATATAGCCCCGCCGATTATCGAGCTTCCTGACATGCTGCTCATAGCGCGCAACCGAGCGGCGCGGGACGCCGAATATTTCAAAGAAATCGTTGTAGAAGCTCTGCGTCTCGCCCTTCTCGTAAGCGGAGTCCTTCCACTCTTCGGCAAACGCGGCGGCGCGGACCCGCACTTCGTTCCACGAAAGGCGCATCGCCCCGTATTGCCCGGCTCAGATCGCCCGGCCGGCGCGGACAAGGCGGTCGGGTGCCGTCATACAGAACCCCGCCCCCGCCGCGCCGCCGCAAGCTCATAAGCAGCCTGCATCCGCATCCAGTGCTCCGCAGTGCCCCAGCCGATATCTTCCAACGCAAGCGCCATGTTGGCGGAAATCCCCGCCTTGCCGTTCAGAAGGCGGGACAGCGTCCCGCGCTCGCAGCCGAGGCGGGCGGCCGTCTCGCCGATGGTCCAGCCGCTCTCGTCCATGCTCTCGCGGACCAGCTCGCCAAGATGCGGCGGGTTCGCCATCGGCGCGGTGCGGTCAGAATTCCGGTCGATCATGTGCGGTTTTTCCTTCGGTTCGAAGGTAGTCGATCGGGACTGCATCCACGACCTCGCTATCCCCGAAGCGTAGTACCACATGCCAGTTGCCGAAGCTGCGCATGCACCGCCGGCCGGCACCCTTACCCCCCGCGCAGCGTCTCCTCGATGTCGCCGCCCGCCGGTGTGCCGAGCATGTGCTGCTGGTGCCAGAGGGCGTAGAAGAGCAGGACCCAGGCGCCGGCGAGGGCGCGTTTTCCGCCCTGGGTGAAGAGGGCGCGGACGGCCGCCGGCTCGCAGGCCTCCTCGATGCCCGGCTGGGCCGCCACCGCGGCGCCCAGGCGGTCGCCCGAGCGGGCGATCCATGCGCCGACGGGCACGGTGAAGCCCCGCTTGCGGGCGAAGGGGCGGGCCGCGGGGAGTGCGCGCGCAAGCCAGCGGCGGAGCAGCCACTTGCCCATGCGGCCCCTGATCTTGAGGTCGTCGGGCAGGGCGAAGCCCACGCGGGCCACGGCTGGATCGAGAAAGGGGGTGCGGCCTTCCACGCCATGGGCCATCAGGCAGCGGTCCACCTTCAGCAGCAGGTCGTGGGCGAGCCATTCGGCGCAGTCGGCGGCCTGGGCGGCCTGAAGGGAGGTACGGTCCCCCGCCGCCGCGCCCTCTCCCTCGCTCGCCGCCGCTTCGGCCGCGTCCAGGCCCGCGCGCCAGCCCTCGGGCTCCCGGCGCAGCACGCCGAGGCCCGCGAGCAGCGCATAGGCTCGCGGCTTGCGGGCACCGCCCCGCCACCAGGGCCGGGCGAGCGCACGGTAGCGGCCATAGCCCGCGAAAAGCTCGTCCCCGCCCTCCCCGCAGAGCACCACCTTGAGCTCCTCGCCCGCCGCCATGCCGAGCTTGTAGGTGGGGAGTGCCGCATAGTCGGCCGCCGGGTCGTCCAGCGCGCGGGCGACCGCCGGCAGCAGCCTGTGGAAATCCCGCGCGGTGACCTCCACCTCCCGATGCTCCGCGCCCGCGGCCCGGGCGACCGCGCGGGCCGCCTTGCGCTCGTCCGCCACCGTGCTCTCAGGGAAGTAGGCGGTGAAGGCGCGGACGGGCCGCTCGTCGAGCCGTGCCATCGCGGCGAGCACCGAGGCGCTGTCCACGCCGCCGGAAAGGAAGAGGCCATAGGGCACGTCGGCGCGCCGGTGGATGGCGACGCTCTCCATCAGCGCATCGTCCAGCGTCGCCAGCGCCGCATCTTCGCTCCGCACCTCCGGCGCGCCTCCCGGCAGCGCGGCGTGGCGGCGGCGCGCGGCCACCCGCCCGGCGGAAAGCGTGAGAGTCTCGCCGGGGAGGACGCGGCGTATCCCCTGGAAGACGGTCCGCGCCCCGGTGGTGAACTGAAGCGCAAGCAGCTCGTCCCGCGCGCCCTCGTCGAGCCGTGGCGATACGAGCCCCGCGGCGATCAGCGCAGCGGGCTCGGAGGCGAAGGCCGTGCCGGAAGGCGTCTCGGCATAATAGAGCGGCTTGATCCCGAACGGGTCCCGCGCGAGATGGAGCGTGCCCGCCGCCTCGTCATGGAGTGCCGCCCCATACATGCCGCGAAGGTCCCCGGCGAAGCCCGCGCCGTCCCGGCGGTAGAGCGCAAGCGGCGGCTCGCAGTCCGAAAGGGTCGCGAAGCGGTCCGCGCCGAACTGCGCGCGGAGCTCCGGCGCATTGTAGATCTCGCCATTGGCGACAAGCGCCGCACCCCCGCCGTCCCGGAGAGGCTGGGCGCCCCCCTCCAGATCGACAATGGCGAGCCGGGTGTGGACCATGGCGACATCGCCCGCCACATAGCGCCCCGTCCCGTCCGGGCCGCGATGGGCGAGCGCGGCGGCGAGCGCATCCAGCGTCTCCGCCCCGGGGGCGGCGGCGCCGGGCCTGCCTATTACGCCCGCGATGCCGCACATGAGCGTCGGACCGCCTCGAACAAAGCAAGATAGCGCGCCACCACCGCCTCCTCGGTGAAACCCGCCTCATAGGCCGCCCGCCCGGCATCCGCCAGGCGCCCTGCGAGCGCCGGGTTCTCCATGAGCGTGCGCAAGGAATTCGCGAGCGCCTCCGAATCGTCGATGGGCACCACGAGCCCAGTCTCGCCCGCCGAAACCAGGGCACCCGGCCCCTGGCTCGCCGCGACGACCGCCGGCACGCCGTGCGCCCATGCCTCGATCACCACAGAGCCGAAGGGCTCGTGGCGCGACGGGCAGACGAAGAGGTCCGCGGCGGCAAAGAGCGCTGCCGCGTCGTCCCGCCAGCCGAGGAAGCGCACCCGCCCGCCGAGGCCGCGTTCGCGGACGAGCCCTTCCAGCGCGCCGCGCTCCGGCCCTTCGCCCGCGAGCCAGAGCCAGGCCTCCGGAAGGCACGCCATGGCCCGGAGGAGGGTGTCGAACCCCTTGACCCGGTGCAGCCGGCCCAGCGCGAGCACCAGCGGCGCGCCCTCCGGCGTGTCGAATGCCGCGCGCGGCACCGCCGGCATGGGCGATGTGTCGGCGAAGTTGGGGATGTGGTGCGCGCGCTCGGTGGGCCAGCCGCCCGCCTCCATATGGCGCAGGATATCGGCGGTGTTGCCGATCAGATGGTCGCAGCGGCGGTAATATTTGAGGTCGTAATAGCCGCCGAGCCGGGCCAGATGGACGAAGCGCCCCCGCGCCGGCGGGCAGAAGCGGCTCGCCCGGTTCATCCAGGTGAGCACGATATGGGGACGGAAGGCCGCGATCTCGGCGGCGAAGCGGCGGCGGGTCGCAAGGTCGAACGGTCCGCCGAAGGGAAGCGCCGCCGGTTCGAGCCCCGCCGCCTCGAGCCGGGCCGTCCAGGGCCTCTTCGCACCCACCAGAAGCCGCTGCGGAACGCCCGCCCGGGCAAGCGCCGGCACCAGACGGCAGAAGAAGGCCTCGGCGCCACCCCATCGGCCGCCGGCGATGGCCTGAAGGACGCGCGGCGGCCCGTCATCCATCGCCGGGCTCGCCCGGCGGCGGGTCGAGTTCCGCCTTGAGGTGGGACAGCAGGGGGAAGAGCGCGGCCATCAGCGCGATGGTGAAGCCCCAACGGCCCTCGCGATAGCCCCCGCGCCGGACATAGCATTTGAGGAACCGGGAGACGGAGCGCCGGAGCGTCCAGACCAGCGGCGGAAGTGCCGCGCCCTCAACCCGGAGGTCGGCGGCGCGGGCGTCCGTATAGCGGTCGAGGCGCGCCAGCATGTCGGAAAGGTCGCGGTCCACATGGTGGTGCATGGCGCTCCGCAGCCGGCGCTTCCGGCCCTCGAGGGTGACGCCGGGATGAATGCGCCGGTCGTCCCATCTCTTCGCGCCCGGCGTGTAGAGGCGGGCCGCCGCCATCACCCCCCAGGAGCCGCCCCAGCCATGGCGCACCAGCCGCCCGCCCACGAAATTGTCGAACGGCACCAGGAAATAGCCCGGCGGCGCAGCCTGGATCGCCTGCCGAACCTCGCGGGCCAGCGCCTCCGGCACGCGCTCGTCCGCATCCACTTCGAGGATCCAGTCGCCGGTGCAGGCCGCCACGCCCGCCGCCCGGCGCGGCCCCTCCAGCGGCCAGGCGCCTTCGAGCGTCCGCGCGCCGCAGTCCGCCGCGATCGCCGCCGACCGGTCGGTGCAGCGGTCCAGCACCACGAGTATCTCGTCGGCGAAGCGAAGGGTCTCCAGGCAGGCGGCGAGCTGGCCCGCCTCGTTACGGGCGCAGACGAGGGCGGTGAGCCTGGGCGCCTCCGTCATGCGGCGCATATGCGCGCGCTGGCCCGTGCGCCGCCGGAGCGGTCCCAGAGCGCCCGCGCGGCCTCCTCCGCCATGTCCACGGTGAGGCCCTCCATCAGGCACCCGGTCGTCCGCCGGTCATAGCCCGGCCCCCCCACCAGGGCCTCGAAGGAAAGCGGCGTGCGGACGGAAGCCCCATGCGCCCCCCACGGCCCGTAGAGGCTCTCGCGGCTCGGGCCGAAAAGGCCGAGGGTGGGCGCGCCCGCCGCCGCCGCCAGATGCATCAGCCCGCTGTCATTGCCGACGAACAGACGGCACCGCCGCAGCAGTGCCGCGGTGGGCAGAAGCGCGGCGCTCCCCACCAGATCGATACAGCCCGGCAGCGCGGCAACCAGCGGGCGCGTCTCCGCCCGGTCGGCCGAGCCGCCCAGAACGACGATGCGCGCGCCGGGCATGACGCCCTCCGGTGCGGTGAGGCGCCGGGCCAGCGCGGCGAAGCGGGCGGCCGGCCAGCGCTTGGCATGCCAGCCCGCCGCCGGGCCGAGGGCGAGAGCCTCGCTTCCCTCCGGCAGCAGGCGCGCGGCCTCCCGCTCGTCGGCAGGCGCGATCCAGAGGCGCGGTGCGGGCGGCGATTCCTCGGCGCCCACAAGCGCGCCGTAGGACCGCACGCGATGGATCGGCCGGTCGTCGGGCCGGCGCACCAGCCGGCGCCCGGCCGGCACCAGCCAGGCGAGGGCGGAGCCGCGCAGGTCCACCACCAGATGCCAGTAGCGCGGCGCGGCCATGGCCCAGAGCCGGAGCCAATGCCCGCCGAAGGGTTTCTTTCGCAGGACCACGATCCGCTCGAGCCCCGGCACCGCGGCAAAAAGCGGCGCGGCGGCGGGGCCGCAGGCGACGATCAACCGGGCGCCGGGATGGCGCTCGAGGAGGTGTGCCAGAAGCCCCGTCGTCAGCACCGCGTCGCCGATCCGCGTCGCGGTGACGAAGAGAATCCTCATCGGAAGAGGGTTTCGAATTCCCTGGCGGCGGTGTCCCAGCTGCGGGAGCGCCCGCTGCGGCGCGCGACGCGGCTCGCCTCCTGAAACGCCTCGTCGTCGGTCAGCATGGCCAGCGCGTTCTCGACGAAGGCGTCGTCGTCGCTTGCCAGGAAGCCGGACTGGCGGTCGATGAAGCGCTCGCGCACGGCGCCGGTGGGCCGGGCGACGGCGGGCAGCCCCACCGCCTGGGACTCGGCCAAAGTAGAGCAATACATCTCCCGCTCGGAGCCGGGATAGAGGTGGACTCGGGCGCGGCCATAGGCGCGCGCCATGTCCCGATCGCCGCTCGGCGCCATGAGCACGACACCCTGCTCGACGCCGGCGAGCGCCTTGCCGTAGACGGGCTTCAGGTCCTCGGCCAGGGTCTCGCCATTCTGCGCCCCCTTGAGCGCGGCGGAATAGACGTGGAGCTCCGCATCCGGCGCCTTGGGGCGGATACGCGCGGTCCACAAATCCAGCAGCCATTCCAGACCGTGCCGGGGATGGGTGGTGACGACCGCCACCGCCGGCTCCACCGGCGCCATCTCGTCGGCCTCCCGGTACTCCTCGCGGACCCCGGGGACGATGGAGCGGTGATAGGCGGTGTTCTCCCCCGTGGCGCGATAGGCCTCGGAATGGGTGTTGCCGAGCAGCACGAGCTTCGCGTCCGTGCGGTCCAGCACCTCGCGCACGGGCGCGCGGTCGAGATAGTCCGGCGGCCCGGTCACCCAGAGGATCCGCGCCTTGGTCGCGCGCGTGAACTCCAGCAGAAGCGGCTTGCGGAACGCGATCAGCACTTCGGTGATGGGGGGCCTGCGCCCGTCCCAATGGATCCAGCTTACGTTCTCGAAACCCAGGCTGTTGGGCGAGCGGTTGACGACCCGCACCACATGGCCCTGGCGGGCGAGCGCGGCGGGAAGGCTGGCGAACGCCTTCTCGGCGCCGCCAAGTGGTTGATACGCTGGAGTCATCCCGTTGAACGGGATGGAATCATCGACCAGGGTGACGAGCATGCTCCGGCTTATAGCCTCGCCCGCGGGGCTTGCCAAGAAAGGCCGCACCCCCGCCGGCGGCCTTTCGGCGGCGCCGGCGGGGCGGGGCCCGCTGCGCGCAGGCCCCCGGCCTCAGAAGGGAATGTCGTCGTCCAGGTTCTGGGATTCGAACCCGCTCGCGCCCTCCGCCGCGCCCGAATCCTCCGCGGCCGCGCCGGGCCCCGGGTCGCCATAGTCGCCCCCGCCGCCGTCCCGGCGGCCGTCGAGCATGGTGAGTTCGCCGCGGAAGCGCCCGAGCACCACTTCGGTGGTGTAGCGCTCCTGGCCCGACTGGTCGGTCCATTTGCGGGTCTGGAGCTGCCCCTCTAGATAGACCTTGGAGCCCTTGCGCAGGTAGCGTTCGGCGATATCGGCAAGATGTTCGTTGAAGATCACGACCCGGTGCCATTCCGTGCGGTCGCGGCGTTCGCCGGTCTGGCGGTCCTTCCAGCTCTCGTTGGTCGCGACCGAAAAGGTCACGATCGGATTGCCGTCCTGAGTCCGCCGAACCTCCGGATCTCGCCCGAGATTGCCGATCAGAATCGCCTTGTTGACGCTGCCTGCCATCGCATCCGCTCCCACATTTCAGACCTGCGCCATTTAAGCCGACCCCCCGCCGCGCCGCAAAGGAGAAGAGGTCTCGCCTTGGGCGGCGGAAGTTCCTATAGTCCGGGGCCGGTCCGAGAGCGCTTCGATTCAATGGCCAAGACGATCAGCGTCCGCGGCGCCCGCGAGCACAACCTCAAGGGCATCGACGTCGATCTGCCCCGGGATCGCCTGACCGTCATCACCGGCCTGTCGGGTTCCGGCAAATCCTCCCTCGCCTTCGATACGGTCTACGCCGAGGGGCAGAGGCGCTATGTGGAGAGCCTCTCGGCCTATGCGCGGCAGTTTCTCGAGCTGATGCAGAAGCCCGACATGGATTCCATCGAGGGCCTGTCGCCGGCGATCTCCATCGAACAGAAGACCACCTCCAGGAACCCCCGCTCCACCGTCGGCACGGTGACCGAGATCTACGACTATCTGCGCCTGCTCTTCGCGCGTGTCGGCGTGCCCTACTCGCCGGCCACGGGGCTCCCCATCGAAAGCCAGACCGTCACCCAGATGGTGGACCGCATCCTCGCCATGCCCGAGGAAACGCGGCTTCTCCTGCTGGCGCCCATCGTCCGCGGGCGCAAGGGCGAATATCGGAAGGAGCTCGCAGAGCTTCTCAGGGCCGGCTTCACCCGCGTCAAGATCGATGGCGAAATGCACGATATCGAGGACGCGCCCGCGCTGGACAAAAAGCGCAAGCACGATATCGAGGTCGTGGTCGACCGCCTGGTGGTGCGGCCCGAACTCGGCAACCGGGTGGCCGAAAGCCTCGAGACGGCGCTCGGGCTCGCGGACGGGCTCGTCGTCGCCGAAAATGCCGACGACGACGACGAACGCACGCTCTTCTCCGCCCGCTTCGCCTGCCCCGTCTCCGGCTTCACCATCGAGGAGATCGAGCCCCGGCTCTTCTCCTTCAACAACCCGTTCGGCGCCTGCCCGGCCTGCGACGGGCTGGGAGTGCGGCTCCATTTCGACGCCGACCTCGTGGTGCCGAATCAGCGACTCACGCTCCTTGAGGGCGCCGTTTCCCCCTGGGGGCGTACCTCATCCCCCTACTATCTGCAAACGCTTGAAAGCGTCGCCTCCCATTACGGCGCCGATGTGGACACCCCGTGGAAGGAGCTGCCGAAGAAGGTCCGGCACGCGATCCTCTACGGTTCGGGCGCGGAAGCGATCACCATTACCTATGACGACGGACGCAGGCGGTTCGACACCACGAAGCCGTTCGAGGGCGTGCTGCCCAATCTCGAACGGCGGTGGCGGGAGACCGACAGCGCCTGGATCCGCGACGAGCTCGCGCGCTTCCAGACCGACGCGCCCTGCGAGACCTGCGAAGGCTTCCGCCTCAAGCCGGAGGCGCTCGCGGTCAAGATCGACGGCTTCCATATCGGCGAAGCCGTGCAGCTTTCCGTCACCGAAGCGGCGGAGCGGTTCTCCGCTCTGGAGAATGCGCTGACCGCCGCACAACGCGAGATCGCAAGGCGAATCCTGCGCGAGATCAACGACCGGCTGCGCTTCCTGGTGGATGTGGGGCTCGGCTACCTGACCCTCTCGCGGGATGCCGGCACGCTTTCGGGCGGCGAGAGCCAGCGCATCCGCCTCGCATCCCAGATCGGCTCCGGGCTCACCGGCGTGCTCTATGTGCTGGACGAGCCCTCCATCGGCCTGCACCAGCGAGACAATGCCCGCCTGCTGGGCACGCTCGCGCGGCTGCGCGACCTCGGCAACACGGTGATCGTGGTGGAGCATGACGAGGAGGCGATCCGCAGCGCGGACCATGTGGTGGACATGGGGCCGGGCGCGGGCGTCCATGGCGGCGGAGTCGTCGCCGAGGGGCCGGTCGAGACGATCGTCGGCAGTCCCGCCAGCCTGACGGGCCGCTATCTGAGCGGCGCCGAGCGAATCCCCGTGCCCGAGACAACCCGCCCCGGCAAGGAGGGCCAGACGCTCGTCATCAGGGGCGCGCGCGGGAACAACCTCAAAAACATCGACGCCACCATTCGGCTCGGCACCTTCACCTGCGTCACCGGCGTCTCGGGCAGCGGCAAGTCGACCCTCGTGCTCGACACGCTCTACCGCGTCGCGGCGCGCCGTCTCTTCACTGCCCGCGCCCAGCCCGCCGCCCATGACGGCATCGAGGGGCTCGAATATCTGGACAAGGCGATCGACATCGACCAGTCGCCCATCGGCCGCACGCCGCGCTCCAACCCGGCCACCTATACCGGCGCCTTCAGCCCCATTCGCGACTGGTATGCCGGGCTCCCGGAGGCCAAGGCGCGGGGCTACAAGCCGGGGCGCTTCTCCTTCAACGTCAAGGGAGGGCGGTGCGAAGCCTGCCAGGGCGACGGCCTCATCAAGATCGAGATGCACTTCCTGCCGGACATCTACGTCCGCTGCGACGAATGCAAGGGAAGGCGCTACAACCGGGAGACGCTCGAGATTCTCTACAAGGGGAAGTCCATCGCCGACGTGCTGGCGATGACGGTGGATGCGGGCGCGGCGTTTTTCCAGGCCGTGCCGGCCATCCGCCAGAAGCTCGAAACGCTGCAGCGGGTGGGGCTCGGCTATATCCAGATCGGCCAGCAGGCCACCACGCTCTCGGGCGGCGAAGCCCAGCGGGTCAAGCTGGCGAAGGAGCTTTCGAAGCGGGCCACCGGGCGGACGCTCTATATCCTGGACGAGCCGACCACCGGGCTCCATTTCCACGATGTGCGCAAGCTTCTGGAAGTGCTCCATGCGCTGGTGGACACGGGCAACACGGTGATCGTGATCGAGCACAATCTGGAAGTGATCAAGACCGCGGACCGGATCATCGACCTCGGCCCCGAGGGAGGCGACGGCGGCGGGCATGTGGTCGCCGAGGGCACGCCGCGAGAGGTGGCCGCGTGCTCGCAGAGCTACACCGGGCAGTTCCTCTCGCGCGTTCTGGAGCCCGAGGCGGCCGCGCCGCGGCGGGCACGCAGGCGGCGCAAGGTCGCTTGACCGCGCGCCCCGCCTGAGGGCCGCGGGTCAGGACGCGCGGGGCGCGTAGGGGTTCTCGCCGCCCCGCAGCATGAGGCGGAGCGGCGTCCCGGCAAAACCGAACTCCTCCCGGAGGCCGTTCACCAGATAGCGCCGGTAGCTCTCCGGGAGCCCCGCCGGGCGGTTCACGAACAGCGCGAAGGTGGGGGGGCGCGCCTTGACCTGGGTGATGTAGCGGACCTTCACCTGCCCGCCCGCCGCACGGGGTGGCGGGTGGCGGGTGCGGGCGTCGGCCAGCCAACGGTTGAGCGGGGATGTGGGGATCCGCCGGTTCCAGCGCTCGAAGGCCGCCAGCACCGCCGGCATGATGCGCTCGGTACCTGCGCCGGTGAGGGCCGAGCAGAGAATCGCATCCACGCCCCGCGCCTGGGGAAGGGCCGTATCCAGGCGCTCCCGCACGGCGCGCGCACAGGCGGCGCGGTCCGCAGAGAGGTCCGCCTTGTTGACGACGACCACGACCGCCCGGCCCTCCTCCACCGCCCGGGCTGCGATGGCGAGGTCCTGCCGGCCGACCGGCTCCGTCGCGTCCAGTACCGTGAGCGCCACCGCGGCGCGGCCGAGTGTGCGGCCCGCATCCGCCGCCGAGAGCTTCTCGAGGGCCGCGTCCACCTTGGCGCGCCTGCGGAGGCCGGCGGTATCCGCGAGTTCCACCGTGCGGCCTTCATAGTCCCAGCGCACGGCGATGGAATCGCGGGTGAGACCGGGCTCCGGGCCCACGATCACGCGCGCATCGCCGATCAGGCGGTTGAGCAGCGTGGACTTGCCGACATTGGGGCGGCCCACGATGGCGAGCCGGAGCAGGCGGTCTTCCTCTTCCCGCTCCGGCCCGTCGTCGGGCGCGAAGGGGCTCAGCGCATCGTAGAGCTCGGCCATGCCGTCGCCATGCTCCGCCGAGAGCGCGATCGGCTCGCCCATGCCCAGCGCATGGGCTTCGGCGATACCGCCCTCGCCCGCCCCGCCTTCGCACTTGTTCGCCGCAAGGACCACCGGTGCGCCGGAGCGCCTGAGCCGCTTCGCGAAGAAGAAATCCGCCGGCGTGAGGCCTGCGCGCCCGTCCACCAAGAAGAGCACCACATCCGACTCCGCGAGGGCGCGTTCGGTCTGCGCCATCATGCGGCCGGAGAGGGTCGCGGGCGCCGCTTCTTCGAGGCCCGCGGTGTCGATGGCACGAAAGCGGAGCGGGCCGATCCGGGCATCGCCTTCGCGCCGGTCCCGGGTCACGCCCGGCACCGGCGCGACCAGCGCCGCCCGCTTGCCGACCAGACGGTTGAAGAGGGTCGACTTCCCCACATTGGGACGGCCGACGATGGCGACGGTGAAGGCCATGAGCCGGCTCAGCCGAGAGCGATCAGGACCCCGTTGTCGGTGAGCACGAAGAGCGTTTCGCCGACCACGATCGGCGGCAGGCGAACGGCGCCGGGCATGGAGAGAGTGCCGAGCGCGCTCCCGTCCGAGGGCGAGACCGCGCGCAACTCGCCGTTGGAGCCGCCCACCAGCAGCCGGCCGCCCACCAGCACCGGGCCGGTCCAGAAGATCGGGTCCTCGCGATCCTCCGGATCCTCGAAGCGGGGCAGCGGGTGCACCCAGCGGATGCGCCCGTCCTCGCGCGTGAGGCAGAGCAGGTCGCCGTCGGTCGTGGTCACGAACAGGAATTCGCCCGCGACCCAGGGCATGGCGAGACCGCCGACATCCTGCTCCCAGAGCCGCCCGCCGGTCCTCAAATCCGCGGCGACCAGGCGCTCGCCACGGTTGTTCGCGAACACCGTGCCCCGGTCGATCACCGGGCTGCCGTCGATATCGTTGAAGGCGGCAAGCGCCTCGACGCCGCCCCCCTGGAGGGCCAGCGTATCCGCCCACACCGTGCGGCCGTTCTCGACGCGGAGCGCGACGAGCTCGCCCGAGGAATAGGGCGCGACGACGATCTCGCCGTCCACCGCCGGGCTCGCACCGCCCAGAAGACCCGCCATTTCCGCAATGGCGACGTGGCTCCACTGGATCTCGCCGGTTTCCCCGTCCAGCGCCCAGAGCCGGTTGTCGTGGCTCACGGCGAAGACCCGCCCGCCGGCCACCGTCGGCGGCGCCCGCATGGGGATACCGACCGTGGCACGCCATTCCAGCATGCCCGACGCCGCGTCATATGCCAGCACCTGCCCGAAGCCGGTCGTGACGTAGAGCATCCCGGCCGCCAGCGCGAGACCGCCGCCGAAACCCTCCTCGTCCTCCGGCACCGGATCGCTCCGCCACAGCAGGGTGCCGCTTTCCGCATCGAAGGCGGAGACGACGCTGTCGGCATCCATCGTGAAGACGAGATCGGCGCCCGCCACCGGCGGGGCCAGGATCTGTCCGCTGCCGTGGGAGCCCGCGCCGATGGATGCGCGCCATCGTTCGGCGCGGGCCGCGGGTCCCGCAAGGTGGTGCATCGCATGGCCGGCCGTGCCGCCGACCTGGGGCCAGGCCGTGTTGACGCGGGGCTCCGGCAGGACCACCGCAAGGTCCGCGAGCGCCGGGTCCGGCTCGACGGCGCGTTCGAGCGCAATGATCGAAAGCCGCTCCCCGGCAAGCGGCGGCGGCTCCGAATCGCCGAACCAATCGGGCAGCATGCCGCAGCCCGTCAGCGCAAGGGCGGCGAGCGCGCAGGCGAGCGCCGAGAGGCTGCGGCGCGGTGCGGCGTTCATTCGCTCTCCCCCTCCGTGACGCCCACCGCTTCGGACGCGCTTCCGCCGAGGCTCTCGAGAAGCTCGGCGGCGCGCGCACGCGTGCCGGGCGGTGCGGCGGGATCTGCAACAAGCGAATCGAAGGCCGTGCGGGCAGCTTCCTCGTTGCCGGCGCGCAAGGCCGCGATGCCTGAAAGCTCGACCGCGAGCGGCCGCCAGACGGACTGGCCGAGGGTCAATGGCGCGAGACGCGTCTCGATTTCCATGGCGGGGGCGCGGTCGATGGAACGCCACGCCGCGAGTAGAACCGCAAGCTCCCGATAGAGCGGGTCCACGCGCGCATCGAGCGAGACGGCGTCATAGGCCGCGACGGCGCCGGAAATATCGCCCGCCTTCGCCCGGGCGTCGGCCTCGGCCAAGCGTGCGAGCGCCGCATAGCCCGTTTCGGACTCGGCGGCGAGGGCGGTCAGCAGGTCCGCCGCTTCAGAGCTTCGGCCCGAATCCAGGATCGAGAGAGCCGCCGCCATGCGCCCGCCTTCCTCCAGGCGGGCCTCTTCCCGCATGTCGTCCAGCACCACATAGACGACCGCACCGCCGAGCGCGACCGCCAGAATGCCGAACAGCCAGTAGCGATAGCGCCGCCAGAGCTTCAGGTAGCGTTCGTGTCTGAGATCCTCGTCGACCTCGCGGAAAATGTCCGCCACGCCGGGTCTCCTTCAGCGCTCGTCCTGCGGCGGGCCGCCCGCCGCCTGGGTCAGGCCGCCTCGCGCCATTTGATCGAACAGCCGATGCTCGCCACCTGCTCCTCCGGCCCCCGTCCCGTCTCGGCGACCTGGATCATGGCTTCCAGCAGCTCCCGCCGTGCGCCGGGGTTGGGGTTCATGCCGGAATCGTCGAGGCGCCCGCGATATTGCAGGCCGAGGGATTTGTCGAAGCCGAAGAAATCCGGCGTGCAGACGGCGCCATAGGCCCGGGCGGTCTCTTGGCTTTCGTCGATGACGTAGGGGAAGGTGAAGCCGTGCCCGGCGGCGAACGCCTTCATGTTCTCGAAGGAATCGGCGGGATATGCCGCAGCGTCGTTCGGCATGACGGCGATCACGCCGATCCCGTGCTCCTGGAGCTTCGCGGCATCCTCGACGAGGCGGTCCGCCACCGCCTTCACGAAGGGGCAGTGGTTGCAGATGAACATCACCAGCGCGCCGTTCTCGCCCGCGATATCGCCGAGCCGGTGGACCTTCCCGTCCACGCCCGGGAGCGCGAAGTCCACGGCCTTCCAGCCGAAATCGCAGATCGGTGTGCTTGTCGCGGCCATGGCCCGGGCCTCCTTCGCTCCCGCGGCGTCCTGCGGTCTGCGCGGCATATCACATTATGCGCACCGCCCGCTACAACCACCCCGCGTCCTGCAGCAAGATTACCGGCTGCTCCGCAGCTGGTGCGCGGGTCTCCAGGCCCACATGTTGTTGTTTTTCGAAAGAAAGAAAAATGCGGGCCTGGAGACCCGCGCACCAAAAAAGGGGCGGCGGCGCGGCGGGCTTCCCCAAACCCACCACCGCCCCCAAGGCCGTCAACCATCCGCGGGATGAGGCGATGAAACTGTCCAAAACTGGCCTAATCTAAAATTAGATTTTGAATTAAGCCAATTCTGGGTTTAGACTCAGCCCACTTTCTCGTTCAAAGGTGCCGTCATGATTCGACGCGACCTCGCTCCGAGGCTGACGGAAGCGGCGCGGACATGGCCGTCCATCACGCTCACCGGGCCACGGCAGAGCGGCAAGACGACGCTTTGCCGGGCGATTTTTCCGCAGCACCCCTATGCGAGCCTGGAAGACCCGGACGTACGCGCCTTCGCGACCGAGGACCCGCGGGCCTTCCTCGCCCAGTTTCCACGGGGCGCCATCGTCGACGAGATACAGAGAGCGCCAACGCTCCCGTCCTACCTGCAAGGCATGATCGATGCCGACCCCACGCCCGGGCGCTGGATTCTCACAGGCTCGCAGAACCTTTCCCTGCATCAGTCCGTCAGCCAGTCGCTGGCCGGGAGGACGGCGGTGCACACCCTGCTTCCATTGTGCCGGGGCGAGATCATTCGCTTCCCTCGACATCCCGAGACACTCGAAGAGGCTCTTTTCGCCGGTTCCTACCCCCGCATATTCGACGGTGGCTACGATCCCTCGGACTGGCTGCGCTCCTATGTCGCCACCTATGTGGAGCGCGACGTGCGCATGGTCAGTAATATCGGTGATCTGCCACTCTTCCAGAATTTCGTGACGCTTGCGGCCGGCAGGACGGCGCAATTTCTGAACTACGCCGCGCTGTCCGGCGATTGCGGCATCTCCCAGCCGACCGCCAAGGCCTGGCTCGGGATCCTTGAAACCAGCTTTCTCGCCTTCCGTCTGCCGGCCTTCCATTCCAATGCGCGCAAGCGGCTCAAGAAGATGCCGAAGCTGCATTTCTACGACACCGGACTTGTCTGTTGGCTGCTCGGCATTCGCACGCCCGAGCAGCTGCAGGCGCATCCGCTTCGCGGCTCGATCTTCGAGAGCTGGGTGGTCTCGGAAATCGTCAAGCATCGGACCAACCAGGGCGACACCGGCGGGCTTTCCTGCTATCGCGAGCGGAACGACGCGGAGGTCGATCTCGTCGTCGAACATTCCCCCGGCATCACGCTGGTCGAAGCCAAATCCGCAAAGACCCCATCATCCAGCATGTTCCACGGTTCCCGACGCGTGCGACGACAGCTGGCACGACCGGAGGAACAATGCCCCATCCTGGTTGTCTATGGCGGCGACCAACTGCAGCACCGGGGCACGGACCGCCTGCTCCCCTGGAACATGCTCCATTCAAGTCCACCTGCTACCGACACCGGTAACACGCCCGAATAACGCCCAGCCCATCGCACGACCAGACGTCAACGGCGCGATATAGGTGGCGACCAGGTTCGGCACTCTTCAGGAGAAACGCGACTGATTGTAGTGAGATGGTAATCACCTGACAGTTTGGCCACCGCGGGCGCGCGACCGTCACGAGTCGAGCGCGCCGGCGGTGGCCAAGCCGCTCCCGATAGGGTTAAGGATTGTTTTGCACAACATCCGACCGATCGGGAGAACGACATGACCACCAAAGACAAGATAGCACGGCGCAAGCTGAGCCTGCTGGAGCTGGCGGGCGAGATGAACAATGTATCGAAGGCGTGCCGGATCATGGGCTACTCGCGCCAGCAGTTCTACGAGATCCGCAGGAACTACAGACCTACGGAGCGGAGGGTCTGATCGACCGGCTTCCCGGCGCCCGCGGGCCGCATCCCAATCGGGTGTCACAGGAGGTCGAGAAGGCGATCCTGGCGCACGCGCTGGACCACCCCACCCACGGCGCATTGCGGGTCGCCCAGGAGCTGTCGCTCAAGGGCATCCACGTGTCTTCTGGCGGGGTGCGCGGGGTGTGGTCGCGCCATAAGCTGCTGACCAAGCAGGAACGTCTGCTCCGGCTGGAGAAGAGCACGGCCGAGCGCCGGATCGAGCTCTCCGACGAGCAGGTTCGTCTGTTGGAGCGCTTCTCACCGGAGTTCCGCGAGCGCCACATCGAGACCCGGCACACGGGCGACCTGGTGGCCGTGGACACCTTCTTCGTCGGCCATCTCAAGGGGGTCGGGAAGGTCTACCTGCAGACCGCCGTCGACTGCCACTCGCGCTACGCCTGGGGCAGGCTCTACCCCAACAAGATGCCGGTCACCGCAGTCCACCTGATGAACAACGACGTGCTGCCCACCTTCGAAGCCCACGGCGCCCGGATCGACACCGTGCTGAGCGACAACGGTCGGGAGTTCTGCGGCCGGCCTGATCGCCACCCCTACGAGCTGTTCCTCCAGCTCAAGGAGATCGAGCACCGCACCACCAAGGTCCGCAGGCCCCAGTCCAACGGCTTCGTCGAGCGCCTGCACCGCACCCTGCTCGACGAGCACTTCCGCGTCATGGGGCGCAAGAAGTTCTACGACAGCACCAAGGCCATGCAGAAAGACCTGGACGCCTACCTTGTCCGCTACAATACCGAGCGCCCCCACCAGGGTCGCGGCATGAACGGAAGGACGCCCGCGGACGCTTTCGTCCGATGCTTGCCAAAACCCAAAACCCCAAAGGAGGAGAAGATGAAAAAGGCCGCCTGAGCCAACCCCCCGCGAGCGGCGACTGTCAGGCGATTACCCTATCTGTACAGACTGATCAACTACGAAGCCAAAATATCATCTATATTAATCCAAACAGTCAATGATTCTTAGAGCCGTTTCCTCCGATACGTACAAATACCCCCATTTGTCCAGTTTCCGACGATAAAAAGTATCCCACTGACTCTCAACTTTTTTCCAAACTTTATATTCCAGTTCTCCTTCCTCTTTGTTAATTTCAATAAATGATATATCTTTCTTCCTAATCGTTACCCCAAAATAATGCTTGGAGCGCGTGGGAAACGTTACAAACTCAGAACCGCAATGAAAATCCACGGTCGAAGCGGCAGTGGCACTCGGCGTCGGCATAGCGGCCACGCCGAGCGTTAATGCTGTCGCCAAAATCGCAAGTCCTCGGATGTAAGACATGAATTCGTCTCCGCTCAGATGAGGCCAGAATAGACGTATCCGTAGCGATAATGATCGTCTGAATCACGTTCGCACGCGAGATATCTGTACACTATACTCAAAGACGCCGCCAAGACGATCCGCACAAGCCGGCCCTTGAGGTTCTGGTGGAGACCAAGCGTGGGCAGCCCTTGCGCCATCGTGAGCACGGAAGAAAACGCGCATCCGACGGACCAGCACAGGCGGTGTCAGCGGGTGTGCAAGGCGGCGAGGTTTCGCTCTCGAACCATGCGTGGGCGGGGTCGTGATGGATGTGCGACGGCCATGCCATGGCGAGCGGGGGATTGAGATCGGGCAGGAGGTCAAAGCTCGTCTTCGTGCCGCTTGACGCGATCGAGAGACAAGACGGTGCCGTCGCGGGAAATGTCGAATACGGGGAATCCCTTGCGCCGGCGTGGCCGCGCCCTCGGCGGCTGCAATCCGCGCCGCGCCAGGTCGGACAGCACCGCTCCCACCGAGAGGTCCCGCTCTCCGGCGATCGACCTGGCCGCCTCGAGAATGTCGTCGTCGATGTTCAGTGTCGTTCTCATACCGGAAGAACTGCCTCAACGATGCGGTGATGTCCAGATGGTGCGTGGTTGGTGCGTGGGGGAGCGATGGGCGATCAGGGCTTGAGGGCGATTACCGCTTCGATCTCGACCGGTATCTGAGACGGCAGCGAGCCCATGCCGACCGCCGAACGGGCGCAGCGGGCCGACTCGCCGAAGACGTCGATCATCAAGCTGGAGAAGCCGTCGATCACCTTCGGATGGTGCTTGAAATCCGGCGCCGCGTTCACCATGCCGAGGACCTTGACGAAACGCTCCACCCTGTCGAGGTCGCCGATCGCCACCTTGAGGCTCGAAAGAACGTTCAGCCCGCAAAGCCGTGCGGCCTGGACCGCATCCTCGATGCTCATCTCGGTCGGCACCTTGCCGGTCAACTGGCCGCCGTCCGGAAGACGCGGTCCGTGCCCCGCGACAAAGACGAGATTGCCGGTGACGACCGCGCCCACATAGGCGCCCACCGGTTTGGGCGTTGGCGGCAAGGTGATGGCGAGCGCCGCCAACCGAGCTTCGATGGTCATGTCGCCTCCTTCAACCGACGGCCTGCCGAACCCGCCCGGCTCCCATCCGGCGTTTCCGCGACGGCTTGCGGGCGCGGTTGACCCACGCCACCAGGGAGAACGCTACTCCGAATCCGGGGGTGGATTGGAAAGCCGGTCCAGAATGTCGGCGAGGCGGCCGGGGTCCGCACCCGGCATGCCGATCTCCTTGAGAAGCGCGTCGACGATCGGGGCCTGGGCCCGGTATCTCAGCGCACTGTCGGTCAGCTGCTCGGCATAGTTGCCGCCCCCGCCACCCTCGCCCCGGCCCGCCGAGGAGCCGGCACCGAGGCCGTCGACATGGACGATCTTGATCCCTTCGATGTTCTCGAGGGGCTTGACCGTCTCGCCGATGATCGCCTGCAGCCGTTCGATGATCGCCATCTTGACCTTGAGGTCGATCAGTTCGGGCGTCAGCGCGGCGTCGGCTTCATGCATCGCGCGCTGGGCCTTGGCCTCCACCGCGCTGCGCATATCGGCGGCATCGGCGCGCTGCTTCTCGGCATCGGCCTCGGCAAGGGCAAGGGCGCGTACCCGGCCCGCCTCGCTCTCGGTCTGGAGCTGGCTGGTCTCGGCCTGCTCCGCCGCCGCCTGGCGTCGCGCCTCCGCGGAGACCACGACACCGATGGCTTCGCGCTCCGCCTCCTGGCGGGCGGCGACCAGCTCGATCGCCTTCTGCCGCTCGGCCCGCTCCACCTCGCGCACCGTGGTGACCGTCTCGCTCGCCCGTACCGCCTCCGCCCGTGCCGTCTCGGCCGCTGCCTGGGCGCTCGACTGATCCTTCGAGCGCTCGGCCACCGAGATATCGCGCCCGAAGCGGGCCAGCTCGATCGTGGCGTCCCGGGCGATCTCGCGCTCACGAACCTTCTGCTCGGAATCGAGACGCGCCTCGCTGACGATGCGCTCGGACGTCACCTGAATCAGGTCGATCTGCTCCCGCGCATTGACCCGGGATTCTTCCATATGCTTGTCGCGCTCCGCCTCCTCGGCGGCGATGGCGGACTTCTGCTGCGCCCGCTGGATCGCGATCTCTTTCTGCTGTTGAAGGCGCGCATGCTCTTCCTGCTTGGCGATCTCGAGCTTGAGGCGTTCGGCCTCGAGGTTCTTTTCCTGAATCGCGACCTCGGCGTCCTGCTCGATTTCGTTGCGCGCCCGGCGCCGCGCCTCGATCTCCGCGGTCAGCTTGGTCAGGCCCTCCGCGTCGAAGGCGTTGTTGGGGTTGAAATATTCGCGGCTCGCCTGATCGAGGCCCGTGAGCGAAATCGATTCGAGCTCCAGGCCGTTATGCACGATCTCCTCGGCGAGCGCGTCCCGGACCGCCTGGACGAAGGCGATGCGCTGCTCATGCAATTGCTGCATCTCGCGCTCGGCCGCCACCGCGCGCAACGCATCCACGAACTTTCCTTCGAGCAGCGGCCGCAACTGGTCCCCATCGAGGGTCTTCGAGCCCAGCGTCTGTGCCGCGGCGGCGATCGCCTCGGCGTCGGGGCGGACGCGGACGAAGAACTCCGCCGTCACGTTGACCCGCATGCGATCACGGGTAATCAGCGCCTGTTCGTTCCCCCGCTCGATATCGAGCAGCATGGTCTTCATGTTGACGGGGGTGGTGTCGTGAAGGACCGGCAGAACGAACGCGCCGCTGCTCATGACGACCTTCTCGCCGCCAAGGCCCGTGCGCACGAACGACATCTCCTTCGATGCGCGTTCGTAGAGCCACCAGAACAAGAGCCACGCGATCCCGATGACGGCAAGGATCGCGACGATAATCAGGGCGATACCGCCGGCACCCATTGCTTCCACCTCCATTGTCGCAGCCGTGACATCCGCTTTCCGGCCGCCCGGTATTGCAGATACTATTACGGAACTCGTCGGGGCGTGCCAGCCTCAATATCCCGCCGGCAGGCCGGCGACATACGGGTTCCCGGGATAGCCGCGGGACCGAACGCGCAAGCGGAAGCATGGCGACAAGAGCGCAAGAGGCCACTCCCGAGATGCGGGAGCTGAGCAACTATGTGGGCGGCCGGTTCGAGGCGACCGGCTCGTTGTTCGACGACGTGACGCCCGTGAACGGTACGGTCGTTGCGCACGTGCACGAGGCGGACGCAAGCCTCATCGACGCCGCGGTCCATGCCGCGCGCGGCGCCTTCGAACATGCGTGGCGCCCGATGCCGGTGGCGGCGCGTTGTGCCCTGCTCCGCAAGGTCGCCGACGGCATCGAGGGGCGCTTCGACGACTTCCTTGCGGCGGAAGTCGCCGATACCGGAAAGCCGGCGCAGATCGCGCGCCAGATCGATATCCCGCGCGGGGCGGCCAACTTCAGACTGTTCGCCAATTTGATGGAGACGGCGGGAACCGACTGCTTCGAAATGGACACGCCCGATGGCCGCGGGGCTCTCAACTATGCCGTACGCGAGCCCCATGGCGTGGTTGGCGTCATCGCGCCCTGGAACCTGCCGTTGCTCCTGCTCACCTGGAAGGTCGCACCGGCGCTCGCAAGCGGGAACACCGTGATCGCCAAGCCTTCGGAAGAGACACCCGCGACGGCGACCCTTCTGGCCGAGGTAATGGACGAGGCAGGCATGCCCCCCGGCGTGTTCAATGTCGTTCACGGCTTCGGGCCGAATTCCGCCGGCGAATGGCTCTCCCGCCACGCCGGCATCGACGCGCTTACCTTCACCGGCGAAAGCGGGACCGGCGCCGCCATCATGAGAGCCGCCGCCGACATGGTGAAGCCGCTCTCCTTCGAGCTGGGCGGCAAGAACGCGGCCCTCATCTTCGCCGATGCGGATTTCGAAGCGGCGGTCGAAGGCACGACACGGTCGGTGTTCTCGAATTGCGGTCAGGTCTGCCTCTGCTCCGAGCGCGTCTATGTGGAGCGGCCCATTTTCGAGCGATTCGTCGCCGCCCTGAAGGAGAAGGCCGAGGCGCTCGTTCCGGCCGACCCGTGGGACGACAGGTGCACGTTGGGGCCGCTCATCTCGGCCGAACATCGCACCAAGGTTCTCGGCTATTACGATCTCGCCATGGCCGAGGGTGCGGAGCTCGTGACCGGCGGGGGCGTGCCGGGCTTCGGCGACGCACGGGACGCGGGCTCCTATGTGCAGCCCACCATCTGGACCGGCCTTGCCGATACGGCGCGCGCGGCGAGGGAGGAGATCTTCGGCCCGGTCTGCCACATTGCGCCGTTCGACAGCGAGGACGAGGCGGTCGCCCTCGCCAATGACAGCGACTACGGCCTGGCCACGGCGATCTGGACTCGCGACCTCTCCCGCGCCCATCGCCTCGCGCGGCGGATCGAGGTCGGGATTTGCTGGGTCAATTGCTGGTTTCTTCGCGATCTCCGAACCCCGTTCGGCGGCGTGAAGCTCTCCGGGATCGGTCGGGAGGGCGGGCTCCATTCGCTCGACTTCTATGCCGAGCAGAAGAACGTCTGTGTCAAGCTCTAAGCCCGTCGCCGTTACGGCCACGACCCTTCCGCAACCGCGGTTTCGCTACAGCCCGTGCGTGAAGGCGGGACCGCACTATCGCTTCGCCGGCATGGTCGCGCTCGATTCCGAGACGGGCACCCTGGAATCGGGCGGGCCGGGCGCAGAAACGGCGAAGATCCTGCAAAATCTCCTTGCCGCATTGCCGGAGCTCGGCCTTGCGCTCGACGACATGGTTTCGGCGACCATCTTCACCACGGCGTTCGACCGGTTCCCGGCGATCAACGAAGCCTGGGAGGCCGTGTTCTCCGAAGGCATACGCCCGCCGGCGCGAACCGCCGTCGGAGTCCACGCACTGCCGCTCGGCGCCACGGTCGAGATCAGCTTCGAGTTCTACAAAAGCGCGGCCTGAGAGCGCTATGGCTTGCGACGCATGTGATGGCGTATTCTCGACTTGACCCTCCGAAGACCCGGTCCTCGCGGCAACACGGGAGAGGCAATCGTGGCAAAGGGTGAAATACTCGCGGGCTACCTCGCCCCCCACCCACCGCACCTCGTCTATGGCGAAAACCCGCCGCAGAACGAGCCAAAGTCGGAAGGTGGATGGGAGCCGCTCCGATGGGCGTATGAGCACGCGCGGGAAAGCCTCGACCGCTTGCAGCCGGACGTGCTGCTCGTGCATTCGCCGCACTGGATCACCCAGCTCGGCCATCACTTCCTTGGCGTCGAGAAGCTCTCCGGGAAGTCCGTCGACCCGATCTTTCCGAACCTGTTTCGCTACACGTTCTCACTCGATGTCGATGTCGAATTGGCCGAAGCATGCTGCGAGAAAGCACGGGCACGGGGCCTCGTCGGGAAGATGATGCGCAACCCGAAGTTCCGGGTGGATTACGGCACCATCACCACCCTTCACATGATACGGCCGCAGTGGGACATCCCGGTGGTCGGACTCTCCGCCAACAACTCGCCCTACTACCTCACGACCGAGGAAGGCCTGGAGGAAATGGACCTGCTGGGCAAGGCGACGCGCGAGGCGATCGAGGAAACCGGCCGCCGCGCCGTGCTGCTGGCCTCGAACACGCTGAGCCACTTCCATTTTCAGGAGGAGCCCCCGCTGCCGGAAGACATGTCGCGCGAACATCCCTTCAGCCATGAAGGCTACCGCTGGGACATGCGGATCATCGAGCTGCTGCGCGAGGGTCGGACCGACGAGGTGTTCGACATTCTGCCGCAGTTCATCGAAGAGGCCTTTGCGGAAGTGAAATCCGGCGCCTTCACCTGGATGTTCGCGGCGATGGGATACCCGAAACTGCCCGGCAAGCTGCATGGCTACGGCACGGTGATCGGCACCGGCAATGCGGTGATGGAATGGAATCTCGCCGAGGCCGGCATGACGCGGGGTGAGGGAGCCGCCGCGTGAGCGCGCCTCCCGCAGGACCGATCGGGCGGTCATGACCCTCGCCGCCGCCTTCCTGGTACCGGGTTCCCCCCTGCCCCATCTGCGCAAGGACAATCCGCCCTGGCTCGGGCTCGCCGCCGGTTACGAGAAGGCTGCGCGGGCGCTCGCCGCGGCCCGCCCCGATGTCGTGTTGCTCTATTCCACCCAATGGATGGCGGTGCTGGACCAGCTCTGGCAGGAGCGGCCGAGGCTGCAGGGCTTGCATGTCGACGAGAACTGGTACGCGTTCGGCGAGCTGCCCTTCGACCTGGCCGTCGATACCGAGCTCGCAAAGGCCTGTGTCGAGAATGCCAATGCGCTGGGGCTGCCCTCCAAGGGCGTGGACTACGACGCCTTCCCGGTCGACACCGGGACGATCGTCGCCAGCAAGGAACTCGATCCCGAAGGCACACGGCGCTTCGTGCTGGCGGCCAACAATCTCTACCACGACTTCGAGACCACCCGGCGCATCGCGACCATCGCCGGCGAGGCCGCAAGCGCGCAGGGCAAGCGCTTCGCCGTGGTCGGGGTCGGCGGGCTCTCGGGGACGATATTTCGGGAAGCGATCGACATCGCCCGCGACCGGATCGCGAGCGACGAGGACGATTCGTGGAACCGGCGCATGCTGGGCCTCCTGGAGAAGGGCGAGACGCAGGAGGTCGACCGACTGTGCGCGGAGTATGTGCAGGCGGCCAAGGTCGACATGGGTTTCAAGCATCTTGCATGGATCCAGGGTGCGACGGGCGGCCGCTATTACGGCGCGCGCATTCATGCTTATGGCCCGACCTATGGGGCGGGCGCGGCGGTGGTCGAGTTCAAGGTATAGAACCACCGTTACGAATGGGGAGAAGACGATGAGAAAAGTGCTCTTGCTCGCGGCGTTCGCAATGGTCGCCGCAACGTCGTTCTGGCAGGCTGCGCCCGCACAGGCGGCGGACGATTGCGTGGTCACGGTAGGCCGGGTCGTGCCGATCACCGGGCCCTTGCTGGACATGGGCCGCGAAACGCCCTGGCTGGACCACAACAAGGTCGATCCGATCAACGCGGCCGGCGGTCTGCAGGTCGGCGACCGGCAATGCAAGATCGAATTCAAGATCTTCGATTCGAAGGGCACGATGGCAGGCTCCGGCGAAGCCGCGACACGGGCCATCCTTGACGAGAAGGTCGACGTGGTCTTCGCGCAAGGCACGCCCGACACGACCAACGCTCCCTCGGATCTTTGCGAGCGCTACGAGGTGCCCTGCATCACGTCGAACACGCCGGTCGAGGCATGGTTGTTCGGCCCCGACGGCAAACCGAAGACGTACAACTATACCTACCACTTCTTCTTCGGCGTGCCCGATCTGGTGGCCAATCACGTCGGCATGATCAAGTCGCTGCCGGGCGGCTTCAACGGCAAGATCGGCTATCTCTACCCGAACGACCCCGACGGCGTCGTCTTCGCGAGCCTGTTCGACCCGACCTTCAAGGGCGAGGGCTGGGAGCCCATCGATCCGGGCCGCTTCGAGCAGGGCATTCCCGACTTCTCGGCGATCATCAACAAGTTCAAGCGCGGGCGGGTCGAGGTCGTGACCGGCGTGCTGGCCCCGCCGGACCTGCAGAACTACCTGCAGCAGGCCGCACAGGCAGGCTTCAAGCCGCGCATGTACATCATCGACAAGGCCACCGGCTATCCGGAGGCGATGCGGGCGCTCGGCGAATTCGGTATCGACATCCTGAGCGTCAACTTCTGGTCGCCCGCCTATCCGGGCTCGTCGAAATATGGCGGCTACACGGGCCAAGGCCTGGTCGACGCCTATGAGAGCGCCAACCCGGACAAGTACTATTCGCCGCCTCTGGCCTATACGGACGCGTCCTACGACGTCCTGTTCGACGCCTTGCAGCGGGCGGGCACGACCGATCGTGCGGCGCTCCTCGCGGCGCTGGCCGAGACCGACCTCGACACCGTCGTCGGTCGCGTCGCGTTCAACGAACAGCACTATTCGGTTCAGCCGCTCGGCGGGGCCCAATGGCGCATCGACGAACAGACCGACCGCTGGGTGAAGGATAACGTCTACAACGCCGTTTACCCGGATGTGGAGAAGACGGCGGAGATGCGCCTCTACCAGCAGTAGCGCAGAGTGAGGGTGGCGGTGGACGCGCCGCCGCCCTCCCCTCGCCGGCGTTCTCGTCGGGGTCGCCGACCGGTCTGGCAGGATGACCGAAATTCTCGCCGTTTCCGAACTCCGCAAGTCGTTCGGCGCGCTTCGGGTTGCCGACCGGATCTCCTTTGTCGTTCGGCAGGGCGAGATCCTCGGCATCATCGGACCCAACGGCGCGGGCAAGACGACTCTGTTCGGCCTTCTTGCCGGCAATATCCGCGCCGATTCGGGACGCATCGAATTCGACGGCGCGGACGTCACGCATTTACCCGCACACGACCGCGCCCGTGCCGGCCTCGCCCGGACCTATCAGGTGCCGCGCCCGTTCACGCACATGACCGTGTTCGACAATTTGCTGGTGGCCGCGCGCTTTGGCGGCAGCATGGACGAAGCCGAGGCGGCGGCCTGGGTCGAGCGCGTGATCGGCGCGACGGGACTACGGGCCGAGCGCAATACGCTGGCGGGCCGATTGCCGCTGCTGATGCGCAAACGCCACGAGCTCGCGCGCGCACTCGCCACCCGACCGAAGCTCGTTCTGGTCGACGAAGTGGCGGCAGGTCTGACCGACGCCGAAGTGGGGCAGTTCATCACGCTCGTTCAGGGCATCCGCGATTCGGGAATCACCGTGGTGTGGATCGAGCATGTGATGAAGACCATGCTGACGGCGACGGATCGCCTCATCGCACTGGATGCCGGGCAGCTTCTGGTCTCAGGCCCGCCACAGGATGTGATCAACGCATCGGAAGTTCGCCGTGTCTATCTTGGCGCCTGAAGATGACGGACCGATCCTGAGGGTCGCGGGCCTTTCCGCCTACTATGGCGAGCTTCGCGCGCTCAGCAGCATCGGTTTCGAAATCGAACGCGGCGAGATTCTCTCGATAATCGGCGCCAACGGCGCAGGAAAGACCACTCTTCTCAAGTCCCTGGTGGGCTTGATGAACCGCGGCCGCATGGCCCGTATCGAAGGGCGGATCGAGTTCCAGGGCCGCGCCATCGAGCACTTGGCAACCGAAGACATCGTCAATGCCGGCATCGCACTCGTACCCGAAGGCCGCCGCCTGTTCTCCCGGCTTTCGGTGCAGGAAAACCTCATGGCCGGGGCCTATCTGCCCCGCTGCCGGAGCACGCTGAAGGAGCGCCTCGACGAAATCTACGATCTGTTTCCCGTGCTCGCTGAGCGGCGTCGCCAGATCGTCTCGCAAATGTCCGGCGGCGAACAGCAGATGGTCGCCATCGGGCGGGCGCTGATGTCGTCGCCGACACTGATCCTGTTCGACGAGTTGTCGCTCGGCCTCGCGCCGTTCGTCGTCGACGACATCTACCGCAAAGTCGGCCGGATTCACGAGCTTGGCGTCACCGCGATCGTGATCGAGCAGGACATGAAGCGCGCCCTGCAGGTCGCCTCGCACCTGTTCGTCATGCTCGAAGGCCATGTCGTGCTGGAGGGCAAGCCCGAGAACGTCAGCGAAGAGCAGGTCAGTGCCGCCTATTTCGGCACCGGAATCGAAGGCCTCGGCCGATGAGCGAGGACCTCTACTGGACGCTCGTCGACATCGCCAACGGCCTGCTCTCGGGCGCCATGCTCGGCGGCTATTACGCCATCATCAGCCTCGGTCTCGCGCTGGTGTTCGGTGTCATGCGGCTGGTCAACCTGGCGCATGGCGACTGGCTCATCGTCGCCGCCTATATCGCGGCGGTCGTCGTCCAGTTTCTCGGTTTCCCGCCCTTCGTGTCGCTGATCGTGGTCGTCCCGGCCATGTTCGCGATCGGCTACGCGCTGCAGCGCTACCTGCTGAACCGGGTCTCGGTCCAGGCGATGGAAGAGAAGGGCATGTCGTCCAACTTCGGACTCATGTCCCCGATCCTGGTGACCTTCGGCATGTCGATCGTGATCGCCCATGCGCTGCTCGGGATCTTCGCCTCCGACGCCACAGCCATCCAGAACGCGCTGAGCTATTCGGCGATCCGGCTCACGCAGGACCTCAGCATCTCGACGCTGCGCCTGATCTTTTTCTGCATTGCCGGCGCAATCCTGGTGAGCGTGCACCTCTTCCTGCATCGCACCCATGCGGGGCGGGCGATCCGCGCGGCATCCGACGATCCCGAGGTGGCCTCGCTCATGGGGATGCGCACCGCGCGCATCTATGCGCTTGCAAGCGCGATCTCTCTCGCGGTCGCGGGCGTTGCCGGCGTCGCGGTCGGCATGTCGCGCACCTTCCAGCCGTTCGACGGACCGCAGTTTTTGCTGATTGCGTTCGGCGTGGTGATCGTCGGCGGTCTCGGGTCGATTGCCGGCAGCCTGGTCGGCGGCGTTCTTCTCGGCATTACGCAGGTTCTCGCCGGGACCTATTTCGGCCCCTCCGCGCAACTCGTGGCCGGCTACATGCTGATTCTGTTCGTGCTGGCGGTGCGCCCCCAGGGGCTTTTCTCGCGATGATCGCGCGCGGACTCAATTTCGCACTGACGGGCTGGCCCGGCCGCGGCCTGCTTGCCGCACTCCTCGCCGTCGCCATCGCCGTTCCGTGGCTGGTCGGCGATCAGAGCTATATCACCTATCTGGTGTTCACGTTCTTCGTGTTCGCCGTCTTCGGTCACGCCTGGAACCTGCTGGCCGGCTATTGCGGCCTGCTCTCTTTCGGCAACCAGGTCTATGTCGGCATCGGCGGCTTCGCGCTCGCGATCATCTTCTACTATGGCGGCATCAATGTCTGGCTGGCGCTGCCCATCTCCGGAATCGTCACCGCGGCGTTCGCCTTTCTGCTCGCAACGCCGGTGCGGGAGAGCCTGGTGGGCATCGGCGTCTGGAAGCCCGTGGCCATTGCCGGCGTGCTGTGGGCCGGTTACGAGGTCGCGCTCGGCTTCTTCCCCGAAGCCGACATCTTCGGCGACGTCTATATCCGCCGAGTCATCATCCTGCTGCTGATCTTCCTAGGCGCCCTCCCCCTGCTACGCCTGCAAGGCGCCTATTTTGCCGTCGCAAGCTGGCTGATCGCGGCTGCGGTGGGCTCGATCTTCAACGAGTGGAAAGTGGTGGGTGCCGGCGGCGGCATGCAAATCAAGACCGACGCCACACAGATCGAGATGTACTATGCCGGCCTCGGGCTGCTCGTGTTCGCGACCGTGATGATCGGGCGGCTGCTCAAGAGCCGGTACGGGCTCGCATTGACCGCCGTGCGCGACGACGAGGAAGCGGCGCGGACGGTCGGCATCGACATCCGCAAAGTGAAGCTGATCGTCTTCGTGGTCGCGGGCGGGCTCAGCGGCCTCGCCGCGGGCCTTTTCTACATCGATGCGGTGATCATCACGCCGCCGGCCGCATTCACGATCTTCTGGTCGGCTTATTTCGTCTTTATCGTCGTCGCGGGCGGCATGGGCACGTTGGCCGGCCCGATCGTCGGCGCCGCCATCTTCGTGATCGTCGACCGTGTGCTTTCCGGCGTCACAGAATATCCGCTGCTGGTCCTCGGCATTGCCGCGGTGGTCATCATCTTCGTGATGCCGCGCGGCGTCATGGGTATCGTCAACGCACTGCGGCATCTGGACGATTCGGCCACCGGCCGCAACGAGCTGCTCGAAGCGCTCGGCATCGGCAACGGGCTTCAACGCACCCTGTTCTTCGCCGGACGGCGCCACAGGGCGCCGGGGGTGGTGGCGAGTCTCCTGGTCCCGGGCAGCCCCCTGCCGCTGCTTGCCCGCGACAATCCGCCGTGGCGCGAGATCGCGGACGGCCTCGACGACGCGGCCGCCGCGCTGCGCGAGGCTGATCCCGACGTCATCCTCCTCTACTCGACCCAATGGCTCGCCGTTCTCGACCAGCCGTGGCAGACGCGCCCGCGCGTCCGCGGCACCCATGTCGACGAGAACTGGTACGAGTATGGCGAGATCGACTACGACATGCGGATCGATACCGAGCTCGCGGAAGCCTGTATCGCCGGCTGCCGTTCGCTCGGAATCAAGGCCCGCGGCGTCGACCATGACGGATTTCCGATGGATACGGGCACCGTCGTCGCCAATCGCTTCCTCAATGCGGACGGCGCCCGCGCGGTCGTCATCGCGGCGAACAACCTGTATCACGATTGGGAACAGACCCTGAAGCTCGGCGAGATGGCGGCGAACCAGGCGACCCGTCTGGGTCGCCGGGTCGCGGTGGTCGGTGTCGGGGGGCTGTCGGGCTCCGCTTTTCGGCACGAGATCGATCCCGCCGACGATCGCATCGCGAGCACGGGCGAGGACGCGTGGAACCGGCGGATGCTCGACCTGATGGCGAAGGGCGATGCCTCGGCCATGAAGGCGCTGATCAAGGACTATGCCCGCGAAGCCCGCGCAGAGATGGGCTTCAAACATTTCGCCTGGGTGCTCGGCGCCATGGGAGGCCGCTTCCATGGCGCGACGGTCTACGCTTACGGCCCGGTCTATGGAAGCGGCGCAGCGGTGGTGGAGTTCCACGCGAGCGAAGAAGCGGCGGCTCTCGCGGCGACGCGGCAAAGGCGCCGGCGGCGTCTCGCCCAGCGGGAGCAGGCCGCGCAAGGCGGGCCGCGGGCTCCTGCCGACGGCAGGCACGCGCTCCTCCGCTGGCTCCCGGCGGGTTCGCGGCGCACGGCACCGACGGAACGCGCACGGGCGGCGACGCCCGCCGCGCTGGCGCAGCTTCCCGCGCACAGGCCATCCGCGGCTCGGCCCGGCCCCGCTCTCTACCGCTCGTTCCGCACCCAGGCCGAGATCGACGCGCAATATGACGTCGAGAACAGCGTGTCCGACTTCGGGCACTACGTCGATTCCTTCCTCTCCAACAGCGCGCGCGTTCGCAAGACGCTCGCGCCGCGGCTCGACGTGCCTTTCGGCCCGACGACGGCCGAGACCCTCGACATCTATCCGGCAGCGCGGCCCGATGCGCCGATCCACATGTTCATTCACGGCGGCTACTGGCACTCGCTGAGCAGCAAGGAGTTCAGCTTCGTGGCCGAGGACCTGGTCGCGGCGGGCGTGACGGTGGTGATCAACAACTACGCGCTCTGCCCGGACGTCACGATCACCGAGATCGTGCGGCAGAACCGCGCCGCGGTCGCATGGCTCTACCGCAACGCCGCAACCTTCGGCGGCAACCGGAGCCGCATCCATGTCTCGGGGCACTCGGCCGGCGGGCATCTCACGGCCATGCTGCTCATGACCGACTGGGAGCGTGATTTCGGCCTGCCGCCCGACCTCGTCAAGGGCGGCACCGCGATCAGCGGCCTGTTCGACCTGGAGCCGTTCGTTCATTCCTGGCTGCAGCCCAGGCTCCGCTTGACCGCCGATGAGGTCGACCGGATGAGCCCGATCCGCCATGTCCCGGATCGCGCGTCTCCGCTGATCGTCACGTTCGGCGGCGATGAATCGGCGGAGTTTCGCCGGCAGTCCGAATCCTTCCTCGCCGCCTGGACGGAGAAGGACCTCGAGGGCCGTTATCTCGATCTGCCCGGCCGCAACCATTTCACGGTGCTCGACGACTATATGGATATCGACAGCCCGCTCTGCCGCTCGATCCTGCGGCAAATGGGAATTGCTTGAGAGCAGTCTCACTGCGGCAAGTAGCCGGGTTGCGGCGCGCTCCGGCGATCCCGCACGCGGTACGCGTTTCCCCGGATATCGACGATGTGGCAGTGACGAATCAGCGGGTCGATAAGCGTCGCCGTGGCCGCCTCGTCGCCGAACAGATCGCTCTCCCCACACTCCGGTAGTCCTCGCCTCATTCGACTCCTTGCGCTTGCATCGCGTTCATCATGCCGAGCACGGCCGTAATGCTCTTGATCATCTCAGACTGCGATATGGGTGTTCTTTTTTTGTTGTCGACAATTCGCGGAGTGCCCCCTTCGACGCTCGTGACGTAGGCTCTGATACGCCACGCGAGGAGGACATGGTTTGACCGCCTTTCGGGGGCACACTATGATCGATTATGTGGCGATGGACGGCGCTATCCTGATCACACCTTGCCGGTGATTCGGGTTCTCGCGTTCCGTTAACACATGACCCTTGCCGGCAGCCGTCGGCTCGCCACCTGAGGAGGGTCGAAAAATGAACCAATCGCACAAACATCCCAAACGATCCGCGGGCGCTGCCGCGTTGTTCGTCGGCGCGCTGTCGCTGTTCGTCGCGACCGGATTGCCGTCAGCATCCGCCGCCGACCTCTACACACCGGCTCCGGCCGAGCCCGGAACCGACATTCCTGTGGCGGAAGTCAATTTCGGCATGCGCCCCTACGCCGACAACACCTTCTACGTCATCGCGATGAAGAAGGGTTGGTTCGAGGATGCCGGTATCAGGATCGGACCAGGCGAGCTCGGCCTGAAAGTCACCGACACCAATGTCACCGCGCTACTCCTCAACGGCCAGCTCGATATCTCCAGCCAGTACTGCCCGTTGATGCTGCCGACCTACAAGAGCTCGAACAAGCTGAAGTGCATCGCCTTCACCGACAACTTCCTGGGCACCGCCCTGTTGGCGAATCCGGAGCTCGGATTGAAGAGTTTCAAGGACTATATCGCCGAGGGCATGAGCTTCGAGGAGGCCATTCGGGCGGCGTTGCAGCCGATGGACGGCAAGACCCTCGTCGGATCGCCGGTGCTGAGCAAGCGGCCGTTCGAAGAGGCCGTTTCGGCGTTCTCGGGCGCGACGTGGGACCTCGACCTGATGGACGATTCCAAGTCGCTGGTTCTGGCCAAGGCCGGCCGTATCGACTTCGTCAATCCCGAAGGCGCGCCGATCGTCTACACCTTGATGAAGGCAGGGTGGACCAACCTCATCGATGTCGGCGACCTCTATAATTACGGTCCCGGCGGCCCGGATACGCCGATGCAGAAGCTGGTAACCATCGTCGGCATTGCCTCGAACGCGGACTATGTGAACGAGAATCAGAACACGATTCTGCGTTTCCTCTCCGTGGTGTGGCGGACGCTGGCCGCGGTCGACGAAGACCCGTCGCTCTACGAGTTGCAAGCGCCCTATCTGAACAGCGTTGCGGGAACCGACCTCGACGCTGAGGGAATCCGGGAAACGGTCGCCATCCTGCACCCCTACTCCTCGTTTGAATATAATGAGAAGTACTATGTCGACGAGACGAGTCTGCTCTACTACAAGAACGCATGGCCGGCGATCATCGCGGACTGGGCCGAGAAAGGCCTGCTTCCCGAGGGCGCGGTCACGGCCGAGGAGTTCATCTGGGGAGCGGCAATCTGGCACCAGATGAAAGACTACCAGGCGAAGTCGGCGGCGATGATCGCCGATCTGGAAGGCCGGTCCCTCGACGCCGGCAAGCAGGCGCTGCTCGACAGAGCAAAGCAGTATTTCGAGTGGTTCAACTTCCTGGACGCCTATCGCCTGGCTGCGGCCGCGGCGTCGTAGCCCCGAGCGTTCCGCCGCCGGCCGGCGAAGCATCCGGGAGACGGATCTGCCCGGCCGGCGCGCGGAACGGGGCGCCATGGCCGCAGCCGCTGCGCACGCCACGCAGCGGTACGGATCACGCATAGTGCAGCCCGCACAGCTTCGATGACGGCAAGACGGGTCGACGTACTGGGGCTGATCGGCCTCGTACTGCTGCTGGTCGTCTGGCAACTGCTGACGTTGGTCATCCCGCTCATCTCGCTACCGCATCCGCTGCAGGTAGCGGAGCGTATCGCAGCGGACTTCATCGTCGCGGACAATCTTGTTTTCTACGGGCTGCCCGAAACGGGCCTCCTCGACAGCATGCTCTATACGACCGGCAACGTCCTGATCGCGGTCGTCCTCGGGACCGCCGTCGGGACGGTCTGCGGGCTGGTGACAGCGCGGTTCGACCTTGTCCGGTCGATCCTCGATCCGGTTCTCATGGTCGCGGGCACGATCCCGATCCTCGTGCTCGCGCCGTTCTTCCTCATCTGGTTCGGCATCGGTCGAACCAGCGCTGTGCTGCTGGTGGCCATCTATGTGGCCGTCATCCTCTATATCTACGCCCAGCGCGCCGCCAGCACGCTCGACCCCGTCTACGAGGATGCCGCCTACACGCTTGGAGCGAGCCGCAGGCGTGTCGTCTGGGACGTCCTCATCAGGGGCACCGTGCCGCAGATCCTCGGTGGCATCCGGATCGCACTGGCCGGAGCCTGGGGCCTGGAAGCCATTGCGGAGCTTCTCGGCGCCCAGCAGGGAATTGGCAAGATCGTCCAGGTTCTCGCCGGCTCGACCGACATGGAGGGCATTTTCGCCGCCCTCCTCGTACTCGGCGTACTTGCGGTCGTCTTCGACGCACTCGCCGCCCGTTTCTTCTCTTACGTCTCGGCATGGAGCGTCGAGGCCCGAACCGGCGGAGGCTGATCCATTGGCAATGGCGGCAGGCGGCACGGATGTCATCGTGGCCGGCAAACTCTCCCGGACTTTCCGTCGCGCGGACCGACAGATGGTGACGGCGCTCGACGACGTGTCGTTCCGGATCGGCCGAGGCCAGTTCGTATGCCTGGTCGGGCCATCGGGCTGCGGGAAGTCCACGCTGCTGAAGCTCATCGCGGGGCTCATGCTTCCGTCGGCCGGTACGCTCGAGGTCGAGGGGCGGAGCGTCGTCCAGCCCGATCCGGAACGCGGCATGGTGTTCCAGCAGGACAGCGTCTTCCCCTGGATGCGCGTGATAGACAATGTCGAATACGGGCTGAAATGCCGCGGGGTGAGCAAAGCCGAGCGCCGCGCCAGCGCCAAGCTATACCTCAAGCGCGTCGGCCTCTCGCACGTGGCGAAGGCGTGGCCGCGGGAACTCTCCGGCGGCATGCTGAAGCGGGTCGCCGTAGCCACGGTATTCGCCAACGGCGCCAATGTTCTGCTTCTGGACGAGCCGTTCGGCGCCGTCGACTACGTCACCAAGCGCAATCTGCACGATGTCCTGCTCGCACTGTGGTCCGAGGCCGGGTCGAGCGAACGGCGGACCGTCCTTTTCGTGACCCATGATGTGGACGAGGCGCTAATCCTCTCGGACCGGATCCTGGTCATGCACAGCGGCCGGATCGTCGACGATCTCACCGTCGACGCGCCGCGGCCGCGGACGACGGACGGGCTGATGGAGCCTGCCATGGTGCGGCACAAGCATGTCCTGCTCGCCCACCTCGGGCTCGAAGACGTGCGGAGCGCCCGCGGGGCGCCGGTGGGAGCGAGCTGACCGATGCGGTGGCTGGCCACGCAGTTCTACCGCCGGCGCGTCTCCGTCCTGGTCCTGCTCGCGATGGCCGGGCTCTGGCAGGTCCTGTCGACGGTCTTCACCGCCGAAGCGGTCCCGGGGGAGCCGATGGTGCCGGGGTGGCAGGTCGTCTTCAGCCGCACATTGCTGTCGCTGTCCGACTATTGGCGCGGCGGCCTGGGCGTCCCCTCCGTGGCCTCCGGCGCACCCCAGAGCTATCTTGCCGCCGTTCTCTCCATTCTCGACCACTCGGTCGATACCGTCGTGCGGCTCTATGCCGGGCTCTTCATCGGCGCCGTAGGCGGCTCTCTTCTCGGAATTGCGGTGTCATGGTCGCCGTGGACCCGCCGGATCGTGGATCTGCCGCTCCGGCTCCTGCGCACACTGCCGCTGCTCGCCATGGTACCGATGTTTCAGCTCTGGTTCGGTATTGACTTCATCGGCAAGATCGCCTTCGTCGGCTACGGTGTCGGCGTCATCTTCTTCTCCGGCGTAGTGAACGCGGTGAAGAACGTCCCGCAGATATATATCGACAATGCGCGCACGCTCGGCGCCTCGCGCCTGCAGGTCTATCGCACCGTGGTCCTGCCGGCGATATTTCCCGAGATGCGGGGAACCATCCTGCTCAGCCTCGGCATCGGGTGGGCCGCAGTGCTGGGCGCGGAGTATCTGGGCGCCCAATCGGGGCTCGGCTATATCATCATCTACTCGGAGCAGTTCGCCTATCTGGACCGGATGTTCGCAGTGGCGCTGATCTTCGTGTTCTACGCCTCGATCAGCTATGCCATCTTCGACCGGCTGTCGACGCGGCTGCTGCGGTGGATGCCGCAGGCGGGGCGCGTAGCCGCCCACGGCTGACACAACCGCGCAGCGGCCGGCGCCCACGGAACCGCCGGCGAAGCCAACGAAGCGAGGAAAGACATCGTGACCCGATTCGATCTGGTGATACGCAACGGAAAGATCGCGACGCCGGCGGACGTGTTCACCGGCGATATCGGCATCTCGTCGGGGAAGATCGAGGCGCTGGCCGCGTCTCTCGACCGGGGGCTTGAGGAGATCGACGCCGCGGGCCGCACCATTACCCCGGGCGGCATCGACGGCCATATCCATCTCGAACAGCGCCTGCCCGACGGCGCCGAGATCGCCGACAACTTCTTCACCGGCTCGCGGTCGGCCGCCTGCGGCGGTACGACCACCATCATCCCCTTCGCCTTCCAGGAACATGGGGCGTCCCTGGCCCAGGCATTGGCCGACTATAGAGAGAGCGCCGAGGCGCGCTGCTTCATCGACTATGCCTTCCACGCCATTGTCACCGATCCCACGGCGCAGGTGCTGAACCAGGAGCTGCCCTCGCTCGTGCGCCAGGGCTATACCTCCTACAAGCTCTACATGACCTACCAGGGCCTGCAGCTCACCGACCGCCAGGTGCTCGACATGCTCACCGCGATGCGCCGGGAGCAGGCGATCGCCATGGTGCATGCGGAGAATACCGAGTTCATCGAGTGGCTCACGGAGAAGCTCGTCGACAAGGGCCTTACCGCTCCGAAATATCACACCAGGGCGCATCCCGTGATCGGCGAGCGCGAGGCCACGCACCGGGCCATGTCCATGTCCGAGCTCGTCGGGGTGCCTATCGTCCTAGTGCACGTGTCCACGCGCGACGTTGTGGAGCAGATCGACTGGGCCCGCGCCAGAGGGCTCGCAGTCCACGCCGAGACCTGTCCCCAATATCTACTGCTGACCGAGGACGCCTACGACGTCCAAGGGTTCGAGGGAGCCAAGTTCATCTGCACGCCGCCACCGCGCACCCTCGACGACCAGAGGGCCATCTGGGCAGCGCTTTCGCGCGACGTCTTCGACATCGTGTCCTCCGATCACTCGCCGTTCCGCTTCTCCGACCCCAAGGGCAAACAGATCGCCGGGACGAACGCGGGCTTCCACAAGGTGCCGAACGGCGTCCCCGGGGTCGAGACGCGGATGCCGCTGCTGTTCTCCGAAGGCGTTCTGGAGGGCCGGATCGATCTGAACCAGTTCGTCAGACTCACGGCGACGAACGCCGCCAAGCTCTATGGGCTCTACCCACGCAAGGGGACAATCGCCATCGGCGCCGACGCCGACTTGGTGATCTGGGACACGGAAACGCCCGTTACCGTAACCAACGACCGGCTTCACCATGCGTGCGACTACACTCCCTACGAGGGGATGACGCTCCGCGCATGGCCTGCCCTCACCCTGTCTCGGGGGCGGCCCGTCTGGCGGGACGGCGAGCTCTGCGTGGAGGCCGGGCACGGAGAGTTTCTGGCCTGCGAACGGCCCGCGGTTGCGCGGGCGCCGCGTCCCACGCGAATCCCCGAACTCATCGGATAGACGAGACTGGCCCCTGCCCGACGCACTGCGGGCCGGCGGGCTGGCGCCCGGGGTGGGAGCGATGCAGGTTCTGGTGATCGAGGACGATGTCGAAGCCGCGCGCTATCTGCGCAAGGGGCTTGCCGAGAGCGGCCATGTGGCGGAGACCGTGCATGACGGGCGGGACGGGCTGGAGCTCGCGCTGAGCCACGACTTCGACGCGCTCGTGGTGGACCGCATGCTGCCGGGCCTTGACGGCCTCGCCCTCATCGAGACGCTCCGGCGCAAGGGCCGGCGGACGCCGGTGCTGATCCTGAGTGCGCTGGGCCGGGTGGACGACCGGGTACGGGGCCTCAAGGCCGGCGGCGACGACTACCTCGTCAAACCCTTCGCCTTCTCCGAGCTTCTGGCCCGCCTCGAGGCCCTGGTGCGCCGCGCCCGGGCGGACGACGGCGGCGAGGCCCGGTTATGCGTTGGCGACCTGGAGATGGACCTGCTCGCGCGCACGGTCACGCGCGCAGGCCGCGATGTCGCTCTCCTGCCCCGCGAGTTCAAGCTGCTCGAATATCTAATGCGCCATGCCGGCCAGGTGGTAACCCGCACAATGCTGCTGGAGCGGGTCTGGGGCTATCATTTCGATCCGCAGACCAACGTCATCGACGTCCATGTGAGCCGTCTTCGCCAGAAGATCGACAAAGGCTTCGACGCGCCCCTGCTCCACACCGTCCGCGGCGCCGGATACTGCCTCCGCGCCGACGAATAGCCCCCGCGTGCCGCCCGCGCTCTGGCTGCGGGCCGTCACGTGGCAGCCCAGCAGGAGCCTTCCAGCCCGCCGACACGGCGGCCGCCCTTGATATGGATTCTCCGCCCCGGCAGGCGGCGGAAGATGTCGACCAGCGACGCGGCCTCGAAGACGACAAGATCGGCGGGCTCGCCGACGGCGACGGTCCGGGGGCGCAGCCCCAGCGCTCGCGCGGCCCGGGACGTCACCATCTCGAAGCCTTCGCGGACTTCGTCGTCGGTCCGCAGGCCCGCCGCCAGGATGGTGACATAGCCAAGTTCCACCGGGTCCATCCGATTGAACCGGAACCAGATGTCGTACATGTTGTCGCCGGCGGCCGCCACGTTGACGCCGGCATCAAGCAGTTCCTTGGCCCTGGAAGCACCCCTGTTGGCGGGCGTCCGCTTGGCTCCCCCCAGCATCTGGAGGTTGGCCGTCGGCAGCACCGTGACCGTCATGCCGGCCGCCAGGACCTTGTCGATCACGCGCTTCGCCTCGTCGTCCGGATAGACCGCGAGCGCGTTGCAGTGGCTCGCGACGACCCGGCCCTGCATGCCGCGGGCGGTGGTCGCATCGGCCAGCATCTCGAGCGTCTTGAGCTCGGGCCGGTCCATATAGTCGCAATGCATCTCGACGGTTACGGCGAACTCCTCGGCGAGGTCGAGGACGGTCTCGATATGGGTCCGCTGGTCCTCGGCGGACGCTTCGACCTCCGGCAGCCCGCCCACCGCCTCGGCGCCCATGGACAAGGCCTCGCGCAGAAGCGCCGGCGCTTCCTTGTCGGCGACGATCCCTTCCTGCGGAAAGGCGACACAGGTGGTATCGATGACTCCGGCGAACCGTTCCCGCGCGCGGAGAACGCCCTCGAAGGAAACCAGCCGGGTCGCGAAATCGACGTCGATCTGGGCGTGAAGGCGGCCGGTTCCGTGGGCGACCGCGAGCTCCAGCGCGCGGCTCGCCCGCTCCTCCACGTCGGCGACCGTGAAGTCGCGCTTGACCTCCCGGGCGCGGGCGAACGCCTCCTCGGGTCCGAGCGCGCCGAGCCGGTCGCGGCTCAGGACCTTGTCCAGATGGAAGTGAGCTTCGATAAAGGAAGGTGTCACCAGGCCGCCATGGGCGTCGATATGCGCAGCGGCCGATCCCTTCAGCTCTTCCTCGATCGCCCCGATGCGCCCGTCACGGATTCCGATGCAGACCGACTCGCCGTCATCGAGCCGTGTAGCGTCGGAAATCAGAAGGTCCCATTCCACTCTCTGTTCCGGTCCCGCCATGTCTCCCTCACCGTCGAAAACTCAAATCCGATCCCTTACCACCTTGATCCGACAATTCGGCGCATCGGGCCGCGCGGCCGCCACGGCATGACGATCGCGCCGCGATCGCGCGCCTACTCCGCCGCCTCGGCGGCAGCGCCCATGCTCGCAAGGAACCCCCGGTCGGGGTCCTCCCAGCCGCGAGGCCGGGAAATCGCGCCCGAGGCCTTTTCGGTCTCGAAATAGGCGCCGCGGTGGAACATGGGAAGGGGGCCGCGCGTGCCCACCATCTCGCCACGCAACCGCCGGGTCTCCGCCTCGTCCACCCGCCACGACGCACCGTCGCGGAAGACGGTCACCCCATATTGCTCACGCGCGGACCGTTCGGAAACGAGCCCGCATTCGACGTCGTAGCGCACCAGTTCCGGCTCGCGCCGGAGCGCATCGCCCCATCCCCCGCCGCCGGTCGTGACGATGCGCACGACGGAGCCGGCTTCGATATCGACATTGTCCACCATGCCCGGCACGATCCTTTCCGCACCATCGGGGCCGGTGATCGAAATCGCATAGGATGCGCCGCATCTGCCGCCGTTCACGCCATAGGTATTCAACGACGCCCGGTCGGCGTTCGAGAGCAGCTTGGCTTCGTGGAGCGTCCGTATGCGCTTGTCATAGCCGAGCCCGCCCCGACGGAAGCCCGCCCCGCCCGAATCCTCCTTCAGGCCCAGCCGCTCGACCCGTATGGGATAGCGCGTTTCCGAGAATTCGGCAGGCAGGTTGCGCGAGTTGGGCACGATGTGGACGACGTCGCTGCCGTCCGCCCAGGGCCGGCCCGGGCCGCCGCCGCCCAGCACCTCGCGGAACAGATAGAAATCATCGTTCGTCCTGCCGCCGTGCAGGCCCCAGATGCGGATCGTTTCGTGATCGGCGGGCATCCGGCCGGCCGTCGCCTTCGAGAGGCAGGCCGCAAAGACGCCGAGCGCGCGAAGCAGGATGAAGAAGCGCAGGCCGGTGGGCTTGCCGAAGGTCGGCGTCACCAGGGTGCCCTTCTCGGGGAACACCACGTCGATCACGTCCAGCACGCCTTCGTTCATGTCGATCTCGGCGGCGCGTTCGGGCGAGTCCGCGAGCGAGCGCAGCACCGGTGCCATCCATTTGCGCACGAAGCGGCCTTCCCGGTAATCGATCGGCCAGTTGATGGGCCCCTTCGCCTCCGGGTCCGTGCCGGAGAAGTCGAGGGTTATCTTGTCCACCGTCTTGGTCATGGTGAGCCGCAATGCGTGCAGGCGCGGCGGATCGACCCCATCGTTCTCGATATAGTCTTCCCAGCGATAGACCCCGTCCCGGATCTTCGGCAGAAGCTCGCGCCGCAGCGTCTCGGCGCAGTTCTCGACAATGGCGTCGAACGCGGCCTCGAGAGTCGCCACGCCGTAGCGTTCCGCCATGGCGACGACCCGCCGGGAGCCCAGCCGCGCCGCGCCGATCTCCGCGTCTATATCGCCCTCGAGATGCTCGGCCAGCCGGGAATTGCGCCCGATGATGGCGTAGGCGGCCTTGTTGAGCACCCCCTTCTCATAGAGCTTGATGGGCGGGATGACGAGGCCCTCCGACCACATGTCGGTCGCCTGGACGGGAAGGCTGCCCGGAACCGAGCCGCCCACATCGTCGTGATGCCCGAACACCTGGCTGAAGCCGATCAGCCGATCGCCGTGGAAGATCGGAATGGTCGCGCACAGATCCGGCACATGCCCGATCCCGCCGGCGCTGTTGTAGGGATCGTTCCAGAAGAACACGTCGCCTTCGTGAATGTCGTCCTTGCCGAAATAGTCGAACACGGGCTCCACCAGGGCGGAATAGGAGCGCCCGGTAAGCTTGCGGCCCCTGGCGTCGAACAGGGCGACGCGGTAGTCGTGCTGATCCCGGATCATGGGCGAACGCGAGGTGCGTTCGACCGCCGCCTCGATCTCGAGTTCCGCGGAACGGATGGTGCCGGCGATGACCTCCAGCTCGATCGGCCCCAGAACCGGCGCCCCACCGCCCTTCGTCATCGCTCCTTCTCCATGATCAGGTTGCCGAACCTGTCGCATGCGATACCCCATGCCGCGGGCACGATGACGGTCGAGCCGTACTCCTCGACCACCAGCGGGCCGCTCAACCGCGCCCCCGGATCGAGGTCCTCGCGGCGGTAGATCGGGCATTCTATCCAGCCGCTCGACCGCCAGTATACGGCGCGCATCGCGGCCGCCTCCAAGGGCCGTCCGCTGTTCGGCTTCTCGCGCGCCTCGGGGCGGTTCACCTCGCCCACCGCCTGGACCCGAAGGTTGACCAGTTCGACGTCCTGCTCGCCCTCATAGGCGAAACCGAAGCTCTCCGAATGAACCCGGTGGAAGTTCGACCACACCGCCTCGACCGCCGCCGGACCGGTCACGCCGGGCGGAACCTCGACGGGAACCTCGTGTCCCTCGCCCGCATAACGGACATCCGCCGCGCGGTTCAACGCGATCTTCCCGGGCGGCACGCCCTCGGCCATCACCTCGCGCCGGCCCGTCTCCTCGAGATCGCGCCAGACTCCGTCGATCTCGAGCGCGTCCGCGCGCGACTGCCGGCGTACCAGCGTGCGGATATAATCGCGTCTGATGTCCGAGACGTGAAGGCCGTAGGCCGAAAGATTGCCGGGATCGGGCGGCGAGAGAACGCTCCCGATACCGAGAAAGTCCGCGACATCGGCGGCGAACAGGCCGCCCGCGCCGCCAAACGCCACCAGGGTGTAGAGGCCCGGGTCCCGCCCTCGCGCGGTGGTGACCTGCCGGATGCCGTGCACCTGGTTGGCCGCGGCGATCTCAAGCACGCCCGCCGCGGTTTCTTCGGGCGTCAGGCCGAAACTCTCCCCGAGCTTTTCGAAGGCGGATCGGGCGGCATGGGCGTCGAGCACGAGTTCGCCACCGACGAGGGCGTCCGGCAAGCGGCCGAGGACCAGGGCCGCATCGGTCACGGTGGGGCGGGTACCCTGCCGGCCGTAGCAGACCGGGCCCGGGTCCGCGCCGGCACTCTCGGGGCCCACCTTGAGAGCGCCATAGTCGTCGGTCCAGGCAAGCGATCCGCCGCCGGAGCCCACGGTGGCGATGTCGAGCATGGGGGTTTTGACCGGATAGCTCTCGATCAGCGAATGGCTGGTCATCTGGGGCTTGAGCCGCTCCACGAGCGATACGTCGGTGGACGTGCCGCCCACATCAAGGGTGAGCACATTGTCGAAACCCGCGAGCCGGGACATGTGGACGGCGCCCAGCACACCCGCCGCCGGCCCGGAAAGCAGCATGGTCACGGGCCGCTCCCCGGCGGTGGCATGCCGCACCACGCCGCCGTTCGACTGCATGATGAGGAACGGGACCTCCCCCGCTTCCGAGCCGATCCGGTCGGCGGCGCTGCTCAGATAAACCTTGCAGTAGGGCTTGACCAGAACGTCGACCAGCGTCGTCATCGCGCGCTCATATTCCCTGTATTCGGGCAGCACGACCGAAGACAGGGAGACGAAGAGGCCGGGGTAGCGCTCCGCGACAAGTTCGGCGACCCGCCGCTCGTGGGCGTCGTTGGCATAGGAATGCAGGAGGCAGACGGCGATACAACGCACGTCGAGAGCCGCGAGCCCGCCGATCGCATCGAGGACCGTCTCCTCGTCGAGCGGGGCAAGCTCCTCGCCCTCATGTGTCATGCGCCCGCGCACTTCGCGCACCAGATGGAGCGGGACGAGGCGCGGCGGCTTTACCCAGAAGAAGGAGTTGCCGTAGCCGTCGGGAACCGACTGGCGGGCGATTTCGATGATGTGGCGAAAGCCTTCCGTCACGATGAGACCGAGGCCTTCGAACTTGTGCTCGAGGACGGCATTGGTCGCCGTCGTCGAGCCGTGCAGGACCTGCACGATGTCGCGCTCCGTCCTGCCGGCCGCCGCGACGGCCCTGCGGATGCCCTCCAGAAGGCCGACGCTCGGATCCTCGGGCGTGCTCGGAGTCTTCACGGCATATTGGCTGCCGTCGCTCTCGTCGATCGCGATGACGTCGGTGAACGTGCCCCCCGTATCGATCGAGACCCTGAGTGTCATGCTCCGCCCTGTCCGGTCGTCACCGGTGAAGCGACCCACCGGCGAACAGCGTCCATGTCGCCCCACTATCGCCCATATTGGCCGCCTGCGCGATCCGCCGGTCGACGTCGAGCCCGTAGGGGGCCGTTTCAGTCTTCGATTCCGGATTGCGTCGCGAACTGTCCGGTCATGTAGGCGGACGAGGTGGTGGGTTGGTATTTCGGCGGATCGGCCGCGGAATGCTGGGTGGGAAGCACGGCGATCTCGGCGTCGAACCGGGGCTCGCTGAAGTAGCAGAGAGTGAGGCGCGCACGGCCCGGCGCGGTGACGACACGGTGCTTCACCGCGCGCCAGCGGTCGTTGGTCTGGCGCTGGAAGAAATCCCCGATATTGACGACGAAACTGTCGGCCTTCGCGGGCACGTCGATCCATGCGCCGTCGACCGCCCGATATTGCAGCGCGCGGCGATGGCCCTCCTCGATACGGCAAATGGTGAAATTGTCGTAGTCCGAATGCTCGCCTGCCCGCGGCTGCTCGAAATCGGCCGCCTCCGGCACCGCGGGGTAGTGGATCGCCCGCAGCAGGCTCCAGCCCTGCCCGGAGCGCGCATCCAGGGTCGCCGCGACGAAATGGTCTTCCGGCAGGTCGAGCGCACAGGCCGCGACCCGGTATAGCGTCTGCGCCGTCTCGCTCATCGCCCGGATATAGGCGTCGAGGGCGGGCCTGAGTGCGGGCGGCCGGTCGGGCCAGTCGTTGGGCGTGGTGTGATAGGCGGAATCGGAAGTGACGGGATAGGGAGAGTCCGGATCGTCGCACTGGGGCGGCCCGATGGAGAGCGATTCCTTGCGGTCGGGTTTCGAGGTCTTGCCGTCGAGAGCCGCGAGATGCTCCGATTCGAACGGCTCGTAGCCCCGGATGGTGAAGAAGCTCCGGGGCTGCCGGAAGCGGAGCTTGTAGTCCGTCGGCTCTGCGAAGAAGGCGTAAGCGGCTTGCTGCGCACCGGACGTCACGGCCGGATCGATGCCGTGCCCTGCGAGATAGAACATGCCGGTCGTGCGGCACGCTTCATCGAAAGCCCCGGCGACCGCCGCCCGGTCGTGGGCGCCGCCACTGCGAAAACGTGCAAGATCGACGACCGGCGTGGCGGTTTCCGGGATGGCGGAGGCGGCCTCTCCATCTTTCGCGCTGGTCATGTTGTTCCTTCCGTCACAATCGGCAGGATGCACGCGCATGCGGCGTTCATCAGCGAGAAGCGCGTCGGGAAGCCCGCAGTCGCGGCGTGGCCAAGCGTCCGGCAGAAGCAGGTTCTTCTCGGCATGCGGCATGTCTCGCAGGAGCGATGCGGGCCGCAATGTGCATACAATCGCACCACCCGCCCGTCAACGACGCGCCGCCGGCCGCCCATGAGCGAAGCGAAAGACCGCCCGGAGAGCGGAGGCCGCGTCGCCCGCCGCCGCCTTTCACGGCTCCTGCGCACCTCCACCTTCCGCCTCTCCATGCTCTATGCGGCGCTCTTCGGCGCCTCCGTTCTGCTGCTTCTCGCCTTCATCTACTGGACCACATCGCGCGTCATCGAGCAGCAGACCCGGGATGTCGTCGAAGCCGAAGTGCGCGGCCTCGCCGAGCAATATCGCGGCCGCGGCATAAGGCGCCTGGTGGCCGTGATCGAGGAACGCGTCGGCCGGGAGGGAAATTGGGATGAGATCTATCTGCTCGTCGATTCCGGATTCCGTCGCCTCGCCGGTAACCTTCGCGCCTGGCCGCCGGAAGCCCAGGCCCTCGAGGACGGCTGGATCGAGTTCACCGCGCGCCGCGCAGGCGCCGAGAACGGCGAGACGCTGGACATCCGCGCCCGCACCTTCCTATTGCCTGGAGAGCTGCGCCTGCTGGTCGGGCGGGCGTCGCGCGGACGCCTGGTGTTCGAGGTGCTGATCCTGGAATCGGTCGGCGGCGCGTTGGGGATCACCCTTCTGCTCGGCCTGCTGGGCGGCATCGTCATGAGCCGCAACATGCTGCGGCGGGTGGACGCGCTTCACGAGGCGAGCCGCCGCATCATGCATGGCGACCTCTCGCGGCGCATGCCGGTGGGCACCGCGGGCGACGAGTTCGATCGGCTGTCGGCCACCGTGAACGAGATGCTCGACGAGATCGAGACGCTCATGACCGGGCTCCGCACCCTGACCGACAGCGTGGCCCACGACCTGCGCACCCCCCTCACCCGGCTGAAGTCCCGTATGGAGCTTGCCTTGCTCGAAGGATCCCGCGAACCGGCCGGGCAACGCGAAGCCCTGCAACAAGCGATCGCGGAGACCGACGGCATCCTGCGCACCTTCAACCTGCTGATGGAAATCGCCCGCGCGGAATCCGGCGTCGAACGGATCGTCATGGACCGGGTCGACCTCCGCGCGGCCGTCTCCGACATGGTGGAGTTCTACAAACCCATCGCCGACGAGAAGGGGCTTGCGCTGGATGCACTGCTCGATACGGACACCGCGGTCGTGGGTCACGCCCAGTTCCTCTCCCAGCTCGTCGCGAACCTCCTGGACAATGCGCTGAAATATACCGAGCGGGGCCGTATCGCCGTCACGCTCGCACGCCTCCCCTCCGGGGCCGCACGCCTCGTCGTGGACGATTCGGGTCCCGGCATTCCGCCCGACGACCGGCAGCGGGTTCTGCAACGGTTCGTCCGTCTCGATTCCAGCCGCCCGGCCGGCGGACAGGGCCTTGGGCTCAGCCTGGCGGCGGGCGTCGCGGCGCTGCACCGCGCGAAGTTGGAGCTGGACGAGAGCCCGCTCGGGGGCCTTCGCGCGGCCCTCACCTTTCCGCCGGCCGAATTGGGCGGCGAAAGCGCGGCCGCAAACATGACAGGAAATTAATTCTCCGTTCACGCGCGTGACAGGTTCTTCTGTCATGGATGGGATGCGGCCTCCCCGGAGGCCCTCGGAACCCAACCAGGACGAGGAACTGGCCATGAGCGTACTATCCGCTACACGCAGGCCGGCGGCGTTCGTCGGCGTTCTCGCGGCTCTCGCCTTAGCCGCCGGGGTCGCGGCCGGCACCGGGAGTTCGCGCGAGCCGAGTGCCGCGACGACGGGCGAGCCTCCCGCACCGCATGCCGGCTTCGCGGCGGTCATCGAACGGGTGAGCCCGGCGGTGGTCTCCATCGAAATCGACCGTGCCGCCCGGGCCCAATCCAACTTCCGGCACGGCGGCCCGCCGGATGCCTTCAAGCGCTTCTTCGGCAAGGAGTTTTCGGAACGGTTCGGCCTCGGGCCGCGCTGGAACCGGCCCGACCGCGGCCCGATGCACAGGTGGGGCGCAGGCTCCGGCTTCATCGTCGATGCGGAGGGTCATGTGGTCACCAGCGACCATGTGATCGCCGGCGCAGACACGGTGACGGTCACGCTCGACGACGGGACGTCGCTGAAAGCAACCGTCGCCGGGCGCGACCCGAAGACCGATCTCGCGCTTCTCAAGGTGGAGAGCGACACGCCACTCCCCGCCGTACGCTTCGCCGAAGCCGACGAAGCCCGCGTCGGCGATTGGGTGGTCGCGGTCGGCAACCCCTTCGGCCTCGGCAAAACCGCCACCTTGGGAATGGTGTCTGCGCGCGGGCGCGGCCCCGGCGGAGACCACCTGCAGATAGACGCGCCCATCAACCACGGCAATTCCGGGGGTCCGAGCTTCAACGCCCGGGGCGAGGTCATAGGCGTCAACACGGCGATCTTCTCGCCCAACGGCGGCAATGTGGGCATCGGCTTCGCCGTACCGGCTTCGACGGCGAAGCAGGTGGTGGCCGCTCTCAAATCCCACGGCAAGGTCTCCCGCGGCTGGCTCGGCGTGCAGATCCAGCCCGTCACCGAGGACATCGCGGCGAGCCTCGGCCTGCCCGCGCCGGAGGGCGTCATCATCGCCCGGGTAATGACGGGAAGCCCCGCCGAGAAGACAGGGCTCGCAGCGGGCGACGTGGTGACCGCCGTAGACGGCCAGCCGATGGCGGACGTGAAGGCCCTTGCCAGCGCGATCGCCGCCATCCCGGCGGGGCAGACGGCCCGGATCGCGGTCTGGCGCGACGGCGCGCCCCTGGAACTTAAGGCCGAGATCGCCGAGGCGGCGGTGCCCGTGGCCTCCGCCCCGAACGAGCGAGACGCGCTGGAGCGCTTCGGCCTTCGCCTCGAGGATCGCGACCCCGAGGACGGCGGCGGCGTTCAGGTGGCGGACGTGGCTCCCGGCAGCACAGCGGCACGGAAGGGCGTGCGCCCGGGCGACATGGTAACGGCCGTCGGCAAGAGTCCCGTGGGCTCCGTCGCCGAGGTGGACCGCCACATCGCGGAAGCCCGCGCGAACGGGCGGCAGGCGGCGCTCTTCCTGCTGAAACGCGGCGACGGCGAGCGTTTCGTCGCCCTCCCCTTCTCGGCCTCTTGAGGCCGAGCGGCCGGGGCGCTCTTTCCCCTCCCTGGGGAGCGCCCCGGTCCCCTTTCATGTTACAACGGGGCCCGGAGAGGCCCCGCCGCGCGGGGAAACGGGGAGGCCGGCATGTCGTTGGTCGTGAGGGGCGGCACGGTCGTGACCGCCGACGATACCAGGAGAGCGGACGTCTATTGTGCCGACGGCCTGATCAAGGCGGTCGGACCCGACCTCGACGTGCCGGCAGGCGCGGAGACGGTCGATGCGGGCGGCGCCCTGGTGCTGCCCGGCGGCATCGATCCCCACACTCATATGGAGCTCCCCTTCATGGGGACGGTCTCCACCGACGATTTCTTCACCGGCCCGGCCGCGGGGCTCGCCGGCGGCACCACCATGATCATCGATTTCGTGATTCCCGACCCGGACACGCGGCCCATGGAAGCCTGGCGGGACTGGATGCAGCGCGCCGCCAAGGCACCGTCCGACTATTCCTTCCATGTCGCGGTGACCAACTGGAACGACCAGATCGCCGAGGACATGGCCGTGCTTGCCCGCGAGCACGGGGTCAACAGCTTCAAGCACTTCATGGCCTACAAGGGCGCCATCATGCTGGACGACGAGAAGCTCATGGCGAGCTTCGCGCACTGCCAGTCCCTCGGCGCGCTCTGCACCGTCCATGCGGAGAACGGCGACCTGGTCTGGCATCTCCAGCAGAAGCTGCTGGCGAGCGGGATTACCGGGCCCGAAGGCCATCCCCAGTCCCGCCCGCCCGAAGTGGAGGGCGAAGCCGCCAACCGGGCGATCCGTATCGCCCAGGTGCTGAACGCACCGCTCTATGTCGTCCACGTCTCGTGCAAGGAGGCCCTGGAGGCGGTCGCGCGGGCGCGGAGCGAAGGCCAGCGGGTCTTTGGCGAGGCGCTGGTGCAGCATTTGGTGATCGACGACTCGGTTTACTACCAGGCTGATCCGGTCGCCGCCCGCGCCTATGTGATGAGCCCGCCCTTCCGGCCCAAGCACCACCAGGAGGCCCTCTGGCGGGGGCTGCAATCGGGCGCCCTCCAGACCACCGCCACGGACCACTGCGCCTTCTGCGAATCCCAGAAGGACCTCGGCAAGGACGACTTCTCGAAAATCCCCAACGGCACCAGCGGGATCGAGGATCGCATGGCCGTACTCTGGCACCACGGCGTCGGCGGCGGGCGGCTCACCCCCAACGAGTTCGTCAAGCTCACCTCGACCAACGCGGCACAGATCTTCAACGTCTATCCGCGCAAGGGCACGATCCAGCCGGGCGCGGACGCCGACATCGTGGTCTGGGACCCGGCGGGGACGCGCACGATCTCGGTCGAGACCCACCACCAGAACGTGGATTTCAACATTTTCGAGGGCATGGAAGTCACCGGCATCGCCGCCACCACCATCAGCGGCGGCCGCAAGGTGTGGGACGGGACGGACCTGATGGTGGAAGAGGGCCGGGGGCGCTATGTGGATCGGCCCACCTTTCCCCCGCTCTTCGACGCGGTACGGCGCATGGCCGCGATCAAGACCGCACGCCGCGTCGAGCGCGCCCCGGAGTGACGGCGCGCCGGACACGGCGCGGCAACGAGGACAAGCCAAGGGAGGCCGGAACGATGGCAGACGACATCATCGGCGTGGAAGAGTTCGAGAAGACGCGGGTCGCGCGGTTCAAGACGCTCCAGGGCAGCAAGATGCCCATGCTGGACGCGGTGATTCCGGGCTGCGAGCGGGAGATCTATCAGATCATCGGGCGCGGCGTGGGCGAAGACACGGCCCAGCAGGTGGCGATCACCGATAACCGGGACTTCAACGTGGCCGTGGTGCGCTGCGCGCCGGGCAAGGGCACGCTCCACCACGATCATGAGACCAACGAGGTCTTCATGCCGCTCAAGGGCAAGTGGAAGATCTTCTGGGGCGGCGACGAGGAAAGCCGCTACGTGATCCTCGACCCCTGGGACGTGGCCTCCTGCCCGCCCCATGTGATGCGGGGCTTCCGCAATGTGGGCGACGAGGAGGGCCTGCTCTTCGTGATCGTGGGCGCGACGGACCCGGGGCGCGTGCGCTGGCGCGACGATGTGCTGGAAGAGGCCGAGCGCCGCGGCCACAAGCTCACCGACGACGGCATCGTGAAGGTCCCCGCCGCCGCCGAATAGCCGCCACGGGCCGCATCCGGGTCGAAAAACCGCGATCCCGCCCATCAACCGGGAGCGGGGCGGAACAGATCGAACGAGCGCAGGTTCGGACTTGAGTGTGTGGGGTCGGCGTCGAGCCCGCTCATCCTGAGCAGCTCCCCGGCGGTAAACAGCCGATCCTTGAGCACGGCGCGGCCGATCTCGTCCAGCGGGCCGATGCGGCTTTCGCCGCGCTCCATCGTCACGGCAAGCACAGAATCGTCGGAAATCCCACCGTCCAGCAGGTCGGGGCTGTGGCTCGTCACGAGAATCTGCGCACGCGAAGCCGCATCCCGCAGACTGTCGATGAGCACGCCGCCGACAGCAGGATGCAGGACGGCCTCCGGATTCTCGATGCCGACCAGGCGCGGGCTGGCTCCGTTTTGCCCCCAACCCTGGAAGAGCGCCACCAGCACGCCCAGCGCCCGCAGCGTGCCGTCGGACATGTTGCCAGCAATGAAGCGCCGGCGATGCTGCGCGCCCACCTCCTGGCGGAACTCCAGGGTCTCCTTAGGCCCGATCGTGAGGCGGCGAACACCCGCGATTCCCGGAACCGCCTTGCCGAGATAGGTCTCGATGCGCTCCTTGATCTCGGGGGAGCGTTCGGCGAGAGCATGCAGGACGCTCGCGAGGTTGCTGCCGTCCCGTTTCAGAAGCGTCCCCGGATCCGGCGGCTGGACATCGCGGATCGCCCCCGGATTGAGGTTGTAGAACCCGGTGGAGGAGAGCGCCTCATACACGGCGCGGAAGGCCTCCATCCCCGAGACGGTCACCAGGTAGAGGCGGTCCGCCGCGGCGGCCGGCGGGACGGGAAGGTTGCTCTTGCGGACCTCGCCCCGCTCCACCCTGTAGTAGTGCGATCCCTCGCCGCCCCGCGGTACGACGTGACATTCCTCGCGCTTTACTTCGTACCCACCCGCCCGTATCGCACCGACGGTAAAGGCGTATATGCCCCGCCACGCCTCCAGGGTGAACTCCAGGCGCACGCTGAAATGGGTCGGATGGCCGCTGGAACGCCGGCGCACATCCCCGATCCCCCCGCGGTCGCGGAGCGCATGGTCCAGGGAAAAACGGAGAGCATCGGCCGTGAAGCGCAGGGCGTCGAGAAAATTGCTCTTTCCGGAGCCGTTCGGCCCGACCAGGAACGAAAGCTGCGCCGGCGAAACGTCGCAGGCGCCGATGCTCTTGTAGTTGCGCAGAACGACCCGCGTCAGGAAGCGGCGGTCGGGCATTTCAGGCCTCCGGCCGTCCATTGCCGCCCTGCCCCGGCGCGGCGGCATCGTCGCGCAGCACGGCTGGCGGCGCGCTCCAGCCGCGGGCGGTACGGAGGGCGGCGCGGCGCCGTTCCGTCGCGGCCCCGTCCACCTGCCTGGCCGCAGCGTCGACCTCGACGCCATAGTCGTTGCGCACCGTCTCGGGGCCGATCAGCTCGTTGCGCAGGTCCCGCAGCACGGCCTCCGGGTCGCGGGTCAGCGGATCGCCCCAGCCGCCGGGTCCCGCGAGCTCGTGGCGGAACACCTCGCCGCGACGGATCGTGCGGGTGAGCTTGCTGGGGAGCGGGCTTTCGTCGGGCCCCGGATTGAGCGCATTGCGCGAGGGCTTGCCCGGACTGCCGCCATAGAGGCCGTAGGGGCGAAAGACACTGCGGTCCGCCCGCACCTGCAGCAGGCCCTCTTCCTCCAGGAAGCGGTAGTCCCGGCGGAAGGGTGTGCCGCCGCGATAGCGGCCCGCGCCGGCGCGATCCGGCACGAACTCGTAGGCGAGGATCTGGAGCGGATATTCGGCCTCCGTCACCTCCACCGACTGCGAGGCCATGTTGGCGAAGATGTTGGAGTTGCCGTCGAGCCCGTCGGCCCAGGGTCGCGCGCCCCAGGTGCCGCAGGTGAAATCCACATAGACGAAAGGCTCCCGCGCGGCGTCGTAACCCCCGATGGTGATGCCCGTATTGCCGCCATCGGACGCCGCGAACACCTTCTTCGGCAGCATCATGGCCAGGGCGCCGAAGGCGCAGTCCACCATGCGGAAGCCCGTCAGGCCCCGCGCCGCGCAGGCCGCCGGCAGGACGGCATTGGCAATGGTACCGGGCGGCGCATGGACCGAAATCGCCCGAAACACGCCCTCATTGCTAGGGATGCCCGGCGGCAGCACGGAGCGGATTGCCGTGTAGGTCGCGGCCTTGGTCCATGAAAGGGTGCTGTTTATCGCCCCCTTCACCTGCGGTGCGCTGCCCGTCCAGTCGGCCTCGAGGCGATCCCCCTTCTTGCGGAGCGTGACGAAGAGCCGGATGGGCTTGCCGCGCTCCACGCCGTCGTCGTCGATCCAGTCCTCGAAGCTCGCCTCGCCGTCCGGCAGGTCCCGCAGCGCGGCACGGGTCAGGCGCTCCGCATAGTCGACGATCTCCCGCAGATGGGCCTCGGCTTCGGCCTTCCCGTGCCGGGCGACGAGATCGAGGAACTGGCTTTCGGCGATATGGCAGGCGGCAAGCTGGGCGCGGAGGTCGCCGAAGAGCTTGACCGGCAGGCGGACATTCTTCTCCAGCAGGGCGAAGAGCGTCCCGTTGCGAACCCCCCGGTCGAACATGCGAAGCGGCGGGATCCGCACGCCCTCCTGGTAGATCTCCGTGGAATCCGAGGCGTTGGAGCCGGCGACGCGCCCGCCCACATCGGCATGGTGGCAGACGGTCGCGGCAAAGGCGAGACGGTCCGCGCCGTCGAAGACCGGCTTGAAGACGAATATGTCCGGCAGGTGCATGCCGCCGTCGAACGGGTCGTTCATGATGAAGACGTCGCCCGGATGCATGTCGTCGCCGAAGCGGCGCAGCACCGCGTCGATGGCGGTGGGAATCGAGCCCAGATGGCCCGGCAGGGTAAGGCCCTGGGCAATCAGCCGCCCGGCGCCGTCGGTGAGCGCGGTGGAGAAATCCATATTGTCCCGCAGAACGCCGGAATAGGTGGTGCGGCAGACCGTAAGGGCCATCTCGTCCGCGATAGCGAAGACGGCGTTCTTGAACAGCTCGAAGCCGAAGGGATCGCCACCGACCGCGCGATCCCCCGCCACCTGCGCGCCCATATTCCGCCCCCATCGCCGCTCGCACCTCGGCAATCCTACAGGGCTTTCCGTCTGAAACGGAAACGCCATAGCATAGCGGCCCGAAGCAGACCGCGAACCAGATGACCCGGCCCGTCACCACCACCGTCCGCCCCGCGCACCGCATCGACCCGGCGCGTCTTGCGGACTATTTCGCCCATTGCCTGCCGGAGGCCGCGCCGATCTGCGAAATCCGCCAGTTCGCCGCCGGGCAATCCAACCCCACCTACCTCGTCGAGACGGCGGAACGGCGCTTCGTGCTGCGCAAGAAGCCGCCGGGCGCGCTCCTGCCCTCGGCTCATCTGATCGAGCGGGAGCACCGCATCCTCGCAGTGCTTGCCGGGACCGACGTGCCCGTACCGCGCGTGCGCCATTTCTGCGAGGACGACGAAATCATCGGTACCTCGTTCTACGTCATGGACCATGTGGAGGGGCCGGTGGATCAGGATCCGGCGCTCCCCTCCGTCCCGAAGGCGAACCGCCGGGCCGTCTACGACTCCATCGCCGACGTGCTGGCCCGCCTGCACCGGGTGGATTGGCGCGGCCTCGGGCTTGCCGACTTCGGGCGAGAGGGCGGCTATGTGGCCCGCCAGTTCCGCCGCTGGGCGGGCCAGTACGAAGCCTCCCGCACCGACGACATCCCGGCCATGAACCGCCTCATCGCGTGGCTGCCCGACAACATGCCGTCGGACGACGAGACGACCATCGTCCATGGCGACTACCGCCCGGGCAACGTGATCCTCCATCCCGAGGAGCCGCGCGTCGCAGCCGTGCTGGACTGGGAGCTCTGCACCCTCGGCCACCCGCTGGTGGACCTCGCCCACAGCTGCGTGGCCTTCTGGATCCCCCGCGAGGGCGCGGTGCTTCCCGGTCTCGGCGGCGCACCCATGGAGGCGTTGGGCCTGCCGGACGAAGAGGCCTATCGCGCCGCCTACTGCGCGCGGGCAGGCCGCGAGATGCCGGGCGACTGGCGGTTCTATCTCGCCTTCGCACTCTTCCGCATGGCCGCCATCTGCCAGGGGGTCTATGCCCGGGGCCTCAAGGGCAATGCCAGCGCAGACAATGCGCGGGACTACGGGACCCGCGCCGTGACGTTCGCCGAGATCGGCTGGGAGAAGGCCCGGGGCGGCTGACCGGCCCGCGGGGCCTGAGCGCCTTACCCGCGCCCGGTGCCCGCCATGGCGTGGCCTATGGCCTTCCGGGTAAGGGTCGGCAGCGCATGATCGGAAAAGCGCGCGGGCGCGCACCAAAGACCCTCGACGGCGCCCGCCGGCGCCTCGCCCGCCATAAGCCGCAGTTCGATCTCGAAATGCGTGAAGCCATGGCGGACGACCCCGTCCAGCGACCGCCAGCGAAGCGCCTCCGGTGCATGGCGGCGCGCCTCAGCCTCCGCCCAGGGCGCCTCCCGCCAGGGCGTCGACGGCAGCTCGATCATGCCGCCGAGCACGCCCTTCTCCGGCCTGCGGCGCAGCAGAACGGCACCGTCCGGGCGTACCAGCCAGAAGGCGGTTCCATGACGCAGCGGCCGGGCGCGGCGCGGCGTCCTGCGTGGCAGGGATTCCGCAATTCCCTGCTTCCGCCCCTCGCAGGCCGCCTGCCAAGGGCAGAGCGCGCAAGCGGGCTTCTTCGGCGTGCAGATTCCCGCGCCGAGGTCCATCAAGGCCTGGGCATAGTCGCCGGGAGAGGCCTCGGGCGAGAGTTCCGCGGCGAGCGTATGGAGCAGGGTCCGTGCGCCCGGGAGCGGCGTCTGCACCGCGCGGAGCCGCGCGACCACCCGCTCCACATTGCCGTCCACCACCGTCGCGGGCCGGCCTTGCGCGATCGCGGCGATGGCGGCCGCGGTGTAGCGCCCGATGCCGGGCAGGGTGCGCAACGCCTTTTCACCTTCCGGCAGCGCGCCGCCATGCTCCGAGACCAGCAGGCGCGCGCATTTGTGCAGATTGCGCGCCCGGGCGTAGTAGCCGAGGCCCTGCCAGGCGTGCAGCACCTCGTCGAGATCGGCACGCGCCAGAGATTCGAGCGTCGGCCAACGCGCCATGAAACGGCGAAAGTAGCCCTCCACCACCCCGACGGTGGTCTGCTGGAGCATGATTTCGCTGACCCACACCTTGTAGGGGTCGGGCGTCTCTCCGGGCTCGGCGCGCCAGGGCAGGCGGCGGCGATGGCGCGCATACCAGACGAGCAGCGCATCGGCGAGAGCACCGGGTGATGCGGACGAAGCGGGCGACGACGGGCTCATGCCCCAACAGGCGGCTTCACAAGGGCGGCGGCAACGCGTACATCCGGGCGGACGAGGTGCGAAAGCGGAGCGGCGGCATGCCCAGAACGCGCGCAATCCGCCAGGTCCGGCCGCTTTCCTGGGCGGCGGGCAAGATCGTGGCCCGGTCCTTCGGCGCCCGAGGTTTTGCCGCGGCCGATATCCCCGCCCACTGGCCGGCCATCGCGGGCGAAGAGATCGCCGCCTATTCGTGGCCGGAGCGGCTGCTCAAGGACGGGACGCTCCGGGTCCGCGTGTGCGGGCCGGTGGCGGTGGAGCTTCAGCATCTCGAGACCGAGATCCTCGAGCGTATAGCCACTTATTGCGGCTACCGGGCGGCGGTGCGAATCGTCTGTGTGCAGGGCGGGTCGTTCGAAGCGCCCCGGGAGCGCACGCCGCGGCCCTCGCCCGAAATCGACTCGACGGGTGCGCGCAAGGTGGAAAATGCCGTGAGCGGCTTGGGCGATACGCGCCTCCGGCGCGCCCTCGAGACCCTCGGCCGCGCCGTTCTCGCCCGCAAGAAAGACTCTTAACAAACTGGATTCATTGCCTATTGCGGAGGACCTCGCGGTTTTGCCCCGAGCGCGGTTCGGGGCCACGGAAGCGCCGGACTGTGCCATGGCGGGAAAATGGGGTAGGGAATCGCTCATGATATCGCGCCGCGCCGTGATGGGTGGGACGGCTCTGGCCCTCGCCCTTTCGCTATCGCCGCTGGGAATGGCGGCGCGCGCCGGAACCGGGGAAGTCCCCGGGGATGTGGGGATCGGCGACATGGACGCGCCGATCACCGTGATCGAATATTTCTCGCTCACCTGCCCGCACTGCAGAACATTCCATCGGATCACCTACCCCAAGATCAAGTCCGCCTATGTCGAGACCGGCAAGGTGCGCTATGTGATGCGGGACTTTCCGCTGAACCTCCCTGCGCTTCACGCAGCCATGCTGGCCCGTTGCGCAGGGCCCGAGCGCTACTTCGCCTTCGTCGACACCTTGTTCGACGCCTTCGACGACTGGGCCCGCTCCTCCGACTATATGGAGGCTCTTACCGAGATCGGGGAGATCGGCGGGATCGGCCGGCCGCGCTTCGAGGCCTGCCTCGAGGATCGCGCGCTGGAGGATCGCATCTACGGCTCGATCCAGACCGGCCAGGAGGAATATGGCGTGAGCGGGACACCCACCCTGGTGGTCAATGGCAGGATCTATGAGGGCGCGTTGCAATTCGATGCCATTGCGGAGCATTTCGACGGCCTCCCCGGTTCCTGATACGGCACCCCTCCAGGGAAAGCGCAGCGCGTGCTTCTGACAAGGCTCAGTCTCGGGGGGTTCAAGTCGTTCGTCGACCTCGCCGAACTGCGGATCGACGCCGGCCTCACCGGCATTGTGGGCCCGAACGGCTGCGGCAAGTCCAATCTCGTGGAAGCGCTGCGCTGGGCCATGGGCGAAACGGCGCCGCGCCAGATGCGGGGCGGCGGCATGGAAGACGTGATCTTCAACGGCACCGCCCGCCGGCCCGCGCACAATATCGCCGAAGTGACTCTCGGCCTCGACAATGAGGCGCGCGATGCGCCGGCGGCCTTCAACAACGCTGCCGAAATCGAGGTGACGCGCCGCATCGAACGCGGCGGCGGCTCCACCTATCTGATCAACGGCACGGAGGTGCGCGCCCGCGACGTGCAACTCCTTTTCGCCGATTTCTCCAGCGGCGCCCATAGCTCGGCGCTGGTCGGCCAAGGGCGGATCGGAGACATCGTCTCGGCGAAACCCGTCCAGCGCCGGACGCTTCTGGAAGAGGCCGCCGGGATCGCGGGACTGCACGCCCGCCGGCATGAAGCGGAGTTGAAGCTCCGCGCCGCGGAAAACAATCTCGAGCGCCTCGACGACGTGATCCGTGCGCTCGAGACCCAACTGCAGGGCCTCAAGCGCCAGGTGCGGCAGGCAAGCCGCTACAGGCGGCTCACGGACCGGATCCGGGAGACCGAAACCATCCTGCTCGCCGTGCGCTGGCGGGCGGCGCAGATCCTCGCGGAGGACGCCGCGCGCCGCTTCGAGGAAGGTTCCGGGCGCGTGGTGGAGGAGACCCGACGCGCGGCGGCGGCCAGCGCGCGCCAGGCCGAGGCCGCCGGCGTCCTGCCCGACCTGCGGCAACGGGATGCGGAAGAAACCGCCGCGCTCAGCCGGCTGCGCATCGAGCTCGAGCGCCTGACCGAAGAAGATCGGCGGATCGAAGAGGCACGGCGCGAGACCGCGGCCCGCCTCGCCCAGATCGATGCGGATACCGCCCGCGAAACGGCGCTGGCAGACGAAGCGAAGGCACAGGAAACGCGCCTCTCGGACGCTCTCGGGCAGCTCTCGCAGAGTGCCGATGGCGACCGCGAAGCCGAGGCCGCCGCCCGCGCCGAGATGGAAGCAGCGCAGAACGCCGCGGCGGACGCGGAACGTGAGTTGGCCGCGCTGACCGAGCTTCGCGCCCGCGACGGCGCCGAACGCGAGGCGTTGCACAAGGACGCCGAGGCCGCAGCGCGGCGGCTAGCGCGGGCGACCGAGGAGCGTGCCACCCTCGAACGGTCCCGCGCCGCTCTCCACAGCGAGGCGGAAAGCGACGGTGATTTGGATGCCGTGGCGCGGACGGAAGCAACCGAGCGGACGGAGGCCGCGCGTGTCGAGGAGGCCCGGACGGCGTTGCGCGCGGCGGAGGCGTCGCGAAGCGAGGCGGAGAACAGGGAGCGTGCCGAGCGCGACGCCCTGCGGGACGCCGAGGCCGCCCAGACACGGCGCGAAGCCGAGCGCGAGGCGCTGCAAAGCCTGCTGGCCCCGCCTGCCGAAGGCGCTTCCGCGCTCTGGGACCGTATCGAGGTGGAACCGGGATTCGAGCGCGCCCTGGGCGCTGCGCTCGGCGACGACCTCCAGGCAAGCACGGCCGAGGACGGGCCGGTCCGCTGGCGTACCATGACGCCGGCGCAACCCCACGCGCCTCTCCCGGATGGAGCCGCGCCGCTGGCGAATGTCGTGCGGGCGCCTGCCGCGCTCTCGGCCCGGCTCGCCCAGATCGGTGTGGTCGACCGGGCGGACGGGCCGCGGATGCAGGCGGCTCTCCACTGTGGCCAACGGCTGGTAAGCAGGGAGGGCGCTCTCTGGCGTTGGGACGGGTTCGTCGTCTCGGCGGACGCTCCGACGGCCGCCAGCCGTCGCTTTACGGCGCGGAACCGACTCCAGCAGCTCGCCGACGAATGGGCGGAAGGCGCGCGCAGGCGGGAAGCAGCCGCGGAAGCCGCAAGGGATGCGGGCGAGGCCCGCAGGAAGACGGAAGCGGCCTGCGAACGGCTGCAAGGCGTGCTCGATGCCCGCGCAGACGCGCTGGCCGTTGCCCGGGAGGCGCGGGCGCGCGCGGAAGCCGAGGCCGAAGCCGCCGACGCACGCCGTACGGCGCTCTCAGACGCTGCGGCGCGGCTCGACCGGGAAGAGGCCGATGCGCGCGAAGCCGGCGCCGAGGCGCAAAAGGCACTCTCTCGTCTGCCCCAGCCCGAAGCCCGCGAAGCCGCGCTTGCCCGGCTTCGGGAAGCGCTCGCGGCGTGCCGCGCGCGCTACGAGGAAAGCACCCGGCATCACGACCGCCTCCGGCGCGAGGCCGGCGAGCGCGAAGCGCGCAGAACCGACCTCACGCGGGAAGCCGAACGCTGGTCCGCTCGTGCGGAGAGCGCGGCCGGTCAACTCGACGAGCTGGCCCGCCGCCGTCGGGAAGCGGAGGCGGAACGCGCCGCTCAGGACGCACGCCCGGCGGAACTCGATGCCCAGCGGGAAGCGTTGCGCGAAGCCATCCGGTCCCGCGAAGGGGCAAGCCGAGCGGCCGCGCTCGCGCTCTCCGACGCCGAGCAGGAGGCACAGGCCAGCACCGACGCCTCCAAGAAGGCGGACGCGGCACTCGGCGAAGCGCGCGAGGCGGCGGCCCGCCTCGAGGGCTTGGCGGGACAGACCGACCAGTCGCGCCGCGAGGCCGCGGCGCGCATCGGCGAGCGATTGAACAGCACCCCGGAGGACGCGTTCGCGCTTGCGGGACTGGACCAGGAGGACCCACTCCCGAACGCCGACGACCTTGATACCAAGCTCCAGCGCCTGGCACGGGAGCGTGAGAACATCGGCGCGGTCAACCTGCGTGCGGAAACGGAGGCCACGGAACTCGACGAGCAAATCCGGACCATGATGGGCGAGCGCGCCGACCTGGAAGCGGCCATCGGGCGGCTGCGGCAAGGCATTGCAAACCTCAACCGGGAGGGGCGCGCGCGCATGCTCGCAGCCTTCGAGACCATCGACGGGCACTTCCGGCGGCTCTTCACCCAACTGTTCGGCGGCGGCCAAGCGCAGCTCCAGCTGGTGGATTCCGACGATCCCGTCGAGGCCGGCCTCGAGATCATGGCGAGCCCGCCCGGCAAGCGCCTACAATCGCTCTCGCTGCTGTCGGGCGGCGAGAAGGCGCTCACCGCCCTTGCCCTGCTGTTCGCCGCGTTCCTGAGCAATCCCGCACCGATCTGCGTGCTGGACGAGGCGGACGCCCCCCTCGACGACAGCAATGTCGAGCGCTATTGCGACCTCGTGACCTCGCTCGCGAGGGAGACCGGAACCCGCTTCATCCTGGTCACGCACCACCGCATCACCATGGCGCGCGTCGACCGCCTGTTCGGCGTAACCATGACCGAACGCGGCGTGTCGCAGCTCGTCTCCGTCGACCTCGGGCAAGCCGAACGCTGGCGCGAAAGCGCCTGACTCCCCGCCCACCGAAGTGGCGTTTTAGTTGTTTCAGGTGCGCGGGTCTCCAGGCCCGCATTTTTCTTCTTTTCGAAAAACAAAAACATGCGGGCCTGGAGACCCGCGCACCAAAAAAGGGCAGCTCGTCGGGGCGCCGAGTTCAATACCATCGGACCCAACCGGGCCCTTGGCGGACAAACCCCGACCGAATGTCTTGCCCCGCCGACAGCCGCAGAAACCCCAGCGTCTCAAACGTCCTGAACGAGGACAGCGTGTTGTATAGGGCGAGGGCCACGGCTATCCTGCCTTGGCACATGCGGACGATGCGGTTCGCGGGCCGTCCTGGTGGGGGCGCATAGCTCAGTTGGTAGAGCAGCTGACTCTTAATCAGCGGGTCCTAGGTTCGAGTCCTAGTGCGCCCACCAGCGGGCGGCGGGGACGCCGGGCGTCGGAATGAGCGAGACCCTCGCCATTCCGCTCTGGGCGCTCGCCGCGCTTGCCGTCGTCGCGCTCTGGGGTGCGCTTGGCGGCCTGCTCCTGCCCGGAGTCCGCTGGTTCTTCCGCCGACGCCTCAACCGGGCCATCGACGAGCTGAATACCCGCCTCCAGCTCGGCATCCCGGCGTTCCAGCGCACGAGAAGGCGGACGCTTATCGAGACGCTCACCTACCACCCGGACGTCATCAAGGCGGTGGACGCCGAAGCCGAGGCCACGGGCACACCGCGCGCGGTGCTGATCCGGGAGGCGGAGCGCTATGCCCGCGAGATCGTGCCGGCCTTCAACGCCTACGCCTATTTCCGTATCGGCTACTACGTCGCGCGGCGACTTCTCCAGTCCCTCTACCGGGTGCGCCTCGGCTATGCCGACGACGACGCGCTCGCCCGCATCGAGCCCGGCGCCAGCGTCGTCTTCGTGATGAACCACCGCAGCAACATGGACTATGTGATGGTCGCCTACATGGCGGCGAGCCGTTCGGCGCTGAGCTATGCGGTGGGAGAGTGGGCGCGCATCTGGCCGCTCCATATGCTGATCCGCTCCCTCGGCGCCTATTTCGTACGCCGCGGCTCGGACAACCGGCTCTACCGCCAGGTGCTCGCGCGCTACGTGCAGGAGGCGACCGCCGGCGGCGTGGTGCAGGCGGTCTACCCGGAAGGCGGGCTCAGCCGGGACGGGCGCCTGCGCCCGCCCAAGCTCGGCCTCATCAGCTACATGGTCTCCTCCTTCGATCCCGAGGGCGAGAGGGACCTCGTCTTCGTCCCCGTGGGGCTGAACTACGACCGCGTGCTGGAGGACCGTTCCCTGCTGCAGAGCCTGGATACCGACGCCCCGCGCCGCGGCAAGGCCCGCGCCCTCGCCGTGCTGCTCCGCTTCCTCTGCCGCAATGCCTTTCTAATGGTACGGCGGCGCTGGTACCGATTCGGCTATGCCTGCGTGAACTTCGCGGCGCCCGTCTCCATGCGCGCCTACACGCAAGACCGGGGGATCGATTTTCGCACGCTCGAAGGAGGAGCACGCCGCCGGGCCGTGGAGCGGCTCGGCGCGGAACTGCTGGAGGCCATCGCGGCCGCGATCCCCGTGCTTCCCGTCTCGCTGGTTGCCGCCGCGTTTCTCCGTAACCCGCAGCCCCTGGATATGCTGGAGCTCAAGGCCGAGGCCCAGGCGCTGATCGATCTCCTGGAACGGCGCGGCGCCTATGTCCATATCCCGCGCGCGGACCGGGACTATGCCGTGGCCGTCGGGCTCAGGATGCTGACTTTGCGCCATCTGGTGACGGAGTCGGGCGGGCTTTACCGCGCGGCCGACGGCGAAGACGGAATGCTGCGCTACTACGCCAATGCCATCGCGCACTTCATCCCTGAGTGCCGTGAGCCCGCCGCCTGAAGGCGGGAGGGCGGCGCCCCGCCGCGTGGCCGTATTGCTGCCGCTGCCGCTGGACGAGACCTTCGACTATGTGGTGCCGGAGCCGGCTTGGGCCGAGGCGGGCCGCTTCCTGCGCGTACCGCTCGGCCGACGGGAGATGGCGGGCGTGGTTTGGGGCGAGGGCCGCGCCGGGATCGAACCCTCCCGCCTGAAGCCCGTCTCCGCCATGCTCGACGCACCGCCCATGGCCGAGCCCCTGCGCCGCCTCGTGGACTGGACCGCGGCCTACACGCTGGCGAGCCGCGGTACGGTGCTCCGGATGGCCATGAGCGTGCCGGCCGCCCTCGAACCCCCGCCGCTGCGCATGGTCTACAGGCCGGGCCCGGAGGAACCGCCACGCATGACCGCAGGGCGGCAGCGTGTGCTGGCCATCGCCCGCGACGGGCCGCCGCGGAGCGCGGCCGAGCTCGCTAGAGACGCGGGCGTGGGCGCAGGCGTGGTCCGCGCGCTCGCCGCTCTCGGTGCGCTGGAGGCGGAGGAACGCCCGGCCGCGGCGTTGGTCGCACGGCCCGACACGGCGCGCGCTGGGCCCCGCCTCTCCGCCGCGCAGCGAGAGGCCGCCGACGGGCTTGCGGCCGCCGTGCGCGACGGGGGCTTCGGCGTCACCGTCCTGGACGGGGTGACAGGGGCGGGCAAGACGGAGGTCTATCTGGAGGCGGTCGCCGCCGCCCTCCGCGCGGGCAGGCAGGCCATGGTGCTGCTGCCGGAGATCGCCCTCAGCACACAATGTCTCGCCCGCTTCCGCGCACGTTTCGGCGTGGAGCCGGCGGTGTGGCATTCCGAACTCGGCCCGGCCCAGCGGCGCGATACATGGCGCGCGGTGGCGAGCGGCGACGCACAGGTGGTGGTGGGCGCGCGTTCGGCGCTCTGGCTGCCCTTCCCCGCACTCGGCCTGATCGTGGTGGACGAGGAGCACGACGCGGCCTTCAAGCAGGAAGACGGCGTGATCTATCACGCCCGCGACATGGCGGTCGTGCGCGCACGCCTCGAAGACTGCCCGGCCGTACTGGTGTCGGCGACGCCCTCGCTCGAAACCGCGGCCAACGTCCGCACGGAGCGCTATGGCCGACGCCATCTGCCGGACCGGCACGGAAACGCAAGGCTGCCCGCCATCGAGGCCGTGGACCTGCGCGACGCGCCGCCCCCGCGCGGCGCCTGGCTCGCGCCGCCGGTGCGGGCCGCCCTCGCCGAAACGCTCGCGGCCGGCGAACAGGCGGTGCTCTTTCTCAACCGGCGGGGCTATGCGCCGCTCACCCTCTGCCGCGCCTGCGGGCACCGGCTGCAATGCCCCAATTGCAGCGCCTGGATGGTGGAACACCGTACCGCCGGCACGCTCCGCTGCCATCATTGCGACCATCGGATGGCACGACCCGCCGCCTGCCCCGCCTGCGGAGCGGAAGACAGCTTCGCAGCCTGCGGCCCAGGGGTCGAACGGCTATCGGAGGAGGCGCGCGCGCTCTTTCCCGACGCCCGGCAGGCGCTTCTCACCAGCGATTCCGTCGCCGGTCCGGGGGAAGCCCGGGCGCTGCTCGAGGCTGTCGCCGCCCACGAGATCGACCTCCTCATCGGCACCCAGATGGTCGCCAAGGGCCATCACTTCCCCCGGCTCACGCTGGTGGGCGTGGTGGACGCGGACCTCGGCCTCGCCGGCGGCGACATGCGGGCGGCCGAGCGCACCTATCAGCTCCTTCACCAGGTGGCGGGGCGGGCGGGGCGCGCCGCACGGCCCGGAAGGGTGCTGCTCCAGACCCGCCTTCCCGACCACCCGGTGATCGCGGCGCTGCTTTCAGGCGACCGGGATTCCTTCATGGCGCGGGAAGCGGAGGCGCGGGAAGCCCACGGCCTGCCGCCCTTCGGCCGCCTGGCCGCGGCCGTCACGTCCGATCCGGACGAAGCCGCGGCCCGCAGCGCCGCCGCCGCTCTCGCGCGCGCCGCGCGGGCCGACGAAACGGCGACGGGCATTCGAGTCCTCGGCCCGGCACCCGCGCCGCTCCGCCTCCTGCGCGGGCGCCACCGCTTCCGCCTGCTCTTCAAGAGCCCCCGGTCGGTGCGCCTCCAGCCCTATCTCCGCCGCTGGCTCGCGGCAGCACCGGCCCGGCACGGCACCCGCATTCAGATCGATATCGACCCCTACAGCTTTTCCTGACCGCGCGCGGCCGGGCTAGAAGCGAACGATGGACCGCCCGAGGATGCGGCCCTTTTCGAGGTCGTCGAGGGCATCGTTCATCTGCTCGATGGCGTAGCTGCGCGTTACCAGCTTATCCAGGGGAAATTTGGCCTCGCTGGAAAGGCGCAGATACATGGGGAAATCCTTGTCCGGTATGGAGGAGCCGTGGCTGCCCCGGTACTGGCGCTGGTGAAAGACGAAATGCTCGCCGTTCAGTTTGAATTCGGTCTGCGGCCAGCCGATAAGAACCGCCATACCGCCCAGATTGTTCGCGCCCGGGCCGCCACCGCGCACCATGTCGAGAATCTGTTCATGGGTGGATACGGTCCCCACCGCATCGAAGGCGTAGTCGGCGCCCTTGCCGGTGATGTCCCACACCGCCGCGATGGGATCGACCTCGCTCGCGTTGATGGTGTGGGTCGCCCCCCATTGCTTCGCGAATTCGAGCTTTTCGTCGGCCAGATCGACCGCAATGACGGGGTAGGCCTGCAGCAGCGAGGCCATTTTGAGGGCGCATAGACCGATACCGCCGGCGCCGACAACGACCACCGATTCCTCGCTTCGCACCTTGGCAGTGTGCAGAACCGCGCCGCCGCCGGTCAGAACCGCGCAGCCGACGATGCTGCTCTCGGGGCTCGCATGTTCGGGCGCGATCTTGACGGCCAGCTGGTCGCTGGCCAGACAATATTCGGTGAACGTGCCGATCGGACCGCCGATCGACTTGCCCTGAAACGTCGTCCCGATCGGGGCGAGACCGTCGATGAAATTCCGCCCCGGCAAGCCGTTTCGAGGGACCCAGGTCGTGATTGCCCAGTCGCCCTCCTTCAGATGGGTGACGTTCTTCCCGACATGGCTCACGACGCCGACGCCCTCATGGCCAAGTACGCAGGGACAGTTCTCCTCGGGAATCTTCGTCAGTTCATGTATCTGCGAGGCGCAGATGCCGCTTGCCGTCTGCTTGACGACGACCTGATCGGGCCCCGGATCCGGGACATCGATTTCATCGATCAGCAGCGGCTGGCCGGGAGCGGTCATTATGGCGGATCGAGATTTCATCGTCGGGCTCCCCGTCTCCTACCCGTTGGGAAGTCAGGAATCGCGGGCGGCACATCGTTCGCCGCCACGGTTACCGATCGCTGTCGAGCGCTTGGGATGCGGCGCCTCGAAGCCTGTAAGGTCATGCATGGACGCTCGGAACCGTGCACTAGCCAGCTGGAAGCATAGCACGGCATATGTCACGGCCGAGAATGGCAGACAACACCAGGCCGCTGGGAGCAAGGTCCCCGTCAAGCGGTCGGGCTTGTCGATAGCATGCGCTCGATCGACATCCATCCTCCGCCTCCCCGCCTTGCATTGCGCCCTCGAAAGGACGCATCCTGACACCGGGTTCGGCAATAATGGGAGGATGCCGGTCGTGAAATGAAGGCGCGGCGATACCACGGCGCGGTACGCCGTGCCGGCTGCGGGTCTTCGGTCACGACGGCGTCAAACGCAAATCCAATAAGGAGGCTGTGGCATGTCAAGCGATTGGTCGCGCAAGCGTCGTAATCTCGAACAATATCTGCTCAACCGCCGGTCCGTGCTCAAGGGAGGACTGGCGGCAGGTGCCGCGCTGGCCGTACCGGGCGTGGCGGGCAAGGCGCTGGCGGCGCCCGAGGATCCGCTCCACTTCGTCGGCTGGCAGTACAACCCGCAGATCGTCGCGGAGAACGTCGAGACCTTCAAGACGCTCAACGACGAGAACGTGAACTACGAACTGGTGCCCGGCGAGTATCACGCGGTGGTCGAGACCAAGCTCATTGCCGGCCAGCACATCGACATGATGTATTCCGAAGAAGACCGCATCGTGCGCTGGAACCGGGCCGGCTGGACCCGCTCGCTCGACGGGCTGCCGGGCCTCGACGAGATCAAGGCCAAGATGTACGACGTCAACGTGCACAACATGTCGCTGCCCGACGGCGGGCTCGGCGGCCTGCCCTACTACACCGGCTTCAACTCGTTCGTCTGCAACCAGAACCATCTGGATGCGGCCGGCATCGAGCCGCCCGCCACCTGGGACGAACTCCTGGACCAGTGCCGCAAGCTGAAGGCCGACGGGATCTCCGACCACCCCTATATCTCGGCCTGGACGCGGCAATGGCCCACTCTGTCGTGGAGCCTGTTCGCGGCCTGGTACTCAGAAGGCGCCAAGGTCTTCGACGAGAACTTCGATCCGGCCTTCGACGAGAACTTCCGAAAGATCCTCGAAGTCCACCGCACGCTCTACGAGGAAGAGCTGGTGGTGCCGGACATCATGACATTGCAGGGCGAGGCGGTGCCCAACTTCGCCACGGGCCAGCACACCTATATGATCGTCCATGAGTACGACCAGAAGGTCTTCAACACGCCCGAGCTGTCGCAGATCGCCGGCGCTTGCCGGAATGCGATCATGCCCGGCAAGACGCGCTCGACCTTTATCTGGACCGCGGTCTATCAGATGGGCGCCAATTCGGTCGACGAGCTCAGGGCCTGGGATCTGATGCAGTTCTTCGGCGGCAAGGCCAAGGACGGCAAGTACCATGTGGCCACCCGCTGGGCCCTCGAATTCGGCCTCGGCACGCCGCACAAGGAGGTCATCGAGAGCGAGCAGGTGCAGACGGCCTTCTCGCAGTGGAAGGACATGGCGGTCGCGACCGAGCAGTTGGAGACCGCAACCACGCGCGACGTCGCCAAGACCATGTGGTTCCCGGAATGGGACTGGTACATGATGGGCGAGATGCAGGACTACATCCGCGGCGAACAGTCCACGGATGAGGTCATCGACAAGCTGCATGACAAGGCGGTGGAGCTGAAGGCGCTCTATCCGGCCTGATTCCGACCCGATAGGCTTTGAGGCCGCTTCCGCCCCGGGGGCGGGAGCGGCCTCGTCGGACTCCACCGATGGCTCTCCTGAGAGCGTTTGGGCCGGGCGGGGGCGCAGCACGCGCGGATCGCCCGTCCATCAAGCTGCCGCTATTGCTCACGTCGCCGACGTTGCTGGTCGTCTTCGTGATCTTCGGCATTCCGCTGGTCTACGCGCTGGCGCTCAGCATGCATCGCATCAACATGCTGACCCAGCAGTGGATCTTTGTCGGCCTCGACAACTATATCGACATCCTGCCGGATCCCGAGTTCATCGCGGCGCTGGGCCGGACCGCCTATTTCGCCTTCGTCACGGTGACCGGTGGGCTCCTGCTGGGCATGGGCATGGCCCTGGTCCTCAACTTGGTGTTCCCGACGCGGAACTTCCTGAGGAGCGTGGTACTCGTCCCCTGGGCGATGGCGCCGGTCGCCGTGGGCGTGCTCTGGGGATGGATGCTGAACGGCGAGTACGGCACCTTCAACGCCATCCTCTTCGATCTCGGGCTGATCGAGAAGCCGATCCACTGGCTGGGCGACGGCACCGTCGCCTTCAACCTGGTGGCGCTGGTGCATATCTGGAATCAGGCGCCCCTGGCGGCACTGCTGATCCTCGCGGGCCTGCAGTCGATGCCGGACAATCTGCACCGCGCGGCGCGCATCGACGGCGCCGGCCCCTTCCAGCGCTTCTTCAAGATCACGCTGCCCTGGCTCAAGCCCATGCTGCTGCTCACCATGATCCTGACCACGATCAACTCGATCATGGCTTTCGATCTGTTCTGGATCATGACCAGCGGCGGGCCCGGCAGCGCCACCACCGTGTTTTCATGGATGGGCTACGCCTACGCCTACCACTTCTTCAAGATGGGCGAGGGCGCGGCGATCCTCTTCGTCCTCACCATCCTTTGCCTGATCCTCGCCTGGATCTATCTGAAGCTGCTCTTCCCTTCCCAGGCCGGCGCCAAGCTGGTGCAGGGCGGCGAGGTGGAGGAGCGCCTGAGCCGGACCCTGATCCGGCATGTCGCGAGACTCGGCGATCACATCGGAACGCGGCTCGAGCAGCTGCCTGTCCGGCCGCGCCGGGGCCTGATTCCGCCTGCCGCCCGCCGCCCGCTCGGGCGGTTTGCGCTGGTGGTCGTGGCGGCGGCGATCTTCTGCTGGTCGCTCGGCCCGTTTCTGTGGCTCGCGCTCATGAGCCTCTCGCCCTCGGCGTCCCTGGTGAGAACGCCGCCCACCGTGGTTCCGGACGCGCTGACCGTCGCGAACTACCGCTTCGTGCTGTTCCCGGGCGGGATCGAGGACGGCCAGTCGAGCATCCAGGCGACGCGCGTGCCGATGTCCATTCTCAACAGCCTGATCGTCGCCACCGGCGTCACCGCGATCAATCTCGTGCTGGGCTCGCTCGCCGGCTACGCCTACGCCCGGCACGGCAAGAGCCGCATCATGAGCGGGACGCTGTGGGGGCTGATGATGACCCGGATGACGCCGAGTCTCGCGCTCATCCTGCCCTTCTTCATCCTCTTCAGGTCGCTCGGCCTGATCGACACGCTCTGGGCGCTGATCATCGCCTATTGCAGCCTGATCCTGCCGCTCAGCACCTGGATGATGAAGAGCTATTTCGAGGGGCTGCCGCCCAATCTCGAGCGTGCGGCCCTGGTCGACGGCTGCACCCGCCTGAAGGCGATCTGGAAGATCATCCTGCCCGTCGCCCGGCCCGGCATCGTCGCCACGGGCATCTTCTGCTTCCTCGTGAGCTGGAACGAGTTCATCTTTGCCCTCATCCTCACCGGCAGCCCCAAGGCCCAGACCATTCCGGTCATCATTGCGGGCTTCCTCGTCCAGCTGAGGTTCTACGATTACGGGCCGATGTTCGCGGCCGCGGTGCTCGCGGTCGTGCCGCCGGTGGTCGTGGCCTTCGCCTTCCAGGGCTATCTCGTGCGCGGGATGATGGCGGGCTCGTTGAAGGGATAGGAGAACAGCGTGGCAAGCGTCACCTTGCAGAACCTCACCAAGCGCTTCGCCGAGGTGGTGGCCGTCGACGGCCTCAGCCTCTCGATCGAGGACGGGGAGTTCCTGACCCTGCTCGGCCCGTCGGGCTGCGGCAAGAGCACGGCGCTGAACTGCATCGCCGGGCTGGAGCTGATATCGGGCGGCACGATCTTCTTCGACGACGCCGACGTCAGCCGGCTGGAGCCCCATGAGCGCAACGTCGCCATGGTGTTTCAGGATTATGCGCTCTACCCGCATATGACCGCGCGCGACAATATGAGCTTCGGCCTCAGGCAGCAGAAGATCGAGAGCGCGAAGATCCGCCGCCAGGTGGAGACGGCGGCCGACATGCTCGATCTCGGCACTCTGCTCGAGCGCCGCCCCTCCGAGCTCAGCGGCGGCCAGCGCCAGCGCGTGGCGGTCGGCCGGGCGGTCGTGCGCAACCCCTCGGTGCTGCTGATGGACGAGCCGCTGTCCAATCTCGACGCCGCCCTCAGAGTGCACACGCGCACCGAGATCAAGCGCCTGCAGCGCGAACTCGAGGCCACCACCATCTTCGTCACCCATGACCAGGAAGAGGCGATGGTGCTCTCCGACCGGGTGGCGATCATGCGCCTTGGCGAGCTGCAGCAGGTGGGGCCGCCGATGGAGGTCTATCGTGACCCGCGCAACCTCTTCGTCGCCTCCTTCATCGGCTCGCCGGCAATGAACTTCCTCGAGGTGGACCTCGTCCGCGGCGACGGCTTCATTCAGTGCAGCGTGGGCGAGCAGACGCTGGCCCTGCCGCCGGATCTGATCGACGGCGCGGTTCCCGCCGCGGCGGTCATGGGCGTGCGCCCGACCGACCTGATGGTGGAGGCCGCGCGCGACCTCTCGCTCCGTGGCGAGGTCTTTCTCGTGGAGCCCGTGGGCCCGGTTACCTATGTCGACTGCGATGTGGGCGGGATGGCGGTGAAGGCGGTCTGCGACCCCGACAACGCGCCGGCCATCGGCGCCCAGGTCGGCCTCGGCTTCAGCGCCGGCCGGGTCTACCTGTTCGATCCCGCCAGCGAGCAACGGATCCGGAGCGTGACCCGGCCTGATTGAATCGCGGGGGGATTCACGGGGCCTGAAAGTTGCGATTCACGATTCCGACCGGGTGGACGCCGGCACGACTTCCCGCCCGGTTTCGACCCTGACCGGCTGGTGGTCACCGATGAGACGTGGGGGCAAGACCAACATGGCCCCAACCCGCGGCCGGGCCCCGCGCGGCATGCCCGAACTTGGTAATGTAACGGCCGTTCAGAGGGCGCCGGGCCCCGGCGCGTTGATGCACCGGCGACCTGCCGGCGGCGGCGTTCGGGAGACGGAGAGCGGATCATGAGCAGGATCGTCACCATCGCGGCCGCGCAGCTCGGGCCCGTCGCCCGCGACGAGCCTCGCGCAAGCGTCATCGCGCGCATGATCGCGTTGATGCGCGAGGCGGCGGAGCGGGGCGCCGACCTGGTGGTCTATCCCGAGCTCGCGCTCACCACATTCTTCCCGCGCTGGCTGCTCGACGACGCGGAGGCGGACAGGTTCTTCGAGGCGGAGATGCCCGGCCCGGAGACCCGCCCGCTCTTCGACGAGGCCGCCTCCCTCGGTGTCGCCTTCCATCTCGGCTATGCGGAGCGCGCGCAGGAGGCGGGGGCGCGCCGCCGCTTCAACACGGCGATCCTGGTGGACAAGGCGGGTGCCGTCATCGGCAAGTACCGCAAGATCCACCTGCCGGGCCATGCCGAGCACGAGCCGGCGCGCGAATTCCAGCACCTGGAGAAGCGCTATTTCGAGGTGGGCGATCTCGGCTTCCCGGTGTGGGAGGCGCTCGGCGGTCGCGTCGGCATGCTGATCTGCAATGACCGGCGCTGGCCCGAGGCCTTCCGCGTGCTCGGCCTGCAGGGGGTCGAGCTGGTGCTGATCGGCTACAACACGCCGGCGCTCAACGGCCTCGCCTTCGAGCCGCCGCACCACCGCGCCTTCCACAACCACCTGACCATGCAGGCAGGTGCCTATCAGAACGGTACCTGGGTGGTGGGTGTCGCCAAGGCCGGCCGCGAAGAGGGCGTGGACATGCTGGGCGGCAGTGCCATTATCGCGCCCTCCGGCGAGATCGTGGCACAGGCCCGCACGGTGGGCGACGAGATCGTCGTCGCGGCCTGCGACCTGGACGACTGCGCGTTCCTCAAATCGACCATCTTCGACTTCGCGGCCCACCGCCGCACCGAGCATTACGGCCTGATCGTGGAAACCACGGGCCCGGTGACGCCGCGGGGGAGGGTTGTGTGAAGGTCTCTGCCGACCGGATCACCAATCGGATCGTGGAAGTGGCGGGGTAATCGCTGGTAGCGTGCATCTATCGAAACCGGCGGGCCTGCTCTCCATGGCGGATCAAACCGCGACGCATCGACCGCGCCGAAGCTGTCGAGGACGTGGGACTTGCACGAAGCCAGTGCGTATTGCACACCGACGACGAAGGCGAGACGGACAGAGGTCGAATGGCTGCAGCCTTCGGCGCGAGGGAACCGTAAATGAGCGGACGGAACGCCTTTGGCGATCTGACGAAGGGCTTTACCCCGAAGCGACGGGCGCGCGTCGAGGCCCGCAAGGCAGAGCTGCGCGCGGCCATGCCCCTTCACGAACTGCGGCAGGCGCGGGCGATGACCCAGAAGGCGGTCGGTGAAGCCCTGCAGGTCAAGCAGCCCGCCGTCGCCAAGCTGGAAAGGCGCACCGACATGTATGTCTCGAACCTCCGGGCCTATATCGAGGCCATGGGAGGGCGCCTGAACATCACCGCCGAGTTTCCGCAAGGGCGCGTGGTTATCACCAATTTCTCCGGCGTGGGAGAAGACGAGCAGGCCCTATAGCCCTGGCCCGACGACCGATGACATGGGGAGCCATCGCTCCCTTCAGCAACATTGCGACCATCGCGTCACGCGCCGTGGCAGCCTGAACGTCCCCCACCCGACGGTTACCGTGGCCGGCGCCTGGCTCCGACACCACGAGTCGGGACACGATCCTGCCCGGATTGCACTGCAGCAAAGACTTGTATCGACACGTCATAATTTACTTGCGTATGTGCGGCACGATTGACTTGCCGCCAGACGCCGACCTCATGGACCAGGACGGGCTGTGGCTGTTTGTGCCCGAGGCGGCATTGGTGCGCGTGCTGGCGGTTGAAGCGAAGGTCGTTCTCTCTAGAGCGTGATCTTATCTGATTGAATTATTTGGTGGATTCACATGGCCTGAGATTTGTGATTCAAGATTGCACCGGGACAAAGGAGGCCGGTGATGATGTCGAAAGCCCTTTCCCTTGATCTTCGTATTCGGGTTCTGTCAGCGGTTTCAGAGGGTCTGAGCCATAGAGCGGCTGCGGCGCGGTTTGGGGTGAGCGCGGCGAGCGTGAGCCGGTAGCGCAGGCTGGTGCGCGAACAGGGTGACGCTCGCCCGAAAGCACTTGGCGGGGATCGCCGTTCGAGGCGTATCGAGAGACAACGCGCAGTGATCCCGGGCCTTCTTGAGGAGAAGCGGGACATGACCATTCAGGAGTTGCGCGCCGCTCTGGGCAGGCGCGGTTTGGTCTTCAGCTATGGGGCGATCCAACGCTTTCTCGTGCGCCACGGCCTCACGCGAAAAAATACTGGACATGCGGTGGAGCAGGCTCGCCCGGACGTTCTGAGCCGGCGGCACGCCTGGCGTGACAGCCAGCCCGCTCTCGACCCCGACCGGCTGGTGTTCATCGACGAGACCTGGGCCAAGACCAACATGGCTCGCACCCACGGCTGGGCCCCGCGCGGCCAACGCCTGCGCATGGCCACGCCCCATGGTCATTGGAACACCACCACCTTCGTCGCCGGGCTCACACAGCGCGGTATGATCGCCCCCTTCGTGCTCCCCGGCGCCATCGACCGCGATGCCTTCGAGACCTACCTCGAGCAGGTCCTCGTCCCCGAACTGCGGCCCGGCGATATCGTCGTCATGGACAACCTCTCAAGCCACAAGGGGCCCAAGGCCCGAAAGATCATTGAGGATGCCGGCGCGCAACTTCTCTTTCTGCCGCCCTACAGCCCTGACTTCAATCCCATCGAGCTCGCCTTCGCCAAGCTCAAGGCGCGGCTGCGAAAAGCCGCAGAGAGAACCGTCGACGGCCTCTGGGAGACCATCGGCCAAATCTCCCAGACCTTCTCGCCGCAAGAATGCAAAAACTACTTCAACGCCGCTGGGTACAGTGCAGAGTGATCGGATTTCGCTCTAGCTTTTTTTTTGTGGTCCATTTGGCTATTCTTCTGGCATGCTCGATGAAGCCATAAGGCTGCCCGATAATATCGCCGCACTGAAGGCGATGGTGCTGACGCCGCGTGCGGCACCGAAAGATCGGAATGCCGGGCCGCGCGACCGGAATCTTGAGTTGCACAGCCGTGATCTCTCGATCGAGAAACTTCGGCACCAGCTCGCGGGTTTGCACCGACAGCGTTTCGGGCAGAGTCCCGAGAACATTGAACAGCTCGAAATCCAACTTGAAGACGAAGATATCGAGCAGGCGGCGGCTGGCGAACCTGTGCCTGCTACCGAAGTGAAGCGTCGGCCCAAACACAGTCCTCTATCGGCCATCTACCGCGCGACGAAACGGCTCTTAAACCGGCGGATTGGTGAACTGGGTGTGGCGGTCATCTCAATCATGTGGACGACGACGCTACGGAGGAACTGGAGTGCATCCCCGCGCGCCTCGTAGCGAAGCACATCGTGCGCCCGCGCCTGCGCCTACACTATTAGCAAGACTCCAAAGCTCAACGATATCGAGCCGCAGGCCTGCCTCGCACACATTCTCGAACGCATCCCCGGCCACTCGATCAACCGTATCGACGAGTTCCTGCCGTGAAACAGCTCACCGACGGCAATTCAACAGATCGATCCCTGATCAAAAAGAGGCGGCTTCGCCAAACGCTTACGTATTAATCGGCTGAGAACGATCTTGCCCGACATTCTTTTTGCGGACGACAGCAGGGTCTCAAATCCCAAGCGTCCTGGAATGGGACGCCTAGTTGCTATGGGAGGCATTCATGTTCCCGGGCAGAGAATCCGTTCGTTAGAAAAAAGCCTTGAGAGACTCTGCAAGAGTAAGAATTTTCCTGACGGTGAGGCATTCAAATGGTCGCCTGATCGAAGCTACTGGATGCGAAAAAATCTGATCGAAACGGCGCGGACAGACTTTTTCCGCGCAGCGCTAGAACTCGCAAAAAATCACGATGTTAGGGTAGTCGCTGTAGTTGAAGACCTTTCCCGGAATACCGCGACTGGCCTAAGCGATCATGAGCTTGACGCCACGAAACTTTTGTTGGAGCGTTTCGACAGCACTCTCAGTGCAGAGGATCGCGACGGGATAGTCGTAGTTGCGAAACCAAGCGGAGGGAGCGCCCAGGAAACTCAACTACAAGAAACCTGTGTTGAAATGCTTCAGTCCGGGACTGGCTTCGTCCAGCCTAATCGAATTGCAATCAGCGTTATGACTTCACCATTCAAACAAGTTCGATGTCTTCAACTGGCTGATCTCACAGTCTCGTTGAGTTTAGCAATGGTTTCAGGGAACACCACCTATGCGCAAGATTTGTTCCCCTTAATCAAGGCAATGCTTTACATTAGTGGTGGACGTCGTGGCGGGTTCGGTTTGAAACTGCATCCAGACTATACGTACAGGAATCTTTATCACTGGTTACTTGGCGACACCGTGATTCCAGAGGGACCAAACGCTCGCCATTTTCTGCTACAGAAAGGACACGCCTACTTCCGTAGCCCTTGGGACGTGGCGTCGCATCCGGGGGAAGACGACTGACCCTTCCATAATGAATGTCGCTTAAAAATTCGCCGCCATCAATCAGAAGATGCGATAGATCTAAGTGTCGGGAAGGTCGACCGCTGACCCGAAAAGGAGGTTTCACAAAACGCTAACGGACAACCTCAGGGAGGGCTCGTACATACATGATGAGTAGCCCGGCAAGGCGAACCGACAATGCGGTGCCCGCTATCGCCGCGCCGCGGATCGTCGGCGCGCCCAGAGCCAGTCGAGTTCGGCGAAGGCGAGTTCACGGTTGAAGTTGGTAATGTTGTCTCGAACATTCAGGATCAGGCAACGGTTACTGCCGCCATTCTCTGGCCCGCGCAGGCCACGACCGATCATCTGGAAATAGAGATTGGGACTATAGACCGGTCGGGCGACGACGATCGCGCGGGTCTTCGGCGCATCGAAGCCCTCGCGGAAGACGCCATAGTTTACCAGCGCCCGGATTTCACCGGCGCGGAACTGCTCGACGATGCGCCGACGCAGCCCGTTTTCCGCCGCTCCGCTCACTGCCCGCGCCAGGACGCCGCGCGCCGTCAGCAGCGCCGCCAGGGTCTGCGCATGTTCGACCGAGGTGGCGAAGATCAGGGCTGGCCAGTCTGGCTCGATGTGGGCTTCGAAAGCTTCAAGGATGCGCTCGGTGCGATCGGCGTCCATGGCAATCCGCTCTTCAGCGCTCCTCGGCAGCCACGGCGCTGTCCGCATCTCTAGTTCTTCGTCTTCGTTCAGGTCGAACCGGCCGCCCTCGATCTCCTCCTGGTCGGCCTCGGCGAGCACGTGCATCTTCTGTAACTCGGTAACCACATCACGCGGGTCGTCGCTGGCGAACGCGCCATGATCCAGGCGATTGCCTCCATATCGATTGCGAAGCCATCTTGTCTCCTGCTCGTCGTAGCCGCGATACGGCGTGGCAGTCAGTCCAAGCAGAAAAGGTTCGTCGGGCAGCCGTCGACGTCCGCCCATGCCAAGTTCCTGCATGACCCCGGTGAAGGTCGATGTGATCGAGCGATGAGCCTCGTCGAAGACGACCAGCGCAAAATCGGCGAGGAAGGCGTAGTCAACGGGCTTGCTTTGAAACCGGCTGTACAGCGTCTGGATTGAGGCGACGACGACATGATGGTCGTCGGTCTGGATAGGGTCGGGCTGGCCTTGCCAGAGACGGGAGACGCGCAGACGCTGCCGATGACTGCCCTCGCTGGCCCAGACTTGATCCCATGCCTCGACTGCCTGCTCGCAAAGCTCGTCCCGGTCTGCAACCCAGAGTACACCACCCTCCAGCTCACCTTCGCGCAACGCCTCGACGACGGCTTGCGCCGCGACTCGGGTTTTACCGGAGCCGGTCGGCATGGAGATCATCCCGCGCTGGCGTCCGTCGCGGAACATGGCGCGGGTTCGACCAACGACATGGTGCTGATAGCAATGCAATTTCGGTAGGGTGAAAGGGCCATTGACTTCGATAAATGGCGGGCGACGCCCGCGAGGCTCCCCGGCCCAATCAGCATCAAACCCGAGAGCTTTGACGAACTGGACCGCCCTGGCCGAACCGGCCCATCGCCGCGGCGGATCGAGATGGTCCAGCACATCGCGAAATTGGCGCAAGCTGTCCGTATGCCAGGTAGCAATGGTGGCTTCCGCAATGTGAACGCCGGAGAGCTGACCATCTTCTCGACACAAGATGGCCAGCAGAGACGAAGGGAGACGGGCGCGAAGCCGATCTTCGCCAACAGCCGCCAGTAGCCGCTCAGCGTCCGTCTTCTTCTCCCTGACGAACCGGCGGCGCTCATCGACTTCGGCCGGTGTCTGACGGTCGAGAATTAGCGCGAGTTGCGACTCGTCCAAGCCGAGACCCAGCTTCGTGGCGACAAGGTGCAATGCTTCGGGGTCCGTCACCCGGCGCGTAACATACACATCCGGCCTTCGATCCCAACAAACCCACGCGTGACCGCCGGAGAGAATATTTTCGCAGCGCACCAACCGTGCATCGCGCCGTCCAGTCGGTAAATGGCGCGCCAGACCTGGCCAGAGATCCGTCAACGGCTCCGGCTCCTCCTCGCCGACGATCTCCGGCTCGCCAAAAATTTCCGGCTCCGGTTCCGCAAGCTCGAAAGCCATCTTGATCCGTTCGGCCATTGGATGTTCGAGAAGCGCACGAAGTGCGTTCACATTCTTCGGCTGTTCTCCCAGCGCATCGCGCAGTGGCACGATGCCGGCTGCTGTGCACAAGCGCCCGAACTGTTTCAAGATCACGACGGCAGGTGAATTGCAATTCAAGGGCGGATAAATTTCTTGCGTGTCGTGCCGCATCGTCCATGATGTATAAGTTGAATCGATATTCAATAACTCTTCTGTATAGCGAGCAGCACCTTCTTCCGAAAGATATTCCATAATCTCAAGAGGGCCAGCTCCGTCCGTGGATTTAAAGTTGAGATAGCTGTAGACAGGATCCTTCGGGAGTCTACGGGCAGGGGAGCAAAATTCCGTTCGGCACTGGCTTATAAATGTTCCAAACCACGATTCTTCCGACAGCTCGCGTTCCGGCACAGGCGCATCTGTCATCCCGATTCGGCGGAGTACTTCTATGTCGGCTGCATGATAATCGCGGTCCAGTGTCGCGTCGTCGTCGCGGCTACCGTCGCCCGGCAGGACGCGACCGGGTAGCAGTAATGCTCCAAGGGGTTGCCAGGCACCCGTGCGCGACCGGGCGAGAAGCCAACGATTCCAGTCACCCTGCTCTTCGATAATCGCCGCCGCAGCTTCCGACGCCAGTTTGCGCGCCGCCAGCCAGAACGCCATCGCGCTGTCGGCATCCAGCTGGTCGCCAGCAAGCTCACCCGCCAGAAGCCTGAAACGACTCTCGGGGGAGGCCTGTCGAATACCGAGCGCTTCCAACGCTTGAAGCGTCTCCACGTCGCTCGCAAGCGCCCGATGCACGAGGGAGGCCGAAGCGGTGTCAGTCAATGATCCCTCGTCTGGCAGAAAGAGTCGATCCGGATCAGGTTCCCGCCATTCCCCGGATTCCGTCAGCACGATTTTCCCAAGTTTCCCTTCAGTCTTTCGGACGTCAGGCGGAATGGTGCCCGCAGTTTGAATTGCGGCCATCGAGGCAGCGAGCGGGTCGCGTCCGGCGCCATCCTCAATCAGCGCCTCGAGCCATTGCGCCATCGACGTGTCGGGAATACTCGCTCCGGCAAACAGTCGATCGATCGCCGCGAGGCGGTTGACGGTCATAGCCTTGTGATGGAGCCAGTTTCTTGGTCGATTCGGAAAGGCGGCCCATCGCTCCAAAGGCTCGAGGATTGTCTGTCTGCCCTGAATGAACTTTCGGGGAGGGTAGCAGAGAGAATCAACGGAGCGCAGAACGCCATCACTATCTGGAACGATATCTTTCAATGAAAGATCGGAAAACAATCGTTCCCGGAGCAAAGTCACATGCTCTGAGTCATCCGTTCCCTCTCGTCGCGGCAGAGCATCAAGATGGCGGGCGGGATCCGCGACGGTGGACAGGTTAGGCAATGATTCTGCGATCAAGACCGCTGCAGCTTCAATAATTTCATCATTGTAGGCGCCACGAAGCAAATTCTGTCGATCTTCATTTGTCTTCCACGGTGCATTCAAGAGTCCGGGAATCAAGCTTGACGTTATTGTCGGGAAGAAGGCCCAGAAATGCCCAGGGCGATCTAGACGATCAAGCGGCGCAGCCCAGTGAATCGGAATTTTGTCATTATCATCCGATGTACGGCGATCAGATTTTGCATCTTTAGACAAGCAATGTTGTGTTTTAAAGACCGCCCATAGGCGTTTTACTCTTCCATCAATAATTTTAAATTTCTGGTCTTGACGGATTACCCTTATGGATCGTTCGAATTCAATTTCTGGAATCTTTAGGGTGAGGCGTTTTACATGTTCAACAAATAGCAAAAATTCCGGTGGAAAATTCTCCATCTGCTTTTTGAGGTTATCGAAACTACCTTTGTTGAGAGGTAAACGAACTATATTCGATGCCCATCTATGCAATTTTCGGAGTTGTCGATCCCGTTTCACAATCCGATCATCTATAGGAAATGCGAGGCGTAGAACCGGATATCGTTCGAAGTCAGGTGCAACGGATTGAATTGCATCCTGCGCCCGGTCGCGGTCGAAGCAAAAAGATCCAGAGCAGCTGTAAAATTCCGGTGCGTCCGTCACCCCCAAGACAGATTTGAAGCCGAGGCCGAAGCGGCCAATCTCCGCAGTACCACGTTTGGGAGAGAGGTGGGAAAACATTAGCGCTCGCACGCCGCTCTTGTCTATCGGCTCGCCATTGTCCGCACAAAGCAGATGTTTCGACGTCAGGCGAATCTCTATCTTGCCGCCACTTGCACTGGTTGACATGGCGTCGGCGGCGTTCTGCACCAACTCAAACAGCTGACGGGTTGCATAACCGCCGTGCGCCGTGTCCTGCTCAAGGTTGGAATGCTCGGCAACCAAGTTAGGCTGCTCGCGATAGGAGTTTAGCGTCTTTTGCGTCTCCTCCTCTATGTAGGCGTGCAGACGATTGCCGTTGCCGCCTCGGTCAGAAACCGCCATTAGCGCTCCACCGTTAACGGTATGTCACATAACGTGTGCAGGCTAACGCTCCGCGCGTCGAAGTACGCCAGTACCTAGTTCAACATGTCACGCTCAAGATTGCATTCGGATAATTCCGCTTCGGCTTTTTCTTTGCCACCATCGGGGTTTCGGCGGGAAGGTTCGATCAGATAGCCGCGCATGAGCGTGGGCAGTGAGGCATCGAGACGTCCGGCCTGAGCACGGGACCGACGCGGAGTACTGTCGTCGACTGACAGGGCGACGGTCTTCATGTTGGCGTCCTCCCAGATCTGAGTTCGTCACGCTCGCGTGCACGCGACACGCTGAACTTGCTACACACTTTCGACCTCGTGGCATGGTTCGCACCAGCGGCCTTGAATACCGCTGGGATCGCTGCAGCCCAACGTCAGTCGTTCACGTCGGGATTTACCCTACCGCGAAGTGTGACCGTTCGCTTCCGCTCAGCTTTCGCTCTCTCTGCACTGTATTCCTTACGGAAACCCAATTCCAGAACCCTGCTGTCGTGTAACGCGGCACCGCTGGCGCAGGCGGTTCACACCCTCTTGAGCGAAAAAACTACCTTGCCCACCACATGCATGTCCTCGATATGGCAGCCGTAGCCCTCGTAGTCCAGATAGGCTGACCTGAGGCGCAGCTCGGCGTTTCGCCGTCGCCCAGCACCGGCTCGACGCCCTTGACCACGAAGCGGTTGCAGTCCGAGAGCACGAACATCTCGCCCAGCGTGGGGACACATCGGGCAATATCTACCAGCAGAGCAAGCGTCGCTGCAAGCTCGCTCGGGCAGAGGCTAGAGCGTGATCTTATCTGATTGAATCATTTGGGGGATTCACATGGCCTGAGATTTGTGATTCAAGATTGCACCGGGACAAAGGAGGCCGGTGATGATGTCGAAAGCCCTTTCCCTTGATCTTCGCATTCGGGTTCTGTCAGCGGTTTCGGAGGGTCTGAGCCATAGAGCGGCTGCGGCGCGGTTTGGGGTGAGCGCGGCGAGCGTGAGCCGGTGGCGCAGGCTGGTGCGTGAACAGGGTGACCCTCGCCCGAAAGCACTTGGCGGGGATCGCCGCTCGCGGCGTATCGAGGTGCAACGGGCGGTGATCCTGGGCCTTCTTGAAGAGAACCGGGACATGACGATCAAGGAGTTGCGCGCCGCTCTGGGCAGGCGCGGTTTGGTCTTCAGCTATGGGGCGATCCAACGCTTTCTCGTGCGCCACGGCCTCACGCGAAAAAAAAGACCGGCCACGCGGCGGAACAAGCTCGCCCGGACGTTCTGAGCCGGCGGCACGCCTGGCGTGACAGCCAGCCCGCTCTCGACCCCGACCGGCTGGTGTTCATCGACGAGACCTGGGCCAAGACCAACATGGCTCGCACCCACGGCTGGGCCCCGCGCGGCCAACGCCTGCGCATGGCCACGCCCCATGGTCATTGGAACACCACCACCTTCGTCGCCGGGCTCACACAGCGCGGTATGATCGCCCCCTTCGTGCTCCCCGGCGCCATCGACCGCGATGCCTTCGAGACCTACCTCGAGCAGGTCCTCGTCCCCGAACTGCGGCCCGGCGATATCGTCGTCATGGACAACCTCTCAAGCCACAAGGGGCCCAAGGCCCGAAAGATCATTGAGGATGCCGGCGCGCAACTTCTCTTTCTGCCGCCCTGCAGCCCTGACTTCAATCCCATCGAGCTCGCCTTCGCCAAGCTCAAGGCGCGGCTGCGAAAAGCCGCAGAGAGAACCGTCGACGGCCTCTGGGAGACCATCGGCCAAATCTCCCAGACCTTCTCGCCGCAAGAATGCAAAAACTACTTCAACGCCGCTGGATACGGTGCAACGTGATCGGATTCCGCTCTAACGGCGGCGTACCCCCTCCCCCCCCCCGACTGTGCAGGACGAGGGACATCTCCGCCTCGCTTCACCCGAGAGGCTTCACGATCGCTCGGCAGTCTCACCAGAGACGCCAGTCGCACTCCCCAGTCGCCGCTCACCGAATCAGCACAGCGATCGGCTCGAACCGGTGCACCGCGTTGTCGGCGATCCAGGCTATGCGCGTCAGATGGCCATGGCACGGCTGCGCTCCGATGCGCAGGAGTTCGAATCAAAGTGTTTGCCAATTGTTTGCCAGCCACTGTTTCGGCAAAATTCAGACAAAAGAAAACCCCTCGAAAACGCAGTGTTTTCAAGGGGTTGTTTGGTTGCGGGGGCAGGATTTGAACCTGCGACCTTCAGGTTATGAGCCGCACATTCGCGTGTCTTCACCATTTCTGACAGAAATACGCAGAACTGCGCTCAACTCCTCTAACATACTATAATACAATGTTTTTTCTGGTCTCTCTAGCCTCGTCTCAGGCTTGACAGGGCGACAGCGATGCGCTCGAATACGCTCGATTTTTAGCTCACCCGCTTACGGTATGCTTACGGCAGGCTTACGGCAAACGTGACGGCAGCAAGGTCAACAGAGAGCCGCGGCAGCAACCATCATGGCGACACTCCAGTATCGATCCATTTCCAAGCGGACGGTCGACAAGCTCTCGGTCGATGACAAGGATGTCGTCTTCTGGGACCGCGAACTGTCCGGCTTCGGAGTCCGCGTTTACCCCTCGGGCAGCAAGGTCTATGTCGTCCAGACCCGCTTCGGCGGGAAATCGAGGCGGATGGCGCTCGGCCGCCATGGCGTGATCTCCGCCGACCAGGCGCGCCGCAAGGCAGCCATGATCATCGCGCGTATCAAGGCCGGCGAAGTGCCGGACCCCACACCGCCTGCACCGGTCGTCGAACCGACGGTCGCCGATCTCGTCGAGCGCTATCTGAGAGAGCATGTCGCAGTCCGGTGCAAACCTCGGACGGCTGAGGCCTACCGCTGGCTGGTGTCGAAGTTCGTGCTACCCGAGCTTGGCGGAATGGAAGTCTCGGCAGTGGAGCGCCAGCACATCGCAGCGCTGCACCACCGCCACCGGGACACGCCCTATCAGGCCAACCGCATTCTCGAGGTGGTGCGGAAGATGTTCAACCTGGCCGAAGCTTGGGGGCTTCGACAGGACGGGGGGAACCCTTGCCGATTTGTGCAGAAATACAAGGAGCAGAAGCGCGAACGGTTCCTCACCGAGGACGAGTTTCGGCGCCTGGGCCAGGTGCTGAGCGAGGTCGAGGCCGAGGGGTCCGAGACGATCTCGGCGATCGCTGCCATCCGGTTGCTGATGCTGACGGGCTGCCGGCTGTCCGAAGTCCAGACCTTGCGTTGGGAGGACGTGGATCTGGAGGCTGGCGAATTGCGGCTACGCGATAGCAAGACCGGCGCCCGGATGGTGCCCCTGTCCGCCACGGCAGTCGCCATGCTCGCCGCCCTGCCCCGCGCCGACGACAACCCGTGGGTGATCGTGGGTCGGAAGGCGGGCGCTCACCTTACGGACCTGCAGCATCCGTGGCGGCGCGTGCGGGCGCGAGCCGGACTGGACGATGTGCGCCTTCACGACCTGCGACACAGCTTCGCCAGCCGGGCGCTGGCGCTGGGCGAAAGCCTTCCGATGATCGGCAAGCTTCTCGGCCACACCCAAGTCCAGACCACGGCACGCTACGCCCATCTTGCGAATGAATCGGTCAAGGCGTCCGGCGCCCGTGTCAGCGACAGCATTGGCGGAGACATCCTGGCTACTGCCAACTCCCCCACCAGAGCAGGATGATTGACCTGTCGGATATCGATCCTCCGGCGTCGCCTCAGACCGGTCTCGCGGTCCGAATCGTAAAAAATATGCAGGCGCATGGGCGCGGTCGGTGGGCGTCGACGCGTCTTTGTGTTTTCTCCACCGCGACACTCGACCAAGCTCTCTCACGCCTCGTCAGGGTTGGACGCTGCGCCGGGCCGGTCGATCTGGCCCGGAATACCGACGGTCTGCTCGGCTGGATGCAGCCGCTGGCTTTCACTCAGACGGCAGAACAGCAGGCTCGCCTGCCAGGGAAGGCTTTCCCCATCCTGCCCCTTCCAGATCGCGATCTGGTGAGTTCCAATCAGCGGTCCATTCACTTCTAAGCAGCCGGACGGGCTTGAGGACGTGCGCATTCACGACCTGCGCCACAGTTTCGCCAGCGGCGGGCTGCAGGTCGGCGAGGGCCTATCCATGATCGGCAAGCTGCCCGGTCACACCCAGGTCCAGACCACCGCGCGTTACACCCATCCCGCCAACGATCGGGGCAAATTTGCTTCCGGCGGGATAGCCAAGCGAATCGCGGAAGTGCAGGGCAATCGTGGGGCATCCCTGGTAGCGTGCATCCTTCGAACCAGGTGGTCGTGCTCCCTTTGGCGAGACGGTGATCCCTTCGATGTCGAGCTGGACAACCATCGCAGGCGGTGGTCGGAGGATCACGATGGCCGCAAGGCACACACGCGGGGATTCTGGATCGATGCCCAGAACGGCGTAGAATTCGGCAGGGCACGAGGCTGAAGCAGTCCGGCCATTCAAGACTGGGGTTGGCGACAGGATCGGAGGGCGCATCCTGGTGGCTTCACTTGACGAGGTTGAACCGGTGCAAGCGCTCCCTGAGGTGGCGCCCGTTCGAACCTGCCATCGAATGTTCCTCACCCACTCCGATGAAGCAGTTGATTCGGTCAGAAACTATGCCTATTTTCCTGACCATGGCAGAAGCGGATCGAACGATGAGCAGTCTGGCCGACAAGATCATGAAGCGGATGCGGGGCCACGGACGCGGGCGGTGGGTGTCAACACCCCGAGACTTCCTTGACCTCGGCAGTCGCCAGGCTGTGGATCAGGCCCTTTCGCGCCTCGCCAGGGCCGGCAAGCTGCGCCGAGCCGGTCGCGGTCTCTACGATCTGCCACGCATCAGCACGGTGTTGCAACGTCCCGCTCCGGTCGACATCGACGCTGCGGTTGCCGCGGTCGCCCGGCGTGACGGCATTCGCTTCATGCCCGATGGTGCGACGGTCGCACACCGTATGGGCCTGACCAATGCCGTGCCGGCCAAGGCAAGCTACGCCACCGACGGCGCCACGCGGACGGTGGCAGTGGATGGACGAACGATACGCTTCCGTCATGCTGGCACTCGTGTCATGCGCTGGGCCGACCGGCCCGGGGCTGCCGTTGTCCAGGCTCTTCTCTGGCTGGGCCCCGACGCGACGCGGGATTCCCGGGTGACGTCGGCACTGAAGCGTCTGCCGGACGACGTGCGACACGATCTGGCCCGGAACATCGGCGACCTGCCCGTTTGGGCACAACCGCTCGCCCGCGCTGTAACAGCAGAACAGACTGAGGCGGCATGAGCGCAGACGGCTTTACGGCCTTTCTCGACCTTCCGGAACAGGACCGGCGGGACGTGTTCGCCACTGCGGCACGGCGCCTCGATACCATACCGAACTTTGTCGAGAAGGATTTTTGGGTCTGTCTCGTCCTCGATATCCTGTTCAACCGCATGCCCGAAAGCCGCCCACACCTCCTCTTCAAGGGTGGCACCTCTCTGTCCAAGGGCTTTGGCCTGATCCGGCGCTTCTCGGAGGATATCGATGTCGTCGTGAATCGGGGCGACCTCGGCTTTGTTGACAGCCGCGATCCGGTCACCTCCACCGGCCTTTCGAACAAGCGCCGTAATGCACTGTTTCAGGAACTGATGCTCACCTGTGGCAATCATGTTCAGGGAACGATGATGTCCGACCTGATGTTGTCAATCGGTACAATGACAGAAGGATGTAGCGTCATTCCAGACGATGGCGGCGACAACCAGACCCTACTCGTGATCTACCCCAGTCTGTGGCCGGAGAGCGATCGTGCCTACGTGCGCTCGCGCGTCAAGATCGAAGCGGGTGCGAGGTCGGCCTTGACGCCCGCATCGCCCCGCTCCATCGAACCCTACATCTCGGCCGAGCTGTCAGACTGGCAATTCACGGTGCGGGGAATCCTGACGCTTTCACCAGAACGCACCTTCTGGGAAAAGCTGCTGATCCTGCACGGCATCCATTGCGGCTACAGGGACGGCGGACGGCTACCGACCGACAGCGACAGAGTTTCGCGCCACTACTACGACGCCGCAATGATCGCAGCGACCACAACGGGTGATGCCGCCATCTCGGATCTCTCCCTCCTCGACGCTGTTCGCGAGCACAATCTGATCGCGTTTCGGCAGGCTTGGAAACGGTTCGAAGAGGCCATTCCCGGATCGCTGCGCTTGGCCCCGCAGTCGGAACCGAAGGCAGTAATCCAAAGGGACTACCTCGCCATGCGCGATATGATCCTTGGCGAGGCTCCCACCTTTGAGTGGATTTCTGACCAACTCCAGCGGGTAGAAGACACAATCAACAACCAGTAACGGCAAAGCATTGCGGTGACCGGTTCAGCCGGTATGGACAGTTCCACCTGCGGTTTGTTGAGCGCCGGGCGGCGGAAGCCCTCACGGATACGCCCGTGGTCCTTGTCGTCGGACCGCGCCGGGCCGGCAAGACCACGCTCGTCAGGAAAATGGGCGAGGCCAGTCGCACCTATATCACGCTGGACGACCGGACCGCGCTGGATGCCGCCCAGTCCGATCCGGCGAGCTTCATCAGGGGCCTGGACCGGGCCACCATAGACGAGGTCCAGCGCGCACCCGACCTGCTCCTGGCCATCAAAAAGGCGGTCGACGAGGATCATCGCCCGGGCCGCTTTGTTCTCACGGGCTCGGCCAATGTGCTGACTATGCCACAGGTCGCCGATAGCCTGGCAGGCCGTATGGACACGCTCCGGCTGCTGCGACCGAGGCCTGCGGAAACTGCTTCGCTTCCGGCATAGTCCTTTGCGACAGCACGGACATCGTGCCGTTCGACGACCAACTTGCAGCGACGCTATTGTCCTCTCTTTGGGCTTCCCTTCGATTCCTCGGCAACCGACATTATTTGCGACAGTCTTGATCCGACGAAACTCCGGGCCCTACCTGTCTATGACAGGTCCGACTCCAGCGAAGACGGTGATCAAGCTCTGTCCACGGTGGACGGTATTGAACATACGATTTTGTTCGCAATGCCCAATCAATCATATTGGAGCCAGACAAACAGAAACTGCCCGCCCTCCACGACGGCTAAATGCCAACTCGCATTCCACCCTTGCATTTGCGTGCAGCCCATCCCAATTAGCTGCTTCGCTTTCAGCACGAGAAGCGAACACGTCTTGCGCAAAGTCTTCCAAGAAAATAAACGCGTAACCTTCTTCCCACCTCTTGACACGGCCTTTATAACTCATTCCAATACCGTTCTCTTCCACTCTTGCGCCACCTCCTGTACGGTATCTCACTGGCGCTCTAGAATGAATATCTGCAAATAATTTTTGTGCCTCCTCTTGGTGACCTTGGAGAAATAACTCACGCGCACACCAAAAGCGACCCTCGAAATTATCATCACCCACCGTAAAGCCTCTTTTCAAATGCTGCAGAGCTTTCTCCGACTCCTTCCTTACCGACGCAATTCGGCCTATCTCCAAATGAACTATTTTCGATCCTGGATTGTCCTGCAGACAAGCTTCAAGAATTTCAATACTCCTGCTAATATTTCCCGAATCAGCATATCTTCGAGCCAAGCGTCGGGCCAACCAGTCCTGTCTAGGGTTTAAATAAAACGCCCGTTCCAAGGCCTGTTGTGCTCGGCTTGTCTGATTGAGTTGATCCCTAAAAGTCGCTTCCGTAGTCAACAGTTCCGAGCTCTCGGGAAACAATTGAAGACCCCGTTGTAGTGCTATCTCAGCCTCCTTGATTGTTTGGACCAGCGCTGAAGGCATAACCTCCTCCTCAGACCTGCTAAATTCGTCAAGTGCTTCTTGTACTTCGTCCACCGCGAGACGCGCTCGCGTATGCCAATCGTATGAAGTAGGTCGCTGGGATTCTCCTCGCAACCTCCTTCTGGCATGTAGACGAAAAGCCTGTTTCTGCAATGGATCACTTGTTTCGTTCGCGCGCCGCCTTGCAATTTCCGCTCGTGTATGTTGTATACTATGGCTTCCAGGATTCAAGTCAGAGGCGCATTTGGCTGCCTGCTCTGCTAATTCGAGTGAACCACTATGATGTTGCATTTCAAACACAGAGCGTTGATGGTAAACAAACGAATTTCTAGGTATTGCATCTTGTAGTCGATCATAAAACAACCGTCCCAACTCGGGATTTGGAAACATCTCCGCAATTTGTCGGCCTCGTATTAACCGAGAAAACGTCTCCTCGTCCGATGAGTAGTCAATGTTGATGGCTCCAAGAATTCCTACCAACTGATCAAACTTACTTTCTGGATCCGATAACACGCGATTGAAAACGAGTTCCGCCACGTGTTGATGACGACTAGCATAAAAGACGTCCAAACCCCTGCGATCATGTGTTACCCGCACAACGTTGTCGAGAGGCCCGAGAAGCTCTTGTTGAAAGCGCTCAAAACTGATTCCCGATATACGAGAAATCAGCCCAGCCCGGATAGAAGCCCCAAACTGATGTAGGGTGCAGATATTTAGGTATATGTTTCGCGCCGCCGCAGGTTCTATCCGTCTGTATTCGTCGGCCACAATATCTTCGAACGGAATGCCTAGAGTGACTTCATGCAATGCTACGAGAAGCTGGCGTCCGGCTCTCTCGGAAAAAGCTTCGATCCTCGCCTCAGAAGATTGGCTTTCGAGCCAGCCTAGAGAGCCATGTTTCTCCAACAAATCGATGAGTTGATCTATTTCCTTATGGCTAAGGTAACGCACAGGGAAATCTTGGCGAACGAAAGGCTCCAATTGTTCGCAGTAAATGTTCCATTCATTGTTTCTTTCAGCTCCGATTACTGTGATCGGCACCCTCTTCGTCTGTGCAGCACGAAGTAAATCTCTTAATGGGTCTCGGACCAATGCCAGCCGATCTACAAATAAAAATACGCGCTTACCTGTAAGGCGATAGATCTCATCTAGTGCCTCAAACTGCAATCCAGCAGCATTATCTACGTATAGTGCTAACTGGTCGTAACTGCTGCCGGCCTCCCAAGCGACGCGTTTGAGTACGACAGTTTTCCCATTTCCTCCTGGCCCCTTAAGTACAAATAGTTCTGCTATTTTCCGATCTTCGTCGGAACGGAGGATGGCGTCAACCAAAACTGAGTCAGAAAGGTTTCGGCGAACATCGAGATTTTGTAATATACAACCCCAGCCTTCGTCATATCCATGGTAAAACTTCTTTGGATCTTGCCGCGGTGCGACTAGTGCAGAGTGAATGTGTGTGGCAGCTTGCGAGAGATACTTTTCTAATAAGGGCTGTTCGGAAACTCCGGGTTTGCGATAGTGCGCCCGGATCGAAAGAGTACCACCGCCCAGCTCTATTGGAATTTGCCTAGATGCAGGTGGCACTTCGTTGTTCAGCTCGTTTAGAAAATCGTCGAAGGTCTTTTTTATGGTAATTACTCGATGGGACTGCCAATATCGAGTTTCGATGTCTTCTATGTCTGGTGAAACCAGGAAGTACGATGGCCTACCAACGCTAGGATCAGTCAACTCGAACAGTATATTTTGTATGTGCTGATCGGAAATTGAATAACCAACGAAAATTATTGGATATTCGTAGCCTAGGTCCGTGAATCTATTATAAAACCTTGCGCGATTTCTTTTATAACTTGAATACTGCTCATTAGAAATAATTATAGGGATTTCTGAGTCATGATAATGCTCGATGCAGCCATGCAATTTATAAAAATCGACAGGATTTATTTCTTTCCGCAATCTCTGATCTAGACTGTCGCCATCCTTTACGGATTTTACAAGTGTCTGAAGGGGTTTCGTCACGTCGGAGTAAGTCTTTTCTAATATAATATCGAAGTTGGTAGTAACAATTGCGCGCCAGCGGAAAGTTGGGATTAGCAAGTGATGCTCAGCAGGTCCAAAGGGCTCGAATAATTGATGCAGAAAAGACTGGAATTCTGTAAATCCAATTTCACTAGACACCATGGCGGATACCGCAGAGAGTGGGCGATTTTTTAATTTACCTTGCAGAAATTGGTCACAAATCAAATCTCGAAGCCCATTTCCCATTGGGATTGAGTTCCCTTCGGGATGTGTAGCACCCTGACTGGCGCCGGCTCCCAAAAACAAAACAGCCCGCTGCTCTCGAACGGCGGAAATCAAGGTGTCTGGAAGACTGGTCATGATAACGGCTGTCCTTTGGGGTGCGAATATGGCAAGCGCCGTTTGATATTTTTTGGCACTGTCATCGATGTAGTGCGGAGGTCGTAGGTTCAGTTAGCACTTTATCGAGCCTCAAGAGATGAGAGGCGAATGTTGGTGTCAACGAGGCGCGTCGCGGTCGTACAGGGCGTCTCGAGGCAGGTTGTCGGACATGTGCAGGCCGACGCCCCGCGCGTCGACATCCGCCAGTACCTGGTTCAGCATGTCACGCCGACGATCGCACTCGGATAGCGCGGCGTCAGCCTCGTCCTCGCCGTCATCGTGGTCTCGGCGGGAAAGCTCTGCCAGATAGCCGCGCACCAGCGCGGGCAGCGAGGTGCCGAGCCGCACCGCCCGAGCCCGGGAACGGCGCCAGGTGTCGTCGTCGACTGACACGGTGATGTTTTTCATGTCGGCGTCCTCTCAGAACTATGCTCGTCACGCACGCGAGGGCCCGGCGCCCGCAACTCATCGTATATCCTCGGGCTTCTCGCCCGGTTCATGTCATGGCCATGGACGCCGCCGGGTTCGCCACTGTTCAAACTCGGCCCTCCTGTTGGGATCCACCCCACCGCGAAGCGCAGTCGTCCGCTTCTTCTCACGCTTTCGCTCTCTCTGCACTGTAGTCCCTGTCGAATCTGAATTCTACAACCCTGCCGCAGCGTGACGCTCCGCCGCTGGCGCCGCCGGCTCACACCCTCTTGAAGGTCCATACCACCTTGCCGACCACGAGCACCTCCTGGGCGAGACAGGTGTAGTCCTCATAGTCGGGGTTGGCTGACTTGAGCCGCAGCTGAGGCGCCTCCCCGTCGCCAGGCACCGGCTCGACGCGCTTGACCACCAGCCCGGTGCCGTCCCACAGCACGAACATCTCGCCCAGCGCGGGGACGCGGCGGGCGATGTCGACCAGCAGCCGGTCGCCCGCGAAGAGTTCGGGCTCCATCGAGTCGCCGCGCACGCGGAGCACCCGGATGGCGCCGGGGCTGGCGTCGCCCTCGTGGCGGATCATCGCTTCGGGCAGGAACCAGCGCGCCTTCTCGGCCACGAACTCGCCGGCGATCGCGCCGGGTCCGGCGGAGGCCTCGACATCGACCTCGGAGACGGGGCTGAGCGGAACCGGCCCCCGGTCCGTCTCCGGGCGCCGCCGCTTCTTCTTCGCCCCGGTCCGCCGTTTCCGGCGCGGGCGCTCGGCATGGTGCAGCTCCTCGGGCTTGCAACCGAGCAGGCCCGCGAGCGTTGCGGCGTCCTGGTGCGAGAGCACTCTCGGGCTCCCGCGCTCCAGGAAGGCGTGCAGGTAGGAGACGTTGCGGCCGATGGCGAGCGACGTCTCGCGCATGTTCATGCCGCGCTCCCACAGGAGATCGCGGATTTTCTGTCGTACCGGGTCGCGTTCCATCGCTGTGCCTCGCAGGTCTGTCGCCGGTTGGGTGCAGTTGTCATAGTTTATTTACTACTGATTACGATTGCAAGCGGTAATCGTTGCCCATATGTTCCTGCCCATGACTGCACTGGCCTCTCAGTTCCGCACCGCCGTCGAGGCGTTCCTGGAGCGCACCGGCACCGCGCCTGCACGGCTCGGACAGGACGCGCTCCGCGACCCGTCCTTCGTGCATCGGCTGTCCAACGGGCGCGAGCCGCGCCTCGAGACCGCCGACCGGGTGCTCGCCTTCATGGGCGAGGAGCCGGTCGGGCCGGGCTTCCGTTGTGAGCTGGAAGCGTTCATCGCGGTGACGCGTACCAAGGCGTCCCTGCTCGGACACTACGCGGCGGGGGACCTGTCCTTCGTCACGCGCATTCGCCGGGGCGCCTCGCCCCGGCTGGATACCGCGGACCGGGTGCTGGCCTGGATCGCGGAGCACTGCTCGGAAGCCGAGCGCGCGGCAATCCGGGAAGCGGTGCGGAACGGCAGCGCGCCGGTTGCGGCGATTTCAACAGCACATTCGGAGACAGCGATGCCGGACAACGAGATCTACATGAGCACGCGCGAGGTCGCGGCCTTTCTGGGGCTGAGCCCCCGCACGCTGGACCGCTACCGGGTGACCGGCGACGGTCCGCCCTTCCACCGCTTCGGCAACCGGGTGCGCTATGCGCGCGCCGATGTCGAGGCCTGGGCGTCGGCGCGCCGGGTACGCTCGACCTCGGACGAGAGCTATGGCGGGAGGGCGGCCTGATGGGCGCGCGGCTCCGCCAGGCGGTTGTCGTTCCCGCGCTGTCGGCTCTCGCGGTGGCGGCGCTCGGCGTCGGGACCGCCTGGGCGACCTCGGACACGACCTTCTCCGGTCCGCTCGACACGGTCTCGGACATGGTGTCGGGCACCGGCGGCCAGCTCGCGGCGGCGCTTGCCGTGGGCGCGGCGCTGGTGGGTTCGGTGCTGCGCTTCAACGCCCTGCAGCTTCTGGGCGCCGTCGGCGTCGGGGTGGCGGCGGGCGCCGGGGTCGGCATCGTCACGGGCCTGGTCGGCACGGCGATCGTCTGAGGCGCGCGCCATGAACGATCTCGCGCGCCATGTCATTCCGCGCCGGCTCGACGATCCCGAGCGCTGGCTGTTCTGGACCCTCGACGAAGCGGCGGTGCTGCTGGGTCCGGTGGTTCTGGGCCTGGCGGCCAACGCCTTCATCGCCGGGCTTCTCGCGGGCTTCGCCGCCTGGTGGCTGCTGCGCCGGGCGAAGCGGGGCGGCGGCTCCAACATCGCGCTCTACGCCCTCTACTGGTTCCTGCCGTCTTTCGTGCTGCGGCTCAGGGCGACGCCGCCCAGCCATCTCAGGAGGTTCGTGGCATGAGGCGCGAGGAGATGGAGACGGAGCGCCGCCGGACGCGGGACGGACGGCTGGCGCTGGCCGGGCTTCTCGGCCTGTCGCTCGCCGCCAACCTCGCCCTCTCGGTCGGGCTCGCCGGACGCGAAGGCTCGACGGTGCTGGTGCCGGCGGTCTCGGGGCCGGTCTGGGAGGTCGGCGACAGCTGGACGGGGCGGCGATATCTGGAAGACACAGCGCGCACCGTGGCGGTAACGCTGCTGACCGTCACGCCCGAGAACGCCGGTCATCTGCGCGAGGCGGCGGCCCGGCTGGCCGATCCCTCGGCGCGGGGCGCGATCGCCGCCTGGGTCACGGCCGAGGCCGAACGCATGGCCCGGCGCGATCTCGCCACCGCCTTCTATCCCGAACGCATCGCGGTCGATCCGGCAACGCTGGCGGCGGAGGTGACGGGCGAGCTCGCGACCTGGATCGGGCGCGAGGAGGCCTCGCGCGAGCGCAAGACCTACCGGCTCACCTTCCGCATCGAGGGCGGGCGCATCGGGCTTCTGAGATTCGAGGAACGGGAGGATTCGAAGTGACATTGCACATGCAACCGACGGGCCGGTCCCTTTCCGGGCGGCCTGTCCAGGGCAGGGCCGGTGGGCTCGCGGCGCTGGCGACGGCGCTGCTGGTCTCGGCGCTCTTTACTCATGCGCCTCCGGCTGCGGCGATGCAGATTCTGGAGGCGGCGGACCATGCCGAACTCCGGGCCAGCGTCTCGGCGACGGCGGTGAGCCGGATCGCGCTTTCGGACGACCGTATCGCGCGGGTGGTGCGCAGCCCCGACGGGTTCGAGGTCGAGCATGACGCGAAGCGCGGCGACCTCTATCTCCGGCCCCGTACCGGTGTGGCTGCTGCGGACGAAACCATCCTCTTCCTCGGCACCGAGAAAGGCTTCACCTATCGGCTGACCCTGGCGGTCTCGAAGCGGGACTCGGCGCAGATCCTGATCCGCAATGCGGATGCGGCAACGACGCGCGAGGATCATGCCCGCGACGGCGATCCGCGCATTGCCGGCCTGGTCAAGGTCGTCCGCGCGGTGGCGCGGCGCGAGCCGCTGCCGGGCTATGCGATCGCGGCCGGCGCGCCGGCGAACCCCGGAGCATACGATCGCATCGTGGAGACCTGGCAGGGGCCGGCCTTCACCGCGCTGGTGATCGAAACGCCTGACGACGGCGCCGAGGACGCGGCATCGCTCGCGGCGCGCTTCGCGCCCGGCGTGGCGGCGGCCTGGCTGTCCGGTCCCGGCACGGGACCGAATGGCGGGCGTCTCGCGGTGATCGTGCGCGAGCGCGCGGGAGACGTTCGATGAGCGCCGCAGCGGTGCGGGACAGCGAGACCCGCCGCGTGCGCCAGCGCCAGCTGCTGCTGTTCTCGGGCCTGGCGGCCGGCCTTCTGATCCTGTTCGCCCTCTGGCTGACAGCCTCTTCGGACAAGGCGCCGGCGCCCAGTCCCCGCGTCGACGCCGAACTCGCCGATCCGGGTACGGCCGAGGAGAGCTGGACCCGGCGCTCGGAGGCCCGCATCGGCGTGGTCGAGCGGCGGGTCCGGGAGATGGAAGCCGAGAGCCGGCGGCTCGTCCAGGAGAACGACCAGTTGAGGGCCCAGCTGCAAAAGAATGCCGACGATGCGCGCCATGTCATCGACCGCCAGGCGGCGATGATCGAGGATTTTGAGCGCAAGAGCCGGGCCGCGCCGGCGGCGACGGCGCCCGACCTCTTCGTGCCGAGTGGCGCGACACGTTCCAGTAGCCGCTCCGAACCCGCAGCAGGCGACATGCTCGGCACGACGCCGCTGATCCGCAACTTCGAGTTGGAGAAGGCGCCCGCCGAGCAAACACGGGACGATGCGGCCAGGCCCCTCTCCTACTGGCTGCCGGCCGGCAGCCATGCCGAGGCGGTGGTGCTGGCGGGCGTCGATGCCTCGGCCGGCGTCGCCTCCCAGGGCGATCCGCGCCCGGTGCTGCTGCGCATCACGGGGCCGGCCTGGACGGCGGCCACGGACGGGAAGGCGGAGAGCGTCGATCTCGCCGGCTGCACGATCGTGGCCTCGGCCCATGGCGATCTCTCCTCGGAGAAGGTCTATGCCCGGCTCCGCACGCTGACCTGCGCCGGCGAGACGCCCGGCACCGTTATCGAGACGGAAGTCGCGGGCTTCGTCGCCGGCGCCGGCAAGGCGGGGGTGCGCGGACCGGTGGTGAGCCGCGAGGGCGCGCTGGTCGAGAAGGCCTTCCTGGCCGGACTCGTCTCCGGGGCAGGCCAGAGCGTCTCGACCGCCTTCCAGCCCCAGGCAGTCGCCTCCGGCGGCGCGGCAGCCGTCGCCAATACCGGGCTTGCCGATATCGGCCGCGCCGGTCTCGGCGCCGGCGCAGGCACGGCGGGGCGCAAGGTCGCCGACTATCTGATCCGGCGCGCCGAACAGTATCAGCCGGTGATCCAGCTGCAGGCCGGCACGCCGGTCACGGTGGTGTTCATCGAAGGCGCCCGCCTCGACGGGCAGACAGACGATCCGAAGGAGACGAGACCATGACCGGACGGTTTGCCGCGCCTGCGGCGATCGCGCTCGCGACGCTGCTTGCAGGCTGCGCCGGGAGCCATGTGGGCGATGCCTGGCAGTGCCCGCTGGCCCAGGGGAAGGTGTGCGCCAGTGTCGAGGCCGCCGATCCGGCGGTGCCGGAGACGCCGGCGGCAGACACGCTTGCGCGCACGAGGCCGCTCTACGACGCGGTGCCCCCGTCAGAGACGCCGTCCGCCCCGGACTGCGGGCGCGGCTGCAATCCGTTCGCCTGGCTCGCCGAACTGTGCGTAGCGGAGGACAACCCCGGGAACAGGGATGAGAACGGCGCAGCGCGTGAACAGGCCGCCCCGACCCTGTCGGCGGAGCCGGCAGCCGGCGCGCGACCGTGCGATGTCGTGCACGAGGCGGAGACGCCCGCCTCGGACGATGCGCCGGTCGTCGAGACCGGGACCGACGATCTGCGCCTGCCGGAGACGGTGGGTCGGGTCTGGATCGGTCCCTTCGTGGATGAGAACGGCGTCTATCGCGAGGCGGCTTACGTCCGGGTCGTGCTGGCGCCGGCTGCCTGGAGGCTCGACTGATGCTGGCCCGTCTCATGGACCTGTTCGAGGGGCCGGCGGCGCTGGAGCCCCGCACGCTCCCCGAGATGCCGGCCTCGCTGACGGCGCTCCTGCCCTGGCGCGCCTTCGACGAGCGCTCGGAACTCTATCTCAATGCCGCCAGCACCGGCTTCGTGCTCGAACTGCCGCCCTTCGCCGGCATCGACGCCGAGACGCTGGGCGCACTCGCCGGCACGCTCGCAGACGCCGCGCCGGAACGTTGCACGCTGCAGGTGATCCACTGGGCGAGCCCGCGCTTCGGCGCGGCGCTCGACGCCTGGGCCGTGCCGCGCTTGCAACAGGGCGGCGTGCAGGCCGGCATGGCGGTCCGCCGGGCGCGGCTGCTCGAACCGGCCGGCTGGCGGCCGCTCCATCCGGGCGGGCCGCCCTTCACCCTCTCCGACTACCGGGTGTTCGTCGCCGCCTCGCTCGCCGGTCCGCCCGGTCCGGTAACGGAGACCGCGCTCGGCTCCTTTCGGCGGGCGCTCGAAGGCACACTCGCCTCGACCGGCGCCGGCACCCGCCGGCTCGCCCCCGATGCGCTGCTCTCGCTCGCCGCCGAACTCACTTCGCCCGATCTTGCGGGCATCCACGACGGCGGCTGCAACCGGCCGGTGCGGCGCTGGTCGCCGCGCGATCCGCTGCATCTGCAATGCGCCGCGCCGGGTCGCGCGCTCTCGGTCGCGCCCACCGGCCTGCTCTTCCATCATCCCGACGGCGCCGACATCGCCGTCCGGGTGCTGGCGGCCGTCACCTTCCCCGAGGTCTGGCCGGGCTGGCGCGGCAACGCGCTGATCGGCGACTTCCACCGCGACTTCCTGCAGCCCGGCTGCCCGGTGCTCACCTGCCTCACCGTCTCCACCGGCGAGGCCGCCGACGGCGAGCGCGCGATCCTGAAGTCGGCCCGCGCCACCCAGCAGGCCGGCACCGGCATCGCCCGCTACCTGCCGGGCCTCACCGAGCGGGCGCGCGACTGGCAGACCGTCACCGAGCGCCTCAAGGACGGCGAGCGGCTGGTCAAGGCCTGCTGCTTCGCCGCCGTCTATGCGCCGCCGGACGCCATCGACGAGGCCGAGCAGGCGGTGCGCGCCATCTATCACGGCCAGGGCTGGCGGGTGACGGCCGAACGCTATGTCCATCTCCCCTCCTGGCTCGCCTGTCTGCCCATGGTCCCGGCGGGCGGCATCGACGCCGATCTCGCCCGCATGGGGCGCATGAAGACGCTGCTGACCTCGGCCGCCGTCAGTCTGGCGCCGCTCCATGGCGAGTGGCGCGGCCAGGGCGGGCGCCTCGACGCCCCGCCGGCGCTGCTGCTGGTCGGGCGGCGCGGCCAGCCCGCTGGCTGGTCGCCGTTCGCCAACGAGGCCGGCAATTACAATGTGGCGGTCACCGGCAAGTCCGGCTCGGGCAAGTCGGTGCTGATGCAGGAGCTGGTGGTCGGCATCGTCGGCGCCGGCGGCGAGGCCGTGGTGATCGACGACGGCCGCTCCTTCCAGCACACGGCGGAAGCGCTCGACGGCGCCTTCATCGCCTTCGGGCGCGACCCCGCCTGTCTCAACCCCTTCGCCATGCTCGATGCGGAGACGGCCGAGCGCGACAGCGACTATCGCGAGGAGTGCTTCGCCATGCTGGCGAGCGTCGTCTCGCGCATGTGCCGCAGGCGCGGCGCCATCGACGATATCGAGGCGGCGCTGATCGACGAGGCCATCGCCGGGGCCTGGGAAGAGGCCGGCAATGCGGCCGATCTCGCCACCGTGCGCGCCCGGCTCGAAGCGCGCGGCGACCGGCGGGCGAGCGACATGGCCGTCGCTCTCGGCCCCTGGTGTCCGGGCGGCGCCCTCGGGCGGCTCTTCGCCGGGTCCGAGACGCCCCGGCTCGACCGGGCGCTAACCGTGTTCGAGCTGGGCGAGTTGAAGGGGCGCGGCGACCTCCAGGCGGTGGTGCTGATGCTGGTGGTCTTTCTGGCGACCCAGCGCATGTATCACGGCCCCCGCACAAGACCGAAGGCGATCGTCATCGACGAGGCCTGGGACCTGCTCGCGGGCGAGGACAGCCGCGCCTTCCTGGAAGGCGCGGCGCGACGCGCCCGGAAGTATCGCGGCGCGCTGGTCACCGGCACCCAGTCGGTCAACGACTATTACGCCAACCCGGCGGCGCGCGCCGCCTGGGAGAATGCCGACTGGACCATCTTCCTTGCCAGCAAGGACGAGTCGATCGAGCTGCTGAAGGAAGAGAAGCGCATCCACTGCGATGCCGGCATGGAGCGCGCGCTCAAGAGCCTCACGACCGTGGACGGGCGCTGGGCGGAACTGGTGCTGCACGGGCCGGACGGCTGGCGCGTCGCGCGTCTCGTGCTCGACCCCTGGTCGGTGGCGCTCTTCTCCTCGCGCGGCCCCGCCTTCGCCGAAGTGGAGCGGCTCAAGGCGGAAGGGCTCTCGACGGTGGAAGCCATCGACCGGATCGCGGGCGGGCCGGACGAGAGCGGGTCTTTTTTTGAACCCGGGAAAGAACAAACAGCTAACATAGGAGAGCGCAGATGAGCGCAGGACAGGGCAGGCGCGCGCGAGGCGCGGGCCGTGAGAAGGAGCGGGCGCCGCGCTGGCCGCAGGATGCGGACGGGCTGACTGCCGCCGATATCGACTTCGAGGCGCTCGCGCATGTGCTCGCCAACAGCTGCCGCTGGGGCGGACGGACGCGGCGCTTCCTGTCGGTTGCCCAGCATGCGGTGGTGGCGAGCGAGGAGATCGAGGCGCTCGACGGGCTCGATGCCGGAGAGCGGCGGGTGCTGGCGCTGCATGCGCTGCTGCAACCCGCCCGTATCGCCTGGCTGGGCGACGCGGAGGCCGCGGCCTCGCAGCGCGCCACGGAACGGGCGAGGCGGCTCGGCGGCGGCATCGACCGAGCGGTCCGCGAGGCCGCCGGGCTGGATGCGGAGCCGAGCGAGGCCGAGGCGGAGCTGCTCCGCTTCGTCTTCCGCATGACGGACGCGGCCGAGCGCCGCGATCTCGAAGACGCCGGAATCCCGAGCGCCGCCGGGGCCGCCTTCCCGCCCGCACGACGCCGGATCCGGGCGCTCGGGCCGGGACGCGCCGCAAGGGTGTGGTTCGCTCGTCTCAGGGAACTGCAAGGCCCGCCGGGCGAAGCAGGGCAGCAGGAAGCCCCGCGTGACGACCGCCAGGAAGAGGAGGTGCTCGATGCACGCGCAGCGTAAGCGGCGGCCGCCCCGCATCCGGGTGGTGCGCGATACCGAGCAGGTGTTCCGCCAGGCGATCCTGGCGGGCGTGCTCTCGGCCGAGCGCGGGCACTGCAACTGGGCCGGCCACTATCTCTACATGTATCACGACGAGGACGGCGCGGCCTGGTTCAAGCATCGCGACAGCCGCGCTTACGTCTCCATGTCGGCGCACCGGTGCGCGGCGGGAGACGCGTCGTGAGCGAGCTCCGGATCCTGCTCGCCGCCATGATGCTTGCTGCGGGCGTCGCCGCTGCGGTGTCGGCCGGGATCGTGAAGCTCGGCGCGCAGGATGGGCCAACGGTGGCGAGCGTGCGCCTGGCGGAGATCGTGGCGGCGGAAAGCGCGCTCGCGGCGAAGGCGGACCAGGAATCCGTCGCGGCGGCGACCCGCGCCTGGGCACGGGCGCTGGAAGCGGCGCTGGCCGAAGTGGCGGCGCGTCACGGCGCGGTGCTGCTCCCCGCACGCGCGGTTGCAGCCGGCGCGCCCGACCTGACGGGCGCGGTCGAGGCGGCAATGGCGCGCATTCTCGGGCGCACCATGCCCGACGCGGAGGCCGGGCGATGACCGCCCGCCGCGCGACCGTCGCGCTCGGCGTCATGGCGGCGTTGGCGGGCCTCTGGCTCGCGCTCGCCTCGCGCATCCATGTCAATGCGAGCTGGTCCGACGGCGCCTGGGGCTATCTGCTGCTGCCGCTTGTGAGCACGCCCGCGATCGGCGACCGGGTTCTGTTCGAGCCGCCCGAGGCGCTCGGCTCTCCGGTGCCCTGGCTCAAGACCGTCCGCGGCCTGCCGGGCGCGGCGATCGCCGTCGACGCGGATCGCATCGTGCATCTCGACGGCGTGCCGGTGGGGCGCGCCAAGGCGCGGGCGCTCGACGGGCGGACGCTGGTTCCGGTGGTTCCCGGCGCGGTGCCGCCCGGCCACTACTTTCTCCATGCCGATCATCCGGACAGCCATGACAGCCGCTATGCGGAGATCGGGCCGGTGCCCGTGGGGCGCATTCTCGGGCGCGCCATCGCCCTTCCCGACCTCCCCTGGCTCGGCCTCCAAGGGCCGCTGACCGGCCCGCAGCACGTCCGCACGGAGAGCGGGAAGGTGCTGCGATGATCGGGTCCCGGCTCATCTTCTCTGCGGCCTGTCTCGCCGCCCTGTCGCTCGCCCTGCCGGCCGGGGCGCGCGATCTCGGCGTGCGCGGCGCAACCTGGCCGGTCGCCGAGCCCAACCTGCTGGCGCAGATCGAGACCCGGCTTGCCGCGTTGCAGTCGTCGGGCGAACTCGCCCGCCTCCAGCGAGAGGCGCAGGATCGGGCGCGCGAGCGCATCGAGGCGCCGGACCGAATCGCCGGCATCGCGCCGGCGCGCGAGCGGCGGGTGCGCTTCTTCGATCCCGCGATCACCGTGGTCCAGGACCTGCGCACGCCTGACGGCATGCTGCTCGCGGCGGCGGGCCAGCGTATCGACCCGCTGGCGGTCAAGGCGCTGACAAAAGACCTGCTGTTCATCGACGGCAGCCGCGAGGCGGAAGTGCAATGGGCGCTCGCCCATGAGCGCCCCGCCACCATCGTGCTGCTGGCGGGCAGGCCGCTCGACCTCGCACGGCGCCATGGCCGGCCCTTCTTCTTCGACCAGGGCGGGCGGCTCGCGGCGCGCTTCGGTCTCGCCTTCACGCCCAGCCTGGTGACGCAGGAGAGCGGCCGGCTTCGCATCGACGAGATCCCGCTCGACGACCGCGACGCGGAGAGCGAGCGATGAAGCGGCTCCTTCTCGTCTTCGCGCTCGTCGTCGGGGCCGCGCTCTCTGCCGGCACGGCGCAGGCCCAGAGCTGCACCGGGCGCTTCGTCAACCCGATCGCCGATGTGTGCTGGGAGTGCCTGTTCCCGATCTCCATCGGGCCGCTCTCGATCGGCTCGGCCGCGGGCGCGCCCGACACGCCCAACCCGTCTTCGCCGCTCTGCCTCTGCGGCTCGCCGATTCCGCGCATCGGCCTCTCGCTCGGGGTCTGGGAGCCGGCGCGGCTGATCGACGTCACCCGTGCCCCCTGGTGCTTCCCCAATCTCGGCGGGCTCACGGTCGATCCCGGCTTCCACGCCCCGCGCGGACGCACCGCATCGTCCGGCGGCGACGGCGCATCGGGCTCGGTCTGGCACGCCCATTACTATGTCTATCCGCTGCTCTCCTGGATCGGCGTGCTGCTCGATATCGGCTGTCTCGACGGCGGCAGCCTCGACATCGCCTGGGTCTCGGAACTCGACCCCACCTGGCTCGACGACGAGCTCGCCTTCCTGCTGAACCCCGAGGCGGCGCTGTTCGCCTCGCTGCCCGCCCAGGCGGCTTGCGCCGCCGATTGCGCCGCGTCCTCGGCGGGCCTGCCGCAGGACGCGCTCTTCTGGTGCGCCGGCTGCCAGGGCGGCATGTATCCGCTCACCGGCAATGTCGCCGCCCATGTCGGCGGCGTGCAGGCCTCGCTGCTGACGGCCCAGCGCCTGCTCTATCGGCTTCACCGTCTCGGGCTGGCGCTCGGCAGCTCGGGCGAAGCCGCGCTCTGCGGACGCTACCCGATGCCGGTGATGAAGAAGTCGCAGTATCGCTGGCAGATGACCCAGCCGGTGCCCGCGACCTCGGCGCTCACGGGCTGCAACCCGACGGGCCGCTCCTCAGTGCTCTGGGAGACGCTGCGCGAGCTCCCGGTCGCGGGCGAGAACTTCGGCTACCTGCTGTGGACCAAACGCAACTGCTGCCTGCTGTGAGAAAAACATGACACGCCTCAAACCCATCTCCCTCCTCCTCGCCGGCGCACTGCTGCTGGCGGCCTGCTGCGGCCCGGCCGTCGCGTCCGATGAAGACGCTGCGGCGCGAGCGCTGACCGAAGAAGTGCTGCGCAAGGCCGGCGGCGCTGGCGCGGAGAGCCTCGGTGACTGGACCCGCTCGGTGATCGAGCGCGCGCTGGTACGCGCCGGCGAAGCTGCGCGGCAACCCTCGACCGGAGAGAAGGCCGTCCCACTACCGGCCGAACGCCATGCGGCGCGGATGGCGGAGGGCCTCACGGGCCGTCCGAACACGGCCGAAGTCCTGATCTTCATGAGCCTCTCGGTGCCGTCGGCGAGCTGGACGCAGTGGGCCGGCGAGGCCGCCCGCTTCGGCGTGCCGCTGGTGATGCGCGGCGTGAGCGAGGAGGGCCTGCGCGCCACCGTGAAGGCGGTCGGCTCTCGTCTTGGCGGGCATGACGCCGGCGTCGCCATCGACCCTCGCCTGTTCCGTCTGTTCGCCATCGAGCGGGTTCCGGCCGTGGTCGTGGTGCCGGGCGGCGTGCCCACCTGCGCAAGCCCGGGCTGTGCAGACGACCCGGTGCCGGCGCACGACCGCGTGACCGGCAATATCGGCCTCGCGGCCGCGCTCGAAGCGGTGGCTGCCGAGGGCAAGACGGGACGGGAGACGGCGCGGCGGAAGCTCGCGCGACTGATGGGAGAGACCCGATGAGTAACGGATATCACGGACCCGTGATGCCGGGCGCTGTCGCAGCGCTCGTGCTCTGGCTGCTGGCCTCGGTGACGGCCCAGGCGGAAGACCCGCGCGCGGCGGCCCGCGCGCTCGGCGCGGCGGGACAGGCGAGCGCGGGCGCAATCGCGCGCAACCCCGCCAGTGCGCTCAAGGTGCCGGGCCATGTCGGCGCGAACGTGCCGGAGCGGAACCACACCGCCTCGGGCATGGAGGATGCCGCCCGCGCCGTGCTTGCCAATCCGGGCGCGCCCGGCGGTCAGGCCGGCCGCATGGTGATCGAGGGAACCGTGTCGCGCCCGCCGGCCGAAGTTCCGACAGACGATCCGGCAGTGACGCGCGCGGAAAGCATCGCGGATGCGCCGCAGGAGCCGGAACATGGCGCCTCCGGAATCGCGTCGGGCAGCATCGCCGATTGTCAGGCCGGGATCGGCGAGGCCGGCGGCTGCGGCAGCGTCACCTCCTGCGTCGGCGCCGGCTGCGAGACCGTGGCGGGCCGGGCCAATACCGGCTTCGCGCGGTCCACCGCCATGCTCAACATGGTGCTGCAGATGGGCGGCGAGGCGTTCGACCGCCAGCATATGCGCTTCTTCCGGGGCCAGCGGCGCGCCTGCACCATCCGCTGGGGCGGGCTCGCAAACTGCTGCAAGAACTCCGGGCTGCTGATCGGCTTCGCCAACTGCAGCCAGAGCGAAATCGAACTGGCCAAGGAGCGTCATGCCGGCACCACCCGCTATCTCGGAAAATACTGCGCCAAACGCACCTTCTTCGGCTTCTGCAGACGGCGGGCCAGGGCCTGGTGCGTGTTCGGCTCCAAGCTCGGGCGCATCCTGCAGGAACAGGGTCGGGCGCAGCTCGGCATCGGCTGGGGAAGCTGCCGGGGGCTGACGGTCGCCGAGATCGAGCGCATCGACTTCGACCGGCTCGATCTCGGCGAGTTCACCGCCAACCTGACCGACGACACGCTCGCGCCGCTGCTGCGGCTGCCCGAGGCCGGCGACACGCGAACGCGCATGAACACGCGCATCCGCGACTTCTATTCCAGGAGCCAGCCATGACGGCGCGACCCCTCGCCCTGGCCGCCGGGCTGCTCGCTGTCCTGCTCCCGCTCGCGCCCGCGTCGGCCGGCGAGTGGAGGAGCTGGTGCGGCGAGCGCACGGCGGAGAGCACGCTCGGCTGGCACTTCTACTGCGATCGAGAGGAAGAGGAGGAGGCTGCGACTCCCCCAACAGCGGCGAACCCGGCGCCGGCGCCGCAGCCGGAGGCGCAACCGGCGGCGCAAAGCGCGATGGACCGCATTCTGGCGATCCGCAAGGCGCTGGAAGAAGCGCGCGCGACGGCGATCCTCGATCCCTCGCCCGCGAAGGTCGCGGCCTATCTCCGCCTGCAGCAGGAGACGCTGGCGAGAGCCGCCGCCTTCTCCGACGCCTTCCGCCGCACCGTCTGGGCGAGCCCGGCGCTCGACTACACGCTGAAGCGCCCGGTCGGCGCGCTGGCCCGCCATGTCTGGTCGGACGCGCGGCGGGAGAAGCGCGACGCGGCGCTCGCCCGTCTCGGCGAGCGCTACGGCCTGATCTATCTCGGCCATGCCGGCTGCGCCGGCTGCCGCGTGTTCGGCCCGCTGCTGCGCGCCTTCAGCCGGCGCCATGGCCTCGACGTGCTCGCCGTCTCGGTGACCGGCGAGGCGCTCGAAGGCTGGCCCGAGGCGGTCGCGGACAACGGTCGCGCCGCCCGGCTCGGGCTTGCCGACGGGCCGTACCCCGCCCTCGTGCTGTTCGACACCAGGACCGGAAGCGTCCTGCCGGTCGGCTTCGGCGTGCTCGCCGAGGACCAGATCGCCGAACGCCTCTTCGTCCTCACCGCCCTGGAGACCGGCCATGACTACTGACCGCTTGCTCGCCGCCGGCCTCGCGCTGCTGCTCGCTCTCGCGACCCTGCCGGCCCGCGCCGACGTGCTCTCCGAGATGACCCGCTTCTGGGACGGCGCAGCCATCAACACCACAGGCCCGACCGCCTTCCAGGGCCAGGCCTCCGGCCACTGGACGCTCGGCAATCTCTACATGCGCGCGCCGGTCCGCGCCGAACAGGTGGCCACCGTCAATCTGCCCTCCTTCCGCGCCGGCTGCGGCGGCATCGACGCCTTCGCCGGCGCCTTCTCGTTCATCAACTCCGACCAGCTGATCGCCTTCGGCCGCGCCGTCGCCCAGAACGCCGCCGGCTTCGCCTTCGAACTGGCGCTGGAGACCGTCTCGCCGGTGATTGCCGAGACCATGTCCAAGCTCCGTGCGCTCGCCCAATGGGTGAATGCCCAGAACCTCAACAGCTGCGAGACCGCCCAGGCGCTGGTCGGCGCCGTCTGGTCGAAGAACGACCGCGCGTCGGCCGCCATCTGCGCCGCCATCGGAACCAGCCAGGGCATCTTCTCGGACTATGCCGCCGCCCGGCACGGCTGCGGGGCGGCCGGGCAGCGCAACTCGACGCTGGCCTCGGCCTCGGGCGCGATCGCCGACCAGGTGCCGGTCAACCTCAACTATGCCTGGCGGGCGGTCCGAGCCTCCGCCTTCCTCGCCAACGACACCGAGCTTGCCGAGTTCGCCATGTCGGTCTCCGGCACGGTGATCGTCACCGCCCCGGTCTCGGACGGCGACAGTTCGGGGCCGCGCGTGCGCATCCTGGAGCCGCTGGCGCTCGACCGCCGGGTGACCGAGGTGCTGATGGAGGGCGGCGGCGCGCTGCCGGTCTATCGCTGCGACACGACCGACGCCTGCCTCAACCCGACCCTCGGAGAGGTCACCATCCCGGCCGACCGGGGCTTTCGCGGCCGTGTCGCGACGCTGCTGAACCGTCTGGCGGAAGCGGTGCGCACCGACACCGCGCCGCCGGCGGAGGCGCTCGGGCTGGTCAATCTCACCACGCTGCCGGTCTGGCGCGTCGTCAATGCGGCCGCCGCCTATCGCGGCGCGGTGGTCGACCGGGAGATCGACGCGCTCAGCGAGGCCGTGGCGCTCGATGTGCTGCAGGTCTGGATCGCCGATCTCCACCGCACGGTCGAGGCGCGCGCCGGCACCCTCGACATCGCCGACGGCGCCCAGCTGGAGCGCTGGCGCGAGGGGCTCCGCGCCAACCGGGTGGCCCTCGCCCGCCACCGCCATGAGGGGCTGGAGCGCTTCAATACCGCGCTCGCCGTGGTCGAGAAGCTGCGGGTGATCGAGACCGCGCTTGCCGGCGCGCTCTCGGCCGATCTCCGCGCCGCGCTTGCCTTCGCCCGCGGCGGCGCGGCTGCCGGGTCCAGGTAGGAGGAGCCATGTACGAACTCTTCACCCTCGGCGGCGGGACCTACCTGGTCGATCTGCTGAATGCCGTCGCCGCCATCACCTCGGGCGGCGCCTATGTGACGCTGGCCCAGCTGGCGGGCGCCGCCGGGCTTGCCTGGATCCTGTTCCGCACCGCCTTCGGCGGCTCCTGGAAGGACAATGCGAAGTGGATCCTGCTCTTCGTCACCGTCTGGGGCGCGATGATCGTGCCCAAGGCGACGGTGCGGGTGGTGGACCGCATCGATCCGGCGCTCGCGCCCGCCGTGGTGGCGAACGTGCCGGTGGGCCTCGCGCTCTTCGCCTCGCTCACCTCCCAGGTGGGCGACGGGCTGACGCGGCTCACCGAACAGGCCTTCACCCTGCCGGACGATCTCGCCTATCGCCGCCACGGCCTGATCTTCGGCGCGCGGCTCGCCGCCGCCGCGACCCGTCTCGAAGTAACGGATGCCGTGTTCGCCCGCAATCTGCGCGGCTACGCCCGGCAATGCGTCTTCCACGCCCTGCTGCTCGGCCATGTCACGGCGGACGATCTTCGTGAATCGACCGATGTCTGGGCGCTGGTCACCGCGCCCGGCTCGCCGTCCGCCGGCGCCTCGCCGGCGCGCATGTTCGAGTTCGCCACCAGGACTGCCGCCACCGGCACGGGCGCCACCGCCATCGACCGCGAGATCGTCACCTGCGCCGCCGGCGCCCAGCGGCTGAACGCGCAGTGGAACGCCGAACTGGCGCGCGCCGGAACGCTGTTCGGACGCCGCCTCTTCCCCGGCGCGGCGACGGACGCGCTGGCCCGCGCCGAGCTGACCGCCGCCCTTCCGGCCGCACACACCTTCCTGATCGGCGCGGCGCGGAGCGCCGGCGACATTCTCCGCCAGCAGATGGTGCTGAACGCGCTCCACGACGCCGGCGAGCAATGGGCGGCCGAGACCGGCAATGCCGCCGCGCTCCGCGCCTATACCGAAGCCCGCGCCGAGGCCCAGACCGTCTCCGCCTACCGGGCCATCGGCCGCCAGGCCGAGACCTGGGTGCCGATGCTGAAGATCGTCTTCGAATGCCTCTATATCGGCGCCTTCCCGATCGCCGTCCTGCTGATGCTGACCCCGGCCGGCACCGCCATCTTCCGCTCCTATGTGACCGGCCTGATCTGGCTGCAGAGCTGGGGGCCGCTCTATGCGGTGCTGCACCGCATCGCCATGGGCGAGGCGGCCGAGCGCATGAGCGCCGTCGCCGCCATGCCGGGCGGCGAGGCCGGCATCTCGCTCATCGCCCAGGCCGGCATCCGGGCGGTCGCTTCCGATGTGGCGGTGATGTCGGGCTATCTCTCCATGTCGGTGCCGTTCCTCGCCGCCGCGCTCGCCTACGGTCTCGCCAAGGCGACCGTGCTCGCGACCTCGGTGCTGGCCGTGGGCCAGGACGCCGCTTCCTCGGCCGCTCATGAGGGCACGACCGGCAATCTCTCGCTCGGCAACACCAGCGCCGACACCCATCGCTACGCCACCCTGGAAGGGCGCCAGATCCGCACCTCGGCCCATGTCGACACCGACCGTCATGTCGACTTCGCGCCGGGAGGCGCGGCGGTGACGGTGACCGGCGACGGCACGGTGGTGGCCGACATGGGCGCCGCCACCAGCCGCATTCCGGCCGCCGGCGTCCGGCTCTCGGAATCGCTCGCAACCAGCCACGAACAGCGCGCGGCGGAGGCGCACGGTCTCTCGCGCCACTGGTCGGTGGAGGCGGGCAGCGCCCGCAGCGCGGCAGTCTCCGACGCCACCGCTCTCGTCGAGCGCTACGCCCATGACGTCTCGACCGGTGTTGCCCACTCAAGGGGCGTCACGACCAGCGAGAGCGCCCAGGTGCAGGAACTCGAATCCCACTACGCGAAAATGTCGGAGACCACCGGCCTCACGAAGGAACAGATCGCTGCTCTCACCGGCGAGGCCAGGGTCGGGGGAAGTTGGGACTTCATCGCCAAGATCGGCGCCGACGGTTCGGCCATGTGGCGCGGGCAGACCATCGGGAGGGAGTCCTGGGAGTCTCTCAAGGACTATGCGGAGTCGCACCAGGTCCTCGATCTGTGGTCGCGGGTGTCGGACGCGTCGCGCCGCTACTCCACCGCCAGCGGCGATAGCGAGGCGGCCAGTCTCGACGAGAGCCTGTCGGCCAATCTCACCCGCATGCGCCGCTTCGAGGAACGCGCCTCGCTGGCGCGCCAGCAGTCCGAGAGCTGGACGGAGCAGGCCGCACAGGTGCGCGCCGACGCACAGGCCATCGACCGCGAACTCGGCCAGCCGTTCTTCGCCTGGCTCTCCGAACGCACGGGCGCGGACGGGCGCACCATCGGCGCCGCCGGGGCGATCCGCCTCGCCTCGCCGCAGACGCCCGAAGAGGCCGAGACGCTGCGCGAGCATGCCGCCGCCTTCATCGCCGAACGCTTCCCCGCCCCCGCCGGCCCCGACCCCGCGTCCATCGGCGGCGCGGCCGCCTACGGCGCGGCGCGGGATACGCTTAGCCGGGCGTACGGCGGTGAGACCGCTGCTGCGTATGGCGGCTGGGCCGAGGGCGTGCGCGACCGGGCGAGTACGGCAGGAGTGCCGGCGCCGGGTGCGGTCGGCACGGACGCGATCCGCGAGCGCGCCGCCACCGACACCGACATGACGGTGAGCGATATCGGGCGAGATGTGCGCACCGGGATGACGCAGGACCGGACGCGTGCGGGCCGCGCCGGCGTCGGCGTGGAGACGCAAAAGCCGTTCGAGCATCACGCCACCGAGAACCTGCCCTTCGTCGGCGGCTGGCTCGCCGGACAACTGTTCGGCAGCGCGAGGAACACGGCCCCGGACGCAACGGACGGACCGAGCCAGCAACCGGACTGGCGGGACCAGTCGCCATGAAGCGCTCAGCGCAAGTGATCGTCGTCGCGAAGCCGGTCTTCTTCCTGGTGTCTGAGATACGAATAGCGGCCAGTGCGACCGATCCAGTCCATTCGGTCATCGCGCCCGTCGGGCAGTTCGTGCTTGCGAAACGCCGACCAGTCGCCGTAGCGGAAGCCGAGCCAGAGCGCGCCCGAGAGGCTGGCGAGGACCGTCCAGGCGAGCGCCGCCAGCCAGAGCGGGCCTATCGCGTCGCGCCCGGCATCGAGCGCCAGCGCGCCGACCGTATAGAGCGCCGCCACGCCGAACCCGCCCAGCACGAAGAGACGCATGCGCCAGCCATGGCGGCGGCGCGGAACCGGTGCGATCGGGGGATCGAGAGCGTGGGTCATGGTCATGGCCTCCGAGCATACAGACGACGAGGCGGAGGGCCAGACTCCAGCCCCGCTACCCTCGCCCCGCCCCGGCTCGCCCCCACCGCCTCGCGGCCCCGGAGCGCGTGGCCGCCGCAACCGGCAAGCGCACCCGTACCGACGATGACACCCCACCGACACTGACAAGGAGACGATCATGCTGAACATCAACCGCGTCACCCTGCTGGGCCATGCCGGGCGCGACCCGGACATCCGCACCCTCAAGGGCGGCGAGAAGACCGCCTCCTTCAGCCTCGCCACCACGGCGCGCTGGAAGGACCGCAACGGCGAGGCGGCCGAGGCCACCGAGTGGCACCGGATCGCCGTCTATGGCGGCGCCGTCGAGCCGGTCGAGCGGCTGGTGAAGAAGGGAACGGCCGTTCTGATCGAAGGCCGGCTCTCGATGCGCTCCTGGCAGGACCGCGAGGGCACGACGCAGCGGGTGACGGAGATCGTGGTCGCCGGACCGCACGGCATGGTGAACGTGCTCTCGCGCAGTCCCGCGACGGAGGACAGCGGCGATGAAGCCGCCTGACCTCACAGCGCTGCCTGGGGAAGAGGGCCGATGAGGGCGCTCGGCTCCAGCACGCTGCGCGGCGGCCAGACCGTCTTCCATGCCTTCCGCATGTGGGGGCAGCTGCTGCGCGCCGGCCTCTTCCTCGCGGCCGCGGCCGTGGTCGCGGTTCCCGTCTGGCATGTCTGGACGCACAGCACCGGCTATGAGTGGTATGCCGCCTCGATGGTGACGGTCGCCGAGGCCAAGCTCGCCATCGGCTATCGCGAGACCGCCCGCCAGGAGGTGCGCCTCGCCGACGGTTCGACCGCCACCATGACCGTGGCCGAGATCGCCGCCTCGCCCCGGGCGCTCGCGGTGCGCGAACGCCTCAAGGACGAGGTGCTCGCCAGCGCGCTGCTCGGCGCCAAGGCGTCGGTGGCGGTCATCCTGCTGTTCATCGCCCTCTTCTGGTATCGCGGCTGGCAGTTGAACCGGGGACGCCACCTCCGGGGCGCCGAACTCGCCAGCGCGAAGGAACTCGCGCGCCGGGTGCAGCCGACCCGCAAGCGCCTCGCAGCGGCGCTCTCGCTCTCGGCCGAACCCGCCCCCTACCGCATCGCCGGCGTGCCCTATCCCGAACGCACCGAAACCCAGCACAGCATCGTCTCCGGCACCACCGGTTCCGGCAAGACCGTGCTGATCTCCGATCTCGTTGCCCAGATCCGCGCCCGCGGCGAGCGCTGCGTGATCTACGACAAGATGGGGACTTACACCCGCGCCTTCTTCGATCCCGATCGCGACACGCTGCTCAACCCGCTCGACGCCCGCGCGCCCCGCTGGTCGCCCTTCCTCGAAGCGCGCACCCCGCGCGACTTCGACATGATGGCCGCCGCCCTCATCCCGCAGCAGAAGGACACCGTCGATCCCTTCTGGGTCACCGCCGCGCGGCAGCTCTTCGCCAACGGCGCCGGCGTGCTCTGGAAGAAGGGCGAGACCCGCAACCGGGTGCTGGTGGAGCATCTGCTGAAGACCGAACTGACGGCGCTTGCCGAAGCGATGGAGGGCACCGTCGCCCAGTCGATCGTCGATCCCGAGAACCCGAAGACCGCCCTCTCCGTGCGCGCCATGCTCACCGCCAATATCGGCGCGCTCGAACTCCTGCCCGATACCGGCCCTGCCTTCTCGATCCGCGAGTGGATCGCCGACGAGGATCGCGACGGCTTTCTCTTCCTGACCTCGCGCGGCGACCAGCATGCAAGCCTGCGCGGCCTCATCTCCACCTGGCTGGAGATCGCGGTCAATGCGCTGCTCTCTCTCGAACAGGCGGATGGCAGGCGCATCTGGATCGTCCTCGACGAGCTCCCGACCCTCCACCAGGTGCCCTCGCTGCAGCCCGGGCTTGCGGAATCGCGCCAGTTCGGCGGCTGCTTCCTGCTCGGCGTGCAAACCGTTTCGGCGCTGCGCGACCTTTACGGGCGCAACGGCGCCGAGACCATCTCCGGCCTCTGCGGCACCCGCGTCGTGCTCGCCGCGCCCGACCGCGACACCGCCCAGTGGTCCGCCGACTGTCTTGGCCGGAGCGAGGTCGAAGATGTGGCCGAAGGCTTCTCCTACGGCGCCAACACGATCCGCGACGGCGTCTCGCTCACGCCCCGGCGCGAACTGCGCCCGCTGGCGCTCGCCTCGGAGATCATGCGGCTGGAAAACCTGCATGGCTATCTCCGCTTCCCCGGCCCGCTGCCGGTCGCCCGCATCGCGCTCCGCTATGTTCAGAGGCCCAGAGTGGCGGAGCGGTTCGTAGCGAGGACCGAGGCGGCCCGTGCCGGCATGGCGCCAGAGGAAACCGAGGCGGTGCAGCCCGAGCTTCCCCTCGATGCCGGGGACCCTGTGGTATCTGGAGACAGACCGGCACCGCACAAGACCATTGAGACCGAGCGTAAGGCGCCCCGCAAGACGAACCGCAAGAAACCGCCTGCTGCTGGCAAGGGGCAGGATGGGCCAAGCGTGTGCACCGCGCCGGAAGAACCTTCTACCGGAGAGCAACCGGTTCCGTCCGGCAAGACGGATCGACAGGCACGCCGTCCCGAGTCCGCTGAACCTCCAGCCTGCGACTGGCTCTGATGGTCGTCTCCATCGGCGCCATCGCGTCGCCCTCCCAGGGCGTCTCCTACTATGAGCGCGACGGCTATTACGCCAAGGACGATCCGGAACACCGGATGCAGAGCGCCTGGCAAGGTCGGGGCGCGGACGAACTCGGCCTCCAGGGACCCGTCGATCCGGCCACCTTCCAATCCGTTCTTGAAGGCGAGGTGCCCGACGGCAGCGGCGTCCGGCTCGGCCGCGTCGACGGGGACGGCAACCGCCTCCACCGTCCCGGCCGCGACCTCACCTTCTCCGCCCCCAAATCGGTCTCGCTCGCCGCCCTGGTCGGCGGCGACGACCGCGTCGTCGAGGCCCACGACCGGGCGGTGCAGCGCACCCTCGACTGGATCGAACGTAATGTCGCCGAGACCCGGATGCGCGATCCCGAAACCGGCCGCATGATCCGCGCCGGCGGTCAGAAGATCGTCGCCGCCACCTTCCGGCACGACACCTCCCGCAACCTCGATCCCCAGCTTCACACCCATGCCGTGCTCGCCAACATGGTGCGGGGCGAGGACGACAAGTGGCGAACCATGGCCAACGAGGCCCTCTATCGCCGCCAGAAACTGATCGGCATGCTCTATCGCAACGAACTCGCGCAGGAACTCGGCGGGCTCGGCTACCGGATCGAGAAGAGCCATGCCGACGGGCGCTTCGAGATCGCCGACGTGTCCCGCGAGACCGTCGAGACCTTCTCGACAAGACGCGCCGAGATCGAGGCGGCGGTCGCCGAACGCGGGGCCGACGGCACGGCGGCGAACCCGCGCCTGGCCGAGCGCGCGGCGCTGATGACCCGCGCGCACAAGCGCGATGTCGACAAGGCAACGCTCCGCGAGAACTGGCAGCGCCAGGCGACCGCGCTCGGGTTCGATGCAAAGGCGCTCACGGCCGATGCCCGATCGCGGGAGACCGTCGAGCGGAGTCCGGACGGGTCCCAGAAGCTGGAAGGGCCAGAGTCGAGTGCGGAGACGAAGGACCCGGCAGCCGACGCGGTCGCCTGGGCGGTCGATCATCTCTCCGAACGCGAGGCGGTGTTCTCCCGCGCCGATCTTCTGACGGCCGCGCTTGCCTGGCAGCCCGGCGAAATCGGCGTCGACGCGGCGGAGCGCGCGGTGGATGCCCTGCAAGGTGAGGGAAGGCTCCATGCCGCGCCGGCGTTCCACACCGGCGACGGCCTGACCACCGACCGGGCGCTCGCCGACGAGCGCGAGACCGTCGGCCTGATGCGGGACGGTCAGGATCGCGCCCGGCCGGTCATGCGCGGCTGGATGGCGCAGACCTACATCCATCGGGGGCCGCTCACCCAGGGTCAAAGGGAGGCGGTGAAGCTGATTCTGGGCGCGAAAGACCGGGTGGTCGGCGTCCAGGGCTACGCCGGAACCGGCAAGACCGCGATGCTGAACCGCGTCCGCAGCCTCGCCGCCAAGCGCGGCTACCGCCTCGCCGGTCTCGCCCCCTCGGCCTCGGCCGCAAGGACGCTCGGCAATGAGGCCGGCATTCAGAGCGAGACGCTGCAACTCTTCCTTGCCCGCAATGCGGGCGTTGCCGAAGACCGCCTCTCGAAGAAGGGCCTGAAGGCGATGCGCGGCGCGTTCGCCCGGACCGTGCTGGTGGTGGACGAAGGCTCGCTCGCCTCGACGGTCCAGGCCCGCGACCTGCTCCGGATCGCCAATGTCCTGCGCATCCCGCGCGTGGTGCTGGTCGGCGACGCCAAGCAGCTCGATGCGGTCGATGCCGGCAAGCCCTTCGCCCAGCTCCAGGCCGCCGGCATGAAGACCGCCGTCATGGACGAGATCATGCGTCAGCGCGATCCCGAACTGAAGGCCGCGGTCGAGGCGAGCCTCGCAGGCGAGATCGCCAAGGCCTTCGGGAAGCTCGGAGAAAATGTCGCCGAGGTGAAGCCTGACAATATCGCCGGCGCCGTCGCCGCGCGCTGGCTGGCGCTCTCACCAGACGCGAGAGAGAACACCGGCGTCATGGCGCCGAGCCACAAACTCCGCCAGTCCGTCAACGACCATATCCGCGAGCGCCTCGCCCGCGAGGGCCGCATTCATGGCCCGGTCTTCGGGGGCGAGCAGTTGGTCTCGAAGGGCTACACCAACGCCGAGAAGGCGCTCGCGGCCAACTACACGCCGGGCGATGTCGTCGCGTTCCACCGGCCCTACAAGCGGATCGGCGTCGAGAAGGGCGACGAGCGCCGCGTGGTTGAGGTCGATCACCGGAACCGCGAGGTGCTGCTCGATGGCGGCGAGGACGGGACCGTGCGCTGGAAGCCGGGCGAGATCGCCGGGCAGAAAGGCGGCAGCGAGGTCTTTGGAACAGACGCGATCGAACTCCGCGCCGGCGACCGCATCCGCTGGACCCGCAACGACAAGGCCCTCGGCCTGGTCAACAGCCGCACCGCCGAGGTGGTGTCGGTCGAAGGAGGACGCGTGACGTTCCGCCTGGAAGACGGGCGCAAGCTCGACCTGAACCGGGGCGACCCACAACTTCGCCACCTCGACCACGCCTGGGCCTCGACCGTCCACGCCTTCCAGGGCCGCACCGTCGACAACGTGATCGCCGCCATGGAGGCCAACCATCCGCACCTGACCACGCAGAAGAGCTTCTATGTGGAGATCAGCCGGGCGCGCGACCGGGCAGAGCTGGTGACCGACGACGCGAAGGCGCTGCGGGAGCAGCTCGAAGCCGCCACCGGCGAACGCATGGCGGCGCTGGAGGGGGTCGGGAAGACGGAGCGGACCGCCACACAGCACCTGGAGCACGAGCCGGAAGGAGGTAAGGAACGCGGGGAGGCGGCGCCGCGGGAACGGACGTCCGAGCGGGCGATCGAACAGAGCCGGGCGCCGAAAGAGCACGACCGCGGCTTGGGTCTTTAGGAGCTCTCGACCTCCTGGTCGTTCGGGCGCAGTCGGGACAGGCCGATTGCCGGGTCAACGGATCGGGAGGCTTGGGGGTATGACCTAGCCCGCATTTCTCACCAAGGCCACGGTTGAGGGTGATTTGTGGGCTTTCGGTGTGTTTTGGTGGCGTGGGTTGGTTTTTCGTTTGGCGAGGGCATGGATAACCGGTTGCGCCTGAGGCGCGAGGCATGTCGGGGCGGGTTTCCTGTTGTTGGCGGGAGGGCGGTGTTCGGGCCTTGGGCTGGTGTCAGCCACATAATCGGCGGTGCGCGCGGGCGAAGACATCGGCATGGGGACAGGCGGAGGCCATGGCGATGTGGATGCGTCTTGTGCTGTGTCGGACCTGGGCGGCGATCTTGAGGAGCTTGAGGCGTATCGAGCCGCAGGTGGCTCTGGCGAGGCGGGTTCCGGCGAGCGCCAGGCGTCTCAAGGCCGAGAGCAGGACATAGGCCATGGAGGCGAACCAGAGGCGAAGCTGGTTGGCGCGCATGGTGGCTGTCGAGGTCCGGTCGGCGAACAGGTCGAGCTGGCACTCCTTGATGCGGTTTTCCATCTCGCCTCTGGCGCAGTAGAGGTTCTCGTAGAGGTCCCGCCGGTCGATGGCGTCCCGGCCGAGCGAGGTGACGATGAAGCGCGGATTGGGGCCGCCCGGAAGCCACTCCGCCTTGCCGACGACGCGGCGCTCGCGCGACCAGCTCGTCAGGGTGCGATAACGGAACTCGGTGAACAGGCGCTCCGGCCCGCCGCTTTGCAGCGCGCGCTCTCTGGCCCGGTCCAGGCCCGGTTGCAGGCGTCGGGCGAGCCGCGCGTTCCGCGCCAGACCGAAGACATAATCGACAACGTTATCCTCGCACCAGGCCATCAGGGCGTCGCGGGCAAAGCCGGAGTCGGCCCGCAGCACGATCTCCACCGCCGGCCAGCGGGCGCGAAGCTGCCCGACGATCCGCGCCACCTCCTCCACCGCGCCGGCGCTGGCGTCGATGTTGGCGCGCCGCAGCTTCGCCGCCAGCAGATGGTCGCCGCAGAAGATGTAGAGCGGCAGGTAGCAGTAGCAGTCGTAATAGCCATGGAAGAAGCGGCCTTCCTGGCGCCCGTGCAAGGGGTCGTCGGTGGCGTCGAGGTCCAGCACCAGCCGCTTCGGCGCCTGCGCGTGAGCCTCCAGGAAAAGATCGACCAACAGCGCCTCGATCGCCTCGGGGTCGTGGCCGATGCGGCGATAGCGATGCGGCCCCGTCGGCGCGTGCTCCAGCCGGTTCAGGGTCGATTTGCCCGCCAGCGGCGCGCCATGGCGATGATGCGCCTCCACCTGGCCCAGAACCGGACCCAGAACCGGGTCGTGGCGCAACTCGTCATGGTCCAGAAGGTCCTCGTAGCCGAGCGCCATCCCGAACACACGCTGGCTCACCAGCGTCTCCACGGCATGGACCGTGCGACCCGGCGCGCGAGCGTCCGAAAAACAGCCCGCAAAGCGCGTGACCAGACCGAGCGAGCGGTCCACCGCGCCCAGAAGCAACGCCCCGGCATCCGAGGTCAGCGCGCCGCCCCGGAAATCGGCCACCAGATCACGCCCTTTCAAGCGTGCAAAACGCATCGGCTTCGTGATACACTCTGCGGGCATCGGGGAATTCCTCTGCAACCGGGCAAGGTTTTGTCGCAAAAGCATTTTCCCACATGCAGAGCCCCGATGCACCTACCAATCGTGAGAAATACGGGCTAGTTCAAAGAGTTATGGGACGCGACCCTTGAATTAGGGTTGGGGGTCTCCGAAGCTGTTGGTGTGCAACATCAACCTCGAGGAGACCCCCATGCAGGTTCGTGGCCTGCCTCGGCAGTTTACACGAGGCGCCCGGCTGGCGTCGCGTCTTTGCGCTGCGCAGCGTAGCGAAGCAGCGCAAAGACGCGACATTGTGCGTCGTTGGCGCGCCACCATGGCGGCCGGCCTGACGGCCGAGCAGGCGGCGCAGGCCGTCGGCGTGCCCCGCACCACGCTCTACCGGTGGCGTCAGCGTCCCGAGCGGCGCTCCACCCGCCCGTTGCGCCTGCGCACCCCGGCATGGTCGCCGGAGCTGGTCGCCGCCGTGCGCGACATCCGCACCGAGTTTTCCATGTGGGGCAAGGCGAAGATCACCGTGATCTTGCGCCGGCAGGGCTTCGGGACCTCCGAAAGCACCGTCGGGCGCATCCTCAAGGCCCTGATCGACCGGGGCGTCGTCCTCCCGGTCCCGACCGTGCGCCGCAAGGCCCCGCGCGCCCAGCGCCGCATCCGTCCCCACGCCCGCCGCCTGCCCAAGGGCAAGAGGCCCACCCGGCCCGGCGAGATCGTCCAGATCGACACCCTGACCATCAAACCCGGACAGGGGCGGCCCACCGTCAAGCAGTTCACCGCCGCCGATCCCGTCTCCAAATGGACCTGCGCACAGGCCTGGCGGCGCGCAACCGCCAACAACGCCGCTCGCTTCCTCGACAAGCTGCGCAGCGCCATGCCCTTCCCGGTCAAGGCCATCCAGATCGATGGAGGCTCCGAGTTCAAGGCAAGCTTCGAAACCGAGTGCCAAAGGCTCGGCATCGACCTCTGGACACTCCCCCCACGAACCCCGGAACTCAACGGGCATGTCGAACGAAGCAACGGAACATGGCGATATGAGTTCCACGCCGTCTGGGACCTCCCCGACAACCTCGACAGCCTCAACCGATGGATCGACGCCTTCGCCGACGAGTTCAACACCTGGAGACCCCACCAGAGCCTTGGAGGCCAGACCCCCTTCGAATACCTTGCCTCACTGACAGCCCAAGAGACCCATCCCATCCCATAACTCATGGACGAGGACAGGGTATTGATTTCCGTGAGCCGGGTGTCTAGATTGTCGCTCACACCCCTTGCGGTTTCGACCGCAGGGCGCGGGGCCTCTTCGGAGGCCCTTGCTTTTCGTGGCTGAGAAATACGCCCCTTCGTCTATGTCGACGGCTTCAATCTCTACTATGGAGCGCTGAGGGGCACCCCCTGGAAGTGGCTGGATCTGCCCGGCCTGCTCGCGAAGGTTCTCCAGGCCCCACCACGCTATCCTGACAGTCAAGTACTTCACGGCTCGCGTGTCGGCCACTCCCACCGACCCGTCGATACCGCAACGGCAAGATGTCTATCTCCGCGCCCTCCAGCACTACCGGCCCGAGGTCGAGGTGTATTTCGGGCACTTCATGAGCCACAAGGTCCGGGCGCCGCTCGTCCAACCGGTCGGGAACCAGCGTACCGTCGAGGTGATCCGGACCGAGGAGAAGGGCTCCGACGTCAATCTGGCGGTCCACCTGCTCAACGACGGCTGGCTGGACGCCTACGACTGCGCGGTCGTAGTGAGCAATGACAGTGACCTCGCAGAAGCGATGCGCCTCGTGAGACACCATCATGGCAAACGGATCGGCCTGGTGACGCCGGGAACGGGCCGGCCCTCCCGTCAGCTCATGGCACACGCGGATTTCGCGAGGCATATCCGGCCGAACGCGCTGCGACGGTCACAACTGCCGGATCCGATTCCCGGCATGACGATCAGAAAGCCGCCGCGATGGTAGGTGATGCCAGTTCAAGGGGCCTGGCTGCGATGCGTATGAGCGACGAATTCGAACTGGTGCAGGGGAGCGGCAATGTCTTTCGCGACCTCGGTAGCCCCGACTCCGATCTGAAGCAGGCCAAGGCCGTCCTCGCGGCCCGGATTGTCGCCGAACTTGACGGGCGCGGGCTCAGCGTGCGCAAGGCGTCGGCCATGACCGGCGGCGCCGCCGCAAATTTCTCGCGCATCCGGAACGCCGACCTCGGCCGCTTTACGCTGGACCGGCTGATGCGGATGATCGCCGCCCTGAACGACGGCCTGTGCGTAACGGTGCACGTCAGCCAACGCGAGATGGACAGGGCGGCCATGGCAGGCTGACCATCGTACCCTGGCCTCGCTTGGCGCCGCTATACTGGATCGCAGGGTAAGTCGGGGGCGTTGCCATCCACCAGCAAGTCGAACGCCTGTAGCACGTATCGCTGCGTACGATACTCGCTGAACTCCCTCATTTCACTCTGCTTGAGGGTTGGGAAAGACGAGCTCGGTGGCGGAGCGTCTAGGATCCATTCCAGATCGGCGCGGGTGAGTTCGTACATGTGGGCGAAGATGGCGTCGAGCTCGCAGCGAAGGCGATGGCGACGCCCTTCGTCCCACGTGAAAGGCGACCCGTCGTAGCCGAGGTCATGGGCAAAGCCAGCCATTTCCTCAGATGTGTAGATCAGTTCGAGGACACGCGGAACGATCAATTGGACCCACGGAAGGCCGGCATATGTGCTTTCCGTCAGATAGGCCCTTGGCGGTAGAACTGGTAGCTGTTTCACGATGAAGAAACTCATGTGAACGCCGCCTACCGAGATCCGAGCGGTCCAATCCAACGGGATGCTATTCATATTTCCCAATACAAGCGCGTACGCGACCGCCCTAGGAACCTTATATGCCAGCACTGGCGCGTTATTTCCAACTGGGCCCTCAGGAATATTATCTACGATAAGCGTTCGCTCATTTGTCGAATTAGTGATATCCCGAAAAGCCTGCAGGGCAGTCGCATAGTCTACGCGAACGATGGGTGCCCCTTCGTTCATCCCTGCATATCCTTGTGAAAGAGTGCTGATCGAAGTTCTTCGGTCCGTTGCCCGCGTGACGTTCCTGAAGGTGAAGAACCAAAGATCAGTATCGTCGTAGTGTGGCCAACGGCTACGAGCGGGATTATCGAGGCCATGGCCGTCCGCTCGTTGGTCGAGTTCGTGATATCTCGAAGAGCGAGCTGCGAGCGAGCTCCGTGAGCCTGCCAAGTATATTGGCTCGGCTCGGCTCGGCTCGGCTCGGCTCGGCTCGGCTCGGCTCGGCTCGGCTCGGCTCGGCTCGGCAAGCAATTGTGCGGTGTTTATGCCTTTGTCAAGCTTTTCCGCGACTTCTTTTTCCGCGACCCAATATCGTGGAATGGCGACGGCTTGCGGGTCCGACTTTTCGTTCGCCGTCATGGAACGCGCATTGCCATTCCGGATGTCCCGGTCGGGGACACCCTCAAAGGTGGCGAACCTGTGGTCGTATTGATGAAACAGCTTTGCCTCATAGAGAGGCAGGTAGCGTTCCTCGTCGCGCACAAATACGTTGCCGTCGAGTTCCCAGCCATCTTGCTCCATTTGCTCGCGCGTCCTGAACAGGCCGGAGTCATTGGACATGTGGAACATCGTCGAGAATTTCACTCCCCACGGATTCTCTTCCGGTTGATTGCCATTCGCTTCCTTCCAGAATATGCCCACCCTCTGATACATCTTGCGTGCAATCTCCATGTCTCGTCTCGTGCGAAATATGGGACAGGTTCGTGTGTTAGGGTTGAACAGAAAAAAGTCGTCTGCGGACAGAGTGAAGCGCCGCTCAGCTTCCTTCAATTGCTCGGCTTGATGCAGGAAGAAAGCGAACTCGGCTTCGGGGACCGGGTTATCTCTGCCAGTCAAGGTCAAAAGGCAGAACTTGATACTTCTATGAATTCCTGAAAATACTTCCTCTCGATTCTCGAAGTCGAACAGGCTGACGAGGCGCCGATCACTGACGATATGATCGAAGTAAGCTTTCGTGGAGTCGTCAGTGGCAATGCCGGTGGGGACAATCAAGCCGGCACGTCCATTTGACCTCATAATCTGCAAAAATGTTTCGGCGAACACGGCATAGCTGTTTATGTCTCCGACACCTGTCAGCGGGAAGCGGCCGCCGGTTCTTGCGTACTGGCTCGCGGCCTCTGCTTGTCGCTTCGCAGTTTGCAATTCCACATATAGGGCTTTGTCTGCAGGCAAAGCATCATCGTGGTTCAGCTGTGCAATCATGCTATCTCGCGCGGCCTTGTTGGGCGCGCTCGCAATCGTCGGAGACCGCGACGCAAAGAACTCCTGTTCCTGAAGCTTGAGGCGCTCCCATGGGGGATTGCCGAGCACCGCGTCGAATCCACCATCCTGCATAACTTCGGCGAATGCGAGATGCCAGTGAAAGAAGTCGTGAGTCACGGACAATTCATCAACGAAGCGTTCGACACCCTGTCGCTGCAGCAGACCGCCTCCCAGCCGTTGCAGATCCTGGGTCTGGGGTGCGATCTCAAGGGTGTCGGGCGTCTTCGGTGCGAAGTACGATCCCACGAACAGATTGGCGCGCAGTATCTCGCGGGAGCGCGTCGGATCGTGGAGCGCGGCCTCCCAAGCGGTACGCTTGTGCTCGATATCGTCCAGCGTGTCCTCGGGCATGGCGTCGAGGTCGACGCTGGCGACAGCAACGTCCAGCACCGCGTCCTGGTCGAAGAGTTCCTGCTGACTCGGTCGCCGATTGCGTTTCTTGAGGTCTCGGCAAACGGCCTTGTCATCGCCTGTCAGAGGCTTGTACGCGTTATCCGGGATTCCGTTCGCCATAATCTCGGGATCGAGGACGCCGACCAAGCTGTCGCCTTGGAGGATGTGAGAATCGAGGAATGTGAGCGGTTTGCCCGGCTCGATCGTCTCCATCCACAGCGCCGTCTTGCAGAGTTCGACCGCAAGCGGGTTGCGGTCGACGCCGTAGATGCAGTGCTGCACCACCTCGCGCAACGCATGCTGGCGCGTGGCCTCGTCCGCCGTATCGGTCCCCGACTCGATACGAGCGATCTCCGCCGCGAGGCGCCGCGCGGCCGCAAGCAGGAAGTGACCTGAGCCGCAGGCCGGATCGATGACCTTCAGAGCGAGTATCGCAGCACGGGGATCGTCAGCACGGGAGGCAACAGCCTCGGCGATGATGGGATCGAGCGTTGACGTGACGAGTTCGCTCACCAAGGCCGGCGGAGTGTAGTAGGACCCCGTCAGCTTTCGTTCGGACCCTTTTTTTGGCCCCTCACTATTGTCATCGCTGGTGAAGGCGAACGACCAGGGCGAGGCGCCTACGTCCACGACGGGTCGAAGCTCCAACAGGCTCTCATAGACCGAACCGAGCTCCTCGGTGTCCATGTCCCTGTAGTTGATGCGTGCGAGGCTTGCGCCGGACCGAAAAAAGGCGAGGCTGCGGATTGCTTCGAGCAGGTGCTCGTTGGCGATGACCGCGTCGTCGAGATCGGGGCATTGATCGGCTCGGAAGAGGCCGCCGAGAGGAGGCAGGCCAAGGCCGGTGGCTCCCTCTGCAAGCGACCTGAATGTGATCCGGAGACCGCGCCAGATATCCTGATTCCGGTCGTAGTGCCGGCGACGGAGAGCGCGTTCGCGTAGCCGGGATAGCGCGTAGCCTTCGGCGAATATGGTGCGCTGCTCGTCGGTGGCCTCCGGCGCGTGAAGCAGGTTGCGCTCCTCGGCCGCGAAGAGAAACAACAAGCGATACACGAGGCGAAGGAGTTGCTGGAAGTAGCGCTCGGGTGACAGCCCGCCGGACTCGAGAGCTTGGCGTAATGTGGCGTTCGACGAATGCTGCAGGAAGCCGTTGCCAATCTGGCGCAGGGCGTCGGTAACGCCGTCCCGCAGGTTCTCCCGGACGCGTTCTCCGGTTTCGTGCGCGTTCCTTCGCCAGGACTCGATAATGCAGTTGGACGGTTTGTCGTCGGCTGGCCGGAGGCGGCTGGCATGAGCGGAAAGCCAAAGCGCGGCAAAATCCGGGTACAGCTCCTCGGCGAAGAGGAGGTCGAGATCGGCCTCGATATATGCGGGTCTGGTCAGACTCGCATTGTCGCGCAGGATACGAAGCTTCGTTCCGTTGGAGACCATTCCCCACAACGCGCCGTCCTCGGCATTAAGGTACTCCTGCATCATGCCGTGAGGCGCCTGCCGACGCCCGTCGTAACCGAAGCGCGGGTCGGCCTTGTCGAGATCGAAGTCATGCGTAACGAGCAGAAGAGGCACAGCGGCGTCACAGGCGCGGTGCGTCAAACGGAAAGTGCGATCGTCGCGAACGATGCTCTTGGCAGAGATCAGGTCGTTGTAACCGAGCACCTCGCGCAGGAACTGCAGGAGCCAATCTTCGACACCCACCTGCAGGGCGGGGAGGTCGCGCCTCGGGCGACGCTGGGCGTAGCGTGCGTGGAGGTCACTCGCGATGCGCCAGTACCGGGCGAGCTCTTCCTTGATGGCGAGGGACTTCGACAGCCCGTAGTCGCTGCCCGTCTGGCGCGGCGCCTCAAGTGCTGCAACGGTCTGGAGGAATTCCGGGGGGAGTATGCGGCCTTCGACCCTGAGTGCCGTGAACCCCCGGCTTCGCCTTGCGCTCGCCATGGTCACAATTGCGCCATGGGCATGAAGACGTAGATACCGATCTTGTCGACAGGCAAAGCGGGGACAACGTCATAGCGTAAGCCCCTCGCGTCGCTGGCCTCCCGGACACGGCGGTGATCGGCGAGCAATCGCCGCGCCTGTTCGTGAGCGATACGCTCGAAGGCGTCTTCCATATCCGGCAAGGCCTCCAGAGCCTGTCGTATCAGATGGGTCTTCTGGCCGTCCGGCATGTTGCGGCCCGCTTCAAGAGAGAGCAGCGACAATGCGGCATCCTCTGTCAAGAGTTCGCCCGGCTCTCCGCCGCGAACCGCGATGCCGAGACACTCCTCGGCGAGAAGAGATTTGAGCGGCGAGTACCGGCCGTCCCCGCCACGCCGCTCCACAAGGAGTTGGCTACGCAAGCGGAGCAGGTAGAGCACCGTGCGGGTTTCAACGCCGGCCGTGAAGATGGCGCCGCTGCGGGCGGCGATATCCGGCGCCGTGTCATCGAGCGCCTGTTCGGCGACAAAGTCGGCAAGCGTCGCGACCAACGGATGTGCGCGATGGATGTAGGCTGCTCCCTCGGGTGCGGGTTGCGCAAATGCGAGCTTCGCGGAAGCCGTGAGGCCGATGGCCTCGAGGCGGTCCTGCAGTGGCTTAGGCAAGTGTGCGACCGGTAACCGGCAATAGCCGTTGCGCGCATCGAGGGGTGCCCCCAGCCGTTCCGCCGACCGACGGACGAACCGGGCGACATCCTCAGGCCCGCCCAGGACGGACACCGCCTTTCGCCATTCGGGCAGCACGTCGTCCGGCGTCAGGCGCCGCTGTGCGAACACGGTGCGCGTCATCCGGCTCTTGGCGGTTTGCCAGGCGTCATCGACCTCGGCCTCGGTTTCTCCGAAATCGAGCTCTGGCTGAACAGCTGGAGAATGAAGTCCGCCGTGCATCAGCACTGCCTTCATGATCGCGTCGACGACCTTGTTGTTGTCCGCAGGGAGGGGTACAGAGACGCCGAGTTCCTTGCGGATCTTCTCGGCCTTGCGGAGGATCACGCGCAGCACGGCTCCATCGACCGGATTGTTCTCCCCATAAAGCATAAGCGCGCGAACGATGCGTGAAGTCTGTCCGAAGCGGTCGGCGCGGCCTTCGCGCTGTTCGTGGCGGGTGGGATTCCAAGTGAGGTCGTAGTGAACCACCGCATTGAAGTAACTCTGAAGGTTGACGCCTTCGGACAGACAATCGGTGGCGATGAGCACGGGCGCGACATTCGCGTCGAGATCTGCAAGAGCCTCCACACGTTTTTCCCGCTGATCGGGCGTGAGTTCTCCCGTGATCACAGTGACCTGGGCGTTTCGTCCCTTGAAGGCGCTCTTCAGTTCACCCCCTAAGTAGTGGGCGGTCGCGATGTAGCGGCAGAAAACCACCGGACGGAACCCGCTCCGCACAAGTTTCCGGACCTCGGCAACGAGCGTGTCGAGCTTGGGATCGTTTCGAAGACCGCGCAGCGCTTCGGCGCGGGCGATAAGCTCACGCAGCGCCGTGGCGTCCTCGACCTCCTCGACGGTGCCGGCGGGCACGCTTTCGGAGAGCGTAAGCGAGTCGTCTGCCGCTTCGTCCATCACGGTCTCGCCCGCCTCGCGATCCAGGCCGGCAAGCTTGTCCCCTTCTGTTTCGCCCTCTGCAGCCTGGAGCCGGGTTCGCAGGGCAAGCGAAGCGGCCGCTGGACTCGACGATGCGCAGCGCAACAGGGCGAGCGCGGCCCACCAGGACATGCGCTGTTCGAGCCTTGTTCCGCCTTCCGCGCGTCGGACCATGGTTCTCGCATAGGCGAGCACATCCTCGAAGAGTGCGCCCCAATCGCCGGTCAATCGGTAGGTCGCTTCTCGGCTCTCGCGCAGTGGAAAGCCCGCATCGTCCTTCCATTCGGCGATGTCGCCGCGCCGGCGCTGCACGAAATGCAGCGCCAGTTCATCGCGCAGGAGTCGGCGGCTGTCGCCCTCGGGCGTATCGGCCAGCTCCATGAATCTGGGCTCAAGCAGGCCCAACAGGTTGTGGAAAGCGGTGTCGTCGCCCGAGTGCGGTGTTGCGGTCAGAAACACCATGCTTCGTCGAGGCTCGCTCTCGGCAAGGCCCTTGAGAAGCTGGTAGCGCTGGTGGCGGGTGTTGGTGTTCGATTGCACGCAGGTGTGCGCTTCGTCAACGATCACGAACTCCGGGCAGGCACGCAAGAAGTCGCTTCGGCGCCGATCAGACTTGATGTAGTCGAGCGACACCACCGTAAAGGGATAGACTTCAAACACAGACTCGTCCGGCCGCAGCCCACGTTCGAGACGGGCAGCCGTACCGGTACGGACAACCTCGGCGTCAATGCTGAACTTCTGCGCCAGCTCCTGTTGCCACTGTTCGCAGAGATGGGGCGGACAGATGACCGCAAGCCGTTCGATCTCACCACGATCGAGCAGTTCCCGTGCGATGAGGCCTGCCTCGATCGTCTTGCCGATGCCGACATCGTCGGCGACAAGCAGCCGGACGGTGTCCAGTTTAAGAGCCATCAGCAAGGGCACGAGCTGATAGGCGCGCGGTTCGACATTGAGATTACCGAAGCTCCGAAACGGTCCCGCGCCCGCACGGAGCTTCAGGCGAAGCGCGTCGCGCAGCAAAAGTGCCGATTCCTGGGAGCCAGGCCGGTCCGGGTCGGGCAGATCGAATGTCGCGTGGACCGGTGCCTCTGGCTCCAGCGGGAGATAGATGAGGGTGGCGTCGTCCTCCGCGCCGCCAAGCGGCCGGAGCCGCATTAGATCGTTGCGCGTCTCGGGCAGGACCACCCACTCTCGGTGGCGCGCTCGGACCAGGTCTCCGGGCTTGAACGCGACGGGGATTTCCGCCTCAGCCATTCGCTCCCTCATTCTCGGCGTTCTTTGGTGACGCACCGGGCCCGAACACCCAGGCGTAATTGGCAGCAATAGCCGGCCAGGACGATCGATCGGCAGGGAACCGCACCACGGTGTAGCCGGCATCGGTCAGGCGGCGGTCGATGGCCTCGTCGGCGCTCTCACGACGCGTCGACTCATGATGCGGACCGTCGACGTAAATCAATGCCTGCGACGCGGCGTAGGCGAAATCGGGCCGTGCTGCATAGACTTCGAGATAGGGTTGTGCCCGGTCGGGCAGTCGATAGCCGCCGGACTCAATGAATGTCAGCCATTCCTTCTCCAGAGAGGACGTTGAGGCGTTGTGCAATTCCTCATGGCTGTCGCCGGCTGCCATCTCGTGATCGAGATGCTGGCGCTCGGCGCGGGTCAACCGGCACAACAGGTCGAGCATGTCTGGATCCTGCCGGTCGATGTGCGGGTGATCGGGTTGGTTGTAGTAGCTGAGCAGGCAGCGGTAACATCCCGCTTCGCAGTCGTCGTCGCGATTGACAAGGTCATCGGGTCCCGACCAGCTCCCCGACAGCGACCTGTAGTGGCAAACCTCGAGGGCCTTGCGGGCGATTCGGGAGAGTGCATCGGAATCGCCGGCGAGACGGGTGAGCACGCCCGCGCCGCCTTCGGCGGCCTCGTAGAGCAGAATCGCATTTAGGTCGTCTCGATCAGGCAGCGGCTCGGCGGCGAGTTCCGCTTCCTCCAACTGGAACTCCTGCTCGATGCCGCGCTTGAGGGCGTACTGTAGTGAAACCATGGCTTTTTCCGACATCTGGATTGTGGGCCGGAGTACAAGGACGTTACGGGTGTCCTCCACGAAGGGAGTGATACGTTCGACCGTCTTGCCTTCGCGTACCTTATCGTCCTCAGCATCAGTGGGCGCCTGCGAGTCCTTGGTCCATTCGCCGGTGTTGGGATCGACGCTGAAGCCATAGACCGTCTTCTCCTGGCGGCGGCGCCAGCCGAGATTGATTCGCCACAGCGTCGCGGCGGGACCGTAGCGCAGTTCCAGCAGGGTCTCGCCGCTTCCCACAACCGCAATCGCCTCAACCCGTGGCCTGCCATTCTCTTCGCTGAAGCGAAGAGTCGTGACCATCTCGTATCCTTGGCGCTGGCGTTCTTCCTCGTCCGAGGTAATGCGGTTCGCGCGCTGGGTGGACACCTGTTCGATTCGGTACAGATTCAGTATCGAGCGGCCGCCTTCGAGGCTCCGACCGCAACTGACGCAGCGCTCAGACTCCTTTTGGTCACCAAAGTGCCCATAGCCGCATGCCGGGCAGATGCGGGCTGCCTGCACCGGGAGTTTGGCCGATGCGGTCACCACGGTCTCGTCACGCACGGAGAGAATGGCGCGACGCACGCGATAGGTGCTGCCCTCGTGATAGATTATGGATTGGGGGCCGAACTCGGTGAGCCCCAGAAAACGGGGTCGGCTCAGGAACGAATCTCGGGCCACCCTCTCGCGGCGGCCAGGGACGAAGGCCATCAATGGCAGGCGCGGGAAGTTGTACCCGGGGAGAAAGCCCTCGGCCGCCAGATAGCGGTAGGTGTAAAAGTCGGAATTCATAGTGGGCCGGGTGTCGAGAAGCAGGTTCTGTTGGGTGAAGGCTTCGTCGTAGCGCGCCTTGGCTTCCCGACGCTCCTGTTCGGTCGCCGCAGCGTTGTTGACGACATTGTTCGCGAACTTCATCTGACTCGCGGTCGCACGGAAGAGCGAGCGCCAACGACCGAAAGCGTCGTCGAAGCGGCGTCGCGCGGACTGCATCGCGCCAGGCAGCCACGTGTCCGTGTACCAAGGCGCCGTTTGCCCCGACAGGTCTGATGCGAGCGTCGCGAGGATGCGGCCTGCGCGCCTTTGCGCTTCGGGCACCGCCTGCGTGGAGCCGGTCTGCTCAGCAATCTCGTCGTGCAGGGGCAGTGTGTCGGGCCTTTCCCGGTCGAGAACGTCTCGCACCGAGGAGCCGAGCTTGACGCCCGTTTCCGCGAGCCAGACCGCCTGCAAATGGCTTCGGACCAGGTCTTCGTTCGCGAGGTCGATGTTGGGTGGATTGACGACACCCGCCACCATGCGGGCCGGATTGGCAAAGAAGTACTGGTCGTGCGGCGACTTGGCCGCGCAATAGGTAATGACGAGCGCCGGCTGGCCGCTGCGCCCGGCACGGCCGCTTCGCTGGGCATAGTTCGCGGGGGTTGGCGGCACGTTCCGCATGTAGACCGTGTTCAGTGTGGCGATATCGACGCCAAGCTCCATGGTAGGCGAGCAGAAGAGAATGGGGAGTCCAGCTGGCTCCACCTTGCCGTTGACAACGCGTTCGCCCGACAGGCCCTTGCGGAAGCGGCGCTCTCGTTCTTGGCGGACTTCGGCATCGACCTGAGCCGTGTGCTCGCGCGCTTCTAATTGGTGGAGAAGGCGGTCCTCGCTGGAGAGGAGAGCGGCCACATTCTCGTAGAGGTTTCGGAAAAACTCATTGACCGAACCGCTCCCGCCGCCAGCCGCTTCGGAAAGGCGCCATTGGAGCACCGAGCTGTCGATGCGGTAACCGATCCGGTCGCCGTCGAGCTCCGTGGGTTCCACATAACCGTAAGCGGTGAGCACGCCCAGGATGTCGTCCACGATGGCGTTGTAGGCGTTCTCGTCGAACTTCTGCGGATAGGCAGGATTGTTCTGTCCCCAGAATGCTTGCGACTTGAGTCTGCGTCCGAATCCGGACCGATGGGAGACATGCACCATTCGGTAGTCAGGGCGATGGGTGCGACCGCCCGGCCTAGGAATCATGAAGGCATGGGAAAACAGGCTCTCGTCCTCCGAGAGGCCCCAGGGCTCCTTCAGCTCGTTGAAGCTCCGATTGCGTATCTGCTCTTGGAAGTTCGGGTCGAGGTAGATCGTTTTTATACACAGCGCCCTGCGCATTCGCTCCAGTAATTCACAAACGATCTCAAACCGGCGCACCGGCGCGACCGAACCAAGAAGGGGATGACGCCCCCGCCATTCTTCCTCGTCCTCACAACAGACCATAAGATCCCGGTACCCGATCTCAAGCAACTGCAACTGCTCGAGATTCGGGTTCGTGATTCGCCACCCTCGTCGCAAATCGAAATATAGGCGGTAACCGAGCACATCGCGTAGCGCCTTCAGCGTGTTCTGTGCCTTGATGCCTTTAGCGGTCGGATTTGCTGCGTAGTCGGTCGCATCAAGGTGCAAATGGTCGAGCACTTTTTGGGTGAGAACTTCGTCGGTCAGAATACCACCGCCTTCATGTTGAATGGCAGCGAGCAGCGCACCTCGCAACAACAGAATCTGAATAAAGTCGTTGAAATGGCCCGCCTGAAGACTCGCGTCCTGACGATTGTCGGTGAACGCGAGAAGCTTCTTGGTACGCTCGTCGAGCTCTGTGCCGATGAGGTGCTTCAGCGAAGACAGCGCGAGCACAGTGGTCGCGGAGCTTCGGCCCTCACTTGACAGGCCGGAAAGCTTGGAGAGGTCGCTCCGAACGTTGCCGTCATAGTGGGCGTCGCAGTCGGGGTTCAGGCAGAAGCGAAACGATCCCGGGATGAACCACGTGGGCAATCCGTCTGCTGTGACGCTGCCCGACGTGCTCACCCGCACACTGACGGGGCGGTAGCGGCCAAAATGGGACCTGAGCCGGAGCGCATCGCCGTGGAACTCCAGCCATTCCTCCGGGTATTGGCTTTCGGCATGCGCGGGGTCGAACATGCCGTCGGGGTCAGGCATGAGGTAGCCGAACTGGAGGTCTTCGTCATCGTTCGCTCGTTCGGATAGGTCGCGGGGTTCGAATACTTCAGGCTGCTTGCCTGCCACCCGCGCCCAGACCGGAAAGTACTCCTGCCCGCAAGCCCGGCAGAAGCAGAGTGAGTAGAGACGTCGACTACGGTCTCCTGGCTTGAACTGCTGGCCGTGCAGGGTCAGATACCGTTTTCCCGGTGCTTCGAGCGTCGAGTAAGCGTTCCAAGCGCCACTGATGAACTGGTGAAGACGGAACGCAAAGAAGCTCTGACCCCGCTCGCTCTGGCTCCGATGGGCAGCCAGCAGAAATCGTGCGAGGTAGTCGCGGCAAAGTTCGGGGCCCAGACCGCTGTCTTGCGCGAGGGCATCGGAGGCCTCGTGAATGGTGAGGGGCCGCGAAATGCGTTCGAGCTCGCCGTCGTGCTCTTCAATGCCCAGGTTACTCTCGACCCAAGCCGCGACAGGGTGTGTCGAGAGTTCAGCGTGAGTGAGAGTTTCCGTCACGCTCCGTTCGATAGCGTCGCGTAGATCGATCCCTGTTGTTCTCACTTCGCGGCGGGTCACGCGCCGAAGCGTCTCCGAAATGACATTTCCGGGTACGACGGTGGAGCCGAAAAGCCGGCTGGCGATGCGCGCGACGACGATGTCCCGATCATCGGACGACCCCTCAGATGCCATCGTTGCCGACGTTCCGATGCAAAGAAGTTTCTCGTTGAATCGTTCGCGCACGCGGCGGACCAGCATGGCGACATCGGCACCCTGTCGCCCGCGATAAGTGTGCAGCTCGTCAAGCACGAGGAAACGGAGTCCATCAGCATGCTGACGTACGGCTTTGTCGGTCTCCTGAAACCGCGTCATTATCAGTTCGAGCATGACGTAATTGGTTAACAGTATGTCGGGGGGACTCTTTGCGATGCGCTCACGTTCGTCCTGCGTTTCCTGCCCAGTGTAGCGGGCGAACGTGACCGGCTCCTTTCCCTCACCGTAGCCAAGGCGCAAATACCTCTCCAGTTCTTCGCTTTGACTGTTGCATAGCGCGTTCATGGGATAGACGACTATCGCGGTGATTCCCGAGCACGATTCGCCTGCACGTTTGCGCTTCAGCACATCGTCGACGATAGGAATGAAGTAGCCGAGTGATTTTCCGGAGCCAGTGCCAGTCGTCAGAACGTAGCTTTCCTCGCGCCGAGCGATCGCAATTGCGTCTGTCTGATGCCGATGCAGTAGAAGGCGCTCGCCAAAGGCATCATTGACGTTCTTGAGTCGAAATATCTTCGCGCATTCCGCGTCGAGCGTTCCGTCATCTACAAGGTCGTCGATCCATGCGCCCGGCTCGAAGTTCGGATTCAATTGGATGAGCGGAGCCGGCCAGAAGTGGCCTTCGGCGTAGGCGGCATTGACGTTGCGGTAGATGTCGTCGGCCCGGATCTTGGTGAAGCTTCTGGAAAACTTCTCATACTCGGCGACGAGTTCATCGCGAAAGGCAAATACGTCCATCAGTCGTCCCTCGGCTGAGCGGTGTTAGCACGTACCTCGATTGCGGCGCACCGCTCCATCAGCGCGTCGAATGGCTCGTCTTCATCGAACAGCATGCCGTCGGCCAGCATGCTCGCGTAGTCATTGGCGAGTAGCGCATGTGCAGCGCCAGAGGGAACAAGTTGCAGTTCGCCGGAGACTGCCGCCTCGTAATCGATCCGGTTGCCGTGGGCGTCGTTCTCGACGAAGAAAATCGCCTTGTGCCGTGCAACCGAGCGCGCAAGCGCCCTGTCGACCATGGCGTTCGCCGCGACACCGGCCTCGTCGAGACATGCGAGATCGTGCCAGTGCCTGGACTGGCGCTCGCCGCGGCCTTGTTCCCGGCGGCAGAAGACATGCATCGCGGTCGCCTTTTCCCAGAATGTCCGTTCCGCCAGCATGACGGTGGGGTGGGCTTGGGGAAACGTCAGCTCAGGAAGAGAGGACGCAGCATCGCACATAACCGGCCGCTTCACGTGGGGCTCGCCGGTCGACCGGGCACCGAACTCGACGATGACTTTGGGGCGAACGAAACCGGTCTCCTCGAACAGCGGCTCGTAGGCGACGCAGAGCCGATCCGCATCCGCGCTTACCTGTGCTACGAAGCCGGCGCGGGCCAACTCTTCCGCGACGATGGGGCAGGCCTCGTCCCGGACCCATTCGGCAAGACGGGCGCGAATGGCGCGCGTCCAGCGCTTCTCTTGGCTCCGCGTCGGTGGAAGCGCCTCTTCGCCGGCACCGGAAACTAGATCCGGCGCGAAGGCACGGATGTCGTAGGTGACGTCGACATCTTCGGAAAAGCGTCGGATCGCTCGCCACGCCTTCGACAGCGACGTGCCGCCCTTGAAGGTCAGGTGCCCAGCGAACGGGGCGTTGAACAGCACGCCAAGCGTTGAGACGACCCAGATATCCTTCTCCAGCAGATGCGGCTTGTGGCCACCACTTCGCTCGGCTACTTCAAGAGCGTCGCGCCTGTCGTCGGGCGAAAGGTCCTGGAAACGCAGTTCAGCCATGCGCAAGGCGCGCGCTCAACGGCTCCGCCATCCAGATAGGCATCACCGCCCGGGCGGCCGCCAGCTCTTCCCGGTCTGCCTCGGAAAGCGTCGGCAGAACCGCGTCCAGACCGTCCTCGACCTCTGCGGGACCTAGCCATGACAGGGCGCGGATGGCTTGGCCCGCCTTGCTGTGTGGCGCCGACAGTTGCCAGCGGGGTGCATGGCGCAACTCGACCATGGAGGAGCCGAAGTGCAGCCTTCGGCTGGGGCCGGAAGTGAGATAGACCATACGAACCGGATTCTGCATGGTCAGGCCGAGGCAGTTGGCCGCTGCCCCGCCGCACGGCACGATGGTTTCGCCCCACATGCTCGACAGCGCGGCGATCACTTTGGCGATTCGGGGCGCTCGAAGGCCGAACCTGGTCTCGATCGGGCGCATGTAGACGCCATGGCAAATCCGCATGAGACGGCCAGAGCGCGCGAGACGCCACAGCGCCTGGTCGACGGCAGCACGCTTGCCGAGATGCAGCAGGGCGGCCGGACAGACCGGTGTCGCTTCCGGCAGGGCCTCGACATGCTCCATAATGCGCTTGGGAAGGCCGCGCATGTCTGCTTCTCACGCTCAGTTCGTCAGATATTTGATGTCTATACTATCTTGATTCACGTTTGGAGAAAATCAATTCCGATCCCGCACGCGGGACTATTGATGGTGCATCGCATACGTCGCGCCGGTGCGCGGCTCACGGGGAAGGTTGCTCTACCTGTCAGGCCTCTCGTTTCGGGGCGATGCTTGACGATGGCGCGTTCGTCGACAGCGCGCGGTCGGTGACGGATTCGGACACTTTGGTCGAAACGAAACGCAGGAAGTCCTCGACCTCATCCTCGCGTCGGTCGGCGATGGGGTCGCGCCGGAGGACCTGGGCGGCGAACAGGGCAGACTTCGCCACCTGCAGATCGAGCTCGGTGCGCGGCCACTCGGGTCGGTCGAGTGCCTCGACCGGCCTGCGCTCATCGACGACCAGCGGGCCGTGGCAAGCATCCTCGCATGGTTTTGGACGCGTACCACCTCCAGAGCGGAAGCGCCTGTCCCGGCGAATACAGACCTCGTCGGCAGTATCTCGCGGACCGGGACGCGGTTCATGAAACCTCCCGCGAGGCGTCGCTCTCAATAGCAGCCTGCGATTTTCGAGCAGCCTTGGCGATCCGCTCCAGCGTCTCCTGCTCGCCCTCGCGGAGCATTTCGTCCCGTTTCAGCGTCGAGAGCAGATAGACACCCCGGTAGATGCGCTCGATCTGGGCAGCGATTTCGGGCGGAAACGACACGGGATTGGCACTGGAATCGCCGGCGGCAAGGCTCACTGCAGCATGGCGGACCAGTTCGGCAGCTGCCATTCCGCGCATTTTGGCCTCGCGTTCGATGCGCCCCCACTCGGAATCCGAGAACCGAATCGAGCGCGGTGTGCGCGGCTCGGCCTGCTTCTGGTCGTCGTTCTCACCGGCATCCGTGGCGCCCAAGTCATTTTTTGCCATGGTGTTGTCCCCGAAGAGTCTCGTTTCTGAGCCCGTAGGCCGGCGCTGGCGTCGCCTGCCGCCGGCGCTCTACGTCCCGCCGGTGCTGTCTTCGACGTATGCCATCCGCATACAGTTGGAACCGGACCCTGAATTCGCCGTATGCTGTCAGCATACGGCATCATGTAAGTGTCTGGAATACAAGGGATTGGAAGGTAACGCCGAGAGCATACACTCGGTCCATCAACTCCGCGTCGTCTTAAGTCGTTGAAAGAGCGAGAAAGTGCACGCCAAGCGCGCGCATGCAGCACACCCGCATCTCGATGCGTGGGGTGTGACGGAGAAAGCCGCCCCGCGCGGTCAGGGACGGCGAATCGGTCGAGCGAACGAGGGGGAATGCGACGCAGGCGCGGAACGCGCTGCGGAGCCGCCGCGGCGATTGAGCGGGCGGCGGCGCGGTCGGAACCGCGGGGCGTGGTGCAACGCCCGGTGACGCGCGCGGTGACGGCGCCGGGTGCAGCGGCGGCGGTGCCGTGCGACGTGCGGAGCGCGAAGCGCGGAGCACGAGCCGGCGGTGTCGCGAACGGCGCGCGGGACATGCGGCATGAGTGAGGGCCGCGCCGCCGGGGTGACGACGCGGCCCTCGGATGCGGGCGTCAGTGGGTGACGCGCTGCACCGGGATGCCGAGCTGGATGGCCTTGTCGACCAGGTTGTCGGTGATGCCGCTGCCGGGGAAGGCGATGACGCCCTTGGGCAGCAGGTTGACCAGCTCGTCGTTGCGGCGGAACGGTGCGGCGCGGCCGTGGCGGTCCCAGTCGGGCTTGCAGACGATCTGGTGCACGCCGTTCTGCTCCGCCCACTGTGCCGCGATCTTCTCGACGCCGGGGCCGCCACCATGGACCAGCACCATGTCGGCATACTTGGCGAGCGCCTTGTCGAGGCGGGCGAAGATGGCGTTGGTGTCCGCGACCTGCTTGCCGCCGGCGATGGCGATCAGGGTGCCGTTCGGCAGATGCGCGTTCGTCTCGCGGTTCTTGCGGGCGCGGATGAAGTCGCGGGCGTCGATGGCGGCGGAGGTGAGCTTGCCGGTCTGGCTGGTGTGGCTGCCGCGCCGGGGACGCCAGAGGTTGCCGGTCTCGCTGCGGTAGGCTTCGGCTGCGGCGTCGCGCATCTGCTCGAAGGCATCGCGCCGGTCTTGCAGGTTGCGGACGCGGTCGGTGGTGAGTTCGAGCTCGCGGGCCTTGATCTCGGTTCCGTCCTGGCCGCGTTGCAGGTCGCGGAGGTCGGGGAGGAAGCGGTCGGCGGCGCGGTCGAGGCGCTGGGTCTGTGCGTCGAAGAGATTGACGAAGCCCCAGAGCATGGCCTCGCGCTCGTCCGCCAGCTGCGTGCCGTCGGGCGCGGCTCCGGTGGCGAGGATGCGGAACGCTTCGGCCACGGCTGCCAGCGCGTCCTCGGCGTCCCACACGTCGCGCGGGTCGAACTCGTCGCGTTCGGGGGTTGCGCCGTAGAGGGCGGCCTGTTCGCAGACGGTCGCGGTGACGGACTGCGCCTGGTTGGTGTCGAGCGCGAAGGTCATCGGTGATCTCCTTGAGTGGATCGTTATCGAGGATCGGAGCGTTGGCCCCGACGTGATGTCCTGTTGGGGCACGCGCGCGCAGCGGAGCCACCGGGGCCGGAATGATTGGCCCGGCGGAATGCGCGAGTGGTGCGGGCGCACAAGCGAGCGCAGCGAGCGCGGAGCCACGGTCGCGCATTCCGCCGGGCCTAGGCGCGCCAGCGCCGTATCATTCCGAGTCCCGGCCGGAGCGAAGCGGAGGACCCCGAAGGGGTTGGCGGAGTGAGCACGCGTGACACAATTGGACATCACGTCGGGGAGGGTTTGATGTTGGTTCCTGCACGGGCCCCATCGGCCGCGCCATCCGGCATGACGGTGGCGGTTACGCACGGGCGGTGCGGCATCGTCCGCCGGGCGGTCAGCCCCAGAACGGATGCGTCTCGATTCTGTCCAGGATGGTGTCGCGGACGCGGGCGCGGTCATGGACGCGGATCGGACCGCGCCAGTCCTCGTCGAGATGGATGACGTAGAAGCTCTTGCCGGGCGCGAGGATGTCGCGCTGGCGATAAAGGCTGCCGACGGACTCGCCGTCATGCAGGATACGCGCCTCGTCGGGCGCGGTGCGCCGGAAGCGGATGTCGGGTGCGTAGCGGCCCATGGCGGGGGTCTCCTCTGCCGTGTCCGGGACGGTGCGGGTCCACGCTCTCTCTCCCGCACCGTCGGTCCTGCCCTCTCTCCGCTTCACTCCCTCTCCCCGGCGACCGGGGCCGAATGGGGCGGCGTGCGGAGCAGCCATGCGAAGCACGCCGCGAGCGCCGGCGCGTTGCGCATCGGTCTCCATCGGTGCGATGTCGAGCCGACACCACCACCTCACGTGTCCTGGACCCGGTAGCGGTCCTCGTCGGAGGAGGCGAGGAGGGAGGGCGTAGACATCGTGTCGTGCAGCACGATGACGTGCTCGTGCGGCTCGGCGATGGCCTCGTAGAACGCGGTCCAGGCGTCGTCCTTCGCCTTGTGGGTGGAGAGCACGTCGCCCGAGCGGGACGGGTCCGTCTCCATCGCGTGCAACGCGGCGGCGTCAATGGCGACGACCTCGAAGCGCGGAGGGAGGTCAGGGTCGCTCTGCCACAGCGTCGCGCCGGTGCGGCGTTCGATGACGAGGGTGGTGCACTCGGGGTGGGCGCGGACGCGGCGCTGGGCCTCGTCCCAGGCGGCGCGCTTCGCATCGACGCGCGCCGGCGCATCGAAGAGGTCAATACCGTCCTCGTCGACGGTGCGAACGACGTAGCGCGGCGCGGTCGGGGGCATGGCGGTGCTCATGGACCTCTCCTCCTCTCCTGAAAGACGAATCACCCCTGCACCCGCCCCACCGCCCTCTCAGCGCCCGAGCCACGACGCGAAGCGCGCTGCGAGCGTCGGCGCGCCGAGCGCCAGCAGATCGTCGTTGAAGTCGCCGCCCTCGGGCGCGACCGCGAGAGCGGCGACGCCGACGCGCGCGCAGCGCCGCGCGAGGCGATCCGCCGCCTGCTCGCCTGCGGCGTCGTTGTCGCGGGCGATGACGAGGCGCGCGACGCCGGGCGGAGGCGCGAACGCGCCGAGGCTCCCGGCGGAGAGCGCGGCAGCCGCCGCGATCTCCGGCACGGCGGTGACGAGCGAAAGCACGGTCTCGATGCCCTCCCCGACCAGCAGCGTCCTGTCGGGCGCGCCGAAGCGGACGGCGCGTCCGTGGATGCGCCCGAGCGCCTTGCGCGGATGGGCGACGCCCGCCTTGGCGGGCGAGCGCGAGTCGAGCCATGTGCGCTGCACACCGGCGATCGCGCCGTCGTCGCCGGTCACGGCGGCGACCAGCGCCGGCAGGCGGATGACCGACGAGCCGTCGCGATAGCGCAGCTCGGGGTGGAAGCGCAGCGCCGCGAAGCGGCAGCGCGCGAGACCCCGGGCGTGGAGATAGCCCTCGGCATGGGTGCCGTCGATGGCGCGGCATCGCGCCCAGAGGCGGCGCGCCGCCTCGGTGGCGTCATAGGCGCTGCCGCCGCCCGTCGCCGGCGCAGCCGGCAGGGCGAGGAAGGCGCGGGCCTCGTCGAGCGCCGCGCGCAGCGTCGGCGCGCGTGTGCGGTGACGGACGATGTCGAGCAGGTCGCCATGCTCGCCGCTGGCCGCATCGGTCCACTTCCCCGGCGCGCCGGGGCCGGCGAGGCGGACATAGAGCGAGCGCCCGCGAGCGCCGTCGAGGTCGCCCGCGACCCAGTAGCGCCCCTGGCGGCGGCCGTGCGGCAGGTACTGCCGGCAGACGGCCTCGGCGCGCTCTGCGAGCGCGGCGGCGATGGCGGATGCATTCATGGCGCGGCTCCTGTGGCAGCGCACGGCTTCGGCATGACGGGACTCCTTCTGCCTTCGGTGGAACGCCCCGATACCGGCCAGGCTCTCCTCCTGCCGTCGCCGGAGGGCGAGCGTCGCGCGCGAAGCGCGGGCGCGACGCCCGGACGGGACTGACTCCAGGCCGTCGGCAAAAAGGGGGGACCGGCGCCGAAGCGCCGGACCCCGAGGGAGGGAGGAAGCGGGCCGCCTAGAACGGGATCTCGTCGTCCATGGCGGCGGTCTGCGCCGGGACGCCGTCGGCCGGCATGGCCGCGCCGTTCGCAGGCTCCTGCGGGTCCGCCGTCGCGGCGCCGTTGCCGTTCGCCTTGTCGAGGAACTGCACGCGCCCGCCGGGCACCAGCAGAATCTCGGTCGAGAAGCGGTCGCCGTCCTCGCCCGGCTTCGACCAGCGCCGCGTCTGCAGCTTGCCGTCGATATAGACCAGGCGGCCCTTGCGGGCGTGCTTCTCGAACATCGAGATCAGCCCGTCCTGGAAGGTGACGATGCGGTGCCACTCGGTCTTGTCGACCCGCTCGCCGGTCTGCTTGTTGAGGTAGGACTCGTCGGTCGCGACGCTGAGGTTGGCGACGCGCCCGCCGCTGGTCAGGTGATTGACGGTGACATCGGCGCCGAGGCGGCCGATGAGTTCCACGCGGTTCAGTCCGAATGCCATGACGATACTCTCCGATGGTCCGGTTGATGACGATGGGTTCGAGCCGGGAGAGGCCGAAGCTCACTCGCTCCGACCCCTTCCGGTTCATCCTCCTCAAGCCCTCCTCTCACTCCGCCATGCGGTGGAACGACGGACGGGGGTCGAGGTCCGCGATGCTTCGCGGGGGAAACACGGCCTCGCGGTCGGGGCAGCGCCTGGCGCGGTCGTCCTCGATGGCGTCGTGGACGGCGCGGCGGTCGAGGCCGAGTTCGGCGAGCAGGTCGTCGCCGCTTGCAGCGGTGTCGAGGTCGGATGCGAACATGGGGGAAGTCTCCTTCGTGCCGGGTGTCGCGCCCGGCAGCGGGGAGGCCGTCTCCCTCTTCACCCGCCGGGCGTTCGCCCGGCTCTCCGCAATCCTCCGGCTCCTGCGGCAGCGACGGAGGTCAGCGCGCCTGCCGGATGGCCCGCAGGCGCTCGCCGACCGCGCGCGGGGACAGGACGGCGAGGTTCATGATGGCGATCCCGTGCTCGGCGGCGATGCGGAGCGCCATGCCGGTGCCGCCGGTGACCGCCCCGCCTGGCGTCCAGCAGATCGCCGCATCGACGGGATGGTCGAGACGTTCTCCGAGCAGCACCGCCGCGTTCCTCGCATGGAGTTTGCGCACGGCGGGTGAGCACCGGTCCCAGGCGGGGTGCAGACGCGCGGCGATCTTCATGCAGGCGGTGAGCTCGGACGAAGACAGCACCCGGCAGTCCGGCCCCCCGTGTCCGTTGTAGCCGCGCCACGGGAGATACAGCGTCCGCCGGTCGGCCGGGGCGCCCGCGGCGAATGCGGTATCGGCCCCGTCGGCGCCACCGCTTGCCAGATGCCAGCCCGTCCGCGCGAGCCAGGCCGCCATCGTCGTCATGTCGGTGAGCACAGGCCGGGGTGTCGCACGAGCGCCGATGCCGGCATAGGTGAGAGTGGTCATGTCGCGTCTCCTCCCTCGGGTCGCAGCTGTCACCCTCCTCTCTGCTGTCCTTCAACACCGGGATGACGAGTGCGCCCGGAGAGACCCGACCCAGGCACGCGGCGTGCGCCCCGTCGCCGACGACGGAGCCGTCGAGGCGCTCGTGCAGGCCGCTCGCGGCGGCGCGCATCATGGCGTCGACCGGGATGTCGATGAGAGGGGTGGCGCGCGGGCGTCAGGCGCAACGGTGCGCCGCACGCCCTATGCGGCAGCAGTCAGCGGAGCGGCTGCAATCGCATGACGACGGTTCGTGCGGCGTAGGCGAGCATCGGCGGCAGCGGGCCGGCTGCGCAGCAGGCCCGCCGGGAAGACGGGAGCCGTCGGGCCGGCATCGCCGGCCCGACGCCGCGTCAGAAGTTCACTCGCAGGTCCAGTCCGATGCGAGTGTCGGGCTCGCCGCCTGCGCGGTGCACGGCCGTCAGATCGGCGTCAATGCCGTCCCTGGCGAAGCCCACGCCCGCGCGGTAGCGCTGCGCACTCGAGTCTTCTACGATCGACATGTCAGCAAAGGGCGTCAAGAGCCCGCCGGCGGCTTCGAAGCCGTAGGCGGTGCTCGCAGTCAGCGACAAGCGTTCCGGCGCCTCGCCGCCGCCCTCCGCGTCGAACAGTCGTTCGCGCGTCAGGGCGCCAATTCCTTGCTTCCCCCATGCCGGGCCGACCGACAGCGACAGGCCGCGACCGTCGGCTGCCGGCGCGAGCCGCGCTCCCAGGCTCGCCCCCATCTCGCGCTTGCCGTCTTCGGAGTGCAGCGCCAGCCAGTTTCCGCTGGCGTCCAGGCCGAAGCGCGAGCCCGGCGACGTCAGATGTACGCCGCCCGAAACCTCGACGCCGGTTCCCGTCACGCCATCGCCGCCGTCCTGACGCAACGCCAGCGCTCCGTGCGGCCGGAACAGCCAGCTGGAGCCGGAGGCGAGTTCGACGCCGTCATGTTCGGCTTCCAGGCCGCCGCGCAGGCTCCAAACCCCCGCCGTCAGCCCGCCGATCGACGAGGTCGAGGAAGAACCGTCGGTCTCGATCTCGGCGAGTCTCCCGCCGGCCAGAGCCGACAGGGAAGCGGCGCCCATGCGCGCCAGGGGCATGCGGCCGCTCACCGAACCCGCCAGAAGCGACAGGTCCTCCTTCTCTTCCGTGCCGTCGAACTTCCTGTGTTCGACCTCGCCCGTTCCCACGCCCAGGAACATCTGCACGGTGCTGCCGTCACCCGTCGCCACCTGGAAATACGGCCACAGCGCCGTCACCGACGTATCGAGACGGCCCTCGAACTCCGCCAGCCGGTAGTCCGCCTCGCTGTAGCCCCGAGAAACCGCCAGCCCGGCCGCCAACCGCGGGTTCACCCGCGCGTCCACGCCCAGCCAGCCAGTCCGCTGCTTGCCGTCCCAGCTGTCGCCGTTCATGCGGCCTTCGAAGGAGCGCCAGTCGCCCCGGCCCCAGACCGTCCAGTCCCGGCCGCCCGCGCCCGCTTCCGCGCCCGCGAGCGGGAGGACGAACGCGCTGCCGCGAAGCAGAGCGTCACCGTCGACACCGTAGGACGTTTGGCCGCCCCGGCGCCCGGTCTCGTCGCTCGCCACGCGCGGCGCAGTTCCGACAGCGGGAGTCGTACGAGGTCCGAACGCCCCGGCCCCGGTCTCGGGCGAGAGGCTCGCTCCGCCCAGTTGCCGGCCCGCGAACGTAAGGCCCCCCCGCGTCCCCGGCGCCGCATCGAAACGCTGGGAGAGCGTCTCCACGGCGCCGGACAGCGTCGCCCGCGCTACGGCGGCCAGCGCCGGCGTAAGAAGCCGCCGCTCCTCCTCCGCCGCCGGACCTGGCGTGGGCGTCACCGTCGCGACGTTCGACGCCGCGCCGTCGCCGTCATCGCTGACGGCGCGGACCTGGAAACCGTACGAGACGCCGCCGGTCAGTTCGAGCAGCGTGTGGCTCCGTGTCGCCGCGCCGCTGCCCGGAATGGGGGTCCAATCGTCGCCGAAGGCCGCATCGTCTTCGCGTTGCCGAAACTCCCACCTGTTGATGCTGGCGTCCGCGTCGAGCGTCCACAACAACGACACCACCCGCCTCGGTTCCGCCTCCGCGCTCAAGATCGCCGCCGCCGGACCTGGCGTGGGCGTCGCCGTCGCGATGTTCGATTCCGTACCGTTGCCGCCGTAGCCGACCGCGCGGACGCGGAAGCTGTAGGCGGAGCCGCTGGCGAGCTCGAGCACCGTGTGGCTCCGGGTCGACGCGTTGCTCCCCTTAATTTCGCTCCACGCGACGCTTGCGAAGTCGTTCGGATCCACCGTCGTACCCGCAACCTGCTGGTACTGCCACTTCTCGACGCTCTCGTCCGCCGAGGAAACGGTCCACGACAACGTAACCTGCCTCGGTTCTCCCACCGCGGTCAGCGGCACGGCCGCCGGCGGCCCGGCCGGGGTCGCGAACTCGTCGTCGCTCGCCGGGCCGAATACGTCGCCGGTCGCCACGGCGCGGAGGCGGTAGCCGTAGCGCGTGCCGTTCGTGAGCGAGTGGAGTTGGATCGAAGTCATGTCCTTGGCGTCGACGCCAGGCGGCGCGGTAATATCGTTCCAGCGAGCGGGCCAGTCCGCGTCGCCGACCTTTTCCTTGTACTGCCATTTGGCGATGCCGGCCTCGTCGGTCGACTGATCGTCCCATCGCAGCGTAATCGTCGCGTTGCCGGGCTCCAGCCGGAAATTCTGCGGCTGGCCGGGCGCCAGGTTGGGCGTCACCGGGTCGGACGCATCGGACGCCGGACCCTCGCCGCCCGCGGTCACGGCGCGGATCTTGAAGGTGTAGGCGGTGCCGTTCTGCAGCTCCTTTACTACCGTGTATGTGGTGGTTGTCGCGCCGCTCCCCGACATGTTCTCCCAGGTGCCGTCGCCGTTTTTCTCGTACTGATACTTCTGGATATTCGCATTGCCGGGGTCGGTCCAGAACAGCGTAACCTGCTTGTTCCCCGCCTCTGCCGTCGGCTTCGCCGGTTTCGCCGGCGCCGGCACCTGCGGCGTCGCCTCTGCCTCTGCCGATGGGATGCTGTTTCCGTTGGCGCTCACCGCTCGGACCTGGAAGGTGTATGTTTCGCCGTTGGTCAGGCCGGTGACGTCGTAGCTGATGTTGTCGTCATTGGTGGTATGATTGACGGTGCCCCAGCTGCCGTAGGAACCGCTCCCCTTCTTTTGCCGAATCTGATACCCCGATACGGTCGCCATCGTGGAGCCAGACGGGATACGGCGTGGTTTGTCCCAAGTCAGCGACACTTGGCCGTTTCCCTTGGCTGCCCTTGGATTTCCCGGCGCATCTGGCCGCTTTGCCGTCTTGAATGCAAGCGTGGTGTCGGCAGAGCCGCCGGAGGTGAAGGAAAACCGAATCCCTATATTAAAGTCGTCGTCGTTCATTACTGTCCTCAAAGTGCGATCGAACTCGACCGTTCCAGTTGGTGAGTAATTGCTGCCGCTCAAATCGTCTGGATCAAGTTCGAAATGTTTACCATTACTTTCAGTTTGGAAAGCGAAATCTCCTTTGGTGAATTTAATGTACCCAGGCTGATTTACGTCTCTAATGTTTGTATCACTAGTCATCAAATTTTGTCCGAAATAGGTATCATAACCCCATTGACTTAGGTTGTAAATGTCATATTGCGTGTGCGAGTTTCCGTCATGTCCCTCTGGGCGAACCCGAAATGTATGGCCGATGGAGCTACTACTCCTCATATGCAAAGTGTCGGCGTCTGCCGTAATCGTCACCGATGTAGTTGAAGTTGGAACACCAGTCAGCGTTCCACTCGGCGTAATGGTGGAGGTGCAGTTCTCCCCGTCGTCATCGCAGCTATCGGTGAAGATGAAGGTGAGCGTGCCACCCGCCATGGCCGCCGGGGCGCCGCCGAGCAGGACAGCGCCGAACAGCAGCGCTGCACTGGCATAGGCGAAGCGCCATGTGAACCCTCTTCCGGCTCTCGGGTCAGCGGGCGAGTAACCGTTCCGCCCGCTCAGACGCTCAGAAGTTTCTGGGGGGGGGGGTAAATAGTGAACGCCGGACCGGCAGCGCCGCAGCCAATCGGCGCCGTGCGGACGCGACGAGGCGGGTTTGGGAGGAGAAGGACGAAAGTCGAGTTTTCGCGGTCATGCCTCGATGCCTCGCTCGGTTGACCAATTGCGGCAGCCGAACCGATAACAGAGCGAAAAATGGAAATCAACTGGTTGTGAAGCGCACTTCGAGAAAAATATGCCATTTTCGAAGAAATCGGACATTTTCATATCCACGAACATCGCAACAATGCAAAGATATGATGTTTGTCGCGCGACAGAAAAAGAGCGGGCGTCGGGCCGCTACAGGCCGACGCCCCGGTCGAGCGTAGAATATTGGGAAGGCCGGCGACGCGGGCGAAGCCGTACCGTGGTGGCGTCGATTGCGGTTTCGCCGCGGGTGGCGGAGATGGGGCCGCCGGGCCAGCCGGCGCAATCCACCCCCTGCATATTGAGCGCCAGGCGGAGCTTTTGCGCCGCGCCCGGCGTATCGCCCTTCAGCTCCCCGTAAGCGCAGGCGAAGGGGTCGGAATTGTCGGGACAGGCCTCAAATGGGGCCGGGCGCGTCGCTGTCCTGCCCGATCGGAGCACGAACCGGCTGCGGACCACGCCATGGCGCGCCCTGCGCCACGGCCAACTCCTCGTCGCGGTTTGTCGAGTATTGTGGCCGTGTATCGCACTCCATCACCTGGCGCGGTTTTTTGGACTTCATATCCAGCGGCCGCAGGTGCTGTGCTTGCGATCGCGTCGGCCTCCGTTTCGCGCCATGCGGATCGGCGCTGGCGGCGATCACGCCGCGCCATGCGCATCGCTCCTGCGCGTCCTGCAGGTCTTCTGCGATGGACTGGATGATGGTCTCGGTGCAGGTGGCCATGCTGACGTCTCCTGGGAGTTGATGGTCGGGACTGGCGCCGTTCTCGTTGCCGGGGATACGCTTCGACCATGTGCGGGAGGTTTACGCAGCGCTTTTCCTGGCGCGAGGTGCATGAAGCCCTGAGCCTGGTCGGGCCGGCGGCGAACCTGCGACCGCGCTACAACCTCGCGCCGAGCCAGAGCGCGGCGGTGGTGCGGAGCGAGGCGGGCGCACACCGCCTCACCATGATGCGATGGGGTCTCATACCGGACTGGGCAAAGGACCCCGGTTTGGGTCACAAGCTCATCAACGCCCGGGTCGAGACCGCTTCCGTCAAGCCTGCGTTTCGGGCAGCGTGGTCGAAGCGCCGCTGCCTGGTGCCGGCCGACGGGTTCTACGAGTGGCGGCGCGAGGGCTCCGTGCGCCAGCCCTGGCTCATCGCACCGCGCGACGGCGCGCCGATGGCGTTTGCCGGACTATGGGAGCGCTGGCGTGTGCCGGAGGACACGGCGCTTCGGGGCTCACTGGCGGAGCGCCAGCCGGGCGATACGGTCGAGACTTTCACCATCCTCACCTGCGCGGCGAACGCGACCCTGCGGGCGCTGCACCATCGGATGCCGGTGATTCTGCGCCCGGACATGTTCGCGCCCTGGCTCGCAGGCGAGGACGTGCGGCCCGGTCCGGCGCCCGAGGACTGGCTCGCGATGTACCGGGTCACGACCCGCGTGAACAATCCTCGCAACGACGATCCGGAGTGCATTGTCGCGCTGGCGACCGGGTAGGAGCGTCGTGCATGCGGTTCGTGCGCCGTGGGCGAGCACCGCCAACGGCGGGCCGGCTGCGCAGCAGGCAGGCGGACGGGAGCCGTCAGGCCGGCGAGGCCGCCCCCCGTCGCGTCAGAAGTTAAGCCGCAGGTCCATGCCGATGCGGGTGTCGGGCTCTCCGCCGGCGCGGTGGCCGGCGGTGAGCGCGGCGTCGATGCCGCCCCTGGTAAAGCCTATACCCGTGCGGTAGTGCTGCGTGCGCGGCTCACCGCTGAGGGCCATGTCGGCAAAGGGCGTCAGCAGGCCGCCGGCGGCTGCGAAGCCGTAGCCGGCGCGGGCGGTCAGCGAGAGGCGCTGCGGTGCGGCGCCCTGCTCGTCGTCGAAGAGACGCTCGCGTGTGAGCGCGCCGTTCTGCTGCTGCCCCCATGCCGGGCCGAGCGCCAGCGACAGGCCGCGTCCGTCGGCGGCCGGGTTCAGACGCGCCTCCAGGCTCGCGCCCCGCTCCCGCGTGTCGTCTTCGGAGTGGAGCACCAGCCAGTGGCCGGAGGCATCGAGGCCGAAGCGCGAGCTGGGCGCGGACAGGCGCACACCGCCCGACACTTCCATGCCGGTGCCCGTCACACCGTCGCCGCCGTCCTGGCGAAGCGCCACCGCGCCGCGCGGCCGGACTTGCCACTCCGAACCGGAGGAAAGCGCGAAGCCGTCATGTTCGGCTTCCATGCCAGCGCTGAGGCGCCAACTTGTCGCCTTCAGGCCGCCAAGCGAGGAGGTCGAGGACGAACCGTCCGTCTCGATCTGCGCCAGGCTGGCGCCGCCGATTGCCGACAGTGTGAAGTCGGACTGTCGCGCCACCGGCATGCGACCGCTCACCGAACCCGCCAGCATCGACAGGTCCGCCTTCTCCACAGTGCCGTCGAATGCGCGATGCTCCGCTTCGCCCGCGCCGGCACCCAGCACCAGACGCACGGCGCCGCCACCCGCCGTCTTCATCTGGAGATAGGGCCAGAGCGCCGTCAGCGACGTCTCGAGACGGCCTTCGAATTCGTTCAGCCGGTAATCCGCCTCGCCCTCGCCACGGGACACCGCCACCCCGGCCATCAGCCTGTCGTTCAGACGCCCGTCCACGCCCAGCCAGCCGGTCCGTTGCTTGCCATCCCAACTCTCGCCGCTCCGGCGGCCCTCGAACCCGCGCCAGTCGCCACGGCCCCAGACCGTCCAGGCCGGGCCGCCCGAAGCCCCCTCGGACCCGGCCGCCGCCAGAGGCAGGGTGAAGGCGCTGCCGCCCAGCAGCGCCGAGTCGCTCACCGCCTGGCTTCGGGAGCTCGTCCGGCTGTCCCAGCGATCTATCCCGTCCCACCAGTTGCCCTCTGCGGCCGACAGCGCCGCCTCGCCGCCGACCCGCTGGCCGGCCAGTGTCAGCCCCTGCGCGCCCGGCGTCGCATCGAAGCGCTGTCCGAGCATGTCCGCCGCACCGTCGACCGTGGTCTGCGCTATAGCCGCCAGCGCGTGCTTCAATACCCGCCGCTGCGCGTCCGGCGACGGCCCCGGTTCCGTCGTTACCGTCGCCTTGTCCGACTCAACGCCGTTACCGGCAGCATTCACCGCGCGGATTCTGAAGTCATATCCTGTATCGCCGATCAACCGGGTGACGGTATGGCTGGTGGTGGATGCGCTGCTGCCGTCGATATCCTGCCAAGCACCGTATTCCGTCGCAGTGGCCAGCTTTTGCTGATACTGATATTTCGTGATGGTTATGTTGGACGGATTTGCCCAGTTCAACGTTACTTTACCAGGTCCTGAGGTGGTCGTGAGATTGCTTGGTTTGACCGGCTTGGCTGCAAAAATCACGATCTCGCTGCCATACGCGAATTCCACGTAGAAACTGTCATCATTCAAGACACTGGACAAGGTGCCACTAAATTCAGCTTTCTTACCGTCGAGTTTAAGAACATTATTCGATATATTGCTTGTTCGAGCACGTATAAATCTTGATTCCCACAACGAAAAGGAGATATTCGAGCCGTAGTCCGATACAGAAATTGCTCCGTTACCTGTGTAAGAGGATTTTCCAGTAATTTGCAGGCTACCTCCAAAACGATACCTTGCAGTAGGATAATCATATCGATTATGCGGAATACCCCACTGCCTTAGAGAGTCGCCTAAACTTATATTATTGTCGCCAGTGGAATTAGTTCCATCGACGTAATTGAAGCCCGAGAGATTCAAGCTTCCTCGAGCATTGATGGTAGATTTCGTGCCATCGTCGGAGAAAAGGAAGATCAGCGTGCCTGCCCCAGCGGTCTGAGCGCCCCCGACCAGCAAGGCCGCGCCAAGCAGCAGCATCGGACCGGCTGCAGCGAAGCGCCGCGCGAACCCTCTTCCAACTCTCCGATTTGCAGGCGAGTGGCCGTTTCGACCGCTCAGACCTTCAGAAGTTTCGGGGGGGGGGGTAAATAGTGAACGCCGGACCGGCAGCGTCGCAGCCAACCGCCCGGCTACCGTCTGCAGGGAGGCGAAGATAGAGACGCGGGCTATAGCAGGGTTGCCGGTGCGGCAGGTCAGGCGAGAGGCGGTGATGGTCATGGCGCGAAGACCCCCCTTGGTCGAAATCGCTTCAGCGACCGGACCGTAGCAACGGGCGGAACCGCATACAAGCCGTTACGCAACGCAGTCGGACAGTCGGGAGAAATCCTGAAGAAAGTCGGAGCAGGCCGCACCCGGTTTGTCGACCCCGGCGCGCATGGTTGCGATTCGTGCGGCGTGGGCGAGCAACGCCAACGGCGGGCCGGCTGCGCAGCAGGCAGGCGGGAGGGCGGGAGCCGTCGGGCCGGCGAGGCCAGCCCCCGGCGCCGCGTCAGAAGTTGAGCCGCAGGTCCATGCCGATGCGGGTGTCGGGCTCTCCGCCAGCGCGGTGGCCGGCGGTGAGCGCGGCGTCGATGCCACCCCTGGCGAAGCCGATGCCCGTGCGGTAGTGCTGCGTGCGCGGCTCACCGCTGAGGGCCATGTCGGCAAAGGGTGTCAGCAGACCGCCCGCAGCAGCGAAGCCGTAGCCTGCGCGCGCGGTCAGCGACAGGCGCTGCGGTGCGGCGTTGCGATCTTCGTCGAACAGCCGTTCGCGAGTCAGCGCACCGTTCTGCTGCTGCCCCCATGACGGGCCGAGCGCCAGCGACAGGCCGCGTCCGCCGGCGGCCGGGTTCAGACGCGCTTCCAGGCTCGCGCCCCATTCCTGTGTGCCGTCTTCGGAGTGCAGCGCCAACCAGTGGCCGGAGGCGTCGAGGCCGAAGCGCGAGCCGGGCGCAGACAGGCGCATACCGGCGGAGACCTCCATGCCGGTGCCCGTCACGCCGTCGCCGCCATCCTGGCGCAGCGCCAGCGCGCCGCGCGGCCGGACTTGCCACTCCGAACCCGTGGTGAGCGCGAAGCCGTTATGCTCGGCCTCCACGCCGGCCCGCAGGCGCCAGCTCGTCGCCTTCAGACCGCCGAGCGATGAGGTCGAGGACGAGCCGTCCGTCTCGATCTGCGCAAGGCTCGCGCCGCCGATCGCCGACAGTGTGAAAGCGGACCGTCGCGCCACCGGCATCCGCCCGCTCACCGAACCCGCCAGCAGCGACAGGTCCTCTTTCTCGACAGTGCCGTCGGAGGCGCGATGCTCCGCGTCGCCCGTGCCGACGCCCAACACCAGACGCATGGCGCCGCCATCCACCGTCTTCATCTGGAGATAGGGCCAGAGCGCCGTCAGCGATGTTTCCAGGCTGCCCTCGAACGCGCCCGGCCGGTAGTCGGTCTCACCCTCGCCGTGCGACAGCGCCACGCCGGCGGTCAGCCCCTCGTTCAAACGCCCGTCAACGCCGAGCCAGCCGGTCCATTGACTGCCGTCCCAAGCGTCGCCGCTCCGGCCGCCCTCGAAGGCGCGCCAGTCGCCCCGGCCCCAGATCGTCCAGGCCGGGCCGCCCGAAGCCCCTTCGGACTCAGCCGCGGCCAGCGGCAGGGTAAAGGTGCTGCCGCCCAGCAGAACCGCCTCGCTCACCGCCTGGCTGCGGGCCACCGTCCGGCCGTCCCGGCGGTCGATCCGGTCCCACCGGTTGCCCTCGGCCGCCGGCAGCGCCGTCGCGCCACCGACCTGCTGGCCGGCCAGCTTCAATGACTGCGCGCCCGGCGTCGCATCGAAGCGCTGCCCGATGGTATCGACCGCGCCGGTGAGCGTCGCTTGCGCGACTGCCGCCAGCGTGTGCTTGAGAGCCGGTTGTTCCGCCTCTGTCGATGGTCCAGATGGTGCAGGCGCCGTGGTTGAGAAAATGACCGTGTTCGAGCCGAACGTTACCGTGATGTGGAAATCATCGTCGCCCAGCGTACTCTGCAAACTTCCGTCCCAACGGGTCACCTCACCGTCGAAATTGATAATGCTTCCTTCTTTTGAAGTTCCAGATAATCTAATCTGGCCAGCACTTGCAAAAAAATAAATTTTTGAACTGTAACCCTCAGTAGTAATTGAATTGTTGCCGGTGAAAGAGGCACCTCCAGAAATGGCAAGGCCATCTATAAATGTATTTTGGTCGTAGCTGTATGATGATTGCCCTATTACAAATAATTCGCCGTTCGGGGAAATTGAAACCCTCGGATTTATTGAGGTTCCACCATCTGATAGTTCAATTCTCCCCAAATCCACACTGCCCGACGCTTCGATCAAACTTTTGAAACCATCGTCGGAGTCGTGGTCTTTGAAGTAAAAATACGCCTCAGCGGCCGCGGCATGATTTGCAAATCCGGCGGTCAGTGCACCCGCAGCCATCAGGGCCGCTCCGAGCAGCAGCGCCGGAGCGGTTCCGGCGAAGCGCCGTGTGAAGCCTCTTCCGGCTCTCCGGTCAGCGGGCGAGTGGCCGTTCCGACCGCTCAGACCTTCAGCAGTTTCCGGGGGGGGGGATAAACAGCGAACACCGGACCGGCAGCGTCGCAGCCAACCGCCCGGCGGCCGCCCGCAGGGAGGCGAAGGCGGAGACGCCAGCCAGAGCGGACCCGGCAGTGCGGCAGGACGGGCGAGAGGCTGTCATGGTCATGGCGCGAAGACCCCCCCTTGGTCGAAATCGCTTGTGCGAGCGGACCGTAGCAACGGGCGGAACCGGATACAAGGCGTTGCGCGACACAGTTGCAAGGCCGATGGAGGCCCCGAACCGCCGGGCGGCAAGGCCGTCGCCCGGTGCTGAATACGCGCACTCAGTGCCAGGCGCCGCCACCCGGCACATCGTCGCCAGCGCGCATGGAGGCGGCTGCCATGGCGGTCCACGCCTCGCGGTCGAGACCGAGTCGGCGGTTGAGCTTGTCGCAGATGGTGAGCGCGTCCTTGAGATCGAGGGCAACCAGGGCGGTGGGGACATGGCCGGCGAGGCCCTCGATGACGAGGCGGATCTGCTGGACCTCGGCCTCGGCGTCCCAGGCGGGCGCGAAGCAGTAGTCGGGATTGTCGGGCAGGGTCTGGGCGGTCATGGCGGCTCCTTTCGGGTTGGGGCGGCAGGCCGGCGGTGCGGACAGGGGTCAGGCGGCGAGCGGCCAGCGGTCGAGGATGCGGTCGAGCGCGTCCGCATTGGGCGCGAATGTGCGGGCGCGCCAGGCGACGATCTCGACGGTACAGCCGAGGCGCTTGAGGGTGGCGATGTCGGTGTCGGCCGGCCCCTCGATCTCGATGCGGTCAATGCCGGCGATACGCCGGCGCGCGAGCCGCCAACCGTTGGCGAGCGGCAGCGGGGCGCCGCGGCCGAGCACGGCCTCGAAGGCTTCTTCACCGGTCATGGCGGGGCCGCCGGCGAGGCCGAAGGCGTCGCGCACGGCGCGCACCTGTTCGGCGTCGAGCACGCGACCGATGAGGGCTATCCCGTCGTCGGAGGTGAGCCGGCGCACGCGCATGTTCTCGCCCGGCAGGCGGTCCCAGACCGGCAGCAGCAGGCCAGTGGCGAGCCAGAAGCGCGACTCGCGGTGGGCGGGAAGATCGGCGATCTCCCGCTCCCAGAGCGCACGCCAGCCGGGCTCGTCGGCCGGGCGCCAGTGGGAGGCGTCGAGTTCGGCCCGGGCCATGCCGTCGCGCGCGGCGGGGCGCAGCAGGCGCACGCGCTCCTGCACGCCGCCATCGTCGAACGTGCGCGAGGGCGCCGACAGCAGGACGGCGGCGCGCTGCGAGCGCGCATTGACCATGAGCCGGGGCTTGCCGCCGGGATCGCGCGCGCCGAGCGTGAGCGCGGCATCGGCGGTCGTCGGCTCCAGGCGGTCGCGGCGCACGACCTCGACCAGCTCGGTCGCGGCGCCGGTTCCGGGATGGTCGGAGAGCGTCTCGCGGCCGGCGATGGCGAGCGAGTCGGCGCGCACGGTCTCGACGCCGACCTCGTAGCTGCCGGCCTCGATGGCCTGCTCGATATTGGCCTCGATGCGCTCTTCCAGCGCGTCGAAGAGCGCGTTCTGCTCGGCGATGGGGAGCGCCAGCAGCCGGTTGAGGAAGCGCGGCATGGGCGGCAGGTCCTCCTTGAGACTGCCCTCATGGACGATCTTGAGGCCGGTCGCGTCCTGGAAGCGCTCGACGGTCCAGCCCTCGATCAGCCCGAGCCAGAGCGCGCCGTAGAACTGGCGGAGCGCGGTCCTGGCGTAGAGGCTCTCCAGATTGTCGCTCTCGCGGAAGAGCGTGCGGTCGCCGCCCATGGCGGTCTGGCTGTCGCGCTGGCCGCGGGTGAGCGCGCCGAGGCTGTCGAGCCGGCGGGCGATGGTGGCGATGAAGCGCCGCTCGCCCTTCACTTCGGTGGCGACCGGGCGGAAGAGCGGCGCCGAGGCCTGGTGCGTCCGGTGGGTGCGGCCGAGGCCCTGGATCGCCCGGTCGGCGCGCCAGCCCGGCTCCAGCAGATAATGGACGCGGCGCTGGGTGTTCTCGCAGGAGAGATCGGCGTGATAGCTCCTGCCGGTGCCGCCGGCCATGGAGAAGACGAGGATGCGCTTGCTCCCCTCCATGAAGGCGGCGGTCTCGGCGAGATTGGCGGAGGCGGGCCGCGAGCGGAGCGCCAGGCGCTCGCCGCGCGCGTCGGTCACCTTGAGCACCCGGCGCGTGCGTCCGGTGACTTCGGCCACGGCCTCATGCCCGAAATGCTGCACGATGCGGTCGAGGGCCGAGGGCACCGGCGGCAGGGCGGCAAGCTGCTCGATGAGCGCGTCGCGCCGGGCGGCGGCCTCCTGGCAGACGACCGGGTGGCCGTCGCGATCGAACACGGGCCGGCTCAGCACATTGCCGTCATCGTCGGTGAAGGGTTCCTGAAGCTGCACCGGGAAGGCGTGGGCGAGGAACTCGATGACGGTCTCCCTCGGGGTGAGGTCGATGGTTATATCGTCCCACTCGGAGGCGGGGATCTCGGCGATGCGGCGTTCCATCAGCGCCTCGCCGGTGGAGACCAGCTGGATGACGGCGGAACGCCCGGCGGCGAGGTCGGCCTCGACCGCGCGGATCAGGCTCGGGCACTTCATGCCGGTGAGCAGATGCCCGAAGAAGCGCTGCTTGGCGCCCTCGAAGGCGCTCATGGCGGCGGACCTGGCATTCCGGTTGAGGGTGTTCTCGCCATCGACGATGCCGGTCGCCTTGAGGGCCTCCTCGATATTGCGGTGGATGACCTTGAAGGCGTCGGCATACGCATCGTAGATGCGGCGCTGGGCGTCGGAGAGCGGGTGTTCGAGGATATCGACCTCGACGCCGTCCCAGGAGAGGGCGCGGGCCTGGTAGAGGCCGAGGGCCTTGAGGTCGCGCGCCACCACTTCGAGCGCCGCGACGCCGCCGGCCTCCATGGCGGAGACGAAGGCGGGGCGGGTCTCGAAGGGCGTCTCGCCGGCGGCCCAGAGGCCGAGGCGTCCGGCATAGGCGAGGCCGGGAAGCGTGGTGGCGCCGGTGGCGGAGACATAGGCGATGCGCGCATCGGGGAGCGCGTGCTGGAGCCTAAGGCCGGCGCGGCCCTGCTGCGAGGGTGCGATCTCGCCCCGGCTGCCCTTCGCGCCGGCGGCGTTGGCCATGGCATGGGCCTCGTCGAAGACGATGACGCCGTCGAAGGCGTGGCGGTCGTCCTCGTCGAGCGAGCCTGCGAGCCATTGGACGATCTGCTCGATGCGCGCCGGATTGCCCTGGCGGGCCGGCGAGCGCAGCGTGGCGTAGGTCGCGAACAGGATGCCCTCTTGCATGGGGAGTTCGGCCCCCTGGCGGAACTTGCCCAGGGGGATCACGGCTTCGGCGCGCCCGCCGAGCGCGGTCCAGTCGCGCCGCGCATCCTCGACCAGCTTGTCGGACTGCGAGAGCCAGAGCGCCCGGCGACGCCCGCGCAGCCAGTGGTCGAGCAGGATGGCGGCGACCTGGCGGCCCTTGCCCGCGCCGGTGCCGTCGCCCAGCATCCAGCCCCGGCGGAAGCGGACCGGAGCGGAGAGCGTCTCGCCGTCGGCGGTGACGGCAGTCTCTGCCTCGCCGTCCTCGGCGCAGCGCTGTACGGTCTCCCAGCCCGAGCCGATGCGGTAATGCGCGTCCAGGTGGCGCGAATGGGCCTCGCCCGCCAGCGCGACGCTCTCCAGCTGGGCGTCGGAGAGCAGGCCTTCGGTCACCACACGGGCGGGCAGCATCGGGCGCCAGGCCGGCGCGGGATGCGGCACCGCCGCCATCGCGCCGGACTGCACCAACGGGGTCGGGTGCGCGACCGCGCCCGGCACCCGGACGACGCTCGGGCGCCAGGGCTCGTAAGGACCGGTGGAAGCGGCAACGGGCTGGGGTGAGGCGGCCTCGATCTCAAGCTCGGCGACGGGTCCCCAGTCCTGCGCCGGCGTCGGCGGAGCCACGGGCTTGCGCGTCGGCTTCGGCGCGGTCTTGCGCGGTCGGGGCGCATGACCGAACAGGTCGGCGCCGGGGACGGGCGCGATGGCGAGCCTCGGCGGGACCGTCGCGAGGATGGCGTCGAGCAGCCGGGCGGCATCGGCGGCGCGGGCGGTGCGGTCGATGACGATCCCCGGCTCGCGGCTGCGGTCGAGCACGGTGAGCCTCGTGTCGAAGCCGGTGCCGCGCCGCGCATAGGCCCGCCCGTCGATGGCCATGGTGAAGATGACGCGGGCCTCGTCGCTCAGGGAGCCGAAGGCGTCCTTCCAAGCGGCGTCGCCGGGGATGCAGTTGGAGGACGTGATCGCCGCCAGCCGTCCGCCCGGCGGCAGCATCGAGAAGGCGGAGCGCAGATGGCGCAGATCGGCGTCGTGGCGAATGCGCCCGACACCGGGCGTCGCCGAGAAGGGCGGGTTCATCAGCACGACGGTCGGGCGGACGCCGGGCAGGAAGTCGGCAAGGCTCTCGGCGTTGTGGCGGGTGACGGGAACGCCGGGGAAGAGACCGGCGAGGATGCCGGCGCGAAGCTCCGCGATCTCGTTGAGATGCAGCGCGCCGGCGGCGTTCGCCCCGAGGGCGCAGGCGGCCATGACGGCGAGCATCCCCGTACCGGCGGAGGGTTCGAGCACGACATCGCCGGGCCGCACACCAACCGCTTGGAGCGCCGCATAGGCGAGCGACAGCGGCGTCGAGAACTGCTGCAACCGCAGCTGCGCCTCGGAGCGCCTGGTGTGCGAAGGCTCCAGCGCGGCGAGCGCCTCCAGCATGGCGAGCATCCGGCGCGGGCCGTCGGCGCCGGCCCGGTTGCGCATGGCGCGGCCGTAGCGCTGCACGAACAGCACCACGGCGGCTTCCGCCGCCTCATAAGCGTCCTTCCAGAACCAGGCGCCCTCGGCGTCGCTGGCGCCGAAGCTCCGGGTCATGGCCTCGCGAAGCGCGGCGGCGTCGAGCGCCCGGCCCGCCTCCAGCACCGGCAGCAGGGCGCCGGCCGCAGCGAGGATCGCATCCGCGCCGGAACGCGACTGCGTGGGGCCGGTGTCGGAAACGGCAGGAAGCGGGCGCGCGGATACATCCGCCGCCGGGAGGGCGTCGAGCATGGCGTTCTCCGGATCGGAATGGCTGCAACCGACGGGACGGCGGCGCGGGACCTGGACTCCCACGCCGCCCCGCCGGACCTGCCCCGGACCGGCGCTCCCATGCCTCCGGGCGGCGCGGGCCGGGGATGCGCGGGATCGGACGGCGGTCAGCCGAAGCGCTGGCCGGTGCCGGTGAAGGTCATGCCGTTGGCGGCGATGGACTCATCCACGACGGCGTCGGACATCAGGTGGTCGTATTCGCCTTCGAGCCGGCGGTAGAGCCAGCGGGCGAGGTCGCGCAGCGCTTCGATGACGGCGTCCTCGGCGCCGTCGGTCACGGGCTGCCCGGTCGGACTGTCCCTCTCGACCTCGATCGCCATGCTCCACTCGTGGCAGTAGCGGCCGCGCTGCCGGATCGTGGCGTGGAGTTGATGGAAGTTGGGCCGCTGCGCCGCCTGCAGGGCGTCCGCAATGGCGTGCAGCGCGGGGTCCTCCGGCGCATAGGCGCGGATGGCGCAAGGGGCGCCCCTTGCATGGCTGTATGCGCCCTCGAAGCAGGCTCCATCGCCCTGGCTGGCGAAGCCGGAGAAGTAGATGTGGCTCCGTTCGCGCGTGCCGCCGCCCATCAGCTTGACGGGGCTGGTCCGGAGGGTCACGCCGAGGAGCTGGCAGACGGTCTCGAAGTCCTCGTAAACGGCGTCGTACCAGTCGTGATCGAAGCAGGTCTCGCGATACCAGTCGCGCGCCCGGCGCTTCGCCGTCTCCGGCAGCTCGGCGAGTCGATAGACGGTGGTCTGGACGATGCGGGGCATGGGGCGTCATCTCCCGGCGCTGAAGGGGACAGGCCGGCCGCTCGCGCGGACGGGACCGAAGGCGACCGCGATGTCGTCGCCGTCGATAGCGATGGTCACCGAACGGTTGGCGGGCATCAGCCAGTGGAGTTCGGACCAAAGCGCGCGGGCGATGGCGCGCTTTCGCGCCTCGTCGTCCGTTGGCGGCCCGGCGCCGGGGTTGGCTGTGATGGACATGGCGGGGAACCTCCTGCAGGGCGGCTGAGGGAACGGGCGGACCGGGACGCGCGCGACCCGGCCCTGCCTCACCCGGAAGACGCTGACCGGCCTCCGGGTGGGCGGGGACTCAGGAATGCCGTCGTTGGCCTGCCGGCCGCGTCATCGCGCGTCTTCCGTGACGGGTTCGCCGAGGGTCACCGTGACCTGGCGGTCGCGCACGGCGATCTCGACGCCGCGGTCGTGCGGGATCAGCCAGAAGAGTTCGCGCGCGACCGCATCGGCGATCGAGGCGCGCCGCGCCGCGTCGTCGGAGACCAGCAGGCGGGTGGCCATGTGCAGCGCCTCTTCGTCGAACAGCTCGCGCTGGCGCTCCCAGGAATCGGCGTCCGCCTCGTCGGAGGGCGAGAAGAAGGCGGCGCGCAGGAGGTCGGCCAGTTCGTGCGGATCGAGGGCGCTGCCGTTGGCGACCAGCGGCAGCGCGTCGCCGACCCGGGACCAGGCCTCGCCGGCGAAGGCGAGATCGGCGTCGAGGTCGAGAACCTCCTCCGGCCCCTGCGGCGGCCGGACGGCGAGCGCGATGCAAATCGCCTCGGGCCGGTCGGGCAAGGACGCCTGGGGCGCGACCGCGCGCTTCGGCACGGGATGCGCGTCGAGCGCGTGCGTGCGCCCCTCGACCGTCACCGTGGTGCGGATGCCGGCGACGCACGGGATCGCGTCATACCAGCCATAGCCTTCGAGGCGCCGGTCGGACTCGAAAATGCGTTCGGCGACGCCGTTGCGCCCGGCGGCGCGCCAGAACGCTTGCGCTTCGGGCGGTTCCGGGTCGCAGGCCATGCGCAGCGCATCGGCGCCGATCGCCCGGAACTTCGGCGGCTCGCGCCAGTCGTCGATATCGGCGAGGCCGGGGCGCCAGGGCCGGAGCTCGGGCGGCGGCGGGGCGATCTCGATGCCGGCGGCGCGCGCCCGCATCCAGTCGTCATGGGCCGGGCGCGGGTTCGGATCGCCTGCCATGGCCCGGTAGATGGCGAGCCTGGCGGCGGCGCGCATCTCGCCCAGGAACGGCGTCTCGACCGCCTCCTTGCGGTCCGGCAGCACCAGTTCAAGGTCGGGGCAGTCGGCGACATCGGCGGCGACCGTCCAGCGAGCGCCGGCCACCGACTGGACCGACGGCAGGCGGACGGCGACGGTGAGGCCGTGGAAGTTGAGGTCGGGATCGTCGAGGGCGGAGCGGCTCCCGCGGTTGCGGAAGACGCCGAAGGAAAGCCCCCGCCAGCGCTCGACATGGAGAGCGCCGTCGAGGAAGGCGCGGTGCTCCAGCCGCTCGCCGCCCGCCGGCGTGTCCGGTTCGTGCTCATGGAAGACCGGCAGGGGATAGTGGCGGGCAGCGTTCTCGATGGCGCGCCGGACGGTCCGTGCGTCCTCGGTCTCGGTCACAGGGAAGGAGACGGCGGTCCCGTGTGGGAGGGGCGCGGTCTCGTCGGCATGGACCTGCGCTTCGGTCTCGCCCAGGAAGTGTTGGGGAACGAGATCGACCCACCAGCCGGGGGCGATCTCGCAGGCAGCGCTGCGCGGGCGGGACGCGACGGTGCAGCCGCGTCGGGCGAGGCTCAGCATGCCCATGCCGGCGGCGTCCTCGGCTGCCACCAGCGCGGCGTTCCAGCCGTTCTCGCCGAAGGAGAGCAGCACCGCCGGATCGGCGATCCCGGCGCCGTCGTCCCGAACCGTGACGGTCATGCGACCGGCGGTATCCGTGAGCGCGACCTGCACGCGGGTGGCGCCGGCGCGGCGGGCGTTCTGCAGGGTCTCGGCGAAGATGTCGCCAAGGGTCGCGGCGTAGAGTCGGGTGACGCGGGAGACGGCGCTGTCGTGGAAGCGGGCGCGGATGACTTTGGTGTCATTCATCGGCGGACTCCGTCATGGAATGCGGAAAGAAAGACGCCCCGCCCGGAACGCGTCCGGGCGGGGCGCAAGGTCATGGCAGTCGGTCAGTGGATGCGCCGCAGAAACTCCGGCACCTCCGGCATGTCGTCCCCGGCCTCTACCGGGCCGTCGCTGCCATTGAGGACGCCGACGGTCTGGACGATGACGCGCGGACTGCCGTCGGCGGTCGGAACCCGGTTCATCGCGTCGATGGCCTCGGCGATGGAGGGCTCGGCCGGAGCCGCCTCCGACGCTTCGTCGCCGTCCGCCGGCTCCGCGACGGTCTCCTCCTGGACCGGAACGTCGTTGCCCTCCGCAGCCGGTTCGACGGCCTGGTCCTCCGGATCGTCCACCCCGCCGGCGTCGAACGCCGCGAAGCCGGGCATCGTCCAGGCGAGCGCGGCGGCGTGCTCGGCCTGGCCGACACCGAGGGGCAGGTCGCCGGCGGCGAAGGCTTCCTCCATGGCCCTGGCGAGATCGGCCTTCCTGGACTTCGACCGGGCCGCCGCCCAGGCCGCGCCGAGCGTCCGGCGGGCGATGGCCAGCATGCGGTCCTTGCGGATGCGAGACCACAACATGTCCGCCGTCGGGCGCACCGCGCCGGCGAAGTCGATACCGAGCCGCGCCACGGTGGCTTCCAGTTCGGGCCGGGCGTCATGCTCCCAGGCGAGCTGCCCCTTCACCGTGCGCGCGGCCGCCGCCGCGAACAGGCCCTCCTTGTCCTCGCGGGGGAGGTCCCGGAGGGCGGCGAAGCGGGCCGCATCGTCCTCTTCCTCCATCCACGCGAACGGCAGGTTGGACCAGTCGGCCAGCATCGCCTCCCCCGGGCTCCAGGCGGCGAACTCCTCGTCGTTCATCCGCGCCGTCGGCCGGTCGGCGGTCTCGGTGAAGCCGATGTTGAGGGCGTGATACGAGGCCGTGTAACCCGGCGCGAACACCGCGCGCACCATCTGGAACAGCATCAGGTCGAAGGCGGCCTCGAAGTCGCTCGCGAGATGGCCCTTGATGAGCGCCGTGCGGATGGCGCGCAGATCGTCGGCCAGCCCGACGCCGACGCCCGCCTCCTCGCGGGCGCTGGCCTGCGGATCGGCAGGCCGGGCGGCCGGGGCCGTCACCGCCGGTCCGTCGATGCGGGCCGCAGCGGCATGGCCGGCATGCGCATCGTGGCCGTTGGCCCCCGTCGCCGGCTCCTTGGGCAGGTCCTCGGGCTTCACCAGCCCCTGGATGACCTGGAGCGCGCCGTCCCGTCCGACGGTGGCAATGCAACCGGCGATGGCGAAGTCCTGCGTGCGGAACCTGGCGCGGGCCTCGACCTCGCCCTCGATCGCATCGAGGCGCGCTTCGAGCGCCTCCGCCTCGCCGACCAGCTCGTCGGTCCACGCATCGTCGTCGAGTTCGGCGAGTTCCTCGTGCCGGCTGCGCAGCCGCTCGATCTCGGCGGCCTCCTCGTCGGTCGGCGCGCCGGGCTCGGGATGCACGCGGCCGTAGCTCGCGGTCGCGCTCCAGTCCACCTCGACCGCCGCCCGGGCCCACTTCCAGCGGGTCGCGAGTTCGTCGGCCGCCGCGCGGAGCTTCTTCATGGCGAGCCCGGTCAGCAGCTTCGGGTCCTCGAACCACACACCATGCTCATCGTCGTCGGCGAAGAGGTCGCGCAGCACCGCCCCGCCTGCCGCCTCATAGGCCTCCACGCCGACGAAGCGCGCGAGCGCCGCCCTGCCGGGCACGCGCTCCTCGGTCAGCAGGCGCCTCACCTGCCAGGCGCTCGGGCGGTAGCCCTGGGCGGAGACCTGCTCCCAGAGACTGCGCTGGCGGTCATGGTCGGCGGTGATGGCGAACGCCTTCAGGGTTTCCAGGTCGATATTGCCGGCGCGGTAGGCGTCCAGCAGTTCCGGCGCGGCGTTGCCGAGGCGCAGGCGCTGCTCGACCGTGCGCTCCGAGACGCCGAAGCGCGCGGCGATGGACGCGACCGCGGACCCGGACGCGGCGAGCGCCGTGAAGGCGACCACCTGGTCCGCCGGGTGCATGGCGATGCGCACCACATTCTCGGCAAGCGAGAGTTCGCTCGCATCGTCATTGGCGGCGATCAGACAGGGGACGGGGTGGTCGGCGTCGAGCACGCCGTCCTCGGCCAGCGCCTTCAGCGCCGCGAGGCGGCGCCCGCCGGCGATCACGGCGAAGCGCTCGGAACCGTCCTCGCTCGCATCGGCACGGGCGACCAGGTTCTCCAGCAGGCCGTGCGCGGCGATGGACACCTGGAGCTGCCGGTCGGCGAGCGCGTCGGACGGGGTCTTGCGCACATTCTCCGGCGCGAGCGCGAGCCGCGAAAGCGGCACCTCGCGGATCGCCGGATCGTGCGTGGGTGCGGTCTGGTTCATGCAATCTCTCCATCGATGACCGGGTTGGCGGGCGGAACGCGGCCCTCTCCGGCCGGCCCAACGCCCGCCCCGGAACCCGCCCCGCTCCGCCTCCGGGCGAAGCGCTGGCACATCGGAGGTGTCGAGGCGGGACCGGGTGTCCGCGTCCCTGCGGTCGGTGGAATGAAGAGAAGGCGAGCCGCCGGCGCTCAGGCCGCGATGTCGATGCGCTCGCCCCAGGGCTCGCGGAAGCGCTCCGACGGCGGGTCGGCGTAGTTGACCCAGAGGACATCGAAGCCCGGCTCGGTCTCGGGGTAGCGCGAACACAGCATGTCGGTGAAGTAGAGGCAGACGGCGGGGCGGATGCCCTGCCGCTCCAGCCACTCGAAGCCCGGCCGGAAGTCGGTGCCGCCCCTGCCCTTCACCGCGATCTCATCGGGCAGGTCGGCGGCGGAATACTCGGCCGCATCCTGCACGGCAGCATCGACCTGCAGCAGGACGACGCTCTCGGGCTGGAGCTCGGTGGCGATCTCGCGAACCTCGGCCCAGAACGCGGCGAGCGTCGCGGTCGGCAGGGAACCTGAGCTGTCGATAATGACGACGATGCTCCCGATGCCTTCCGAGCGGATCGACGGCAGATAGAGGCCGGCGTCGATAAAGCGCCGGTTGGGCAGGCTCCAGCTATAGTCGCGCCTGGCAGCCTCGGTCATGTAGCGGCGCAGCAGCGTGCGCCAGTCGACGCGGCCGGCATGGGCGCCGCGCACGGTCTGCTCGACCGCGCCCGGCGCCTTGCCCTCGGCCCTGGCGAGGCTCAGCGCCTGATGCATGGCTTCGTCCCAGGCCTGTTCCTCGGCGCTCGCTTCGGTCGGGGACGGAGCGGCATTGGTGTCGCCCGGGCCGGAGGGGGCGTCCATGACCTCACCGGTGCCGGACGGATCGCAACTGGGCGGAGCGGCGCCTTCGCCGGCGTCCGACTGCTGGCCGCCACCCGCCGCGTCACTGCTGCCGGAGCCGTCGTCGCCGCCAGCATTGTTGTCCTGCGGCTCCGGCAGGCGGTCATAGGCCTCCTCCACGCTGATGCCTTCCCACGCCTCCGCGTCGGGCGGGAGGGCGAAGCCGGCGTGGCGCAACAGGCCGTGCGTCACGAGCTGCGAAGCCTGCTGCCAGCGTTCGGGGTCGCGGTCTCGCCGACGCGTGTGGTGCTTGAGCGCACAGGCCAGCACCACGCGGGCGATCGCCGTCTCGATGACATGGGCATCGGCGCCGGCGATCCATTGCGGCGAATAACGGATCTCCCGCCCGTCGCTCGCCAGGGTCTCGCGGGTCGCGTCGGCCCGGAGCGGCAGGCGGAGCGCCAGGCTCCCGAAGAAGGGCTGCTTCCTCAGAAGCTCGGTGACGCAGGTGCTCACGCGCCCGGCGGATTCGGTATCGATGCGGCTCGCCATCAGGCCGCCTCCCGCTCGGAGTGCGGGTCAGGCGCCCCGAAATAGCCAGCGAACCGCTCCATCAGTTCGTCGGCGTCGCGCTTCACGCGCTGCCGGGCCACCGGGTCGAAGTTCTTCGACGGCCGGAGCGCGTCCGGCTCGACGCTCGCGATCTTGTCCTTCACCTGCTCGCAGAGCCGCGCCAGCTCGTCGTCGCCGAAGATGTTGAGGCGCGGCACCACCTCCACCAGGTCGCGGATATTGCCGATCAGGCTGTTGCGAAAGACCAGCGGCTTGCCGCTCTCGTCCTCCCGCAGCCGCTCGGAGACGCGCTCGACCGCCTCGCCGAGGCGGCGATAGAGGTCGCCCACACCGTCGCGCAGTTGCTCCTCGATCTGGCGCTCGATGTCGCGCTTCACGCGCTCGGTGTCGTCGGAGGCCAGCTTCGCCATGAAGTGCTCGGCGTCGGGCACCGGGGCGATGCGGTAGCGGATGGCGAACTTGGCTCGCAGCGCTTCCTTCGAGGGATAGTCCTCGATGGAGAAGAGCTTGCCGAGGTCGAGCCGCGCCCGGTCGATATGGTCGTCATAGTCGTCGATGAAGCGGGTGCGCTCGCGGATCATGCGCTCGCGCAAGGCGTCCATCAGTTCGGTGTAGCGCGCATGGTTGGCGACGGTAAGCAGCCGGCTGCCCTGATCGTCCCAGGGCAGGGTCTGTTCGTAATGGGTGGTGCGGGCCTTGCTGAGCGTCGCGGTAAGTGCGGCGAAGGCGCATTTGGGCAAGAGGCGCTTGTTGTAGCGCCCGGCGCTGGACGCGGCGTCATGGGCGGCGGCGACATGGTTGCTGGCCGCGCGATCGTAGAGGCGGCCGGACCAGGCGGCGATGCGCAGCGACACCAGCATGGCGTCATGGGTGAGATTCATGGGTGGCCTCCGTCAGTGCGTGCGGGCGGCGGCCCAGCGGATGAAGGCGGGCGAGCGCTGCAGCGCCGGCTCGCGGCGGATGCAGGAGCCGACCAGGAACTCGCCGACCTCGCGCCGCAGCCGCGTGGCATAGGTCACGATGGCGTCGAGATTCACATCCGAGGCCAGCCGGTAGAGCGAGCCGCAGAGCGCGATCAGCGCGCTGGCGTTCTCCGGGATGTCCGCGCCTTCGGGGTCGTCGATCACGGCGCGGGGATGCGGCAGTTCGCGCCAGACATTGAGGAAGGCGGCGAACTCCACCGCCGCCGCCTCGCCGACCGCGCCCCGGAACAGCGCCCGCTCGACGCCGGCGTCGAGGCCGCCCCGGCGTTGCACGATATTGCTCGCGAACTCCCAGGTGCGGGGACAGGCGAAGGCGCGCTCTTTCGACTGCGGATCGAAATTGTGCAGGAGCTCGGGCCGGAGCTGGATGAAGAACAGCACTTCGGGCGCGATGCCGTTGGCCGCGCCCCAGGCGCACCAGTCGGCGGCGTCGACCCGGATCTCCAGATGGACGAAGCGGCTGGCCAGCGGGGTCGGCATCCGATGGACGACGCCGCGGTCGGTCTCGCGGTTTCCGCAGGCGATCAGCGAGGCGCCCTCGGGCAGCGTGTATTCGCCGACCTTGCGGTCGAGCACCAGCTGGTAGAGCGCCGCCTGGACCAGCGGCAAGGCAGAAGGCAGCTCTTCCAGATTGATGAGGAAGCGTCCTGTATCGCCGGTCAGCGGCAGGAACGCCGGCGGCGCCCAGCGGGTGCGCCCCGCCTCGTCGCGCCAGGGGATGCCGCGCAAGTCCACGGGATCGATCAGCAGCGCGCGGACATCCACATACTCGCGGTTCGCCGCAGCCGCGACCTGCTGGGCGATCTGCGACTTGGCGGCGCCGGGCGGCCCCCACACGATGCAGGGCTGGCGCGCCTCGACCAGCAGGGCGAGCGTCGCCGCAAGCTCGCTCGGACGAAGGCTGTAGTCGGCGGAGATGGTATCGGACATGGGCAGGCTCCGGGCTGGGACACGGCGCGGACGCCTCTCCGGCATCCGACCTCACCCGAAACCTCGCCCCGCTCCGGCTCCTGGCGGCGCGGTAGCCACCCGGCGCTTGCCCACCGCTCCATGCTTACGGTGCGCAGGGATGCGCCTCAGTTGTAATGAATCCGCTTACGGTATGCTTACGGCAGGCATAGGAAGTAATCTGGAGACAAAAGAAAACCCCTCGAAAACGCAGTGTTTTCAAGGGGTTGTTTGGTTGCGGGGGCAGGATTTGAACCTGCGACCTTCAGGTTATGAGTTTGCTTATAATGTCATGACATATCTGCGCACTGCAAATATTATACTAATAATTTCAATAGTTTATGACCTATCCGCCGACGCGCTTCTGCGCAGCGATACGCCTTGATTTGCGTTCTCGTGGTACCTATATGGTACCTGGAATCGGAACGCAACGGGCAAGCTTCCATGCCGAAAATTACCAAGCGCAGCGTCGATGCGCTCGTCCCGGAGGCGCGCGAGCGGGTCGTCTGGGATGACGATCTGAAGGGCTTCGGCGTGCGCGTGCATCCCTCGGGGCGCAAGGTCTATATCGTCAAGACCCGATATCGCGGCAGGCCGGTCAAGGCGACCATCGGGCCGCATGGCGCGGTCACCCCGGCGGAAGCACGGACCCGTGCAGCGGAGATCATCACCGGCGCCAAGGCGGGCCAGGATCCGGCCGGCTGGAACGGGCGGGACGACCCCTCGCCCACCATGCGGGAGCTCGGCCGGCGCTTTCTCGACGAGTATGTCCCCTCGCACTGCAAAGCGAGCACCGCCTCCGAGTATCGCCGCTCGGTCGAACTGTTCGTCGATCCCCGGATCGGGGCGCGCCGGGTTTCGGATATGCAGCGCAGCGATATCGCCGCGCTGCATCATGCGTTGCGGGAGACGCCCTATCAGGCCAACCGGACCCTCGGCGTGCTGTCGAAAATGTTCAACCTGGCCGAACTCTGGGGGCTTCGGCCCGACGGCTCCAACCCCTGCCGGCATGTCAGGCGGTTTCGCGAGGAGAAGCGCGAGCGCTTCCTGTCGGACGAGGAGTATCGCCGGCTGGGCGAGGCGTTGAAGGAGGTCGAGCGCGACGGGTCGGAGACGAGAGCAGCGGTCGCCGCCTTCCGATTGCTCATGTTCACCGGCTGTCGGCTCTCGGAGATTCAGAAGTTGCGCTGGGAGCATGTCGATCTGAAAGCGGGTCTGCTCCGCCTTCCCGACAGCAAGACCGGCGCCAAGGCTGTGCCGCTGGGTGGGCCGGCGGTCGCGGTGCTGGAGAGCATCGACCGCGAGGACGGCAATCCCTGGGTGATCCACGGCCGCAAGCCGGGCAGCCACCTGACGGACCTCCAGCACCCATGGCGGCGCGTCCGCGCGCGCGCCGGGCTTGAGGACGTCCGCATCCACGACCTGCGCCACAGCTTCGCCAGCGGCGGGCTGCTGGTCGGCGAGGGTCTGCCCATGATCGGCAAGCTGCTCGGCCACACTCAGGTCCAGACCACGGCACGATACGCCCACCTCGCCAACGACCCGGTCAAGTCCGCCGCCGATCGGATCGCCAAGCGGATCGCGGAAGTGGCAGGGTGATCGCGAAGGAGTGCCTAGAGCATCTGTCCTTCAAAGCTGGCGCACCTGCTCCCATGGCGAAAAGAAGACGCCTTCCAGCACGACACAATCCTGCTGCACAGGACGCGCCGTGATGGGTGGAGGGATCCGTGGTCTGCCAGGCGGTCGAGGTACCGAGGCCGGACCCAGGTGCTGCGCGGTTGGCTTCCGTCCTGTTTTACTCTATATGCAATAATTCGTTATTTTCGCGAAATATGGATGATGGTGCAACTCGACCTGAAATTATCTGAGTTGCAACAATTCGCAATTTATGATAAATTGAGGCTATGAACGAAAACACATCCCACCTCCCGAGAGGGCGCGCGCAGCTTGTCCGGGTGTTGTCCATGGCCGGCGACGTCATTCACGTCGATGACGTGGTGACCGCTCTCCAGCTCGACCGCACCAGAGCAGCCCAGCGTTTGTCCCGCTGGACTGAACAAGGATGGCTGAGACGAGTGGGCCCTGGTGCCTATGTCGCGGCTTCCATCGATACCATGGGGTCGGATCGTGTCCTTGATGACCCGTGGGTTCTCGTTCCTGCCCTCTTCGCGCCAGCTTATATCGGAGGCCGCACAGCAGCCGAGCACTGGGACCTGACCGAACAGATTTTCAGGGACATCTTCGTGATGACTGCACGCTCCGTGCGTCAGAAGCGCCAAATACGACATGGCGTGCTCTTTTCGCTGACGCATATCGACGAGCGGAAGATCTTCGGTACCAGGAATGTCTGGCGTCATCATACGCGAGTGCCCGTCTCCGACCCGCACCGTACGATTATCGACATGCTCGATAGTCCAGCGATCGGTGGTGGCATCCAACACGTGGCCGACTGTCTCACAGCGTACCTGCGACGCGACGACCGTGACGATACGAAGCTCATCGAATACGCAGTGAGCCTCGACAACGGTGCTGTCTTCAAGCGCCTTGGATTTCTGGCCGAGCATATTCCTGGCTGTGCCCGGCTGGTTCGTCTATGCGAGCAACATCTGACCGGTGGTCACGCACATCTCGATCCGGTTCAGAGTGGACCGGTCGTCGTGACAAAATGGCGTCTACGCGTGCCGGAGCTGTGGCTCGCGGAGAAACAGCATGCTAGATAAGCGCGAAATCCTTGCAATAGCTAAGCAGACAACCCTCATCCCACATGTCGTGGAGAAGGACTATGTTCTCGGTTGGATGCTCGCCGGCATCTATTGGCACAAGGATCTTATGGAGAGTTGGATATTCAAGGGTGGAACATGCCTGAAAAAATGCTTCTTCGAAACCTATCGGTTTTCCGAAGATCTCGACTTCACACTTCGCCAACCAGAGCATCTCGATGCCAACTTCTTGATGAACGCATTCTCTGAAATTGGCGAATGGATTTATGATCAGACTGGTATTGAAATTCCGGCCAACAAGCAAGAGTTCGACATCTATAGAAATCCCCGAGGACAAATCTCCTGCCAGGGCAAGATCAGTTACAAAGGTCCGATCTCATCGACCCACGCTCTCCCGCGCATCAAGCTTGACCTGACCGCCGACGAGCGAATCATTCTGCCACCAGTCTGGGGACAGATTTTCCATCCATATAGCGATGAGCCAGAAGACGGCATCGAAGTTCTGGCTTACGATTACATCGAGGCATTTGCGGAAAAATTCAGAGCGCTCGCAGAACGGACGCGTCCACGTGATCTTTATGACGTCGTGCATCTCTACCGCAATGCCGAGGCACGTCCAGAACCACGACGCTTCATGGACATCTTACGCGCCAAGTGCGAATTTAAGGGCATCAATATTCCGAGTATGACCGATCTGGAGCCGCATCGTGCGGATCTTGAATCTGGTTGGAATCATATGTTGGAGCACCAGCTCCCCGCTCTGCTGCCGGTAGAAGCGTTTTGGGACGCGCTCCCGGAAATCTTCAACTGGCTTCAGGGCACCGCCGTACAACCCCCTGCGGCGATACCTATTGGTGCAGGAGACACGCTCATCCGCGAGCGTCTGGTCGACCTGCCCTCCGGCAGGCGAGGACAGAGTCTTGTCGACATGATTCGCTTTGCCGCTGCTAACCGCTTTCTCGTAGAGATCGACTACCGTGACAGGCAAGGCAATCGTTCGATCCGCACGATTGAAGCCTATTCGCTCCGCCGCTCACGAGCTGGTGACGTGTTACTTATGGCTGTACGCGCAGACAGCGGCCAGTCTCGTAGCTATTTGGTGGACAGCATACTTGGAGTCAAAGCCACCCGGACACCATTCACGCCACGGTACCCCATTGAACTAACGCCGTCAGGCCCTCAGAGTATTCCGAGGGCATCGAGGGCAGGATCCAGAAGCACATTGGGAGCTGGTACCGTACGGTCCGCGCGACCCCCACGTCTACCCAAAGCCACCCGAAGCAAGGCTATCGGTCTCAAAGGTGGTCCAACATACATTTTTAGATGTACCGTCTGCGGAAAGACTTTCAGAAGGAAAAGTTACAACTCGGAATTGAATAGACACAAAAATAAACAGAATGGCTACGAATGCAACGGCACGATCGGCGCATTCGTGCGGATGAAATACTAGACATGCTAGTTAAGCTCTGTGAGGGCTGGCTCACGGTCGAAATTGGTAATGTTGTCGCGGACATGCAGGCTCCGGCGGTTATTACTGCCGCCATTCTTGGGACCACGCAGGCGACGGCCAATCATCTGGAAATAGAGATTAGGGCGATGGATCGGGTGGGACGACGATGATGGCGCGAGTCTTGGACGCGTCCAGGCTCTCGCGGATGACGCCACGGGTCATCAGCGCCCGGATTTCGTCGGCGCGAAACTGCTCGACGATGCGCTGACGCAGTCCGTTTCCGTCGCTCCGCTCACTGCCGGCGCCCGGACGCCGCGCGCCGTCAGCAGCCCCGCCAGGGTTTGCGCATGTTCGACCAAGCTAGCGAAGATCAGCGCCGGCCGGTCCGGTTCGATATGGGCTTCGAGAGCTTCAAGGACGCACGCGGTGCAATCGCCGTCTATGGCAGTCCGCTCTTCATGGCTTCTCGGCAGCCAAGGTGCCCTTTGTAGCCAGCATAGTCTCAGTTGCTGACTTGGGCCGCAGCCGGGGCGCCTCGCCATTGCGCGGCACCAGCCGGAGGCGTCTGGGCGCCAGCCCGTTGCAGTCCTACGGCGCGAATATCTCGCCGGGGTCTGGTGGGCGAACATACCGGACAGATCTCTGGTCCCGGAACTATCTTGGTCAAGCGCTTGACCAAGATAACATAAAGCCTATCTTCTCACACTGAGCAGGGTGTCTGACCACGGGACAGTCCGGCTTTTGGACAGGAGCATAGGAACCATGGTGCGACGGGTTAAGATCGGCGAGGCGAAGACCCACCTTTCCGCATTGCTGGCGGAGGTGGAAGCGGGCGAGGATCTGGTGATCTGCCGGGGTGCCGTGCCGGTGGCCCACGTGACACGCATCTCCCGCGAGGGCGAGCATGCGGCGCTTTCGGCAACGCTGCGCAGGGAACGGGCGCGGCAGAAGGCGGTGACGACCGCCGAGATTCTGGAATGGCGGCACGAGGGGCACGCGCGCTGATGGCGTTCGTGCTCGATGCCTCGGTCGCCGCCGCCTGGGTGCTCCCAGCCGAAGAAGCGGTTCTGGCAGACATCGCGCTAGACCGCTTGGGCGAGGAGACGGCGATGGTGCCGGACGTGTTTTGGCACGAGGTACGCAATCTGCTTCTGTCGGCAGAACGCCGCGGACGGATCGACCGCCGCTATGCCGACGCGTCGATGACGCGACTGCGCCGCCTGCCGATCCGGCTGGCAGACGATGTGAACGATGGCGCCGTGATGGCCTTGGCGCGCGCCCACCGCCTGCCCGCTTACGACGCGAGCTATCTGGCCCTGGCGGTTCGGGAGGCCTATCCGTTGGCGAGCCTCGACAGGAGTCTGAACGAAGCGGCGGCGGCCGAAAACGTAATTCTACTCGCTTGAGGCAGCTATCCCGTCAAACACTCGCCTTGGCCGCAAGGCGCCCAAGCAGACAACACTAACATCCGTGGGAACGAACAGACTAATGGCAAAAATTCGAAACCCTGAACGTTTTTCAGATCATTATGGTGTGCCGGAAGAAACCTTGGCGCGTCTGGGAGTTCTTGATCCCACCTTGAATATCGATACTCGCCTCTTCATAGATCCTCTTTTACTGGCGAAAAGCCGTCACCTAGAAATATCGATAGGCGCAAGGAATACCTATGAGGAACATTTTAGTAAAGTCATCAAATTCCTTCGCCTCTCCAAAGAACGAGGAGATGTCGCGTGGCGAACCGCGAAGCGGCTACTATCCTTTCCCGAAATTAAGTGGACCTGCCTGGGCTACGGCGCTCAATCTGTCTCCGGTGCCGGCTCTGGAAACGAAATGACCGCGCAATTAATCGATACAGCGCGCCAAATCGTACAACTTGGTATTGACGATCCGGACTTGTTTGTAGCCATGGCACTTTTCGAAGACGGCGTTGGACCAGATCGTATCAGTGACATGACAAGTAACGTGATTTTCAGCGACCTCTTGCATTTCAACGAACGAGTGCTCAATGAGCTTGATGTTCCGGTGAAACCGAAGACATTACGGCTTCAAAACGGACAATCCTTCGATGTGGTGCTACCTAGCAATCCCTTTATTCCAGAAGATGGTCCAGTTTTACTCGTTCCAACCGACATATTGCGCGACCTTCCAATTGTGACAGATTGGTCGGATATAGCCGACGCGGCTTCAAAAAACGAAGAGCTCCGAACACGTGTGAATCAAGAAATTACTCGACTCTGGGAGACCAAGAGTAAGGCGAACAAACGTGATCTCCGTAGTTGGGCCATGTCGGGCAAAGACGAATTCGAAACGTTTCTCAGCATGATACGGGCCGTTAATGCCCGTCCCTATGATGCGACGGTTGATCCCCTTGGTGAGCTTTCATGGCGGAAGGTGGCAGCGTCTCTAGCCGAAACGACACCATTCCGGATCAAACATCCAGCAAAGCTAGATATTAATGGCGTATCTAATATCGTAGAGCAGATCATTGGCCAGTTTAAATTCTTGATTGAGCACCGACGCCTGTCGGAGGACCTTTATTATGATGAATCTCCACGCCCGGAGAAGGCAGCGCAACGCCTCTTTTTTGCGGTCGCTCACTCCTACTGCAAGGCGAATGACCTTGACCTCACACCCGAAGCAGACACGGGAAACGGTCCAGTGGATTTTAAAGTTGCGAAGGGATTCAATGGTCGTGTTCTTGTAGAGATAAAGCTGTCTCGGAACCGAAAACTGGTGAAAGGCTATACTCGCCAATTGGAAACTTACAAGACAGCGGAAGAGACGCTAACTGCCTATTACATCGTTATCGATGTTGGTGAAATGGGCAATGGGTTAGAGCAACTTATGGATGCCAAAAACCGAGCATCGAAAAATGGAGAGAGAGTGTCATCGATTGTCATTGTTGATGGGATCAGACGACCGTCGGCAAGCAAACTATAACAAGACGTAGGTCCTTTTCCTTGATAGATATTCTCACTTTTAGAAGTATCATAGTCCAGTTGCAGGGGCGTATGCTGGATTTTTTCGAGGGGAAAGGATATTCGTTGTCAAGTGGTTCGGCCTAGCGCATCGCGGTCGTACAGGACGTCCCGAGTCAGGTTGTCGGACATGTGCAGGCCGACGCCCCGCGCGTCGAAGTCCGCCAGCACCTGGTTCAGCATGTCACGCCGGCGATCGCACTCGGACAACGCCGCGTCGGCCTCCTCTTTGCCGTCATCCAAGTCTTCGTGGGCAAACTCGGTCAGATAGCCGCGCACCAGCACGGGGGCGAGGTTCCAAGCCGTGCTGCCCGAGCCCGGGAACGGAGCCAGGTGTCGTCGTCGACTGACACTGTGATGGTCTTCATGTTGGCGTCCTCCCAGATCTGGACTCGTCGCGCTCGCCGGAGAGCGATGCCCGGACCCACACACATCATCGACCTCATCGCACGGTCCACGCCGGGGGACCCTGGATGCCGCCGAGGCCACCGCAATCGGCCTTTCTCGTCGGGATCGACCCCACCGCGAAGGGCAGTCGTCCGCTTCTTCTCACGCTTTCGCTCTCTCTCTCTCTCTCTCTCTCTCTGCACTGTATTCCTTCTGGAAACCGGATTCCAGAACCCTGCCGTCGCGTGACGCGGCGGCGCTGGCGCAGGCGGCTCACACCCTCTTGAGCGTCCAGACCACCTTGCCGACGACATGCACATCCTGGGCGAGGCAGGTGTAGTCCTCATAGTCGGGGTTGGCTGACTTGAGCCGCAGCTCGGGCGTCTCGCCGTCGCCCGGCAGGGGCTCGATGCGCTTGACCACCAGTCCGTTGCCGTCCCAGAGCACGAACAACTCGCCGAGCGCGGGGATGCGCCGGGCGGTGTCGACCAGCAGCCGGTCGCCTTCGAAGAGTTCGGGCTCCATGGAGTCGCCGCGCACCCGGAGCACGCGAATGGCGCCGGGGCTGGCGTCGCCCTCGTAGCGGATCATCCCTTCGGGCAGGAACCAGCGCGCTTTCTCGACCACGAACTCGTCGGCAAGCGCGCCGGGTCCGGCGGAGGCCTCGACATCGACCTCGGAGACGGGGCTGAGCGGCACCGGCCCCCGGTCCGTCTCCGGGCGCCGCTTCTTCTTGGCCCCGGTCCGCCGTTTCCGGGACGGGCGCTCGGCGTGGTGCAGCTCCTCGGGCTTGCAACCGAGCAGGCCCGCGAGCGTCGCGGCGTCCTGGTGCGAGAGCACTCTCGGGCTGCCGCGCTGCAGGAAGGCGTGCAGGTAGGAGACATTGCGGCCGATGGCGAGCGACGCCTCGCGCATGTTCATGCCGCGCTCCCACAGGAGATCGCGGATTTTCTGTCGTACCGGGTCGCGTTCCATCGCCGTGCCTCGCAGGTCTGTCGCCGGGTGATCGCAGTTGTCATAGTTTATTTACTACTCATTGCGATTGCAAGCGGTAATTGTTGCTCGTATGTTCTCGGCCATGACTGCACTGGCTACCCGTTTCCGTACCACCGTCGAGGCGTTCCTGGAGCGCACCGGCACCGCGCCTGCGCGGCTCGGACTGGACGCGCTCCGCGACCCGTCCTTCGTGCATCGGCTGTCCAACGGGCGCGAGCCGCGCCTCGAGACCGCCGACCGGGTGCTCGCCTTCATGGACGAGGAGCCGATCGGGCCGTCCTTCCGGCGTGAGCTGGAAGCGTTCATCGCGGTGACGCGCACCAAGGCGTCCCTGCTCGGACACTACGCAGCGGGGGATCCGTCCTTCGTCACGCGCATTCGCCGGGGCGCCTCGCCCCGGCTGGATAGAGCGGACCGGGTGCTGGCCTGGATCGCGGAGCACTGCTCGGAAGCCGAGCGGGCGGCGATCCGGGAGGCGATGCGGAACGGCGCCGCGCCGGTTGCGGCGATTTCAACAGCACATTCGGAGACAGCGATGCTGGACAAGGACATCTACATGAGCACGCGCGAGGTCGCGGCCTTTCTGGGGCTGAGCCCCCGCACGCTGGACCGCTACCGGGTGACCGGCGACGGCCCGCCCTTCCACCGCTTCGGCAACCGGGTGCGCTATGCGCGCGCCGATGTCGAAGCCTGGGCGTCGGCGCGCCGGGTGCGCTCGACCTCGGACGAGAGCTATGGCGGGAGGGCGGCCTGATGGGCGCGCGGTTCCGCCGGGCGGTTGTCGTTCCCGCGCTCTCCGCGCTTGCGTTGGCGGCGCTCGGCGTCGGGACCGCCTGGGCGACCTCGGACACGACCTTCTCGGGCCCGCTCGACACGGTCTCGGACATGGTGTCGGGCACCGGCGGCCAGCTCGCGGCGGCGCTTGCCGTCGGCGCGGCCCTGGTAGGCTCGGTGCTGCGCTTCAACGCCCTGCAGCTTCTGGGCGCCGTCGGCGTCGGGGTGGCGGCAGGCGCCGGGGTCGGCATCGTCACCGGCCTGGTCGGCACGGCGATCGTCTGAGGCGCGCGCCATGAACGATCTTGCCCGTCATGTCATTCCGCGCCGGCTCGACGATCCCGAGCGCTGGCTCTTCTGGACCCTCGACGAGGCGGCGGTGCTGCTGGGCCCGGTGGTTCTGGGCCTGGCGGCCAACGCCTTCATCGCCGGGCTGCTGGCGGGCCTTGCCGCCTGGTGGCTGCTGCGCCGGGCGAAGCGGGGCGGCGGCTCCAACATCGCGCTCTACGCCCTCTACTGGTTCCTGCCCTCCTTCGTGCTGCGGCTCAGGGCGACGCCGCCCAGCCATCTCAGGAGGTTCGTGGCATGAGGCGCGAGGAGATGGAGACGGAGCGCCGCCGGACGCGGGACGGACGGCTGGCGCTGGCCGGGCTTCTCGGCCTGTCGCTCGCGGCCAACCTCGCCCTCTCGGTCGGGCTCGCCAGACGCGAAGGCTCGACGGTGCTGGTGCCGGCGGTCTCGGGGCCGGTCTGGGAGGTCGGCGACAGCTGGACGGGGCGGCGATATCTCGAAGACACGGCGCGCACCGTGGCGGTGACGCTGCTGACCGTCACGCCCGAGAATGCCGGTCATCTGCGCGAGGCGGCGGCCCGGCTGGCCGACCCGTCGGCGCGGGGCGCCATCGCCGCCTGGGTCACGGCCGAGGCCGAACGCATGGCCCGGCGCGACCTCGCCACCGCCTTCTATCCCGAACGCATCGCGGTCGATCCGGCGACGCTGGCGGCGGAGGTGACGGGCGAGCTCGCGACCTGGATCGGGCGCGAGGAGGCCTCGCGCGAGCGCAAGACCTACCGGCTCACCTTCCGCATCGAGGGCGGGCGCATCGGGCTTCTGAGATTCGAGGAACGGGAGGAGTCGAAGTGAAACTGAGAACACAGACAAGGGTGCGGGCCGTTGCCGGGCGCCTTTCCATGGGGAGAGCCGGTTCGCTGGCGGCTCTGGCAACGGCACTGCTGGTATCGGCACTCTCTACATATGCACCTTCAGCAGCGGCGATGCAGATCCTGGAGGCGGCGGACCATGCCGAACTCCGGGCCAGCGTCTCGGCGACGGCGGTGAGTCGGATCGCGCTCGCGGACGACCGTATCGCGCGGGTGGTGCGGAGCCCCGACGGGTTCGAGGTCGAGCATGACGCGAAGCGCGGCGACCTCTATCTCAGGCCCCGCGCCGGAACGGCCGCTGCCGGCGCAAAGCCGGGGGACGCGACGGTGCTGTTCCTCGGCACCGAGAAGGGCTTCACCTATCGGCTGACCCTGGCGGTCTCGAAGCGGGATTCGGCCCAGATCCTGATTCGCAACGCCGATGCGGCAGCGACGCGCGAGGACCAGGCCAACGAGGGCGACCCGCGCATTGCCGGGCTGATCAAGCTCGTCCGCGCGGTGGCGCGGCGCGAGCCGCTGCCGGGCTATGCGATCGCAGCGGGCGTGCCGGCGGGACCCGGAGCACACGATCGCGTGGTCGAGACCTGGCAAGGGCCGGCCTTCACCGCGCTGGTCGTCGAGACGGATCCCGACGGCGCCGAGGACGCGGCATCGCTCGCGGCGCGCTTCGCGCCTCGCGTCGCGGCGGCCTGGCTGTCCGATCCCGGCACGGGGCCGACCGGCGGGCGTCTCGCGGTGATCGTGCGCGAACGCGCGGGAGACGTCCGATGAGCGCCGCAGCGGTGCGGGACAGCGACACCCGCCGCGTGCGCCAGCGCCAGCTGCTGCTGTTCTCGGGCCTGGCCGCCGGTCTGCTGATCCTGTTCGCCCTCTGGCTGACGGCCTCTTCGGACAAGGCGCCGGCTCCGGCGCCCCGCATCGACGCCGAACTCGCCGATCCGGGCACGGCCGAGGAGAGCTGGACCCGGCGCTCGGAGGCCCGCATCGGCGTGGTCGAGCGGCGGGTCCGGGAGATGGAAGCCGAGAGCCGGCGGCTCGTCCAGGAGAACGACCAACTGCGAGCCCAACTGCAGAAGAACGCCAACGATGCGCGCCATGTCATCGACCGCCAGGCGGCGATGATCGAGGATTTTGAGCGCAAGCAACGGACAGCCCCCGCAACGACGGCGCCCAATGCGAACCTCTTCGTGCCGGGCAGCGCGGGGCGGGCGAGCACCCGCTCCGAACCCGCAGCGGGCGACATGCTCGGCACGACGCCGCTGATCCGCAACTTCGAGCTCGAGAAGGCGCCTGCCGAGCAAACCCGAGGCGATGCCGCCCGGCCCCTCTCCTACTGGCTGCCGGCGGGCAGCCATGCCGAGGCGGTGGTGCTGGCGGGCGTCGATGCGTCGGCCGGCGTCGCCTCCCAGGGCGATCCGCGCCCGGTCCTGCTGCGCATTACCGGGCCGGCCTGGACGGCGGCCGCCGACGGAAAAGCGGAGAGCGTCGATCTCGCCGGCTGCACGATCGTGGCCTCGGCCCATGGCGATCTCTCCTCGGAGAAGGTCTATGCCCGGCTCCGCACGCTGACCTGCGCCGGCGAGACGCCCGGCACCGTTATCGAGACGGAAGTCGCGGGCTTCGTCGCCGGCGCCGGCAAGGCAGGCGTGCGCGGACCGGTGGTGAGCCGCGAGGGCGCGCTGGTGGAGAAGGCGTTCCTGGCCGGACTGGTCTCGGGCGCCGGCCAGAGCGTCTCGACCGCGTTCCAGCCCCAGGCAGTCGCCTCCGGCGGCACGGCGGCGGTTGCGAACACCGGGCTTGCCGATATCGGCCGCGCCGGTCTCGGCGCCGGCGCGGGCACGGCCGGGCGCAAGGTCGCCGACTATCTGATCCGCCGCGCCGAACAATATCAGCCGGTGATCCAGCTGCAGGCCGGCACGCCGGTCACGGTGGTGTTCATCGAAGGCGCCCGTCTCGACGGGCAGACAGACGATCCGAAGGAGACGAGACAATGACCGGACGGTTTGCCGCGCCCGCCGCGATCGCGCTTGCGATGCTGCTCGCGGGCTGCGCCGGGCGCCATGTGGGCGATGCCTGGCAGTGCCCGCTGGCGCAGGGGAAGGTCTGCGCAAGTGTCGGGGCCGCCGATCCGGCGGTCCCGGAGACCCCGGCGGCAGACACGCTGGTGCGCACGCGGCCGCTCTACGAGGCCGTGCCCCGGTCCGAGGCGGTGTCGCGGGAGGAAGCCGCTGCGGACTGCGCACGCGGCTGCAGCCCCTTCGCCTGGCTCGCCGAGCTGTGCGTCGCGGAGGACAACGCCGGGAACAGGGATGAGAACGGCGCAGCGAGTGAGCAGGCCGCCCCGGCCCTGTCGGCGGAGCCGGCAGCCGGCGCGCGACCGTGCGATGTCGTGCACGAGGCGGAGACGCCCGCCTCGGACGATCTGGCGGTCGTCGAGACCGGGACCGACGATCTGCGCCTGCCGGAAACGGTGGGTCGGGTCTGGATCGGGCCGTTCGTCGATGCCGACGGCGTCTATCGCGAGGCGGCTTATGTGCGGGTCGTGCTGGCGCCGGCCGCCTGGAGGCTCGACTGATGCTGGCCCGCCTCATGGACCTCTTCGAGGGGCCGGCGGCGCTCGAGCCCCGCACGCTCCCCGAGATGCCGGCCTCGCTGATGTCGCTCCTGCCCTGGCGCGCCTTCGACGAGCGCTCCGAACTCTATGTCAATGCCGCCAGCACCGGCTTCGTGCTCGAACTGCCGCCGTTCGCCGGCATCGACGCCGAGACTCTGGGCGCGCTCGCCGGAACCCTCGCCGACGCCGCGCCCGAGCGCTGCACGCTGCAGGTGATCCACTGGGCGAGCCCGCGCTTCGGCGCCGCACTCGACGCCTGGGCCGCGCCGCGCTTGCAACAGGGCGGCGTGCAGGCCGGCATGGCGGTCCGCCGGGCGCGGCTGCTCGAACCGGCGGGCTGGCGGCCGCTCCATCCGGGCGGGCCGCCCTTCACCCTCTCCGACTACCGGCTGTTCGTCGCCGCCTCGCTCGCCGGGCCGCCCGGCCCGGTAACGGAGACCGCGCTCGGCTCCTTCCGCCGCGCGCTCGAAGGCACGCTCGCCTCGACCGGCGCCGGCACGCGCCGCCTCGCCCCCGATGCGCTGCTCTCGCTCGCCGCCGAACTCACCGCCCCCGACCTGGCGGGCGCCCATGACGGCGGCTGCAACCGCCCTCAGCGGCGCTGGTCGCCGCGCGATCCGCTGCATCTGCAATGCGCCGCGCCGGGCCGCGCGCTTTCGGTGGCGCCGACCGGCCTGCTCTTCCATCATCCCGACGGCACCGACATCGCCGTCCGGGTGCTGGCCGCGGTCACCTTCCCCGAGGTCTGGCCGGGCTGGCGCGGCAATGCGCTGATCGGCGACTTCCACCGCGACTTCCTGCAGCCCGGCTGCCCGGTGCTCACCTGCCTCACCGTCTCCACCGGCGAGGCCGCCGACGGCGAGCGCGCGATCCTGAAGTCGGCCCGCGCCACCCAGCAGGCCGGCACCGGCATCGCCCGCTACCTGCCGGGTCTCGCCGAGCGGGCGCGCGACTGGCAGACCGTCACCGAGCGCCTCAAGGACGGCGAGCGGCTGGTCAAGGCCTGCTGCTTCACCGCCGTCTATGCCCCGCCCGACGCCATCGACGAGGCCGAACAGGCGGTGCGCGCCATCTATCACGGCCAGGGCTGGCGGGTGACGGCCGAACGCTATGTCCATCTCCCCTCCTGGCTCGGCTGCCTGCCCATGGTCCCGGCGGGCGGGATCGACGCCGATCTCGCCCGCATGGGGCGCATGAAGACGCTGCTGACCTCGGCCGCCGTCAGTCTGGCGCCGCTCCATGGCGAGTGGCGCGGCCAGGGCGGGCGCATCGACGCCCCGCCGGCGCTGCTGCTGGTCGGACGGCGCGGCCAGCCCGCCGGCTGGTCGCCGTTCGCCAACGAGGCCGGCAACTACAATGTAGCGGTCACGGGCAAGTCGGGCTCCGGCAAGTCGGTGCTGATGCAGGAGCTGGTCGCCGGCATCGTCGGCGCCGGCGGCGAGGCCGTGGTGATCGACGACGGGCGCTCCTTCCAGCACACGGCGGAAGCCCTCGACGGCGCCTTCATCGCCTTCGGGCGAGACCCCGCCTGTCTCAACCCCTTCGCCATGCTCGACGCCGAGACGGCCGCGCGCGACAGCGACTATCGCGAAGAATGCTTCGCCATGCTGGCGAGCGTCGTCTCGCGCATGTGCCGGCGAAGGGGCGCGATCGACGATATCGAGGCGGCGCTGATCGACGAGGCCATCGCCGGCGCCTGGGACGAGGCCGGGAGCGAAGCCGATCTCGCCACCGTGCGCGCCCGTCTCGAAGCGCGCGGCGACCGGCGGGCGAGCGACATGGCGGTGGCGCTGGGCCCCTGGTGTCCGGGCGGCGCGCTCGGGCGGCTCTTCGCCGGCTCCGAGACGCCCCGGCTCGACCGGGCGCTCACCGTGTTCGAACTCGGCGAGTTGAAGGGGCGCGGCGACCTCCAGGCGGTGGTGCTGATGCTGGTGGTCTTCCTGGCGACCCAGCGCATGTATCACGGGGCGCGCACGAGGCCGAAGGCGATCGTCATCGACGAGGCCTGGGACCTGCTCGCCGGCGAGGACAGCCGCGCCTTCCTGGAAGGCGCGGCGCGACGCGCCCGGAAGTATCGCGGCGCGCTCGTCACCGGCACCCAGTCGGTCAACGACTATTACGCCAACCCGGCGGCGCGCGCCGCCTGGGAGAATGCCGACTGGACGATCTTCCTTGCGAGCAAGGACGAGTCGATCGAGCTGCTGAAGGAAGAGAAGCGCATCCATTGCGATCCCGGCATGGAGCGGGCGCTCAAGAGCCTCGCGACGGTGGACGGGCGCTGGGCCGAGCTGGTGCTGCACGGCCCCGATGGCTGGCGCGTCGCGCGCCTCGTGCTCGATCCCTGGTCGGTGGCGCTCTTCTCCTCGCGCGGCCCGGCCTTCGCCGAAGTGGAGCGACTCAAGGCCGAAGGGCTCTCGACGGTGGAAGCCATCGACCGGATCGCGGGCGAGCCGGGCGAGAGCGCCCCATTTTTTGAACCCGAGAAAGAACAAACAGCTAACAGAGGAGAGCGCAGATGAGCGCAGGACAGAGCAGGCGCGCGCGAGGCGCGGGCCATGAGAGGAAGCGGGCGCCCCGCTGGCCGCAGGACGCGGAAGCGCTGACCGCCGCCGATATCGACTTCGAGGCGCTCGCCCATGTGCTGGCCAACAGCTGCCGCTGGGGCGGGCGAACGCGGCGCTTCCTCTCGGCCGCCCAGCATGCGGTGGTGGCGAGCGAGGAGATCGAGGCCCTCGACGGGCTCGCTGCCGGAGAGCGGCGGGTGCTGGCGCTTCACGCGCTGCTGCAGCCTGCCCGCATCGCCTGGCTGGGCGACGCGGAGGCCGCGGCCTCGCAGCGCGCCACGGAACGGGCGAGGCGGCTCGGCGGCGGCATCGACCGGGCGGTTCGCGAGGCCGCCGGGCTGGACGCGGAGCCGAGCGAGGCCGAGGCGGAGCTGCTCCGCTTCGTCTTCCGCATGACGGATGCAGCCGAGCGCCGCGATCTCGAAGACGCCGGAATCCCGAGCGCCGCCGGCGCGGCCTTCCCGCCGGCCAGACGCCGCATCCGGGCGCTCGGACCGGGACGCGCCGCAAGGGTGTGGCTCGCTCGTCTCAGGGAACTGCAAGGCCCGCCAGGCGAAGCAGGGCAGCAGGAAGCCCCGCATGACGACCGCCAGGAAGAGGAGGTTCTCGATGCACGCGCAGCGTAAGCGGCGGCCGCCCCGCATTCGGGTGGTGCGCGACACCGAGCAGGTGTTCCGCCAGGCGATCCTGGCGGGCGTGCTCTCGGCCGAGCGCGGGCACTGCAACTGGGCCGGCCACTATCTCTACATGTATCACGACGAGGACGGCGCGGCCTGGTTCAAGCACCGCGACAGCCGCGCGTACGTCTCCATGTCGGCGCACCGCTGCGCGGCGGGAGACGCATCGTGAGCGAGCTCCGGGTCCTGCTGGCCGCCATGATGCTCGCCGCCGGCGTGGCGGCTGCGGTGTCGGCCGGGATCGTGAAGCTCGGCGCCCAGGATGGGCCGACGGTCGCAAGCGTCCGCCTGGCGGAGATCGTGGCGGCGGAAAGCGCCGTCGTGGCGAAGGCCGATGCGGAAACGGTTGCGGCGGCGACCCGCGCCTGGGCACGGGCGCTGGAAGCGGCGCTGGCCGAAGTGGCGGCGCGTCACGGCGCGGTGCTGCTCCCCGCACGCGCGGTTGCAGCCGGCGCGCCCGACCTGACGGGCGCGGTCGAGGCGGCAATGGCGCGCATTCTCGGGCGCACCATGCCCGACGCGGAGGCCGGGCGATGACCGCCCCGGCGACGGTCCGGCTCAACCCGCGACGGCGTGCATCGGCCCGCCGCGCGACGGTGGCGCTCGGGGTCATGGCGGCGCTGGCGGGCCTCTGGCTCGCGCTCGCCTCCCGCGTTCATGTCAATGCGAGCTGGTCCGACGGCGCCTGGGGCTATCTGCTGCTGCCGCTTGTGAGCGCGCCCGCGATCGGCGACCGGGTGCTGTTCGAGCCGCCCGAGGCGGTGGACTCCCCGGTGCCCTGGCTCAAGACCGTCCGCGGCCTGCCGGGCGCGGCGGTCTCGGTGGACGCGGATCGTATTGTGCGTATCGACGGCGTGCCGTTGGGGCGCGCCAAGGTGCGGGCCATCGATGGACGAGCGCTCGTTCCGGTGGCGTCCGGCATCGTCCCGCCCGGCCACTACTTTCTCCATGCCGATCATCCCGACAGTCATGACAGCCGCTATGCGGAGATCGGGCCGGTGCCCGTGGAACGCATTCTCGGGCGCGCCATCGCCCTGCCCGACCTCCCCTGGCTCGGCCTCGAAGGACCGCTGACCGGCCCGCAGCACGTCCGACATGCCGATAGCAGCGAGGCGCCGCGATGATCGGGTCTCGACTCATCTTCTCTGCGGCCTGTCTCGCCGCCCTCGCGCTCGCCCTGCCGGCCGGGGCGCACGATCTCGGCGTGCGTGGTGCGACCTGGCCGGTGGCCGAACCCGACCTGCTGGCCCGGATCGAGGCCCGGCTCACTGAATTGAAGAGTTCTGGCGAACTCGCCCGTCTTCAGCGCGAGGCGCGGGAACGGGCGCGCGAGCGCATCGAGGCGCCGGATCGGATCGCCGGCATCGCGCCGGCGCGCGAGCGGCGGGTGCGCGTCTTCGATCCCGCAATCACCGTGGCCCAGGAGCTGCGCACGCCGGACGGCACGCTGCTCGCGGCGGCGGGCCAGCGTATCGACCCGCTGGCGGTGAAGCCGATGACCAAGGACCTGCTGTTCATCGACGGCGGCCGTGAGGCGGAAGTGCAATGGGCACTCACACACGCGCGCGCCGCCACCGTCGTGCTGCTGGCGGGCAGGCCGCTCGACCTCGCGCGGCGCCACGGCCGGCCCTTCTTCTTCGACCAGGGCGGGCGGCTCGCGGCGCGCTTCGGTCTCGCCTTCACGCCCAGCCTGGTGACGCAGGAGGGCGGCAGGCTTCGCATCGACGAGATCCCGCTCGACGACCGCGACACGGAGCGCGACCGATGAAGCGGCTCCTTCTCATCATCGCGGTCGTCGTCGGGGCTGCGGCCTCCGCTGGCGCGGCGCAGGCCCAGAGTTGCACCGGGCGCTTCGTCAACCCGGTCGCCGATGTGTGCTGGGAGTGCCTGTTCCCGATCTCCATCGGGCCGCTCTCGATCGGCTCGGCCGCGGGCGCGCTGGACACGCCCAATCCCTCCTCGCCGCTCTGCCTCTGCGGCTCGCCGATCCCGAGGATCGGCCTCTCGCTCGGGGTCTGGGAGCCGGCGCGGCTCATCGACGTGACCCGCGCCCCCTGGTGCTTCCCCAATCTCGGCGGGCTCACGGTCGATCCCGGCTTCCACGCCCCGCGCGGGCGCACCGCATCGTCCGGCGGCGACGGCGCATCCGGCTCGGTCTGGCACGCGCACTACTATGTCTATCCGCTGCTCTCCTGGATCGGCGTGCTGCTCGATATCGGCTGTCTCGACGGCGGCAGTCTCGACATCGCCTGGGTCTCGGAACTCGACCCGACCTGGCTCGACGACGAGCTCGCCTTCCTGCTGAACCCGGAGGCGGCGCTGTTCGCCTCGCTGCCGGCCCAGGCCGCCTGCGCTGCCGATTGCGCCGCGTCGTCTGCGGGCCTGCCGCAGGACGCGCTCTTCTGGTGCGCCGGCTGCCAGGGCGGCATGTATCCGCTCACCGGCAATGTCGCCGCCCATGTCGGCGGCGTGCAGGCCTCGCTGCTGACGGCCCAGCGCCTGCTCTACCGGCTCCACCGTCTCGGGCTGGCGCTCGGCAGCTCGGGCGAAGCCGCGCTCTGCGGACGCTACCCGATGCCGGTGATGAAGAAGTCCCAGTATCGCTGGCAGATGACCCAGCCGGTGCCCGCGACCTCGGCGCTCACCGGCTGCAACCCGACGGGCCGGTCCTCGGTGCTGTGGGAGACGCTGCGTGAACTTCCGGTCGCGGGCGAGAACTTCGGCTACCTGCTGTGGACCAAACGCAACTGTTGCCTCCTGTGAGAACCAAATGACACGCCTCAAGCCCATCCCCCTCCTCGCCGGCGCGCTGCTGCTCGCTTCCTGCTGCGGCCCGGCTCTCGCTGGCAACGATGCGCCGGCCATTGCGTCCGATGAAGACGCTGCGGTGCGCGCCCTGACCGAAGATATCCTGCGCAAGGCCGGCGGCGCCGGCGCGGAGAGCCTCGGCGACTGGACCCGCTCGGTGATCGAGCGCGCGCTGGAACGGGCCGGCGAAGCTGCGCGGCAAACCTCGACCGGTGAGAAGGCCGCCCCACTGCCGGCCGAACGCCATGCGGCGCGGACGGCAAAGGGCCTCACGGGCCGTCCGAACACGGCCGAAGTCCTGATCTTCATGAGCCTCTCGGTGCCATCGGCGAGCTGGACGCAGTGGGCCGGCGAAGCGGCGGCGACGGGTGTGCCGCTGGTGCTCCGGGGAGTCGCTGCGGAGGGTTTGCGCGCCACCGTGAAGGCGGTCGGCTCTCACCTTGGGGGCGCGAAGGCCGGCGTCGCCATCGACCCCCGCCTGTTCCGGCTCTTCGCCATCGAGCGGGTTCCGGCCGTGGTCGTGGTGCCGGGCGGTGTGCCCGCCTGCGCAAGCCCGGGCTGTGCGGACGACCCGGCGCCGGCGCACGACCGCGTGACCGGCAACATCGGCCTGGCGGCGGCCCTCGAAGCGGTCGCCGCGGAGGGCGAGACGGGACGGGAAACGGCGCAGCAGTTGCTCGCGCGACTGACGGGAGAGAGCCGATGAGCAACGGATATCGCGAACCCGTGACGCTGGGCGCCGCCATGGCACTCGCACTCTGGCTGCTGGCCTCTGCGGCGGCCCAGGCGGAAGACCCGCGCGCTGCGGCCCGTGCCCTGGGCGCGGCGGGACAAGCGAGTGCGGGCGCGATCGCGCGCGATCCCGCGAGCGCGCACAAGGTGCCGGGCCATGTCGGCGCGAACGTGCCGGAGCGAAGCCACAGCGCAGCGGGCATGGAGGATGCGGCCCGCGCCGTGCTCGCCGATCCGGACGCGCCCGGCGGCCAGGCCGGGCGCATGGTGATCGAGGGCACGGTGTCGCGCCCGCCGGCCGAAGTTCCGGTGGACGATCCGGCGGTGACGCGCGCGGAGAGCATCGCGGATGCGCCGCAGGAGCCGGAGCATGGCGCCTCCGGTCTTGCCTCGGGCAGTGTCACCGACTGCCAGGCCGGGATCGGCGAAGCGGGCGGCTGCGGCAGCGTCACCTCCTGCGTCGGCGCCGGCTGCGAGATCGTGGCGGGCCGGGCCAATACCGGCTTCGCGCGGTCCACCGCCATGCTCAACATGGTGCTGCAGATGGGCGGCGAGGAGTTCGACCGCCAGCACATGCGCTTCTTCCAGGGCCAGCGGCGCGCCTGCACCATCCGCTGGGGCGGGCTCGCCAATTGCTGCAAGAACTCCGGGCTGCTGATCGGCTTCGCCAACTGCAGCCGGCGCGAGGTGGAGCTCGCCAAGGAGCGCCATGCCGGCACCACCCGCTATCTCGGAAAATATTGCGCCAAACGGACCTTCTTCGGCTTCTGCAGACGGCGGGCCAGGGCCTGGTGCGTGTTCGGCTCCAAGCTCGGGCGCATTCTCCAGGAACAGGGAAGGGCCCAACTCGGCATCGGCTGGGGAAGCTGCCGGGGGCTGACGGTCGCCGAGATCGAACGCATCGACTTCGACCGGCTCGATCTCGGCGAGTTCACCGCCAACCTGACCGACGACACGCTCGCCCCGCTGCTGAGGCTGCCCGAAGCCGAGAACACGCGAACGCGCATGAACACGCGCATCCGCGACTTCTATTCCAGGAGCCAGCCATGACGGCGCGGCCCCTCGCCCTGGCCGCCGGCCTGCTCGCGCTCGCTGTCCTGCAGCCCGCGCCCGCGTCGGCCGGCGAGTGGAAGAGCTGGTGCGGCGAGCGCACGGCGGAGAGCACGCTCGGCTGGCACTTCTACTGCGATCGAGAGGAAGAGGAGGAGGCTGCGACTCCCCCAACAGCGGCACAACGGGTGCCAACACCGCAGCCCCAGGCGCAACCGGCGCCGGCGGCGCAAAGCGCGATGGAGCGCATCCTGGCGATCCGCAAGGCGCTCGAAGAAGCCCGCGCGGCGGCGATCCTCGATCCCTCGCCCGCGAAGGTGGCAGCCTATCTCCGCCTGCAGCAGGAAACGCTCGCCCGGGCCGCCGCCTTCTCCGACGCCTTCCGCCGCACCGTCTGGACGAGCCCGGACCTCGACTACACGCTGAAACGCCCGGTCGGCGCGCTGGCCCGCCATGTCTGGTCGGACGCGCGCCGGGAGAAGCGCGATGCGGCGCTCGCCCGTCTCGGCGAGCGCTACGGCCTGATCTATCTCGGCCATGCCGGCTGCGCCGGCTGCCGCGTGTTCGGCCCGCTGCTGCGCGCCTTCAGCCAGCGCCACGGTCTCGACGTGCTCGCCGTCTCGGTGACCGGCGAGACGCTCGAAGGCTGGCCCGAGGCGGTGGCGGACAACGGACGCGCCGCCCGGCTCGGGCTTGCCGACGGCCCGTACCCCGCCCTCGTGCTGTTCGACACCAGGACCGGAAGCGTCCTGCCGGTCGGCTTCGGCGTGCTCGCCGAGGACCAGATCGCCGAACGCCTCTTCGTCCTCACCGCCCTGGAGACCGGCCATGACTACTGACCGCTTGCTCGCCGCCGGCCTCGCGCTGCTGCTCGCTCTCGCCACCCTGCCGGCGCGCGCCGACGTGCTCTCCGAGATGACCCGCTTCTGGGACGGCGCGGCCGTCAACACCACCGGCCCGACCGCCTTCCAGGGCCAGGCCTCGGGCCACTGGACGCTCGGCAATCTCTACATGCGCGCGCCGGTCCGCGCCGAGCAGGTGGCGACGGTCAACCTGCCCTCCTTCCGCGCCGGCTGCGGCGGCATCGACGCCTTCGCCGGCGCCTTCTCGTTCATCAACTCCGACCAACTGATCGCCTTCGGGCGCGCCGTCGCCCAGAACGCCGCCGGCTTCGCCTTCGAACTGGCGCTGGAGACGGTCTCGCCGGTGATCGCCGAGACCATGTCCAAGCTCCGTGCGCTCGCCCAATGGGTGAACGCCCAGAACCTGAACAGCTGCGAGACCGCCCAGGCGCTGGTCGGCGCCGTCTGGTCGAAGAACGACCGCGCGTCGGCCGCGATCTGCGCCGCCATCGGCACCAGCCAGGGCATCTTCTCCGACTATGCCGCCGCCCGGCACGGGTGCGGCGCGGCCGGGCAGCGCAACTCGACGCTCGCCTCGGCCTCGGGCGCCATCGCCGACCAGGTCCCGGTCAACCTCAACTATGCCTGGCGGGCGGTGCGCGCCTCCGCCTTCCTTGCCAATGACAGCGAGCTTGCCGAGTTCGCCATGTCGGTCTCCGGGACCGTGATCGTGACCGCGCCGGTCTCGGACGGCGACAGTTCGGGACCCCGGGTGCGCATCCTGGAACCGCTGGCGCTCGACCGGCGGGTCACCGAGGTGCTGATGGAGGGCGGCGGCGAACTGCCGGTCTATCGCTGCGACACCGCCGACGCCTGCCTCAACCCGACGCTCGGACAGGTCACCATCCCGGCCGACCGGGGCTTTCGCGGCCGTGTCGCGACGCTGCTGAACCGTCTCGCCGAAGCGGTGCGCACCGACACCGCGCCGCCGGCGGAAGCGCTCGGGCTGGTCAATCTCACCACGCTTCCGGTCCATCGCGTGGTCAACACCGCCGCCGCCTATCGGGGCGCGGTGGTCGACCGGGAGATCGACGCGCTCAGCGAGGCCGTGGCGCTCGATGTGCTGCAGGTCTGGATCGCCGATCTCCACCGCGCGGTCGAGGCCCGCGCCGGAACCCTCGACATCGCCGACGGCGCCCAGCTGGAGCGCTGGCGCGAGGGGCTGCGCAACAACCGGGTCGCCCTCGCCCGCCATCGCCATGAGGGGCTGGAGCGCTTCAACACCGCGCTCGCCGTGGTCGAGAAGCTGCGCGTCATCGAGACCGCGCTTGCCGGCGCGCTCTCGGCCGATCTCCGCGCCGCGCTCGCCTTCGCCCGCGGCGGCGCCGCTGCCGGGTCCAGGTAGGAGGGGCCATGTACGAACTCTTCACCCTCGGCGGCGGCACCTATCTGGTCGATCTGCTGAACGCCGTCGCCGCCATCACCTCGGGCGGCGCCTATGTGACGCTCGCCCAGCTGGCGGGCGCCGCCGGGCTTGCCTGGATCCTGTTCCGCACCGCCTTCGGCGGCTCCTGGAAGGACAATGCGAAGTGGATCCTGCTCTTCGTCACCGTCTGGGGCGCGATGATCGTGCCCAAGGCGACGGTGCGCGTGGTCGACCGCATCGATCCGGCGCTGGCGCCCGCCGTGGTCGACAATGTGCCGGTGGGCCTCGCGCTCTTCGCCTCGCTCACCTCCCAGGTGGGCGACGGGCTGACGCGGCTTACCGAGCAGGCCTTCACCCTGCCGGACGACCTCGCCTATCGCCGCCACGGCCTGATCTTCGGCGCGCGGCTCGCCGCCGCCGCAACCCGTCTCGAAGTGACGGATGCGGTGTTCGCCCGCAATCTGCGCGGCTACGCCCGGCAATGCGTGTTCCACGCCCTGCTGCTCGGCCATGTCACGGCGGACGATCTTCGTGAGTCCACCGATGTCTGGGCGCTGGTCACCGCGCCGGGCTCGCCCTCGGCCGGCGCCTCGCCGGCGCGCATGTTCGAGTTCGCCACCAGGACCGCCGCCACCGGCACGGGCGCGACCGCCATCGACCGCGAGATCGTCACCTGCGCCGCCGGCGCCCAGCGGCTGAATGCGCAGTGGAATGCCGAACTGGCGCGCGCCGGCACGCTCTTCGGACGCCGCCTCTTCCCCGGTGCGGCGACCGATGCGCTCGCCCGCGCCGAGCTGACCGCCGCCCTTCCCGCCGCGCACACCTTCCTGATCGGCGCCTCTCGAAGCGCCGGCGACATCCTGCGCCAGCAGATGGTCCTGAACGCGCTCCACGATGCGGGCGAGCAATGGGCGGCCGAGACCGGCAATGCCGCCGCGCTCCGCGCCTATACCGAAGCCCGCGCCGAGGCCCAGACCGTCTCCGCCTACCGGGCCATCGGCCGCCAGGCCGAGACCTGGGTGCCGATGCTGAAGATCGTCTTCGAGTGCCTCTATATCGGCGCCTTCCCGATCGCCGTGCTGCTGATGCTGACCCCGGCCGGCACCGCCATCTTCCGCTCCTATGTCACGGGTCTGATCTGGCTGCAGAGCTGGGGGCCGCTCTATGCGGTGCTGCACCGCATCGCCATGGGCGAGGCGGCCGAGCGCATGAGCGCCGCCGCCGCCATGCCCGGCGGCGAGGCCGGCATCTCGCTCATCGCCCAGGCCGGCATCCGGGCGGTCGCTTCCGATGTGGCGGTGATGTCGGGCTATCTCTCCATGTCCGTGCCCTTCCTCGCCGCCGCACTCGCCTACGGTCTTGCCAAGGCGACCGTGCTCGCAACCTCGGTGCTGGCCGTCGGCCAGGACGCCGCCTCCTCGGCCGCGCATGAGGGCACCACCGGCAATCTCTCGCTCGCCAACACCAGCAGCGACACCCATCGCTACGCGACCCTGGAGGGGCGACAGATCCGCACCTCCGCCCATGTCGATACCGACCGCCATGTCGACTTCGCGCCCGGCGGCGCCGGGGTGACGGTGACCGCCGACGGCACGGTGGTGGCGGACATGGGCGCCGCCACCAGCCGCATCCCGGCCGCCGGCGTCCGGCTCTCGGAATCGCTCGCGACCAGCCACGAACAGCGCGCGGCGGAGGCGCATGGCCTCTCGCGCCACTGGTCGGTGGAAGCGGGCAGCGCCCGCAGTGCCGCGGTCTCCGACGCCACCGCCCTCGTCGAGCGCTACGCCCATGACGTCTCGACCGGTGTTGCCCACGCAAGGGGCGTCACGACCAGCGAGAGCAACCAGGTCCAGGCGTTGGAGAACCACTACGAAAAGCTCGCCGAGATCGGTGGGATCACGAAGAACCAGGCAGCGGTGCTGACCGGCGAGGCCCGGGTGGGGGGAGGCTGGAACTTCATCGCCAAGATCGGCGCCGACGGTTCTGCCGCCTGGCGCGGGGAGACCATCGAGAGCGACGCCTGGAACCGTTTGCAGGAATACGACCGCCAGCACGGGGTGACGGAACTCTGGTCGCGGGTGTCGGACGCCTCGCGCCGCTACTCCACCGCCAGCGGCGAGAGCGAGGCGACGAGCCTCGACGAAAGCCTGTCGGCCAACCTCACCCGCATGCGCCGCTTCGAGGAACGCGCCTCGCTGGCGCGCCAGCAGTCGGAGAGCTGGACGGAGCAGGCGGCGCAAGTGCGGGCCGACGCAAGAACCATCGACCGTGAGCTCGGCCAGCCCTTCTTCGCCTGGCTCTCGGAGCGCACCGGCGCGGACGGGCGCGCCATCGGGGCCGCCGGGGCGATCCGTCTCGCCTCGCCGCAGACGCCCGAAGAAGCCGAGACCCTGCGCGAGCACGCCGCCGCCTTCATCGCCGAACGCTTCCCGGCCCCTGCCGGCCCCGACCCCGCGTCCATCGGCGGCGCGGCGGCATACGGCGCGGCGCGGGATACGCTCAGCCAGGCCTATGCGGGCGAGACCGCGGCCGCTTACGGCGGCTGGGCCGCAGGCGTGCGCGACCGGGCGAGTGCAGCAGGAGCGCCGGCGCCGGGTGCGGTCGGAGCGGACGCGATCCGCGAGCGCGCCGCCACCGAGACGGACATGACGGTGAGCGATGTCCGGCGTGAGGTGCGCACCGAGATGACACAGGAACAGGTCCGGTCGGGTCGCGCCGGCGTTGCCGTCGAGACCGAAAAGCCTTTCGAGCATCACGCCACGGAGAACCTGCCCTTTGCTGGCGGCTGGCTCGCCGGGCAGCTGTTCGGCACCGCCAAGAACATGGCGCCGGACGCAACGGATGGGCCGAGCCCGCAACCGGACTGGCGGGACCAATCGCCGTGAGCCGGTCAGCGCAGATGATCGTCGTTGCGCATCAACTGTTCGTGATGTTCGGCAATGCGCAGGTAGGCGTAGGCGCCCGTGCGCGTCGACCAGTCGAAGCGGTCCTGGCGCCCGTCGGGCAGCTCATGCTTGCGAAAAGCCGACCAGTCGCCGTGGCGGAAGCCGAGCCAGAGCGCGCCCGAGAGGCTGGCGAGGACCGTCCAGGCGAGCGCCGCCAGCCAGAGCGGACCGATCGCCTCCCGCCCGGCATCGAGCACCAGCGCGCCGGCCGTATAGAGCGCCGCAACCCCGAACCCGCCCAGCACGAAGAGCCGCATGCGCCAGCCATGGCGGCGGCGCGGAGCCGCTGCGGTCGGGGGATCGAGAGCGTCGGTCATGGTCATGGCCTCCCAGCATACAGACGACGAGGGGGAGGGCCAGACTCCGGCCCCACTACCCTCGCCCCGCCCCGGCTCGCCCCCACCGCCTCGCGGCCCCGGAGCGCGTGGCTGCCGCTACCGGCAAACCCCACAAACCAATGCCAGAGAAGGAGACGATCATGCTGAACATCAACCGGGTCACCCTGCTGGGCCATGCCGGGCGCGACCCCGACATCCGCACCCTCAAGGGCGGCGAGAAGACCGCCTCCTTCAGCCTCGCCACCACGGCGCGCTGGAAGGACCGCAACGGCGAGCCGGCCGAGGCCACCGAGTGGCACCGCATCGCCGTCTATGGCGGCGCCGTCGAGCCGGTCGAGAGGCTGGTGAAGAAGGGAACGGCCGTCCTGATCGAAGGCCGGCTCTCCATGCGCTCCTGGCAGGACCGCGAGGGCGCGACGCAGCGGGTGACCGAGATCGTGGTCGCCGGACCGCACGGCATGGTGAACGTGCTCTCGCGCAGCGCCGCGACGGAGGACAGCGGCGATGAAGCCGCCTGACCTCGCAGCACTGCCTGGGGAAGAGGGTCGATGAGGGCGCTCGGCTCCAGCACGCTGCGCGGCGGCCAGACCGTCTTCCATGCCTTCCGCATGTGGGGGCAGCTGCTGCGCGCCGGGCTCTTCCTCGCCGCCGCCGCCGTGGTCGCCGTTCCCGTCTGGCATGTCTGGACGCACAGCACCGGCTATGAGTGGTACGCCGCCTCGATGGTGACGGTCGCCGAGGCCAAGCTCGCCGTCGGCTATCGCGAGACCGCGCGCCAGGAGGTGCGCCTCGCCGACGGCTCGACCGCCACCATGACCGTCGCCGACATCGCCGCCTCGCCCCGCGCGCTCGCGGTGCGCGAACGCCTCAAGGACGAGGTGCTCGCCAGCGCGCTGCTCGGCGCCAAGGCGTCGGTGGCGGTCATCCTGCTGTTCATCGCCCTCTTCTGGTATCGCGGCTGGCAGCTCAACCGGGGACGCCACCTCCGGGGCGCCGAACTGGCCAGTGCGAAGGAACTTGCCCGCCGGGTGCAACCGGCCCGCAAGCGCCTCGCGGCGGCGCTCTCGCTCTCGGCCGAACCCGCCCCCTACCGCATTGCCGGCGTGCCGTACCCCGAGCGCACCGAGACCCAGCACAGCATCGTCTCCGGCACCACCGGATCGGGAAAGACCGTGCTGATCTCCGATCTCGTCGCCCAGATCCGGGCGCGCGGCGAGCGCTGCGTCCTCTACGACAAGATGGGCACCTACACCCGCGCCTTCTTCGATCCCGACCGCGACAGGCTGCTCAACCCGCTCGACGCCCGCGCGCCCCGCTGGTCGCCCTTCCTCGAAGCCCGCACCCCGCGCGACTTCGACATGATGGCCGCCGCCCTCATCCCCCAGCAGAAGGACACCGTCGATCCCTTCTGGGTCACCGCCGCGCGCCAGCTCTTCGCCAACGGCGCCGGCGTGCTCTGGAAAAGGGGCGAGGCCCGCAACCGGGTGCTGGTCGAGCATCTGCTGAAGACCGAACTGACGGCGCTCGCCGAAGCCATGGAGGGCACCGTCGCCCAGTCGATCGTCGATCCCGAGAACCCGAAGACCGCGCTCTCCGTGCGCGCCATGCTCACCGCCAATATCGGCGCGCTCGAACTCCTGCCCGACAGCGGCCCCGCCTTCTCGATCCGCGAGTGGATCGCCGACGAGGATCGCGACGGCTTCCTCTTCCTCACCTCGCGCGGCGACCAGCATGCGTCCTTGCGCGGCCTCATCTCCACCTGGCTGGAGATCGCGGTCAATGCGCTGCTCTCCCTCGAACAGGCCGACGGCAGGCGCATCTGGATCGTCCTCGACGAACTCCCCACCCTCCACCAGGTGCCCTCGCTGCAGCCGGGGCTTGCGGAATCGCGCCAGTTCGGCGGCTGCTTCCTGCTCGGCGTGCAGACCGTCTCGGCGCTCCGCGACCTCTACGGGCGCAACGGCGCCGAGACCATCTCCGGCCTCTGCGGCACCCGCGTCGTGCTCGCCGCGCCCGATCGCGACACCGCCCAGTGGTCGGCCGACTGCCTTGGCCGGAGCGAAGTCGAGGATGTCGCCGAAGGCTTCTCCTACGGCGCCAACACCATCCGCGACGGCGTCTCGCTGACGCCCCGGCGCGAACTGCGCCCCCTGGCGCTCGCCTCGGAGATCATGCGGCTGGAAAACCTGCATGGCTATCTCCGCTTCCCCGGACCGCTGCCGGTCGCACGCATCGCATTGCGCTATGTGCACAGGCCCAGGGTGGCGGAGCGGTTCGTGGCGCGGGACGGGGCGACCGTTGCCAAGGAGACGCCGGAGGCAGCGGACGCAGTGCAGCCCGGACTTCCCCTCGACGCCGGGGAATCGGTGTCACGGGACGACGATCCGGCGCCGCGTCAGACCGGCGAGACCGAGCGTAAGGCGCCCCGCAAGACGAACCGCAAGAAACCGCCCGCCACCGGCAAGGGACGGGACGGCACGAAAGCCGACCGCAAACCGGCGGAACCCTCTACGGAAGAACAAGCCGTCATGCCCCAAGAACCGGATCGTCGGAAGGGCGGCACGGGGTCCGGTGAACCTCCGGCCTGCGACTGGCTCTGATGGTCGTCTCCATCGGCGCCATCGCCTCGCCCTCCCAGGGCGTCTCCTACTATGAGCGCGACGGCTACTACGCCAAGGACGACCCCGAGCACCGGATGCAGAGCGCCTGGCAAGGCCGGGGCGCGGCCGAACTCGACCTCCAGGGGCCCGTCGATCCGGCAACCTTCCGATCCGTCCTCGAAGGCGAAGTGCCAGACGGCAGCGGCGTCCGCCTCGGCCGCATCGACGGGGACGGCAACCGCCTCCACCGTCCCGGCCGCGACCTCACCTTCTCCGCCCCCAAATCGGTCTCGCTCGCCGCCCTGGTCGGCGACGACGACCGCGTCGTGGAAGCCCACGACCGGGCCGTGCAGCGCACGCTCGACTGGATCGAACGCAATGCCGCCGAGACCCGGATGCGCGATCCCGAGACCGGCCGCATGATCCGCGCCGGCGGCCAGAAGATCGTCGCCGCCACCTTCCGCCACGATACCTCCCGCAATCTCGACCCACAGCTGCACACCCACGCCGTGCTCGCCAACATGGTGCGCGGCGAGGACGGCAAGTGGCGCACCATGGCCAACGAGGCGCTCTACCGTCGCCAGAAGCTGATCGGCATGCTCTACCGCAACGAACTCGCGCAAGGGCTCGGCGGGCTCGGCTACCGGATCGAGAAGAGCCATGCCGACGGGCGCTTCGAGATCGCCGGCGTGTCCCGCGAGACCATCGAGGCATTCTCGACAAGGCGCGCCGAGATCGAGGCGGCGGTCGCCGAACGCGGCACCGACGGCACGGCCGCGAACCCGCGCCTGGCCGAACGCGCGGCGCTGATGACCCGCGCGCACAAGCGCGATGTCGACAAGGCGGAACTTCGCGAGAGCTGGCAGCGTCAGGCGGCTACGCTCGGGTTCGACGCACGGGCGCTCACGGCCAATGCCCGATCGCGGGAGACCGCCGACCGGACTCCAGACGGGTTTCTGAAGCTGGAAGGGCCGGGTTCAAGCGGGAACGCGAAGGACCCGGCGGCAGAAGCGTTCGCCTGGGCGGTCGATCATCTCTCGGAACGCGAGGCGGTGTTCTCCCGCGCCGATCTGCTCACGGCCGCCCTCGCCTGGCAGCCCGGAGAAATCGGCATCGATGCGGCGGAGCGCGCGGTGGATGCCCTGCAGGGTGAGGAAAGGCTCCATGCCGCGCCGGCGTTCCACACCGGCGACGGCATGACCACCGACCGGGCGCTCGCCGACGAACGCGAGACCGTCGGCCTGATGCGGAACGGACAGGATCGCGCCCGGCCGGTCATGCGCGGCTGGCTGGCGCAGGCCCATATCCACCGGGGACCGCTGACTACGGGACAAAGGGAGGCGGTGAAGCTGATTCTGGGCGCGAAAGACCGGGTGGTTGGCGTCCAGGGCTATGCCGGCACCGGCAAGACCGCGATGCTGAACCGGGTCCGCAACCTCGCCGCCAAGCGCGGCTATCGTCTCGCGGGGCTCGCCCCCTCGGCCTCGGCGGCAAGAACGCTCGGCAATGAGGCCGGCATCCGGAGCGAGACGCTGCAACTCTTCCTTGCCCGCAATGCGGGCGTTGCCGAAGGCCGCCTCTCCAAGAAGGGGCTGAAGGCGATGCGCGGCGCCTTCGCCCGGACCGTGCTGGTGGTCGACGAAGGCTCGCTCGCCTCGACCGTCCAGGCCCGCGACCTGCTCCGGATCGCCAATATCCTGCGCATCCCGCGCGTGGTGCTGGTGGGCGACGCCAAACAGCTCGATGCAGTCGATGCCGGCAAGCCCTTCGCCCAGCTCCAGGCCGCCGGCATGAAGACCGCCGTCATGGACGAGATCATGCGCCAGCGCGATCCCGAGCTGAAAGCGGCTGTCGAGGCGAGCCTCGCCGGGGAGATTGGCAAGGCCTTCGAGAAGCTCGGAGCGAACGTTGCCGAGGTGAAGGCCGACAATATCGCCGGCGCCGTCGCGGCGCGCTGGCTCGCACTCTCGCCGGAGGCACGTGAGAACACGGGCGTCATGGCGCCGAGCCACGAGCTCCGCAAGACCGTCAACGACCATATCCGCCTGCGCCTCACCCGCGAGGGCCGCATCCATGGCCCGGTGTTCGGGGGCGAGCAACTGGTCTCGAAGGGCTACACCAACGCTGAGAAGGCGCTCGCGGCCAACTACACGCCGGGCGATGTGGTCGCCTTCCACCGGCCCTACAAGCGGATCGGCGTCGAGAAGGGCGACGAGCGCCGCGTGGTCGGGGTCGATCACGGGACCCGCGAGGTGCTGCTCGACGGCGGCGAGGACGGAACCGTCCGCTGGAAACCGGGCGAGATCGCCGGGCAGAAGGGCGGCAGCGAGGTCTACGGAAGAGACGCGATCGAACTCCGCGCCGGCGACCGCATCCGCTGGACCCGCAACGACAAGGCCCTCGGCCTCGTCAACAGCCGCACCGCCGAGGTGGTCGCGGTCGAGGGAGGGCGCGTTACGTTCCGCCTGGAGGACGGGCGCAAGCTCGACCTGAACCGGGGCGATCCGCAACTCCGCCACCTCGACCACGCCTGGGCCTCGACCGTCCACGCCTTCCAGGGCCGCACCGTCGATAATGTGATCGCCGCCATGGAGGCCAACCACCCCCACCTGACCACGCAGAAGAGCTTCTACGTGGAAATCAGCCGGGCGCGCGACCAGGCAGAGCTGGTGACCGACGACGCGAAAGCGCTGCGGGAGCAGCTCGAAGCCGCCACCGGCGAGCGCATGGCGGCGCTGGAGGGGATTGGCAAGGCAGAGCCCGAGATCGAGGACAAGGCGAAGAATGCTGTGCAAAGCATCGACCGCGAAACGGCTCAAGGAAAAGAGACGAATACCGGGCTCGACCGAACGAGCGCCTCGTCGCCGGCGAAGGAGCCTGAGCCACCGATGCACGAGCGCGGGCGTGGCAGAGATATGGATCTGGGACTGTGAGTGGAGCCGTCGGTGGCGCGGCCCGCGCCCTCTTGTGGCGGTGAGGTGAAATCGATATGGTGTCATTATGACATCCTGCGAACATAGCGGATCATGACATGTCGGACGGGCAGCATTTGGCGCGAAATGGGGGCATAAGGGATAGGGTGGCCATAACGGTGCGGGTACCAGAGCCATTGCTGCGCCAGATCGATGGCCTTATCGAGAGACGACCTGTGCCCATTTCCCGCAACAGCTGGCTGCTCGAAGCAGCGGTAGAAAAGCTGGACCGGCTGCAGCCCGGTCGGAGGGAACGGGATGGCTCGTAGCGACCTTCTTGTCTCCTTGGTCCGGGCCGGTGCGTCTGGAGACAGCAGGGGATTGGCCAGCACCGTGGAAGCCATCATCGCCGAGGAACGCTCTAAGCAGCACAATATCCTTGCCGACCGTCTAGAACGTGCGCTGCGGAGCAATGGCAACGGTAGTACACCGCCCTCCGCAGCGTTGGACTCGGCGGCGCGGGCTCGCGACTATCTTTTTGAAGCGACGCCGCGCAAACGTCTTGAAGATCTATTTCTTCCGGCACTTTGCGAACGCGCCTGTCGAGAACTCATAGAAGAGCAACAACGTGCTAGCTTGCTACGTTCTTACAGCCTCGAACCGCGCCATCGGATGCTCTTTGTAGGCCCCCCAGGCAACGGGAAGACCTCGCTCGCCGAGGCAATAGCAGAAGCTTTGGCGATTCCGTTTTTCGTTGTCCGATACGATGCTATAATAGGGAGCTTTCTAGGCGAGACTGCTAGTCGCCTGCGCCGTGTATTTGACTATGCTCGCACCACCCCTTGCGTTCTTTTTTTCGACGAGTTCGATGCCGTGGGCAAGGAACGTGGTGATGTGAATGAGACTGGAGAAATCAAGCGCGTAGTGACATCTCTAATGATGCAAGTCGACGCACTCCCTAGTTACACAGTCGTGATTGCTGCGTCCAATCACTCGGAACTACTTGATCGAGCGGTATGGCGAAGATTCCAGTTTCGGCTGGAATTACCAGCACCCACGCAGGTACAGATCGGGCACTACTTGGAAGCGTTCTCGAAGAGGTTGGATGAACCCTTGGGGCTTGGATCGACGACAATTGCCAAGTCTCTTGGCAAGATCAGCTACGCAGAGGCTGAAGAATTCTGCAACAGCATTCGTCGACGCTTTGCACTATCATTGGGCGAGAGCTCTTTGAAATCAATCGCCACCGAACAGCTCAAGCTTTGGAAGGCGCGAGCGCGTCAGCCCGATACCCGTTGAGTCTCCCATGGCCGAGTTTCCGTTGCTTCCACTGCCGACCTCCGAGCAGGGTGCTCCTCCGAAGCGGCAACCCTTCCCGTCGAGCGCGCCGAAAGTATCACCAGAACGGCAAAGCGATCGAATCGGTCCCGTTTTTGCGCGTTTGTCGGATGCCTTGGCGCCAGAACGTGATCCGCTTCTGTTTCTCGGCGACCCCTCGAGTATAGCGCCGGAACGTGCTCTTGTGTTTGAGGTTGCTGGCTCTCTGATCGACTTTCAGAAGCTAGTGGCAGGCGTTGAGGGACTCGAGTTTCTAGGCGGCGAAGAGATCCAATTCGATCCCGACGACGACTTCTATGAGCTGGATAAACGCAGGGGCAAGAAGGGCGAACGCCGAACCGACAGACCTCTCGGCGGACGGCTCTACCTAGCCATGCCGGACGTGGTAGCACTGCGCCAACTTGTTTCGCTTTGGAAAGTTTGGCAACGCAAAGAAGATTTGCCGAGCGGATTCGCGAAATGGCGGGACGTATTCGGGGGCTTGCGGAATATCAGGCCGTGGGGTCCAGCCGATCGGCTTTCGGAGGAGACAATTTCGAGTTGGCAGGAAGACATCGAGACTACCCCAAGCGAATTACGTCGCATCGAAGTAGAGCTTTGGTTTCGCGACAACATCGCAGTTCGTGGGATGGCCTTCCAGCGTGTTGCTGAGGTCGTTCAAGCAGCCGGCGGTGCAATCATAAGTCACGTGGTTATCGAAGAGATCGGCTACGACGCAGTGTTGGTCGACTTGCCGACGGCAGAGGTTGCGCGTCTCGCCGAACGCCGGGAGGTACATCTGGTCGTTTGCGATGACATCATGTTTTTGAGACCACAATCGTGTATCACTGTTCCGGAGAGTAGCGAAGACACGATGGCAGATGTGCGTATTCCCGGCAGCCTGCCAGCCGACTTACCGCCAATTGCGGCGTTATTGGACAGCGTGCCGGTGCAGAATCACGTTCTTCTCGATGGACGACTGGATATGGACGACCCCGACGAGCTTGAGGTAATGAGCGTTGTGGCTGAGCGTCATCACGGTACAGCGATGGCTTCGCTCATCTTGCATGGAGACAGGAATAGCCCCAACGAGGCGCTGTCACGTCGCCTCCACGTACGTCCGGTACTCTACGCGCCCGGAGATCTTCTTCGCGAACAACCTCAACACGACCGACTGTTGGTCGATGTGATCCACCGGGCCGTAAGGCGTTTAAAAGAAGGAGAGGGCGAGAGCGTTGCCACAGCGCCAGAGGTATTCTTGGTTAATCTCTCGTTGGGCGATGAGCGACGCCCCTTCGCGGGCTCAATCAGCCCGTTGGCTAGGCTACTCGACTATCTCGCGGAGCGGTATGGGATTCTCTTTCTGGTGAGTGCTGGTAATGTCAGACTGCCGCTGCCGCTGGACAATTTTCAAAGCTGGAGCGAGTTCGAGGACGCGAACCCGGACGTTCGAGAGGAGGCGGTGTTGGCCGCGCTGTCGGACAACAAGTCCTTCCGTACGTTGTTGTCGCCTGCCGAGGCGTTGAATCCGATCACGGTTGGTGCCATGCACGACGATTCGGTTGCGGGCCCGAGAGGAGCCGGAGCAATAGATCCGTATGACGCAGGCGAGCTTCCAAATATCAGTTCTGCGCTTGGGCTCGGGCATCGCAAGGTTGTCAAGCCGGAGATCCTATTACCCGGAGGACGTGAACATTTACAGTTTAAGACAAGCGGTGGAGGGCTTAGCGTGATACCTCAGGTTGGCGCCCGTTTCGGGCTTCGGGCGGCGGCACCTGACGCTGGGGGTGATCGGAATCGCACGGCGCTCAGCATGGGTACGAGCGCTTCAACGGCCTTGGCGACACGATCGGCGCATCAGATCTTTGACTCACTGATGGACCGCGACGGTGGATCAATGCATGCAGACATGGACCCGCAGTATCGTGGGGTCGTCGTTAAGGCGTTGCTGGTGCACCGGGCGCAGTGGGGAAGCCGCGCGGAGTATCTCGATGAACGCTATGGACCGCATGGTCAGGGCAAGCACAAGGAGAGGCGTGACAATATAGCGCGGCTTCTCGGGTATGGGTTCCCAAACATGGAGGAAGCGGCGTCCTGCGCGCCGAACCGGGCAACGCTGGTAGGATATGGCACGATCTTGGCGCGAGAGGCAAGGATCCACCGGATTCCTCTTCCACCGAGTCTGGAAGGCCTGACAGAGCCCCGTGGTTTGACGATAACGATGGCGTGGTTTTCCCCTGTCAATCGTCGGCACCAAGCCTATCGCCGAGCGAAACTGGAGGTGACGCCACTTACGACACTCGACATAGCAGCAGGGGTGAAGCGATCAGTGCAACCGTCGGAGACTGCGACTCCTCGAGGCACGGTTGTACATGAGAGGTATGAGGGAAGGAAGGCTGTAGCGTTCGTTGATGATGGTTATGTAGTGCTACGAGTCTATTGCAGGCAACAAGCCGGAGCGTTGGATCAGAGTATCCCCTATGGCCTAGCTGTAACAATCGAAGCGGGCGAAGGCATTCCTGTATACGAAGAGGTGCGTGCACGTCTTGGTGTTCGCGTTGTGGGAACAATTCCCTAAAGTGCTTGTCCGTAACAATGGCAAGCGCCATTGCCGTCAAAGCAGGAGATGAAGCAATTGGTGGGGCCGTCTCACTACGCGCTACGGACGAAAGTTCGTCTTCGCAGCCGATGGAAGCCAGGTGTCGGCGTTATGGACGAATGGCGCCCATCTGGCAGCCTGAGCGTTTACGGCCTAAGACGGAAGCTTGGGAATCAGTGATGCCGACGGCGGACCGAAGCAAGACATGGTATCGGCTTGGTGCTAGTCGTCGGTTCGCTGCGATTGGCGTGGTCTGGCCAGCAAGACTGTGGGTCTGTGTCCGATCAGTGGCGGCCAGAAGGGGAAGAGGCGGTGGCGTCGCTTGAGGAGCTGAAGGCGGGGGCGTTTGTGAACGGGCTGGCGCCCGGCGGCGCGGCGCGTGTCGTTCATCTGGAGTGGTTCGGCGATCAGGCGGTCAAGGTCACCTATGAAGACGCGACCGGCACCGTCGGCAATCGTCTCGTCTATCGCAACGAAGAGCCCACGCTCGACATAGCCGAGGCCGGCCGCCCATGGTCGTTCGACGGGGACGGAAGGCTGTTGCGGCTCGTCTCCGAAGCCTGGCGCATTCGCCTCGCGCATCTCTTCGACCCCTACATCGCCGTTCATGCAGCGCGCATCGAGCCGCTGCCGCATCAGATCACAGCGGTCTATGGCGAGATGCTCCCGCGCCAGCCGCTCCGCTTCCTGCTTGCCGACGATCCCGGCGCGGGCAAGACCATCATGGCCGGCCTCCTGATCAGGGAGTTGATGATTCGCGGCGACATCGAGCGCTGCCTCGTGGTCGCGCCCGGCGTTCTTGTGGAGCAATGGCAGGACGAACTGCATGAGAAGTTCGGCCTCGCCTTCGACATTCTGACTCGAGAGCAGGTGGAGACGGCGCGGACGGGCAATCCCTTCACCGAGCGCAACCTGGTCATCGCGCGCCTCGATGTACTCGCTCGCAACCCGGACCTCCAAGTCAAGCTAGAGGCGGGCAAGGAATGGGATCTGGTGGTCGTCGACGAGGCGCACCGCTTGTCGGCGAGCTTCTTCGGCGGCGAGGTCAAATACACCAAGCGCTATCAACTGGGCCAGAAGCTTGGCGGCTGCGCCCGGCATTTCCTGCTGATGACGGCGACGCCGCATAACGGCAAGGAGCAGGATTTCCAGCTCTTCATGGCGCTGCTCGACGCCGACCGGTTTGAGGGCCGCTTCCGTGACGGGGTGCACCAGGCGGATGTGTCGGACCTGATGCGTCGCCACACCAAGGAAGAACTGTTTCGCTTCGACGGCACGCCGCTCTTCCCGGAACGCCGCGCGGAAACCGTGAGTTATGCCCTCTCCGGGGCCGAGGCGGCGCTCTATGCCGAGGTCACGACCTATGTGAAGAAGGAGATGAACCGGGCCGAGCGCTTTGCTGCCGAGGGCGACGACCGGAGACGCCAGAACGTCGGTTTTGCACTTGCCATCCTGCAGCGCCGACTGGCGTCCTCGCCGGCCGCCATCCATGAATCGCTCCGCCGCCGACGGGAACGGCTGGAAGGGCGCTTGGCCGAGGAACGACTGGTAAAGCGCGGCCGCGAGACGGGGCTTTCCCCTGAGCCGGGCCTTCCGGCCTGGACGGAGGACGACGAGGGCGCGTTCGACGAAGCACCGGGCGCGGAGGCGGAAGCGACGGAAGAAGCAATCCTCGACCAGGCGACGGCCGCGCGCACGATCGCCGAGCTGGAAACGGAGATTGCGACGCTCCGCCAGTTGGAGACGCAGGCCGCGACGCTCAGGAGCGCCGGCGCCGACACCAAATGGACCGAGCTCAACGGCATCCTCGATCACCCCTTGATGACCGACGGCGAGGGCAACCGGCGCAAGCTCATCGTCTTCACCGAACCGCGCGACACGCTCAACTATCTCGCCGACCGTATTCGCACGCGCCTCGGCCGACCTGAAGCCGTCGTGGTCATCCATGGCGGCGTCGGCCGCGAGGAACGCCGCAAGGCGGTCGAGGCCTTCACTCACGATAAAGATGTGCTGGTGCTGGTCGCCAACGATGCCGCAGGAGAAGGCATCAACCTGCAGCGTGCGCATCTGATGGTGAACTATGACCTGCCCTGGAACCCCAACCGACTGGAGCAGCGTTTCGGGCGCATCCACCGCATCGGGCAGACCGAAGTCTGTCATTGCTGGAACCTGGTCGCAGCCGAGACCCGCGAGGGCGAGGTCTATCTGCGCCTTCTGGACAAGATCGAAGCGGCGCGCAAAGCGCTCGGCGGCAAGGTCTATGACGTGCTCGGCCGCCTGTTCGACAGCCGTGCGCTCAGCGACCTGCTTATGGAAGCCATCCGCTATGGCGAGCAACCGGAGGTGCGCGACCGGTTGTTCCAGGCGGTGGACGATGTGGCCGACCGACAACATCTCACCCAGTTGATCGACGAGCGTGCACTAGCGCGTGAGGCGATGAGCACCGCCGACATCGCCCACATTCGCGAGAATATGGAGCGCGCCGCCGCTAAGCGGCTGCAGCCCTTCCATATCCAGACGTTCTTTCTGGAGGCGTTCCGGCATCTCGGCGGCAGCGTGCATCGGCGCGAAGCCGGTCGCTGGGAGATCGCCAGGGTTCCGGGCCCGGTTCGCGAGCGCGACCGGGCGATCGGCCTCGGCGCGCCAGTGCAGGAGCGCTACGAGCGCATCGGCTTCGAGAAAGAGCACATCAACCAGCCGCCGGTGGCGGCGTGGCTCTGCCCCGGCCATCCGCTGCTCGACGCCACGCTGGACCTGGTGCTGGAACGGCACCGCTCCCTATTGAAACAGGGCGCGATCCTGGTGGACGAGGCTGACGAAGGAACCGAATTGCGCGTGTTGTTCTATCTGGAACACGCGGTGCAGGACGGTCGGACCGGACGCGACGGCCGCCAGCAGGTCATCTCCCAGCGCCTCCAGTTCATAGAGGTCGATGCCGGCGGTGGGGTCGCCGATGCCGGCCCTGCTCCCTATCTCGACTATCGGCCGCTGGCGGACAGCGAGCGCGCCTCCGTGGCGGAGGCGCTGCATGCAGAGTGGCTCGCCGACGGGCTCGAAGAGCGCATCCTCGGCCACGCCGTCGCCGCCATCGTGCCCCGGCATGTGGAGGAGGTGCGCAACCGGCGTCTGCCCGAGATCGACAAGGTGGAGCGCGAGGTTGAAGTCCGCCTCAAGAAGGAGATCAACTATTGGGACCACCGCGCAGAGGACCTGAAGGCAGCGGAGCGAGCAGGCAAGCAAACCCGCCTTTCCGCTGGTCAGGCGGCGGCGCGGGCAAACGACCTTGCCGACCGCCTGCAGCGCCGCGTGGCGGCGCTGGCGCGCGAGCGGGAGATTTCTGCACTGCCGCCGCAGATTCGCGGCGGCGCTCTCATTGTACCGGCCGGGCTCTTGCGCGCGCCCGCGCCGGATGCGGCGTCGGATCTGCGCGAGACCACGGCCGAAGGACGGGCGGCGGTCGAGCGTCTGGCGATGGACGCCGTCATGGCCGCCGAGCGGGCGCTCGGGCACAATCCGCGCGACGTGAGCGCCGAACGCCTCGGCTACGATATCGAGTCCCGCGAGAGCGACAGCGGTCTGCTGCGCTTCATTGAGGTCAAGGGTCGTGCGGAGGGGGCGGACACGGTGACGGTGACGCGCAACGAGATTCTGATTGCTCTGAACAGGCCAGAGACGTTCATTCTCGCCATCGTCGAGGTCGCGGGCGGCTATGCCGCCGAGCCGCGCTATCTGTCGAGCCCGTTCACGCGCGAGCCCGATTTCGGCGCAACCAGCGTGACTTACAAGCTGTCGGAACTTCTGGAACGGGCGACCGACCCCGCGTGAGCCATGTTTTGCAGACCCTGGCGACACTGACTGGACATATTTCCAGACCGGTCACATAGTATAGACATGCAATGCGGGAGCGAGACGATGAAAACCATCGGCGCCGCCAAGTTCAAGGAGCAGTGCCTGGCACTGCTCGATGGGCTCGACCCTGATGGCCTGGTCATCACGAAGCACGGCAAGCCGGTTGCGCGGCTGGTGCCGTTCGAGCGCGAACATGCCGGGCTGATCGGCAGCTTGCATGACAAGGTGAAAATCCGGGGCGACATTCTCTCGACCGGTGAGACATGGAACGCCGGTGCTGAATCTTGACACCCACATTCTCGTCTTTGCCGTCGATGGCAGCTTGCGGCCGGCGGAACGCGCGCTGCTGGCGGGCAGGCGCTGGTCGGTGTCGGCGATCGTCTTCTGGGAACTCGCCAAACTCATCCAGCTCGGGCGGCTCGACATGGACCTTGACGACCGCGATGTGAAGCGGGTGCTGGCGCACCTGCATGTCTGGCCCATCGATCTCGATGTGGCAAGAGTGTCCACTCGCCTCGACTTCCGGGGCGATCCGGCGGATGAGATCATCGCGGCGACCAGCGTCGTGCACGATGTCCCCCTGCTCACCCGTGACCGCATCATCACTGGCTCGAAGCTGGTGCCGCTGGCGGCGCCGGCATGACTCCGCCCCGCAAGAAACTCATCGAAGTCGCGCTGCCGTTGCCGGCCATCAACAAGGCGTCAGCGCGGGAGAAGTCGATCCGGCACGGCCATCCCTCGACCCTGCATCTCTGGTGGGCCAGACGGCCGCTGGCGGCCTGTCGGGCGGTGCTGTTCGCCCAGCTGGTGGACGACCCCTCGTCGGTGCCGGAGGAGTTTCCGACCGAGGCGGAGCAGAAGGCGGAACGCGAGCGGCTGTTCGGCATCGTCGAAGAGCTGGTGCAGTGGGAGAATTCCAACGACGCCCGGGTCGTCGGCGCCGCGCGGCGCGAGATCGCGCGCTCGGTCGCACGCGGCCTCGGGGAATATCTGCCCGAGGGCGAGGAGGCCGTGAACGCTTTCCTCGCCGAGAAGGCCCCGCCGGTGGTCGATCCCTTCTGCGGCGGCGGCTCGATCCCGCTGGAGGCGCAGCGTCTCGGCCTGCGCGCTCACGGTTCGGACCTGAATCCGGTGGCGGTGCTCATCACCAAGGCGCTGGTCGAGATTCCACCGCGCTTCGCCGGAAAATCGGCCGTGCATCCGGAAGCGCGGGCCGAATTCGGCGGCGTCGGGGGAAAGGGTGCGGCCGGTCTTGCCGAGGATGTGCGCCGATACGGCAAATGGATGCGCGACGAGGCCGAGCGCCGTATCGGCCATCTCTATCCGAAGGTCAGGGTCACCGAGGCCATGGCGGCTTCGCGCCCCGATCTTGCGCCCTATGCCGGTCAGGAACTGACGGTCATCGCCTGGCTCTGGGCGCGCACGGTGGCAAGCCCCAACCCTGCCGCACGGGGCGCGCATGTGCCGCTCGTTAGGTCCTTTGTGCTGTCGTCGAAGAAGAGCAATCGGGCGTGGGTCGAGCCAGTCATTGATCCCGCGATGAACGAATACCGTTTCGCGGTTCGAGTCGACAAGGGTACAGCACCGGACGGCACGGTGAATCGCCGGGGCGGCCGCTGTCTGTTGACCGGCGCGCCAATGCCCTTCCCTCACATTCGCACCGAAGGCAGGGCCGGCCGCATGGGCGCGCGGCTGATGGCCGTGGTGGCGGAGGGCGCGCGTGGCCGCATCTATCTCGATCCGACGGAGGAGATGGAAGAAGCTGCGCAGGCGGCGGAGCCGGAATGGTGGCCGGACAATGAGCTCCCCCACAACCCGCGTGACTTCAAGACACCGAATTATGGAATAGCCAAATTCGCCGACTTGTTCACCCAACGGCAGTTGGTAGCGCTGGGGATGTTTTCTGATCTGGTAGTCGCAGCGCGCGAGAAGGTGCTCGAAGATGCGCTGGCCGCCGGCATGGACGCCACCTCCCCCCGCCTCGCTGAAGGTGGCAACGGAGCCCAAGCCTACGCCGACGCCGTGGCGACATATTTGGGGTTTGCTGACGACAAGGCCGCAGACTATTGGAGTGGAATCTGTAGCTGGCATTCTTCAGGAGAAAAAATCCGAAACACCTTCGGACGCCAAGCCATTCCCATGGTTTGGGATTATGCGGAAACCAATCCGTTCTCAGACTCGACGGGAAACTGGAACGCCTGCGTCGACTGGATACAGAAGGTGGTTGCTGCATCCCCTCAGGTGGCACGGTCCACCAGTGCAGCTGTCCAGAGGGATGCGGCATCAGCGGCACCAATATCTGACGGAGTTGCGGTCTCCACCGATCCACCCTATTACGATAACATCGGTTACGCAGACCTTTCCGATTTCTTTTATGTCTGGCTACGCCGTAGCCTCGGCTCCATTCATCCCGACCTGTTCGGAACGCTTCTGACGCCCAAAGCCGGCGAACTGGTGGCCACGCCCTACCGGTTCGGCAACGACAGGGAAGAGGCACGGCGTTTTTTCGAGACCGGTCTCGGCCGCGCGACTGCGAATATGCGGGCGGCGCAGGCGGCGGATTATCCGATGACCCTGTTCTACGCCTACAAGCAGGCGGAAACGGGGGCCGACGGCGACGGCAACGGCACCACCGCTTCGACCGGCTGGGAAACGATGCTCGCGGGCATCGCGAGCAGCGGCTTCGCCATCACCGGCACATGGCCGGTGCGCAGCGAACTCGGCAACCGGATGCTGGCGAAAGGTACCAACGCCCTCGCTTCCTCCATCGTCCTCGCCTGTCGGCCGCGGCCCGAAGATGCGCCCGTGGCGACCCGGCGCGATTTCACGACGGCGCTGAAACGCGAATTGCCTGGAGCCATCCGGCAGTTGCAGCAGGAGAACATCGCCCCCGTCGATCTCGCCCAGGCGGCCATCGGGCCGGGCATGGCGGTGTTCTCGCGCTATGCTGGCGTGCTGGAGGCAGACGGGACGCCAATGCCGGTGCGTCAGGCGCTGATCGAGATCAACCGGGTGCTCGACGAGACGCTGGCCGAGACCGAGGGCGATCTCGACGCTGACACAAGGTTCTGCACCGCCTGGTTCGAACAATACGGTTTCGACGAGCGCTCCTTCGGCGAGGCCGAAGTGCTGTTCACCGCCAAGAACACCTCTTTCGCTGGTTTGGACCGGGCCGGCGTTCTGGTCGGCGCTTCCGGCAAGGTGCGGCTCAAGCGCCGCGACGAGCTCGATGCGGGCTGGAACCCGGCGACCGACGACCGGCTGGTCGATTGGGAATGCGTCCAGCATCTGGTGCGCGCCATGAGCGACGAGCAGGGCGGCGGCGTCGCCGAGGCCGCACGCCTTGCCTTCGCCATGGGGCCGACCCGCGCCGAGACCGCCCGCGCACTCGCCTACCGTCTCTACACCGTTGCCGAGCGCAAGGGCTGGAGTGGCGAGGCGCTCGCCTGCAACGCGCTGGTCGCCTCCTGGCCTCAAATCCAGACGGCGCTGGCCAGCCTCGCCGCCGACGCCGGCCCGGCGCAACCGGAACTCGCGCTTGAGCAGGAGTAACGCCGTGACCACCAACCACCAACGCGTGACCGAGGGTTTCGAAATCCTGACAAGCGTGCTCGCCCCTTGGGTCGCGCAGGAATTGCGAATCCGCTTTGGGGGCGAATGGTGGGACCGGGGCGTGCTCGACATTCTCTACGAAAACCAGAAACGCAATTTGCCGCCGGGCGGTGAGGACGACGAGGTGGTCCCGACACTCGATGCCGGACGCTGCCTGATCCTGATGGACGTGCAGTGGAACGAGCTGTTCCGGCGCAAGCTCGGCCGCGAGCATCGGACCTGGATCAAGGAACTCGCCGAGACCCGCAACAAATGGGCGCATAAGGGGCTGCTCGACATAACCGACGAGGATGCCTGGCGAGCGCTCGACACCATGACCCGACTGGTCGAACCGATGGACGCGGAGGCGGCCGAAACGCTGCGCGGGGTTGCCCGCACTGTGCGCTACGGCACCGATGGGCCTTCGACATCGGCATCCGGCGTTGATGGTTCGCAAGCCGGGGCCGTAACCGCGCCGTCTTCCGAAAACGATGACGCGCCCGGGGTCTTGACCGCCGCGCCGCGCCAGGGCTTGCGGCCGTGGCGCGAGGTGGCGCGACCGCACCCCGATGTCTCCGCCGGACGCTATCGGCAGGCCGAGTTCGCGGCCGATCTCTCCCAGGTCGCGCGCGGCACGGCGGAGATCGAGTATCAGGACCCGGTCGAGTTCTTTGCGCGCACCTATATGACAGAGGGCATTCGCGGCCTGCTGCTGCAGGCGCTGCGCCGCGTCGGCGGCCAGGGCGGCGAGCCGGTCATTCAGCTCAAGACCGCTTTCGGCGGCGGCAAGACCCATTCGCTGCTGGCCTTGTACCATCTGCTGCGCGGACGCACGCCGCTCGAACGCGTGCCGGCGCTCGGCGCGCTGCTGCGAGAAGCGGGAATCGAGCGCATTCCCCGGACCCGTGTCGCCGTCGTCGTCGGCACCGCGCTCAACCCGGCGAAGGAGCGGCGGCCGCCGAACCTGCAAGGCATCACCATCCGCACGCTCTGGGGCGAGATCGGCGCCCAGCTTGCCGAACAGGCCGGCAACCGCAAGCTCTACAACCATGTGCGCGACGCCGACCGCAAGGGCGTGCCGCCCGGCTCGGAAGCACTGCGGGCGCTGTTCGACGCCTGCGGTCCGTGCCTGATCCTGATCGACGAACTCGTGGCCTATGCGCGCAAGATCCATGGCGTTGCCGGGCTGCCGGCGGGCAGTTTCGATGCGGTGCAGAGCTTCGTTCAGGAACTGACCGAGGCGGTGCGCGCCAGCTGGAACTCCGTGCTGGTGGCCACGATCCCCGAATCCGACATCGAGATCGGCGGCGAAGCGGGGCAGGAGACGCTCGCACGCATCGAACACACCTTCGGGCGCATGGAAGCGATATGGAAGCCGGTCGGTTCCGAGGAGGGTTTCGAGGTCGTGCGCCGCCGGCTGTTCCTGCCGCTTGACGACGAGCCTGCGCGCGACGATGTCTGCCGGGCCTTCAGCGCGCTCTATCGGGACAGCGGCGGCGACTTCCCGAGCGAGTGCCGGGAGGCCCGCTATATGGAGCGGCTGAAGGCCTGCTACCCCATTCATCCCGAGGTGTTCGACCGCCTTTACGCCGACTGGTCGACACTGGAGCGCTTCCAGCGCACGCGCGGCGTTTTGCGGCTGATGGCGGCCGTCATCCACGATTTATGGGTGCGCAACGATGCGAGCCTGCTGATAACGCCCGGAACGCTAGGACTCGATGATGCGAGCGTGCGCGAAGAACTGGTCCGCTATCTGCCCGAGGGCTGGACCCCGGTGCTCGAAAGCGATGTCGATGGGCCGAATTCCGGGCCGCGGCAGGTGGATAGGGATAACGCGCGCTTCGGCCAATCCATGGCGGCGCGGCGGGTGGCGCGCGCCGTCTTCCTCGGCAGTGCGCCGCATGTCGTGCAGCAGCAGGTGCGGGGCGTCGAGGACGTGCGCGTGCGCCTCGCGACCGTTCAACCGGGCGAGCAGGTCGCCATCTTCAACGACGCACTGTCGCAACTTTCCGACCGGCTGACCTATCTCTACCGCCAGGATCGCCGCTACTGGTACGACACGCGCCCAAATCTGCGCCGCACCGTCGAGGACCGCGCCCAGCAACTGGCGGAAGACCTCGTCGAGGCCGAAATCGAGAAGCGGGTGCGCGCTGCCGCGCGCAACCGGCCGGGCGAGGTCGCGGGCGTGCATGTCTGTCCGAAAACGCCGGGCGATGTGCCGGACGACCAGGAAGCCCGGCTGGTCATTTTGAAACCGTCGGACACCCATAAGGGCGGCGACGCAGAGAGTGCTGCGCTGGCCGCCGCCAACGCCATTCTCGCCGAACGCGGCGCCGCACCGCGTCAGCACCGCAACATGCTGGTCATGCTCGCCGCCGACCGGGAGGCGATGGACGGGTTGCGGCAGGCGGTCCGACGGTTCCTCGCTTGGGAGTCCGTGCTCCGCGACCGGGAAGCGCTCAACCTCGATGGCCATCAGGGTCGCGAGGCGGCAGACGGCGTCAAGTCGAGCGATCGGGATGTCGGAATCCGCTTCGACGAGGCCTGGCGCTGGCTGCTGGCGCCGATCCAGACCGTGACCGAAGGCGAGGTCGGCGAACTGGAATGGGAGATTTCGCGAACGGCCGGCAATGGCGGCTCCGCCGTGACCGGGGCGGTGCGCCGGTTTGCAGCCGGCGAACAGCTGATCGCCCGCTGGTCGCCGGCCTTGCTCAGGATGGAACTCGATCGCTGGTTCTGGACGGATCGGGACCACGTGTCGGTGAAGCAGGTGTGGGACGCGCTCACCTCATATTGCTATCTGCCGCGCCTTCGCGACCGGAATGTTTTCGCGGAAGCGGTTCGGGAAGGCGTCGCGGGTGGTGATTATTTCGGCTACGCAACCAGCGTTTCCGAAGATGGACGCTATGAAGGGTTGGCGCTGGGCGCATCGGCCGTCATCCATGTCGATACCGCCAGCGTGCTGGTCAAACCCGATGCAGCGCGGACGCAGCTCGATGCGCGTGAAAAGCCGGCCGAGACAACTCAGCCGCCGGGGCCGACGCCCAAGCCGCAGCCGGGCGGCACACAACCCACCCCGGAACCGCCGAAGGGGCCTGAACCCGTGCGTTTCCATGGCACGGTCGAACTAGATCCCGACCGCGCGGGGCGCGACATGGGCAAGATCGCCGAAGAAATCCTGCAGCACCTGACGACACAGCGCGGCGGCAGGGTCACGGTGACGGTGGAAATCGATGCGGAGATGCCAGAAGGCCTTGCGGATGGCGACCGCCGCGTGATCGGCGAAAACTGCCAAGTCCTGCGTTTCAGGAATCACGGTTTCGAAAAGGCCTGAGCCACTTTCATGAAGCCGGGCGATGCCCTGCTTAGCGACACGACCGGGCGGGATAACGATGATTGTAAATCGCGGGAGGCTCTTGCTGCCGCGATTTCGCACCTGCTATCTGAGGCGGTCGATAAAGAGGTCCCAGAAATACTCTGCTGCACCCTCCATGGTCAGCGCTGACCTGTCATGTTGCGCGAAATGGGCCAATCCAAGAGGTTGGAGAAGCAGGACGTAGCCGTCATCGGAGACCGACATCGACTCGTTGTAACTCCCTTCAGCCACTCCGCTGGAAGAATAGTACAGGTTGTCCGTACCAAGGGTGCCGCCGAGCCAAATGCCGCAGAGCGCGCGCTCATCCCCGCTTGCAAACACTCTTGCTTCGAACCGGTTGGCGTCGATACCTCGGAAATCGGTCTCCACGCGATCGTTTCGCTTCTGAAGTTCGGTGAGTGAATTCTCGAAATAGCGGGCGATGTACTCGAACGATGCAGTGAGAAAGGCGTGGCGATCCCGGTCGGTGAATTCGGTCCGCACCCGGAGATTGCTCGAACGGGGGCCGACCACGGTCGTGTGCGAGACGGCAGGGTCGAGCGGCACTGCGGGAGTTTCGAGAGGTTGCACCGGACCCGCGATCCGACGGATTGCGCGGGCGACCTCGAGGAAGCCGTCATCGAGCGTGGCGTGTTTGGTGACGGGTTTTCCGTCTGGAGGCACCGCCATCAGCGAACCGAACGGTGCGTTTTGCCAGTCGCACGGACGAAGGATGACGGGAACAACGCGCACAGCGCCCTGTTTGTGGCGTTCCATCGCGTGTTTCATCTCGACATCGTAGCAGTAGTCGGAGGCAAGGAAGTCCGCGCTGATGAGCAACAGTACGACGTCTGCACGGTTGAGTTGATCGTCAATCTGCCCATGGAGGTTCTCGCCGGGGTCGATTCGTCGGTCATGCCAAGTCGTGATCACGCCCTCGCGCCGGAGTATGGAGAGGTGTTTCTCGAGCTCGTTTCGCAAATCCTCGTCGGCATGCGAGTAGGAGAAGAAGACATGAGACATGGACGGTGAAACTCCTGAGGGCTCTCTGGCGCAGCGATCTCGTCAGTGGGGATCGGGTCTAGGTCCAAACGGTCGGCATGGCTGCCGCCAAGGGACGGGGTGATGTTGACGATTATGCTGGAGTTCGAATCGAGGTAAAGGCGGCGGCTTGCGGTCGGTGACGGGTTCCGAGACCAGCGTCGACAGGAACCGCGGGATGTCCTTGACCTCATCCTCACGACCGTCCGCGATGAGGTCGCGCCGGAGCGTCGGTCCCGGCGGCTGCAGAACTCGTCAGCAGCATTTCGTGGCTCGGAACGCGGTTCATGAAACCTGCCGCGAGGCGTCGCTCTCAATGGCAGTCTGAGATTTTCGGGCCGCCTTGGCGATCCTCTCCAGCGTCTCCTGCTCCCCCTCGCGAAGCATTTCATCCCGTTTCAACGTCGAGAGCAGATAGACACCCCGGTAGATGCGCTCGATCTGGGCAGCGATCTCGGGCGGGAACGACGCGGGATTGGCGCTGGAATCGCCGGAGGCAAGGTTCACTGCAGCATGGCGGACCAGTTCGGCAGCCGCCATTCCGCGCATTTTGGCTTCGCGCTCGATGCGCCCCCACTCGGAATCCGAGAACCGAATCGAGCGCGGCGTGCGCGGCTCGGCCTGCTTCTGGTCGTCGTTTTCGCCGGCATCCGCGGCGCCCGAGTCATTTTTTTCCATGGTGTCGTCCCCGAAAAGTCATGTTTCTGAGCCCGAAGGCCGGAGATGCCGTCGTCGCCGCAGGGCGTTCCAGGTCGTGCCGGTGCTGTTTCCGACGTATGCCATCCGCATACGGTTGGAAGCGGGCCCTGAATTCGCCGTATGCTGTCAGCATACGGCATCCTGTAAGTGTTTGGAATACAAGGGATTGAAAGGTAACACCGTGGGCACTCACTCGGCCCATCAACACCGTGTCGTCTTAAGCCGTTGAAACAGCGCGAAAGTGCACGCCAAACGCGCGCATGCAGCACACCTGCATCTCGATGCGTGTGGTGTGACGGTGAAGGCCGCCCCGTGCGGTCAGGGACGGCGAATCGGTCGAGCGAACGAGGGGGAATGCGACGCAGGCGCGGGACGCGCTGCGGAGCCGCCGCGGCGATTGAGCGGGCGGCGGCGCGGTCGGAACCGCGGGGCGTGGTGCAACGCCCGGTGACGCGCGCGGTGACGGCGCCGGTTGCAGCGGCGGCGGCAGCGGTGCAGTGCGACGTGCGGAGCGCGAAGCGCGGAGCACGAGCCGGCGGTGTCGCGAGCGGTGCGCGCGACATGCGGCATGGACGAGGGCCGCGCCGCCGGGGTGACGACGCGGCCCTCGGATGCGGGCGTCAGTGGGTGACGCGCTGCACCGGGATGCCGAGCTGGATGGCCTTGTCGACCAGGTTGTCGGTGATGCCGCTGCCGGGGAAGGCGATGACGCCCTTGGGCAGCAGGTTGACCAGCTCGTCGTTGCGGCGGAACGGTGCGGCGCGTCCGTGGCGGTCCCAGTCGGGCTTGCAGACGATCTGGTGCACGCCGTTCTGCTCCGCCCACTGTGCCGCGATCTTCTCGACGCCGGGGCCGCCACCATGGACCAGCACCATGTCGGCATACTTGGCGAGCGCCTTGTCGAGGCGGGCGATGATGGCGTTGGCGTCCGCGACCTGCTTGCCGCCGGCGATGGCGATCAGGGTGCCGTTCGGCAGATGCGCGTTCGTCTCGCGGTTCTTGCGGGCGCGGATGAAGTCGCGGGCGTCGATGGCGGCGGAGGTGAGCTTGCCGGTCTGGCTGGTGTGGCTGCCGCGCCGGGGACGCCAGAGGTTGCCGGTCTCGCTGCGGTAGGCTTCGGCGGCGGCGTCGCGCATCTGCTCGAAGGCGTCGCGCCGGTCCTGCAGGTTGCGGACGCGGTCGGTGGTGAGTTCGAGCTCGCGGGCCTTGATCTCGGTGCCGTCCTGGGCGCGCTGGAGGTCGCGGAGGTCGGGGAGGAAGCGGTCGGCGGCGCGGTCGAGGCGCTGGGTCTGTGCGTCGAAGAGATTGACGAAGCCCCAGAGCATGGCCTCGCGCTCGTCCGCCAGCTGTGTGCCGTCGGGCGCGGCTCCGGTGGCGAGGATGCGGAAGGCTTCGGCGACGGCTGCGAGCGCGTCCTCGGCGTCCCACACCTCGCGCGGGTCGAACTCGTCGCGTTCGGGGGTTGCGCCGTAGAGGGCGGCCTGTTCGCAGACGGTTGCGGTGACGGACTGTGCCTGGTTTGTGTCGAGTGCGAAGGTCATCGGTGATCTCCTTGAGTGGATCGTTATCGAGGATCGGAGCGTTGGCCCCGATGTGATGTCCTGTTGGGGCACGCGCGCGCAGCGGAGCCACCGGGGCCGGAATGATTGGCCCGGCGGAATGCGCGAGTGGTGCGGGCGCACAAGCGAGCGCAGCGAGCGCGGAGCCACGGTCGCGCATTCCGCCGGGCCTAGGCGCGCCAGCGCCGTATCATTCCGAGTCCCGGCCGGAGCGAAGCGGAGGACCCCGAAGGGGTTGGCGGAGTGAGCACGCGTGACACAATGGGACATCACGTCGGGTCAGGATTGATGTTGGTTCCTGCACGGGCCCCATCGGCGGTGCCGTCCGGCATGACGGTGGGGATCACGCACGGGCGGTGCGGCATCGTCCGACGGGCGGTCAGCCCCAGAACGGATGCGTCTCGATTCTGTCCAGGATGGTGTCGCGGACGCGGGCGCGGTCATGGACGCGGGTCGGGCCGCGCCAGTCCTCGTCGAGATGGATGACGTAGAAGCTCTTGCCGGGCGCGAGGATGTCGCGCTGGCGGTAGAGGCTGCCGACGGACTCGCCGTCATGCAGGATGCGCGCCTCGTCGGGCGCGGTGCGCCGGAAGCGGATGTCGGGTGCGTAGCGGCCCATGGCGGGGGTCTCCTCTGCCGTGTCCGGGACGGTGCGGGTCCACGCTCTCTCTCCCGCACCGCCGTTCCTGCCCTCCCTCCGCTTCACTCCCTCTCCCCGGCGACCGGGGCCGAATGGGGCGGCGTGCGACGCACGCCGCGAACGCCGGCGCGTTGCGCATCGGCCTCCATCGGTGCGATGCCGAGCCGAGACCACCACCTCACGCGTCCTGGGCCCGGTAGCGGTCCTCGTCGGAGGAGGCGAGGAGGGAGGGCGTAGACATCGTGTCGTGCAGCACGATGACGTGCTCGTGCGGCTCGGCGATGGCCTCGTAGAACGCGGTCCAGGCGTCGTCCTTCGCCTTGTGGGTGGAGAGCACGTCGCCCGTGCGGGACGGGTCCGTCTGCATCGCGTGCAACGCGGCGGCGTCAATGGCGACGACCTCGAAGCGCGGAGGGAGGTCGGGGTCGCTCTGCCACAGCGTCGCGCCGGTGCGGCGTTCGATGACGAGGGTGGTGCACTCGGGGTGAGCGCGGACGCGGCGCTGGGCCTCGTCCCAGGCGGCGCGCTTCGCATCGACGCGCGCCGGGGCATCGAAGAGGTCGATGCCGTCCTCGTCGACGGTGCGAACGACGTAGCGCGGCGCGGTCGGGGGCATGGCGGTGCTCATGGACGCTCTCTCCTCTCCTCAAGGACGAATCACCCCTGCACCCGCCCCACACGCCCTCTCAGCGCCCGAGCCACGGCGCGAAGCGCGCCGCGAGCGCCGGTGCGCCGAGCGCCAGCAGATCGTCGTTGAAGTCGCCGCCCTCCGGCGCGACCGCGAGAGCGGCGACGCCGACGCGCGCGCAGCGCCGCGCGAGGCGTTCGGCCGCCTGCTCGCCTGCGGCGTCGTTGTCGCGGGCGATGAGGAGGCGCGCGACGCCGGGCGGAGGCGCGAACGCGCCGAGGCTCCCGGCGGAGAGCGCGGCAGCCGCCGCGATCTCCGGCACGGCGGTGACGAGCGAGAGCACGGTCTCGATGCCCTCCCCGACCAGCAGCGTCCTGTCGGGCGCGCCGAAGCGGACAGCGCGTCCGTGGACGCGCCCGAGCGCCTTGCGCGGATGGGCGAGGCCCGCCTTGGCGGGCGAGCGCGAGTCGAGCCATGTGCGCTGCACGCCGGCGATCGCGCCGTCGTCGCCGGTCACGGCGGCGACCAGCGCCGGCAGTCGGATGACCGACGAGCCGTCGCGGTAGCGCAGCTCGGGGTGGAAGCGCAGCGCCGCGAAGCGGCAGCGCGCGAGACCCCGGGCGCGGAGATAGCGCTCGGCATGGGTGCCGTCGATGGCGCGGCATCGCGTCCAGAGGCGGCGCGCCGCCTCGGTGGCGTCATAGGCGCTGGCGCCGCCCGTCGCCGGCGCAGCCGGCAGGGCGAGGAAGGCGCGGGCCTCGTCGAGCGCCGCGCGCAGCGTCGGCGCGCGTGTGCGGTGACGGACGATGTCGAGCAGGTCGCCATGCTCGCCGCTGGCCGCATCGGTCCACTTCCCCGGCGCGCCGGGGCCGGCGAGGCGGACATAGAGCGAGCGTCCGCGAGCGCCGTCGAGGTCGCCCGCGACCCAGTAGCGCCCCTGACGGCGGCCGTGCGGCAGGTACTGCCGGCAGACGGCCTCGGCGCGCTCTGCGAGCGCGGCGGCGATGGCGGATGCATTCATGGCGCGGCTCCTGCGGCAGCGCACGGCTTCGGCATGGCGGGACTCCTTCTGCCTTCGGTGGAACGCCCCGATACCGGCCAGGCTCTCCTCCTGCCGTCGCCGGACGGCGAGCGGCGCGCGAAGCGCGGGCGCGACGCTTGGACGGGACCGACTCCGGGCCGTCTGCAAAAGGGGGGACCGGCGCCGAAGCGCCGGCCCCCGAGGGAGGGAGGAAGCGGGCCGCCTAGAACGGGATCTCGTCGTCCATGGCGGCGGTCTGCGCCGGGGCGCCGTCGGCCGGCATGGCCGCGCCGTTCGCAGGCTCCTGCGGGTCCGCCGTCGCGGCGCCGTTGCCGTTCGCCTTGTCGAGGAACTGCACGCGCCCCCCGGGCACCAGCAGGATCTCGGTCGAGAAGCGGTCGCCGTCCTCGCCCGGCTTCGACCAGCGCCGCGTCTGCAGCTTGCCGTCGATATAGACCAGGCGGCCCTTGCGGGCGTGCTTCTCGAACATCGAGATCAGCCCGTCCTGGAAGGTGACGATGCGGTGCCATTCGGTCTTGTCGACCCGCTCGCCGGTCTGCTTGTTGAGGTAGGACTCGTCCGTCGCGACGCTGAGGTTGGCGACGCGCCCGCCGCTGGTCAGGTGATTGACGGTGACATCGGCGCCGAGGCGGCCGATGAGTTCCACGCGGTTCAGTCCGAATGCCATGACGATACTCTCCGATGGTCCGGTTGATGACGATGGGTTCGAACCGGTCCCAGGACCGAAGCTCAGTCGCTCCAACCCCTTCCGGTTCATCCTCCTCAAGCCCTCCTCTCACTCCGCCATGCGGTGGAACGACGGACGGGGGTCGAGGTCCGCGATGCTTCGCGGGGGAAACACGGCCTCGCGGTCGGGGCGGCGCCTGGCGCGGTCGTCCTCGATGGCGTCGTGGACGGCGCGGCGGTCGAGGCCGAGTTCGGCGAGCAGGTCGTCGCCGCTTGCAGCGGTGTCGAGGTCGGATGCGAACATGGGGGAAGTCTCCTTCGTGCCGGGTGTCGCGCCCGGCAGCGGGGAGACCGTCTCCCTCTTCACCCGCCGGGCATTCGCCCGGCTTTCCGCAATCCTCTGGCTCCTGCGGCAGCGACGGAGGTCAGCGCGCCTGCCGGATGGCCCGCAGGCGCTCGCAGACCGCGCGCGGGGACAGGACGGCGAGGTTCATGACGGCGATCCCGTGCTCGGCGGCGATGCGGAGCGCCATGCCGGTGCCGCCGGTCACCGCCCCGCCCGGTGTCCAGCAGATCGCCGCATCGACGGGCCGGTCGAGACGTTCTCCGAGCAGCACCGCCGCGTTCCTCGCATGGAGCTTGCGCACGGCGGGCGAGCACCGGTCCCAGGCGGGGTGCAGACGCGCGGCGATCTCCATGCAGGCGGTGAGCTCGGACGAAGACAGCACCCGGCAGTCCGGCCCCCCGCGCCCGTTATGGCCGCGCCACGGGAGATACAGCGTCCGCCGGTCGGCCGGGGCGCCCGCGGCGAATGCGGCATCGGCCCCGTCGGCGCCACCGCTTGCCAGATGCCAGCCCGTCCGCGCCAGCCAGGCAGCCATCGTCGTCATGCCGGCGAGCACAGGCCGGGGTGTCGCGCGGGCGCCGATGCCGGCATAGGTGAGAGTGGTCATGTCACGTCTCCTCCCTCGGGTCGCAGCTGTCACCCTCCTCCCTGCTGTCCTCCAACACCGGGATGACGGGTGCGCCCGGAGAGACCCGACCCTGGCACGCGGCGCGCCCCGTCGCCGACGACGGAGCCGTCGAGGCGCTCGCGCACGCCGCTCGCGGCGGCGCAGGTCGTGGCGTCGACCGGGATGTTGATGTGATCTGGCAGCGCGCGGACGTCAGCAGAACGGGACCGCGCGCTCTATGCGGCAGCAGTCAGCGCAGCGGCTGCATTTGCAGGACGGCGGTTCGTGCGGCGTGGGTGAACACCGCCGGCAGCGGGCCGGCTGCGCAGCAAGCAGGCGGGAGGTGGAGCGCCTCGGGCTCCGGCGGCGCCGGCCCGGACGGCTCGGCAGTGGCGATCGGTCGTCCGCTTCGTGATCGATCATCGCGTCGGCCTCCGTTTCGCCCTGCGGATCGGCGCTGGCGGCGATCACGCCGCGCCATGCGCATCGCTCCTCCGCGTCCTGCAGGTCTTCTGCGATGGACTGGATGATGGTCTCGGCGCAGGTGGCCATGCTGACGTATCCTGGGGGTTGATGGTCGGGACTGGCGCCGTTCCCGTTGCCGAGGATACGCTTCGACCATGTGCGGGAGGTTTACGCAGCGCTTTTCCTGGCGCGAGGTGCATGAGGCCCTGAGCCCGGTCGGGCCGGCAGCGAACCTGCGACCGCGCTACAACCTCGCGCCGAGCCAGAGCGCGGCGGTGGTGCGGAGCGAGGCGGGCACACACCGCCTCACCATGATGCGATGGGGTCTCATACCGGACTGGGCAAAGGACCCCGGTATCGGTCACAAGCTCATCAACGCCCGGGTCGAGACCGCCTCCGTCAAGCCTGCGTTTCGGGCAGCGTGGTCGAAGCGCCGCTGCCTGGTGCCGGCGGACGGGTTCTACGAGTGGCGGCGCGAGGGATCCGTGCGCCAGCCCTGGCTCATCGCACCGCGCGACGGTGCGCCGATGGCGTTTGCCGGACTATGGGAGCGCTGGCGTGTACCGGAGGACACGGCGCTTCGGGGTTCGCTGGCGGAGTGCCAGCCGGGCGATACGGTCGAGACTTTCACCATCCTCACCTGCGCGGCGAACGCGACCCTGCGGGCGTTGCACCATCGGATGCCGGTGATTCTGCGCCCGGACATGTTCGCGCCCTGGCTCGCAGGCGAGGACGTGCGGCCCGGTCCGGCGCCCGAGGACTGGCTCGCGATGCACCGGGTCACGACACGCGTGAACAATCCTCGCAACGACGATCCGGCGTGCATTGTCGCACTGGCGACCGGGTAGGAGCGTCGTGCATGCGGTTCGTGCGCCGTGGGCGAGCACCGCCAACGGCGGGCCGGCTGCGCAGCAGGCAGGCGGGAGGACGGGAGCCGTCGGGCCGGCGAGGCCGGCCCGACGCCCCGTCAGAAGTTCAGCCGCAGGTCCATGCCGATGCGGGTGTCGGGCTCGCCGCCGGCGCGGTGGCCGGCGGTGAGCGCGGCGTCGATGCCACCCCTGGCGAAGCCGACGCCCGTGCGGTAGCGCTGCGTGCGGGACTCGCCGCCGAGCGCCATGTCGGCAAAGGGCGTCAGCAGGCCACCCGCTGCAGCGAAGCCGTAGCCGGCGCGGGCGGTCAGCGACAAGTGCTGCGGTGCCGCATTGCGCTCTTCGTCGAAGAGGCGTTCGCGCGTGAGCGCGCCGTCCTGCTGCTGCCCCCATGCCGGGCCGAGCGCCAGCGACAGGCCGCGCCCGTCGGCGGCCGGGTTCAGCCGCGCTTCCAGGCTCGCGCCCCATTCCTGTGCGCCGTCTTCGGAGTGCAGCGCCAGCCAGTGGCCTGACGCGTCGAGGCCGAAGCGCGAGCCGGGCGCAGACAGGCGCATCCCGGCGGAGACCTCCATGCCGGTGCCCGTCACACCGTCGCCGCCGTCCTGGCGAAGCGCCAGCGCGCCGCGCGGCCGGACTTGCCACTCCGAACCGGAGGAAAGCGCGAAGCCGTCATGTTCGGCTTCCATGCCGGCGCGGAGGCGCCAGCTCGTCGCCTTCAGGCCGCCAAGCGAGGAGGTCGAGGACGAACCGTCCGTCTCGATCTGCGCCAGGCTGGCGCCGCCGATTGCCGACAGTGTGAAGTCGGACTGTCGCGCCACCGGCATGCGACCGCTCACCGAACCCGCCAGCATCGACAGGTCCGCCTTCTCCACAGTGCCGTCGAATGCGCGATGCTCCGCTTCGCCCGCGCCGGCACCCAGCACCAGACGCACGGCGCCGCCACCCGCCGTCTTCATCTGGAGATAGGGCCAGAGCGCCGTCAGCGACGTCTCGAGACGGCCTTCGAATTCGTTCAGCCGGTAATCCGCCTCGCCCTCGCCACGGGACACCGCCACCCCGGCCATCAGCCGGTCGTTCAGACGCCCGTCCACGCCCAGCCAGCCGGTCCGTTGCTTGCCATCCCAACTCTCGCCGCTCCGGCGGCCCTCGAACCCGCGCCAGTCGCCACGGCCCCAGACCGTCCAGGCCGGGCCGCCCGAAGCCCCCTCGGACCCGGCCGCCGCCAGAGGCAGGGTGAAGGCGCTGCCGCCCAGCAGCGCCGAGTCGCTCACCGCCTGGCTTCGGGAGCTCGTCCGGCTGTCCCAGCGATCTATCCCGTCCCACCGGTTGCCCTCTGCGGCCGACAGCGCCGCCTCGCCGCCGACCCGCTGGCCGGCCAGTGTCAGCCCCTGCGCGCCCGGCGTCGCATCGAAGCGCTGTCCGAGCATGTCCGCCGCACCGTCGACCGTGGTCTGCGCTATAGCCGCCAGCGCGTGCTTCAATACCCGCCGCTGCGCGTCCGGCGACGGCCCCGGTTCCGTCGTTACCGTCGCCTTGTCCGACTCAACGCCGTTACCGGCAGCATTCACCGCGCGGATTCTGAAGTCATATCCTGTATCGCCGATCAACCGGGTGACGGTATGGCTGGTGGTGGATGCGCTGCTGCCGTCGATATCCTGCCAAGCACCGTATTCCGTCGCAGTGGCCAGCTTTTGCTGATACTGATATTTCGTGATGGTTATGTTGGACGGATTTGCCCAGTTCAACGTTACTTTACCAGGTCCTGAGGTGGTCGTGAGATTGCTTGGTTTGACCGGCTTGGCTGCAAAAATCACGATCTCGCTGCCATACGCGAATTCCACGTAGAAACTGTCATCGTTCAAGACACTGGACAAGGTGCCACTAAATTCAGCTTTCTTACCGTCGAGTTTAAGAACATTATTCGATATATTGCTTGTTCGAGCACGTATAAATCTTGATTCCCACAACGAAAAGGAGATATTCGAGCCGTAGTCCGATACAGAAATTGCTCCGTTACCTGTGTAAGAGGATTTTCCAGTAATTTGCAGGCTACCTCCAAAACGATACCTTGCAGTAGGATAATCATATCGATTATGCGGAATACCCCACTGCCTTAGAGAGTCGCCTAAACTTATATTATTGTCGCCAGTGGAATTAGTTCCATCGACGTAATTGAAGCCCGAGAGATTCAAGCTTCCTCGAGCATTGATGGTAGATTTCGTGCCATCGTCGGAGAAAAGGAAGATCAGCGTGCCTGCCCCAGCGGTCTGAGCGCCCCCGACCAGCAAGGCCGCGCCAAGCAGCAGCATCGGACCGGCTGCAGCGAAGCGCCGCGCGAACCCTCTTCCAACTCTCCGATTTGCAGGCGAGTAGCCGTTTCGACCGCTCAGACCTTCAGAAGTTTCGGGGGGGGGGGGTAAATAGTGAACGCCGGACCGGCAGCGTCGCAGCCAACCGCCCGGCTACCGTCTGCAGGGAGGCGAAGATAGAGACGCGGGCTATAGCAGGGTTGCCGGTGCGGCAGGTCAGGCGAGAGGCGGTGATGGTCATGGCGCGAAGACCCCCCTTGGTCGAAATCGCTTCAGCGACCGGACCGTAGCAACGGGCGGAACCGCATACAAGCCGTTACGCAACGCAGTCGGACAGTCGGGAGAAATCCTGAAGAAAGTCGGAGCAGGCCGCACCCGGTTTGTCGACCCCGGCGCGCATGGTTGCGGTTCGTGCGCCGTGGGCGAGCACCGCCAACGGCGGGCCGGCTGCGCAGCAGGCAGGCGGGAGGACGGGAGCCGTCGGGCCGGCGATGCCGGCCCGACGTCGCGTCAGAAGTTCAGCCGCAGGTCCATGCCGATGCGGGTGTCGGGCTCTCCGCCGGCGCGGTGGCCGGCGGTGAGCGCGGCGTCGATGCCGCCCCTGGTAAAGCCTATACCCGTGCGGTAGTGCTGCGTGCGCGGCTCACCGCTGAGGGCCATGTCGGCAAAGGGCGTCAGCAGGCCGCCGGCGGCTGCGAAGCCGTAGCCGGCGCGGGCGGTCAGCGAGAGGCGCTGCGGTGCGGCGCCCTGCTCGTCGTCGAAGAGACGCTCGCGTGTGAGCGCGCCGTTCTGCTGCTGCCCCCATGCCGGGCCGAGCGCCAGCGACAGGCCGCGTCCGTCGGCGGCAGGGTTCAGACGCGCCTCCAGGCTCGCGCCCCATTCCTGCGCGCCGTCTTCGGAGTGCAGCGCCAGCCAGTGGCCGCTTGCGTCGAGGCCGAAGCGCGAACCGGGCGCGGACAGGCGCATACCGGCGGAGACCTCCATGCCGGTGCCCGTCACGCCGTCGCCGCCGTCCTGGCGCAGCGCCACCGCGCCGCGCGGCCGGACCTGCCACTCCGAACCGGAGGAAAGCGCGAAGCCGTCATGCTCGGCCTCCACGCCGGCGCTGAGGCGCCAGCTCGTGGCCTTCAGGCCGCCGAGCGAGGAGGTCGAGGATGACCCGTCGGTCTCGATCTGCGCAAGGCTCGCGCCGCCGATCGCCGACAGCGTGAAAGCGGATCGCCGCGCCACCGGCATGCGCCCGCTCACCGAACCCGCCAGAAGCGACAGGTTCTCTTTCTCGACGGTGCCGTCGGAGGCGCGATGCTCCGCGTCGCCCGCGCCGGCGCCCAGCACCACACGCACGGCGCCGCCACCAGCCGTCTTCATCTGGAGATAGGGCCAGAGAGCCGTCAGCGATGTTTCCAGACGGCCCTCGAACGCGCCCGGCCGGTAATCCGTTTCGCTCTCGCCGTGCGACAGGGCCACGCCGGCGGTCAGCCGGTCGTTCAGCGGGCCGTCCACGCCCAGCCAGCCGGTCCATTGGCTGCCGTCCCAGCGGTCGCCGCTCCGGCGGCCCTCGAAGGCGCGCCAGTCGCCTCGGCCCCAGACCGTCCAGGCCGGGCCGCCCGAAGCCCCCTCGGACCCGGCCGCCGCCAGCGGCAGGGTAAAGGCGCTGCCACCCAGCAGGGCCGATCCGCTCACTGCCTGGCTTTGTGCGGCCGTCCGGCCGTGCCACCGGTTGCCCTCTGCGGCCGGCAGCGCCGTCGCGCCACCGACCCGTTGGCCGGCCAGCGTCAATGACTGTGCGCCCGGCGCCGCATCGAAGCGCTGCCCGATGGTATCGACCGCCCCGTCGAGCGTCGTCTGCGCCACCGCCGCCAGCGTGTGTTTCAGAGCCTGCTTTTCCGCCGCCTTCGTGGGGCTCTCTGGGGGCAGCGGCGGCGGACGCCCGGTCTTGAAAACGATCTTCTGGCCGCCGAACGCGTATTCGACATGAAAGTCGTCGTCGTTGAATCTTTCTGTCAACGTGCCAGTGAACGTTATCGACCGGCCGGAGGGATCGTATGTATCTCCAGAAACATCGTCTCGATTCACGTGTAGTTGGTCGCCGCTATCTCTATCAATAATCTCCATGTACATGTCGGACATGTAGGAATAGTTAGCCAAATTATAACGGGTCTGTATACCTCTAAAAGAATCCCGTCCGGAAACCGTGAATGCTCCCATAATGTAGGTATCCTTGAGGAAGCCGCCTGTCGAATGGGGAAATGCTTGATTTAGAGTTATACGATAAGCCAACTGAAAATTGGTCGTTACTGGCTCGTTAAAGTCACCGGTAATCACGTTGAGCCCCGAGAGATCCAATGTCCCTCTGGGAACTATGGTGGAATTCTCGCCATCGTCGTAGAAGTAGAAGGTCAGCGTACCCGCTCCAGCAGCCTGTGCGCCTGCGATCAGGAAGACCGCACCGAGCAGCAGCACCGAACCGGCTGCAGCGAAACGCCGCGCGAACCCTCTTCCGGCTCTACGGTTGGCGGGCGAGTAGCCGTTCCGACCGCTCAGATCCTCAGAAGTTTCCGGGGGGGGGGGGTAAATAGTGAACGCCAGACCGGCAGCGTCGCAGCCAACCGCCCTGCGGCCGTCCGCAGGGAGGCGAAGATGGAGACGCCGGCCGCAGCGAATTCGTCGGTGCGGCAGGTCGGACGAGAGGCTCTCATGGTCATGGCGCGAAGACCCCCCTTGGTCGAAATCGCTTTTGTGAGCGGACCGTAGCAACTGGCGGAACCGGATACAAGGCGTTGCGCGACGCAGTCGAACGGTCGGGAGAGGTCCTGAAGAAAGCCGGGCGGGACGGCACCCGGTTTGTCGACCCCGGCGCGCATGGTTGCGGTTTGTGCGCCCTGGGCGAGCACTGCCCACGGCGGGCCGGCTGCGCAGCAGGGAGGGCGGGGGCCGTCGGGCCGGCGATGCCGGCCCGACGCCCCGTCAGAAGTTCAGCCGCAGGTCCATGCCGATGCGGGTGTCGGGCTCTCCGCCGGCGCGGTGGCCGGCGGTGAGCGCGGCGTCGATGCCACCCCGGGCGAAGCCGATGCCCGTGCGGTAGTGCTGCGTGCGCGACTCCCCACTCAACGCCATGTCGGCAAAGGGCGTCAGCAGCCCGCCGGCGGCTGCGAAGCCGTAGCCGGCACGCGCGGTCAGCGACAGGTGCTGCGGTGCCGCGTTGCGCTCATCATCGAACAGCCGCTCACGCGCGAGCGCGCCGTCCTGCTGCGGCCCCCATGCCGGGCCGAGCGCCAGCGAAAGGCCGCGCCCGTCCGCTCCCGGTGCGAGCCGCGTTTCGAGGCTTGCGCCCCATTCGCTCACGCCGTCTTCGGAGTGCAGCGCCAGCCAGTGGCCGGACGCATCGAGGCCGAAGCGCGAGCCGGGCGCAGACAGGCGCATACCGGCGGAGACCTCCATGCCGGTGCCCGTCACGCCGTCGCCGCCATCCTGGCGCAGCGCCAGCGCGCCGCGCGGCCGGACCTGCCACTCCGAACCGGAGGAAAGCGCGAAGCCGTCATGCTCGGCCTCCACGCCGGCCCGCAGGCGCCAGCTCGTCGCCTTTAGACCGCCAAGCGAGGAGGTCGAAGACGATCCGTCCGTCTCGATCTGCGCAAGGCTTGCCCCGCCGATCGCCGACAGTGTGAAATCGGACCGTCGCGCCACCGGCATGCGCCCGCTCACCGAACCCGCCAGCAGAGACAGGTCCTCTTTCTCGACAGTGCCGTCTGATGCGCGATGTTCCGCCTCGCCCGTGCCGGCGCCCAGCACCACACGCACGGCGCCGCCGCCCGCCGTCTTCATCTGGAGATAGGGCCAGAGCGCCGTCAGCGACGTCTCCAGGCTGCCCTCGAACGCGCCCGGTTGGTAGTCCGCCTCGCTCTCGCCGTGAGACAGGGCCACGCCGGCGGTCAGTCGGTCGTTCAGCGGTCCGTCCACGCCGAGCCAGCCGGTCCACTGGCTGCCGTCCCAGCCGTCGCCGCTCCGGCCGCCCTCGAAGGCGCGCCAGTCGCCACGGCCCCAGACCGTCCAGGCCGGGCCGCCCGAAGCCCCCTCGGACCCGGCCGCCGCCAGCGGCAGGGTGAAGGCGCTGCCACCCAGCAGGGCCGAGCCGCTCACCGCCCGGCTGCGGGCGGCCGTCCGGCCGTCCCAGCGGTCGATTCGATCCCACCGGTTGCCCTCTGCCACCGGCAGCGCCGTCGCGCCGCCGACCTGCTGGCCGGCCAGCGTCAAGGATTGCGCGCCCGGCGCTGCATCGAAGCGCTGTCCGATGGTATCGACCGCGCTGTTGGTAGGGAGCGTAAATTTCCCATTCGTTGTGACCCAAAATTTCCCACTGGGAGCTTGTCGATTTTGTTGCTCTCGGTCGGCTGTGGCGGCGCAGTCATCACAGCAGGAACGGGGCACGGATGTACGGATGGGAGATCAGGATGTTGTTGAAGCACCATCTCGACCGGGGCGTTTCGAAGACAGAGCTCTCGCGGCGGTTCGGGGTGAACCGTCGCACGATCCACAATTGGGTGACCACGGGACAGCTCGACCGGGACCTGTCGGTCGGCGTGCGCGCGTACACGCCGCGGCCGCCGGTGGCCCACAAGCTGGATCCCTACAAGGCGCTCATCGACGCGCGCCTCGAGACGTATCCGAAGCTGTCTGCGAAGCGTCTGTTCGAAGAGGTCCGGGCGGCGGGCTACCCGGGCTGCTACGAGCGCGTGAACGACTACGTGCGTGAGACGCGGCCGCGCGCACCGGTCGAGCCGGTGATCCGCTTCGAGACGCCGGCGGGCCGGCAGGGCCAGGTGGACTTCGGGAGCTTCACCCTGCCCTGGGGCCGCCGTCATGCCCTGGTGATGGTGCTGGGTTACTCCCGTCTGTTGTGGCTGCGCTTCTACCCTCGCCAGACCATGGCGGTTCTGATGGAAGCGCTGGAGAGCGCCTTCGAGGCGTTCGGCGGGGTTCCGGAGGAGCTGCTGTTCGACCAGATGCGTGCCGTCGTGCTGTCCGACGACCGCGCCAGCGGCGGCGGTCTGGTCATGAATGAGGAGTTCCTGCGCTTCGCGCACCACTGGGGGTTCGTGCCCCGCTCCTGCCGGCCTTACCGGGCGAGAACCAAAGGCAAGGTGGAGCGCCCGATCCGCTACATCCGCGAGAGCTTCTTCTACGGACGCAGCTTCGCCAATGACGGCGATCTCAACGACCAGGCCACGCGCTGGCTTGAGAGGACTGCCAATCAACGCCGGCACGCCACGACCGGGGAGCGGCCCATCGACCGCTTCGAGCGCGACGAGCGCACGCTGCTGCGGCCCCTGGCCAACGGCCCCTACCGCCGCCTCGGCCTGCGACAGGCGCCACAGCCCGCAAAGCGGCACGTCCCGGTGACCGTCGAGGTCGAACGGCGACCGCTCAGCGTCTACGCAAAGGCACTGCAATGAAGCCCCCGGCGGCGGGCCGGCGCGACCGGCTGCGGGCGATGCTGGCAGACCTCAAGATGCCGGGCGCGCTGGAGGCCGTCGACGGCATCCTCTCCGAGATCGACGGCGGCGCGATCTCCGCGGCCGCGGCCATCGAGCAACTCCTCGGCGCCCAGATCGCGCTGCGCAACAACCGACGGCTCAAGGCCGCCATGCGCTCCTCCAGGCTGCCTGTCGTCAAAACCCTGACGCAGTTCGACTTCGCCTTCCAGCCCAGCATCAAGCGCGAGCAGATCGAAAGCCTGCACGAGCTCGGCTTCGTTGATCGTCGCGAGAACGTGATCTTCCTCGGTCCACCGGGCGTGGGCAAAACGCACTTGGCGATCAGCCTCGCAATCGCCGCAGCCGAGGCCGGCCGGCGCGTCTACTACGGAACCCTGGCCGGGCTGATCGACTCCCTCACCGAAGCCAAAACCGCCGGCAATCTGTCCCGCCGGCTGCGGGTGCTCACCTACCCGGCCCTTCTGGTGGTCGACGAGATCGGCTACCTGCCGATCAGCCAGGACGGCGCCGTGCTCTTCTTCCAACTCATCAACGCACGCCACGAGAGAGCGTCGACCGTCCTGACATCCAACAAGGGCTTCGAGGCCTGGGGTGGCGTGCTCGGCGACGACGTGATGGCGGCCGCTCTGATCGACCGGCTGGTCCATCACTGTCACATCGTCAACATCCGCGGGAACTCCTATCGGATGCGCGATCACCAGAACCTGCTGCAGCCCGATCGGCGCCGAAAGAAGGACGGATCGTGAGCGCCGGCGACGACAAGAACCGCCTCGATGCGCGCCGCCCGCTGTGGATAACTGGCTTGGGGCCGCCAGACTCCTTGCTGGTCGCGGCCCCAAGCCAGTTACCCACAGCGCCAACGAACCCAACACCCCAGAACCGAAGCTGCGGAGACCATCCCACGTCCCCGGTGGGAAATTTTCGATCCCAAAAAATGGGAACTTTTCAGTCCCAATTGACACGCGCGCCGGCCAGCGTCGCCTGTGCGACTGCCGCCAGTGTGTGCTTCAAAGCGCGCCGCTCCGTCTCTTTCGATGGCTCCGTCTCTTTCGATGGCCCAGGCGGTGGTGGCGGCGTAGTCGAGAAAATGACCGTGTTCGAGCCGAACGTTACCGTGATGTGGAAATCATCGTCGCCCAGCGTACTCTGCAAGGTTCCGTTCCAGGACGCCTCCCCATCTTCGAAACTAACAATGCGTCCGTCTTTTGACGTTCCTTCTGATCTAACCTGCTGACCGCTGGCAAAAAAGTAAAAATTCGAATCGTAGCCCGGAGGAGCAATTGTTGCGTTGTCAGTGAAAGCAATGTCTTCGGAAACAGAGATGGCATTAGAATATGAATGTTCAACGTAGTCGTACGACGATTTCCCTATTAGAAATAATTCGCCCTTCACGGATATAGTAACCCGTGGATTTGTTACGCTTCCACTTCCTGTGTTACCCGTCTCCTCCAAATCCACACTGCCCGATGCTTCGATTTTGCTTTTGGAGCCGTTGTCACTGAAGTAAAAATACGCCGTATTGGCCGCAGCATGATTTGCAAATCCGGCGGTCAGCGCACTCCCGGCCAGCAAGGCCGCGCCGAGCAGTAGCGCCGGAACGGTTCCGGCGAGGTGTCGCGCAAACCCTCTTCCGGCTCTCCGGTTGGCGGGCGAGCCGCCGTTCCGACCGCTCAGACCCTCAGAAGTTTCTGGGGGGGGGGTAAATAGTGAACGCCGGACCGGCAACGCCGAAGTCAACCGCCCGGCGGCCGCCCGCAGGGAGGCGAAGGCGGAAACGCCAGCCAGAGCGGACCCGGCAGTGCGGCAGGACGGGCGAGAGGCTGTCATGGTCATGGCGCGAAGACCCCCACTTGGTCGAAATCGCTTGTGTGACCGGACCGTAGCAACGGGCGGAGCCGCATACAAGCCGTTGCGCGACGCAGTTGCAAAGTGGGGAAAGGCCCCGAACCGGGCCGGGCGGCAAGGCCGTCGCCCGGTGCTGAATACGCGCACTCAGTGCCAGGCGCCGCCACCCGGCACATCGTCGCCGGCGCGCATGGAGGCGGCGGCCATGGCGGTCCACGCCTCGCGGTCGAGGCCGAGTCGGCGGTTGAGCTTGTCGCAGATGGTAAGCGCGTCCTGGAGGTCGAGGGCGACCAGCGCGGTCGGCACATGGCCGGCGAGGCCCTCGATGACGAGGCGGATCTGCTGCACGTCGGCCTCGGCGTCCCAGGCGGGCGCGAAGCAGTAGTCGGGATTGTCGGGCAGGGTCTGGGCGGTCATGGCGGCGTCCTTTCGGGTTGCAGCATCGGAGGGCGGGCCGGCGGTACGGACGAAGGTCAGGCGGCGAGCGGCCAGCGGTCGAGAATGCGGTCGAGCGCGTCCGCATTGGGCGCGAATGTGCGGGCGCGCCAGGCGACGATCTCGACGGTGCAGCCGAGGCGCTTGAGGGTGGCGATGTCGGTGTCGGCCGGCCCCTCGATCTCGATCCGGTCAATGCCGGCGATACGCCGCCGCGCAAGCCGCCAGCCATTGGCGAGCGGCAGCGGGGCGCCGCGGCCGAGCACGGCCTCGAAGGCTTCCTCACCGGTCATGGCGGGACCGCCGGCGAGGCCGAAGGCGTCGCGCACGGCGCGCACCTGTTCGGCGTCGAGGACGCGCCCGATGAGGGCGACGCCGTCGTCGGAGGTGAGCCGGCGCACGCGCATGTTCTCGCCCGGCAACCGGTCCCAGACCGGCAGCAGCAGGCCGGTGGCGAGCCAGAAGCGCGACTCGCGGTGCGCGGGAAGATCGGCGATCTCCCGCTCCCAGAGCGCGCGCCAGGCGGGTTCGTCGGCCGGGCGCCAGTGGGAGGCGTCGAGTTCGGCCCGCGCCATGCCGTCGCGCGCGGCGGGACGCAGAAGGCGCACCCGCTCCTGCACGCCGCCATCGTCGAACGTGCGCGACGGCGCGGGCAGCAGGATGGCGGCGCGCTGCGAGCGCGCATTGACCATGAGCCGGGGCTTGCCGCCGGGATCGCGCGCGCCGAGCGTGAGCGCGGCATCGGCGGCGGTCGGCTCCAGGCGGTCGCGGCGCACGACCTCGACCAGCTCAGTCGCCGCGCCGGTTCCGGGATGGTCGGAGAGCGTCTCGCGGCCGGCGATGGCGAGCGAGTCGGCGCGCACCGTCTCGACGCCGACCTCGTAGCTGCCGGCCTCAATGGCCTGCTCGATATTGGCCTCGATGCGCTGCTCCAGCGCGTCGAACAGCTGGTTCTGCTCGGCGATGGGGAGCGCCAGCAGCCGGTTGAGGAAGCGCGGCATGGGCGGGAGGTCCTCCTTCAGATTGCCCTCATGGACGAGCTTCAGGCCGGTGGCGTCCTGGAAGCGCTCGACGGTCCAGCCCTCGATCAGCCCGAGCCAGAGGGCGCCGTAGAACTGACGGAGCGCGGCCCTGGCGTAGAGGCTCTCCAGATTGTCGCTCTCGCGGAACAGCGTCCGGTCGCCGCCCATGGCGGTCTGGCTGTCGCGCTGGCCGCGCGTGAGCGCGCCGAGGCTGTCGAGCCGCCGGGCGATGGTGGCGATGAAGCGCCGCTCGCCCCGGACGTCTGTGGCGACCGGGCGGAAGAGCGGCGCCGAGGCCTGATGCGTCCGGTGGGTGCGGCCGAGGCCCTGGATCGCCCGGTCGGCGCGCCAGCCGGGCTCCAGCAGATAATGGACGCGGCGCTCGGTGTTCTCGCAGGAGAGATCGGCGTGGTAGCTCCTGCCGGTGCCGCCGGCCATGGAGAAGACCAGGATGCGCTTGGTCCCGTCCATGAAGGCGGCGGTCTCGGCGAGATTGGCGGAGGCGGGCCGCGAGCGCAGCGCCAGGCGCTCGCCGCGCGCGTCGGTCACCTTGAGCACCCGGCGCGTGCGGCCGGTGACTTCCGCCACGGCCTCATGCCCGAAATGCTGCACGATGCGGTCGAGGGCCGAGGGCACCGGCGGCAGTGCGGCAAGCTGCTCGATGAGCGCGTCGCGGCGGGCGGCGGCCTCCTGGCAGACGACCGGGTGACCGTCCCGGTCGAACACGGGCCGGCTCAGCAGGTTGCCGTCATCGTCGGTGAACGGTTCCTGAAGCTGCACCGGGAAGGCGTGGGCCAGGAACTCGATGACGGTCTCTCTCGGGGTGAGATCGATGGTGAGGTCGTCCCACTCGGAGGCGGGGATCTCGGCGATGCGCCGTTCCATCAGCGCCTCGCCGGTGGAGACCAGCTGGATGACGGCGGAACGCCCGGCGGCGAGATCGGCCTCGACGGCGCGGATCAGGCTCGGGCACTTCATGCCGGTGAGCAGGTGGCCGAAGAAGCGCTGCTTGGCGCCCTCGAAGGCGCTCATGGCGGCGGACTTCGCATTCTTGTTGAGCGTGGTCTCGCCATCGACGATGCCGGTGGCCTTGAGCGCCTCCTCGATATTGCGGTGGATGACCTTGAAGGCGTCGGCATAGGCGTCGTAGATGCGCCGCTGGGGGTCGGAGAGTGGGTGTTCGAGGATATCGACCTCGACGCCGTCCCAGGAGAGGGCGCGGGCCTGGTAGAGGCCGAGGGCCTTGAGGTCGCGCGCCACCACTTCGAGGGCGGCGACGCCGCCGGCCTCCATGGCGGAGACGAAGGCGGGGCGGGTCTCGAAGGGCGTCTCGCCGGCGGCCCAGAGGCCGAGGCGTCCGGCATAGGCGAGGCCGGGGAGCGTGGTGGCGCCGGTGGCGGAGACATAGGCGATGCGCGCATCGGGCAGCGCGTGCTGCAAGCGCAGTCCGGCGCGGCCCTGCTGAGAGGGCGCGATCTCGCCTCGGCTGCCCTTCGCACCGGCGGCGTTGGCCATGGCGTGGGCCTCGTCGAAGACGATGACGCCGTCGAAGGCGTGGCGGTCGTCCTCGTCGAGCGAGCCTGCGAGCCATTGGACGATCTGCTCGATGCGCGCGGGATTGCCCTGGCGGGCCGGCGAGCGCAGCGTGGCGTAGGTCGCGAACAGGATGCCCTCTTGCATGGAGAGTTCGGCCCCCTGGCGGAACTTGCCGAGCGGGATCACATCGTCGGCGCGCCCGCCGAGCGCGGTCCAGTCGCGCCGCGCGTCCTCGACCAGCTTGTCGGACTGGGAGAGCCAGAGCGCCTTCCGCCGGCCGCGCAGCCAGTGGTCGAGCAGGATGGCGGCGACCTGGCGGCCCTTGCCCGCGCCGGTGCCGTCGCCCAGCATCCAGCCCCGGCGGAAGCGGACCGGAGTGGAGAGCGTCTCGCCGTCGGCGGTGACGGCAGTCTCGGCCTCGCCGTCCTCGCCACAGCGCTGGACGGTCTCCCAGCCAGAGCCGATGCGGTACTGCGCATCCAGATGGCGCGAATGGGCCTCGCCCGCCAGCGCGACGCTCTCGAGCTGGGCGTCGGAGAGCAGCCCGTCGGTGACGACACGGGTGGGGAGCATCGGGCGCCAGGCCGGCGCGGGATGCGGCACCGCCGCCATGGCGCCGGACTGCACCAGCGGGGTCGGGTGTGCGACCGCGCCCGGCACCCGCACCACGCTCGGGCGCCAGGGCTCGTAAGGACCGGTGGAAGCGGCAACGGGCTGGGGTGACGCGGCCTCGATCTCAAGCTCGGCGACGGGTCCCCAGTCCTGTGCGGTCGCCGGTGGAGCCATGGGCTTGCGCGTCGGCTTCGGCGCGGTCTTGCGCGGCCGGGGCGTGTGACCGAACAGGTCGGCGCCGGGGACGGGCGCGATGGCGAGCCTCGGCGGGACCGTCGCGAGGATGGCGTCGAGCAGCGCGGCGGCATCGGCGGCGCGGGCCTCGCGGTCGATGGCGATCCCCGGCTCGCGGCTGCGGTCGAGCACGGTGAGCCGGGTGTCGAAGCCGGTGCCGCGCCGTGCATAAGCGCGCCCGTCGATGACCATGGTGAAGACGGTGCGGACCTCGTCGCTCAGGGAGGCGAAGGCGTCCTTCCAGGCGGCGTCGCCAGGGATGCAGTTGGAAGAGGTGATCGCCGCCAGGCGTCCGCCCGGCGGCAGCATCGAGAAGGCGGAGCGCAGATGGCGCAGATCGGCGTCGTGGCGGATGCGCCCGACACCGGGCGTCGCCGAGAAGGGCGGGTTCATCAGCACGACGGTGGGGCGGACGCCGGGCAGGAAGTCGGCAAGGCTCTCGGCGTTGTGGCGGGTGACGGGAACGCCGGGAAAGAGTCCGGCGAGGATGCCGGCGCGAACCTCCGCGATCTCGTTGAGATAGAGCGCGCCGGCGGCGTTCGCGCCGAGGGCGCAGGCGGCCATGACGGCGAGCATCCCCGTACCGGCGGAGGGTTCGAGCACGACATCGCCGGGCCGCACACCAACCGCTTGGAACGCTGCATAGGCGAGCGGCAGCGGCGTCGAGAACTGCTGCAACCGCAGCTGCGCCTGGGAGCGCCTGGTGTGCGACGGCTCCAGCGCGGCGAGGGCCTCCAGCATGACGCGCATCCGGCGCGGGCCGTCGGCGCCGGCCCGGTTGCGCATGGCGCGGCCGTAGCGCTGCAGGAACAGCACCATGGCGGCTTCCGCCGCCTCATAAGCGTCCTTCCAGAGCCAGGCGCCCTCGGCGTCGCTGGCGCCGAAGCTGCGGGTCATGGCGTCGCGGAGCGCGGCGGCGTCGAGCGCCCGGCCCGCCTCCAGCACCGGCAGCAGGGCACCGGCCGCAGCAAGGATCGCATCCGCGCTGGAGTGCGACTGCGCGGGGCCGGTGTGGGAAACGGCAGGAAGCGGGCGCGCGGACAGATCCGCCGCCGGGAGGGCGTCGAGCATGGCGTTCTCCGGATCGGAATGGCTGGAGCCGACGGGACGGTGGCACGGGACCTCGCCCCGCCCCACCGGACCTGCCCCGGACCGGCGCTGCCCCGCCTCCGCGCGGCGCGGGCCGGGGAAGCGCGGGATCGGACGGCGGGGAGGTTGTTGCGGTCGGCTGCGTCCGGGCGGGCGGTCAGCCGAAGCGCTGGCCGGTCCCGGTGAAGGTCATGCCGTTGGCGGCGATGGACTCATCGACGACGGCGTCGGACATGAGATGGTCGTATTCGCCTTCGAGCCGGCGGTAGAGCCAGCGGGCGAGGTCGCGCAGCGCTTCAATGACGGCGTCCTCGGCGCCGTCGGTCACAGGCTGCCCGGTCGGGCTGTCCCTCTCGACCTCGATCGCCATGCTCTGCTCGTGGCAGTAGCGGCCGCGCTGCCGGATCGAGGCGTGGAGTTGATGGAAGTTGGGCCGCTGCGCCGCCTGCAGGGCGTCGGCGATGGCGTGCAGGTCCGTGTCCTCCGGCGCGTAGGCGCGGATGGCGCGAGGGGCGCCCCTTGCGTGGCTGTATGCGCCCTCGAAGCACGCGCCATCGCCCTGGCTGGCGAAGCCGGAGAAGTAGATGTGGCTCCTTGCGCGCGTCCCGCCCCCCATGAGCTTGACGGGGCCGGTCCGGAGGGTCACGCCGAGGATATGGCAGATCGTCTCGAAGTCCTCGTAAACGGCGTCGTACCAGTCGTGATCGAGGCAGGTCTCGCGATACCAGTCGCGCGCCCGTCGCCTGGCCGTCTCCGGCAGTTCGGTGAGTCGATAGACGGTGGTCTGGACGATGCGGGGCATGGGGCGTCATCTCCCGGCGCTGACAGGGACAGGCCGGCCGCTCTTGCGGAGCGGACCGAAGGCGACCGCGATATCGTCGCCGTCGATGGCGATGGTGACGGGGCGGTCTGAAGGCATGAGCCAGTGGATCTCGGACCGGAGCGCCCGGGCGATGGCGCGCTTGTGCGCCTCATCGTCCGATGGCGGCGCGGCGCCGGGGTTGGCGGTGACGGACATGGCGGGGAACCTCCTGCAGGGCGGCTGACGGAACGGGCGAACCGGGACGCGCGCGCCCCGGCCCTGCCTCACCGGGAAGACGCTGGCCGGCCTCCGGGCGGACGGGAACTCAGGAATGCTGCCGTTGGCCTGCCGGCCGCGTCATCGCGCGTCTTCCGCGACGGGTTTGCCGAGGGTCACGGTGACCTGGCGGTCGCGGACGGCGATCTCGACGCCGCGCTCGTGCGGGATCAGCCAGAAGAGTTCGCGCGCGACCGCATCGGCGATCGAAGAGCGCCGCGCCGCGTCGTCGGAGACCAGCAGCCGGGTGGCGATATGCAGCGCCTCCTCGTCGAACAGCTCGCGCTGACGCTCCCAGGAATCGGCATCCGCATCGTCGGAGGGCGAGAAGAAGGCGGCGCGCAGGAGGTCGGCCAGTTCGTGCGGGTCGAGAGTGCTGTCGGCGGCGACCAGCGGCAGCGCGTCGCCGACCCGGGACCAGGCCTCGCCCGCGAAGGCGAGATCGGCGGCGAGGTCGAGACCCTGCTCCGGTCCCCGCGGCGGCCGGACGGCGAGGGCGATGCGGATCGCGTCGGGCCGGTCGGGCAAGGGTGCCTGGGGCGTGACCGCGCGCTTCGGCACACGATACGCGTCGAGAGCGTGCGTGCGACCCTCGGCCGTCACCGTGATGCGGATACCGGTGACGCAGGGAATGGCGTCGTACCAGCCATAGCCTTCGAGGCGGCGGTCGGACTCGAAGATGCGCTCCGCAATGTGGTTGCGCCCGACCGCGCGCCAGAAGGACTGCGCTTCGGGCGGCTCGGGGTCGCAGGCCATGCGCAGCGCATCGGCGCCGATCGCGCGGAACTTCGGCGGCTCGCGCCAGTCGTCGATGTCGGCGAGGCCGGGGCGCCAGGGCCGGAGCTCGGGCGGCGGCGGGGCGATCTCGATGCCGGCCGCGCGCGCCCGCATCCAGTCGTCCTGGGCGGGGCGCGGGTTCGGATCGGCCGCCATGGCGCGGTAGATGGCGAGCCTGGCGGCCGCGCGCATCTCGCCCAGGAACGGCGTCTCGACCGCCTCCTTGCGGGCCGGCAGCACCAGTTCGAGGTCGGGGCAGTCTGCGACATCGGCGGCGACCGACCAGCGAACACCGGTCACCGACTGGACCGAGGGCAGGTGGACTGCGACGGCGAGGCCGTGGAAGTTGAGGTCGGGATCGTCGAGGCCGGAGCGGCTCCTGCGGTTGCGGAAGACGCCGAAGGAAAGCCCCCGCCAGCGCTCGGCATGGAGAGCGCCGTCGAGGAAGGCGCGGTGCTCCAGCCGCTCGCCGCCCGCCGGCGTGTCCGGTGCATGCTCGTAGAAGACCGGCAGCGGATAGTGCCGGGCGGCGTTCTCGATGGCGCGCCGGACAGTCCGCGCGTCCTCGCTCTCCGTCAGGGGGAAGGAGACGGCGGTCCCGTGCGGGAGGGGCGCGGTCTCGTCGGCATGGACCTGCGCCTCGGTCTCGCCCAGGAAGTGTTGGGGTGCGAGATCGACCCACCAGCCGGGGGCGGTCTCGCCGCTGGCGCTGCGCCGGCGGGACGCGACGGTGCAGCCGCGCCGGGCGAGGCTCAGCATGCCCATGCCGGCGGCGTCCTCGGCCGCCACCAGTGCCGCGTCCCAGCCGTTCTCGCCGAAGGACAGCAGCACGGCCGGATCGGCGATCCCGGCGCCGTCGTCCCGGACCGTGACGCTCATGTGACCGTCGGAGTCCGCGAGTGCAACATGGACGCGGGTGGCGCCGGCGCGGCGGGCGTTCTGCAGGGTCTCGGCGAAGATGTCGCCGAGGGTCGCGGCATAGAGCCGGGTGACGCGGGAGACGGCGCTGTCGTGGAAGCGGGCGCGGATCGCGCGCAAAGGGATCTCGTTCATCGGCGGACTCCGTCATGGAATGCGGAAAGAAAGACGCCCCGCCCGGAACGCATCCGGGCGGGGCGCAAGGTCATCCGTCAGTGGATGCGACGCAGGAACTCGGGCACCTCCGGCATGTCGTCCCCGGCCTCTGCCGGGCCGTCGCCGCCATTGAGCGCGCCGACGGTCTGGACGATGACGCGCGGACTGCCATCGGCGGTCGGGACCCGGTTCATCGCGTCGATGGCCTCGGCGATGGAGGGCGCAGCCGGAGCCTCCTCCGACGCTTCGTCGCCGCCCGCCGGCTCCGCGACGGTCTCCTCCTGGACCGGTGCGTCGTTGCTCTCGACGGGCGGTTCGGCGGCCTCGGCGTCCCCGGATGCGGGAGCCGCCTCGACGGGCGGTTCGACGCCCTGGTCCTCCGGGTCGTCCACCCCGCCGGCGTCGAACGCCGCGAAGCCGGGCATCGTCCAGGCGAGCGCGGCGGCATGCTCGGCCTGGCCGACGCCGAGGGGCAGGTCGCCGGCGGCGAAGGCTTCCTCCATGGCCCTGGCAAGATCGGCCTTCTTGCACTTCGACCGGGCCGCCGCCCAGGCCACGCCGAGGGTCCGGCGGGCGATGGCCAGCATGCGGTCCTTGCGGATGCGCGACCACAGCAGGTCCGCCGTCGGGCGCACCGCGCCGGCGAAGTCGATGTCGAGCCGCGCCACGGTGGCTTCCAGTTCCGGCCGGGCGTCGTGCTCCCAGGCCAACTGGCCCTTCACCGTGCGCGCGGCCGCCGCCGCGAACAGGCGCTCCTTGTCCTCGCGGGGCAGTTCCCGGAGGGCGGCAAAGCGGGCCGCATCGTCCTCCTCCTCCATCCACCCGAACGGCAGGCGGGACCAGTCGGCCAGCATCGCCTCGCCCGGGCTCCAGGCGGCGAAGTCCTCGTCGTTCATCCGCGCCGTGGGCCGGTCGGCGGTCTCGCAGAAGGCGATGTCGAGGGCGTGATACGAGGCCGTGTAGCCCGGCGCGAACACCGCGCGCACCATCTGGAACAGCACGAGGTCGAAGGCGGCCTCGAAGTCGTCCGCGAGATGGCCCTTGACGAGCGCGGTGCGGATGGCGCGCAGGTCGTCGGCCAGCCCGACGCCGACCCCCGCCTCCTCGCGGGCGCTGGCCTGCGGATCGGCCGGACGGGCGGCCGGGGCCGTCACCGCCGGTCCGTCGATGCGGGCCGCAGCGGCATGGCCGGCATGCGCATCGTGGCCGTTGGCCCCGGTCGTCGGCTCCTGGGGCAGGTCCTCGGGCTTCACCAGCCCCTGGATGACCTGCAGCGCGCCGTCCGGTCCGACGGTCGCGATGCAGCCGGCAATGGCGAAGTCCTGGGTGCGGAACCTGGCGCGGCCCTCGACCTCGCCCTCGATGGCGTCGAGACGCGCTTCGAGCGCTTCCGCCTCGCCGACCAGCTCGTCGGTCCACGCATCGTCGTCGAGTTCGGCGAGTTCCTCGTGCCGGCTGCGCAGCCGCTCGAGCTCGGCGGCCTCCTCGTCGGTCGGCGCGCCGGGCTCGGGATGCACGCGGCCGTAGCGCGCGGTTGCGCTCCAGTCCACCTCGACCGCCGCCTGGGCCCACTTCCAGCGGGTCGCGAGTTCGTCGGCCGCGGCGCGGAGCTTCTTCATGGCGAGCTCGGTCAGCAGCTTCGGGTCCTCGAACCACACGCCATGCTCGTCCTCGTCGGCGAACAGATCGCGCAGCACCGCCCCGCCCGCAGCCTCATAGGCCTCCACGCCGACGAAGCGGGCGAGCGCCGCGCCGCCGGGCACGCGCTCCTCGGTCAGCAGGCGCCTCACCTGCCAGGCGCCCGGGCGATAGCCCTGGGCGGAGACCTGCTCCCACAGACTGCGCTGGCGATCGTGGTCGGCGGTGATGGCGAACGCCTTCAGCGTTTCGAGGTCGATCCCGCCGGCGCGGTAGGCGTCCAGCAGTTCCGGCGCGGCGTTGCCGAGGCGCAGGCGCTGCTCGACCGTGCGCTCGGAGACGCCGAAGCGCGCGGCGATGGCGGCGACCGTGGACCCGGACGCGGCGAGCGCCGTGAAGGCGATCACCTGGTCGGCCGGGTGCATGGCGATGCGCACCACATTCTCGGCAAGTGAGAGCTCGCTCGCTTCGTCATTGGCGGCGATCAGACAGGGGACGGGGTGGTCGGCATCGAGCACGCCGTCCCCGGCCAGCGCCTGCAGCGCCGCGAGGCGGCGCCCGCCGGCGATCACGGCGAAGCGCTCGGAACCGTCCTCGCTCGCATCGGCAGTGCGGGCGACCAGGTTCTCCAGCAGGCCGTGCGCGGCGATGGACGCCCGGAGCTGCCGGTCGGCGAGCGCGTCGGACGGGGTCTTGCGCACATTCTCCGGCGCGAGCGCGAGCCGCGACAGCGGAACCTCGCGGATTGCCGGATCGTGCGCGGGTGCGGTCTGGTTCATGCAATCTCTCCATCGATGACCGGGTTGGCGGGCGGAACGCGGCCCTCTCCGGCCGGCCCAACACCCGCCCCGGAACCACGCCCCGCTCCGCCTCCGGGGGAAGTGCGGGCGCATTGGGAGTGTCGAAGGCGAGGACGGGTGTCCGCGTCCTTGCAGTTTGTGGAATGAAGAGAAGGCCCGGAGCCGGCGCTCAGGCCGCGATGTCGATACGCTCGCCCCAGGGCTCGCGGAAGCGCTCCGACGGCGGGTCGACATAGTTGATCCAGAGGACGTCGAAGCCCGGTTCGGTCTCGGGGTAGCGCGAGCACAGCATGTCGGTGAAGTAGAGGCAGACGGCCGGGCGGATGCCCTGCCGCTCCATCCACTCGAAGCCCGGCCGGAAGTCGGTGCCGCCCCGGCCCTTCACCGCGATCTCGTCGGGCAGGTCGGCGGCGGAATACTCGGCCGCATCCTGCACGGCGGCGTCCACCTGCAGCAGGACGACGCTCTCGGGCTGGAGCTCGGTGGCGATCTCGCGGACTTCGGCCCAGAACGCGGCGAGCGTCGCGGTCGGCAGGGAACCGGAGCTGTCGACGATGACGGCGATGGTCCCGACCCCTTCCGAGCGGATCGACGGCAGATAGAGGCCGGCGTCGATGAAGCGCCGGTTGGGCAGGCTCCAGCTGTAGTCGCGCTTGGCGGCCTCGGTCATGTAGCGGCGCAGCAGGGTGCGCCAGTCGACGCGGCTGGCATGGGCGCCGCGCACCGTCTCCTCGACCGCGCCCGGGGCCTTGCCCTCGGCCCTGGCGAGGCTCAGCGCCTGATGCATGGCCTCGTCCCAGGCCTGCTCTTCGGCGCTTGCTTCGGCCGGGGACGGAGCGGCATTCGTGTCGTCCGGGCCGGAGGGGGCGTCCATGACCTCACCGGTGCCGGACGGGTCGCAACTGGGCGGAGCGGCGCCTCCGCCGGCGTCCGACTGCTGACCGCCACCCGCCGCGTCAGTGCTGCCTGAGCCGTCGTCGCCGCCAGCATTGTTGTCCTGCGGCTCCGGCAGGCGCTCGTAGGCCTCCTCCACGCTGATGCCTTCCCACGCCTCCACGTCCGGCGGCAGGGCGAAGCCGGCATCGCGCAGCAGGCCGTGCGTCACGAGTTGCGAGGCGTGCTGCCAGCGCTCGGGGTCGCGGTTCCGCCGGCGCGTGTGGTGCTTGAGGGCGCAGGCCAGCACCACGCGGGCGATCGCGGCCTCGATGACATGCGCGTCGGTTCCAGCGATCCAGTCGGGCGCGTAGCGGATCTCCCGCCCGTCGCTTGCCAGGGTCTCGCGGGTCGCATCCGCCCGGAGCGGCAGGCGAAGCGCGAGGCTCCCGAAGAAGGGCTGCTTCCTCAGAAGCTCGGTCACGCAGGCGCTCACGCGCCCGGCGGACTCGCTCTCGATGCGGCTCGCCATCACGCCGCCTCCCGCTCGGAGTGCGGGTCCGGCGCCCCGAAATAGCCCGCGAACCGCTCCATCAGTTCGTCGGCGTCGCGCTTCACGCGCTGCCGGGCGGCCGGGTCGAACGCCTTCGAGGGCCGGAGTGCGTCCGGCTGGACGCTCGCGATCTTCTCCTTCACCTGCTCGCAGAGCCGCGCCAGCTCGTCGTCGCCGAAGATGTTGAGGCGCGGCACCACCTCGACCAGGTCGCGGATATTGCCGATCAGGCTGTCGCGGAACACCAGCGGCTTGCCGCTCTCGTCTTCCCGCAATCGCTCGGAGACCCGCTCGACCGCCTCGCCGAGGCGGCGATAGAGGTCGCCCACGCCGTCGTGCAGACGCTCCTCGATCTGGCGTTCGATGTCGCGCTTCACGCGCTCGGTGTCGTCGGAGGCGAGCTTCGCCATGAAGTGCTCGGCGTCCGGCACCGGGCCGATGCGGTAGCGGATGGCGAATTTGCCTCGCAGCGCTTCCTTCGAGGGATAGTCGTCGATGGAGAAGAGCTTGCCGAGGTCGAGCCGCGCCCGGTCGATATGGTCGTCATAGTCCTCGATGAAGCGGGCGCGCTCGCCGATCATGCGCTCGCGCAAGGCGTCCATCAGTTCGGTGTAGCGCGCATGGTTGGCGACGGTGAGTAGCCGGCTGCCCTGGTCGTCCCAGGGCAGGGTCTGCTCGTAATGGGTGGTGCGCGCCTTGCTGAGCGTCGCGGTGAGCGCGGCGAAGGCGCATTTGGGCAGCAGGCGCTTGTTGTAGCGCCCGGCGCTGGACGCGGCGTCATGGGCGGCGGCGACATGGTTGGATGCGGCCCGGTCGTAGAGGCGCCCGGACCAGGCGGCGATGCGCAGCGACACCAGCATGGCGTCATGGGTGAGATTCATAGGTGGCCTCCGTCAGTGCGTGCGGGCGGCGGCCCAGCGGATGAAGGCGGGCGAGCGCTGCAGCGCCGGCTCGCGGCGGATGCAGGAGCCGACCAGGAACTCGCCGACTTCGCGCCGGAGCCGCGTGGCGTAGGTCACGATGGCGTCGAGGTTCACGTCCGAGGCGAGCCGGTAGAGCGAGCCGCAGAGCGCGATCAGCGCGCTGGCGTTCTCCGGGATGTCCGCGCCCTCGGGATCGTCGATCACGGCGCGGGGATGGGGGAGTTCGCGCCAGACATTGAGGAAGGCGGCGAACTCCACCGCCGCCGCCTCGCCCACGGCGCCCCGGAAGAGCGCCCGCTCGACCGACGGATCGAGGCCGTTCCGGCGCTGCACGATATTGCTCGCGAACTCCCAGGTGCGCGGACAGGCGAAGGCGCGCTCCTTGGACTGCGGATCGAAATTGTGCAGGAGTTCGGGTCGCAGCTGGATGAAGAACAGCACTTCGGGCGCGATGCCGTTGGCCGCCCCCCAGGCGCACCAGTCGGCGGCATCGACCCGGATCTCCAGATGGACGAAGCGGCTGGCCAGCGGGGTCGGCATCCGGTGCACCACGCCGCGGTCGGTCTCGCGGTTGCCGCAGGCGATCAGCGAGGCGCCCTCGGGCAGGGTGTATTCGCCGACCTTGCGGTCGAGTACCAGCTGGTAGAGCGCGGCCTGGACCATCGGCACGGCCGAGGGCAGCTCTTCGAGATTGATCAGCCAGCGTCCTGCATCGCCGGTCGGCGGCAGGAAGGCCGGCGGCGCCCAGCGGGTGCGCCCCGCCTCGTCGCGCCAGGGAATGCCGCGCAGGTCCACGGGATCAAGCAGCAGCGCGCGGACATCCACATACTCGCGGTTGGCGCTCGCCGCGACCTGCTGTGCGATCTGCGACTTGGCGGCGCCGGGCGGCCCCCAGACGATGCAGGGCTGGCGGGCCTCGACCAGCAGGGCAAGGGTCGCCGCGAGTTCACTCGGGCGAAGGCTGTAGTCGGCGGAGATGGTATCGGGCATGGGCAGGCTCCGGTCTGGGACACGGCGCGGACGCCCTCTCCGGCATCCGGCCTCACCCGAAACCTCGCCCGGCTCCGGCTCCAGGCGGTGCGACACACAACCGGCGCTTGCCCACTGTCCCAAGCGATCCCAGTCCCGGCTAGGGGTACCGGGCGAGGCCCTCACGACGACCGGCAGCTGCCCGTCACACATGCGCAGAACTTGGAATTGCGGTGGTACCTATGTGGTACCTGGACAAAACAAGGCTCAAATCAGAAAAAGAAAAACCCCGCCAACTCGTTGAGAAAGCGGGGTATTTTGGTTGCGGGGGCAGGATTTGAACCTGCGACCTTCAGGTTATGAGCCTGACGAGCTACCGGACTGCTCCACCCCGCGCCAGGGGTCGTTGGATCGAGAAGAGGCTCTTTGATGTGCCGTTTCTGCAGGCTGCAAGCGTTCTTCGAAGACCTGGCAGCGACCTACTCTCCCACGCCTTAAGACGCAGTACCATCGGCGCTGAGGGTTTTCACGGCCGAGTTCGGGATGGGATCGGGTGCTTGGCCCCTCGCCATAACCGCCAGGTCGTCGAAGAACGCCTCTGGGCATCGGGCGGGCATCGGGCCGTCCGGCGACCGTCCCCAAAGGGACCAGGCCCGCCCACGAGCCCTTGCCTTGCCTGCCCTCCGCCGGGCGCGCGCATTCGCAACGCGCGCGCTGAATTGCGGCATGCAGTCGGCATGCGACCATGTCTGGCGTCCCGCGCACTTGACGCCGCGCACGAAAAATCAAGCCGAACGAGCGATTAGGACCGGTCAGCTTCACGTGTTGCCACGCTTCCACACCCGGCCTATCGACGTGGTGGTCTTCCACGGCTCTTCAGGGAGAACCCGTCTCGAGGAGGGCTTCCCGCTTAGATGCCTTCAGCGGTTATCCCGTCCGGACTTAGCTACCCGGCGGTGCGGCTGGCGCCACAACCGGTCCACCAGAGGTCCGTCCACCCCGGTCCTCTCGTACTAGGGGCAGCTCCTCTCAATTCTCCAACGCCTGCGGCAGATAGGGACCGAACTGTCTCACGACGTTCTAAACCCAGCTCACGTACCACTTTAATCGGCGAACAGCCGAACCCTTGGGACTTGCTCCGGCCCCAGGATGTGATGAGCCGACATCGAGGTGCCAAACCTCCCCGTCGATAGGGACTCTTGGGGGAGATCAGCCTGTTATCCCCGGCGTACCTTTTATCCGTTGAGCGATGGCCCTTCCACGCGGAACCACCGGATCACTATGGCCGACTTTCGTCTCTGCTCGGCCCGTCGGCCTCGCAGTCAGGCGGGCTTATGCCATTGCACTCCACAGCTGATTTCCGACCAGCTTGAGCCCACCATCGCGCGCCTCCGTTACTCTTTGGGAGGCGACCGCCCCAGCCAAACTACCCGCCATGCAGGGTCCCGGACCCTGTTTGAAGGGCCTCGGTTAGATATCAAGAACTCGAAGGGTGGTATTTCAAGGATGGCTCCACGTGAGCTAGCGCCCACGCTTCAAAGCCTCCCACCTATCCTACACATCCAGCCCCTAATACCACTGCAAAGCTGTAGTAAAGGTGCACGGGGTCTTTCCGTCTGACCGCAGGTACTCCGCATCTTCACGGAGAGTTCAATTTCGCTGAGTCGGTGTTGGAGACAGCGGGGAAGTCGTTACGCCATTCGTGCAGGTCGGAACTTACCCGACAAGGAATTTCGCTACCTTAGGACCGTTATAGTTACGGCCGCCGTTTACCGGGGCTTCGGTTCAAGGCTCTCACCTCTCTCCTTAACCTTCCGGCACCGGGCAGGCGTCAGACCCTATACGTCGCGTTGCCGCTTCGCAGAGTCCTGTGTTTTTAGTAAACAGTCGCCACCCCCTGCTCTGTGCCCCCCACGCCCGGTTGCCCGAGCGCAGGGCCCCCTTCTCCCGAAGTTACGGGGGCATTTTGCCGAGTTCCTTCAACACCGTTCTCTCAAGCGCCTTGGTATGCTCTACCAGTCCACCTGTGTCGGTTTAGGGTACGGTCTATACGCTGGTGCTGTTTCCTGGAAGGCCCAGGCCGCCGCGCCAATCCGATAAGGCACGACGACGGTCGGACTTCGTCACATCCAGCAGGCGGAGGAATATTAACCTCCTTCCCATCGGCTACGGCTTTCGCCCTCACCTTAGGGGCCGGCTCACCCTGCGCAGATTAACTTTACGCAGGAACCCTTGGACTTTCGGCGAGAGTGTTTCTCACACTCTTTATCGCTACTCATGTCAGCATTCGCACTTCCGATACCTCCAGCGCGCCTCGCGACGCACCTTCGCAGGCCTACGGAACGCTCCGCTACCGCGCGTGCATGCACGCGCCCGCAGCTTCGGTGCACGGCTTGAGCCCCGTTACATTTTCGGCGCAGGATGGCTGATAGACCAGTGAGCTGTTACGCTTTCTTTAAAGGATGGCTGCTTCTAAGCCAACCTCCTGGTTGTCTTGGCCGTCCCACATCCTTTCCCACTTAGCCGCGACTTGGGGACCTTAGCTGGCGGTCTGGGCTGTTTCCCTCTCGACCACGGACCTTAGCACCCGTGGTCTGTCTGCCGCGATCGATCTCACCGGTATTCGGAGTTTGGTTAGGTTTGGTAAGGTGGTGAACCCCCCTAGCCCATCCAGTGCTCTACCCCCGGCGGATAAACGCGACGCACTACCGAAATAGTTTTCGCGGAGAACCAGCTATATCCGGGTTTGATTGGCCTTTCACCCCTAGCCACAGGTCATCCCCCCATTTTTCAACATAGGTGGGTTCGGTCCTCCAGCGCGTGTTACCGCGCC
>OZ244839.1:1890000-3279725 GCA_965220825.1 Alphaproteobacteria bacterium
GTGCCGCCGGCCTGGCGGGCGCGTTCCTTCAGGATGGGGAAGAGCGAGAAGTTGCGCTCCAGCAACTCGCGGGTCTTCGCCTTCTCGCGGATGTGGACGGTGGCGCCCACCAGAAGATTGTCGAGCACGCTCATCTCCGGAAAGATGCGGCGCCCTTCGGGCACATGGGCGATGCCGTCCAGCACGACCCTGTCCGGGCGGCGCTTGAGGAGGGACTCTCCCTCGAAGCGGATATCGCCGCTCACCGGCGTCATGAGCCCGCTGACCGCGCGCAGGATCGACGTCTTGCCCGCGCCATTGGGGCCGAGAAGCGCGTAGATCGCCCCCTCGGCCACCTTGAAGCGCGCATTCCTCACCACACGGTTCACACCGTAGGCGAGCGTCAAGTCCTCGATTTCAAGCATGGTCGGTGCCGCCGCCCAGATAGACGCTCACCACGCGCTCGTCGGCGCGCACCTCGTCGGGCGCGCCGGAGGCGAGCAGCGCGCCGTGATGCATGACGAACAGGCGTTCGCAGACCTCCATCACCACCTCCATATTGTGGTCGATCAGGAGCATGGTGAGGCCGCCCTTCTGACACTCGCGCAGCAGGGCGATCAGGTCGAAGGATTCCTCCCGGCTGAATCCCGCGAACGGCTCGTCCAGCAGCAGCACCTTGGGGCCGAGCGCGAGCGCCTGGGCGATTTCGGCGCGGCGACGCAGCAGGTGGCTGAGATCGCCCGGCCGTTCGGCACGGCTTGCGGAGAGGCCCAGGAAGGCCAGCAGCGCGTCGGTGCGCGCGCCCTCGCTGCCGGCGCAACCGGGATAGGAGAGGCCCACACCGCCATGCCGCCCGCCCCATATCATGGCCGTGCGGATGTTCTCCTCCACGGATTCCTCGAGGAACAGCCGGTTCTGCTGATAGGTCCGGCCGAGGCCGCTTCGCGCGACCTTGAAAGCGGGCAAGCGATGGATGGGCCTGGAATCCAGGAGCACCGCGCCCGAATCCGGCGTCTCGTGCTTGGTGACCAGGTTCACGAAGGTGGTCTTGCCCGCGCCGTTGGGACCGATCAGGCCCACCAGCCCGCCGCGCGGCACGTCGAAGCTCACGTCCCGCACCGCCTCGACCCCGCCGAAGCGCTTGCTGAGGCCGCGGACCTCGAGGATGACGTCCATCGCCGCCTACTCCGGCTGTGGCGCGGCGCGCATGGACGCGCGCAGCAATCCCGCCCGCCGGCACGCCGCACGCCACAAGAGCGTCGCGCCGCCCCAGAGGCCGCCCCGGAAAAACAGCACGGTCACCACGATCAAGCCACCGAGCACGATCTGGTTCCATTTGCCGAAATCCTGGATGAGCTGCTCGAGAACCACGAGGAAGACCACGCCCACCGCCGGCCCCATCAGAGTGCCGGCGCCGCCGATGATGACGTAGATCACATATTGGAAGGAACTCCAGATGGTGAAGGAGCTGGGGTCGATGGCGATCTGCATGGAGGCGTAGAGGGCGCCCGAGAGCGCGGCGAAACCGGCGGCGAACACGAAGACGATCTGCTTGTAGCGAAAGACGTCGAGCCCGCGCGCCGCCGCCAAGTCCTCGTCCTGGCGGATCGCGCTGAGGGCGCGCCCCACGCGCCCGCGGACCAGAAGCCAGGAGGCAAAGGCGGAAACCACCAGAAAGAACGCCACCACGATGAAGAAACGCGCATTGGTCACGAAGGCGTAGTCACCGAGGGCCGGGCGCTGGATGCCGCTGGTGCCGTGGGGGCCGCCGGTCAGCCACTCCCAGCTGTCGAACATGAGATAGAGAAGCTGGCCCACGGCAAGGGTGCCGATGGCGAAGTGATAGCCCCGCAGACGGAACAGCGGATAGGTCAGCAGCCAGGCCAGCGCACTGGTGATGACGACGGCGCAGGGGAGCGCCACCCAGAAATCGAATTCATAGCGATGGACCGTGAGCACGCCGACGACATAGGCGCCCACGCCCACGAAGCCGCCCTGGCCCATGGCCAGATAGCCCATATGACCCATGAGAAGGCCGAACGGGATCACCGCGATCATCGCCGTGCCGGCGCCGATCAGAAGACGCAGATGGTAGTTGTTGTCGACGGTCGCCCACAGCACGCCCAGGAAGGCGAGCAGCAGCAGCCAGCCGAGGACCGCGCGCGCGTTGCGGTTCTCGAGGATGCTCATGCGCGCCTGTCCGGAAGGCCGAAAAGTCCCTGGGGGCGGAGCATGAGGATGATCAGCAGAACGATGAAGGGCACCAGGTCGCCGAGCTTGGAGCCCACATAGAAGACCGTGAGATTGTAGAGAATCCCAAGCGTGAGGCCGGCGACGATGGAGCCCGCGATACTTCCCATGCCGCCGAAGATAATTATCACCAGCGCCATGAGCAGCGGCTGAAAGCCCATGTCCGGACGCACGTTGAACAGCGCGCCCAGCATGGCGCCCGCGGCACCGCCCAGCGCACCGCCGAAGAAGAACACGATGGCGGCGACCCGGCGCTTCCTTATCCCCATGAGCGCCGCGGTCTCTTCCCCTTGCGCGGTCGCCCGCATGGTGCGCCCCAGGTGAGTCCTGTAGACGATGACATAGAGCAGCCCGAAGAGCGCCAGCGTGATGGCGATGGTCACGAGCCGCGCGCCGTCGACGCGCAGGTCCCCGCTGGTGAGCGCCCACTCTTCGCCGGGCATGGCGATGGGCCGCGCCTCGAAATCCCCCCAGATGCGAAGCGCCACGGTGCCGATCGCCATATAGAGGCCGAGGGAGGCGAGGAGCTGGTCCGTGAGGGGGCGCTTCTGGAGGAAGCGGAAGACGGCGCTCTCCAGCAGAATGCCGAGACCGCCCATGGCAAGCATCGCCGCGAAAAAGCCCACGAAAAAATGGGTGCCGAGCTGGGTCGCCACCACATAGGCGACGAAGCCGCCCATCATGATGAGCTGGCCATGAGCCAGATTGATGACGCGGTAGATGCCGAAGACGAGGGCGAGCCCGGCCGCCGCGACGGCGAGGTTCATCCCGTAGGACGCGCCGTAGATGAGCTGCTGGACGAAGGCGGTCAAGACGCTGTGCCCCCGACGGCCGGGTCGGGATCGGACGCCGGCCCCGGATCGGGTCGGATCAACCCGCCGGCAGGACGCGGAGAAGAGATGGCGGCGCTCCTCCCGGTCGGAGGAGCGCCGCCGCGTTCATCGCACCCTTGAAGTCGCCGGTCGCGTTCCGGCGGCTATCTCGGCAGCTTGTCGCCGTAGACGTACGGCCCGTAGAACAACTCGTCCCGGTAGCTGATGCCGGTATAGAAGACCTTGTCGTCCTTCACGCCGATGATGTACTCGGTCGCGAAGAGCTGGCCGGTCTTCTCGCCGGTGTCCGGACGGGTGAAGAACTCGTTCTCCGGCCCGCGCAGCCCGTTGATCTTCAAGCTGCGCCACGCGTCCACGATCTTGTCGTTATCCGTGATATCGCCCGCGGCCTGGACCCCATAGAGGAACCAGATCGCCGCGTCGTAGGCGCCGCGGTCGAACGGGCTCGAGTTGCCGACCTCGGTATCGCCATATTTGGCATTGTAGATGGCGACATATTTCTCGACCCGCGCGAGCGTCGCCTCGTCCTGGGCCGGGTTGTGCTCCTGCCAGCCCCAGACATAGCCGGACGACATGTTCATGCCCTCCTGCTTGGCAAGGTCGACGAAGAACTGAAGCATGAGCACGTCGTTGCCGAGGAGAATGACCTCGCCGGTCTCGAAGTCGAGGCCCTGTTTCTTCATCTCCTTCATGATGGCCAGCATGTCCGGCACCACATAGGCGTCCATCAGCACGATGTCGGGATTCTGCTCGGCAAGCTTCGCCACATGGGGCGCGAAGTCGGTGGTGTTGAAGGGATAGAGCACCGCCCAATCATGGTCGTATTCGTAGCGGTTGCCGCCCTTCTCCATGCCTTCCTGCCAGCCGATGGAACCATGGACGGTGTAGAGCTCGTTGCGCCCGATGAAGCCCACCTTCGTCCGGCCCTCGAAGAGCGCGGGATCGATGCCATGGGCCTCCAGCCTCTCGGGCGATTCGTTGATGAACGCCGCCATGGCGTGCTTTTCGATCACGCCGGTGTCGGTGATGTCGTGGCCGTAGCGCCGGCCCACGGTCATGGCCGGGCTGGAGCAGATCGCACAGATGCTGATGATCTTCTGCGGATCCAGGATCGAGGCCGCGGACAGCAGGGCCGAGTTCATCCGGGGGCCCCAAACCGCCCGCACGTCGTCCTGCTCCACCAGCCGGGTCACGGCGTCGATGGACTTCCTGTCCTCCGAGACGTCGTCATAGGCCGTCCACTCGATGGAAATCTTCTTGTCGCCGATCTTCAGCCCGCCGCCTTCGCAAGGCTGAGGCGGAATCGCCTCGACGATGCAGTCGCCCTTCATGAACTGCTCGACGGCCAAGCGGACCGCCGCCTCCTCGAACAGGCCGAGGAAGGACGCCGGACCCGACAAGGTGAAGACGCCGCCGAACTTGAACGTTTCCTCTTCGGCCTTGGCCGTCTGCACGCCGCCCACCAGACCGACGACGAATGCCGCCGACAGCAAGGCCATACCCGCTCTACCCAACGCTCGCTTCATCCCTGCCTCCTCTCCGTTCCGGCTCGCCTGCTGGGCGCCTCCGGTCGGATCCGACCCGTAAGGTTTTGTCATACAAAACTGTCCGGCAACGATAGGAGCGGGACTGGGGCGAGTCAATCGGCTGTCCTCGTTCAGATTTTTGAGACGCCGGGGTTTCTTCGTCCGTCAGGTTGGCAAAAAATTCGGCCGGCGTTTGTCCGCCAGCTGCCTCCTTTAGGTGCGCGGGTCTCCAGGCCCGCATGTTTTTGTTTTTCGAGGAGAAGAAAAAATGCGGGCCTGGAGACCCGCGCACCTACAAAAAAATAGATACGGCGTCGGGGCCGCTTCCGATTGGCGGGACGCATCTCATTCCTGGCGGAATCCACTCATCCCGTCGCGTTGCGAAGTGCATCCTCGAGCCGCGGACGCCAGGCGTGGTTCGTGAGGTCGAGCTGTACCGGCGTCACGGAAACGGCGTTTTCGTGGATGGCGTGAAGGTCCGTCTCCGGATGCTTCCCGCCATCCTGGTAACTGAGCTTCACCCAAAAATAGGGGACGCGCCGCGCATCGACCCGCGCATCGATGGTGAAGGAGCCGGGCGGGCGCTGCCCCTGGGCCGTGACCCGGACACCCGCGACCGACTCCGCCGGCACGTCGGGAAAGTTGACGTTGACCAGCGTGTCCGCCGGCCAGTCGGGCGTCCGCAACAACGCTTCCACGACCGGCGGCGCATAGGCTTCCGCCGCATCCCAGGACGCTTCGCCCCCGAGATCGAACGTCTGGCTCAGGGCGATCGAGCGCATGCCGAGGAGGGTCCCCTCCATGGCGGCGGCGACTGTGCCCGAATAGGTGAGGTCCTCGGCGAGGTTCTCGCCCCGGTTGATACCGGAGAGCAGCACCGTGGGGCGGCGGCCCTCGACGATCCGGTAGACCGCCATGAGGGCGCAGTCGGTGGGCGTGCCGACCACCGAATAGCGCCTGTCCCCGAGCTTTCGAAGCCGGATGGGCGTGTGCATGGAAATCGAATGGCTCGCGCCGCTCATCTCGTGATCGGGCGCCACGACCCAGACGTCATCGGTAAAGCGTCGGGCGACGGATTCGAGAATGCGGAGCCCCTTCGCGTGGATGCCGTCGTCGTTGGTGATGAGGATGCGGTGGTGGGAGAGGTCCGTCTCGGGGGGCATTGAGGATTCCTCTTCGGGGCAGGTCCGCCGGTATGGGCAGAGCGATTCGGGTCTGCATGATTGTTATACAATCTTGTTGCCTACCGGGATTGACAGAGATCGGGCCCCTCAGCACCTTTATGCGCGAGACCGGCCCGTCGGCGCGGGGAGGCGAGCGTGGCGAAACTCCATGTTGACAGCGACAAATATGGCGACCAGGCCAATTCGCCGGTGGTCGAGGCGTTCCATTCGGCGATCAAGGACCTGGTCCGCCGCAGGCTGGACGAATCGGGCGCGAACTGGGACAGCTTCGTCTTCGACAAGTCCTACGACCTGCTGACGGAAGACGATTTCCGCGCCGTTGAGCGGCAATTGCTGGACGCCGGGCACCGCTTCGACTTCTCGGCGGTGATCTCGGTGCGCGAGCGGCCGGATGCCTACAAGCCCGCGGAGGGCCTCTCGGGCGAGGATCCGGACTGGACCATGGAGCATGCGGAAGCGCCCACCGGCACGCCCGACGGCAGCGGCCGGGCGCTTTGCGGCGTCGGCGACAATGTGATGCGCACACCCGCGAACACCGGCGGCATCGCGCGCTATGTGCGCTCGTCGGACCAGGTCATGCGCTATCTCTCGGACGGCGTGCCGGATGAGACCATCGCCGTCATCGACGATTCGGGCGGCACGCTCACCGCTCCCATCCTCGAGCGCTTCGCCGGCATCGTCTGCATGGGCGGGACGGTGCGCTCCCATCTCGGCATCCTCGCGCGGGAATACGGCATCCCCTGTCTGATGAACGCGAAGATCGCCGGCATCCGGGAGGGGCAGCGCGTGGAGCTGGAAACCGCGGCCCCGGCCAAGACGGCCGAGGCCTACCAGAAAGGCGAGGAAATGACCGTCAACATCTGGAAGTTCGTCTAGGAAGGCCCGGAACATGGCGAGCGCCCCGCGTCTCTCTTACGCGCAACTCCTCGAAACCAACAATCTCCTGCAGACCTTCGGCGACGAGACCTACTGGCTCTGCGTCACCCGGACGGTCCAGGAGTCCAAGCTCTTTCCCGTGCCGCCCTATATGCTGCTCTCCTACCTCAACGCCTTCTACCGCTACCCGTCTCTGCTGCGAAAGGTGGAGAGCGTGATGCCGGCGGAGGAGATCGGCGACCGCGCCCGCACCATGCGCCCGCCGGGCAAGAGCGCCATGGGCTGGGCGCTCCCCGGTTTCTACCTGCTGGGCCGCGAATGGCTGATCAATATGGGCCTGCTGCGGCCGGAGGATGCGATCGAAGACGTGATCTACCTGATGGATTTCTGGAAACGTCTTCAGCTCTCGTGGCACCGCAATGACGGCCACCTCACCAACCGGGAATATGGCCACCGCTGCCAGATCCTGCCCGAACGCCGGGTCCAGATATTCGAGACGGATGCCTATCCGTGCCGGGCGGGCGACGCCCTTCATGCGGCGGCGACCCAGTTCATGGCCTCGGCCTCGCAATATGTCTTCCTGACGAGTTGCGAGAGCCGTATCGGCCTCCTTAACACGGGGCCGTACAAGATTTCCGACGACACGGAGATGATCGTTCGCGACTTCATGGACCTCGCCGAAGGAGACCTGCCCTGGCTCGACGGCGTGGCGGCGGACATTCCCTACAACAACCTCACCGTGCCCATGCTCGTGAAGGACTGCCACTTCTACCTGGTGGACGATTGGGGCAGCTTCGAATCCGAGCCCGAGTTCCGCGTGGAAAACATCGCCGGCGTCGGTCTCTACACCTCCGACCCTCTCACCGAAGGCTACGTTCCGGTGGGCATGGAGAGCCGCGAGACGCTGGAGGCAACCTTCCGGGAGCTCGATGCGCTCTGCAAGGAGGCGACCGCCCGGCTCTGGAAGCGCATCGCCGGCTGGAGCCGGGACCAGATGCTGGACGCCGGCGCGTTGATCTATTTCGGCATCTGCAAGGACCTCGCCCATGTGGCCGGTGTCTACCGGTATGAGGACTGGATGCTGATCGACGAGCGTGCGGAGCGCTTCCGCCCGCTGCTCAACGACGAGTTCGGCCGAGACTGCCTGGGCGAGCTGGTGGGGCTGATGACGCTTCCCAGCCAGCGGATCGCCGCTCACGCGATGATGCAGCACGGCAACGGGCCGACACGCATGATCTCGCCCATTCCCTATGCCGTGCTGGACGGCGGCGACTACACCTCCACCAGCGGCCCGCTCTATCCCGGCGGCACGACCCTGCCGCCGAAGGAGGACCGCTACCGGACCAGCCGGGGCGTGCTGACGCTCGCCGAATACAACCAGGCCGTGCGCGCCTTCGAGCCGGAAGCGCACCGCTACCGCTATCTCGACGAGACCTGGCTGAAATACAACCATGACACGCCGCGCGCCGATGCGATGTACCGTCTCGAGCAGACCCATGCCCGCAGAATCGCGGCGCGCGGCGCCTCCCTCGACCGCAGCGACCTCGCGGCCCTCTCCGGCGAATAGCCCCTTGTCTTCCGGCGCGGCGGAAAAGACCCGGCGTCAGCTCACGAAGCGCGGGCGCTCGACGAAACCCGGCTCCGCATCCCGCGGTGCGACGAAGGCGTTGCCGCCCCGCTCGCTCACCGTGTTCTCGTAGGGCTTGAGCTCAAGGCGCGCGATCTGGTTGCGGTGCACCTCGTCCGGGCCGTCCGCGATACGCAGCAGGCGGGCCGTGGCATAGGCGCTCGCCAGGCCGTAGTCGGCGGTAACGCCCGCGCCGCCGAACGCCTGGATCGCCCAGTCGATCACCCGGCAGGCCATGTTGGGCGCCGCCACCTTGATCATCGCGATCTCCTTCCGCGCCGCCTTGTTGCCCACCGTGTCCATCATGTAGGCGGCCTTCAGCGTCAGGAGCCGCGCCTGCTCGATCATGATGCGGGCTTCCGCGATACGTTCCTGCGTTACCGTCTGGTCCGCGACCGGCCGGCCGAAGGTCGTCCGCAGCCTGGTCCGCCGGCACATGCGCTCCAGCGTGCGCTCGGCCAGGCCGACGAGGCGCATGCAGTGGTGTATGCGGCCCGGCCCCAGGCGCCCTTGCGCAATCTCGAAGCCCCGCCCCTCCCCCAGCAGCATGTTCTCCGCCGGCACGCGCACATCCTCGAACAGCACTTCCGCATGGCCGTGAGGCGCTTCGTCGAAGCCGAACACCGGCAGCATGCGCTTTACGGTGACGCCCGGCCAGGGGAGCGGGACAAGGATCATGGATTGCTGCCGGTGGCGGTCCGGATTGTCCGGATCCGTCTTCCCCATCAGCACCAGGATCCGGCAGCGCGGGTCCAGCGCGCCCGATGTCCACCATTTCCGGCCGTTGATGACATACGCGCCGCCGTCGCGCTCGATCCGGGTCTCGATGTTGGTCGCATCCGAAGACGCCACCTCGATCTCGGTCATGGCGAAGGCCGAGCGGATCTCGCCGGCGAGCAGCGGCTCGAGCCAGGCTTTCTTCTGCGCCGCGGTGCCGTAGCGGACCAGAACCTCCATATTGCCCGTATCGGGCGCGGAGCAGTTGAAGATTTCCGGTGCGAAGGCGGAGCGGCCCATCTCTTCGCAGGCCGGCGCGTAATCGAGGTTGGAGAGACCCGCGCCGTCGTCGCTCTCGGGCAGAAACAGGTTCCAGAGGCCCTCGGCCCTGGCCTTGGCCTTGAGCGCCTCAAGGAGCGGGATGGGCTGCCAGCGGTCGCCCTGCTCCAGCTGGGCCAGCATCTCCGCCTCGCCGGGATAGACGTGCGCCGCCATGAAGGCCGCCACCGCATCCCGCACTTCCTTCGCCCTGTCGCTGTAGTCGAAGTCCATCTGCGCCTCTCGTGAACGATTCGCGCGCAACGCGACTGGCAGCGGCCCGGCGCGCCGGTGAAGGCCGCCGGGCGTGCGCCCCGCTGCGCCTATTGCCGCGCCGTGGTGCCGCCGTCGATGGTGAGCACCGCGCCGTTGCAGTAGCTCGCTTCGTCGGAGCCGAGATAGAGGCAGCCATAAGCCATCTCCTCCGGCGTGCCGGCGCGGGCCATGGGCGTGATGCGCTCCGCCACCTCCGGATCGTCGAACATGTTCATCACCGGAGCCACCATGGGCGTGTCGGTGAAGCCCGGCGCGACGCAATTGGCGCGGATATTGTCCTTGGCGTAAGCGACGCAGAGCGATCGGGTGAGATTGATCGCCGCCCCCTTTGCCGCCGTGTAGGCATGGGCAACGGGAAGCCCCTGGAAACCGGAGATGCTGGCCACATTGACGATCGCACCCCCGCCCTGGCGCTGCATGATCGGGACGACGCGGCGGCACAGATAGAAGTAGGAATCCAGGTTGATCCCCATCACCTCCGCCCATTTGTCGGGCTCGGTGTCGATCACGTCCCCCATGGACCCGGGGCTTTTCTCAAGCCAGCTATAGCCGACACCCGCGGAGTTCACGAGAATGTCGATACGCCCATGGGCTTCCTCGGTCGCCGCAACCAGCCTGTCCGCGCCTTCGGGCGTGGCCAGGTCCTGCGCCAGCACGAGGCCCTCGCCGCCCGCCTGCTTCACGAGCCGGAGGGTCTCTTCGAGGTTGCCGCCGGTGCGCGAGCAGCCCATCACCCGGGCGCCTTCCCGCGCGAAAAGGACCATGCAGGCGCGCCCGATACCTGTGCCGGCGCCGGTGATCAGCGCGACCTTGCCTTCGACCCGTCCCGTCATCCTCGCCTCCCCTCAGTCCCGGGCCGGACGCAGCAGAATCTTGCACTCGTCGGTGGGCGTGCGGAGCTTCTCGAAGCGGTCAGCCAGATCGTCGAAGCCGATCACGTGCGTCACCAGAGGCTTCGGGTCGATCCGCCCGCTCGCCAACAGGTCCAGCACCACCTCGAAGTCGCGCTTCTTGTAGCCCAGCGCCCATTGCAGGCACACCTCCTTGGCCAGCGCGGCGAGCGGAATGAAACTGTCCGCCTTGGTGCAGACACCGCACACCATGACCTTGCCCTGATGCTTCACCAGCCCGATGCAGAGATCGAGCATTCCCGGTACGCCGACACATTCGATCACGAGCTCGGGCGGCCCGCCGGCGATCTCCGCATATTGGGCCGCAACGTCGCCCGCCGCGGGGTCGACGGCCGCGGTCGCACCCATCGCCAGCGCGCGCTGCCGGCGGTTCTCGGCGAACTCGCTTACGACCACATTGCGGGCCCCGGCGAAGCGGGCGAATGCCGCGCATGAAAGCCCGATGGGCCCGGCGCCGATCACGAGTACGTCGGTACCGGGCCGCATCTGCGCCTTGTCGATCACGTGGTGGCCGACGGAGAGCGGCTCGGCAGTCGCCCCGTCCCGCAGGCTGAGCCCGTCGGGGAGGCGCAGCGCATTGCCCGAATCCACCCTTATATATTCCGCATAGGCGCCGGGCGCGCCGAATCCCGTGATGATGTTGTTCGGGCAGTGGATACCCATGCCGAGGCGGCATGTGCGCCCGCAGTCCGCGCAGGCATTGACCGGTACCGCGGTGACGGTCTGCCCGACCTGCCATTCCGGCCCGGCTTCTGCACCGGTCTCCACGACCGTACCGGTGAATTCGTGGCCAAGGATCTGACCGTCGGGAACCACCAATGCGCCTTCCTCGGTGGCGTGCAGATCGGAGCCGCAGATGCCGCAATACTCCACCTTGATCAGGAGATCGCCGGGGCGGATTTGCGGCGCCTCCACGTCTTCGATCGACAGCGGGTTGCCCACGCCCCTGAACACGGCTGCTTCCATCCCCGTTCTCCCCCGCCGGCGGCGTCTTACGAGACTCTCAACCGGCTCCGTCGTGCTTCATGCGCATCATTGTCCTACGCAATTGCCGGACGCTCCACCCGGGCGCCCGCTCAATCCTCGCCGTAGCGGTACCAACCCTTTCCGGCGCGGCGTCCGTTGTAGCCGGCCTTGACCATCTGCTTGAGCAACGGGCGCGGCATGAAGCGGGGTCCATAGGCCTCATGCAGTATTTCCTGCACGTCCAGCGTGAGATTGTTGGTCACCCCGTCCATGAGGCGAAAGGGGCCCACGGGAAGCCCCATGCCGAGCTTGCAGGCGGTATCGATGTCCTCGGGCGTCGCGACCCCTTCCTCCACCAGCCGGACCGCCTCGATCCAGAAAATGTGGATCAGCCGGTTCACCGCGAAGCCCACCACGTCCTTGATGCGCACCGGCGTCTTGCCCGCCTCCCGGCAGACCGCGGTGACCAGAGCCACCGTTTCCTCTTCGGTCTCGAGCCCCGGTATCACCTCCACCAGCTTCATGCGCGAGACCGGCGAGAAGAAGTGGGTGCCGAGGAAGTGCGGGCGCCGCGCCGCGCTCAGATGGGCCGACAGCACGGTGATCGGGATGCTCGACGTGTTGCTCGCGATGGGACAGCCCGGGCGGAGGACGCCATCCAGCGCGGCGAAGACGCCCGCCTTCACCTGCTCGTCCTCGAACACGGCCTCGATCGCCATGTCGCAGCACGCGAACTCCTCCAGCGCGAGACTGGTGCCGAGGTTCGCGAGCGCCCGCGCCTTGTCGTCCGCCGCGTAGAAGCCGCGCGTGGTTCCCTTGTCCAGCACCCCTTCAAGCCTGGCCCGGGCCGCTTCAAGGGTCTCTTCGTCCCGGTCCGTGAGCAGCACGCGTTTGCCGGCGAGCGCCATCACCAGGGCGATCTCGGAGCCCATCATGCCGGCACCGACGACGCCGATCGTTTCCACACTCATGACCCCGGCTCTCCCCACGCCTCGCCGGTCAATGAACCACGCGCTCGATCAGCATGGCGAGGCCTTGGCCTGCGCCCATGCACATGCTGACGACGGCGGTCTTTCGCCCCGTCTCCGCAAGATGCTGCATGGCGACCAGCGTCATCCGCGCACCGGTGGCGCCCGGCGGATGGCCGATGGAGATGCCGCCGCCATAGAGGTTGCAGCGCGCCCTTTCAACGCCGAGCCGGGCTTCCGCGTGGATGTTGACCACCGCGAAGGCCTCGTTGATCTCGTAATAGTCCACATCCCCCACCGCCAGGCCACGGGCCTCCAGCAGCGCTTCGATCGCGGGCACCGGGCCGCAGCCCATGATGCGGGGCGGCACGCCGACGATCCGCCAATCGACGATGCGGGCGACGGGTTCGACGCCGAGCGCCTCCGCCTTCGCCCGGTCGGCCACCACCACCATGGCGGCGCCGTCGGTCACGCCGCTGGAATTTCCTGCCGTCACCAGACCGTTCTCGCGGAACACGGGCTTCATGGAGGCGAGCTTCTCCAGCCGGACATCGGGCCGGGGATATTCGTCCTCGGCCATCAGGTGCGCCTCCTTGCCGTGCCCCACCTCGAGGGGCGCGATCTGGCGCGCGAGGAAGGCGCGCCCGGCACCCGCCCGGCGCTGGCTCTCCACGGCATATTCGTCCATGGGCTCCCGGCGGTACTGGTAGTCCTCGGCCAGGTTCTCCGCCGTCTCGCCCATGAGCTCCAGGCTGAAGGGATCGCGATAGGCCCAGTCCAGCGTGTCCACCATGGTCTGCGGCCCCCGCTTGTGGCCCCAACGCCCGGTGGTTACGGCGAACGGCGCGCGGGAGAAGTTCTCGCCGCCGCCGGCAACGGCAATCTCGCTGTGGCCGGTCAAGATCTGCTGCGCGGCGGAGAGGATGGCCTGGGCACCGGAGGCGCAGGCGCGATTCACGTTGAGCGCGGCGCTGCGCTCGGGCAGGCCCGATTCGAGCGCGATATAGCGCGCCGAGAGATAGCCCTCCCTGTCTACCGGAAGCACGTTGCCCCAGACGAGATGGTCCACATGCTCCGCTTCGAGGCCCGCCTTTTTCAGACATGCCCTGGTCGCATGGATGCCGAGCCGCGCCAGGGGGATGTCCTTGAGCGATTTGCCAAAGTCGCCAAACGGTGTACGCATGCCACCGGCCAGAACGATCTCCCGGGCCATTCCCGGCTCCCTTCCAGGTCTTCCGAAGCGCGACGGCGCGTCCGCGGCGGTCACGTGCGGACGGAATATTATTGACAGTCGAGGGCGCGTCAATCAGCGTGATGGACGATTTTGTATGACAATATCGGCCATCGAGAGAAGCGGACGGGGGAGGCGGTAGCGGAGATGGAACGTCGCACGCCGGATCCCGCGTCCGCTGCAGCGGACGGCGACACGGCCCCGCTCCCGGGCGCAAGCTCCCCGGACCAGGTGGTCCGCGCGCTCATCGACGGCGTCAGGAGCGGGCGCTACGTCCCCGGCCAACGGCTGATCGAGGCAGACCTCACCAGCGAGTTGAAAGTGAGCCGCGGGCCGGTCCGCGAAGCGCTCAAACGGCTCGCGGCGGAGGGGCTGGTGCGTCTCGTGCCGCATCGCGGCGCCTATATCCGCAAGCTCACGCGGCGCGAGGTCCGCGATATCCTCACCGTCCAGGAGCAGCTTACGGGGCTCGCGGCGCGGCTTGCGGCCGAACGCATCGGCGAGGGCGGGAACCGCGCCCGTTTTGCCGACGGCATGGCGCGGCTTGCACGCTTCCGCGAACGCCGCGATCCGGTTGCCTTCCTGGACGAGCGCGTGCGCTTCTACGAGACTCTGGTGGCCATCGGCGGCAATCGCGAACTCGCCCGTTTCGTGCCGCTCGCCCAGGTGCAGCTGCTGCGCATGCAATTCCAGCAATATCTCTCGGAGGACGACCGAGAGCGGCAATTCCGAGAATATGAGGCCCTGTCGGCCCATATTCTGGCCGCCGATCCGGCCCGGGCGGAGAAGGCCATGCAGCAGCACATCAGGCGGACGCTGCTCCGTATCGAGCGCCTGCCGGACGAGCTATTCGCCAACGAACCATGACGGGGATGCAATGACGATTCTTGTCACCGGCGGTACCAAAGGCATCGGGCGGGCGATCGCGCTGAGCTTCGCGGCGCCCGGCAACCAGGTGTTCCTCAACTATCACGGAGACGACGACGCCGCGCGCGAGGCGGAAGCGCTGGTGGCGGCGAAGGGCGCAGCCGGCCACCTGATCCGCCAGGACGTGGGCACGCCCGACGGCGCGCGGGCGGTGCTCGCCCAAGTGGCGGAGCGGACCGACCGTCTCGACCAGCTCGTCCATTGCGCCGTACGCGCGCTGCCCCGACCGGCACTCGACTGCGATGCGGACGACTTCACGGCGGCGGTCAACCTCAACGGCACCGCGCTACTCTATCTCGTGCAAGCGGCAAAACCCCTTCTTGCGCGCGGCAGCACGGTGTTCTTCCTGACGAGCCGCGGCGGGCGCACGGTGGTGCCCAACTACGCCGCCGTCGGCATCGCCAAGGCGCTCGCCGAATCCCTGGTGCGCTATCTCGCCGCCGAGCTTGCGCCGCTGGGGGTGCGGATCAACAGCGTGGCGCCCGGCGTGGTCGATACGCAAGCGGTGCGCACCCTTTTCGGCGACAAGGCGGAGGAGTTGGTACGCCATGCCGCCGAAACCAACCCCAGCGGGCGCGGCGTCCGGGAAGAGGACTACACCAGCGTGATTCGCTTCCTCGCGAGCCCGGAGGCCGCCTTCGTCCAGGGCCAGACGATCTTCGTCAATGGCGGCCACTATCTGGCGGCATAGGCGCCGGAAGGCGCTCAGTCCAGGCGTTCGACCAGCGTGGCATTCGCCATGCCGCCGCTCTCGCACATGGCTTGAAGACCGAAGCGGCCGCCGCTCTCCTCGAGGGCCCCGATCAGGTTCGCCGTAAGCCTGCCGCCGGATGCGCCCACCGGATGGCCGAAGGCGATAGCGCCGCCGTTCACGTTCACCCGCTCCATATCCGCCCCGATCTGGGCGGCCCAGGCCAGAACGACGGACGCGAAGGCTTCGTTTACCTCGAAGCGATCCACCGCCTCCAATGGAATGCCGCTTCGCGCCAGGAGCTTTTTCGTCGCCGGCACGACACCCATCAACATCAGGACCGGGTCGTCGCCCGCCACCGCGAAATGCACGGCCGCGGCGCGGGGCGAAAGCCCCAGGCGGGAAGCCGCGCTCTCCGAAGCAATCAGCATGGCGCAAGCGCCGTCCGTGACCTGACTGGCATTGCCCGCCGTCACCACCCAGCCGATCTCGGGGAAGCGGGCCGCCATGGCTTCGTCGTGGAACGCGGGCGGGAGCGCCGCGAGTTTCTTCGCGCTCGTGTCCCGCCGGATGCCTTCATCGCGCGCGGCATCGCCGACAGGCAGAACGTCCCGCGCAAAGGCGCCCCGCTCCTCCGCCTGCGCCGCGCGCCGATGAGAGCGAAGCGCATAGCCGTCCAGCGCCTCCCGCGAGAGTCCCCAGCGGGCGGCGATGAGCTCCGCCGAGATTCCCTGATGCACCAGCCCCCGGCGATAGCGTGCGCGCAGCATGGGACCCAAATTGTCCTGGCCCAGCCGGTTGCTCTTCATGGGTACGCGGCTCATGGACTCGACGCCGCAGGCGACGGCCAGGTCGTACGCACCCGCGACGACACCCTGCGCGGCGAAGTCCATCGCCTGCTGGGCGGAGCCGCATTTACGGTCCAGAGTGACCGCCGGAACCGTCTCGGGAAAGCCGGCGGCGAGCCACGCCTGGCGGCCGATATTGGCCGCCTGCTCGCCCACCTGAAGGACACAACCGGCGATCACGTCGTCCACCTCCGCCGGATCGACGCCGGTACGCGCGAACAGGCCCTGGAGCGTCCCGGCAAGAAGGTCGACCGGATGGATCCCATGCAAGAGGCCGTCCTCCCGCCCCCTGCCGAAGGGCGTTCGGACGATATCGACGATCAGCGCGCGCCGCACGGGGCCTAACGCCGCAGGGAGACCGAAAGCTCGGCAGTGCGGACCTCCACATAGTTCGAGGTGGAGAGCGTCATGAGCCTGCGCACCTGCTCGAGCTCCGGTGTGGACAGAAGCGGATAGTCGCGCTTTACCGGACCCGCCGCCCGCATCTTCTCGATATCGGTGGCGGGCACGAGCGCGCGGAGCAGGAGCTCGTCGTCGTCCCGCGTGCCGTAGCACTTGCGCAACTCCTCCAGGCTGGGTTGTTCAGGCGGAACCGCCAGCACCTCCTTCGCCCGGGGCGCGGCCATGATCCGATCCAGAACGTCCTCCTCGATGGGTGCGACGGGCTCGCCGTAATGACCGCCCGCATATTGGATCACCTCGTCCGGGATCACCGAATAGCGGTCGCCGGTGACGATATTGAGCACCGCGAGCGTGCCGACGAGCTGGGAGAAGGGCGTCGCCATCCCGGGATAGCCGAGCTCACGGCGCACGCGTCCCGTCTCCTCCAGGACCTCGTCGAGCTTCTCCGCCATATCGTGCTGCGCCAGCTGCGCCTTCAGCGTGCCCATCATTCCGCCAGGCACCTGGTGTTCGAGGGAGAAGAGGTCGTATTCCCGCGGCACGCCGACGGGCAGGCCCGCGGCCTCGGCCACGCGCTCGAAATGCGCCGCAATCGGCGGCAGCAGCGCCGTATCGATAGCGTGCGTGTGGCCCATGAGCTCGACGTTCCGCGCCATGACCTCGACGGAGGGCACGGAGGGGCCGTTGGCCATGGGTCGGGAGGCCGTGTGCAGGATGCGGACGCCGAGCTTCACCGCCTCCACATAGGCGATGCCGGACGCGCCAAGCAGGTTGTTGGAGTGAAACTCGATGGGCTTGCCGCGGGCTTTCTCCGTGATCGCCGGCAACAGCCCGCGCAAGCGGTCCGGCCCGAGCACGCCCGCCGTGTCGTAGAGCAGGATGGTGTCCACCTCCGGCAGTGCCGAAAGCCTGTCCGCCTTGTCGGCGTAATAGTCGTCCGTATGCACCGGGCTCAGCGTGAACATGATGGCGCCCACCACCTCGGCGCCGAATTCCTTCGCGACCCTGGCGAGGCGGTGCGTCTTGTCGATGTTGAACAGCACGTCGTAAATCCAGAAGCTGCGGCAGCCATGGACGCAGAGCTGGCGCATCCAGACGTCCATCAACGCATCCGGCGTCACGCCGAAGGTGACGCTCGCATTGCTGCGCATCCCGCCGCGGATCGTGCTGTTGGGCATGGCCTGGACCAGCAGGTCGAGCCCCTCCCAGGGGTTTTCCCGGCAATATCGGATAAGCACTTCGAAATGGCTCGAACCGGTGAGGTCCACGACGCGGTAACCCACCCTGTCGACGGTGGGCGCGATGGGGAGCGCCATGCCCGCCTGCATGCGCATTCCCCACAGGCTCTGCTGCCCGTCACGCATGGTCTCGTCGAGAAATTCGATATGGGCCATCCCTCGCTCCGCTCAATGCGCCGGGGTAGGCGGGAAGGTCCGCTCAAGCCAGCGCGTGTTCACCGCATTGGAGGTGAAATCCGCATGCCCCACCAGACGCGCCTGGAACGCGAGGTTGGTCTCGATGCCCTCGATCCGGAAATCGCCAAGGGCGCGCTCCATGCGGGCGATGGCCCGGGCGCGGGTCGGGGCCGAAGCGATCAACTTGCCGATCATACTGTCGTAATAGGGCGGCACACGGTAGCCGGCGCGGCAGTGGCTTTCCAGCCGTATGCCATCGCCCACCGGCGGGCGCCACAGGGTGATCGTGCCCGGCGACGGCGCGAAGCCGCGCTCCGGGGACTCCGCGTTGATGCGGCACTCGACGGCATGACCGGAAAGCGCCACCTCTTCCTGCGTGATGTCGAGGCCCTCTCCGCCAGCAATTCGAAGCTGCGCCTGCACCAGGTCGAAGCCCGAGACCTCTTCGGTCACCGGGTGCTCCACCTGGATGCGGGCGTTCACCTCGATGAAATAGGCCTTGCCCCGCGCAGCGTCGTAGAGGAACTCGACGGTTCCGGCGTTGCGGTAGGCGAGGCGCCCAGCGAGGCGCAAGGACGCCTCGTACAGGGCGGCGCGGGCTTCCGGCGGCAGGGCGAGCGCCGGCGCCTCCTCGACCAGCTTCTGGAAGCGCCGCTGGACCGAACAGTCGCGCTCGCCGAGATGCACCACACGGCCCTCGCCGTCCCCAAGGATCTGGACCTCCACATGGCGCGCGTCCTCGATGAAGCGCTCGGCATAAAGGGCGCCGTCGCCGAACGCCGCCAGCGCCTCGGCCGAGGCGCGCTCGAACCCCGCGTCGATCTCCGCGTCCGAATGTGCCACCAGCATGCCGCGCCCGCCGCCACCCGCGCTCGCCTTGAGCAGGACGGGATAGCCGTGGACGGCCGCGAAGCGGCGCGCCTCTGCCGGGGAGTCCAGCCGATCCGAGCCGGGAACAGGCGGCACGTCCGCTTCCGCCGCAATTGCCCGCGCGGCGAGCTTGTCCCCCAGTCGCTCGATGGTTTCCGGCGCGGGGCCGACAAAGATGACGCCCTCCTCCTCGCAGAGCCGGGCCAGCCCGGCATGTTCTGCCAGAAAGCCGTAGCCCGGATGGAGCGCATCGCAGCCCGTCGCCTTCGCCGCATGGACGATGAGCCTGGCGTCCAGATAGCTCGCCCGCGCCGGCGCGGGGCCCAGCACGACGGCGCGGTCGGCCAGTTCGGCACCCAGGCTGTCGCGATCCGCGTCCGAGACGCCCACCACGGTCTCGAGGCCGAGGGCGCGGCAGGCGTTGACGATGCGGCACGCGATCTCGCCCCGGTTCGCGACGAAGACCCGCGAGAGCCCCATGGCGCCTATCCGCCTTTCCCGGCTTCGGGTCGCACCAGGAAGAGCGGCGTACCGAACTCCACCATCTCGCCGTCTTCCACGCAGACCCGCACCACGGTACCGCGGACGCCGGCGCGGACCGGCGTGAACAGTTTCATCACCTCGATCAGGCAGACCTCCGTCTCGTCGCAGACGCGCCCGCCCACCTCCACATAGGGTGCCGCACCCGGCTTCGGGCCGCGGTAGAAGGTTCCCAGATTGGGGGCCGGGATCTCCACCAGCCCGTCCGCGCGCGCCTGCGGCGCTTTGCCGGCGCCCGTCGGCGCGGATGCTGACGGAGCCGCCGCGGGCGCAGCCTCCGGGCGGGCCGGCGCCGCGACCGATGGCTGATGGAGCGCCGCATCGGCGTCGTCGGAAAGCACCAGCGCAAGACCCTCCACCTCGAGTCTCAACGCGCGCCAGTCGGAGAGTTCGAACAAGCGGATCAGGGCTTCGATTTCTCGCTGGTCGATCATGATCCGTCCCTGTCCTGCGTCCGGCCTCGGGCGGCGCAGGCGGCAAGCAGCGCCGGGATTGCATTTTGCACGACGATGAAAGAAAGGCCCGCGCCGACGGCCGCGGCGACGCCCGCATCGCTCGCAAGCGCCCCACCCTTTGCGCCCTTCGCGCCGGCCAGAAGCGCCGGAAGCCGCTCCGGCGATTCCCCGCCCGGCGTGCCGTCGAGGTCCATCGCGCCCTCCGGCGCCGTCTCGTCCACGCGGTAGACCGCAAGCGGGGCCTCCGCCCGCGCCCAGCGTTCGATCTCCCGCAGACCGGGTTCCTCGGTCTCCCGCGGAACGCGGACCGGCAGCGCGCCGTCATAGACGCGCCCCACCCGGCCTTCCACCGTAACCCTCCGCCCCGTCTGCAATTGCGAGACCGCGTCTCCGCAACCGACGACACAGGGGCGCCCCATGGCCCGGCTCACCACCGCGGCGTGCGAGGTGGCGCCGCCGGCGGCGGTTACCACCGCGCGGGCCGCGGCCATGCCATGCACATCCTCCGGGCTCGTGGTGGGGCGCACCAGCACCACATCCTTTCCGGCGCGCGCCCACGCTTCCGCCGTATCCGCGTCGGGGACCACCGCACCGACACCGATGCCGGGCGAAGCGCCGGTTCCTTGCGCCAGAAGGGTCGCACCGCCGTCGGCCCCGTCGGCGAGCCGCGGCGCCAGCAGGCTGCGCACCTGCTCGGCGCTTATGCGCGTGAGCGCTTCGCGCTTCGAGATCGTGCCCTCGCGCACCAGATCCACGGCAATACGAACGGCCGCTGCCGGCGAGCGTTTCGCGGTGCGGGTCTGTAGCAGAAAGAGGGAGCCTTCCTGAACCGTGAACTCGATGTCCTGCGCGTCCCGGTGGTCATGTTCGAGCTGGCACGCGGCGCTCAGCAACGCGCGGTGCGCCGCGGGCCGGGAGGCGGCAAGCGCTTCAAGCCCCAGGGGGGTGCGCGCGCCCGAGACCACATCCTCGCCCTGCGCGCCCGGAAGATACTCGCCATAGGGCTCGGGCGCGCCGGTAAGCGGGTTCCGGCTGAAGAGGACTCCGGCACCCCCGGCCGCGCCCAGATTGCCGAATACCATGGCCTGGACCGTTACAGCGGTGCCGTGGTCGTCCGCAATGCCGTGATGTTTGCGGTAGCGCCTCGCGCGGCGTCCGTTCCACGAATCGAACACCGCCGCGACGGCGCCGGCCAGCTGGGCATGGGGCTCGGCGGGGAGCGCACCCCCGCCGGCCTCCGCCACCGCGGCACGCCAGGACCGAGCGTCGCCATCGGGGGGGAGCGCGCCGATGGGCGCCTTCAGCACGGTACGACCGTACATCTCGCAGAACCGGCGGTGGGTATCCCGCGCGAAGACGGGATCGCCGCTCTCCCGCGCGAGCGCCTCTTCCACCGTCTCGTCGATACCGAGGTTCAGCACGGTGTCCATCATGCCCGGCATGCTGACGGCGGCGCCCGAACGCACGGCGAGCAGCAGCGGGCGGCGGGCACCGCCGAAGCGGCGTCCGGTCGCCGCCTCGAGCCAGGCGACACCGGCGCGAAGCTCCTCTTCGAGCCCATCGGGCAGAGCGCCCGCCGCGGCAAACCAGGCCCGGCATGCCGCCGTCGTCGCCACGAAAGCGGGGGGTACGGGCAGGCCGCCGCATTGCATGCTGGCGATGCTCCACGCCTTGCCGCCGACCAGCGCCGGGTCGGGGCGTGCGTCCCCGTCCAACGTGAGGACCCAACGGCCGAGCGCCCCCAACGGCCTATTCCTCGCGGGTACGGCCGAGGACGCGCAGCAGGTCTTCGTGCAACTCGAACCAGACGGTGTGATAGGAGTCGATCTGTGCGCCGCTGACCCAGTCGATCTCGCCGTCCTCGGCCTTGTCCAGCGCCGCTTCGAGCCTTTCGCCGTATAGCGCGAGACGCGGCAAGCCGGCGGCAAGCTGCCGGAAGACACCCTCGGCGCGCTCGTGCAGGTCGCCGAGGCGGGCAATCAGGCCGGAATCGTAGTCCTTGTCCCCGTGGTCGTTGGCGATCGCCTCGCCGCCGATCTCGACGGTCTGCCACGCGGTCATCAGCGCCTTGATCTCCCGGTTGACCGCCTCGAACCGGTCACAGGCGGAGACGAACGCGGCGTCCGACCGCTGCGCGGCGTAGACTTTGGAATAGGTGCCGGCAAGCGCCACCCGTCCCGCCGGCGAGAGCATGTAGCCATCCCCCGTCGCCACCGCCCGGCCCTTCTCGACCGCTTCCTTGAGCGTGCTGCGGATGTCCGCCTCCGGGACGCCCACGACACCGGCGACGGCTGCCGCATCCCCATGCTTCCTGACGGCAAGGCCATGGAGCGCGAGATGGGGGTCGCGCATCGCGGGCCCCCTATTCGGCCGCGTCGCGGGTACCCACCGCGCGCACGCGGTCGCACACCGCGCGGCGCAGGATCTTGCCCGCTGCGCTCTTCGGCAGCTCGTCCCAGATATCGACGCCCTTGGGGCATTTGTAGCGGGCGAGCCGGGCTCGGCAATGGGCGAGCAGGGCTTCCCGGTCGAGACCGGGCCGGCCGGCGACCACGGCGTGTACGCGCTCGCCCCACTTCTCGTCCGGCAGTCCCACCACGGCCGCCTCCACCACGCCTTCGTGGGCCAACAGCACGTCCTCGACCTCGCGAGGATAGACGTTGTAGCCGCCGCTGATCAGCATGTCGTTCTTGCGATCCACGATGTAGAAGAAGCCGTCTTCGTCCATGGTGCCGATGTCGCCGGTGTGCAGCCAGCCATTGCGGAAGGCCGCCCTGGTCTCCTCCGGGCGGTTCCAGTAATACGCCATGAGCTGCGTGCCGCGGCAGACGATCTCGCCGCGTTCGCCAGGCGGCAGCGGCCTGTCGTCCTCATCGAAGACGGCGACCTCCACCGTGGTGTAGGGGCGCCCGCAGGAGCCCGCGCGGTCATGGTCCTCGGGCTTCAGGCAGGTAATCACCATGGGGGATTCCGCCTGCCCGTAGGTCTGGGCCAGGATCGGCCCGAAGCGGGCCAGTACGCGCTTCAGCAGGCTGGGCGCGATGGGAGAAGCGCCGTAGCAGATGCGCTTGAAGCCGAGCTCGGCCGTCTCCACCGCGGCGTGCTCCATGATCATCGCCAGCATGGTGGGTACTAGAAAGGTGTGGGTCGCCCGCCCGCGCTCCGCGAGCGCGAGGAACCCGCCGGCATCGAACTTCGGCATGACGAGGGAATGTACGCCGCGCACGAGAGAGGGCAAGAAGAACGCACCGCTCGCATGGGCGATGGGGGCAGCGTGGAGGAATGTGTCCCCCGGCGCGAGATCGGGCACCAGGTCGATCAGGAACGCGGAAAGCTCGGCCGTCTCCCCGCGGGTGGTGAGCGTCACCGCCTTCGGCGCGCCGGTGGTGCCGCCGGTGAAGCCGAGGCGTAGCGGCTCGTCGAGCGCCCGGTCCACCCGGCAGGGCCGCCCGTCACCCTCCTCCGCGAGCCGGCGAAGCACCGCCTTATTCCAGACGAAAGGCAGGCCGAAGCCCCCCGCACCGTCGTGAATCAGCGCCCGGGCGCCGCTTTCGGCAAGTTTGTAAGCATGGTCGCGGTCCGTCTCGCGCACATTGAGGGCAACGCGCACCAGGCCGCTCTTCGCCAGAGCGTAATAGGCGATCAGGCAGTCGATCCCGTTGGGCAGCAGCACGCCGACCCGGTCGCCCGGCTCCAGCCCCTCGGCGAGCAGCGCATTGCCGAGCCGGTCCGTCGCTTCGTCGAAGGCGCGGAAACTCAGCGTGCGTGTGCCTTCGGTGAGCGCCGGGGCGTCGCCATAGAGCACACCCGCCCGCCGGATCAGTTCACCGATCTGCATTCTTCGTGACGGCTCATGGACGCGCGCGTCGGCGGTTGCGCCGCCGATGGCGGCCGGGAGGATCAGGCGACGGACTGTGAGCGAACCGCCGCGCGTTTGCAAGGATGGGCGCTTCGCGCCCGCCCACGTCTCCAAAGGCCCCGCACCATCGACGGAAGCGGTCGATTCAGAACGTTCTAGACACTCGGGACGCCGGGCGTGCCGCGTGGCACGCATTGAACCCGTACCGTCTTTGCTGCACGATCCCGCCGCCCACAGGGAGAGCGCGGAGAGCAGCAGGGGAGCGACAGAATCATGACCGAGCGACGCCACGCCGAGATCGCGGGCGGCGGGTTTACCGGCCTTGCGCTCGCCAGCGCTCTTGCCCAGGCGGGCTGGACGGTGCGGATTCACGAGCGCTCGCCGGAGATTCGCGCCTTCGGTGCCGGAATCTGGATATGGGACAACGGCGTGCGCGTGCTCGAGGCCATCGGCGCGGCGGACGAGGCGCTTGCGGGCTGCACCGAGGCGCCGCGCTATGTGAGCCGGGACGCGAAGGGCCGCTTCATAGACGAGGTGCCGTTCGCGCCCATCACCAGCACCGATCGCTCCCGCATGTTCTGCATCACCCGCCAGCAGCTGCTCGGCGCCATGCGCGCCGCGGCGGACCGCGCCGGCGTCGAAATTCTCACCGGCTCGGCCGCGGTGGCGGCAAAGCCCGAAGGCGCCCTGATCACCGAGGACGGGCGCGAGTGGAAGGCCGATCTGGTGGCCGCCGCCGACGGCATCAACTCCAAGGTGCGCGATTCCCTCGGCCTGCTGAAGAGCCGCAAGCCCCATGTGGACGGCGCAATCCGCTTTCTGGTGCCCCACCTGCCGGGTGACGCCGATACGGAGGAGGGGCGCACCATCCGCGAATGGTGGAGCGGCCCGCGGCGCGTTCTCTACACACCCTGCAACCGGGAGGTCTTCTATCTCTGCTTCACCATGCTCGCGCGCGACACGGAAGCCTCGCGCCTGCCCCTGCCGAAGGCGCTCTGGACCGAGGCCTTCCCGCATCTCGAATCCATGATCGAGCGGGTTCCGGACGAAGGCCGCTACGACCGCTTCGAGACGATCAAGCTCAAGGCCTGGAGCGCCGGCCGCGTCGCCATTGTCGGCGATTCCGCCCACGCCATGTCGCCCGGCCTCGGCCAGGGCTGTGGCACGGCCATCAACAACGCGCTCTCGCTGGCCAACATGCTCGGCGAGTCCGAGGACATGGCCCATGTGCTGAAGCGGTGGGAAGCCCGCCAGCGGCCGATTTCCGAGCATACGCAGCTTTGGTCCACCATCACCTGGCCGCTCACCCTGTGGCCGCATTGGGCGGCACGCCTCTATTACAACATGCCGGTCCTGCATCCCTGGATGCTGAAGCAGCGGCGCAAGCCTTCGGAGTTCTTCGCCTATGGCACCGAGAACCAGCCCCGCTGGATGCCCGAACATCTCCGGGCCGGCGCCGCCGCGTAGCGGCCGGCAATCCTCAGCCGATCTCGGCGAGAGACGGGAAGACCTCGAGCAGCCAGAACGCGAAGACGTTCAGATAGCCTGAAATGAGCGCCGCACCCATCAGGACCATGATGGCGCCCGCGGCGATCTGGAACGGTCGGCTCACCTTGCGTATGCGCTTCATGTGGCGAAGAAAGAATCCGGTAAAGGCCGCCGCGGCGAGGAAGGGGACGCCGAGCCCCAGCGAGTAGGCCGCCAGAAGGGCGACGCCTTCGCCTATGCCCGAGTGCGTCGCCGTCAGGGTAAGGATGCCGCCGAGGACGGGGCCGATGCAGGGCGTCCAGCCGAAGGCGAACGCCGTGCCCAGCAGGAACGCGCTTGGCGCCCGCCCGCCCGCAAGGCGCTGGCCGAAGCGGGCCTCGCGCTCCAGCCAGCCGATCCGCACCAGGCCGGTGAGATAGAGGCCGAAGAGGATGATCGCCCCGCCGGCGACATATTCGAAGGTGGTCTTGTGCACGAGCAGGAATTCGCCCGCGGCGCTCGCGCTTGCGCCGAGCGCGATAAAGACCGCCGAAAAGCCCGCCACGAAGAAGGCGCTGAGCGAAAGCGCGGCCACACGGCGGCGCGAAAGGCCGGCCTCTGTCAACTCCTCCAGCGAGTTGCCGGCGATATAGGACACATAGCCCGGCACCAGCGGCAGGACGCAGGGGGAAATGAAGGAAACGAACCCCGCCGCAAAGGCCGATATCAAGCCGATAAGGGAGAGTTCCACGGCGAATCGCTCCCTCGGGACGGGTCGTTCCGGCGTGCGCTACGGGGTTGCGCGGGCGTACCCGGCCATTCGCCGAAGCAGCGCGACGACCTCCGGGTCGTTCCACTCGCGGCTGCCGGCGACTTGGGCGATCGCTCTCCCGGCGTCGTCGAGGAAGATGGTGTGGGGAATGCCGTTCACCCGGAGTGCGCGCGCGGTCTTCAAGCCCGTGATCAGAACCGGCATCGTCCGCAGGCCGTGATCTTCATAGAAGGCGCGCACGATATCGGCCCCGCCCCGGTCAACGGAAAGCGGCAGAACGACCAGTTCGTCGCCCAGTTCGCGCTGGAGCGCATCCATGACCGGCATTTCTTCACGGCAGGGATAGCACCAGGTGGCCCAGAAATGCAGGGCGACGAACGAGCCGCGATATTCGGAGACGTTGCGCTCCGCGCCGCTCTCATCGACGAAGACCGTTCGCGGCATCTCCCGCGGCTCGTCGAAGACGGCCATCCCGAGGACGGCGCTGCCGTCCGCCCGGCGGTCGAGTGCGCGCAGGTCCTCCACCACGTTCGCGGGCGCCGGCGGCGCAACCGCCAGCACACAGCATGCGACGAGAAACATTGCGGCCAACCGCGCGGAAAAGGCGTGGGCGCCGGCCATCGTCATCCTTCCGCACTCCCTTCCCATCTCGCCATGTCCCCGAGCGGCACCGGGCCGGCACGCCGCAAGTTTGAGGCTCGCGGCATTTGCCGTCGTTCGACGGGGCGTCGATGTCGCGGTCGACCTCCTAATCGAGGCCGAGCAACGGGGGAAGCTCGGCCAGAGTCCGCATCTCGGCGTCCGGCACGCCGGGCAGGCGCTCCTTCCCCTGGCCGAAGCGGTTGCACCAGGCGACACGGAAGCCGAACACGGCGGCACCGTGCGCGTCCCACGAATTGGAGGACTGGAAGCTTATACGCTCCGCGGGAACGCCGAGGCGCTCGACTGCGAGGCCGTAGACCTTGGGATCGGGCTTGTAGATGCCCACCTCCTCGACCGAGAGCACCGCATCGAGAAGGCCGCCGATTCCCGACGCCTCCACGGCAGCCGTCAACATTCCCGGATCGCCGTTGGAGAGGATCGCGGTCTTCAGCCCGCCCGCCTTCAGCCGGGCGAGCACATCCGGCACCTCGGGATAGGCATCGAGCGTGAGATAGGCCTCCATCAGCGCGTCGCGAAGGGCGTCATCCGCCACGCCCACCGCCTCCATCGCATAGTCCAGCGCGTCGCCCGTGACCCGGTGGAAGGGCTCGTACTCGCCCATGAGGCTGCGGAGCCACGTATATTGAAGCTGCTTGGCGCGCCACGCTTCGGCCAGAGGCAGGGCACGCTCGCCAAGCGCCGCGCTGTACCGCGATGCGGCCGCATTATGGTCGAACAGCGTACCGTAGGCGTCGAAGACGCACGCTTGCATGCCGGCGAAACGCGGGTGGGTCATGCTGTCGAGGCCTCCGGCCGGGCCCGCCCCACGGCACGAGGCGCCGCGGCGGGACGCGTCATTTGTGGCGGAAGACGATGCGGCCCTTCGAGAGATCGTAAGGAGTCATTTCCACATCGACCCGATCGCCCACCAGCACGCGGATGCGGAACTTTCGCATCTTGCCCGCTGGGCGCGCAATGATCTCGTGGCCGTTATCGAGCTTCACCCGGAACATGGTATCCGGCAGCTTTTCGCAAACGGTGCCGGGAAATTCCAGCAGGTCTTCCTTCGCCATGGGTGACGTGAGACTCCCTCTCGGTTCCGAGCCCCGGCCACGTGGCGCGCGGCCGACTATTCGCGCCGCCAGCGCACCGGAGTCGGGAGCGGGTTTTCGCACGAGTGGGCCCTTTTGTTAAGAGCCTGCGGGCGCAACCCCCGACACCGCCTCGTTTCGTATTTCCGTATTTTCGTATTTTTCGGTGCGCGGGTCTCCAGGCCCGCATCTATCCTTTTTCGAAAAACAACAACCGGCGTGCCTGGAGACCCGCGCACCATACGAACAGGCGGAGCGGAGGGAGGCCTCCAGCTACATGCGGCCAAGCAGCTGGCCGATCATGCCTCGGGAATCTCGTATATCGTCACCTGACCGCTCCCAAGGATTCCCGCCACGAACGGAGGAGGCGTGTTTGCGGCGAAGCGGGCGATTCGACGTCTTCCCTTTACCAGGAGTTCGGCGATGTCGCACCCGGTAGCGTTCTTCATCCGGACGACGATGACGCGTGCCGAATGCTTCCGGACGGCGGCAAGCTCCGCGGATCTGTAGCGGATATTCTTGTCCTTCGTTATCGCCACCCAGCCCTTCCGTCCGACCAGAGCGAGCCAGCGCTCGTCCGGCGCGGTGGGCGGGAGGTGATCGTCGTGCAGCTCGACTTTCATCCCCTCCGAGCGAAGCCGGTCGGCAATGACGTGCTTGCCCAGATTGCGGTCGAGGAAAAGGGTCGGTTCTTCAAGCGGCGGTGCGGAGCTCGCACCGGATCGCTTCTTCGATTTCCGCACGTTCCCGCTCATAGTCCCGCGCCAGGTCACCGACCGATTCGCCCGCCTTGTAGCGTTCGGCGATGAGCTGTGTGGCAAGTCCCGTGCCGGCGATCACGGGGCGTCCGCCGGAAAGCGTCGGATCGATGACGATCTTCGCCGGAGCATCGTCCATGGCGGTTCTCGTATACGGATAGAGCTTGATGGGAACGCCCTCCGGGTCGCGCTCGATACGGCGCAGGGCCGCGCCGACGACCTCCTGCATGGCCATCTGACCTTCGTGACTGATGTTGATCAATGTTCCGTACTGCTTGATGAACAGATCGAGTCCGTCGGTTTCCAGTTCTCTGTCGATCAGCGGATGGCGTTTGGCGAACACGCTTTGGGCCTGCGTCGCGAGATACCGGATCGCTTTGCGGATACTCGCCATCTTCACCTTGTGCTTGCGCCGGATGGCGGCGAGGACGTGAAGCTCGGCCAGGTTGAGGAACGACAGCAGCGTCGGCGAACGCCCCGGCACCGTGATCAACGGCTCGTGGCCGTCGCGGCCCACCGACCAGTAGCGAATGGTGGCGGCCGGCACCGTCAGATAGTGCGCGGCTTCCGAGATCGTGTAGCCGGCGCACTCGCGGGGATCGTTCATTTGCGTCGGGCATCTCGCCATCGGGCTGCCTCCCACATGCAAACGACGAAGTTTCGAGTCGAAAACTTCATACTTGGATTGCAGGCCGCAGTCCATTGCGGACCGCGGCGGGTTGCCGCCGGACGCGCCAAGAACCCGCCGGTTGTGCCCGATCCCCGGCGGCGCCTCACGGCGGCGGGCGGCCGTTCTCGCGGGAGCGGCGTTCGCGAACCCCGGCCCGGTCGGATCGACGCCCTGTATGGCGCCACAGCCAGCGGGTCGCGCCCATAGCCACCGCCGCCAGGGTGGCGAAGATGAGAATCGTCTTGATCAGAGTAAGGCCCGCGGCCAGCCAGGCAGCGGGCGAGGGCGCGCCGGCATGGCTCAGCGCCAGCGCGGCGACGGTCGCATTCTCCAGGATGTCCGCCGCCGCGAGCGCAAGAGGCAGCAGGTAGAACGGCGCTCGGAACAGGCGAAACAGCAGGATCGCGAACAACAGGCCATAGGCGACGGGAAACACCATGTCGATGGTGAGGCCCGTCGCCGCATAGACGAGTCTCGCATTCGCGTCGAGCCCATCGAGCGCGTCGAACAGCGCCGACGCCTCGTCCGGCGTGTACCAGCCCCGGCTGTCCAGAAGATCGAGGCCGCCGAGGCGACCCTGCCGCCATAGAAGACCCGCGACGCAGGCGCCGACGCCGGCCGACGCCGCGAGGCCCACGCGCCAGGTCGCATATCGCTTTAGCGCCATGCCGATCATGAACGCCATTTCCTCTCGCCCGGCCAGCCTCTCGGTCTGGAAGCCCACCGCTCCACGCAACGGGCCAGCGCCCGAACGCCGCCCAATGACGCGCGCCGAGCCGTCATGCCGCCGGTCGTCATCGGGATTCGCTCCCGATCCGGCAGACGACATGGGCGCATCTGCCAGAGTCCCCCCACCGCCCGCGAGGACGCAACCCCGGGGACGCGCGTTTGAGCCGGATGGCGGCGGTTGCTAGTGTGCCGGCTCGCACGCGCGCCGCCGAGCGGAAAGGCGGCGGGCGTTCGTTCGTGGAGAGGCATTGATGGCTCATCTTCGCCTGACGGGCGTGACCAAGAGCTACGGCGCGGTGACCGCGCTGCGCGGCGTCGACCTCGAGGTGGAAGACGGAGAGTTCTTCGCGCTCTTCGGGCCGAGCGCGGCGGGGAAGACGACCACGCTCCGCATCATCGCCGGGCTCGAAAAGCCCGACGGCGGCACCCTCGCCATGGACGGGCACGACTTGGCGGGCCGCCCTGTGAAGCGGCGGGACATGGCGATGGTCTTCCAGAGCTTCGCCCTCTATCCGCACCTCACGACCTTTCAGAATCTCGCCTATCCCCTGCGCGAGATGAAACTTCCGCGCAAGGAGATCGACGGCCGGGTGCGGGAGACGGCGGAGCTCCTGCGCATCACCCACACGCTCAAGCGCCGGCCCGCCTCGCTCAGCGGCGGCGAGCAGCAGCGTCTCGCCATCGGGCGCGCCATCATCCGCCGCCCGGGGCTCTTCCTGTTCGACGAGCCGCTCACCAACCTGGATGCGAAGCTCCGCCACGACATGCGGGCGGAGTTCAAGCGGCTCCACCGGGAGCTCGGCACCACCACGGTCTACGCCACGCCCGACCAGCTCGAGGCGCTCGGTATCGGCGAGCGCATCGCGGTGATCCGGGACGGGCGCATCGTCCAGGTTGATACGGCCGACCGGCTCTACGACGCCCCGGTAGACCGCCATGTGGCGGCGCTGGTGGGAGACCCGCCGATCAATCTGGTGAAGGGCACGCTCGAACGGGGCGGCGGCGGCCGATCCGCGATCGTCCTGCCCTTCGCCGAACTGGATGCGAGCGCCTGGGGCAACCGGACCGCCGCACTGGACACGGGCACCGAGCTTCTGGTGGGCATCCGCCCGCAGGACCTCGCGCTGACAGACGACGGTGGGGACGGCATCCATGCCACGGTGGAGATCACCGAGCCTCAAGGCGACATCACGATCCTCGACCTCAAGGCCTCGGGCGAGCCGCTCCGCATGGTGGTGCCTGAGGCCACGGGCACCCGCTGCGCGCCCGGCGATGCGATCCGCGTCTCGCTCGCGGATGCCGACATGCGGCTTTTCATGAGCGACTCCGGCGTGCTGGTCGCCTAGAATGGACGCCGCGCGCGTGGGCTGCGGCTTGTATCGCGCGGTTTTGTGTGTAGTCGAGTTTGCCGCCGCGGGCGGACGAACGTCACAAGGGAGATAAACATGCGACTGATGAAAAAAGGAAAGGCGGCGCTCATCGGGGGCGCCGTGGCGCTCCTCGCTTCGAGCTTCAGCGCCGGGTCCGCCACGGCGGAAGACATCACGATCAACATGGCTGCGCCGGACTGGCCGCCGACGCGGATCATGCAGGACTTGGCCAACAAGAACTACAAGGCGGCCAGCGGAAACAACGTCAAGCTGGTGATCGACTTCATCCCCTGGCCCGACTACTACACGAGGCTCGCCGCCTCGCTGACCTCGGGCGAGGAGAAGTACCAGATGGCGGTCAGCGACAGCCAGTGGCTCGGCGCCAATATCGAGGGCGGCTACTACATGAAGCTCAACGATATCATCGACGCCGACCCCGAGTTGCAGGCGATCTTCGAGGACCTGCATCCCAATCTGGTGGCCTCCTATTCCACCTACCCGCACCGGACGGAGAACTATTACGGCCTGCCGCAGATGCCGGACGTGCTGGTGGTCTACTACCGCAAGGACCTCTTCTGCGACGCGGGCGAGATGGCCGCGTTCAAGGAGAAGTACGGCTACGACCTGCCGTGCGCGCCCGAGGCCATGAACGAGGTCGATTGGGACATGGTGCGCGACTTCGGCGAGTTCTTCCGCCGCCAGTCGGGCGATTCGCTGGCCGGCGAGGCCCTGACCGACGATTTCTATGGAATCGCCTATCAGGCCGGCAAGGGCTACGACTTCTCCAGCATGCAGATCAACGGCTTCATCTGGCAGTATGGCGGCAGCATCTGGGACGAGACCATGGAGCCCGAGGGCCAGGCGCTGGGCGTCGTGAACTCCGACACCGCGGTCGAGGCGTTCGAGCACTATCTCTCGCTGCTGCAATACATGCCGCCGGTGGTGCAGACCGGCACCATGGACATCTTCAAGGTCGACGAGCTGTTCCGTGAAGGCAAAGTCGCCTGGATCATCCAGTGGATCGGCTTTGGCGAATCGGCCATCTCGCCGGATACCTCGAAGGTCCATGACCGGGTGGACTTCGCCCGCATGCCGGGCCTCAAGGTAGGCGACGAGATCGTGCGCTGGTCCAACATCGGCGGGCAGCCCTTCGTGCTGACCACCTGGAACAGCGACCTCGTGATCGACGAGGCGATCGCCCTCTGCAAATGGTGGCTTTCCACCGAGGTGCAGAAGGAGTTCGCGAAGCGCGGCGGCCAGAGCGGCCTGAAGAGCGTCTACACCACCGACGAATACATGACCTACCGTCCGTGGAACCACGCCTTCGGACCGAGCCTCGACTGGCAGAGGGACGTGTGGCACATCCCCGAGTTCTTCGAGCTGCTGGTCCAGCAGCAGGAGGAATTCGACAAGGCGATCACCGGCCAGATTTCCGCCAAGGAAGCGCTGGACAATATCGCCGTGTTCCAGGACGAGCTGTTGCGTGAGGCGGGACGCATCGAATAGCCCCGCACACCCATGACGGAGGCGGCGCCCGGCGGGCGCCGCCTCCCCATTCTTCGATCTGCGTTCTCGAGAGGCGGAGCCCTTGACCGCGCCACGCGGCACGGCGACCTATCACGCCGAGCACGGAACCTTTCTGGAGCGCTTCTTCGAGCGCAACCGCGGGCCGCTTCTGGTATCGCCCGCGCTCGCCGTGCTCGTCTTGATGAACATCTTTCCGCTGCTCTGGTCCTTCGGCCTCAGCTTCTACCGCTACCGGGCGAACCGCATAAAGGAGCCGGAGTTCGTCTGGTTCAAGAATTACGAGAAGGTGCTCACCGACCCGGTGGTCTGGGAGCGCTTCCAGACCACCGCATTGGTGGTCGCGGTCGACGTGCTTCTGCAACTCGTGGTGGGCTTCCTCCTCGCGCTCCTCTTCGAGAAGACCTTCCCGGGCCGCCGTGTGCTGCTCATGCTGGTCCTGACGCCGATGATGCTGAGCTTCGTCGCCGTCGGCGCCTTCTTCCGCTATTACTACGAACCGACCTTCGGCCTGCTCAGCCAGGCGGTCAAAGCCATCACCGGCGAGCCCTTCATCCTCTTGGGTTCGGAGACCGGCGCGCTCGCCGGCATCATCTTCGCCGATGTCTGGATGTGGTCGCCCTTCGTGATGCTGCTGGTGCTCGCGGGCCTCGTGAGCGTGCCGAAGCATCTCTACGAAGCGGCGGAGATCGACCGCGCCTCCTGGTGGCGGCGCTTCTGGACGATCACCTTCCCCTATATCCGGGGCCTTCTGCTGCTCGCGATCCTCTTCCGCACCATCGAGGCGTTCAAGCTCTTCGACATCGTGTTCCTGATCACCGAGGGAGGGCCGGGCACCTCGACGGAGACCATCGCCGTCTATGTCTACCGGGTGGCCTTCCAGTACTTCAAGACAAGCCAGTCGGCGGCGCTCGGCTACATCCTGCTCTTCGTGGTGATCGTGCTCACGAACCTCTATCTCTTCTTCGTCCAGCGACGAGCGCAGGAGCCCTGAGCCATGGCGCGCAGACGACGGGAAATCGGCAAGGCGGGCTGGGGGCGGTCGGCGTTCTCGCTGGTGATCAGCTTCATCTATTTCTTCCCGGTTCTCTGGATCATCCTGACCGCGTTCAAGACCCACACCGACGCGCTCTCCACGCCGCCCAAGTTCATCTTCTCGCCGACGCTCGAGAACTTCGCCAACGTGTTCTCGCGCGCCTATGAGCGCGGTGGCGAGGCGGTGGACACGGGATTCGACCTCTTCTTCTTCAACAGCATCTTCATTGCCGGCGCGTCCGTCGCGGTGGCACTGGTGCTCGGCACGGTGGCGGCCTACGGCTTCTCGCGCTGGCCGCTGCGGGGCAACGACACCTACATGTTTATCATCCTGACGACGCGGATGCTGCCGCCGATCATCGTGATCATCCCGATCTTCATCATGTTCCGGGTGAGCGGGCTCTCGGGCAGCTATGTGGGCATCATTCTGCTCTATGCCGCCTTCAACCTGCCGTTCACCATCTGGATGATGAAGAGCTTCTTCGACGAAATTCCGCGGGAGGTGGAGGACGCCGCCCGCATGGACGGCAGCTCCGAGACGAAGATTTTCTTCAGGATATGCCTCCCGCAGGTTAAGGCCGGCATCGCGGCAACGGCCGTGTTCGGCCTGATCCTCACCTGGAACGAGTTCCTCTTCGCGCTCCTGCTCACGGGCCGCGACACCCGCACCGTCCCGGTCGCCATGGCGCAGACCATCGGCGGCGACATCGGCGTGCGCTGGGGGCTGCTGGCGGCCATCGAAACCCTCTTCCTGATACCGGTGGTGATCGTCACCTTCCTGCTGCAGAACCAGCTTCTGCGCGGCGTCACCTTCGGCACCATCCGGCGGTGAGCGCCGGCACGGCTCCCTGGACCGAACGCTCATGGCCGATATCGAACTTCGCGCGCTGACCAAACGCTTCGGTGCGTTGACGGCGGTCGATGCCGTCGACCTCGACGTGGAGGCGGGCGAGGTGATGTGCCTCCTCGGGCCGTCCGGCTGCGGCAAGACCACCACGCTTCGCATGATCGCGGGCCTCGAGGACGCGACGGACGGCGCGATCTTCATCACGGGCACGCGGGTGAACGACCTCGCACCGGCCCAGCGCGACATCGCCATGGTGTTTCAGTTCTATGCGCTCTATCCGAGCCTCACCGTGGCCGAGAACTTGGCGTTCCCGCTGCACGCGGAGAAGATCGGCAAGGCGGACATCGAGCGCCGGGTACGGCGCATCGCGGAGCTTCTGGAGCTCGACCATGCGCTGGAGCGGATCCCGGGCCGGCTCGCCGAAGGCGAGAAGCAGCGGGTCGCCGTGGGCCGCGCCATTATCCGCGACCCGCAATGCTTCCTGTTCGACGAGCCGCTGAGCCGGCTCGACATCGCCGTGCGCCAGGAGATGCGCGGGCAGATCAAGCAGTTGCTGAACAATCTCCACAAGGCCACGGTGATCGTGACCCACGACCAGATCGAAGCGCTGACCATCGCCGACCGGGTCGCCGTGATGCAGGACGGCCTCATCGAACAGGTGGCGAGCCCGCATGAAATCTTCTCGCAGCCCAGCAACGTGTTCGTCGCGGGCTTCATCGGCACGCCGCAGATGAACCTGATCGAGGCGCGCCTCTCAGGCGCCGAGGATGGAATCGCGACCGTCTCCATGCTGGGCCAGCAGGTCGCGCTGCCGGTGGGAGAGGCGGCGGCCGGGGCCGTCGACCGGCTCCGGAACGGCGCCCTTACGGTCGGCGTCCGTCCGCGGGGGCTTGCGCCCGCCTCCGAGCCGGGGCCCCGCACGATCTCCGGCCGGGTGGATCTGATCGAGCCCATGGGGGCCGAGACTCTGCTGCACTTGCGCATCGGCGAACAGGACGTGCGGGTGGTAGCCAGCCGCAGGATCCGGGCCACCGTCGGCGAGACCCTCCATGTGGCACCACAGGCGGGGCAGCTCCACCTGTTCGACGGCAAGGGGGAAAGGATCGCATCGTGAGCGACGCACAGCCCGACCCCGCCCGGCCCGCGCCCGCGCAACGCCCCACCATGTCCCGGCGGACGGCACGGTCGATCATGATCGCGATCATCGGCCTCTGCCTGCTCGCCATCGTGTTTATCTTCCAGCCGGTATGGAAGCCGCTCTATACCGCAGGCTGCATCATGGTGGTGGCCGGCGGCCTCTCCTTCAACCTGATACCCTTCGCCAACACGCGAAACAGCCTCACCCGCGTGCTCCGCGTCGGCGGCATCGTCCTCGCCATCCTGGTCGTCGCCGTGCTGATCGCCATCGGCTGCGTCGAGCTTCTGCTGTAGACGCGTCTTAACCGGCCGGCGGCACGGGCGCCCACGAAGCCGCGGGCCGGGGAGCCATCCAGGAGCAGGATCAGCCGGGCGCTTCGAGACAATCCGTGGGGCCGTCGCCGGTCCAGCTGTAGAACTCCCAGAGATTGCCGTCCGGGTCGTGGAAGTAGCAGCAATAGGCGCGCCACGGATAGTCCTTCGGCGCAGCGCGGAACGGCACGCCCTTGGCCGAGAGAGTCTCGTAAAGCAAATCGACATCGGCACGGTCGGGAAGCTCCAACGCCACCATGCACTTCCTGATTCCGTCGCTCTCGTCCGCTCCGTCATAGCCGACATGTTCGGCGATATTGCCGATCTCCCACAGCGCGAGGGTCACGTTCCGCGCCTTGAAATCGGCGAACCCTTCCGCCTTGCGGCGAAGCTCGAAGCCCAGCGTGTCGCGGTAAAAGCCGATCGCGCGCTCCAGGTCCCGCACCGTCATGCAGACGTCGGTGATGGGGTATTTCGATCCCAGCATGGGGCAAGCCTCCCTTGCGCCGAAGTGGGCCGCTATATGTGGAGGGCGCGGTCGGCGGTATCCAGGGCGGCTTCCTTGACGGCTTCGTTGAGAGAGGGGTGCGCGTGGCAGGTGCGCGCCACGTCCTCCGCCGAGCCCCCGAATTCCATCACGGAGACCGCCTCGGCAATAAGCGCCCCGGCGTCCCGGCCCAGTATATGGACGCCCAGAACCCGGTCGCTCTCCGCATCCGCCAGGACCTTCACGAAGCCGTCGGTGGCGGAGATCGCCCGCGCCCTGCCATTGGCCGCGAAGGGGAAGCGCCCCACCTCGTAGTCGATGCCCGCCTCGCGGAGTTCCTCCTCCGTCTTGCCGACGGCGGCCACTTCCGGGTCGGTATAGACCACGCCGGGGATCGCATCGTAGTTCACATGGGCCGTGCGGCCGGCAAGGATCTCGGCGACGGCGACGCCCTCCTCCTCCGCCTTGTGGGCCAGCATGGGGCCGCGGATCACGTCGCCGATGGCGTAGACGCCCTTGAGTGCGGTCTCGAAGCGGGCATCCACCGCGATCCGACCCTCTGCATCTTGTGGGATTCCCGCTTCCTCCAGGCCGAGCCCCTCCGTGTTGGGACGACGGCCGACGGCGAGGAGCGCCACGTCCACCTCATGGGTCTCCGATTCGCCGCCCGCCACCAGCTCCACCGCGAGCCGCACGCCTCCGTCGGTGCGCTCCGCACCCAGCACGCGCGTCGCGAGCTTGAACGTCATCTTCTGGCGGCGCAGCAAGCGGTGGAACTGCTTGGCGACCTCGCCGTCCATGCCCGGCAGAATGCGGTCGAGATATTCGAACACCGTGACCCGCGCGCCCAGCCGGTTCCACACCGAGCCCATCTCGAGCCCGATATAGCCCGCGCCGATCACCGCCATGCGTGCGGGCACCTGTTCGAGCGCGAGCGCGCCGGTGGAACTCACGATGCGCTCCTCGTCGACCTCGACGCCGGCGAGCGATGCGGAGACGCTGCCGGTGGCAATGACCACCGCCTTGGCGGAGACCGTGCCGGTATCCTTCCCTTCGACCGCGACCTGGCCTGCGCGCACGATGCGGCCCGCGCCACGCAGGCGGGCCACGCCATTCTTCTTCAGAAGGCCTGCGATACCCTTGGTGAGGTCGCCTACCACGCCGTCCTTGTGGGCCATCATGGCGGCGAGATCGAGGGAGACGTCCGAGACCTTGATGCCGTGCCCGTCGAGGCCGCGCGCGAGGCGGGCATATTCTTCGGACGTGTGAAGCAGGGCCTTGGACGGGATGCACCCCACATTGAGGCATGTGCCGCCGAGGGTCGCGTCCCGCTCCAGGCAGGCGGTCTTGAGGCCGAGTTGGGCGGCGCGGATGGCGGCCACATAGCCGCCCGGTCCGGCCCCGATGACCAGAACGTCGAAGGAATCTTCAGGCATGGCGTCTCCAGAAGGCGCGCGCCCGGTGGCGGGGCGCTAGAGGTCGAGCAGGATCCGACGGGGATCCTCGATACATTCCTTGATTCGGATCAGGAAGCTCACGGCCTCCCGCCCGTCGATCAGGCGGTGGTCGTAGCTCAGTGCGAGATACATCATGGGCCGGATCTCCACCTCGCCGTCGACGGCCACGGGGCGGTCCTGCACCTTGTGCATGCCGAGGATCGCGGACTGCGGCGGGTTGAGGATCGGCGTCGACAGGAGCGAGCCGAACACGCCGCCGTTGGAGATGGTGAAGGTCCCCCCCACCAGGTCGTCGACGGCGAGCTTGCCGTCCCGCGCCTTCGCGCCGAACTCCCGGATGCCGCGCTCGATGGCGGCGAAATCCATCCGCTCCACACCGCGCAGCACCGGCACGATGAGCCCGCGGGGCGTGCTCACCGCAACGCCGATATCGCAGTAACGGCGGTAGACGATGTCGTCCCCATCGATGGCCGCGTTCACCAGAGGGAACTCCGCGAGCGCCAGCGCCGCGGCCTTCACGAAGAACGGCATGAATCCGAGCCGCACGCCGTGTTTCGCCTCGAATGCCTCGCGGTATTCCGTGCGGAGCGCGGCGACGGCGGTCATGTCCACCTCGTTGAAGGTGGTAAGCATGGCCGCGGTATCCTGGGCGAGCTTGAGCCGCTCCGCCGCCCGGCGGCGCAGACGGCTCATCGGCACACGCTCCTCCCGCGCCCCGGCGACACCCTCGCCCGGCGTGGCGGGCGGCTGCGGGGATGGAGCGGCGGGTTTCTCGGGCCGGGCCTCGGCCGCTGCGGGGGGTGGCGCAGGCGGCGGAGCGTCCGCGGCCGCCCCGGAGCCAGAGTCTGCAGCTACTTTCCCGGCGGCAATGGCGGCGAGCACATCCGCCTTCAGCAACCGTCCGCCTCTGCCGCTGCCTTGGATTTCCGCCGGATCGAGCCCGTGCTCCTCCACGAGGCGGCGCACCGAGGGCGAGAGGCGCGGAGTTTCGGCCGGCGGCTGCGCGGGCTCGGGCGCCGGCCGGGGTGCGGCGGCCGAGGCACCGCTCGCCGGTTCCATATGGCCGAGGACCGCGCCCACCGCCACATCCTCGCCTTCGCCGGCCACGATATCGGCGAGAGTTCCGGCGGTTTCCGCATTCACCTCGACGGAGACCTTGTCCGTCTCCAGCGAGACAAGGGGCTCGTCCGGCGCCACCTTGTCGCCCGGTGCCTTGAACCAGCGGACGACCGTCGCCTCGGTAACGGATTCCCCGAGCGTCGGAACCTTGATCTCGACCGTCATGGCGCGTCCTCCCTGCCGCCGAGAGCATCTTCCACCAGCGCATACTGCTCGCCCTTGTGCAGGGCGACGAAGCCGGTGGCCGGCGAGGCGGCCTCGTCGCGCCCCGCATAGACGGGCCGGCGCCCACCCTCCAGAAGCGCTTCGATGCGCGGCGCCACAAAGCTCCAGGCGCCCATATTGTAGGGCTCCTCCTGGCACCATACGATTTCCGCATCGCCATATTTGGCGATCTCCACCGTCAGGCTGCGGCTGGGGAAGGGCGCGATCTGCTCGAGCCGTATCAGGGCCACGTCCCGCTGCCCGCGCTCGCGGCGGGCGGCCACGAGGTCGTAATAGACCTTTCCCGTGCACAGCACGACGCGTCGCACGCCCTCGGGCGCGATCTCCGGATCGGTCTCGCCGATGACACGGTGGAACCGGGCGCCGCCGCCCATCTCGTCCAGCGTGGAAACGCACGCCTTGTGGCGCAGCAGAGACTTGGGAGACATCACGATGAGCGGCTTGCGGAAGTTCCGCACCATCTGGCGGCGCAGCACATGGAAATAGGAGGCGGGCGTGGTGCAGTTCACCACCTGCATGTTGCTCTCGGCGTAGAGCTGAAGATAGCGCTCGAGGCGGGCCGAGCTGTGCTCGGGCCCCTGGCCCTCGAAGCCGTGGGGCAGCAGCATCACGAGCCCCGACATGCGCAGCCACTTGCTCTCGGCGGAGCTGATGAACTGATCGATGATCACCTGCGCGCCATTGGCGAAGTCGCCGAACTGCGCCTCCCAGATGGCAAGCGCATTGGGATCCGCCGTGGAGTGGCCGTACTCGAAGCCGAGTACGCCGGCTTCCGACAGCAGGCTGTCCGCGAGCTCCAGGCGGGCTTGGTCGGGCCTGATATGGTTCAGGGGAACGTAGCGCTCCTCGGTATTCTGGTCGAAGAGGCCCGCATGGCGCTGGGAGAAGGTGCCGCGCGAGCAATCCTGGCCCGAGAGGCGGACGGGCCGGCCCTCGAGCAGCAGGGAGCCGAAAGCCAGGGCTTCCGCCGTCGCCCAGTCCACCGGCCCGCCGGCCTCGATGGTCTCGCGCTTGCGCTCCAGCAGGCGCTGGACGCGCGGATGGAGGGCGAAACTCTCCGGCACATGGGTCGCCGCACGGCCAATCTCGATCAGAACGTCGCTCTCCACCGCCGTGTCGCCCGGCCGCTCCTCGCGGGGCGCGGCCTCCATGCCGGACCAGTCGCCCTCCAGCCAGTCCGCCTTGTTGGGGCGATAGCTCCGCGAGGCCTCCAGCTCGGTCTCCAAGCGCGCACGGAAATCCGTCTGCATGCGCTCGACATCCTCCGCCGACAGCACGCCCTCGGCTACCAAGCGCTCGGTGTAGATATGGAGCGTGGTGGGCTTGTTCTGGATGGCGCGGCACATGATCGGCTGGGTGAAGGCGGGCTCGTCGCCTTCGTTATGGCCGTGGCGGCGGTAGCAGAAAATATCCACCACCGCGTCCTTCTTGAAGCGCTGGCGATATTCGACGGCGATCTCGCAGATGCGCGCCACGGCTTCCGGATCGTCGCCGTTCACATGGAAAATCGGCGCCTGGATGCTCTTCGCGACGTCGGAGGGATAGGGCGAGGTGCGGGCGTAACTCGGGCTCGTGGTGAAGCCGATCTGGTTGTTGATCACGATATGGACCGTCCCTCCGGTGCGGTAGCCGCGGAGGTCCGACAGCTCGAAGGTTTCGGAGCAGAGGCCCTGGCCGGCAAGCGCCGCGTCGCCATGGATCAGCACGCCCATGACCCGTGCGCGCTCATCGTCGCCGCGCATCGCCTGCTTGGCGCGGACCTTGCCGAGCACCACCGGGTTCACCGCCTCCAGGTGGGAGGGATTCGCGGTGAGAGAGAGGTGCATCGACCGGCCGCCGCCCAGATCGCGGTCCGACGACGCGCCGAGATGGTACTTCACGTCGCCCGAGCCCTGGACCATGTCTTCGAAGACGATGCCGCCCTGAAACTCGGAGAAGACCGCCGCATAGGACTTGCCCATCGTGCTCGTGAGCACGTTGAGCCGGCCCCGATGGGCCATGCCGATGACGATCTCCTCCACATCGAGCTGGGCCGCGCGCTCGATAATGGCCTCCAGCGCCGGGATCGCGCTCTCGGATCCTTCTAGAGAGAAGCGCTTGGCACCGGCATATTTCACGTCGAGGAAGCGCTCGAAGCCCTCGGCGGCGTCGAGCTGGCGGAGGATCGCCATCTTCTCGCCGCGCGAGAAGGAGTGGCGGTTGCGCTCCCCCTCCATCATCCGCTGGATCCAGGACTTACGATCCGGATTCTGGATGTGCATGAACTCGACGCCCACCGTGTCGCAATAGGTGCTGCGCAGCACGGCGAGAACCTCGCGGAGCGTCGCCCATTTGAGCCCGAGCACGCCGTCCACATAGATCGGGCGGTCGTAGTCCGTATCGAGAAAGCCGTAGCTCCGGGGGTCGAGTTCCGGGTGGTGCCGCTCGCCGTCGATGCCGAGGGGATCCAGATCGGCGATCAGATGGCCGCGGGCGCGGTAGGCGCGGATCAGCATGAGCGCCCGGATGGAATCGAGAGTCTCCGCACGCACCGCCCCGTCGGAACCCGTGTCCGGGCGGGGCGACGGCAGCGGCGAATCGGCCGAGGCGGTGGGCGCGGCGGGCTCCGCCCGGGTCCCGGGCGTGGGTCCCGCGGGCGGCGGCGCGGCGCCCCCGGCTTCGTCCTCTCCCGCGAAGAGGCGGCGCCAGCTCGCATCGACGGAGGCCGGATCCCGCAGATAGAGAGCGTGCAACTGCTCGACGACGGCGGGGTCCACACTGCCGAGGAAGGAAGACGCTTCTTGCGGATCGCCGGTCATTTCCCTGGACCCTTTCCTTGCGTTTCGCCCTCAGCCGTCGCGAAGCGCCTCGAGCACGGTGCTGCCGATGGCCGCGGGCGAGTCCGCCACCACGATCCCGGCGCTTCGCATGGCCTCGATCTTGTCCTCCGCACCGCCTTTTCCGCCTGCGACGATGGCGCCCGCATGGCCCATGCGCCGGCCGGGCGGCGCCGTGCGGCCGGCGATAAAGCCCACGATGGGTTTGGTAATCTTCTCCGTGCGCACGAAATCCGCCGCGTTCTCCTCCGCGGTACCGCCGATTTCGCCGATCATGACGATCGCCTCGGTCTCCGCATCGCCGGCGAAGAGCGCGAGGCAATCGATGAAGTCGGTACCGGAGACGGGATCCCCGCCGATCCCGATACAGGTCGACTGGCCGAGGCCCACGGCGCTGGTCTGCCCCACCGCCTCGTAGGTGAGCGTGCCGGAACGCGAGACCACGCCCACCTTGCCGCGGCGGTGGATATGGCCCGGCATGATGCCGATCTTGCATTCGTCCGGCGTGATGACACCCGGGCAGTTGGGCCCGATGAGCCGGGTCGCTGTGCCCGAAAGAGCGCGCTTCACCCGCACCATGTCGAGCACGGGGATGCCTTCCGTGATACAGACGACAAGCGCGATGCCGGTATCCACCGCCTCGAGGATGGCGTCCGCCGCGAAGGGTGCCGGCACGTAGATGACGGACGCATCGGCCCCCGTCGCGGCCCGCGCCTCCGCCACCGTGTCGAAGACCGGCAGACCGAGATGGGTCGTCCCGCCCTTGCCGGGCGTCACGCCGCCCGCCATCTTCGTGCCATAGGCGATGGCCTGTTCCGAGTGGAAGCTGCCCTGCGCGCCGGTGAAGCCTTGGCAGATCACCCGGGTGCCGGCGTCCACGAGAACCGCCATCAGGCGGCCTTCGCGACGGCGGCGAGCACCTTGGCCGCCGCGTCGTCCAGATCGTCCGCCGGGATCAGATCGAGCCCGGAATCCGCCAGGATGGCCTTCCCCTTCTCCACATTGGTGCCTTCCAGCCGCACCACGAGCGGCAGGGCGAGGCCGACTTCCCGCGCGGCGGCGGCGATGCCCTCCGCGATGGTGTCGCAGCGCATGATGCCGCCGAAGATATTGACGAGAATCCCCCGCACATTGCCGTCCGACAGGATGATCTTGAAGGCTTCCGTCACCCGCTCGCGGCTTGCCCCGCCGCCCACGTCGAGAAAGTTCGCGGGCTCTCCGCCGTGCAGCTTGATGATGTCCATGGTGGCCATGGCGAGGCCCGCGCCGTTGACCATGCAGCCGATGTTGCCGTCGAGCTTGACGTAGCTCAAGCCATGCTCGCCGGCGCGGCGCTCGGCGGGATCCTCCTCGTCCGGATCCCGGAGCGCGGCGATCTCCGCTTGGCGGTAGAGCGCGTTGTCGTCGAAGCTCATCTTGGCATCGAGCGCCAGCAGCGCGCCCGAGTCCGTCTCCACCAGGGGGTTTATCTCCACCAGCGTCGCGTCCGTGCCCAGCATGGTTTCGAAGACGGCGCGGGCGAGTGCAGCACCCGCTTTCGCCGCATCGCCCGCAAGCTCGAGCCCATAGGCGATCCGGCGTCCATGGAAGGGCCGGAAGCCCGTTGCCGGGTCCACGGCGAGGGAGACGATGGCTTCCGGGCTTTCGGCGGCGACAGCCTCGATATCGACACCGCCCCGGCGCGAAGCCATGAGCGCGACGCGCCCGCTTTCGCGGTCCAGCACGGCGCCGAGATAATATTCGTGGGCGATGGCGGCGCCCTCTTCCAGATAGACTCTCTTCACCGCGCGCCCCGCCGGCCCGGTCTGGTGGGTGACCAGCACCTTGCCGAAAAGGGAACGCGCGGCATCCACCGCGGCCCGGCGGCTCTCGCAGACCTTCACACCGCCCGCCTTGCCCCGGCCGCCCGCGTGAATCTGCGCCTTCACCACCCAGACGGGGCCGTCGAGGCCCTCTGCCGCGGCCTCCACCTCAGCGGGCGAGAGGGCGGGTGCGCCGCGCGGCACCGGCACGCCGTAGCCTGCCAGCACCTGCTTCGCCTGATATTCGTGGATGTTCACGAGGCCGCGTCCGCTCCGGAGAGCGCGCCGACGGCCTCCACCAGCCCCCGCACGGCGTCCACGGAGCGCTGGAACGCCGCGCCCTCCTCCTCGTCCAGCGCGATCTCGACGATACGTTCGACCCCGCCGGCGCCGATCACCGCGGGCACGCCGACATAAAGGCCGGTGACGCCATACTCGCCATCGAGCCATGCGGCGCAGGGCAGCACGCGCTTCTTGTCCTTGAGGTAGGACTCCGCCATGGCGATGGCGGCGGAGGCGGGTGCGTAGAAGGCGGAGCCCGTCTTGAGAAGGCCCACGATCTCGGCCCCGCCGTCCCGGGTGCGCTGCACGATCTCGGCGAGCCGCTCGGCGGTGAGCCAGCCCATCTCCACCAGATCCGGGAGCGGGATGCCGGCGACGGTGGAGTAGCGCGGGAGCGGCACCATCGTGTCCCCATGGCCGCCCAGGACGAAGGCCGTTACGTCTTCGACCGAGACGCCCATTTCATCGGACAGAAAATGGCGGAAGCGGGCGGAATCGAGCACGCCCGCCATCCCCGCCACCTGCCGGTGCGGCAGTCCGGCTGCCTCCCGCAGGACATAGACCATGGCGTCCAGCGGGTTCGTGATACAGATGACGAAGGCGTCCGGCGCATACGCCTTCAACCCCGCCCCGACCTGGTGCATCACGCCTGCGTTCACGGCGAGCAGGTCGTCGCGGCTCATGCCGGGCTTCCGGGGTACGCCCGCGGTGACGATCGCCACGTCCGCGCCGGCAATGGGGGCGTAGTCCTGGGTGCCGGCAAGGCGGGCGTCGAACCCTTCGACCGGGCCGCTCTGAGCGAGGTCCAGCGCCTTGCCCTCGGCAACGCCCTCCACCACGTCGAACAGCACGATGTCGCCGAGTTCCTTGAGGCCGCCGAGATGGGCGAGCGTGCCGCCGATATTGCCCGCGCCGATCAGCGCGATCTTGCTGCGAGCCATGACGCCCCCTCCGATATCGCGGCGGGTTGTACCGTGCCGCATGCCGTTCATCAACTCGGTATCGGCGTCCACGGCCCGTGGGACGGCGGGGGGCGGCGAAGGCAAGGCCCGCGATGGACTCCCGTTCACCGTCGTTTTCGGTGCGCGGGTCTCCAGGCCCGCAACGCGCCGGAGGCCCGTCTCGGGCGATGGCAACAAAACATGCGGGCCTGGAGACCCCCGCACCCAAAACGGGCGGGCCGGGTGGCCCGCCCATCGGGAAGATAGCGCGTCAGTAGCGCAGCTGCAGGTCCAGCCCGATGCGGGTGTCGGGCTCTTCGCCTTCACTGTGTCCAGCCGTCAGGGCGGTGTCGAGGCCGCCCCAGGCAAAGCCGATGCCCGTCCGATAGTGCTGCGAATCCGACTCACCGCCCAACGCCATGTCGGCAAAGGGCGTCAGAAGCCCGCCCGCCACCGCGAAGCCATAGCCCGTGCGCGCCGTCAGCGAAAGCCGCTCCGGCGTGTCATCGTCGCGTGCCTCGTCGAACAGCCGTTCGCGCGCGAGCACGCCATCCTGCTGCTGCCCCCATGCGGGCCCTACCGCCAACGACATGCCCCGACCGCCGGACCCGGGCGCAAGACGCGCTTCCAGGCTCGCGCCCCATTCCGCCGTGTCCTCTTGGGAGTGCAGCGCCAGCCAGTGGCCGGACGCATCCAGGCCGAAGCGCCCGCCCGGCGCCCCCAGCCGCACACCGCCCGATACCTCCATGCCGTTGCCCGCAACCCCGTCGCCGCCGTCCAGGCGAAGCGCCAGCGCACCGCGCGGACGAGCCAGCCAGTTCGAACCGGCGGCAAGCGCGAAGCCGTCATGCGCCGCTTCCACGCCGGCACGAACACGCGAACTGCTCGCCTTCAAGCCGCCGAGCGACGGGGCCGAGGACGAATTGTCCGTCTCCACCTGCGCGAGGCTCGCACCCCCCAGTGCCGACAGGGCGAAACCGCCCATGCGCGCCACCGGCAGGCGACCGTTCACCGAAACCGCCCGAAGCGAGAGATCCGCCTTCTCCGTCGTGCCGCCGGACGCGCGAGTCTCCGCCTCGCCCGTGCCTGCGCCCACTACCAGACTCACGGCGCCGCCACCCGCCGTCTTCATCTGGAGATAGGGCCAGAGTGCCGTCAGCGACGTCTCGAGACGGCTACCGAGGCCGTAATCCACCTCGCTCTCGCCTTGAGACACCGCCACCCCGGCCATCAGCCCCTGGTTCAGCCGCCCGTCAACGCCCAGCCAGCCGGTCCATTGCTCGCCGTCCCAACTGTCGCCGCGCCTGCCGCCCTCGAAGGTGCGCCAGTCGCCCCGGCCCCAGATCGTCCAGGCCGGGCCACCCGACCCCATCCCGGACCCGTCCGAAGCCGCGGCCAGCGGCAGCGTGAACGCACTGCCGCGCAAGAGGGCCGACCCGCTCAGCGTCTGGCTCCGGGAGGCCGGCGTTTCGTCCCAGCGGTCGATCCGGTCCCACCGGTCGCCCTCTGCGGCCCGCAGCACAGGCGCGCCGCCGACCCGCCGGCCGGCCAGCGTCAATCCCTGCGCACCCGGCGCCGCATCGAAACGCTGCCCGATGGTGTCCACCGCGCCGGTGAGTGTCGCCTGCGCCACCGTTGCCAGCGAGTGCTTGAGAATCCGCTGCTCCGCCGCCTTATCCGCCGCCTTCGGCGCGGTCCTGAGAACGACCGTCTGGATGTGGTCGCCGTTCACGTCATCGCGGCCTCGCACTGCAACTTCGATGTGGAAATCGTCGTCGCCCAGAACCTCTTGCAACGTACCGTCGAATGTGATGGTCTCTTGGTTTACAGTATAGGTGCGTGTATCAGTATCCAAGTTATCTGCATCTACATTGAGATAAAAGGATCCGTCGGAGGCCTCAAAAAAATGAAAATAAACATTGGATTTATATGACGCGCCTATATCGACACTCTTACCCCCGCCCCCGGTGAAGCTATCGGCTCCAGATACTGTAATATTCCAAACTCGCCACTGCGACCAACCGTATTCATTGCTCTCTGAAATGCGCCAATCGTTTTGATCACTATCGTCATAGTTCAGCCTGATCAGGTCGCTTGCAGGAACGCGAGAGTCAGTCCTACTCACATTCCCGAAAGCACTCTGCCTGAGATCCAGGCTTCCGTTGACGGTGATGGTGGAGTTCGTGCCGTCGTCGGAGAAGGTAAAGGTCAGGGTGCCCGCCCCAGCGGCCTGCGCACCTCCGACAAGCAAGGCCGCACCAAACAGCAGCGCCGCACCGGTTCCGGCCAAACGCCGCGCGGTCGCACGGAGGGCGCGAGCGCGGAAAAACTGGACAGATACGGCCATAGCCATGGCGGGAGGCCCCCCAATCCCCAAATCACGTCATTGGCCGGACCGTAGCAGCGGCTGGAACAAGCTTCAATACCGCTGAAACAGACCCGCCGCCCTCGTTCTCGGTGCGCGGGTCTCCAGGCCCGCAACGAGCCGGAGGCCCGTCACCGGCGGTGGCAACAAAAACATGCGGGCCGGGAGACCCGCGCACCTAAAACAAGCGGGTTCGGAGGCCCGCGCACCAAAATCTTCAGCGCCGGGCGATCATCATCTTTTTGATTTCGGCGATGGCCTTGGCCGGGTTCAGGTTCTTGGGGCAGGTGCGGGTGCAGTTCATGATGGTGTGGCAGCGGTAGAGGCGGTACGGATCCTCCAGTTCGTCGAGCCGCTCGCCCGCGGCCTCGTCCCGGCTGTCCACCAGCCAGCGATAGGCCTGGAGCAGGATCGCGGGGCCCAGATAGCGGTCGCCGTTCCACCAGTAGCTGGGGCACGCGGTGGAGCAGCAGGCGCAGAGGATGCACTCGTAGAGCCCGTCGAGCCGCGCACGCTCCGCCTCGCTCTGAAGCCGCTCGCGGGAGCCGGGCGCGGGCGTCGCCGTTTTCAGCCAGGGTTCGATGGCGGCATATTGGGCGTAGAACGCGGTCATGTCCGGGACCAGATCCTTGATCACGGGCATGTGCGGCAGAGGATAGATACGCACCTCGCCGCGCACCTCGTCCATGGGCTTGAGACAGGCGAGCGTGTTGGTCCCGTCGATGTTCATGGCGCAGGAGCCGCAGACGCCTTCGCGGCAGCTCCGGCGGAAGGTGAGCGTCGCGTCGACCTCGTTCTTGATCTTGATGAGGGCGTCCAGGACCATGGGGCCGCAGGCCTCCACATCGAGATCGTAGCTGTCCGTGCGCGGGTTCTCGCCCGAATCCGGATCGTAGCGGTAGATGCGGAGCCGCCGGGTGCGGCCCGCGACCGCCGACGCGGGGAAGTGCCGGCCTTTGCGCACCTTCGAGTTGCGGGGAAGCGTTAGCTGGGCCACGGAAGCACCTCGCCTAATAGACCCGCGCCTTGGGCGGGATGGGCTCGACCTCGTTGCTGAGCGTCTGCATATGGACGGGCCGGTAGTCGATGCGGGGCTCGGTCGCGTCGTCGTCGAGCCAGGCGACGGTGTGCTTCAGCCAGTTCTCGTCGTCCCGCTCGGGGCAGTCCTCCCGCGCATGAGCCCCGCGGCTCTCCCGCCGGTTGCGCGCGGAGTGGAGCGTAACGCTCGCCTGACGCAGGAGATTGTCGAACTCGAGCGTCTCCACGAGGTCCGAATTCCAGATCAGCGACTGGTCGGAGACGGCCAGGTCGTTGCGGTAGCCGTCCCATACGGTCTCCAGCTTGCGGGCGCCCTCGTCCATGGTCTCGGCGGTGCGGAAGACGCCCGCATGTGTCTGCATGGTGCGCTGGAGGTCGAGGCGGATCGCCGCCGTCGGCGTCGCGCCGCTCGCATGGCGCAGCCGGTCGAAATGGGCGAGGCTGCGGTCGAGCGAGCCGTTCGCCAGCGGCCGATGCGCCGCACCGGGCTCGACGGTCTCGGCGCAGCGGAGCGCGGCGGCGCGGCCGAACACCACCAGATCGAGCAGGGAGTTGGAGCCCAGGCGGTTCGCGCCGTGGACCGAGACGCAAGCCGCCTCACCCACCGCCATGAGACCCGGCACGGGCACGTCCGCATCCTCGCCCTTTACCGTCACCGCCTCGCCGGTATGGATGGCGGGAACGCCGCCCATATTGTAGTGGACGGTGGGAATCACCGGGATGGGCGCACGCCGCGGATCGACGCCCGCGAAGATTTTCGCCGTTTCGGTGATGCCGGGCAGGCGCTCGCGCAGCACGTCCTCGCCGAGATGGTCGAGCTTGAGGAGGATGTGGTCCTTCTCCGCACCGACTCCCCGGCCCTCGCGTATCTCGATGGTCATGGAACGGCTTACCACGTCGCGCGACGCGAGGTCCTTCGCGCTCGGTGCGTAGCGTTCCATGAAGCGCTCGCCCTCGGCGTTCAACAGATACCCGCCCTCGCCCCGGGCGCCCTCGGTAATCAGGCAGCCGGAGCCGTAGATGCCGGTGGGGTGGAACTGGACGAACTCCATGTCCTGCAGCGGAAGGCCCGCGCGAAGCGCCATGGCGTTGCCGTCCCCCGTGCATGTGTGGGCCGAGGTCGCCGAGAAATAGGCGCGGCCGTAGCCGCCTGTGGCGAGGATCGTCGTGTGGGCGCGGAAAAGATGGATCGTGCCGTCGTCGAGACGCCAAGCGAGCACGCCCCGGACCGCGCCGTCCGCATCCGTCATCAGGTCGAGCGCGAAATACTCGATGAAGAACGCGGCGTTGCGGCGCAGCGACTGCTGATAGAGCGTGTGCAGGATGGCATGGCCGGTGCGGTCGGCCGCCGCGCAGGTGCGGAGTGCCTGGGCCTCGCCATAGTTCACCGTCATGCCGCCGAAGGCGCGCTGATAGATTTTGCCTTCGGGCGTGCGGGAGAACGGCACGCCGTAATGCTCGAGCTCGATGACGGCCTTGGGCCCCTCCCGGCAGAGATATTCGATGGCGTCCTGATCGCCCAGCCAGTCCGCGCCCTTGACGGTATCGTACATATGCCAGCGCCAGTCGTCGGGCCCCATATTGCCGAGCGCCGCGGAAATCCCGCCCTGGGCGGCGACGGTATGGCTGCGGGTGGGGAACAGCTTGGTGACGCACGCCGTCTTCAGCCCGGCTTCCACAAGGCCGAGAGTCGCCCTGAGGCCCGCGCCGCCGGCGCCCACCACCACCACGTCATATTCGTGCTCGACAATCGGATAGGCGGTCATGGCCCGCTCATCCCTTCAACGCCAGCGACGCCACGGAATAGGCGGAGGCGAGGCCGAGAACAAGGCACAGAAGGGCGGAGACGATGGAAAGCACCCATTTGCGCGACCCGGAGGCATAGTCCTCGATCACCACCTGGAGGCCGAGCTTCAGATGGTAGAACATGGCCGCGAGGAAGAGCAGCGCCAGCACCGCAGCGGCCGGCCCCGAGAGCCAGTCGACGACCGCGTCCCGCCCTCCGCCGCCCGCGACCAGCGCCCAGAGCGAGCCCACGAACCAGAGAGAGAGCGGCACGAGCAGCAGCGCGGTGAGCCGCTGGTGCCACCAGTGGTGGGCACCTTCCCTGGCGGAGCCCAGATGGCGGACCCGGGCGATCGGGGTTTCCATGCTCATGGCGTCATCCTCGTGGCGTCCGCGCGGCGGTTCACGAAGCCAACACGCCGAAGGCGAGCCCCAAACCCCAGGAGAGCCCGGTCAGCGCAAGGGCGGCCAGGGCGGCCGCCACGCCCGAGACATGGGTTGCACGCAAGGAGAAGCCGAGACCCGCATCCCAGAAGAGATGACGGATGCCGTTGCACAGATGGTAGAAGAGGCACCAGGACCAGGCGGCGAGCAGGGCGTAGCCGAGCCAGGAAGTAAGAAACCACTCGGTCCACGCATAGTAGCGCGGCCCGGCTGCCGCACTCAGGAGCCAGGCACAAAGCATCGCCGCCCCTGCCGCGAGCGCCACGCCCGTGATCCGGTGGAGGATCGAGAGCATCGAGGTGATCTGGGGACGGTAGATGGTGAGATGCGGCGAGACCGGCCGGTACGCGCCGGGATCGCCGCCGGTACCCCTTGGGCTCGCTTGCTCAGCCACGGATTCCCTCCCACGGTCCGCCCCGACGGACCAGTGCCGACGGCGTGGATTTTTGGCCCGGACCGCGATGGAGTCAACGACATGGGCGTTATGGACGGTCGTGCGTCGCCCCAACGACCTGCCCCTTTTTTGGTGCGCGGGTCTCCAGGCCCGCATTTTTCTCCTTCTCGAAAACAAAGACATGCGGGCCTGGAGACCCGCGCACCAAACCTGTCACGGGGGCGGGACGCCGCCGCCCGGATCAAGCCTGACGCCGTTCGGCCCGGGTGAGAGCGGCGACGAGAGCGAGGCCGGCAACGGAAACGGCGGGCATCAGCCACCAGGCGGCGGACCAGCTGCCGAGGCCCTGGACGGCACCGGCCAGCAGCGGCGGGCCGGCCAGGCTGCCGAGCGCCGCGCCCTGCACCACGAACCCGCTCGCCATGGCGACGAATGCGGCCGACGGCGCGTGAACGGCACCGCCGGCGATGCAGGCCGCCGGCAGCAGGCCGCCCACGGCGCTGAAGACGAAGGCGAGCGCGATCTTGAGGTCTCCGGGCGTGCCGGCCAGAAAAATCCCCGCGGACGCCCCGCCCATGGCGCAGAAGGCGATGCCGATCAGCACCCAGCGCGGGACGCGGCGATGCATCAGCCAGGCGGCGGCGAAATTGCCGAAGGCGTTGGCGCCGACCACCATGGCGCCCCAGAGTGCAGCGCCCGCCGGCGTCCGCCCCTGGGTCTCGATCAGGAAGGTGGGCAGCCAGCTCATGATGGCGAACCACTGAAGGGTGTAGAAGGCGAAGCAGAAGCCGAAGAGCCATAGAGCGGGCCGTGCGAGAGTCCGCCGCACGCCGGGCCAGTCGAGCGCCTGCGCCTCGAAGACCATGGGCCAGCCACGCGGGTGCAGCCGCCAGGCGAGCGCCGCCGCGAAGAGCGCCACCAGCGCGGCGCTCGCGAGCCAGAACCCGCGCCAGCCCAGGGCGTCGAGCAGCGCAGGCGCCGCCAGCATGGCCGCGGCCATGCCGATGGGCATATAGGCGCCCCAGATACCGAAGGCGAGACCGCGATCCCGAGGCCGCGCGGCGGCGGCGATGAGCTTGGGCGCGGTCACGGTGACGCCCACAAAGCCGAAGCCTTCGAGGAAGCGGGTGGCGAGCAGCCAGCCGCCCTGGTCCGTGAACCCGCCCAGCAGGCTGCCGGTGCCGAGGAAGGCGACACCGGCCAGCATCAGGCGGCGCGGGCCCACCCGATCCGACAGCAGGCCGACGGCGACCGCGCCCACGGCGCCGATGGCGTAATAGATCGAGGTGAGCCAGCCCGCCGCGACCAGGCTCAGCCCGAGAGACTCCCGCAACACCGGCAGGGAAGGCGGCACCTTGCCGACCTGAAAGCCGGCGAGGATGCCGGCGCAAAGCGCCATCAGCACGATGTCCCAGCGGGTCGCCGGACATGGCTCCGGCCGCGCCGTCGCGGGCGCTCCCTCCACGCGGGCGCCTCCACTTGTCATCTCCGGCCGATACCGCGCGCACGCACCGGGGGTCAAGCGCGGCGGAATGCGGGGATGGAGCCGCGCCGGGCGCGCGGCGCAAGCTCACGCCGCGCAGGCCTCCAGAACGGCCTCCGCGATCCACGCCACCGTCTCGTCGGCGAGGTCCGCATGGATGGGCAGGCAAAGGACGCATTCGGCGAGGCGCTCGCTGACGGGCAGGGAGCCGGGGCCTTCGCCGAAATGGCGGTAGGCGGGCTGCAGATGCATGGGCAGCGGGTAGTGGACGGCGGTGGGGATCCCCCGCGCCGTCAGCGCCTCCCGCACCGCGTCCCGCCGGGGGACGCGAATGGTGTATTGCGCCCAGACGGAGCGCCGGCCGGGCAGCCGGCCGGGCAGGCCGCAGACGCCTGCGAGCATCGCGTCGTAGCGCGCCGCGATGCGCTCCCGCGCCGCCGTCTCCGCATCGAAGGCGGGCAGCTTGGCCAGCAGGATCGCGGCCTGGATACTGTCCAGGCGGCTGTTGAGGCCGATACGCCGGATATCGTAGCGCTCCCCGCCCTTGCCATGCTCGCGGATCGAGCGATAGGCGTCCGCCCGCGCCTCGTCCCGCGTGAAGAGCGCACCGCCGTCCCCATAGCAGCCGAGCGGCTTGGCGGGATAGAAGCTGGTGGTGGAGACCGGCGCGAGCCCGCCCGCCGGCTCTTCGCCGCTTGCCGCGCCGAAACTCTGCGCCGCGTCGGAAATCAGCAGCATTCCGCGCTCCGCGGCGAGCGGGGCGAGAGTTGCGTAGTCCGCGGGCTGGCCGAACAGATCGACGGCGACCACGACCCGGGGCCGAAGGCTTCCCTCCGCCTCCACGCGCGCGATTCGTTGCTCCAGATCGGCCGGGTCGATCAGGTAGCTTTCTTCCGCCACGTCGACGAAGACCGGCGCCGCGCCCAGCAGCGCCACCGCTTCCGCCGTCGCCGTGAAGGTGAAGCTCGGCACAAAGACGGCATCGCCCGGGCCGATATCTTCCGCCATCAGCGCGATCAGGAGGGCGTCCGTCCCGCTGGCGCAGGCGACGGTATGGACGCCGCCGGCGTGCCGCCCGAGCGCCGCTTCGAGCGCCGCCACCGGCGGCCCGCCGATGAAGCGGCCGTCCTCCAGCACCTCCGCTATGGCTGCGTCGATCGCCGGCTTGAGGCGGCGATATTGCGCGCCAAGATCGACGAAGCGGAGCGGCTCCGCGGCGGGTGGCGGCGGCTTCAACATGTCCGCACACCAAGCCCTATCGATACCGCGCGCTTCCCGCCGGAAAGGCCGCTTTCCATGTCGTTCCCCATGTCCGGTTCTCTTCGCGGTTTTGTTGCCCGTACCTATCACGGCCGCCGCGTGGCCGGTAGACGCCGCCGTTCCGCTTCATGAAGCGGCGGCGTTGCGCGGCGCGGGGCGGATGGGTACGCTCCGGCGGCACTGAGAACGGGCACGGCGTGGGACGGGCCATGACGGCTATGCTCACTGGCAGCGCGGGCGGGGACGCAGAGGAAGAACCGGCGCTTTCCAGGGCCGCGCGGCTCGGGGAGTTGCTGCGCGCGCCACAGCTCTCCTTCGTCATGGAGGCCCATAACGGGCTTTCCGCCAAGATCGTCGAAGAAGCGGGCTTCGAGGGAATTTGGGCCTCCGGACTCTCCATGTCGGCGGCTCTCGGCGTGCGGGACAACAACGAAGCCTCCTGGACCCAGCTCCTCGAGATGCTCGACTTCATGGCGGATGCCGTCCGCATCCCCATCCTGTTCGACGGCGATACCGGCTTTGGAAATTTCAACAATGTGCGCCGCCTGGTGCGCAAGCTCTGCCAGCGCGACGTCGCCGGTGTCTGTATCGAGGACAAGCTCTTCCCCAAGACCAACTCCTTCATCGGCGACCGCCAGCCGCTGGCCGAGGTCGGGGAGTTCTGCGGGCGCATCCGCGCCGGCAAGGACAGCCAGACCGATAGCGATTTCCAGCTCGTGGCCCGTGTCGAGGCGCTCATCGCGGGCCGCGGCATGGCGGAGGCGCTCGACCGCGCCGAGGCCTATCGCGAGGCCGGCGCGGACGCGGTGCTGATCCACTCCCGCCGCCCGACGGCGGACGAGATCGTCGGTTTCTGCGCCCAATGGCAGGGCCGTGCACCCGTGGTGATCGTCCCCACCATGTATCACCGCACGCCGGCCGACACCTTCCGCAAGGCGGGCGTCTCGCTGGTCATCTGGGCGAACCACAATCTGCGCGCCGCGGTCGCCGGCATGCGCGAGGTCAGCCGGCGCATCCACGAAAGCCAGTCGCTGACGGAGACCGAGGACCGGATCGCGCCGGTGCGAGACATTTTCGCGCTCACGGGCCAGGCGGAACTCGCGGCGGCCGAGGCCCGCTACCTTGCGCCCAGCACCGCGCCGCGCCGCGTGGTGCTGCTCGCGGCCTCTCGCGGCACGAAGCTCGGGCCGCTCACCGCCGAGCGCCCCAAATGCATGCTGGACCTCCGCGGCGAGCCCTTGATCCAGCGCCTGGTCGGAGTCCTGGAGGATCGCGGCCTGCACGACATCACCGTGGTGCGCGGCTACCGCAAGGAAGCGATCGCGCTCCCCGGAGTCCGCTTCGTGGACAATGACCGCCACGCGGAAACCGGCGAGGCGGCGTCGCTGGCTTGCGCCCGCGACCGGCTGGACGGGCCCTGCCTCGTCTCCTACGGCGACATTCTCTTCCGCCCCCACCTGCTGGAAGGGCTGCTGGATGCGGAGGGCGATATCGTCACGGCGGTGGACGCCCATGCCCGCGAAGGGGGCACCCGGGCGCCCGGGCGCAGCGTCGACTGGGTGCGCTGCTCCCGCCCCTTTACCGGCGGCTATCTGGACGACGGCGGGGTGACGCTTCGCGAGATCTGGAGCGCGACATCCGACGAGGGGGGCGAGCCCGACGCCGACGGCGAGTTCGTGGGCCTCCTCAAGCTGAGCGCGGAGGGAGCCGCCCTGGTGCGGGCGGAGCTCGACGCCATGGCGGACGACGGCACGCTGGACGGCGCCGACCTGCCGGACCTTCTGGCCCGGCTCGCAAACGGGGGCGCTGCGATCCACGTCTTCTACATCGCGGGGCAGTGGCTGGACGTGGACGATGTGTTCGACCTCGCAACGCTCCGCAACCTGGTCTAGCGCCGAGGCGCCCGCGGCGTGATCCCGGCCGATGCCTTCCTCGACCGCGCGCGTGCCCGCGGGTTCGATTTCTACACCGGCGTTCCCTGCTCCTTCCTGACGCCGCTGATCGACCGCACCATCTCCCACCCGTCGCTCGCCTATGTGGGCGCGGCGAGCGAAGGGGAGGCAGTGGCGATCGCGGCCGGCGCCTGGCTCGCGGGCCGGCGCACGGTGACCATGTGCCAGAACTCCGGCCTCGGCAACGCCGTCAATCCGCTCACTTCGCTCAACCATCCGTTCCGCATCCCCACGCTGCTGGTCGTCACCTGGCGCGGCCGGCCGGGCCTCGGCGACGAGCCTCAGCATGCGCTGATGGGACAGGTCACGGCCGCGCTGCTGGAGACGGTCGCCGTGCCCCACGCGCCCTTCCCCATCGAAGACTCCGCCGTCGTGCCGGCGCTCGCGCGTGCCGAACGGGCGATGGAAGCCGACGGGCTCCCCTACGCCTTCGTCATGGAAAAGGGCTCCGTCAGGAACGACGGCCTCGATCAGCCGGCCCCGCCCGCCCGTACACGCGGCGCCTTGGAGGATTTCCGAGAGGGCGGGCGGCCGCCTTCGCGCGCGGCCGTCCTGCGCCGCGCCCAGGCGCTGGCCCCGCGGGAAGCCGCGTTGATCGCCACCACCGGGAAGACCGGGCGCGAGCTCTTCACCCTGGAGGACCGCGCCCAGCAGCTCTATCTGGTGGGCTCCATGGGTTGCGCCGCCGCCGTGGGCCTCGGCGTCGCGCTGAATTGCACCCGCACCGTGCTGGTGCTGGACGGGGACGGCGCCGCTCTGATGAAGCTGGGTACGCTGGCGACGGTGGGCTCCTCGGCGCCGGCCAACATGATCCACGCCGTCCTGGACAACGGCGTCCACGATTCCACCGGCGGCCAGGCGACCGTCTCCCCCAATGTGGATTTCGCCGGGGTTGCGCAGGCCTGTGGCTATGCCCGCGCCTTCCGTTGCGACAGTGCGCGGGGTTTCGCCCGCGCCTTCGAGGCCGCCCTTGCCGCGCCCGGCCCCACCTTCATCCACACCCGCATCGCCCCCGGCTCCCTTGCCGATCTCGGCCGCCCCACCGTTCCGCCCCACGCCGTCGCCCGGCGCTTCCAAGGCTTCCTCGCGGGCTGAGCGTTTCGGCGCACGGGCGTCTCCAACCCACACGCGCCCGGCGGGCCGCCGTGAGGAGACGCCCACGATAGATTTGGTACGCGGGTCTCCAGGCCCGCATGTTTTTGTTTTTCGAAGAAAAGAAAAATGCGGGCCTGGAGACCCGCGCACCGAAAAAAAGGGCGGCGCGTTGGGGCGACGCGCGACCGCCCATAATGCCGGTTCGCCGGACTTGCGCGGCCCCACAGCCGAAGAAACCCCGGCGTCTCAAACGTCCTGAACGAGGACACGCCGTTGCCGGGGCACCGGGGAGCGCCTATAAGGGCGCGCCGCGAGTGGAGGGGGACCATGGCGATCGAACGCACGCTTTCCATCATCAAGCCGGATGCGACGCGGCGCAATCTTACCGGCGCGATCAACCGGCGCTTCGAGGAGGCCGGGCTCGCCATCGTCGCTCAACGGCGCGTACGGCTCGCGCCGGCGCATGCGAAGGCGTTCTACGCCGTCCACAAGGAACGCCCCTTCTACGACGATCTGTGCGCCTACATGACGTCCGGCCCGGTGGTGGTCCAGGTGCTGGAGGGCGAGAACGCCGTGGCCCGCAACCGGGAGATCATGGGCGCCACCAATCCGGCCGAGGCGGCGGAGGGCACCATCCGCCGGGACTTCGGCGAATCCCTCGAGGCCAACTCGGTGCACGGCTCGGATTCACCCGAAAACGCCGCCATCGAGGTCGCCTTCTTCTTCGCCGCGACCGATATCGTCGGTTGACCGGCGCGCAGGGGGCGCGCCGCGCGATCCGTGCTATATAGGGGGAGTGGCGCAACCAGACTGACGGGACGATGACGGACCGGCGGAGCGACGACCGGCTCGACGAGCGCACCGGTGTCCTCGAAAAGACCCGGAGCGAGACCAAAAAGCCCTCCATGTACAAGGTCTTGCTGCTCAATGACGACTACACGCCCATGGAGTTCGTCGTCATCGTCCTCATGCGCTTTTTCGCCATGGGCGAGCAGCGGGCGACCCATGTCATGCTCCAGGTCCATCGCCAGGGTATCGGCGTCTGCGGGGTCTATTCCTACGAAGTGGCCGAGACCAAGGTCGCCCAGGTGACGGAGTTCGCCCGCACCAACGAGCACCCGCTGCAGTGCACGATGGAGAAGGAATAGCGGTGCTCTCGCGCGGTCTCGAAAAAAGCCTGCACCGGGCGCTGGCGCTCGCCACCGACCGGCATCACGAGTATGCGACCCTCGAGCATCTTCTGCTGGCACTCACCGACGATTCCGACGCGACGGCCGTGCTCAAGGCCTGCGGCGTCGACATGGAGAAGCTGCGGTCCGACCTCGCAGGCTTCCTCGACGAGGAACTCGCGAGCCTGACCCGCGACCCGCCGGTGGACGCGAAGCCTACCGCCGGCTTCCAGCGGGCGATTCAGCGCGCCGTCCTCCATGTGCAATCCTCGGGTCGGACGGAAGCCACCGGCGCCAACGTGCTTGTCGCCATCTTCTCGGAGCGCGAATCCCACGCGGTCTACTTCCTGCAGGAGCAGGACATGTCCCGCTACGACGCGGTGAACTACATCTCCCACCGCATCGCCAAGGTGCCGGGACGCGGCGAGGGCGCCGACCACGCGCAAGACCCGGGCGACGGGCCCGAGGGCGAAAGCGCCGACGCCCAGGCTCCCGAGGCTCTCGCCACCTACTGCGTGGACCTCAACGCCAAGGCGGAGGCCGGGCGCATCGACCCGCTGATCGGCCGCGATGCGGAGATCGAACGCACCGTCCAGGTGCTCTGCCGGCGCACCAAGAACAACCCGCTCTATGTGGGCGACGCGGGAGTCGGGAAGACCGCACTGGCCGAAGGGCTCGCGCGGCGCATCGTGAACGGCGAGGTGCCCGAGGTGCTGGAAGGCGCCACCGTCTTCGCGCTCGACATGGGGGCGCTGCTCGCCGGCACCCGCTATCGCGGCGACTTCGAGGAGCGGATCAAGGCCGTGCTCGCCGAGATCGAGGCGGCGGACGGCGCAATCCTCTTCATCGACGAGATCCACACCGTGATCGGCGCGGGCGCCACCAGCGGCGGTGCCATGGACGCCTCCAACCTGCTCAAGCCGGCACTGCAAAGCGGCACGCTGCGCTGCATCGGCTCCACCACCTACAAGGAATACCGCAACTATTTCGAGCGGGACCGCGCATTGGTCCGCCGCTTCCAGAAGATCGACGTGAACGAGCCCACCGTCGAGGAGGCGGTGCGAATCCTGCGCGGCCTCAAGCCCTGCTACGAAGAGCATCATGGCGTGCGCTACACGTCGGAGGCGATCCGCACCGCCGTGGAGCTCGCCGCCCGCTACATCAACGACCGCAAGCTGCCCGACAAGGCGATCGACGTGATCGACGAGGTGGGCGCCGCCCAGCGCCTGCTGCCGGAAGCGCGGCGGCGCAAGACCGTGGGCGTCAAGGACGTGGAGGCCGTGGTCGCGAAGATCGCCCGCATCCCGCCCAAGAGCGTGAGCCGCGGCGACCGCAAAATCCTCGAAAGCCTGGAGCGCGATCTGAAGACCGTCGTGTACGGCCAGGACGAAGCCATCGTCGCCGTTTCTGCGGCGATCAAGATGGCCCGCGCAGGCCTCCGGGAGCCGGAGAAGCCCGTCGGGTGCTACCTCTTCAGCGGACCCACCGGCGTCGGCAAGACGGAGGTCGCCCGCCAGCTCGCCCTCGCCCTCGGTGTCGAGCTCGTCCGTTTCGACATGAGCGAATATATGGAGCGCCACTCGGTCTCGCGCCTCATCGGCGCCCCGCCCGGCTATGTGGGCTTCGACCAGGGCGGACTGCTCACCGACGCTGCGGACCAGAACCCCCACATGGTCCTGCTGCTGGACGAGATCGAGAAGGCCCATCCCGACCTCTTCAACATCCTGCTCCAGGTCATGGACCACGGGAAGCTCACGGACCACAACGGAAAGACCGTGGATTTCCGCAATGTCATCCTCATCATGACCACCAATGCGGGCGCCGCCGAGCTCGCCAAGGCGCCGGTGGGCTTCGCACGGACCGAGCGCGAGGGAGACGACGAGGAGGCCGTCAAGCGCATGTTCTCGCCGGAGTTCCGAAACCGGCTGGACGCCGTCATCCGCTTTGCCGCGCTGCCGCCCGCGGTGATCCGCCGCGTGGTCGACAAGTTCGTCCTCCAGATGGAGAACCAGCTCGCGGACCGCAATGTGGTCGTCGAGCTGAGTTCGGCAGTACGGGACTGGCTTGCCGAAAAGGGCTACGACGCGACCTACGGTGCCCGCCCGCTCGCGCGCCTCATCCAGGACGAGATCAAGAAGCCTCTCGCCGACGAGCTGCTCTCGGGCCGCCTCGCCAAGGGCGGGCGCGTGCGGGTGGAACTCCGCGACGGCAAGCCCTCCTTCAGCTATCCGAAGGCAGGCGGGGACAAGCGCAAACGCGCCCCCGCGCCCGCGCACGCCCGCTGAAGGGCGGCGCTGAGGGTGCCCTATCCCTTCCTCACCGGACTTCGGATCCTCGACCTCAGCCAGTACATCCCCGGCCCCTATGGCAGCCTGATCCTCGCCGATCTCGGGGCGGACGTGGTCAAGGTGGAACCGCCGGGCGGAGAGCCCATGCGCCGCGTGGGACCGCGCGATTCCGACGGCGTCTCGCCCTGGTACAAGATGGTGAACGGCGGCAAGCGCGTGGTGGAGATCGACCTCAAGGCAGACGACGGAAAACGCGCTTTCCGCGCCCTGGTTGAGCGCGCCGACGCGCTCCTGGAATCCTACCGCCCCGGCGTGCTCGACCGGCTCGGTTTCAGCCATGACGCCCTGCACGAAATAAACCCGCGCATCGTCACCTGCTCGCTCTCGGGCTGGGGCCTCACGGGCCCCTACCGCCTGCGTGGCGGACATGACATCAACTACATGGCGCTCACCGGCGGGCTGGACAATTCGGGCGTTGCAGAACACCCGGTCGTCGCCTTCCCGCCCACCGCCGATTTCGCGAGCGGAATGCAGGCGGCGCTCAGCATCATGGGAGCCCTCCTCGGGCGCGACCGCACGCGCGGCGGACGGGGCGCCACCATCGACATCAGCATCTCGGAAACCGTCCTGCCCTGGCAGATCTGGGCGCTTAACGGCCTGTTGCACGAAGGTTGGAGCGTCCCCCGCGCGGCCCAGTTCCCCAACGGGGGCGCCGCCTTCTACAACATCTACCGGACCGCCGATGGACGCTTCGTCACCCTGGGCGCGCTGGAGGAGAAGTTCTGGCGCAATTTCTGCACGGCCGTCGGCCGTCCCGACTGGGGGGAGCGCCAGTGGGAGCCCCGGCCCCAGACCGGACTGATCGAGGAGGTCGCGGCCTTCGTGCGCGCACGCACCCTCGACGAGATGAACGCCCTCCTGGAGGGAGTCGACTGCTGCTACGAGCCGGTCCACCGTCTGGAGGACGTGCCGGACCACCCCCATGTCCGGGCGCGCGCTCTGCTGCGCAAACATGAGGGGCCCGACCCGGCCTATGAGATTCTCTTCCCCGGCTGGATCGACAGCGCGCCGCCGCCCGCCCGCCGGCCGGTCGAGAGTGCCTCCGCCGAGGCCACGGTCGCCGCGTGGGACGATGCGGGCGGCGCGGACTCCCCGGCGGACGGGTGAGGCTTCGTGCCCGATCCGCTCGGCGGCATCGCATACACTTGGCCGTTCTATCTGGGCGGCGTGCTCGCCTATCTGGTGGGCGGGATTCCCATGGGGATCCTGGTGGCGCGGCTCTTCGGGCTCGCCGATCCGCGCAGCATCGGCTCCGGCAATATCGGCGCAACCAACGTGCTGCGCACCGGCAACAAGAAGGCGGCGGCGCTCACCCTGCTGCTCGACGGCGGCAAGGGCGCCGTCGTCGTCGTGGCGGCAAACCGCTTCGGCCCCGACCTGGCGGTGATCGCCGCGGGCGCCGCGGTTGTGGGCCACATCGCGCCCGTCTGGCTGCTCTTCAAGGGAGGCAAGGGCGTGGCGACCACGCTCGGCGCACTGCTCGCCATCGCCTGGCCCGTGGGGCTCGCCGCCTGCGGCCTCTGGCTCGCCACCGCCGCGCTCTTCCGCTATTCGTCGCTCGCGGCCCTCGTCGCCCTCGGGGCGGCGCCGGGCCTCGCGCTTGCCTTCGAAGAACCGCAAATCGCCTGGCTCGCGGGCTTCCTCGCCGTCGTCGCCGCACTCCGTCATGGCGGCAACATCCTTCGTCTCGTGCGCGGCACCGAACCCAGGATTGGCCGCACCCGTCCCGCCACCGGCTCGAACGGCGGCTGAGCAAACCCCCACTCCGCAATGGCCGCCAAGGGCGAACTCTCCGACGCGGAACGCATGGACTGGCTCCGGCTCGCGCGCAGCGCCAATGTGGGGCCCGTTGCCTTCCGCCAGCTTCTGGAGCGATTCGGAACGCCAGCCGCCGCGCTCGACGCCTTGCCGAGGCTCGCACGGCGAGGCGGCGGGAAGCGGACGATCGCACGCCATTCCCGGAGCGAGGCGGAGCGCGAGATCGCCCGGCTGGCCAAGCTCGGCGGGCGCCTGGTCGCGCTGTGCGAGCCGTCCTATCCGGAGGCCCTCGCGGCGCTCGCCGATCCGCCACCGCTGCTGTCGCTGCTGGGAGAACCCGCCCTGCCGGCGCGCCCTTCCATCGCCGTCGTCGGCGCGCGCAACGCCTCCGCCAACGGTCTGCGCCTCGCCGAACGGCTTGCCGGAGAGCTGGGCGAAGCGGGGTTCGCCGTGGTCTCCGGCATGGCGCGGGGCATTGACGCACGGGCCCACCAGGGCGCGCTGGAGACAGGCACCACCGCCGTTCTCGGCGGCGGCGTGGATGTCGTCTATCCCAGGGAGAACCGCGCGCTCTACGACCGGCTTCGGGAGCAGGGCGCCATCGTCTCCGAGACGGCGCTCGGCACCGCGCCGCTCGCGCGCCACTTCCCCCGCCGCAACCGGATCGTCTCCGGCCTCTCCCGCGGTGTGGTGGTGGTGGAAGCGGCGGTGCGCTCCGGGTCGCTGATCACCGCGCGCTTTGCGCTCGAGCAGGGCCGTGACGTGTTCGCCGTACCGGGGTCGCCCCTCGACCCGCGCGCCCGAGGGCCGAACGACCTGATCCGCCAGGGCGCCTCTTTGGTGGAGAGTGCGGATGACGTGCTGAACGCCCTCGGCGGCCCGCCCAGCACGGACGCGGAACGGCGCAGCACGCGGGCGCCGGCGGCCCGACCCGGTGCGGCACTGGAAGAGGACGCGCCTCTCGATGCGCAAGCGGCCGTGCTTGCGCTCCTGGGTGCGGCACCCGCCCCGGTGGACCGGATCGTGCGGGAGAGCAGGTTGACACCTGCCGCCGTCGCGACCATTTTGCTGGAACTTGAACTGGCTGGGCGCGTGGAACGCCAACCCGGAAGCCTGATTTCGCTGACTGGATCGGAGCCGTAGCGGCGCGCCGCGCCGCAGGCGACCATTGCGGAATGCACGTCGTCGTCGTCGAATCGCCTACCAAGGCATCCACCATCAACCGGTATCTGGGGCGGGATTACCGGGTCGTCGCCTCCATGGGCCATGTGCGCGATCTGCCGCCCAAGGACGGCTCCGTGCGCCCTGACGAATCCTTCGCCATGGACTGGGCCGTCACCGACGGGGCGGAGAAGAATCTCCGCGCCATCGTGAACGCGCTGCGGGGTGCGGAGGTGCTTTATCTCGCGACCGACCCGGATCGCGAAGGCGAAGCGATCTCCTGGCATGTCCTAGAGGAGCTCGGGCGGCGCAATAAACTGAACGGCATCCCGGTGAAGCGCGTGGTCTTCACCGAGATCACCAAGAGTGCGGTGCTCGACGCCATCGCCCAGCCGCGGGACGTGGACGGCGACCTGGTGGACGCATACAAGGCACGCCGGGCGCTCGACTATCTGGTGGGCTTCACCCTTTCGCCGGTGCTGTGGCGCAAGCTGCCCGGCGCACGTTCGGCGGGCCGCGTGCAGTCCGTCGCGCTCCGGCTGGTGTGCGACCGCGAAGCGGCGATCGAAGCGTTCGAGGCCCGGGAATACTGGTCCGTCGAGGCGGTTCTCACGACGCCTCGCGGCGAGCGTCTGCCGGCCCGGCTCGCCGTTCTCGACGGCGAGAAGCTCGGCAAGTTCGACCTCGGCGACGAGGCGGCGGCAGAAGCTGCGGCGGCGCTGGTTTGCGCGGGGCGCTTCCACGTCGCGGCGATCAAGAACAAGCGGGTCAAGCGAAACCCCGCACCGCCCTTTACCACCTCCACCCTCCAGCAGGAGGCCGCGCGCAAGCTGGGCTTCGCCGCCCGGCGGACCATGCGAGTCGCCCAACAGCTCTATGAGGGCATCGAGGTCGGCGGCGAGCGGGTGGGGCTCATCACCTATATGCGGACCGACGGCGTCCATATGGCAAGACAGGCGGTGGACGGCGCCCGTCGGACGATCCGGAGTCGGTATGGCGACGATTATCTGCCGGAAAAACCCCGCGCCTACCGCAGCAAGGCGCGCAACGCGCAGGAAGCGCACGAGGCGATCCGGCCCACCGACATCGCCCGCGCGCCCGACATCCTTTCACGCGCCCTGGACAGGGACCAGACCCGGCTCTACGACCTGATCTGGAAGCGTGCGGTGGCGAGCCAGATGGCGAGCGCCGCATTCGATCAGGTCGCCATCGACATCCCCTCGGAAGACGGGCGCGCAGGCCTCAGGGCCAACGGCTCCACCCTCGCCTTCGACGGCTTCCTGCGGGTCTATCAGGAGGGGCGGGACGATACCGGGGAGAACGCCGACGAGGAACGCCGGATACCCCCGGTCAAGGAGAACGAGCCGCTCGCCGTGGCCGAGGTCGTTCCCAGCCAGCATTTCACCGAACCCCCGCCGCGCTATTCGGAGGCAAGCCTCGTCAAACGGCTGGAGGAACTCGGCATCGGGCGGCCTTCCACCTACGCCTCCATCCTCTCCGTGCTCCAGGATCGCAACTATGTGCGCCTCGAGCAGCGCCGTTTCGTGCCGGAGGATCGGGGCCGTATCGTCACCGTGTTCCTGGAGAGCTTCTTCGGCCGGTATGTGGAGTACGACTTCACCGCAAAACTCGAAAGCCAGCTCGACGCCATCTCCGCCGGACGCATCGACTGGCGAAAGGTACTGACCGACTTCTGGCAAGACTTCGCCGGGGCCGTGGACCAGACCAAGGGCCTCCGGGTGGCCCAGGTTCTGGACGCACTGAACGAAACGCTGGGGCCGCACCTCTTCCCCGCCGGCGCAGGCGATTCGGATCCGCGGCTCTGTCCCGCATGCGACAGCGGGCGGCTTTCGCTGAAGCTCGGGCGCTACGGCCCCTTTATCGGGTGCGCGAACTACCCCGAATGCCGATACACCCGCCCGCTCGCAGACGATTCGGCGGAGAGCGCCGAACCGAAAATACTGGGAAACGACCCGGAGACCGAACGTCCGATTCTGCTGAAACGCGGCCCCTACGGCCCCTATCTCCAGTTGGGAGAGGGGGACGCGGACGGAGGCAAGCCCCGGCGGGTTTCGCTCCCCAAGGACCAGCCCCCCGATCTGGTGGACCTCGAGACCGCGCTGGGCCTGCTATCCCTGCCGCGGGAGATCGGGACCCACCCGGAAAGCGGCAAGCCCGTCACGGCCGGCATCGGGCGCTACGGGCCCTATATCAAGCATGACGGCGCCTATCGCTCGCTGCCCCGCGACGAGAGCGTGCTTACCGTGGGCCTGAACCGGGCGGTTGTGCTGCTCGCCGAACAGCCCAAGCGCGGCGCGCGCACCATACGCGCGCTCGGCGACCATCCCACGGACGGCAAGCCCGTCACCCTGCGGGAGGGCCGCTACGGTCCCTATGTGGAGCACGGCAAGCTGCGGGCGACGCTGCCCAAGGACGAGACACCCGAGCACATCACCCTGGAGCGCGCTACAGCCCTGCTCGCGGAGAAGGCGGCCAAGGGCGGCGCGGGCGGGAAGTCCCCGCGGCGGCGGACCGCGGCCAAACGGACGGGCGGTGCCAAGCGGAAGCCCGCACGAAAGACGGCGGCGAAGACTCCGCCCTCCGATACCCCGTAGGCCGGCCCGGGCGCCGTGCCGCGGAGGTCCTCCTCCCTTCCCAGCAAGGAAGACCTGCTGCGTTTCATCCGGGAACGCCCGGAGCGGACCGGCAAGAGGGAAATCGCGCGCGCCTTCGGTATCCGGGGCAACGACCGCGTCGCACTGAGGGTTCTGCTGCGCGAGCTCGAGGCCGAGGGCGCCATCGCCGGCCGCCGCAAGAGGCGACGGGCCCTCCCGCCGGTCGCGGTTCTCGAAGCGACGGGCCTCGACGAGGAGGGCGCGCTCCTGGCCCGGCCCGAGCATTGGCAGGGCGACGACCCGCCGCCTGCGATCCTCCTTGCCCGTGCGGCGCGGGGCGTGCCCGAGCCCGGTGTCGGCGACCGGGTGCTCGCCCGCCTGCGGCGTAACCCGGACGGGAGCTATGACGCGAAGCCTATGCGGCTTCTGGGGCGGCAGCGCGAGTCCCGGCCCCTGCTCGGCGTCTTCCGCGCCGACGGGCGCGGCGGGGGATTCATTCAACCCATCGAACGGGGCGCCCGGCACGACTTGCCCGTGGGCGCCGGCGACAGCGCCGATTCGCGCCCCGGCGAGCTGGTGGTCGCCCGCCCCAAGGGAGAGGGCGGCCTCCGGAATCGCGGGCTCGAGGTGGTGGAGCGGCTGGGCGCCGCGGATCGGCCCGGCGCATTCACCGACATGGCGATCCGCACCCACGACCTTCCCCACCGCTTTTCGGCGGCGGCGCTCGCCGAAGCAACCGCCGTGCCCACGCCCGGCCTCAAGGGGCGCACCGACCTCCGCGCCCTTCCGCTGGTTACCATCGACGGCGCGGACGCGCGCGACTTCGACGATGCGGTCTGGGCCGAACCCGACTCCGCAGCGGACAATCCGGGCGGCTTCCGCGCGGTCGTCGCCATCGCCGATGTGGCCTATTTCGTCCGTCCCGGAGGCCCGTTGGACCGGGAGGCGCGGGAGCGCGGCAATTCGGCCTATTTCCCCGATCGCGTGGTGCCCATGCTACCGGAGGCGTTGTCGGCGGAGCTTTGCTCGCTGCAGCCCGGCAAGGACCGGGCGTGCCTCGCTCTCCACGTCAGGATCGACGCGGCGGGCGGCCTCCGGGATTTCCGTTTCGAGCGCGGGCTCATGCGCTCTGCCGCGCGGCTCACCTACGAGCAGGTCCAGGATGCCGCCGACCGCGGGGCGGAGAGCCCCCTGCCCGCGTCGGTGCGCGCCCTGCTTCCACCGCTCTTCGGCGCCCATGGCGCACTGCGGAAGGCACGGGACGCGCGGGGTGCGCTCGACCTCGACTTGCCCGAACGCCGCATCGAGCTCGACAGCACCGGCGCCGTGGCCCATATGGGCCACGCACCGCGCTATGACAGCCACCGGCTGATCGAAGAGCTGATGATCGCGGCGAACATCGCAGCCGCCCAGACGCTCGAGGCCCGGCTCGCGGCCTGCATGTACCGGGTCCACGACCGGCCGGAGATGGCCAAGCTCGAAGCCCTGAGCGAGGCTCTCCGGGGCCTCGGCGTATCGCTGCCCGCGCGGAGCAGCATCGGCGCGGGGGACTTCAACCATATCCTGGCCAAGTTCGCCGGCACGAAGCAGGCCGGGATCGTGGACATGCTGGTGCTCCGCAGCCAGGCGCGCGCCGCCTACAGCCCGCGCAATATCGGCCATTTCGGGCTTGGGCTTGCGCGCTACGCCCACTTCACCTCGCCGATCCGCCGCTATGCGGACCTCCTGGTGCACCGCGCACTCATCGCGGCCTGCGGGCTCGGCCCCGGCGGCGCAGCGGCCGACGATGCGGAGGCGTTCGGCGCAGTCGCCGCCCATATCTCGGAGACCGAGCGCCGCGCTCAGGCCGCCGAGCGCGACGCGGTGGACCGCTACGCCGCTTCCTGGCTCGCCGAGCGCGTGGGCGCCACGTTCCGCGGGCGGATCTCCGGCGTCGCGCGCTTCGGTGCGTTCGTGAGCCTGGACGGAATCGGCGCGGAGGGCCTGATCCCCGGCCGTTCTCTCGGGATGCACCGTCCACGCTACGACGCGAGCCGGCACCGCCTGGAATCCGGGGGCCGGACGCTCCGACTCGGCGATCCGGTGCGCGTCGCGCTGCAGGACGCGGATCCGCTCGCCGGCGGCCTGGTCTTCGAATTGCTGGAAGCGAACGGAAAGCCATGGGGCACGGCAAAGGGCCGCCGGCCCCGGCGGCGCTGAGAGCGGGCTGGAGAACCGCGCGTCAGAAGCGCCAGTTGGCGACCTCGCCCAGAAGGAAATCCCGGAACACGCCGATCCGCTTGGAGTAGCGCAACTCGTCCGCATAGGCGAAGAACGCGTCGTAGGAGGGGCCCGGATGGCCGCGTAGAATCTGCCGGATGTGCGAGCCCTCGCCCGCGACATAGTCGGGCAGTACGGCGATGCCGAGGCCGTTCTCCACCGCTTGGCGCAGACAGTTGATATCGTTTGTTTCGAGGACGATACGCCCCTCCCGCCGTGGATCGCCGGAGATCGCGATCAGCCAGTCCGGGTTGAGGATTGCGGTGAGCGGCCCCTGGCCATAGACCATCAGACGCTGGCGGGAGAGATCTTCCACGGTGTCGATGGGGCCGAAGCGCTCCAGATAGTCGGGCGCGGCGTAGATATGCGAGTGGACGGTCATCAGGTGCCGTCTCACCAGGTCCAGTTCGGTGGGCTCGATCATGCGGATCGCCACGTCCGCCTCCCGCATGGCCAGATCGAGCGGGTCGTCGGAGACCAGCAGCGTGACGGCGATATCGGGATATTGGTCGTGGAACGCGCGCAGCCGGGGCGTGAGCCACACGGACGCGAAGGCCACCGTGGTGGTCACGATCAGCGGCCCGCTGGGACGGTCTCGCGAATCGGCGATCTGCGCCTCGGTCATGGCGAGCTTGGCCGAGATTTCGCGGGCGGTGCGGTAGAGCGCCTCGCCCTGCTCGGTGAGCAGGAGGCCGCGGGAGTGGCGGTGGAAGAGAACCGTGCCGAGGCTCTTCTCGAGCGCCATGATCTGCCGGCTGACGGCAGACTGGCTCAGGTCGAGCGCGTCCGCGGCCCGGGTAAAGCTGCCGTTTTCCACCACCGTCTGGAGCACGCGGAGCCTGTTCCAGTCGACGCCGGCGCGCACCTCCCGCGTCATTCGGCGGCCTGTGCGCCAGCGGGAGCCTGCTCGGCCAGAAACTTCTCGGCCTCGAGCGCACCCATGCATCCGGTGCCCGCCGCCGTCACCGCCTGGCGGAAGACCTTGTCCTGAACGTCGCCCGCGGCAAAGACGCCGGGAACGCTCGTCCTGGTGCTGTCCGGCGCGGTTTCGATATAACCTTCCGCGTCCATCGCGAGCTGGCCACGGAAGATCTCGGTGTTGGGCCGGTGGCCGATGGCGACGAAGACGCCGGAAAGGGCGATTTCGCGCATCGCACCCGTGCGCGCGTGGGCCAGGCGGACGCCGGTTACCGACGGCGGCTCGTCGTCTCCCAGCACCTCCGCCAGCACATGGTCCCACAGCACCTCGATCGCCTGGTTCCGGAACAGACGGTCCTGGAGGATCTTTTCCGCGCGCAAGGAATCGCGCCGGTGGACGAGCGTTACCTTGCTGGCGTGGTTGGTGAGGTAGAGTGCCTCCTCCACGGCGGTATTGCCGCCCCCGATCACGGCGACCTCCTTGCCGCGGAAGAAGAATCCGTCGCAGGTCGCGCATGCCGAGACGCCGAAGCCCTTGAACCGCGTCTCGCTCTCAAGGCCGAGCCATTTCGCCTGCGCGCCGGTGCAGAGGATAACGGAGTCACCCACATAGCGATCGCCGGAATCGCCGGTACAGACGAAGGGGCGGCGGGAGAAATCCACCGCGACCGCCATGTCGTGCACCAGCCGGGTGCCCACCGCCGCCGCCTGCGCGCTCATCTGCTCCATCAGCCAGGGCCCCTGGATCACTTCGGCAAACCCCGGATAGTTCTCCACATCGGTGGTGATGGTGAGCTGGCCGCCGGCCTCGAGCCCCTGGACCATGATGGGTTCCAGATTGGCGCGCGCCGCATAGATCGCCGCGGAGCAGCCGGCAGGCCCCGAACCGAGAATCACGACCTTGCTTCTCAATGTCGCCATGCGTTCACCCTCCGCGCCGCCGCGTCCGGCGCTCCCCGCCGCTCATTCGTCAAAATGAGGCCAGCGGCCACATATTTTCAAGAGGCGCCGCGCTTCCCGATTGCCGCCCACGCCCGAAAGCGCGCGACGGCGAGGCGGGCCGCCTCGGCCGTCTCGTCCACGGGCGGGCGCGGCGACCAGTCGTCGATGCGGCCGTTGAAGGGCGCGATCAGGCCGTCTTCCTCGAGCCCCGAAAAGAAACGCTCGAACCGCCGCGAGCCGCGGCCGAGGACCGGCGCGACATAGACCGGTTTGCCGGCGGCGCAGGCCTCCGAGGTCATGCTGACGGAATCGGCGGTCACCAGAATGGCGTCGGCACAGGCGAGATAACCGAAATAGGGGTTCTCGCCTTCGCCGCGCCACAAGGCGGCCGGCGCGTCCCCGAGGGCCGCCGCCAGAGCCTCGAAGCTCGCCCGTGGGGTGCGGCGCGAGGCGGTCACCGCGAGCGACGCGCCGTTATCGGCGGCGAGCGCCGCAAGCCGGCGGCCAAGCGCGGCAGCGGCGGAGACGCCCAGATGGTGCCGCCGGCTCGCACCGCCGAGGAGCACGGCAACCAGCGGCCGCGGAAGGTGCGCAAGCCGGGGGCCGAATCGCTCGCGCGCGTCGGCGAGCCGCGCCTGCGTGACGCGATGGAGCGCTGTGCGAGTCGCGATCGCATTGGGCGCTTCGACCCGGTCATGGCGCGGTGCGATCACCAGATCGAAGCGGGACGGAGCGACGCGCGGGTTCTGCACGAAGATAGTGAAGCAGCGCGCCTTCCGCCGCAGCCGAAGCGCGAGCCCCACCGCCTTTCGGCCGCCGGCGATCAGCAGGTCGGGCCAGGGCGGCGCAAGCGGATCGCTCCCCTCCTCGAGCGCGCGGAGCGGCGGGACGAGCCAGGCGGGCGAGATATGCCGCCAGGGCGCCATGGGCTTCGCGCGCTTGACGACCGGCACCGCACCCATCGCCTCGGCGAGGCCGAGGCACTGGTTCTCGGTCCCTGCGATGCCCTCGGTGAGCACCCAGCAGCGCCCCGGAAGGGCGCTCATGCCGGGCGCGGCCATGAGAGGCGCGGCGCCGGCGGGCACGGGCACCCAAAGCCCCGCAAGCAGATGCCGCAGATCGTCACCGCTTCCCTCCATCCAACCCGCCGCACCGCAGCCTCGAATCCCCACCGGCGCAACGCGTGCGGAAGTGTCGCACGAATCGCCGAGCGCCGCCGACGCAGACGATGGTGGACGCCTTCCCTTTTTTGCGACTGTTTTCCCGCGACGCGTCCCATGGTGCGCGTCATATGGAGTATCCTGGCGAAATGTGTTACCTAGCGCTCCGCATCCGGCTGGATGAACGGGCCGGGAGGCTGCGGGAGCATCGCCCGAGTTTCGAAAGCCGCTTGAATTCGTGAAATCGCGCAAGGGGAAAGGTATATGAGCGACGATGACATCGCCGCACGCGTCAAGAAGATCGTCGTCGACCATCTCGGCGTCGACGCCGCGAAGGTGACGGAAGGCGCGAGCTTTATCGACGATCTCGGCGCCGACAGCCTCGACACGGTCGAGCTCGTAATGGCCTTCGAGGAGGAATTCGGCTGCGAGATTCCGGACGACGCCGCCGAAAAGATACTCACGGTCAAGGACGCCATCGACCATATCGAAGAAATCACCTGAGCGGGCGCTGTGAGAGACCGATGACGGGCGCGTCTTCCGTCCCGGCATTGCGAAGGACCGGTCGTGGGCGCGGCTGACAGTGGGCGCCGTGTCGTAATCACGGGCCTCGGCATGGTCTCGCCGCTGGCTTGCGGCGTGAAGCTGAGCTGGGAACGACTGATCGCGGGCCAATCCGGCGCCGCGCATATTCGTTCGTTCGACCCGTCCGACCTCCCGGTCAAGGTTGCGGCGGAGATTCCGACCGGGGACGAGCCGGGCGGCTTTCATCCGGAAGATCACGTCTCCGCCAAGGACCTTCGCAAGATGGACGATTTCATCGTCTATGCGATGGTCGCCGCCGCCGAGGCGGTGGAGGACGCCGGCTGGACGCCCGACGAGGAGGAGCATCTCGAGCGCACCGGCGTGATGATTGGTTCGGGCATCGGCGGCCTGAAGGCCATCGAGAAGGGCGCGATCCTGGTCCACGAGAAGGGCCCGCGGCGCCTGAGCCCCTTCTTCATCCCCTCGAGCCTGATCAACCTTGCCTCGGGCCAGGTCTCCATCCGCTACGGCTTCCGCGGCCCCAATCACTCGGTGGTGACCGCCTGCTCCACCGGCGCCCATGCCATCGGCGACGCGGCACGCTTCATCAGCGGCGGGGACGCGGACGTGATGGTCGCCGGCGGCACAGAGGCCGGCATCTGCCGGGTCGGCGTGGCGGGCTTCGCCGCGGCGCGGGCGCTGTCCACGAGCTTCAATGACGAGCCCGAGCGCGCCTCCCGCCCCTGGGACCGCGCGCGAGACGGTTTCGTGATGGGGGACGGCGCAGGGATCGTGGTGCTTGAGGAGTACGCGCATGCGAAGGCCCGGGGCGCCAACATCTATGCGGAGATCCTGGGCTATGGCCTGAGCGGCGACGCACATCACGTCACCGCGCCCGCGCCCGACGGCTCCGGCGGCTACCGCTCCATGCGGAACGCGCTGCACAATGCGGGGCTCGATCCCGCCGACATCGACTATATCAACGCCCACGGCACCTCGACCCCCCTCGGCGACGAGATCGAGTTGCAGGCCGTCAAGCGCCTGTTCGGCAATGATTCCCGGAACCTCTGCATGTCGTCCACCAAATCCTCCATCGGGCATCTTCTGGGGGCGGCGGGCAGCGTGGAGCTGATTTTCTCGATTCTTGCGATCGACCGCGGCGTGGTCCCGCCTACGCTCAACCTGGACGATCCGTCGCCGGGCTGCGATCTGGATCTCGTTCCCCACGAAGCCCGGGAACGCAAGGTGGAGCGCGCACTTTCCAACTCCTTCGGGTTCGGCGGCACGAACGCATCGGTGATCGTCGGGCGGGTCTGACGGCGCGGCGATGACGCGCGCCGTCCGCTGGCCGCTGATCGGACTGGCGTGCCTTGCCGGACTCGCGGTGGTTCTGCTCGTCGCAGGCCTGATTCACGTGACGCGCTCCTTCGACATCCCCGGCCCCTTGCGCGAGCCGCGCACCGTCGTCCTGCCGGAAGGGCTCGGCGCCTGGGACGTCGCGGACCGGCTCACGGACGCAGGCGTCATCGACGACCCCGTCCTGTTCGTCGCCGGCACCTGGATCGAAGGCGGCGAGCGCGCGCTCAAGGCCGGCGAGTACGAATTCGAGGCGCTGGTCGCACCGCGCGGCGTCATGGAGAAGCTGGTCGCGGGCGAGACGGTCGTCCGCCGCCTTACCGTTGCCGAAGGCTTGACCGCGGCCGAGATCGTGGCCCGGGTCAATGCGACGGAAGGGCTTGCGGGCGAAGTGGCGGCCGCACCCGCAGAGGGAACTCTGCTCCCCGATACCTACCATTACGCGCTGGGGGACAGCCGGCATGCGCTGATGGAGCGCATGACGCGGGGCATGGAGCAGGCGCTCGACGAACTGTGGCCGGCGAGGGACGGTGCGCTGCCGTTGGCAAGCGCCCATGACGCCCTGGTGCTCGCTTCCATCGTCGAGAAGGAGACGGGGCTCGCCGACGAACGACCGCTGGTCGCCGCGGTGTTCCTGAACCGGCTTCGGCGCGGCATGCGCCTGCAATCCGACCCCACGGTGATCTATGCGCTGACCAGGGGCCGGGCGCCGCTCGGCAGGCCGCTCACGCGCGCGGACCTCGCCGTGGACGACCCCTACAACACCTACCGCCACAAGGGACTTCCGCCCGGTCCCATTGCCAGTCCAGGGCGTTCGGCGCTCGAGGCGGTGCTGCACCCGGCGGAGACGGACGCGCTGTATTTCGTGGCGGACGGCTCCGGCGGTCACGCCTTCGCCACGACCCTGGACGAACACAACCGCAATGTCGCGCGCTGGCGCGCGCAGAACGCACGCTAGCGCCGGCCCATGGCGGAAGGCGCGGGCATTTTCAGCATGACGGGCTTCGCGAGCGGCGCAGGGCGCGACGACGGTGCCGCCTGGACATGGGAGGTCCGCAGCGTCAACGGCCGCGGATTGGACATCCGCTGCCGCATGCCGCCGGGGATGGAACGCATCGAGCCGGCGGTGCGCACCGCCGTCGCCGCCCATATGGAACGCGGCAGCGTGACGGTGGGCTTGCGCATCGCGCGGGAGCCGGGCGCGGGCGCGATGCGCGTCGACCGGGCGTGGCTCGACGCGCTGGTGGCACTCGCGGCCGAGTATCGCGACGCGGAAGGCCTCGCACCGCCGACGCTCGACGGCATGCTGGCGCTCCGCGGGGTGATCGAACCGGTGGACGAGGCGCCGGACGATGCGCATCTTGCACGCCGGGACGCCGCCATGCTGCAAGACCTGGAGACCGCGCTCGCCGAACTCGCCCGGGTCCGCCGATCGGAGGGGGAGGCCACGCACCGGCTGCTCGCGGCCCATATCGACGAGGTCGCGGCGCTGGCGGTGCGCGCCGAGGACGCAGCGGCCGCGCGCCTCCCGCCACTCGCACGGCGCATTCGGGAGCAGGCGGCGGTGCTCGCGGGCGCGGGCACGGGGCTCACGGAAGACCGCCTTGCGACCGAGCTCGCCCTGCTGGCGGTCCGGCAGGACGTCGCCGAAGAGATCGACCGGCTGAAGGTCCATTGCGAAGCCGCCGCCCGCCTTCTTCGGGAGGGCGGTGCCGTCGGCCGCAAGCTCTCGTTCCTGGCGCAGGAGCTCAACCGCGAAGCCAATACGCTCTGCTCCAAATCCTCCGATACGGCGCTCACGGAAATCGGCCTCGCGATGAAGACCGCCATCGACAGATTCCGTGAGCAGGTTCAGAACGTGGAGTAGCCATGGCTTCGTCCGCACCCGTGCCGGCGCTGGAACGCCGCGGACTGCTTCTCGTGCTGTCCTCGCCGTCGGGCGCGGGCAAGACGACCATCGCCCGCCGCCTGGTGGAGCTCGAAGGAGAAAGGCTCCAGATGTCGGTCTCCCACACCACCCGGCCCCGGCGCCCCGACGAGATCGAAGGGCGCGACTATCGTTTCGTGGACGAGGCGGAGTTCGAGAGGCTCGAGGCCGGAGGCGCTTTCATCGAGAGCGCGGAGGTGTTCGGCCATCGCTACGGCAGCGCCCGCGCGCCCATCGAACGCGTGCTCGAAGAAGGGCGCGACGTGATCTTCGATATCGACTGGCAGGGAACGCAGCAGCTCGCCCGCGCCATGCCGCGCGATCTGGTACGCGTGTTCATCCTGCCGCCTTCGCTTGCCGCGCTGGAGGAGCGCCTCGAGCGCCGCGCCCAGGACAGCCCCGCCGTCGTCGCCCGGCGCATGGCCCGCGCGGCGGACGAGATGGCCCATTACGGCGAGTACGACTATGTGGTGGTCAATGCGGACCTCGAGCGCAGCGTGCGTGCGGTGCGCGCCGTGCTGCGGGCCGAGCGGCTCCGCAGGGAGCGGCAGAGGGGGCTCGAAGGCTTCATCGACCGGCTGACGGCCGACGCGTCCCGCCTGCCACGCGCCTGACCGCGCCGCGGCAGTGCCGGAGCGCCCCCGGCGCTAGAGCGAGCGCGAGGAATCGGGCCGGATCGTCGAGCGCGGGGAAGCGCACGCCGTGGCGGGCGGCGGGGTGGAAACCGAACCGCCCGAGATAGCCCGGCGCGCCGACGGCGAAGACCGCCCCGTGCCCCACCGCCTTCGCACGCGCAAGGCTTCGGCGGACCAGCCACCCACCGATGCCGCCCCCCTCCCGGCGCGGGTCCACGGCGATGGGCCCGAGGAGGAGGGCGGGGTACGACCGGCCGGCCATGACGGGCCAATAGCGAATGACGCCCACAATGCGCCCGCGTTCCGCCGCTACGAGGCAGAGGCTGCGCACAGGCGGAAGGCCGTCTCGCAGGCGGTAGGAGGGGCGGGCGTGGCGCGTCCCGCCGAATGCAAGGTCCAATAGGATTTCGACCGGCGGACCGTCCCCCGGCCGCTCGGGGCGAATGACAACCATCTGGCTCGACTCCCGACGACGGAGCGATGGAAAGGGAGGCCGCGCCGCATGCGCGGCGGGTTCAGCGTCCTCGTCGTCGTTCGCGAGCTGTTGCCGGCATGGATCCGCGGCCGTTCAGAAACGATGCGCCGGGCTCAGACGGAGTAATACATCTGGAACTCGATCGGGTGCGGCGTCATCAGGAAAGCGGTCTGCTCCTGCTGCCTGAGCGTCAGATAGCCGTCGATCAGGTCGTCGGAAAAGACCTCGCCCTTCTTGAGGAACTCCCGGTCGGCATCGAGTGCCGCCAGCGCCTCCCCCAGATTGCCGCAGACGGTGGGCACGTCGGAGCGCTCTTCCGGCGGCAGGTCGTAGAGGTTCTTGTCCATGGCGTCGCCGGGATGAATCTTGTTTTCGATCCCGTCGATCCCCGCCATCAGGAGCGCGGCGAAGGCGAGATAGGGGTTGGCGGAGGGATCGGGGAAGCGCACCTCGACCCGCTTTCCCTTGGGGCTTGCCGCATGGGGGATCCGGCAGGAGGCCGAACGGTTGGCCGCCGAATAGGCGAGCAGCACCGGCGCCTCGAAGCCCGGAACCAGCCTTTTGTAACTGTTGGTCGAGGGGTTGGTGAACGCGTTGATGGCCCGCGCATGCTTGATGACGCCCCCGATATAGTGAAGCGCGAGTTCCGAGAGATCCGCATAGCCAGTGCCGGCGAAAAGCGGCTTGCCGTCCCTCCAGATGGACTGGTGGACATGCATGCCCGAGCCGTTGTCGTCCATCACCGGCTTCGGCATGAAGGTCGCGGTCTTGCCGTAGGTGTGCGCCGTCATGTGGACGACATATTTGTAGATCTGCAGCTGGTCGGCGGTGGTCAGCATGGTGCCGAAGCCGACGCCGAGCTCGTGCTGGCACGGCGCCACCTCGTGATGGTGCTTCTCCACATCGAGGCCCATATCGGCCATGTGGGTGAGCATCTCCGCCCGCATGTCCGAAAGCGAATCCACCGGCGGAACGGGAAAGTAGCCGCCCTTGGCGACCGGCCGGTGGCCCACATTGCCTTCCTCGTAGCGCCGGCCCGAATTGTAGGGGCCTTCCTCCTGGTCGATCGCGTAGAAGGTCTCGTTCTGCGAGACGTCGAAGCGCACATCGTCGAAGACGAAGAACTCGGCCTCGGGCCCGAAATAGGCCGTATCCCCGATACCGGAATAGGCGAGATAGACCTCGGCGCGCTTGGCGACGCCCCGCGGGCAGCGCTCATAGGCCTGGCCCGTGGACGGCTCCAGCACGTCGCAAGTGAGGATCATCGTGGGCTGGGCGGCGAACGGGTCCATGACCGCCGTCTCCATATCCGGAACCAGGCTCATGTCGGACTGATGGATGTCCTTCCATCCGGCGATGGAGGAGCCGTCGAACATGATTCCTTCAGTCAGCACCTCTTCGTCGATGGACTGGGCCGTCTGCGCCGTATGGTGCCATTTCCCGCGCGGATCGGTGAAACGGAAGTCCACGAACTGAACACCGTTCTTCTCCATGGTCTCGAGAACTGATGCCGCATCGCTCATCGGGATCACTCCATCGGCGTCGGGGGAAACCCGCCGGAACCGGCCACATGATCGGTGGCGGCGGCGGGCGTCGGATTCCGGGCGCTTATACCGCCTCGCGGCCCCGTTCTCCAGTACGGATTCGGATCGCCTCCTCCACGGGCAGGATGAATATCTTGCCGTCGCCGATGCGCTCCGTCGCCGCCGCGTCCCGGATCGCCTCGACCGCGCGTTCCACCATCCCGTCTTCGAGGACCACCTCGATCTTCACCTTGGGCAAGAAATCCACCACATATTCGGCACCCCGGTAGAGTTCGGTATGGCCGCGCTGCCGGCCGAAGCCCTTTACCTCGGTGACGGTGATGCCCTGGAGGCCGATTTCCTGGAGCGCGTCCTTCACCTCGTCCAGCTTGAACGGCTTCACGATCGCTTCGATCTTCTTCATTGCAGTCCTCTTCCTGCCCGGGCGCTGCGCGGCGGCCATTCTTGCACAATCCTTTCGGCCCCGCCCCCTATTGGGGCATCATGGCGCGGGCCGAAGGAGGGAGGCGCCCGTGCGATTCGCTGCGCGGATGGACCGGCTTGGCACCGAGACGGCGTTCGACGTTCTCGCGCGTGCCGGCGCGCTCAAGGCGGCGGGGCGCGACGTCATCAATCTTGGGATCGGCCAGCCGGATTTCCGCACGCCCGACAACATCGTCGAGGCGGCGAAGAAGGCGCTCGCCGACGGCCATCACGGCTATACGCCGGCGAACGGCATCCCCCCGCTGCGGGAAGCGGTCGCCGCGGACATCGCGCACCGTCATGGCGTCGAGATTTCGCCCGACCGGATCGTCGTCGTGCCCGGCGGCAAGGTCACCATGTTTTTCGCCGCCCTGATATTCGGCGAGCCGGGGGCGGAGATCCTCTATCCCAATCCGGGCTTTCCCATCTATGAATCGGCTATCGCGTTCTCCGGCGCGACACCGGTGCCGATCCCGCTCCATGAGGAAGACGGCTTCTCCTTCCGCGCCGAGGAGGTGCTGGAGAAGATCGGGCCGCGCACCCGGCTCGTGATGCTGAACAGTCCGGCCAACCCCACCGGCGGCGTGGCGCCGAAGGCGGAGCTCGACCGGCTGGCCCGCGGACTTGAGGCCCACCCGGACGTCGCGGTCATGAGCGATGAAATCTACAGCCGCCTTCTCTATGACGGCCGCGAGCATGTCTCGCTGCTGCGCTATCCGGCGCTCCGGGAGCGGGTCATCCTGCTGGACGGCTGGAGCAAGACCTACGCAATGACGGGCTGGCGCATCGGCTACGGCGTCTGGCCCGAGGCGCTGGTGGAGAAGGCCACGCGGCTCGCGATCAACTGCAACTCCTGCGTCAACGCGCCCACCCAGTTTGCGGCGCTCGAGGCGCTCACCGGACCGCAGGACTCGGTCGAGACCATGCGCCGGGCGTTCGACGAGCGGCGGCGAATCGTGGTGCCGGCGCTCAACCGGATCGAAGGCGTGCGCTGCGTCGAGCCCGCGGGCGCCTTCTACGCCATGCCCAATATCGAGGGCACGGGCCTCTCGGCGGGGGCGATGCAGGACGGCCTCCTGGAGGAGGCGGACGTGGCGGTCGTCGCCGGCACCAGCTTCGGCGCCTTCGGCGAGGGCTATCTCCGCCTCTCCTACGCCGCCGCCATCGCCGAAATCGAGGAAGCGATCGCACGCATCGACACCTGGCTCACGGAACGCGGCGGTCGATAACGGCGCGCGATCGAAATTGCACGAACTCTACGTGATACCGGGCGATCCAGGTGCGCGGGACTCCAGGCCCACCTGTTTCTGTGCAACGGCCGGAGACGGGCAGCGGGGGCCGATATGATAGACTTGTCTCTTCCTCTCTACGGAAGAGATCATGGGTCTCAACATCAGGAACGACGAGACGTGCAGGCTCGCCAGCGACTTGGCCCTTCTGACCGGCGAGACCATGACGGACGCGATCACCGTTGCCTTGCGCGAGCGATTGGAGCGCGAGCAACGCAAGCGCGACATCGCGAGCCGTTCCCGCGAGCTCCGAGCCATTGCCGAGCGCTGCGCGGCACTCATGGACCCCGGACCGCCGGCAATCGACCACGGCGACCTGCTCTATGACGAACGTGGCCTGCCCAAGTGATTATCGACAGTGGTTTGCGCGGCGGCGCTCTATAGAATAGGGGCGGTCGGGTTCGGCGCCCGTAGCTCAGTGGGATAGAGCACGAGCCTTCTAAGCTTGGGGTCGCAGGTTCGAATCCTGCCGGGCGCGCCAGTCTTCGCGGCCATGGGGGAGGTGATTCGATGGCGCTCGATCCGGCGCTGAAGGCGCTGCTTGACTCGCTCGACCCGAGCGCGGAGACGCCCGTCGAGGAGATGACGCCCGAGGCCGCGCGCACGACCTGGAAGGAAGACATGCTGGCCGCCGCGGGCGATCCGCCACCGGTCGGCGCGGTATCCGCCCTTTCCGCGCCGGGGCCCGGCGGCCCGCTCGCGATCCGGCTCTACCGGCCCCGGGAGGTGGGCACCGGGGCGCTCCCCATCCTGGTCTATTATCACGGCGGCGGCTGGATTCGCGGCGACCTCGATACCCATGACGAGATCTGCCGCTATCTCTGCCATTATGGCGGCGTTCTCGTGACCTCGGTCGACTACCGGCTCGCGCCGGAGCACCGCTTCCCCGCACCGCTGGAGGATTGCTTCGCCGCGACCCGCTGGGTGGCGGAGAACGCCGCCCGCCTCGGCGCGGATCCGGCGCGGCTCGCCGTCGGCGGAGACAGCGCGGGCGGCAACTTCGCCTGCGCCGTCACCCTGCTCGCCCGCGACCGCGGCGGGCCCGGGATCGCCTTTCAGCTTCTGATCTACCCGGCCACCGACCTCGCGGGCGAGACGGAGTCCGCCCGGCTCTATTCCAGCGGCTATCTGCTCGACTCCATGCCGTTCTATATCGCGAGCTATATGGGCGAGGGCGACCGGAAGGACCCGCTCGCCTCGCCGCTCCGCGCGCCGGACCTCGCGGGCCTGCCGCCGGCCTTCGTCCTTACCGCGGGGTTCGACCCGCTGCGCGACGAGGGCGAGGCTTATGCGGCGCGCCTTGGGGACGCGGGCGTTGCCGTGGAGCTCCGCCGTCACGAGAGCATGATCCACGGCTTCGTCTCGATCCGCGGCCTCATCCCGAACGCCGAGAGCGGCCTGCGGGATTCGGCCCAGGCGCTGCGCAACGCGTTCGGCACCAGGCCCGCGCACGCCTCATGAGCGGATGTTTCGCCGGCAAGGCCTGCGTGATGACCGGCGCGGGCGGCGGGATGGGCCTTGCCATCGCCCGCGCGCTGCAGGCCGCGGGCTGCGCGGTGACGGCGATCGATCCCAAGCCCCAGCCGCCGTCATTCGCTCTCGGGGAGCGTGCGCGCTATGTCCGGGGCGATGCGACGGACGAAGCGCTGGTCGCGCGCACGGTGGCGGATGCGTTCGATTCCGCCGGCCGGCTCGACTATCTCGTCAATGCGGCCGGCGTCGGCTGGTACGACCGGGACGGCTCCGTCATCGACATGGCCATGGATGTCTGGCACCGGGTGATCGAGATCAACCTCAGCGCCGCCGCCCTCATGGCACGCCACGCGGCGCCCGCGATGCGGCGAACGGGCGCGGGCGGCGCCATGGTGCATATCGCGAGCGTGGTGGGGCTGCGCAACATGGAGAATATCCTGGAGGGCGGCCCGATCGATGCCTATCAGACCTCCAAGGCGGGCCTCGTGGGCCTCTCCCGCTCGCTCGCCATGCAGCTCGCGCCGGCGGGCATCCGCTCCAACAGCATCTGCCCGGGCGCCGTTCTGACGCCCATGACGGAGCCGTACTACGAAGCGGAGCCCGCGCGCGTGCAGGCCATGATCGACCGCACGCCGCTGCGGCGCCTCGGCCGGCCCGAGGATATCGCCGACGCCTGCCTCTTCCTGCTCTCCGACAAGGCGTCGTTCGTCACCGGCATCGACCTGGTGGTGGATGGCGGGATCATGGCGAAGCTCTGATCAAGCGCGCCCACGGTCTCGGCCTCGCGGGCCGCGCGCGGCGGCCATGACGGGCGGCTCGGCGGCTCTCCCGCGCCGGGGCTTCGTCCTGCTGGCGGCGCTCACGCTGCTGTGGGGCATCAACTGGCCGATCCTCAAGATCGCAATTTCCGAGATACCCGTGCTCACCTTCCGGGGCTTCTGCCTCTTTTGCGGCGGGCTCGTCATCCTTGCCGTCCACCGCGCGCTGGGGCGCTCCATCCGGGTGCCCCGCAGCCAGTGGCGGGCGCTGCTCGTCTCCGGTTTCTTCAATATCACCCTCTGGCACACGGCGACCGGCTTCGGGCTGCTCCACACCACCTCGGGCCGGGCAGCGATCATCGCCTACACCATGCCGATGTGGACCGTGCCGGTGGGCTATCTCGTGCTCGGCGAACGACCCGGCTGGCGACGGCTGGCCGCGCTCGCCCTCGGCATGGCGGGGCTCGGCCTGCTGATCGCGGGCGACATCCGCACCATGGGCGCCGCGCCGCTGGGGCTGCTGCTGATGCTCGCCGGCGCGGTGGGCTGGGCCATGGGCACGGTCTCGCTCAAGCGCGTCTCCTGGGGTGTTTCCATGTGGGTGCTGGTGGGCTGGCAGTGCCTGATCTGCGGCGTGCCGATCTTCATCGCCGCGAGCATCCTGGACGCCGACACGGCGGCGATGCCTTCGCTCTGGCCGCTGCTCTGCGTGGTTTACAACGTGATCGTGCCCTTCGTGATCTGCTACTACTTCTATTATGAGATCGTGCGCCTCTTCCCCACCGGGCTCGCGACCGTGGGCACGCTCGGCATCCCCATGGTGGGCCTCTTCAGCGGCGCGCTGATCCTGGGCGAACCGCTGGGCTGGGTGGAGTTCACCGCCTTGGGCCTGGTCGTCACCGCCCTCGCCCTTCCTGTCGCAACACGGCCGGAAACGCTGTTGCGTCGGGTTTGAGAGGCGGGGGTCGAGGGGAGAGACGGGCAGATGCTGACGGGCACCCCGTGCGGCGCCGGTGGTGCATCCTCGGAATCGACGCATAATGCCGCATCTGCTTCCCACGAACGGACGATGGGCCGCACGATGTGGAGAGCGTCGATTATCACTGAAGGTATCGGACATGAACGCGAGGAACGGCATGAGGACCGTGCATCCGGGCGAGATCGACAAGAAGGTGACGCCCCGGCAATCGGCGGTATAAGGGAGGATCGTCGATGCCGGTTCCCGATTTTCAGTCGCTGATGCTGCCCGCGCTGATGGCGCTGGCGGACGGTTCCCCCACGCCGATTGCGGAAATCCGCGAGCGCGTGGCTGCCTCCGAGAGGCTCACGCCCGAGAATGTTCGTGAGATGCTGCCAAGCGGTCGGCAGCCGGTATTGGCGAACCGTGTGGCCTGGGCCGTGGCCTACATGGCGCGCGCCGGGCTTCTGGAGCGGACGGGGCGCGGCGTGTATCGATTGACCCCCGAAGGCCAGCGCCTCTTGTCCCGGGCGCCTGCTCGCATCGATATCAAGCTGCTTCGGGAGTATCCGGGCTATGCGGAATGGGAAAATCAGTCGCGGACGCCGTCTGCCGACAAGGCCGCCCCTCTCGAACAGACCGACGATCCGCGGGAGACACCGGAGGAGACGTTCGAGCGCGCCGACGCGGAATTGCGGCGCGCGCTCGAAGCGGATGTGCTGCAACGGGTTCGCGACGCGGAACCCGCATTTCTCGAGCAGGTCATCGTCGATCTGCTGATCGCCATGGGCTATGGCGGCGGCGACGCCGAGAAGGGCCGCGTGACCGGGGGTTCGGGCGATGGCGGCATCGACGGCACGATCCGGGAGGACGCGCTCGGCCTGGACGAGGTGTACGTACAGGCCAAGAGGTACGCCGCAGACAACACCGTGGGGGAAGGCGACCTGCGCAATTTCGCAGGCGCGATCGACGCGGCGGGGACGACCAAGGGCGTGTTCGTCACCACCGCCGGCTTTACGCGCGCCGCGAAGGACTATGTGGAGCGGAGTCCGAAGCGGATCGTCCTGATCGATGGCGCGGCGCTCGCGCGACTGATGGTCCGTCACGGAATCGGCGTACGGACGCTGACCCGCCACGAGATCAAGGGAATCGACGAAGACTATTTCGAGCAGTGAATGCTGCTGGTTGTCGGATAAGAGAGCGACCACCGAGAGGGGCCGCAAGCACATCACCCCACCCATGCACGTCAAGGGGGAGGTGGGGCGGGTCTTCCAGACCGCCGGAATCGCGAGTCCGATTTCCGGGGCGGTGGGAAAGACCGCCGGGATCACTCTCCACGAGCCCCATGAGGGGGCGTTGCCAACCAGACTTGCCATATGGTAACGTTCGCGTTACCTAATCTCGATGATTGAAATCAGAGAGTTCGTCGACGCGAAGGGTCGGAGCCCGTACGCCAGATGGTTCAACCGCCTCAACGCCCAGGCTGCCGCCAAGGTGGCGACGGTGCTGGTTCGGATGGAGCAAGGCAACCTCTCCGGCATCAAGGGCGTCGGCGCCGGCGTTCTTGATAGCCGCATAGACTTCGGACCTGGCTACCGGGTCTATTTCGGCAAGGATGGCGATGCCCTGATCGTCCTGCTGGGCGGCGGCACCAAGAAGCGTCAGCGACGGGACATCGAGACCGCCCGAGAGCTTTGGCGGGAATATAGGCGGCGGAAGCGGCAGGAGGCCTGAGAGCCATGCCCCTCACACGAAGTTTCAAGGCGACGATCCAGGCTCGTATGGAGCGCGACCCGGCCTTCCGCGAGGAGCTTCTCAAGGAAGGGGTCGAGTGCCTGCTTGCCGGCGACATGGATACCGGCAAGGCGGTGCTGCGCGACTACATCAACGCCACCATCGGCTTTCAGGAGCTCGGCGGGCTCACGGACAAGTCGCCCAAGAGCCTGATGCGCATGTTCAGCCCTGGCGGTAACCCGCAAGCGCGGAACCTGTTCGAGATCATCGGCTGCCTACAGGAACGCGAAGGCCTCCACCTCAAGGTTCACGCGATTCGTTAGGACCACGCGAGGCGACAAAACGAGGGACCCTCCCTCCCCCCACGCCGCACCACCGGCCCATCCCTCCAGTGGCGCGCCGCGGGTGGGCGTTTATTGCAGCCGCGCGACTTCCTTCCAGTTGCCGTTTTCGATGACCGAGAGGATGGTCACGTCGGTGCCCTGGTGGTCGTCGGCTGAAAAGCTCAGATGATTGTCCATGATCGGGTCGTAGTAATCGAGGCTTTCCACCGCCGCCAGAAAGCTCTCCACATTGAGGTCGTGGCCGGCCTTCTCCAGCGCGCGGGTAAACGCGGTCGCGCCGACATGGCCCAGCAGCGCGCCTGAGCCGGGGAACTCGCCATGCGCCTGCATCCAGGCGCCGATGAAGGCGGTAGGGGCCTCCTGGTCGGCCCGCGCGACAAGGTCGGACCAGGCGCCGGTGGCGTAGAGCCCCTCGGTAACGCCGCCCGGCACCTTGGCCAGCAAGGTGTGGAAGGCGCTGGACGTGCCGAGCATCTTGATGTGGGAGAGGCCGAGCTTTTTCGCCGTGGCCAAGACGGTGATGGTCTGGCGCACGCCAAGCGCCAGGCCGATCATCTCGCACCCTTCGGCACTCAGCTTCTGCAGCGGGCCGACGAAATCCCCCTCGTCGATCTTGTGCGTGGTGTCGGCGACATAGGTGAGCGCGTCGTTCGCCTCCGCTTCAGCGGCGGCGGCTTCCTGCATCTCCATGCCGAAGTCCGAGGGAATGTACATGCCGCAGAGCTTCGTGATGCCGTGGTTCTCGACCATATAGCGGGTCGCGAGCCGCATCTGCTCGTAGTACGAGCTGGAGCCGGAGAAGCGCAGCCTTATGGGCTCATCCAGCATGTGCCGCGAGGCGCTGAGCGGTATCAGGTTGGGGATGTTCTTCGGCTCCATCAGCTTGAAGCCGGCGATGTTCATCGGCGTGCCCAGCGAAAGCAGCATCGCGAACACCTTGTCGCGATTGATGAGCTTGTTGTAGGCCTGGGTCGCCTTCGGCATCTGGTAGCCGTGGTCCTCCACCACGAAGCGGATCGTCCTGCCGTGAATGCCGCCGGCCGCGTTCACCGCGTCGAAATGCATCTGCGCGGCCGCGACGGCCGGGGCGCCGAACGCCGCGAACGGCCCCGAAAGGTCGCTGGCGGAGCCGATGACGACCTCGTCGTCGGTGACGCCCTGGTCGGCGAGAGCCGGTGCCGCAACGAGCGCCGCTCCGGCCAGTATTGCGGGCAGCAGCCCCTTCCATAATTTCATGATCTCTCTCCTTCTCCTTATCGATGTCTTCAATCAGCCCGTCCGATCAACCGGCGCCTTGGCTGCGACGGTCGCATCGGAGATAGAGGGTGCGCAGGTCATCTAATTCTCGGTCGTCGCGGGAGCGGCAGTCTTGCCGGCCGCCTTGGCGATTGTATCCCCGGCCCGGCCGTCGATCCACAGGAAGCCGTCTTCGTCGATCCGCCCGCGGTCGCCTGTATGCAGCCAGCCTTCCCGGATCGTCTCGGCGGTCCCGTCCGGGTCGTTCCAGTAGCCGTTGGAGACCGACGGGCCCTTCACGACTATCTCTCCGTCCGCGGCCGTTCGGATCTCCACACCCGGTACGGCCATACCGACGGAGCCGGTCCTGTTCCGGCCCGGCAGGTTGATCGACAAAAGGCCCGCACTCTCCGCCAAGCCGTAGCCCTGCAGCATGGGAAGGCCCAAAGCCCAGTACCAATGCACCAGTTCGGGCGCGATGGGTGCTGCGCCGCTCGCCAGGTAGCGGGCGCGGTCCAGGCCGATCATGCGGCGAAGGTTGGCGAGTACCGCGAGGTCCCAGAGCCGGAACTGCGCCTCCAGCCCGAGCGGAACGGAGCGGCCCGCCATCAGATGGCCGGCACGCGCCATGCCGCAGGCAAGCGCCCGGCGGAAGGCCCAGCGTCCCAAAGGCGACGCGTCCCGGGCAAGCGCCGACACATGCGTGTGGATCCTCTCCCAGACGAGCGATCCGGCCGCAAGGAAGGCGGGGGAGACCTCCCGCAGATTGTCGAGGACCGTCTCCGCGTTTTCGGCGAAGCTCACGACGCCCGCGGCGGCGATCGGGACGAAGACCGAGGCCAGCCTCTCCATCCCATGGGCGAGCGGCAGGAAGCAGAGCCGCTCCTCGCCCTCCCGCAACGGCAGTGCGCGAAGCATCGACGATGCGGCAGCAATGGCGTTCCCGTGGGAAATCATCGCTCCCTTGGGCCGGCCGGTGGTGCCGGCGGTATGGATCAGCATGGCAACGTCGCCCGCTTGCGATGCGCCCGCCTCCCGCTCGAAGCGGCCCGGGTCCTCCCGGTGCACCTCGCGGCCCATGCGGTAGAGCGCGTCGAGGAAGAGGACCCGCTCGTCGTGGAAGTCCTGCAGCCCGTCCGCGTCGAGCACGATGCAGGCGGATATCTCCGGCAGCCCGTCGCGAATCTCCAGAAACTTGTCGAGCTGCTCGTCGTTCTGCACCAGGACGAAGCGGCTTCCGGAAGCGCGGAGGAGGAAGGCCGCCCCCTGGGCGTCGCAGGCCGGGTGGATGCCGCTCACGATCCCGCCGACGCACTGGATGCCGAGGTCGGCATAGATCCATTCCTTGCCGGCCTCGGAAAGGATGGAGACCACCTCGCCCCTCTTGAGGCCGAGCGCGGCGAGGCCGAGCCCGATGGCACGGGCGCTGTCCAGGAACGTGTCCCAGGAATGGGCGCGCCAGAGGCCGAGCGCCTTGTCCCGGTGGGCGGTGCGCGCGCCCAGCGTCCGGCAGCGATGCAGAAAGAGCTTCGGCAGCGTGTCGCAGCCGTCCACGAGCCGGAGGGCCTGCGGCGGCCCGGCCCCGGCCGTTGCGTCCTCCCGACGGCTGCGGATGCCTCCCTCCCCTATGTCCAGGACTTGCGCCGCTTCCAGCGCCGCTCGCCGCGCGGGCTCTGCTGCTCCGCGCCTAGATAGGACTCCTGAATGTCCCTGCTCTCCGCGAGGCGCCGGGCCGGCCCCTCCATCACGATCCGCCCGAGCTCCATGACATAGCCGAAGTCCGCGGCCTCGAGCGCCGCCCGCGCATTCTGCTCCACCAGCAGCATGGTGACGCCGCGCTCCGCATTGAGACGCCGGACGATGGAGATGATCTCCCCGACCAGGCGGGGCGAGAGGCCGAGCGACGGCTCGTCCAGCAGCATGATCCGGGGCCGCGCCATGAGCGCGCGCGCAATCGCCAGCATCTGCTGCTGTCCGCCGGAGAGCGTGCCGGCAGACTGGCGCAACCGCTCCTTCAGAATCGGGAAATAGCCGAAGACCGTCTCCCGATCCGCGTCGACGCCGCCGTCGCGCCGCGTATAGGCGCCCATCGCAAGGTTCTCCTCCACGGTGAGCAGGGGAAACATCTCCCGCCCCTCGGGCACATGCACGACCCCCTTGCGCACGATGCGGTCGGGGCCGCTGCGCACGATGGAGGCGCCCGCGAGCCTTATCTCGCCCCTGGCCGGGTTCATCACGCCGGAGATGGTCTTCAGCAGCGTCGTCTTTCCAGCCCCGTTCGCGCCCAGTACGGCGACGATCTTCCCTTCCGGCACCTCGAGGCTCACATCGCCGATCGCCATCACCGGCCCGTAGAGGCATTGCAGGTTGCGGACTTCGAGAAGGGCATCGCTCACGCGGCTTCTCCCTCCCCACCGAGATAGGCCTCGACGACCTTCGGATGCGACTGCACCTCCGCCGGCGTGCCCTCGGCGATGACGCGGCCGTCCGCCAGCACCAGCACCCGGTCCGACACCGCCGAGACCAGCCCCATGTCATGCTCCACCATCAGCACGGTCACGCCGAGCCGGCTGCGGATGTCCTCGATCCAAAAGCGCATGTCCCTGGCCTCTTCGGCGGAAAGGCCCGAGGCGGGCTCGTCCATGAGGATCAGCGTCGGCTCGACGGCGAGCGCCCGGCCGACCTCCACCACCTTGCGAAGGCCATAGGGAAGGCCGGCGATCAGCTTCTCCCGATGGGGCTGAAGATCGAGGAAGTCGATGACCCGTTCGACCGCTTCCCTGTGGGCGGCCTCCTCCCGCCGGACCTTGGGCGCGAAGAGTATCTGTGCCGGTATGGACGCCCGCCGGTGGATATGGCGCCCGATCAGCAGGTTCTGGAGCACCGTCGAATGCTCGAAGAGCTCGATGTTCTGGAAGGTGCGGGCGATGCCGAGCGCGGCCATCTCGGAGGGTGCGCGGCCCAGAATGCTCGCCCCCTCGAAACGGACATCGCCGGCCGCCGGTGCGTGGAAGCGGGAGATCAGGTTGAAAAGGGTCGACTTGCCCGCGCCGTTGGGGCCGACGATGGCGAAGATCTTCCCCGGCTCCACCGCGAAGGAGACCTCCTCCAGCGCCGTGACTCCGCCGAAGCGGAGCGTCACGCCCTCGACCTCCAGCAGACTCACCGGATCCGCTCCGTCTTCAGGTAGCTCTTCTGCCGACGGAACATGTCCTGGCGGCAAAGCGGGAAGAGATCGAGATAGATCGCCCACTTCGTGATCCGGCCGTGGATCCCGCGCGGCTCGAACAGGACGAAGAGGACGAGGAGCAGCATGAAAATCGCTATTTCGAGACCGGGGATCACGACGCTGCCGCCGAAGGCCGCGCTCGCCCCGTCGCGCGCGATATTGATCGCCTGCGGGATGACGCCCGCCACGATCGCCCCGTAATAGGCGCCCTGGATGGAGCCCAGGCCGCCGATCACGATCATCACCAGAAGCTGGATCGAGATGACGACCGTGAAGACCTCGTGGTTGAAGCTGTAGAGGAAGTGCCCCATGAGCGCGCCCGCCCAGCCCGTCACCATGCAGGAGAGCCCGAAGGCGGCGGCCTTGGTCCGCGCCGGATTCACGCCCATGGCCTGTGCCGAGATCTCGGAATCGCGGATCGCGACGAAGGCCCGCCCGAGCGGCGTGCGCAGGACGTTGCAGTAGCCGAGCGTCACCACCAGCGCCACGGCGAGGCAGAGCCAATAGAAGAGGTCCGGCGAGGCGAAGCGGTCCACCGCCATGCCCGCGATGGTAATGGCGGGTGCCGTGAGCCCGATCACGCCCCCGGTCCAGGGCTCGGCCAGAATGATGATGTCCTCGGTGAGCATCGAGAGGGCGAGCGTTGCGATGGCGAGGTAGATGCCGTGCAGCCTGAGTGCCGGTATGGCGATAAGCACGCCCACGCCGCCCGTAATCACGCCCGCCGCAAGGAAGGACGCGACGAAGGGCAGCCCCACGCGCTCCATGAGGATGGCGTTGGCGTAGCTGCCGACCGCGAGAAAGGCCGCATGGCCGAGGCTCACCTGGCCCGCATGGCCCGTCAGCGCCATCAGCCCCATGCCGGCGATGGCCCAGATCAGGACATGGGTGGCCTCGCCGATGAGAAAGTCGTCCAGCAGCAGGGGCAGCGCGGCGGCAAGCGCGACCAGGGCCCCATAGCGGAGCGCCCGTCGCCCATCGGAAAAGAGGCGGATGTCTTGCCCGTAGCTTGTCTTCAGGGCGGTCCGCATCCATTCAGACCTTCTTGCTGTGAACCTGGGCGAACAGGCCCCGGGGGCGGAAGAGCAGCACCAGGATCATCACGGCGTAGGGTGCGATCTGCGAATAGCCGGAGGCAACATAGCGGCCGGCGAAAGGCTCGATCAGCCCGACGATCAGACCGCCCGCCAACGCGCCCGGCAACGAGCCGAACCCGCCGATCACGGCCGCCGCGAAGGCCTTGATGCCGAGCAGCCCCGTGTTGGGATCGATCGAGCCCTTGGAGGCGAACAGGATCCCCGCAACCGCCGCGATGGCGCCCGCCAGCGCCCAGGTCAGCCCGTGGATGCGCTTGACCGGTATGCCCATATAGTAGGCTGCGAGCTGGTTCTGGCTCGACGCCTGCATGGCCACGCCGAGCTTTGTGCGGCTGAAGAAGAGGTAGAGCAGGCCGGTGAGCAGGATGGTGACAGCGATGACCGTGATCTCGTCCAGCCCCAAAACCAGCCCGCCGAAGCGCCGGCTCTCGCCGGCGATGGGGCTTTCCAGCGTCAGCGGATCGTGGCCCCAGATCATGCCGGCGATGAAGCGCAGCAGGAAGCCGAGCGCGATCGTCAGGATGATCACCGCAAATTGCGACTGGCCGAAGACGCGGCGCAGGATCGCGCGCTCCAGCGTCCAGCCGACCGCGGCCATGGCGCCTATCGCGCCGAGGCAGGCCACCCAGAACGGCAGGCCGAAATGCGAGTCGTTGCCGAGCCCGAGCGCGATAAAGGCGCCGAACATCATAAGGTCGCCCTGCGCGAAATTGACCTGTTCCGCCGCCTTGTAGATGAGTGCGAAGCCGAGCGCGATCAGGCCGTAGACGCAGCCATTGGCGAGTCCGCTGACGATGAGCTGAAGTATCTCCAAGCGCCCGCTCCCGACCGCATGCGCATGCGGCGGGATGAAACTATATGGGGAACGGTACGCTGCGGCGAACGGAACATCACGGGCCGTCGGTAAAAGGTGAACTGTCCGGATTTGGAAGGGTTCCAAGCCAAGGAGGGTTTGGATGCGTCGGACAGAGCACGCAGAGGGGCCGAGGCTGATGAAGTTCGAGGAGGTTTTCGGCCGCAGCCGTCGTGGCGTGCCGAGCCAAGCGAAGGGGACGGAGGGTCTTTACGACCGCCGTCTGGCCCCTCATCGCCCATGGCTACAAAACATGCGGGCCGAAGGCCCGTCTCAAGCCGTGGCACAGAAACAGGCGGGCCCTATGGCCCGGCAACATCAACGGAAGCGGTCAATCCATATGGCACATAAACCGGTCAATTCAGTTTGTTACGGACAACGGAACATCGCCGGCGGGGCGTTCGAGCCGGCACGTTCGTCGCTTTGACCTCCTCCACGAACACACCGCCCTGCATTCCGGCCCGTTGCGTTTTGCGTGAGGCCGTGGGCTCAAAGTTGGGTGCGGAACGATGTCGGCCGCTTCCTACGCAGCGGCAATCCGGTCGATCTTGATGGTCTTCTCGAGATAGCGGGATCGCGCCAGATCGTGGGCCATCTGCATGCCGAGCCATGTCTCGGGCGTCGAGCCAAAGGCCTTCGACAGCCGCCAGGCCATCTCGATCGAAATGGACACCTTTTCGTTCACCAGGTTGGAAAGCGTCTGGCGACCGACCCCCAGCCGCCTGGCTCCCTCCGTCACCGACAGGCCCAGCGGCCGCAGGCAATCCTCGCGAAAGATGGCACCGGGATGGACCGGATTGTTCATCGCCATGACGAACCCCCTAGTGATAGTCCAGATAGTCGATGTCGACGGTATCTCCGTCGTCGAACCGAAACGTCACCCGCCAGTTGGCCGAGATCGAGACCGCATGGTGCCCCCAGTGGCCCGGCAATATCAACGGACGTGCTCAATTCGGAATGTTCGCGACGCGCGGTCGCGGAGAGGCACGGCCCGTCGCCGTTTGCGCAGGTGTGCAAATGCTGACAGACTTTGCCGCCGGTACGTTGGGAAGCAGCGCGCGAGGCGTCCGACATGGCCGACGACAGCCGGGGGCAGGAGCCCGAGCCCGAGGTCGTGGTCATCAAGAAGTACGCCAACCGGCGGCTCTACAACATGAACAGCAGCAGCTACGTGACCCTCGATCATCTCTGCCAGATGGTCCGGGACGGGCAGGATTTCGTCGTCCGCGACGCGAAGACCGGCGACGACATCACGCGGCAGCTGCTCACCCAGATCATCGTGGAGCAGGAGGCCAAGGGGCAGAACATGCTGCCCGAGAGCTTCCTCCGGCGGCTGATCCAGCTCTATGGCGATAATCTCCAGGCCTTCGTGCCCCGCTATCTCGAACTGGCGATGGAGAGTTTCGCCCGCAACCAGGACGACGTGCAGGCCCGGATGAACAGGCTATTCGGCGGCGGCTTTCCCGTGGGCGAGCTCGAAGCCATGCGCCGGCACAATGTCGAGCTCATGCAGCGCACCATCGACATGTTCAAACCGTTCGGCGGCGGGCATGACGGCGCCGGGCCGGCACCCGGCAACCGGGAGGAGACCGCCGGCGACGTGGCGACCCTCCACGACAAGCTCGACGCCTTGAAGGCGCAGCTCGACGCCTTGAGCGAAGAGCCTCGAAAGAGCCGGCGATAGAGAGTACATAGGAGCCGGCGGCCCGGGGCCGCTGGAGCGCCGGGCGCGAGGAGGGATGGCCGAGTGGTCGAAGGCGGCGGTTTGCTAAACCGTTGTGCGGTGACAAGCCGTACCGTGGGTTCGAATCCCACTCCCTCCGCCACCCGACCCGAAGCGCCCCGTCCCGGGGATGCCCACGGCACGGTCAACGGCGCGGCGGCGCGGCGGAAGTTCTCCGATCCGCTGATGACGGCGGACGGCCGCCCCCGCGCGGCGGTCGCGTTTGCAGGCCTTAGCACGCTCTGGCTCAACACCGGCACGCTTTGCAATCTGAGCTGCAAGAACTGCTATATCGAATCCAGCCCGCGCAACGACCGGCTTGCCTACCTCACCCTCGCCGATGTCCGGCCCTTCCTCGACGAGATCGCCGGCCATGGCTGGCCCACCTTGGAGGTCGGCTTCACCGGCGGCGAGCCCTTCATGAACCCGGAGATCGCCCCGCTGCTGGAGGAAGTGCTCGGCCGCGGCTTCCGGGCCCTGGTCCTCACCAACGCCATGCGCCCCATGGCGGCCCATGCGGCGGACCTCTTGCGGCTGCGCGAATCCCACGGCAAGCAGCTCGCGCTCCGCGTCTCGGTCGATCATTACAGCGAGGCCCTCCACGCCCTCGAACGCGGCGCCAGAAGCTGGCGGGCCACGCTCGACGGCCTCCTGTGGCTACACCGCGAAGGTTTCGAGGTCGCGATCGCCGGGCGCACCTGCTGGGGCGAGGACGAGGCGGAGCTCCGCCGGGGCTACGCCGCACTGTTTCACCGGCTGGGCCTCGACATCGATGCCGAAGACCCGGCGAAGCTGGTGCTCTTTCCCGAGATGGCCGACGAGACGCGCGACCTTCCGGAGATCGGCGAGGACTGCTGGGAGCGCCTGGGCGTCCAACCCGCCGCCATGATGTGCGCAGATTCCCGCATGATCGCCAAGCGCAAGGGCGCGGACCGTGCGGTGGTGCTCTCCTGCACCCTGATTCCCTATGACGACGCCTTCGAGATGGGCACCACCCTCGCCCAGTCCTTCGCCGCCGTCAGGCTCAACCACCCCCATTGCGCCCGCTTCTGCGTCCTCGGCGGCGGCAGCTGCAGCGCCTGAGCGCGGACGCCCGGACTTAACGTTCGACGACCGAGAGGGCCTCCGAAGCGAGGAGGCGGAACGGAGGGAGAGACATGCCCAATCCTTTGCTGCGGAGGGTCGCACCGGAGGCCATGGACGGCAGGCTCCAGAACGCCTACCGGGCGAGCCGGTCGCTACAGGAGAGCAAGGGCGGCGATGCGACGTTCTTCGAAATCGGGGCGAACGCGCCCGACCTGCTCGAATGGTATTTCAAGAGCTTCTACGGCACCGTCTTTTACGGCGGCAAGGTGGATGTCCGCTTCAAGGAGCTTCTGCGCTACCGGCTCTCCATGACCCACGGCTGCGCCTTCTGCAACAAGGGCAATGTGGAGGCGGCCCGGCGCGCCGGCATCTCCGACGCCCAGCTCGACGCCGTCATGGACGAAACCGCCGATGTGTTCTCCGACGCCGAGCGCGCGGTGCTGCGCCTCGCCGCCGAGATGGCGCTGCCCAACATGGAAGGCGCACTCTCGCCCGCGCTCTACGGTGATCTGTCCGCACATTTCGACGACGGCCAGATCTTCGAGCTTGGCATGGTGGCGGGCATGCTGACGGGCGTCGCCAAGTTTCTCTTCGTCTACGACCTGGTGGAACGCGAGGCCCATTGCCCCATCGGGCCGCGAAGGGCGGCCTGAGCCGCGCTCAGAGGCCGAGCGCGCCCGGGCTCATGAGGCCCTTCGGGTCGAGCGCTCCCTTGACCGCCTCGAGGAGCGCCCGCTGCCCGGGGTCGATGCGCGCCAGATAGGGGTAATAGGCGCCGATCTGGTAGTGGGTCGCGCCATGCTCCGCCAGCGTCTCGGCAAGCGCGCGGCGGAGCGCATGGACGAGGGCGCGGGCGTCTTCGTCCGGCGCCCGGCGGGCATAGCGGGTTCGCTGAGCGGGTGTGACATTCCGTAGATGGAACGGCGAGAGCGCGTCGAACCAGAAGAATTGCGGCTCGACCAGCACGCGCCCCCCGACCAGAGCGCTGAGCCAGGCGGTGCGGATGCGATGCATGCTCATCTCGGCGCGCCGGGCTTCCAGCACCCCCCTTGCCGCGCGCACGGCGCCCTGGACCCGTGCAGGCGGCAACAGGCCATGGACCGGTAGCCAGGCCTCGCCCTCCGGCCCGAGAAGCGACTTGAGCGGGCGAAAGGGCCGGGCGCGCATGACCCGCGGGATGGTATCGGCGATGGCCACGCCGCCATGGCGAGCTGCGCGGGCCGCGACCTCCGCGGAGGCCGCGTCCGCCGCCGCATCCGATGCGCTTTCGACCACGACATGGAGCGAGTTGTGTGCATCGTCCACCGCCCTCCGGCCCGCGGCCGTCGCCACCGCCGCCGCAATTCCGCGCGCACCCCCTTCGGCACGCGCGACGTCGCGGAGGGCAGCCGCGCCCTCCGCCAGGGAAAAGCCCACGCGGCGCAGATTGTCGTGCGTGCCCGAATCGAACCCGAAACATTCGGAAATGCCCTCCATATCGCCGAGGGCAAGCTGCGCATCCAGCACCGCCTCGAAGCTCTCGAACGCGAAGGACCCGTAGCGGACCGCCACCGGCATGGGGAGGATTCGCATCGCGACGCGGAGCTTGACGCCCAAGGCGCCGCAGTCGCCGAGAAAGAGCCCGACCGCATCGGGTCCGAAATCGCGTGCGAAGCCGGAGCCCGTGGCGCCGATGCGCAGTACCCTGCCGTCGGCGGTGGCCACATCGAGGCCCAGCACGCTCCGCGACATGGGTCCATGGCACGTCGAGCCGAAGAAGGCGGCGTTCTGCGACGCGGCACCGCCGACGGTCGAGACGAAGCCCGACAGGGGCCCGAAGAAAGGCGTCCGCCGCCCTACCGCGGCAAGCGCGTCGTAAAGCCGGCTCCAGCTGCACCCCGCCTCCACGGCGACCCAGCCGTCCGCCTGGTTTATTTCGAGCACCCGGTCGAGACCGCCGAGATCGAGGACGACCGTCTGCGGCGATTCCGGCCCGTAGCCGCCCGTGTAGGAATGGCCGCCGCCTCTCGCCTTGACCGCATAACCGGCATCCGTGATCGCCGCGACACAAGTGGCGGCCGCCTCCACCGTCGGCGGACGCACGACGAGATGGGCCGGATATGCCGCCGGGCCGGCGATGTCGTGTGCGAAATAGGTGCGGTCCGCCGGGTCGTCGATCACATTCGCGGCACCCGCGAGATCCGCGAGGCGCCTGGCGAGACCGCCGGTCACCGGCTCTCCAGCGCCGCGCAGATCGCCGCCGCACGCCCCCGCACGCCCGGCACCGCGGGCACGGTGCGCACCGCGTTCTCCCCGGCGAGCGCGGCCTGGGACGCGGCGTCGGACATGTCTTGGCCGGTCACCATGGCCGTCCGCCCTTCGAGACCCTGGAGCAGGGCCGGCCACGGGCGATCGCAGAGCGCGCGGCCGGTTTCGACGAAGGCGGGCCCTGCGACGACCATATCCACGAAGCGTTCATGCAGATCGTGCACGTCCAGTCCCGTCTCGATCGGGAGCCTGGCTGCGCTCGTGGCGGCGAACCACGGCCGGTAGAGCAGGCATTCCCGGGCCAGGTGCCAGGCGGCGTGCAGGTGCGTGCCGTCCGGGCGCGGCGTGAGGTCGATGTCGAAACCGGGCAGGCAGGACGGGAGATCGGGCGGCGGATCGACCAGCACCAGGCCGCCGAGCCCGGTTCCGAGGCGGGCGGCCAGACGGGCGGCCGCGGAGGCGCCGAGCCCGATCCCGGCGATGTCGACGCGACCGAGGCCGAGCGTCTCCACCGCACGGGCCATGAGATCCATATCGCCCGCAGCCGACCCGGCGGACACCGGCGTGGAGAGGCCGTGGCCGGGGAGGTCGAAGGCGACGACGCGGCGGTGCTTCGCCAGATGGGTGGCGAGCGGCGCAAGCTGACGGGCGGAGCCCGGCAGGTCCGCCAGCAGCAGCAGCGGGCGCGCACCATCCGCGCCCCACTGGCGAACGGGGAGCGACGCGCCGCCCACATGCACGAAGCGGAATGCCCCGTTCTCTTCCGGCAGCGGCGGCGTCTCGCCGACCGCGGCCGCGGTCAGGAGATCGACGATCCGGCCCGCACGATCCGCGTCCGCCACGCGATGGATATGGGCGGAAGCCGGCAGCGCGGTGAGACGGTCGAGATGGGCGAAGAGCACATCGCTTTCCGCCGCGATGAAATGGGCGGGAGTTCGCAAGGCCGCCGCCGCTGCGGCACCGTCATAGCGGAACGCGGCCTCGTAGGCGACACGGTAGCCGTCCCCCGTCAGCAGGAAATCGACCGCGACCCGGTGAAGCGCCGCGGGCCCGGGCATGTCCATGGCGAGCCGGGAGCCCGGCCCCTGCCGATACCAGGGAAAAAAGCTGAACTGGTCGCGGACGCGGGACCAGAGCCAGGCCACATGGCTGCCGTCCCAGGCGGGGCGGAACGGCGGAAGGTAGCTCGCCACCAGCTCCTCCCTCTCGCCCGCGGTGAAGGCGGGGCACCCCTCGAGCACGAGTCCGGCGACCCGGTCGGGATGCCGGAGCGCGAACTCGGCAGCGATCGCGGCGCCGGTGTGGCGGCCGAAGAACACCGCGCGCTCCAGCCCGAGGCCCGTCACGACCTCCGTCAGGGCGTCCGCATAATCGGCAATCTGCGGCCGATGCAGGGTCAGCGGGTCGGAGCCGCCATAGCCGGGCGTATCGAGGGCCATGGCCGTGCAGCGATGGGCGAGAGCCTCGATGAGGGGCACGAATGCGGCGGACGACCGCGGCGATTCGTGGAGCAGGACGACCGGCGGTCCGCTTCCGGCGCGCCGCATCATGATGCGGCGCCCGCCGGCCGTCACGAAGCGGTGCTCGATCATGCCGTCTCCGCCGCCCGCTCGCGCAGCGCCCGCTTCAGTATCTTCCCGGCCGGATTGCGCGGCAGGGCGTCGATGAAGTCGATCTCCTTCGGCACCTTGAAACCCGCCAGCCGCTCCTTGGCGTAGTCGATCAGCTCCTCGGGCCGGGGGCGTTCATCCCCCCGGATTACGAGGAAAGCCTTCACCCGCTCGCCCCAATAGTCGTCCGGCACGCCGACCACCGCGGCTTCCCGTACCGCCGGATGGCGCGACAGAACGTCCTCCACGTCCCGCGGATAGACGTTGACGCCACCCGAGACGATCATGTCCTTCTTTCGATCCACGATATAGACATAGCCCTCCTCGTCGCGCCGGGCCATGTCGCCGACGGAGACCCAGCCGTCGCGGAGGGCGGCCGCAGTCTCTTCCGGCCGTTCCCAATAGCCGTTGAAGAGATAGGGAGAGACGCTGAACAGCTCCCCCACCTCGCCGGCGGCCGCCTCCTCACCGTCGTCCCGCAGCAGGCGGACCAGGTTGCCGACGAAGGGAAGCCCGACGCTGTTCTTCTTGCGAAGCTGGTCGGCCGGGCGCAGGTTGGTCACGATACCGGCTTCGGTCGCACCATAGGTCTCGTGCAGAACGCCGTCGCCGAACAACGGCAGGATCTTCTCTTTCGTGGCCTGGGGCAGCGCCGCCGCATTGGAGACCAGCGCCTTGAGCCGGTGGCTCCGGCAATGCGCGCGTGACGTCTCGCCCAAGTTCAGGATGGCGTGGAAGTGGGTGGGCACCATGAAGGTACCGGTGAAGCCGCCTTCCGAGAGCCTTCGCACGACCGTCTCCGGATCGAACCGGGGCAGAACCTCGCAGGTCCCGCCGAAAAAGACGCTGGCAAGCGCGAAGACGAAACCTCCGCCGTGGAACATGGGCGCGATGACGAGCTGGCTGTCGTCCGGGCCGTAGCAGCCATATTCCGCCGCCATGCCGAAGCAGGAGAGCACCCGGGAGCGGTGGGAGAGAACGATCCCCTTGGGCGTGCCCGTGGTGCCCGACGTGTACGAAATCGCGAAGGGCTCCCACTCTTCCACCGTTTCGGGAAGCGCTGCGGGCCGCGCGTCCTCGAGCCATGCGTCGTAGCTCCCGCCGATGGTCAGCACCCGCTCCACGCCCTCAAGGTCGGCGCTCCGCACGAGGTCTTCGGACTCCTTGTCCGTCACGACCGCGCGCGGGCGGCAATCGCGGCAGATCGCCTCGATCTCCGGCACCGACTGCCTGCTGTTGATAGTGGCGACCACGGCGCCCATGCTCGAGAAGCCGGCCACCAGCTCGATATATTCAAGGCAGTTGGCGGCAAGCAGCATCACCCGGTCGCCCCGCGCGAGCCCGAGATCCTGGCGGGCACCGGCACTGACGCAGTCGATCCGCCGGACCAGCGCATCGTAGGTCAGCGTCCGCGTGCCTTCGCGCAGCGCGACCTTCTGCGGCGTCCGCTGGGCCGCCGTTCGAATGCCGGTCGCGATGGTGGCGGACCGGTAGGTGCCGGGCCGCGCGCGCTCCCCCTCCGTCATCGCGCCGCCTCACCCGCCCGCGGGCGCCAGCTGGGGCAGCTTGAACACGCGGAGCGCGTTCTCCCGCATGAGCGCGCGTCGGGAGTCCTCGCGGATGTCGAGGGCGGCGATCTCCGCCACCGCGCGCTCCGGGTCTATCACCGGCCAGTCGGTGCCGAAGAGGACCTTGCGGCGCCCGTAGCTGTCCAGGTAGCGCACGAGCTGGGGCGGCCAATAGCGGGGCGCATAGGCGTCCACGCCGATAAAGACGTTCTCGTGCTTCCACGCCATGGAGATCATCTCGTCGGTCCATGGCACGCCGATATGGATGCCGAGCAGTCTCAGTTCGGGGAAGTCGCAGGCCACCGGATCGAGGCAGATGGGGCGGCCCACGCTCCGCATGCGGCGCTCGCGCGAATAGACCAGGCTGTGGCCGACCTGCATCATGATCGGTATGTCGAGCTCGCAGCATTTCGCGTAGTAGGGATAGTACTTCGCATGGTCGGGCGGAAGCTCGAACCAGTGGGGATAAAGATGCGCACCGACGAAACCATAGTCCCGCACCGCCGCCTCCAGGTCGCGCAGGCCCTGCATGCCGCGATAAGGGTCGATGCCCGCGAGCCCGGCGAGCCGGGTCGGGTGCGTGTCGCAGATCTGCTTGACCCGCTCATAGGTGATCTCGAACGAACCGGCGAGCCGCATATCGCCGGCGCGCACGGCGATCATCAGCGATAGTTCGATATCGGCGCGGTCCATCTTGTCGACATAGTCGTCGATGGTGACGCCGCCCCGCATCGCCGCCGGCATTCTGATCTGATCCTTGAAGGTCTCGTCGATTCCGGTCCGTCCCTCGGCCACTTCCTGGGGCGTGAACGGATTGACGACGATATCGATCGCTTTCATCGGATGCGCTCCTACGTCTCGGTTTGTCCGCGTCCCCCGGCGCCACCCGCGCCCACGCGCGTCGTGCCCTCTGCCGGAAGCTCGCCGGCCGTTGCGCGCCAGCAGCGCACCATGCGGCCCTCCTCCACCTTCTCCAGACTCTGCGGCATGGTCCGGCAGCGGTCCAACTGGTTCGGGCAACGACCATAGAGATAGCAGCCCGACGGCAGCGACACCGGACTCGGAATCTCGCCTTCGAGCGTCACGCGCTCGGCACGGTCCACGCGGCGGTCGCCGATATCGGGAAAGAGATGTGAACCCAGAAGCGCCTTCGAATAGGGGTGAAGAGGCTCCCGGAACACCTGTGCCAGCGTCCCCGTCTCGACGACCTGCCCCAGATACATGACCACCACCCTGTCGCACAGCCGCTCGACCGTGGTGAGGTCGTGGGAGATGAACAGATAGGCGATATGGAGCTCCCGCGAGAGCCTGAGCAGCAGCCCGATGATCTCGGAGCGGGTCTCCGGACTCAACGCCGAGGTGGGCTCGTCCAGCACGATGAAGTCGGGCTCGGTTGCGAGCGCCCGGGCAATGGCGATGCGCTGCTGGCGGCCAGCGCCGAGCTGCCGCGGGCGCAACCCGCGCACCGCTGGATCGATTCCCACCATTTCGAGGAGCTCGGTCACGCGGGCGCGTTTTCCGGCGGGCGTCAGGGATGTGTGAATATCCAGCGGCTCCGTCAGGATCTGCTCGACGGTCCAACGCGGGTTCATGGAATCCGACGGGTCCTGGAAGACGATCTGCATGGCGTTGCGGTAGGACACGAAGGCGCGCTGCGCGAGGTCGCTGACGCGTGCGCCCCGGTAGTGGACCGTGCCCCGGGTCGGCGTTTCGAGCCGGACGATGCAGCGCCCGACGGTGGTCTTGCCCGATCCGCTCTCGCCCACCAGACCGATGGACTCCCCCGGGCGGACCTCGAACGAGACGTCATCAGCCGCATGGACCTTCTCCCGCGAGCCGCGGATGTCGAATTCCTTGCAGAGGCCCGAGACCGACAAGAGCGGCTCGGCCGCATCGCCCACCGCCCCGGCGGTCCGCGGCGCACCGGCCGCGCTCTCCTGCTGGAGGGCGAGTATGCGCCGGCTGTAGGAATGCGCGGGCTCGGTAAAGAAACGCCGGACCGTGGCGGCCTCGACAATCGCACCGCGCTCCATGACGACCACGCGGTCGCAATAGTTGGCGACGATGCCGAGATCCTGCGTGACCAGCAGCACCGACGAGCCGGTCCCGCGGGCGGTCTCCCACATCTGATCCAGGAACTGGGCCTGGATCGTCACGTCGAGGCCGCTGGTGGGCTCGTCCGCGATCAGGAGCCTGGGCTCGGAGCTCATGGCCATGGCGATCAGCACGCGCTGGGTCATGCCGGTGGAGAGTTCGTGCGGATAGGACTTTACGCGGCGTTCGGGATCGTTGATCCCGACCAGCGCCAGCATCTCCAGCGCGCGCGCCCGGGCGGCCCTGCGGCTCACATTGTTGTGTGCGCGGTAGACCTTCTCGATCTGTCTGCCGACGGTCAGCATGGGATGGAGCGAGGTGCGCGGACTCTGGACGATCAGGCCGATCTCCTTGCCGCGTATGGCGTCGAGCTCCCTGTCGCTCATGGAGAGGAGGTCGCGGCCTCCATAGCGCACCTCGCCACGAAGGATGCGCCCCGGCGGCCGGACCAGGCCCATCATCGCGATTGCCGCCGTGGACTTGCCGCAGCCCGGCTCCCCCATGATGCCGACGAACTCGCCGGCGCCGATGGCGAGCGAGAAGTCCTTTACGGCGACATGCTCCGCGCCGTTCGCGCCGGCGAAGGCCACCGTCAGGCCACGCACCGCGAGAATCTCCTCGCGGGGAGCGACGTCGGGCGCGGCTGCGCTCATGTCTCCCGGAACTCCGCTTCGATTGTATGGCCGACGAAGGCGTAGCCAAGCACCGTCAGCGAAATGGCAACGCCGGGAAAGACGGAGGGCCACCATTCGCCGAGGATCAGCTGCGGCGCACCGATGGAAATCATGCTGCCCCATTCGGGCGTCGGCGGGCGGACGCCGGCGCCGACGAAGCTGAGGCCGGCGGTCAGAATGATCGCGAACCCGACGGTGACTGACATCTGGACGAGGGAGGGAACCAGCGAATTGGGAAGCACATGCTTGATGGCAATCGTCCAGCGCGAGTTCCCGACCGCAAGCGCCGCTTGAACGTAGCCGCGGGCGCTCTGCGCCATCACCTCGGCGCGGGTGAGGCGGATGAAGATCGGCGTGTAGACCAGTGCGAGCGCCAGCACCAGATTGCCCGTCTGGCGCCCGGAGAGCGCGACCAGGATCATCGCCGTGATGAAGACCGGGAAGGACTGGAGCACGTCCGAGACGCGCATCATGAACTCGGTCGCCCAGTTGCGATAGAAGCCCGCGATGAGGCCCAGAAAGGTCCCCAAAGCGAGCGAGATCAGCGCACCGCCAAGCGCAATGGTCATGTCCGCCCTCGGCGCCGAAATCACCCGGGAGAAGACGTCGAGGCCGGACTGGTCCGTCCCGAACCAGTGGGGCGGCGCGTCGCGGACACCGCTCACGGTCTCGTAAAGGAGGCGCGGCCAGGCCTCGATCGGCGGCGGCGGCACCGAGATTTCGCCGGTGGACATCACCGGATCGTAGGGGCTGATCAGCGGCCCGAACGCCGCGAGGAAGAGCGAAAGCGCGACGATCACGAGGCCGGAGAGAAAGAACCGGTCGCGCCGCAGGCGGGCGACGAGGCCCCCATGGCCCACCGCCGGAAGCCCCGCGTCGCGCGCACCGGTAAGACCGCTCATTCCGCGCCCCGCCCGCTCAATATTTCACCCGGGGATCGAGCCAGGCGTGGATGATGTCCAGCAGCAGATAGATGAAGAGCGAGGCCAGGGCGACCACCAGGACCACGCCCTGAATCGCCGGATAATCGAAGGAGAGAATGGAACGGATGGCATATTCGCCGATGCCGCCGAGCGAGAAGACGAGTTCCACCGTGACGGCCGCGCTCAGCAGCACGCCATAGAAGATGCCGACCAGCGTGACGGCCGGCGTCAGCGCCGCGCGCAGGGCGTAGCGCCCCACCTCCGCCCGGGAAAGGCCGCAACAGCGGGCGTAGAGGATGTAGTCAGACTGGAGCGCCCGCACCATGTTCTGGCGCACCATCTTGGTAATCGCGCCCGAGACCACGAACACCTGGGTCAGAACGGGCAGCATCAGATGGTGCAGGGACGAAACGAAGATGTCGAAGCGCCCCTGGAGCAGGGAATCCACGGTGAGGAAACCGGTGATGACGCTCGGTTGCATGAGCAGCGGATCGATCCGACCCAGCGGCGGAGGCGCGATCCCGAGGGTGAAGAAGAAGAGGAAGACGAACAGAAGCCCCCACCAATAGTCGGGCTGCGCGCCGGCGAAGAGGCCCCACACGAAGGCGATGCGATCGGCGATCCCGCCCGGCCGGGTCGCGCTCGCCATACCGAGAGGGATGGCGATGGCGAAGGAGAGCAGCAGGCTCAGCGTGACGAGCTCCAGCGTGACCGGCAGAAAACGCCCGATTTCGAGAAACACCGGATCGCCGGTTACCCAGGAGAGGCCCAGGCTGCCATCCGCAAGCCCGGCGGCGCCTTCGGACGAAAATCCGAAGAAGCTCAGAAGCTGGTCGCCGAGCGGCTTGTCGAGGCCGAGAGAGCGTTCGGCCTGCGCATACGCCTCCTCGCTGGCGTTGAGCCCCACCAGCCGCGCGACGGGATCGGCCGGCAGGAGCCTGATGAGGAAGAAAACCGCCAGCGCGACGCCGAGCAGCTGCAGGACGGCGATGGCCAGGCGGCGGAGAACGAAACGGCCGATCATCACGCAGCGGCCGGAGGTGCCCTACCGCGCGCCGCGCCTGCGGCCCGTCACCGGTTGCCCCGGCCCCAAACGCCTATCACATCCTCGCTATCGACGATCTTCGCGAACACCCAGGCCATGCCGGCCAGCGCGCCCTCGAAGCGGAGGTCCTCCAACTCGCCGGTCGCGTCCCGCGGCACGAAGACCTTGTAGTCGCGCTGGCTCGCATCGCGCACCGTGGTCTCGACACAGACATTGGTCGTGACGCCGCAGACCACGAGGCTCTCCACACCGAGGCCGTTCAGCACCGGCTCTATGTTGGTGGCATAGAAGGCGCTGGGGCGATTCTTGTCGATGACCGTTTCGCCCTCCACCGGCGCGAGCTCCTCGACGATCTCGATGTCCGGCGTGCCGGCGGCGAGCGAGGCGACCTCCTTGAGCGCGGGCATGATGTACTTCACGAGGACGCCGCCATCCGCATAGTCGGCGCGGTAGACATAGCGGGTGTGGATCACGGGGATCCGCGCCTGGCGGGCCGAGGCGAGGAGCCGCCGGCAGGGCTCCACCGCCTTCTTCAACCGGGCTATGTCGATACCGGCCTTCGCAAGCGAGCCGTCCTCGCACAGAAAGGCACGCTGCATGTCGACGACGACGAGCGCGGTGCGCTCCCGGCTGATCTCCATCTCCATCATATCGGCCCTTCGTGCGTGGCCTATTCCACCGGCCGGAAATCGTACCAGTGGAGGGCATTGTCGGGGTGCCAGACGACGCCCTCGATGTCGTCGGAGACCGCCCAGTGCGTCTTGTATTCGAGGATCGGCAGCATCGCGAGCTCCTCCATCAGAGTCTGCTGGATGCCGGCGAGGGTGGCGGAGCGTTTGGCGTCGTCCGCCTCGTTGAGCGTGGAGAAGAGCGCGTTGTCCACGGCTTCGTTGCTGTAGTTCATGGCGTTCATGATGCCGCCCTTGGCCGCGGACACATAGCTGAGCAGGATGCCGTAGGCCGCATCGACACCGATGGGCTTCACGTGATCCGTCAAGCCGAACGGCATGTCCTTCTTCACCAGTTCGCGGTCGCCATATTGGGTCTGGGGGATGGGGTCGAGCACCATGGGGATCCCCACATCGCGCAGCGCCGTCTGCAGCACCGTCGCCGTGGGGCCGAGGGCGGTCTCCTTCTCGGCGATATAGGTGATCCGCAGCGCGTCCGGGAACGCCTCGAGCCCCGCGCCGCCGGGATAGCCCGCCTCGGCGAGATAGGCGCGGGCCTTTTCCGGATCGTAATCATATTGCGCGCTCGCCTCGTGAAACCCCGGATAGGTGGAAGGGATCATCCCGCGCCACTTCCGCGCTTTGCCGAAATAGCTGGTGGCGATGATCTTGTCGTAGGGAATCGCATGGGCCAGCGCCTTGCGCATCGCCAGATTGTCGTAGGGCGGCACCTGGTGGTTGACGTAGATGAAGAGGTTCTCGTTGCCATAGGTGCCGACCACCTTGACGCCCGCGGCTCTGCTCAGATTGTCGTATTCCTTGGGCGTGAGCCGCTCGGCGACCTGTGCGCGATCCGACATCAGGACGGCGACCCGGTTCGCGCTTTGCGGCACCTTGCGGAGCACGACGCGCTCAAAGGCGGGCGCGCCGCGGTAATAGTCCGCATTGGCGGTCACGGAGAAGCCCGCGCCCTTGTCCCAGCTCTCCAGGCACCAGGGGCCGAAGCCCGGCGCATTGACGTTGTTGGCGTAGGTGTGGCTCCAGGGGTCGTCTTCCGTCGCGTTCGCCTCCATGGTCTCCTTGTCGAACATGTAGAGGCCGAAGATGGTGAGCACGCGGAGGAACAGCTTGTTGGGGCCGGACTGGCGGATCCGGACGGTATGGTCGTCGACCTTGGTCACCTCGTCACCGAGGGCGCGGGCCGCGGCGCCGGCCTCGTCGGGTGCGAAGACCGCGGGCGTGAAGCCGGCCACCGAACCCACATTGGCGAGGAACCAGCCGATGGGCGCGGCCCCGCTGACCGACTTGGCGCGCGCAAAGGTGTAGAGCACGTCGTCCGCGTCGAAGGTGGCGCCGTTGCAGCCCTTGACCCCCTTGCGGAGGTGGAACGTCCAGGTGAAGGACTCCGCATCGTAGGTCCAGGACTCCGCGAGCCTGCCCTCGAACGCGTTGAAATCCAGGAGCTGCACGCCCTCTTCGTTCACCTCGCCGGGGGCATAGTAGACCAGCGGTTCCAGCAGGTTCGCGATTCCGCCATAGGTGGGGATCAGCGAGGCCGACGGCCCGTCATAGTCGAGGCCCGCGGGAATGTCGTCGGCAAGCACCAGAAGGTCCCTGGCCTGTGCCGTGCCCGCCATTCCGGCGACGGCGAGCAGCGCGGCGAGCGCGCGGTACAGCCATGGTCTACGCATTCTTCATCCCTCCCTGCACGGCGCGCGTCCGCCGCCGTTCCTTGCCGCAACTATAGCACCGCGCGCCGCCCCTGGCTTTCGCGCCCCTGCCCTTGCTTGACCCTTGCCGCGCCCTGTGGTTTGAAAAGGCGCGAACGTGGCGATTTGGGCGACCGGCTTGCGGCCACGTAAAACAAGCGCGCTAAAATGGTCGAGGACGAGAACCCCGGCCATTGCGGCTGGGGTTTTTGCCATGGGGCGGAAGAAGCGTGAGGACGAGCGTGCCTGGGAGCGTGCGACTCAGCTCGTGCGCGGCGGGCTCGCGCGCTCCGACTTCGGCGAAACCAGCGAGGCGCTCTACCTCACCTCGGGTTTCGTCTATGACGACGCCGCCCAGGGCGAAGCGCGCACCGCGGGCCGGGAGGAGGGCTATGTCTACGGCCGCTTCGGCAACCCGACGGTTCGCATGCTGGAGGAGCGCCTCGCGCTGATCGAAGGGGCGGAGTCCGCCCAGGCCACCGCCAGCGGAATGGCCGCCGTGTTCGCGACGCTCCTCTGCCAGCTTCGCGCGGGAGACCGTGTGGTGGCCGCACGGGTGATGTTCGGCGCCTGCTACGCGATCATCGACGAACTGCTCCCGCGTTACGGGATCGAGACCGAGCTCGTGGACGGAACGGACCTCGGGGCGTGGGAGGCGGCGCTCGCGCCCGGCGCCCGCTGCGTCTTCCTGGAATGCCCGGGCAACCCCACCATGGAGGTGGTCGATATCGCCCGCGTCTCGGCCCTGGCAAGGGAGGCCGGCGCGCGGACCATCGTCGACAATGTGCTCGGCATGCCGCTCTCCCAGCGCCCGCTCGCGCTCGGCGCGGACATCGTCGTCTACTCCACCACCAAGCATATCGACGGCCAGGGCCGCTGCCTCGGCGGCGCGGTGCTGGGGAGCCGCGCCTTCGTCGAAGAGGAGCTCGTGCCCTTCGTGCGCACCACGGGGCCCATCATGAGCCCCTTCAACGCATGGGTGGCGCTCAAGGGACTGGAGACGCTGGAGCTTCGGACGGCCCGCATGTGCGAGACCGCGCTCCGCCTCGCGCGCTTCATCGAAGGCCACCCGGCGGTGGCGCGGACGCTCTATCCGGGCCTCGAAAGCCATCCGCAGCATGCGCTGGCCGCCAGCCAGGCCGTCCTTGGCGGAAGCGTGATCGTGTTCGAACTCGCCGGCGGCGGCGAGGCGGCGTTCCGCATGCTGGATTCCCTCTCGCTGATCGACATCTCCAACAATCTCGGGGACGCCAAGAGCCTCGCGACCCATCCGGCCAGTACCACCCATCGGCGCATCGACCCCGATATCCGCGCGGCGCTCGGAATAAAGGACGGCCTGGTGCGTCTCTCCGTCGGCCTCGAGGCCGAGTCCGATCTTCGTGCCGACCTGGCCCGGGCGCTGGACGCCGCGCGCACCCCTTGAAGACACTCTCGACACTGGACAAAGCCCGACGCGCCGCCGATAGTCCCCCCTCGGTCGGCCTGGAGGAGCAGGATGTACCGCAAGGAGACGCGCGCCATCGAGATTACGGTCAAGCCGTTCTATCTCGAGGAGCAATCGGAGCCCGACGAGGGGCAGTTCATGTTCGCCTATCGCATCCGCATCCGTAACAATGGCGACGAGCCCGTCCAGCTGCTGAACCGTTACTGGCACATCACCGACGGCCATGGGCGGGTCCAGGAGGTGCGCGGGCCGGGCGTGGTCGGCGAACAGCCGGTGCTGGAACCGGGCGAGGCATTCGAATATACCAGCGGATGCCCGCTCAAAACCGAGACCGGGATCATGGTGGGCAGCTATGAAATGGAGACCGGGGACGGCCGGCGTTTCGACGTGGACATCCCGGCTTTCTCGCTGGATTCACCCTATACGCCTGCCCGTCTGAACTGACGGCCCGACCGCCAAAGCGGCGATTCGCGAGGCATTTGCGGCCCGCGGGCCCAACGAAGGAGCGATCCGTGGACGAAACCCCAGCCCCGTGCACGACGGCGTCGGCCGCATCCGCACCCGGTGGAGCGGCCGATGCACGGCCGATACGCGCCGAAGCCGAGCAGGCCGTACGTACCCTGATCCGTTGGGCCGGCGACGACCCGGCGCGCGAAGGGCTCCTCGACACGCCGGGGCGGGTCGTGCGCGCCTTCGAAGAATATTTCGCAGGTTACCAGCAAGACCCGGTGGAGATGCTGCAGCGCACCTTCGAGGAGACCTCGGGCTACGACGAGATGGTCGTGCTGCGCGATATCGAGTTCCGCTCCCACTGCGAGCATCATATCGCGCCGATCATCGGCCGCGCCCACATCGGCTATCTTCCGAACCGCCGCGTGGTCGGAATCAGCAAACTCGCTCGGGTCGTGGACGTTTTTGCGAGGCGCATGCAAATCCAGGAAAAACTCACCAGCGAGATCGCCGACACGGTGGAGGCCGTCATGCAACCGCGGGGCGTGGGCGTGGTCGTGGAGGCCGTCCATCACTGCATGACCGCACGGGGCGTGCGCAAGGAAGGCGTGGCGATGGTGACGAGCCGGATGCTCGGCGCCTTCCGCGACGATCCGAAGACGCGGCGCGAGTTCCTCAGCATGATCGGGAGCCCGCCCGCAGGCCTCGCGCGCTGACGCGCGCCCACATTGACCGCAGAGAACCGGCACATCCCGCGTTCCAGACGGCGGAACGCGACACCCGCGCCGGAACGCCGGGAATGACCCGCGATGGGCTCGGTCCGCGATTTTCGACCGGTATTGTTCGCCGTCGGCATCCTGCTGATAACGCTGGCGCTCGCCATGGCGCTGCCGGCCGTCGCCGACGGCGTGACGGCCAATCCGGACTGGCAGGTCTTCCTCGCGTCCAGCGTCTTCACGCTCTTCATAGGCGCCTGCCTCGTGCTTGCGAACCGGACGCGGGATACGCGGCTCACCGTACGCCAGGCCTTCGTGCTTACCACGGTGAGCTGGCTCGTGATCGCGGCGTTCGCCGCCCTACCCTTCGCCTTCTCCGACTTGAACCTCAGCTATTCCGACGCCTATTTCGAAGCCATGTCGGGGCTGACCACGACCGGCTCGACGGTCATCGTCGGGCTGGACCACGCCCCGCCGGGAATCCTCCTCTGGCGCGCGCTGCTGCAATGGCTGGGCGGCATCGGGATCATCGTGACCGCGATCACCATATTGCCGATGCTGAGGGTCGGCGGCATGCAGCTCTTCCGCGCCGAATCCTCCGACAGCTCGGCCAAGGTGCTGCCGCGGGCCGCGCAGATATCGGGCGCGATCGGCGTGATCTACCTGCTGCTTACGGTGAGCAACGGGCTTGCCTACTGGGCCGCCGGCATGAGCCCGTTCGAAGCCATGTGCCATGCGATGACGACCATCGCGACCGGCGGCTACTCGACCTCCGACGCCTCCCTCGGCCACTTCCGCAACGATGCCATCGAAGGCATCGCAACGGTCTATATGGTTCTGGGCTCGCTTCCCTTCGTTCTCTATCTGCAGGCGGTGCGCGGCAATGCGGGGGCTCTGCTTCGTGACACCCAGGTCCGCTGGTTCTTCGGACTGGTGCTCTTCTCGCTGGTCTCGCTCGCCGGCTGGCAGATGGCGGCGAACGGCGCCGCACCGACCGACGCCTTTCGGGAAGCCGCGTTCAACGGCATCTCGGTACTGACCGGCACCGGCTACTCGACCGCGGACTTTTCCGGCTGGGGCAGTTTCGCGCTGCCGGTCTTCACCGTCCTCATGTTCATCGGTGGCTGTACCGGCTCCACCACAGGGGGGGTGAAGGTCTTTCGGATTCAGGTGCTGGCCTCCACCGCCTGGGTGCAAATCCAGCACCTCATCCACCCCCATGGCGTTTTCCTGACCAAGTACAACCGCCGTCCGGTGCCGGACAGCGTACCGCCGGCGGTGATGGGGTTCTTCTTCCTCTTCATCGTGAGCTTCGGCGTCATCGCCATGGCGCTCGCGCTGATGGGCCTCGATTACGTGACGAGCATCAGCGGCGCTGCCACCGCCATCGCCAATGTGGGTCCGGGCCTCGGCGACACCATCGGCCCGTCGGGCACCTTCCAGCCGCTTCCCGACCCGGCGAAGTGGCTGCTCTCCTTCGCCATGCTGCTGGGCCGTCTGGAACTCTTTACCGTCCTGGTGCTCCTGGTCCCGCGCTTCTGGCGCGACTGAAGCGCCGTAGCGGGCGGCGCGCCGGGAAGACGGTGCGGCTCAGCCCTTCTCCGCCAGCATGCCGCCATCCACCGGCAGCACATGGCCGGTGACGAAACTCGCCCTGTCGGAGAGCAGCCAGACCACGGCGTCCGCCACTTCCTCGGGCCGCCCGATGCGGCCCATGGGCACCCGGCCCGCGGCCCGGTCGGGATCGTTCTTCCAGCCCCGCAGCAGAAGCGGCGTGAGGACGGGGCCGGGCGCCACGGCGTTCACCCTTATGCCGCGCTTCGCATAATCCAGCGCCGCCACCCTGGTCATGCCCGAGACCGCGTGCTTCGCGGTCATGTAGGGCGACCATTCGGGGTACGCGGCCAGTCCCCACATAGAACCTGCATTGACGATGGCGCCGCCGCCGGTCTCCAGCATTGCCGGGATTTCCGCCTGCATGCAGAGGAAGACACCGTCGATCATGATCTGGAAGACGCGCCGGACGGCGTTCATGTCCTGGTCGGCCAGCGGCGCCTGCGGTCCTTCGACGCCCGCATTGTTGTAGGCGAGGTCCAGCCTTCCGAAGGCGCTTTGGGCGCGGGCGACCATCGCCTGCACCTCCGCTGCGCAGGCGACATCCACCGTCATGAAGAGCGCTCTGCCGCCGCCCTCCCGCACCTCGGCCGCCACCGCCTCGCCGCCTTCTTCGTCGAGATCCGCAACCAGTATGGCGGCACCCTCGGCGGCGAGCGCCAGCACCGTCGCACGCCCGATCCCCGAACTGCCGCCCGTTACGATCGCCCCGCGCCCGTCGAACTGCACCGCCGCCTCCCGCCGTCTGCGCCCGCCCCACTATAGCATCGCGCCCGACCGGCCCCGGCGACCGGAGCGGTGTCAGTTATTTTAGGTGCGCGGGTCTCCAGGCCCGCATGTTTTTGTTTTGCAAAGAGAAGAAAAATGCGGGCCCGGAGACCCGCGCACAACTAAGGGGCCGCTGGCGGACAAACCCCGGCCGAATGTCTTGCCATGCTGACGGCCGAAGAAACCCCAGCGTCTCGAACGTCTTGAACGAGGACATCGCCTTGACACCGCGCACGGCCCGGATAGAGTGCCTGCGCTCCAGCCCGAAAACGGAACGCGACAGCACCGCCGCCAGCAAAGCGCAATGCCGACATTCTCCCTGCCGGACGGCTCGGCGCGTTCCTTCGATGCACCCGTCACCGGTGCCCAGCTTGCGGAAGCAATCGGGCCGGGGCTCGCAAAGGCGGCGCTCCTCGTCCAGGTCGACGACGAATTGCGGGACCTCTCCCGCCCCATCGAGACGGACGCCCGCGTTCGCATCCTCACCGCGCGGGACGAAGACGTGCTCGAGACCGTCCGGCACGATGCGGCCCATCTGATGGCCGAGGCGGTAAAGGAACTCTATCCCGATACTCAGGTCACCATCGGACCCGCCATCGAGGACGGCTTCTATTACGATTTCGCGCGCGACGCGCCCTTCACCCCGGAGGACCTCGCGCGCATCGAAGCCCGGATGCAGGAGATCAAGAAGCGGGACGAACCGGTAACCCGCGAGCTGTGGGAGCGCGACGCCGCAGTCGCCCTCTTCGAGGAAATGGGCGAGCGCTACAAGGCGGAACTCATCGCCGCCATCCCGGAAGGCGAGCCTATCACCCTCTACCGCCAGGGCGGTTTCGTCGATCTTTGCCGGGGACCTCACCTGCCGTCTACCGGGCGGGTCGGCGCATTCAAGCTGCTCAAGGTGGCGGGCGCCTACTGGCGGGGCGATTCGCGAAACGAAATGCTCCAGCGCATCTACGGCACCGCGTGGGCCGATGCGAAGCAGCTCAAAGCCTATCTCCACCGCCTGGAGGAGGCGGAAAAGCGCGATCACAGGCGGCTCGGACGGGAGATGGATCTTTTCCATTTCCAGGAAGAGGCGCCGGGAGCGGCGTTCTGGCATCCCAAGGGATGGACGCTCTTCCGCACGCTGATCTCCTATATGCGCGCCCGCCAGGACCGCGCAGGCTATCTGGAGGTGAACACGCCCGAGTTGATGGACAGCGCGCTCTGGCAATCCTCAGGCCACTGGCAGACCTTCCGCGAGCACATGTTCACCTCGGAGACCGAAGACGGGCGGCACTTTGCGATCAAGCCCATGAACTGCCCCGGCCACGTGCAGGTCTACAAGCGCGGCATCAAGAGCTACCGCGATCTTCCGCTCAGGATTTCGGAGTTCGGCAAGGTCCACCGTTATGAGCCCTCGGGCGCGCTCCACGGCCTTCTGCGCGTTCGCGCCTTCACCCAGGACGACGCCCACATCTTCTGCACGCCGGAACAGACGGAAGAAGAATGCCGCGCCGTCACCGCGCTCTGCCTCGACATATATCGGGACTTCGGATTCGAGGATGTGCGGATCAAGTTCGCCGACCGGCCGCCCAAGCGGATCGGCAGCGACGAAGTGTGGGACCGCCTGGAGAGCGCCCTCCTGGGCGCGCTCGAGAGCATGGACCTCGATTACACCCAAAATCCGGGCGAGGGCGCGTTCTACGGCCCCAAGCTCGAGTTCGTACTGCGGGATGCCATCGGGCGGGACTGGCAGTGCGGCACGCTCCAGGTCGACCTGAATCTCCCCGAACGCCTCGATGCGAGCTATGTGGGCGAGGACGGCGAGCGCCACCGCCCGGTCATGCTGCACCGGGCGCTGTTCGGCTCGCTGGAGCGCTTCATCGGCATCCTGCTCGAGCACCACAGCGGCAAACTGCCGCTCTGGCTCGCCCCCACCCATGCAGTGGTCGCCACCGTCACCAACGAGAGCGACGACTATGCGGTACAGGTCGCCGCGCAACTCCGAGAGGCCGGCCTCCGGCTCGAAACGGACCTCCGCAACCAGAAGATCGGCTACAAGGTGCGCGAGCACAGCCTCGCGAAAGTCCCCGTATTCCTCGCGGTGGGCGCGCGAGAAGCCCGCGAGGGCACCGTTTCCATCCGCCGCCTCGGCGAAGGAAAACAAGAAATTCTTGCCCTCGATCATGCCGCCGCTACACTTTCCCGGGAGGCGTCGAGCCCGCTGGACCGGAGGACGAGGCAGGAATAGGCCTTCCCGGTGCCGGGGTGGCTTTCAGTGAGCGCCGCAAGGAAAGGGAGAACAAGGCATAGCAAGACATCCGGTCGCAACACCACCGACACCCGAAGGACCGCGGGTGAACGACGATATCGAGGCGACGAGCGTCCGCTTGATAGACGAGAACGGAGGCCAGGTCGGCGTCGTTGCCGTAGAGCGCGCCCTCGAACTTGCCGATGAGAGCGGCTTGGATCTCGTGGAGGTCGCCCCCGAAGCGGACCCGCCGGTCTGCAAATTGATGGATTTCGGGAAGTTCAAATACGAGGCGCAGAAGAAGGCCAACGAGGCCCGCAAGAAGCAGAAGACCATCGATATCAAGGAGGTCAAGTTCCGCCCCGGGATCGATGCGGCGGACTACGACGTCAAGCTCCGCAATATCCGCCGGTTCCTCGACGACGGCGACAAGGTCAAGGTCACCATGCGCTTCCGGGGCCGGGAAATGGTCCATCAGGACATCGGCATGAACGTGCTGAAGCGCGTCCGCGACGACCTCGAAGAACTCGGCAAGATCGAGCAGATGCCGAAGATGGAAGGCCGTCAGATGACCATGATCATGGCCCGCAAATAGACCCCCGCTCCGCCGTCCGGCGGAGCGGCGCTACCGGGCGGCCCGTGCCGCCTCTCCCTGTCCGCCGCTCGCGAGCCACAGCGCGAGGAAACGCCCGAACCAGGCATGCATCGCCCCGTGATAGCGGGCGTGGTTCGCGCGCTGCTCGTCCATGCTCTGGGCTTCGGGCCGGGAGAGATCCTCCGGTGGCGGGTCGCGATCGAACCAGCGGCGGTGCACGGCCTCGTTCACCTCCGGATGGAACTGGAAGGCCCAGGTCGTTGCCCCGTGGCGGAATGCCTGGTTCTCGAAGACCGGACGGCGGGCGAGATGCCGGGCGCCGTCGGGCAGGGTGAAGGCCTCCCCGTGGCGAAGCGCCACCTGTAGCGGCCCGTCCAGCGCGAGGTCTTCGGCCGCACCCGCCAGCGGCTCAATCGGATGATAGCCGAATTCGTAGCGGGCCTCCGGGTGGGGGGCGACCCGTGCACCCAGCGTACGGGCGACCATCTGCCCGCCGAGACAGATGCCGAGCAGCGGCAGGTCGGCCGCCATGACCTTGGGCAGCCAGTCCAGTTCCGCGCGGATATAGTCCACGTGATCGTCGTTCGCGCTCTGCGGCCCGCCGAAGCTCACGACACCCGCATAGTCCCCCACGCGCGCAGGGAAGGGATCGCCCGCATTCGCGCGCAGGATGCGCACGCCATGCCCCATGCCCTCCAAGAGGGCCGGAACCTCGCCCGGGTCTATGGCGGTGACGTGGGTCACCAGCAAAACCGGTTTCTTGGTCATTGCACCCCATCTCCTCGCAATGCGCCGCAGCCGCGCCCGTTCACGACGGCAGAAGGATTCCGTTCTCGATCCTGAGCCGCCGGTCCATACGCGAAGCGAGAGTCGCATTGTGTGTTGCGATCAAAGCCGCAAGCCCCGTGACGCGGACGATCTCCGCGAGCGCCGCGAACACGGAGTCCGCCGTCTCGTGATCGAGGTTCCCCGTGGGCTCGTCGGCAAGCAGCACCGCCGGCTCGTTGGCGACGGCGCGGGCGATGGCGACGCGCTGCTGCTCGCCGCCCGAAAGCCGCGTCGGGCGATGGCTCTCGCGCTCGGCGAGACCGAGGCGGTCCAGCAGAGAGCGCGCCCGCACCGTCGCGGCGCGGCGCGGACGGCCCGCGATCATCTGCGGCAAGACCACATTCTCCAGCGCGGAGAACTCGGGCAGCAGATGATGGAACTGGTAGACGAAGCCGAGACGGTGCCGCCGGAGAAGGGTGCGCCGCCGATCCGGCAGGGAGTCGCAGCGCTCGCCCGCAATGGCGACCTCGCCCGAGAGAGGGCGCTCCAGCAGCCCGGCGATCTGGAGCAGCGTGGATTTGCCGGCGCCGGAGGGACCCAGCAACGCCGTGATTTCTCCGGCGCGAACCGCGAGCGATGCGCCCTTGAGAACCTCGATGGCGCTCCCTCCCTGGTGGAAGGTCTGCACGATGGAGCGGAGTTCGAGAGCCGGCGCGCTACTCATTGCGGAGCGCCTCGACGGGGTCTGTGCGCGCCGCGCGCCAGGCGGGGTAGATGGTGGCAAGAAAGGACAGCCCCACCGCCATGGCGGCGACGGCCACCACCTCCATGGGGTCGGTCTTCGCCGGAAGCTGAGAGAGAAAGCGGATTTCGGCAGGGAAGAGCGACGCGCCGGTCATGCGCTCGAGCCAGACCCGGATAGTTTCGATATTGGCGGCGAAGGCGATTCCGCCGCCAACGCCGGTCGCGGTCCCGGCAACGCCGACAAAGGCGCCGTTCATGAAGAAGATGCGCATGATCTGGCCGCTCGTCGCACCCATGGTGCGCAGGATCGCGATGTCGCGCGCCTTGTCCTTCACCAGCATGATGAGCCCGGCGACGATATTGAAGGCGGCGACCAGAACGATCAGCGCCAGGATGACGAACATCACGTTGCGCTCCACCTGGAGCGCATTGACGAAATTGGCGTTGGCCTGGCGCCAGTCCACGATCCAGCCCTGCCCGGCCACCGCGCGCCGTACGCCCGCGCGCAACTCTTCCATGCGCTCGGGCTCCTCGACCACGATCTCGATTCCGGTCACCGCGTCCGGGAGCCGGAAATAGACCTGGGCGAGGGGCAGCGGCATGAAGATGAACGTGCTGTCATATTCGAACATGCCCACATTGAAGGTCGCCGCCACCGGATAGGCCCGCGACCTCGGCACCGTCCCGAACGCGGTCGCGCGGCCCTCCGGCGAAAGCAGGGTGATGGAATCGCCCACGCCTACACCGAGCTTGCCGGCAAGGCGGTCGCCGATCAGGAGGCCCGCACCGGACGTGAAATTCTCGATTCGCCCGGCGACGACGTTATCGGCGATCAGCGGACGGGCGACGAGATGCTCGGCGCGCACGCCACGCACCTGGCCGAAGCTCGCACCCGCCGGCGAGGTGGCGATGACCTGGCCGTCCAGGATGGGCGAGGCGGCGACCGTCCCTTCCACCGCACCGATACGCGCCGCGAGCGCGTCGAACTCGGTGAGTCCGCCGCGATAGGCGTGGACGGTCATGTGGCCGTTGAGACCCACGATGCGGGTGAGGAGTTCGTCGCGAAAGCCGTTCATCACCGACATGACGATGATGAGCGTGGCGACGCCGAGAAAGATTCCGATCAGGGAAAAGGCGGCAATAACGGAGACGAACCCCTCCTGCCTTCGCGCCCGCAGATAGCGAAACGCGACAAGGCGTTCGAAGGCGGAGAGCATGCCCGCGGGCCGCTATTCCCGGACAAGTCGGGCGAGCGCGGCGTCGGGCGCAAGAGCCTCCGCGTCCGGGGCCGCCCGGGCCTTCAGCTCCACCGTGCCGGCTTTCAGGCCTCGCGGGCCCACGGCGATGCGCCAGGGCAGTCCGATCAGGTCCATCTCCGCGAACTTCACGCCGGCACGCTCCTCCCGGTCGTCGTAGAGCACCTCGATGCCCGCCTCCGCCAGCTTGCGGTAGAGCGTCTCGCAGGCGGAATCGCAGGCCTGGTCGCCTGTCCGCAGGTTCACGAGGCCGACCCGGAAGGGCGCCGCGGCCTCCGGCCAGACGATACCGCCATCATCGTGGCCCGCCTCGATGATGGCGCCGACCAGGCGCGAGACGCCGATACCGTAGGAGCCCATCTCGACCAGCGCCTCGTTGCCGTCCGCATCCGTCACGGCGGCGTTCATGGCCTTGGAATATTTGGTGCCGAAATAGAAGATGTGCCCGACCTCGATACCGCGCCCCTTGTGGAGGCGATCCGGCGGGACGGGACAGGTCAGAGGGTCGTACTTGTCGTCGGTCGCCGCGTAGTTGCGTGTCCAGCGGTCCACGATGGGCTGCAGGTCGGATTCGTAATCCACCTCCATGGCCAGCGGATCCGCGTCGAGCCAGGCGCGATCGCAATAGACTTCGCTCTCGCCCGTATCCGCCAGCACGATGAACTCGTGGCTCAGATCGCCGCCGATGGCGCCGCTTTCAGCCTGCATGGGGATGGAGGTGAGGCCGAGCCGCGCGAATGTGCGCAAATAGGCCACGAACATCCTGTTGTAGGAGCGCACTGCGCCGGCATGGTCGATATCGAAGGAGTAGTTGTCCTTCATGAAGAATTCCCGCCCGCGCATGACGCCGAAACGCGGCCGCACCTCGTCCCGAAACTTCCATTGGATCTGATAGAGGTTCTGCGGAAGATCCCGATAGCTGCGCACCGCACCGCGGAAAATGTCGGTCACCACCTCCTCGTGGGTGGGGCCGTAGAGCATCTCACGGTCATGGCGATCCGCGATACGCAGCATTTCCTTGCCGTAATCGTCGTAACGCCCACTTTCGCGCCAGAGCTCGGCCGGCTGTATGGCCGGCATGAGGATCTCCTGGCAGCCTGCGGCGTCCATCTCCTCGCGCACCACTTGCTCGATCTTGCGCAGGACCCGATGGCCGAGCGGCAGCCAGCTATAGATGCCCGCGCTCGACTGCCGGATCATGCCGGCGCGCAGCATGAGCCGGTGGGAGACGACCTGCGCCTCCGCCGGATTTTCCTTCAGGGTGGGTAGAAAATACCGCGACCGCCGCATCCGTTCCCCCGCCGCCGGGCCGGGCCGCGTTTATGCCCAATGGCGGGCGGAAACGCAACGCGGCGGCGCGACCCACGCGGGTTCGGAAGCCCGAATCGCAAGGGGAAACCGCAACGGGCGTTATGCCGCCGCCCGCGCCGAAATGCCTATTGGAGGATGAACCACTGGCCCGCGTCGTTGGTGCAAGCGAAGACCGGACGCAGGCCGCCATCCTCCAGAGGACGGCAATCGCGCGCCTCGCGGATGGAATATCCCGCCCCGCCACTGCGTGCGGCCGAGCGCGCATAGCCGGCCGGCGGGTCAATGCCTGCGACGGGAACCTGCTGGCTGTGGCCCCGACGGCGGGCGGGAGCGGTTTCGTAGGCGGCATTCGCACGATCCAGGCTGCGGCCGATATCGGCGCCGATGGCACCGCCGAGCAGTGTGCCGGCGGCGATCGCCAAGGTGCGACCGCTCCCCTTGCCCACATTGTTCGCCGCCGCCGCCGCGCCTCCCGCCGCACCCGCAAGCGAGCCGATCACCTCCCGCGTGCCCGGTCGCTCCGAAAGGCAGCCGGCCAGCAGCAGCGCCGCGGCCAGCACCCCGACGGGCGCCAGAAGCGCCCTCGTTCGCCTACTGCCAGTCGACAAGCAACGCCTCCATGGTCTGCAGGGCGAGAATGCGGCCCATTTCCTCGAAGCCGACGCGGCGCTCGCCGGTGACGCGGACATAGCCGCCCTTCGCGGCGGCCCACTCCGTCTCCCCCTCGAACGTGCCGTCGTTGAAGAGTGTCGCCCGGAGCGCCCCGCTTTTCAAATCGAGCACCGAGACCTGGAATGCGACGCCGAGGTCGGAGGCCTCCGACCAAGTCGCCAGCACCTGCACGATCATGTCCGCGTAGGTCCGCAGCGCCTCGGTCTCGATGAGCTGCCGGTTGACGGAAGCGGATTCCGTATCGTCGTCCGCGCGTGCTGCATGGGTCAGCCGCATGACGGCAGCCCGGTCGACGAGCATCGCCCCGGCCCGCAGAAAGGCGCGCGCGAAGCCGGTCTCGAATGCCATGCGGGAAGGCCCGCCAAGGGGAGACCGGGGCTCGTCGTCCACCGCCCGTTCGACGCTGAGCACCGCCCGCTCGCTGCCCGCCATATCGGAGACCCCATGGTCCCCTTCCGCGCGGGCGGCCCCCTTCCAGCTGAAGACGAGGCGGGCGTCCGCCTGAAACCCGTCGAGGCGGTCGTCGAAGGCCCGGTCCCAGAACACGGCGATGGGCGGGGAGCCGGCGTCGCGGTAGGCCTCGGCAAAGGCGGAAACGACCGCCGCCCCACCGTCCGCACGAGGCTGCTCCCCGTCGGAGGGCGCAAGGACCGCAGGCATGTCGTCGCGATAGAGGCTCTCATCCTCCACCGCGGAGCCCGCGCCGGCGGTCGCGATCAGAACGGCCGCACCGCAGGCGGCGCCAAGCGCGCAACGTGCGAGGGACATGCGCAGCCCACCCATCTACCGGCCTTCCCTGAGTTCGATCAGATAGGTCTCGACGGCGCCACCCGCAACCGACATGGCGCTGTAGTCCGCAATGCCGTGGGCGGTCATGAAGAGCCGGCTCCAGGCTGTGACGGGCTCGGCCGCCCCCTGACCCGCATCCAGGAAGTGGGTGCGCGCCTCGAGCTGCAGCGGGAAGTCCGTGCAGTTGACGATACGGGCGAACGCTTCCACATCGCCCGATTCCAGGCGCCGCGCATTGGTGGACTGTACCAGAACCTTGTTGGAGATGGCGATGTCCGTGACATTGACGGTGTTCAGCGCCATGGGCGTGATGGAGCCTGGGATCTGCGGCACCAGCACAGGCCCCACGGGCGCGGCCGCGTCGACCACCGGATTGAAGTCGCATCGCGGCTCGGGATAGACGGTGAGGTCCTTCTGCTGGCAGCCCGCGGCCGCAAGCGATGCAACGGCAAGCAGGACGGCTCCCGCCGCGCCGAGACGTCTTCCGCGAATCGTCATGGTCAGCTCTCGTTGCCGAGCGAGGTCGCCGGCGCGCGCAACCAGTAGATCGTGCACGCGCTGCCGCCGGTCCGCACGCCGGCAGACGCGGCGCCGGCGATTTCGATCTGCGACGACGACGAGACCTCATCGGCGTTGAAGGTCCCGTACACCACCCTATCAGGCAGGTTGTCCCATTGGCGCGTGTCGGCGGCCGCCTCGGTCGCCTCCGACGCGATACTCGACCCGATGGCGATCAGGCCCATGACCAGGGACGCACCCGCCGCCGCCATGCCGGAATCGTGATCGCCCATCGCCGAATAGGTGCTGGACATCTCGGCGGTCGCCAACGCCATCGCCGCCGAAACCTCGGCCGTATCGGCCATGTCCTCCTTGAAGGTCGCCTTGTTGGCGAGAATATGGTCGAACGCGCGGCCGCCGCGGGTCGTGGCCTGCCAGGCGATACTCTCCTGGTTGGGCAATGCGGTAGCCCCCTCCTCCGACCGAACGGATACCGACACGGCCACCGGGTTGGAGCCCGGCTCCAACCTCAGAAGCTCGCCATATTCCCCGTCCGCATGCTTCACCGGCCCATTGCCGAGATCCGCCAGCACCAGGACGGTATCGTCCGGGTCGGGGCGTTGCAGGTCGTCGTTTCGCATCGTGGCAATCTCAAACGATTCGGCCGCGAGCTCCCGGTTTCCGTTGCACTGGGAAGCCCAGCCGTCCAGGAAATCGAGCAGCGAGAAATCCGCCTGATATTCTTCCTGTGCGGCGAGGGTATCCTGCAAGGAGCCCGACCTGAAGCTCGCGCGGGCATTTTCGTAGTCCCCCGCCTTCAGGTCCAGAATGCCCCGGTAGTAATAGGCCATGGCGCGCTCATAGGGCTCGCCGCGGAACACCTTGCTGTCTTCCGCGCTGAACATGCTGCGCGCTTCCTCTGCACGCTCGTCGCCGCCATAGACCGCTTCGATGGTCAGCAGCGCATCGTCGAAGAGCGCGCCGGCGAGTGCGTCGTGCTCCGCTTCCATGGCGGCGAGCCCCGCACGCATCTGATGCACCACGCGGTCCTCCGGCGGGTTCGCGACGACTGCCGTGAGCATGGAGTGCATCTCCACCGGCTTGTCCGCCAGATAAGCGTCGACTTCCTCCTGGGAGACCTGATAGGCCGCGCCACCGCATCCCGAAAGCAGGGCGCCCACCGCGCAGAGATACGCGATGGGCCTAAGCCCGCCGATCCCGCGCCGGCCGCTCCTACCGATAAATGACATCATCCTGCCCCGCTTTCTTGAAGCCGTACTGGTTCGTCCAGACGACGATTCCGCTTTCCAGATCGATCATGCGAAACACGATATTCATGTAACGCTCCATGACGCCGTCGGCCGTGCGCGCATCAAGCGAACTGATCCGGCCGGCAAGCCGGTAATCGACGCCGGCGACGGCGCGGGTGAGCCCGGTGGTGCCCGTATCGGTGACGCCTTCGCGCTTCAGCTCGCGCTCCTTCTCGACCATGTCCGCATATTCGCGGCCGACGAACAGGATGCGCCCGTTCGCCGCGATCTGCAGGCTCGTCGCCAACTGGTCGACCAGGATGTTCTTGTTGAGGCGCTGAGAGCTCTGGTTCTCGAAATAGGTGGCGTCGACGATGACGCGGGGTGCCGTATCCGCCCTGCCGAGATGCGGGTTGGCGAGCATGTGCCGGACCATCTTGTCCACCATGCTCTGGATATCCTGGGACTCGATACCGGTGCCCCGCACAAGGCCGGGGCTTTCCACATCCTGATAGGCGGTGGGCGTCCCCGGTGCATTGACCACGCCGGTCGACGGTGTGCAGGCGGCCGCGGCGAGCGCCAGCGCACAGACGGCGACCACGCCCGGAAAACGGCCGGTGGAAAGGAGGTTCTGGAGACGTTCTCGCATGGGATCGCAGCGCTCCATAAAGACTGGCCTAAACGTTATTGGACTTGTAAAGAACTATTCTACTATCGAAAAATTCATGATTTGTCAAGTTTACGTTGGATTTCGAGACTGGCGAGCGCGCCGCCGCCGGGCCGCGAGAACGGCGGACCGGAAAACGGCGGACCGGAAAACGGCGACAAGGACGGGCCAGGCGTACCCGCGCCATGGTACTCACACCCGGGACCAGGGCGGGTCGTGCTTCATGATCTCGGCGTAAACCGGGCAGTCGGGGCGGTGTGCACCTTCGAGATAGCCGGTGCTGAGAAGGAACTCGCGCACGATCTCGCCGCCGGTGAACTTGAAGTGGGCGCGGAAGAGCTTCACCCACGCCTCGTGCGGCCGCGGATGGTGTGCATCGAGCCATGCGGCGAAGGAGCCGTGGGAGACGCACAACCCCTGGATGCGCCGGGCGTTCTCGATGGCCGCGTCCACCTTGAGCCGGTTGCGGATGATCCCCGCATCCGCCAGCAGGCGTGCGCGCTCGGCCTCGCCATAGGCCGCGACACGGTCGATCGCGAACCCCTCGAAGGCGGCGTGGAACGCATCGCGCTTCTTCAATATGGTGAGCCAGGAAAGCCCGGCTTGGTTGATTTCCAGGATCAGGCGTTCGAACAGGCGGTCGTCCTCGACCACGGGGAAGCCATATTCCCGTTCGTGATAAGGCCCGTGATAGGGGTGCCCGGGCGCGCTGTCGCAATAGCTGGTCATGCCCCGTCCTCACCGCGCTCTCGCAGGCCTTACGTCGCAAACGTCTCCAGCGAAAGCCACCCCGCCTCCACCAGACCGACCACGAGGCCGGTGAGCACGCCGGCGGCAAGCGTTGCGATGCCCGCCTTGATCCAGAGCCGGGGCCGGTTGGGCGCGCCGGCGGCATGCCCGGGGGCATGGGTCCGGGACGCTTGGATCCCGAAGGGGAGCGTCACGAAGAAGGCGATCCACCAGACGATGATGAAGACGACGATGATGCCGAAGGGATCCATGGCCCGGGCTCAGACCTGCTCCAGTTCGATGAGCGTGCCACAGAAATCCTTGGGGTGCAGGAAGACAACGGGCTTGCCGTGGGCGCCGGGCCGGGGTGCGCCGTCCCCCAGCACGCGCGCACCCTCCGCCACGAGCCTGTCCCGCGCCGCGGCGACATCGGCCACCTCGTAGCAGACATGGTGGATGCCGCCCGCCGGGTTCTTCGCAAGAAAGGGGGCGATGGGCGAGCCTTCGCCCAAGGGGTGCAGAAGCTCGATCTTCGTGTTGGGGAGCGTGACGAACACAGTGGTGACGCCGTGTTCGGGCAGGTCCAACGGCTCGGAGACGTCGGCGCCCAGGACATCGCGATAGAGCGCGCGTGCCGCCGCAAGGTCCGGAACCGCGATCGCGACATGGTTCAACGCTCCGATCATCGACCCGTCCCGCCGCGGCCCGCTACGCGCGCCACTTGTACGTCGATCGCGGGCCGCTTGCCATGGCTCTTGAGCAGCGCGCGCCGCACGGCGCGCCGCGCGGCCTCCTGAACCCGCTCGTCGCTCTGCGCTTCCGCCGGCGCCAGGCGCTCCATGGCCTCCTCCACCTCGTCCGAAAGGGCCGCCCGCGCCGGCTCGTCGCGCTCCCCTTCCAGAATGCCCCGGCCCGAGACCTGCGGCGCAGCGAGCGCACGCCCACGGCGGTCCGCCACCAGGGAGACGAAGACGACACCCTGGTTCATCAGCTTCCGCCGTCCGCGGATGGATGCGTCGTCGGGCGCCACCAGCCGGCTGCCGTCGAGCGCGAGCCGCCCGGCGCCGACGCGGCCCACGATCTCCGCCGGCCCCGGCGCGAGGCGCAGCAGATCGCCGTTCTCCACCAGCGCCGCCTCGGGCACCTGAAGCTCGCGGGCGAGCGCCGCATGCGCCCGCATGTGCCGCGCCTCGCCATGGACCGGCACGCTGATGCGCGGGCGGACCCACTGATACATGCGCCTGAGTTCGTCGCGGCAGGGATGGCCGGAGACATGCACATCGCTCTCCGCCTCGGTGACCACCTCGATCTGCCGCGTGGCCAGACGGTTCTGCATGTCGGCGATGGCGCGCTCATTGCCGGGGATGATCTTGGACGAGAAGATCACGGTGTCCCCCGGCGAGAGGCCGATACGCGGGTGGCTGCCCGTCGCGATGCGGGCCATGGCGGCGCGCGGCTCCCCCTGGCAGCCGGTGCAGAGATAGAGCGCCTGGCTCCCATGCAGCGCCGCGCCCTCCTCCTCGGAGAGGAAGCGCAAGTCCCGGCTCAGATAGCCTGTCTCCCGCGCCGCCCGGACGAAGCGATGCAGCGACCGCCCTACCAGCACCGGCTCCCGGCCCGCCTCCAATGCGGCGAGCGCCACCGATTCCAGGCGCGCGAGGTTGGAAGCGAAGAAGGTGACGGCAACCCCGCGCTCGCACGCCGCAACCAGCGACAGGAGCTTGCGCCGAACCGCGGCCTCCGAGCCCGATTCGCCCTCCACCGTGGCATTGGTGGAATCGCCCACCAGCGCCAGCACGCCCGCTTCGCCGGCCTGCTTGAGCGCCGCATCGTCCAGCGGGGCGCCGATCAGCGGGTCCGGGTCGATCTTCCAGTCGCCGGTATGCATCACCCGCCCGTAGGGCGTCTCGATCAGGAGCGCATTGGGCTCCGGGATCGAATGGGTGAGCGAGATGAATCGGGCCTCGAAGGGGCCGAGAGAGAGGGAGCCCGAAAGCGGGACCTCGTAGAGCGGCACCTCCTCCAGCAGGCCCGCGTCCCGGAGCTTCTCGCGCAGAATGGCGGCGGCGAACGGGGTCGCGTGTACCGGGCACCGCAGCCTGGGCCAGAGATGGGCGACCGCTCCCAGATGATCCTCGTGGGCATGGGTGAGGACGAGGGCGAGCAGGTCCGCCCGGCGCGCCTCGATATAGGCGGGATCCGGCATGATGACGTCGATACCGGGGAGCGTTCCGCCCGAGAACGTTATCCCGAGGTCCACCATCAGCCACTTGCCGTGGCAGGCGTAGAGATTGAGGTTCATGCCGATCTCGCCGGCGCCCCCCAGCGGCAGGAAGTAGAGCCCGTCCGGTGCCGGATCGAGAGCGGCGGTGGCGTCGGCCGGGCTCACGGGCACCCCCGATTGCGCCGATGAATCTCCCGCAGGCCGCGGATTGTAAGGTCCCCATCCACGGTGTCGATTGCGTCCGTCGCGTCGGCGAAGAGGTCCGCGAGCCCGCCGGTGGCGACGGTGGCGGCAGGCACGGCCATTTCCGCCCTCATGCGCCCGACGATCCCCTCGATCAGCCCCACATAGCCCCAATAGATGCCGGAATGCATGGCGGGCACGGTGGCACGGCCGATCACGGTGGCGGGCCTTTCGACCGCGATGCGCGGCAGCCGTGCCGCGGCCCGGTGCAGCGCCTCGAGAGAGAGGTTGATCCCGGGCGCGATGATGCCGCCGCGATAGGCGCCGTCCGCACCCACCGCGTCGAAGGTGGTGGCCGTGCCGAAATCGAGCACGATCAGGTCGCCCGGATAGCGCGTATGGGCGCCCAACGCATTGACCAGCCGGTCGGCACCCACCTCCTCGGGCCTCGGCAGATCGACCGCGATGCCGAGCGCGACGCCCGGATCGCCCACCACCAGGGCCTCGCAGCTGCAATAGTCCCGGCAGAGCGCCTCCAACGCGGCGCGGCCCTGGGGTACCACGGTGGAGACGACCGCCGCATCCACATCGCCGAGCCCGATACCGACGCGCGCCATGAGCTGGTCGAGCCAGACCGCATATTCGTCGCTCGTCCGCCGCGCATCCGTCGCCGCCCGCCACCGGCCCCGTGGCACCTCGCCGTCATCCTCGGCGAACACGGCGAACACGGTGTTGGTGTTGCCCGAATCAATGGCAAGCAGCATGGGCCGTACCCGCCTCGCCGAACACCGCCTCGCCCGCCGCGACGCTCTGCCGGGCGCCGCTCTGCTCCCGCAGGACGAGCGCGCCTTCCGCGTCGAGCCCCTCGAAGATCCCGCATTGGCGCCTGTCGCCGGCCGAGACCGTCACCGGGGCGCCGAGGCCGTGGGCACGGGCAAGCCAGGCGGCGCGGACCGGCGCGAAGCCGCCCGCCGCCCAGGCCGCGCGCCGCCTGGCGAGCGCGGCAAGGAGCGGCGGCAGAGCCTCCTCGGGAGACGGCGGTACCGTACCGAGGTCGGTAAGGCTCGTGGACGGCAGCGGCGGACCGAGCCCCGGGTGACGGGCGAGGTTTACGCCGATCCCCGCCACGACCCAGTCGACATGTCCCCCTGGCCCCGCGGCGGACTCCAGAAGAATGCCCGCGATCTTGCGTCCCTCCACGAGAATGTCGTTGGGCCATTTGCAGCGCGCCCGGCCCGGCACGTAGCGATCCACCAGATCCGCCGCCGCCAGCGCCGCGACGAAGGAGAGCTGCGCCGCCCGACGCGCCGCGCAGGCCGGGCGGAGCACGACGGAGACGTAGAGATTGCCCGGCGGCGAGACCCAGCGGCGACCCCGGCGGCCGCGGCCCGCGCGCTGGCACCGCGCCCAGACGGCGGTGCCGTCCGCCGCACCGGCTTCAGCGCGCACCTTGGCCTCGTCATTGGTGCTGCCGGCCTCATCGAGCCGGATCGCCGTGAAGCCCTCCGGCGCCTCGAGAGCCGCGGAGTCCGACAAGCTCAAGGCACGAGCGCGGCGGCGGCGGCTTCCGCGCCCGCCAAAATCGGCCCCGGATAGGCGAAGAAGAAGAGGGTGATGATGCCGGTGCCCACCAGCACGGCCGTGAGCAGGCTGCCGATCGGGCGGTCGAAGGCTTCGGCCGGCTTGTCGAAATACATCACCTTCACGATCCGGATGTAATAGTAGGCGCCGACCACGCTCGCGAGCACGCCGAAGACGGCGAGCCCGTAGAGCCCGTCCTCCACGGCGGCCATGAACACATAGAGCTTGCCGAAGAAGCCCGCGAGCGGCGGGATGCCGGCCATGGAGAACATGAAGATCGCGAACGCCAGCGCCATGGAAGGATTGGTGCGCGATAGGCCGGCGAGGTCGCCGATCTCCTCAACCATCCGGCCGCGGCGCCGCATGGCGAGGATGCAGGCGAACCCGCCGAGCGTCATCACCATATAGAGCGCCATGTAGACGATGACGCCCCGGATCCCTTCCGTCGTGCCGGCGGCGAGCCCCACCAGTGCATAGCCCACATGGCCGATGGAGCTGTAGGCCATCAGCCGCTTGATGTTCTTCTGTCCGATGGCGGCGAAGGCGGCGAGCGCCATGGAGACGACCGAGACGAAGATGACGATCTGGTCCCACTGGCCCGCGAGCTCCTGGAAGGGCCCCACGAACACCCGCAGCAGGAGCGCCATGGCGGCCACCTTGGGGGCGGCGGAGAAGAACGCCGTGACCGGCGTGGGCGCACCTTCATAGACGTCCGGCGTCCACATGTGGAAGGGGACGGCCGAAACCTTGAAGGCGAGCGCCGCGGCAATGAACACGAGCCCGACAAGGATGCCGATCTCGGCGGCGGCGTTGCCGGGCACGGTTTCGACGAGTGCCGTCGCGATCGGGTCGAAGCCGGTGACGCCGGTAAACCCGTAGACCATGGAACAGCCGTAGAGCAGCAGCCCCGACGAGATGGCGCCAAGCACGAAATATTTCAGGCCCGCCTCGGTGGAGCGCACGGAATCGCGCCGGAACGCGGCCACGATATAGAGCGAGAGGCTTTGCAGCTCGAGCCCCACATAAAGCGCGATCAGATCGTTCGCCGAGATCATCAGCAGCATGCCGAGAGTCGCGAACACGATCAGCACGGGGAACTCGAAACGGTCCATACCCTCGCGCTTGACGTAGCCGAGGCTCATCGCCAGAGCGACGGCGGCACCCACCAGCACCAGGCATTTCATGTAGGCCGCGAAGGCATCCGTCACGAAAAGGCCGAAGAAGGTGACGGTCCGCTCGTCCGGCAGGGCCAGCACCATGACGAAGGCGACGGCCATGGCGGCACAGGACGCCCAGGTCAGCGGACCGGTGGAGCGGTTGCCCCAGAAGACCCCGACCATGAGCAGGACGACGGAAGCGCCGGCAAGGAAAAGCTCCGGGAGAGCGGGGAGATAGTCCGGCTCGACGAAGGGGGTCACGGCCAAGCCCTCAGTCCAGCCACGCGAAAATCGAACCGCGGCCCCCCGCCGGTGCGGCGACGGGCAGGTCGGACGCGCCGTTGGTGGACGCGATGAGGTTCTCCACCGAGACATGGAGGATATCGAGGAAAGGCTCGGGGTGGAGCCCCAGCACCAGCGCAAGCGCCACCAGCGGCGCGAAAACGCCGATTTCGCGCCAGTTGAGGTCCGTGATGGACTTCAGGTCCTCGCGGGTCAGCTCGCCGAAGACCACCCGCCGGTAGAGCCACAGCATATAGGCCGCACCCAGCACGGTGCCGGTCAACGCCAGCGCCGCGACCCAGGTGTTGGACTGGAACGCTCCCACCAGCACCATGAACTCGCCGACGAAGCCGCTGGTGCCCGGCAGCCCGATGGCCGCCAGCGTGAACACCATGAACACCACCGCATAGACGGGCATGCGATGCACCAGGCCGCCATAGCGCGCGATTTCCCGCGTATGCATGCGGTCGTAGACCACACCGACGCAGAGGAAGAGCGCCGCAGAAACGATACCGTGGCTCAGCATCTGGATGATGCCGCCCTCGATGCCCTGCACGGTGAAGGTGAAGATGCCGATGGTGACGAGTCCCATATGGGCCACCGACGAATAGGCGATGAGCTTCTTCATGTCGTCCTGCATGAGGGCGACCAGGGAGGTGTAGATCACCGCCACCACACTCAGCGAATAGACCAGCGGCACGAAATAGGCGCTCGCATCGGGCAGCATGGGAAGCGAGAAGCGCAGGAATCCGTAACCGCCCATCTTCAGCAGAATGCCCGCAAGGATCACCGAGCCCGCCGTCGGCGCCTCCACATGGGCGTCGGGAAGCCAGGTATGGAACGGCCACATGGGGAGCTTGACGGCGAAGGAAGCGAAGAGCGCGAGCCAGAGCCAGGTCTGTACCGCGGGCGCGAACTCGTGGACCAGCAGCGTCGGGATGTCGGTGGTTCCCGCCTCCAGATACATGAACAGGATGGCGAGCAGGAAAAGCACCGAGCCCACCAGCGTGTAGAGGAAGAATTTGAAGGCCGAATAGACCCGCCGCGCGCCGCCCCAGATCCCGATGATCAGGAACATGGGGATGAGCTGCCCCTCGAAGAATATGTAGAACATCACGAAGTCGAGGGAGCAGAAGACGCCGACGATCAGCGTCTCCATCACCAGGAAGGCGATCATGAACTCGCGCACCCGCGTCTTGATCGCCTCCCACGAGGCGAGGATGCAGATCGGGATGAGGAAGGTGGTCAGCACCAGGAAGAAGACCGAGATGCCGTCCACCCCCAGGTGATAGCCGATGCCGTATTCCGGCAGCCACGGCACATGCTCCACGAACTGGAAGTCCGCGGTGGAGGAATCGAAGTCCACGATCAGAAGGATCGAGAGCGCGAAGGTGACAACCGAGGTCCAGAGCGCCACATGCCGCGCGTTCGACGCGACGACCGCCTCCTCGCCCCGGATCGACAGGATGAAGAGCACGCCGACCAGCGGCAGAAAGGTGACGGTGGAAAGGATCGGCCAATCGGTCATGCGTCAGGTCCCGGCGATCAGGTACCAGGTGACGATGGCCGCGAGGCCGAGCAGCATGGCGAAGGCGTAGTGATAGAGGTAGCCGGACTGAAGCCGGACGGCGCGCCGCGCGAGCGCGAGGGTGGCGGCGCCGAGCCCGTCGGGGCCGATGCCGTCGATCACCGCGCCGTCGCCCTGCTTCCAGAGGTTGCGCCCCAGATATTTCGCCGTACGGACGAAGAGCACGTCGTAAAGCTCGTCGAAGTACCACTTGTTGAGCAAGAAGAGATAGACCGGCCGGGCCCGTTCCGCGGCGAGCGCCGGCCATTGGGGCCGCAGCACGTAGAAGACCAACGCCCCGGCGATCCCCAGCACGCCCACGCCCATGGGCAGCGCCTTCACCCAGAAGTCCACATGGTGCGCATCGTGCAGCGCCGTATGGGTCGGCAGCACGAGGATCGAGGCGCCCCAGAAATCCACATCCGTGCTCACCATCGGCAGCATCAACCAGCCGATGACCACCGCGCCGATGGCGAGTCCCACCAGCGGGACCCACATCACCGGCGGCGCCTCGTGGACACGGGCCATGACCGCCGCATCCGCCCGCGGCTTGCCGTGGAAGGTGAGGAAGAGGAGCCGCCACGAATAGAACGCGGTGAGGAACGCCGCCAACAGCCCCAAGCCGAAGGCGTAGGTCCCGAGACCTGTCTGGGCGGCAAAAGCCGATTCCAGGATTATGTCCTTCGAGAAGAAGCCGGCGAAGGGGAAGATCCCCGCAAGAGCCAGATTGCCGATCCACATCAGCACATAGGTCACCGGGATCGCCCGCCAGATGCCGCCCATCTTGCGCATGTCCTGCTCGTCGGACATGGCGTGGATCACCGCGCCCGCGCCGAGGAAGAGCAGCGCCTTGAAGAACGCGTGGGTCGTGAGGTGGAAGATGCCCGCGGAATAGGCCGAAACGCCGCAGGCAAAGAACATGTAGCCGAGCTGGCTGCAGGTGGAATAGGCGATCACCCGCTTGATGTCGTTCTGGGTGATCGCGATGGTCGCCGCGAAGATCGCGGTGGTGGCGCCGAAGAAGGTCACCACCGACAGCGCGATGGGCGCGAACTCGAACATGGGCGAGAGCCGCGCCACCATGAAGACGCCCGCCGTCACCATGGTCGCCGCGTGGATCAGCGCGGAGACGGGCGTCGGGCCTTCCATGGCGTCGGGCAACCATGTGTGCAGCAGGAATTGCGCCGACTTCCCCATGGCGCCCACGAAGAGCAGGATGCAGGCAACCTCGAGGAAGTCGAAGGAGTGGCCGAGGAAGGTGAGCTCGGCATCGACCATGCCGGGGACCGCCGCGAACACCGCGTCGAAGGACACGGTGTCGAACATCAGGAAGACAGCGAGGATGCCGAGGGCGAAGCCGAAGTCGCCCACCCGGTTGACGACGAAGGCCTTGATCGCCGCCGCGTTGGCCGACGGACGCTTGTACCAGAAGCCGATCAGCAGATAGGAAACGAGGCCCACGCCCTCCCAGCCGAAGAACATCTGGAGGAAATTGTCCGCCGTCACCAGCGCCAGCATGAAAAAGGTGAAGAGCGAGAGATAGGCGAAGAAGCGCGGCACGTGGGGATCGTGGGCCATGTAGCCGATGGAGTAGACGTGGATCAGGAACGAGACCACGCAGACCACGAACACCATCACCGCCGTGAGCGCATCGAAGCGCAGCTGCCAGTCCACGTCGAGCGCGCCGGAGGCGAACCAGTCGAAGAGCGTGACCGTCGCCGTTCCGCCCTGCAGCGCCACCTGGACGAAGACCACGATGGCGAGCACGGCCGCCGCCCCCATGGCACCGCAGGTGACGATCTGGGCGGCGCGCGCGCCGATGACCCGGCCGAAAAGGCCGGCGATCACCGCTCCGAAAAGCGGCAGGAAAATGGGCGCCGCGTAATAGAGCACGCGCCCTCAACCCTTCATCACGTTGACGTCCTCGACGGCGATACTGCCGCGATTGCGGAAATAGACCACCAGGATGGCGAGTCCGATGGCGGCCTCGGCGGCGGCCACGGTGAGCACGAGCATGGCGAACACCTGCCCCACCATGTCGCCGAGATGGGTGGAAAAGGCCACCAGGTTGATATTGACCGCCAGCAGCATGAGCTCGATGGCCATCAGGATGACGATGATGTTCTTGCGGTTGAGGAAGATGCCCACCACCCCGAGGGTGAAGAGTATCGCCGCCACGGTCAGATAATGGGTCAGTCCGATTTCCACGATCCCTCCGCGCCCGGTTCGATGTCGGCGATGCGGACGGCCGACTTCGGATCCCGCGCCACCTGATCGGCGATGCGCTGGCGGCGCACGTCGGCGCGCCGCCTGTGCGTCAGCACGATCGCGCCCACCATGGCGATCAGCAGGATGAAGCCCGCCCCCTGGAAGAGATAGGCGTAGCGCGTATAGAGGATGTCGCCCAGCGCCTGGGTGTTGGTCGTCTCCTCGAGCGGTGGCGTGGGTGCGGCAAGATAGGCCGGCGTTTCGACCTCGATGGCGCCCGATGCAAAGACCAGAATGATTTCGGCCAGAAGTACCACGCCGACCACACCGCCGATGGGAAGATATTGCAGAAAACCCGCGCGCAACTCCGTGAAATTGATATCGAGCATCATCACCACGAAGAGGAAGAGCACGGCGACCGCGCCCACATAGACGATGATCAGGATCATCGCCAGGAACTCGGCCCCCATGAGCAGGAAAAGCCCGGCCGAGTTGAAGAAGGCAAGGATCAGGAACAGTACGGAGTGCACGGGATTGCGGGACGCGATCACCATGACCCCCGCTCCCACCGTAACCACGGCGAGAACATAGAAGATGAGTGTCTGGATGATCATTGCGTCGAGAGGCTCCGCCCGCTCCGTTCCATGCCGCCCCGCCGCCTAGCGGTAGGGAGCCTCCGCCTGAAGGTTCGCCGCGATCTCGCGTTCCCAGCGGTCGCCATTGTCCAGCAGCTTTTGCTTGTTGTAGAGCAGTTCCTCCCGGGTCTCCGCCGCGAACTCGAAATTCGGCCCCTCGACAATGGCGTCCACCGGGCACGCCTCTTGGCAGAAGCCGCAATAGATGCACTTCACCATGTCGATGTCGTAGCGCGTGGTGCGCCGGCTGCCGTCCTCCCGGGGCTCGGCCTCGATGGTGATGGCCTGGGCCGGGCACACCGCCTCGCACAGCTTGCATGCGATGCAGCGCTCCTCGCCGCTCGGGTAGCGCCGGAGCGCATGCTCGCCCCGGAAGCGCGGGCTCAAGGGGCCTTTCTCATAGGGGTAGTTGACCGTCGCCTTGCGTCGGAAGATCTGCTTGAAGGTGACGCCGAGCCCCACCATCAGCTCCGTCAGAAGCAGCGACCTGGCCGTTCGCTCCACCGCCTGCATCGCGACCTCCCTCTGGTCAGTTCGGCATCCAGCCGAACGCGTGAAGGGCGCCGGCCACGATCACGACCATGGCGAGCGACGCCGGCAGAAAGACCTTCCAGCCGAGCCGCATGAGCTGGTCGTAGCGGTAGCGCGGCAGCGTCGCCCTCGTCCAGGTGAAGAAGAACACCACCACCGCCACCTTGAGCAGGAACCAGACGACCCCCGGCACCGCGGTCAGCGGCTCGACCTGGAAGGGGGGCAGCCAGCCGCCGAGGAAGAGGATCACCCCGAGGGCGCTCAGCAGCACGATATTGGCGTACTCCCCCATCATGAAGAGCAGCCACGTCATGGACGAATATTCGACCTGATAGCCCGCCACCAGCTCGCCCTCGGCCTCCGGCAGGTCGAAGGGGGTGCGGTTGGTCTCGGCGAGCGCGGAGACCATGTAGATCACGAACATGGGGAACAGCGGGATGAAGAACCAAAGCCCCCTCTGCGCCTCCACGATGTCGTTGAGGTTGAGCGAGCCCGCGCAGAGCAGCACCGTCACCAGCACGAAGCCGATGGAGACCTCGTAGGAGACCATCTGCGCCGCCGAACGCAGCGCGCCGAGAAAGGCGTATTTCGAGTTGCTGGCCCAGCCCGCAATGATGATCCCGTAGACGCCGAGGGAAGAAACGGCGAAGAGATAGAGGATGCCGACATTGAGATCGGCGAGCACCAGATGGCTGTCGAACGGGATCACCGCCCAGCCCACCAGCCCGAGGGTGAAGGTGATCATGGGCGCCAGCACGAAGAGCGCGCGGTTCGCGCCTGCCGGTACGATGGTCTCCTTGAAGAGGCATTTGACGCCGTCGGCAAGCGGTTGCAGCAGGCCGAACGGCCCGACCACGTTGGGCCCCTTGCGAAGCTGGATCGCCGCCCAGACCTTGCGCTCGAAATAGGTAATGAACGCGAGCACCAGCATGAGCGGGATCACGATGGCGAGGATGTACCCGACGGTAAGGAACAGCGGGTAGAAATACATGCTCCAGACGCCGGTTTCAGCCATCGGTCCCCGTCTTCCCGGCGTCCTCGGCAAAGGCGGCGGCGCATTCGTCCATGGTCCCGGATGCGCGGCTGATGGGATCGGTACGGTAGAAATCCGCGATCGAGCTCACGAAGGGCGCGCCGTCCATGGGACCTGCCGTCCCGAACGGGCCCCACGCCGCCGGCTCGACTTCATCGATCCGCGCAAGTCGAGGCGCGCGTTCGGCCATCCGCGCCCGCAACTCTTCCAACGTGTCGTAGGCGGGCGTCTCTCCGATGCGGCCCGCGAGCGCTCGCAGAATACGCCAGTCCTCCCGCGCGTCGCCGAGCGGCGCCGTCGCCGGCCAGGCGCGTTGCGGCCGCCCTTCGAGATTGACGTAGGTCGCCGGCTTTTCGGTGTAGGCGGTACCCGGCAACACGACGTCGGCGATTTGCGCACCGGCATCCCCGTGATGCCCCTGATAGACGATGAAGCAGCTCTCGGGCCGCGTCAGCGGAAGCTCGTCGGCTCCCAGGAGATAGAGAAAGCGAATCCCGCCGCCCCCGGCGGCCTCGCAGATCTCCGCGGTGGACAACCCGCCCTCGCCGGGCGTGAAACCGAGTTCGAACCCGCCGACGCGGGCTGCCGCGGTGTGGAGGACGTTGAAGCCGTTCCAGCCGTCGACCACCATGCCCGCCTCTTCTGCGAGCGCACGGGCTTCCGCGAGCACTGCGGCGCCGTCGGGGCGGGAGATGGCTCCCATGCCGACGACGATCATGGGCCGTTCCGCTGCCTCCAGCACCGCGCGGAAGCTGTGTTCGCCGCTGCGCAGCGCCGACAGGCTCGAAGGCCCGCCGCCGATATGGGTGACGGGGTAGGTGAGGTCCGCGCGCGCCCCGACCATGCCGACGGCGAGGCCGCCTCGGCGCCAGCGCTTGCGGATGCGCGCATTCACCAGCGCCGCCTCCCGGCGCGGGTTCGCGCCGACGATGAGGATGGCGTCCGCCTCTTCGATTCCGGCGATGGTGGTGTTGAAGAGATAGGAGGCGCGGCATCCCGGATCGAGCCTCGCGCCGTCCTGCCGGCAGTCGAGATGGGGTGAGCCGACGGCCGCCATGAGATCGGCCAGCGCCGTCATGGACTCGCAGTCCGCAAGGTCGCCGGCGAGCGCCGCGCAAGCCCCGCCGTCGAGCCCTTCGAGAGCGCCCGCGACCGCGTCCAGCGCCTCGCTCCAGCCGGCCGCCTCCAGAACGCCGTCGCGGCGGACATAGCAGCGGTCCAGACGCCGCCGCCGGAGCCCGTCATAGGCGAAGCGGCTCTTGTCGGAGATCCACTCCTCGTTCACGTCCTCGTGCAGCCGGGGAACGATCCGCAGAACCTCGGAGCCACGGGCGTCCACCCTGATATTGGCGCCCACCGCATCCAGCGCGCAGATCGTCTCCGTCGAACGCAGCTCCCAGGAGCGGGCGACGAAGGCATAGGGCTTGGAGGTCAGCGCACCGACCGGGCAGAGATCGATCATGTTGCCGCTCAATTCGGAGCTCACGGCCTTCGCGATATAGGTCCCGACCTCCATATGCTCGCCGCGGAAGGTCGCGCCGAGTTCCTCGACCCCGGCGACCTCGTCGCAGAAGCGTATGCAGCGCGTGCAATGGATGCAGCGCGTCATGATGGTCTCGATCAGCGGCCCGATGTCCTTGTCGCGAACCGCCCGCTTGCCTTCGTCGAACCGGCTGAAATGGCGGCCATAGGCCATGGCCTGGTCCTGCAGATCGCACTCGCCGCCCTGATCGCAGATCGGGCAGTCCAGCGGGTGGTTGATGAGCAGGAACTCCATGACGCCTTCGCGCGCCTTTTTCACGGTCGGCGTATCGGTGCGGATCACCATGCCGTCGCCCGCCGGCATCGCGCAGGAGGCAATGGGCTTTGGCGACTTCTCCATCTCCACCAGGCACATGCGGCAATTCCCGGCGATCGAGAGCCGGTCGTGGTAGCAGAAATGCGGGATTTCCTTGCCGGCCTGGATGCAGGCCTGCATCACCGTCGAACCGGGCTCGACCGTGATCTCGACATCGTCGATGACAAGTGTCGGCATGGTTTCTCCGCCTTCAGGCCGCCCGGGCGGCACCCTGGCGCGCCAGGATGCGCCGCTCGAGCTCCGGACGGAAGTGGCGGATCAGCCCCTGGACCGGCCACGCCGCCGCATCGCCCAGCGCGCAGATCGTGTGCCCCTCGATCTGGCCCACCACGTCCCAGAGCGTGTCGATCTCCTCGACGGCGGCCTCGCCCTTCACCAGACGGCACATCACCCGGTAGACCCAGCCCGTGCCCTCGCGGCAGGGCGTGCACTGGCCGCAGCTCTCATGCATGTAGAAGTGGGACAGCCGCGCGATCGCCTCGACCAGATCGGTCGATTTGTCCATCACGATGACCGCGGCCGTTCCGAGGCCCGACTTTACGCCCATCAGGGAATCGAAATCCATCAGCACGTCGTCGCAGATGGATTTCGGGATGAGCGGTACCGAGGCACCGCCCGGAATTACCGCCTGGAGATTGTCCCAGCCGCCTCGCACCCCGCCCGCATGCTTCTCGATGAGCTCGCGCATGGGGATGCCCATCTCTTCCTCGACATTGCAGGGCTGGTTCACATGGCCCGAGATGCAGAAGACCTTGGTGCCGGTGTTCTTGGGCCGGCCGAGGCCCGCAAACCAGGACGCGCCGCGCCGGAGGATGGTGGGCACCACGGCGATCGTCTCCACATTGTTGACCGTGGAGGGAGCGCCGTAGAGCCCGACCGCCGCCGGGAAGGGCGGCTTGAGCCGGGGTCGGCCGGGCTTGCCTTCGAGGCTCTCCAGAAGCCCCGTCTCCTCGCCGCAGATATAGGCGCCGGCGCCACGGTGGAGACGCAGGTCGAAACGCCAGCCCGTGCCGCAGGCGTCCTCTCCGATCAGGCCCGCCTCCTCCGCCTCGTCGATCGCGGCCTGGAGCCGCTGCGCCTCGTCGTAGAACTCGCCCCTTATGTAGATGTAGCCGGTATGCGCCCGCATGGCGAAACCCGCCAGCAGGCAGCCTTCGATCAGCTTGTGCGGATCGTGGCGCATCATGTCCCGGTCCTTGCAGGTTCCGGGCTCGCTCTCGTCGGCGTTCACCACCAGATAATGCGGACGGTCGAGATCTTCCTCCCTCGGCATGAACGACCATTTGAGGCCGGTCGGGAAGCCGGCTCCGCCGCGCCCGCGAAGGGCCGAGGCCTTGACCTGTTCGACGATCCAATCGTGGCCGTTGGCCATCAGCTTCGCCGTGCCGTCCCAATCGCCGCGTTTGCGCGCGCCGGCCAGCCGCCAGTCGCCGGTGCCGTAGAGATTGGTGAAGATGCGGTCGGAATCGCTCAGCATTCCGAACTCTCCGTCAGACTCGTTTGCCCGGAGGCCGGCGCCGATGTCTGGCGGCCGGTCTGCGACCCGGGAGGGGGCGGGGTGCCGGCCCGAAAGGCGCGCAAGAGGGCGCGCGTGCTTTCGGCATCCAGATCCTCGTAGAAATGGTCGTTGATCTGGATCACCGGCGCATTCACGCAGGCGCCGATACACTCCACCTCCGTAAGGGTGAAGAGGCCGTCCTCCGTGGTGCCGCCGGGCTCGACGCCGAGTTCCTCGCGGCACGCGTCCAGCACCGCGTTCCCGCCCCGCAGCCAGCAGGGCGTCGTGCGGCAGAACTGCACGTGGTACCGGCCCACGGGCTCGAGATTCAGCATGGTGTAGAAGGTCGCCACCTCGTAGACCCGGATCGGGGCCATGTCGAGGAGCGTCGCCACGTGATCCAGCGCCGCGCGCGGCAGCCAACCGCCGTTCTGGCGCTGGGCGAGGTCGAGGAGCGGCAGCACGGCGCTCGCCTGGCGGCCCGGCGGATATTTTGCGATGGCCGCCTCCGCCGCGGCCCGGTTCTCGGCCGTGAACGCAAAGCCCTCCCCCGCGCCCGCAGTCTCGCTCACCGGTCGATCTCCCCGAAAACGATGTCCATGCTCGCGAGGTTGGATACCGTGTCCGCCAGCATGTGCCCGCGGCTCATATGGTCCAGCACCTGCAGGTGGGCGAAGCCCGGTGCGCGAATCTTGCAGCGGTAGGGCCTGTTGGTGCCGTCCGCCACCAAATAGACGCCGAACTCCCCCTTCGGCGCCTCCACCGCACGGTAGGTCTCGCCCGCCGGCACGTGATAGCCCTCGGTGTAGAGCTTGAAGTGGTGGATGAGCGCCTCCATGGAGTGCTTCATCTCGGCGCGGGTGGGCGGTGCGATCTTGCTGTCCCCCACCTTCACCGGCCCGGTCGGCATGCGCTCCAGGCACTGGCGAACGATCTTGACGCTCTCGCGCATCTCCTCCATGCGCACCAGGTAGCGCTCGTAGCAATCGCCGTTGGTACCGACGGGTACGCCGAAGTCCAACGCGTCGTAGACTTCGTAAGGCTGGTTGCGGCGCAGATCCCAGGAGACGCCGGATGCGCGCAGCACGGGCCCCGTCAGCCCCCAGTCGAACGCCTCCTGCGGGCTGAGCACGCCGATATCGACGGTGCGCTGCTTGAAGATGCGGTTTTCCGTCAGAACGTTTTCGATATCGTCGATCACCTTGGGGAACGCGTCGTTCCATTCTCCGATATCGTCGAGCAGGCCGCCGTCGAGGTCGCCGGCGACGCCGCCAGGGCGGAAATAGGCGGCGTGGAGCCTGGCGCCCGAAGCGCGCTCATAGAACTCCATGGTGCGCTCGCGCTCCTCGAAGCCCCAGAAGAAGGGCGTCATGGCGCCCACGTCGAGCGCCATGGTGCAGATGTTCATCAGATGGTTCGCGATACGCGAAATCTCGCTGTAGAGCACCCGTATGTAGCGGGAGCGGGGCGGCAGTTCGAGGCCGAGCAGGCTTTCGACGGCGAGCGCGAAGGCGTGCTCCTGGTTCATCGGCGCGACATAGTCCAGCCGGTCGAAATAGGGCACGGCCTGGAGGTAGGTCTTGTGCTCGATGAGCTTCTCGGTGCCCCGGTGCAGCAGACCGATATGGGGGTCGGCGCGCTCGACCACCTCTCCGTCCATCTCCAGCACGAGGCGCAGCACCCCGTGGGCCGCCGGATGCTGCGGGCCGAAATTGACCGTCATGTTGCGGATTTGACGCTCGCTCACGATGCCCGCCCGCCGTCGTCGGCCGCCGCTTCCGCCTTCTCGTCACCCGGCAGGGCGGCCTGTGCGCCTTCCCACGGGCTCAGAAAGTCGAAACGGCGGTACTCCTGGGTCAGCTTCACCGGCTCGTAGACAACGCGTTTCTGCTCGTCGTCGTAGCGCAGTTCCACATAGCCGGTCAGCGGGAAGTCCTTGCGCAGGGGGTGCCCCTCGAAGCCGTAGTCGGTGAGGATCCGGCGGAGATCCGCGTTGCCGGCGAAGTAGATGCCGTAGAGGTCCCAGGTCTCGCGCTCCCACCAGCCGGCGGCGCTGTAGAGTTCGGCGACGGAGGGGACCGCCTGGTCCTCGTCGACGGCGATCTTGAGCCGCATGCGCCGATTGCTGCTCAGGCTCAGCAAATGATAGACGACGTCGAAGCGAGGGCTGCGCTCCGGATAGTCGACGCCACAGATGTCGATGAGCTGCTCGAAGCGGCAGTTCGCATCGTCCCGAAGATATTTGAGAATGCGCGCCACCTGCTCCGCCTGGACCTCGACCGTGAGTTCGCCATGGGCCAGCGAGACCGCACCGACATGGTCGCTGAAGCTCGCGGCGATACGCTCGCCGAGTTCGCGCAGGCTGGCTTCGTCCATAGCCTCGTCCGCTCCGACGCGCCGCTAACGCACGATCGTGCCGGTTCGCCTGATCTTCCGCTGCAACTGCATGATGCCGTAGAGCAGCGCTTCGGCGGTCGGCGGACAGCCGGGCACATAGACGTCCACCGGCACGATACGGTCGCAACCGCGCACGACCGAATAGGAATAGTGGTAGTAGCCGCCGCCGTTGGCACAGCTCCCCATCGAGATGACGTAGCGCGGCTCCGGCATCTGGTCGTAGACCCGGCGGAAGGCAGGCGCCATCTTGTTGCACAGCGTGCCCGCGACGATCATCACGTCGGACTGGCGCGGGCTCGCGCGCGGCACCATGCCGATGCGGTCGATGTCGTAGCGGGATGCGATCGTCTGCATGAACTCGACGGCGCAGCAGGCGAGCCCGAAGGTCATGGGCCAGAGCGAGCCCGTGCGTGCCCAGTTGACCAGCCGATCCAGATTGGCGACCACGAACCCCCTGTCGCCGAGTTCCTGGCTCACCAGCGCCAGCGCCTCGTCCTGGGCCGCACCCTCGGGGAGCGGCCCACTCGGCAGGGCGGCGGTTCTTGCCTCTACTCCCATTCCAGCGCGCCCTTCTTCCACTCGTAGACGAAACCCACGGTGAGCAGCCCCAGAAAGACCATCATGGACCAGAAGCCATACAGCCCGATCTCGCTGAACGAGACGGCCCAGGGGAAGAGGAAGGCCACCTCCAGATCGAAGATGATGAAGAGGATGGCCACCAGATAGAAACGCACGTCGAAACGCCCGCGCGCATCCTCGAAGGCGTCGAAGCCGCATTCATAGGCCGAGACCTTGTCGCGGTCCGGGCGTTGCGGCGCCGCGATGTAGGAGCCTGCGATCGCCGCCACCGCCATCACCCCGGCAATGCCGAGAAAGATGACGATGGGCAGATACTCCAGCAGCAGGGAGGTGGGCGCCGTCATCGGTTCGAAAGCCCTCCCGGAGGGTGCGCCCCGTGGCGGTCCCTGTGGCGATCCATGTCCATACCTTCGCGGTCGCAAGGCCGAGAAACATGGCGGGAGTGACGGGACTCGAACCCGCGACCTCCGGCGTGACAGGCCGGCGCTCTAAACCAGGCTGAGCTACACCCCCCGGCAATGCGCGCGGTGCGGCCGCACCGCGCCGCGCGCCCCCATGTAGAGCAAGGGGCCGTGCCCGGTCAAGGCGCTTGCCGAAAGCGGCGGCGGGCGGGCGCGGTGGGCGGTGACGGGATCGAACCGCCGACCTCTTGGGTGTAAACCAAGCGCTCTCCCGGCTGAGCTAACCGCCCGCGCCTCCGCACCCCGGTCGCGCCCGCCCCCGCCGCCTGCCGGCGGGCAGGGGCGTGTTGCGCGCCCCGGCTAGTTGAGCGCCTCCTTCAGCACTTTGCTCGCCTTGAACTTGGGCTGGTTCGAAGCGGCGACATGGATCTCCTCCCCGGTGCGCGGATTGCGCGCCTTGGTGGCCTGCCGCCGGATGACGTTGAAGGATCCGAAACCGGCGAGCCTCACGTCGGAGCCGGCTCGAAGACTATCGACGATCACGTCGAGCATGCTGTCAACCGCACGGGACGCCTCCGCATTGGAGAGGTTCGCCCGGCTTGCCACCGCCTTGGTCAATTCGGCTTTGTTCACTGCTCGCTCCCATTTTGCAGTTGACGGACAGGAAAGGATCACGGATTCCGCAGCCTAACCGAATCACGGACTCCAGAATTAAGGAAATGTGAACGCCGTCGCGGGCCGCCGTCAACGCTCAATGCGCACACGGCACGTTTTTCCGCTTCACGGCGCGAACGCGCTCCGGCACCGCTGCATCGCGCGCTTCGCCCTCGCAGCCCGCCATCACCGCTCGTCATACCGCGGCTCAACCTGTCGCCGAAAGCGTCCCGATGCCGGCCACGACCACGGCGATGCCGAGCCATTGCAGGAGGACGATCCGCTCGCGCAGGAAGACGCGGGCAAGCAGCACCGTCACCACCGAATAGGCCGAACTCGTGACGATGGCGAACTCGCCGTTTTCCAGCGAGAGCCCGCCATAGACGAAGGCGTAGCCCAAGGTGTCCATCAGCGCGAGAAACGCGACCAGAGGCCAGATCCGGACAGGCATGGCCGGCGCCCGGCGGAGCGCGAGAAAGCCCGCAGCAAGGACGACGAAACCCGCCAGTCGGGCGGACAGCAGCGTCTGGGCGAGCCCGTAGCGTTCGATGGCGTGGTCCGCGCTCAACAGCGCGACGGCGAACAGCACGGCCGAGCCCAGCGCCATGAGGATGGAGCGCCGCAACACGGCGGGGGCATATTCGGGCTTCTCGCCGCCGTCGATGCGGGTGACGGCGAGCGCCACCAGCCAGACCCCGCCCATCGTCGCCGCCATGGCGATCCAGTGGATCACGTCCGGGCGGGCGCCGAAGACGACCGTCATGGGCACGGCGAAGGCGGGGTAGCTCGAGACCATGGGCGAGCCGAGGGAAACCGGCCCCCGGGTCAGCGCATCGAACAGCATGAGCGTCGCGAACAGGCTGGCAACGCCGTTCAAGGCAAGCAGCCAGAAGCCCGAGACGTCCCAGATCATGGGCTCGCCACGGGCGGCGATGTAGAGGCCGGTGATCGCGCCGCCGACGGTCATGATGCCGAGCAGCGCCCCCCACACGCCGATGGCGCGGCCCACGAAGCGGGCGGCAAAGTCCGAGACGCCCCAACTGACAGCCGCGCCGGAACCCACCAGCGCGGCACCGACGATCATGGGGCGCCCGACCGCGGGACGGACGGCGTGCGCATCTTCTGAAAGGAGGACGGCGCGCCTCGAAACATTGGCATTCTACGCTCCAGACCGCTGCGATTCGGCAGAAAATAGCCTGAATCGCCGCGGCAAGGGAGCGCCCGCCGGCGCCGACTTGAGGGCCTTTGCGGAGACGGGGTCCGTTTTACGGTTTCAAAGGCGGGCGGGCATGATAACGTAACGCAGACAACGAGCCGACCGGCGGGCCGGCGGTCGGACGGCGGAAGGACCCATGACGGACTCTCGGACTGAGGCCATGCGCCCGCGCGGCGCGGGCCACGCCCATGACGAATGCATCAGGAACGCATTCGCCCGCGCCGAGGATGTGTGCGCACGGAACGGGGCCCGGCTCACGCCGCTCAGGCGCAGGGTGCTTGAGCTCATCTGGCAGAGCCACCGGGCGGTCAAGGCCTACGACATATTGGCGGAGCTGGGCGACGGGCGCGGCGGTGCCAAGCCGCCGACGGTCTACCGCACGCTGGACTTTCTCATGGAGCAAGGCCTGCTGCACCGCATCGACAGCCTTCGCGCCTATGTCGGCTGCCCCCAGCCCGGCCCCGATCATTCCGCGCAGTTCCTCATCTGCAGCGACTGCGGAGAGGTTTCGGAGATGGACGCCAATGCCATCGACCGCGTCATCGACGACCGGGCGGCCGACGCGGGCTTCGCGGTCTCCCGCAAGATTATCGAGTTGCACGGCACATGCCCGGATTGCACGCCGCTCTCGAACCGCTGAGCGGGGAGGCGCCGGCGGCAGGCGGACCGCCGCTGATCTCCGGCGAAAATCTCGTCGTCCGCTACGGCCGGCGCACCGTCCTCGACAAGGTCTCCATTACCGTCGGAAGCGGCGAGATCGTAAGCCTGATCGGCCCGAACGGCGCCGGCAAGAGCACGCTGGTGCGCGCGCTTCTGCGCCTGATAAAGCCCGACGGAGGGACGGTTCGCCAGACGCCCGGTCTCAAGGTGGGCTACGTTCCGCAGCGCATCGAGGCCCACCCGCTGCTGCCCGTGACGGTGCACCGCTTCCTGACTCTGGCCCGGCGCCGGCGGCGGAAGGACATCCTTGCCGCACTCGATGAAGTGGGTGCGGCCGATACCATCGACCGTCAGCTCCACGACCTCTCCGGCGGCGAGTTCCGCCGCGTGACGCTTGCCCGCGCCCTTTTGCGCGACCCGGACCTTCTGGTGCTGGACGAGCCGAGCGATCATGTCGATTTTCGCGGCCGCCTTGCCCTGGGCCGTCTCATCGGGGCCCTCAGGGACCGGCGCGGCTGCGGCATCCTGATCATCTCTCACGATCTCCATCTGGTGCTGGGCGCGACCGACCGTGTGGTTTGCATCAACGGGCATGTCTGCTGCACCGGCAGACCCGACGCGGTAAGCCGCCACCCGAACTACATCTCCCTGTTCGGTCCCGAGGCCGCGGCCGCTCTCGCCGTCTATACCCACAGCCACGATCACAGCCACGACATCGCGGGCCGGGTGGTGCCGCTCGAGATGGGCGAGAACGCCGAGACGACCGCCGCCGGAGACCGGCGCTAGCCGCTGCAATGCTGGACGACTTCTTCTCCCGTGCACTCATGGGGGGCGTCGGCCTCGCCTTTGCCATCGGTCCGCTGGGCTGCTTCGTGGTATGGCGCCGCATGGCCTATTTCGGCGATTCCATAGCCCATAGCGCATTGCTCGGCGTCGCCATGGGAATCGCGCTCGGCATCGACCTCAACGCCGGAATCGCGATCGTCTGCGCGTGCCTCGCCCTGCTGCTCCCGCTGCTCCAGCGTCAACGGCGCATCGCGACGGACACCCTGCTCGGGCTCCTCGCCCACGGCTCGCTGGCCTCCGGCCTGGTCGCGCTCAGCTTCTTCGAGACGGTCCGCGTGGACCTGGTGGGCTATCTTTTCGGCGACCTGCTCGCCGTAACCCATCAGGACATCTTTTGGATCTATGGCGGGGGTGCTGCGCTGCTTGCGGCAACGGCCGCGATCTGGCGGCCGCTGCTCTCCGTCACGCTGCACGAGGAACTGGCTCAGGCGGAGGGCACGCGCACCGGGCTGGTGCGCATCGTCTTCACCCTGCTGATCGCGCTCGCGGTGGCTATCGCCATGAAGATCGTCGGTCTGATCCTGGTCGTGGCGCTGCTCATCATTCCGGCGGCCACCGCACGGCGCTTCGCGCGTTCGCCCGAACAGATGGCGGTCTTTTCCTGCATTGTCGGGGCCCTTGCGGTGGCCGGCGGGCTGCATGGCTCGCTCCTCTGGGACACCCCGTCGGGCCCCTCGGTGGTGGTGACGGCGATCCTGCTCTTTGCCGTCGTGTTCGCCGCCGGCGCCCTCGCGCCCCTGGCGGCAGCGGCATGGCGGCGGACCCAGCCCCTTCTTCCGTGAGACCGACACGCGACCCCGCAACAGACGGCCGGACGCCATGACGACAAGCGAAAGCGCAACCGAGCGGATCATTGCCTCGCTCCGCTTCAACGACGCGGGCCTCGTGCCTGCCATCGCCCAGGCGCACGACACCGGCCAGGTGCTGATGCTCGCCTGGATGAACGCGGCCGCGATCCGCGAGACGCTCGAGACCGGCCGCGTCTGCTACTGGTCGCGCTCCCGGGCATGCCTCTGGCGCAAGGGAGAGACCTCGGGCCACATCCAGCGCCTGGTGGAGCTGCGCTTCGATTGCGACCGGGACACGCTGCTGCTGCTGGTGGAGCAGACGGGGCCCGCATGCCACACCTTGCGCCCCTCGTGTTTCTTCTACGCGGTACGCGATGGAGAGAGTGTCGTCATCGCCGAGCCGGTAGAGAAAAGCGGATAGGGGCGATCAGCGCAGCCGAGCCGGGTCCAGGCACGCCGCGCGCACGCCGCAAGCGGCGAGCGGGGCGGGCAACGGCCGCCCGGTGACGAGCGCGGCGGCGGCCTCGGCCATGGCAGGTGCCGTCATGATCCCGCCCCCGCCTTGCCCGACGAGCCAAAAGAAACCCTCCGCGGAAGCGTCGTAGCCCGCCACCGGCTCCCGGTCGCGCACGAAGCTGCGAAGGCCCGCCCACTTGTTGCGGATGACGCGGATCTCGACCTCCGCCGCCTTTCCGATGCGATCCGCCCCCAGCGCGATATCCAGCTCTTCCGGTTGCGCGTCGCAGGGCGGGGACGGATCCTCGTCGGCGGGCGAGCCGAGCAGGCGGCCCGAATCGGGCTTGAAGTAGAACGCTTCGCCCACATCGATCACCATGGGCGAATCGCCTGGAATGCCGTCGGGCGCGTCGAAGACGAAGACCGTGCGCCGCTTGGGCTCGAGGCCCAGAGGCGCAACCCCCGCGAGCGCCGCGACCTCGTCGCCCCATGCGCCGGCAGCGTTAACGACCACGGGCGCGGCGAAGGCGCCCGCCGCGGTTTCCGCCTGCCAGAGGGCCCGGTCGCGTGCGAGCGCCCGCACGCCGGCGCCCGCCACGAACCTGCCGCCACGGTCGCGCAAGCCGCGCAGGAAGCCCTGATGCAGCGCCGCCACGTCGATTTCCCGCGCTTCCGATTCGAGCACGGCGCCCGCGGCGTAACCCTCCCGCAGCAGCGGCGCTCGCGCGCGGGCTTCACCGCCGCCGAGACGAAGGACACCGGGCGCGTCGTGGCGGTTCTCTTCGTAGAATCGCTCGAGCGCGGCCGCCTGATCCGCCCGGCCGACATACATCATGCCGCGCGGGGCGAGCAGCGGAGCCGCGGCGAAGCCCTCGGGCGGGCGCTCCATGAAGCCGCGGCTTGCCCGGGTCAGCGATCGCAAGACCGGGCCGCCATAGGCCTCCGAGAACATGGCGGCGGACCGTCCGGTGGTGTGATAGCCCGCCTGTTCCTCGCGCTCGAGCAACACCGCGTACCCATGCGCGGCGAGTGCGTATGCGGCGGATGTGCCGGCGATGCCGGCGCCGATCACCAGAAAATCGCATCGTTCCATCGCGCCCGTCCTATCCCTGAGCGCGCCGCTGCACCGAAAAATTGCCGCGAGGCAGGCAGGCATAGCAGGCCGCACCGAGGAGGGCGACACAGGCGGCGAGGATCACGGCGGTGCCGTAATGGCGATCCGCGTCGAAAATCGCGCCCGCGACGAACGGCCCCAACAGCCCGCCGATCCCGTAGGCGACGGCGAGCCGCCCATAGACCCGGGGCATGGCGTCCGCGCCGTAATAACCCGCTATGGCGAGGGGATGCGCGCTCGCGGTCGCGCCGAAGCAGCCGCCCACCACCGCGACCGCGGCGAGGCCCACGGCGATCCCCGGGGCGAGATAGAGCGCGAGCAGAAGCCCGCCCATGGCGAGTCCCACGCCGATCAGGACCCGCCGCCCGGTCAGCAACTCGGTGAGCGGCCCGCCGATCAGCGCGCCGATCGCATAGCCCGCGCCGTTCAGCATCGGCGCGAGCCGCGTCTCGCTTGCCGCGGCGCCCCAGGAGGCCATCAGGGTCGCCGCGTGCCCCACCACCGCAAGCGCGGCAAAGGCGACGCAGAGAAAACCGAAGAAGATCGCGGCGGCGATGCGGGGGGATTCCGTCAACATGTCTTCGAAGAGACCCGTGGCGCCCTGGCCCGACGGCAGCCGCGCGCCGGAGGCCGCGATCAGGGCGTAGCCCAGGGTCGTCGCGGCCAGCAGGATCGCCGCCGCGATACCGACCGAAGCGGTGGGCCCCAACGTCTCGATCATGGAGGCGAGCGCGGGCGACCACAGGATGCCGCCGAGGGCGACCGCCGCCATGTTGGCGCCGATCGCGATACTCTTCCGCACCGGGCCCTTGATTCCGGCCGCCGTCATGGCGACGAAATAGAGCACCCCGGAGCCGTAGCCGAAGAGCACCCCGTAGCCCAGATAGAGTGCGGCAAGCGATTGTCCGAAGCCCGCAAGTGCGAGGCCGAGCGCCGACATTACCCCGATGACGAGCGCGAGCATCGCCAGCGAAAACCAGCGCAGCAGCCAGTGCATGGTGAAGGTGCCGACGGTCGCCATGAAGAACCCGAGGGACTGGGCGCCGCTTACCTCGGCGCGCGACGCCGAGAGCAGCAGCTCGAACGGCGCCACCAGAACGCTCCAGGCGTAGAGAATGCCGATAGCGAGATTGATCGCGATGCCGGCTGCGAGCGGGAACCACGCGCGCACCCGTGCACTACGCTCTGTCGCCTGACTGTCCATCCTGTCGGCCGCTAAAGGTGGGCGGGGCACCGCCACGGTCGGGAAGACCGAATTGGAGGCCGAGGCCGGAATCGAACCGGCGTACACGGATTTGCAGTCCGCTGCATAGCCACTCTGCCACCCGGCCGGGGAGGCGCATGGAAGCGCAAAACGGTGCGCGACTGCAACATTTTGGGCCCCCATGCCGCCACGGTCAACCAGCTGTCCTCGTTCAGGACGTTTGAGACGCTGTGGTTTCTTCTGCTGTCAGGTTGTCAAGGTATTCGGCCGGTGTTTGTCCGCCAAGGGCCTGGTTGGGTCTGATGGTATTGAACTCGTCGGCGAAGGCGTCGATCCATCGGTTGAGGCCTTCGAGGTCGTCGGGGAGCTCCCAGGAGGCATGGAACTCATAGCGCCATGTGCCGTTGCTGCGTTCGACATGACCGTTGAGTTCAGGGGATCGGGGCGGCAGCTCCCAGAGATCGATGCCGCGCCTTTGGCATTCGGTTTCGAAGCTTGCCTTGAACTCGACGCCGCCGTCGATTTGGATGGCCTTGACGGGGAAGGGCATGTCGTCCTGGAGCTTGTCGAGGAATTGGGCGGCGTTATGGGCCGTTGCGCGTCGCCAGGCCTGTGCGCAGGTCCATTTGGCGATGGGGTCGATTGCAGTGAACTGCTTGATGGTGGGCCGTCCGTGGCCGGGATTGATGGTCATGGTGTCGATCTGGATGATTTCTCCGGGCCGTGCGGGCTTTCTGCCCTTGGGCAGGCGCCGGGCATGGGGCCGGGTGCGGCGCAAGGCCCGTGGCGCCTTGCGCCGCAGTGTCGGGACGGGGACGACCTCGCCGCGGTCGATCAAGGTCTTCAGGATGCGCCCAACGGTGCTTTCGCAGGTCTGGAAGCCGCGCCGGTGCAGTAGAACGGTGATCTTGGCCTTGCCCCACATGGGGTAGTCGGCGCGGATCTCGCGGATGGCGGCGACCAGAGCCCGCGACCAGTTTGGCTTTCGCAGCCTCCGCGGTCGGCTGGAGTACCGCTCGGAGCGCTTCTTCCAGCGGTAGAGCGTGGCACGGGACACGCCGATGGCTTGGGCCGCTTCCTCGGCGGTCAGGCCCGCCACCATGGCAGCGCGCCAACGACGCACCGCGTCGCGTCTTTGCTCTGCTTCGCTACGCTGCGCATCGCAAAGACGCGACGCGAGCCGGGCGCCTCGTGTAATCTGACGAGGCAGGCCAAGAACCTGCATGGGGGTCTCCTCGAGGTTGATGTGTCTACACCAACAGCTTCGGAGACCCCCAACCCCGTTTCAAGAGACGCGTCTCATACCTGTCTGAACTTGCACACCAGCCTTCTCCGCGGGTGACGTATCAGAGTTTGTGTCAGGGGCAGGGAGGGGGGTACTCCAATGGTTTGCCAGAACCCACGAAAGGAGCACCCCCATGCCGCAGTCCGCGACGATCAACAGCATACCGGCCGCGTTCCGAATGATGAAGAACATGCAAGCGCAAGGGGTCGAGTGGAGCGCGGACTACCGCAGCGCGGCGAAGGCGGTGCTGGAGCAGCAGATGGGCGACCGGATCTCCAGCCACCTCGACACCATGGCGAGGCGCGGGACCGCCGATCGGCGCAACGGCTATTACAGCCGCCAACTGATGTCCGAGCTCGGCGAGATCGAGCTCTGCGTGCCGCGCACCCGTACCTTCTCGGCGAACGTGGTGCTGCGCGCCTATGCCCGGCGCGCCCCCCATATCGACCGCCTGGTGCTTGCCTGCTTCGTGCTTGGGCTCAGCACACGCAAGGTGGCGGTGGCTCTGCAGACGATCCTCGGTCGGTCCATCAGCCCGGCCACGGTGAGCCGCATCGCCAAGACCCTCGACATCGCTGTCGCCGCCTTCCATCGCAGGCCGCTCAAGGACGCCTACCCCGTGCTCATGCTCGACGGCGTGGTGCTCGCCCGCAAGACCGGCGCCGGCGCCCTCAGGCGCCCCGTCCTGGTGGCCCTCGGCATCCACGCCGACGGCAGGAAGGAGATCATCGACTACCGCTTGGCCACCGCTGAGAGCGCCGTCCAGTGGGAGCTGTTCCTCACAGACCTCTACCGCCGCGGCCTGCGCGGCGACGCCCTGGAGATCATCTGTACCGACGGCGGCGCTGGCCTCATCGCTGCCCTGCCCGTCGTCTACCCCGGCATCCCCCTGCAACGCTGCTGGGCGCACAAGGTCAGAAACGTTCTCAACAAGGTCCGCAAACACCACCACGACCCCGTCAAGAAAGGCCTCCACAGGATCGTCAACGCCGCCAACAGACCCGCCGCCCTCGCCGCCGCACGCCGTTTCGCGGACAGATGGCAGGCAGACTACCCAAAGGCCGTTGCATGCCTGCGCAACGACCTCGACGAACTGCTCACATGCTTCCGATACAAAACTCTCGAACGACGCAAGCAAGTCAGGACCACCAACGCCATCGAGCGACGCTTCCGAGAAGTCCGGCGCAGGACAAGGCCCATGGGAACCTTCCAGGACAGAACCTCCATGGATCGCATCCTCTTCGCCGTCTTCACCCACGAAAACCAAAACCAGGGAGTGCCCACACTTTTCTCACTGACACAAAACATTTGACGTTACCTCTCCGCGCGGAACCCGTCCGGCGAAGCGGCCGGAGATGGGCGGGAGATGGGCGGGAGGTGGGAGCGCCGCCGTCTCGTTCGGCGCGCGCGCAGCGCGAACGCCGCTCCATTGTCTTGCTCCCGCGCGCCCCCTACATTGCGGATCGTTCTACGGACGAAGCGACAGCAGAAGAGCAGCCCGCCCGATGGTCGACTACGCCGCCCAGCGCCGCAATATGGTGGAGAGCCAGATCCGGACCAACCGCGTCACGGACGAGCGCGTGATAGACGCCATGGCGGAGATTCCGCGCGAGTGTTTCGTGCCGCGGGTGCGCCAGGCCGTCGCCTATGTGGACGAGGATGTCGAGGTCGGTCCCGACCGCTACATCATGGAACCCATGGTGCTGGCGCGCCTGCTCCAGGAAGCCCGCATCGCGGCCGACCACGTGGCTCTCGATATCGGCTGTGCCACGGGTTATGCGTCCGCCGTCATCGCCCGCCTCGCCGGCACCGTGATCGCGCTGGACGACAACGAGGCGCTGGCCAGGGAAGCCGCAGCCGCGCTCAGCGGCGTCGGGGCCGACAACGCCATCGTCGTCACGGGCCCCCTTGCAGAGGGCCGCACGCCCGAGGCGCCCTACGATGTCATCTTCTTCGGCGGCGCCATCGACCATTTGCCCGCGGCGGCCGCGGCGCAGCTCGCCGAAGGCGGGCGGATCGTCGCGGTGCTGCGTACGCCCGGTGCGGTGGGGCGCGCGACGCTCTGGGAGAAGCATGACGGCGCGCTCTCCAGCCGCCCGCTGTTCGAAGCCGCGGTCCCGCCGCTTCCCGGCATCGCGCGGCCTGTCGCCTTCGAGCTTTAGGCCGTCGGTCCGGGCGGAGCGGTGCAGCTTTCGGTCGAGGAATTCGCGGGCCTGCGGCAGCGGGGCGAGACCTACGCCCTGCTCGACGTTCGCGAGGCGTGGGAAACAGCGCTTTGTGCGCTGCCGGAAGCGCTCGCCATCCCCATGAACGCACTGCCCGAACGGGTGGACGAACTTCCCCGGGACCGCCCGCTGGTGGTGCTTTGCCATCACGGCCAGCGGAGCCTGCACGTGGTGGAATGGCTGCATGGCCTGGGCTACGATAACGCGCTCAACCTCGACGGCGGCATCGACGCCTGGGCGCGTAATGTCGACCGGAGGATGACGACATACTGAAGCCATGCCGACGCTCACACCCCCGATCCCACCGCGCCCGGGACGAAAGCGCATGATCGCCGCACGCGCCGGCGGCGCTCTGCTTGCGGTGTGCGCCGCCCTCGCGGCCGGCGGTGCGGGCGCCCAGACCCTCGAGGAGGCGCTTGCTTTCGCCTACACGAACAATCCGACGCTGCTTGCCGAGCGCGCCCGGCTGCGCGGGATCGACGAGTCCGTGCCGGAAGCTCTCGCCGGCGGACGCTCGACGGTCCAACTCCAGGGCGATGCCGGCGTGCTGGACACCGAGACCCGGTCCAGAAACCTGCGCAGCGACGACACCCTCATCGCGCGATCCTACGAGATCAGCGTGGTGGAGCCGCTCTATCTGGGAGGCCGCGTGGATGCGGAGGTGGAATCGGCCGAGAGCGCGGTGCGGGCGGGCCGTGCCGGGCTGTCGTCGGTCGAGCAGCGGGTCATGCTCGAATCGGCCACCGCCTATATGGATGTGCTGAGCGAACAGGCCGTCCTCGACCTCAACCGCAACAATGAGCGCGTGGTGCGCCGCCAGCTACAGGCGGCAGAGGACCGCTTCGAGGTCGGCCAGGTGACGCGTACCGATGTCGCCCAGGCGGAGGCCCGCCTCGCCCAGGCGACGGCAGATCGGATCGCCGCCGAGGGCCGCCTCGTCACGGCCCGCAGCATCTACAAGCGGACCATCGGCGCATTACCGGGCGCGCTTGCCTGGCCCGCACTTCCGCCCGACCTGCCGCAAGAGGAGGAGGAGGCGATCGCACGCGCCGAACGGAACAACCCTTCCATCTCGGCGGCGGACTTCACGGCCCGGGCGGCGCGGGCCGATATCGAGGCGTGGAATGCTGCGCGTCGGCCCCGGGTCTCGCTCCGGGGAAGCTACGGCAGGCGATATGATCAGACCATCGGCGTGGACGAATCCGCCACGGCGGCTCTCAGGATCGACTTCGTGGTTCCGCTCTACCAGTCGGGCGCCGAGAGCGCGAGGGTACGACGCGCGAAGCAGGTGGCGGCGCAGCGCCGGTTCGAACGAGACCAGGTGCGGCGCGATGCGCGGCTGGAAGCCACCAGCGCATGGGGGGCGCTGGTGACCGCGCGGGCGCGTATCGCAGCGCTCGAATCCCAGGCGGAGGCCGCGACGATCGCACTCGAAGGCGTGACCCAGGAGGCCTTCGTGGGGCTCCGCACCACCCTCGATGTCCTGGATTCGGAGCAGGAGCTGTTCCGCACCAATGTGAGCCTCGTGCAGGCGCAGCGGGACGAGATCGTCTCGGCCTTCCGGCTGCAATCGGCGGTCGGCAGCCTGACGGCGCAAGCGCTCCGGCTCCCGGTCGAGCCCTACGATACCGAGATGAACCACGAACCGGGGCGCGGCACCATTTTCGAGCTCGGCGATATGGAATGGCTCGGACTCACGGAGAGCGGACCGCTGGGCTGGTCGGAAGAAGGCTTGTTCGGCCTCGTCGATTGACGAGCGGTGCCATGCGGCTGTGCAAGTCCAGAGAGGTATGAGGCGCGGCTCTTGAAACGCGGTTGGGGGTCTCCGAAGCGGTTGGTTGACACATCAACCGCAAGGAACCCCCATGACAGGTTTGGTGCGCGGGTCTCCAGGCCCGCATGTTTTTGTTTTTCGAGGAGAAGAAAAATGCGGGCCTCAAGACCCGCGCACCAAAAAAATGAAGGGGCAGCTCGTTGGGGCGACGCGCGACCGCCCATAACCGCTGTTCGCCGAATACCCTGCCAACCTGACGGCCGAAGAAACCCCGGCGTCTCAAACGTCCTGAACGAGGACTTGCGGTTCCCTTTCCGGCGGAACCGCTCTAGGTTGGCGCCGGCAAGCGCAACCGCCCACCAAGGACGCAATCGTGACCGAGCCCCCGAAAGAGCCGGACGCTCGTGCGAAGCCTTCGACGGAGGAAATCCTCGCATCCATCCGCAGCATCGTCGCGGAGGACAGGACGCCCGACGGCGCGGCGGAGGGCGGCGGCAGCGGCGTGCTTGAACTCACCGACAGCGTGGACGAGCACGGCAACGCTATCCCGCTCGACGGCGGCTCCCCGTCGCCGGCCCCGCCCGCACCGGAAACGGCCCGTCCGCGCGCACCGCACGGCACCGGCCCCGACGGCGCGACGGAAGGCCGACCGGGCGCTCCGGGCGAGCGGACGGTGGAACAGCTGGTGGAGGCGATGCTGCGGCCCATGCTCCGGGAGTGGCTCGATGCCCACCTTCCGGAAATCACCCGACGCATGGTGCAGTCCGAGATCGAGCGGGTCGCCCGCCGACCCGATCCCGAATCCTGAACCCAGGCGCCGCCGGATGCGTGCGGCGCCGCTTCGAGCCTGATCCCCACCGCCATGCTGGACAAGACCTACCGGCCCGCCGAGATCGAAGCCCGGCTCTACGAAAGATGGGAGCGCGCGGGCGCCTTCGCCGGGCGCAAGGACGCGGGCCCGCCCTACTGCGTCATGATGCCGCCCCCCAACGTGACGGGCAGCCTCCACATGGGGCACGCGCTCAACAACACATTGCAGGACGTGCTGACGCGCTACCGGCGCAAGACCGGACGCAAGGCGCTCTGGCAGCCCGGCATGGACCATGCGGGAATCGCCACCCAGACCGTGGTGGAACGCCAGCTTGCCGACGAGGGAACGGACCGTCGGGCACTGGGCCGCGACGGCTTTGTCGAGCGGGTCTGGGCCTGGAAGGCGGAATCGGGCGGCGCGATCCAGAACCAGCTGCGCCGCCTCGGCGCCTCGCCCGACTGGTCCCGGGACCGCTTCACCATGGACGAGGGGCTGAGCCGGGCGGTGACGCGGGTCTTCGTCTCGCTGCACCGCGAAGGGCTCATCTACCGCGACAAGCGGCTGGTGAACTGGGACCCGGTTCTGCGCACCGCGATCTCCGATCTGGAGGTCGAGCCGCGGGACGCCCCGGACGGCAGGCTCTGGCATATCCGCTATCCGCTGGCGGACCGGCCGGGCGAGCATATCGTGGTTGCGACCACCCGGCCCGAGACCATGCTGGGCGATACGGCCGTCGCCGTCCATCCGGAGGATCCCCGCTACCGGGAATTGGTGGGCGCCCACGCCCTCCTGCCGCTCGCCGACCGTCGCATCCCGATCGTGGCGGACACCCATGCCGACCCGGAGCAGGGCTCGGGCGCCGTGAAGATCACGCCCGCGCACGACTTCAACGACTTCGAGGTGGGCCGCCGCCACGATCTCGAAATCATCAACCTGTTCGACGAGCGCGCGCGCCTCAACGACAACGCGCCGCCGGCCTTCCGCGGCCTGGACCGGATGGAGGCCCGCGAGCGGGTGGTGGAAGCGCTCTCCAAAGCCGGGCTTCTGGACCGGGTGGAGCCTCACGCCCATGTCCTCCCCACGGGCGATCGTTCCGGCGCCGTCGTCGAGCCCTGGCTCACCGACCAGTGGTATGTGGACGCCGCAACGCTCGCGGGCCCCGCCATAGAGGCCGTCGAAACGGGGCGCATCCGCTTCGTTCCCAAGCGCTGGGAGAACACCTATTTCGAGTGGATGCGCAATATCCAGCCCTGGTGCATCTCGCGCCAGCTCTGGTGGGGCCACCGCATCCCCGCCTGGTACGGGCCCGACGGAGTGGTGTTCGTCGCCGAGACGCAAGCGGAGGCGGAAGCCCAGGCCTTGCGCCGCTATGGCGCGGCCACGCCGCTCGAGCGCGACCCGGACGTGCTGGATACCTGGTTCAGCTCGGGCCTCTGGCCGTTCTCCACCCTCGGCTGGCCCGACCAGGACGAAGCGCTCGCGACCTACTATCCCAACGACGACCTGATCACCGGCTTCGACATCATCTTCTTCTGGGTCGCCAGAATGGCGATGCTCGGCCTCCACTTCATGGGCGACATCCCCTTTCGCACCGTCTACATCCATGCGCTGGTGCGCGACGAAAAGGGGCAGAAGATGTCCAAGAGCCGGGGCAATGTGATCGACCCGCTCTCGCTCATGGACAAATATGGCGCGGACGCGCTGCGCTTCACCCTCGCCGCCATGGAAGCCCAGGGGCGCGACATCAAGCTCGCCGAGAGCCGTGTCGCGGGCTACCGGAATTTCGCGACCAAGCTGTGGAATGCCGCGCGCTTCTGCGAAGCGAACGGGTGCAGGCCCGATGGGGCCTTCGACCCGGCCGGCTGTCGGGAGCGGGTAAACCGCTGGATCGTCGGCGAGACGGCGCGGGCGGCGGAGGCGGTGACCGCGGCGCTCGAAGCCTATCGCTTCAACGAGGCGGCGGGCGCAATCCACCACTTCACCCGCGGCGTCTTCTGCGACTGGTACCTCGAGTTCTCCAAGCCGGTGCTCGCCGGCGAGGACGGGCCGGCCAAGGACGAGACGCGGCGTACGGCGGCTTGGGTTCTGGACAGGATCCTCGGCCTTCTGCATCCCTTCATGCCGTTCGTCACCGAGGAGCTGTGGGGAAGGCTCGCCGATGCGCGCGAGACCGATCTGATCGCGGCACCGTGGCCCGCGCCGGGCGACGCACGCGCGGATCCGGAGGCGGACGCGGAATTGGAGTGGGTGGTGCGGTTGATCTCCGAGGTCCGCGCCGTGAGGGCCGAGCTCGGCGTGCCCGCCGGCGCGCGGATTCCCCTTGGCTTGCAAGGCGCCGCGCCGGAAACGCTGAAGCGCCTCGGCCGGCACCGGGAAGCGGTGCTGCGACTCGCCCGACTCGCAAGCGCGGACGCGCTGGAAGGCCCGGCGCCCGAGGGCTCCGTCCAGATCGTGCTGGGCGAGGCGACGGCCGTCCTCTCCCTCGCCGGCGTCGTCGAGTTCGAGAAGGAGCGGGCGCGGCTCGAGAAGGAGATCGGCAAGCTGGAGCGGGAGGCGGCGGCGCTGCAGGCCAAGCTCGGCAACGCCCGCTTCATCGAGCGCGCACCGGCCCATATCGTGGAGGAGCAGCGCGGGCGGTTGGAGGAAGCGCACACCGCGCGCGCCAAGCTCCAGGCCGTCCTCGCCCGTATTGCGGTCGCCTGAGGCTCCCGGGCCGGGCCTTCGATAGCGCCTTTGATGGAGTCTCGCGGCCTGTGGTAAGAGAGGCGCCTGCCGGCGCGAGCGCTCCCGGGAGCGGCACCGATGGATTTGTCATGAAACGCGCAATTCGATTTCAGGTCCTGGCGGCGGGTGCGCTTGCCCTTGCACTCTCCGGTGCCGCCTGCGGGTTCGCCGATCCGGAACAGCCGGAGACGGTCAACCCGCGCTACCGCAACACGCCGATGCCGCAGCAAAGCATCTTCGGGCCCGGCGGCCTGCTCGGAAGCGGACGGGAGGCGCCCCAGGGCAGCGTCATCGGCGTCAACGGCTTTTTGTGGCGTGCGTCGCTCGATACGATTTCCTTCATGCCGCTTGCCTCGGCCGACCCCTTCGGCGGCGTCGTCATCACCGACTGGTACGTTCCGCCGGAGACCCCGAACGAACGCTTCAAGGCGGTCGTCTATATCCTCTCCCGCACGCTGCGGACGGACGGATTGCGGGTCATGATATTCCGGCAGAGGCGGGGCGCGGGCGGCGATTGGACGGACGCCGCCGTCGGCGCAGACACGGCGGTCAGCATCGAGAACCGCATCCTCGAGCGCGCCCGCCAACTGCGCATCGCGGCGATCGGCGAGTAGCGGGCGCGAAAGCCCCGGCGCCGGTCGAGGCGAGCGACCATGGGTGAAACCTACGATCCGCGCGCGGTCGAAACCAAGTGGCAGGCCGCTTGGGATGAGGCGGACCTCTTCCGGGCGCCCGACAGCGACCGGCCCACCTACTATGTCTTGGAGATGTTCCCCTATCCCTCGGGGCGCATCCATATGGGCCATGTGCGCAACTACACCATGGGAGACGTGGTGGCGCGCTACAAGCGGGCGCGCGGCTATGACGTGCTGCACCCCATGGGCTGGGACGCGTTCGGCCTGCCGGCGGAGAACGCGGCGTTCGAGCGCGGCATTCACCCCGCCGAGTGGACCTACGGCAACATTGCGACCATGCGCGGCCAGTTGCGCCGGATGGGGCTCTCCATCGACTGGTCGCGCGAGTTCGCCACCTGCCACCCCGGCTACTACCGCCACCAGCAGGCGCTCTTCCTGGACTTTCTGGAGGCGGGGCTCGCCGAGCGGAAGGAATCCTGGGTCAACTGGGATCCGCAGGACCAGACCGTTCTCGCCAACGAGCAGGTGATCGACGGGCGCGGCTGGCGTTCCGGTGCGCCGGTCGAAAAGCGCAGGCTCTCCCAGTGGTTCCTCCGCATCACCGACTATGCCGACGAGCTGCTCGAGGCGCTGGACACACTGCCCCGCTGGCCGGAGAAGGTCCGGCTCATGCAGCGCAACTGGATCGGACGTTCCGAGGGCGCGCGGATATTGTTCCCGCTGGAGGGCCGGGAGGGCGCGCTCGAAATCTTCACCACCCGCCCGGACACGCTCTTCGGCGCATCGTTCTGCGCGCTTTCGCCGAACCACCCGCTCGCAAGCGCGCTCGCCGAGGACGACCCGGCGCTGCAGGCGTTCATCCAGGCATGCAACCGGGCGGGGACCGGCGCGCGTGAAATCGAAAGCGCCGAGAAACGCGGCCACAAGACCGGACTCCGTGTCCGCCACCCGCTGGTGCCCGATTGCACGCTGCCGGTCTATGTGGCGAATTTCGTCCTGATGGAATACGGCACCGGCGCCATCTTCGGCTGCCCGGCCCACGACGAGCGCGACCTCGAATTCGCCCGCGCCTACGGCCTTCCGGTAATCCCGGTGATCTGCCCGCCGGACGAGGATCCCGCGGGCTTCGAGATCGGCGACGAGCCCTATCTCGGCGACGGCACGGCGATCAACTCCGGCTTCCTCGACGGGCTCTCGGTCGCCGAGGCGAAGAAGCGCGTCGTCGCCGCGCTCGCCGAGCAGGGGGCGGGCAAGGCCGCCGTCAGCTATCGCCTGCGCGACTGGGGCATCTCGCGCCAGCGCTATTGGGGCTGCCCCATCCCGGTGGTGCATTGCGAGACCTGCGGCATCGTACCGGTACCGCGTGAATCGCTCCCCGTGCTGCTGCCAGAGGATGTGCGCTTCGATATCCCCGGCAACCCGTTGGAGCGCCACGAGGCGTGGCGGCGGACGGTGTGCCCCGCCTGCGGCGGAGAGGCGGTACGCGACACCGACACCATGGACACCTTCGTGGATTCGTCCTGGTATTTCGCGCGGTTCTGCGCGGCCCGCGCCGACGAGCCGCTACCGGCACAGGCGGTCCAGCGCTGGCTCCCCGTGGACCAGTATATCGGCGGGGTCGAGCATGCCGTGCTGCACCTGCTCTATTCGCGCTTCTTCACCCGGGCGCTCAAGCGATGCGGCTATCTGACCATCGACGAGCCGTTCGCCGGGCTCTTCACCCAAGGCATGGTATGCCACGAGACCTACCGCGATTCCGACGGGCGCTGGTACTATCCGGACGAAGTGGAGACCGCTGCCGATGGCTCGTCGGTCGCCCGCGACAGCGGCCGCCCCGTCGAGAAGGGTCGCTCGGAGGCGATGAGCAAGTCCAAACGCAACACGGTGGACCCGGAGGCCATCGTCGAGGCCTATGGCGCCGACACGGCGCGGCTATTCATGCTCTCCGACAGCCCGCCGGAGCGCGATCTGGAATGGACGGATGCGGGCGTCCGCGGCGCGTGGCGCTATCTCACGGCGCTCTGGCGGCTGGTGGACGAGCCGCGCTTCGCCCTGCCGGCGCCGGAAACGCCCGCGCCGGAGCATGCCGCCCTTGCGGAACCGCTGCTCGCGCTGCGCAAGACGATCCACAAGACGATCGACGGCGTGACGCGCGATCTGGAGCGTTTCCGATTCAACCGCGCCGTCGCGCGGGTCCGGGAGCTGACCAACGCCCTCTCGGCGGCCGACCAGGGGCCGGCGGCGGGCCATGTGCTGCGGGAAGGCCTGGAGGCGGCAACCATCCTGCTGGGGCCCATGATCCCCCATCTCGCCGAAGAAATGTGGCGGCGGCTGGGCCGCACCGGCTGGCTCGCAGAGACCCCCTGGCCCGAAGCCGATCCGGCACTGCTTGCCGACGAGACCGTAATCGTCGCCGTCCAGGTGGACGGGCGGAAACGGGCGACCGTCTCCCTGCCCGCCGGCCATGACGGCGCGGCAGCCGAGAGCGCGGCGATTGCCGAAGCCGGCGTGCAACGGGCGCTCGCAGGCCGTGCCGTCCGCAAGGTGATCGTGGTACCGGGACGCATCGTCAATGTGGTTACGCGACCTGCGTGAAGCCGGGATCCGGCGCGCCCGTCTTCCGGCGCTGATGCTGGCGCTGTTTGCAGCGGCGGCGCTTCCGGCATGCGGCTTCGAACCGCTCTACGGCGACCCGTCCACCCCTCGCGGATTCGCCGAGACGGTGGACATCGCGCCGATCGACGGACCGATCGGGCATTTGCTCCGCAACCGGCTGATCGACGGCCTCGCGCCCACGGGCCGACCCACGGAGCCGGACTATCGGCTGACGGTCCTGGTGGGGCGGAGCACATCGCCGCTCCTGGTGCAGATCGACGATTCCACGGACCGCTACAACCTGACGCTCACCGCATCCTTCACCCTCGCCGATTCCACCGGCGCGACGGCTTACCGGGGCACGGCCAAGGCGACCGGAAGCTACAATGTGGTGCAGTCCCCCTTCGCCACCCTCGCGGCGGAACGGAACGCCGAGCGGAACCTCGCGCGCGAGCTGGCCGACGAGATTCGCACCCTCGTCCTGGTGCACCTCATCGGGCGCGACGGCGAGGCCGCGGACTTTTGAAGATCGCCGCCGGGCGTGCCGACGGCTTTTGCGCCGCACCGGACGCGGCTATCCGCATCGTCCTTCTCCATGGCGCGAACGAGGGCCTCGTTAGGACCCGCGCCGAGACCTGCGTGCGCGCCGTCGCCGGCGGTCTCGACGACCCTTTCCGGGTGTCGATCCTCGACGGCGCAGCGCTCAGGAGCGAGCCGGCACGCCTGCGGGACGCAGCCTCCGCCCTTTCGCTGACCGGCGGGCGTACGGTGGTCCGCCTGCGGGGTGCGAGCGACGCGCTTACGCCGGCCTTCCGGACCTGCTTCCCCCTTCCCCCCGGCGACGGCCTCGTGATCGCCGAAGCCGGGGTGCTGCCACCGCGCTCGAGCCTTCGGCTGCTGTGCGAGAAGGAACGGTCCGCAGCCGCCATCGCCTGCCACGAGGATGACGGGCGGAGCGCCGCCGACCTGATCGCGGCACTCTGCACCGAGCGGTCCATCGCGGTCGAGCCGGAGACCGCCGCATGGCTCGCGGAGCGTCTGGGCACCGACCGCCGCCAGATCGAGAACGAGATCGAAAAGCTCGCCACCTTTCTCGGCGGCCCGGAGGACGGCAAGCCGGCGTTGACCCTGGAGGCGGCACAGGCCGGTGTCGGCGATGCGGGACGCGCATCGGCGGATGAAATCGCCTTGCTCGCCGCAAGCGGCGATCCGGAACGGCTCGACCGCGCGATGACGCGCGCGCTCTACGCCGGCCTGTCGCCGATCACCATGCTCCGCGCCGCCTCCCGCCACCTTGTGCGTCTTCATCTCGCGGCGGCGCGGGTGGCGGCGGGCGAAAGCCGGTCGGGAGCGATGCGCGGCTTGCGGCCACCCGTCTTCCACAGGGAGCAAGCCGCGTTCCTTGCGCAGATGGCCCAATGGCGGGGCGACAGCGCGGGGCGCGCCATGGCCTTCCTGATGGACGCGGAGCGGGACTGCAAGAGCGGGCGCGGATCGCCCGAACTCCTGTGCCGTCACGCGCTGCTGCGTGTCGCCGACCGGGTCCGGCAGCGCCGCCCCGGAAGCTGAGCGCGGCGCTCGCGTTCAGCGCACCCAGATCGAGAGACTGCCCAGATAGTCGCGGCCGCCGCGGTCCAGCGGATAGAAGATTTCAGCGCCGCGGCCGAACCAGCGCTCGTAGATCTGGTCGTAGCGGCTGCGGAAGTCCTCCACATCGGCGAAGAGCGCCACCAGGGTCCGATTGACCGCGTCGCGCCAAGCGCTGTCGTTCTGCGGCAAGACGCATGCGAGCGCCTCCACCGCCAGAACGCGCGTCCGCGGCAGCAGGACGACGCTGCGGCGGGGTTCGGCGCTTTCGGCCAGCGCCATGAGGGAGATGCCGATATTGGCGACTCCCTGCACCTCGCCCTCCCCGAGCCCGCGCATGGCGTCGTCCATGCTGGCATAGAGGTGCAGTTCCGCCGTCGGCAGGCGGTCCTTCACGATTCCCTCGGTGGTCGTGTTCTCGACCACGCCGATCTTCAGCCGCCCCAGATCCGTCCCACTCGCCGCGAGCTCCCGATAGACCAGGATTCGCGTGCCGTCCCGGAAGAACGGGAGCGAGAAATCCACCAGCGCTTCCCTGTCCCAGGTCGGCGTGGTGATGCCGCACACGATATCGAGTTCGCCCGCGGCAACGCGCTCCAGCCGGTCCGACGGCGTCACCTCGAAAAGCTCCAACGCGACGGCGCGGCCGACGGTCTGTTCCACGGCGGCGCGAACCTCCTCCAGCAGGTCGACGGAAAAGCCCTCGAATCCGCCGGATGGGAGCGTCCGGGCGAAGGGCGGCGAGCTCCCCCTGGTGCCCGCGCGCATCACGCCGGTCTCCGCGATCCGCTCCAGCACGCCGCCATCCGCGGCGGAGGCCTCGCCCGCTAAGCGCGGTTCAACCGCCGGCAGGGTAATCGCCAGGCCCGCCGCAAGGCAGAACAGCATGAGGCGGCGGCCGATCGTAGGACTGTGCGGGCTACCGGCGATGCGTTTCATCTCTCCCCCTAGGGCTGCCATGCCCGCCGGCCTGCAACAGGCGGCGGCGCGGGCCGCATGCTACACCGGATTCCGTCGCTTCCTTTCCCCTCCTCTTACGCACCGTCGATACGGATCGCCCCCGACGGCGCCGACCCGGAGCGAAGCGACATTGTTCGCGAAACGGTATAAACCGTTACTGAAATCGCGAATCGGTATAATCTGTTTCCCCAGTTCGAGGTCCATTATGCTGCCATTTTTTCCCGGTCGGGTTAAACCTGCATTGGATCGAACGTGGCTTCTCCCGCGCGCCATAGCTTGAAACTCTCTCGTCCGTACGACGATCTGCCGGACGGTGAGCGGGAACGGCCGCGCCCGACGGTCGACGGGAACATCCCCGACATGAAGGGGACCTACGACCGCTATATTTCATCGGGGCTCTACGACCGGCGCTATCCGCGACCAAACAGGCAAATGCTCGCTCTCGTGCTGTCCCGTCTCCCCGACGAGGGACGGTTTCTGGATGTGGGCGCCGGTACGGGGCGTTATACCCTGCCGCTATTGCAGCGAACCCGGGCGAGCGGCGTCGCCTCGGACATAAGCGCGAGCGCGCGGCAGGCGCTGGAACGGCGGGCGAAGGACTTTATCGAATCCGGGCGGCTCTCCGTTCGTGACGGCGATATAGCGGCACTCTCGGACGGAGAGCCGCAAAGCTTCGATCTCGCCGTGCTCGCGTTCGGCGTGTTGGGCCACATCGCCGGTCGGACGGCGCGCCAACAGCTTCTAGGGGCGGTCCGCAAGCTGTTGAAACCGGGTGGAACGCTCGTGCTCAGCCTGCCGAACGCCGCGCGGCGCTTCCGCCGCGAGCAGCGCGCTGCCGCCGGCCTGGTGCGCGCCGGCAGTCTGGAGCCCGGCGATATCGTGTATGTACGAGGCGGCAAGGCGGAGGAGCTGCGACTGTTCTACCACCTCTTCACCCCGGCGGAGGCGCGGAGAGACCTTGCGGAGCAGGGCTTCTCGATCACGCGCATGGGGCCCGAGAGCATGCTTTCGGAACGGACCGTGGTCGCCAACCCCCTGCTGGGTTTGCTCGACGCCATGGTCTGCCGTTTCCTTCCCGCAGCGCTCGGCTACGGCTTCATGATCGTCTCCGAGCCGGAGGCGCGAGGTTCGGAATGACGATTCCGGTTCCCCTCCGCCGCGCTCTCTTCGCCGTCGCCGGCCTTGCGGTCGCCCTCGCCGCGGCACCGGCCGAAGCCGACCGGCTTCAGGACATCCGGGAGCGTGGCCATGTGGTCGTCGGCGTCAAGGCGGACTATGCGCCCTTCGGCTTCCGCGACGCCGAGGGCGAGCTCATCGGCTACGACGTGGACGTGGCGCAGGGCTTCGCGGACGAGATCGGAGTCGCCCTTCAGCTGGTGCCGGTAACCAGCGCCAACCGCATGCAGATGCTGCAGCGCGGAGAGATCGACATCATCGTTGCGACCATGGGCGACACCCGCTCCCGGCGGGAGCTGATCAGCATGGTGGAACCGCAATATTACGGCGACGGCGCCAATGTCCTTCTTCGGCCGGACGCGAACGTCGCGAGCTGGGCGGACCTGCGCGGGCGGACGGTGTGCGGCCTTCAGGGTGCGCTGTGGAACCGCCTCGCCACGGAGCGGCTGCTGCTGGAGGTGACGGCGTTCAACAACACGCGCGAAGCGGCTCAGGCGCTGCGTGATGGACGCTGCGTGGGCTGGCTCTATGACGAGGTCAACCTGCTGCATGAGATCACCGGCGGCGACTGGGAAGGCTACGCGGTCTCGCTGCCGACGCGATTCGTGCTTCCGTGGGCGGTGGCGGTGGCCAAGGAGGAAGCGGGAGGCGCGCTCGACCGCCTGCTGGGCGACCTCCTGGCGGAATGGCACCGCGACGGTTCCCTGCAGGATATAGAGAAGCGCTGGGGCCTGCCGCCCTCTCCCTTCCTGCGGAACGCGCGCATCACCTGGCAGGCGGTGGACGAAAGCGGCGCGCTCACCTGCCAGCGCAACGAGGCCGGGCAGTGGCCTCTCCAATGTCGCGAGGTCGCCCTGGTGGCGAGCCGGGAGGTAGGAGGCCTCTCGGGCCTTTCGCTCGCGCTGATGGAACTGACGGGCCTCGACGTGAGCATCCTGTACGATCCGTTCGACCAGTCCGTCTTCCTCCACGGTCTGATCCTCACCGTCGCACTCTCCGCTGTGACGGTGATCGCGAGCGTCCTGGTCGGCGTTCTGTTCGGCTGGCTGATGCACCGGCGCGTGCCGGTGATCAGCCAGTTCCTGCACGGCTTCAGCGCGGCGCTGCGCATGACGCCGCCGCTCCTGCAGCTCTACATCATCTTCTTCGGCCTCGGCAGCGTGCTGCTTACGCTCGGCATCTCGCTCGATGCGTTCCTCGTCGCCTGCGTGGTGCTGTCGCTCTATGCGGCGTCGAGCAATGCGGTGGTGTTCTCGCACGCCGCCGACGTGGCCGCCGCCGACAGCCGCCGGCTGCACTTCCGACCGCGCGAACTGCGGCGTGCGCTCTCGCTCAGCCACGCCGCGGTGATGGGAAACTCGGTCAATATCGTGAAGGCGACCGGCATGGCGAGCACGCTCGCGCTACCCGAACTGGTGCACGCGAGCACATCGATCGTGGCGGACAAGGGCAATGCCGAAGTGATGATGAACGTGCTTCTGGTTTGCTATTTCGTTCTCATCATCATCGTCGTGCAACTGTTCCGCCGGTTCGAGAAGGCGCCCGGATCGTGACCGCGCAAGAGACCGTCGACGTCCTGCTGGTCTGGTCGCCCTACCTGGCGGGCGGCTTCGGATGGAACCTCCTGGTCTCTCTGATGGCGATGGCGGTGGGCACCGCCGTCGGCTTCGTGCTGGCGCTGCTGCGTGACGGCGGCCGCTGGGGCATGAAGCAGAGCGGCAGCGCGGTGACGACGCTCGCGCGCAACGCACCCACCTTCGTGATGCTGTTCTACCTCGCCTATATGGTTCCGCCCCAGTTCGATCTCTTCGGCCTGATCGTGCCGATCCCGGCCTGGGTGAAGGCATCGCTTGCACTGGGGATCGCGGTTGCGGGCTATGTCTCGGACAACGCACTCGCGGCGATCCGCCACCTCCGACGCTACCAGACCAGAGAGGCCCTCCTCTTCGTGCCCGCCTGGACGAGCTTCTTCCTCATCGTCTTCGCGGCCTCCAGCACCGCCTCGGTGATCGGCGTTCCGGAGCTGGTCAAGCGGTCCGAAACGGTGATCGGCGCCATTGACCAACCGGGGCTCGCCCTTTGGGTCTATCTCTATTCCGCGGTCTGGTTCCTTGCGTTCAGCCTCCTTCTCACCCTCGCCATGCGCTGGCTGCGCAACCATCTGGAGCGCCGTACCGGGACGGTTGCGACCCCGGGAGCGGACGTGATTCCGTGACCGCCGTCGAGGCCGTGCCGTCCGACGAGGCGCGGGACGGCGCGCCCGACGCCCGGAGTTCGCGGCGCAGCCCGTTCCGGCTGACGCTCTCGCGGCGTCTGATCCTCACCGTCACGGCCTCGGTGGGCATCGCCATTGCCTGCGTGGCGGTGGCAATGGGGCTTCTTGCGCGCGATGCGCTGATCGAGCAGGCCGAAACCCAGGCGCGCCTCGTTGCGGGCATGATCGCGGCGGAGGCCAACAGGACCGAACTGACGGGCGACGAGATCGACCGGCTGGTGACGGCCGAGATGGAGACGCAGGCGATCGCGGTCGCTCACCTGGTCGAAACCTCGGCCCACAACCCGGCCCTCCAACGAGACCTGGACATTTATCTCGCCGAGCTCTCCGCCTACAGCACGGTGGACGACATCTGGCTGTTGGACGAGGGCGGAACGCCGCTGGCCCGCGCCACCAAAGGTCTGAAACAGGAGGAGATTTCGGATCTCGCATCGGCCGGTATCGACGAACGGCTGGTCGCGCCGCTGGTCTCGGGGCGCCGCTTTTCCGTGGACTTCCGATCCGCACCGCCGCCGACGGGCCTCGAACGGCCCATAAGCTATGTGGGCGTGCGCGCGGGCGACGGCCGGATCGTGCTGCTCGGGAGCGTCGTCTCCGAAGGCCGCGGGCTCGCGCGAATCGTCAGCCTCTCGTCCACGCTCGAATCGCTGGCGGGGCAGCCGGGCGTCCGCGGGATCTGGGTGGTCGACGATTCGCTCGACATGCTCGGCGCGGTCTTCACAGACGGCGCGCACCCCGGACAAGACGGAACCGACCCCGCGTTCCGGCAGCACGACGCCTCCCTCGCCCAGCGTGCGCTCATGGAAGGCGGCGCGGTATCGCGTCTGGACCCGGGCATGCTGCGGGTAGCGGCGCCGACCGTCGACCGGAGCGGCGTCGCCACGGGCGCAGCGGTGCTCCACATGCCGCGCGACCGGCTGGACCGGCTACTCGAAGATTACATCATGGTCGGCTGCATTATCGCCGCCGCCGCATTCCTCGCCGGATCCGTCGTTGCCGCGTTCTCCGCCCGGCGCATCGTGCGACCTGTTGCGGCATTGACCGCTGCAGCGGTGGAAATCGACGCCGACACGCAGGCCTTCCGGCCGGAGTCGCTGGATTCCGCAGCCCGCCGAGAGGACGAGCTCGGCAGGCTGGTTCGCGTGTTCCAGACCATGGTGCAGCAGGTCCAGGCGCGCGAGGAATATCTGGAGCGCATGGTCCAGATGCGTACCCGAGACCTGGAGAAGTCCAACGCCGAGCTCGCCCAGGCGAAACAGCGGATGGATGCGGAGCTCAATATCGCGCGGTCCTTGCAGAGCGCGATCCTGCCGAAGGAGCTGCCGGAAGACCCATCCTACTCCGGCCGTGCGCTGATGACGCCGGCACAGGAGATGGGCGGCGATTTTTACGACTTCTTCGTGCTCGACGACGGCCGCCTGGGCCTGGTGATGGCGGACGTCTCGGGCAAAGGCGTCCCCGCGGCGTTCTTCATGGCGATCGCGCGGACGGTGATGCAGGCGCAGGCCCTGCGCCATTCCGGCCCGGGCGCGTGTCTTGCGGCCGCCAACGATGCGATCTGCGAGCAGAACCCGCACGACCTGTTCGTGACCATGTTCTACGGCATCCTCGACCCGGCGACGGGAGATTTCGTCTATGCCAATGCGGGCCACAACCCGCCGCTCGTCATCCGGCACGACGGCGGCGTGACGCCGCTTCCCGGCACCGGGGGGGTCGCCGTCGGCGTCATGCCGGACCTGCCCTATGACGAAGACTCGACGACGCTCGGCGAGGGCGAGACGATCTTTCTCTTCACCGACGGCATTACCGAGGCCATGAACGCGGAGCACGAGGAATTCTCCGACGCACGCCTCGAAGCCGTACTCCGGAACAGCGGGGAACTGCAGGCCGGTGGAGTGCTGGAGAAGGTGAAGGCCGCGGTCGTGCGCTTCGTGGGCGAGGCGCCGCAATCCGACGATATCACCTGCATCGCCCTGCGCTACGAAGGCCCGCAGGAGAATGCCTGACGGCGCGCGGACGGGCGGCCGCGGGGTGCCCGAGGCGGCCTGTCACGGCACCGCCGCACACCCCCTGCGCCGGTTGTCAGTGGCGTAAAATGCTGATAGAGCGGGATATGGCAGGTGCGGCATTGGCCGGAGGGCGGCTGAACCACGGAGGCTGAGCGGGTGACGCAACGTCCCTATCCCATGATCGTTGAGGCGCCATCCCCGGGCCGCGGCGCCTGAGACCGCGGACCCGACCATACGATGCTTGCTTTCACCGAAGAGATTCTGCTTCTCCTCCTGGACGACGACGACGGCACGTTCGCGCCCATCCGGAAGGACACGCTGTCCTGCGCGCTCGCCGGCGCGGCCCTCATGGACCTCGCATTCGCGAACCGCATCGACACGGAGCCCGGGCGGCTCATCGTCATCGACCCGGCACCCACCGGCGATGCCGGGCTCGACCGCATCCTGGAAAAGATAAACGCACATACGCCGGCGGCCGACACCCATTACTGGGTCAAGACGCTCTCCCTCGAGGACGCGGACGCCATTCGCGATGAATCGCTCGCGAGCCTCGTGGACAAGGGCATTCTGGAGCGCAAGGAGAGAAAGTTCCTCTGGCCCTTCAGAGACCGCCGCTACCCCGCAGTCGACGGCAGGCCGGAACGCGAGGTCAAGCGCCGCATCGAGAACCAGCTTCTCAGCGGCGACATCCCCGAAGCACGCGACGTTGCGCTGATCTGCCTCGCCAACGCCTGCGACATTCTTCCCAGCATCTTCCAGGAGGACGAGATGGCACGCATCCGTCCTCGTCTGGTGCAGTTGCGCAAGATGGATCTGATCGGGCGCGAGGTCGCCGACGCGATCGCCGAGATCGAGCGCGTCGCCATGCTGTCCCTCGCCAGCGCGCCCTATTCGCCCTATTAGGCGGGCGAGGCGGCCACTCCACCTTGCTCCGTTTCGCTCGACAACCGATTAAGGTGGCGCTCATGAGATCCGGCAACCCAGAACCGGCCGCACCCGATAGCAGCAGCCTCCGCCGCGTCGCCCGGATCGGCGGCGCGCTCGCCGCCGCCGCCGCGGTGCTCGCCTTCGCAGAACCTGCGCTGGCCGCCGTCGCGGAAGAGACCCAGTTCGTCCTAAACAGCTTCTCCTTCCTCATCTGGGGCGCACTGGTGATGTGGATGTGCGCGGGCTTCACCATGCTGGAATCCGGCTCGGTGCGGACCAAGAACGCCTCCGTCATCTGCCTGAAGAATATCGGCCTCTATTCCATAGCGGGGCTCACCTATTACCTCGTCGGCTACAACCTCATGTATGTCGATGTCGGGAGCTGGATCGGCTCGCTCACCGTCTTCTACGGCGCCTCGGGTGGCGAGGTCGCGCTGCTTTCCGGCGACGAAAGCGCAGCCGGCGCGGTCGCAGCAGGCGGCTACGCCACCATGTCCGACTGGTTCTTCCAGATGGTGTTCGTGGCGACCACGGCGTCGATCGTCTCGGGCGCGCTTGCGGAACGGGTGAAGCTCTGGTCGTTCTTCCTCTTCATCGCGTTCCTGACCACCTTCATCTACCCCATGATCGGCTCCTGGACCTGGGGCGGCGGCTGGCTCGCCCAAATGGGGTTTCAGGATTTCGCAGGCTCCACCATCGTCCATTCGACGGGCGGCTGGGCGGCACTCGCAGGCGCGCTGGTGGTGGGCGCACGGCATGGCAAGTTCCGCGCGGACGGCAGCGTGAAGTCCACCCCGCCCTCCAACGTGCCCGCCGTCACGCTGGGCGTCTTCATCCTGTGGCTGGGCTGGTTCGGCTTCAACGGCGGCTCCCAGCTTGCCCTTGGCGGCGCGGCGGACGCGGTCGCCCTCTCCGGCATCCTGGTCAACACCAATCTCGCCGCGGCCGCTGGCGTCATGGCGGCGATCAGCCTGTCCCGACCCGTGCTGGGCCGGATCGACCTGCTGGTCGGGCTGAACGGCGCGATCGGCGGCCTTGTCGCCATCACCGCCGGCCCCACAATGGTCGATCACTACTGGGCCATCGTGATCGGCGCTGTGGGCGGCGCGCTCTGCGTCTTCGGCATGAAGCTCCTGGAGCGGCTCAGGGTCGACGATGTGGTCGTTGCCATCCCCGCCCACCTGTTCGCCGGCGTGTGGGGGACTCTCGCGGTCTGCATAGCCGCGGGCGGCGACATCGTGGTGCAGATCATCGGCGTGCTCGCCGTGGGCGGTTTCGCCTTCGGCTCGTCGCTCATTCTCTGGTTCGCCATCGACAAGCTGATCGCGGCGCGGGTTTCGCTGCGGGTGGAACAGCTGGGGCAGGACGGCGCGGAACTCGGCATCGAGGCCTATCCGGAATTCGTGCTCATGCCCGACGAAGACGACCTGCCGGAGCCCCCGGAAAACAAGCCGAAAGACGGCTGACCTCCCGGGGGCGCGGGCCGCCGCCATGGTCTCCCCGGGGCCTTGGGGCTATGGTAGAAGCCGGTTTGCGAGACTCGCCGGACGCGGGATTCGCGAACGCCGGGCAGCGAGGGCGGGGCCCAGCGTCCCGTAGGGAGGCGCGATGAGCGACATCGCCGTCGATCTGATCAACGTCACCAAGCGGTTCGGCAGGGACATCCTGGCCGTCGACGATCTGACGCTCCGTATCGAGCAGGGCGAATATATCTCCTTCATCGGCCCGTCGGGCTGCGGCAAGACCACGACGCTCCGCATGGTGTCGGGTTTCGAGGAACCGACGGAAGGGCAGATCCTCATCGCCGGACGGGACTGCACCCATCTGGAACCCCACGAGCGGAACACGGCCATGGTGTTCCAGCATTTCGCACTGTTCCCCCATATGTCGGTCGCGCAGAACGTCGAGTTCGGCCTGCGCATGCGCAATGTCGCCGCCGCCGAGCGTGGCCGCCGCGCGCTCGAGATGCTCCGCGCGGTGGATATCGAAGAGCTCGCCGACCGCGCGATCCAGCAGCTTTCCGGCGGCCAGCAGCAGCGGGTTGGCCTCGCCCGCGCCCTGGTGACGCGCCCCGACGTGCTCCTGCTCGACGAGCCGCTCGGCTCGCTGGATGCGAATTTGCGGCTCCGGATGCAGCGCGAGCTGCGCCATCTCAACACCGAGTTCGGCGTGGCCTTCATGCATGTCACCCACACGCAGACGGAGGCCTTCGCCGTCTCCGACCGGGTCGTCATCATGAACCGGGGGAGGATCGAACAGATCGGCTCCCCCGAACAGGTGACGCACCATCCGAAGAACCTCTTCGTCGCCCAGTTCGTGGGCAAGAACAACATCCTCCAGGGCGAGATCGCCGGCGTGGAGAACGGGCTTGCCACCGTGGAAGGCCCGGCGGGCCGCTTTCGCGCCGCGTTCCCCGACGGCACGCCGCCGCGCAAGGACTGCCATGTCGTCGTGCGGGCGAGCCTCACCAACCTGCTCGCCGACGGCGAGACGGCGGAGAACATGGTGGAGGGCACGGTGTCGTTCTCGATCTTCGAGACCTCCCAGATCGAGTTCAACATCGATCTGGAGGACGGCACGGCGTTGCGTGTGGACGAATATGAGCCGCCGCCCCGCATCGCGGCACTCCGGCACGGCGACAAGGTCCGCGTCGGGTGGAACGCGCAGGATGCGCTGGTCGTCTTCGAATAGGGATGAACGCCGCGCCATGACCCGGGAGAATCCCGCGATGGCGCCGGTGCCGGCAACGGCGGAGGACGGCGCGTGACGACGCTCGCCGAGGGCGGCCTTTCGCCTCCACCCTCCCGCATGACGCTCACCCGCAAGCGCGCGCGCCAAGCGCTGATGCTGGTGGCGGCACCCACCGTCGTGATGGCGCTCTTCTGCGGCATCCCGCTGGTCTCGGTGGTGGTCTTCAGCTTCTACAAGCCCTGGGCCTACGGCATGAAGCCGGGCTTCGTGATGGACAACTATGTCGAGTTCTTCACGACGGCGACCTATCTGCAGACTTTGGGATTCACCTTCCTTATCGCCGTCATCGTGCTGCCGCTGATGATTCTGCTCTGCTATCCGGTGGCCTATTACGTGGCGTTTTTCGTGAAAAGCGAGCGGATGAAGCTCTATATCCTGCTTCTCTGCATCGTCCCGTTCTGGACCAGCGCGTTGATCCGCATGGTGGCCTGGCTGCCGCTATTGGGGCGGAAGGGCCTCATCAACCAGGCGCTCATGGGCATCGGGGTCATCGACGAACCGGCCGAGATCCTGCTCTACAGCGAACCCTCAATGGTGTTTTCCATGGCGATCATATGGTCGGTGTTCATGATCGGCCCGATCTACTTTTCCATGGCCAAGATCGACCGCCAGGTAATCGAGGCGGCGCGGGATCTCGGTGCCTCCGCCTGGGTCGCGTTCTGGAAGATCGTCTTCCCGCTCACCAAACCGGGGCTCGCCACCGGCATCCTGTTTGTGTTCGTCGTGATGATGGGCGAGTTCGCGATCCAGAAGTTCATCGGCGGCGGGAAGACCACCATGCTCGCCAACGTGCTGATCCAGCAGCAGGGCCTGCTGCAATGGCCCATGGCATCGGCCGTCGCGGTGGTCATGGTGCTGGTATCCATCCCCGTGATCGTGGCCATCTTCCACATCGTCAAGCTGCGAAGGGAGCTCTGAGGCGTGCCCGAGCCCACCGCCTATCACGTCGCCAGGTTCGGCTGGGTGAAGATCGCCCTGATGGTCTATGTGGTGCTCTTCGTACTGCTGCTCTACGGCCCCTTCATCGTCATGGCGATCCTCTCCTTCCAGGGGGAGAGCGGCGGGCCCACCTTCCCCATGCAGGGGACGAGCATCTTCTGGTACGAGCGCCTCATCGACCCCTCGGGAACGGCGCGCGACATCGGCGAATATGTGGGCGATTTCGGCAATGCGGGGCTGCGCTCGCTGATTCTCGCGCTGCTCACCATGTGCATCTCGACCGTGCTCGCCACCATGGCGGCACAGGCCATGCGGACGAAGTTCCTGGGCTCCGGGCCGATCTTCTATCTCTACCTCGTCGGCATCATGATCCCGGGCGTCACCGTGGGCCTCGGCCACGCGCTCTTCTGGCAGGGCATCGGCATCGACAAGCACTGGCTGGGAACCACCCTTCCGGTCCATATCCTCTGGACCTTCCCGTTCTGCTTCATCGTCATGCTGACGGTGTTCAACCGCTTCGACCGCTCCACCGAGGAAGCCGCCATGTGCCTCGGCGCGAACAGCTGGCGGACCTTCTGGCACGTCACGCTGCCGATCATGAAGCCCGGGATCATGGCGTCCGCGCTATTCGGGTTCACCCTCTCGTTCGACGAGTTCGCCCGTACCGTGCTGGTGGCGGGCTCCCAGAACACGCTTCCGCTCGACGTGCTCGGGGCCACCACCATCCGCATCACGCCGCGCATCTTTGCCGTTGGCGTGATCATCACCTTCATCTCGTTTGCCGTAATCGCCATTTTCGGCTATCTCATGACGGCAAGCCGCTACCGGCCGCGCTTCAGGGGCCAGGAAGAGCACCGGGCGTAGGATCCGCCGCCGCGGAGGCCGGCCGGAACGGATTCTGGGAGACGAGCGAAGCCCACCGGAGAAAACCCATGGACAGCAAGCACATCGAACGGAAATACGCACATCTTGCGGATCGAATGGATCTCCACACCGCGATGGCCGCCGAAGAGAAGGCGATCAAGCGATTCCGCGAGGACCAGGCCGAGGCGGACGAGGGCGACGGCATCGACCGGCGCAGCTTCCTCGCCGGCGCGGGCGTCGCGGCGGCAGCCGGCGTGGCCATCGCCTCCGGCGCCGCGAAGGCGGATTTCTCGGAGCGCATCGCCGGCATCACCCAGGAAGATCCGATGCAGACCATCGGCCTCGGGGTCTCGGTGCAGGAGCGCTTCTTCAACAGGTTCAAGGAAGACACCGGGCTCGACGTGACCGGGACGGTCGCCGGGCTGAGCGAGATGATCACCAAGTTCATCACCGGCGGCAACAAGACCTACTCGATGATCGAGACCAACGCCTACCGGCAGCCGGCGCTGCGCGAGGCGGAGGTGATCGTGCCCATCCCGCGCGAGAAGATCACCAACTGGGAATTCGCCGATTCGCTCTACACCGAACCCGGGCATATCGGCGCGGACGAGGTGACGGGCTGGCCCTCCAAGATCGTCTATTGGGACGACAACAAGGATTCCTTCTACGGCGTGCCCCAGTTCTACAACATGGACGCGCTCGGCGTTCTGCCGCACAAGTTCGCGCCCACCCAGCCCGACTTCGCGATCCCCGATTCTCTCGGCCTGCTCTATACGGGCAAGTGGCGGGACGTGGACGCGACGGGCAAGACCTCGATCCAGAACGACGAGCTCATGGGCCCGCCGAGGGCCTACAGCTTCCTCTGGAAGAACGGCCTCATGGATCCGCCCAAGGTCGGCAACTCCGACATGGAACCCGACGAAATCGCGGGCGTGGTGGACTTCCTCATCGCCGCCAAGAACGACGGCGTGTTCCGGCTCATCTGGAACAATTACGGCGAGGCGGTGAACCTCCTGGCCTCCGAAGAGGTCTGGGGCATGGACTGCTGGAACCCGGTGGTGGAGGACGTGAAGAAGCGCGGCATCCCCTGCTGGTATGTGGACGTGTTCGAAGGCACCGCCGCCTGGGTCCACACCATGTGCCTCTCCAGCGAAGCGCCGGAGCCCGAGGTTGCAATGGCCTATATGGACTGGTGCCTCGACGGCTGGTGGGGCTCGGCAGTGGCGCCCCAGGGCTACTACTCGCCGTCCCCCGACCCGGTGCTCGACTATCTGAGCGTGGAAGACTACCGCAAATGGTACATGGGCAAGGATCGGGACACCGGCCCGAAGACACGGCGCCAGTCCAACATCGCATTCTGGATGGTCTGGCCCACCCACGTTTCGAGCTACATCAAGGAGTGGAACCGCTTTAGCGCGGCCTGAACGGCCGCCTCGCTCCCGCCGCCGGCCTCTTTCGCGCGTAGCGAGGAAGAGGCCGGATGGCGCTTGAACGCCCGAAATACATAAAAAAAGGGGACGAAGGCCGCCGCGCGCTCATGGCGGGCTTCGGGCGGGCGGCCCGTCTCGCCGGGGTCACCCTCGGTCCCAACGGCGCGTGCGTGGCGCTTGAGCGCGCGCACGACTATCCCGAGTTCACCAAGGACGGCTTTACCGCGATCCGGGACCTGGAGGAGCGCGACCGCTTCGCAACCCTCGGCGCGGAGCTGCTGAAAGCCGCCGCCGACAAGACCCGAAAGGCCGCGGGCGACGGCTCCACCACCACGGCACTTCTCGCCGGCGCTCTCGCACATGCCGGCGCCCGCCTGGTGACGGCGGGGCTCGACCCCATGACGGTGCGGCGCGCCTTCGACGGTCTTGCGCGGGAGGCCCGCGCCTCTCTCGCAAGCCAGAGCGAGCCCGCGGGCGACCGCGCCATGCTGGAAACGGTCGCGCTCACGGCCTGCGCCGCCGATCTCGACCTCGCACGCATCGTGGCGGAGGCGGTCCACCGGCTCGGGCCCGAGGGCGTCGCCACGGTCTCCTACCACCAAAGCGTGGATACGGAGGTCGACTATATGAGCGGCATGACGTTCGACCACGGGCTGCTCTCCCGCAACTTCCTGCTGAAGGCGGGCGAAACCGAGGTCAAGCTCGACCGCCCCTACCTGCTTCTCTGCCAGGGAGACCTCACGGAAGCCCGCCAGCTCGTGCCGGCGCTGGAAGCCGCGCGGCGCGACGGCCGCAGCCTGCTGGTGCTGGCCCGCGACGTCTCCGACCAGGCGCTTGCCGTGATGCTCGCCAACCACCGGGAAGGGACGGTGCGCTCTTCCGCCGTGAAGGGCCCGGGCTCCGGCATCTACCGCCACGCAGAAACCGACGACATCGCCATGCTCACCGGCGGCGTGCTCCTGGGCGAAGAGCTGGGCCTCCTGCCCGAGAAACTGAAAGAGGGGCAGCTCGGCGCCGCGAAGCGTGCGGTGGCCGGCGGCGCCGAGACGACCATATTCGGCGGGAGCGGCGGAGAACCGGCGGTGGCGGCGCGCGTCGCCCAGCTCCGCGATGCGCTCGCGGCGGAAACCAGGAGCTACGATCGGGGCAAGTACGAGACGCGCATTGCGCGCCTGGTCTCGGGCGTCGCCAACATCCGCGTCGGCGGGCTGACGGAAGCCGCCTGGAAGGAGCGTTACAAGCGCTGCGAGAATGCGCTGAACGCCGCGCGGGCCGCCGCGGCCGAGGGAGTCCTGCCCGGCGGCGGTGTCGGCCTCGCCCGCGCATCCTTCGCGCTGGAGGAGGCGCAAGACATGGAGCGGGGCAGCCCGCGCGAGGCCTTCGCCCGCGTACTGCAGGAGCCCTTCCGCCGCATCGCCGCGAGCGCCGGGCGCGAACCCTCGCTTGCCCTTGTGGCCCTGCGCGACGCCGAGGGCCACAAGGGCTTCGATGGACGCACCGGCGACTTCGTGGACTACCGGGAGGCGGGCATCGTGGATGCCGCCCGCGCGGTCGCCACGGCACTCACCAACGCAACCGCCACCGCGGGCCAGCTCGTCTCCACCGGCTGCGTCGTCGCCCTCGCCCGTCGACCCGACGCGGTGTAGCGGGCGCTTTCGGCGCGGGGCGCAGGCTGCTATCCCTTCGGGGGCGGGGCGAGCGAAGGGAGCAAGCGCAATGGAGAGGGACGGCGACGGCATGGTGCTGGTCCACACGGCGCCGGCGCTCGCGGCACTGTTCGACGAGCTTCTTGGCGAGCTCGGGCCGGAGATAGCGGCGCGCCACGCGATGCATCCCGACCTGCTCTCGGACGCGCTTGCGGCGGGCGCGCTCACCGACGAGATCCGGCAGCGCACCGCGGATATGCTTCTGGCCGCCGCGGAGGGCGCCCGGCTCGTGCTCTGCACCTGCTCGACGGTAGGCCCCGGCGCCGAGGACGCGGCGGCGCGCACGGCCGTCCCCATCCTCCGGGTCGACCGGCCCATGGCGGAAAACGCGGTGCGCATCGGTGCGCGCATCACGGTCACGGCGACGCTCTCCACCACGCTCGCGCCCACCATGGACCTGATCGCAGCGGCCGCGCGCGAAGCCGGCAAGGCGGTGGAGATCGAACCCGTTATTTTCGAGGAGGCGCGACAGGCATTCGTCGCGGGGGACGGCGAGGCCTATGTGCGGATCGTCTCGGAGGGCCTGCGCGAGGCTGCGCGCCGCGCGGACGTCATCGTCCTGGCCCAGGCCTCCATGATGCCCGCACTCGCCCACTGCGAGGATATCGACATCCCCCTGCTCTCCAGCCCGCGCTCGGGCCTGGAGGCCGCCGTCGCCCGCTACCGCGCCGCTGCGTAGGCCCGCAGCCGCCGCTCAAAGCGCCTCGATGGCGTCCTCCGTGCAGAACCGGTCGATCGCCCGGCGCATGGCCTGTGCCTCGTCCACGGAGACCGCGCGGAAGCGGTAGACGTCCCGGGGCCGGGATTGCGCGAGCTTCCAGAATGCGGCCGAGGGCACGGTGTAGGGGTTGATGAAACCGCCCGTGCTCGGCCCGTCATTCACCAGGATGATCGGCGTCTGGCCGCAGAGATTGACCGCACCCACCGGATAGCCGTGATCGAGAATGTTGGACGGATGGTCGCCATGCTCGGCCCGCTTGTCCGTCGCGCGCGCGGCGAAGGTCCACGCCGGACCGTCGAGCCGGAAGCCCGTGCGGTTGCTCCGCGTCTGCAGCGTCCAGTCGCTTGCGAGGAAGCGCCTTTGCCCGGCCTCGTCGATCCAGTCGTCGTTGGGTCCCGGCACCGCCTCGATCTCCCACCTGCGCGCGCCGTCGAGCGGCGGGCGGCAGTCCGGGCGCACCCGCCGGCCCGCGCGCCCCGCTCCCTCGCCCAGAGGCAGCGTCTGGCCCGCCTTCAGCGCATGACCTTCCATCCCCCCGATGCCCGCCTGGTGGAAGGTCGAGCGCGAGCCCAGTACCGGCGGCGTGTCGATCCCGCCGGCGGCCGCGAGATAGGCCCGCGCACCGATCCGCGCAAACCCGAGCGCCAGGACCTGGCCGGCGCGAGCCGCCAGGCTCTCCCAAAGGGGCGCCGGCGTGCCGTCGAGGGTGGGCGCCATGTCCGCGCCGGTCACGGCGATCACGGTGTCCCGCTCGAAACGCAGCGTGGGGCCCGTGAACTGGCACTCGAGGCCCGCGGCGCCCGCCTCATTGCCCACCAGCAGGTTCGCAAGCCGGAAGGACCAGTCGTCCATGGGGCCCGACGGCGGGAAGCCCTGCTCCCAATAGCCGATCCGGCCGGGCCAGTCCTGCACGGTGGTCTCGAGACCGGGCTTCAGGACGGCGATCGGCATCAGAAGCGCTCGCCCTCGTCGATGCCCGCGAGCCAGGCGTGGTAGTTGTCGATGGAAAAGCGCTGATATTCCGCCACATTGTGGAGATAGACGCCCTCCGCCACCTTCGCCGCGACATAGTCGTACTCCTCCCGCGTCGCGGGGATGAAGCGCACCCGGTCTCCGGGGCGGAAGAGGGCGAGGGATTCGGCGAATGCGGGCAGACGCTGCGCCGGATCCCAGATCGGCACGGGCGTGCGGCCGATCATCTGGTAGCCGCCGGGGGTGCGGTCGGGATAGATGGAGCAGAGCGCGCCGCCGATTCCGACGGTGCCCTGATGGGTCCAGGTGCGGGGCGGGTCGTATTTTGGCGCGGTCAGCCGGCAGCGCGGATCTAGCGGCATGAGCGAAACCAGGCCCGGATAGAAGCCCAGCGCCGCCACCCAGTAGTCGGTTCCCGAATGGACCTGGACGAACTGGTCCAGACCCGCGAGGCCGTTCAGCCGGGCGACGAGCTCCGGGTCGGGCTCCTTGACCGCGATCTTCTCGCAATAGTCGTCGTAACAGCCGCGGGTCCACGGATCGAAATAGAAAAGCGGCAGGTAGAAGATGCGGCTGTCGAGCTCGACGCCCTCCAGCGGGCCTGCCGCATGAAACAGGGCCGTGGTCTCCCGGATCACGTCCGCATAGGAAATTCGCTCGAAATCGTAGCTGATCATGATGGAGGTGAGCTCGGGCACGATCTCGACGATGCCGCGGGTGCCGCTTTCCCGGATCGCCTGCGAGACGCTGTGCACCCGGAAGTTGAGATCGAAACTCATCTCGTCGCCGAGTTCCATCTCGATGAAGCGGTCGCCACCGGGTTTGAACCGGGGCTCGGAATAGATCATGCGCCGCCTCCGGCACATGCCCACCTGACCGCCCTTGCCGCTCTGTCGAGGGGTGGCGCATACTCGGGCCCACAGGCTTCACATCGGCAGGGCCGGGGCTCTGCCGGGCGCTCAACGAGCCTTTCAGGGAGATACAAATGCATCGAAAAGCAGCTCTGGCGACCGGTATTCTATGTGCGTTCGGGGTGGCGGCGACCGCGCCTGCGTTCGCGCAAACCGACTATGTCGCCAAATATGGAATCAAGGAAGACATTCCGGGCCCCTGCTCCTACGCGGCGACCGACGCCAAGGACTATAGCGGTCGCGAGATCACCATTCTGACCCACGCCGTCCCCGTCATGGGCGAGCCGGTGGCGCTGCATTCCAAGCAGTTCGAAGAACTTACCGGCGGCACCGTGAACGTGGTCCATGCGCCTTTCGGCGAACTCTATCAGAAGGTGATGATCCCCTTCCAGACGGGCCAGCACGTCTACGACATCGTCTATGGCGGCTCCTACTGGATCGGCGACTGGGCGCCTCATCTAGAGCCGGTGCCGCAGGCCTATCTCGAGACCGCCGAGATGCAGGACGTCACCCCCGCCTATCAGGGTGTCGCGAGCTGGAACGGCCAGCGGCTTCAATACACCTTCGACGGCGACCGCAACTACTTCAAATACATCCTGCCGCCCTTCGAGAATCCCGAATATCAGCAGAGGTTTAAAGAAGAATACGGCCGCGATCTCGAAGTCCCCACCACCTGGGAGGAATATGCCGAGGTGGCCACCTTCTTCAGCGGCTGGGACTGGGACGGCGACGGCGAGCTGGAATACGGCTCCACCGAGATCGTCAAACGCGACGACGTGGCCTTCGCCAACTTCATCACCCGGGTGGCTTCCTATGCGAAGAACCCCGGCGTGACCGGCGGCTTCTGGTTCGATCTCGAGACCATGACGCCCCAGGTCAACAATCCGGGCTTCGTCAAGGGCCTCGAGATGTGGATGGACGCGCTCCGCTACATGCCGCCGGGCGGAATCAACTTCGGCATCGGCGAGGAGATCTTCTCCTGGGGCGGCGGCGAATCGCTGATGAGCGTGACCTGGGACGACGCCTTCATCCAGGCCATGCAGCCCGATTCGCCGATCCGCAACCAGATACGCGTCGGCACCAGATACGGCCCCTCCATGGGCTCGCACATGGTGTGGAACCGCGTGACCAACCAGTGGGACGAATTCGAGACGCCCTCCGTCGCGCCCTACGTCACCTGGGGATGGGGCGCCGGCGTCTCCAAATACAGCCCCGAAAAGGAGATGGCGTTCGACTGGTTCTGCTTCTTCTCCAACTACGCCAACACCAATCACGACCTCTTGATCGGACGCTTCGGGGTCAATCCCTTCCGCACCAGCCATATGAACCCGGATTTCTGGGAGACGGAGGCCGGCTGGGACCGCGCGGTGGCGGTGAGCTTCACGGACATGCTGCAGGGCATGGACACCAGCACCAACCGGGTGTTCGACCTGCGGGTGCCGGGCGTGAACCAGTTCTACACGGCCATGATGGCGGGCGTCGCCAAGGCCATGGCGGGCGAGATGAGCGCCCAGGACGCCCTCGACGAGGTCGCAGAGGAGTGGAAGCGGATCACCGAGCGGATCGGCGTGGACACGATCCGCGACGCCTATCGCAACGTGGTAGCGCTCGAGGACAACGTTCCGCTCGATCAGGTGAAGTAGGACACCGCCGGACGACAGGACCGGCCACAGGCTCGGAGGCGAGCCGGCGGGACGCCCTCCCGCCGGCTCGTTTTCCTTGACGGACGCCATGCTCGATTCGCGCTACAAGCACCTCTTCCTGCTGCCCGCGCTGCTCGCGATGGTGGCGATCATCATCTTTCCGCTGATCTACACGGTACGCCTCAGCTTCTCCGGCTGGGACGTGAACTATCCCGAACTCGATTCCGTGGGCTGGGCCAACTACGCCCGGGCCATCGCCGACGGGCGGTTCTGGGATTCCATGGGCACGCTCTATCTGATGGTGCTGTTCTGCGTCGTTCTGGAATATGTGCTGGGCTTCCTCCTCGCGCTGATGCTGTGGCGGGATGTGAAGGCCGGGCGCTTCTTCCGCGTTCTCTTCATCGTGCCCATGTGCGTGACGCCGGTGGTAATGGCGGTGGTCTGGCGCACCATCTTCCACGAGACGCTCGGGCCCATGAACGACGTGCTGGGCTGGTTCGGCATCCCGCCGGTCGCCTGGCTGAGCGAGACCGGCCCGGCGTTCGCCGCCGTCATCATTATCGATGTCTGGCAGTGGACCTCCTTCATGTTCATTCTTCTGCTCGCCGGCCTGATGTCGCTGCCGAAGGAGCCGTACGAGGCCGCGCAGATCGACGGCGCCGGCCCCATCCGCACCTTCGTCCACGTCACCTTTCCGCTGATGGCGCCCATCACCCTCGGTGCGCTGGTGATCCGGCTGATCGAATCCTCCAAGCTGATGGAGACGATCTATGCGCTCACCTCGGGCGGCCCCGGCTCCTCCACCGAAACCACGAGCTACCTGCTCTACATCCGGGGGCTTCGCGAGTTCCAGATCGGCTACACCGCCTCGCTCTCCATCCTTTATCTGCTGATCATGATCGTCGCGCTGGCCGTCTTCGCGCGCCTGATGAGCCGCCTGATGATCGGCGCCCAGGGCGCGATGCGGGCATGACGGAAGCGGTCGGCGAGACGGGCCACGCCGCGGCGAGGGTGCGCGGCCCCCGGCGCATGCCCACGGGCCGCGCGGCGACGCTCTACAGCGTGCTGAAATATGGCGTGCTCGTCGCCTGGTCCGTCTTCGTCATCGCGCCCTTCCTCTGGGCGCTCTCCACCTCGTTCAAGAGCGACAACGGCGTGGTGGGCGGCGCCACCTATATTCCGTTCGTGGAATACGAGCCCACGGTGGAGGGCTGGACGGCGCTTTTCCGCGACACGAGCTCCGGCGGGATCGATATGCAGGGGCCCTACCTCTCGAGCCTCGCCGTGAGCCTGATCTCCACCGCCATCGCGCTCTTCCTCGGGACGCTCGCGGCCTATGGGCTCTCGCGCTTCACCTTCCGCGCGGGCCCCTTGGGAAACAGCGACATCACCTTCTTCTTCATCTCCCAGCGCATCATGCCGCCCGCGGTTCTGGCCATCCCCTATTTCCTGCTGCTCCGCTACACCGGCCTCCTGGACACCCATCTCGGGCTGATCCTGGTCTATGTCGCCATGCTGCTGCCGATCGTGGTGTGGGTGATGGTGGATTTCTTCAACACCGTGCCCATCGAGCTCGACGAGGCGGCGCTGATCGACGGCTGCAACCCGGTGCAGGCCTTCTACCGGATCATCCTGCCCAACTGCGCGCCGGGGATGGTGGTGGCGACGCTGCTGTGCATCATCTTCTCCTGGAGCGATTTCTTCTTTGCGCTGACGCTCACCTTCGCCAAGGTGCAACTGCTGCCGCCCACCATCGTGATCCTCAATTCCAACAAGGTGCCCTGGTGGAGCCTGAGCGCCTCCGCCCTGGTCTCGGTCCTGCCGCTCGTGATCATCGCGTTCGCGCTCGAGCGCTATCTCGCGCGCGGCACGCTCGCCGGCGTGATACGGGAGTAGGCGCGTGGCCGAGGTTGCCGTCCGGAACGTCTTCAAGCGCTTCGGCGCCGTCGCCGCGCTGCGGGAGATCGACCTCACCGTCCGCGACAGCGAGTTCGTCGTGCTGGTGGGCCCCTCGGGCAGCGGGAAATCCACCCTGCTGCGGATCGTCGCGGGCCTCGAGCGGCAGAGCGAGGGGACGGTCTCCGTCAATGGGCGGGAGATGACCGGCGTCCCGCCCAAGGACCGGGACTTCGCCATGGTGTTCCAGAGCCATGCGCTCTATCCGCATATGAACGTCTACGACAACCTCGCCTTCAACCAGCGCATCCGCGGCGTGCCCCGCGCCCAGGTGGACCGCAAGGTGCGCGAGGTGGCGGAGCGGCTCGAGATCGCCGACCTGCTGAAGCGCCGCCCGCGCCAGATGTCCGGCGGGCAGCGCCAGCGGGTGGCCATCGGGCGCGCGCTCGTCCGCGACCCGCAGATCTTCCTGTTCGACGAACCGCTCTCCAACCTGGATGCGGAGCTCCGCGTGCGGCTCCGCACCGTCATCAAGCGGCTGCATCAGGAGCTCAGGCGCACCGCCATCTATGTCACCCACGACCAGGTGGAGGCCATGACGCTGGCGGACCGCGTAGTGGTGCTGCGGGACGGGCGCATCGAGCAGACAGGCGCGCCCGACGCGCTCTACGAGAAGCCCGTCAACGAATTCGTCGCGGGCTTCATCGGCTCCCCGGCCATGAACTTCCTCCCCGGCACCGCCGGGGACGGGACGGTGCGCATGGGCGAGGCGGGCGCCTTCACCGTGGACGGCGCGAACAGCGGACCCGTTACCGTCGGCATCCGCCCGGAGGACCTTCTGCCGGGCGAGGCGGAGGGCGCGGACGCAGGCGGCGCGGGCACCCTGCGGGCGCGGGTGACCCTGGTCGAACCCATGGGCGCGGACACGCTGGTCTTCTGCGTCACGCCGGACGGACGCGAGGTCACCGTCCGCACCCCGCGCCACGCAACGGTGCGGGAAAACGAAACACTGGCCCTTGCGCCGCGCGCAGGTGCGGTCCATCTGTTCGATCCGGAAACCGGACGGCGGCTCAATCGATAGAGAGTGGAGAGGGTGCGATATCGTCCTATATCGGCGGGCGTTGCACTGGGCTGTTTCGAGACACCGCGACCGGACAGTACGCCACTCGCCGGCAAGGCGGCGCTGAGCCGATCGGAATACTGCCCCTGGTACTTACCACTCTTGGCGTAACGGCCACGACCCGGGGCGATCAAGATGGAGTAATGTCTCGCTGAATTAGGGCGAAATTTTGTTGGCCCACGCTCTTTTGCTAAGCTCACACTCTCTCTTCCGCATGGCGCGGTACAATAATATGAGTATTACTTGCCCTGCCGCGGCGTCATTTTTTCGACATATTAAAGGAAGGAATAGCTGTGCCTCGCAAATGGGTTGCACCGTGCCTTTCACTATCGGTCCTGGTGCTGGGAGCCTGTGCAACCCTCGTTGAAGGCGACGATCAGACGGTTTCCGTCATCACAGACCCTCCGGGGGCATCCTGTGAATTGATCCGCGGCGGCGAGCCGGTGGCGTTCGTCAACCCGACACCGGGGAGCGTCGTCGTGGAAAAGAGCGCCGACAATGTCAGTGTGATCTGTCGCAAAGACGGGCACTTCGACGGCGCCGGGGTCCTGGCAAGCTCCTTCCAAAACATGACCCTCGGCAATGTTATCTTCGGAGGGATCATCGGCATAGCGGTCGATGCGTCCTCCGGTGCGATGCACGAATATCGGCCGAGTGTCACGGTGGTTCTGCAACCCGAGACGTTCCGCGAAACGACCGCACGGGACGCGTTTTTTGACAGGCAGAGAGACCGGATTTCAACTGAAGCCGCGACGGCCGTGGTGACCGTGAGGAGAAATTGCGATCCATCCACGCAGGATTGCGATGCTCTCGTTGCCGCTATCGAGGCGGAGCGAGACGCGAAGCTCGCGGAACTCGAGACCCAAAGGCAGGAAGCGGTGGTGAAATAAACGTCGTGCTCCCAAGCATCTCGGGTGCACTGGCGCCGGGTCGCGTTTCCCATCGATCGCCTCGCCCCGCTGTGGAGCGAAGTACCCCCACCAGGAGCGGGGATGTCCGCATCCCGGGCGGTGAGGACGACGGGCTGTCATGCGTCGCCGCCGCGTGAGGGCGGCAGGGTCGCCGATGGATCAACGCATCCGCCCACCACGCCCAGGAGAACGAACAAGCGGGCCGTGATATATCGTTCCCACCTCACCATACGGCCACTGGCCCACCCGAACGGGAGAACGAGATGAAGGCGGCGACGCTTCGAGGCTATGACGAGACGCTTACCAACGACGCATTCGTGACCTGGGAGGACGTGGCGGACCCAAAGATCGAGAAGCCCACCGACGTGATCGTGCGTATCGGGGGCGCCGGGGTCTGCCGCACGGATCTCCATATCGTCGAAGGCGTCTGGCGCGGCCATGTGGATGTCGCCTTCCCCCACATCATGGGGCATGAGAACGCGGGCTGGGTCGAGGAGGTCGGCCCCGGCGTCGAAAGCGTCGCGGTGGGAGACCCGGTCATCTGCCACCCGCTGGTGACCAGCGGCCATGATCTCGCCTGCCGGCGCGGCAACGACATGCACGCGGCCGAAAGCAGCTTCCCCGGCATCAACGCGCCCGGCGGCTTCGCCGAATATCTGCGCACCGGCGAGCGCAGCCTGATCAAGCTGCCCAGCACGCTGGCGCCCAAGGACGTGGCCCCCTATACCGACGCGGGGCTGACCGCCTACCGCACCGCCAAGAAGGCGGCGGGCCATCTGGTGCCGGGCGAATATGCGGTGATCATCGGCGCAGGCGGCCTCGGCCATATCGGCATTCAGGCACTCGCGGCGCTCTCACCGGCGGCGATCATCGCGGTGGACCGCTCGGACCTTGCGCTGGGGCTCGCGGGCGAATGCGGCGCCCATCACGTGGTGAAGGCCGGAGACGGCGCGCTGGACGAGGTGCTCGCGCTCACAGGCGGCCATGGCGCCGAGGCGGTAATCGACTTCGTCGGAGAGGGCGATGCCATCGACAAGGGCCTCGCCATGACCCGCAATGGCGGCTTCTACTACATCGTGGGCTATGGCGGGCGCATCCAGATCCCGGCCATCGACATGATCGTCTCGGAGAAGACCATCGTCGGCAATCTGGTGGGCACCTATGCGGAACTGGTGGAGCTCACGGCGCTTGCCGACCGCGGCCTGGTGACCCTCGCCACCCGCGAGTACAAGCTTTCGGAAGCGAACCGCGCGCTGCACGACCTCAACGCGGGCACGGTCAAGGGCCGCGCCGTACTGGTGCCGTAGGGAGCGGCCCGCGGGGCGCGGCTACAGGAGGCCCTTCGCGCGGAAGGAGAAGGGCTCCGCCCGCCCGATCACCAGGTGGTCGTGAACGATGACGCCGAGCTTCGCGCCCGCCTCCGTCACCTGCCGCGTCATGTCGATATCCGCCTTCGAGGGCTCGGTGTCCCCCGAGGGGTGGTTGTGGACCAGGATGACGGCACTGGCGCCGAGCTCAAGCGCGCGCTTCATCACCTCGCGCGGATAGAGCTGCACCCGGTCGACGGTACCGCGCTGCTGCTCCTCGTCCGCGATCAGCTTGTTGCGGCTGTCGAGATAGAGGACGTGAAAACGCTCCGTCCGGCGGTGGATCAGGGCCGCGCTGCAATAGTCCAGCACCGCCTGCCACGAGCCCAGAACCGTCACCGGCCTGTCCGCCTCCAACGTGCGCTCGCGGAGCGCACGCAGCATCAGCGCCTCGACGACCTTGACGGTACGGACGGCGACATCGCCCATGCCCCCCACCTCGCCGAGTGCGGCGGGCTCGGCGCCGAGAACGCCGCCGACGCTGCCGAACTTCTTCAGCAGCGCCTTGGCGATGGGCTTGGTGTCGCCCCGTTTGTGGGCACTGAAGAGCAGGAGCTCCAGGAGTTCGTAGTCCGCGAGCGCCGCGGCGCCCGCTCCGTCGAACCGCTCGCGAAGCCGGTCCCGATGGCCAAAGTAATGGGGCCGCTCCGCCACGGCAGCCCCGTCAGACGTCGTAGGGCGGCTTGTGCAGCCCTTGGGGAGACCGGGTGAAGATTTCGTGGCCGGTTTCCGTAACGCCGATACTGTGCTCGAACTGGGCCGACAGAGAGCGGTCCTTGGTGACGGCCGTCCAGCCGTCCTTGAGCAGCTTCACCTCCCAGGTCCCGAGATTGATCATGGGCTCGACGGTGAGGAACATTCCGGCCTCGAGTCTCAACCCCGTGCCGGGCTCGCCATAATGGAGAACGTTGGGCGCATCGTGGAACACGCGCCCGATGCCATGGCCGCAGAAGTCGCGCACCACCTGGCAGCGCTCGCCCTCCGCATAGCTCTGGATCGCATGGCCCACATCGCCTAGGCGCGCGCCGGGCCTTACCGCCGCGATACCGCGCATCATGGCTTCGTAGGTGATGTCGATCAGGCGGCGCGCCTTGAGTGCCGGCGCGCCCACATGAAACATGCGGGACGTGTCGCCGTGCCAGCCGTCGAGGATGACGGTCACGTCGACATTCAGAACATCGCCCGCATGGAGCCGCTTATCGCCCGGGATGCCGTGGCAGACCACATGGTTGACCGAGGTGCAGATCGACTTGGGGAAGCCCCGATAGCCGAGCGGCGCCGGGATCGCGCCGTGATCCACGATATAGTCGTGACAGAAGCGGTCCAGTGCGCCGGTGGTGGTGCCGGGCACGACCTCCGGTATGAGCGCGTCCAGCACCTCCGCCGCCAGGCGCCCGGCCTTGCGCATCCCCTCGAACGCTTCGGGTCCGTGGCGTTTGATGCTGCGCTCGAAGGCCCGTACGCCGCTTTCCGCGCCGGAGACAGCTTTCGGCGCATGCGCGCGCGTCGAACCGACCACAACCGCCCCATTCTCTTGCCGGCCGCCAATCTAATTCGCTTCACCCGGGAAGGAAACCTCGTGTCCTCGTTCAGGACGAGTGAGCTGGAACCGTGGCTCCGATCGGGCCGTGCAAGTCCTGCGAACCGGCCTTATGGGCGGTCGCGCGTCGCCCCTTCTTTTTTGGTGCGCGGGTCTCCAGGCCCGCATGTTGTTGTTTTCGAGGAGAAGAAAAATGCGGGCCTGGAGACCCGCGCACCAAACCTGTCACAGGCGCCGAAGGCGGTGGAAACGGCATGGGGGCGGCGCTATGCGCACGCCTTCCGCCTTGACGGGCTATGGCACGGCGACCGGGAGCGGGCGGTCGATGGCGATCCCGTCGGGGGCGACGCGGCAGGCATAGCTCACGGCCTCGACGCCCCGGGCGCGCGCGTCCCTATAGGCCGCGGCGTAGGCGGGATCGATATCGGCGGCGAGCGTAAAGCGGTCGCAGTCCTCGCGCTGCACGATGTAGAGCATGACCGCGCGGGCGCCGGCCTCGGCCACCGCCGCGAGTTCGTCCAGATGCTTCGCGCCGCGGGCGGTCACGCTGTCGGGGAAGGCAGCGGCCGCACCGCGCTTGAGATGGACGTTCTTCACCTCGACATAACAGGCGGGCCGCCCCTCCGCTTCCAGCAGCAGGTCGATCCGGGACCGCTCGCCGTAAGCGACCTCGCGCCTGAGCCTCTCATAGCCCGCGAGTTCGGGCAGCGCGCCCGCGCGGACGGCCTCCTCGGCGAGCCGGTTGGGGAGCGCCGTGTCGACCCCGATGAGGACACCGCCGGTCTCCACCAGCTCCCAGCTATAGGCGAGCTTGCGCTTGGGGTTCGACGAACGGGAGAGCCAGGTCGCCATCCCCGGATCGCAGATGCCCGTCATTGCACCCGGATTGGCGCAATGGGCCGCGACCTCGGCGCCGTCCGCCAGCCGATGGTCGCTGAGGAAGCGCTTGTAGCGGCGGACGAGTTCGGCGCGAAGAAGCGGGGCGGGGAAACGCACAGACCGCGGCCCGCCTCACACCGGCGGGCGGCGGGCGCTCCACGGCCGGGCGCGTTCGTAGTCCGCGGCCGCGCGGAACACGCGCACATCGTCGTAAGTGCGGGCAACGATCTGAATACCCGTCGGCAGCCCGTCGGACGAAAAGCCGCTGGGCACGTTCGCCACCGGGCATTCCGGCACCAGGTTGAAGGGGTAGCAGAGCTGCCACTGCACATAGACGTCGCCCGGCGCGTTGGAGACCGTCAGCGTCTTTCCGTTGATGCGCAGATCCGTGGTCGCGAGATCGTGGTCCGCGGGCAGGGAGGGAAGAGCCGTGGTCGGGCAGACCAGAATGTCGTAGTCGTCCAGGATCGGCCCCAACGTCTCGTACATCCGGCCGCGCACGAAGTTGCACTGGTAGAAGCGTGCCACGCTGTGCCCCGCGCCGCGCTCGAGGATGCCGCGGACGAAGCCTTCCATCTCATGCTTCCAGCGCGGGTAGAGATGGCCCGCGGCACCCCAGAAGAGACCTTCCCAGTGCACGGTCCAGGCGTCGAGCACCGACATGTCCCAGCCGATCTCCACCTCCTCGACGGTGCAGCCCAGCTCCCGGAAGGCCTCCAGCGCGGCAAGGGTGTTCGCGCGGACCTCCTCGTCCACTTCGAAATAGCCGAGGTCCATGGAGAAGGCGACCTTCCAGCCCTTGATCGGCTCCAGTACGGCGGGAATCTCCAGCTTGGGGCGGAGCGAACATATATCGTCCGGATGGGGGCCGGCAGTGACGTTCTGCATCAGCGCGCCATCCGCGACGCTCCGGGTCATGGGACCGTAATGCAGGAGCGATTCCCGCGGATGGTCGAAATCGACGGGGTTGCGGCCGAACGGGGGCTTGTATCCGAAATGCCCGCAGCAGGACGCCGGCATGCGGATCGAGCCGCCGCCGTCCGTACCGTCGGCGAGCGTCGTCATGCCCGCGGCCACCGCCGCCGCGGCGCCGCCCGAAGAGCCGCCGGGGCCGAAGTCCCGGTTCCACGGGTTCAGCGTGGTGCCCCAGAGGTCGCTCCGCGTGTGCGGCGCATGGGCCATCTCCGGCGTCGTGGTGCGCGCATGCATGATGGCGCCGGCATCCAGCAGCCGCGCGACGGTGGGCGCCGAACGTGTCGGCACATGGTCCTCGAACATCCGCGAGCCGAAGGTCGTGATTTCACCGGCGACGGCGTGGAAGTCCTTGATGACGACGGGGATGCCCTCGAGGGGGCGGGTCTCCGCGCCACGCGCATATTTCGCCTCCGCCTCCCGCGCCTCTTCCAGGGCGCGTTCGTAGAAGGTGTAGGTGTAGGCGTTGAGAAGCGGATTCACCGCCTCCGAGCGGGCGACGACCGCGGTCATGAGCTCCACCGGGGACAGGGTGCGCGCCTTGAACTTCTCCAGCGCTTCACTTGCCGTGATATAGCAGAGATCGTCCGACGCCATGATATCCTCCCCTTCGCGGTGTCTTCGCGCCCCACACCAACAGGAAAACGGGCAAAGAACAATGGCCGCGGCGCCTCCCATCCTCGAGCTCGACGGCGTTTCCAAGCGCTATGACCGGACGGTCGTCGCCGACTCGCTGAGCCTCCGTATCCTGACCGGCGAGTTCTTCACCTTTCTCGGGCCCAGCGGCTCGGGCAAATCGTCCACCTTGCGCATCGTTGCGGGCCTCCTCCGCCCGGATTCGGGCCGCGTGCGCATAGAGGGCCGGGACGTGAGCGGCGTACCGCCATGGCGACGGAACCTCGGGATGGTGTTCCAGCAATATGCCGTCTTCCCCCACATGACGGTGGCGGAGAACATCGCCTACGGCCTCAAGGTCCGGCGCATGCCCCGGCGCGAGCGGGCACAGAGGGTCGAGGAGCTGGTGAGCCTGGTCGGCCTCTCGGGCATGGAGGGCAAGAACGTCACGCTCCTGAGCGGCGGCGAACAGCAGCGCGTCGCCGTCGCCCGGGCGCTGGCGCCGCGACCGGCGATCCTGCTGCTCGACGAGCCGCTGGCGGCTCTCGACGAGAAGATCCGCCGCGAGATGCAGAGCGAGTTGAAGCGCCTCCAGCGGAGCACCGGCTGTACCTTCCTCTACGTCACCCACGACCAGGAGGAAGCCCTCACCATGAGCGACCGTATCGCCGTGCTGAACCGGGGCGCCTGCGTGCAGTGCGATCGCCCGGAGGAGCTGTTCCGCCGCCCCCGGGCGCGCTTCGTCGCAAGTTTCTTTCGTGGCTGCAACGTGCTGGAAGCGCGGCTCCTCGGGGCGGGCCCCGACGGCACCGCCATCGAGATCGGGGGAGAGACGATCACCGTCGAGAGCGGCGACGGCCCGCCGCGGGAGGCGGGGAGCTGCGAGGTCGCCTTGCGCGCGGAGAACATTCTGGTCGGGGCCGCGGCACGGCAAGCCCCGATCCGCCTTCGGACGAGGCTGCTGGAAATGGTCTACCGCGGCACCAATGTGGACCACCATCTCGAGCTCGGGGACGGGCAGCGGGCGGTCGCGACCTCCACCCGCCGCGAAGCCCCCGCCGCGCCCGCCGCCGTTTCCGCGGGCTTCCGGCCCGAGGACGTGATCCTGCTCGCCGAGTGACGGGCGCCGCTCAGGGCCGGGCGCGGGCCTCCCGCATGGCTTGCCGGGCGCCCATGGCACTCAGCAGGAGTACCAGGCCGAAGGTCACGACGATCAGCAGCCCCATGAGCGCGAAGAGCGTCGGCGTAAGGCCGATCTGCTTGAAGGTCGACCAGATGTAGGTCTGTACGGTGTTGTGCGGGCCTTGAACCATGGTCGTCCGGATCGTCTCGTTGAACGAGATGATCATGGAGAAGATCGCCGCCCCCACCACGCCGGGATAGATCAGCGGCAGTTCTATATCGAAGAAGGCGCGCCAGCGGTTCGCCCCGCTCAGATGGGCCGCCTCCAGGAACACCGGATCGAAGGTCGCCATCGCCGTCAGCAGGATCAGAAACGCGAAGGGCAGCGCCCAGACGATGTGGACGACCACGATCGAGAGAAGCGAGGCCGGGATTCCGAGCTCCCGGAAGAAGAACCCCGTCGCGACGCCCATGCTGATACCGGGGACGAAGAGCGGCAGCAGCATGAGGATGATGATCAGCCGGCGGACGCGAAGCTCGCGCACCGCCCGTGCCGCCAGCAGCGCCAGCACCGTCGTCGCCAGGCCGACGACGACTGCGACGATCACCGAGGTCTCGAAGGCCTGCACGAGGATGGGATTGCTCCACATCTCGACATACCAGCGCAAGGTGAAGGCGGGCGCGTCGGTGATCTGGCCGAACTGATAGCGGGCGGTGGCGGAGAGGATGAGCGGCGGCACCAGCGGCGCATACAGGAAGGCGAGCGCCACCACGGTCACCACCCAGAAAACCGCGCGGGAGCCCTTCATTCACGCGCTCCGTATCAGCACCTTGCCGAGGAAGGAACGAACGTCGAAGCCGAGATACCAGGCGAGCAGCAGGACGGTCATGAAGGCGACCACCACGCTCGACATGGCTGCCGCCAGCGGATAGTGGAGCACCTCCATGGCGCTCGCGATGGTGTTGCCCATCAGCTCGTAGCCGGCACCGCCCAGGATCAGCGGAACGGCGCTTTCGCCGAACACGCCGACAAAGCCGAAGATGGCGGCCGCAAAGACGCCGGGGAGCGAAAGCGGCAGGGTCACCCGGAAGAAGGTGACGAAGGGGTTCGCGCCCAGCATCCAGCTCGCCTCGATCTGGCGCCTGTCTATCCCTGCGAGGGAGAGCCAGAGCGGGAACACCATGAACGGCATATATGCCGCAACCAGCCCGACATAGACCGAGAAATCGCTGAACAGCAGCCAATCCACCGGACCGTCGCTCAAGCCCAGCGCGGCGATCCCTTCGTTGATCGGCCCGTTGCGGCCCAGCAGATAGGACCAGGCGAAATTGCGGATGACATAGTTGACCAGGAACGGGATCGTGATCAGAAGCAGGACGATGCGCACGATGCGCCGGGGTGCGCGAAAGGCCAGGAAATAGGCGATGGGATAGGCGATGACGAGGCCGATCGCCGTGGCGACCGGCGCCACGATCAGGCTGCGCTCCAGCACCACGATGCGCACGCCTTCGAAGAACTCGAGATAGGACTGGGGCGAGAGGGCGGGCTCCACCGTGAAGCCCACCCTCTGCCAGAAGCTCACGGCGACGGTGATCGCGAGCGGCCCGATCACGAACACCAGGACGAACGCGATCGGCAGCAGCAACAGGGCGTAGCGCGGCAGGGCCGTCAGCACCATGGGTCGCCGGACGGTCTCGCGCCCCCGCCGCGAGATGTGCGCGCCGGCCCGCCCTAGGCCGCCTTGAAGCGCGCCCAGGCCGATTCGTGTTCGATATAGGCCGCCGGCCAGCGGTTGTGCCAGATACCGCCGAACTCGACCTTCCGCTTCACATTGGCGTCATTGGCCTGCGCCGCGTCCGCCTCGCCTTCGGCGAATTCGCCCGGATTGGCGGCGGCGTAGCCCGGTGCCTGCGAGTTGGTCATGTAGCCCCGCATGGCGCTGATCTTCGCCCCGTACCAGGGCCCCAGCATGAAATCGAAGAGGTCGTAGATCGCCTGCGTATGCTCCTCGGAGCGGTCGGGGTTGTTGGTGATGTAACCCGACATGGCCCAGAGCAGATAGCCCTCCTCGGGCGTGGCATAGATGGTCCGCACCCCCTGCTTGTTGGCGGCGATGACCATGGGCTCCCAGCCGTCCAGCACCACGACTTCCTTGTTGAGCAGCAGGTTGACGGCCTGCTCGAAGCTCGTCCAGAGAACGCGGAACTGCCCTTCCTTCTTCTTTTCGATGAGGAAATCGACAACGGCGTTGATCTCCTCCTTCGTCATGTCCACGGGATTCCGGATGTCCGCGAGGCCGGCATGCTTGAGATACATCGCCGTCTTGTAGCCGGCGGTGGTGTAGTTGTCCTCGAGCGCCACATAGCCCTTATATTGCGGGTCGAAGAGCGCGCCGAAGGAATCGACGGAGCCCTCGCCCCCGGTCTCGTCCGGCAGGTAGCAGATGGATTCGCCCTGCAGGATGGTCGGGATGCCGTAGATCCGGCCGTCATGGGCGATATGGGGCCAGCCCGGCGCGCCTTCGACGAAATACTGGCCGATATAGTCGTTCTTCGCCCAGTTCGGCATTCGGGAAGGATCCACCGGCAGCACGAGGCCGAGCTGCGCAAGGGGCTCCTGCACGCCGCCCACGATATGGAGGGCGTCATAGGCCCCCGTTCCGCCGCCACCGAGCAGCAGGTTGATGATGGTGGCCGGCGCGTTGCCGATGGCGACGAGATTGACGTCCCATCCTGTCCTGTTCGTGAAGCGCGACCAGTCGCCGGCCGGATCGCCGACACCGATATCGGCAAGCGTGACCGCCCCCGAAGCCGCAAGCGCCTTGGACCACGGGGCGCCGCCGAGCGCGAGGCCGAGGCCCAGGCCGCCGGCCTTCAACAGTGATCGCCGGTTGAGATCAAGCGTGCGCATGATTCACCTCCGTCGGTTCGATGAGCGTCTTGATGCGCGCGAGCGGCTTTCCCCCATGGGCGCCGCTTTCTGCCATCATAGGCCCGCGGGCGAGAGGGAGTCGATCAGACCTTCGCGCCCGGTCATGCGCCTTCGGGGAGATTGGTCGTGACAAGCGAAGCTTCAGCGCGAAAGGAGCGCGGGATACGGCGGGAAGCCCGGCCCGGGGCGCGCACGGCGTCTTCGCCCATGGAACTCGCCTTCCAGGAGGCCGAGGCGGCCTATGCCCGCGGCGAGGTGCCGGTCGGCGCGGTCCTGGTGGACGGGCGGACCGGCGCGGTGCTTGCGCGCGCGGGCAATGCGATGCGGGAGACCGGCGATCCCACGGCCCATGCCGAGCTCACGGCGATCCAGGCGGCGGCGCGGACATGCGGCGCGGAGCGGCTGCGGCACTGCGACCTTTACGTAACCCTCGAGCCTTGCGCCATGTGCGCCCAAGCGGCGGCCCTCGCCCGCCTGCGGCGGCTCTATTACGGCGCGCCGGATCCGAAGGGCGGCGGCGTCGACCACGGCGCACGCATCTTCACGCTCCCCACCTGCCACCACAGGCCGGAGGTCTATGGCGGTATCGGGGAGGCGCGCGCCGCGGCGCTGCTGCGGCGCTTCTTCGAAGAGCGCCGCTAAGCGCCGCATCCCGCCGGGCTAGGCCGGACGCGGCGTCCCGCCGTCTTCCTCCCAGCCCGGCGGCGCTGCGCAGGGTTCCGTCCCCATGTCGGCGGGGAGCGATACCTCGATCAGGTCGAAATTCTCCGACGTTGCCGTCTCGTTATGCGGCGTCCCGCCCGGGATGTAGAGCGAATCCCCTTCCCCGATACGGACGCTGCCGTCCTCGAACGCGAGCTCCACCCAGCCCTTCAACATGAAGACGAGCTGGCCTTCGCAGAGATGGACGTGCCAGCCGGTGGGGCGCGAGAGCCCGGCCTCGGCCGAGGTGACCTGGGCACGGAGCCGCCCGCCGCTCGCCGCGGTCACCCCCAGGTCGCGATATTTGAGGAAATCCCGCCGGCCCGGGACGAATGTGGGATCGTCCTTTCGCACCAGCGTGTAGGCGGGCGCGCTCCCGGCCCGCTCCAGCGTCTTGGCTGCCGCCTTCATGGCTTTGTCCTCCCCGTCGCAGGTTCCGTCGGCGTCTGAAAGCCCCGTACGCGGAACCTTTCGTCTCCGCCCACGTCGCGCCTTCTCAGCCGGCCTGTTCCTCCGCCTCCGGATAGAACCAGGCTTTCGGGCGCCCTTCGGCCTTCCCTTCCGCGAGCCCCGGCGCACGCTGCTTGGTGAGCTTCGCGGTGATGTGATCGCCCGAGGTGGTGCGGTCGTAGCGCGCCGGGGCATCCGCACTCACGCAGGTCGGCATGCACTCGATCACCGCGTCGTAATTCGGCTGGTGGAAGAAGATCAGCGAGAGGCGGTCGTGATGGGCCTCCCCGCGGGCCGGGTTCTTCACCCGATGCATGGTGGACCGCCAGCGGTCGTTGGTCCATTCGGCCATCAGGTCGCCGAGATTGACCGAGAAGGCTCCGGAAAACCAGGGAACGTCCTCCCACTCTCCATGGCGGTTCAGTATCTGCAGACCGCCGATGCCGGTGTCGCTCAGCACGAGGGTGAGGCTGCCATAGTCCGTATGGGCGCCGCCTCGAAGCTGGCCGTCCAGAGGCGCTTCGGCCTGTGCCGGGTAGTAGATGGCGCTGAAATTGGTGATGTGCTTGTCGATCTTGGGCTGGAAGAAGCCTTCGGGCATATCGAGCGCGAGCGCGAAGAGGCGCATCGTGTCTGCCGAAAGCCGCGTCATTTCCCGATAGTAGGCCTCCCAGATTCGCGCCATGCCCTCGGGCCGGTCCGGCCAGATGTTGGGTGCGAAATAGCGCGCGCCGGCGGCGCCGTAGTGATATTCGTCGCACGCCGCATCCACGGGACCCATGCTGTAGGCCTCCTTGAGGTCCGGCGGGCTGACTTCGTCGAGGCTGTAGGCGAGGCTCTCGGTGCCGGGCGGCGTGTAACCGCGGTAGCGGTCCGCCGGCATCCTGTGTTTCATCTTCTCCCAGAAGGGCCGTGCGAAATAGGCGCGGGAGACGGCCTGCATCTCGGAAATCAGCGTCTCCGGCACGCCGTGGCCGGATATTACCAGCCAGCCGAACTCGCGGCAGGCTTCATCCACAGCCTTCGCGCAGGCCTTTCGATCCTTCTCCGAGCCGTTAAGAAACGGCTCCATGTCGATAAGCGGGATCATGGCCTATTTGCCCGCTCTCGGGCGGTGCCGTCAACCGCTGCAGGCTACGCGCCCACGCCTCCGCCTGCTATCCTCGGCGCACGCCTTGGAAGGGAGCAAGCCATGCCTGTGGTCAACCGCATCGCCGCGATCCACGACGAGATGACGGCGTGGCGGCGGGATATCCACGCCCACCCCGAACTCGGCTTCGAGGAGACTCGCACCGCCGCACTGGTGGCGGAGAAACTCGAATCCTTCGGTATCGAAGTGCATCGGGGGCTCGCGAAGACCGGCGTCGTCGGCGTGCTCCGGGGCGAAGACGGCGAGCGGGCCATCGCGCTCCGGGCGGACATGGACGCGCTCCCCATCCTGGAGCAAAGCGAGGCCGCGCACTGCTCGGTGCATGACGGCAAGATGCACGCCTGCGGCCATGACGGCCACACCACCATGCTGCTGGGCGCGGCCTGCTATCTCGCGGAGACCCGCAACTTCCGGGGCACGGTCTATTTCGTGTTCCAACCCGCGGAGGAAGGGCTCGGCGGCGGGGAGGCCATGGTAAAGGACGGGCTGTTCGAACACTTTCCGGCGGAGGCGGTCTACGGGATGCACAACTGGCCGGGCCTGCCCGCCGGCGAGTTCGCGGTCCGCGCCGGGCCCATGATGGCGGCGTGCGACGAGTTCGAAATAACCGTCGAAGGCGCCGGCGCGCATGGCGCCATGCCCCATCTCGGCGTGGACCCGATCGCAACGGCCGCACAGATCGTCTCGGCCCTGCAGACGATCGTTTCGCGGACCGTCGACCCCCTCGATGCGGCGGTGGTGAGCGTCACGAAGATTCACGCCGGCGACGCCTTCAACGTCATCCCGCCCACGGCACGGCTCGGCGGCACGGTGCGCACCTTCAAGCCCGCGGTGCGGGAGACGGTGGCGGCCGCGATTCGCCGCGTGGCGGAGAACACCGCCGCGGCGCTCGGCGCGCAGGCGGCGGTACGCATCGACGCCCGCTTCCCCGCGACGGTCAACACAGCGGACGAGACCAACCGCGCCGCCACCGCTGCCGAGCGCGTGGCGGGCCCCGGCAAGGTGCGCCGCGACCTCCCGCCCTCCATGGGCTCGGAGGACTTCGCCTGCATGCTCGAAGCACGCCCCGGAAGCTATGTCTGGATCGGCAACGGCCAAGAGGAAGGCGGCTGCTTCCTCCACAATCCGGGCTACGACTTCAACGACAAAATCCTCCCCATCGGCGCCAGCTACTGGGCAACCCTAGTCGAAAACGAACTCAAGACGGACGCTCCGGCGGCGACCGTATGAATCCGCGGGGCTATCGGGGGCGGGCGGGACGAACGGCGAACGCCGATGCTCGCAGCATCGATTGTAGTGAGACGGTTATCACCTGACAGTTTGGCTGGCGCCCGCGCGGGAGCGAAGCGGGTGGTATACGTGTCGTTCAACTTCACCTACCAACCCAGTGGTTCAGCAAAAAATGTAACCTTGTTGACATGGAAATTCGAAGAGCCGCCCCGTCGGTGCACTTCCACCGTCAAGATTTTTGCCGAGGAAAAATAGCACGCCAGATATGCTCTCCTCGTCCGTTTTTGTACAAAATAGGCAGAGCGTTATTGGGACAATTTCGGGAAAACGTCAGCAACAGGCCCTGTCCTCCGTAGCCCAGCGGACTCCTCTTCTGGACGCGAACTCCAAGGTTGCGCACTAGCGATTTCGCCATGTCTTTTTCCTCCTCCGAGTCCCAGAATCCCAACCCTTTCTGGAACGCGATATTGTCATCATGTATTATCTCACATACTTCAAGGTCGGCGTTCTCCATCTCATGCTGAAGGAATTCCCTCACGGCCACTTCACCCTCGGACGTTCCATACAACACCACTATTGAAAGCGGAATCAGCGTACCGATTCCCGCTTCAGAAAACTGCCGCTCCAAAGCCCTTACCCTCTCAATCATATTGTTGCCGGTACCCAGAATATCATCAACCAGAACGACGCCCACCTGTTTGCCAGACTCCACAGATGATATGGCAGCCACTACCTCGCTGACGACTCCGCTATTGGTCGAGGCTATTTCGTTAACGTTCAGATACATGCTCGCGTAATAAGCGCCGCTCTTTCCAAGTCCATCACCACAAGCAACGAAGATGTCGTCGCGGCGTGCCGCCCGTGATCGTTTTATGAACGTCGGAAGTTTTGAGCGAATTCGGCGGTGCGCATGTTCGAACTTCTCTCTTATTTCTTGGTCTCCAACAAACTTTACTTGCTGCAGAATTTTGAATAATAGCCTTCTCTCAACATGGGTATTTACCTGGCCGATCCAGCTTCTTATGTCCTCCGATGTAATTTTACGACCTTGGTACAGATCCCAACTGTCAGCCAACGTTGCGATTTCGTCTGCGTGGACATACGCCTCATCCTCTTTGCTTTGTTTGATAACATTCAACTCATCGCCAAGCTTATCGACGATGAGTTGAGAAAACCCCCGCTCGCATAACCAGTCAGCGAACAAGCTGACAGTTGGGCGATACTCGCTGCCGTCCTGACGAAATACGTTGCGTCGGCAGAAATCATCGAGCAAGGGTAGAATCTCATCCGTCGGAAGACTATGCGAGTAAAGATTGCTCGAAATATTTTCGTGAGTTGGGGAAAGACCCGACCTTATTGTCCGCGCCCAAGCAACGAGGAGCCGGCAACGATTCAAAGATTCAATTTCAACGTCCGCCAAGTCCCCTCTTATACCGTCGCGCCAGTAGTGCGCAAAGGCGTTAATGCCAATAATGTCAGTTATTTGTTCTGCCGCTTTGTTCACTTCAGAAATAGATACTTCTGCGTCCTTGTTCTTAACTGCCCTTTCGTACAACGCAATGCATAACGCGTTGGTGAAATAAGGGTGTCCGTCCGTTAATTCAAAGAGTCTTCGAACAGCAGATTCGTGCATTGTTATACTGTGCGCGACCGGTTTTTCTACTAAAGCACGATAATCTCCCCATTCTGAAGACATATCAAAATTGTCAAGGGATTCTTGGGCAAAACGGTTGAGTTTTTCGCCTTGAGACGACATGACGTACGGCATTTTTTCAGCTCCAACCAGAATAAATGCAATGTTTGGTTTTGAGGATAAGGTCCGAAGATTGAGAAAAAAGGCATTAGCCAAATCTCCATACCGATATAGATCTTCATTAATTTCGTCGAATTCATCGAGAATAATGATCACCCGTATAGCCGGCTCTGCGCGCTCCAACGAGTGCAGAAGACGATTAAGAGGTGTTAGTGATGACCTATAATCTTCTCTAACCCATTCAACGCTGCGGGGTAGTAAGTTCGCCAAAAAAGTTTCTAACTGCACCCCAAGTTCCTGAAGTGTCTGAGGCCCCGCGGCATGACAGATTTCCCCACATTCAAGATACAAGACGTGGTAATCCGCATTGAGCGCGAGATTGGCGATTCGCGCTTCGACGGCCCGCGCTAGAGAACTCTTGCCAACGCGTTTCTGGCCGGTGATATAGCAAGACTGCATAGAGTCGGGGTTTAGACGGCGGATCAATCTCTGTAGAGCGTCGCCGCGCCCGTAGAAATGCTCGTAATGGGCGACCTCGAGACTGTATGGTTGACGCTGGGAAAGAACGTTCCAATCGAGATCAGTCCGTTGAGCCAGAACTTTTACTGTGAAATCGCATTTTTGGGTTATTTGTGTCCCGAGAACGTTCCATTCAACATTGATGTAAACCTCCAAATCGTCCACTTGGGCATCGAGAGAGAGCAACGGTGTAAGAATAAAGGTTCCGGGGTCGATGTCACCAAGGCTGGTTTCTTCATTGAGAACTCTACAATGCGGCTCTGCAATGCAAAAGATGCGGACGTTTAACGCGACACCTGGACCCGTGTTTTCGAGCGGAATGTGAAGCTCGAACTCGGCGTCAGTAACGTGTAGTGGATATTTCTTTGGCGTTTCGAAGTCCTTCTCCGGCGGTATAATGCGGCAGTCAAACTTTTCGACCATGCGCGATCGAAGAGAATCTGTTTCTTTTTCAACACTACGGAGAAAAGGCATAAAGAAGTTGCGTATGAAGAAGACATTACTATCGTTAAAGTGACTTATTTCGTCTTTTACGGTTTCAGAAAGATTTTGTAAGTTATTCTGCAGTTCCTTGTCGTCTGATTTGCTGGTTTGACTAACTTGATTGAGGATGCTGCTGACTGAGGTGATTATGACTTGAAATCCCAAAGGATCAAGATAGGATTTGAGGTGGCCGTGGTTCAACTCTCTCATTAGGGGCTGGCGTCGCCCCACCAAATCATGTAATCCCGAGATCTGTTGGGTTAGTACCTTTAAGCGTCTGATGGCATCAAAATGGAACTCTTCGTAGACAGAAAGACGGGTATGAGTCAGAGATTTCTCCCCGTCGGGTAGTGTTGATTTAATCGCTTTGTTTCCCTGCTCGATTAGTTTAACTAAGTATCTACTAGAGGAACTGTCCACCATTTCCGGCAGCAGACCGTCACAGGAAACGAGTCGGATTATGACGGTACTGAATAGTCTCTGATTCGGCAAATTCTTGGCCGATGCTAGCCGCTTGAAAATTTCGGAGAAGGACAGGGACGGATCCTCCGGCATCTCGCTTAGCTGAAGCAAGGCCCGCCGTATGTTTTTTCTTGCCGTGTCGCAGTTCATAGATCCGGACGAATAGTCTTCGATATTCGACTCTATAACTTCGAGGGGAGAAGGTATGCGGCTCATGGTGGGTCTTTCCACTGCTACTGCAGCCCCTGTGATGATGTGGGCAATGTGCGGAGCAGCTTATCCATTGTTTCCACGCATGTCTCGCCCCAGTAGGCCTCGGCGCGAGTCCGCCGGGCCGAGGCCATGTGTGGTCTCTCTGTGTTGTAGATGTCGATTCGCTCGCCCACCACATGCTGGGCCGCAAAGCCATCGGCGATTTGATCTAGCCGACCTCTTCGGGTCTGAGAGAGCGTCACAGCCGGTCTGCTCATGGCGGGAGCCGCGGTGTGCGGCGTACTGGGGCGCCGCGCACCTCAGGCCACCTCATGCGCGGTCACGCGCATCGGGCGTCGAGCCCGACCACGCATCGCCCATCGTTACTTGCCTATCGAGGGATCGGCACCGACCTTGTCCCGGACCGTCAGCGCCCACCAACGTGAGGTCGCCGCCGATACTCTGCGTGGCCTGTGAAGCGGCGGTCTGGATCGAGTCCCGGGGCAAGTGGCGTAGTGCGCGGGCGTCCGCACCTTGGTGTGACCCAGCAGCTCGCCGATCATGGTGAGGATCTCGCCGAGCGCGAGCGTGCGGCTAGCGAAGGAGCGCCGCACGTCGTCAATGCGCTCATCCTTCAGACGGGCGCGTCCGCGAATGCGTCGCCATGGCCTCCGCCGGTCCCCATGCCGATGTATTCACCCACGCGCACCACCGATTATGCGGCTGACATGAGCCCGCGGTCTCAAGGAGGGGACGGGACAACCCCGACCACCAACTCACGCGGCCTGCCGCCTCCCCGATGACTTCCAGCCTGCGAATAACGGCATCCTGAAGCTTCACGTCTTTCAGAAAACCGGCTTGTGTCACGCCTTCGAGATAGGTGCCGACCATTCGTGCCGAGAGGATCATGTCCTCGATATGCTGCCGGTCACGCTCCATAGATGACCCGAGCCGAAGACAGAATGCTGTCCCGCCGTGCCACGTTTTGGCTTGCCTCCACGCCTCTTCGGCTCACGAGGTCGACCTTGCGGTGGAATATGTCCCCGAGCTCCCTCTCCATATCCTCCAGGTCGAGCAAGGTGCGGTGCGCGCTATCCTCAAAGCTCACCAGAACATCGACATCGCTTTCCGGTCCAAAACCCTCTCCGAGAACCGAGCCGAACAAGGCCAACTCTTCGACATTCCATCGCCGGCAAAACTCCGCAACTTCCTCGGATGAAGGCGTGACGTTACGCTTCATTTGTTCCTCCTCGCTGCCTCAGCGCGCACCTCCCGGCGCTCATGCACGATCCCGTGCGGTCGCGTCACTGGTACGTCGATATCCCGAGCGACACGGTGTGCAGGCTGGCGGCCATCGTGATCCTCCGCCCAACGCGCAATGGCTGTCCAACTCGACGTCGAAGGCATCCCCGTCCCGACACGCGAAGCGGTTCCACGAGCTTCCATAATACGCGAATTGCCTTACCGCTGCCGAAGCTGTGGCACAGGTCGTGGATGCGTGCGTCCTCGACCCCGGCACGTGACCGGCTTCGCCTGACCCTCCGCCGCGGCACCCCGTCTTCAGCATCTCGGCGCGTTGCACTTCAGGCGGCGAAGGGAGACTATCGGGCGCCGGCGCGCGGATAGACGGGAGACAACCCATGGACCGAACCCGACAGACCGAGCTGGAGGCCGCAGCCTTCCGCACGCTGGTCGCCCATCTCCGCAATCGGACGGACGTGCAGAACATCGACCTGATGAATCTCGCCGGCTTTTGCCGCAACTGCCTCTCCAAGTGGTACCGCGCCGCCGCGGAGGAAAAAGGCCTCGCCATGGACATGGACGAGGCGCGGCAGCAGGTCTATGGCATGACCTATGCGGAGTGGAAGACGCATTTTCAGACCGAAGCCACCGAAGAGCAGAAGCGCAGATATGCCGAAGAGGCGGCGAAGCACGACTTCTGACCGCCGCACGCGCTCGGAAGCAAAGGACGCCGCGCCGTTGCGGCCGGTACCGCGCTCCCTATAGAACGGCATCGCAATAGACCCGGAACCAACGGCGAGGCGGAAGCATGACCCAGCAGGTCGGCGTCGGATTCCTCGGCTCCCAGTTCGTGAGCGGCATCCACGCCCGGGCGCTCCGGCGCAATCCTCACGCAAGGCTCGTGGCCGCCGCCTCGCCCACACCGGGCCATGCGGCGGACTTCGCCGCGCAATATGGCATGGCGCACCACTTTACCGATCACCGCGCCCTGCTCGACCTCTCCGACATCGACATGGTGGCGATCGGCACCCCCAACGACACCCACTGCGCGCTCACCCTGGACTGCGCCGCCGCCGGCAAGCATGTGGTCCTGGAGAAGCCCATGTGCCTGAGTCTGGCCGAGGCCGATCGCATGATCGACGCCTGCCGGGAGGCGGGCGTCCTGCTCATGTATGCCGAAGAGCTCTGCTTCGCGCCAAAATATGTGCGCATGAAGGCGCTTCTCGATTCGGGCGCCCTCGGCACGCCGACGCTCATCAAGCAGTCGGAGAAGCATGACGGCCCCCATGCGCCGCATTTCTGGGATGTGGACCGTGCGGGTGGCGGCGTGCTCATGGATATGGGCTGCCACGGCACCGCGTTCGCCCGCTGGATGCTGGACCGCGCACCCATCGTCTCCGTCTATGCCGACCTTTCGACACTGGTGCATGGCGACAGGACGCGCGGCGAGGACAACGCCCTTCTGATTCTCGAGTTCGAGGGCGGTTGCCGCTTCCTCAACGAGACGAGCTGGACCAAGCCCGGCGGCATGGACGACCGGGCGGAGGTGCATGGCTCCGAAGGCGTGGCCTATGCGGACCTCCTGCACGGCAACGCCATCGAGACCTACAGCCGAAGCGGCTACGACTATGCGGTGGAGAAGGGCGGCGATACCAGGGGCTGGACCTTCACCATCTACGAGGAAGAGTGGAACTACGGCTTCTGGGGTGAATTCGACCATTTCGTGGACTGCGTCCGGAACGGCACGAAGCCGGTGGCCACCGGAGAGGACGCACGGGCCGTTCAGGAAGTCCTGTTCGCCGCCTATGAATCGGCGCGGACCGGCGCAAAGGTGCCCCTCCCCTTCCGCACCGACGCGGCCAAACCCTGGGATCTCTGGGGCCGGAGCTGAAGGCGTTGCGCTTCACCGTGCTTGCCGACGGCGGCGCGGTGAGCCGCCGGGCGGCGGAAGCCGTGTGGCAGGCGGCGCGCGCGAAGCCCGACCTCCTGATCTGCCTTGCGAGCGGCAACACGCCGACCGGCACCTACGCCCTGCTCGCCGCCGAACCGGAGCGGCTGGCGGCGGCCCGTTTCATCCAGCTCGACGAGTGGTCGGGTCTCGGCGAAAGCGACGAAGGAAGCTGCGCGGGCTATCTGCGGGAGGCCCTGCTTGGCCCGCTCGCCGTCCCGCCCGAGCGAATCATCGCCTTCCGGGGCGACGCACCGGACGCCGCAGCGGAGTGCCGACGCGTCGAGGCGGCGCTCGCAGCGGCCGGCCCCATCGACCTCTGCCTTCTCGGGCTCGGCCGGAACGGCCATGTGGCGCTCAACGAGCCGGCAGATAGCCTCGAGCCCTTCTGCCATGTGGCGGCGCTCGCCGAAGGGACGCGCACCCACACCATGCTGGCGCGCGCGGGTGCGCCGGTGACCCGCGGCCTCACGCTCGGGCTCGGGGACATTCTCCGCGCCCGCCGCGTTCTGTTGCTGGTGACGGGTACCGCCAAGCGCGCACCGCTTGCGCGCCTCGCCGAACGGCGGGTGACGACAGCGCTGCCGGCCTCCTTCCTCTGGCTCCACGGAGACGCCCACTGCCTCTTCGACCGGGCGGCGGCGGGCGGCGCCATCCCATTGCACCCGGAGGAGCGCGCGAACCTGTGAGCGTACGGGCCGTAGGCGTCGATATCGGCGGCACCAAGATCGCCGTCGGCGCGGTGGACGGGCGCGGCGCGATCCACGCCCGGCGCACCATACCGACCGACGCAAGCGCGGGATTCGACGCGGCGCTCCCCCGGCTGATGCAGGCCATCGACGCGACTCTCGCCGATGCGGGGTGGGACGCCGCGTCCCTTGCCGGGGTCGGCCTCGGCTGCCCGGGCTCCTTCGAGCCTGAGAGCGGCGTCATCGCGAACTGGTGCAATCTGCCCGACTGGGACGGCTACGACATCGCGGGCCCGCTGGCCGCACGCTACGGCCGGCCCGTCCGCCTCGCCAACGACGCGGACGCAGCACTTCGGGGCGAGGCATTTGCCGGCGCGGCGAAGGGCCTGCGTGCGATCGTCATGCTGACCTTCGGCACCGGCGTGGGCGGCGCGATCCTGATCGAGAACGCGATCTACCGCGGCAGCGGCGGCGGCCATCCGGAGATCGGCCACATGCCCGTCGATCCACGCGGCCCGCTCTGCTATTGCGGCGCGCGCGGCTGCCTGGAGGTGCTGGCTTCCGGCCCCGCCATGGCCCGCGCCGGCGCGGCGGCGGGCTATGGGGACGCAGCCGCCGTGTTCGCCGCGGCGGAAGGCGGCGAAGCAGCGGCACAAGCCATCGTCGCCCGCGCGCTCGATGCCGTCGAGACCGCGGCCTTCGCGCTCCTCCACACCATCCTGCCGGACATGATCCTCTTCGGTGGCGGCATGGCGGAGCGGCACTTTCCCCTCTACCGGGATGCGGCATGCCGTGCCGTCGCCCGCTCGGCCCTCGTCGCCGGCGGTACCGTTCGCATCGCGAAGGCCGCCCTCGGCAACGATGCCGGGCTGGTCGGCGCGGCCGCCCTCGCCTTCGACGCGCGCCCAGCCTCGGACGGAACGCCCGCTGCGCACGTTCAGACAGGTATGAGACGCGATCCTTGAAGCCCCCATGACAGGTTTGGTGCGCGGGTCTCCAGGCCCGCGCACCAAAAAAGGGCGGCTGGCGGACGAACCCCGGCCGAATAGCTTGCCAACCTGACAGCCGATGAAACCTCAGCGTCTCGAACACCCTGAACGAGGACATCCGCTTGACGGGCGGAAGGGCGGGCCGCAAGGTGCGGGGGACACCGGGCAAGGGGCGAGGCGCGGGATGAGACTTTCCGCAGAGCAGTGCGAGACGCTGGAGCGTGAGGGCTATCTCTTTCTGCCGGAACTCTTCTCGGCGCGGGAAGCGGAGGTGCTGCGCGCGGAGCTGCCCGCGGTCTTCGCCCGCCGGGGACCGGAGATCGTGCGGGAGCGGAACGGCGGCGCGGTGCGCACGGCGTTCGCCGTCCATAGCTACAACGAGCTCTACGGCCGGCTCGCGCGCCATCCGCGGCTAATCGAGCCGGCCGCGCAGGTGCTTGGCGGCCCGGTCTACATCCACCAGTTCAAGGTCAATGCCAAGGCCGCCTTCGACGGCGACGTGTGGCAATGGCATCAGGACTACGGCACCTGGGCGCGGGACGACCTGATGCCCGAACCGCGCGCCATGAATCTCGCCGTCTTCCTGGACGAGGTGACGGAGTTCAACGGGCCGCTGATGTTCATTCCGCGCTCCCACAAGGCGGGCAGGATCGCGGCCAGCCACGATACCCGCACCACCAGCTACCCGCTCTGGACCATCGACAACCCGACCATCGCCCGGCTCGCCGGCGAAGGCGGGATCGTCTCTCCTAAGGGGAAGCCCGGGGGCGCGCTCTTCTTCCACTGCAACCTGGTGCACGGCTCCGCCCCCAACATGTCTCCCTGGGGGCGGCGCACGGTCTATCTCTCGGCGAACGCCGTCGAGAACCGCATCCGCCGCTTCAAGCGGCCGGAGCATATCGCCCACCGCGACTTCACGCCGCTCGCACCGCTCGCCGACGATTGCCTGCTGAGGGAGCCGCCGGCCCTGCCGCGGACCGCCTGAGCCCGGCTCCCGGCCTCCGCCATGACGCGGCGACGCGCGCTTACGATCCCCATCGTCCTGCTCTTCGTCATCGGAGCGCTCTATCCGCTGATCTTCACCATGAACAAGATCGCGGTGGACGCCGGAACGCCGCCGGTCGCCTTCACCTTCTGGCAGACACTGGGTGCGGCGGTCGTGCTGGCGATCGCGGCGCTGGCCCTCCGCGCCCCACCGCCGCTCACACGCCGCCATCTCCACGCCTATTTCGCCATCGGTTTTACGGGCATCGCGGCACCCGTGGCGCTGATGACCTGGCTCGCGCCCAAGCTTCCCACGGGCGTCCTCTCCATGGTGGTGATCCTCTCGCCGCCCATCACCTACGTCTTCGCGCTTCTCTTCCGGCTGGAACGTGTACGCGCACTCAGCCTCGCCGGCGTCGCCTGCGGGGCCGGCGGCATTCTGCTGATGGCCGTGCCCTCGTTCTCCCTGCCCGAGCCCGGCATGGTGTGGTGGTTTCTTCTCGCCCTCCTCGCGCCCGCCTGCTTTGCGCTCGCCAACAATCTCGCGGCGCTGATCGACCCGCCCGAGACGCCCGTCGTTTCCTTCGCCTGCGGTATCGTCTGTGCGGCGGCCGTTCTCCTCGCGCCGGTGGCCGCCGGACTTGGCGAACTCTACGTGCCGCCGGGGCCGTCGCTCGCCGCCGACCTTGCCATCCCGGGCGCGGCGGGCGTGACCGTCGCCATGTACCTCACCTTCCTGATCATCGTGCGCGCGGCCGGGCCCGTCTTCTTCTCGCAGTTCAACTATGTGGTGGTAGTCGCGGGCCTCGGCTGGGGGATTCTCTTCTTCGCGGAGAGCCACAGCCCCTATGTCTGGGCCGCGGCGGCGCTGATGCTCCTCGGCGTCGTCCTGCTCATCCGCTCCGCCCGGCGGGCGGGCGAAGGCGCGCGGGACGCCGCGCGCGCCGAGGCTGGATGATCGTCGCCACGTCCCTCGCCGCGGCCGGCGCATCCCTGGCCGCGAGCGCGGCCCTTACGGGCCTCGCCCTGCGCCTGCTCCGCCGCCGCCGGGTGCTGGACCGGCCCAACGAGCGCTCGAGCCACAAGACGCCCGTCCCCCGGGGTGGAGGTCTCGCCGTCACGGGCGTCGCGCTCGCCCTCTGGCTCGGCCTATGGCTCGCGGACGCCTGCGCGGGATGCGGCGACAGACTCTGGATTCTCGTGGCGGGCGGCCTTGCGCTGGCCTGTATCTCCTGGGCCGACGATCTTCGCGGCCTTCCGCCGCTCCCGCGGCTCGCGGTCCAGGCGGCCGCCGTCGGCGCCGGGATCGCCGCCCTGCCGGGCGAGGGGCTGGTCTTCCAGGGGCTGCTCCCGGCGGTGGTCGACCACGCGCTCGCGGCTCTCCTCTGGCTCTGGTTCGTGAACCTCTTCAACTTCATGGACGGGATCGACGGGATTACCGGCGTCCAGACCGCCACGCTCGGGACCGGCGCCTTCCTGCTGGCGCTGCTGGGGGCCGCGCCCGCCGGCCTCGGCCCGCTCGGCCTCGGGCTTGCCGGCGTGGCGGCGGGCTTTCTGCTGTGGAACCGACCGCCCGCCAAGATCTTTCTCGGCGACGTGGGCAGCGTACCGCTCGGCTATCTTGCCGGCTGGCTGATGCTGGCACTCGCCTGCGCGGGCCTGTGGCAGGCGGCGCTGCTGCTGCCCGCCTACTATCTCGCCGACGCGACGTTCACCATGCTGGCGCGAATCGTCCGGGGGCGGCGCATCTGGGAGGCCCACCGCGAGCACTTCTATCAGCGCGCGGTGGCGGCGGGCTGGAGCCACGGGCGGACGACCGCCTCCGTCGGCGCCCTCAACCTCCTCCTCGCGGGCCTCGCGCTCGCGGCGATGCTGGGTGGTGCGGCCGCATATGCCGCACTCGCCGCGGGCGCCGTTCTGGTGGGCGCGTTCCTGTGCTACCTTCACGTGACGATCCGGACATCATGCGCGTCTTCGGTCTGAGCCTCGCCATCAACCGCTTTCATGCGGCGGCGGCCCACGATGTGGCGATGGCGGCGGCCTCGTTCGTGCTGGCGCTCGCGCTCCGCCACGGCTTCGATTCGTTCTGGGACGAAGCCGGCGCTTTCATGCTCGAGGGGCTCGCGCTCTTCACCGGCGTCTCGGCGCTGGTCTTCTGGCGCATGCGGACCTACCGGGGCCTCTGGCGCTATGTGGCGCTTCGGGACGCCGTGCTCGTCGTGCAGGCGGCGAGCCTCGCGGTGCTGATCTTTCTGCCTCTCCTCTTTGCGCTCACCCGGCTCGAGGCCTATCCCCGCTCCGCGCTCCTCATCAACTGGTACATCCTGATCGTGCTCCTTCTGGGGCCCCGGGTGCTCTTCCGGGCGATCCTGGACGGCAGCTTTCGGGGCGTGCTGCGCCGCGGCGACGGGAGCCCGCGGATTCCCGTCCTGCTCGCCGGTGCGACGGAGAACGCGGCGCTCTTCATCGGCGCGACGGCGCGCGGCGCATCGCCGGGCTACCGGGTCGTCGGCATCGTGGACGACGACCGGAGCAAGACGGGAAGCCATATCCGGGGCGTGCGTATCCGCGGCACCGAAGCGGCGCTCCCGGCCATCGTGCGGGAGCTGCGGGCGCGGGGCGCCGCCCCCCACCGGCTGATCCTCACCGCCCCCGCCCCGGACCCGGAGCGTGTGCGCGCCCTTCTCGCCCTTTGCGAAGAGAGCGGACTCGCGCTCTCCCGCCTGCCGGAGCTTACCGACCTGCGCGAGGGCGAGCCGGGCGAGATCGAGGTCAGGCCGGTCCGCCTCGAGGACCTGCTGGGCCGCCCGCAGACCGCGCCCGACCTCGCGGCCACGCACAGGCTGATCGCCGGAAGGCGGGTCTGCGTCACCGGCGCGGGCGGCACCATCGGGGGCGAGCTCACCCGCCGCATCGCCGAACAGGGGCCGGCGCATATCACCCTGATCGACAATGCGGAGTTCAACCTCTACCGGATCGACGCGGCGCTTGCCGAAGCCCACCCCACGCTTTCGCGGAGCACCGTTCTCGGCGACGTGCGGGATACGGGGCGGCTCGACTCCACCTTCGCGAAGGAGCGCCCGGCGCTCGTCTTCCACGCGGCGGCGCTGAAGCATGTCCACATGGTGGAGACCAACCCCAATGAGGGGATTCTGACCAATGCGGTGGGCACGCGGAACGTCGCCGACGCCTGCGTCCGCGCCGGCGTGTCGGCGATGGTGCTGGTCTCCACCGACAAGGCGGTGGACCCGGCAAGCGTGATGGGCGCGACCAAGCGCATCGCCGAACGCTACTGCGAGGCGCTCGCGGCATCGTCCGCCTCGGAGGGCCTCAGCATCGTGACGGTGCGCTTCGGCAATGTGCTGGGCTCCTCGGGCTCCATCGTGCCGCTTTTCCAGCGCCAGATCGCGGCGGGCGGGCCGCTCACCGTCACCCATCCGGCGGTGGAGCGCTACTTCATGACCACCCGCGAGGCGGTGCTGCTCATGCTCCAGGCGGCGGCGCTCGGCGCACGGGAGGAGGACGGGCGCATCTATGTGCTGGACATGGGCGCGCCCATCCGGATCGTCGATCTCGCGCGCCAGATGATCCGCCTGGCGGGCCTCAAGCCCGAGAAGGACGTGCAGATCGTCTTTACCGGCCTGCGCCCCGGCGAGAAGATCAGGGAAGCCCTGTTCCACCGGGCGGAGCCGCTGGTCGCGACCGGCGTGCCGGGGATTCTGCGCGCCGAATCGCGCCCGGCCGACCTCGCGCTCATGCGGCGCCAACTCGAGCGCCTCGAAGACACGGCCCGCGAGCGCCGAACGACGGACTCACTGGCGCTCGTCGCGGCCATGGTACCGGAATACAAGGCGGGCGAGAAACCCGACGAGCCCGCCTCCGCCGACGCCGCTCAATAGACCGCTGGGTGTGGTGGCCGGATCATCGACCTGGAAGCGCTCGGGAAAAGAACCCATGGCCGCTCGCAGGAAAATACTGATCGTCGCGGGACCGAACGGGGCCGGGAAGACGACCTTCGCCACGGAGTTCCTGCCGAACGAGGCGGCGTGCCCCAACTTTATCAACGCGGATGCGATCGCCGCCGGGTTGAGCCCCTTCCGGCCGTCTTCGGTCGCCTTTCGCGCCGGTCGCCTGATGATCGAGACCATCCGCGACTATACGGCCAAGGGTGAGAGTTTCGCCTTCGAGACGACCTTGAGCGGCCTCGTCCATGCCCGGTCGATCCCTCTCTGGCGGGAACGGGGCTACCGTGTGAAGCTGTTTTTCTTGCGGCTGCCGAGCGCGGAAACGGCGCTCGCCCGCATCCGCCAGCGGGTCGCGGAGGGCGGGCATGACGTACCGGAGGCGGCAGTTCGGCGACGGTTCGACGCGGGGCTGCGAAATTTCGATGACGTCTATCGGAATCTGGTGGACGAATGGGCGGTCTACGATAATGTCGGAGCGAGCCCGACCCTGCTCGCTGTGGGAGGGAAAAGATGAAAGCGCCGAAGCCAAGTGACGGGAAGCCGGCACGCCCCCGCGACCCGGACATGGTCGGCGCGGAAGCGGCAATGCAGAGAGCGGCCCAACGCGCCCGCCGCCGAGCGGCGGCACACGGCAATCCCATCGCCATGTATGAGAATGGCCGCGTCGTCTGGGTGAAAGTGGACGACGAAACGCCGTCCTAGCGGCGCTTGCATCGCTATACGCGACGCCCGCCCGCTGGATGCGGGATCGAAGACAGCGTGCCGCGGCACGAGGCCGCTCTACGGTCGGAAACGACGCCGTGACGCGCTCATGGACAAGGATACCGATTTCGCGGTGCGGGCGGCGGCAATGCGGCGGCTCCGCTCGTCGGTGGACGGCAACGAGACGATTCGCGCGGACCGCGACCGGGACGGCGCGGCGACATCGGGGCGAGCGGCCTCGTCGAAGCCGTAGAGGCCTTGCAGGCGGCACCGCTTTCAGTGCCGCTCTCCATGCGCCAGCTTACCGCCCCTTGGCCGCATAGCGTTGGGGAGAACCGGGAAGCTTGCGCCGGGACTGCATGATCGGCGAATGTCCGGCTCCGCCGTTGCACAGCCCCCGAGCCAGCCGGCAGCAAGGAAGGAGCCTCATGTCCGAGGGAAAGGAACGACCCGTCGCCCGTGCGCTGCTTTCGGTCTCGGACAAGACCGGCCTCGCGGCCTTCGCCGCGGCGCTCGCCGAGTGCGGGGTTGCCATCCTCTCCACCGGCGGCACGGCGCAGCACCTTCGCAGCGCCGGCATCGCGGTCCGCGACATCGCCGACGAGACCGGGTTCCCCGAGATTATGGATGGGCGGGTCAAGACCCTGCATCCGAAGATTCACGGCGGCATCCTCGCCCGCCGGGCCGATCCCGAGCACCGCGCGGCAATGGCAGCGCACGGGATCGGCGGGATCGACCTGGTGGCCGTCAACCTCTATCCCTTCGAGGAGACGGTGCTGAGCGGGGCCGATTTCGCCGCCTGCGTCGAGCAGATCGATATCGGCGGGCCTGCGCTGATCCGCGCCGCCGCCAAGAACCACGCCGACGTAACCGTGGTGGTGGAACCGGCCGATTACGACGCCGTCCTCGCGGACATGGCCTCACTCGATGGTGCGACCAGCGCCGGCCTGCGCAGGCGCCTCGCCGCGGCGGCGTTTGCGCGGACGGCGGCCTATGACGCGACCATCGCCCGGCGGCTCGCGGCGGAGAGCGAGGCGGAGGCGCCCACGCCCTGCTGGTTCACCCTCGGCGGAACGCTGAAGCAGACTCTCCGCTATGGCGAGAACCCCCATCAGACCGCAGCGCTCTATGCGGACCCTCTGGCCCGCCCGGGTATCGCCCAGGCCCGCCAGCTCCAGGGCAAGGCGCTAAGCTACAACAATCTCGCGGATGCGGATGCGGCCCTCGCCCTGGTGCGGGAGTTCGACACGCCGGCGATCGCCATCATCAAACATGCGAACCCCTGCGGCGTGGCGCTGGGCAGCACGCTCGCGGAGGCCTACCGCAAGGCCCTGGCCTGCGATCCGGTGAGCGCCTTCGGCGGGGTCGTCGCCGCCAACCGACCGCTGGACGGTGCGGCGGCAGGGGCCATTGCGAGCCTCTTTACCGAAGTGGTGACGGCCCCGGACGCGGACGATGAAGCCCGCGCCGTTTTCGCCGAGAAGAAAAACCTTCGCCTGCTGCTGACCGGCGCCCCCGAAGCGGCCGCATCGGCCGCTAGCGGCGCGCCGGCGGCGCGGACGCTCTCCGACGGCATCCTGGTGCAGTCGCCCGATACGGCCCGCGTGGCGGCCGATGCGCTGCGCACCGTGACCCGGCGCGCGCCGGACGAGCGGGAGCTTGCGGACATGCTGTTCGCTTTCGCCGTCTGCAAGCATGTGAAGTCCAACGCCATCGTCTATGCGAAGGAGGGCGCGACCGTCGGCATCGGCGCCGGGCAGATGAGCCGTGTCGACTCCGCCCGTATCGCGGCGTGGAAAGCCGCCGAAGCGGCGGAACGGGAGGGGGAGGCCGAATCGCGCGCCCTGGGATCGGTGGTGGCGTCGGACGCCTTCTTTCCGTTCGCCGACGGCCTGCTGGCGGCGGCAGACGCGGGCGCGACCGCGGTGATTCAGCCCGGAGGCTCGCTCCGCGACGACGAAGTGATCGCCGCCGCGGATGAAAAGGGCCTCGCCATGGTGTTCACCGGCCTGCGCCACTTTCGGCACTGACCGGCGGCGAGGCCCCCGATCCCGTGGGCCCTCAGGCGCGCGGGGCGCCGCGCTCAAGCGCGCTTTCGACGCGCGCGCGGAGCGGCGCCATCGTGTCGTTTGCGGTCTTCATTGCGAGCTCGGCAATGCGCGTGCCTTCGGCGAGCGAACGCTCGACTGACGCCTTGGCATGGTCGGCCTGGGCCTCCGCGGCGTCCGCCAGGCTGTTGGCGCCGAGCACCGCCCGGGCCGCCTCCACATTGGCGTCGATGGAACGCCCGGCATAGGCGAACCAGGCATCCCTGAGGGCGATGCTTCCCTTGGCGGCGGCAGCGGACGCCTTGACGAAGCTCTCGAAGTTCTCGCGACCCTCCGCCGCAAGCGCATCCAGTACCGGCTCTCCGCCGACACCCCAGCCCCCGGCCTTGCTCTCGCCGGCTCCTGCTTTCTCGGTCATCGTTCTTGCTCCTTAACCGTGGGTGGCGGCTCCGTCAGCCGCTAGGCCATGCTGCGTCGCAGCAATATGCTGCAATGCAATATATCACTGCCGCGGCGACCGTCAAGAGCCTGTCGTCACCCTTATCCGTACACCAGAGAAGCGATGGCGGCGGGGCCTCCCCCGCGCAACGAACGGGAGCGGACGTCAGCCTCGTGCGTGCAGAAAGGCGGCGCAGTCCCGCTCCGGCGATTCGGAGCCGGCAAGGTCGAGGGCGGCGCGGCCCGGTCCGCCGGCCAGCAGACGGGCGCCGCGAGCGAGCGCAACGGCCTGCAGCTTCACGCGCATGGCGCCGCGGCCCGAGAAGGCCACACAGGCGAAGCCCGAGCGGAGCGCCTCATGGGCGAGGACGGCGCTCGATCCGCAATCGACCACCCGATCGTGGACCGTACCGGGGACCGCATCGGCAGCGGCCGCGAAGACCGAGTCCAGATAGCCGAGCCCCCCATAACGGGCGGCCCCCGGCGCCGACCACAGGGTGACGGAGACGCCCGCCGCCTGCGCGGCCCGCAGCGCCGCCGCGGCCTGGCCGAGATCGTGCACCACGACCACGGGCGGACGGGCGGGCTTGCGGCTCATGGCGCGGCGGCCGTCTCCAGCGCGGCGACGCCCGGGAGCGTCTTGCCTTCGAGCCACTCCAGAAAGGCGCCGCCGGCCGTCGAGACGTAGCTGAAGGATTGCAGCACGCCCGCATGGCGGAGCGCCGCGATCGTGTCGCCGCCGCCGGCGACCGAGAGCAGCCGGCCCGCCTCCGTCAGCCGCGCGGCTTCGCGGGCGGCGGCGACCGTCGCGCGGTCGAAGGGCGCGATTTCGAAAGCCCCGAGCGGGCCGTTCCATACCAGGGTGCGGGCGGCGGCGAGCGCTTCGGCAATCTCGGCCGTGCTCCCGGGCCCGAGATCCAGGATCATGCCGTCGGGCGGCACGGCCGAGGTCGGTACCGTCTCGCTCTCCGCGCCCTCGCGGAACTCCCGGGCAACCACGGCGTCCCGCGGCAGGAGGAGCCTGCATCCCGCGGCTTCGGCGGCGGCGGTGATGGCGCGCGCCGTCTCCGCCAGGTCGGGCTCCAAGAGCGAGGCGCCCACCGCGACGCCTCGGGCGAAGAGGAAGGTATTCGCCATTCCGCCACCCACGATCAGCACGTCCACCTTTGCCGCCAGATTGGCGAGAAGCGCGAGCTTGGTGGAGACCTTGGCACCCCCCACCACGGCGGCCAACGGACGCTCCGGAGTCCCGAGAACGCGCTCCAGAGCCTCGAGTTCCGCCTGCATCAGCCGGCCCGCGGCAGACGGCAGGAGCGCGGCCACGCCCGCCGTGGAGGCGTGAGCGCGATGGGCTGCGGAGAACGCATCGCCGACATAGAGATCCGCGAGCGCGGCGAGGGACACGGCGAAGGCGGGATCGTTCGCCTCCTCGCCAGGGTGGAAACGGAGATTCTCGAGCAGAAGGATTTCACCGTCCGCCAACGATGCGACGGCCCGTTGCGCGGTCTCGCCCGTACAGTCCGGCGCGAAGCGCACGGCGCGCCCGCTCAGAGCGGCGGAGAGCGCGTCCGCGAGCGGTGCGAGCGACATGGCGGGGACGCGCCGGCCCCGGGGCCTGCCGAAATGGGAGACAACCACGACGCGCGCGCGGCGTTCCGCCAGTTCCGCGAGGGTCGGCGCCACCCGGTCGATGCGCGCCGTATCGCCGGCCGCGCCCTCGCGCATGGGAACGTTGAGATCGACGCGCACCAGGACGCGCCGCCCGGCCACCTCCAGATCGTCGAGCGTGCGGAACCCGCCCACGGCATCCGCGCCCTTGGCCGGCGCTACAGCGCTCCCATATAGGCGGCGACATCGCCCATACGGTTGGAGAAGCCCCACTCGTTGTCGTACCAGGAAAGCACCCGGCAGAGCCTGCCTTCGATCACCGCCGTCTGGCCGGCATCGAAGACCGAGCTTTCCGCGCAGTGGTTGAAGTCCACCGAGACCAGCGGCTCGTCGCAATAGCCGAGCACGCCGGCCAGCGCGCCGCCTGCGGCATTGCGGATCGCGTCGTTGAGCGCCTCCACCGAGGTCTCGCGAGAGGCGGTGAAGCTCAGGTCGATCATGGAGACATTGGCGCAGGGCACGCGCACGGCGGTGCCGTCGAGCTTGCCTGCGAGCGACGGCAGGACCAGCCCCACGGCGCGGGCGGCGCCGGTGGAGGTGGGAATCATGGAGCCCGCCGCACCCCGCGCCCGCCGCGGGTCCTTGTGCAAGGTGTCGAGCACCGGCTGGTCCAGGGTGTAGGCATGCACCGTGGTCATATATCCCCGTTCGATGCCTACCGCCTCGTCGAGCACCATGGCCACCGGGGCGAGGCAGTTGGTGGTGCATGACCCGTTGGAGACGATGCGGTGCTCCGGCTTCAGGTCCCGGTGGTTGACGCCATAGACCACCGTGAGGTCGGAATCGGTCCCCGGCGCGGAGATCAGCACCTTGCCCGCGCCGGCCTCGAGATGGGCCGCGGCCTTCTCCCGCGCGGTGAAGAGCCCGGTGCATTCCAGAACCACATCGACGGAGAGCTCCGCCCAGGGGAGCTTCGCCGGGTCGCGCTCCGCGAGTACGCGGATCGGCCCGGCACCAACATCGATGGACTCACCCGTGACGGTCACGCTGCCGGGGAAACGCCCATGCACCGAATCGTAGCGCAGCAGGTGGGCGTTGGTCTCCACCGCGCCCAGGTCGTTGAGCGCGACGACCGCGAGGTCCTCGCGCCCCGATTCGTGAATCGCCCGCAGGATGTTGCGTCCGATCCGCCCGAACCCGTTGATGGCAATGTGAACCGTCATGGTTCCTCCGTCCTCCGCAAAAAGCCGTGTCGCCGCCGGCTACAACCGCTCCTCGACGGCCGCAACCACCGCGTCCGGCGTGATTCCGAAATGGGCGTAGAGCGCCGACGCGGGCGCCGACGCGCCGAAACTCTCAAGGCCGACGACCGCGCCCTTCGCCCCCACATAGCGCTCCCAGCCGAGCGGGCTCGCCGCCTCCACCGCGACGCGAACGATCTCGGACGGCCCGAGGACGCTTTCCCGCCAGGCGGGCGTCTGCTCCTCGAAGAGCTCCCAGCAGGGAAGCGAGACCAGGCGGGTCGCGATTCCCTTCGCCTCGAGCGCGTCCTGCGCATCCGCCGCGATGGCGCATTCCGAGCCGGTCGCAAGCAGAACGGCCCGGGGCGGGGCGGACGACGCTTCCCGTAGCACATAGCCGCCGCGGGCGGAGGCGTTCTCCACACCCGATTCACCACGCAGGCAAGGTACCGACTGCCTGGTGAGCGCAATGACCGAAGGCCGCGCCGGTTCCGCCAGCGCACGCTCCCAGCATTCCGCCGTTTCGACCGCGTCGGCCGGTCGAAAGACCAGAAGGCCGGGGATCGCGCGCAGGCTCGCAAGATGCTCGCACGGCTGGTGGGTCGGCCCGTCCTCGCCGAGCCCGATGGAATCGTGAGTCATCACATAGACGACACGGAGTCCCATCAGGGCGGAGAGCCGGATCGCAGGCCGGCAGTAGTCCGCAAATGCCAGGAAGGTTCCGCCATAGGGAACGATACCGCCATGCAGCGCCATGCCGTTCATCACGGCACCCATGGCGTGTTCGCGGGCGCCGTAATGAATGTAGCGGCCGCCATAGGCGCCGGGCTCGACAGCCTCTAGCGAAGCGGGCTTCGTGCCGTTGGATCCGGAGAGGTCAGCTGAGCCGCCCACCAGTGCGGGCCAGGCCGCCGCCGTCGCGAGAACGCGCTTGCTCGCCACCCGCGTCGCCACCTGGGGGCGCTCCGCAGCGAGGCTCTCGCGCAGGGTGGCGAATGCCGGTCCGATGGAGGCGGGCGCCGCACCCGCCATCGCGGCGTCGAATTGGGCGCGCGCCTCGCCGTCCAGCTCGTCCCGTCGCGCATCCCAGGCGCGCCGCGCACCGGCGCCCTGCGCACCGACCGCGCGCCACGCGGCGAGAATCTCCGGCGGCACCGTGAACGGCGGATGGGGCCAACCCAGAGCCTCGCGCGCACCGGCGATCTCGTCGGCCCCGAGCGGCGCGCCGTGGCTCGCCTCCGTACCCGCCTTGGTGGGCGCGCCACGCCCGATAACCGTACGGCACGCAATCATGGAAGGGAGAGGCTCGGCCTGCGCGGCGGCGATGGCGTCTGCGATCGCTTCCGGGTCGTGGCCGTCCACCGTCCGAGCGTTCCAGCCCGCCGCTTCGAAACGCCGCACCGCATCGTCGGAATAGGAGAGACCGGTGGGCCCGTCGATGGAGATCCCGTTGCTGTCGTAGAACACGATCAGACGGCTCAGCCGCAAATGCCCGGCCAGCGAAATCGCCTCTTGGGAGATGCCTTCCATCAGGCAGCCGTCGCCGGCGGCAACATAGGTGTAATGGTCGACCAGCCCGTCGCCGAAGCGCGCCGCCAGTTGCCGCTCGGCGAGCGCCATGCCGACGGCGTTTGCGAGGCCCTGGCCGAGCGGGCCCGTGGTGACTTCGATACCGTCGGCGGCGCCATACTCGGGATGCCCGGCGGTGCGGGCGCCGAGCTGCCGGAAATTCTGGATCTCCTCGATGTCGATGTCGGGATAGCCGGTCAGGTAGAGCAGGGAATAAAGCAGCATGGAGCCGTGGCCCGCGGACAGCACGAAGCGGTCCCGGTCCGGCCAGTCGGGGCGAGCCGCGTCGAATTTGAGGAACCGCGCAAAGACCACGGTCGCCACATCCGCGAAGCCGAGCGGCAGCCCCGGATGACCGGACTTCGCACGTTCCACCGCATCCATGGAAAGAGCGCGGATGGCGTTCGCCATCTCGTCGTGACTCGCGCCCGGATCGTGCGTTTCCACCGCCATGAACCGATTCCATCGTGCCTGAAAGAAAGCCGGCGCACCATGCCGACCGCCGGTTGCACCGTCAACCGCATGTCCGCATCCGCGGTTCCTCGGACGGAGCGGCGCGGGCCGCCTCGCGATTCAAACCCCCGTGCAGGGTTTGCGCGCCGCGTCCCGACGCTTGCCGCCCGGCGGGGCTTGGTCTAAGCGTATCGCTTGAACCGGAGCGGCTGCGTGCGGACTTCGGACCGAACCCTGGGGTGTATCTCTTACATGTCGGCGATGGAAGCGGCGAACAACCGGCTGGAGCGGGCCATCGAACGGCTCGACGCTGCCATTGCAAGCCGTGCCGAACGGAAGCAGGCGCTGCCGCTGGATTCTCCCAAGGAAGCCGCGCTGCGCGCCGACCTCGAGACATTGCGCGGCGACAACCAGCGGCTGATGGAAGCGCTCAAGAAAGCCGAAGAGCAGCATGCCGCGATGCGGACCGCCGGCCAGACCGTGGCGGCGCGCCTGGAGGACGCCGTGGGCCGGCTGCGGACGCTCCTGCAGGACTGAGCCATGGGCCGGGCGACCTTCATCATCGCGGGACGGCCCTACGCCATTTCCTGCGACGACGGCGAGGAAGCGCATGTCACGGCGCTCGCGGCCCATCTCGACGAGCGTGCCGCCGCCATTGCCGAAGCCGTGGGCGAGGTGAGCGAAGCGCGCCTGCTGGTGATGACCGGGCTTGCGGTCGCCGACGAGAAGGAGGAAGCGCTGGCCCGGGCGCGGGAGGAGGGCAAGGCGCAGGGGCAGGCGGCCGCCGAGGCGGCCTTCGAGACGCGCTTCGCCCCCGCCCTCGAGGCGCTCGCCGACCGGATCGAGAGCATTGCCGCCCGTCTGGAGAGCGAATAGAGTGCGCGGCGGACGGCTGCTGCGGGATTTGCCGCGCCGATCGTTTCCCGGGGCCAATATACGCTTCTCGGGAGCTGTCCCTGCCGGGGCTCCGGTCTCGGCATTACGGCGCCCACCTGGTCCTTTGGGCCTGGAGGAAGCCTCGAGCGGGGCGGTTCATGCGGGGCCGTCCACTCCCCGCCCGGAACGCAACATGCCGCCGCGTCCGCGGTGCTTCGGCCCACCATGTCGAGCCGCGACCGCCATCGAGGGCGGATCGGGCCGGACGGAGGCCCGAAGCAATGACGGAAAGGGACGACAATAGCCCGGCACCGCCCTACCGGTAGGACGCCGCCTTCTGCGCCCGAAGGCGCCGAAATCGGGGAGCGCAAGCGCGCCCTCCGCGAATATGCGCTGGCCCGGCGGCGCTCGGCACGGCGTATTGCGGGGCCCGGCGCGGGAGTCCGGGCCGCCAACCACTACATGGCCGTCGTTCCCACCCCTCCAGGCGCCGTCGTCTCGGGCTATTGCGCCATCAACGACGAAATCGACGCCATGCCCCTGCTGGCCCGCCTCGCCGGCGCGGGCCTCGTCTGCTGCCTGCCTGCGGCCGCCGGCAAGGGAAAGCCCCTCGCATTCCGCGTCTGGACGCCGGGCACCGAACTCGCCGTCGGGCCCTTCCGCATCCCCGAACCGCCGGAGGATGTGGCGGTCGTACGGCCCACCCATCTGCTGGTGCCGCTGCTCGCCTACGACCGGGACGGCTATCGCCTGGGCTATGGGGGCGGCTATTACGACCGCTCGCTGCGCGCGTTGAGACGCGAGGCACCCACGGTCGCGGTGGGCCTCGCCTATGCGGAGCAGCGGGTGGACGACCTTCCGCGGGCGGGCCATGACGAGAGGCTCGACTGGATCGTCACCGAGCGGGGCGCCATGCCGATCCCCGCCGGCAGCCCCTGACCGGAACCGGTGCGAATCCTCTTCTGCGGCGACGTGGTGGGCCGGGCGGGCCGGGACGTCGTGACCGAGCAGCTTCCCAGGCTCCGCGAAGCGCTCGCGCTCGATGTCGCCATCGTGAACGGCGAGAACGCGGCCGGCGGCTTCGGGATTACCGCCGATATCTGCCGCGCGCTCTACCAGACTGGCGCGGACATCATCACCCTCGGCAACCACGCCTGGGACCAGCGCGGCACCGAAAGCTATATCGAGACGGATCCGCGCCTGGTGCGGGCGCGGAACTACCCGAAGGGCACGCCCGGAAGCGCCGGCGCCCTGATTCGCACACCGGACGGACGCTCCGTCTTCGTCTTCCAGGTGCTGACCCAACTCTTCATGGACCCTATCGGCGAACCCTTCGCCTGTGTCGAAGAGACCCTCCGGGAATACCGGCTGGGCACATCGGTCAACGCCATCGTTCTGGACGTGCACGGCGAAGCAACCAGCGAGAAGCAGGCGCTCGGCTATCTCGCTGACGGGCGGGCATCGCTGGTGGTCGGCACCCACACCCATGTCCCCACCGCCGACCATCGGATTCTGCCCAAGGGCACCGCCTACATTTCGGATGTCGGCATGTGCGGAAGCTACGATTCCATCATCGGGCTCGCGGTGGACGCCCCGCTCGCACGTTTCGTGAGCAAGCGTCCCGGCGCCCGCCCGGCACCCGCCATGGACGATCCGACGCTTTGCGCCGTCCTGGTGGAAACGGACGACAAGACGGGCCTCGCCCGCCATATCGCCCCCCTCCGCCTCGGCGGCGTGCTCGAGGAGGCCTCGCCCGCCTGAGCCCAGCGGCCCTAGCGCCCGCGGAACGCGCGCACCGCAGCGGTCTCTATCTTTTAGGTGCGCGGGTCTCCAGGCCCGCATGTTTCTTTACCACCGCCGGTGACGGGCCTCCGACCCGTTGCGGGTTTGGAGACCCGCGCACCGAAGGAATATTTTTTTGGTGCACGGGCCTCAAAATCCTCTTTGGCTTCGAGGCCTTCCAAACCCGGGCAGATCGCCCGTTACCGACACCCTCCTAAAACCATGCTGTACACCGCCAGCGAGAGCGTATTACCATTTCCCTACCAATCCGCTTGGAATGCCGGAGCCGAACTCGGATCCATCGGCGGCAACAACACAGACGGGCGGAACGCCCAGGGGAGACTTCGAACATGAAAACGACACGACGCAACTTCCTGAAGGGTACCGCCGCTGCCGGGACCGTCGCCGCGCTTGGCGGCCAGGCGCCCTTCTTCAAGAAGGCGCTGGGCCAGGGCAAGAAGAGCGTGGTGTGGGGTCAGACCGAGCCGTTCACCTCAAGCTGGGATCCGAGCAGCCACACCATCCTGGCGCAGATCTATTTCGACTTCGATGTGTTCGGCCAGCTCATCCGCACGCCCATGTCGGCGGCCAACCGGGACGAGATCGTCTACGAGATGGCGACCAGCCAGAACGTCGTCGAGGACGGCTGGCTCGAATACACGCTCCGCAAGGACATCAAGTTCCACAACGGACAGCCCTTTACCGCCCACGACGTGAAGGCGACGTTCGAATATGCGTCGAACCCGGAGCGCCCGTCGGGGACCTGGTATCCGGGCCAGGCCGAGGTGAATGTCGTCGACGACCACACCTGCCGGGTGCGGGGCGAAGGCGGTTCCTACCCGGGCTCGCTGTTCTGGTTCCTTGCGGGCTTCCTGCCGATCCTTTCCAAGGACGATATCGAGACCAAGGCGATCGACGAGTTCCCCAACGGCGCGGGTTCCTACAAGTTCATCAGCCGCGACGGGCCGACCACGATTCTCCACGCCAACCCGGACTACATCCTGGGCAAGCCGGAGATCGAAGAGGTGGTCTACCAGTTCGTCCCCGATGCGAGCACGCGGCTGGTCAGCCTGCTGAGCGGGGAGCTCGACATCATCGAGCGGGTGGAGCCGGAGCAGTACGAGACGCTGCTGGATGAGAACGTGAAGACCTCGCGCACCGTCTCGACTGAAAACAAATATCTCCACTTCCGCTGTTACGAGCCGCCCTTCGACGATGTGCGGCTGCGCCATGCGGCGGCGCACGCCATCGACCGCGACCTCATCCTCGAACTCATGGGGCCGGCGGGCCATCCCACGGTGGGCCAGCTTTCGTCGGTGAAGTTCGGCTATAACGACAGCATCCCCAACTCGCCGGAATACAACCCCGAACGCTGCCAGGAGCTGCTGGCGGAGGCGGGCTATCCCGGCGGCGACGGGCTGCCGCCCATCGAGTACCTGACCTCGCAGGGCTTCTATCCGAAGACCAAGGAATATGGCGAGGTGGTCACCGCGCTGCTGCAGGAGCAAGGCTTCCCCGTCGAGCTCACGGTGATGGAGGTGGCGTCCTGGATCGAGCGGGTGCTGACCCGCGACGAGACGGCGCCGCAACTCGCCGATACGGGCTGGATGACGGGCTCGCCGGAGCCCAATCTGGTGCTGCGGCCCATGTGGCACTCGGACGGCCTGATCCTCACCAACTGCGGCAGCGACAAGGTGGACGCCGCCATCGAGAAGCAGCAGCAGATCACCGACACCGAGGAACGGCGGAAGTCGATCCAGACCGAGCTGATGCCGGCGCTCGCGGAGCATCTGCCGAGCTTCGGGCTCTTCACCTCGGTCCTGATCCACGCCCACCACCCGGCCATCGAGGGGATCTACTTCTATCCCAACGGGCCGGTGGACAAGGTGAAGGCCACCATCAAGTCCTGACCGGATCGCGGGGGCGCCGGGAGGGGCCCCCGCACCCGTCTCCTCCTTGATGAGCCGCTTATGGCATTCGTCCTCACGTTCCTGATCCGGCGCCTCGCCCAGGGCGTGGTCATCGTCCTGCTGGTGACGTTCCTGATCTTCACCCTGCTCCGGGTGATTCCCGGCGATCCGGTGCGGATCATGCTCGGGCCCTCCACGACCCAGGCGGTGGTGGAGGCCCGCGCGCAGGAACTCGGCCTCAGGGACTCCATCCCCGAACAGTTCGTCCGCTATATCGCGAACGCGGTACAGGGCGACTTCGGCGAGTCCTACTTCATCGGCGAGACCGGCGTCGCGCTCACGGTACAGAACGTGACCGGCGGCAAGGGGCAGGCGGAGACCACCGAACAGCGCGAGACCAAGATGACCCGGGCCGGCGTGCTCAAGGTCATTGCCGACGGGCTGCCCTATACGCTGATGCTGGCCGGCATGGGGCTGCTCTTCACCCTGGTCATCGCCGTCCCGCTCGGCATCGCCGCGGGCCTCAACCAGGAAAAATGGCAGGACAGGTTTGCCTTCTTCGTGGGGTCCGTCTTCATATCGCTACCCAACTTCTGGCTCGCGCTGGTGCTCATCCTGCTGGTGACGGCGCGCGCCGGGCTGCTGCCTTCCATCGGCTACAAGAGCTTCGCCTACGTCATCCTGCCGGCGGTGGTGCTCGCCGTGGAGCTTGCGCCCATCATCATCCGCGGCCTCTCCATGTCCATCGCCCAGGCGCTGCAGGCGGGCTATGTGGCGGGCGGCGTGGTGCGCGGCCTTCCCTGGCGCCAGATCGTGGTCAAACACGTGCTGCGCAACTCGTCGATTCCCATGCTGAACCTCTTCGGCGTCCAGATCGGCGGACTTCTGCTGGGCGGCGTCTTCGTGACCGAATTCGTCTTCGATTATCCGGGGGTGGGGCGCACCACCGTGCAGGCGGTGCTGCAGCGCGACTTCCCGGTGATCCAGGGGGTGGCGATTCTCGCGGCGAGCGTGCTGGTGCTCGCCAACATAATGGTCGACCTCGCCTCCACCTTCATCGACCGCAGGCTCAAGTTCTGATGGCCGCGGAAACCGGCTCTCCCTCCATGGCCACCGTGGCGCCGACGCGGGGCGAATCCGCCATACGGCGGATGTTCCGCCTCGCCTGGGAGATGACGAGTTTCAAAATCGGGCTTGGCGTCTTCACCCTCCTGGTGGGGGCGGCGATCATCTGGCCGGAGATTTCCGCCTTCGATCCGGCGAAGATCAACGTGCGCGCGCGCTTCCTGCCGCCCTTCTTCATGGAGGGGGGGACCTGGGCGCATCTCGCGGGCACCGACCAGCTGGGGCGCGACCTCTTCGTGCGTTCGCTGATCGGCCTGCGCAACGGGCTCGCCATCGCGGCCGCCGCCGTCGCCATCATGTTCGTGGTCGGCTGCGCGCTCGGCGTGATCTCCGGCTATTGGGGCCGCTGGGTGGATGTCATTCTGATGCGTTTGACCGATGCGCAGCTTTCCATCCCGGTGATCGTGCTGGCCATCACCATCCTGAGCGTAAGCCGGCCCAACCCCTTCACCGTAACCGCGGTGCTGGTGCTGGCGGGCTGGCCGATCTACGCCCGCGTGGTGCGAAGCATCGCGCTCGCGGAACGGGAGCGGGAGTATGTGCGCGGCGCGAAGATCCTGGGGGCGAGCGACCTCAGGATCATGTTCCTCATGATCTCGCCCAACATATTGCCGCCCATCGCCTTCGTCGCCGTGCTCGATGTCGCGCGGATGATGATCTTCGAGGCGCTCTTCGGCTTCCTCGGCATCGGCATCCAACCGCCGACGCCCACCTTCGGCAACATCATCGCCGACGGCTACAAATATCTGGTGAACAGCTGGTGGATCCCCACCATGCCGGGGGTTTTCCTGATCGTGACGCTCGTCAGCATCAACCTGATGGGGGCATCGCTCGAGCGGGCCCGCAACAAGATGTTCAAGGGAATCGTCTGAATGGACCGGCCGCTGCTCGACGTACAGGGCATTTCCGTGGACCTGGTGCGGCGCGGGACGCGCGAGGCGATCCTCCGCGATGTGAGCTTCTCGCTGCGGGAGCGCCAGGTGCTCGGCATCATCGGCGAGAGCGGGTCGGGCAAGACGGTGCTGAGCCGGGTGCTGGTGAACGCCGTCGCGGAGCCGCTCGCCATCACGGCGGGCAGCGTGGAGTATCGCGGGCGCGACCTGCTGACGATCCCGGCCGAGGAGATGCAGGGCCTGCGCGGGCGCGAGATCGGCTATATCGGCTCGGATCCCGGCAGTGCGCTGGACCCGACCATCCCCGTGGGCCGGCAGATCGTGGAGAAGCTCCGCGCGGTGGACCACGAACGATCCAAGGAGTCCGCCCGGCAGCGCGCGCTCGAGGTGCTGCGGGCGGTGCGCATGCCCCGGCCCGAGACGCGCTTCGAGGAGTTTCCCTTCCAATATTCGGGCGGAATGATGCAGCGCGCGCTCATCGTCGACGCGCTGGTGACGAACCCCGCCTTCCTCATCGCCGACAATGTGACGCAGCAGCTCGACGTGACGGTGGCGGCGCAGATCATCCGGCTGATGCGCGATCTGCGCGACGAACTGGACACCGCGATTATCTTCATCTCGTCCTCGCTCGCCGTGGTGCGCGAGATCGCGGACGACATCATCGTTCTCCAGGAAGGCCGGATCATCGAGCGATCCACGCCGGAGCGGATCGTCTCGGCGCCGGAGCACGACTATTCCAGGCGGCTGCTCGAGCGCATCCCGCGCATCTGGGCGGTGGACGAGCGCGCCGCGCCGAAGGAGGCGGCGGGCGAGGAGCCCATCCTCCGGGTGGACGACGTCTACAAGACCTACCGGGTGAACGATCCCACCCGGTTCTTCGGCCACAACGACGTGGAGGCGGTGCGGGGCGTCACCTTCGACGTCCAGGCGGGCGAGAATTTCGGGATCGTGGGCGAATCCGGCTGCGGGAAGTCCACCCTCTCCCGGCTCCTGAGCTGGATCGAGGCGCCGGACAAGGGCTCGATCCACTTCGAGGGCACCGATGTCGCGCGCATGAACCGGCGCAAGCTGCTGGATCTACGCCACCGCTTCCAGCTCCTGCTGCAGGACCCCTATAACGCCATGCCGCCCCACATGCCGGTGGGCCGCACGATCCTGGAGCCGCTGCTCATCCACGGCGGCATGGGCAAGCGCGCGATGCGCGAGCGGGTGCTCGACGTGATGCACGAAGTCGGCCTGCCTCATGAGATCTACAACCATCTCCAGGTGGGCCTGAGCGCGGGCCAGCGTCAGCGGATCAACCTTGCGCGCGCATTGGTGCTGGAGCCGCGCCTGCTGATTCTGGACGAGACTCTCTCGGCCCTCGACCAGGTGGAGCAGTCGCGTCTGCTGGAAATTTTCGACAAGCTCCAGGCGGAGCACGGCTTTACCTATATCTTCATCTCCCACGACCTCGCCATGGTGCGCCGCGCATGTACGCGGATCGCGGTGATGTATCTCGGCAAGATCGTCGAGATCGCGGACAACCGCACCGTCTTCTTCGACCCCGGCCACCCCTACACCAAGGCGTTGCTGAGCGCCGTGCCCACCATCGAACAGCGCCGCTACGACGCGAAGGAGTGCCTGCTCGAAGGCGAGCCGCCCAGCCCTATCGGCATCCCGCCGGGGTGCAGCTTCAACTCCCGCTGCCCGCTGGCCTTCGACCGCTGCACGACCGAAGAGCCCGCGCTCGCCGACCGCGGCGCCCAGGGCATGACCGCCTGCCACTGGGGCAACGCCACCGAAGACGAACTCGCCGCCGCCGCCGCCGCGAACCGGACATGGCGGGCGGAGCGGGAGCTCGCCTAGCGGGAGCCCCTGCGGTCGCGCGCCGAGCCTTCCCGAAGGACGGCGGTATCTATCGCCCGCCGCCCTGACGATCCAGAAAGTCCCGCAACGCGGTGAAATAAGCCTCCGGCTCCTCGAAGAAGGGCGTGTGGGAGCTGTTGGGCAGGACGACCATCTCGGCGTCCGGCAGGGCGTTCAACATGAGGCGGGAGCATTCCGGCGTAAGCTCGTCATGCTGGCCGGTCACGACCAGGCAGGGCACCGTGATCCGCTCCATGTCGGCGAGCCGGTCCCAGTCGCGCAGCGTGCCGGCGCAGCAGAACTCGTTGGGCCCCCACATGGTGCCGTAGACCGCCATGTTGAGACCCTCGAGCGAGCGCTTCAACGGCGCGGGCCATTCGTCGAGCCGGCACAGATGCCGATAGTAGAGGATCGTCACCGCGGCGTCGTAGGCGGGGTGGTCTATCGTGCCCTGCGCCTCGTGGCGCTGCATCATGGCGACCGTCTCGGGCCCGAGCGCCGCGCGGAGGCGCTGCAGCTCCGAAATCATGTGCGGGATACTGCCGGCGCCGTTCGCGAGCACGTAGGACGCGACGTTGTCCAGATATTTCAGGCAGTATTCCGTTCCAAGCCAGGTGCCCCAGGATTGGCCGAGCAGGTGCACCCGGCCGAGCCCGAGTGCTGCGCGCACCGCCTCGAGCTCCTCCACATAGCGGGCGACGTTGAAGAGCGACGTGTCGTCGGGCTTGTCCGATTCGCCGCAGCCGAGCTGGTCGTAGGCCACCACGCGATAGCCGTGCTCGGTCATCACCGCGTGGCTGTCCCGCACATAGTCGCAGGTCGCGCCGGGGCCGCCATGCAGGCAGAGGAGGACCCTCTCCCCCTCGCCATAGCTGTAGACGGCCACCTCGCCGCCCTCCACGGGGACGCGGAAGGTCTCGTCGGGTTGTCTTTCTTCGCTCATCGCGCACCCCGCCTCGTTTCGCGTTCATGCTCCGGATCCGCAGCACGCGCCGGCGCGACCGCCGCGCGCTCCTGCACAATCGGCACTGTAGCACCGAGCGGCGGCCATGTTGGCAACGACCGGAAGCCGAAAGCGGGAAAACGTCCATTGCACCCGTCGAGACGGATAGAGGCTTATCCCCGAAGGGCTCGTGTGGCACGGTACCGCCCGGCTCCGGAAGCGGTGGGTACGGAATGACGACAGGCAGCTCCGATCGGCACGGCGGCGTCCGCTATGAGCCCAACGAGAGACCGCCGATCGGACTCACCGCCGGGCTTGGCCTGCAGCTTGCCGTTCTCTGTATCGCGGGGATCGCGATAACGCCCGTCATCGTCGTGCGTGCCGCCGGCGGCGCGGAATCCTATCTGACCTGGGCGGTCTTCGCGGCCGTCCTGGTCAGCGGCATCAGCACGGTGCTGCAGGCGGTCCGGGTCGGGCGGATCGGCGCCGGCTATGTGCTCGCCATGGGCACCTCCGGCGCCTTTATCGCGATTTGCGTCGCCGCGATCGCGGAGGGCGGGCCCGCCATGCTCGCCACGCTGGTGGTGATCTCCTCGCTCTTCCAGTTCCTGCTCGCATGGCGGCTCTCGCTGCTCCGCCGCATCCTGACGCCGACCGTCTCGGGCACCGTCATCATGCTGATCCCCGTCACGGTCATGCCGATCGTCTTCGACATGCTGAGCCAGGTACCCGCGGGCACCTCGGAACTCGGCGCGCCGCTCGCGGCGCTCGCGACCGTCCTCGTCATATGCGGCATCTCGCTGAAGGGGCAGGGTGCCCTTCGCCTCTGGGCGCCGGTCATGGGCATCGTCGCCGGCTGCGGGGTGGCGGGCTATTTCGGCTTCTACGAAGTGGGCGGCATTGCCGCGGCGGCATGGGTGGGCGTGCCCGCGGGCGGATGGCCCGGATTCGATATCGACTTCGGGCCGGTTTTCTGGAGCCTGCTGCCGGCTTTCGTGTTCGTGACCCTGGTGGGCGCCATCGAGACGGTGGGCGACGGCATCGCCATTCAGCGCGTCTCCTGGCGCAAGCCCCGGTCGGTGGACTTTCGGGCGATACAGGGCGCGGTAAGCGCCGACGGCGTGGGCAACCTGCTCTCCGGCCTGATGGGGACCGTGCCCAACACGACCTATTCGACCAGCGTGTCGGTCACCGCCCTCACAGGCGTCGGCGCACGCAGCGTGGGTGTCGCGCTCGGGATCACCTTCGTCCTGGTGGCGTTCGTTCCGAAGGCGCTCGCCGCGGTGCTGGCGATCCCGGCACCGGTCGGCGCGGCCTACATCACCGTGCTTCTCGGCATGCTCTTCGTGGTCGGCATGCGGATCGTCGTCCAGGACGGTGTGGACTACCGCAAGGGCCTTATCGCCGGGGTGTCCTTCTGGGTGGGCGTGGGCTTTCAGAGCGGCATGATCTTCCCCGACCATGTCGCCGGAATCGCCAGCGGCCTCCTGGACAACGGCATCACGGCGGGCGGGCTGGTGGCGATCCTGCTCACCCTCTTCGTCGAGCTGGCGGCGCCCCGCCGGCGGCGCATCCGCGTACCGTTCGAGGTCGCCTCACTGCCGAAGATCAGCACGTTCCTGCGGTCCTTCGCCGCCCGCAGCCGCTGGGACGAGGCGATGGCGTACCGCATCGACGCGGCGGCCGAGGAGGCGATGCTGACTCTGCTGCGCCACGAGGAAGAGGAAGAGGCGGCGGGTACGCCGCACCTGGAGCGCCGCCTGCTGCTCACCGCCCACAAGGAGGGCGGCGCCGCGGTGCTGGAGTTCATCGCCGCACCAGACGAAAAGAATCTCGAGGACCGGCTCATGCTGGTCGGCAAGGCCGACGAAGACGCGCCGGAGCGGGAGGTGTCGCTGCGGCTCCTGCGCCACCTCGCCTCCTCCGTCCACCATCAGCAGTATCACGACACGGATATCGTCACGATCCGCGTAGACGCCGGTACGCCCCGCGCCGGCTGATCGTCAGCCGGGGAACATCTCCGCCAGGCGTGGCGCGCGGCGCCGTTGAACGCGGAGAAGCGCCGCCTTTCAGCGCGCTTGCGCACCCTCCGTCGTGCCGTCGAAGGGGTGGCGCCGCCGGAAGTCGTCCGCCATCTCCCCCATGGTCACCATGCGCACGCCCCTGTGCGCCAGCATGTGGTCGATGAGCCGTTCCAGCATCATCAGCACCTGGGGCTTGCCGGCGCAATCCGGGTGGATCACGCAAGGGAAGATCGCATAGTCGTGGTGGCGGTAGACCCAGTCGAACTGGTCGCGCCACAGCTGCTCGATGTCCCGCGGACTGACCCAGCCATGACTGTTGGGGAAAGTCTTCACGAACATCATGGGCGGCGCATCGTCCAGATACCAGCTCGCGGGCAGCTCGACGAGGTCCACGGGCGTGCCGGCCACCCACGGCTTCATCCAGTCCTTGGCATCGCCCCCATAGTCGATCTTGGTCCAGCTGTCTCCCTTGCGGAGATAGTAGGGGGTGTAGTCGTCCTCCATGAGGCTGCGGTCGTAGAGGAAGCCGCGCTCAAGCAGGAGGTCGATGGTATTGGGGCTGAATTCCCACCACGGCGCCGAATAGCCCACCGGGCGGCGGCCCGAGAGCGCGGTCACCAGTTCGATGCACCTGTCCAGCACATCGGCCTCCTGCTGGCGGGACATGGCCAGCGGGTTCTCATGGGTATAGCCATGCACGCCGAGCTCGTGGCCCTGCTTCACCACCATCTCCGCCGCTTCCGGGAAGCTCTCGATGGAGTGGCCGGTGATATCCCAGGTGGTCCTGATGCCGTAGCGCTCCATCAGTTCGAGAAGCCGCGGCACGCCGCGCTTCGCAGCGAAAACTCCCCGCGAAATGTCGCAAGGCGAATCCGCCCCGCCGAACGAGCCGATCCAGAGCGAAACGGAATCGAAATGGGGGTTGATGCAGACCTGAATGTCTTTCGCCGTCGCCATGGTCTTTTCTCCCGTTCCCGTCTCGGCGCGGCGCCTTCAGCCTCGCGGATACGCAGGCGCGACGGCCTTCGGCGCCGCGGCATCGAGAGCGCCGAGCAAGCGCGTATCCAGCGGGTCCAGCGGACGCCCGAGGATCTCCTCGGCCGCCATCCAGATCTGCGGGAGATGCTCGACAAGGGTGATGCGGCCGGTCGCATTCCGCAGGACATAGCGGTTGTTCGCCCAGTCCGAGACTGTGAAGCCGTAGAAACCCAATATCCGATTGATCAGGTCGACGCGGCGATTCCGATCGAGATAGCGGGCGCGGCCGCTATCGGCCGCGGCAGCGCCCGCGTCCGAGTCCGTGCCCGCTTCCGTCCAATGGGTCTCGCCGGACAGCATGGCGCAGAACGCACACATGATATCCGCCTTCCTCCGGAACCCGGGCGGTGCCGCCGCTCAGGCCGCCAGCCTGTATTCCTCGAATTCGGAGCTGCAAGGCTGGGTATCGGTGATGTGGAGCGCCCGCTGCTTCAGCGCGATCACGATTGCGTGACGGGTCTCCAGCCGCAACCGCTCCGGCTCGTCTTCGTCGTAATGGGCGCAGATGGAATGCGGATGGGAGAAGTGGTCGGAAAGCGCCGATTTGATGGTGCCCGTATCCAGCTCCTGGGCCTGGCGCAGCAGCCGTTCCAGCCGGACATTGCGGTACATGGTGTTGGGCCACAGCCGGGCCACTTCCGACTCCACGTCGAGGGCGCAGAAGTGGTTGGAGTGGGTGAGCAGCCCGTCCTCGGGGTAGATGAAGGCCTCCTTGTCCGGACCGGTCTCGATATCGATGGCGATGCCGTCTTCATGCGCGATCAGGAAGTTCATGGAGACCGTGCGGTTGGTGCCGCAGGCGCCCAGGATGGCCTCTTGCATGTTGCGCGCGTTCAGGATGTCCCGCACCCGCATGCGGAAGGGCTTCTCATATTCGTGACTGCCGTCTTCGCGCGTCATCATCGCGTTGATGACGACGCCGATGCCATGCTCGTTGACGCCCTGGAGGCCGCCGACGGTGCCGACCTCGCCGATATGGATGTGGTCCGGCCCGTCGTCGCGCGTCACCCGCGAGACACAGGTGTGGATGTCCCGCACCCAGTCCCAGTTCTGGCCGATCAGGGTCTCGCCGGTCTTCGAGCGCTCGGGCAGCACGGCGAATGCGGTACAGGCGTCCTGCGCCACCGGCTCGGCCTTTGCCGCGCCGGCGTGCTTCATCATGTTGACGAGCAGCTCGTAGCGAACATTGAGCAGCGTGACCTCTTCGAGGCTGCGGCCCGAGCCCGCCGCCACGCCGTCGACCTCCTCCCAGAAGGCCGGGTCCTTGGGCCGCAGCGCTTCCGCCCATTTCGCCGCCTGGGAGAGCACGGCGTCGCGCCCGAAACCCAATATCTCGAAACGCCGGAGATAGCGGTCCAGGTTCTCGCCGATTTCCGTCGAAAGCGTCTCGCCGTGGACCCGCCCCCTCTCGAGGGGTGTTCCGGTCAGGTCGAGTACAGGCTTGGTCATGGTTGCCTCCCGCGGGCCGCTTGGCCTCTGGCCGAAAGCCTAGCGCGACCGCCGGCGCAAGAGAAGCCGATGTCCTCCGTTCAGGACGTTTGAGGGGCCGTGCAAGTCCGGCGCACCGGCAATATGGGCGGTCGCGCGTCGCCCCTTTTTTTGGTGCGCGGGTCTCCAGGCCCGCACCAAACCTGTCAGGAGAGCCCACTCACTCCAGATCGAGGGGCGGGATTTCGGCGACCTTCACCGGGCCCACGAAGAGCGTGCCGTCCTGGGCCGTCACCGGCACCTCGCGCAGCACCGGCGGCCCACCGTCCTCGGGCTTGTCGGCCATCATGTTGAAGGCGACCTTGGCGATGAAGCCGTCGCCGAGCGGGATCGCATTGCTCATGATCAGTGCGTCGATCACGTCGCCATAGCCGATGATGTCGGCGGTGAATGCGCCGATGGGACGCATCTCGCCGTCGAGCGCGAGCGTGCCCTTGCTCCGGATGCCGAGCGGCCCCCACCGGACCTTGAAGTCCGTGAGTTCCACGACGCCGCCGCCGTCCCGCCAGGCGGCGATCGCGGCGCTCGTTTCGTCCGCCGCGAGGACCGGGCCGATAAGGCTCGCGTCGAGATCGAGGAAGGAGAGGTTCTCACCGAGGCCCGCGCCCTCGCCGCTCGGCAGATCGATCTCGCGGAGCGCGAGTGCGGCACGGAGCGCCTCCCCGGCCTCCTCGCCCCCCTCCGCCTCCTGGTCGACGAAGCCGTTGGCGCTCAGCGTCTGGATGCGCGCGGTGCCGGCGTCCCAGACGCCGTCCACCTCCACCCCCTCCATGTCGAGCGCCACGTCCCGGACGCGCCAGTCTCCGTCGAGGCGGACGGTGAGCTGCCCGTCCGCGATACGCCAGTCGATCTCCCGCCATTCGCCGCCGTCCTGGATGCGCACCGCGTTCTGCCGATCGGGGAAGACCGTCACCTTGCCGTAGTTCCACGGGCGCATGCGGGCGTGGAAGCGGTCGGCGGCCCAGCTCCAGCCATTCTCCGAGTCCTCGATCCGGGGTTCGGAGAAGACGATGTCGAAATACAGCGGGAAGCCCGTCACCGCGGTACCGGCATGCTCTACCACGACGCCCCGCGCGCGCTGCTCCTCCACCCAGACCGCGATCCGATCCTCGATCGCGCCGGCGGCGATAAACCAGTACGCCGTGTACCCGCCGGCGGCGATCCCGATCCCACCGGCGAGAGCGAGGGCGAGGGGAACGATGCGCATACGTCGACTCTGCCGCCGTTCGATGCTCGGTTACCCGGCCTCTACCATACCGGACCGCGGCGCGGCAGGGGCGACCGGTGCATCCTGCCGGCTCACGCGCATTTCGAGTAGCCGCAGGAGGGGCACATGTCGCAGCCCTCGCGGTGCAGGAGCCCCGGCTGGCCGCAGCGCGTACAGAGCGCGGGCCCGCCCGCTTGCCCGCCGCCAGCCTCGGGCGGGGCGCCCTCCCGCGCGGCCTCGGGGCCCTTCTCCGCCTTGGGCAGAAAGCCGATATCCACCAGATGCCGCTCGATCACGCCGCCGATCGCCGCCAGGATCGAAGGCATGTAGCGGCCCTCCATCCACTGGCCGCCCCGCGGATCGAACACCGCCTTGAGCTCCTCCACCACGAACGACACGTCGCCGCCCCGGCGGAACACGGCACTGATCATGCGGGTCAGCGCGACCATCCAGGCATGGTGCTCGGTGTTCTTCGAATTGATGAAAATCTCGAACGGCCGCCGCCGCCCATCCCGCACCACGTCGTTGATGGTGATGTAGAAGGCGTGGTCGTGCTCCGGCCAGCGGATCTTGTAGGTCCGCCCCTGCAGGGCTTCGGGCCGTTCCAGCGGTTTGGTCATGTAGACCACGCCGCCGGCTTCGAAGGAGTCCTCGGGCGTTGCGGGCGGCGGCTCGAGAGGAAGCTCCGTCTGCTCGGACGCGGCTGCCTCCGCCGCGCCGCCGCGCTCCAGAACGGCGCCCGTCACCGGGTTCGGCCGATAGGTGGTGCACCCCTTGCAGCCGAGTTCGAAGGCCTCCCTGTAGACCTCCTTGAACGCCTCGAAGTCCATCGATTCGGGGCAGTTGACCGTCTTGGAGATGGAGCTGTCCACATAGGCCTGGACTCGCGCCTGGACCGCCAGGTGGTCCCGCGGGCGGAGCGCGCCCGCATCCACGAAATAGTCGGGGAGCGGGGCCGAATCCCCTTTCAGCCGGCGAAACAGGCTGTGCGCGTAGTCCTCCACCGTCTCGGCGCGGCGGGAGCCGTCCGGCATCAGCATAGTGCGCGTGTAGGAATAGCTGAACACCGGCTCTATGCCCGACGAGACGTTTCCGGCGAGCAGCGAGATAGTGCCGGTGGGCGCCACCGAGGTCAGCAGCGCGTTGCGAATCCCCGATGCCCGGATCGCGGCCCGGATATCGTCGTCCAGCCCACCCACGGTCTCGCCCGCAAGATAGGGCTCGGCCTCATAGAGCGGGAAGGCGCCCTTCTCCTCCGCCAGCCGGACGGAGGCGAGATAGGCGGCGCGGCGGAGCGTGCCCATCCAGCCGTCGATCAGTTCCATGGCCCGCTCGCCGCCATAGCGCGCCCGGCACAGGATGAGGGCGTCCGCGAGCCCGGTGATGCCGAGCCCGATGCGCCGCTTCGCCCGCGCCTCCGCCCGCTGCGCCTCGATGGGAAAGCCCGAGCAGTCGATCGCGTTGTCCAGCATGCGCACCGCTATGCCCGCGAGTTCCGCGAGCGCCTCCGAATCGAGCGCGGCGGACTCTTCGAACGGGTCCGTCACCAGGCTCGCGAGGTTGATGGAGCCGAGGAGGCATGCGCCGTAAGGCGGCAGCGGCTGCTCGCCGCACGGGTTGGTCGCGAAGATTTCTTCGCAATAGGCGAGGTTGTTGGCCCGGTTGATCCGGTCGATGAAGATCACCCCCGGCTCCGCATAGGCATAGGTGGAGCGGACGATCTTCTCCCACAGCTCCCGGGCCGAGACGGTGCGGTAGACGGTGGAATCGAACAGGAGCTCCCACGGCCCGTCGTCCTTCACCGCCTCCATGAAGGCGTCCGTCACCAGCACCGAGAGGTTGAACATGCGCAGCCGCCCGGCCTCCCGTTTCGCCTCGATGAAGGCTTCGATATCCGGGTGGTCGCAGCGCATGCAGCCCATCATGGCGCCGCGCCGGAAGCCCGCGCTCATGATGGTGCGGCACATGGCGTCCCACACATCCATGAAGGGCAGCGGCCCGGAGGCGTCCGAGCCCACGCCCCGCACCGGCGCCCCCTTGGGCCGGAGCGTGGAGAAGTCGTAGCCGATGCCGCCGCCCTGCTGCATGGTGAGCGCCGCTTCCTTGAGGTGCTCGAAGATCGCGGTCATGTCGTCTGCGATCCGCCCCATCACGAAGCAGTTGAAGAGCGTAACCTTTCGCGCGGTTCCGGCGCCCGCGAGGATTCGGCCCGCCGGCAGAAAGCGGAACCCTTCGAGGGCGCGGTAGAAGGGCTCCTCCCAACGCGCGGGCTCCGCCTCCACCGCGGCGAGCGCGCGGGCGACGCGGCGCCAGCTGTCCTCGATCCGGCGGTCTATAGGCGCGCCGTCCCCATCCCGGAGGCGGTACTTCATGTCCCAGATGCGGGCGGAGACGGGCGGGAGGCCGGTCACGGCGCCCGCCCGCTCGAATCTTCCGGCCCGCGCCAGCCGACTTCGGCGAGCAGCCGCGCAGATGCCTCCTCCATCGCCGTCTCCAGCCGTTCCATGAAGACCTGGCGCGAAAGGCCCGCGGGGATCGGCTCGAGATACTCCATGACGATGGTCCCCGGATAGCGCCGGAAGGAGCCCTTGGGCCAGTGCATGCCCGAATTGTGGACCACCGGCACCACCGGAAGGTCGAGCGCTCCGTAGAGCGCGGCGACACCGGGCCGGTAAGGGAGCTTGCGCCCGGGCTCTACGCGGGTGCCCTCGGGAAAGATGACGATGGGCCGCCCCCGCGCCACCGCCTTGCGCGCGTTCTTGATCAGGGAGCGGAGCGACTTCGCGTGCCCGCCGCGGTCCACGAAGATCATGTTCACCTTGGCACTGAACCAGCCATAACCCGGCACGTAGGAGAGCTCCTTCTTGATGACGTAGGCCGGATCGTCGAGCTCGTGGAGGAAGACATGCGCCTCCCACTCCGACTGGTGCTTGGAGGCGACGATGGCGGCACCCCGGGGACGGTACTCCCGGTTGCGGATCTCCACCTTGACGCCCGCGATGAGGCGGAGAAGCAGGCCGTTGCCCGCGGACCAGGTGACCACGAAACGGCGGAACGCCCCGCGCGGCAGGAGAAGCATGGGAACCATGACCGTGCCGATCATGACCCCCCAGGTATAGAAGGCGACGGTGCAGAGCGCGGAGCGCAGCGTGTTGGAGAGGGTGTGCGCCCGCCCGCGCCGCATCAGAAGGGGCGCCGCGCCAGCGCCCACAGATACTTCGCGTATTCGCTCGCGATCAGGGCCGCCGTCCCGCGGTAGCGCCACCAACGCTCCACCTTGACATGCTCAGGAAACACCGGGTTCGCCACGAGAGTAGCATCTGGCATGACGTTGCGGAACTCCATCATGGCGCGCGGCATGTGGTAGCCCCCGGTGACCAGCCTGAGGCTCGTGAACGATTGCGCCGCCATCCAGGCCGCCGCCTCGCGCGCATTCGCCGCCGTGTCCTCGGCCTCGTAGCCGAGGTCCACGCGACGGGCCCAGGGAGCGGATGCCCCTTCGCCCAGGAGCCGCTCGCGCGCCACGCCCTCGGCGACGCCCGTGACGAGGAGCCGCTCCGCGAGCCCCGCTCGCAAGAGCCGCAGGCCTTCTTCCAGCCGGCCCGAACCGCCGGTGGGAACCACGATGGCGTCGGTCGTAGCACCCGCGCTGCGGGTCCCCTCCCCGGCCGCGGTAGCGAACCACACAAGACCCGCGGACCACGCCAGCACGACCAGAACCGCCGCCGCCAGCGCCCGTCTGAGCGTCTTCACGCGGCGCCCTCCGCCCGTCTCGCGTTCATGCGGGGCGGCCTCGTTTGCCCCATCCCCATGGCGGGGTTGACACGCATGGCCATAAGGTTGCTTGGTCTCGGAGGTTCCGCAACCGGAGACGGGCTCCTCCCACCGGCATGATCGTCCGCTGTCCGTCCTGCGCGACGCGCTATCTCGTGGACCCCGCCGCTCTCGGCAGCGGCGGCCGCCCGGTGCGCTGCGCGCGATGCGGCCATGGCTGGCACCAGGAACCGACTCCGGATGCGCCGGATCCGGCGCATCCGACCACGCCGCCGGCCGCGGCGGACGAGCCGGCACCGCCGGTGCGGACGGTCGCCAACCTGCCGGTGCCGGTCATTCAGCGCCCCAGGCCCTGCTGGCTCTGCTGGGGCGCCGCCGCCGCGCTTGTCCTGATCGTCGTCGGTCTCCTGTTCGGACGCGGCGAGGTGGAACGCGCCTGGCCGGAAGCCGCCCGCTACTACCACGCGGTCGGCCTGCCCGTGCAATCGGCGGAACGAACGCCGGCGCGCGGACTGCGGATCGCGGGCATCGGCCTGGAGCGCCTGGAGGAAGCGGGCACGTCCCTGTTGGTCGTCCGCGGCGAGATCCGCAACGAATCCCCGCACCGCCTGGCCGTACCGGCGCTCCTTGCCACGCTCCGGGACAAGGACGGCAAGACGCTCCATCGCTGGACCTTCCACCCGCCGCAGGACTCCCTTGCCGCCGAACAGTCCCTCGCCTTCGAGGAGCGCCTGGCCCTCCCCCCCGATGAAGCCACCGCCCTCGCCGTCGCCATTGCGCCCGAGGAGGGGGCGTAGCGGGGCGTACGCCGCCTCAGCCCATCCAGGGTGGCAGCAGATCGCGTGCCAGCAGCGCCTCGTGGCTCTGGCGCGGCCTGAGCGGTGCGAGCGCATCGCCCCGCACCATGACTTCCGCCGCCAGCGGGCGGGAATTGTATGTGGACGCCATCACCGAGCCGTAGGCGCCTACGTCGAGAACTGCCAGAAGCGCGCTCGCGTTCAGCGGCGGCAGCGGGCGGGCGCTGGCGAGGACGTCCCCGCTTTCGCAGACCGGCCCGGCGACATCGGTCTCGATGCGCGCGGCATCGGGTTCGGGCTCGTCCACCGGCGCGATATCGTGCCAGGCGCCGTAGAGTGCGGGACGCATCAGGTCGTTCATGGCCGCATCGACCACGGCGCAGTGCCGCCCGCCCGCCTGTTTCACGGCGATTACGCGGGTCAGCAGGATGCCCGCCGGCGCCGTCAGCCAGCGCCCAGGCTCGATGACTATCTCGACCCCGAGTCGCGTGCCCATGCCCTCCACCAGGGCCCCATAGGCCTCGACGGGCGGCGGCGTTTCGTCCCGATAGCGCACGCCGAGGCCGCCGCCGAGATCCACCCGGCGCACCGGATGGCCGGATGCCCGCAGCCCCTCCGCAAGCGCCGCCACACGCGCAAAAGCGGCCTCCAACGGGGCGAGGTTGCCGATCTGGGAGCCGATATGGACGGCGAGTCCCATGGGCTCGATGCCTTCGAGCGCCGCCGCGCGCCCATAGAGCGCCGGTGCGTCCCCATCGTCGATGCCGAACTTGTCGCCCCGCCGCCCAGTGGAAATCTTGTCGTGACCTCCCGCCTCCACATCCGGGTTGACGCGAAGCGCGGCGGGAGCGCGAACCCCCATGGCGCGGGCCGCCGTGTCGAGCGCTTCCAGCTCCGCCGCCGACTCCAGATTGAACTGCCCGATCCCAGCCGCGAGGGCGAGGTCCATCTCTTCCCGCGTCTTGCCGACGCCCGAGAAGACCACCTTCGCGGGCGGGATGCCGGCCTTGAGCGCGCGCTTGAGCTCCCCGCCGGAGACGATATCGGCGCCCGCGCCGAGCCGGGCGAATGTGCGGATCACCCCGAGCGTGTCGTTGGCCTTGAGGGCATAGCAGACCAGCGCATTGGGCACCGCCCGGGAGAGCGCGTGGAAGCGCTCGACGAGGACGGCGTTGCCATAACAGTAGGTGGGCGTCCCATACTGCTCCGCCACGAGCGGCAGCGGCACGCCCTCCATATGCAGGACGGAGCGGCCGCCTGCCGCCTGCCCGTAGCGGAGCGCGTCCATGCCGGAGACGGGCCCCGTCAACCTTCGGGCGCCTCGGTGGTGGGCGGCGGCTGCAGCGGGCCCTTCTTGCCGCAGTTCGCGAGGGCGACGAGGAGGCCGAGGGCGGCCGCGACGGTCAGCAGAAGGCTCAGCTTGCGCAGCATGGTTCGGTTCTCCCCACGGTCAGAGGAAGCGTTCGCGGGCGCGGGCGATCTGTGCCGCGACTTCCCGCGGCGCGGTGCCGCCGGCGCTGGTGCGGCGCGCCACGGCACGGGCGGGTACGAGCAGCGCCAGCGCCTCTTCCGTGATGCGGGGCTCGATCGCCTGCAGATCGGCGAGCGCGAGCTCTCGCAGGCGGCATTCCTTCTCGTCGGCGCACCGCACGATCCGCCCGGTGACGGCATGGGCCTCGCGGAAGGCGAGCCCCGCCTCCTGCACCAGCCAGTCGGCAAGGTCCGTCGCGGTGGCATGGCCCGCTTCGGCGGCGCGCGCCATGGCGTCCTCATGCACGGTGAGGTCGCGGACCATGCCGTCGGTCGCGGCAAGACAGAGAGCCAGTGAATCGAAGGCGTCGAAGAGCGGCTCCTTGTCCTCCTGCATATCCTTCGCATAGCTGAGCGCGAGCCCCTTCATGGTGACAAGCAGCGAGACGAGCGCGCCGGCCACCCGGCCGGTCTTGCCGCGCACCAGCTCGGCGGCGTCGGGGTTGCGCTTCTGCGGCATGATCGAGCTGCCGGTGGAGAAGCGGTCCGAAAGGGTGACGAAGCCGAACTCCGCGCTCGACCAGAGCACCAGCTCCTCGGCGAAGCGGGAGAGGTGCATGGCGGCGAGGGACGCCGCCGCCAGCGCCTCGACGACGAAATCCCGATCCGAGACCGCGTCGATGGAATTGGCCGCCGGGCGGTCGAAGCCCAGCGCCCTGGCGGTCGCCTCCCGGTCGATGGGGAAGGACGTCCCCGCGAGCGCCGCGGCGCCGAGGGGCGATTCGTTCAGCCGGCGCCGGCAATCGGCGAAGCGCCCCCGGTCGCGGCCGATCATCTCCACATAGGCGAGAAGATGGTGCCCGAAGGTGACGGGCTGGGCCGTCTGCAGGTGGGTGAAGCCCGGCATCACCGTGCCCGCGTGGGGCTCCGCGCGATCGAGCAGCGCGGCCTGAAGGCGGCGGCAGGCTTCGTCCGTCCGGTCCAGTTCCGCGCGCAGCCAGAGCCTGAGATCGGTGGCGACCTGGTCGTTGCGCGAGCGCGCGGTATGGAGGCGCCCGGCGGCGGGGCCGACGATCTCCCGGAGCCGCGCCTCGATGTTCATGTGGATGTCTTCGAGGGCGGGGTCGAAGGAGAACCTGCCGGCCTCGATCTCCGCCCGGATGCGCTCCAGCCCCTCCACCATGGCGTCCGCATCCGCGCCGGCGACGATGCCCTGGGCGGCCAGCATCCGGGCATGAGCGATGGAGCCCGCGATGTCTTCGGCATAGAGCCTCTTGTCGAAACCGACGGAGGCGTTGATGGCCGTCATCAGCGCATCGGGAGATTCCTCAAACCGCCCGCCCCACATGGGGTTCGGCGCATCCCGGCCCTCCCCGGCCCCGGCCTCCCCGGCGGGCCGCGCGGCCTGCGTCTTGCGCTCCATGCTTCCGCCTCTCCGCCCGATTCCCCGCCCGCACTTGAGCGACGCCCATAATGGCCCGATCGCGAAGCCGATCAAGCCTCGGTTGATTTCCGTGGGCTGGGCGGCCAGCCTGTCGCCTACACCCCTTGCGGTTTCGACCGCAGGGCGCGGGGCCTCTTCGGAGGCCCCTGCTTTTTCGCGGTCGAGAAATGCGGGCCGACCACGCCGCGAGGCGCAGGCTCGTCGTGCCCTCTTTTCGCAGCCCAAGTTCCGACCCGGACTCCCGTATTATGCGGGAAGCCCGGCAACGCTCACCTTGTCGATGCGGAAGAGAACGCAGGAGACGTTATTGTCGCGGCAAGGACAGGCCTTGGCTCGGAAGAAACCGGTCTATCGTGAGCTACTGTCCTGCGCGGACCGGACGTAGGCGGCATGTTTCGCACGGGATTCAGCGGTCACGGGAATTTCTTTCTTTCTGATTTTTTCTCGGGTGAATTCCATTTGTTCCCGCGTAAGTCTAGGGTTCTGGGAATTATCGGTAGAGAATTTTATGTATCGATGCATTTCGGCCAGACTCATACAAATCACACCTCTCATCCTCCATCTAATGTCTCGACGCGCAATCTTCTCATGTTCATCAAATTGTAGGAAATTATCCGCGGTTTTCATCTCGGCATTTCCAACAAATACCACGATTGGGCGAAGTCGAAAACGATCGACAACTCCGAGATTAAGAAGAGCCCTTGCGTGTCCCTCGTTTTGCATTAGGGGATTGTAGAACTTGAACTTATTTGATTTTATCCCAGCCGCACAAGACCACCGATCCGCCACATAGGTTTGCGTCCAGTTCTTTTGGCCGGGGCTCCCAAAAACCCACCCTTTCATATCCTTTGTTTCTATCAGAAATACAACGCTTGGAGCGATCAAAATGTGATCAATCTGAGCGGTTCCTAGACCAGAGGGAACAAGAATGTCATTAATCAATATCCATTGAGGGTAATATCGTATCAGCTTGGAGCTAACCAAGCGTTCTCCATCGTTGACCGGCGGTCTGGGCAGAGAACTGCTCGAAGACGAGGGTCGGGGGTATCGAAGCGTATTGTTCTGGCCCCCAGAAAAAGGTGTTCCCCGCGGGGACACGGGTTGCGGCTGGCTGGTTGATGGGATACGAGAAATCGGGCTTACGTTACGGCGTTTTCGTCGAAGGAGAAGCAGCAGAAGTATAACCCCTAGAGAGATAGCGCCGCCAATTAAAATATCCCAATAGCCACCCACTATCGGAGAATCTGATGTCGTTCGCGATTCAAGACCCTCCAACACGGAGGGTGTTGTCGTGTCCGCCGTATTGTGAACGATGATGCGTTGCCCAGCCAACACCAAGTCGGGGTCTTCGATGCGGTTCCATCTCTGCAAGGCGTCCACGCTAACGCCATACCGAACTGCAATCTCGGAAAGCGTTTCTCCCGCTTTTACATAGGTTACGATGATTTCACTCATATCGGGCGGTGCCCCAAAGAACCCGATACCGAAATTGCGGTCGAGTATGAAGACTTCGGTATTTTCCTATCCGAAGTTCCGTTTTCATTATGGAAACGGAACCCACGCAACAATCTCGTCTGATCCGCCTTTTGTGCCGGAAAAGGATGTTAGAACCCACGTCTCCCCAGTTTGACTATCTATTAAAAACGTAAACCGATCTGTTATTCCCGAAGTGAATATAGTAAATCGATCTTTAGGAGTTTCGGATATATCCGGCAAGCCTAACACGAGCATACTCTGCCACGTTAATGCGCCGTCTTTTGTTTCGACTAATTGATCTACAGCCCCCATATGTCGGTCCAACCGAAAGGTCCATTTTGCCGCTAGGGGAGACTGCACGATTTCAAATCTGCCGTCTGCCGGCTGCGTTGTAGATTGGTGGACACCGGTAGACTGGGCTTCCACCGAACCAGAAAGAAAAGAAACGGCGAACGCGACAATTAATCCTAAGAAAACAGCGCTGCGCATCTTTGGATTTCTCCGATTTCGTCAAGCTAATACAACTTTCGACACTCGAATACGGTCCGCATAAGCTGTTTTTAACCTCTTGAACATCGAGATCGGCCGGCGTCTCGGTCACTTTTCAGCCCATCGCATCGATGTTTTCGCGGTTGAGTTCGGTCAGGTTCAGCGGACTCGCTATCGGGCCAGGGCACCCCGTTCGGTCGACGGCAGTCGATCAGGTCTACCTCCTCAGTCGCGCCGTCCTCTGAGCGTAACACCAGAATCCAGTTGCCGCAGAAGTGCACGCTCAACCGCCCCGCGTCGATCAACGTTCCGAAAAGCACCGGGGATGCCGTGCATACACCCACCAGAAACGTCACGAGGTTTCCCGCGCGAATATGCCCTCGTGAATCTCCTCTCCAGCTACCGATCGGTACGCATAGAGGAGGCATGCCTGGATATCCTCGGGTTCCAGTATCGGATACTGGTTCAACAGCTCCTCCGCCGTTTCTCCGGCAGCGAGCTTCGCCAAGACATGCTCCACGGCGAATCGCATGCCGCGGATGATCGGCTTGCCGCCGAAGACTTCAGGCCGGACGGTAATGCGTTGAAGCAGTTCGGCGTCTCGATTCATGGGTTTTTCCTCCGCTTCTCTACCGTCCGCCGGCAGAACCTCGAAAAAATCCAGTGATGGGTTCGCCGGCGACGTCAGGGGGCGTGAGGAAGCTGGTGTCGAAATAGTGCATGGGTGCCGACCACCGTTCTCACAACCGCTCGTCCCGAACCTCGCGCACGAGCGCGGCAGCCGGGCGTTGCAAGCGGGGCATGGCCGCGCGAAATCCGGCCAGCTCCTGTAGCGGCAGCGGCTTCTTGGAACGAACGATGGCGGACAGGCGTGCGGCCGCCTTGCCACGGCGCGTGATGACGACCTCTTCGCCTGCCTCGACCTCGTCCAGAAATTCGCCGAGGCGCGCCTTTGCCTGGGCCTGATCGACCGTGATCATGGGAACCTCTGAGTGGCCATGAAGCTCGTCACAGGATAGCGGATTCTCAGGAGCGGGCGACGGTCTTGTCGCGAACGGAGCGACGCCTTCGCCGGCGATGTACCCGCCATCTCGAAGGTCCTGAACGAGGACACGCTCTTGATGCCGTCTGCGGCCGGGCCGTATGGTTGGCGCGCGGATATTGACGACCGAATTCCGCCGGCAAGCGAGCAGCCGGCGAGAGTGGAGAGGATAGGGCGCCGGGCACGGTTGCCTCGGCCGCATGGAATGGAGCCGCCGTGGCGAAGGCAGTCGGAGAGTTCCCGGAGACGATGGAACCGTCGCCCTACGACGCCCGGGGCGACCACCGCGAATACAATGTTTACATCGAGACCGCGCGGGTGGAAGAGGTCTGGCCACGAATGGCGGGCTGGCCGCTCGCGGCGCAGATCGGGCCGCTGCTGGTCAGCCTCGAGGTCGCCCTCAAGATCCTCGAGGACACGCTCGACGAGACCGGCACGCGTGCGTACATCAACGACGCCGCGAAGGTCGATGTCGTGGCGGCGTCGGTCGCGGCCATATTCACGCTGATCGCGGATGTCGCGTTCGAACATGGGGCGGGCGTGGAGCCCCCGCGGGAAGGCTTCTTCGGGCCTCCCTCGAAAGAGTCGGCCTGGAGCCGCGTCAACAGGAAGTTGAGTCGGGTCGCCAACGGCGCGCGGATCAAGGCGACGCTCCGTTCGCGCCATGACCTCGCGGTCCGTGCGCTCGGCTTCCAGCTTGGCCTGGTCCGTACCCGGAGCCGGCCCGGCCTCGACTACGACAAGTGGGTCCGACCCGACGCCGCCCACGGCCTCTATACGCCGGACCGGCGGCGCCGCTATGTGGAGGATCCCATCTTCGTCCGCGTACACCAGGTGTGCGAAGGCATCCTGGAAGCGATGCTGGTGGAGCTCAATCAGGTCGAAGCGCTGCTGTTCAAGGCGGATTATGCGGCGGCCGAACGGCACGTCCTGCTCGCTTCCCGCTTCATGAAACCGTTCGAGCGCACCGTCAGCATGCTGGGCGAGATGAGCCAGCTCGACTACGCGCCGCTGCGCGTCGCGCTGCGAGACGCGAGCGGCATCCAGTCGGCGCGCGCGCACGCACGCAAATCGTTCGTCGACGACCACTTCTGGCTCTTTCGGCAGCAGCTGAAGCATCGGGGCCTCGATTGCTTCGTCGTGCTCGCCAACCAAGTCGAATTCATGCCGGAGTACCGGCTGCTGCAGGCGTTCAAGACTCTGGGCAAGGCCGTCAACGAATCGATGTCGCACCACGCCCACCTGGTCCAGAACGTCCTGGGAGACACGGTGATCGGCACGGCGGGCTTCCGAATCCTGACACTGGGCGAGATCGCCGCCCGGCCCATCCTGCCCCATCTGGCGAGCGCCCTCGACTCGCTGACATTGTGGACGAATCTGGAATTCGCCGAGCATTCCGGCATCGTCATCCATGAACAGGAACGTGAGCATGGCGTGGCGGGCAAGTACGACTACCAACTGCCGACGGCCCCGTGCGACCCGGCCCGTATGAAGGCGACGGTGGAGAAGTATTTCGAGGCCATCCTCAAACACAAGAAAGAGCCTTGGAAGGCGCTCTTCGCCGAGTCGCCGCATTTCGAGTCCGTCAGGGGCACCAAGCCCTATATCTCGGAATGGAACCTCGACGTGTTCTTCCGCAACTTCCAGAAGCTGTTCCCCAAGGTGCTCGGCACCGAGTACGAGATCGCCGAACAGGGCGAAAACCACGTGATCGCGGCCTGGACGTTGGATGCCGAGTGCTTCCTGAATCACATGGTGGTGCGCTTCAGCGGCATGGAGACCTTCTACTTCGATCCCGAAGGCCGCATCGAGGTGGTCTATGACGAGTGGGACCGCGCCGCGCTGGCCGCGGATATCATGCAACGGCACCGCGCGGCCCTCGCAGACGACGCCGCAAGCGCCCGCCCCGCCTGACTCCGGCGCGCACCGCGTCTTTACTGTTTTAGGTGCGCGGGTCTCCAGGCCCGCATGTTTTTTGCTGCCACCGCCGATGACGGGCCTCCGGCCCGTTGCGGGCCTGGAGACCCGCGCACCATAAGACGGCTCGATGTCTCGATGGTCCTGAACGAGGACTGACCGTTCCGCTCAGGGTGGAACGGGTCTATGCTGCCGTTCGGGCCGCGCAGCGGGATCGTGCTGTGGGCCCGGTGAGCAATCAGGGGAGACGGAAGCATGAAGAAGCTGGTGTTCGCGGGTCTCGGCGCGGCGATGGCGCTGGCGACGGCGGTACCGGGCGCGTCTGCGCTGGACGACCTCGCATACCATGTGTTCGTGCCCAACCGGGCATCGGCCGATGTCGCGGTGATCGACACCCGCGTGGACCGGGTCGTGGCGCGCATCCCCGTGGGCCAGGTTCCGCACCAGGTGGCCGTCTCCGAGAGCCTCGACAGGATGACGGTGAGCAACACCGCCGAGAACACCCTCTCGGTGATCGACCTCAAGACTCTGGAAACCGTCGCCACCCTGCCGCTCGGCCATGAGCCGGAACATATCGCCCTCGACCCCACGGGAGAGACCGTGGCCGTCGGCAATATCGGCGAAGGCACCGTCTCCCTGGTCTCGCTTGCCGAGAACCGCGAGTTCGCGCGGATCGGCGGCCTGCACCAGCCCCACAACATGACCTTCGGTGCGGACGGGACGCGGCTCTATGTGGGCAATCTCGGTGCGAGCTTCGTCAGCGTGGTGGACGTCGCCGAGGCACGCGTGGTGGACGAGATCGCCGTGGGCCCGGACCGCGCACTGGCCGCGCTGGGCGAGCGGGAAGATGCCTATCAGGGCATTATCGACGTCACCGCGACGCCGGACGGGCGGCTCGGCTTCGCCGCCTATGGCGAGGGCGACCGGATGGCGGTCATCAATCTGGAAACCGGCCGCATGGCGGCGACGCTCGCGCTCGGCGACATGCCCTGGCGCGCCTACCCCACGGCGGACGGGCACTACATGATCGTCCCCAACAATGGCGACGAGACCATCTCCGTCGTCTCCACCGACAGCCTGGAAGAGGTCGCCCGCCTGCCGGGCGCCGCCGACATGACCGGCGTCAACACCGGCTGGTTCGATTCGGTGGCCTTCGTGATCAGCCGGGCGGACGACAAGGCGCTGATCGTCGACCTCGAGACCATGACGCGGAGCGGCGAGATCGCGCTTCCCGGCACGCCGGAGACCGGCGTCGCCACGCCCGACGGGACGAAGCTCTATGTGGCACTGAGCGATGCGAACAAGGTGGCCGTGATCGACATGCGCACCCGCACGCTGACGGCCATGATCGACGGCGTCGGCGAGGAGCCCTGGGGCGCCCATATGGTCGGCGCGCTCAACTACTGCCACTGAGAGCCCGCCGGACCCGGCCCGCAACGGCCCGTCCGATCCGCCCACGGGCAAGGCCCGCCTTCCTCTGCGTGGTGGCCGGGCTCTGCCTGCTCGCCGGCGCATTACCCGCGGCCCAGGCGGAGACTCCGCTCGCCCGCCTGATGGCCGCGGTGGCGCGCCATGCCGACCTGCCGCCCGGCCTCGTGGCCGCCGTCGACGCCGGATGCGCACAGCATGAGACGCACTGCGCCGCACGGCTGCTTGCCGACGCACTCCCCGGGGCGCGGCTCGTCCCGATCGTCCATCCGGACACGGACAGGATCCGCCGCGCGGTCACGCGCCCGTCCCTCGCAACTGTCCGCCGCTGTGCCGGCGGCGTGCTGCTGCTCGCACTCGACCGCTTCGGGCGGAAGGCGGATCGGGAGATCGCGGACGCCCTCCTCTCCGCGCCGCATGCGCGCCGGCTTATCCTCGATCTGCGGGCCAATGAGGGCGGCGATTTCGACCGCATGAGACGGGTGGCGAGCCTCTTCATCGGCCCCCGCGACCGTGCGCTCCGCCTGGCGGGCCGGAGCGGTACCAGGTGGGTCTCCCTCCCCGCGCCGCTCCAGGTGGTGAAGACCCCCGCGATCGACCTGCTGGTGGGCCCGCGCACGGCGAGCAGCGCCGAAATCCTCGCCGCGCTGCTGCGCCGGCATGCGGGCGCCCGGCTGATCGGCGCGGCGACCCGCGGCAAGGACCGACTCGTCCGCGTGATCCCGGTGGATCACGACCGCCGGCTGCTGATCCCGGGGGCGCGGGTGCATGTTCCCGGCGAGCCGCTGGCCGGAGGCCTCGCGCCGGATATCGCAACCCCCTCCCCGGATGCGCCACCGCCCCGGGCGGACGCAAGCTGCTGAACCGGCGGCCTCTGCGTTCCTACGCCTCTCGCCCGAGCGTCGTCATCAGCTCGCGCCACTCGCGCGGCGAGAGGCCGCTCTCTTCCCGGGTGGGCTCCTCGCCCGCGATCATGCGGCGGATGACGGCGAGCGCGCCGGCGGATAGGCGCTCGCCGCCCGCGACATGCTCCTGATAGGCCTCATAGGTCATGGGCGCCCAGGTCCGCACGATCCGCTCGAGGATCGCTTCGGCATAGACGCGGATTTCGTACTGGGCGTGGGCGTCCGCACGGAGCGCGAGGAAATGCAGCAGGTTGTGGAGGTCGACCTTCCAGTAGAACTGGGTGTAGTAGTTGACCGGCAGCACCGCCCGCGCGAGTTCCCGGGCAAGGCCTGCACGCTCCGGGTCCTTCTTCTGCCCATCCTTCTCGTTCAAGAGCGAACCGTAGACGCCATAGGCCTTCCGCGAGAGCCAGTCGATACGGCTCAGCGCCTGGTTCATCTCCTCGTCGGACAGCACGCCGTCCCGCCCCTGCTTGTTTGAGTCCGACTGGGCGGCAAGCGCCGAGCCCCGATCCGCCGTCTTTCGCGGCTCGAACAGGTCGTCCATGCGGCTCTGCTCCCGGCGCTGACGGCCGATCTGTTCCTCCCTCACCCCCTGGAGGCGCTCGACATCCGGCACATAGAACTCCCGGTCGAGCACGGAGTAGCGCGCGGAATATTCGTTCACATTGGCGGTGCGGTGGCGGATCCACTGGCGGGCGACGAAGATCGGAAGCTTTACATGGAGCTTGATCTCGCACATCTCGAACGGCGTCGTGTGCCGATGCCGCATGAGATAGCCGATGAGGTGGCTGTCTTCGCGGTGCCGCTTCGTGCCGGTGCCGTAGGAGACCCGCGCCGCCTGCACGATGGCCGCGTCGCCCCCCATATAGTCCACCGGGCGGACGAAACCGTGATCGAGCACGGGGATGGGCTCGTAGAGGATCGCCTCCAGCGCCGGCACGGTCAGGCGCCGCGTCTCGCTCCGCCGGGCGCGTTGCGCCTCGATCTCGGCCTGCCTCTCCTCTCCGAGCTTCATACAGCCCCGTCCCCCCGCAACAGGGACGGGATAGTAGGCGGCGGGCCACTGCGATGCCAGCGCACGGCCCCGGTGCCCGATGACCAAAATGTCGTCACGCAATAGTCTTGAGTGGAGGGGCCACCGCTGCATAGTGGCGGACACGAAATGGAAAAGGGGTGCGAACCGACATGGAGTTTGCCATCCGCGAGGCGAAGGCGCGCCTCTCCGAACTGGTCGCCGCGGCGCGTGACGGCGAGCGCGTGATCATCACCAGCCACGGCCGGCCCGTCGCCGAACTGGTGCGCTGTGACGGAGGCGGTGGCATCGACTTCGCCAAGCTGGAGGCGGCGCGCAAGCGTCTCGGCATCGAGGGCGACGGGGAAGGCTGGCCGGAGGCATTCGACGATCCCGCGTTCAGCCACCGCGTGCTCGGCCTCGACGACACGTAGCCGGAGCGCCGATGCGCGTTCTTCTCGATACGTCCTGTTTGTTCGACCTCATGGCGAGGCCCGGCATCGGTCGCGCGCGAGCGCGACGTGCCGCGCACCAGAAAAAGGGCGGAACTGTCGGTCTTGGCCGCCTGGGAGGCAATCGCCGCTTCCCAACGGGTGCGGTGCATCCTATATTGTGAGGCGTCGGCGGGAACCCGTCGACTATGGCGATAAACGCCGTTCGGAATAAGCGTTACGGACCCGGGGGCAGTACCCGGCGCCTCCACCATTTCCGGGCCCCGCGGCCCGGCTTCCCGGGGGCGAACCAGGATCGACGTGCGTGGTAAAGGTGCGGTCTTCGCCCGGCATGGTACCACCGTTATCGGGCCAACTCAGAGGTGCGAACGACAACGAAGTCGCCCTCGCTGCCTAGCATCGTCTAGGCAAGCGCGGCTCGGGGGGCGCCGGGCAACAGAAGCCCCCCACGAACCTGCCGGACGGCGGGCGGCGGGCGGCGGGCGGAGCATGGGCAAGGATCTGATCGGCTACAACAAGCTGCTGGACCGCGGGCTCCGGAGCGTCGTCCGCGAGGCCATACGCGTCGCCGCCGAGAAAGGCTGGCCCGGCGACCACCACGCCTATATCAGCTTCAAGACCACCGCCCCGGGTGTTGAGGTGGCCGACTTCCTCCGCGAGCGCTATCCGGACGAGATGACCATCGTCCTGCAGCACCAGTTCTGGGACCTCGCGGTGGACGACGACGCCTTCGAGGTGACCCTCAGCTTCAACAAGCTCGGCCAGCGCCTCCGGGTGCCGTTCGCAGCACTCACCGCCTATGCGGATCCGACGGCGAGCTTCAGCCTGCAGTTCCACCCGACCAAGAAGGCGGCGAAGCGCACCGGCCCCCGCGCCGTCGGCGAAGCGCCCGAACCCCCGGGGAAGGCCGGCGCGACGCCTCACGCGGCGCGGGATGCGGACGCTGCGGAGGCGGACGGTAGCGACGACGGCGAGGATGGCGGCAACGACAAGGTGGTGGCGCTCGACCGCTTCCGCAAGAAGTAGCCCGCCGCCTACTCCTCCCATTCCAGATTGCCGCAGACCCCGAGCAGCTGCCCGGTAATGTGGCGCGCGCCTTGGGACGCGAGGAAGAACGCGGTCTCCGCCACCTCCTCCGGGGCGATATAGGTGCGAAGCGAGATGAAGCTCCGATAGCGCGCCTCCGCCTCCTCCAGGGTCTGATTCCGCTCCTTGGCGAGCTTCGCGGCGAGCGCGCGTCCGCGCGGGTTGTCGACGATCCCCGGCAGAATCGCGTTGCAGCGGATACCGAAGGGGCCGAGCTCCCGCGCGAGGTTTCGCGTCATCCCCTCCATCGCCCATTTGGAGGCGATATAGGGCGTGCGCAGCGGCAGGCCCGTGCGGGTCGAAGCCGAAGAGATGTTCATGATCGAACCCGCGCCCGCCGCCTTCATGGGCGGTACGGCCCGCTTGATGCAGTAGAAGAGGGCGTGAAGGTTTACGGCCATGGCGCGGTGCCACGCCGCGTCGCTCACCTCCTCGATGGGCGCCCGCGGCTGCCCGATACCCGCATTGTTCACCAGCACGTCGAGCCCGCCCAGCTGGCGAGCACCCTCGTCGAACCAGCGTCCGACCTCTTCGGCGGAGCCCACATCGGCCGGGCTTCCCGTCATGCCCGGATTCGCGGACAGCACGCCTTCCAGACTCTCGGCCGTGAGACAGCAGATATGAACCCGCGCGCCCGCCCCGTGGAAGCGCTCGGCAACGGCCCGGCCGATGCCCCGGCCGGCACCGGTAACCATCACTCTCTGCGGGCGCTCGACGGGCATGGCTGCTCCCTGCCTTTCCGCGCGCTCCCCGGAGGCCGTGGGGTGCGCCGCGGGGCCTTCGGGTTATGCCGCTTGCGGCCGCCGTGGTAAAGGAGCCCATCCCCAACCGGCAGGAGCGGAGCGTCCATGAGCGGCAGATCGGCAAAGACCCGGCGCGAGACCGATTCCCTCGGCGCGGTCGCGGTGCCGGCGCACGCCTATTGGGGTGCGCAGACCCAGCGCAGCCTGAAGAACTTCAAGATCGGCGGCGAGCGCATGCCGGCGCCCATGATCCGCGCGCTCGGCCTCGTCAAACAGGCGGCGGCGCGGGCCAACATGGCCCAGGGCACGCTGGACCGGAAGCGCGGGCGCGCGATCGAGAAGGCGGCGCGCGAGGTGGCCGCCGGCAAGCTTGACGACCACTTCCCCCTCGTGGTCTGGCAGACGGGCTCCGGCACCCAGAGCAACATGAACAGCAACGAGGTGATCGCCAACCGGGCCTGCGAGATCCTGGGCGCGCCCATGGGGCGGAAGACGCCCGTCCACCCCAACGACCATGTCAATCTCTGCCAATCCTCCAACGACACCTTCCCCACGGCGATGCATATTGCGGCGGTGGAGCAGTGCCATCACGCGCTGCTGCCTGCGCTCGACCATCTGAGTTCGGGCCTCGCCGCCAAATCGCGGGCGTTCCGCCGGATCGTGAAGATCGGGCGCACCCATCTCCAGGATGCGACCCCGCTTACCCTCGGCCAGGAGTTCTCGGGCTACGCGACACAGGTGAAATACGGCACCGCACGGGTTAAGGCGGCCCTGCCGCGCCTGAGCGCGCTGGCCCAAGGCGGGACCGCCGTCGGCAGCGGGCTCAACGCGACGCCGGGCTTCGACGCGCTGTTCGCGGCGGAAGTCTCGGCACTGACCGGCCTTCCCTTCAAGACCGCCGAGAACAAGTTCGAGGCCATCGCCGCCAACGACGCGGTGGTCGAGATGTCCGGCGCCCTGAACACCATCGCCGCAAGCCTGATGAAGATCGCCAACGATATCCGGCTTCTGGGCTCGGGCCCCCGCTGCGGCTTCGGCGAGCTGGAGCTCCCCGCCAACGAGCCCGGCTCCTCCATCATGCCCGGCAAGGTCAATCCGACCCAGGCGGAGGCGCTCACCATGGTGGCCGCCCAGGTCATGGGCAATCATGTGGCGATCTCCGTCGGCGGTGCCAACGGCCATTTCGAGCTCAACGTCTTCAAGCCGGTGATGATCTACAACCTGCTGCAGTCCATCCGCCTGCTCGCCGACGGCGCGCGCAGCTTCACAGACAACTGCGTCGCCGGCATCGAGGCCAACCGCGCGCGCATCGACAGCCATCTGCGCCAGTCGCTGATGCTGGTCACCGCGCTCAACCCCCATATCGGGTACGACAACGCGGCCAGGATCGCGAAGAAGGCGCACGCGGAAGGCACCACGCTCAAAGCGGCCGCACTGGCGCTCGGCCTCGTGAGCGAGGCGGATTTCGACGCCTGGACCGATCCGTCCGCAATGACCGGGGCATAGGCCGCCCGGCCAAGCACGCGGACGATCAGAGTTTGCGGGCCTGGGCTATGGGGAGGTCGGCGATACGCGCATATTCGCCGCCGGTGAAGCGCGCCGGATCCGCCAGATAGTCCGCCACGAGCTCCGTCGAATCGACGCCCCAGAAGAGCTCGCCCCCGACCGCGAAGGTGGGAACGCCGAAAACACCGCGCCGGGCGGCGTTCTCGGTCTCTTGCCGGAGGGCGTCCTTCACCGCCAGGTCGGCAATGAGGGCGTCCGCATCGGCGATACCGAGCCGGTCGACCACGCGCCGCCATTCCGCGTCGTCCCCGAGGTCCCGGCCTTCGCCGAAGATCGCCTCGAATACCCCGCGCACCACGGCCGGGTCCCCGCCTCGGGCCGTGGCCAGCCGCAGGGGGCGAAGCGGATTGAAGGGATGGGCCGGCGGCATGCGGAAGGGGATGCCCTCCCGCGCCGCATACCAGTGGCACCAGCGGTAGGTGTGCACCCGCTTCGCCGGAATCTCGGCGGGCCCCTTGTGGCCCCAATGGCCGAGCAGCCCGGCGAAGAGCACCGGGCGGAACGTCACCTCCAGCTCCCGCGGCAGGCGCTCGAAACGGACGAGCTGGAGATAGGAAAAGGGCGATATGAAGTCGAAATACCAGTCGGCGGCGGGCATGGCGGGGCTCATCCGGTGGAATATTGCGGCGCACCGAAGAGGTTGTGCTTCGCCTCGTCCGACTTGGCGATGTCCTTCCAGCGTTCGCGAAGCAGGTCGAGGCCGCGACCAACCGCCGGCCGCCCACGGATCGCCCCGTACCAGCGGCGGATCGCGGGAAAATCGTCGAGTGCGAGGCCCGCAAGCTTGTGGATGCGTATCCAGGGGAAGCACGCCATGTCGGCGATGGAATAGGCGCCTGCGAGATAGCGCTCGGCCTCCAGACGCCGCTCCATCACGCCCAGCAGCCGGTCGCACTCCTTGCGGTAGCGCTCGGCGGCGTAGGGCACGGGCTGCGGCGCATAGTGCGTGAAATGCTGGGCCTGGCCCATCATGGGGCCGAGATTGCCCATCTGGAACATGAGCCACTGCATGACAAGGTGCCGCCCGGCGGGTTCCGCCGGGAGGAACCGCCCGGCCTTCTCCGCGAGATAGATCAGGATCGCGCCGCTCTCGAACACGGCGTAGGGTCCGCCGCCGGGCCCCTCCCTGTCCAGGATGGCCGGCACCTTTCTGTTGGGATTGACGGCGAGATAGTCCGGGTCGAACTGAGCACCCGCGGTAATGTCCACGGGGCGGGCGGTGTAGGGGAGCCCGGTTTCTTCCAGCAGTATCTGCACCTTGTGGCCGTTGGGCGTAGGCCAGGTGTAGAGCTCGATCAACGGGACGTCCTATTGCGCCCCGGCGCCGCTCTCGCCCATATCCGCGTCGAACTCGGCGCCGAGCGCCTCGCCATCGGTGATCTGCGCGTCGGTCATGCCGCCGACAAGCGCATTCAGCATGAGGCGGGCATTCTCGCGCCCCCGCCGCTCCGCCACGCGAAGCCAGGCATAGGCACGCACCCTGTCGCGCGGCACGTCGAGCCCCTGGGCGTAGAGAGTCCCCAACAGGATCTGAGCGTCCGCGATGCCGGCACGCGCCGCCTGTTCGTACCAGGGCAGGGCTTTGGCGCGGTCGCCGCTGGTTTGCCAGGCCATGCCGAGGGCGAATGCCATGTGGGCATCACCGGCTTCCGCCAGCGGCTGCCATTCCCGGATGGCCGCGGCGTAGTCGCCCGCCGTATAGGCGCGCCAGCCCGCCTCGGCGCCGGCGGTGGCGCGCTCGGGCGCGAGTACGAGCGCAAGTGCAAGAACTGCGGCGACAACCCCGAACATCCGTGCCCTCGCGGCGCTGCGGTCGGGAGTGGCCCCGGTCTCCGCAGCGCGTCCCTTGGAAGGGATTATTTTATCTTTCCTTCCTTGAAATCGACATGCTTGCGCGCGACGGGATCGTATTTGCGGAACGACAGCTTTTCGGTCTGCGTGCGGGGGTTCTTCTTGGTGGTGTAGTAGAAGCCCGTACCCGCCGTGCTGACAAGCTTCACGAGAATGCTGCTGGGCTTGGCCATCGCTGCGCGCCTCGACATGCGGATTGTGAAGGAACGGCGACACTAGCGCTTGGGCGGCACCTGTCAAGCGGCACGCGGCCGGGCCCGAGCCCTGGGGTCTTTCGCTCTGCGCCCTCAATATCCGCGCACCATGCCGAGGTCGTGGACGGCGATATAGTTCAGGATCATCTCTTCGGAGACCGGCGCGAAGCGGAAGAGCCGCGCGTCCCGCCACAGGCGCTCCAGATGCGTCTCCTTCGCATAGCCCATGCCGCCCATGGTCTGCATGGCGCGCTCGATGCCTTCCGCCGCCGCCCGTGCCGCGATCAGCTTCGCCATGTTGGCTTCCGAGCCGTAAGGGAGGCCCGCATCGTGCCGGGCCGCCGCCTTGTGGTTCATCACCGCGGCGCATTCGATCTCGGCGGTGGCCAGAGCGAGCGGGAACTGAAGCCCCTGATAGGAGGAGATGGGCCGCCCGCCGAAGACCTTGCGCTGGTTCGCGTAGTCCACCGCAAGGCGGGACGCGAGGCGCACCGTGCCGACCAGCCCCGCGGTGGTCACGATGCGCTCGGTGTTCAGCACGTCGAGAAGCTCGGGCCAGCCGCCGTGGAGCGTGCCGATCAACTCGTCTCCCGCCACCGCCACGTTCTCGAAATAGACGTTGCTCGCAGGCACGCAGCGCGTGCCCACCTTGTCGATGGCGGAATGGGTGAGCCCGGCCCGCTTCGTGTCGATCAGGAAGAGCGAGATGCCGTCGGTACGCCGCGCGGCCTCCTCCACCTTCCTGGTGCGTGCGACCACGAGCATCTTGTCCACCTCGGGAACGGCGGAAATCCAGATCTTGCGCCCGTTGAGAAGCCAGCCATTGCCCCGCGCCTCGGCGAAGCTGCGGATCTCCAGGCTGTTGGTGCCGGCATCCGGCTCGGTAAGCGCCATGCAGCACTGGAGTTCGCCCCGAATCAGCGGCGGCAAAAGGGTGCGGCGCATGGCCTCCGACCCGTAGCGAGCGATGGCGACGCCGCCGAAGATGGGGTTGACCATAAAGAGCTGGGCGAGCGTCGAGCCTGCGCCGCTCTCGCACAGAGCCTCGATGACGAGCGCTTGGTCGAGCATGCCGAGCCCCGCACCGCCATGGCTCTCGGGCAATGCGATACCGCCGAAGCCCGCGGCGCAGATCGCCTGCCACATTTCCGCCGGGTAGGCACCGCGCTCGTCCAGATCCCGCCAATAGTCGAGGCCGAAGCGGGCGCCGACGCGCCGCGCCGTCTCCACCATCAGCGTCCGTTCTTCGCTGAGCGCCGCATCCACCGTTCAGGTTCCCGTGAAGTGCGCCTCACGCTTCTCCAGGAAGGCCCGGCAGCCCTCGTGGGCGTCCTCGCTGTCCAATAGGAGGGAGATCATCGCCTCCTCATGCGCAAGGGCCGCCGGCAGCGGCATGTCGGCCCCGGCGCCCAGCGCGCGCTTCAGCAATCGCAGCGCGAGCGGGGAGTTGGCGGCGATCCGGCCGGCCAGCGCGAGGGTATCCGCCATCAGCGAATCCGGCGGGACGACGCGGTTGGCGAGCCCGAGGGCCATCGCCTCCACCGCATCGATGGGCTCGCCGGTGAACATCAGCTCCTTGGCGCGGCACAGGGGAATCTGGCGGATCAGCCGCTGCGAGCCGCCGGCGCCCGGGAACAGCCCGAGCTTGATCTCGGGCAGCCCGATGCGTGCGCGCTCGGACAGCAGCCTGATGTCGGTCGCGAGCATGAGCTCCGCGCCGCCGCCGAGCGCAAAGCCGTTGACCGCCGCCATGGTGGGTTTTTCCAGTGTCTCGATCCGCCGGAACAGGCGATGGATGGTGCGCGCGAACTCTTCGTAATGGGCGAGCCCCCGGCGGGAGTCGAGATCGGCGATGTCCCCACCGGCGACGAACGCGCGGCCGGCGCCGGTAAAGACGACGACGCGGATGTCCGCATCCGCCTCCATCCGGTCCACGGCGCCGTCGAGCAGCGCGCAGGTGGGCAGATCCAGTGCGTTCAGCTTCTCCGGGCGATTGACGGTCACGATCCCGATGCCGTCCCGGACCTCCGTCAAAACGGCGCTCTCGCCCATGGCTCCCTCCTGCGCGCCTCGGCCCCGCGTCCCCGGCCCGTCAGTGCCGTGTCGCGCCCAATATGGTGACGCAGGCCGCTGCCACGTCGTTGCCGAGCCAGCCACCGGCATTCTCGGCAAGGCCGAAGCGGGCACCCGCATGCTGACGCGCGCCCGAACGGCCCCGAAGCTGATCCGCGAGTTCGACGAGTTGTGCCGCTCCGGTCGCGCCGATGGGGTGCCCCTTGCTGAGCAGCCCGCCGCTCGGGTTGACGGGCCGCGCACCGCCGAGAGCGGTGGAGCCGTCGCGCAGCAGACGGACCGCCTCGCCCGGCGGACAGAGGCCGAGCTCTTCGCAGAGCATCAGCTCGGCGGGCGCCGCGGCGTCGTGGACCTCCACGACGTCGATCTCCTCCGGCCCGATGCCGGCTTCCTCATAGGCGGCCTGCGCCGCTTCCGCCGCTGCGGGCCGCGCGCCGGGCGCGCCGCCCCGGCCCGACCGCAGGACGCTCGCGCACACCGCGACGGGGTGGACCGCCTTGCGCGCCGCATAGTCCTCGCTCATCAGCACGAGCGCGGCCGCGCCGTCGCCAATGGGCGAGCACATCATCAGGGTGAGCGGTGCGGCGACCAAGCGGCTCTCCAGAACCTCCTCCAGGGTAACGGGCGTCTGGAACTGCGCCTTGGGGTTGAGCGCGCCGGCACGCCGCTGCTTGACGGAGACGGCGGCGAAATCGCGGGCGGTCGCGCCGGTCCGCTCCGCATAGTCGGCGGCGAGCCCGGCATAGAGGCTCATGAAGACGGATCCGCCGCCGCCCGGCGAGGCCTGGCGCGCCATCTCCTCCAGCTCCTCCGGGTCCGCCGCGGTCTCCAGCGCCCTCATGGGCACCGACTTGTCCTCGTTGGACATTTTCTCGGCGGCGACGGCGAGCGCCACGTCGCACCGGCCGGCACCCACCGCCAGTACAGCCAGGTGAAAGGCGGTGGAAGCGGACGCACAGGCGTTCTCCACATTCACGATGGGTTTGCCGAGCAGACCCGCATTGCGGAGCGCCACCTGCCCGCGCACGCATTCCTGGCCCGTGAGCAGCCCACCCGCGGCATTGCCGAAAAAGACCATGCCGATTTCGTCCGTATCGCACGCCGCGTCCTGGAGCGCGGCCTGGGCCGCTTCCGCCGCCAGGCTTCTGAGGCTTGCCTCCGGAAACTTGCCGAAACGGGTCATCCCCGTCCCGCCGATCACCACCTTGCGCATGGTACCCCTCCTTCACCGCCTCGCGCGCAGTCTATCCGAGCCTCTCGCCGCCACGCCAGCCGCGCGAGAGGACGGCGGCTTTACCGGCGGGATGGATTTTTCTACGCTGCGGCCGTCGGCCACACAGGCGGCAACGGGAACGACGCGTGCAAGGGGAAACGAGCCGGAGCGGCGAAGGGCCGCTGGTCGACGATCCCGTGGTGGGACATCCGATCCGTGCCGGCGGTTGGTCCGCGCAGGCACGCTCCAGCTACGACCTGGCGCAGGACGCTCTCGCCGACGAACGCTTCGAGGACGCGGCCGCACTCGCGCGCCACACCGTCGAAGAAGCCCGCGAGTGCTACGAGCTCTATCCCGCCTGGTACGCACAGATCGGCGCGGTGCTGCGCGCCGAGACAGTGGAGAGCGCCGCACTTGCCGCCGGCGAAGCCCGGCTCCAGGCCCTCACCGCCCATGAGGACGGCACCCCCTTCGACATGGACCGTGGCTGGGCCGCCTACACCGCCGCCATCGACGCGGTCGTGGAGGCCTGCGGCGCGCGGGATCGGACCGCGGCCGGCGATGCACTGGAGCGCGCCCGGACCCTCTGGCAGGAGACCCACGACAAGGGCTGCGACCTGGTCTATGGCATGCTCGACTTGGCGGTGCGCCTTCTCGGCGAAGCCCGTCTCGGCCCGCTCTGGGACGAACTGCTGGCGGAGATGTACGAGACCTACGATGAATACGACACTGCGGTCCATCCATGGCCCCGCTCCATGCACCGGCTGATCGCGATCGCCGCGCTTTCGTTGCGCGGCCATCTGAGCGGGCCGGGCCGCCGCGGAGCGATCACGGTCGCCGAAGAGCGGGACCGCTGGGTGCTCTCCTTCGACCCCTGCGGCTCGGGCGGGCGCACCTATCGCGGCGCTGGAGCCCGCATGCTTCCACCCCATGATTTCGCGGTGACGACCGAACCCCACGACTGGGCCTGGGGCAAGACGGGCGTCTGCGCCTATTGCGTCCATTGCTGCCAGCTCAACCAGCGCATGCCCATACGCCGCTTCGGCTATCCCACCCGCGTGATCGACCCGCCCACCTGGCCCGCGGCGCAAGCCGGCGGCGTCTGCCGCTGGTCGATCTACAAGGATCCGTCGCTGGTGCCGGCCGACGCCTATGAGAGCGTGGGCTACGCCGCGCCCGCCATGCCGGCATGACGAGCGCACCCACGCCCCACGAAGGACTCGAGGCTCTGCGCGGGCGCTTCCGCCGCGAGCGCGTGCGCTTCGTGCAGGTGGAGGTGCCGGAGCTGGATGGCGGGCTCCGCGGCAAGCTGCTTTCGCTGGAGAAGGGACTTTCGGACGAGCTCGGCTTCTCCAACATCCTCTATGGCCTGACCACGGCGGACGACGTCTATCTCTCCCCGTTCGCTTCCTACGAAAACGGTTTCGCGGATCTCGCCGCACGCCCCGACGCGCGCTCCGTCCGGCGGCTTCCCTGGCGGCCCGATACGGTGGCGGCGATGATGGATGTCCACGACGCCGACGGGACCATGTGCCCGGAATGTCCGCGCACCGTGCTGCACCGTGCCGCCGCCAAGGCGGAGGCGATGGGCTTCGAACCGCGGTTCGCCGTCGAGTATGAGGCGTTCGTCTATCATGCGGACGAGACCGCCGCGCCCTTTGGCCCAGGCTCCCTTGCGCCGGTCTCCCGCGGGCGGAACGCCTACAGCCTGGTCCGCCTGCCGGCGATCCGCGCCGTGTTCGAGACGTTCATGGAGCGCATGGAGGCGGTCGGCGCGCCCGTCGACTCCGCCCATACGGAGCTCGGTTACGGCGCCGTGGAGTTCGCCATGGCCCATGCCCCGCCCCTGGAAGCCGCGGACGGTGCCATGCGGGCCAAGGCCTATCTCAAGGAGCTCTGCGCCGAGCGCGGCATGGTGGCAAGCTTCATGGCAAGGCTCGATATCGCGCAGCCGGGCTCGGGCGGGCATGTCCACCAGAGCCTGCGGAAGGACGGCAGCAGCGCCTTCTGGGACGGCGAGGGGCCAAGCGCCCTCGTGGGCCGGTATGCCGCCGGCGTGCTCGCCCATGCACCGGCGCTCACGGCGCTCTGCAAGCCCAATATCAACTCGTACCGCCGCCGCGGCTGGCACAATTGGGTGCCGGAGAACGTCTCCTGGGGCCACGACAACCGCACCGCCGCCATGCGCCTGATCACCCGCCCGGGGCCCGGTGCCGTACGCTTCGAGAACCGCATGCCGGGCGCTGATTCCAACGCCTACCTCACCATCGGGGGCATGCTCGCGGCGGGCCTGGACGGCATCGAGCGCGACCTCGAGCCGCCGCCGCTCTGCGAGGGCAATGCGGCGCTGGACGAACGTTACCCGAGACTCCCCGATTCCCTGGAGGAGGCGCTCCCGGCCTTCGGCGGCTCCGCCTTCCTGCGCGAGACCTTCGGCGACCGCTTCGTGGACCACTACGTCCTATCCCGCCAGACCGAACTCGACCTCTGGCGCGAATGGTGTGCGGGCCATGTCAGCGCGTGGGAGCACGAGCGCTATTTCGAGACCATATAGGCGCGGGAGAGGCGCGCGCCGCGCATCCCGCGAAGACGGCCAGCCAAAGGAGGGACGAATGTCGGACAACGAGACCATAGCGGCGCGCCTCGCCGCCTTGCGCGCCGAGCACCGGGCATTGGACGCGCGCATCGGCGCACTGTCGACTGACGGCGGGGACGTGGACGTTCAGAGGCTGAAGCGCGAGAAGCTCCGCCTCAAGGACGAGATCGCCCAGCTGGAGAGCGCACAGCAAGACGCCGGGTAGCGCGCGGCACCCCGGCCACGATTCACCGCATGGCCGAAGGACCGGGCGCCCCGCCTAGAGCGGAATCCGATCACGTTGCACCGTATCCAGCGGCGTTGAAGTAGTTTTTGCATTCTTGCGGCGAGAAGGTCTGTGAGATTTCGCCGATGGTCTCCCAGAGGCCGCCGACGGTTCTCTCTGCGGCTTTTCGCAGCCGCGCCTTGAGCTTGGCGAAGGCGAGCTCGATGGGATTGAAGTCAGGGCTGTAGGGCGGCAGAAAGAGAAGTTGCGCGCCGGCATCCTCGATGATCTTTCGGGCCTTGGGCCCCTTGTGGCTTGAGAGGTTGTCCATGACGACGATATCGCCGGGCCGCAGTTCGGGGACGAGGACCTGCTCGAGGTAGGTCTCGAAGGCATCGCGGTCGATGGCGCCGGGGTGCACGCAGGGGGCGATCATACCGCGCTGTGTGAGCCCGGCGACGAAGGTGGTGGTGTTCCAATGACCATGGGGCGTGGCCATGCGCAGGCGTTGGCCGCGCGGGGCCCAGCCGTGGGTGCGAGCCATGTTGGTCTTGGCCCAGGTCTCGTCCATGAACACCAGCCGGTCGGGGTCGAGAGCGGGCTGGCTGTCACGCCAGGCGTGCCGCCGGCTCAGAACGTCCGGGCGAGCTTGTTCCGCCGCATGGCCGGTCTTTTTTTTTCGCGTGAGGCCGTGGCGCACGAGAAAGCGTTGGATCGCCCCATAGCTGAAGACCAAACCGCGCCTGCCCAGAGCGGCGCGCAACTCCTTGATCGTCATGTCCCGGTTCTCTTCAAGAAGGCCCAGGATCACCGCCCGTTGCACCTCGATACGCCGCGAGCGGCGATCCCCGCCAAGTGCTTTCGGGCGAGGGTCACCCTGTTCACGCACCAGCCTGCGCCACCGGCTCACGCTCGCCGCGCTCACCCCAAACCGCGCCGCAGCCGCTCTATGGCTCAGACCCTCCGAAACCGCTGACAGAACCCGAATGCGAAGATCAAGGGAAAGGGCTTTCGACATCATCACCGGCCTCCTTTGTCCCGGTGCAATCTTGAATCACAAATCTCAGGCCATGTGAATCCACCAAATGATTCAATCAGATAAGATCACGCTCTAAAGCGTCCACACACTCGTCTCCGGGCGGCGGTCGCGCCAGGGACGGGCTTCCTCCAACTGGGCCGCGAGGCGGAAGAGGGTCGCCTCGTCGTTCGCCCGCCCGCCGAGATGGATGCCGACGGGAAGGCCGGCATCGTTCCAGTGAAGCGGCAGGCTGATCGCCGGGTTGCCCGTGCAGTTGAAAATCGGCGTAAAGGGAATGAACGCCATCAGCCGCTCGAAGAAGACCTCCGCATCGTCGTCGGCGAAGAGATGCCCATGGGGTGGCGGTGCGGAGCCCAGCGTCGGCGTGAGCCAGACGTCCCAGCTTTCGTAGAAACGGGCGAAGTCCCGGGTTGTCGCGTGGACGTCGCTCAACGCCTGGACCACATCCGCGCCGCTGAGCTTCCGCCCCTCCTCGATCAGGTGGAGATTGTTGGCCTCGGTGTTCTCTGGGCCCGGCGTGCGGCCGAGCAGCTTCCCGAGCCCCTCGAACGCCCACACCTCATTCGCCTGAAAGATCTTCGTCCAGCCGTCGAGCATGCTGTCGATGTCGAACGCGGGCGCTCCGGGCTCCACGATATGGCCGAGGTCGGCCAGCAGTTTCGCCGTCTCCTCCACGGCGCGAACGCAGTCCGCATCCACCGCGCTGCCGGCGGGTGCGGCGCTGGAAAAAGCGATACGCAAGCGCCCCGGCTCCGCCCCCACCTCGTCCAGGAAGGGGCGGTCGGGCGGCGGTGCGGCGTAGGGCTCGCCGATTCCCGGGCCGGCGGCGGCGTCCAGCAAGGCGGCGCAGTCCCGCACGCTCCGCGTCACCACATGCTCGACGGCGATACCGTTCCAGAGCTCGCCGAAGTCCGGCCCGTTGGGGGTGCGGCCACGGGATGGCTTAAGCCCCACCAGACCGCAGCAGGAGGCGGGAATGCGGATGGAACCGCCGCCGTCGTTGGCGTGGCCCGCCGGCGCGATACCCGCCGCCACGGCTGCGGCCGAGCCGCCGCTGGAGCCACCGGGCGAGTGACCGAGCCTCCACGGATTGTGGGTCGGCCCGTTGGCCACCGGTTCGGTGGAGCCGCTGGAGCCGCCCTCGGGCGTGTTGGTCTTGGCAAAGATCACCACGCCGGCTTTCTTCCAGCGCGCCGTCATCTCGCTGTCGAAGTCCCGCGTCCAGCCCTTGAAGAAGCGGCTTCCGCAATCGGTGGGAACGCCCGCATAGGACTGGGTGAGGTCCTTCAGCAGAAAGGGCACGCCTTCGAAGGGGCCCGCGGGCACACCGGCGGCAACCGTCTTGCGCGCCTCCTCCTCCATCGGGCGGACGATGGCGTTGAGCTTGCCGTTGAGCGCGTCCGCCGCCCGAAGCGCGCAGTCCAGAAGCTCTTCGGGCGTCGCCTCCTTGCGCTTTACCAGCCCCGCAAGGCCGAGGGCGTCGTGGGCCGCATAGTCCCTGAGTTCCATCTCACGTCTCCCCCGTTCATTCGGCAAACCAGATCGTCGAGAAGTCGTACCAGTTCTCCGGCGGGTTCACGAAGCCGCGTACCGTCGGGTCCAGCACGAGCGGATTGTAGTAGACGAATTTCGGCGCATAGGCGAAATCGCGCCCCATGATGATCTCGTTGGCCTGCCGGTAGAACGCCGCGGCTTTGGCCTCGTCCTTCTCCGCGAGCGCCTGGTCGAACAGCGCATCCACCTCCGGATTGCAGTACCAGCCGACATTGAAGCCGTTGGGCGGCTGGGAATCGCATCGCGACATCACCTGGGTCCAGTAGGGGATCGACCAGCCCCATCCGACCTCGTTCATGTGCAGGCCCTCGGGCATTCCCTGGACCCACTTGCCGAGATAGGTGATCCACTCGATCTTGTTGAGCTTCACGTCGATGCCGACCTTCTTCAGATCGCGCTGGATCCACTTCTCCCACACCTCGTTGTAGCCGTATTCGTAGATGTCGAACTCGATGGCGAGCCCGTCCGCATAACCGGCCTCGGCGAGCAGCGCACGGGCGCCTTCGGGATCGTAGGGTGCGGCGACATAGCCCGGCCGGTAGGCGAAGGTGCCGGGGGAGAGCATGCCCTGCTCGGCCCGCCCGGTGTTCTGCAGGATCTCGCGGGCGATGCCCTCCCGATCGATCGCCATGTTGATCGCCTTGCGGACGCGCACATCGCTCATGATCGGGTCGCGATGGTTGAAGAAGAGCAGCCAGATGGAAGGAATGTTCTCGTTGGTGGAGAGCACGAAGCCCTCCTCCTGCAGCCCTTCGAGCTCGTCCCAGGGCGCCTCGTTGATCATGTGGACCTCGCCGGCGCGCATGGCCGCGAGCCGGGACGCCTGGTCCGGCAGAGGACGGAAGACAAGCTGGTCGATATGGGCTTTGCGGCCCCAATAGCCGTCGAAGCGCTCGAGCACCACCTTGATGTTCTGCTCGCGCTCGACGAACTTGAAGGGGCCCGTCCCCACCGGATCGAGTGCGAAGCCTTCGTTCCCGGTCTTCTCCCACTGGGTGGGGCTCACCATCATCGGCATGCCGCAGGCCTGCACGCCGAACTGGAGCCATTCATAGTTGGGCTGGGTGAGGGTAATGGTGACCTCCATCGCGCCGGTCACGTCCACCGACTCGATCCAGCGCGTGTAGTAGCCCATGAAGGCCGCAGCCGTATCGTAATACTGCGGCGCGTCAGCGTTCATGAAGCGGTCGTAGTTCCACTTCACCACCTCGGCGTCCACCATGGTGCCGTCGTGGAACGCCACATTCTCGCGTATCTGGAAGACATAGGTCGTGCCGTCCTCGGAGCGCTCCCAGGACTTCGCGATGGCCGGGCGGAGCGTCGCCCGCTTCGCCTCCGGATCGGCCAGGTCGAGCATGACCAGGCCTTCGAACATGTTGTGGATGGCGTTGGTGGTGTACCAGCTGCAGGTGGCGTGGGGGTCCAGGATGTTCATCTCGCTGGACATGCCCCAGACGAAGGTGCCGCCCTGTCGGGGCTCCTCGGCCCGGACAACGGTCGTGCCCGCGAGCAGCAGGCCCGCGGCAGCAATGGAAAGACCCGCAAACCGGACGGAATCCCAGCGCATGGATCGAACCCTCCCTCGGTTGATCGCCGTCGCGGGTGCCGGTCTATTCCGTGCCGCGCTTCATGCGCGGTCTTCTCGCGACGGCTCGATCAGACATTATGACCCGCGGGGAGCGCCGATCAAACGGGGCATCGTTTCGCAAACGGTGGGATAACCGCAGGTTGGAGCGGAGACGAAGAGGGCGATGGGCGGGGCGCAGAAGAGCGGACGGAAGACCTTTCCGCACCTGCGGCGGCGGACCAGGCGGCGTGGAATCCGCCGCGCCGGCTGGGGGCGCGCGGCGCTCTGCGCGGTGGTGGGCGGGATCTATTTCCTGCCGGTGCTCTGGATCGTGCTCACCGCTTTCAAGAGCCCGAGGGACGCGCTCACCCCGACGTTCCTTTTCACGCCGACCCTCGACAACTTCACCGCCATCTTTTCGCGCGTCCACTACCGGGGCGGGGAGGCGTTCGACACCGGTTTCGGCCTCTATTTCTTCAACAGCGCGGCAATCTCCGCCGCCAGCGTGGGCCTTGCGCTGATCCTCGGAACGGCCGCGGCCTACGGGTTCTCGCGCTGGCCGCTGCGGGGGACTCAGACCTATCTGCTGCTCGTGCTCACCGCGCGGATGCTGCCGCCCATCGTGCTTGTCGTTCCGCTCTTTCTGTTTTTCCGCGTGACCGGGCTCGCAGGCGGCTATCTGAGCATCATCCTGCTCTACACGGCGTTCAACCTGCCGTTCACCATCTGGATCATGAAGAGCTTCTTCGACGAACTCCCGCGGGAGGTGGAGGATGCCGCCCGCATGGATGGAAGCTCGGAACTGGGTGTGTTCTTCCGCATCTGCCTGCCGCGGGTGCGCGCCGGGCTCGCGGCGACGGCCACGCTCGGGCTGATCCTCACCTGGAACGAGTTTCTGATGGCGCTGCTGCTCACCGGGCCCCGGACGCGGACCGTGCCGGTGGCGATCGGCTCCAATCTCGGCGGCGGTATCGCCATCGAGTGGAGCCGGCTGGCGGCGATCGAAACGCTTTTCCTGCTGCCGGTGGCGCTGGCGGCCTTCCTGCTGCAGAACCACCTGCTGCGGGGCGTGACCTTCGGGACGGTGTCGCGCCGCCCGCCACCCGGGGGCAATGCAACGAATGGTCGGAGTGAGTGGATTTGAACCACCGACCCCCGCCTCCCGAAGACGGTGCTCTACCAGGCTGAGCTACACTCCGACGCCTGCCCCCACGGGCGCCGCCACCATACCCCCGACCGACGGTTCCCGGCAAGAAACACGGCGAGGCGGCTCAGCGCATTCGGCAGGTCTCGGCCGCCTGTTGGTCGCGGCGAACCCGCCCGCGCCCCCTCCGCGCAAGGCCCGCCGTTCAGAGCGGGGGGCGTCTGTCAGCCCAGGGGCGGGCCTCTTCGAACGCGCGGGCGGCCTGCAGGACGGTGAGGTCGGCGAAGCGGCGGCCGACGATCTGCATGCCGACGGGGAGGCCCTCCGCGGTGAAGCCGCAAGGCACGGACGCCGCGGGGTTGCCGCTGAAGTTGAAGGGGTAGGAGAACTCCGCCCACTGGATCCAGTCCCACGGATGCTCCGGCCAGTGCGCGGGCTGGAGCCGCTCCGCGGGAAAGGCGGGGACGGAGACGGCGGGCGTCAGCAGAAGGTCCCACTCCTCGAAAAAGCGCTGCACCGCCTCCACATAGGCGAGCTTGCGGGCGCGCGTCTCCAGATAGGCGGCGCCCGTCACGCCGTCCGCCGCCCGGATGCAGGCGACCAGCCCCGGGTCCATCTCCGCCTCGAAGTCCGCGAGGAAGGGACGATAGGCGTGGAGATGGATCGGCCACAGCAGGCGGATGATCTCCGGCCCGTCCGGCCCGAAGGAAGGAACCGCCGCCTCCACCGCGCCGCCCAGCCCTTCGAAGGCCTCCACGGCGCCCCGCACCAGCGCCGCCACCTCCGGATCCACCCGGGCATGGCCCAGATCCGCGCTGAAGGCCACCTTGAGGCCCCGCACCCCCTCGTCGAGCCGGGCCGGGTAGTCCGCGGGCGGCGCCTCCAGAGAGGTGTGGTCCCACGGGTGGGGGCCCGCCATGGCATGCAGCATGAGAGCCGCGTCCCCCACGGTGCGGGTCATGGGCCCCACATGGGAGACCTGGTCGTTGTTGGGTACGGGCCAGTTGGGCACCCGCCCATAGGTGGGCTTCAGGCCGAAGACGCCGCTGAAGTGCGAAGGCATGCGGATGGAACCCGCACCGTCCGAGCCCTGGTGCAGCGGCCCGTAGCCGGCAGCGGCGGCCGCGCCCGCACCCGCCGAGGAGGCGCCCGCATTGTATCCCGCCTTCCACGGGTTGGAGGTGATGCCGCTGAGCGGGCTGCGGCTCACGCCGGACCAGCCGAACTCGGAGGTGGTGGTCTTGCCGAGCAGAACGGCGCCCGCGGCCTCGAGCCGGCTCGCGACCGGCGCGTCCACCGCCGGCACATGGCCCTTCAGCGCGAACGAACCCCGCTCGGTGGGTATTCCGGCGGTCTCCGTGAGGTCCTTGAGCGTTACAGGGAGGCCGTGTAGCGCACCGAGGCTCTCGCCCCGCATCAACGCCTCCTCGGCATGGCGGGCGGCGGTTCGTGCGCGCTCCGCGGTGAGAGTCGCGAAGGCGTTGATCCCGGGCTCGCAGGCCTCGATCCGCGCCAGCACCGCATCGGTGAGCTCCACCGGGGAAAGCGCCTTGCTGCGGATGAGGCGGGCAAGTTCGGTGGCGGGCGTATAGCAGAGTTCCTCGGTCACGGGCGTGCCTCGCTGTTTTCGTGGGCCGCACCGATGATGCCGGGCGCGGCCTCCCTTGTCACCACGGCGCAAGGCCGGCACCCGCGGTGACGGGAGGGGGCGAATCCGCTACAACGCCCGCGCGGGGGCGAAAGAGCGGAAGGGCGCCATGGGCGAGGCGGGAGACGGCGGCATCTTCGCGGAGCTGTTCGAGGCGATCGAGCAGCGCAGACAAGGCGATCCGGAAACTTCCTATGTCGCGCGCACCCTCGCGCGCGGCACGGGCCATGTCGCGAAGAAGGTGGGCGAGGAGGGCGTGGAGGCGGCGCTCGCCGGCGCGCTGAAGGACCGCGACGCCCTGATCTTCGAAAGCGCGGACCTTCTGTTCCACCTCTGCCTGCTGTGGTCGGCGGCGGGCGTCCGGCCCGAGGAGGTGTTCGCGGAACTCGCATCACGCCGGGGCCGCTCCGGCCTCGCGCGGCACGACAAGCACGACGAGACGGCGGGAGACGGCCCGTGAGCTACGATGCGAACAACATCTTCGCCCGGATTCTCCGCGGCGAGATCCCCAACGACACGGTCTATGAAGACGACGCGGTGCTCGCGTTCCGCGACATCGCGCCCCAGGCACCGGTCCATGTGCTGGTCATCCCCAAGGGGCCCTACCGCTCCCTCGACGACTTCACGCGCGAGGCTGCGCCCGAGGAGGTGGGGCGCTTCTTCAAGACCGTGGGAGAAATCGCCCACATGCTCGGGCTCGCCGAGGAGGGTTTCCGCACCATCGCCAACACCGGTGCGAATGGCGGCCAGGAGGTCCCCCACTTCCATGTCCATCTCTGCGGCGGACGGCGCCTCGGGCGCATGATCCCCAAGGACTGAACCCGCCGGCGGCGCTCAGACGTTGAGCAGGATGCGCCGGTGAGAGAGCGCCTCGGCGATATGGAGGCGGCGCACCGCCTCGTCGCCCGCGAGGTCGGCCAGCGTGCGCGCCACCCGGAGCACCCGATGATAGCCCCGGGCGGAAAGCCCGAGCCGCTCCGTCGCCTCGGCGAGCAGCGTACGGCCCGCTTCGTCCGGCGCCGCGATACGCTCCAGCAGCGCGCCCTCGGCCTCCGCGTTGGTGCGGATGTCCGCGTTCGCACCGAGGCTTTCGAAGCGCTCCCGCTGCACGCTGCGTGCCGCCGCCACCCGGGCCGAAACCGCGGCCGAGCCTTCCGCTGGGGGCGGCAGGGTGAGGTCGGCGGCGGACAGTTCCGGCACCTCCACGTGCAGGTCGATACGGTCGTAGAGCGGGCCCGAGATGCGCATCTGGTAGTCCCGCGCACACCGCGGCGCCCGCGAGCAAGCCCGCGCCGGGTCCGAGAGATAGCCGCAGCGGCAGGGGTTCATGGCGGCCGCCAGCTGAAAGCGGGCCGGATAGCGGACATGGGCGTTGGCGCGGGCCACCATCACGGTGCCCGTCTCCATGGGCTGCCGCAAGGCGTCCAGCACCCCGCGGGGGAACTCCGGCAGCTCGTCGAGAAACAGCACGCCGAGATGGGCGAGGGAGATCTCTCCCGGCCGGGCGCGGGGGCCGCCCCCCACCATGGCCGCCATGGAGGCGGAATGGTGCGGATCGCGAAAGGGCCGCCGCCGGGTGAGCCCGTTTTCGTCGAGATGTCCCGCGACCGAGGCGACCATGCTGACGGAGAGCGCTTCCTCCGGCTCCAACGGCGGCAGGATTCCCGGCAGGCGGGCCGCCAGCATGGACTTCCCCGAGCCCGGGGGGCCGATCATCAGCAGGTTGTGGGCACCGGCGGCGGCGACCTCGAGCGCGCGTTTCGCCGTCTCCTGCCCCTTCACATCGGCGAGATCCGGATAGCGGGGCCCCTCGCCGAGAGCGGCACGGGCCGGCGGCGACTGGAGCTGGGTTCCCCTGAAATGGTTGAGAAGCGCCAGCAGGTCCGGCGGCGCCAGCACCTCGCCGCCGCCCGCCCACACGGCCTCCGCCCCGTTCGCCGCGGGGCAGATCAGGCCGAGCCCCCTGGCGTTGGCCCCGATGGCCGCCGGCAGAACGCCCGCCACCGGAATCAGCGTGCCGTCGAGCCCGAGCTCGCCGAGGGCCGCATAGTTCGCGAGCGCATCCGCCGGCGCGACCTCCATGGCGGAGAGCACACCGAGGGCAATGGGGAGGTCGAAATGGCTGCCCTCCTTCACCATATCGGCCGGCGCGAGGTTCACTGTGATGCGCTTCGGCGGGAGGGAGAGCCCGAGGGTCGCCAGTGCGCCGCGCACCCGCTCCCGGCTTTCGCCCACCGCCTTGTCCGGCAGGCCGACGACGGCGAATGCCGGCAAGCCTGCGCTGATCTTCACTTGTACGTCGACAGGCTGGGATTCAACGCCCTGGAAGGCGACCGTCGCGATGTGGGAAACCATGAAAACCCCGAAACCGTTGCGGATACTGACTGCGTTGCGTCTTCCCGCCCCCCGGTCTGCGCCCGCCGAAAGGCGCGGTCGCGACGGGGCGGCCTTCCTAAAGCAGGTCCCGCAGGACGGGAAGCAGGGGCGCATCCGCCGGCGGCATGGGGAAGTCGCCCAGCCTCGCGGGCTTCACCCAGCGGAGCGTCTGGCCCTCGCGGGGGGTGGCGATCCCCTCCCAGACCCGGCAGACATAGAGCGGCATGAGCAGGTGGAACGTCTCGTAGCCATGGGACGCGAAGGCGAGGGGCGCGAGGCAATGCCGCTCCACGTCGATCCCGACCTCTTCGCGCAGCTCCCGGATCAGCGCGCCTTCCGGCGTCTCGCCCGCGCGCATCTTGCCGCCCGGGAACTCCCAGAGCCCGGCCATGGGCTTGCCCTCGGGGCGTTGGGCAAGCAGAACCCTGCCGTCCACGTCCACCAGCGCCGCGGCCACGACGAGAACCACGGGATGCGGGCGTTCAGGAGCGGTAGTCCGCATTGATGTCGATATAGCCGTGGGTGAGATCGCAGGTCCAGACGGTCGCGCGCGCAGGGCCGGTGCCGACCGAGACGGCGATCTCCACGCTGCTCCCCCGCATATGCCGCGCTGCCGCCGCCTCGTCATAGGCCGGGTCGGGCGCGCCGCCCAGTGCCGCGCGCTGTCCGCCGATCCAGATGGCGAGTTCGCTCTGATCCAGCGCCAGACCGGCCTTGCCGACCGCCGCCACGATCCGTCCCCAGTTGGGATCCGCGCCCGCGACGGCCGTCTTGACCAGCGGCGAGTTCGCGACCGCGAGGCCCAGGCGCCGCGCCGCGGCCTCCGACGCCGCGCCCCGCACCTCGATGGCGACGAGCTTTTGCGCGCCCTCTCCGTCCCGCACGATCTGCCGGGCGAGATCGGCCATGACCTCCTCCAGCGCGGCGCGGAAGGGGCCGAGCCGAGGATCGGCGGCGCGCGCGATTCCGGCGGTGCGCGCGCGCCCGGTGGCGAACAGCAGGCAGGTGTCGCTGGTGGAAGTATCGCCGTCCACCGTGATCGCATTGAAGGAGCGCGCATTCGCCCGCCGGAGCGCGGTACGGAGCACGGCGGCAGGCAGCGCGGCGTCGGTGAAGATGAAGGCCAGCATGGTCGCCATGTCCGGCGCGATCATGCCCGAGCCCTTGGCGATACCGACGATCGAAACGGGAACCCCGCCGATGGAAGCCCGCCGCACCGCGCCCTTGGGGAAGGTGTCGGTGGTCATGATGGCGGCCGCGGCCTCCGCCCACGCGCCTTCGGCGAGGCGGCCGCCGAGCGCCGGCAGGGCGGCTCTCAGGCGGTCGTCCGCCAGGCGCTCGCCGATCACGCCCGTGGACGCGACATGGACCTCCTCGGCCCGGCAACCCACCAGCCGGGCGGCGGCTTCCGCCGTTCGCCGCACCGCATCATGGCCTTCCGGGCCGGTGGCCGCATTGGCGTTCCCGGCATTCACGACCAGCGCCCGCGCCGTGCCCGAGGCAAGACGCGCGCGACACCAATGAACCGGCGCAGCGGCCGTCCGCGAGCGGGTCAGCACGCCGGCGACCGCGGTGCCCGGCGGCAGAACCGCCAGCATCAGGTCGGGCCGGCCGCGGTAGCGGATATTCGCCTCCGCCGCACCGAGACGAACCCCGGAGAGGGACGGCAGGTCGGGGAAGCGCGCGGGCGCAAGCGGCGATGGTACGGTCATGACGGCCTGGGATGTTCGTGCCGCCCAGCGGTTAACCATATCCGGCAGCGGAGAACAAGAAGGAAACTGCGCCTGCCCGAGGCCCCCGAGAGGGCGGGAGCCGCGTTGACAGTGCCGGGGGGCTCGCTTATCTCTCGACCGACACCCCGACGACCGTCGCGAGCGCCGGTAACGCGCCATGCTCCAACGGCTGAGCCACAAATTCTTCGGCACGGTCAACGACCGGGTCGTGCGCGCCTACGCGCCCCGTATCCGGGCCATCAACGACCTGGAACCGGCCCTCGAGGCGCTGGACGACGATGCGCTCCGGGCCAAGACGGCCGAACTCAAGGGGCGGCGGGAGGCGGGCGAGCCGCTGAACGGCCTCCTGCCCGAGGCCTTCGCGACGGTCCGCGAGGCCGCGAAGCGCACGCTGGGGCAGCGCCATTACGACGTGCAGCTCATCGGCGGCATGGTGCTGCATGAGGGCAAGATCTCCGAGATGGCCACCGGCGAGGGCAAGACCCTGGTGGCGACGCTCCCGGTCTACCTCAATGCGTTGGGCGGCGAAGGCGTGCATGTCGTCACCGTGAACGACTATCTCGCGCACCGCGACGCCGAGTGGATGGGGGAGATCTACCGCTTCCTCGGCCTGACGGTGGGCTGCATCGTCCACGGGCTCGACGACGACGCGCGGCGCGTGCAGTACGGGGCGGACGTCACCTACGGCACCAACAACGAGTTCGGCTTCGACTATCTGCGCGACAACATGAAGTTCTCGCTGGAGACCATGGTTCAGCGGGCCTTCAACTACGCCATCGTCGACGAGGTAGACAGCATCCTCATCGACGAGGCGCGCACGCCGCTCATCATCTCGGGCCCCTCCGAAGACAGCTCGGACATGTACCGCAAGGTGGACGAGATCGTCCCCCGGCTGGAGGACGACGACTTCGAGGTGGACGAGAAGGCCCGCGCCGCGACCCTTACCGACGCAGGCGCCGAGCGCGCCGAGGCGCTGCTGGCCGAGCGCGACCTCCTGCAGAGTCCCAACCTCTACGACATCGAGAACGTCTCGCTCGTTCACCACGTCAACCAGGCGCTCCGCGCCCACAAGATGTTCGAGCGCGACACCGACTACATCGTGAAGGACGGGCGCATCGTCATCATCGACGAGTTCACCGGGCGGATGATGCCGGGGCGGCGCTTTTCCGAAGGCCTGCACCAGGCGCTGGAAGCCAAGGAGCATGTGGCCGTCCAGCAGGAGAACCAGACGCTCGCCTCGATCACCTTCCAGAACTATTTCCGCACATATCCGAAGCTCGCCGGCATGACCGGCACCGCGTCGACCGAGGCCGCCGAGTTCGGCGACATCTACGGCCTCGACGTGATCCAGATCCCCACCAACGAGCCGTGCATCCGGGACGACCGCGACGACGAGGTCTACCGCACCGCGGACGAGAAGTGGGATGCCATCATCGCCCTGCTCGAAGACTGCCAGAAGCGCGGCCAGCCGGTGCTGGTGGGCACCACCAGCATCGAGAAGTCCGAGCTGCTCGCCGGGCGGCTGAAAAAGAAGCAAATCGCCCACAATGTGCTGAACGCCCGCTATCACGAGCAGGAGGCGCGCATCATCGCCCAGGCCGGCCGCCCGGGCTCGCTCACCATCGCCACCAACATGGCGGGGCGCGGCACGGACATCCAGCTCGGCGGCAACCTCGAGTTCCGCATCGCCGACGAGGTGGGCGAGGAGGCGGACGAAGAGGTCCGCGCCACCGAGACCGCCCGCATCCGCGCGGAGATCGCCGCCGGGCGCGAGACGGTGCTGGCGGCCGGCGGGCTGCTCGTGGTGGGCAGCGAGCGCCACGAGGCGCGGCGCATCGACAACCAGCTTCGCGGGCGATCCGGGCGGCAGGGCGACCCGGGGGCCTCGCTGTTCTTCCTCTCCCTCGAGGACGACCTGATGCGCATCTTCGGCTCGGAGCGCATGGACTCCATGCTCTCCAAGCTCGGCCTCCGGGAGGGCGAAGCCATCGTCCATCCCTGGATCAACCGGGCGCTCGAGAAGGCGCAGCAGAAGGTCGAGGCGCGCAATTACGAGATCCGCAAGAACCTGCTCAAGTTCGACGACGTGATGAACGACCAGCGCAAGGTGGTCTACGAGCAGCGCAAGGACCTGATGCGCACCGAAGACGTCGCGGAAACGGTGGCGGACATGCGCCACGAGGTGGTGGACGCCATCGTGGACGACCACATTCCGGAGAAGGCCTATCCGGAGCAGTGGGACCTCGACGGCATGCATGAATCCTGCCGCCGCCTGCTGGGCCTCGACCTGCCCGTGGCCGATTGGGCCGCCGAGGAGGGCATGGCGGACGAGGAGATTCGCGAGCGGATCGTGAAGGCGGCGGACAACCACGTCGCCTCAAAGCGCGCGAATTACGGCGGCGAGATCTGGCGCCTCGCCGAGAAGAGCCTGCTTCTCCAGCTTCTCGACCAGAGCTGGAAGGACCATCTGCTGACCCTCGACCATCTGCGCCAGGGCATCGGGCTTCGGGCCTACGGCCAGCGCGATCCGCTCAACGAGTACAAGCGGGAAGCCTTCGAGATGTTCGAGAACATGCTGGGCAAGCTGCGCGAGCGGGTGACCCAGCTTCTCAGCCATGTGGAGCTTCGGATGGAGGGGCAGGAGGAGCCCGCCCTCGCCACACCCGCACCGGCGCCGGTGCCCACCCGGGAAACGCGTCAGGATCCGGCGTTCGCCGCCGCGCCGGCCGGCGAAATGGAGCCCGTGGGCGCGGCCGCCGGCCTGCCGCCGCCTGCGCCGGGGAGGGCGGCGCCTGCGGCTGCGCCCGTACCCGGCACGGTCCGCCGCGCGGCGTTCGATGCGAACGATCCGTCGACCTGGGGCAAGGTCGGCCGCAACGCGCCCTGCCCTTGCGGCTCGGGCCGCAAGTACAAGCACTGCCACGGCAAGCTCGTCTGAGGCGCGCAATTGCCGCTCAGCGGTCCAGCGCCACCACCAGGAATTTGAGATAGGCGGATTCAGGGAGCGCGGGGTGGACCGGGTGGTCGGCGCCCGCGCCCGCGGTCCGCACCATGCGGGCGGTCCGGCCCAGATCGCCGAGTCCCTTCGCGACCGCCTCGAGAAAGGAGCCGAGCGCCACCTGGTGCGCGCAGCAGGCAAGCGCCAGAAAGCCCTCCGGCGCCACGAGACCGCCCGCGAGGCGGGCGAGCTTGCGGTGCGCCCGCAAGGCGCGCGTAAGCTCCTTGCGGCTGGTCGCGAAGGCCGGCGGATCGGCGATCACGAGATCGTAGCGCGCGTCTTCCTCCGCCATGGCCGGCAGCCACCGGAATATGTCCGCGCGTTCGAAGCGGATGCGGTCTGCGACGCCCGCGGCCTGCGCACTTCGTGCCGCGAGATCGAGCGCGGGCCGGGCGCTGTCGATACCGAGCACCGCCTGCGCGCCCGCCGCCGCGGCACGGAGCGCGAAGGCGCCGCTATGGCAGTAGAGGTCGAGCACCCGGCGCCCAGGCCTCAGTGCGGCGATGAAATCCCGGTTGTCCCGCTGGTCGAAATACCACCCCGTCTTTTGCCCGGCCACGGGGTCCGCAAGCATGGGAACGCCGGCCTCCTCCAACGGGACCGGGCTTTCGACGGCGCCTTCCACGATGGCCTCTTCCCGTGCGAGCCCCTCCGATGCCCGCGCGCGGCCGTCTCGGCGAAGCACGACCCCGGCGGGGCGGAGCGTCTTTGCGAGCGCCGCAAGGAGCGCCGGTGCCATGCGCTCCATGCCGGCGCCGTTGAGCTGGACGCTGACGATACCGCCATAGCGATCCGCGGCGAGGCCGGGCAGGCCGTCCGCATCCCCGTGGGCCAGACGGTAATAGGGGGCGTCGTAGAGGCGTTCGCGGAGCCCGAGCGCGGCTTCGAGCCTTTGCGCGAGGAAGCCCTCGTCGATCCTCTGTCCCGGATCGCGCGCGAGCAGCCTTGCCGCGATCAGGGCGTGGGGATTGAAGAAGGCGACGCCGAGCCGCTCGCCGCCCGCGTCCACCAGATCGACGCAGCGCCCCGGCGCCAGCCCGCGGGTGGCATCGTCCATCTCGATCTCGTTGGAGTAGACCCAGGGGTGCCCGCGCCGGAGCCGCTTGCTGCGGCCGGCGCGGAGCCGAACTGCGGGGCGCTTGCCGGGCCCTTCGTCTCCCTCCGGCGCGGCTTCGATGCCGCCCGTCCCGTCCGCCTCGTTCAAGAGATTCCGCCCCCGCCCCCGGCCGTAAAGATCGCGCGCGACCCTAATCCGCCGCCGCCGCTCCCCACAAGGTGATGTTCTCGTTCAGGACGTTTGAGACGCTGGAGTTTCTTCGGCCGGCGTTTGTCCGCCAGGGCCTGGTCGGGTCTGATGGTATTGAACGCGGCGCCGCCGTCGATCTGGATGGCCTTGACGGGGAAGGGCATGTCGGCCTGGAGCTTGTCGAGGCGTGAGCAGGAACCGTGGCTCCGGTGGGGCCGTGCAAGTCCGGCGAACCGGCGTTATGGGCGGTCGCGCGTCGCCCCTTTTTTGGTGCGCGGGTCTCCAGGCCCGCATTTTTCTTCTCCTCGAAAAACAAAAACATGCGGGCCTCAAGACCCGCGCACCAAACCGATCATGGGGTTTCCTTGCGGTTGATGTGTCCACCAACCGCTTCGGAGACCTCCAACTCCGTTTTGACAGCCGCGTCTCATACCTGTCTGAACTTGCGCAGGCAGACATACCGGCGCGCCGCTTGCGGTTTTTCCTTGGTCGGGCGCGGGGGCGCTCGTTTTATCCGACTTCTTTTTTCGTTTCGGCGACATTGTATCGCGATAGTCCGGCCTCTATATTTCTGACAAATCGAGTTGGAGACACGGAAATGCGCGGCCTTCCCAAACGCATCATGGAGCATGCCGAGGCCCTTCCGGAGGCGACGCCGCTATGCCCGGCCGCCCTGCTGCACCTCGGCAAGCGCGCCGCGGTCGACCAGGCGCTGTCGCGCCTCGCGCGCGCGGGCCATCTTATGCGCATCTGCCAGGGCGTCTATATGCGTCCGATCGAGACCCGGTTCGGACAGTGTGCACCACGCACCGACAAGGCGATCAAAGCCCTGTCGGCGCTCTGGGGCGAGACCATCGTGCCGTGCGGCGGAGCGGCGGCCAATTGCCTACGCCTGACCACCCAGAATCCGGTGCGTGCGGTCTATCTCACCTCCGGCCCCAGCCGAAAGCTGCACTTCGGCTCATCCGTCGTGGAGTTGCGTCATGCACCCCGCTGGCAACTAGCGGCACCGCACCGAAAAGCGGGCCAAGTCATCCGCGCCCTCGCATGGCTCGGTCCCGCAGAGGTCGAGGAGAGCCTGGACGCGGTGCTGCCGACTCTCGCCAAGGCGGATCGCGACGAGCTTGCGGCCGCCCGGGCCATCATGCCCATCTGGATGGCCGAACCGCTGAGCGCACGTCTTTCATATGATTGAGACGCGGTTCCAGAGCCTCTGGGCCGACGACTACGCGAGAACGCTCTCCGACGGCATGCTCCTCGAACGAGAGCGAGCCGTTCGATACGCTGATGGAGTGTTGCGCACAGATTGAGAGCCGGGCGAATACGCCGCATTCGGGGGCCGCTGACGGACCTGTTGGTCGATAGCCGTTCCGGCACGTCAGAGTGCCTGACCCTCATCTCGCCATGCCGCGCCCGTCCATTTCGCGTTGGCCGATGTGGACCGTTACGCACAGACCATCGTTCAGGGCGGCGATCATTCTCATCAGCCGGTCGAGCGTGAAGCGGCCGAGGGCGGCGTTTCGGATGCGCGAGAAGTCCGCGGCGGCGAAGCCGGTCATGGCCGACGCCTTGCGCACGCTGAGCCCCCGCCCGTCGAGTTCGACGATGATCCGGGCCGCGAGGACGGCCTTGGCCTGCTTCAGATCGGCATCCTGGTCGCCAGGGTCGCGAAAGACATTGCCGCTTCCCTCCACCAGTTCGAATGCATCGCTCATGACAACAGCTCCCTTCTCAATCGCCCAAGACGCGCGCGGACGAGGTCGATCACGGTGACGTGGACGACATGCCCCATGTTGTCAAAATTGACTGCGGCCTTCAAACACCGCTCCGGACCATCATCTCGCTCCCCCGCGTCTCGCGGGTTTCCCGGGCACGCTCCATCACGTTGGCATCGCCCGCTCCCGCAGCTTGTCCCCTGCTTGAGACACGTGATTCGCTTGCGGGGTGGAGGTGGCTCGGCTAGGGTTCCTATAGGTGGGGAGCCGAGGCCCCCGCCGCGCGCCCGTAGCTCAGCTGGATAGAGCACCAGACTACGAATCTGGGGGTCGGGAGTTCGAATCTTCCCGGGCGCGCCATCTCGCTGCGGCGCGATGCGTCTTCGCGGCAGCGCGTGCCACCCGGAGACGGCGCCTCCATTCCCGCACGCCCCGTTCCCGAAAGGGCGGTCAGCGCAGGAAGTAGGCGAGGAGGCCGAGCGCGGCCACGAAGAGGGCCATCTTCAGAGCCCAGAGCAGCGAGTCCCGGAGCATGGCGGGGGCGCTCTCCGGGGGCTTGGGGCGCAATTCGTCCGGCAGGTCCGGCGGCGTCGGGCCGCTCATCGCATACCGCGCTCAGATGGCGCCCTTGCGCCGGAGTGCCGCCCGACCCGCGGCGGAGATGCCGAGCAGCCCGCCATAGACCTCCGCATTGTGGGCGCCGAGCCGGGGGCCCAGCGTCGCGATCCGGCCCGGCGTCTCCGAAAGCGCGGGCAGCACCCCCGGCAGGCTGATCGGCTCGCCGGTCTCCGGCTCCACCACCGTCGTCACCGTTCCGCGCGCGCGATAGTGGGGATCCTCGAAAATATCGGCGATGGAATAGATCGCCGCGGTGGGCACGCCGGCCGCATTGCACGCCTCCACCACCTTGTCGCGGGGGAGCGAGAGCGTGTAGGCCGTCACCATGCCGTCCACCTCGTCCCGATGCGCGACCCGCGCGGCACTGGTCGCGTAGCGCATGTCCGCGGCGAGCTCGGCCCGGCCCAGGAGCGCGGCCATGCGGCCCCATATCTTGTCGCTGGTGCAGGCGATGGCGACCCAGCCCCCGTCCCCGCATTCGAAATGGCCGTGCGGGCAGACATTGCTGGTCATCCGCCCGAGGCGTGGGCGGACGAAGCCGCTGGCGGCATAGAGCGGCGCCGTCTCGTCCAGCACCCGAAAGACGGCTTCATAGAGCGCCATGTCGATGGTCTGGCCCCGCCCGGTGCGCTCCCGGTCGCGGAGCGCCATCAGGGCACCCACCGCGCCATAGAGGCCCGAGATGTAGTCGGCAAGCGAGGTCGAGCCCGGCGTGAGCGGCGGGCCGCCCGGCACGCCCGTCAGGTGGGTGAGTCCGCCGAAAGCGTGCGCGATGCGGGCGAAGCCGGGGCGGTCCCGATAGGGGCCCGTCTGGCCGTAGCCCGAGATGCGCACCACGATGAGGCCCGGATTGACCGCCTGCAGGACATCCGGCCCGACGCCCCATCTCTCGAGCGTGCCGGGGCGGAAGTTCTCGCACACGATATCCGCCGCGGCCGCCAGGCGCTTCAACAGCAGGACGCCCTCGGGCCGGCGCAGGTCGAGCGTCACGGACTTCTTGTTGCGCTGCTCCGAGAGCCAGGTGTAGCCGTCTCCCCGCTTGCTCGGGGCGCCGAAAGCGCGCAAGGGGTCGCCGCCCCGGGGCTGTTCCACCTTGATGATTTCCGCGCCGAACTCGCCCAGCACCGAGGCGGTGAAAGGCCCGGCGATGAAGGTCGCCAAGTCGACGACGCGGACGCCCGACAGTGGAAGTCGTTCCGTCATCGCGGCAGGAAGCGGGCTTTGCCGCCGGTTGTCAATGCGAACGCGCCCGCCCGGCTCAGAACGATTCCTTGTGGGTGCGAAGGTCGAGCTCCTGGGTCCAGGCGCTCCGGGGCTGGCGGTAGAGGAAGCGATAGGCCTCCGCCAGCCCGTCGAGCCCGATCAGCCCGTCCGCGCCCACGCGTTCCGCGAAGTCGGGCCAGCGGCTCTTGAGGCGTTCGCCGTCGATACCGCCGTCCACGACCACATGGGCCACATGGATTCCCTTGGGGCCGAACTCCCGGGCGAGGCTCTGGCCCAGCGCCCGAAGCCCCGCCTTGGCCGCGGTGAAGGCGGCGAAGCGGGGCTTGCCGCGCATGGACGCGCTCGCCCCGGTGATAAGCAGCGTGCCGGCGCCGCGCGCCGCCATGGGGCGGAGCGCCTCCCGGCAGAAGAGAAAGCCCCCGTAGCAGCCGACCCGCCAGCAGGCCTCGAAATGGCGGGCCTCCATATCCAGGAAATCGCCCGGCATGTTGTTGCCCGCGTTGAAGACCGCAAGGTCGATGGGACCCGCCGCCTCGGCGCCGGCCACGAACCCGGCGACGGAAGCCTCGTCGGTGGTGTCGGCAACGCGCGCCGTCGCCTGTCCGCCGGCTTCGCGAATCCCGGCGGCGACGGCCGTCACTTTCGCCTCCGTGCGGCCGCCCACGAAGACATGAAGCCCCTCGTCCGCCGCCATGCGGCAGAGCGCGGCGCCCAGCCCCTCCGAAGCGCCCACGCCGATCACGATCGCTGTTCTGCTCATCCCGTCCCCTCTTCGCCCGCCGCTTCGGCAAGGCGTGGCGTCAGCGGCGCGGCATCAATAGCAGAGATCGTGCGGAACGGCGAAAGAGGCGGTCGAAACGGCCTTTGCCGCTACCGTTGCGCCCGCGTATTATGCGCTTGAGGAAGGACTAGGATGGCGCGACATGTTGCGAGGACGACGCGGCGTCATGGTCTGTCCGCACACATACACGACCCCGAGGGAGGGAAAAGCATGATCTGGAAACTCACGGCCGCCACCGCGTTCGCGGCTGGGCTCGCACTGTCGGGCTTTGCGGCGCAGAACGCGCAGGCGGACAGCAAGGAGGACGGCGTCTGGTGGCCGGCCAAAGTGGAGATCTACAACCCGGCCTGCACCGACGGCGACCCCGCATGCTGGACGGATCCCGCCAACGCCAACCTCGAAGTCGTCGACTATGTTCCGCTCATGCCCGACGAGGTGGATGCCAAGCACCACATCTGCGTGTCGTTCCCGCACTTGGTGGATTCCTACTGGGTGGGCGCGGCCTACGGCATCATCGAGGAAGGCAAGCGCCTCGGCCAGAAGATCTCGCTGATCGAGGCCGGCGGCTACGACAAGCTGGAACGGCAGCTTTCCCAGGTCGAGGACTGCGTGGCGAACGGCGCCGAGATCGTCGTGCTCTCCGCCATCTCGGCGGAAGGCAACGTCAAGCAGGTGGACGACCTGCGCGCCCGCGGCATCCCGATCGTCGACCTGATCAACGGAATCAACACCGAGGTCGATGCGAAGTCGCTCGAGAGCTACTACAGCATGGGCCGGATCGCCTGCAAATGGATCGCCGATCAGCATCCGGCGGGCAGCGGCAAGGTCAAGCTCGCCTGGTTCCCGGGCCCGCCCGGTGCAAGCTGGTCGGTCGCCGGCAATAATGGCTGCCACGACGCGGTGGTGGGCTCCGACGCCGAGGTCATCTCCACCAAGTGGGGTCAGACCAGCAAGGAAGTCCAGCTCAAGCTCGTGGAGGACGTGATCCAGGCGCAGACCGCCGGTGGCGATACCGACCTCGACTATATCGTCGGCGTGGCGCCGGCCGTCGAGGGCGGCATGGCCGCGCTCCGCGACCTCGGGCTGGCGGATCAGGTCAAGCTGGTCTCCTACTACTACACGCCCGGCATGCACCAGTTCGTCGGTCGCGGAAGCGTCGCCATGGCGCCGACCGACCAGATGATCATCCAGGCGCGTATCTCCATCGACCAGGCTGTCCGCATTCTCGAAGGCAAGCCGTCGGCCACCGGCGGGCGCCCCGAGTTCAACAACACCGGGCGCATCATCGAGCATGTGCAGCCGGTGGCGGCGATGGTCACGCCGGAGAACATCAAGGACTTCGATACCACGACGACACTCGCGCCCAAGGGATGGACGCCGGTGTTCAGCACCGACTGAGCCTGTATCGAGTCCGGTAACGACGAAACTGACGGAGGCCTGTCACAGTGGCTGAACCGTCAGCGGACGTCTTGAAGGAATCCCCGGAGGCGCTCGCCTCCGGGGAAGCCCTTCTGGAGCTGGAACACCTTTCCAAGCAGTTTCCCGGCACGCTGGCGCTGGACCGCGTGAACTTCGACGTGCGCGCGGGCGAGGTGCATGTGCTGTTCGGCGAGAACGGCGCGGGTAAATCGACCCTGATCCAGATCGTCGCCGGGGTCCATCGGCCTTCCCGCGGCACGATCCGGCTGCGGGGCAAGCCCACCGTCATCCATTCGGTGCATCATGCGCGCGAGCTCGGCGTGAGCGCCGTCTTCCAGGAATTCTCCCTGGTGCCCCATCTCACCATTGAGGAGAACCTCTTTCTGGGCTCGGAGCTGACCCGGGGCCCCCTGCTCGACAAGCGGGCGCTGGCGAGGCAGGCGCGCGAGACGCTGGACCGGCTGGGCTTCCCGCTAAGGCCCAGGGACCAGGTGATGTACCTCTCCCGCGCCGAGCAGCAGATGGTGGAAATCGCCAAGGCCTTTCGTACCAAGCCCACCATCATGATCTTCGACGAGCCGACGGCCTCGCTCACGGAGCGCGAGACCGAGCGGCTCTTCAACCTGATCGAACAGATCAAGGCCGAAGGCATCGGAATCATCTACATCACGCACCGGATGAACGAGATCAAGCGGATCGGCGACCGCATCACGGTGCTGCGCGACGGGATCCATATCGACACGATCCCGGTCGCCGAGGCAACGGACCAGAAGCTGGTCGAACTCATGACCGGACGGGTCATCGACCAGATATTCCCGCAGATCAAGCGCAACCCCACCGACGTCCTGCTGGAGGTCGAAGGCCTCGTCACGGCGAAGCATTTCGTGAACAACGTCTCCATCAACGTACGGCGCGGGGAGGTCGTGGGGCTCGCGGGCCTCGTGGGCTCGGGAAAGTCCGACCTGGGCCGCGCCTGTTTCGGCCTCGAGCGCATCATGGCGGGCAGCATCACCTTCGACGGGGAGGTCGTCTACGACCGGGCGAAGCGCGTGAACAAGCTCGGCCCGCGCAGGATGCTCGACCGCGGGCTCTACTACCTGCCCTCCGACCGTCGCAAGGAGGGGCTCGTGATGATGCAGAACGTGCGGGAGAACGTGGCGCTTCCCTCGCTCGGGCTCGACAACTTCTCAAACCGCCTGTTTCTGCGGCGCGCCAGGGAGCGCCGGGTCGTGCGCGACATCGCGCAGAAGCTTGACCTCATGCCGCTCAATATCGAGCGGGATCTGGAGCACTTCTCCGGCGGCAACCAGCAGAAGGTCCTGGTGGGCAAGTCGCTGGTGCGGGACGTAAAGCTCTTCATCTTCGACGAGCCCACGGTGGGTGTGGATGTGGGCGCCCGCGTTGCCATCTATGCGTTCATCCGCGACCTCTGCGAGGCGGGAGCGGGAGTCCTGCTGATATCCTCGGACCTGCCGGAAATCCTGCATCTCACGCACCGCGCCTATGTGATGTATCGCGCCGAACTCCGCGCCGAACTCGACCAGTCGGAAATCTCCGAGGAGGCCGTGCTGAGTCACTTCTTCGAGAAGGAAGCGGCGGCGTGACGGGAAGGAAGGGGTAATGGCCGACACGACCCGGGAGCGACCGTCTCCGCTGGAAAGGGCGGAGTATTTCGCGACTCTCATCTTCGTCCGGGCCGGGGTTCTCCCCTGGTTCCTGCTCGTCGCGATCATCGTCTTCGCGCTCACCACCGACAATTTCTTCAGCGGGCGGAACCTCATGCAGGTCGCGCGCCAGGCCACCTATCTGGTGATGGTCTCCATGGGCCAGATGGTGGTGCTGCTGACCGCGGGCCTCGACCTCTCGGTGGGCGTCATGTTCGCCTTGGTCTCGGTGATCACCTCCATGGCCATGGTCGGCATGTGGGACGGCGGCGAAGCCACCACCATCGCGATCCTGGTGGGCTGTCTCGCGGGCTTCGGGGCAGGCACCGGCATCGGCGTGATAAACGGCATCGGCGTCGCCGTCTTCCGGGTGCCGCCCTTCATGATGACCCTCGCCATGTCCTCCATCGTGTTCGGCATCGCGCTGATTATCACCGGCGGGACGCCGATCTACGGCATGCCGGACGATTTCGCGAACATCCTCGGATACGGACGGGCCATAGGGGTCCCCGTTCCCATATGGATCACCATCGGGTTCATCGTCCTGATGTACATATTCCTCAACTGGACCCGGATGGGACGCTATCTCTACGCGCTCGGGGGCAACCTCAAGGCCTCGCAGCTCTCCGGCATCAGCACGCGGTTCTATCTCTTCATGGCCTATGTGGTGACCGCCGGCATCACCACCATCGGCGCCATCATGCTGACCGCCCGCCTCGAAAGCGGCGAGGGCAATATCGGCAAGGAGTATCCGCTGCTCTCCATCGCGGCCTGCGTGATCGGCGGGGTGAGCCTCTTCGGCGGCACCGGGCGGCTGCCCAATGTGGTGCTCGGCGCCATCTTCATCATCCTGGTGCAAAACGGCATGAACCTGCTGCGCATCAACTCCTATCTGCAGATGGTGGTGATCGGCATCCTTCTGATCCTCGCGGTGATCGCCGACAACTACCGGCAGAAGCTCCTTCTCATGCTGAGAGACTGACGGTGGCGACGAACGGAAGCGCCGCGATCATCTCGGGCGATTCACACGTCATAGAGCCTGCGGATCTCTGGACCGCACCGCTCGGCGGACGCTACGGCGACGCGGTACCCCGCATGGTCAAGGAGCATGCGGGCGTCGAGGCGGACCACTTCTTCACCGGACTCGAATATGTCCGCGTCGACGAAATCGTCGAAGGGGACGAGGAGCTTCAGCGGAAGCTGGTGGGCTCCGGCACCGATCCCGCCATTCGCCTCGGCTGCATGGACGAAGACGGCGTCCATGGCGAGATCGTCAACTCCACCTGGATGCTCTACGCCATGCGGGCGGAGAACGACCGCCTCGTCGAAGACCTCTGCCAGGTGTTCAACGACTGGCTCGCCGAATATTGCAGCCATGCGCCGAAGCGGCTTTACGGCACCTCCATGATCCATCTCGCCGATATCGACTGGGCGTGCCGGGAGCTGGAGCGTACGGCGAAGCGGGGGCTCAAGAGCGTCATCATCAATTGCGATGCGCGACCCGACTGGCCGCCCTTCCAGGACCGGCATTACGACCCCTTCTGGGCGCGGGCCGAGGAGCTCGACCAGCCGGTCACGCTCCATATCATCACCGGCAACGAGGTGGATCCCTTCACACTCCACGGGTCGGCGCGCATCAACATGGCGCGGAGTACGCTCGGCGTCCTCGCCGAGGCGGGTCCCGTGCTCGCCAACGAGTTCATCTTCGGCGGCGTGCTCGACCGTTTCGAGCGGCTCAAGCTGGTGCTCTCCGAATATGAAGTCTCGTGGCTCCCCTACTGGCTCTTCCGCGCCCGGCAGATCCAGAACGACTTCGGTCCCGCGCTCGACATCCCCAAGATCAAAAAACCGGTGGACGAATATCTCCAGCAGATCTACCACGGGCTCATCGACGACCCCTATCTGGACAAGGTCCTGGACGTGATCGATCCGAAGACCGTCATGTGGGGATCGGACTTCCCCCACGCGCGCTGCACCTACCCCAACACGCGGGCGGTGATCGACCGCGTGTTCGGCGCTCTGGACGAAGAGACCCGCCGCGACATCGTCTGCAACAACTGCGCGCGCTTCTACAATTTCGATGTTGCCCATGCCTGAGTGGCGCGTCTGAGGCGGCGGATGCCCGCGTGCGAGCCTCGCCCGTGACGGAGCCGGCCGCACCGTCCATACCGGGCGAGACGCTGCTGGCGGTGGACGGCATCGCGCTCCGCTTCGGCGGCGTGCATGCGCTCACCGACGTTTCCTTCGCCGTCGCCGCCGGCGAGATCTGCGCCATCATCGGACCGAACGGCGCGGGCAAGACCTCCATGCTGAACGTGCTGAACGGCGCCTATCAGCCGACGGCCGGCACCGTTACCTTCAAGGGGAAGCGCTACCGGCGCATGCGCCCGAGAGAGGCCGCCTACGCCGGGATCGCGCGCACCTTCCAGAACGTCGCGCTCTTCAAGGGCATGAGCACGCTCGACAACATCATGGCCGGACGCGCGCTCAAGATGCGGAGCAACTTCGTCGCCTGCATGCTGCCCGTGGGCCCTGCGCACCGGGAAGAAGCACGCCACAGGGCCGTGGCGGAGGAGATCGTCGCGCTGCTCGAGATTGGCGCCATCCGCGACACGCCGGTAGGCCGGCTCCCCTACGGCCTTCAGAAGCGGGTGGAACTCGGCCGCGCGCTCGCCGCTGAGCCCGATCTGCTGCTTCTCGACGAGCCCATGGCCGGGATGAATGCCGGCGAGAAGGCCGAGATGTGCCGCTTCGTGCTGGAGACCAAGGAGCGGTTCGGGATGACCGTCGCTCTGATCGAGCACGACATGAACGTGGTGATGGAGCTCTCGGACCATATCGTGGTGCTGGATTACGGCCGCAAGATCGCCGACGGCACCCCGGCCGAGGTGCGCGCGAACCAGGCCGTGATCGATGCCTATCTGGGTGTCGCGCAGGAAGGGGACCAGCCGTGAGCGCGCTCGAGGCGTTCTTCGTCCTGCCCTTCCTCGACATGATCGCCTACCCGCTGTTCTTCGGCGAGGTGGCGATCTCCGGGTTGCTCACCGGCGTGATGTACGCGCTGGTCGCACTCGGCTTCGTGCTCATCTTCAAGGCCTCTCAGGTCTTCAATTTCGCGCAGGGCGCCATGGTGCTGTTCGCGGCGCTCACCCTGGTGGGGCTGATGGAACTCGGCCTGCCCATCTGGGCCGCGCTGATCGCAACGGCGCTCGTGATGGTGGGGCTCGCCTTCGGCATCGAGCGCACCGTGCTGCGCCCGCTCATCAACCAGCCGCCGATCACCTTGTTCATGGCCACGATCGGGCTCAGCTTTCTGCTGGAAGGCGCCGGCGAATGGGCATGGGGAGCCAACGTCAAGGCGCTGGACCTCGGCATCCCCAGCGCGCCCGTGGATGTGGGCGGCATGCTGTTCAACGAGTTCGATCTGATCGCGGCCGCCGTCGCCGCCGCGCTGGTCGCGGCGCTCGCACTGCTCTTCCACCACACCCCCATCGGCCGCGCGCTCCGCGCCGTCGCGGACGATCCACAGGCCGCGCTCTCGGTGGGCATATCCCTCCGGACCATCTGGATCGTCGTCTGGTCGGTGGCGGGCATCGTCGCCATCGTCGCCGGCATCATGTGGGGCGCGAAGAGCGGCGTGCAGTTCAGCCTCTCGCTGATCGCCCTCAAGGCCCTTCCCGTGCTGATCCTGGGCGGCCTCACCTCGGTGCCGGGCGCCATCGTGGGCGGCCTCATGATCGGCTTCGGCGAGAAGATCGCCGAAATCTACTGGGGGCCGGTGATCGGCGGCGCCATCGAGAACTGGTTCGCCTACGTACTTGCGACGGTCGTCCTGCTATTCCGACCGCAGGGCCTCTTTGGCGAGAAGATCATCGAACGGGTGTGACGATGCGCGCGCTTTCCGCTCTCGCCGACAGGCTGTTCCCGACCCGCGCCCGCGCGGTGGACGCGCTCTTTGTCGCGGTCGTTGCCGTGCTCTCCTTCGTCCTCGTGCCGCTGGTCGCCAGCGAATATTGGCTTCAGGCGATCCTGATTCCGTTTCTGGTGTTCGCGCTCGCATCCCTCGGCCTCAACCTGCTCACGGGCTTCGCCGGCCAGCTCTCTCTCGGCACCGGCGGCTTCATGGCGGTGGGCGCCTACTCGGCCTACAAGATGGCGACCGCCTGGCCCGGGCTCGACATCATTGCGGTGTTCTTCATCTCCGGCTTCTTCGCGGCGGGCGTGGGGCTGCTGTTCGGCCTTCCGAGCCTGCGCATCAAGGGGTTCTACCTCGCCGTGTCCACGCTGGCGGCGCAGTTCTTCCTGGTCTGGCTCTTCAACCGGGTGCCCTGGTTCTACAACGACAATCCCTCCGGCACGATCACGGCGCCGCCGCGGACCTTTGCCGGAGTCATGGTAACGGGGCCCGAAGCCAGCGCGGAGGCGCGCTATCTGGTGGCGCTCGGCTTCGTCGCGCTCTTCGTCTTCATTGCGCGGAACCTGGTGCGCAGCCGCTTCGGGCGCGCCTGGATGGCGGTGCGCGACATGGACGTTGCCGCCGAGATCGTCGGCATCCCGCTGCTGCGCACCAAGCTCCTGGCCTTCGCCGTGAGCTCCTATCTCTGCGGCGTTTCCGGTGCGCTCCTGGTGTTCCTCTATCTCGGCAGCGCGGAGACGCTCGCATTCGGCGTCAACATCTCCTTCCTGGTGCTCTTCATGATCATTATCGGCGGGCTCGGCTCCATCGCAGGCTCCATCCTGGGCGCGGCCTTCATCACCATCGTGCCGATCTTCCTCGCCAATCTGCGCCCGCTCACCGGCGCCGACCTGCCGGTGGACATGGCCAAGCATATCGAGGTGATCGTCTTCGGCGGCATGATCATCCTGTTCCTCATCGTCGAACCTCTGGGCCTCGCCCGCCTCGTTCGCATCACGCGGGACCGGCTCGGATTCTGACGGTTCGCCCCGGCGCAGGCCCCGACACCCCAGTTTGACGGCTCGTTCGCTGTGATACACTTGGCGGCCGCAACGTCGTGTGCGTCTTCGCAACACGGCGCGGCCGGATGGGAGGAATGACCATGGCGTTGAAAAGAAAGACTTATACGCGCGGCTGGCGGGGCCTTGCCGGCGGCGCGGCTTGCGCGGCGCTTGCCGCCGCCCTCCTCTTTGCCACAGGCCCGGCGGGCGGTCTCGCAGGCAAGGAAGCCAAGGCGGCCGACGAGCAATATATCCCGCTCCTTGTCTATCGGACCGGGCCTTACGCACCCAACGGAATCCCCGCCGCCAACGGCTATCTCGACTATCTCAACCTGCTCAACGACCGGGACGGCGGGATCAACGGCGTCATGCTGACCTGGGAGGAGTGCGAGTTCGCCTACGACACCAAGGCCGGCGTGGAATGCTATGAGCGCCTCAAGGCCAGAGGCGGCGCCTCGCTCGTCAACCCCTACTCCACCGGCGTGACCTACCAGCTCATCCCCAAGGCGCAGGTGGACGAGATCCCGGTGCATTCCATGGGCTATGGGCAGACGGCCGCCTCCGACGGCCGGGTCTTCCCCTGGGCCTTCACCTTCCCGACCTCCTACTGGAGCCAGGCGTCGGCTCTGATCAAATATATCGGCGCCGAATCGGGTGGCATGGAAGCGCTCTCGGGCCAGACGCTGGCGCTCGTCTATCACAACAGCCCCTACGGCAGGGAACCCATCCCGACGCTCGAGGTGCTGTCCGAGACATTCGGATACAAGCTGGAACTCCTGCCCGTGGATCATCCGGGCCAGGAACAGAAATCGACCTGGCTGCAGATCCGCAAGATCAAGCCCGATTGGACCTTCCTCTGGGGCTGGGGCGTGATGAACCAGGTCGCGATCAAGGAGGCGGCCGGCATCAACTACCCCATGGACCGGATGATCGGGGTCTGGTGGTCCGGGAGCGAGTCCGACGTGGTGCCGGCCAAGGAAGCCGCCATGGGCTACAAGTCCGCGACCTTCCATGCGCCGGGTGCCGGCTTCCCGCTCCACGACGCCATCCTGGAAACCCGCTATGGCGGCGATCTGGAGAAGGCCAAGGAGAACAATTTCGGCGAGGTGCTCTATAACCGCGGCCTGTTCAACGCCGTGCTGAACACCGAGGCCATCCGCACCGCCATGGGCAAGTTCGGCAACCGGACAATGACCGGTGCCGAGGTCCGCTGGGGCATGGAGAACCTCGACCTCACCGAGGAGCGGCTCGCCGCGCTGGGTCTCGACGGCTTCACCAAGCCGGTCAAGGTGACCTGCGAGGATCACGAGGGCAACGGGCCGGTGGCCGTCCAGCAGTGGGACGGCGAAAGCTGGAACGTGGTGAGCGACTGGATCGAGCCCATGCGGGATGTCGTGCGGCCCATGATCGAAGCTGCCGCGGCGCAGTTCGCCGCCGAGAACAGCATTACGCCACGCGACTGTTCGAAGGAGATGTGACCGTCCCGCGCGAAGAACCCGCCGCCGGGAGCGCCGTTACGGACGCGTCCCCGGCGGCGGATGGACCGCCGCTTCTCGAGCTCGATGCGGTCGAGGTCGTCTACGACCATGTGATTTCCGTTCTGCGCGGCGTCAGCATGGCGGTGCCCGAGGGCGCGATCGTGGCCTTGCTAGGCCCCAACGGCGCAGGCAAGACCACCACCTTGAAGGCGGTCTCGAACCTGCTGCGGGTGGAGCGGGGCGACATTACGGGAGGCAGCATCCGCTTCCGGGGCGAGCGGATCGACCGGCTTCCGCCGCAGGATCTGGTGCGGCGCGGCGTCATTCAGGTCATGGAAGGGCGCCGCTGCTTCCCCCATCTCACGGTGCACGAAAATCTGCAGACCGGCGCCCACACGCGGGGCGACGGGAGAGCGGCCGTCGTCCAGGACATGGAGCGGGTCTATGCGCTCTTTCCGCGGCTCGCCGACCGCCGGCGCTCACTGGCCGGCGTGATCTCCGGCGGCGAGCAGCAGATGCTTGCCATGGGACGGGCGCTGATGTCCCGCCCGTCGCTCATTCTCCTGGACGAGCCCTCCATGGGTCTCGCGCCCCAGGTGGTCGCCCATATCTTCGCGACCGTCCGCCGTCTCAACGAGGAGGAAGGGGTGACGGTCCTGCTCGCCGAGCAAAACGCGAACGTGGCGCTCGGCATGGCCGGCTACGGTTACATTCTGGAGAACGGCAGGGTCGGTCTCGAAGGTGCCGCTGCCGAGCTCCGCGACAACCCGGCGGTGCAGAGCACCTATCTCGGTATCTGAAGGGCGCGGACGGGACAACCGCTTGCCGGGCGGCGTGGCGGGCGGGCGCGGTTCCTGCTACAAGGGCGCCCCCTCCAAAAACCCGGCTTTCGCCATGAGCAAGAAGCGCACAGCACGCGTCGAGCGCGTCACGAAAGAGACAAGCATCGTCGTTACGGTCGATCTGGACGGCAGCGGCCGGTCCGAGATTGCCACCGGCATCGGCTTTCTCGACCACATGCTGGAACAGCTTTCCCGCCACAGCCTGATCGATATCGCCTGTGAAGCGAAAGGCGACACGCATGTCACGCTGCACCACACGGTGGAGGACACGGGGCTCGCCATCGGCGAAGCGGTCTCCCGCGCGCTCGGCGAACGCCGGGGGATAAGGCGCTACGGCGCTGCGCGGATCCCCATGGATGAAGCCTGCGCCCAGGTCTCCCTCGACACGAGCAACCGGCCCTATCTGGTGTGGCGTGTCCGCTTCGATCGTCCCCGGCTGGACGGCATGGACACGGAGCACTTCAAGGAGTGGTTCCAGGCTTTCGCGCAGGCCGCGGGGCTCACGCTGCATGTGGAGGTTCCCTACGGCGAGAACAGCCACCATATGATCGAGGCCTGCTACAAGGGTCTGGCTCGCGCCCTGCGCCAAGCGGTGGAGCCGGACGCACGCATGGCCGGCGAGATTCCCTCTACCAAGGGCGTTCTGAGCAGCGGCTCGGAGGCGTGAACGCGACATGCGTGTCGCCATCGTCGATTACGGCTCGGGCAACCTGCGTTCCGCCGCCAAGGCCTTCGAGCGCGAAGCCGGCGCCATGCCGGGAAGGCCCGGGGTGCATGTGACCAGGGACCCGGACAAGGTGCGGCGCGCCGAGCGCGTCGTCCTTCCCGGCGTCGGTGCTTTCGCCGACTGCAAGGCGGGGCTCGCCGCCATCGACGGCATGATCGAGGCGCTGGAGGAGGCGGTGGTGCGCCGCGGCGTTCCCTTTCTCGGGATTTGCGTCGGCATGCAGCTCATGGCGCGGACGGGCCTCGAACATGGCAAGCATGAGGGTTTCGGCTGGCTCGACGGCGAGGTACGCGCGATCCTGCCGGGCGAGGCGGGGCTGAAGGTCCCCCATATGGGGTGGAACGAGCTGATTCCGGCCGGCGGCGGCCATGCCCTGCTCGAGGGCGTGGCGCGTGGCGCGCACGCCTATTTCGTCCACAGCTATGCTTTGGTCTGCCGGGCGCGGGAGACCGTCTTCGCAACGGTGGATTACGGCGGACCGGTGGTTGCGGTCGCGGGTCGCGACAATATGGTGGGCACCCAGTTCCACCCCGAAAAGAGCCAGGCGGTTGGGCTCGCGGTGATCGCAAACTTCCTCCGGTGGCGGCCGTGAGCGAGACGGCGCCCGCGCCCGCGCCCAGGATCGAGGTGGTGAAGGCTGCCAAGCTCCACAAGCGCATGCTTGCCGAGCTGTGCGACGCCGCGTCCGGCGCCATTGTCGACGGTGCGGGCTTCGGCTGGGTGCGGCCCCCGCCGCAGGATGCGTTCGAGCGCTATTGGCGGGGCGTGACGGTGGTGCCGGAGCGGGTGCTCTTTCTCGGGCGGCTCGACGGCGTGGTGGCGGGCTCCGTGCAGCTCGTCGGGCCGCCGCCCCAGAAGGAGGCATGGGCGCTCGCCTGCCTCATCGACACCCACTTCGTGGCACCCTGGGCGCGCGGGCACGGCCTGGCCCGAGCGCTCCTGGAGGCGGCGGAGGCGGAGGCGGCCTCGCGCGGCTTTCGAGTCATGAATCTGAGTGTGCGGGAAACCCAGGAGGCCGCGGTTCGGCTCTACGAATCCCTCGGCTTCATACGCTGGGGAACCCATCCCAACTATGCCTTCGTGGATGGCAAGCCGATCGCCGGGCACTATTACTGCAAGGATCTGGGGGCGGGCCGCCGGTGATCCTCCTGCCCGCCATCGACCTCAAGGACGGCGTCTGCGTCAGGCTCGTACAGGGCGACATGGCGCGGGCGACGGTCTTTGCCGACGACCCGGCCGCCCAGGCCCGCGCCTTTGCCGGAATGGGCTTCTCGTGGCTGCATGTGGTGGATCTGGACGGCGCGTTCGCCGGCCGGTCCGTCAACGGCGCCGCCGTGGACGCGATCCTCGAGGCGGTGGACATTCCCGTTCAGCTTGGCGGTGGAATCCGGGACATGGCCGCCATGGAAGGCTGGCTCGCCCGCGGCGTACGCCGCGTCGTGCTCGGAACAGCCGCCGTGCGCACGCCAGAACTGGTGCGCGAGGCCTGCCGAGCCTTTCCCGGCCGTATCGCCGTCGGCCTCGATGCACGGGACGGGCGGGTCGCGGTGGAGGGCTGGGCGGAGACCACGCCGCTGGAGGCCACGGACCTCGCCCACCGCTTCGAGGATGCCGGCGCAGCCGCCATCATACACACCGATATCACCCGTGACGGCGCTCTCCAGGGCGTGAACGCCGCCGCGACGGCCGCGCTGGCCCGCGGCCTCTCCACACCGGTGATCGCCTCCGGCGGGGTCGCCTCCCACGCGGACCTCGTCGCGTTGAAGGCCTGCGAAGCCGACGGCATCTCTGGCGTCATCTGCGGCCGGGCTCTCTATGACGGGCGCATCGACCCCGCGCACGCCCTTGCGCTGCTGTCGGAGCCGGGCGGCGAGAGCGCGCCATGTTGAAAATGCGCGTCATCCCCTGCCTCGACGTCCATGCCGGGCGGGTGGTGAAGGGGGTGCGCTTCGTGAACCTGGTGGATGCGGGCGATCCCGTGGAGCAGGCACGCGTCTATGACGAGCAGGGTGCGGACGAACTCTGCTTCCTGGACATCACCGCCTCTCACGAAGGGCGGGACACCCTCTACGACACGGTCGCGCGGACCGCCGAGGCGTGCTTCATGCCGCTCACCGTGGGTGGCGGGGTACGCACGGTGGCGGATGTGCGCGCACTGCTTCTGGCCGGCGCCGACAAGGTATCGATCAACACGGCCGCCGTGCACAACCCGGCGTTGGTCACCGAGGCCTCCGCCAAGTTCGGCGCGCAATGCATCGTGGTTGCCATCGACGCGAAGCGGTCGGGCGGCGGACGCTTCGAAATCTTCACCCATGGGGGGCGGAAGCCCACCGGGATCGATGCCATTGCCTGGGCGCGGCGCATGGCCGAGGCAGGGGCCGGCGAACTCCTGCTCACCTCCATGGACCGTGACGGCACCCGCGACGGCTTCGATCTTGCGCTCACCCGGGCCGTCGCCGACGCCGTGACCATCCCGGTGATCGCGTCCGGCGGTGTCGGCACGCTGGACCATCTGGTGGAGGGCATTCGCGAAGGCCATGCCACCGCCGTTCTCGCGGCCTCGATCTTTCATTTCGGCACCCACTCCATCGCCGAGGCGAAGGCGCATATGCGGGCGGCCGGGATTCCGGTGCGATCGTAATTTTCCGCCGCCGAGGAAAGCACCGCAGCCCCCGCGCCGGGTGCCGGGGCGCAAGCGCCGAGACGTCACGGCGGTAGGGCGTTCTATCTCCCGCGAAGCCCGCGGCGGCTTTCCTGCCGGGCCGCAGACCACGCGCGCGCAAGTGCGCAGAAGTCGGCGACGGAAAGGGTTTCGGCGCGGGCTTCGGGCGGGATTCCCGCCTCCCGAAGCAGTCTTTCCGTATCGTCACCAAGGGTGCGGAGGGCGCGTCGAAGCATTTTTCGGCGTTGGCCGAAAGCCGCCCGTACCACCATGTCGAGAGCGTCGGCGTCCGCCGGCGCGGCGGGCTCCGGCCGGGGCACAAGCCGGATGACCGTCGCCGCGACCAGAGGTGCGGGGACGAAGGCCCCGGGGCTCACATCGAAGAGCCGCTCGCAGGTACAGAGCCACTGGACGCGGATGGACAATCCGCCATAGTCCCGCCCGCCCGTTGCCACCATACGCGCCGCGACCTCCTTCTGAAGCATGACGGTGATGCTTCGGATTTGCGCGAGCCGCTCGAGCCAGCGGAGGACCAGCCGCGTGCCGATATTGAATGGGAGGTTGGCCACCACATGGATCCGCTCCGCGCCGAGCGTCGCCGGATCGAACAGGAGCGCATCGCCCTCGATCAGGGTCAGGCGGTCGGGAAAGCGCTCGGCGAGGCCCTGCAGCGCCGCGAGGCAGCGCCGGTCCTTCTCGACGGCGACGATGCGGGCGGTGCGCTCGGCCAACAAGGCGCGGGTCAAGCCGCCGGGCCCGGGGCCGACTTCCAACACGGTGGCACCGTCCTCGAGCCGCGCCGCTTGCGCGATCCGTGCGCAGAGATTGGGGTCCAACAAAAAATGCTGCCCCAGCGCGCGTCGGGGCCGAAGACCGTATCGGGCGATCACCTCGCCGAGAGGAGGCGCAGTGTCAGATGCGAATATCGACAAACGCCGATCGGCGCAGGTCACGCAGGTAGCGCCGGGCGAGCATCTCCATTCGCCGCCCGGCGATCGCATTTCTGACGGCTTCCCGGTCCGGCGATACCGTGGAGGCTTCGGCATCCCGTGCACACACCATGAGAAACCGTACACCGCCCTGGTAGGGAAGCGGCGCGCTGGCGCGGCCTATCGGGAGCGCATCGACCATGGCCCAAAGGTCGGCGGCGAGATCTCCCATCTTGAGCGTGCCGAGGTCTGTGGCGAGCGCTGAATCCATCTCGCCTGCCCGTGCGTGAAGCGCATCGCAGCCGTCGAGCGACGTCGCAAGCTCCGCCAGCGCACCGCTCGCCCGCAGGGCCTCGCTCTCCGCCGGCTCGACGACAAGCTGGGCGAGTGCCACGGTATCGTCGCCGGAGAATGTCGAGAGCACCGTGCGGCGGTTTGCGAGAGAAAGGATGTAAAAGCCGTCGAACCCGCGCACGGGACGGGAGATCGTACCGGGCGGCATGGCGGCGAGGACGGCGTCGAGCTCCGCCGGAAGCTGGCCTTCCGTGACCCAGCCGATATCCCCGCCGACCGCCGCAGTGGCACTGTGGGAAAACTGACGGGCCATCGGACCGAAAGGAGCGCCGCCCGCGAGTTGCTCGTGAAGCCGCTCCGCGACGGCACGCACCGTCTCCTCCTCGTCCGGCGAGTCCACTGCGAGAAAAATCTCCGCCACGCGATATTCGGGACGCCCCCGGTTGCGTTCGAGACGAGCGATCGCCTCGTCGATCTCGCCCTCGCCCACGGAGGCCCGCGCGCGCAGGCGCCTCTGGACAAGCTTGGACCAGAGGAGCTCCGCCCTGACCTGTTCCTCGACCGTGGAAGGATCGAGCCCCTGTGCCTCGAGAAACCGATCGAGAGCGCCGGGCGCGATCCCGTTTCGCTCCTCCACCCCACGCATCGCCGTTGCCATCTCTTCATCGCTCACGGTCACGGCGCGGCGCTTCGCCTCCTGCGTCTGAAGCCTTTCCTGGATCAGTGAGCGCAGCACCTGCGGTGCGATCTGCCGGCGGAGTTCCGGGCTGTCCTGAAGGCGCGACGCCACGACCGCCACATCGATTCGCGCCGCCAGATCGTAGACCGAGACCGCCTCGTCATTGACGACAGCGGCAATCTGTATCTGCTCCTGCCCGCACACGGGCGGGACGGCGCCCATCGGCACAAGAAGAGCGGCGAAGAGTGCCGGCAACAGAAACCGCGCGAAGCCGGCCCTTGCGCGGGCGCCCTTCCGGCGCGTGAACCTTCTGTGGCCTATCATCCCAGGTTCAGCAGGTTCACGCCGATCACGAATCGAGTGTCCTGCTCGACATCGCGATCGCGAGAAAAGGTGCGGATCATCCGGGCGTCGAGCCGAAGGCATTCGTCCTCGTAGGCAACGCCTGCATTCCAATGGATTGTGCGCCCTTCGTCCGAGAGATCTCGGCGAATCCCCGCGGAGACGTTCCAATAGTCCGAAAAACGGGCCGTGCTGGCCGCCACGACTTCTTCGCGCTCATCGAACGCGACCGTTCCCTCGCGCTCCGTCTGCGGCGCCAGTTCAGCATAGCTCACGCTGCTCCGCAGCCAATCGGGCCCGAAGGTCAGGTCGGCCTCCTTGCGCCGGTTCGACAAGTTATCGTGGTCGAGGCGAAACCGGTAGCCGAAATCAAGAAACGGCGGTATCTGCACGAAGATGCGCCCGACATAGTCCGACCTCTTGTCCTCGAGCCCGCTGCCCGACGCAAAGGAACGGTTGTCTCGGGTCCGGACGCTCTGCCCGACAAGCGCCGTCGCCTTCGTACCGGTGGAATCGTAATAGCCGAGCCGAAGGCCGTAATTCAGTCGCGGCCCGCCCTCCACCCTGTCGAAGCCGGTAAACCGGTTGTCGCTGAACAGATTGGTGTGGTCGAACTCGAAGTCCTGTGAGTCTTCGTTGGGAATATCGTCGCGGTTGCCGCCATGGGGGCTCCCGACGGCCTGGACGATCGGCTCCACCAGCTTGTGGGTCGCGCCGGAGCGGGAGACGAGCGGCAGGCGCCATTCGAGCGCGACGCGGGGGATCGCGCGGGCGAACGCGTCGCGCTCCGTCTTTCCGGTGGGGCGAGCGGGGTCCACCGGCGTGGCGACATGGTAGAGATCGCCCCTCAAATCCGCATCGATGCGAAAGAGATGGCCGCCGGGCGCCACGAACGGCCGATTCCAGCCGCCCTCGACCGAGAATCTGCGGCTGTCCGTGCCGGAGAGGCGCTCCAAGAACATGATGTTGCCGCTGAGGGTGAAGTAGCCCCCCGCATAGAGCTCGTCGCCCACCAGGTCGGCGTCGATCAGGGGGAGGATGATGGGGATCCGGTCGTCCTCGTCCTCCGCCTCGAGGCCCTGGAACGAATAGGCGCGGCCCGAGATGAAACTGCGCCCGTCCATACCCTCGACGAAGAGTGTGGAGGTCAACGAATCCGCCGTCGAAATGCCGTAGCGCCTGAGATAGGTGTCGTCCAACGCACGCTTCACATCGAAGCCCCAGCGCCAACCGGGGTCGATCTCGAACGCGCCGGAGCCGAAGACATGGCCACGAAATTCCTGCCCGCCCTTGATTTTGCCGTCTTCGTCCCGCGCATCCGTGCGCGTGAGGCTGGCGTCGAACTCGAACTGGCCGTCGCCGGTGCGTTCGCGATATTGGCCCGCGGCCACCACCCCTTCTTCCGAGGTGAGGCGCGGCGAAAACGTCACGTCCCGATGGGGCGCAATGTTCCAGAAATAGGGGACCGTCACTTCGGCGCCGAGTGCGTTGGAACTGCCGTAGGAGGGTGACAGAAAGCCGGACCGGCGCTCTACCGTCGGGTCGGGGTGGCGGAAATAGGGCGTATAGGCGACGGGCACCCCGAGAAACTCCAGCGACGCATCGTGATAGATGATGTCGCCCATTGCCTTGTCGTGAATCGCCCGCCCGGCCTTGAGCTGCCAAGAGGGTGGGCGCTCGGGATCCTCCTCGCAAATTTCGCAGGGCGAATAGACCACCCTGCTGAGCACCGTCCGGTTGCCCGCCTCCCGCCGCGCATCGTTCGCAACCAGGCGGGATTCGTCGGCGAGCAGCAAGCTCGGGCGGATAATCGTGCCATCCCCCATGTCTTCGGTAAGTTCGGCGGAGTCCGCAAAGAGCACGCTGCCGTCAGGTTCCAGAAGCCGCACGGCGCCCGACGCGGAGACGAGCCCCTCCGCCCGACGGTAGTCGATCCGGTCCGCGAGGAGCGTCCGCTCGCCATAAACCGCCGTCGCCGCTCCGGAAGCGTGCACCCTGTCGGTCCGCCGGTCGTAGCCTACCTCGTCGGCGGTCAGGGTCACGGGCCCGTGTGCAACCGCCTCGTCGCCCGGCTGCCCGCGAGTCTGCGCGGCATGCAGCATGATCGGGCTGCAGACCGCCACGAGCATCACGGTCTTCGCTATCGCGTTCATCCGTCCTCGAAGTGAAACAACCCCGCGATACCCAGAAGCGCGAAGACCGCTGGCGGGGTCCAGGCGGCGAGTACCGGCGGGATATCCCCCGAGAGTCCCAATGCGAGCACCAAATCGGTAATGAAGTAGAACAGGAAACCGGTAAGAACGCCGCCCGCGATGGGGATCCACGGCCCCCGTCGGTTGTAGCGCAGCGAGAACGCAGCGGCAACCATCACCATCGCGCAGATCAGGAGGGGGCCGGTCAGCAGCGAATGCCAATGGAGTCGGTGCTTTACGCCCGAAAAGCCGGAATGCTCCAGGGTGTCGATGAAGCCGGGCAAGGCCCAGAAGGAGAGCGTTTCTGGCGGCGAAAAGCTGTCCCTGATGCGCGCCGGCGTAAAATCGGTCGCCATGCGGTCCGTCGCGCGGTAGTCCGGCGGCTCGCCGGGGACGTTGAACGCCGCATCCTTCAGAGCCCAGTAGCCCTCCTCGAGCCGCGCCTCGCCGGCGTCGATACGCCCGACGAAGCGGTCGCCCTCTTCGTAGCGGAAGACGATCACGTCGTGCATCGTGAAGGTTTCCGGATCGAAGCGCGCGCCGTGGAGCACCGTGTGTCCGCCGTCGGCGTTCTGGCGCAGCCAGACGCCCGTCTTGGAGAGCGCGAGCAGGCTCGCATCGCCTCCCAGATAGGTCGCGTCCATCCGCTCGTAACGCGAGACCATGGCGGAGGCGAACGGATTGACCACGGTAACGAAGAAACAGCCGATGAGGGCGGCGACGAAGAGCGCCGGCAGCAGGAACTGCCAGACGGAGACGCCTGCGGCCCGCGCTACCACCAGCTCGCGACTCCGCGTCATCTGCATGAAAGTCAGAATACTCGCGGCGAGCGCGATGAAGGGCAGCGCCTTGTGGGCAAGGTAGGGAAGGCGGAGAAGCGCCATCTGAAGCATGATCCCGAAGCTCACGCCCCGGTTCGGCCCCGCCCCCCGGCGCAGCAGTTCCACCATGTCGAAAATGAAGATGGTCGCCACGATCGCAAGGAAGACCAGCGCAACGCTCAACAGGAAGCGCCTGCCGAAATAGAACGACAAGGTGAGAGAGAGGCGCATGCAATGGGTTGTCCCGCCGGTCCCGAACCGACGCCATTATAGGGAAGACCGTGCCTCGAAACCCGCGCCATGCGCGCGCGTCGTTCCCCTCGACCGCCGGCGGCGGCGAACGCTACCATGGCAGGAGACCGTGAGACGATTCTTGAGGAGGCCTGCCATGGATGTCCGCGCGGCGCTTGCGACCGGCCCCGGCGAGCCGCTCGCCATCGAGACGGTGCAGCTCGAAGGCCCCGGAAAGGGCGAGGTCCTCGTCGAAATCAAGGCGACCGGCGTCTGCCATACGGATGCCTTTACGCTCTCCGGCGCCGATCCGGAGGGCCTCTTCCCCGCAATCCTGGGCCATGAGGGTGCGGGCGTGGTGGTGGAAGTCGGCGACGGGGTCGAGAGTGTCGCGCCCGGCGATCACGTGATCCCGCTCTACGTGCCGGAATGCCGGCAATGCGACTACTGCCTCAGCGGCAGGACCAATCTCTGCCAGGCGATCCGTGAGACCCAGGGCGCCGGGGTCATGCCGGACGGCTCGAGCCGCTTTTCCATAGGCGGCGAGAAGGTCTTCCATTACATGGGGACCTCCACCTTCGCGAGCCACACGGTTCTCTCCGAATATTCGCTCGCCAAGGTCCGCAAGGACGCGCCGTTCGACAAGATCTGCTACATCGGGTGCGGGGTCACCACGGGCATCGGCGCGGTGATCAACACCGCAAAGGTCCAGCCTGGCGACAATGTGGTGGTGTTCGGCCTCGGCGGCATCGGCCTCAACGTCGTCCAGGGCGCGCGCCTGGTCGGCGCCAACCGGATCGTCGGTATCGATATCAACCCGAAGCGGAAGGCGCTCGGTGAGCGCTTCGGCATGACCGATTTCGTCAATCCGGCGGAGGTGGAAGGCGATCTCGTCCCCTATCTGGTGGACCTCACCGGCGGCGGCGCCGATCACAGTTTCGAATGCATCGGTAATGTGGAGACCATGCGCCAGGCGCTGGAGTGCTGCCACAAGGGTTGGGGCGAGAGCACGATCATCGGCGTGGCCGGCGCAGGGCAGGAGATTTCGACCCGCCCGTTCCAGCTCGTCACCGGCAGGGTCTGGCGGGGCACCGCCTTCGGAGGCGCGAAGGGGCGCACCGATGTGCCACGCATCGTGGACTGGTACATGGACGGCAAGATCGAGATCGATCCCATGATCACCCATACCCTGCCGCTCGAGCGCATCAACGACGCCTTCAAGCTCATGCATGAAGGCGAATCGATCCGCAGCGTCGTCCTGTTCTGACCGTTCCCAGGATCGAGCGCGGCGCCCGGCCCGCTCAATAGCGTCCGGAAACCGCACCGGCGAGCATCGCGGCTTGCCGACGCAGAGGGGCGGGCTCCGGACGCCCGTATCGAAGGTCGTAGGCTCCACGACGGAAGCCGGCAAGATGGAGGTCGGCCGCGCGCGCGATCAGCAGCGGCGCCCGCGCCTTGCGTGGGATCGCCCGCCCCGCCCGTCGCGCCGCCGCGAGCGCCTCTTCCGCGGCATCCACCACGGGCCGCACGGCCGGCGCCAGCCGGTCGAACCCCTGCCCGGCGCGGATCTCGGCTTCGGACATCCCGGTGTGCGCGAGCAGATTCTGAGGGAGCGGGAGCCTGCCGCGGCCCGCACCCCGGGCGAGACAGCGGAGTCCGCTCACCAGAGTCCAGGCTGTACCGGCTTGCCGGCCGGCCTCCCGCGCCGCCGCCGAATCCGCACCCGAAGACTCCAGCATCAGCGTCGTGAGCAGCCCGCCGGTTGCCGCCCCATGACGCGCGAGAGCGGCGAGATCCGCAAAGCCTTCGTTTTCCAGCTCGCCCTCGCACGCATCCAGAATGCTGCCGAGCGCGGCGCTGTCCAAGACGCCCGCACCGAGCGCGGCGGCAAGAGGCGGCACGATCTCGTGACGGCGTTCCGCGCCGCCGCTTGCCGCCGCCATCGCGTCCAGCGTCTCGCGCCACCATTGGAAGCGAATGTGCCCCAGCATGGGCTCGCTTACCTTCTGCGGGATATGCGAGACCTCGTGGTGGAAGACGATCAGCGCGAACAACGTCTCCCGCCGCTCAAGCGGTGCGAATATGGCGGAAAAATAACGATCATAATCCGCCGCCCGCGCCAATGCGCCCAGCGACGAAAGGCCCGCTGCCATTCCCATACTTCCGCTCACATATTCGAGACTCGCCAGAGCGGAATTATGCCGGAAGGCGCGCAACGGCCGCGACGCCTTCGCACCGCGGAGGGCACGGAGGACGGGCGGTGGCTTTCCGCGACTACCGGGGGTCGCCCTCCGGTCTGCGGCAGTCGCGGTTTGCCCGCGCCGACTTAGCCCTATACATCACACCCGTGGGGAAAGCGCGGGGGCGCATGAAGACCGTCCACGTGATCGGCGCCGGCATGGCCGGGCTTTCGTGCGCCGTGACGCTTGCAAAGGCCGGTGAGCGCGTCGTTCTGTGGGAAGCCGCGGGGCAGGCCGGCGGGCGGTGCCGCTCGTTTTTCGACGAGACGCTCGGGCGCAGGATCGATAACGGCAACCATCTGATACTGGGCGCGAACCCCGCGGTCTTTGCCTATCTGCATATGGTGGGCGCGCCCGACGGGCTCTTGGGCCAAGCCAGGGCTTCTATCCCCTTCGTCGATCTTCGCACCGACGCCCGTTGGATGCTCCGTCCCAACGCGGGCCCGGTGCCATGGTGGATCGCGGTCGCCTCCCGCCGCGTGCCGGGCAGCCGCCCGTGGCACTACCTCTCGGGCGCCTTGGCGCTCGCGCGCGCAGGCGCGGGAGATACGGTCGCGCAACGCCTGCGGCACACCGGACCCCTCATGGAACGCCTCTGGGAGCCGCTCACCGCCGCCGTCTTGAACGCCGCCCCCGACGAAGCGGCCGCGAGCCTTCTCTGGCCCGTTCTGCGCCTCACCTTCGGCCGGGGCGAAGCCGCCTGCCGCGCCTTCGTCGCCCGCGAAGGCCTCGGCCCCGACCTGGTGGACCCTGCCGTCCGCTATATCGAGAGCCGTGGCGGCACGCTGCACTTCAACCGCCGTGTACGCGCGCTCCGCTGCGACGGTGCGCACGCCGCCGCTCTCGGCTTTACCGACGGCGAGACAGTGCTGAATGCGGGGGACGCGGCGGTGCTCGCCGTGCCGCCCCGGGTTTGCGTCCAGCTTCTGCCGGAAGTCCGCGCGCCGCTCGAGACGCGTCCTATCGTGAATGCGCATTTCCGGCTGACGGGTCCCGTTCCCATGCCCGGGAGAAGCGCGATCCTCGGCGTGACCGGAGGTACCGCACAATGGATCTTCGCCCGGGGCGACGTGGCCTCCGTCACGGTCAGCGCAGCGCAAGCGCTCGTGGAACGCCCCGCCGAAGAGATCGCAGAAGTGCTCTGGAAGGACGTGGCGGCCGCGCTCGGGCTCCAAGCCCAGGCGATGCCGCCGGCACGTATCGTCAAGGAAAAACGCGCGACCTTCGCCCAGATCCCGGCCGCACTGCCGCTCCGCCCACCGGCGCGAACGCGCTACGGCAACCTCTTCCTCGCGGGCGACTGGACGGCCACCGGGCTGCCGGCGACTATCGAAGGAGCGGTGCGCTCCGGCACCCGGGCCGCACGGCTCGCGCGCGCGGCCCTCGCCTGAACCAAGGCGCGGGTGGGGCTTCGCCGCTCCGGGCGAAGCCCCACCCCAATCCGAAGCGCCGTTCCGTCAGTAGACGTTCTGGGCCGATACCATGGCGTAGAGCATGGGGATCGACAGCATGGTGTTGGTGCGCGATGCGAGCATCGCGATGCGCGCCGACCGCGCCTTCCGATCCGCATCCACCTCAACGATGCCGAGCGCCCGCTTCTGGTTTGGCCAGATGATCATCCAGACGTTCGCCGCCATGATGATTCCGAGCCACATGCCGATACCAATGGCGGTGTGGCGCAGCACATGCCCGTCCGTCGCGGCGCCCAGGATCCCCAAGGTGATGGAGTCCGAGAAATACTCGTTCATCAGCGCGAGAACGATGCCTGTCGCCAAGGTGAACAGCGCCGCCCAGCGGAACCAGAAGAGCGCCGCAGGCGCGATCACCTTTCCGACCGCCGGCTTCTGCTCGTCCGGAATCTTCGGCATGTTCGGAATCTGCACAAAGTTGAAGTACCAGAGCAGGCCGATCCACATCACGCCGGAAAGCACGTGGGTCCATCGGAAGAAAAACTGCCACCAAGCATAATCCACGAAGGGTATATCCATGGCGTTTCTCCTTCCGTCAGCTTATGGCCGCCAGGACCGCGACCATGATCACGGTGAGGATGACTCCCATGATCACCGTTCCGGTGAGGGATGTCAGCGGATTGGTCATATCGTCTCCCCCTGCGATCACGAATCTTCTGACGTTAGCATAATGGGTCGGGTGCCAGTTGCAATCCTATGTGGCTGGAATCGGGCGGGAAGCGGGAAGAGATTCATTCCACCGGTGCGCCCGGCGTTACGCCTTGGCTGGCAGGAGCGCGGCTGCCACGCGGCGTTCTTCGGCCAACAGCACGTTGTAGGTCCGGCAGGCGGCGCCGGTATCCATGCTCTCGACGGCGATGCGGCGCGCGGCGAGCGCAGCCTTGAGCGCGCGCGGCGCAGGATGGAAGCGGGCGCCGGTGCCGATCAGCAGCGTCTCGATCGGGGGTTCTGCGGCGAGCAGCGGTGCGAGGGTCTCCAGGACGGCGTCGGCGAGGCCCGCGACCTCCCAGGCGGCGGTGCTCTCCGGCCATATGAGCATGCTGCCCTCGTGGCGGGCGCCGTTGATCCGAAAGCCCTCGTCGTCATAGGCCTCGACGACCTGCCGGCCCTCGACGATCTTGGGCGCGATATCCACGGATCAACGCCGGTTGCGCCGCCGCTTGCGCCGCGCCCGGGCCGAGCTCGCACGCCGGCGCTTGCCGGAGGGCCGGGCGTCGTCCCGCCGTTCCTCGGTCCCGGGTTCGGGCCCGGCCTCCGGTTCGGACTCCGACGCGGGGAGCGCCGCCGCCGGGGCTTCGATCGCACCCGGCACCTCCGCCTCGGCCGCCGGCGCGTCCAGCACCTCGGTGCGCTCCGCCTGGCCCGCGGCCTTCTTCCGTCCGCCGCGCTGCGGCTGGACGTAGAGCAGCAGCGCGCCGGCGACAAAGACCGACGAATAGGTGCCGACAATGACGCCCCAGATCATGGCGAAGCTGAAATCGCGTATCACGGCGCCGCCGAAGATCAGCAGGGCAAGCAGGGCGAGAAGCGTTGTCGCCGAGGTGATTACCGTGCGCGAAAGGGTCTCATTGACACTGAGGTTAAGCAGGTCGAGGAGCGGCATCGCCTTGTATTTGCGAAGATTCTCTCGCACCCGGTCATACACCACCACGGTGTCGTTCATGGAATAGCCGACGATGAGCAGAATCGCGGCGACGATGGGCAGATTGAACTCGAGGCCCAGCGCCGCGAAGATTCCGAGTGAGAGCAGCACGTCGTGGAGCAGCGCGATCACCGCCCCGATGGCGAACGGAAGCTCGAAACGGAACCAGATATAGACCAGCATCAGGAAGACGGAGACCACGACGGCGATGATGCCGGCCTGGATCAGTTCCGCGCCGACCTTGGGCCCGACCGTCTCCACCCGCCGGTAGCTCAGCGAATCGCCGTAGTTCGCATCGAGAGCATCCCGCACCACGGCGACGGCGGCCTGCTGGGCGCTTGCATCACCCGGCTGGCGCTCGATGCGGATCAACACGTCGGTGGGCGCGCCGAACTCCTGGAGCGCGATCTCGCCGAGGTCGAGCCCTTCCAGCGCGCCCCGCATTCGTCCGATGTCCGCTTCCCTCTCGGTGCCCACCTCGATGAGGATGCCGCCCGCGAAGTCGATGCCGAAATTGAGCCCGCGCGCGACCAGCAGGACCACGGACGCGGCGACGAGGGCAATGGAGAATATGAAGAACGCACGCCGAAGTCGCAGAAACGGAATCTCGGTCCGGTCGGGGATAAGGCGGAACCGCCGCACGGCAGGGCTCTAGATCGGCAGCAGCGCCGGGCGGCGCCGGCGCAGCCAGGTGACCAGCACGATCCGGCTGAGCAGCATGGCGGTGAACATGGACGTGGCGATACCGATGCCGAGCGTCACGGCGAATCCCTTCACCGGGCCCGTCCCGATCACGAACAGGATGACGGCGGCGATCAGCGTGGTGAGGTTCGAGTCGATGATGGTGGTGAATGCCCGGCGGTATCCGGCCTCCATCGCGGAGAATGGCGCCCGGCCTGCGCGCGCTTCCTCACGGATGCGCTCGAAGATCAGCACGTTCGCGTCCACCGCCATGCCGATAGTCAGCACGATCCCCGCGATTCCCGGCAGGGTCAGCGTCGCCTGCAGCAAGGAGAGAACCCCCAGAATGATGATCAGGTTGAGGATCAGCGCGAGATCGGCAACCAGGCCGAAGAACCCGTAATAGAGCGCCATGAAGAGGAGCACCGCCGCCAGCCCGACGATGCAGGCGATCTTGCCCGCCTCGATGGAATCCTCGCCGAGGTCGGGGCCCACCGTACGCTCCTCGAGAATTTTCATGGGCGCCGGCAGCGCGCCCGCCCGCAGAAGAAGCGAGAGGTCGTTGGCTTCTTCCACCGTGAAATTGCCGGTGATCTGCCCGGAACCGCCGACGATGGGTTCGCGGATGACCGGTGCGCTGATGACGCGCTCGTCCAGCACGATGGCGAAGGGCTTGCCCACATTCTCGGTGGTGACGTCGCCGAACTTCCGCGCGCCGCTGGAATCGAAGCGGAAGCTCACCGCCCATTGTCCGTTCTGATCGCGCGTGGTTGCGGCGTCCACCAGGGAATCGCCACTCACCATCACGCGCTTGCGGATGACGTAGAATATCTCCTCGCCGTTCGCATCCAGTTCGTCCGAGGGGAGGCGAAGCGCGCCGCGCGGCGTGCGGCCGCTGCGCCTGTCCTGCTCGGTCACGTTCTCGTCCAGCAGGTGAAATGTGAGTTTGGCCGTCTTGCCGAGGAGTCGCTTGACCCGTTCGGGGTCGTCCACGCCCGGCAGCTGGACCAGAATTCGGTCGTCGCCCTGGCGTTGTATGGTGGGCTCGCGCACGCCGGTCTCGTCGATGCGCCGCCGGACGATCTCTATGGATTGAGCGACGGCCGCCCGCTGGCGCTCCTCCAGCGCCGCTTCGCCGAGCACGATGCTGAATGCGCCGGAATCATCCCCGTCGATCTCGGCGTCCGGGTCGATTCCGTCGACCGCATCCTCCGTCGCTTCGCGCTGCGCCGGATCGATCAGGCTAAAGACCACCCGATCGCCCTCGGACTTGAGACCCGTATATTTGACCCCCGCTCGCCGTAACGCGACCCTGGTATCGTCCACCAGGGTGGCCATGCGCTCGCGCGCGATGTCGGAGACCTGAACCTCAAGCAGAAGGTGGGAGCCGCCCTGGAGGTCGAGCCCGAGGTTGACCTGGTTGGACGGCAGCCACGAGGGGTAGTCCCGGAGCGACGCGCGGTCGAACAGGTTGGGCACCGCGAACAACATCGCCGCGACGACGATCGCTGCAACGACGCCGATCTGCCACGGGCGGATCTGAAGCATGGAAACCGGAATGACGGAGCGGGCTAGCGCCGCTTCTCGTCCCTGTCCTCCTCTTCCTCGTCGTCGTCCTCGATGTCGTCGTCCTCGTCATAGTCTTCGTCTTCCACGTCGTCCCGCTCGTCCTCGAAGCGTTCGTCCTCCTCGTCCTCCTCCTCTTCGTCGCCCTCGAACTCTTCATGACGCGGCATGATCTGGGAGATCATGTTGCGCATGACGCGGACGCGTACATCGGGGGCGATCTCAACCAGCAGGCTGTCGCCCCGACCCACCTTGATCACATGGCCGACCAGCCCACCGTTGGTCACGATGTCGTCGCCTCGGTTCACGTTCGACAGCATTTCGCGATGGGCCTTCTGCTTCCGCTGCTGGGGGCGGATAAGCAGGAAGTAGAACACCACGAAAATCAGGATCAGCGGGAGGATCGACATCAGCATGTCGCCGCCGCCCGCTTCGCCGCCCTCGCCGCCTTGCTGCATGGGCGGACAGGCCGTCAACGCAACCAGCGCGAGCCCGAGCGCGCCCACCGTGGCAATCGGTTTTGCCAACCTTGCTGCAACCATCGCTTCATACTCCCGCCGCGAAAATCGCCGCACGATAGGCCCAAACCCGGGGCCGGGCAAACCTTTCTGCCACCCTTTGCGAAGCTTCCAAGGCAGAGAGCCGGAACCGCCGGGCTCGGAGACCCCCCGGTTTCCTTTTCGGGGGAAGCGAATTAGGGTCCCGGCCTCGTTCCTTCACCGTGGCATTTGCGGAGATCCGATGTCGGATGCGGCGGCCGTACCGCTCCTGCGGCGCATTGCGGAAGCACTGGAACGGCTCGCGCCCCCGCGGCCCGACGACGCCGCGCTGGAGTCGGCCGAGGGCTTCGTCTGGCACGCCGACGGCGCCCGGCTCGAGGCGATCGCCGAGATCAACCGCATCGACCTCGCGCTCCTGAAGGGCATCGACCGGGTGCGCGACATCCTGCTGGACAATACGCGACGCTTCGCCCGGGGGCTGCCTGCCAACAACGCCCTCCTGTGGGGCGCGCGCGGCATGGGCAAGAGTTCGCTCATCAAGGCCGTTCACGGCGCCGTCGCGCCGGACGCGCCGGCAGGGCTTGTCCTGGTCGAAATCCACCGCGAGGAGATCGCCTCCCTCCCCGTCCTGCTCACGCGGCTACGCCGAAGCGCCACGCGATGCATCCTCTTTTGTGACGACCTCTCTTTCGATTCCGAGGACACCACCTACAAGTCCCTCAAGGCGGCGCTTGAGGGGGGCATGGACGGCAGGCCCGCGAACGTCCTGTTCTACGCGACCTCGAACCGCCGCCACCTGATGCCGCGCGACATGGTGGAGAATGAGCGCTCTACGGCGATCCATCCAGGCGAAGCCGTGGACGAGGCGGTCTCGCTTTCGGACCGGTTCGGCCTCTGGCTCGGCTTCCACCCCTGCGACCAGGCCACCTTCTTCGAGATGGTGGAGGCCTATGCGGCCCATCTCGACCTCGCCATCGACAGCGAGAACCTGCGCGCCGAAGCGGTGGAGTGGAGCATGACGCGCGGTGCGCGCTCGGGCCGCGTCGCCTGGCAGTTCATCCAGGATCTCGCGGGCCGTCTGGCGAACGGCGAAAGCGGTACGTAGCGGCTTCTCCGGCGCGCGGGCGCATCGCGGGCAGCGGCAGCGTCGCTACTCACGCTCGAACAGGTCGAGTGGGTCCCGCGGCTTTCCGTTTCGCCGGATCTCGAAATGGGCCTGGGGGCGCGAAACGCGGCCCGACGCACCGGATCGGGAAATCACCTGGCCGCGCTTCACCGCCTCGCCCTTCTCCACCAGAAGCTCGCTGTTATGGGCATAGGCCGTCATCCAGCCTCCGTCATGGCGGAGCAGCACCAGGTCCCCATAGCCGCGGATCTCGTTTCCCGCATAGGCTACCACGCCGTTCTGGGACGCGCGGATCGCGCTCCCCACCGGCAAGGCGATATTGATGCCGTCATTATGCATGCCGTTGGGCTTGGGTCCGAAGCGGGAGATCACCGGGCCTTCCGAAGGCCAGAGGAAACCCGCATCGGAAGCCGGCGCGACCGAGGCTTGGCGGGTCTCGGGCCGCACCGCGGGCCGGGCGACCTCCCGAGGTGCCGCTTCCTCCACGCCGGGCCGCGCGGTGCGCCGCGGCGCAACCGCCGGGGAAGGGGAAGGGTCCCGCGCGACCCGGGGCCTCTGCACGGGCGCGGGCAGGGTCAACTGCGTACCCGCCGCCACCCGATAAGGGGGGCGGATTCGGTTCTCCTTCGCGAGCGCTCCCGGTTCGACCCCGTGATCGCGGGCAATGCCATGGAGCGTCTCCCCTTTGCGCACCGTATGGAACCGCACTTCGGGAAGCATCAGCCGCTGCCCCACCAGCAGCCTGTAGGGCGGCGTCAACCCGTTGAGACGCACGAGGGCGCCGATCCCGACCCCGTGGCGGCGGGCGATGCCGTAGAGCGTGTCGCCGCGGACGACGGTCACCGTGCCGGGCGCCGTCGGGGATGCGCGCGCATCGGCAGCCGGCGGGCGAAGCCTGGGCAGAGGCGGCGTCTCGCGAAACACGTACGCGCGGACCACAGCCGGGCTCTCGCCGCTTTGGACCGCCGCAGGGGACCGCCGGGACTCGCCCTCGACCGCCGAGGGATATGGCAGCGGCCCGCACGCCGCCGCCAGCAGCGTGGCTGCCGCGGCCAGGACGAAGCCGAAGCGGCCGGCGGCCCTCACATGAAGACCTCGCGGAGCCGCGCAAGGGTCCGGCGGTGCGTGAGGTCCATATGGAGCGGGGTCACCGCGACGTAGCCGTCCTCGATCGCGCGAAGATCGGTCCCCCGCGCACCGGAATGCCGGACCGGCAAGGTCAAACCGACCCAAAAATAGGAGGCGCCATGGGGATCGATCCGCTCCTCCAGGCTGTCGCCCACCTGGTGCAGGCCTTGACGGCTCGCCCGGACGCCGCGCACCTGGCCCGCGGGGATATCCGGGAAGTTCACGTTCATCAACACGCCTTCGGGCCAGGGCCGCTCGAGCAGGACGCGGACGACGCGCTCACCCCACTGTTCGGCGGTCTTCCATTTGGGGCGTCCGCCGTCCTGGAAGGACTGGCTGAGCGCAACGGCCGGTGCGCCGAGCAGCGTCGCCTCCATGGCGGCCGCGATGGTGCCGGAATAGGTCACGTCCTCGCCCACATTGGCGCCTTCATTGACGCCCGAGAGGACGAGGTCGGGCGGCCGGTCCGCCAGCAGCTTGTTGAAAGCCAGAAAGACGCAATCGGTGGGCGTCCCGTCGACCGCCTGGCGGCGCCGGGAGAGCCTGCGGATGCGGAGCGGCCGGTGAAGGGTCAGCGAATGGGAGGCCGCGCTCTGTTGGGTCTCCGGCGCGACGACCCAGACATCGTCCGAAAGCGCGCGGGCGATGCGCTCCAGCACCTTGATCCCCGGCGCGTTGATGCCGTCGTCGTTACAGACCAGAATCCGCATCAGCCGAGCCGCTCGGCGCCGTCGAGATAGGGGCGGAGCGCCGCCGGCACCGTCACGCCGCCGTCCGCCTCCTGGAAATTCTCGAGCAGGGCGACCAGCGTGCGCCCGACGGCGAGGCCGGAGCCGTTGAGGGTGTGGACGAAGCGGGTTCGCTTCTCCGCCTGCAGGCGGCAGCGCGCGTTCATGCGCCGCGCCTGGAATGCGCCGCAGTTGGAGCAGCTCGAAATTTCGCGGAAGCGCGCCTGACCGGGCAGCCAGACCTCGATGTCGTAGGTCTTCTGCGCGGAAAAGCCCATATCGCCCGCACTCAGCACCACGACGCGATAAGGGAGTTCGAGGCGTTGCAGCACGGCCTCGGCACAGGCGGTCATACGCTCGTGCTCGCGCTCCGATTCCTCCGGCCGGGTCACGCTGACCAGCTCCACCTTGGAAAACTGGTGCTGGCGGATCATGCCGCTGGTATCGCGCCCGGCCGCACCGGCTTCGGCGCGGAAACAGGGCGTAAAAGCCGTCATGCGGAGCGGGAGATCTTCTTCGTCGAGGATTTCACCGGCAACCAGATTGGTGAGCGGCATTTCCGCCGTCGGGATCAGCCAGTAGCCGTCCACCGTGCGGAAGAGGTCCTCGGCGAATTTCGGGAGATTGCCGGTGCCGTAGGCCGCAGCCTCGCGCACGAGGAGGGGCGGCGCGATTTCGGTATAGCCGAACTCCTTCGTGTGGATATCCAGCATGAAGGCGGCCAGTGCGCGCTCGAGCCGCGCCAGGGCGCCGGAGAGCACGACGAAGCGCGCGCCGGAGAGCCTGGCGGCGCGCTTGAAGTCCATGAGGCCGAGCGCTTCGCCGATCTCGAAATGCTGCTTCGCCGGTGCGTCGAAAGCGGGCGGTGCGCCCCAGCGGCGGAGTTCCACATTGGAGGCTTCGTCCGCCCCGTCGGGCACGTCGTCGGCGGGCAGGTTGGGAAGGCCGGCGAGCAGCGCCTCGAGCGCGGCTGCGTGCTCGCGGTCCTCCCGCTCCAGAGCCTGGACCCGGTCCTTGAGGCTCGCGACCTCTTCCATCTGGGGGGACGCGTCTTCGCCCCGCGCCTTGGCCGCACCGATCTCGCGCGAGAGCCGGTTGCGCGTCTGCCGGCATTCCTGAAGCGCGGTCTGGGTCTCGCGGCGGCGCGCATCCAGGGCGGCGATCCGCCCTGCGTGGGGTGCCGCGCCGCGGCGGGCGAGGCCCCGATCGAAGGCCTCGGCCTGCTCGCGAATCCACTTCACGCTGAACATGTCGGCGCGCCTTTTAGCCCCTTCCCGACAGTGAGTCGAACACCCGCTCCAGCGGGTCGGGCCAGGAGAGGGAAGAGCCGCGGCGTGCGCCGTCAGCGCCCGTAATTGAAGTCGGTCTCTTCGCTGTCTTCGTACTCGGCGAGGATCTCATCCATCTCGGCGTAGGCGGCCTCTTCCTCCGCGAGCTTCTGCGCACGTTTTTTCTCGACCATGCCGACCGAGATGATGGAGAGCTCGTAGAGCGCGATCAGCGGAATGCCGAGGCCGATCTGGCTGAACAGATCCGGGGGCGTGAGGACGGCGGCGGCGATGAACACCATGACGATGGCGTATTTGCGCTTGCGCTTGAGCCCCGCCGAGGTGGCGAGGCCCGCGCGGCCCATCAGGGTGAGCATGACGGGAAGCTGGAACGCGATGCCGAACGCGAAGATCAGCTTCATCACCAGGGAGAGATACTCGCCGATCTTCGGCAGGAGCTCGAGGCCGAGGCGTTCTTCCGTGGCGACGTCCTGGAACGATATGAAGAAGTCGAACGCCTGCGGGAAGATGAAGTAGTAGACCATGCCCGCACCGGCGAAGAACAGCACCGGCGTTACGAAGAGGAACGGCAGAACGGCGGTTTTCTCTTTCTTGTAGAGCCCCGGCGCCACGAACATCCAGAACTGGGTGGCGATGAGCGGGAACGCGACGAAGAACGCCCCCCAGAAGGCGATCTTGAGCTCGGTAAAGAAGGCTTCGAGGAGGTGGGTGTAGATCAGGCCCGTGTCGTGGCCGCTCTCCGCGAGCACCACCCGGAGCGGTTCCACCAGGAAGGCGAAAATATCCTCCGCCACATACCAGCAGCCGAAGAAGGCGATAACGATGCCAATGGCGGAATAGGCCAGACGGCGCCGCAACTCGATCAGGTGATCGATAAGCGGCGCCCGCGTCTGTTCGATCGCGTCGGTCTTGTCGACCACCGGTCAGGCGCTCGTGCGGGGCTCGGGCGCATCCTCCGCGCCGCCGCTCGCCTCCGCCGCCTGGGTCGGGGCGGGCTCGGGGGCAGATTCTCCCGCGGCCGTGCCGCTCGTTTCCCCGGCAGCGGGCGGCGCCTCGCCATTGGCCTTGCCGTCGGCCTTGGCGCCGGTGGCGAACGCGTCTTCGCTGAGTATCTTGTTCACGTCGCCCGCACCGTCCGCCACGTCGCGGCGCGCATTCGCCAGCTCCTTGTTGGCCTCGTCGATTTCCTTCTTGACGGCGTCGATCTCGGTGGCGTCCGCCGCCTCCTCGATGGTCCGCTGGAAATCCCGGGCGTAGCCGCGCGCCTTGCCCATCCACTGCCCCGCCGTCCGCACGATACGCGGCAGGTCCTTAGGCCCGACCACGATCAGAGCGATCAGCATGAGGATGATGAGCTCTTGCCAGCCGATGTCGAACATCGCTCAGCCCGTCCAGGGAACGGAGGCCCCCTTCGCCGCCCGCGCCGCGCCGCTCAGCTTTTCGCGGCTTCGTCCTTTTTGATCGCACCGGCTTCCACGGTCGAGGGCTGCGTGCTGTCGATGACCTTGGGCTCCTGCGGGGTTTCCGCGGGCGCCTCGGCCTGTGCGGGCGGCGGCGCTTCGCCCTCCCGCATGCCGGACTTGAAGCTCTTGATGCCCTTGGCGAAATCGCCCATCAGCCGAGGCAGCTTGCCGGCTCCGAACAAGAGCACGACTACCAGGACGATCAAAAGGATCTGCCAGATCGAGATACCCATTGGATGGCTCCAGTCTCACGGTGGCGACGGCTCGGACGGGGCACTCGTGACCACCCCGATCACCCTGTCGGCGCGGGGGTGCCCCTGCCTTCGCCTATATGTCCTGCGTGGCAGGGAACACAAAAGTCCGGCGCGGGTCAAGCCGAATGCGGACGATGTCGCCGACTTGTGGAAGGGCGCCGTCGGCCACATCGACGGCAAGGGGCGCCGGATGGCCGTTCACCGCGAGGGTGAGCCGGCTGGCGAGGCCCAGGAGCCGGCTCTCCAGAACCCGTGCGGCGGGCAGCGCCGATACGCCTTCCGCCCCGCCCTCCACCAGTTCGAAGGCCTCCGGGCGGACATAGACCCGGACCTTGCATCCTTCGCCGCAGCGGCTCGCCGCAGGCCCCAGCGGGGTCTCCACCCGGCCCGCCCGCACCCGCCCGTCGGAAAGGAATTCGGCGCCGAAGAAGCGCGCGACGAAGGGGCTCGCCGGGCTGCGGTAGAGGGCGTGCGGCGGCCCGCATTGCACCAGCGCACCGTCCCGCATCAGAGCGATCCGATCCGCAAGCGCAAGCGCCTCTTCCGCATCGTGGGTGACCAGGAGAGCCGGCACGGCATGGGCGCGGAGGACGCGCAGCGTGTCGTCGCGCACCCGCCGGCGCAGGCCTTCGTCGAGGTCCGAGAACGGCTCGTCGAGCAGCAGCACCCCGGGCTTCGGCGCGAGCGCCCGGGCGAGCGCCACCCGCTGCCGCTCGCCGCCGGAGAGTTCGTGGGGATAGGCCCGCGCGAGATGCCCGAGCTCGAGGCGCGCGAGCAGGCCGTCCACTTCCTGGCGGCGTTCCGCGCGCGCAAGCGCCGGCAGGCCGAAGCCCACATTGTCCTGCACGTTCATGTGCGGAAAGAGCGCGAGGTCCTGGAACATGAGGCCGACGTGCCGCTTCTCCGGCGGCAGGAAGCAACCCGGCCCCGCCACCTCCCGCCCCGCGACCAGCACCCGGCCGGCGCTCTGGCGCTCGAGCCCCGCGGCGATCCTCAGGAGGGTCGTCTTGCCGCAGCCCGAGGGGCCCAGCAGGCAGACGATCTCGTCCCGTCCCGCGGCGAGGTCCACGCCGCGGATCGAGGGCTTGCCGTCATAGGCATGATGGACGGCTTCGAAGACGAGCCCGTCCGGGTGCGAGGGCTCCGAGGGCTCCATGACACCTGCGCATGCAATTGAAAATCGTTATCAAATGTAGCACGTTTCGCGACGACGTGAAGACGCTGCGCCTCCCGCATCGAGAAGAGAAAGAAAAATGCGGGCCTGGAGGCCCGCGCATCGAAAAATGTGAAAAGGCGAAATGCTTGCGGCGTTCAGCGGGCAACGCGCTCCAGCACGTCCAGCGTGTCCCGGGCCCGGACCTCGCGGCTGTGGGCAGGGGCGGCGGCGCGGCTTCCGGCGGCGAGGCGCGCGAGCCGCTCACGATCCTCATGCAGCATGCGAACGGCGCCGGCCAGCGCCACCGGATCCTCAGGCGGGACCCAGACCCCGGCACCGGCCTCATCGAGAAGGCGGCTCGCCTCCCCCTCCGGTGCCGCCAGCAGCACCGGCAGGCCGGCGGCCAACGCCTCGAACATCTTGGTCGGCAGTGCGCCGGCGAACAGCGGCCTGTCTCGCAGATGGGCGAGGGCGACATCGCAGAGGCTCCAGACCGCCGGCAGGGCCTCCTTGGGCTGCACCGGCTGGAAGACGACGTTGCGGAGCCCGCGGCGCCGCGCGTCGGCCATGAGCGCCTCCCGCTCCGCGCCCGCGCCCACGAACAGGAACAGGATGTCCGTCGTATCTTGCAGCCGCTCGGCGGCATCGAGAACATTGGCGAGGCCGTGCGCCATGCCGTGAGTGCCGACATAGCCGACGACGAACTTGCCGCCCATCCCCCAGGCGCACGCCAGCGCCTCGTCGCGGGGGCGCGGGCCGCTCGGGGCGGGGTCGGCGCCGTTCCGCACCACGGCGATCTTGCCGGCGGGCGTGCCGCGGGCGACGAGATCGTCCCGGATGCCCTCGGTCAGTGCGATGATGGCGGCCGCCCGACGGTAGAGGTGGAGCTCGAGCCTTTCCAGCAGCCAGAACGGGAGCGGATGCCGCATGGCACCCACGGCGGCGATGGACGCGGGCCAGAGGTCCGCGAGCTCCAGCACGAAGGGCGCCCGCCGGAGGGCGGCTGTACCGCGGGCGGCGGCGGCGGCGAAGAGCTGCGGCGAATTCCCCAGCACCACGTCGGGCCGGGGCTCGAACAGCGCGGCGGCGAACCCCGTGCAGCCGAAGCTCAGGAAGTCGAGGGAGCGGCGCAGCACGCCCCGATTGGGTGCCATGTAGGTCTTGACCCGCACGATCCGCATGCCGTCCATGACCTCGGTCCGGTGCCAGCGGTTGCGATATCCCTCGAAGGCAACGCCGTCGGGGAAGTTGGGCGCACTGGTGACCACGGTGACGGCGTGCCCCCATCGCACCCAGTGCCGCGCCTTCCCGTGGAGCCGCGTCGCAGCGGCATTGGTCTCCGGCGGGAAGTTCTCGGTGAGCAGCAGGATGTTCATGCGGAAGGCCGTGCGCCGGACGAGGCGGGCGGGCCGGCGGGTCTGCGGTCGAGCCAGGCGCCGAGATGCGTCGCGATCCGGCGGGCGGCGCCGCCGTAGCCATAGTCGGCGATGGCGCGGCAGGGGCGGAAGTCGGGGCCCTGCCACAGCCGGTTCCAGCCGCATTCAACCGTTTCCACCCACTCGGTCTCGTCGCGCAGGGTGACGCAGGGCGTGCGGTGAAAATAGGCCTCCTTCTGCAGGCCGCCGGAATCCGTGTAGACGGTGGTCGCGCCCTGGAGCAGCCGGTGCATGTCCAAGTAGCCGCAAGGGGGTACGTCACGCAGCCCGTCGAGGGAGAGCCCCTCCCGTTGCAGGGCGCCGTGGAGGCGCGGATGGACGGGTAGAACGACGGGCTGTTCGCGCGCCTCGCCGCAAAGGTAATCCAGTATCCGGGCGAGCGTTTCCGGATCGTCCGTATTCTCGGCGCGATGGATCGTGGCCACGGCGAACGTGCCGTCGGCGAGCCCCAACCGCTCGAGCAGGTGCGATTCCGCGCGCGCACGGGCCCCCGCGTCCAGGGCAGCGTCGTACATGACGTCGCCAACCTTCTCGACACCGGCGACGATCCCTTCCCGCGCCAGGTTCTCCACCGCGGCGGTCGTGGGGCAGTAGAGCAGCGTGCTGACATGGTCAGTGAGGACGCGGTTGATCTCTTCCGGCATCCGGCGGTTAAACGAGCGCAGCCCCGCCTCCACATGGGCGACCGCGAGGCCCAGCTTGGCGGCCGCCAGGGCCCCGGCGAGAGTGGAGGTGGTATCGCCGTAGACCAGCACCGCATCGGGGCGCTCGGCCTCGAGGAGCGGCTCAAGCACCTCCAGCATCCGCCCAGTCATGGCGCCGTGGCCGCCACCGTGGACGCCGAGGTTCCAGGCCGGCGCGGGCAGCGCCAACTCGTGAAAGAAGCGGTCCGACATGTCCGGATAGAAATGCTGCCCGGTGTGGACGAGCGCATGGTCCATGCCGGGCAGCGCGGCCAGCGCGCGGCCGACCGGTGCCGCCTTGACGAACTGCGGCCGCGCGCCGACGACGGAGAAGACTCGCACGACGCGCGCTTCCCTTCAGCCGCCGTGCGTCGGTGCAACATGGCACGTACTGTCGGGCTCTTCCAGGTCCAGCAGCCGGCGGACGATGCCCTGCAGAACCTCGGCGCTGCGTTCGTAGCAGAGTTCCGCGGCGGCGATATCGGCCGCGCGGCGGAAGGCTTCCACCCTGGGCCGGTCGAGCGCGCCGAGTACTTCCGCCAGGGACTCCGCGGTGAAGTCCGCCGCCACAACACCGAGATCGTGCCGCTCAACCAGCCTCTTCATCTCCGGCGACGGGCCGATGGCAATGCAGAGCCGCGCCTGGATAAAATCGAAAAACTTGTTGGGGAGCGCATGGCGAAGGCTGAAGCCTTCGGGCGGCACTGCGCAAACCCCGACATCGTAGTCCGAGAGCGTCCGCACGATTTCATCGGACGCGACGGGCGGCACGAACGAGATGCGCCGGTCGGACGCCGCGCGCCTCTTCAACGCCGCAAGGCAGCGGGGGCGGCTGGGAACGAGCATGAAATCGAGCCGGAACCGGTCGTCAAGATGCGCCATCGCGTCGATCAGGGTCTCCAAGCGGCGCTGCGGCACCGCGATCCCGTGATGCACCATGCGGATGAGGCGGTCGCTACGCGGGGTGCAGGGTGTTGCACGATGGTATGGCGCGTTAAGTACGATGGCGGGGCGCACGCCGAACGCGCGGGCGTAGGCTTCGGCAATCGCCGGCCCCACGGTCGTCATCCCGTCCACCCGGGGGATGCCGGTGCGGCACAGATGCTCTCTGTATCTCTGGACGAAGAAGCGCCAGAGAAACCTCTGCTCATGCTCGCGTGGCGCATATTCATGCGCATCGAACAGGATCTTCGCGCCTCTCCCATGGGCCAGCGCCACGGGCAGCGCATCGACATCATTCGCGACGATGAGGGCGAAGTCGCGGCCCTTCAACGCGTCGGCCGTATGCCCCACCGCCTCGTCCGAGCGATTGACGGCCTCGAAGCAGCCCGCCTTCAGCAGAAGCGCCGTGCCGGCCTTCCCGGGCACGGTCAAGGGTCGCCGGTTCACATCGACGAAGCGCACGCCCGCAATGCCCGGATCGGTGAACCCCATGGCGGTGACGTCGCAAAGCGATGAAAGCGCGCGTATCTGCCGCCGCACGCGGGCATCCCCGTGCAGCGGCGAGAAGCCGATAACGGCGGCAGCGGGCGGCACCGGCGGCATGGTGGCCTCCGCGCCTACTCGAACGCCATGTCGTAGCTGCGGGCCCAGGCGATGGCGTTCAGCCACCGCCACACGGTCCAGTCGACGCGGCGCGACCGGGCGCCGACGCCCTCCCAGTAGCGGATCATCCGGTCGCCGCGCAGCCAGGGGATGCGGCCGGATGCAAGCACCTCCCGCACCCAGGGATCCAGGGCGCCGAGCCACTGCCCCTGCGGGGGCTCGAAGCCGATCTTGTCCCGGCGGGCGAGGATCGCATCGGGCGCGATCCCTGCCATCGCACGCCGCAGGACGGCCTTCGTCAGGCCGTCGTCACCGATGAGGAACGAATCCGGCAGGCCGTGCACGAAATCCACCAGCCGCGGCGTGAGGAAGGGCACCCGGCTCTCCACGGAGTGCGCCATAGAGTTGCGGTCCTCGTAGCGGAGGAGCTGGGGCAGGCTGCGGTTCAACAGGGCGGCGCCAAGCACGCCCCGCAAATCCCGCCGGTGGCCGAGCCGCGCCGGGTCGGGCCGCGGGTCGACGCCGCATCGCGCAAGCGCGGCACCGTCCATCCAGGGCGGCGGCCTTCGCCAGCCGGCGGCGTGCATGAGCGGCGGCAGCAGCCAGCCCGGCGCGAGCGCAGCGAGCCCCCGAACCAGGAAGTGCCGTGCGGAAAGCGCGCTGGTGGGCAAGGCCGTTCGCATGAGCGCACCGGCGGCCCGCCAAGCCCCGGCGCGGATCTGGCCGGCCCAGCGATAGGGGAGGAGCGACATGTAGCCGGCGAAGACCTCGTCGGCCCCCTGGCCGTCCAGCATCACCTTCAGCCGCTGTTGCGCCGCCATGCGGAAGACGCGGTACTGGGCATAGATGCTGGCGCTGCCGAACGGCTCGTCCTGCGCCCGGATCAGCGCCTCCAGATCCTGTGCGAGCTCCTCGGGCGCGATCCTCACCTTGTGGAGACGGGCACCGGCCGCACCGGCCGCCAGGTCCATCCAGCGCTCCTCGCCGATGCGCGGGTCGTCGGCGACGAAGCCCACGGCCTCCAGGTCCACCGAGGGGCCGCCCACCGCGCGGACGCCGGCGAGAATGGAGGAGGAATCGATACCGCCCGAAAGCGCGGAGCCCACGGGAACATCGCTTCGCATGTGAAGCCGCAGGTTCTCGAGAAAGATAGCGCGAAGCTCCTCCGCCGCGTCCTCCAGCGAGCGGCGGCGCGGGGCGGCGTCGGACTCACCCAGCGCCCAGTACCGCTCCAGCGCCAGAGGCCGCTCCGGCTGATTCAGATCGATCCAGGCATGATGCGCGGCCGGGAATTGCCGGATGCCCGCGAACATCGTCTCCTCGCCGCCATCCACGAGGCCGAAGCGCAGATAGTCGTAGAGCTGCTGCGGATTCGCCTTTGCGGGCACCGCCGGCACCTTGAGCAGCGCCTTGATCTCGGACGCAAAGACCAGACCGCCCGGCCAGGTGGCGTAATAGAGCGGCTTGATGCCCATGAAGTCGCGCGCCAGCACAAGCCGGCGCTCCCGGGTATCGAGCAGGGCGAAGGCGAACATCCCGACGAGCCGGGGGAGGGCGCGGGCGCCCCACGCCGCCCAGGCCGCGAGCAGAACCTCGGTATCGCTCCCGCCGCGGAACCGGTGGCCCTGCTTCTCCAGCTCGGCGCGCAACTCGACATGGTTGTAGATCTCGCCGTTATAGATCATGTGGTAGCGCCCGTCGGGAGAGCGCATGGGCTGCCAGCCGCCCTCCGTGAGGTCGATGATGGAGAGGCGGCGATGGGCGAGGCCCACCCTGGCCGCATCCGCCGCCGGAAGGGTACGCCCGGCACGCGGGGGGGCGCTTCCGTCCCACAGCAGGAGGCCTCGGTCGTCCGGCCCGCGATGGGCGAGGCTCGCGCCCATGGCCTCGACGACGCCGGCGACCCAGGGTGCAGGCGTCGAAACGACGCATCCGGCGATCCCGCACATGCCGGGCGCTCTTTCCCGCTACCGGCCGGGGTGCGTGCCGGCGCCCGGGATCGTTCGGGCTGGATTGCCGCGCACCTTGGCACCGGGCGCCACCGAGCGCATCACCAGGCTGCCGAGCCCGATATGGGCGCCGTCACCGATGGCGACGTGATCCACTATCGTCGCGTTCGGCCCGATCCATACGTCGTCGCCCACCGCGACGCTGCCGCAGATGCAGGCGCCGGGGCCAATCAGCGAGCGCGACCCGATCGTGACGTTGTGCGCGATATAGACAAGATCGTCCATCTTCACGGAATCGCCGATGACCGTCTCGTCGAGTGCTGCGCGTGCGACGGTGGAATTGGCGCCCACTTCGACCCCGTCCCCGATTCTGACTCCGCCGATATGAGGGAATCGCACAGGCACGCCGCCCGGGCCGGTGGCGAAGCCGAAGCCGGCCTCACCGATGGTGGCGTTGGACTTCACGATGCATTCGGCGCCGATCTCCACCCGGCCGGTCAGCACCGCGCCGGGGCCGATCCGCGTGCCGGGCCCGATCTCCACGGCGGGCCCCACCGCCGCACCTGCGCCGACGGAGACGCCGGTGCCGATCCGGGCTTCGGGGGCGAGCGAGGCCGCGCTCGAGATTCCCAATTCTTCCGGTTCGACAAAGAATTCCGCCAGTATGGAGCAGAACGCCAGTCGCGGCCGGTCGTGTAGGAGGCGGGTGCAGGCCAGACTCTCCGCGAGGGCCGGCGTCGTCACGCAGACGACCGCGCCGATGGCATCGAGCCGCGCCGCGCTCTCGCGATCCGGCCCGTTCAGAAACACGATGGTTTTGGGGGCAGCCCTTGCCAGGGACCGCGCGCCGTACACGGCGATATCCGGCCCCTCCATAGCGGCGCCGATGGAAGCGGCGATTTCGCTCGCGGTCGGCATCAGGCGGGCGGGCGCAGCGCGGCGGGGCGAATCCCTAGGATGGCTTCGTAATCCGCAACGACCCGTTTCGCGATGGCGCGCGCATCGTGCCAACGCTCCACATAGGTGCGACTGGCGCGCCCCCGCGCAGGCAGGGCATGGCGCCGGACGGTAAGCCATTCCTTCAGCACGTCGTAGACGCTCTCGGGCGTGGCCTGGATCACCGGGAGCGCCGTCCGCATTTCGCGGGGGACGACATTGAGGTCGCTTTCGCGCAGATAGGCGACCACCGGCTTGCCCAGAGCCATCGCCTCCACGGCGAAGCCGCCATACCAGCCGGCAAGCAACTGGTCCACCACCAGGTCCGCATCCCGGTACCGCTTCACGGCCTCCGCGTAGGGCAGATTCTCCACGAGTTCCAGATCGAACGGCACACCCTCCTGCCGGAGCCGTTCTGCCGCCGCCAGGATGAACCGGGTGCCCTTCACAGCCCGATGGGAGGGCGCGTGCAACACCCGTGGCCGCGTCCGGGGCGCCGGATAGACGGGCTCCCACGCGCGGGGGTCCACATGGGCGTAGGGTAGAAATGCTGCGGCCGGGACGACTCGCAAAAGGTCCGGGTTGAGGGCGTAGACGCGATCCGCATAGCGGCCGAACCTGGCGATCTGGCGCCGCTTGTGGGCATCGGACCTGGCCGTGTAATAACCTGGTTCCACTTCTCCCGCGAAGGTGATGTCGTGGTGCGCACGGCAATAGTCGCCTTGACGGGCATCGTCTCCCTGATAGGTGACGGCGATCCCCTTGCCCGCGCGTTTGAAGAGGGCCACATCGGCAAACTCGAACAGGGCGCGGTAAGGCCAGCCGAGCAGAGTCCGCACCGTTTGACCCGGCGGCCAGAAGCGCCTTGACCCTAACATGTAATACATCAAGGGTTGTCCGAAATTGAAGTGGACGATATCGCTATCCCTTAAAGTGGAATAGATGAGACGCCAAACTCTAATCTCTCGACCAAAAAGACTTCCCCCGTCTCTGGACAGAACTCGATCGGACTCATACTGAAATTGGCTGACCCGTAGGACGACGGATATGCTGTCAAGGCCGAGCGCGCGTTCCATTCGCGCCAGGCTTTGCGGATTACCCCCGACGTCGGTGGGACAATGCAGCACACGGATCGGCCGGTCGACTCCTGGCCGGCCTTTCAGTCTCGTGCCGATCTCGGTTGCCTCGGATGTCACTCGGCGCGCAGACGCAGGCGCGCCTAAGCAGGCTTCACCCGCAGCCCGAGATCGCGAATCACATCCTCGCAGCCCTCGGCGAAACGGACGGACGGCGGACCGAACAGTCGCTTCATCTTGTCGATGTCGGCGACCAGGTGCCTCGGTTCCGCGTCCGGCCTCTCGGTGTAGCGTGGCGCGCGGCCGAGCCGGGCGCCGATGGCTTCGGCGATTTGGCGAAGGCTCAGGACATCCGGTCCGCCGATGTTGATTCGATGGCCTTCCTCCGTGCCGAGCGCATTTCGTATCGCCGAGACGGCATCGGCGACATGGACCGGATTCGTATGCAGCCCGTCCGCACCGTCGAGCCGAATTGGCCGCCCTTCGGCGACCGACCGGACCATCCTAGGGACGAACATGTCAGGCCGCTGGCCCGGACCGTAGACGAAGAAGAAGCGGAGGATGACGACCGTCAAGCGGTCGGAATAGCTCTCGCTCAACAGTTCAGCACAGTGCTTCGACGCCAGGTAGTAACCGAGACGCCCCGGGGCACCGACCGGGTGCTCCTCGGTGAAAGGATCCCAACCGTGGCCATATAGACCGCCGGAAGACGCCAGGATGAACCGCCGGACCCCGGAACGAACTGCCCAGTCCAGCAATGCCGCCGTGCTTCCCACGTTTACACCGAAGACATCTGGCGCACCTTCGGGGAAATCGCGATAGCGGCGCGACTGCGCCAGATGGACGATCCCATCGACGCCGGACGGCAGGATGTCCGTGAAGCCGGGGGTCACGAGATCCGCCGCGAGCCGCCGAGCGCTCCCACCCGCGCTCGGCGGGGTGGCGGGGCGGTGCAGAGCATGCACCTCGTCATGCGTTTTCAAGGCGGCGACCAGATGGCGTCCGACGAGCCCGGCCGCGCCGGTAACAAGTAGTTTCACTGCGAGCGCTCGTCCGCGCGTGCGATGCCGCCGGGCGATTCGGCGGAGGGCATGACGCCGATCGTCCGGTTGATTCGGTCGAATACGGCGCCCACCGCCTCCAACGAATGATGCCGCTCCACGAACGCCCTGGAACGGCGGCCGATCTCGTTTACGTCGCGGCGGTTCTCGTAGAGCCTTCTGATCGTTTCCTCCACATTTTCCGGGCGGCAATCGACGATCGGGATTTCGTCCGGTTTCACCAAACCGGCAGTCACGTAGAGTTCCTTGAGATCTTCGCGTAAATAGCACATCACTGGCTTGCCCATGGCCATGCCCTCCAAAGCGAACATGGCATACCAGCCGACGATGAGCTGGTCGGCGATGACGTCCACCTCTTCCATTCGCGCCCGGATTTCATCGTTTCCGACGCCTTCAAGCAGGACCAGTTCGACATCCAGGCCTTCTGCGCGCAGTTCCTCAACGGCGTCGATGAAATATTGCGTCCCCTTTATGTACCTGTGGTTCGGTGCGTGGAGGATCCTGAAAGTCTCGCCGGTTTGTGACCGGCGGGCGGACTTCCATTTCTCCGTATCGATCGAGAAATGGGCCAGCATCAGAGTATCCCACACATGCATGTAGTGAACCCAATCGCATCCGGCGATGATGTGGTCCGCATGGCGGCTCCAGTAATCGACTTTCGCGGCGACTGTCTTTCGCCGGACAATGGCGGACTTATATTGCTGGGAATATGCGTGTTTTAGGTTCAGATTGGGCGACAAAGCCATATCTTGAACGTCGCCCCCATAGGGCATGATGACGACCTTGACCCCTGCGAGCTTAAAGAGCAATGCTTCGAAACGCCACAAAAACCCACCTAAACCGAGAGGCCCTCCATTGAAATATATATACAGACACTTATAACGAAACAGAACGGATAACAACAGTGAAACATGTAAAATTTCTCGTTTCACAAAATTTGCGCTCACAAACGTTCTGTCGAACTCGGACGTAATGTAATACAAATCCATCACAAAGGTTTCCGCACTGTATCCATGGCGCATAAGCGCCACCTTATGGTAGACGTTGTTGATTAGAGGTTCGGGTCCGATTCCCACATCGATCGGCTTGTTCAATAGACGTGCAAACGGCGATATGACAAAAAAAATAGGCACGAGCAATATCCTTATGATATACCAGGAAATATACAATAAAGCTCGCACAATTATTCGAACGAAATTAACTCGCATGGATGCTTGACAACGATGTTATCTGCGCTTCATTCAATGAGGCCACACGGTTTTAGCTGTTTCCCGACACTCCGTAGAAGCGGGTCATGAACACGTCACAATCCATCGGTCTGTAACGACCCGATAGGCGCTTGCGGTCTGCGTAAAGCAGCTCGTCGACCGCGAAGGCGTAGCTGCCCTCATGGCTGATAAGAGGGACGCCCGCTACGCGGCGGAACCATTCGTACAGGATTTCGTTCGACTCGCGGCGCTCATCGATCCAAAAGCCATAATCGAAATCATCCACACGGAAAAACGCATGTCCCGAATTGCCCGGCAGGCGTTCCAGCTCGGCCCGTCCGTGCCTGAGCGATTGGACGAACTCCAGAAGCGAAATCCGGCGACCGTTCTCCACGAAGCAGAGATTGAAGCTCGGGTCGTAGAGTATCCAGCCTGTTTCAGGCAATTCCACCTCAACGAGGGTGTGACCGTCGTCCTGCCCACCCCACGGACCAAGCGAGGCGAGCGCCACGAGACGTGCCCTGATACCGGCCGCCGCCAGCACCGCCACCGCAAGCAATGAAAGGTTATGACACCCGGCCACCAGCACTCGTCGGCGGGCCGCGTTGAGCATTTCGGCAAGCTCCATCGATTCGTCTGACAGTCCGTAGGACCATAGGTAGCCGAGAAGGGATAGGAGACGATCAGGTTCCCCGTGCCAGACGATGCGCTGCTCGCTCAGACGCGGTAGCCGGTAGAAGCGGTAGACGCCTTCCTTGCGGAGATCGAAAATCGCGCCCTCGACGGTCACGAAGCCGGGCGGCTGGAATATCGAATCCGCAAGGCCCTCGGCCTTGTCTGGCGCACACGCCGCCGGTACCGGATACCGGCGCTCGACGCGGCCGTCGAAGCAGCGATGGGCATAGAGCAGATTTGCATCTGGATTGATGTCCGGGTCCGGCCGCGGCGCGTGGACAGTTCGCAGAATCTTGCGCGCAAGGCGCTTAGCGGCGTGCTTCATCGCCCGTGCCCGCAGGTCTCCCCGCCTCTCGTCACTGCACCGAGCCACGTCAAACCCGGTCATTGGTCGATGCCAATGGCATTTACAACTACGTGCTCAGCGGTGTCCTCGCGCACGGCAATGCCTCCCTCGATGCGATAGACGACGTCTGCCGCCTCCCTCATCGCCGGCTGATGAGAGATCGAGAGCACCGTGACCTCGCCGCTGAGGCGACGCAGCGTGGAGGCGATGCCCGCCTCTGTCTCCGGGTCGAGCGCGGTGGTGGCCTCGTCGAGAATCAGCAACGCTGGATCACGGATCAGCGCGCGGGCGATGGCGATGCGCTGCCGCTGTCCGCCGGAGAGCCGCGCGCCCCTTTCGCCAACGACCGTCTTCATGTCCTCTGGCAGCGCGGTGACGAATTCCCACGCCTCGGCCCGACGTAGTGCGTTTTCGACGCGGTCGTGGGAAATATTGTCATCTCCCAATGTGAGGTTGGCTGCGACCGTGTCGTGGAACAGGAACGTCTCCTGCGGGACGTAGCCGATCATTCGCCGCCATGCCTTGATGTCGACGTCGCTCATGGGCAGGTCATCGATCCATATCTCGCCGCTCTGGGGGCGGTACAGCCCGATGATCAGGTCCGCAACGGTCGTCTTGCCTGCGCCGGAGCCTCCTACGATCGCGATGAACTTCCCGGCAGGAAGCATCATTGAGGCGCGATCCAGGATGTTCTCGCGGTCGTAGAAGAAGCTCACCTCCCGCAGCGAGATGGAAGACATGAATACGGGCACCTCGCCGCCGACAGCTGGCTCGCGCGCCCGCTCTGCCGCTTTGGCCGTGGTTTGTAAGAAAGAGAAGGCCTGCAGATTCGCCGCTACCGCCTGATAGTGGCTTTGAAGCTGCGTGACCTTCTGCAGGACTCGCGAGAAGAGTAGCATTAACACGAAAAGGCTCTCGGCGGGTTGGTTAAATAGGGTCAGGAAGACGTAGATGCCCCCAGCCACCGCGAGGACGCGTATGATCTCGTGTGCCTCTTTCATTGCCTCCTGGCTGACAGCAATCGTACGGTGCGCGCGGTTGAGCCCCATGGCGTCCGCTTCGATCAAGGGGCCCAAGCTTCCCTCACGCGCCATCGCCTTAAGGGGCTTCATGCCGTCGAGACCCTGCAGAAGCCGTGTCATGAAGGATTTCTGGAACCTGGTCTGATCCTGACCGGCGCGCCGGCTTACCGCGACGAAACGGTTGAGAGTTGCCATGGCGAAGCAACCGACGACAATTGCGGCGATCGAGACTTCCCAAGAGATCGCGACCGATAAAACCGCATAGATCGCAAGCAGAATCACGCTGGCCAGGATCCAGCAGGCGGAGTTATAGGCCAAGGCCGCGCGAACCGGCTCGGCTCCGACCGCTGAAGCGAAATCGCCTGTCCGCTGGTCCACGAAGTGCTTCCATCGCGCAACTAACAGAGCCCGCACGACCCTGAGCCGTAGGTTCATCGACGTGTGTGCCGCGGTATAGGCCACTTGCGTCACGGCCGCCATTGTCAGCAGCGACTTCACGGTGATCATCCCGACGATTACCACCAGCAGCGCAGCGATGGAGACCTCCAGTCCCACGAAGGCAAAGGTCCGCTCCACGTAGAGCATCATCACGCTCTGCGCGCTTTCGGTGCTCTCAGGCGCGATGACCAGGTTGAGCAACGGCAGCAGTGCCGCAAGCCCGACTCCCTCCGCCACTGCCGCCATCGTGAGCGACACCAGCATCAGCGTGCTCCGCACCGGATAGGCTGCGTAGAAGTGGCGGAAAAGCGCGACGGTCTGCCGAATGCCCCCAGCCAACATATTGGGTCAGTCCTCCAATACCCTTAACGTCATTTTACTGGAGCTTACTGGTGCACCCGCCGCTCGCCCGGCGATGGGCCACCGCCGCCTTTTCTATGCCGTTTGCGGCCAGCTTCGCCAACTCCACACGGCTTCTACATTTAGTGATTATTGCCGAGCCTTTTTAGCCATTCTTACTAGTTACAGAGCGCACCTTGTAGACAACAAAATTTTTGTTTTCTGCGATCTTTACTTCGTTGGAAAAATCGTACTTCCAATCTTTCATCTCTCGATCCTGACGCTTATCGACAAAGATATGCGTGACGCCATGGCGACGCGCCAAGGGTTGCCAGTCCCTCTTCAGAAAGGGGTACTCTTCAATATAGTCATCATAAATACCGTCTGAGATTGTACCGGGCTGCCACCAGAATGTTTTCCAACCTTCGCGCCGGGCGGCCAGATCGGGTCCGAGGCGCAACGATACAGGGAAGACAACTGCCGGTTCATCGATACTGATGGTATCGATGAATGCGGATATCTCGTCGTGCGGAGCGTTACAGCCATCACGCAAGTACGAATGATGAGCGTATCGTAATATAACAACCATTACAACGAACGCAAAATAAATAGAGAGACCGAAAATCCACAAGCTATTCTCAACGAACAACAGACCGATCAGAACCGGTAGGAGGAAAGACAGATTGTACTCCAAATAGCGGTAAGCCTCGCCCAGATGGTTGAATCGTTCCGTCAGCGTCAGAAGATAGAGCGCTACCGGGGGTATGAGCGAAAGAACAAAAGGCCCATAATCCGCGAATGGGACCAGCGCCGGGATCGCGCAGGCCAACAACAATTCAGGATACCAGAACACGCTTCGCGTAGGATCCTTCTCCATCAGACTCAAAATCAGATTAGCAATAAATCCCTTTAACGACATGCCTCGGGGAAAATCCCAGCGAAAATATCCGAGCATAGCCCGCTGTATATACGCGCTTTGCTTCGTTCGTGTCCGAAATAGCCGCCACCTAAGCGCGGTGTCGCGCAGGCCATCCCACAGGTGCCGTCGGCCCACAAGCAGCGCCACTGCAACGGCCGCGATTAGAAGCACCACCGGTCGAGCGTCCAGCAACACCACGCTTAGTATGGGTACACAGAAGAAGAGGGCCTGCCGAGCGAACTGCCCGCTGAGCAGGGCGAGTGCACTCATGATCACCCCGATCACGAGCAGCCAGATCTCGTCGAAGACCGTGCCTGCGGCCAATCCAATGTATCCGCCCGAACTGGCAAGGCGTGCCAGATAACGCTCGGACAGGCCGAGATACGCGATGCCAGGGCCCCTGAACACCCACATGCTCGGCATCGTCACATAGATCGCCAAAGTCAGGGAGACAGCAAGCAAGGAGCCACGGCTCATCAGCCACGCCACGACGATCAGGAAAACGGTTCCCCCGATGTGAATAGCAAAGTTCGGCGCCCACGGCATTCGTGAAAGCAACCGCAACGGAAAGAGCGTAGAAAATCGATGGAAGGCTGTCGGATAGGACATCGGTTTCGGACCGATGAGGTAGTTCTCGATAAAGCGGGAGCGGAACGGCCCGACTAAATGGCGGATGATGGCGTAGTGTACGGAAGAGTCTCCGGTAAATCCCTGGGCAAACACGGGAGCCCCCCATGCCCGCAAAGCAATGAAACGTTGTACGGCCGCCGCGAGTACGCCTGTCGCCAATAGAAATAACAGCGTCACCCTGCACCCTCAACGCTTTTCGTGGTATCTGCGCTTACCCCTGACCATATTGGCCGCCGACAAAATAGTCTTGGATTTGACATTGTTATTACAGTGATTTAGCTAAACGCAACCTTGAATGACACACCATACGCGCTGTTTCCTCGGGTCCGACGTTGAAAAGCGCATCCAGGATGGAGAGATGTGATACAAATTTTTCAGCGCCCAACTGACGGTACACCGGATGCTCGAACTCCTGAAAATAGAAATCTATTCCCGCATTAATAAAGCTTTCTGGTCGGATAAAATCGAGGCAGCCATTACCAGAGGCGTAGCTCTTTGCGTTCAAAGCTCGACATATCGTCAAAGGGACGTCGTTACCCGATGCGATCTCTAGTTCGGGATTTTTTCTTTGCAGATCGCTGCTCTTCACATAGTCTAAAGACAGATTCAAAAGAGAACACAACCAAACGATCAACGACATATTCAAATCAGCAATATGAGTATACTTTCGCTCCAATATTTCGGACAATATGGGAAATATTTCTTTGAAATACGGTGCCCTCTTGTAATTTAAGCAAATAGTCCTCAGATGCTTCGACGCGAAGTACCTATCGTAATTTATCTCCACTGTGCTTATGATTTGCAACCCTCTGCCAGACCTCTTGATCGGAACCGTCAACCAAGTTTTCTGGCCTGAAACGAGAAGTCTATTTCGATAAAGCCAGCCCTTGCTACGCGGGGCTTGAACGTGATCGAGCACGACGAACACGTCGCAAAGAGCTATTTTGTTGAGCAGTCCCATCCAGGGGAGAAAGTTGGGCTGATGAATGGCGACGCGCACGTTAACTATCCGTTCATCAGTATCACGGTGACGACGTCTTTCTGATCCTCGTGAAGAACACCGGATCCAGTTTTTGTGAGAATCCGTCGTGCAGGGCAAAGCACCCGCGAACGATCTCGCTGCAGACGGCGGCGGCTCGATCTCCAATCGTGCCGACAATGTTTCTCGGGGACGAGCACAGCTGTGCATGGTGCAGGCACGACATTGATCACGACCGGATCCGGCCTATTTTCTTGTTTTCGAGTCCAAGCTGAACGAGATTCATGCGCATCATCAGTGTTCGTCAGCCACGTCCTTTCCGTACGAAGAGACCCGCGAAAGGATGTTAGTGGCAACAGCCCCGCTCATGCCGACGTGTCCGACTTGCTCATCAGGTCAAGAACATCCTCAAACGACAAAGGATTCCGCCGCAAACAGCGGTTTTGCGCCGTATTATATACCAGAAGATCTGCGATTTTGTTTCGCAGAAAATAGTAAAGAACGTCATGGTCTGTCGAGAAGTTTCCAGAAAATGCGTTGGGATGCGTCAAAATCTGAACTACGCGATGTTCACCGCTGCGTAAAACCTGGCAGGGACATCCTCTGTGCCAACATAGATTGGATTCTGACATATAGTACGCGTGCTTGAAGTAGGGATCGGCGTAAGCATTTATGAGACCGTCGGCAAGAACCGATATCTGTCCGTCTTCTGGGGGGTTATGGAAGCTGAATGTCCGGACTTCGAAATGCAGAATTCGTGAGAGCGTATCCGCGTCCTCCCGGATCAAATCTTTAAGAACATGGTCTTGATCAAGGGCGGGATGGTCGATTAGACTGAAGTGTAGACCGACATCGTGGCCCATGCTCCGAATTTCTTCGAGCATGCGCACACAACGCCGCTCGGCCGGATTGTAGTTTGCCGATCTTAGCAAAACGAAATACGTTGAGCAGATGCCGGCTTCATGTTCGATGGCAGCCATCTGACGGGCGGCGGTGATGTCGTTCTCGATATCGTGACGAATATAGAGACGCTTTTCGGCTTTCGCGCAGCGGCCGCTGTAATCCAACGGATCGTCGCAAAACCTGGTACAACGATAGCCCTGCTCAAGACCGGCAGAAAGGATTTCCCGATAGTGTTTCCAGGTGAAAGGATGGTCGCTTTTGGTTCCCGTCGACATCACGCGATCGCGGCTCGTTGAGGTGTTACATACTTGCGACTACGCCTCATCAGTAGAGGGAACGATGCGCCGCTTTTTTGCAAGATGCAGCACGAAAGCCGCGAACCTGCGTGCACGCATAACATTGGCGCGCTGGAGGTCGCACGATGCGACGGCTCGCTCATGTTACTCTCTGCCGCAAGCTTTTCAGCACGGCTTCCCGAGCCACATCGCGGCCGGGGCCGTCTTCGATTTCGATGTCTTCCAGGCGGAGCGCGCCGTCGTTGCAGGCGATTAACGGGCAGCCTTCAATGTCCGCGCCGAGCACCTGGCCCGGCATGGCGAGGAATGGGGTTTCCGCCTCCGTGATCGAAGCCTTCCAAATGGTGATCCGTCGTTCCCCTTCGAGGAAGCAGTAGGCACCGTCAAAGGGCCGGGACGATGCGCGGATCAGCCGGCTGATCGTCTCCGCGTCGGAGCGCCACGAAATGCGCGCGTCCTCTGGCCGGCGAGGGTAGCAGCGCAGGGCCGCTTTCGAGTGGATCGGCTGTGGGGTCGCCCGGATAATGTTGCGTTCCAGCCGTTCGACTGTTTCCAGGAACATCTCAGGGATTCGCCGTTCCAACCACTTGTAGACGTCCCCGATATAGCTATTTGCATCAAGCGGATAACGGTCTCGCATGAATACGTCTCCGCTGTCAAGCTCGCCGGGCTCCATCTGGTGGACGCAAAGACCGATGTGGGGTTCGCCCACCAGAATTGCCCAGTTCGGGCAGGCGTTACCGCGGAAGCGCGGGAGGTCACCCGCGTGGGCATTGAGAACGCCGCGTGGGAAGGCCGCGCACGCTGTTTCGCCCAGGATCGTGAGCCAATTGACGGAAACGCCAATTTCGCAGCCGGAGCTGCGGAGATCGGCAATCCGTTCGGAAGAGTTAATCCGTGCGTCGTTGAAGAAGGGCGCGTTCACATCTTCAGCGAACGCTTCGAACGCACGCTCGTCGGTTCGATAAAAGGCTTCGGCGCGACAGGTTGCAACGAGACCAATCTCGTGGCCCGCTGCACGGAGCAGGCGCGCCGTGTTCAGCATCAAATTGGAACGTCCGATTACCGCAACTCTCATACCGTTTTCTGTATGGCTGGGTTCACCATGTGGCAGCCGCGTTCCAACCCGCCGACTCTTGCCGCAAGGTCGCGGATGCACTCCCCGCCGCCACGAATCGCCAGGTGGTCGATCACCTCCGAGAACATGGTCGCGGGTCCTGGGCCGGCATGCTTTAGCGCGCCGGCCGCGGCTTCCGTTTTGGCATTTACGCCCCCTAAGCGCCTGTATGCGTTATAGGCCTCGCCGCTGGGGCAGTTGAGAAACACATGTACCGGGTGGAAATTGAGAATCTTCATACCGTCGAGCCGCTGTATCGGGTCGAGCCGCCAACTCGCGTCGGAACATTCCATTTCGAAGTCGTCCTCCCACACGTGAGGAAGACGCAGAAGGCACGCGCCACGGTAGGCGAAGCGGCACGGTGCGGCGCTGGGGCAGTGGTGGAGATAGAGCGACAAGTCCACACACAATTCCTCGCGTCGAGCCAGTTCGTGTAGGAGGCGAGTGCTCTGCATGAGCCCGTGGCTGCGAACGCAGCGCGCGGACGGAACTAGGCTCATGCAGTGATCGATTACCTCGTCCGAAGTCACCCCGTGGCTGGAGCCCGGAAGGAAATTGGGATGAATACCGAGCTCGAATAGGTCGGAGCGCTTGCGCAGCGCATCTACCGCCGGCGACATGTGCGTAATGAGCCAAGTAGCGCGCACGCGCCGCTTGATCAGCGCCGCCGCAATTGGCTCGATCATGTAGTCGGGCGCCCAGTCCAGGTCGATGGTGATTACGGGCTCAAACACGGAGAGGTGTGAAGCATTGGTGTGCGGACTTCCAGATCAGCGGCAGGGCGTCGGTTCCATCGTCGGCTGCTGCTTCTTCGATCGCGAGGAGTCCCCGGCCGGTGACGACACAGGGCGATGCCACCTCGGCCAACCGGGCGATCTGGCCCGCCCGCCCAAATACCGTTGGACCCGCCGGCACAGCACCCGCGCGCCAGATGGTAAGCCGCGCGCCAGACAGCGCCGCGCACGCCCCTGGATAGGGACGGGAGACGGCACGAATCAGCCTTTCGATCTCCTCGGCCGGGCGCGTCCAGTCGATAATACCGTCGCTTGGCTCGCGCTGCAGGCAATAGGTGGGCGTGCCGCCTTGTGGCTGCGGTACCAACGATCCGTCGACAATCCCAGCAATCGATTCGCGCAGAAGGTCGATTGCAACGTCGTTAGCCCGCTCAACCACGTCGCCGATGTAGTCCTGCGGACTGATCGGGAACCGGCGTTGGCCGTAGAGCGGGCCGTCGTCCACGCCGTCTGCGAGCACAAACAGGCTGATTCCAGCTTCCCGCTCGCCCTGAAGCAACGCCCAGTTCAATGGCGCACCGCCCCTGTACTTGGGAAGCAGGGAAGCGTGAATACCGAGCGCTCCGCGGGTGAAGACCTGGCGAAGCCTGGCTGGAATCCTGTGATACCAGCCCGCTGCGATACCGATCTCCGGCTGAAGCTGCTGCAAGGCAACGATTGTCGCATCGACACTCTCGTACTCATGCGCCGGGACGCCACGGTCCTCCGCCCATCGCGCCATATCCGAAAATCTTGTGTTTCTTACCCCTTTCGGGCTATAGGATATAGCGAATCCTCGACCTACGTGAACGACGCACACGGGCGGCAACCCCAGGTCCACCAGCTCATCCGCAATGCGGCGAGTCAGTTCGGTTCCACCAAAGAGGACGATTTTCACTGGCCAACCTGCTCCATACGGAAAATACTGTACGGTACCGACATCACCACATTACTCCAGATTGTTTGAATCAATCTCGTCCCAGCCTGTCCTATCACTGCATAGCCCCTGCTGAACTCCACCGATCAAAGGCAGTCATGAAAACGTCCGACTTGAATTCTTGCGCTCCATCGTACAGGATAACACTATGTTCGTCATGTCGAATGTCTTCATAGCATGTCGAATGTCTTCATAGCGAAAATCATATTCTTCTTCCCGCAAGACTCTATTGCCAAGAAAACGTTAGGAATGCGAACCACGCCGTCAAACTGTCGGTTGCACACGTAATCTATCTCCTCGCTTCGAAACCATTCTTCGCCGAGGACGGTGGAGCTCGGCTTCTCGCGCACCCTCACGGACGAGTATGGCATCCTTGGCGTCGCGCCATACAGGAATGACACCGAAGCGAGGTGCGCAGAACAAGAAAAATGATTGTGTTCACTTGGTAATTCACCTCGCGTTCGTGTTATGTGACACTTTGGCTTCTCCGATAGACCATGAGCGCCTCGAAGACGTCCAACAACAGAAACTCCGCGTTGTTTGACTACCGCCAGCAGCTTTCGCCGTGGACACGGAAAGCGCCGAGAACTCGTTTCCGGCCAAAAGGTATCTGACGGCACCCCAACAAGCTACACTCCGCTCGCAGCCAAAAAAACCCGTTGCGGGTGCTGATCTTAACACTAGAGCCTCTCCCATTTTGATACCGCCGCGAGCACCGCCTTCTGTTCTTCATCCAACGCGCCCGCTCGCGTTCTGAATGCTAAATTTTTCGGTGGATCCAGCCTTGAACTTACGTTAACGCCATAAATATCACGTATTCTTCCGCGCACCTGCTCGACGACGCTTCCCGGTGCCTTGCAAATGCGTTCGTATTTAACACTCATAATGACTTCAGGCCGCACCAGTTTCATCATTCGCTCGTGAGTCTTCTTCAGGGAATAAACCTGTCCAGCAATTTGCTGATCGAAGGGTAATTTTTTCAGTTCGTGGTAGTTCGGCGGATATGAAGCCCACCATGTGTCCGCCCGACCATAATAAGCTATTCTCGCCGCCAAAATAGAAAGAGCCACGTCACGCGGCTCTCGCTCAACATATATGAAAAATGGCATAGTAAAGAACTTCTGAAAATCTCGCATATAATTGGGAGCGTACATTCCCTTCATTACAACACCGCTTTTGAACATCGACTGCATGCAACGGATCACCCGTGCCAAACTTGACCATTCGATTTCCTTATTGTGGCAGTCATACGCGATCATATCATCGACGCATTTTATTTTCAACCAATGTTGCCAAAAATAGCCAAATTCATGAGGTCCATGTGGTCCCATAGTTTTCCCGTAGTCAGATTTATAACTTGCCTTCTGCAATGGTTGAAGAACTGCTTGACTGAGCGCTATACCGTACTCCGGCCGCAACCAAAAGCGTGCAATGAGATTGTTGATGTATCCGAGATTCAAACACTGAGCGATAAGCTGGTAAAGCAACGTCGTTCCCGACCTTGGTAGGCCAAATATGAAGACTGTCGGATATTCTGTACCGCGCTCGGGCTCACTTTCAAGATGTGATAGCGCAATATTCATTTCGGAGAGCCGGCGTTCTATCGCGTCATTTTTTTTGTACGGTAATGTACGCAGTCGATTTTCTCTCTCTCGATAAGAATTCACGTCAAATCATCCGCGTAATTCTATGCGTTATCGTTTTCATACGGCCCTCGGTTGAAGACCGACGAGGCGGCGGGGACCGTAGATCGAGGCATGGGTCCACGACACAAACACGTTTTCGGAGACTTTCACCTCGCTGGTCATCAGATGTCGGATAGTAAATCGAGAGTTCAACTGTAACGACCTGCCACGGTCCGCATCTGTCGCACTTGCACCCCCAGAAAGCACCTGCACCACTCCTCCACATAGAGCAGCGACCAAATGAGCAGCCTGCGGTTACGCTGGCCCGAGAGGTGCTCCCCGATGAGGCCCGCGACGGTGCCGTAATCCATCCAGTCGTAGATGCGCGCCGTGCGGTCCAGCAGGCGGTCGCGCACATAGTCCATGCTCTCACCGCGGAACCACGAGGCATCCGGTGCCGAGAATCCCTGCTTCTCGCGTGCGGAGACATCCGCGCCCACATGCCGCCGGAGCACCTTGCGAAGCAGCAGCTTGCCGTCGCTGGTGCGCTGGAAATATCGCCGCGTCTTGGGGCCGGGCTCGTTCTCGTTCAGCCGCACCACCGCGCCCAGATTGCCGAGCTTCAGGGCCGTCGGCAGCTCCATGGCGAAGTCGACCAGGTCGTTGTCCAGGAAGGGCACTCGGGTCTCCAGGGAATGCGCCATGGAGAGCTTGTCCTCGACCACGAGAAGGCCGTGAAGGAAGGTCCGCGCCTCCAGGTAGAGAGAGTGGTTGACGTAATCCTCCGGTCGGGCGAGCGCGTCGGCGTGGGTGGCGAAGACGTCCCGGAAGATATCGCGGGTCCACACGTCCTCCATCCTGTCGGCCACTGGCCGGAAAACGTCGTGTAGCACCCGGTTGGGGATCAGTCGCTGCCAGTAGAGATAGTACTTGTCGATGTAGTGCTCGAAGTCGTCGTTCACCACGGCGCGGTAGTAGCGCCACGGATAGCCGCCGAAGAGCTCGTCGCCGCCGGTCCCCGACAGCACCACCTTGCCGAAGCGGCTGGCGAGGCGGGCCGCGTAGTAGTTCGGGTAGGACTGGCCGACGCGCGGCTCCTCCAGGTGCCAGACGAGGTCGCTGATGCAGCGCTCCATGTCGCCAGCCTTCAGCACCATCTCGTAGTGTTCGGTGGCGCAGAGGTGCGAGAGCCGCTCGGCGTTCACACGCTCGTCGAAGATCTGTTCGAGCCCGGAGGGTGTCGCGGACATGTCGAAGCCGACGGTGAAGCTCTTGAGCGTCGGGAAATGCTGCGCGGCAACGGCTGTGACCGAGCCTGAATCGATACCGCCACTCAGATAGGCACCAACCTCCACGTCCGAGACGAGCTGCCGCTCCACCGCCTGGCGGAAAAGCCGGTCGAGTTCCTCTTCATACGCGCCTTCGCTCTCCGCCGCTTCGGGTTCGCGGAAGTCGTAGTCCCAATAGCGCTCGATCCGGGGCGCTTGCGAAGCCCCCTCGCGGATCCTGAGCAGGCTGCCGGCGGGCAGCATGGAGACCCCGGCGAAGAGCGTGCGGTCAGAGAAGAAGTTCTGAAAGGTGAAGTACTCGGCCATGCCGGCGAAATCGACCTCGGCGGCGAGGGCCGGATGTTGAAGCAACGCCTTGATCTCGGAGGCGAAGAGGAAGGCGCCGCCGGTTCGAACGTAGTAAAGCGGCTTTACGCCGTAGCGATCCCGCGCAAGCAGCAGTTCGCGCGTCTCGGCGTCCCACAGGGCGAAGGCGAACATGCCGTTGAAACGCTGGAGCGCCTTCGCGCCCCACGCCGCCATGGCCTCCAGCACCACCTCGGTATCCGACTGGGAACGGAAACGCCGGCCGTCGGCCTCAAGCTCCCGGCGCAGCGTCTGGAAGTTGTAGACCTCGCCGTTGTAGGAGAGCGCACAGCGCCCATCCTTCGTCTCCATGGGCTGGCTCGCGGCCGGCGACAGATCGATCACCGCGAGGCGCCGGTGGCCGAGCCCGAGCGCACCGTCCAGGAAGCACCCGTCGCCGTCCGGCCCCCGGTGCTGCAGTGCGCCGGTCATGCGCTCCAGCACCGCAGGCGGGGCGGGCGCGCCGTCCAGGTTCAGAATGCCGACGATACCGCACATGGCGTGCGCCCTCAGGCCGCGAGCTCGCGGACGGCGTGCGCGACCCGGGCATAGTCGGCGGCCTCCATGGCGTTGTGCAACGGCAGTGCGATGGTGTTGCTCTCCGCATCGCGGGCAGCGGGGAAGCTGTCCGCCTCGAAGCCGTACCGCTTGCCGTAATAGCCCAGCATGTGGACGGCGTGGGTGCCGGGCCGCGTTGCGACGCCGGCGGCGTGGAGGCGTTCCATCATGTCGTTGCGCGAAATCGGCGCCGGGGCGGGATCGACCGTGCAGACGAAGGCCTGCCAGGCATGGCGCCCGTCCGCCGGTTCCTCCGGCAGGCGAAGCCAGTCGATATCGGCGAGATGTGCGCGATACCACGCCGCCCATTGCGCGCGCTCGGCGATGAAGCCCTCGAGCTTTTCGATCTGCACGAGGCCGACGGCGCCCTGCAGATCGGTCATCCGGTAGTTGAAGCCGAGCGTGTTAAAATCCGGGAGAAGCCAGGACTTGGGGCCGGCGTGCCGCTTCTCTTCGGAGACGGCCGCGCCGTGATTGCGAAGCTGGCCGACATGCACCGCGATCCCCTCGTCGCCGGTGGTGATCATGCCGCCTTCACCCGTGGTTACCGTCTTGCGTGGGTGGAACGAGAAGGCCGCGACGTCCCCCAATCCGCCGGCAAAGCGGTCTCCCAGGCGGGCGCCCGCGGCGCAGGCCGCATCCTCCACCACCTTAACGGACTCCGGCAGCCCGGCGCGGAGGCGCGGCACGTCCGCGCAGAGGCCGAAGAGGTGCACCGGCATCACCGCGCGCGTGCGCTCCGTCACCGCAGCCAACGCCCGGTCCACGTCCATGTTGAACGTGAGCGGGTCGATATCGACGAAGACCGGGGTCGCGCCGCAATACAGCACGGCATTGGCGGTGGCGATCCAAGTGAAGGCCGGCAGGATGACCTCGTCTCCGGGACCGGCACCGACCGCAAGCAGCGCCAAGTGCAGCGCCGTCGTGCACGAGGTCGTCGCCACCGCGTGAGGCACGTCGTGGAGCTCGGCGAAGCGGCGCTCGAAGGCCGCGACCTTCGGGCCCTGGGTGAGCCAGCCGCTCGCGATCGGCTCGCGCAGGGCCTGCCACTCTTCCTCGCCCACGGAGGGGCGGGCGATAGCGATCTCGCGGGGTGCGGGGGTCATGAGGCGCGGCGGCGCTTTGCTTCCACCTCCGCCTTGTGCGCCGCACGCCATGCGATGAGCGCACGGAGGCCCTCGTCCAGCGGCACGGAGGCAGTGAACCCGAGCTCGGCCGCCGCCTTCTCTGGACTGCCGATGCGGTTCTTCACGAAGACCCGGTCGGCGGGCTGGTAGTCGACCGGCAGGTTGGAGCCCGAGAGCCGGAGTATCAGCTCCGCCAACTCCTTAACCGTCGTGCGGATGCCGGTGCCGACATTGTAGAAGCGGTCGGCCGTCTCCGCCCTCATGGCGCAGAGGTTGGCCCGCGCGCAGTCGCCGACATAGACGAAGTCGTAGGCCTGGCTGCCGTCGCCGTGGATCGTCGGCGGCTCGCCGCGATCGATGCGGTCGAGGAAGCGCATGATGACGGCGATGTAGGCGCCGAAATAGTCCTGGCGCGGCCCGTAGACGTTCATGTAGCGGAGGCCCACATAGGGCAGCCCGTAGCGGTGGTGCAGCGCCCGTGCCATCGCTTCGCCGGCGATCTTGGTGGCACCGTAGAAGTTCGTGTTGTTGAAGGGATGCGCCTCGGTCATGGGCTCCTCCACGGCGTCGCCATAGACCGAAGCCGAGGAGGAATAGACCAGCCGCTGCACGCCGTTGGCAACGCAGGCCTCCAGCACGTTGAAGGTGCCCGCGATATTCACGTCGAAGGCGGAGCGCGGGAATTCCTGGCATTGGAGCAGCCAGAGCGCGGCGAGGTGGAAGACGCCGTCGGCCCCCTTGAGGGCGGCGTTCAGGATGTCGGTCTGGCAGATGTCGCCGCCCACCTCGTAGACCTTCACGCGCGCATCCTTCAGTGCGTCGTGCAGATTCTCCGCCGTCCCGCGCGCAAAGTTGTCATAGACGACGACCTCACCCACATCCTCGCGGATAAGCGCATCCACGACGTGGGAGCCGATCAGGCCCGCGCCACCGATGACGATCAGGCGCTTGCCGCGTATGTCCATTGCCCGTCCTTCACGGGGCATCCTCCAGCAGCCCTTCATGGCCCAGCCGGTAGCGGCTGCCGTCGAGCGGGCAGACCAGGTCCTCGCCGAGCTTCGCGCCGGCGCGGCTCATCCAGCCGGTGCGGCGCGCAGGGACGCCGGCCATCAGCGCATGGGCCGGCACGTCCCCCGTCACCACGGCGCCCGCGCCGATGAAGGCGTAAGCGCCGATTTCGTGGCCGCAGAGGATCGTGGCGTTGGCGCCGATGGTGGCGCCGCGGCGGACCGGCGTCGAGCGGAACTCGCTCTTGCGCTCGATCTCGGCCCGCGGGTTGTGGACGTTGGTGAAGACGCAGGAGGGACCGCAGAAGACGCCCTCTTCCAGCATCACCCCGGTATAGAGCGAGACGTTGTTCTGCACCTTGCAACAGTCGCCGATCACGACGCCCCGGCCGACCATGACGTTCTGCCCGATCACGCAGTCCCGCCCGATGCGGCAATCCCGCATGACATGGCTGAAATGCCAGACGCGGGTGCCGGCGCCGATCTCGCAGGGCTCGTCCACATAGGCGCTCTCGTGGATCGCAACCGTGGGGTGAATGCCGCCCATGCCCCGTGGCCGCTCCCGCTCACGCCCGGCGCGCGAGGAAGGGATGCGGCTCCCCGCTCTTCGCGTCCACCGCGGCCTCCCTGATGCGGGCGACGGCCTCGATGGAAGGCCGCGCCTCCTCGACTCCGAAGCCCTTGCCGGCGAGGATCTGCCGGTAGCTTTCGCTGTGCAGGTCGGTGAATCCGTCCGTGAACTCGAAGGCCTCGCCGTCCACGGTGATCGAGCGGTATGTGGCGCCGTTCTGCCCGGCGCGCGCCGGCAGGTCGTCCCGGTCGATGGAAAGGAACCAGCGCACCCGGGCGCGCTCCAGCTCCAGCCAGCCGGCGTTTCGCCTCTCCTCGCTCAGATGGACCGCATTGCGCTCGATGCCGCCGAACACATGGATCAGCATGTCGAAGAAGTGGATGCCGATATTGGTGGCGATGCCGCCGGACTTGCGCGCGTCTCCCTTCCAGGAGGCGCCGTACCAGCGGCCCCGGCTGGTGATATAGGTGAGTTCCACCTCGTGGGTGCGGTTGCCGCGCTCGCCGCCGATCCGCTCCTTGAGCGCCTGTACCGAGGGATGCAGCCGCAACTGGAGGATGGTGTGGATGCGTTGTCCGGTTGCCTGTTCCATCTCGGCCAGGCCGTCGACGTTCCACGGGTTGAGCACCAGCGGCTTCTCGCAGATCGCGTCGGCGCCGGTGCGCAGCGCGAAGCGGCAGTGGGCGTCGTGCAGGTAGTTGGGCGAGCAGATGCTGAAATGCTCGATGGGCCTGCCCTGGCGGCGCAGCAGGTCCACATGGCGGTCGAAGCGTTCGAATTCGGTGAAGAAGTCGGCCTCCGGAAAGAACGAATCGATGATCCCGACGGAATCGCTGGGGTCGAGGGCGGCACTCAAGCTGCCGCCCACATCGCGGATCGCCTGCATGTGCCGACGCGCCACATAGCCGGCCGCGCCGATCAGGCCAAAGCGCTCGCCGCTCACGGGCCCCGCCCCGGATCCGCCGCTTGTTGCCTGCATTCGCTCACGCTACCGCCCTTCGGGTGAAGCAGCCCTCACCCGTCCATACGCCTCACACGGGCCACCGGCGCGCGGCCGGCGCCCGTCACGCGGCCCCGGCGGCCGCCCGTCCGTTGCGCATTCCCCTCATCGGCGCCCGCCGGCCGTCTCGACCGCAGGCGGCGTGAACTCAAGGGGCATGCGCACGATATGCAAGAAGGCCGGCGCCAGGATCCGGTCGTCGGGAACCATGTCGCGCAGCCGGTCGAACGTCTCCTGCGGCGCCCGCGAATCCGTGACGACGAGCGCGTCCCAGCCCTCCACCTCGTCCAGGGAGCGCAGCACCGGCAGGCCGTTCAGGCGGTCCGCATTGGCTTCGCGGTCCAGGATGCCCACCAGCACGACATCCGCCTCCAGCGCCGCCAGCAGCGCGATCTCCGCGACCTCGCCGCGCCCCGCCAGGACGAAGCGGCGCAAGCCTCGCCGGCGGCCGTCCAGAAACAGCAGCCGATACTCCCGCCGCACCATGCGGAAGAAGGCGAGGGAGCTGTCGAGATATCGCGCGACGAGGCGGCTCTTCTCCTCGAACCCTTCGGGCGTGAGGTAATAGGCCCAGCGCTTGTAAGGCGCCGCCTTCGCCTTCACCAACCCCTTGCGCATGACGCGCTTGAGCAGGGCGTTGACCATCCCCACCGAGATGGAAAGCCGCCTGGCGAGCGCCGTCTGGGTTACGACCTCCCGCCGCTCCAGAGCGCTGAGGAGCTCGAGCTCGGTCCTGATTCCGATCTTGTCCGCCATGAGGTCCGCGTGAGTTTCACGTCGTGAATGCCAGACCGTCCATCGCCTGTCAACCGCCCGTTGCAGGCGAACGCAACGCGGACGCGGTCAGGGGCGGAGGATCATGCGGCCGAAGAAGTCGCGGCTTTCCATGAGGCGGTGTGCGGCGGGGGCGTCCCGCAGGTCGAAGACGCGGTGGATCACCGGCTTCAGCGCGCCCGCGGCCATCAGGCCGAGCACCCGCTCGACATGGGCCTTGGTGGAACGCCCGCAGCCATGGACCGAGATGTGCCGGCGGAAGAAGTCGACGAAGTCCACTTCCACCCGCTCCCCGCCATGGGCGCCGATTGTGGCGAGCCGGGCGCCGTCCGCCAGTGCGTCGAGGGACTGGGAGAGGATCGTGCCCCCGGTCATCTCGAGGGCCGCGTCCACCCCGTGCCCGCCGGTGAGCCGCCGCGCCTCCTCGCCCAGATGGGCGCGCGAATAGTCGATCACCTCGTCGGCCCCCAGTGCGCGGGCCTTCTCCAGCTTGTGGGCGGCCCCGGCGGCCGCGATCACCCGGGCGCCGGCGAGCTTGGCGACCTGTACCGCCGCCGAGCCCACGCCTCCGCCGGCCGCCGTGATCAGCACGGTCTCGCCCGCACGGAGCGCCGCCACCTCGATCAGCGCCTCCCAGGCGGTGGCGAACGGGATCTGGCCGGCCACCGCGTCCTCGAAGGAGAGCCCCTCGGGGATGCGCACCAGATTGTGCTGCGGCACCCGCACATAATCCGCATAGCCGCCCCATGCGGTGACGCCGAGGACGCCGGCATCGGCGCAGAGGTTCTCCCGCCCGTCCCGGCAGTGCCCGCAGAGGCCGCAGCTCAGCATGAAATGGGGCGCGACGCGCTCCCCCTCCTTGAAGCGCGTGACGCCGGGGCCGGTCTCGACCACGGTGCCGGCGGCGTCCACCCCCATCACATGGGGCATGGCGCTGGTCACGCCGAAGAGCCCCTTGCGCAGGTCCGTATCGCAGTGGTTCACCCCGCTCGCGCGGACCGCGACCAGCACCTCGCCCTCGCGCGCCGCGGGCGTCTGCACCTCTTCATAGACCAGCGTGTCGAAGGCCTCGCCATAACCGTGGATCACCGCCGCCTTCACAACGCGCCTCCCTCGCCCTCGCTTTCGCACACCGCGGCCGCCGCCCGGTGGAGGCCGGCATGGCGGCGCGCGAGAAGGTCCAGATCGTCGTCATAGCCGCCGCCCACCACACAGGCGAGCGGCACGCCCGCCGCACGGCAGGTCTCGATGGTGAAGCGGTCCCGCCGGGCGAGGCCCGCGTCGCTGAGCGCGAGCTTGCCGAGCCTGTCGTCCACATGCGGGTCCACGCCCGCATTGTAGAAGACGATGTCCGGGCGGTGGACGGCGAGCAGCGCGGGCAGGTGGGTCTCCACCACCGCGCCGTAGACCGCATCGCCCGTGCCGGGTGCGACGCCCACGTCCAACGTGCTCACCTCCTTGCGGAGCGGGTAGTTGGCCTCGCAGTGGACCGAGAAGGTCGCCGTGTCCGGATCGTCGCGGAAGATCGCGGCCGTTCCGTCTCCCTGATGCACGTCGAGATCGACCACGAGGGCGCGGCGGATCAGTCCTTCGCGCCGGAGCACGTGGATCGCCACCGCCACGTCGTTGAAGAGGCAGAAGCCCGCGCCATGGCCGGGGAAGGCGTGGTGGCTGCCGCCGGCGGTGTTGCAGGCGAGGCCGCGGGCCAGCGCAAGCCGCGCCGTGAGCACGGTACCGCCCACCGCGGCGCGGCTCCGGCGCACCAGCGCGTCCGAGAGCGTGAAGCCGAGCCGCCGCTCCGCTTTGCGGTCGAGCGCGAGGCCGAGCACGGCGGACACATAGTCCCCACGGTGCGCGAGCCCGAGCCATTCCGGACGCGCGGGCTCGGGCTCGACGAAGCTTTCCGGCGGGACGATGCGATCCTCCAGCAGCACGTCCCGGATGCGCCCGAACTTCCCCATGGGGAAGCGGTGCCCCGGCGGCAGGGGGACGGTGTAGTCGCGGTGGAAGACGACGGGGAGCACCGCGCGAGCGCGCCTCAGAGGATGGAGAGCACGTTCTCGGGCGGGCGGCCCAGCGCCGCGCGGCCGCCGCTCACCACGATGGGGCGCTCGATGACGATGGGGTTCGCCACCATGAGGCGGAGCAGGGCGGAGCGCGCCAGCGTCTCGTCGGCCATGCCGGCCTCGCGATAGGCGGCCTCCTTCCTGCGCATCAGGTCGCGCGGCTCCATGCCCAGCTTGACGAGAAGCGAATCGAGCTCGTCGGGCGACGGCGGCGATTTCAGATATTCCACGACCTCTGGCTCGATCCCGCGCTCGCGCAGGAGCGCCAGCGTCTGGCGAGACTTGGAGCAGCGCGGGTTATGGTAAATAGTCACCGCCATGGCGGTTCTCCCAACAGCCTGGGCTACCGCGCGAATCTGGCATGCGCGGCGGCGGGGTGTCCAGCGGCGGCTCGGGCTTGCGCTCGTGCTCCTGCTCTGGATGCTCGCGGCCGCACCGGCCGTCGCCCAGGAGGCGCCCGGAGCCGGCACCGCGCCGGCAGTGGCGGCGGACGAGATCGCGCGTCTGGTGGAGCTTCTCGAATCGCCCGAGCGCCGCGACCGGCTGCTTGCCGACCTCAAGGCCCTGCGCACCGCCGAGGAAGCCATGGCGGGCGGCGACAGCGCCGAAGGCGCCTCCGCGCTCCGCGCGGTCTCCGGCGCAATCGCCGCGGCCGGGGAGCGCATGCTGGCGCTGGTCCAGGACATCGGGAGGCTCCCCGAATCCGGCCCGTGGATCGCGGAGCAGTGGGGCGCGTCCGAGCGGCGCGGGCAGTGGCTCACCGCGCTCGGCAACCTCGCAACCATCGTGGCCGGCGGTATCGCCGCCGGCGTCCTCGCGTTCTTCGCGCTCCGCGGCGTCCGCCGCCGGTTCGAGCGCCTCACACCGCCGTCGCGCTGGCTGCGGCCGATCTTTCTGCTGGGCTATCACCTGCTGCGCCTCGTGCCCCATCTCGTGCTCGCCGGCGTGAGCTACGGCGTGCTCTGGGCGCTGGAACTCGGCGAGACCGTACGTCTGGTGGCACTTGCGATCATCAACGCCCATCTGATGGCGAGCGTCGTGAAGGCGCTCGGCAACCAGGCGATCGCGCCCTACACGCCCCAGTTCCGCCTCACCCCCTTCAGGGACGAGACCGCCTTCTATTGCGTCATCTGGTGGCGCCGCCTGGTGAACATCACCGTCTACGGCTATTTCTTCTGCCAGGCGGTGCTGCTCCTCGGCATCCCGGAATCCGGCTATGCCGCGCTGATGCGCCTCCTGGGCCTGCTGGTGGTGGGCCTGCTCATCGTACTCATCCTCCAGAACCGCGCGCCGTTCGCGCGCTGGCTGCGGGTGGCGGGACGGGCGAGCCGCGGACGGGTCGGGCTCCGGCTCTTCACCGCCGTCGCGCGGTTTGGCGATTACTGGCACATCCCGGCGATCCTCTACGTCATCGCCGGCGGGCTCCTTGCGGCGGCGGAGGGTCTGGAGGGCTTTCTCTTCCTCGCCAAGAGCACCGCATCCACCGTCGCCATCGCCTGGGCGACGGGCTTCGCCATCACGGGGATTCGCGCCGCCATCGCCCGGGGCTTTCGCATCAGGGCGGCGGTCGCCGCGCGCCACCCGGGGCTCCAGACCCGCGTGAACCGCTATCTATCCGTCGTCGGCGCCGTCCTGCAGGGCGTGGTGATGCTACTCGGCGCGAGCCTCGCGCTCGAGGCCTGGAATGTGGACATCTTCACCTGGCTCGCGAGCGATGCGGGCCGGGCGGCCATCGGCGTCATCGCGTCCATTGCGGCCATCGTGGCCATTGCGGCGGTGATCCTCGAAGTGGCGACCACGCTGGTGGATCGCTACCTCAGCGCGGTAGACGAGACGGGCGAGCTGGTGGAGCGCAGCCGGCGCGCCCGCACCCTGCTGCCGCTCGCGCGCAACGCGCTCCGCGTCGTGGTCGGCACCGTCGCCGTGCTGATGGTTCTCTCGGAGCTCGGCATCGACATCGCGCCGGTCCTCGCGGGCGTCGGCGTGGTGGGCCTTGCCATCGGCTTCGGCGCCCAGACGCTGGTGAAGGACATCATCACCGGCCTCTTCATCCTGCTGGAAGACAGCGTGGCCGTCGGCGATGTGGTGACCGCCGCGGGCCATACGGGCAAGGTGGAGGCGCTCACGATCCGCACCATCCGGCTGAGGGACCTGAGCGGCAACGTCCACACGGTGCCGTTCGGCGATGTGGGCTCGGTGACCAACATGACCAAGGAGTTCTCCCGCTACGTGCTGGATGTGGGCGTCGCCTACCGGGAGAACTACGACGAGGTGGTCGCCGTCATGCGCGAGGTCGGCGAAGCGCTGCAGCAGGATCCCGCCTTCGGCCCCAACATGCTCGAGCCGCTCGAGATCATGGGTCTCGACAGCTTCGGCGATTCCGCCGTCGTGATCCGCGCCCGCCTCACCACGGTGCCCCTCAAGCAATGGGAGACGGCGCGCGAATATAACCGCCTTCTCAAGGCGGCGTTCGACGCCCGCGGCATCGAGATCCCCTTCCCCCACACCACGCTCTATTTCGGCGAGGACAAGGAGGGCCGCGCCCCCGCCGCCCACCTCACCGTCAGCCGCGCCCGCGGCGAAGAGGCGGGGCCGGCCGGCGGCTCGAGCGGCAGCGGGTAGGGGTTGCAGACGGTCGGAGAAGAAGGCGACGGCCTCTTTGACCGCCCGGTTCAACGGCTCCCGGTGTAGCGGGCCCAGAGGGCGTTCGGGTCCTTGCGCTTCTCGTGCCTGCGCCCGGCCTCGGCGATCTGGGCCTCGCTCGGGCCGCCCTCGTCGAGCGCCTGGAAGGCACGGATCACGGGGCCCGCCCGGTTGGCGTGGCGCTTGGCGGCAAGCGAAAGCGGCTCGTGCAGCGCGCCGGAGCAATGCGCGCACGGCCAGGCGAGCCGCGCCATCAGGGCCGCCGCCTCGCCGCCGGGGAAGCGCCTGAGCAGCGCCGCCACGGTGGTCGAGCCGGTGATCGGCTCCGGCGCGGGCACGGCGGGCCCCGCTCCCTACTCCGCCGCCTGGCTCAGCGGCACGGTCTCCTCCGGCATGCGGATCGCATCCCGCGGGAGCTGGTAGCGGGCATAGGGCAGCACCACCGTCTTCGCGTCCGGCCCATGCCTGGCGAGCGCGGCCTGGAAGGCGTCTTCCAGCGAGGTGCCGGCGTCGATCCCGATGTCGGCCGCCATGGAGAGGTTCTCCTCCAGCGTCACCAGATGCAGATGCTTGCGCACCATCACCTCGTAGATCGGCACCCAGATGCAGCCCGCCCACATTTCGATGGTGCGGGTGTGGATGTCGCGATAGACGCGCTCCAGATTGGCCCGGCTCGGCGGCATATAGGGCTTCATCAGGTCCATCAGCGCGAGGCCGGGGAAATCCCCGATATGGGTCTTCACGCCGGGCGAGGGGCTGCAATAGATCAGGGTGCCGCCGTCCCGCACCAGCAGGTCGGAGGACATGCACCCCCAGCCGGTGTGGAAGAAGAGGTGGTCCGTGGGCGCGAACACGCCGCAGATGGCGATGTCCGCCGGCCCGCCCGCCGGGCGGTCATAGGCGTAGATGTCGTTGAAATAGCGGATCGCCGCCCGGTGCGCGTCGGGATGGGCGCCGAAATTGATGAAGCAGAGGCGCCCGCGCGTATCCAGCACGCTGTTGAGCGTTGCCGTCAGCCCGCACATGGCCGCCGCCTCGTCGATATCGCTCCGCATGGGGCCCGCCATGGCGCCGTAGTGGGTCTTGGGCGACATCACGAAGGCGCAGTGGTTGGATTCCACCGTCTCGTCGGAGACCACGCCGGGCAGGATGAGCTTGCCGCCGCCGCCCGCGCCCCAGTGGTTGGACTGGGCCTGGCCCATGGAGAGGATCACGTCGGACCGCGCAACCTCGCGATAGAGCCAGACCGGCGTGCCGCCGGTGGTCATGCCGATGAAGTCGTACTTCTCCGCATCCCTGGGCTCGTTCTGGAAGAAGGGGATGCCGAGCCGCTGCATCCGCGCGAGGTTCTCCCGCCCCAGCTTCAACTCGGTGTCCCGTTCCGACATGGGGAAGACCTTGCCGTTGGCGCAGACCACGCGCGCATCCCGCACGCCGTGCGCCTCCACCGCGTCGAGCACCGCCGGAAGCAGCTTCGAGACCGGTGTCGGGCGGAACTGGTTGTCGACGACGATGGCGAGGCTCTTGTCCGGCCCCAGCATCTCGGAGAAACGCGGCCCCGAATGGGGCGCCTCCAGGGCGGCGGCGCAGGCTTCCGTCGGGTTCGCGATCGGCGCGGGCTCGTCCGGGGCAATCTCCGCCAGCAGGTTGCGCTCCGGTATGTCCAGGGCGAGCGTCTCGCGATAGACCATCGACGGGTCGTCGGCCGAGCCTATGGTCAGCGGGTCGAGGGATTCATAGGGGATTGTCGCGCGGTAGCTCTCCGGCATGTTCGCTCTCCCATGGCCGCGCCCCGAGGCTGGCATTGCGCCGCCGAGGCGAGTGTAATGGCAGACTCGATTGTAATAAGAACCTGCGGGCGGATACAGCGCCCGCGCCGGCCCAGGGAGGGATCGACATGGCGGCCTATCCGCACCTCTTCTCCGAGTGGAAGATCCGCAACACGGCGATCAAGAACCGCGTGGTGTTTCCGCCGACCTGCCCGAGCTGGGTCTCGGACCCCTGGAACGGCCTCTTCACGGACATGGCGACCGCCTATTATCGCGAGCGCGCCAAGGGCGGCGTGGGGCTCATCATCATCGGCGCGAGCCACATCCATCCGAGCTCGATCATGGCGCCGCTGCTGATGCCGCAGCTCTTCGACGACCGCCAGATCGAGCCGCTCTCGCGCATCGCCGAGGCGGTCCACGCCGAAGGCTGCAAGCTTGCGATCCAGCTTTGGCATTCCGGCGTGCGGGGCTTTCCCACCTACAAGCAGGAGGCGTCCTACGACAGGGACGCGACCTGGTACACCCTGTCGCCGAGCCAGGTGCCGCTCGGCGAGTTCCCCGGCGCGTCCACGCCGAAGGAGCTCGACGAAGACGAGATCGAGGAGCTGCTCGAGGCCTATGGCGCCGCCGCCGCCCGCGCGATGGCCGCCGGGCTCGACGGGGTCGAGCTGCATCTGAGCCACGGCTACCTGCCCTGGCAGTTCATCTCGCCGCTCTACAACAAGCGCACCGACCGCTGGGGCGGCTCCCACGAGAACCGCCTGCGCTTCCCCGTGGAGGCGCTCGCCCGGATGCGGGCGGCCGCGGGCGACGAGAAGTTCGTCGGCTACCGCATCAACTCCACCTCCTTCTGGCCCGGCGATCTGGAGGTGGACGACGTCCGCCGCATCGTCGCCGATATCGAGAAGCGGGCGGATATCGACTATGTGAACGTCTCCGCCGGCGTGCATCACGCCTTCATCCACACCCCCATGGAGTTCGAAGCGGGCTGGGAGCGCGGCTATGCCCGCAAGATTCGCGAGGTCTCCTCCAAGCCCGTGCTGCTGGTGGGCCGCATCACCACGCCGGACGTCGCCGAGCGCCTGCTGGAGGCCGGCGACGGCGACGCGATCTGCCTCGCGCGCCAGCTCTTCACCGATCCCTACTGGGCGAAAAAGGCGGAGGAGAACCGCGCCGACGACATCCGTTCTTGCGTCGCCGCCAATTTCTGCTGGAAGAGCGTGAGCCGGGGCGGGCGCGTGCAATGCATCTACAACCCCGCGGTGGGGCGCGAGGCGGACTGGGGCGAAGGCACGCTGGACCGGGTATCGGCGCCCAAATCCATCCTGATCGTGGGCGGCGGCCCGGCGGGCCTGGAATATGCCCGTGTCGCCGCGGCGCGCGGGCACAGGGTGACGCTCTACGAGGCCGAAGGCGAGACCGGCGGCCATGTGCGCCTCCAGTCGCTGCTGCCGAGCCGGTCCGAATATGGCGAGATCGCCCGCTGGCTCACGGCGCAGGCGGAGAAGAACGGCGCCAGAATCGTTACCGGCGCACCGGTGGAGCCGGACGATCTCGATGCCGCGCTCGAGGCGGTCGCGCCCGACCATGTGGTGATCGCCACCGGCTCCACCACCGCCGTGGACGGCTTCCAGGGCTGGACCGGAGAGGCGCTGCCGGGCTGGGAGAGCGGCAACTGCGTCGGCTGGGATGCGGTGGCGACGGGCGCCGTCAAGCCCCGCGGCAAGGTGCTGGTGCTGGACGATCTCTGCGACGTGGTGGCGCCGCTCACCGCCGTCGCCGTCAAGGACGGCGGCGCCGACGAGGTGACGCTCGCCACCCGGTGGCCCATGGTGGGCATGGAAACCATCCTCGACGTCTATCTGGACTGGATCCTGCCCAAGCTCTACCGCAGCGGCGTGACCCTTTGCGTGGACCATTTCGTCCGCGCCATCGACGGCACGCGGGTGACGCTCTACAACGTCCACCACGAGGATGCGGAGCGCGTGGTGGAGGCGGACTGGATCGTCATGGCGACGGGCCGGCGCTCCGAGAACGCGCTCGCCGGCCCGGTCGCGGCCCGCGGCCTCTCCGTCGAGACCATCGGCGACGCCACGGCGCCGCGCTCCGCCTACGAGGCCGTCTACGAAGGCCACCGCCAGGCGCGCAAGATCTGAGCCTTCGCCCGGCGCGGGCGCGCCTGTTCAGACCAGCGGCACCGCGCCGCGGTTACGCGGTGGGACGAGGATATCCATGTCGCAGCCGCGATCCGCCTGTTCGACATGGGCGAGGTGGAGCGCGAGATAGCCCCGCTCCGCGCCCGCGGGCGGCGGGGGCGGACTCCAGGCGGCGGCGCGGTCGTCGAGCACCGCCTGCGGCACCTCGAGTTCCAGCCGGCGCGCCGCCACGTCCAGCACGATCTCGTCGCCCGTCTCCACCAGTGCGAGCGGCCCGCCGACGGCCGCCTCGGGGCAGGCGTGGAGCACCACGGTGCCGAAGGCCGTTCCGCTCATGCGCGCGTCGGAAATCCGCACCATGTCCTTCACGCCCCGGGCCGCGAGCTTTTTCGGGATCGGCACATAGCCCGCCTCCGGCATCCCCGGTGCGCCCTTGGGGCCCGCATTGCGCAGCACCAGCACGTCGTCCGGTGCCACGTCGAGTGCGGGATCGTCGATCCGCGCCGCCACATCCGCCACCGAATCGAACACCACGGCCCGCCCCCGATGGCGGCAGAGCGCGGGCGTCGCCGCGGACTGCTTGATGATGGCGCCCGCCGGCGCGAGGTTGCCGCGCAGCACCGCGATGCCGCCCTCGGGATGGACCGGATCGTCACCTGCGCGCACCACATCCTGCGGCCAGGCGGGGGGCGCGGCGTCGATCTCCTCCCCGAGCGTCCGCCCGGTCACGGTCGGGCAGTCGAGAGCGAGCATCGGTGCCAGGGCGCGGAGCACGGGCGCGAGGCCGCCGGCCCGGGAGAGGTCCTCCATATAGTGGCGGCCGGAGGGTTTGAGATCCACCAGCACCGGGGTCTGCCGGCTCAGCCTGTCTAGGGCATCGAGATCGAACGCGAAGCCGCAGCGTCCGGCGGCGGCGGCGAGGTGGATCACCGCATTGGTCGAGCCGCCGACGGCGAGCGTCACCCGGAGCGCATTGGTGAACGCCGCCTGCGTCAGGATATGGGAGGGCGCCAGACCCTCCGCCGCCAACGCCACGGCACGGGCGCCGGTCTCGCGCGCCAGGCGGAAGCGGTCCGCCAGCACCGCGGGGACCGCGGCGCCGCCCGGCAGCATCATGCCCAGCGCCTCGACCGCGCAGGCCATGGTGCTCGCCGTCCCCATCACCATGCAGGTCCCGGCCGACGGCATGAGTCGCCCGCCGATCTCGGCGACCTCCGCCTCGCTCAGGCGGCCGCCGCGATAGTCCCCCCAGTTCCGCCGGCAATCGGTGCAGGCGCCGAGCCGCTCGCCGCGGTGGCTGCCGGTGAGCATGGGGCCGGTCACCAGATGGATCGCCGGGATGTCGGCGCTGGCGGCGGCCATGAGCTGGGCGGGGACGGTCTTGTCGCATCCGCCGATCAGCACCGCCGCATCCATCGGGTGCGCACGCATCATCTCTTCCGTGTCCATCGCCATCAGGTTGCGGAAGAGCATGGTAGTGGGCGACATGAAGGGCTCGCCGAGCGCCACGGTGGGGAAGGCGAGCGGCAGCCCGCCCGCCTCCAGCACGCCGCGTTTCACCGCCTCCACCAGCTGCGGCACGGTGCCGTGGCAGCTCACCAGATCGCTGCCCGGGCTCGCGATACCGATCACCGGGCGGTCGAGCTCCTCGTCCGTGTAGCCCATGGACTTCGCGAACGCCTTGCGCAGGAAGAGCGAGAACGCCGGATCGCCGTAATCGGTCAGTGCCTTCTCGAGCCCGGTGGGCTTCTTCGCCATCCCCTTCCTCCCCGTCGCCGCCGCCCGCAATCGTGGAACGGCGGCGCGCGGGATGCAATCTGCGCAGGTTCAGCCAGGTATGAGACGGGGCTCTTGAAACGCGGTCGGGTGTCTCCGAAGCGGTTGGTGAACACGTCGACCTCGAGAAAACCAGCATCATTGGTTTGGTGCGCGGGTCTCCAGGCCCGCATTTTTCTTCTCCTCGAAAAACAAAAACATGCGGGCCTGGAGACCCGCGCACCGAAAAAAAGGGCTACACGTTCAATACCATCGGACCCAACCAGGCCCTTGGCGGGGAAACCCCGGCCGAATAGCTTGGCCAATCTGACGGCCGAAGAAACCCCGGCGTCTCAAACGTCCTGAACGAGGACGCAATCTGGACGCGCCGGCGGCGATGGGGAAGACTGGCCGCCGGAGCGCAATGCGAGGGAGACCGGCCCATGGTGGAGGTGACGTGCGCGGTTGACTGCCGCGACCGGCTGGGGGAGAGCCCGGTCTGGTGCCCCAGGGAGAAACGCCTGTACTGGCTCGACATCAAGGGCCGGACCATCAGCCGCTTTACCCCGGAGACCGGCGAGCATGCGGTCTTCCCCGTGGACGAGCAGCCGGGCTCCCTGGTGCTGCGCGAGCGCGGTGGAATGATCGTCGCCTTCTATGGCGGCTTTCGCTTCTTCGAGCCCGAGACCGGCGCCATCGAGACGGTTCACGAGGTGGAGGTGGAAACTCCCGAGAGCCGCATGAATGACGGCCGCTGCGACCGGCAGGGGCGCTTCTGGGCCGGCAGCATGGACGACGCCATGGCGGGCCGTCCGCTGGGCTCGCTCTACCGGCTCGACCCCGACCTCGGCCTGCACCGGATGGAGGAGGGGATCGTCGTCTCCAACTCCATCGCCTTCAGCCCGGAAGGCGAGACCATGTACTACGCCGACCTCGGCCGCGACGTCATCTGGGCCTATGACCTGGACGCGGAATCCGGCGCGCTCTCCAACAAGCGTGTCTTCGCCGGGCCGGGCAGCGGGCCCGGACTCCCCGACGGCTCGACGGTGGATGCCGAGGGGTATCTATGGAATGCGCGGTGGAACGGTTGGTGCGTCGCCCGCTTCGCGCCGGACGGCAGGCTGGACCGCACGGTGGAGGTGCCCTTTCAGCAGGTCACCTGCCCCATGTTCGGCGGCGAAGGCCTGGAGACGCTCTATGTCACCGGGGCGCGGGAAGGGCTCGGCGCCGAGGCGCTGGCCGGCCAGGAGCAGGCCGGGAGCGTCTTCGCCGTCACCGGCACCGGCTGCCGCGGCCTCCCGGAGCCGCGCTTCCGCGGCTGAGGAGCCTCAGCCGGCGGGGATCGCCCGGTCGGCGCGCATCTCGTCGAAGATTTCGATGAAGTTCTGCTCGGTGTCGATGGCCTCGGCGAAGCCATATTGCAGGCGCTTGGTGTCTTCGAGGATGGTGTCCCAGGTACGGCCGAAGTTCCAGTCGGCGAAGTTCCAGTCGCCGATGTCGGAGAACGGGCGCCCGCGAAGCTGGTGCTTGCGCACGATCTCGTTCCACACCGGCTCCTTGTCCGCCATGAAGTCCGCGAGCTTCATGGGCATCACGACACCGGGGCGGCAGCCGAAATAGTCGGTAAAGAGCGGCCACAGGTTGCACCAGCGCATGCCCGAAACGTTGGTGACGTTGAAGGCTTCGCCCGCACAGGCCGGCTCCTTCGCCGCCCATGCGGCGCAGCGCCCGAGCAGGCGGGCGTCGATGAACTTGTTGAAGGCCTTGAACGCCGCCTCGGGCCCCGGATAGTTCAGCGGCACGTCGAGCTCATTGCAGATCGCCGCATAGACCGCGACGAGCGACGCGGTGTTCAACGGAATTCCCTCGGCATAGCCGATCACCGCCTCGGGGCGGAGGCAGGTGTAGTTCCAGGACTGGCCTTGCTGGATCTCCGCAATGTAGTCCTGCTGGTTGTAGTAGAAGTTGGGTGGCAGGTGCCGGGGGTCGGTTTCCTTCGAAGGCGTCTTGTGCGGGCCGAGATGGACCCCGTAATACTTGCCGCCCTGAACCAGGAGCACCCTCTCGAGGCCGGAAGCCGCCGGCGCGATCACGCCGACCGAGTTTCGCACCAGCGCGAGGTTGCCCTCGACATTCTCCGCCTCCACACCGCCGGAGAGGCCCGCATAGAAGATATGGGTCGTGTCGCCGAGGCCCGAGAGCGCGGTACGGGCGGACGCATCGTCCAGCAGGTCGACGGAGAGGAAGGTCGCGCCCGTCTCGAAGTTCGCCGGGCGGCGCGAAAGGCCCACGATGTCCCAGCCGCCCTCCGCTTCGAGCGCGTGAATGATGTTGCGCCCGATCATCCCGAGCCCGCCGACGACGACGGCCTTCCTCTGCGCCATGTCCGTTCTCCCCGTCTTTCGCGCCGTGGCCGGCGCGTCGGCAGGTATCTTAATCATGGCCCGGGACCGGTCAAACGAAGGGTGTTCCCGCGAAACAGGCGGCACTTCGCCCCGCGGGCCCCTGAACGCGGCCCGGCCGCTGTGCAAGTTCAGACAGGTATGACACGCGGCTCTTGAAAAGAGGTTGGGGGTCTCCGAAGCGGTTGGTGGACACATCAACCGCAAGGAAACCCCATGACAGGTTTGGTGCGCGGGTCTCCAGGCCCGCATGTTTTTGTTTTTCGAGAAGAAGAAAAATGCGGGCCTGGAGACCCGCGCACCTACAAATAAAGACACCGCTTTGCACAGCGCCCCCCGAACACGGCCCGGCCGCTACCGGACTCGCGGGCGATCCGCTACTATCGCTCGTCAGTCAACACAGGCGTTCCCGGGAGCGGTACCGGAGCGAACGAGCGGGAGGAGACCCATGGCGCGCGATCCGAAATATGACTGCCTCTTCGAGCCGATCCAGATCGGCCCGAAGACCATGAAGAACCGCTTCTATCAGGTCCCCCACTGCAACGGCGCGGGTTCCGAGCGTCCCGGCGCCCAGGCCGCCTTCCGGGGCATGAAGGCCGAAGGCGGCTGGGGCGGTATCTGCACCGAATATTGCTCGATCCACCCCGAATCCGACGATGTCCACCGGGTCTCCGCGCGCATCTGGGACGAAGGCGACGTCATCAATCTCGGCCATATGTGCGACGAAATCCACAAATGGGGCTCGCTCGCCGGGATCGAGATGTGGTACGGCGGCGCCCACGCGCCCTGCATGGAAAGCAGGGCGGTGCCGCGGGGCCCGAGCCAGATCGCCTCCGAGTTCGAATCCCGCACCTATCCGCACGAGGCGGACGACGACGACATACGCGACCTCATCGGCATGTATGTGGACGCCGCGAAGCGCGCCGAGCGTGCGGGCTTCGACATCATCTATGTCTACGGCGCACACAGCTATCTGCCGCTCCAGTTCCTCTCCAGGTACTACAACAAGCGCACCGACAAATATGGCGGCAGCTTCGAGAACCGCGCGCGCTTCTGGCTCGAATCGCTCGCCGCCGTGAAGGAGGCGGTGGGGGAGAATTGCGCCATCGCGACCCGCTTCGCCATCGACACGCTCTACGGCGCCGAAGGCGTCGAGGTGGGCGACGACGGGCTGAAGTTCGTCGAACTCGCGACCCGGGAGGGCCTGGTGGACCTCTGGGACGTGAACATCGGCGACATCGCCGAATGGGGGGAGGATGCGGGCCCCTCGCGCTTCTACAAGGCCAACCATCAGAAGCCCTGGGTGAAGGACGTGAAGAGCGTCGCCAAGGCCCCGGTGCTGGGCGTTGGCCGGGTCACGAGCCCCGACGACATGGTCCAGATCGTGACCTCGGGCCAGGCGGACATCATCGGCGCGGCGCGGCCCTCCATCTCGGATCCGTTCCTGCCCAGGAAGATCGAAGAGGGGCGGCTCGAAGACATCCGCGAATGTATCGGCTGCAACATGTGCATCTCGCGCTGGGAGATCGGCGGCCCGCCGCTCATCTGCACCCAGAACGCGACCGCCATGGAGGAGTACCGCCGGGGCTGGCATCCGGAGGAATTCGAGCAGGCGGCGGAGCCGTGCTCCGTCCTGGTGGTGGGCGCGGGGCCGGCGGGCATGGAATGTGCGCGCGTGCTCGGCGAGCGCGGCTACGACGTGCATCTGCGGGAGGCGGACGGCGAGATCGGCGGCTGCGTGCGCTACATCCAGCGCTTCCCCGGCCTCGCCGAATGGGGCCGCATCGCGAGCTACCGGCAGATCCAGCTCGACAAGCTGAAGACGGTCGAGGTCCATACCGGCGTCGGCAAGATGAGCGCCGACGACGTGCTGGGCTACGGCGCGGACCGGGTGGTGATCGCCGTGGGCGCCCACTGGGCCGCGGACGGCCTCAACAGCGTCACCCATGCGCCGATCCCCGGCGTCGACGCGGCACACGCCAAGATCTGCACGCCGGAACAGGTCATGGCCGGCAAGGATGTGGGCGACAGGGTCATCGTACTCGAGGCCGAGGGCTACTACACCGGCGTGAGCGTCGCGGAATATCTTGTCGACCAGGGCAAGCAGGTGACCGTCATCACCCAGCTGGGCTCCTCGGTGCATTACGCCCACTTCACGCTGGAGGCCCCCAACCTGCATCGCATGATGCATGAGAAGGGAATCAGGGAAATGACCTCCTACTGGGTGGAATCGGTGGAGACCGGCAATGAGGTGACGGTCCGCGCCTATCCCATCTTCGGCGACGGCTACCGGCGCAACGCGGACCCGCGCACCGGCGAGCTCCCCCGCACCGCCAACACCCATATCGACGAACTCTCTTGCGATACGCTGGTGCTGGCCACGGGCCGGGTCTCAAACGGGGCGCTCTTCCGCGAGCTCAAGGCGCGCAAGGACGAATGGGCGGGCGAAGAGATCGACAACATCTTCCATATCGGGGACTGCTACGCGCCCCGGATGATTGCGGACGCCATATTCGACGGACACCGGCTCGCCCGCGAATTCGAATCCGACAATCCGCAATACCCGCTGCCATGGGTCCGCGAGCGCCAGATCTGGGGGGACCGCACCTATCCTACGCTCGGCGGAAACGGCGCCTGAGCTCATCCCGTCCCGGTTCCACGCAACGGGGAGAACGGCGCCGGGGGCGGAAATCGGCACCAGCCGCCCTCTTCGACGTCTCGGGCTCAAGTCAAGGTGCGGCGCCGGGGGCGGGATGCGCGGACGGTCGCCGATCGCGTGATCGCGGGGGCGTGGCTGGGGGACCAGGATTCGAACCTGGACCTACGGAGTCAGAGTCCGCTGTCCTACCGTTAGACGATCCCCCAGCGGCTCCGGGCACTCTATGGCGCGGGGTACGCATGTCAAGACGCGGCGGCGTGGGGGCAAGGGCCCGACGGAACGCTGCATTCGGGCACGACGTGGCTGCGCACGGGGGCGCGAATGGCGTGCCCACGCTGGACGGGCGGCGCCGCGGCATGGCATAAGCGCGCCATGGCAACCATCGGAACGCGGCTCTTCACGCTGCTGAACGGCGCCTTCGTCGGCAAGGACGGGGACGGCAACCGCTACTACCGGGAGAAGCGCGCGCCGGCCGGCCGACGCGAGCGGCGCTGGGTCGTCTATGACGGCGAGGTGGAGGCCTCCCGCGTGCCCCCGCTCTGGCATCGATGGCTCCACCATGCGACCGACATGCCGCCGACGGAAGCGCCGGGCGAAGCCAGGTCCTGGGAGAAGCCCCACACCCCCAATCTCACGGGCACCACCGCCGCCTACCGCCCGCCGGGCCATATTCTGGGCGGCGGCAAGCGCGACAAGGCAACGGGCGACTACGAGCCCTGGCGGCCCGACCGCCCCGAATAAGACCACTGCGGTGCGCGGGTCTCCAGGCCCGCCGCGCGCCGAAGGTCCGTCTCCAGCGGTGGCGACAAAACAAGCGGGCCGGGAGACCCGCGCACCTGCAAAATTGAAACAAACGCCCCGTCAGTAGTGCAGACGCAGGTCCAGGCCGATGCGGGTGTCGGGCTCGCCGCCGGCGCGGTGGCCGGCAGTCAGGGCGGCGTCGATGCCACCCTTGGCGAAGCCGATGCCCGTGCGGTAGTGCTGCGAACCCGAATCGCCGCTGAGCGCCATGTCCGCGAACGGCGTCAGCAACCCGCCGGCCGCGGCAAAGCCGTAGCCTGCGCGCGCGGTCAGCGACAGGCGCTCCGGCGCGTCATCGTCGCGCTCTTGGTCGAACAGCCGCTTGTGGGCGAGTGCGCCCACCACCTGCTGCCCCCATGCCGGGCCGAGCGCCAGCGACAGGCCGCGACCGTCGGCTCCCGGCGCGAGACGCGCTTCCACACTCACGCCCCGCTCCCGCGTGTCGTCTTCCGAGTGTAGCGCCAGCCAGTGGCCGGACGCATCGAAGCCGAAGCGCGAGCCCGGCGCAGACAGACGCATACCGGCGGAAACCTCCATGCCGGTGCCCGTCACGCCGTCGCCGCCATCCCGCCTCAGCGCCAGCGCGCCGCGCGGCCGGACTTGCCAGTCCGAACCGGAGGCGAGTGCGAAGCCGTCATGTTCGGCTTCCATGCCGGCGTTGAGCCGCCAGCTCGTCGCCGTCAGACCGCCGATCGAGGTCGAGGACGGACCGTCCGTCTCGATCTGCGCCAGACTGACGCCGCCAATAGCGGATAGTGTGTAACCCGACCGCCGCGCCACCGGCAGGCGGCCGCTCATCGAACCCGCCAGCAGCGACAGGTCCGCCTTCTCCACAGTGCCGGCGGATGCGCGATGCTCCGCCTCGCCCGTGCCGGCGCCCAGCACCACACGCACGGCGCCGCCACCCGCCGTCTTCATCTGGAGATAGGGCCAGAGCACCGTCAGCGATGTCTCCAGGCCGCCCTCGAACTCGTCCAGCCGATAGTCGGCCTCGCTCTCGCCTTGAGACACCGCCACCCCGGCCATCAGCCGCTCGTTAACCCGGCTGTCCACGCCCAACCAGCCCGTCCACTGCTTGCCGTCCCAGCGTTCACCGCTCCGGTGGCCCTCGAAGGCGCGCCAGTCGCCCCGGCCCCAGACCGTCCAGTCGGGGCCGCCCGCGCCCGCATCCTCGCCCGCAAGCGACAGGGTGAACGCGCTGCCCCGAAGCAGGACTTCCCGGTCGACCCCATGTGACGGATCGACGCCCCGACGCAGCACGCCGATTTCGTCGCGCGCGCCGCTACCCGCAATTCCGGGCTTGGGCATACTGCCCGTCCGAGGGTCGGCCGCGGTCTCTGGCGCACCCTGGGGGCTGCCGACAGGCCGGCCGGCCAGCGTCAAGGCCCGCGACCCCGGCGCCGCATCGAAGCGCCGCCCGATCATGTCCGCCGCACCATCGACCGTGGTCTGCGCTATCGCCGCCAGCACGTGCTTCAGCACTCGCCTCTGCGCTGCCGCCGACGGCCCGGGCTCCGGCGCCTCTCTGGTGTCGTTGTCGAACACCCTCACAATGACGCTGGAGCTCAAGCGGTCGTAGCCGCCGCCGCTCACGGCAAGATGCGCCCTCACGCTGTGGTCGTCGCTGTCTTCGTCCTCGGCCGCACTCACGATCACCGTCTGCGGGGTGGCGTAGTTGCTCGTCGTGAAGGTCAGGCTCGTCCCGGCGCTCACCGACACGATCGCGTCGCTGCTCGTCACCGACACCGTCACGTCGCCGCTCGGCGCGGTCGCCAGCGCGATCCTGAAGGGGGCGCTGGCACCCTCTACCACGTGCACCGGGCGGGACGGCAGGATGAGTCTCTTGAAGTCGTTGTCGAACACCCGCGCAATGACGCTGGAGCTCAAGCGGTCGTAGCCGCCGCCGCTCACGGCAAGATGCACCCTCACGCTGTGGCCGTCGCCGTCGCCGTCCTCGTCCGCGCTCAGGGTCACCGTCTGCGGGGTGGCGTAGTTAGTCGTCGTGAAGGTCAGGCTCGCCCCGGCGCTCACCGACACGACCGGGTCGCCGCTCGTCAACGACACCGTCACGTCGCCGCTCGGCGCGGTCGCCAGCGCGACCGTGAAGGTGGCGCTGGCGCCCTCGTCCACGTGCACCGGGTCGGACGGCAGGATGAGTCTCTTGAAGTCGTTGTCGAACACCCGCGCAATGACGCTGGAGCTCAAGCGGTCGTAGCCGCCGCCGCTCACGGTAAGATGCACCCTCACGCTGTGGTCGTCGCCGTCGCCGTCCTCGGCCGCGCTCAGGGTCACCGTCTGCGGGGTGGCGTAGTTGCTCGTCGTGAAGGTCAGGCTCGCCCCGGCGCTCACCGACACGACCGGGTCGCTGCTCGTCAACGACACCGTCACGTCGCCGCTCGGCGCGGTCGCCAGCGCGACCGTGAAGGTGGCGCTGGCGCCCTCTACCACGTGCACCGGGCTGGTCGGCAGGATGAGTCTCTTCATGTCGTTGTCGAACACCCTCGCAATGACGCTGGAGCTCAAGCGGTCGTAGCCGCCGCCGCTCACGGCAAGGTGCACCCTCACGCTGTGGCCGTCGCCGTCTTCGTCCTCGTCCGCGCTCAGGGTCACCGTCTGCGGGGTGGCGTAGTTAGTCGTCGTGAAGGTCAGGCTCGCCCCGGCGCTCACCGACACGACCGGGTCGCTGCTCGTCAACGACACCGTCACGTCGCCGCTCGGCGCGGTCGCCAGCGCGACCGTGAAGGTGGCGCTGGCGCCCTCTACCACGTGCACCGGGTCGGACGGCAGGATGAGCCTCTTGAAGTCGTTGTCGTTCACCCTCGCAATGACGCTGGAGCTCAAGCGGTCGTAGCCGCCGCCGCTCACAGAAAGGCTCACCCTCACGCTGTGGTCGTCGCCGTCCTTGTCCTCGGCCGCGCTCAGGGTCACCATCTGCGGGGTGGCGTAGTTGCTCGTCGTGAAGGTCAGGCTCGCCCCGGCGCTCACCGACACGACCGGGTCGCTGCTCGTCACCGACACCGTCACGTCGCCGCTCGGCGCGGTCGCAAGCGCGACCGAGAAGGTGGCGCTGGCGCCCTCTTCAACGGTCACCGGGTCGGACGGCAGGATGAGTCTTTTCATGTCGTTGTCGTTCACCCTCGCAATGACGCTGGAGCTCAAGCGGTCGTAGCCGCCGCCGCTCACAGAAAGGCTCACCCTCACGCTGTGGTCGTCGCCGTCCTTGTCCTCGGCCGCGCTCAGGGTCACCATCTGCGGGGTGGCGTAGTTGCTCGTCGTGAAGGTCAGGCTCGCCCCGGCGCTCACCGACACGACCATGTCGCTGCTCGTCACCGACACCGTCACGTCGCTGCTCGGCGCGGTCGCAAGCGCGACCGAGAAGGTGGCGCTGGCGCCCTCTTCAACGGTCACCGGGTCGGACGGTAGGATGAGTCTTTTGATGTCGTTGTCGTTCACCCTCGCAATGACGCTGGAGGTCACGCGGTCGTAGCCGCCGCCGCTCGCAGTGAGGCTCACCCTCACGCTGTCGTCGTCGCCGTCCTTGTCCTCGGACGCGCTCAGGGTCACCATCTGCGCGGTGGCGTAGTTGCTCGTCGTGAAGGTCAGGCTGGCCCCGGCGCCCACGGACACGGCCGTGTCGCCGCTCGTCACCGACACCGTCACGTCGCCGCTCGGCGCGGTCGCAAGTTTTACCGTAAAGTTGGCGCTGGCGCCCTCTTCCACGGTCACCGGGTTGGGTGACACCACGAGAGACTCCACCTGGGCCAGCGCCGCCTCCGACAAGCCGCCAAGACCTGCAAGCAGCAGCCCGGCAAGCGCAAGCCGTGAGAGTCGCGAGCGGGCGCCTCTCATGGCCTTCGATCCGGCCGCGCGGAGTGGCGGAAGAGGCAGTGAAGCTCGCACAAGGCGACATCGGACAGGAATGGGGACGACCTGACGCCAGCGTCGGCCCGCGTTCGGGGCAGCGGCGCGTCAGGACCGCCACTGGCGCCGGCGTCCCGAAGACGGTTGAACCTGCTGCACCTCGCCGAGATGACCTCCTCCTCTTCCCGCATTTCAGAAGAAATCATGCAGTTCTGCGTGCATAGCCCCGTTCCCTACCGGGGTCGCGGAGATTACGTCAAGTGAATCGTAAACTACCACTCTCTGTTCGGGTGCCGATTATTACGTACTCTACGGTAATCCCTGAAACACCCGACCGCGAGCGCAAGCGGGCGCTGCTCACCTTGCAATGCGGTATCGGGCGCGGAAGCAAGCTTCTCGTCCAGCATGGCGCCGCGCGTCGCCCGAAACAGCTGCTCCTTTTTCGGTGCGCGGGTCTCCAGATCCGCATTTTTCTTCTTTTCGAAAAACAAAAACAGGCGGTTCTGGAGACCCGCGTACCTACAAAAACAGACGCCCCGTCAGTAGTGCAGCCGCAGGTCCAGGCCGATGCGGGTGTCGGGCTCGCCGCCTGCGCGGTGGCCGGCGGTCAGGGAGGCGTCGATGCCACCGCGGGCGAAGCCGATGCCCGTGCGGTAGTGCTGCGAACCCGAATCGCCACTGAGCGCCATGTCCGCGAACGGCGTCAGCAGCCCGCCGGCCGCCGCAAAGCCGTACTCGGTGCGCGCGGCCAGCGACAGGCGCTCCGGCGCGTCATCGTCGCGCTCTTGGTCGAACAGACGCTCGCGCGTGAGCGCGCCGTCCTGTTGTTGCCCCCATGCCGGGCCGAGCGCCAGCGACAGGCCGCGACCGTCGGCGGCGGGGTTCAGTCGCGCTTCCAGGCTCGCACCTCGTTCCCGCATGTCGTCTTCGGCGTGCAGCGCCAGCCAGTGGCCGCTTGCGTCGAGGCCGAAGCGCGAGCCCGGCGCTGACAGCCGCACACCGCCGGAAACCTCCGCGCCAGTGCCCGTCACGCCGTCGCCGCCGTCCTGGCGCAGCTCCAGCGCGCCGCGCGGCCGGACTTGCCAGTCGGAGCTCGAGGCAAGTGCGAAGCCGTCATGTTCGGCCTCCATGCCGGCGCTGACGCGCCAGCTCGTCGCCGTCAGGCCGCCGATCGAGGTCGAGGACGGACCGTCCGTCTCGATCTGCGCAAGGCTCGCATCGCCCAGCGCCGACAGCGTGAAGCTGGACCGTCGCGCCACCGGCATGCGCCCGCTCACCGAGCCGGCCAGCAGCGACAGATCCGCCTTCTCCACTTCGCCGTCGAACTTCCGGTGTTGCGCCTTGCCCGTGCCCGCGCCAAGCACCAGACGCACGGCGCCGCCACCCGCCGCCTTCATCTGGAGATAGGGCCAGAGCGCCGTCAGAGACGTCTCGAGACGGCCCTCGAACTCCTCGTCCAGCTTCAACCGGTAGTCCGCCTCGCTCTCGCCTCGAGACAGCGCCACCCCGGCCATCAGCCGCTCGTTCAGCCGCCCATCGACACCCAGCCAGCCGGTCCATTGCTTGCCGTCCCAGCGGTCGCCGCTCTTGCGGCCTTCGAAGGTGCGCCAGTCGCCCCGGCCCCAGACCGTCCAGTCCGGGCCGCCCGCGCCCGCATTCTCGCCCGCAAGCGACAGGGTGAACGCGCTGCCCCGAAGCAGGGCGTCGCCATCGACCTCGTATGACGAATTGCCGACCCTCCGCTCGACATCGTCGTATGCGCCGCCGCCGGCAATCCGGGGATCGGAGGCAACACCCGCCCGAGGACCGGCCGCCGTAGCCGCCGTCTCCGGCACGCGATAGGAGCCGCCGACCTGCCGGCCGGCCAGCGTCAGGGAACGCGACCCCGGCCCTGCATCGAAGCGCTGCCCGATGGTGTCCGCCGCACCGGCCACCGTCGCCTGCGCCACCGCCGCCAGCGTCCGTTTCAGAACCCGCTTTTCCTCCTCCACCGACGGTCCCGGCTCCGCTGTCGCCGTCGCGATGTCCGACGCCACGCCGTCGCCGCCATAGCCGATGGCGCGGACGCGGAAGCTGTAAGTGACGTCGCCTTCGAGATCGCGGACCGTATGGCTCCGCGTCGCTGCGCCGCTACCTTCAATTTCGTCCCATGCGACGTTGGCAAAATCGCTTGCATTCGTCGCTGTGCCCTGAAGCTTCTGATACTGCCACTTCTGGATGCTGGCGTCCGCGGCAAGCGTCCACGACAGCGTGACCCGCCTGGCGCCCGCCGTCGCGGTCAGCGTCGCCGCCACCGGCGGCCCCGCCGGCGTCGCGAACCGGTCGTCGCTCCGCTCGCCGTACAGGTTGCCCGTCGCCACGGCGCGGATGCGGTAGCCATAGACCGTGCCGTTGGTGAGTCGGTCGAGGGTGAGCGACGTGGTGTCCTTGTCGCTAGGCGAAATATCGGTCCAGGCGGAGGGCCAGGCGGCGTCGCCGATCTTCTCCATATATTGCCATCTGACGATGGTGACAGGATCGTCAGACTGGTCGTTCCAGACGAGTTTGATCGTTCTATTGCCCGGCTCCAGCTTGAATCCCGAAGGCTGGCGGGGGGTCTTGTCGGGCGTCACCGAAGCCGAGGCGTCGGACGCCGGGCCGTCGCCGCCGACCGTCACCGCGCGCATCTTGAAGGCGTAGGCGGTTCCGTTCATCAGCCCGGTCACGCGATATTCCCTGGCGGCCGCGACGTCCCCGGTTATGTTCATCTTCTCCCAGTTGCTGAAACTGCCGCTGCCCTCTTTCTGCTGATACTCGTAGCGGATGATGTGGGCATTCTCCGGTCCGGTCCAGGTCAGCGTCACCTGCCGATCGCCCGCCTCTGCCGTAAAGCCCGTCGGCTTGGCCGGCGCGGCGGCCGGCGTGGCGGACCGGGTGTTGCTTTCCACGCCGGCCACGCCGGCACTCGTCCTGGCGCGAACCTGGAAATCGTAGGTTCTGCCGTTCGTTACGCCACTGACGGTGAATCTGGTGGTCGTGGCACTGCCCCTCATGTCGGTCCAGGCGCCCCATTCGGCGGCGCTGCTTTCCTTTCGCCGATGTTGCCAGTCAGCGACTGCGGCGCTGTTCGCCGTGTAGGTCCAGGCCAGCGAGACGATGCCGTCGCCCGCCTCTGCGCTTGTCAATGTGGGCCTGGCGGGCGCCACAGCGGGCGTGGTCCCTGGCGCGCGATTGTCGTCGGCCGACTGGCTGCCTTCGAAGACCGCCGTGTTCGCGCGCAGCACGAAGTAGTGGATGACTCCGTTCTCCAGACCGGTGACCCGGTGTTCCCTGGCGGCCGTGGCGTTGTCCGGAACGTTCTGCCAGCTACCCCAACTGGTCCGGTCGCCCTTGCTCTGCTTGTACTGATATTTGACAATAAGAGAGGCATTGACATTGCCGGGCGCGCTCCATTGGAGGACGACACTCCCGTCGCCCGGCGTCAACGAGACGTTCCCGGGCCCGTTGGGCGTTGTATGCGGCGTCGCCTCGGCCGTTTCGGCCGACGCCGCCCCCTCGACGGTCCCGTTCAATGCGCGAACCTGGCAGACATAGGTCGTGTTGTTGCGAAGGCCCGAGATTGTCACGATCCGGTTGTTGCTGTTGCCGGTGTCGGCGGCATCGGCTGCGTTTGCCCACGATCCGAACGAATCGTTCGTTGCCCTGCATCGGCCCTGCCAGGCGGTGTCATTCGACAAGTCTCTGACAGTGACGCGAATTACACTGTCACCCGGAACGACGCCGCGGACCGTCGGCGTGGACGGCGCATCGTTCGGTGTCGCCGTGGCCCCATCCGATTCGGCGCCATTACCGATGTTGTTCACCGCTCGAATCTGAAACGCGTATTCTGTGCCGTTCGTGAGCCCGGCGGTGACGGTCGCCTCCGTGGTGTTCTTGTCGCTGCCCGTAATATCGCTCCAGGAACCCCAGCTGTTGGAGGTATTCACCTTCTGCCGGTATTGCCATTTGGTGATGGTGTCGTTGTTCGGGTTCGTCCACTTCAGCGTGACCTGAACACTCCCCGCCGTCGCAGTGAGACCGGCCGGCTTGGCCGGCGCTGCGGGCAGCGTTGCTGTCACCACATTGGAATCGACGCCGCCGCCGGTGTTCATCGCCCTGACCTGAAAGCTGTACGTCGTCCCTCTGGTCAGCCCGGTCACCACATGGCTGACGGTCTTGTCGTCGCTGCCCGCGATGTTCGTCCAATTTCCGTATTTGCCGGTACCCTCTTTCTGCCGATATTGATACCTGGCAATGTCACTGTCGGAGGGGTCGTCCCACGTCAAGGTCACCTGGCGGTCACTTGACTCCGCCTTCAATCCTGCAACTTTGTCCGGCGGATCGACGTCGGGATCCCAGGTCGAGAATATGACCTTCTGAGTGTGGAGATTAAGTTCAAAATGAAAACTGTCGTCGTTGAATACTTCCGACAACGTTCCATCGAAGGTGGCTTCCCTTCCGGCCATGGAATAAGTAGTGCCGCTAATGAGATCGGTTCGAGCGTGAATGTCGAAATCAAGCAAACGGTGAGAATTATATTCCAAAAGGATATGCATAGACGGGTTTGAATAATTTGTTGGGGTGATTCGACCCCTGGTTCCGGTATATTCTTCCTTGATCGTTTCTGAGAATCTACTTCGATTCAGGTAATATGTTCTATAAAGCCATTGGTCCGAGACTAGAAGCCCCCAGAGAATGTTACTGCCGTTTTTCCTATAGAGTTCTATCGCTCCCGACTCTCCGATCTCGAAATTCGAATTCGTGAATTTACTCAGATCGATGTTTCCGGATCCTTTGATAGTACTCTTGTCTCCGTCGTCAGAAAAATAAAAGTAGATCTCACCGTTCCCTTGGGCCTGAACCGGTTGCCCTCCCCCGAACAGAAAGGCAGCACCGAGCAGCAGCGCCGCACCGGCAGCGGCGAAGCGCCGTACGAAGCTTCTTCCGGCTCTCCGGTCAGCAGGCGAACCGGCGTTCCGACCGCTCACACCCTCAGACGTTTCGGGGGACGTAAACAGTGAACGCCGGACCGGCAGCGACGCAGTCAACCGCCCTTCGGTCGCCCGCAGGGAGGCGAAGGTGGAGACGCCGGCCATGGCGGGCCCGGCGGTGCGGCAGTGCGGGCGAGAGGCTGTCCTGGTCATGGCGCGAAAGCCCCCCCCTTGGTCGAAATCGTTTTAGCGACCGGACCGTAGCAACGGCCGGAACCGCATTCAAGCGGTTGTCCTCGTTCAGGACGTTTGAGACGCTGGGGTTTCTTCGGCCGTCAGGTTGGCAAGCTATTCGGCCGGGGTTTGTCCGCCAAGGGCCTGGTTGGGTCTGATGGTATTGAACGCGTAGGCCAAGCCGTCGATCCGGATGGCCTTGACGGGGAAGGGCATGTCAGCCTGTAGCTTGTCGAGGCGTGCGCTGGAACCGGTGGCCCCGGTGGGGCCACGCAAGTCCGGCGAACCGGCGTTATGGGCCGTCGCGCGTCGCCCTTTTTTTCGGTGCGCGGGTCTCCAGGCCCGCATTTTTCTTCTTCTCGAAAAACAAAAACATGCGGGCCTGGAGACCCGCGCACCAAAGCCATCGTGGGGTTTTCCTTGCGGTTGATGTGTCCACCAAACTGCTTCGAAGACCCCCAACCCCGTTGCGAGAGCCGCGTCTCGCAGCTTTCCGAACGCGGTCATGGGCGTGATATATGCGTGCCCGCCGGCAACCCCTTGTGGGCGCGCACGGCGGTTTGCCATACACTCTCCCGGAATTCGACGGGAGGCTCACAATGAGCGAGGGCTTCATCCACCCCTATGTGCCGAACGCCGCGCCGGCCCAGCGGCGGAAGCTACTGGACGCCATCGGAATCGACGACGTCACGGCGCTCTATGCGGCGATTCCGGAAGCGCTTCGGGTCGACGGCCCGCTTGACCTGCCGCCGGCGTTGCCGGGCGAAGGGGACCTGCGGCGGCATCTGGAGGAGATCGTCGCCCGCAACCGGCCCGCGACCGGGACCTGGCTCAACTTCTGCGGCGCCGGCTGCGCCCAGCATTACGTGCCGGCGATCGTCGACGAGATCGTGAACCGGGGCGAGTTCCTCACCGCCTATGGCGGCGGTACCTATTCGGACCACGGCAAGAACCAGGCACTCTTCGAATATCAAAGCCTGGTGGGCGAGCTGGTGGGCATGGAGGTGGTCTCCGCGCCCACCTACGATGCCGGTGCCGCGACCGGCAGCGCCGCCGCCATGGCCTGCCGCCTCACGGAGCGGGGCCGCATCCTCGTACCGGAGACCATGAGCGCGGACCGGCGCTCCCAGATACAGGGTTTCGTGAAGCCGCACGCCACGGTCGAGACCGTCGCCCGCGACCCCGCGACCGGCCTCCTGGACCTCGCGGACCTCGAGGCCAAACTCTCGCGGGAGACCGGCGCCGTGGTGTTCGAGAACCCGGGCTATCTCGGCGCGATCGAGCTTCACGCCGCGGAGATCGTGCGTCTTGCCCATGGGGCGGGCGCCATGGCCGTTGCCTGCATCGACCCGATTTCGCTTGGCGTCCTGCCCCCGCCCGCCGACTACGGTGCTGACTTCGCGACCGGCGACCTGCAGCCGCTCGGCATCCACATGTATGCAGGCGGCGGCAATGGCGGCTTCATCGCGAGCCGGGACGAAGCCCGCATCGTCGCCGAATACCCGACCATGCTGTTCAGCATCGCGCCGGGGAGCGAGCCGGAAAGCTTCGGGTTCGCCTGGTCCACCATGGACCGCACCTCCTACGACACCCGCCATGACGCGACGGACTACACCGGCACCACCCAGTGGCTCTGGGGGATCGGCGCCGCGGTCTATCTCTCGCTGATGGGGCCGCAGGGCATGGTGGAGGTCGGACGCGGCATCATGCAGCGGTCGCGCTATGCGGCGGAACGGATCGCGGCCCTTTCCGGCGTCGCCGTACCGGGCCTCGCCACACCGTTCTTCAAGGAGTTCGTGGTGGACTTCTCGGCCACCGGCAAGACGGTCGCCGCAATCAATGCGGCGCTCCGGGCGGCGGAGATCCATGGCGGCAAGGACCTGAGCGGAGAGTTCCCCGCTCTCGGCCAGGCGGCGCTCTGGTGCGTGACGGAGATGCACGGACGAGCGGAGATCGAACGCCTCGTCGCCGCGCTCGAGGAGGCGGTAGCATGACTGCGGAGCGTGCGGTGGGCGGCTTCCACGCGGCGCGCTGGAACGAGCCGCTGATCGACGAAATCCCCGCGGAGGGCGGAGAACGCGGCGTGCTGCCGCCGGCGGTCGACGACGCCATCGCGGACGCGGTGGGCGATCCCACCACCCTGCTGCCCGAGGGGATGCGCCGCGCGACGCCGCCGGCGCTGCCGGAGCTTCCCCAGCACCGGGTGCTGCGGCACTTCCTGCGGCTCTCCCAGATGTCCATGGGCTTCGACGTGACCGTGGACATGATGGGCACCTGCACCATGAAATACAGCCCCAAGGTGCACGAGCATGTGGCGCGCATGCCGGGCTTCGCCGATGTCCACCCCCTGCAGGACCCCTCCACCCTGCAGGGTACGCTGGAGATCCTCTACCGCTTCGAGCGTATGATGTGCGCCATCGCCGGCATGGACGCCTTCACCTTCCAGCCGGCGAGCGGCGCCCAGGGCATCTATACCAATGCCTGCCTGATCCGGGCCTATCATCGGGCGCGCGGCGAAGGCGAACAGCGCGACGAAATCATCACCACGGCGTTCTCCCACCCGGCGGACGCCGCGACGCCGTCCGTTGCGGGCTTCAAGGTGGTTACCCTGATGCCGGGCGAGATGGGCTTCGCCGATGTGGAGGCGTTGAAGGCCGCGGTCTCGGAGCGTACCGCCGGGCTGATGCTCACCAACCCGGAGGACACCGGCCAGTACAACCCGCACATCCGGGCGTTCGTGGACATCGTGCACGAGGCGGGCGGCCTCTGCGCCTACGACCAGGCCAACGGCAACCCGCTGCTCGGGGTGGTGCGTGCGGGCGATACGGGCTTCGACATGTGCCAGTTCAACCTGCACAAGACCTTCTCCGCGCCCCATGGCGCCATCGGACTCGGCTGCGCGGCGGTCGGCGTCAAGGAGCCGCTCAGGCGCTTTCTGCCCCGGCCCATCGTGACCTTCGACGGCGAACGCTACGGCCTCGACCACGAACCGGGCGAGGGCATCGAGAAGATCCGCGCCTTCTTCGGCAACGTCCATGCCGTGCTGAAGGCCTATGGCTGGGTCAGGAGCCTCGGTGCCGAGGGCCTGCGCGCGGTGGCGGAGACCGCCGTGCTCAACAACAACTACATGCTGAACGAGATCAGGAAGATCGCAGGCGTCGAGATCCCCTGGCCGAAGAACGACTGGCCCAAGCTGGAGCAGGTCCGCTACAGCTGGGAGCCGCTCTATGAGGAAACCGGCGTCGGGAGCCACGACGTCATGAACCGGATGGTGGACTTCGGCGTCCAGCACTACATGCAGAGCCACGTGCCCATGCTGGTGCCTCAGCCCTTCACGCTGGAGCCGGGCGAATCGCTCACCATCGAAGAGATGGACCATATGCTCGACCTGCTTCGCCGGATCGCGGACGAGGCGCGGGACGACCCGGAATCGGTGAAGGGCGCGCCGCACCGCGCCGCGACGCCGCCGATCGACGGCGACGTGCCGGAAGACCCGGACTGCTGGGCCTTCACCACGCGCGCCTGGCGGCGCAAGCGGGACAACTGGGCGAACGTCACGCGCGGCGGCGGGGGCGGGCACGGCGGCTACGGCTGAGCGGCCCGCGCACATGGCACGAAGCTGCCGGCTCGGCCTTATCGTCAACCCCATCGCCGGAATGGGCGGCAGCGTCGGGCTCAAGGGCACGGACACGGCCCAAACCCTGCGGGAAGCCCGCGCCCGCGGCGGGAAGCCCCAGGCCGCCCGGCGCATGAAGACCGTCCTCCGCGTCATTGCGGAGGCGGAAGCCCGCCCCCACTTGCTCGCAGCCCCCGGCGCGATGGGTGAAAGCCTCGCGCGGGCCGTGGGGCTCGACCCCACCACGCTCGGGACGGCGCCCATGGGAGAAACCGGCCCCGCGGACACGCGAAAGGCGGTGGCGCTGATGGCCGAGGCGGACGCCGATCTGATCCTCTTCGCGGGCGGGGACGGCACGGCGCGGGACGTGGCGGCGGCGCTCCCGCGGCCCGTTCCCGCCATCGGCGTTCCGGCGGGCGTGAAGATGCACTCCGCGGTCTACGCCACGAGCCCGCGGGCCGCCGCGGACCTTGCTCTGCGGGCGCTCTGCGGCGGTCTCGACATCCGCGAGCGCGAGGTGATGGATATCGACGAAGCCGCGTTTCGCGACGGCGCCGTCTCCGCCCGGCTTTTCGGCCATCTGCACGTGCCCTATGCGGCGGACCTCGTCCAGGGCGTGAAGGCCGGTGGCGTGAGCGGCGGCGCGGACGCGCTCCGGCCCATCGCCGCCGAGGTGGTCCGCCGCATGGAGGCCGGCCGGCTCTACATTCTGGGGCCCGGGACCACGATGCGCGCCGTGGCGGAGGCGCTCGGCCTGGAGAAAACCCTGCTCGGCGTGGACCTGGTGCGGGACGGCGCGCAGGTCGCCCGGGACGTGACCGAAGAATGCATCCTCGGCGCGCTCGAGGGCGGCCCCGGAGCGGTGGTGGTGACGCCCATCGGCGGCCAGGGCCACTTTCTCGGGCGCGGCAACCAGCAGATCGGCGCAAGGGTGCTCAAGGCCGTCGGCCTCGATTCCCTGCTCGTCGCGGCCACGCCGGAGAAGCTCGCCTCGCTGCCCGGCGGCACGCTCCATGTGGATACGGGCGATCCCGCGCTCGATGAAGCGCTCACAGGCTGGCGCCGCGTGATCACGGGCGGCGGCGCGGAGACGGTCTGTCGCGTCGCGGCATGAACGCCGCCGCGACAGAGACGGGGAAATGGGGCGAGTGATGGGATTCGAACCCACGACTCCCGGAACCACAATCCGGTGCTCTAACCGACTGAGCTACACTCGCCGTTCGCCGCTCCACTTAGTGAAACCGCACATGTCCGTCAAGCGCGCGTCCGCGTGCCGTCTCTCCGAGACGAAGCGGACATGGATGAGCGGGAGGACTCACCGATGAACCGCTGGTACGCGGTCCACACCCAGGTGCATGGCGAACAGCGGGCGAAAGAGAATCTGGAGCGCCAGGGCTTCCGCGTGTGGCTGCCGCTCTACTGGAAGACGCGCCGCCACGCCAGGCGGCGGGATACGGTGCTGCGCCCGCTCTTCCCGCGCTATCTCTTCATCTCCCTCGACCTCGAGACCCAGCGCTGGCGTTCCGTCTTCTCGACGAGGGGCGTGAGCACGCTTCTGACGGTGGACGGCGCGCCGCTCGCCGTGCCCGAGGGCACGGTCGAAGGCCTGCAGGCGGGTGCCGACAGCGACGGGCACTTCACCATCCGCCCGAAGGCCCTGGCACCGGGCGAGACCGTCCGCATCGCCGAAGGCCCCTTTGCCGAACTCGAGGCCGTCTTCCAGGAGGAGCACGACGGGAACCGGGTGCTCGTGCTGCTGGAGCTTCTGGGCCGGAAGACCGCCGTCCGCCTGCCGGGCACTCATATCGAGCGGGTCTGAGGGCGCCCGCTCCGCACTTGGCGGCCGTCTACGCCACCCTGAGCGAGGGCGGCTCGTTCCGCCCCTCGTCCAGACCGTCCCAGTGGGCCGCCGTCCGGCGTTTCAGCATTGCCCGGAACTGGCCCGTGGTCTTGGAGAGAAGCTCGCCGGTGCCCCAGTCCACGATCACGCCGTACTGGCGGATCAGGTCCAGGGCGTCGAGCTCCTTGCGCCGGTAGCGGGCGGCGATCTCCTCCGCGTCCGCTTCGAGCCAGCCGTGGCGTTGGGCGCGGATATCGGCGCGTGCGGCCTCCGTCGCCGCTTCGTCCACTTCATAGAGGGCGAGGTCCGAATCCTCCTCCCGCACCACGACGCCATAGTCCTTGCGGGCACGCTCGATGGAGACGTAGCCATCCGCCACATCCTCGCACACCTCTTGCGGATCGCGGGTGAGCGGATCGCCCAGCCCGCCGCCGCCCGCCGAGGGACGGGTCACCGTATCGCCCGCCTCCACGGGCACGCCCGAGAAGATCGAGCCCAGATAGCGCTCGCCCTGGCTGCCCGGATTGACCCAGACGCCGTGGGGTATGGACGGCAGGCCGCCCCAGAGCCCCCAGGTCACCGAGCGCTCCCGGTCGCAGCAATAGGAAACGACGGAGCGCTCCGCCTTGGTAAGGATCGCGCCCTTCTCGACCCCGAGGCCGCCGCGGGACTGCCCCGGCCCGCCGGAATCCACGATCAGCTCATGCCCGGTGGTCAGCACCGGCGCGAGGCGCTCCTGCCCCTCGAAGGGCTGGGTCCCGAGCTGGACTCCGAAGACGGGCCCGGTGGCACTCCAGCCGTCGCGCCCGTTGCGGGCGCCCCAGCCGCCCACCATCCAGTCGTACCACATGAAGTAGGGCCGATCCTCCTTGCGTCCGTCCCGTCCACCGATGAGGAGATATTCCAGGTTGAAGGTGCAGGCCATGGCGCGCTCGGGCAGGATCTCGGCCCAGAGCTCGAACACCGCGTTCATGATCTTCTCGAACGGCCCGGAGCAAAAGCCGGCGACCGGCGTGGGCCAGTCCGCGTTGACCACGGTTCCCTTGGGCCCGAGGTCCACCGTGACCACCCGGTAGAAGCCGGAGTTCAACGGGATATCCGGCGACTGCATCTTGGTGCCAGCGACGATGGCGGCGAAGGCACCGCCATAGCAGCAGTTGAGAAAGGTGGAGATCGTCTTCGGATGGGAGCCGGAGAGGTCGTAGTGCACGCTGTCGCCGTCGATGGTCATCTTGATGCGGATCGGGATCAGCCCCTCACCCATCACCGGATCCACGTCGATATAGTCCTCCGTCTCCCACACGCCGTCCGGGAGCCTGGCGATGCGCTGGCGCGTGAGAGTCTCCACATAGTCCTGAACCTCGGAGAAAGAGGTGCGGATCACGTCCACGCCGTACTTGTCGCAGAGGCGGCAGATCTCCCGCTCCGCCACGTTACAGGCTTCCGCCTGGGCCTGGAGGTCGCCGATGATGTCCGCCGGCGCGCGCGTGTTGTTGGCTATCAACTCCGCCACGTCCGAAAGATACCGGCCCTTGCTGTAGACGCGGACCGGCGTGATGCGGAGCCCCTCGGCCATGTGGTCCAACGCGCTGACGTTGAAGGAGCCCGGCACCGCGCCCCCCACATCGGCCCAGTGGCCGTTCGCCTGCGCGAAGCCCAGATGGATATCCCCATAGAAGATCGGGCGGACGATCCGGGTGTCGTTGAAATGGGTCCCGCCCTGATACACGTCGTTCACGACGAACGTATCGCCGGGGTGGATGTCGTCGCCGAACTTGGCAATGACGGCCTGCGCCGTGTAGTGGAGCGTCCCCACATGGGCGGCAATGTCGCCCGAGCCCTGCATCACCGTGTTGCCTTCGGTGTCGCAGATCGCCGAGGAGAAGTCCCGCGACCAGATCACGAAGGAGTAGCAGGTCCGGAAGATCTGCTCCGCCATCTGGTCGACGATGTTGACATAGGCGTTCTTGAGCACCTCGAAGGTGACGGGATCGAGCGTGTAGCCGGACGGTTTGCCGCTCATGGGGTGTGCTCCTTATTTCGATTTCGCCGCTGCACCCGCTTCCGCAGGCGCCGGCGGAACCTTCAGGACAATGGTGAGCCAGGGATCGACCTCGGCCTTCAGCCCCGGCGGCACGAGCACGGTCGAATCGAGCTGCTCGATGATCGCCGGCCCTTCGACGACCGCACCCGCGCGCAGATCGCCCCGGTGGTAGATCGGGGTATCGACCGGCTCCGGCGTCTCGTCGAACATCACCTGGCGCCGACCGGCCGGGGCCGGCGCCTCGTTGTCGGGCTCGCCCTTCGGGAAGGCCGCCTTGGGCGAGAGGCCGGTCGCGGTCACGCTGAGCCGGTAGATTTCCACCGGCGCGTCGGGGCGGGAATAGTTGTGCTCGCGGCCATGCTCCTCATGGAAGCGCGCGATCGCGTCGTCGAGAGAGGCGGCGTCCGCCGGCACGGCGACGGACATGGAACGCCACTGGCCGAGATAGCGCATGTCCACGAAGCGCTCGAAGCGCATCCGGTCTTCCGCGACGCCTTCGTGGGAGAGCCGCTGGCGGCCTTCATCCTCCAGGGCCCGGAAGGTGCCGTCGATCTCGTCGAACCGCGCATCGTCCACCGAGCGGAGATACATCTGCGACATGTCGTGCTTGATATCCACCAGGAGGCAGCCGAGGGCGGAGGTGACGCCCGGGCTCGGCGGCACCAGCACGGTGGGGATCGAGAGGTCTCGGGCGAGCGCGACGCCATGCAGCGGGCCCGCGCCGCCGAACACCACCAGCGCGAAGTCGCGGGGGTCGTAGCCGCGCCGGATCGACACCAGCCGCACGGCATCCGCCATATTGGCGTTGGCGACCCGCAGGATCGAGACCGCGGCCTCCTGCAGGGTGAGGCCGAGGGGCTTTGCGATGCGGCGCTCGATGGCGTCTTCGGCGAGCGAGCGGTCCAGCGTCACGGCGCCGTCCGCCAGCCGGTCGCCGATACGCCCGAGGACCAGATTGGCATCGCAGTTGGTGGGCTCCGTACCGCCCCGACCGTAGCAGGCCGGCCCCGGCGAGGATCCCGCCGACTGGGGCCCGTTGCGGAGCGAGCCCGCCTCGTCGATCCAGGCGAGCGAGCCGCCGCCGGCGCCGATGGTCAGCACCTCGATACTGGGGAAGCAGATCGGATAGCCGTACTCGACGTACCAGTCCGTCGTGATCCGCAGATTGCCCCGGTCGCAGAGCGAGACGTCCGTGCTGGTCCCGCCCATGTCGAGGCTGATGGAGTTCTCGTAGCCGGCGAGTTCGGCGACGAAGCGGCTCGCGATGGCCCCCGCCGCGATTCCCGACGCGGCCAGGCGGGCGGCGAACTTCGCGGCGGTCTTTTCCGTCATCACGCCGCCGCCGGAATGCAGCAGCAGCACGTCCTCCTCATAGCCGCCCTCGCGCAGGCGGGCGGCCAGGCGCTCCACATATTCGCCGGCGACCGGGGCCAGAACCGCGTTGGCCACCGTGGTCGAGAAGCGCTCATGCTCGAAGATCTCCGGCATGATCTCGCTCGAGAGGGAGATCGACGCGTCGGGGATCTCGTCTTCGAGGATCGCCCGCATTCGCCGCTCGTTCTCCGGGTTGGCGAAGGCGTTGGCGAAGCAGACGGCGATGGTCTTCACCCCGCGCTTCTTGATGATCCGCGCCGCTTCGCGAGCGTCGTCCTCGTCCAGCGGTTCGACGATCGCGCCGCTATAGTCGATGCGCTCCGAAACCGTGAGCCGGTTGCGACGCTGGATATAGGGCGGCGCCATCTCCTTGTAGGTGTCCCACAGATCGTCGCGGGTGCCGCGGCGGATTTCGATCACGTCGCGAAAGCCCTTGGTGGTAACCATGATGGCGGGCGGGAAGTTGCGCGTGATCAGCGCGTTGGTGGCAAGTGTCGTCCCGTGGGAGAAGAGCACCATGTCCTTCAGGTCGACGCCGGCCGCGGCGATACCGGCAAGGACGCCGTCGATGGGATCCGGCGTGGTCGGCGTCTTGGCGACACGCATCCTCCGGGACGCGCCGTCCAGGACGCAGACATCGGTGAAGGTCCCGCCTACATCGCACGCAACCCGCACCGTACCCGGCATGTCGCCCATGATCGCCCTCGTCATGCATGTCGTCGCGGCAGGACGCGCCCGCCTGCCCGCCGCATGGTCTCACAGATGCGGGCACGGTGCCACACGGAGAGCCCGCAACGGGCCGAAGGCCCGTCTTCAGCGATGGCAAAAAAACATGCGGGCCTGGAGACCCGCGCACCCAAAACAACCAAAAACCCCGCTTCGGTGCGCGGGCCGGGAGACCCGCGCACCTGACAAAGCGGGCGCGGCCTACTTGTACTCGACCAGCACCTCCCGATAGGGGGTCGTGCCGACATTCTTGGCCTTGTGGCGGGCGGGGACGCGCATGCCCTTGCCCGGCTCGGACAGGACCTCGATTTCGTCACCGTCCACCAGCAGCGAAAACACGCCGCCCGTCGGGATGTCGATCGTACCCACGTCGTTGCCGTGCTCGTCCGTCACCTGCAAGGGCGCGCCCGAGATCGCGTACCACATGTAGCTGCGCTCATGGGTGTGCATGGGCGTTTCCTCGCCCGGGGCGAGCTCGAAATTCCAGACGGCGACCTTGTCATTCTCGAAGACTTTCTCGGTTCCCACACCGGCCATGACGGGATCTCCTCGATTGCACATCCGTTTCGTAAGAGCATAGCGACTTCCGTCCGTCAAGCGACGGCCGGCCCGCCCGCTCGCCGCGGCGACGGTCTCGCGGCCGGCCCATCCTCCGCCGCCGGCGGATCAGGGCCTCGTCACGTTCCAGGTCGCGTTGATCTTCGTGCCCGCCCGGGTCAGGACGACCGTTACCGGGCAGCGCTTCTCGAGGTCTTCGCGGAGCCGTGCGATCTCGGCGTCCGACGCCGACGTGGTGAGGTTCATGGTCAGATCGATCGCGGGGAACGGCAGTGTCGCGGGCGTCGTGTTGCGGATTCCGTCGGTGTCGAAGGCGGCGTCGAGGGACATGGAAAGATCGTCGATCTCGATCCCCATCTCCTCGGCGATCAGGTGGGAAACCACATTGAGGCAAGCGAGGAATGAGGAGAGCATCGTCTCCAGCGGTGTGGCGGCGCTGTCGCTCCCGCCGCGCACCGCCGGCTCGTCGACGATCACGGTGTGCTGGCGCGTGCTGGCTTCGAGGCGGCAACGGCCGGTGGCCTTGGCATCGATGATGAAGTGATGAATGGGCGGCAGGTCGAAGGTCATGGGGTCCTCCCCTCGGGCTCGGAGCGATCGTTCGGCGCCGGGCCATGCCACCACGGTGCGCGCCGTGCGCACAAGGGAAGTCCGGGCGCCGCGATCCGGACGCATCATGCCGTATCGACGCGCGTGCGGTTGCGGCGGCCCCGGCGGCGGCACTATCGTGGAAGGGGGCAAGGAGGACGACATGGGGATCGACAGTCGGCTGCTTGACGACATGGCGCGGGTCGCGGGCGGGGCGCTGGGGGCGGCGGGCGGCTTGCGGGAGGAGGCCGACGCCCTCCTCAAACGCCGCCTGGAAAAGATTCTGGCCGGGATGAATCTGGTCCCCCGCGACGAGTTCGAAGCCGTCAAGGAGATGGCGACCAAGGCCCGGAGCGAGAACGAAGCGCTTGCGGAACGGCTCGACCGGCTGGAAGCGAGCCGCGCCGCCGGGGAAAAAGAAGACGACCCGTCCCCAAGCCGCGACTAAGCGCCACCGCCATGAGACGAAAAGCGCAGATTTAGGGTTTCGCCCCCCTGCCACCACATTATATTGTGGTGGCCGCAGCATGCGGTCTATAACCCATTGCGAGGCGGTGGGCATGGCGATGGTTCTGGCGGATACAGGTGCGGCGGCTGGCGACCCCCTCGAGGCGGTCGAACGGGTCATGACGGCGGATTCGCTGCCGTTCGAACGCATGGGAGACCAGGAGATCGCCGCGTCGTTCGAGGGCGGCTGGTGCGATTATCGACTGTGGTTCGCCTATCGCCCGGACCTGCATGCTCTCCACTTCGCAAGCGCCTTCGACATGCCGGTTCCGCAACGTCGTCTCGCCGCGGTCCATCCCCTTCTCAGCCTGATCAACGAGCGTCTGTGGGTCGGCCATTTCGACCTCTGGACCGGAAAGGGGCAGCCGACCTGGCGCCATGCGCTCCTGCTGAGGGGCCTCCGCGACGCTGAAGACGAGCAGGTCGCGGATCTGCTCATGCTCGGCGTCGGCGAATGCGAGCGGTTCTACCCGGCCTTCCAGCAGGTCGTCTGGGCAGGGATGGACCCGGAGGAAGCGCTCGCCGCGGCCTTGATAGAGCCCCGGGGGACCGCCTGATGGGCCGCGTTCTCCTGGTCGGCGGAGGAAAGATGGGGGGCGCCCTCGCCGCCGGCTGGATGCGGGGCGTTCTGGAACCGGCGGAAATCGCCGTGGTCGAGCCCGACGAGGCGGCGGCCGATGCCCTCCGCGGCCTCGGCCTCCTCTGTGTGCCCGAGCCCGGCGCATTGCCGCCGGAGCACGCCACGCCCGAGGTGGTCGTCTACGCGGTGAAGCCGCAGGTCATTGCGGACGTGCTCCCCGACCATGCGGGCCGGGGCGCGGCCGGCGCGGTCCATATGTCGGTGGCTGCGGGAATCCCCATCGCGTTCATCGAGAGATATCTCGAGGGCGCGGTGGTGCGCGCCATGCCCAACACGCCCGCCGCCATCGGCCGGGGCATGACGGTCGCCTGCGCCAACGGCGCGACGAGCGCCAGGCAGCGCGCCTTCTGCGGGCGGCTTCTGGAGGCCGTCGGCGCCGTCGCCTGGATCGAGGACGAGGCCCTGATGGACGCCGTGACCGCGGTTTCCGGAAGCGGCCCCGCCTATGTGTTTCTGCTGGCGGAATGTCTCGCCGAAGCCGGCGTCGCCGCGGGCCTGCCTGCGGATCTCGCCTCCCGCCTCGCGGTGCGAACGGTAAGCGGTGCCGGTGCGCTGCTGGAGCAGTCGGGGGATGACGCACCCACCCTGCGGCGGAACGTGACGAGCCCCGGCGGCACGACCGAGGCCGCGCTCTCCGTCCTCATGGCGGAAGACGGGCTCGCGCCCCTCCTGACCCGCGCCGTGCGCGCCGCCGCCGAACGCTCCCGCGCCCTCGCCCCCCGCTGAAGCCGCCGCGGAAACGGAACGCGGCAGACACCGCGCATCCAGCAGATGCCGCCCGGCACGCCCGTGCGCCGCGGCGCGATCAGGCCGAATGCCACTCCGCCCGCACGGCCGGGTCGCGCTCCATCGGGAGGTGGCGCGCGCGGAGCGCTCCGTACGCGGCCCCCACCGCGAGCCGGCCCAGCGCCCAGACGGCCATGGCGCGAACCAGATCGGAATGGTCGGCAAGGAGCCGGCGGACTGCAGGAAGGCAGCGCGCATCACGGGAATTTCCCATCGCGATCAAGACATTGCGGACGAAGCGGTCGCGCCCGATCCGCTTGATGGGACTGCCGGAGAAGAGTTGACGGAAGGCCGCGTCGTCGAGGGCGGCGAGGTCCGCAAGGCGCGGTGCCACAAGCGCCGCACGAGGCAAGAAAGCGTATTCCGCGGTGCGCCGGGCGAACTTGTTCCATGGGCAGACCGCAAGGCAGTCGTCGCAGCCATAGATGCGGTTGCCCATGGCGGCGCGGAACTCCCGCGGAATATGGCTCTTGTGCTCGATGGTGAGATAGGAGATGCAGCGCCGCGCATCGAGCCGGTAAGGGGCGGGGAAGGCGTCGGTGGGGCAGGCGTCGAGGCAACGCCGACAGGAGCCGCAGCGGTCCGCCGCCGCCTCGTCCTCAGGCAGCCCGAGGCTGGTGAAGAGCGTTCCGAGGAAGAGCCACGAGCCCTCGCGACGAGAGACCAGGTTGGTGTGCTTGCCCTGCCAACCGAGCCCCGCCTGCGCGGCGACCGGCTTCTCCATGACGGGGGCCGTATCCACGAAATATTTCACATCCGCGCCCCAGCTCTCGACCACGAAACGGGCGAGCTTCTTGAGACGCTTCTTGAGGACGGTGTGGTAGTCGGCCCCTTGGGCGTAGACCGAGACCACCCCCAGGCTAGGCGCTCCGAGCAGGCGAAGCGGATCCTGCGCCGGCCCGTAGGCGAGCCCGACTACGACCACGCTCCGTGCGTCGGGCCACAGGGCTCGGGGCGATGCGCGTCGTCGCACGGTGCGCGCGAGCCATGCCATATCGCCCTCATACCCCCGGGCAAGAAAGCCCCGCAGCCCCGCGCCGGTCTGCGGCAGGGCCCGGGCGGGGGCGATCCCCGCCGCATCGAAGCCGAGCGCCCGCGCGTGATCCAGGATCGCCCGTCGCGCCTGCAGCGGATCGTAATGCGCCGGCCTCGTCATCCCGCCTCTCCCTCAGGGTTCCGCGAGTCTCCATCCGCCCGCCGCCGCCCGCAAGGCCGGGTCACGTCCTGCCTGTGGATAGGCCGGACTCCAAGTCTGATTTTCTTTTCTAATCGAAAATACAAGCACCAGCGTATGATAATTCTGTCCTATTACATAGTTTTATTCGTTTTTGTGGACTCGCCGATGGTCTTCGCCCGTGCTACAATCACGTCATGATTTCGGATACAGGGCGTTGGGGGGCGGTATTTGCGGCGCTGCTCGTTGTGGCGGCGCTATCGGCGCACCCCGCACCGGCCAAGGGCGGCGAGGATAACCGGCCGATCGTCCTGGAGCTCTTCACGTCCCAGGGCTGCTCGGCCTGCCCCGCGGCGGACAAGCTGCTGAGGGACATCGCGGCGACACGGGACGACGTGATCGCGCTCTCTTTCCATGTCGACTACTGGGACTATTTCGGCTGGGCCGACCGCTTCGCCACGTCCGAGACGACGGCGCGCCAGCAGGCCTATGCGGACATGTTCGGCGTTTCCTACGTCTACACCCCCCAGATCGTGCTGGACGGCACGCATGAGCTTCTTGGCTCGGACCGCGACGCGGTGGTCGCGGCGATCGAGAGAGCGCGGGAAGAGGCGCGGCCCCGCGTGCCGGTGCGCATGGCCCATATGGAGACCGGGGGGCTGGGTGTCGAGCTGGGCGCCGCCGATTATGAGGGGAAGGCCGCCGTCTGGCTGGTGGTTTTCGACCGCCGGCATGTCACGGACGTGAACGCCGGCGAAAACGGTGGGCGCCGGCTGGTCAACTATCACGTGGTCCGCAAGCACCGGCGGATCGGGACATGGTCGGGCGATGCCATCGCGCTCGAGATCTACCCGGAGGGCGACCCGCAGCCCGGGCTCGTGTCCATGGATTATGGCTGCGCCGTCCTGGTTCAGGAAGAAGGCGGTGTCGGCCGCATCATCGGCTCGCACGCGATCTGGGCGGACGACACGCCGCTGTAGGACCGGAGCCCGCCTTCAGGATTCCAGCGAGCGCGACACCAGCCCCGTGATGCGCCGCGTAAAGGCCGCCGGATCCGGCACCGGCTCGCCCTCCAGGATGCGGGCCTGGTCGAGCAGCAGATAGGCCGCGTCCTCCAGCACGTCGCTCGCGCCCTTTTGGCCCACCATGGCGGCGAGAGTGCGGATCAGCGCGTGGGAGGGGTTGACCTCGAGCACGCGCTTCTGCACCGGCAGGTCGTGCTGGTGCTGGCGCAGCAGGCGCTCGAGATGCATGTCCAGATCGCCCTGCTCCGCCACCAGGCAGACCGGGCTTTCGGTGAGCCGCTCGGAAGTCCGCACGTCCTTCACGTCGTCGCCGAGCGTGAGCTTCACCAGCGCGACCAGCTTGTCCATCTCGCCCGCCGGCGTCTCCGCGGCCACCGCCTCGCCGTTGTCCTGCGCCGGCGCGAAGCGGGCGAGGTCGGCGGCACCCTGGGTGATGGAGCGGAAGGGCTTGCCCTTGTAGTCGCCGACGGTGGGCAGCCAGAACTGGTCCACGGGATCGGCCATGAGGAGCACGTCGAGCCCGCGCGCGCGGAAGCCCTCTACCTGGGGGCTCCGGCGCAGCCCGTCACGATCCTCCCCGCTCACATAGTAGATGGCCTCCTGATCCTCCTTCATGGCGCCGACATAGTCGTCCAGCGACAACCACTTCGCGCCCTCGTTCACCGACTGGAAGCGGGCAAGGGCAAGCAGCGGGTCCTTCCGCTCCCCGTCCTCGTACAGCCCCTCTTTCAGCACGGGGCCGAAATTTTCCCAGAACGCCGCGTAGCCCTCCGCGTCCTTGGCGGCGCGCTTCGCGAGGTCCGAGAGTATGCGCTTCACGACACTCCCACTGATCTTCGCGAGTATCGGATCATGTTGGAGGGTTTCCCGGCTCACATTGAGCGCGAGATCGCTGGAATCGACCACGCCGCGCATGAAGCGCAGCCAGGGCGGCAGGAGCCCCTCGCATTCGTCGGTGATGAAGACCCGCTTCACATAGAGCCGCACCCGGTGACGGCGCGCCGGATCGAACAGGTCGAAAGGCGGCGTGTCGGGAACGAAAAGCAGCGCCGTGTACTCCATGCGCCCCTCGGCGCGAAGATGGATCCGATGCCAGGGCTCACCCGGCATGTGGGCGACGTGATGATAGAACTCCCGGTACTGGTCCTCGTCGATCTCGCTGGGCGGGCGGCTCCAGAGCGCCGAGCCCTCGTTGATCGTCTCCTTCTGTCCGTCGGCGTTCTCGAGGCGGATGGGGAGGCCCACATGATCCGAATAGGCGCGGACGACTGCGCGCAGACGGTCAGGCTCCAGAAACTCCTTCGCCTCCTTGCGCAGATGCAGGACGATGCGGGTGCCGCGCGACGCGTCCGCGTCCGAAGAGACGGAAAACGATCCGGTTCCTTTCGATTCCCAGCGCCAGCCTTCCGCCTCTCCCGCCCTCCGGCTCGAGACCTCGACCCGTTTGGCCACCATGAAGGCGGAATAGAAGCCGACGCCGAACTGGCCGATAAGGCCGGCAGCACCCCGCGCCTCCGCGCCGTCCTCTTCCTCCGCCGCCATCCGGGTCATGAAGGCCTCGGTGCCGGAGCGCGCGATCGTTCCCAGATTCTCGATGAGCTCGTCGCGGTTCATGCCGATGCCGTTATCGGAGACGGTAAGCGTGCCGGTCCGCGCATCGGGCTTCAGCGTTACGGCGAGCGCCGCATCGTCACCCAGAAGATCGGGCTCGGTGACCGCCAGATAGCGCAGCTTGTCGCAGGCGTCGGACGCGTTGGAGATCAACTCCCGCAGAAAGATTTCCCTGTCCCGATAGAGCGAGTTGATCATGAGGTCGAGCAACTTGCTCACCTCGGCCTGAAAGGCGTGACTCTCCGTGCCGGCCATCGGCTCCTCCGTTGCAATCGGTCTCGGCCGTACTCTGACGCGCGCTATATGTGTCGAACCGGCCGCGGGTTCAAGCGTCCGCGCTCGTGGCACTTGCCAAGCGGGCGGTAAGCGCCGATCCTCCGTCCATGCTTCGGCACGATGCCGAAAACGCCTCCGTTACCGCGCTGCTCGGCCCCACGAACACCGGCAAGACGCATTTTGCGGTGGAGCGCATGCTGGCCCATCGGACCGGCATGATGGGCTTCCCGCTGCGCCTTCTTGCGCGCGAGGTCTATGACCGGGTGGCCGCGGAGAAAGGCACGGGCGCCGTAGCCCTGGTGACGGGCGAGGAGAAAAAGGTCCCGGCGCGGCCGCGCTATTTCGTCTGCACCGTGGAGGCCATGCCGCTCGACCGGGAGGTGGACTTCCTCGCGGTAGACGAGATCCAGTTAGCGGGCGACCCGGAGCGCGGTCACATCTTCACCGACCGGCTGCTGCGCGCCCGGGGCGCGCAGGAAACGCTCTTCCTCGGTGCCGACACCATGCGGCCCGCGGTTCGCGTACTGACACCCGAGGCCCGCCTCACGAGCCGGCCGCGCCTTTCGGAACTCGGTCATGCGGGTCATTGCAAGCTCTCCCGGCTGGAGCCGAGGAACGCCGTCATCGCCTTTTCGGCCGAATCCATCTATGCGACCGCCGAGCGGGTGCGGGAGCTTCGGGGCGGATGCGCCGTGGTGCTTGGCGCACTCAGCCCGCGCACCCGCAACGCCCAAGTCGCGCTCTACCAGTCCGGCGAGGTGGACAGCATCGTGGCCACCGACGCCATCGGCATGGGACTCAATCTGGACCTGAGCCATGTCGCGTTTTCGGCCCGCCGCAAGTTCGACGGCCGGTCGTCGCGGGCGCTGTCGGCGGCGGAGATCGCCCAGATCGCCGGCCGCGCGGGCCGCAATCTCGCAAACGGCACCTTCGGCACCACGGGCGAGGCGGCACCCTTCGAGCCCGCGCTCGCCGCGGCGGTGGAGAGCCACGGCTTCCCGCCGCTCTCGCAGATCTACTGGCGCAACGCCGCCCTCCGATTCGATTCCGTCGGCAGCCTGCTCGAGAGCCTGGACACGCCGCCGCCCGCGCCGGGGCTGCGGCAAATGCACGGCGCCGACGACCACCGGACGCTGGCGGCGCTCGCGCGCGAACCGGAGATCGCGGCGACGCTCACCGGGCCGGCGCGCGTCCGGCTGCTCTGGGAGGCGTGCCAGATCCCGGATTTCCGCAAGACCCTCGCCGAGGACCATCTCGGCCTGGTACGCCGTCTCTATCTTTCCCTGGCGGAGAGCGGGCGCCTGCCGAGCGGCTGGGTGGAGCGCGCCCTGGAACGGCTTGCGCGCACCGACGGCGATATCGACACCCTTACCGCCCGCATAAGCCATGTCCGTACCTGGACCTACATTTCCAACCGCACCAGGTGGGTCGACGACGACAGCGGGCTAGAGGAGCGTGCCCGCGCCCTCGAAGACTCGCTCTCCGATGCGCTGCATACACGCCTCACCCAGCGCTTCGTGGACCGCCGCGCGACTCTGCTGCGGCCCAGCGCGCGGAGCGGCCGGGCGCTCTTCGTCGCGGTGGACGAGGATGGCGAGGTGACGGTGGAAGGACACCGGGCAGGCACCTTCGAAGGGTTCCACTTCCGCCTCGATGCCGATGCGGCGCGGAGCCGCGCGCTCACCGCCGCGGCCAACCGCGCGGTCGGCCGTGAACTCGCGCAGCGCGTCGCCGCGTTGGAGACGGCAGACGACGAGGCCTTCGCCCTGGGCCTCGACCCTGACGCGGCGGCACCGGGCTGGGGCGAGATCGCCTGGCGCGGCGCCCCGGTCGCCCGGCTTGCGCGCGGCGACGGCCCGCTTCAGCCGGCCGTTCTGCCGCTCCATGGGGACCAGCTCAGTGCCGGGCAGCGCGAACGGGTCCGCCGCAGGCTCGCCAAATGGCTCAAGCTGCGTCTCGCCCGGGATGCCGCGCCGCTTTACGCCTTGCAGGACGCGCCGTTGGAGGGCGTTGCGCGTGGCGTCGCCTTCGCTGTGAGCGAAGCGCTGGGCTGCCTGCCGCGCCGCGCTCTCGCGCCTCAGCTTGCGTCCCTCGACCGGGCGGGGCGTCGGAACCTCACGCAGGCGGGCCTCAGGTTCGGCACGCTCAACCTCTTCATCCCGGCGATGCTGAAGCCGGCCAGGGCGCGCCTCGCCGGCCTGCTCTGGTGGGCGTGGAACGCCGCCGCGCCGCCGCCGCCGCTCCCCGGCCGGGCGGTCTCCGTCGCGCGCGACGGCGCGGTTCCGGATGCGTGCTATGGAGCGCTCGGATTCGTGGTTCTGGGGCCGCGCGCCATACGGGCCGATATCGCCGAGCGCCTTGTTCAGCGTCTGCGCAAGGCGGCTCGGGCCGGGCCGTTCCCGGTCGATACCGGGTTGCTCGTTCTTGCCGGGTCCAAGAGAGAGAGCTTCCCAGGCATTCTCCACGCGCTGGGCTATGAGGCCGCGGAAGACAACAAGGGCGGGCCCCCGCTCTTCGTCCGCCGCAAGACGCCCAAGCGCGCGTTCCGCAGGCGCCGCCCCGCCGTCGAGCCGGATTCGCCCTTCGCGAAGCTCGGCGCCCTCACCGGCGGCGCCCCGCAGGCATAGGGGCGCCCCTTGCGCGGAGACAAGGCGCGTGCCGAGGCGCTGCGGCTCGACAAGTGGCTCTGGCACGCCCGCTTCTTCAGGACCCGAGGGCTCGCCAGGAAGGCTTGCGAGGCGGGCCGCATCCGGGTTAACGGCAAGCGCGTCGCCAAGGCGCATCATGCCGTCGGCCTCGGCGACGTGCTCACCTTCGTCCAGGGCGGGGCGGTCCGGGTGGTGCGGATCTCGGGGTTGTCGAACCGGCGGGGACCCGCCACCGAAGCACGGCGGCTCTACGAGGAAACAGACGGTGCGCAGGACGATTCCTCTCCCGTCGCACCACTTGAGTCCGCCGTTGCCAGTGTGATACGGAGCGACCGTGATCGACCGCGTCAAGGAATTGCTGAACGGGAGCGCCCGCACGGGCGCGGCGGCGCCGGAGGCTGAGCCTCTGCGTCTTGCCGCCGCCGCGCTCCTGGTCGAGGCGGCATATATGGACGGGGATTTCGACGATGCGGAACGGGACATGGTATGCGCCGTGCTGGGTTCGCAGTTCGGATTGAACCGCGCCGAAACGGAGACCCTGATCGGCGAGGCGGAGGCGGCCCACCACGAGGCGACGGATCTGCACCGCTTCACCCGGACGATCAACCGGCGCTATGACCACGCCGATCGCATCAAGGTGATGGAAATGCTGTGGGAAGTGGTCTATGCGGATGGAAGGTTGCACGCTTATGAAGGGAGCCTGATCCGCCGCGTGGGCGGATTGCTGCATATCAGCGACCGGGAACGGGGCGATGCGCGCAAGCGCGTCCTCGCCCGTGCCGGCATGGCGGAAGGCGCCGCCCCGGTCTGAACGCGGGGCCGTTTCGCATCCAGGAGTGGAGCAGGAAAGAATGACCTATCTGGTGACCGACGGTTGCATTCGGTGCAAGTATCAGGACTGCATCGAAGTCTGTCCGGTGGATTGCTTCTATGAAGGCGAGAACATGCTGGTGATCCACCCGGACGAGTGCATCGACTGCGGCGTCTGCGAGCCCGAATGTCCCGTCGAGGCGATCGTTCCGGACACGGCCGGCGACGACGCGATGGACAAGTGGCTGGAAATCAATCGCAAATTTGCCGAGATATGGCCCAATATCACGCGCAAGGGCGACGTCCCGGACGATGCGGACGACTTCAAGGACGAGACCGGCAAGTTCGAAAGCTACTTCTCCGACAAACCGGGAGAAGGGGCGTAAAGCAGCTGAATCGCCGGCGGTTCCACGGCGCTTCGCTCCGTCGGGAACGCGGAACGCCCGCGAGGCGGACGGGACGGCCCATGGTAACGTCAAATGTTTTGTGTCAGTGAGAAAAGTGTGGGCACTCCCTGGTTTTGGTTTTCGTGGGTGAAGACGGCGAAGAGGATGCGATCCATGGAGGTTCTGTCCTGGAAGGTTCCCATGGGCCTTGTCCTGCGCCGGACTTCTCGGAAGCGTCGCTCGATGGCGTTGGTGGTTCTGACTTGCTTGCGTCGTTCGAGAGTTTTGTATCGGAAGCATGTGAGCAGTTCGTCGAGGTCGTTGCGCAGGCATGCAACGGCCTTTGGGTAGTCTGCCTGCCATCTGTCCGCGAAACGGCGTGCGGCGGCGAGGGCGGCGGGTCTGTTGGCGGCGTTGACGATCCTGTGGAGGCCTTTCTTGACGGGGTCGTGGTGGTGTTTGCGGACCTTATTGAGAACGTTTCTGACCTTGTGCGCCCAGCAGCGTTGCAGGGGGATGCCGGGGTAGACGACGGGCAGGGCAGCGATGAGGCCAGCGCCGCCGTCGGTACAGATGATCTCCAGGGCGTCGCCGCGCAGGCCGCGGCGGTAGAGGTCTGTGAGGAACAGCTCCCACTGGACGGCGCTCTCAGCGGTGGCCAAGCGGTAGTCGATGATCTCCTTCCTGCCGTCGGCGTGGATGCCGAGGGCCACCAGGACGGGGCGCCTGAGGGCGCCGGCGCCGGTCTTGCGGGCGAGCACCACGCCGTCGAGCATGAGCACGGGGTAGGCGTCCTTGAGCGGCCTGCGATGGAAGGCGGCGACAGCGATGTCGAGGGTCTTGGCGATGCGGCTCACCGTGGCCGGGCTGATGGACCGACCGAGGATCGTCTGCAGAGCCACCGCCACCTTGCGTGTGCTGAGCCCAAGCACGAAGCAGGCAAGCACCAGGCGGTCGATATGGGGGGCGCGCCGGGCATAGGCGCGCAGCACCACGTTCGCCGAGAAAGTGCGGGTGCGCGGCACGCAGAGTTCGATCTCGCCGAGCTCGGACATCAGTTGGCGGCTGTAATAGCCGTTGCGCCGATCGGCGGTCCCGCGCCTCGCCATGGTGTCGAGGTGGCTGGAGATCCGGTCGCCCATTTGCTGCTCCAGCACCGCCTTCAGTGCCGCCTTCGCCGCGCTGCGGTAGTCCGCGCTCCACTCGACCCCTTGCGCTTGCATGTTCTTCATCATTCGGAACGCGGCCGGTATGCTGTTGATCGTCGCGGACTGCGGCATGGGGGTGCTCCTTTCGTGGGTTCTGGCAAACCATTGGAGTACCCCCCTCCCTGCCCCTGACACAAACTCTGATACGTCACCCCCCGCCCATGGCGTCCTGTCGCCTCTCCGCCTTTCGTGCTATGATCGGTTGGTGAGGTCGGCGGCGCAGCTACCCGTCCCCCGCTCCGGGCGCGGGAACGTGACGGTGCGAAAGGAAGAATGGCAAAAAAGGTAAGCGGCGGCGCCTCGGTCCGCGGTAAAACGGCGAAGAGCGCGTCCGCCGGGAAGGCATCGGCGAAACGCTCGACCGCCCGGCGGAAACCGGCGGCAAGCGGGCGCAAGAAGGCCGCCGAGGCCGGGGCGGCGAAGCCCGCCGCGAAGCCCCGGAAGGGAATGCCGCAGAAGCTCCACGGGTTTGCCGTGGGGGACCATGTGGTCTATCCCGCCCATGGCGTCGGGCGCATCTCCACCATCGACGAGCACATGGTGGGCGACCAGACGCTCCAGGTCTTTGTCGTGAATTTCGAGAAGGAAAAGATGAAGCTGCTGGTGCCGACCGACAAGGTCGAGGCCGCCGGCATGCGGCGTCTGAGCTCTCGTGAAAAGATGGAGACGGCGCTCACGACCCTTCGCGGGCGCGCGCGTACGCGGCGCGTCATGTGGAGCCGCCGTGCCCAGGAGTACGAAGCGAAGCTGAACTCCGGCGATCCGGTTTCCATCGCCGAGGTGCTGCGCGACCTGCACCGCAATGTGGGGCAGCCCGACCACTCCTACAGCGAGCGCCAGATGTACGAGGCGGCGCTGGAGCGCCTGGCGCGGGAATATGCGGCACTGGAATCGTCCGATACGGACCAGGCTGCGGCCAAGCTCGAGGAAGTCCTGCGAGCCGCGTAGGCGCTTCGTCCGGAGAGTTGCATGCGTTGTGCCGCGAACGAGCGTTTCGTCGCGATCCGAAGCGGCCACCGCATATGGGCGATCGGTGCGATCCACGGCGAGGCGGAGCGGCTTCGGGCGCTCCACGAGGCTCTCGAGGAGCGCTTCCATCCCGGCGACCGGATCGTCTATCTGGGCAACTATCTGGGTTTCGGCGCAGCGGTCGCCCAAACCATGGACGAGCTTGTCGCCTTCCGCCGCGCGGCTCTCGCGGTACCGGGAATGCGGGTCTGCGACATCGTCTATCTGCGCGGAAGCCAGGAGGAGATGTGGCAGAAGCTTCTCCAGATCCATCTTGCGGTAGAGCCGGAGAGCACGCTCCGGTGGATGCTCGACCGCGGCGTGCGCCAGACCCTCGAGGCCTATGGCGGCGATGTGGACGCCGCAATCCAGCGCGTCCGCGCCCGCGCGCGCGCCCAGGACATCGCCCGCTGGACCAACGAGATTCGCGCCTGCGTGGAGCGCCATCCCGGCCACCGGGATCTGCTGGACGTGCTCCGGCGCGCCGCCTACACCGAGGATGGCGCGTTGTTGTTCGTCAATGCCGGCGTCGACCCGGCCCGCCCGCTCGACGCCCAGGACGATGCGTTCTGGTGGGGCGGCACCGCGCTCTCCCGGCTTGCGGCGCCTTACGGTGAGTTCAAGAAGATCGTCCGGGGGTTCGATCCGTTCCACGGGGGCGTGCGCATAGACGATCACGTCGCCACGGTGGACGGCGGCGCGGGTTTCGGCGGCGGCCTCGCGGCAGTCTGTTTCGACGGCGCGGGCGAGGCGCTCGACCGCATCGACGCTTGAGCTTGGGCGCACGCCCGCAGGCGCGTGCCGCGGACCGTCTATCGCGTGACGATCTTCACCAGCAGGCCGGGCTCGAGCTGCGCGCCGGGCGCAAGGCCGTTCAACACCAGGAAGCGCTCGAGCCGGTGGTCGCGGAATGCCATGCGCCGCGCCAGGCTCTCCGCGGTGTCGTCTGCGCCGACGGCGACGACGCGGAGCCGCCGCGGCGGCGTGCCTTCCGCCTCGGACTCGCCATAGGCCAGGCAGTCGATCTGGCGGAGATAGACGGCGCGGTCGCGCGCGCCGCCCGTGCCGGCGGCGCGTGCGGCGGCGTACACCCGGTCCGCCGTGCGCGGATGACTCGAGAAGAGGCTCGCAAGCGGCGGCGCGCCGTCCCGGCCGGCGATCCTGCGCTCGAGCGCGTCCGCGTTACCCATGGCGTCGAGGAAGCTTGCCATTGCCGTCGCGTCGAAACCGGCCCGCGCGAGATAACGGACCGCCAGCTGATCCGCTTCCAGCTCCTGCTCCCGCGAATAGCCCTGGACGTAGAGGTCCGCCGCAAGCCTGCCGAGCCGTTCGGCCGCGGGACCTTCCGCCGCCCGTTCGAGAAGAGCCGAGCCCAGCCGTGCGAGCGTTGCATGGCTGTAGCGCTCGGCGGCGTGGCGCGCCGTGACATGGGCGATCTCGTGGGCGATGACGCCGGCGAGCTCCGCCTCGTCGTTGGCGAGCGCCAACAGACCGCGCGAGAGGTGGATGTAGCCGCCGGGCAAGGCAAAGGCGTTGACCACCGGGCTATCGAGGATCACGAAGCTGTAAGGCGGCGCGGGCTCCTCGGAAACGCTCTGAACCAGCCGCCCCAGGCTTTCCACATAGCGCTGCAGCGCCGGGTCGTCATAGAGGCCGCCGAAGGCCGCCACCAGCTTGGGATGCTCCGCCGCACCCACCTGCTTCTCGGCGGCGGGCGACATGAGCGCCGTGAAGCTCGCCCGCCCCGTGGCCGGGTTGACCGCGCAGCCGCCAAGCGCCGAGAGCCCCGCGAACCCGAGACACGCGGCAAGGGCAAGCGCCAGAACCCTTCCTCTCCGCCGCAGGATCATTCCAGGACCTCGATCTGCTCGGGATGGGTCGCCTCGATCATGGGGCCGTTGCGGAAACGTATCCGCCTCCGTTCGCGTGGCGTCCCGGTTCGGTCTGGACGGCGGCAGGCCACAATGCTATCGAAAATCCCCCAAGCCCCGCCGAAGAGCAAGACGTCTCGGGGGGTCCGGCTGTCGAGAGGGCGGATGACGATGGATGACGGGCCGGCAACGCCCTCCGATGTGCCCCTCGAATCCACCGCCAGGGTGCCGGTCGAGTGGCTGGTGCTCGACAGTGAGAACCCACGTCTGGGGACGTTCGATGCAGGCAGTGACGAAACGAAGCTCGTCGCCCAGCTCTATCGCGCGGAAGACCTGGGCGAGCTTCTCCAGTCTTTCGCGGCGAACGGATATATCGATATCGAGCCGCTGATCGTCCTCGAGCGGGACGGCAGGCTCGTCGTGCTCGAAGGCAATCGCCGCCTGGCGGCCCTCCGTCTGTTCCGGGAGCCGGATCTCAAGCGCCGTATCGAGGAAAAGGAGGGCTTGAACATCCAGCTCCCCGAAATCTCCGACGAAAGGCGCCGCACTCTCGAACACGTTTCCGTCTACCGGGTGGCAGACCGCGGCGATGCGCGCTCCTTCATCGGCTTCAAGCATATCAACGGTGCCGCCAGGTGGGGCTCCTATGCGAAGGCTCGTTTCGCCGCACAGTGGTACCGCGCGGGTGGCGTATCCCTCGAAGATGTCGCCAGGCGCATCGGGGACAGGCACGACACCGTGAAGCGCATGGTCAACGCCATCTACGTCCTGGAACAGGCCGAGGGTGCCGGCATCTTCCGGATGGACGAGCGCGCCACCCCGCGGTTCAACTTCTCGCACCTCTATACCGCCTTGTCCCGCCCGCCCTACAGGGAGTTCCTGGGCCTGGAAACGTCCTGGTCCCGATATGACCCGGAGCCAAACCCCGTCCCCGAAACCCATCTGGGTCAACTCCGCGAGATATTGCTGTGGCTTTACGGCTCCAGGGAAGAAGGGGTGGAACCTGTGGTCCTGTCCCAGAACCCTCACATCAAGCAGTTGGGCGAGGTTCTTTCCTGCGGTGAAGGCTTGGTGGTTCTCCGCGAGACGGGACGGCTCGCGGACGCGCACGCCGGCACGCAGCCCGCCGGCCGAAAGTTCTCGGAGGCGTTGATCCGGAGTCGGAGCGATATTCGAGAAGCATCCAACAATTTGCGCGGCTTCGACGGCCAGGAAAGCGCGTTGGTGGACATAGCGGAGGATGTTTCGGAAACCGCACAAAGCATATTCGAGAGAATGAAACGGAAAATGCGGGACGCTGCGCCGGATGCCGCATGAGCTCTTCGGTATATTTCCCATCGGACGAGTTTGTTGGCGGCGGCATCCCGGATCTGGATCTGGCCGCCGATTATCTCGAATTGAAGGCGTTGTTCTCTGGAAGGTCCTTCAGCCAAGACCTCGTGAACGCCCTTGAGGACGCGGCGGAGAACGAATACGAAGACGTCGATACGGAGATCAGAGCGCGCGAAGAGATTGCGTCCGGCGCCGAGAGCCGCATCCTGTCGCGACAGCGCATCCTGTCGTCGAGCTATCCTTTCAAACTGGACGAAAGCGGAAGCATCCTGTCGTTCGCCGCCGACCGGCGGAACAACGGCACGCACGCCTATCTCGTATCGCTTCTGCTGTCCAATCTTCGCGCACAGACTCCCCTGCTCCAAGATGCCGAGTTCCATCCGTCCGACGATGACGTGCGCGGACTCCGGCGGTATTTCCAGTATTTCGCGACGGCCGCGATCGCGGCAGAAGTAGGCGGTCCCGCCTGGTCGTTCGGCGCTCCAAGGCCGGACGGGACCGGTTTCCGGGCCAAGCTCTCTGAGATCTGGTCCGTTCTAGGGGATGGGTACGTCCGCCCCGACCCCACGGCACCAAAACGCCCGCAAGACGACGGGATCGATGTCTTCGCCTGGCGGGAGCAGACCGACGGGTTGCCCGGCTTCCTGCTTGTCGCCGCACAGGTCGCAACGGGTGGAAACTGGAAGGACAAATCGCTCCTCGCCCATGTCGACCGCGTGTTTCACCATCGCTGGTTCGGTCGGCCGCCGGCCACGCGGATGGTTCCCTACCATGTAATCCCATTCGCGCGACCGGACGAGGCGTTCCGCGACGACGTGCTGGTCTTGGGCAACGTGCTCCACAGGCTGCGGGTTCCGCGCCGGGTCGCCGAAGCGGAGAAGCTTGTCCGCGACGGAATGGCCGTTGAGGCGTTCGACAAGCTCGGTGAAGCCTCCGACTGGATCGACGGCTATCTCGCCCGCATAGGGCGGTAATGCCAGGTAGCTACCGCCTCCGCCGCAGGATCATTCCAGGACCTCGATCTGCTCGGGATGGGTCGCCTCGATCATGGGGCCGTTGAAGGACGTGACCCATCCTCGCACGCGCAGGAGCCGGCCGTCATAGTCCTCCAGCGCGATGCCAGCGTCGGCGAAGAGGCGGAGGTCGCGCGGGGCGATGGAAACGGTGAAATCGGTACGCCAGTCGTCGCCGAAATTGAGGTAGCCGCGCCCCCGCACCGTGTCGACCGCGCGCACCCGGCCTTCCACGAGCCTGAAGGCGCCGGGCTTGATGTCGGCCAGTCCGCGTACCCGGTGGAAGGGGCGGGTCCAGATGCCCTTGCGGGCCGCACGCGCAGCGCTCTCGACCCGCAGAAGATTGGGCACCCCCGTCCGGTTGTCGCGGAAGCTCTCGACCCGGGCGAGGCCGGCCGCCACCATGGCACTCTGCAGCCAGAGGCCGTCGTCCGCGCGGGCAAGGTGCGCGAGCAGGCGCCCGTGCCGGTCCCGCTTGCGCCCGCCATGGGCGATATGGACGCGCCGGTCGAGCGCGAGCGCGGAGAGCGCCTCCGCCGCTTCCCGCGCAAGCGGCTCGTCCTCGGAGGCGTCCGGTCCGGCGGCGTGTTTCGGCGCTCTGATGCCCACAAGCCGAACCGTCTCGCCGCTTGCGAGGCGGAGGGTATCCCCGTCCACGATCTCGACCACCGTCGCTTGGCCTTCCGCCGCAAGCCCGGCCGGCCAACCGGCGGCAGCTGACGCCCCGCCGCGCGCACCCGGCGCGACCGACAGGACAAGCAGGAAAACCGTGAGAAGGCGCGCCATCGCGCCAATATACGCCGCCCGCATCCCGCGTCACGCCCCGGGCGGCTTTCCCCCGATTCCGGACCGGAAGGCGCCCATGCCGAAAGCCGGGGCTCTTCGGGGCGAGCCGTGCTAGGTTGAGAGGCTCGCGGCGGCGCCCGTAGCTCAGCCGGATAGAGCACTTGATTCCTAATCAAGGGGTCGCAGGTTCGAGTCCTGCCGGGCGCGCCACTGCGCATGCCGCCGACCCAAAATGACGGTAGCCGCCTGCCGCCATTCCTGCGACCATGGCGGCATGGCCTCCGACCCCCATCAAAGCGCCGCGCGGCGCTATGTGGATTTCGTGTGCCGGGAAGCAGACTGGGATTACACGACTCTCGCGCGAAAGAGCGGCGTCGCCGCCTCCACCATCACACGCTTCATGAACAATGCGGCGGTCACCCACAGCCTGAGCGCGCGGACACTGGCCAAGATTTCCCACGCATCCGGCATACGCCTGCCCGGCTCTCTCGGCGGCGTGGCCGAGGCCTTCGGAGCCCATGCGTCCGATGCGGTGCGGCGCGCGGAAAACGGGGTTCCGCCTCCCGGAACCCGGGACCTGCCTTTGCTGGGCCAGGCCCTCGGCGGCGCCGAGGACCTCCTGTTCGAGAACGGCGCGGTGCAGGACTATGTGGAGCGCCCCTGGTTCCTCATGGGGAACGGCGGCGCCTACGCGGTGTATGTGCACGGCACCAGCATGGAACCCGCCTACCGCCACGGAGAGCTCTGCTACGTGGACCCCAACCGCCCGCCCCGCCCCGGCCAGGACGTGGTGATCCAGCTCAGGGACGGCACGGGCTTCATCAAGACCCTCGAGCGGCGTACCGGGCACAGCGTGGTGCTCCGTCAGTACAACCCGGAGAAGCGCCTCGACTTCGCGGCGGCCGACGTGGAATCGATCCATCTCGTGGTCGCCGCACTCAAGGTCCGCGGCTAGACGGGCTGCCGCGACGGGAGGCACGAGACCCGGCACCGGGTTTCGGCAATAATTCCGCGTCGGGCGAGGGTGGGAAGGGCGCGTGCCGCCGGTGCAGGGCTTGATGTTGGAAGCTGAGGCGCAGCTCAGGACCGTCTTCGGGCTGCAGGCGTTCCGGCCCGGCCAGCAGGCGGTGATCGATGCCGTGCTCCGGGGTGAGGATGTGCTTGCCGTGATGCCCACCGGCAGCGGCAAGTCGCTCTGCTACCAGCTGCCGGCCGTGCTCCGCGAAGGGCTCACCGTCGTTGTTTCGCCGCTGATTGCGCTGATGCGGGATCAGGTTGCCGCGCTCCGTTCTCTCGGTGTGGCGGCGGCGGCGCTCAATGCGTCCGTCCTCCCGGAGGAGCGTCGCGCGATCTTCAGCGCAGCCCGCGACGGCCGTCTTTCCCTGCTCTACGCCGCACCGGAGCGCCTCATGCTGGATAGTACCGTCGCCTTCCTGCGGCGCGCGGCGCCCACCTTGCTGGCCGTGGACGAGGCCCATTGCGTCTCCCGCTGGGGACACGATTTCCGGCCTGAATATCTCGCCCTCGGTGCCTTGCGCCAGGCTCTGGGCGGCGTGCAGACCGTGGCCCTCACGGCGACGGCCGACCAGGCCACCCGCTCCGAGATCGCGCGCGAACTGTTCGACGGTGCGCCCCGCATCTTTGTACGCGGCTTCGACCGGCCCAACATCCGCCTTGCCATGCAGCCCAAGCGCGAGGCCGACAAGCAGATCCGCACCTTCGTGAACGCGCATGCCGGCGACAGCGGCATCGTCTATTGCGCCACCCGCAAGCGGGCCGAGGGCCTTGCGAAAAAACTGGCGGGCTGGGGCGTGCGCGCCGTTCCCTATCACGCCGGTATGGACAAGACCGCGCGGGATGCGAACCAGGACGTCTTCCTGCGCGAGGACGGCGTGGTCGCGGTGGCGACCGTCGCCTTCGGCATGGGAATCGACAAGCCGGACGTGCGCTTCGTCTGCCACGCCAACATGCCGCAGACCGTCGAAAGCTATTACCAGGAGATCGGGCGCGCCGGCCGGGACGGTCTGCCGGCGGATACGCTCACCCTCTACGGCCTCGACGACTTCCGCCTGCGGCGCACCCAGATCGAAGAAGGCAACGCCTCGCCCGATAAAAAGCGCGCGGAGCACGACCGGCTCTCGGCGCTGATCGCACTCTGCGAAGCGCCGCGCTGCCGCCGCGAGACCTTGCTGGCCTATTTCGGGGAGTCCGCGCCGCAATGCGGGCACTGCGACCTCTGCGAAGGCGGGGTAGAGAGCGTGGATGCGACGGTGGATGCCCAGAAGCTGCTGTCCGCCATGGTGCGCACGCATCAACGCTTCGGCGCCGAGCATCTGATCGCCGTGGTCCGGGGCCGGAGCAGCGAGCGGATCCGCCGCCTCGGTCACCACCTGCTGCCGACCTTCGGGGTCGGTGCGGACCGCGACGAGGCGGCGTGGCGGGCCCTTTTGCGCCAGCTCTACGCGGCGGGCTGCCTCTCGCTCGAGCCTGGATCCCGCGGAAGCTGGGCGCTTACGGACAAGGGCTGGGCGGTGCTGCGCGGCAAGGCGCCGTTCGAAACGCGGTGTTACGCCGCCCCGCAAGCGCCGCCGCGCGCAAACGCAGCGCCGCAGGACCGGCCCGCCCGCAGCACCGCGCTGACGGACGCACCGCTCTCGCCGTCGGAGGAGGCGCTGTTCGAGCGGCTTCGGGTGCTGCGCCGCCGGCTGGCCGCGGCCGAGAACGTGCCGGCCTATGTCGTCTTTCCGGACCGCACTCTCATGGAGCTTGCGCGCCTCCGCCCCGCCACCCTCGATGCCATGAGCGCCGCCCATGGCGTCGGCGCCCGCAAGCTGGAGAAATATGGCGAGACCATTCTCGCCGCGATCGCCGAAGCCCCGTCCGGCGCGTGAAGGCCCGACAGCGGGGCGGGAGCGTCTTTCGCCGTCATGCGCCCCCCGGTCGGTGCCCCCGGAGAGCGCGCAAACGGATTGCCTCCGTTTCAGTGCCGCGCCATATAGCAGGCGCCCGGGACAGCGGGCGCCCGCGCCGAGCCAGAGGAGCCGGAACATGGATGTATGCCGTGGGGCGGGAGGATGAGCCGGAACGGTATGGCGCATTCCGAGCCGCCGGCCTATGGCGGGTTCTGGCGCCGCGCCGCCGCATGGGTGGTGGACGGTATCATCCTTCTGGTCGGTTTCTTCCTGGTGGGCATCTACCTGGTGCCCGACCTGGTGGAGACCGCGACGCTGGTGCGGGAGACGGCGGGCGCCCGGCTCGAGACGACACGCTACGCGCCGACGACGCTCGGCTCGATCGTGCTCGCCATCGCCGCCTGGGCGTACACCGCACTGCAGGAAAGCGGACCGGCCCAGGCGACGGTCGGCAAGCGGCTCCTCCGCCTCAGGGTGACGAACCTCGCCGGTGAACGCCTCTCGCTCGCGCGCGCGAGCCTCAGAAGCTGGCCGCTCTGGCTGCCGGGGCTCGTAAGCGCGCTCGACATCCTGGATGCCGTGGCGGGCCTCGCCGCCTTTGCGGCCTGCATCGCGGTCGCCTTCACAAGACGCAAGCAGGGCCTCCACGACCTCATGGCCAAGTGCCTGGTCGTTCGCCGCGCGGCACGCCCAGCCTAGCATAGCCCGCCGCACCGGCCCTCGCGCCTCGCGGGCTTTTGCGGCATCATCCCGCGGTCGGGCGGAGCTTGCGCGAGCGGCCTTGGGAGGGGACGACATGACGGCGGACCGAGCAAACGAGCGGGTGTGCTACATCGACGGCGAGATCCTGCCCGAAAGCCGGGCCACGGTCTCGTTCCGCGACCGGAGCTTCCGCTATGGCGACGGCGCGTTCGACACGACACGTACCTTCGGCCACCGTATCTTCAAGCTCGAGGAGCATCTCGTCCGCTTCTACAAGACGCTCCACTATCTGCGGATCGACCCCGGCATGCGCCCCTCGGAGATGAAGCGCCTCACGGAAGAGGTTCTGGCGCGCAATCTGCATCTGCTGGGCGAGGACGAGGACTACTGGGTCACCCAGCGCGTCTCGCGAGGCGTGGAGCCGGCCGGCGGAGACGTCCACGGCGCGGGCGGACCGACGCTCGTCATCGAATGCACGCCACTCCCGCTCGCGGCCCGTGCGCATTATTTCCGCGACGGCATCCCGCTTCGCATCCCTTCCATCCGCCGCGCGGCACCCGAGGCGCTTTCGCCGCGCGCGAAGACCCACAACTATCTGAATCTCATCATGGGCCATGACGAGGTCCGCCGGCAGGATGCAAACGCCTGGGCGATGCTGTTGGACCATAACGGCAATCTCTGCGAAGGCTTGGGCTCCAACATCTTCCTGGTGAGCGACGGCACCCTCTACACACCCAAGGACAGCTACGTGCTCTGCGGGATAAGCCGCGAAACGGTGATCGAGCGCGCACGGGAGGCCGATATCGACGTGATGAAGGCCGATCTCGACCTCTACGACGCCCACGCCGCCGACGAGGCCTTCGTCACCTCCACGAGCTTCTGTATCTGTCCCGTCACATCGATCAACGGCGTGCCGTTCCGCGAGCGCGCCGTCCCCGGCCCCATCACGGAGCGCCTGACCCGGCTCTATGCCGAGTTCGTCGGCTTCGACTTCGTTGGCCAGTATCTGAAGCACTTGCAGTAGGCCGCGGCGGCCGCGGAAGGCGCGTTCGGGGCGCCGCCGGCACGGGACAGGACAGCTCATGGCGCATGCCGACTTCATCCATTTGCGGGTCCGCACCCCCTATTCGCTGTGCGAGGGTGCGGTTCGGCTGGAGGAGCTGGTTGCGCTCTGCAAGGCGGAACGGATGCCGGCCGTCGCCATGGCGGACCGTGGGAACCTGTTCGGCGCCCTGGCCTTTTCGGAGGCCTGCCGCACCGCCGGCGTGCAGCCCATCGTGGGATGCGACCTGCCGGTCGGCGAGCGCCGGGTCTCTGCCCGGCCCGCCCGCGCGCCGGACTGGCTGCTGCTGCTGGCTCAGAGCGAGACGGGCTACCGCAACCTGATGGCGCTCTCCAGCGGCGCGTTCCTCGACGGGGACGGCCCGGGCCCGCCACTGGTCGCGTGGGAGGCGCTCGAAGGCAGGACGGACGGGCTCCTCGCGCTCACCGGAGGCCCGGCGGGGCCTCTCGGGCGGCTGCTGCTGGAAGGGCAGGACAAGGCGGCACACGAGATGCTCGCACGGCTCGAGGCCCTGTTTCCCGGGCGGCTTTATGTGGAGCTCATGCGCCACGGCCTCCCCGAAGAAGAGCAGATCGAGGGGCGGCTCGTCGATCTTGCCTATGAATTCGACCTCCCGCTGGTCGCCACCAACGACACCTACTTCCCGAAGCCGGACATGTACGAGGCCCATGGCGTGCTTCTTTGCGTCGCCGACGGCAGCCACATCGAGGACGAGAACCGCCGGCGCCTCACGCCCGGGCACCATTTCCGCCCCGCCTCGGAGATGCGCTCGCTCTTCGCCGATATCCCGGAGGCCGCGGACAACACGCTGGTCATCGCCCAGCGCTGCGCGACCATGGCGCCTACCCGGCAGCCGATCCTGCCAGCATTCGCCGCCGACGGCGACAGCGAGGCGGAGGCGCTGCGCAAGGCCGCCGAAGCGGGGCTTGCACGCCGCCTGGAAGAGCAGGTCTTGACGGCGGAGATGGACGGCGATGCCCGCGAGGCGGCCGCTGCGCCCTATCGCAGCCGGCTTTCCTACGAGCTCGGCGTCATCATCGACATGAATTTTCCCGGCTATTTCCTGATCGTCGCCCATATCGTGAACTGGGCCAGGGAACGGGGTATCCCCGTGGGTCCGGGCCGGGGCTCCGGCGCCGGCTCGGTGGTGGCCTGGGCCCTCGCGATCACCGATCTCGATCCGCTGCGCTTCGGCCTGCTGTTCGAGCGCTTCCTCAACCCGGAGCGCGTGTCGATGCCGGATTTCGACATCGACTTCTGCCAGGACCGGCGCGACGAGGTGATCGAGCATGTTTGCCAGCGCTACGGCGCCGACCGGGTCGCGCAGATCATCACCTTCGGAAAGCTCCAGGCCCGCGCGGTGCTGCGCGATGTGGGCCGCGTCCTCGGCATGCCCTACGGCCAGGTGGACCGCCTCTGCAAGCTGGTCCCCTACAATCCGGCCAACCCGGTGACTCTTGCGCAAGCGGTGGACGGCGAGCCCCAGCTCCAGGCCGAGCGCGACGGCGACCCCACGGTCCGGCGCCTGATCGAGATTTCCCTGCAGCTCGAAGGCCTCTACAGGCATGCGTCGACCCATGCCGCGGGCGTCGTCATCGGCGACCGGCCTCTTCGCGAGCTGGTCCCGCTCTATCGCGACCCGCGCTCCGACCTGCCGGCGACCCAGTTCTCCATGAAATATGTGGAGATGGCCGGCCTGGTGAAATTCGATTTCCTGGGCTTGAAGACTCTCACCGCCCTCGATCATGCGGTCTCGATGCTGCGTGCCTCGGGCGAGGAGATCGACCTCGCCGCCCTTCCTCTCGATGACGAAGCGACCTACGCCCTGCTGGGCAAGGGCGCCACCATGGGGGTCTTCCAACTGGAGAGCGCCGGCATGCGGGATGCGCTCCGCAGCCTCAAGCCCGACAGCATCGAGGATATCGTCGCCCTGGTGGCGCTCTACCGCCCGGGGCCCATGGACAACATTCCCAAATATATCGCCTGCAAGCACGGGCGCGAGGCGGTGGACTATCTGCATCCGAGCCTCACCGGCACGCTCGAAGAGACCTTCGGAGTCATCATCTACCAGGAGCAGGTGATGGAGATCGCCCGCGTTCTCGCGGGTTATAGCCTGGCCTCCGCGGACATCCTGCGACGCGCCATGGGCAAGAAGATCAAGGCGGAGATGGACGCCCAGCGCGAGACCTTCGTAAAAGGCGCGCTTGCCAACGGCGTCGCCCGGGCGGATGCGAGCCGCATTTTCGAGCTGGTGGCCAAGTTCGCGGGCTATGGGTTCAACAAGTCCCATGCCGCGGCCTATGGGCTGATCGCCTACCAGACCGCCTGGATGAAGGCGAACCACCCGGTGGAGTTCCTCGCCGCCGCGTTGAGCCTCGAGCTCAACAACACCGACAAGATCGCGACGTTCCGGCAGGAGTTGAAGCGTCTCGGCATCCCGCTCCTGCCACCCGACGTGAACGCGTCGCGGGAGGTCTTCGTCGTGGAACGCACGGCCGACGGCGTCAAGGCGATCCGCTATGCGCTGGGCGCCATAAAGGGCGTGGGGCGGCACGCGATGGCGGCGGTCGTCGCGGAGCGGGATGAAAACGGCCCGTTCCAGGACGAATTCGACTTCGCGAGCCGGATCGATCCGCAACAGATCAACCGGCGCCAACTCGAGAACCTCGCGAAGGCGGGGGCCTTCGACGGGTTTTCGCCGAACCGCCGCCGCATGTTCGAGGCAACCGGGGCGCTCCTCTCCTTCGCCGGCGCGGCGCGGCGCTCCGGCGGCCAGGCCTCCCTCTTTGACGGCGCCAACGCCGACGCCGTGCCCCGGCCTCAGCTGCCCGCGCAGGAGGATTGGCCGCCTTACGAACGGCTGACGGCGGAACAGGAGGCGGTGGGCTTCTTCCTCTCCGCTCACCCGCTGGACTCCTACGGCGATGCCCTGGCGGCGCTCGGGGCCACGCCCTGGGCCGAGGTGGCGGAACGGGCGGCCGCCGGGACCGTGCGCTTCCGGCTTGCGGGTGTCGTTCTGTCGGTCCGGGAGCGCGGCGCCGGCGAGCGGCGATACGCCTTCATCCAGCTTTCGGATCCGAGCGGCACCTTCGAGGTCGCGGCGTTCCGCGAGACCTACGGCGCGTGGCGCGCCCTGCTCAGGCCCGGGAAGCTCGTACTGGTAACGGCGCAGGCGCGTCCCGAGGGGGAGGACGTGAAGCTCTCCGCCCAGAGCCTGGACGATCTGGAAACGCGCATCGCGCGCGGCATGACCGGGCTGGGCGTGGTCGTGGAAGAAGGCACGGCACTCGGCCCCCTGCAGACGATTCTCGAACGCCAGGAGGAAGGCGCGGGCCGGGTCGCGCTCTTCGTCGATACGGGTGGCGGCTCCACCGTCGAGATCGAACTGCCCGGAACCCGGGCGCTCGGCCCTGTGCTGGGTGACGAGATCGGAGCGCTCGCCGGCGTCGCCGCCGTACGCCCCCTGCCCTAGCGCCCACCCCGCGCTTGCCGCGGGCCGGGGACGTGATGCCCTGCCCCAACGACGCGACGGGCCGAGCCTGCCGGCAAACCTGTGCAAGTTCAGACAGGTATGAGACGCGGCTCTTGAAACGGGTTTGGGGGTCTCCAAAGCGGTCGGTGGACAGATCAACAGCTTCGGAGACCCCATAAAGGTTTGGTGCGCGGGTCTCCAGGCCCGCATGTTTTTGTTTTCGAGAAGAAGAAAAATGCGGGCCTGGAGACCCGCGCACCGAAAAAAGGGGCAGCTCGTCGGGGCGACGCGCGACCGCCCATAACGCCGACCTAAGAAACCCCGGCGTCACAAACGTCCTGAACGAGGACAAAGCCTTGCGCAGAGGTGCCGTGCGCGCTATGCCTTCGCCATCTGCCGATGGTGGAAATTCACACGCGGACTGGCGGCGCCACGCGCACCGCTCCGGTCGCCGGCATTGCCGGGTGAGCGTCCGCGGACGAGAAACCGGAGAAAGGAAGCTTTATGGCTTTGCCTGACTTCACCATGCGCCAGCTGCTGGAGGCCGGCGTTCATTTCGGCCACCAGACCAAGCGGTGGAATCCGAAAATGCGCCCCTATCTCTTCGGGGTTCGCAACGGCGTGCATGTCATCGACCTGGAGCAGACGGTCCCGCTCCTGCATCAGGCGCTCGTCGCGCTCCGCGACGTCGCGGCGCGGGGCGGGCGTGTGCTCTTCGTCGGCACCAAGCGCCAGGCATCGCGGCCCATTGCCGAGGCCGCGCAGCGTTCGGGCCAGTATTATGTCAACCACCGCTGGCTTGGCGGCATGCTGACCAACTGGAAGGCGATCTCGGGCTCGATCAAGACCTTGACCGATCTCGAGACCACCCTCGCCTCCCCCGATGCGGGGCTCACCAAGAAGGAAATGCTGCGGCTGGTGCGCCGGCGCGACAAGCTCGACATGGCGCTCGGCGGCATCCGCGAAATGGGCGGACTGCCGGACGCGATCGTGGTCATCGACACCAACAAGGAAGCGATCGCGATCCTGGAAGCGCGGAAGCTCGGCATTCCCATCGTTGCGGTGGTGGACAGCAACTGCGACCCGGATCTCGTCACCCATGCGGTTCCCGGCAATGACGACGCAATCCGCGCCATCAACCTCTATTGCGACCTGTTCTCGCGCGCGGTCATCGACGGCCTGCAGCAGGAGCTCGCGGCGTCCGGTGTGGATGTGGGCGAATCCGAGGAAGGGCCGGTCGAAGACCTGCCCGTGGTGCATGAGGTCGCACCGGATGAGAGCGCGGCGGCGGAGGCCGGCGGCGACGATACCCCGTCCGATACCGCTTCGGACGGTGCCGCTACGGACGATACTACCCCGGACGAAGCCGCTGCGGCCGATGCCGCTCCGGCGGATGCTGCGACGGACGATACTAGCTCGGACGGTGCCGCTGCGGGCGACGACCGGGCGAGCGCGGAGCCGGCCGGCTGAACGGCCGCGGCCGTCTTTGGAGAGAGGCGAACGATGGTTCAGATCACCGCAGGCTTGGTCAAGGAACTGCGCGACAAGACCGGCGCCGGCATGATGGATTGCAAGAAGGCGTTGACGGAGACCGATGGCGCGCTCGAGGCGGCGGTCGACTGGCTGCGCAAGAAAGGCCTCGCCGCAGCGGCCAAGAAATCGGGGCGGGTGGCGGCCGAGGGGCTGATCGGCGTCGCCGAGAATCCCGGCACGGGCGCCCTGGTCGAGATCAACGCCGAAACCGATTTCGTCGCACGCAACGACGCGTTTCAGGCGGTCGTCCGCCAAACCGCCGCCGTTGCGCTCGAATGCGGCGGAGACGTGGCGGCGCTCGCGGAGGCGGACTATCCGGGCACCGGCCGCACCGTCGAGCAGGAAGTATCCAATCTGGTCGCGACCATCGGCGAGAACATCAGCCTGCGCCGCACGGCCGCGCTTTCCGTCGAGAACGGAATAGTCGCCCACTACATCCATGCATCCGCGGCGGAAGGCCTCGGGCGGATCGGCGTGCTGGTCGCCCTGGAATCGGAGGCGGCGGCCGAAAGCCTTGCGCCGCTCGGCCGGCAGCTCGCCATGCATGTGGCGGCGAGCAGCCCCCAGGCGGTCTCCCGCGAGGTGCTGGATGCGTCGACGGTGGACCGGGAACGCGCGATCCTCGGCGATCAGGCACGTGCCGAAGGCAAGCCGGAGAAGATCGTCGAGAAAATGGTCGAGGGCCGGATGCGGAAGTTCTTCCAGGAGTCCGTGCTGCTCGAGCAGACCTGGGTCATTGACGGCGAGAGCCGGGTCGGCACGGTGGTGGATGCATATGCCGAGGAGCTCGGCGTGCCGCTCCGGGTGGCCGGTTTCGTGCGCTACCAGCTCGGCGAGGGCATCGAGCGGGAAGAGAAAGACTTCGCCGCCGAGGTCGCGGCCCAAGTGGGCGGCTGACAACCCCGGCCCGCAACGCGTCCGCCCGCACCGATGAACGCCACGCCCCGCTTCAAGCGCGTTCTGCTGAAGCTGTCGGGCGAGGCGCTCATGGGGGAGTCCCCCTACGGGATCGACGGCACGGCGGTGGCGGCGCTGGCCGACGAGATCTCCGAAGTGCGGGAGCGCGGCGTCGAGATCTGCATCGTGGTGGGCGGCGGGAACATCTTCCGAGGCGTCTCGGGCGCCGCCGCCGGCATGGAACGGGCGACCGCCGATCATATCGGCATGCTGGCGACGGTCATGAACGCGCTCGCCATGCAACACGCCTTGGAGCGGCTCGGCCGGGAGACCCGCGTGCTTTCGGCGGTTCCCATGGCGCCGGTCTGCGAGCCCTACATCCGCCGGCGCGGGCAGCGCCATCTCGAGAAGGGCCGCATCGTGATCTTCGCGGCGGGTACGGGAAACCCGTTCTTCACCACGGATACCGCGGCGGCGTTGCGTGCCGCGGAAATGGGATGCGATGCGCTTCTCAAGGGGACCAAGGTGGATGGCGTGTACGACGCGGATCCGGCTCTGGTCGACGACGTGAAGCGCTACGACCGGCTTTCCTATCTCGAAATGCTGTCGCGCGATCTGAAAGTGATGGACGCCTCCGCCATCTCGCTCGCCCGCGAAAATGCCATCCCCATCGTGGTATTCTCCATACGCCGCAAGGGCGGGCTCGGTGCGGTGCTCGACGGCGAAGGCCCGTCTACCGTGATTTCAGACTAGAGGCGTGCGCCATGGCGGACCCGGACATTGCGGATTTGGAGCGCCGGATGAACAGCTCCCTCGAAGTACTCCGGAGCGACCTCGCGGGCCTGAGAACGGGGCGGGCCTCGCTCGGCCTTCTCGAACCCGTCACCATCCAGGCCTACGATACGGAAATGCCCCTGAACCAGATGGCCACCATCAATGTCCCGGAGCCCCGCATGCTCACGGTCCAGGTATGGGACCGCTCCCAGGTGGCAGCGGTGGAGAAGGCCATCCGCGCCGCCGACCTCGGGCTCAACCCCATCCTGGACGGCCAGACGCTCCGCATCCCCATCCCCGAACTCAATGAAGAGCGCCGTCGGGAGCTTGGGAAGGTCGCCGCAAAATATGGCGAGCAGGCGAAAATTGCCGTTCGGAACATCCGGCGCGACGGCATGGACCAGCTCAAGAAGCTGGAGAAGGCGGGCGAGCTCGGCGAGGACGAAGCGCGCCTCTGGTCGTCGGAGATCCAGGAGATGACCGACGCGGCGGTCGAGAAGGCCACCGAGATGGCGGAGGCGAAGGAACGCGAGATCATGCAGGTCTGACCGTGTCGCTTGCGCCCTCTTTCGATTCCCCGCAGGCGCCGCCGCTTCACGTCGCGATCATTCTCGACGGCAACGGGCGGTGGGCGCGGGCGCGCGGCCTTCCCCGGATCGCGGGCCATCGGCGGGGCGCCGAGGCGGTGCGCGCGGTGTTGCGAGGATGCCCGGGCCTCGGCATCCGCTATCTCACGATCTACGCCTTCTCGTCCGAAAACTGGAAGCGCCCGGCGGCCGAGGTCGAGGACCTGATGGAGCTTCTCGGCTTCTATCTCCGGCGCGAGCTCGACGAGCTCCGGCGCAGCGGCGTCCGGATCAACTTCATCGGCGACCGGACGCGGCTCAGCCCGGAGATCGTCCGGCTTATCGGCGAGGCCGAAGACACGACCCGGCGCAACCAGGAAGTCGTTTTCACAATTGCTCTCAACTATGGCGGGCGGCAGGAGATACTGGATGCGGCGCGTCGCCTCGCCGAGCAGGTCCGGGACGGGCGGCTGGAGGCGGACGATATCTCCGAAGAGGTCTTCGAGCGGCACCTCCAGACCCGCAGCCTGCCGGATCCGGACCTCGTGATCCGCACCAGCGGAGAGCAGCGGCTGAGCAACTTTCTGCTCTGGCAGTCGGCCTACACGGAATTCGTTTTCGTGCCGGCGCTCTGGCCGGATTTCACCGTGGATCATCTGGCCCGGGCGATAGGCGAATTCCAGCGTCGTGAGCGGCGCTACGGCGGCTCCCACGGCTGAGCGCAAGCCCGACCGGCTCGGCCTGCGCGCCGTTTCGGCGGCCGTCCTTATCCCGCTTGCCCTCGGCGCCGCCTGGGCGGGCGGCCCTTACTTCATGGCGTTTGCGGGTGTGGCGGGCATCGGCGCGTGGCTCGAGTGGCGCCGCTTGCCTCGCGGTGCAACGGCCCGGGCAGAGGCCGTCGCCGGCTGTGCGGTGGTGGCGGCAACGCTCGCGGCCTTCGCCACCGTCGGTGCACCCTGGGCCGCAGCGGCCGCCGCCGCCGGGGCGACGGCCCTCGCGGCGGCGGCTCGCGGCTCCTTTCGCGCCCGCGCGTTCCTCGCGGGCGGGGCCGCGCTCGTCGCGCTCGCCCTCGTCGCCATGCTCTCGCTGCGGGGCGCGGAGCCGGCGGGGCGGGCGGCGGTCTTCTGGCTGTTCGCCGTGGTGTGGGCGAGCGATACGGGCGCCTATGCCGCGGGCCGCGTCTTGCGCGGGCCGAAGCTCGCGCCCCGCATCAGCCCGCACAAAACCTGGTCCGGCGCTTTTGGCGGCCTGTTGCTGGCCATGGGGACAAGCGTCTTCGCCGGGTGGCTGATACCGCTCTCCGGTTGGGTCGCCGAACGCCCTTCCCTCGCGCTGCTGGCTGGTGCCGGCGCCCTCGGTTCCTTGGCGGCGCAGGCGGGCGACCTCGCGGAATCGGCTCTCAAGCGGCATATGGGCGCGCAGGATTCCGGGTCCTCGATCCCCGGTCATGGCGGCGTTCTGGACCGGCTGGATTCGCTTGCCGCCGCGGCCTTCGCCTTCGCCCTGGCCGCACTCGCCGGGATGCCGCTCTGGGGGCCTTGAGCACGCGGCCTATGCGCCCACCGTCTCAGGCCGCGGCGTTCTCCGCCGGGAGCGAAGGCCGGGCTCCGGGCGTGCCGCCGATGACGAGCCCCTCCGCATCCGCCGAAACCGAGACCGTCTCGCCGTCGGCGATCCCGCCCTCGAGTATCATGCCGGCAAGCGGGTTCTGCAGGTGCTGCTGGACCGTCCGCTTGAGCGGCCGCGCGCCGTAGGCAGGGTTGTAGCCCGCGTCCGAGAGCCAGGATCGCGCTTGATCGTCGAGCGCGAGCGCGATGTCGCGGTCCGCCAGCCGCCGCGCAAGGTGGGCGATCTGGATGTCGACGATGGCGTCCATATGCCGCCGGCCCAGCCGATGGAAGAGAACGATTTCGTCCAGACGGTTGAGGAATTCGGGGCGGAAGCTCGCGCGCACCGCCTCCATGACTTCGCCGCGCACCGCGTCCGAATCCTGGCCCTCGGGCTGTGCCGCCAGCGCCTCGCCACCCAGATTGGAGGTGAGTACGATCACGGTGTTGCGGAAATCCACCGTTCGCCCCTGGCCGTCGGTGAGCCGTCCATCGTCCAGCATCTGGAGCAGGATGTTGAAAACGTCGCTGTGGGCCTTTTCGATCTCGTCGAACAGGATCACTTGATAGGGCCGCCGCCGCACCGCTTCGGTCAGCGCACCGCCTTCGTCATAGCCGACATAGCCCGGCGGGGCGCCGATCAGCCGGGCGACCGCATGCTTCTCCATATATTCGGACATGTCGACACGGACCATCGCGGCCTCGTCGTCGAACAGGAAGGCGGCGAGCGCCTTGGCGAGCTCCGTCTTGCCGACGCCGGTGGGACCGAGGAACAGGAACGAGCCGATCGGCCGGTTCGCGTCCTGAAGGCCTGCGCGCGCCCGGCGGACGGCGTTGCTCACCGCGGTCACGGCCTCCTGCTGGCCGACCACCCGCTCGCAGAGCGTCTCCTCCATATGGAGCAGTTTTTCGCGCTCGCCCTCGAGCATCTTGTCCACCGGGATTCCGGTCCAGCGCGAGACCACGGCGGCGATATGGGAGGACTGGACCGCCTCGTCGAGAATCCGCTCGTTCTCCGCCCGGGTGAGGGCCGCGAGTTCCTTTTCCAGATCGGGAATGACGCCATAGGCGAGCTCGCCGGCGCGGCCGAGGTCGCCGTCGCGCTGGGCGATCTCGAGTTCCCCCCGTGCGGCGTCGAGCCGCTCCTTGAGCTTCTGGCCACCGGCGAGACGCTCCTTCTCCGCCTGCCAGACCGCCGTCCGCTCCGCCGACTGGCCCTCCAGCGCATCAAGCTCGGCATGGAGCTTCTCCAGACGGTCCCGCGAGCGGTCGTCGGTTTCCTTCTTCAGCGCTTCGCGCTCGATCTTGAGCTGGACGATCCGCCGGTCCAGCTCGTCCAGCTCCTCCGGCTTTGAATCGATTTCCATGCGAAGCCGGCTCGCGGCTTCGTCCACCAGGTCGATCGCCTTGTCAGGCAGGAAGCGGTCCGAAATGTAGCGATTGGAGAGCACCGCAGACGAGACGATGGCGTTGTCCGTAATGGCCACGCCATGGTGCACCTCGTACTTCTCCTTGAGCCCGCGCAGGATGGATACGGTGTCCTCCACCGTGGGCTCGGCGACGAAGACCGGCTGGAAGCGCCGCGCAAGGGCCGCGTCCTTCTCGATATGCTTGCGGTATTCGTCGAGGGTGGTCGCACCGATGCAGTGCAGCGCGCCGCGCGCCAGGGCGGGCTTCAAGAGGTTGGAGGCATCCATCGCGCCCTCGGCGGCGCCGGCGCCCACCAGCGTGTGCAGCTCGTCGATGAACAGCACGATCTCTCCGGCTGCGGCGTCGATCTCCGACAGCACGGACTTGAGCCGTTCCTCGAACTCGCCGCGAAATTTGGCGCCGGCGACCATGGCGCCGAGATCGAGTGCCAGCAGGCGCTTGTCGCGAAGCGATTCGGGCACGTCGCCATTGACGATGCGTTGGGCGAGGCCTTCCACGATCGCCGTCTTCCCCACCCCAGGGTCGCCGATGACGACGGGGTTGTTCTTGGTGCGCCGCGAAAGCACCTGCATGATGCGGCGAACCTCGTCGTCCCGCCCGATCACCGGGTCCACCTTGCCCTCGCGCGCCGCCTCCGTGAGATCCCGGGCGAATTTGCGGAGCGCCTCGTAGCCTTCCTCGGCCGAGGGGCTTTCGGCCTTGCGCCCTTTTCGCAACTCCTGGATGGCGGCGTTCAGCGTCTGGGGCGTTGCCCCCGCATCGGTCAATATGCGGGCGGCCGGGCTTCCCTTGGCGAGAGCGAGGGCCAGGAGCAGACGCTCCGCGGCAACATAGGAATCGCCCGCCTTTCGCGCATTGTCCTCCGCTGCCTCCAGAACCGCCGCGGCCTCCTGTGCGATAAAGACCTGTCCGGTGCCGCCCTCCACCCGCGGAAGCTTGTCGAGGGCCGCCTCCGTCCGCTCGAGAGCCTCTTCCGCACGCCCGCCCGCCATGCGGATGAGGTTTGCGGCGAGCCCCTCCGGGTCGTCGAGGAGCGCCTTCAGAAGATGCTCCGGCGTGAAACGCTGATGTCCGCGCCGGATGGCGATCCCCTGCGCCGCCTGGATGAAGCCGCGCGACCGCTCGGTGAACCGTTCGAAATCCATGCCTTCGCCCTTCATCCCTGTTGCCCTTCGGGATGGAAACCCGCCGATCCTGATCCCGGCCGGCGCAACGAATCCCTATATGGGTTCGTCCATCCGCGCGGCAAGGGCACGCGGGCGATGCGCCCCGCGCGGGAAACAGTTCGATGATCGGGGGAGGCGCAGCAGGCCGTCAGAGAGGCTGCGACGGCGGCTCCTCGCGCGATGCCGGCGCGTCATTGACGGGCCCTGCGGACGCAATGTCGGCGCCGGGGCCGCGGCCGTCCTCCGGCTTCCGCTCGCCATGCTGGGGCGCATGGTTCTGCTGGCCCTGCGGACGCGAGCGCTGATCCCAGCCATTGGCCGTGACCACGCGGTGGTAGTGCTCCGCGTGCTGAAAGAAATTCTCCGCGCCGATGCGATCGCCCGCCGAAAGCGCGTCCCGCGCCAGCGCCTGATATTTCTCGATGACCTGAAACGCCGTGCCGCGAATCTTTCCTTCCGGACCACTGCTCTCGAAGGTGGAGCCCCGCCCGTGAAACCCGGCGCGTCGCCCGTTGCCTCTGTGCCCCCGAGAGCGTTTGTTGTTGGGACCCTTGGTGCTCAGCATCGTGTCTCCTGACTTCTCACCCTCGTGGGCACGGGGGCGCAGCGCGCCGAACCCGTTCCTTCCTGCAGCCTCGGCCTTTCTGCGCGGGCGCCGTCTCGCCTTGCCGAAGAACTCCCTGAACGCTCAAGCCGGGCTTTGCGTCCGGCTCCGCATGCGCCTTCCATGTTCTGAGAGTTTCTCAAAGGCTATTCGGGTTGCCATGGTTTGCAACCCTTATTTTCCCGCCCGCTTATTGCGGGACATTTTCCCGCCCGCTTGTTGCGGGGCGCATCGGCCGCGGCCGAGAAAAGGACACAGCGCTCTCGGCCCGCGAGATCGCGGGCTCGCCCGGTCTCGGTCAGGCCCGACGCGCCGAACAGCGCGGAGACCGCATCTCCCATCCCCGCGCCTATTTCCACCGCCGCAAAGCCTGTGGGCGCGAGAAGGCGGGCGATCTCCGGTGCGAGCCGGCGGTAGCAGGCAAGCCCGTCCGCGCCGCCGCTGAGTGCGGATCGCGGCTCGTGGCGGGCAATCTCCGGTGCGAGCTGCGCAATTTCGCCATCCGCCACATAGGGCGGGTTGCACAGGATCGCGTGGAAACGCCCGGCCATCGGCGCGCCCCAGTCGGCGACGACGAAGGCCGACCGGTCGCCCACGCCATGGGCACGCGCATTGCGTCGGGCGAGGGCGACGGCGCCGGCGCTCGCATCCGCGCCCACGCCCCAGGCGCCGGGAAGCTCCCGCAGCAGCGCGACGAGGAGGCAGCCGGAGCCCGTACCGAGATCCAGAAGGCGTGCGCGAAGGGGCAGTGCGCTTGCACGCGCGAGCGCCGCCTCGACCAGGGTCTCCGTTTCAGGCCGCGGGATGAGAGCCCTGGGGTCCGTCGCCATATCCAGCGTCCAGAAGGCGCGCCTTCCTGCGATATAGGCAAAGGGCTCGCGCCTCGCGCGCCGGCGCACGCAGGCCTCCAGCCGATGCGCCTCGTCGGGCGCGAGCGGCGCGGCAGGCTCCAGGAAGAGCGCCTCCGCCGACAGCCCCAGCGCGTAAGCCCCGAGCAGGCGGGATTCCCGCGCCGGCGAAGGCACGCCGGCCGCTGCGAGCCGCTGCGCCGCCTCGCGGAGCGCATCGGCCCGCGTCATCGCGGCGGCCCCTCCGCCAGATTCGCCTCGGCAAGGCGCTCGGTCCGGTCCGCGGCGATCAGCCGGTCGATGATTTCGTCCAGCGCCTCGCCGTTCAGCACCTTGTCGAGCTTGTGCATCGTGAAGCCGATACGGTGGTCGCTCACCCGCCCCTGGGGGAAGTTGTAGGTGCGGATACGCTGGGAGCGGTCGCCCGAGCCTACCTGCCCGCGGCGTTCCGCCGCGCGCTCCTCCTCCCGCAGCCGGCGCTCCCGGTCGTAGAGCCGTGCGCGCAGCACCGTCATGGCCTTGGCCTTGTTCTTGTGCTGGGACTTCTCGTCCTGCTGGGTTACCACGACGCCGGTGGGCAAGTGGGTGATGCGCACCGCGCTGTCGGTGGTGTTGACACTCTGCCCGCCGGGGCCGCTGGCGCGGTAGACGTCGATGCGCAGGTCCTTTTCGTCGATGGCTATGTCCGGCTCCTCCGCCTCGGGAAGAACGGCGACCGTCGCGGCCGAGGTGTGGATGCGCCCGCCGGCCTCGGTTTCCGGAACGCGCTGCACCCGGTGTACGCCGGATTCGAACTTGAGCCGCGCATAGACGCCGCGCCCGCCGATGGAGGCGACGGCCTCCTTGACCCCGCCGAGGCCCGTCTCGGAGGTGGAGAGGAATTCGAACTTCCAACGCCGCGCCTCCGCATAGCGCTGATACATGCGAAGGATGTCGGCGGCGAAGAGCGCCGCCTCCTCGCCGCCCGTGCCGGCGCGGACCTCCAGTATGGCGTTCCGCTCGTCGGCCGCGTCCCGAGGCAGGAGGAGCGCCTTGAGGGCGTTCTCGCGCTCGGGCAGTGTCGCGGCGAGCGTCGCGCACTCCCGTTCGGCGAGGATGCGAAGCTCACCCTCGCTCTCGGCATCGCTTGCCAGCGTCTGCAACTCCTCCATTTCGCGGCGGGTGCTCTCCAGCGCGACGAAGGCCTCCACGATGGGAGAGAGTTCGGAATATTCCCGCGCGAGCTTCACGCGCTCTTCGGCCGTCAGCGGCCGGTCGGAGGCGAGCGCCTGCCCGATCGCCTCGTGCCGTTCGCACATCCGGGCGAGCCGCTCATCCAAGGCCGCGGCTGCGCTCACGGGCCGTCTCCATGACGGCGGAGCGCGGCATCGAGCCCGTCGAGGGGCGCCTCCGTCTGCTCGCCGCTCGTGAGGTCCCGCACCGTGGCGACGCCCCGGTCGAGCTCATCGTCGCCGAGGATTACCGCGGCCGAGGCATGCGCCTGGTCCGCCCGCTTGAGGCGCTTCGAGAGGCTCCCCCGATAGGTGAGTTCCACCGAATGGCCCGCGCGCCGAAGCGCATCCGCGATACCGAGCGCCGCGGCCTCCGCACGGGCGCCGAGGGGGACGAGTGCAATCGGGCGGGGAGACTCGGGCGCCGTGTCCAGAAGAAGCCCCAGGCGTTCGATTCCGCCGGCCCAGCCGACGCCCGGCGTCGGCGCCCCGCCCATGGTTTCGATCAGGCCGTCATAGCGGCCGCCGGCAAGGACCGCGCCCTGGGCGCCCAGCGCGTCCGTGGTGAACTCGAACGCCGTGTGGCAGTAATAGTCGAGCCCGCGCACGAGCCGCGGGTTGCGGATGAAGGCGATGCCCAGCCCCTCCAGGCCCGCGCAGACCGCCTCGAAGAAAGCGCCGGCATCGGCGCTGAGATAGGCGTCGATCCGCGGCGCGTCGGCCATGAGCGCGCGATCGCCCGAGTCCTTGGAGTCGAGGACCCGCAGCGGGTTGCGCGCCAGGCGGACACGGCTTTCCGCCGAAAGCGCGTCCTCGTTGGCGCGCAGATAGGCGACCAGCGCTTCGCGGTAGGCATGGCGGCTGGCCTCGTCCGCGAGCGTGTTGATCTCGAGCACCGTCTTGCCGAGCAGTCCGAGCTCGTCGAGCAGGTGGGCTCCGAGCGCGATGGTTTCGATGTCGGCGAGCGGTTCGGCGACGCCGATCAGTTCCACGCCGATCTGGTGGAACTGGCGGAGCCGGCCCTTCTGCGGCCGTTCGTAGCGGAACATCGGTCCGGCATAGAAACATTTGACCGGAAGGCGCGGGCCGAAAGAGCCCGCGATCAACGCGCGCGCGACGCCCGCCGTGTTCTCCGGCCGGAGCGTGACCTCCGCACCGCCGCGATCCTGGAAGGTATACATCTCCTTCGTCACCACGTCGGATGTGCCGCCGAGCGTGCGCCGAAACACCTCGGTAAACTCGAAGACGGGCGTGGCGACTTCGGCAAAACCGTAGCGCTCGGCGAGGGCCCTTGCACAGTCGACCACGCGGCGGTGGCGGCGCATCGCCTCGCCGGCAAGGACATGGGTTCCGCGGACTGGTTGCAGTTTGGGCACGAACAGATCCTCGAACGTCACCGCCCCTCGGGGCGGACTTCAAGGTTTAGCCGATAGCGCCGCTGGCGGCGAGACGGTCCGTGGAACCGTCGACGCGGCGCGGCGTCGGCCGCGGGAAACGCGCTAGCTCTCGGCCAGCAGACGGGCTGTCAGGAGATTCGGGTCGAGCGGAATGTTCCGCAGAACAACGCCGACGGGACCGAGCGGTGGCAGGACCTTGCCGTCGACACGCACCTCGAGAGCACCCGCATTGCCCGTCACCATGACAAGGCCCGGACGGTCGGGCACCCGGTAGATGTCACCCGGACGCAGGATGCGGGTCAACAGAAGTTCGTCGTCGGGCCCCTGCACCTGGACCCAGCTGTCGGCATAGGCCGCGATGACCACCCGGGCGGAGACGTTGCTGCGCCCGTAGACCTGCGGCACATGGGCTTCGGCCTCGACCGCTGCGGGGGGCGCCGCGCCTGCATCGGCCGGGGCCGCTGCCTGCGGTTGCGCCTCGGGCGCGGCCGCGCTCTCCGTGGACGAAGGCGATGCCGGAACGCCGCTCTCGGGCAGCGTTTCGTAATCCAGCGCCGCTTCGATCGCGAGGTCCTGGGTGAAGGCTGCGACCTCGGGGGCCTCGATCTCGGAGGCCGCCGGCGGGGTAGCGGCTTCGTTGCCGCCGACGGCTGCATCGGGCGCTCCGGCGGCAAGCGCGGCCTCCGCGCCATCGGCAGGGGCTGCGACCGCAGCGGCGGCCGCACCGCTTTCGTCCCTGGCCGCCATATCGACGGTGGAAAGGGCCTCCGCCGGCTCAGGGGCCGCCGTCTCGACTGCCGCTTCGCGCGTTGCAGGCGGCGATGCGGACGCGACCGTTGATTCTGCTTCCGGCGCAACGAGTTCCTCCGGCGCAACGGCTGCCTCGTCCTCCGGCGGGACCGTTGCTTCCGGCGCAGAGATCGCCTCTGGCACCTCCGCAACCACTGTTTCCTCCGGTGCAACTGCAACGACTGCCTCCGGCGCGACGGTTGCCGCCGGTGCAACTGGAGCGACTGCCTCCGGCGCAACCGTTGCAGCCGGAGAGACGGTTGCCGCCGGTGTCGCGGTTTCGCCGGAGGCCGTTTCCTCGCCGCGTCCCACGGTCTCCGAGAAGCGGTCCGAAACGTCGGCGACCAGATCGGTCGCGACCCGCCCGTCGCTCTCGTAGTACTGCCAGCCGCCATAGGCGAGGCCGGCAAGAATAAGGGCTAACAGAACCAGCCAGGCCCGGGGCCTCCGGCCCTCTTTGCCGGGCGTTGGGAAGGAGAGATCGGCGCCGCCCGCTTCATGGTCCATCTCGCGTTTGAAGGCGTCCACCGTCTCCTGAATGTCGAGTTTGAGAAGGCCCGCATAGCTCCGCACGAAGCCCACCGCATAGGTCGCGCCCGGGAGCGCATCGAAGCGGCCCTCTTCCAACGCCGCCAAGTGGGACTCTTGAATGCGCAGCGTCTGGGCGGCATCGCGCAACTCGTAGCCGGCGCGGAGCCGCGCATCGTGCAGCGTACGGCACACATCGGGTACGGACCGGCGGTCGCCTTCCTCGACATCCGTCAATATCGGCTGCCCGGACCGAGCCGGCTCCACCGGCGCCCGCCGAAGGTCTCTCATCGCTCGCATCCCGCGGCCCGCACGCGACTTGCGGCTCCACGCCCGACAGCTTGAACTCCGTCTACCCGGCGTCCCAGATTAAGCAATGCGCGAGCCGTTTCCCTTGGTGAAGTCTGTCTAAGTTCAAAATTTACACCGCGTTATTCTCTTGCGCAAACAGGATGTACCGTTACGGCCGCATTTTTGTGCGGACGGACGTTGCGCCGCCGGGCCAATACCCCGTCCTTCGTGATACCGTCTCGGAATCGGCAGGTGAAACCGGAGGATCTGATGGCGATTACTTTGCGCGGCAAGACGGCCATCGTGACCGGCGCGGGACGGGGCATCGGCAAGGGAATAGCGGCCGTCTTCGCCAGGGAGGGCGCCAGCGTGCTGGCGGTGAACCGGAGCGCGGCAGCGGGCGAGGCGGCGGTCGAGGCGATCCGCGCCGATGGCGGCGAGGCGTCGTTCCTGCAAGGCGACGTGAGGGTCCGCGCCGATATGGAGCGGATGGCCGAGGTCTGCGCGGCGCGCTACGGCGGGATCGACGTCTTGTGCCTCAACGCCGGCATCTATCCCACGGCGCCCATTGCCGAGATGCAGGACGAGACCTGGGACGAGACGGTCGACACCAATCTCAAGGGCGTCTTCTACGGCGTCCGCGCCTGCATTCCCCATATGAAGGCGCGGAAGAGGGGACGGATCATCGCGATTTCATCCATAACCGGCCCCAATGTGGGCTGGCCCGGACTCTCGCATTACATGGCGTCCAAGGGCGGCGTGAACGCATTCGTGATCGGCGCCGCGCTGGAGTTCGCCAAATACAACATCACGGTCAACGCCATATCGCCGGGCACGATCATGAGCCAGGGCCTGGAAGAACTCGGCGGCGGAAGCCTGGACGAAATCCGATCCGTCATCCCGGTTGGCTATATCGGGGAGAGCGAGGATATCGCCTATGCCGCGGTCTATCTGGCGAGCGACGAGGCGCGTTACGTCACGGGCCAGGCGCTGGTGGTCGACGGCGGGCAGATCCTCCCCGAGAGCCCGGCGGCGCTCGCGGACGCGTAAGGAGGACGCCTGCGGAGTCCAGATGAAACAAGACCGCGATTGTGCTTAGATGGCCGCGCGACGCGAAGGGCCACCGGTGCCTTCGGTGCATGGAGACGGAAACGGAGCGTAGCCGCGAAGGGCGCAGTGGCCCGGCGGCGCGGCAGATGGGAGATAGGGCATGAACCAGGACAAACTTCTCAAACGGATGTTGCGGAACGACCCCGTGCGCGGCGCCCGGGCCACCCGGCGCCAGGTGCTGCAGGGGCTGGGTGCCGGCGCGCTCGCGCTTGGCGCCGGAGGGGCGTTCGCCGGCCGGGCCGAGGCGGCGCGCAACCTCGCCATGCTGACATGGGACGGCTATGTGGACCCCCGCGTGCTCGACGGCTTTACCGAGCAGCACGGTACGGGGATCGACTACGAACTCCACACCTCCGACCCGGATTCGGTCAACAAGCTCCGCGCCGGCGAGACCGCCATCTGGGACATCATCAATCTGAACAACCCCTGGGCGCGTGAAATGATGTGGCCCGAAGGGCTCATCGTCGAGCTCGACCGGGCACGGTTCGATCCTTATTTCGAAGCGATGCTCCCGATGTTCAAGCCACCCTACAAATGGGCCATGAGCCTCGACAACGAGCATCTCCTCGGCGTCTGCCAGCGGGTGGATACCTTCGACTTCGTGGTCAACACCGACGTCATCTCGGCGGAAACGGCGAAGGACGAAGGGTGGAGCCTGTTCGACAATCCGGACATGGCCGGGCGCTACGGCATGCTTGCCTACGACAACTGGAACATCATGCATATCTGCATGATCGCGGGCCTCCATCCCTTCAAGGAAAAGACCGACGAGCAGGTCGCCGTTTTCGAGGAGACGGCGCGGCGCGTGATCAACGGCGCGAAGATGATCTCCGACGATTTCGTCGCCATCAATCTCGGCGTGGTGAACGGCGAGATCGACATGTATTTCGGCGGCGGGACCTACTCCATCTCGGCGGCACGCCTCGACGGCCTCACCAACCTCTATCACGTGGTGCCGAAGAGCGGCCCGGCGGACGGCAAGGGCGGGATCAACTGGATCGAGCTCAGCTCGGTGGTGAACAACCCCGACCTGCACCCCATGGCCATGGACTGGATGGAGTACATCCTCCAGCCCGAGACCTCCTACTGGGTCGCCACCGCCGGCGGCTTCCTCCTGCCGGTGGGCCAGATGGCACAGCCGGAGCTGCTCGCCAAGTTCACCGCGGAAGAGCTCGATTCCTTCCAGTGGGACGAGTTCGACTATCGGATCGAGCATTCGGTCGAATATGACGTGGTGCCGGACTACAACCGGCTCTACGACATATATACGGCCGCACGCCGCGAAAAGGCGTAGGCTCGGCTCACGGACGGAAGCGGGGCCGCGCGGGTTTTCGCGCGGCCCCGCTCCAGCGCAGATAGAGACCCCCCGTGCGGGACGGCGCGGGCAGGGCGGGGATTCACGGAAACGCCATGGCGAATGCGGCGCCAATCCTGCGCATGGTCGGCCTGACCAGGCAGTACGGCAAATTGCTCGCGGTCAACGACATTTCCCTCGAGATCGAGGAGGGCGAATTCTTCACCATCGTCGGCCCGTCGGGCAGCGGCAAGACCACGCTCTTGCGCATGCTGGGCGGGCTGGAGAAGCCGACGGCGGGGGACATCTTCCTGCGCGACCGGCTGGTCAACGGCGTGCCGGCGAACCGGCGGCCCACCTGCATGGTGTTCCAGTCCCTCGCGCTCTTCAACCACAAGACCGTGGGCCAGAACATCGAGTTCTCGCTCAAGATGCGGGGCGAAGCGAGGCGTGCGAGGCGCGAGCGCGGCCTTTCGCTGATGAAGGTGGTCCAGCTGCCCGAGGATTATTACGACAAGCCCGTCACCAAGTGCTCCGGCGGGGAGCGCCAGCGCGTGGCCCTCGCCCGGGCGCTCGCCTCCGACCCGGACATCCTGTTCTTCGACGAGCCGCTCTCCGCCATCGACTACCGGCTGCGCAAGCTGCTGGAGGTGGAGCTCAAGGACCTCCATCGCACCACCGGCAAGACCTTCGTCTACATCACCCACTCCCTCGAGGAGGCCATGGTGATGAGCGACCGGATCGGTATCATGCGGGAAGGCCGGCTCATCCAGATCGGCTCGCCCAACGAGATCTATCTCCGCCCCCGCAACAAGTTCGTCTCCGAGTTCATGGGCGAGGTGAACACGCTGCCGGTGCGCGCAGGCGCGGACGGCGGGCTCGACTGCCCGGCGTTCGGCGAGCGCTTCAGAAGCCCCGACCGGCCCGATGGCTTCGACGCCGGCTATCTGGTGATCCGACCGGAATCGGTGCGCTTCCTCAAAGCGCCGGCGGACGCCGACAACCACCTTGAGGGGTCGCTCTTCAACGAATACGCGCTGGGCTCCCGGGTCCAGTACCATGTGAGCGTCGGCGACACGATGTTCGTCGTGGAGAAGCTCCGCGAGCACGCCTACAGGGGTGCGCTGGGCGACAGCGTGCTGATCGGCTGGGACGCCGGGGACAGCGTGCTCGTGACCGACTGATGACCAAGCCGGGAAACGCCGCCGCCCTTTCGTCGCCCGGCGCGCTCACCCTCGTGCTCGGCTGGCTGCGCTCGCCCGGCACTCTCTCCGCGGTGCCGGTGCTGGTGTTCTTCGTCATCGGCTTCGTGGGGCCGCTGGTGATCGTGCTGGGTTTCAGCTTCATGCCGGAGCGCACCTTCTCGCTCGGCGGCGAGTTCACCACGGAGAACTATGGGCGCATCTTCTCCGAGAGCTACTACATCTCCTTCATCTGGTCGTTCGCGCTCGCAGCACTCACCGTCGCGTGCAATCTGCTTATCGGCTATCCCATCGCCTACGGCCTCAGCAAGCTGTTCGGACGCTGGGCCGCGCCCGTCACCCTGATCCTGGTGATCCCGCTCTTCGTCTCGGAGAACGTGCGGCTCTTCGGCTGGTATATCTTCCTGCTGAAGGGCGGCGGGATTCTCGCGGGCGGTCTCAAGACGTTCGGCTTCGATGTGGGCTCCATGCTCTACATGCCGGGCACCATCCTGATGGGGATGATCTACGTCTATCTGCCGTTCACCCTCTTCCCCATCGTGCTCGGGCTCTCCATGGTGCCGCGGGACCAGGTGGACGCTGCGCGCGATCTCGGCGCGGGACGCTTCCAGATTTTCCGCGAGATCGAGCTTCCCATCGCCATGCCGGGCATCCTCATCGGCGCGCTGCTTACATTCGTGCTCGCGGTCGGCGCCATCTCCGAGGCGAAGCTGCTTGGCGGCCAGAACACACCGGTCATCGCGCAGGACATCCAGCACGAGTTCACCTACGCCCAGAACTGGCCGCTGGGCTCCGCGATCTCCGTCCTGACCATCGCGGTCACGGGCATATTGGTGGTTCTGGTGATGCGCAGGCTCGATCTCGACCGGCTGCTGGGCCGTCGCTGAGACCGGCGGCGGAAATCGGGCGCGAAGATGGAGAGAAAACGCTGGGTGGTGAGCCTGATCGCGGTGTGGACGGCGGCGATCATGCTCTTCCTCTATATCCCCATCTTCTCGGTGATCGTGAGCTCCTTCGGCAAGTCGCGCTATTTCCGCTTCCCGGTGAAGGCGTGGAGCGACAAGTGGTACGACCAGACACTCGGCGCGAACCTGACCGCGGACCTGCACCTCACCTCGTTCTACGTGGCGGGCTGCGTCGCCCTCATCGCCACGGTGCTGGGGTTTTTCGGCGCGCTCGCCTTCGCCCGCTACAACTGGCGCGGGCGCCGCTTCTATCAGCGGCTCATCATGCTGCCGATCTTCTTCCCGCAAGCGGTCCTCGGCCTCGCGCTGTTGCTGTGGTTCACCTATGTGGGGGTCCTGCCGAGCTGGGAAGCGGCGGTCTTCGCACATCTGGTCTGGATCGTTCCCATCGTGACGCTGGTGATCTCGATCCAGGTCTACGGCTTCGATGCGGCGCAGGAGGAAGCCGCCTACGATCTCGGCGCGAACCGCTGGCAGGCCTTCCGCGAGGTGACGTTCCCGGCGCTTGCGCCAGGGCTCCTCTCCGGCGCGCTCTTCGCCTTCCTGCTCTCCTGGGGCAACTTTCCGCTTTCCACCTACACGACCGGCGCCGACAGCACGGTGACGGAGTGGCTCTATACCAAGATGGGCTCGGGCTACACGCCCATGATCCCCACCATGGGCGCGCTCTCGGTGTTCGGCGCGGTGGTCATCCTGTTCGGCGGCTACATGTTTCTTATCGTCCGCCGGCGCCGAGGGGAGCGGGCGGGATAGAACGGGACGGAAAAAGCCCGAGAGCGCCAAGAGGGAGTTGTCTCGCGGGCCGCATCACGGTCTAATCCGCTTCGTGCGGGGCGCGGGGCGCGCGTCCTGCGGTACGGGGGATCTGCGCGACAGGGAGCGGCCCATGGCCTACCAAATCACCGACAAGGATCTGGACGTCGTCGACGAGTTCATGGCGAAGCCGATCGGGCATCACAGCCCGAACCTCCAGCGCGTGCTGAACACGCTGCGCGGCGTCGACATCAAGGGCAAGCACTGCCTGGTCTGCACCAAGCCGGGCCGGGAGTGGCGGCTCGCCCAGCTCTCGGGCGTTCGCGGCAAGTCCGTCAAGCTGCTCGACAAGACCTTTGACAATATCGACGACGCGGAGCGCCACGTCTTCCGCCTCCGCTGGAAGCAGCACACCGGCAAGGCACTGCCCTAGCCGGAACCGCCGCGGACGCGGCACCCTTCATGAACGACGAACAGCGATCGGCCGCGGCGGCGGCAGGGGAGAGCGAAGAATGACCAAAATCGCGGGCTACGCGGATCGCGTCAGCGCGGCGCCCGGAGAAACCATCAGCTTCATGGTGAGCTCCGAGGCACCCTCCTACAAATGCGATATCGTTCGCATCATTTGCGGCGACGAGAACCCGAACGGGCCGGGCGTCAAGGAGCAGGTGGTCCGGACTCCGGCGAACGGAACCTACAAAGGCCGCAGGCAGGTCTGCTACGACGGCTCCTTCCTGGAGGTTCCGGCCCATCGGGCAATCCAGGGCCTGAAGAGCTTCACCTTCCAGGCCTTCATCTGGCCCACGACGCCGGATCGCGGCACCCAGGCGCTGATCGCCAACTGGCGCGACCGCGACAAGGCGGGCGCCGCCCTGATCATCACCAAGCAGAACGGCTCGCTCGCACTCTGTCTCGGCGACGGCAAGGGCAAGATCGAGGTCATCGCCACGAACCGGCCGCTGATCCCACACGAGTGGTACTTCGTCGCGGCGAGCTACGATGCGAAGTCGAAGCAGGTCGTCCTGGTGCAGCAGCCGCTCAAGGAATACCCCAAGGTGGCCCATGGCGGCATCGCGCGGAAGAAGTCCACGCTCAGAGCGCCCGGCAAGCACGATGCGCCCCTGACCATGGGGGCTTACTTCCGGCGCGTGGACAAGGGCCGCACCGTCTGCAACGGGTTCTACAACGGGCGGATCGACAGCCCCCGAATCGCGAACCGGGCACTGAGCCTCGCCGAGATGGAACTCGCCAAGACGAGCCCCGGCGCCGAAGCGCTCGGCGATGCGATCGTCGGCGCCTGGGACTTCTCGCAAGGGATCACCACCACGCAAGCGGTGGACACCTCCCCCAACGGGCTCGACGGCAAGCTGGTCAATCTGCCGACGCGGGCCGTCACCGGGTGGAACTGGGACGCCAGCGAGATGAACTGGCGGAACGCGCCGGAGCAATATGGCGCCATCCACTTCCATGAGGACGATCTCTACGACGCCGGCTGGGAAGTGGATTTTTCCCTCACCGTGCCGAAGCGTCTGAAGAGCGGGGTCTATGCCGCACGCCTGCGGGGCGGCGGTTCGGAGGAGTACGTCCCCTTCGCCGTCCGCGCACCCCGCGGCGCTCCCACGGCGAAGATCTGCTTCCTGCTGCCGACCGCGAGCTATATGGCCTACGCCAACACCAACATGGCGACCGATATCGGCGCGGCGCAGCTTCTCGCCGGCCGGCTCGCCGTCCTCAACGAGAAGAACCTGCAGCGCAACGCGCACCGGGAATATGGCACCTCGCTCTATGACAGCCATATCGACGGCAGCGGGATCTGCTATTCGTCGCGGCTCCGGCCCATCCTCAATTTCCGCCCGAAGGCACTGGAGTGGATCGGCGGGACGGAGTCCACCCTCTGGCAGTTCAATGCCGACACGCACCTCACCGACTGGCTCGAGGCGCGGGGCTTCGACTATGACGTGGTGACCGACGAGGATCTCCACTATGAGGGCCTCTCGGCGATCCAGGACTACCGGGTTGTGCTCTCGGGCTCCCACCCCGAATACCATTCGAAGGCGATGTGGGACGCCATGGACGCCTACCAGAAGCGCGGCGGGCGGCTGATGTATATGGGCGCCAACGGCTGGTACTGGCGCATCGCCTTCCACACCGAGGTGCCAGGCTGCATCGAGGTGCGCCGCGCCGAGGACGGAATCCGCACCTGGATTGCGCGCCCGGGCGAGTACTATCACAGCTTCACCGGCGAGTATGGCGGGCTCTGGCGGCGCAACGGCCGCCCGCCCCAGCTCATCACCGGCGCCGGCTTCACCGCCCAGGGCTTCGACATCTCGTCCTACTATGTGCGCCAGCCGGACAGCTTCAAAAAAGAGGTCGACTGGATATTCAAGGGGATCGGAAAGGACGAGAAGATTGGCGATTTCGGACTGATCGGGGGCGGCGCTGCGGGTCTCGAGCTCGACCGCGCGGACCCGCTCCTCGGCACGCCGCCCAATGCCTATGTGCTGGCGAGTTCGGAGGGCCACACCGATCTCTATCTGGTGGTGTGCGAAGAGCTGGACGTGAACCGGCCCAATGCCGACGGCACCCAGGATCCGCTGGTCCGCGCCGACATCGTGTTCTACGAGACGGCGAACGGCGGAGCGGTGTTCTCCACCAGCTCCATCGCCTGGTGCGGGAGCCTCGCGCACAACAATTACAAAAACAACGTCTCCCGCATGACGGAAAACGTCCTGCGCCGCTTCGCCGACCCGAAACCCTTCTGAGCCGGGAGCTGCGCCATGAGCAAGCCGACCGTTCTGATCACCGGCGCCGGCATCGGAATCGGTGAGGCCACGGCGCTCGCCTTCGCCGACGCGGGCTATCACGTCTACGTCACCGACGTGCTCGACGAAGAGGGCCGGGAGACCGTCTCGGCCATCGAGGCGAAGGGCGGCAGTGCGAGCTTTACCCGTGTCGACGTGACCGACAGCGCCAATGTGGACGCGGCCGTTGCCGCCGCCATTGCCGCCACGGGGCCGCTGGACGCGGTGGTCGCCAATGCGGGCATCGCCCACAAGGTGCCGCTGCCCGAAATGAGCGACGAAAAGTGGGACCACACGCTGGATGTGGACCTCAAGGGCGTGTTTCGCGTCTGCCGCGCGGCGGCGCCCGCCATGCGCGAAGCGAAGCGCGGCGCCATGGTGGCGGTCTCCTCGGTGATGGGGACGAGCTATGGCTGGCACGACCATGTGCAGTACAACGCCGCCAAGGCCGGTGTGGTCGGCCTGGTGCGGGGGCTCGCCTGCGACCTCGGCGGCGACGGTATCCGCGTCAACGGGATCGCGCCCGGCTTCATCAAGACGGCGCAGGCGCTTTCCACCGTGCACTCGGTGGGGCTCGCGGGGCTGGAGGCGGCGGCCGACTATATTCCGCTCGGCCGCTACGGCGAGGCGGAGGACATCGCCTCCGTCATCCTCTTCCTCTGTTCCGACGGCGCGCGCTATGTGAGCGGCCAGACGCTGATCGTGGACGGCGGCCTCACCGTCGGCCGCTATTGACGGCAGCCGCTACGCGGGCGCTCAGCGGCCGGCGTCCTCTCCCAGCACGGCGCGGCGGAAGCGGTCCTTCAGATAGGGGCCGTTGCGCGGCGGCAGTACCCGGGGCAGCGGCTCGGCCCTGACCTTCACGGCAAGGAAGGTGGGACCCGGCGCCTCGTGGACGAGCGCAAGCGCGCCCTCGAGCCCGGCTTCGTCGGCGACCGTCCGCGCCTCCCGGAAGCCCGCGGCCTCGGCGGCGCGGGCAAGGTCCGCGCCATAGGCCGTGTGGCTCGGCTGCATGCCCGTCTCGCCGTGGCGTTCATTGTCGAGGACCGCGATCGCGAGGTTCTCCGGCGCCTGGGTCGCGACGGTGGCGAGGCAGCCGAGGCCCATCAACATGTCGCCGTCTCCGGTGAGCACCACCACGCGCCGGGCGGGCTGCGCCAGCGCGAGGCCGAGCCCGATCATGGACGCATTGCCCATGGCGCCCCACAGCGAGAAGTGGCGCACATTGTCGCCGAGGGCGGCGCAGTCCCAGGTCGCGGAGCCGAGACCCGGGATCACCAGCGTATCCTCCCGGCCTTCGAGCAGCATCGCCACCGCTTCGCGCCGGCCGAGCGTGGTGGCGGGTTGGCTTCGCGCCCGGGCGTTCATCGCGTCTCGAAGCGTTTCGCGCCGATCACGCGCTGTCCGATCAGGACGGCGGCTGCGGCTTCGCTCTCGAAGGCGAGCGCGGCGGCCGCGGCGACGGTCTCGCCGGTGTCGGCCTCGTCGTCCACCCGCGAGACGATCACGCCGCATTGCGTGAGGTGCGCCGCGGCCCCCTGACCCATGGGAAGCTGCCAGGGATTGGTCTCGCCCCATTCGCCCCGCATGGTCACCAGGGCGAGAAACGGAAAGAGGCAGCTGCGGATCAGCGATAGAGCGGCGACGCAATTGCCGACGCCGCTCGACTGCATCAGCAGCACCGCGCGCTCGCCGCCGAGCCAGGCGCCGGCGGCGAGCGCCGGGCCTTCCTGCTCATGGGCGAGGAGAACCGGGCGCATGGCGGGGTCGGCATGGCAGAGCGCGAGCAGCCCGTCGAGACCCGCATCCGGCACATAGGCGACTTGCCGAACGCGGGCGTCCGCGAGCGCGCGATGGGCCTGCGCGCCCCAGCCGCACCGGGGAGCGCTCACGCGCCGGCGCTCGAAGCGTCGCCGGCGGCTTCCGCCGTCGCACCGCCCGCCCGCCCGGAGCCCGGGGCCATGCGGCAGAGCATGGATAGCGTCCGGTCCAGGCGCCGGAGCCGGCGGTCGAGTGCCGCCATCGTGCTGGCCATGTCCGGGCTGTCGTCGCGCAGCCAGACGGGGAGGACGGAGAGATAGAGGGCGGCGAGCGCCTCCGCGCGGAACCGGCCGCGAAGGCCTGCGCTGCCGAGGCCCGCGGCTTCCAGCATCCAGCCCATGGAGCGGTGGAGCGCGAGCCGCCCGCAGACCAGCGCCGCCGGGTCCGGCGCGCCGCTTCGCAGGATCGCGCGAACCGCTTCCTTGTGTTCATTCAGCGCATCGAAACGCCGCATCAGCACGTCGAAGAGGCGTTCCGGCGCCGGCCGTCCGGCCATCTCGGGATCGCGATCGGACAGCACCGTGCGGTCGATGCGTGCCGCGTACCCCGCCAGGATGGCGTTCCTCGAGGGGAAGAGGGCGCGGAGTTCGTCGAGAGAGAGTCCCGCCTCCTCGGCGATGTCGGCAAGGCTCACGCGCGACCAGCCCTCGCGCGCGGCGAGCGCCAGGGCGCCGTCGATGACGGTATCGCGGGGATCCGGCGGCGGTTTGGATTTGGGTGCCGCCTTCCTAGCCATGATCCGATCCTCCCGCGTCGCCGCCGGTCAAGTCTAGGCCCGGCCGAAACCGCCGGTCAATCGCTTGTCCTCGTTCAGGACGTTTGCGACGCCGGGGTTTCTTCGGCCGTCAGGTTGGCAAGCTATTCGGCCGACCTTTGTCCGCAAACTGCCCCTTTTTGGTGCGCGGGTCTCCAGGCCCGCGCACCAAACTTGTCATTGGGGTCTCCCAACCTCGTTTCAAGAGCCGCGTCTCATAGCTGTCTGAACGTGCACATCGTCCCGGGGCGGGCGGCTAGAGCGCTTCGCCGCGGGCGAGGCGGGGCTGGCGGCCCAGCACGCCCATGGCGTGGCGCATGAAGAGGCGCTTCAAGGGCGGGAGTTCGTTCACCGCCGCGAGGCTCAGGTCGCGGCCGGCGCGCAAGATGTCGCTCTCGTTCGAAAACAGGCGGTTCAGCCCGTCCGTGACGGCGACAAGCGCCGTGGAATCAAAGCGGCGCCGGCGCTGGTAGCGGGCGAGCAGGTCGTCCGCGCCGGGGTCGAGGCCGAGCCGCACATGGTCCACCACCAGTTCGGCGAGCTCGGCGACATCGCGGAGCCCCAGATTGAAACCCTGGCCGGCGATGGGGTGGATGGCGCGGGCCGCGTCCCCGATGAGCGCGAGGCGGGGCGCGGTAAAGCGGTGGGAAACGCTGAGCGCCAGCGGATAGCTCCAGCGCGGGCCGACCGGCTCCAGGGCGCCGAGAAAATCCCCGAAGCGCGTACCGAGCTCCTCTGCGAAACGCGCCTCGTCCGCCGCCATCATGATGGGCGCCACGTCCGCACGCTCGGTCCACACCAGGGAAGAGCGATTGCCGCGCATGGGCAGGATGGCGAAGGGGCCCGCCGGCAGGAACCGCTCATGGGCGATACCCCGGTGCGGGCGCTCGTGGGCCACGGCGCAGACGATGGCCGTCTGCCCGTAGGGCCGGCTCCACGCCTCGATTCCGGCGCCGGCGCGGAGCGCCGAATTGGCCCCGTCGGCGGCAATGGCGAGCCGCGCGGCGATACTGCGCCCGTCGGCGAGCCGGGCCTCGGTGCGCACCCCGCCGGGGACCAGCGCCGTCACGGAGGCGGGCGCAAGGTGGCGGAGTGCCGGCAGGTTTGCGGCGCGGTCCAAGAGGGCTGCGCGCAGGGCGCGGTTCTCGACAATGAAACCCAGAGGCCCGCCACCCACCAGCGCGCCGTCATAATGAAGGAAGAGCGGGGCCTCGCCGTCCGACACGCGGATTTCGAGGATGGGCTCCGCCTCCGCCTCGAGCGCCGGCCAGACTCCGAGGCCCGCCAGCACGCGCTGGGAGCCGAGGGCGATGGAGGAGACCCGCCCGTCGAACGCCGCGGCGCGCAGACGCTCCGGCGGATGGCCGTCCACGACCACCGTCTCGCACCCGGCGCCCGCAAGGGCCGTACCCATGGCAAGCCCCGCGAGCCCGCCACCCACGATGACGGCCTCCGCCTCGATCCGCGCCGCCTCCGCCATGCCCGTACCGCTCCGCCGGCAACATCGCCGTAACGCCGCATGCTAGGGCGCTTATCCCGCCGTGAAAACCGCCGTGCCCGCAGATCGGTCGTGCAAGTTCAAACAGGTACGAGACGGGGCTCGTGAAACGGGTTTTGGGCTCTCCGAAGCTGTCGGTGGACACATCAACCGCTTCGGAGACCCCATGGTCGGTTTGGTGCGCGGGTCTCCAGGCCCGCATGTTTTTGTTTTTCGAGAAGAAGAAAAATGCGGGCCTGGAGACCCGCGCACCAAAAAAAGGGGCAGCGCGTTGGGGCGACGCGCGACCGCCCATAACGCCGGCGGAATATTTTTCCAACCTGACGGCCGAAGAAACCTCAGCGTCTCAAATGTCCTGAACGAGGAGATCGGTTTGGAGGGCGGTGGCCGGGCGGCTACACTCGGCGCGCCGGGAGCGGCTGCGGAGCTCCCGGCCTTGCGCGTGGAGAGGGTAGGCCATGGCATCGGACATCGACATCTACAAGCACCAGAATTTCGGCAATCGGATCGGCTTCGGAGAGCGGCCGGCGCTTCTGATCGTAGACTTCGTCAACGGGTTCACCGATCCGAACAAGTTCGGCGGCGGCAACATCCAGGAGGCCATCGCGAAGACGGAGACCCTGCTCGCGGCCTGCCGGCAGCGGGGCGTCGCGGTCGCGCACACGCGCGTGATCTTCGCGGACGACGGCGCGGACGCCAACGTGATGTGCCTCAAGGTGCCGGCGCTCACCACCCTCACCGAGGACGCGCCGGAGAGCCAGATCGTGGATCGCCTCGCGCCCCGCCCCGGCGAGATCGTGGTGCGCAAGCGCGTACCCTCCGCCTTCTTCGGGACGGACCTGGCGCCCGCCTTCGCCCTGCAGCGCATCGACACGGTGATGGTGGCGGGCTGCACCACCAGCGGCTGCGTGCGCGCCTCCGTGCTGGACGCCATGTGCCACGGCTTCCGCCCGGTTGTGGTGACCGACTGCGTCGGCGACCGGGCGCTCGGGCCGCATGAAGCCAACCTCTTCGACATGGGCCAGAAATACGCCGATCTCGCGACTTGCGACGAGGCCATCGCCGCGCTGCCGGCCCGCACGACGCCGGCGCAAGCCGCGGAATAGGGCGCGCCCCCGTGAAGGCCGTCCTGATCAGGGAGCATGGCGGCGTCGAGCGGCTCCGCCTGGAGGAGGTCGAGACGCCCGAGCCCGGCGAGGGCGAGGTGCTGGTGCGAATCCGGGCGAGCGGGATCAACCATCTGGACCACGACGTGCGCGAGGGCATCTCCGGCATTCCGGTCTCGCTTCCCCATGTGCCGGGCAGCGAAGGGGCGGGCGAGATCGCGGCGCTGGGGCCCGGGGTAAAGGGCCTGGAGGTGGGCATGCGGGTCGCCATCCACTTCGCCCAGGGGGATCCGCACTCCGAGCCCTGGCTCAGCGGGCTGGACGGCGTGGACTTCACCCATGGGCGGATCGGCGCGAGCCGCTGGGGCACCCATGCGGAGTACACCGTCTCCGACGCCCGCTCGGTGCTCCCGCTGCCCGAGGGCCTCCCGTTCGAGACCGCCGCCGCCGGCATGATCGGCTTCGGCACAGCTTGGCACATGACGGTGACTCTCGGCCGCGTGCAGGCGGGAGAGACGGTGCTGGTGAACGCGGCGGGCAGCGTGGTCGGCTCTTCGGCGATCCAGGTCGCCGTGCTCCACGGCGCCCGGGTGATCGCAAGTGCGGGCTCGGCCGCCAAGCTCGAGAAGGCACGCGCCCTCGGCGCCGCCGACGTCATCGACTACACGCACCAGAACATTCGGGACGCGGCCCTGAGCATGACCGATGGGCGGGGCGTGGACCTCGTGATCGAGAGCGTGGGCGGCGAGGTGCTGCGCCAGAGCATCGACGCGGTCTGCTTCAACGGCCGCCTCGTCACCTGCGGCGCCCATGCCGGGGAGACGGTGCCGTTGAACGTCATCGAGCTCTTCCGCAAGCACATGACGATCCACGGCAGCCATCTGTGCGGCCGCCGGGAGCTCGCGCGCGTCTTTCAGCTCATGGCCGAGGGCGTGCTCACCCCGGCCATCCACAAGGTCTATCCCCTGGCGGACATCCAGGAGGCCGCGCGGCGCACCGCGAACCGGGACTTCTTCGGCAAGATGGTGCTGACGCCCTGACGCAGCGGCTCAGCGCGCCGCGCCGGCCGTGCCGCGCTTGAGGAACCTGCCGCCGCCTTCCCTGCCGAGCCAGCGCTCGCCGTCCACGATCAGTTCGCCGCGCAGGAACACCTTGCGCACCCGGCCCGTGACCTCGCGGCCCTCGAAGAGCGAGTAGTCGATGCGGCTGTGGTGCTCGGCGGCGCGGATGGTCCAGACCTCCCGCGGGTCGAACAGCACGATGTCGGCGTCCGAGCCCACGGCGATGGTGCCCTTGCGCGGGAACAGGCCGAAAAGCTTTGCCGGTGCGGTGGCGGTGAGCTCCACATAGCGGTTGAGCGAGAGGGCGTTGTTGCGCACGCCGCCGTCATAGACCAACGGCATGCGGGTCTCGAGCCCCGGCGCGCCGTTGGGAATCTTGCTGAAATCGTCCCGGCCCAGATCCTTGGAGAGGCGCAAGCCCAGCACGTTCTCGCTGAAGCAGAAGGGGCAATGGTCGGTCGCGATGACCTGGAGGTCGTCGGTCTTCAGGCCCCGCCAGAGGGCGTGCTGATGCGCCTTGCCACGGAGCGGCGGGGTCATGACGTATTTCGCGCCGTCGAAGCCCGGCCGGTCATATTCCTCGTCGGTGAGGAAGAGATAGTGCGGGCAGGTTTCGGCATGGACCGGCAGGCCCCGGTCCCGCGCTTCCGTCACCGCATCCAGCGCCTCGCCGGCGGAGAGATGCACCAGATAGACCGGCGCCTCGGCGAGTTCGGCGATACGGATCACCCTGTGGGTCGCCTCGCCCTCCATGATGGTCGGGCGGGTCAGCATATGCCATTTGGGGCTGGTGTTGCCGGCGGCGAGCGCTTCCCGCACCAGCACGTCGATGACATGGCCGTTCTCCGCATGGACCTGGATCATGCCGCCCTCGGCGCCGGCAAGCCGCATGGCCTGGAAGATCGCCCCGTCGTCGATCATCAGCACGTCCGGATAGGCGGTGAAGAGCTTGAAGGTGGAGACGCCCTCGTCCCGCATCAGGGTCTTCATGTCGGCGAGGGACTGCTCGTTCACGTCCGTCATGATCATGTGGGCGCCCATATCGACGGCCGCGACGGCGGCGCGTTCGTGCCAGTCCGCGAGGCCCGCGAGCGGGCTCTCGCCCTTCACCTGCGCGGCGAAGTCCACCACCGTGGTCGTGCCGCCGAAGGCCGCGGCCTTCGAGCCGGTATAGAAGGTGTCCGCGGTGCGGGCGGGGCCGAAATCCCAATCGAGATGGGTGTGCACGTCCACGCCGCCGGGGAAGACCAGCAAGCCGGACGCGTCGTGGGTCTCCACATCCTCGCCGAGCGGCAGGTCGCGCCCGATCATGCGCACCCGGCCGTCTTCCATGAGGATATCGGCGGTGTAGTCGTCCACCGCCGTTACGATGCGCCCGTTCCGGATCGCCGTCGCCGCCATCGCCGCCTCCAGACGCCGTGGAATCCCGACGCATCATGCCACGCGGCCCGGGGAGGGTCCACGCTCCGGCAGCCCTGGTGCCGCATGAACCGGCGGCCCGGGGGAGGCGCTGCGCCCCGCGCGCAGCGGTGGCCCCTCGCGACCGCCTCTCCTGCGGTAAGCGGGCTCCTTCAGGCGCCGTTGCGAAGGGCGGCGGTGGCGGCCTCGTCCACCGCGCCGGCCTCGTCGAGGGCCACGCGGTAGACGTCGCGGGCGGTCTCGGCGGTGATCCAGCGTTCGCGGACATCCGCCGCCACCCGTTCGGCGGCGCGCTCGGTGGGCGGGCCGTAGCCCCCACCGCCGCAGGAATAGGAGACGATGGTGTGGCCTTCGGGGATGACGGCCTGGGCGCAGGGCTCCAGCCGATGGAGGTCGCCGTTGGGATCGCGGCGGAACTGGTCGGCGCGCCCGCCTTCCGTGCCGCCTCGCGCGCCCTCGGGCGCGGTGACGTTGCCGTCGCTCACATAGCCCACCTCGAGATCGCCCTCGGTGGGGCCGAACTCGCAATAGACGCCGGACGCGCCCCGCGTGCGCCCATGACCGCCGCTGTCCCGCACGAAGGAGCGCCCGCGCACATGGAGGGGAAAGCGCATTTCGTCGAGCTCGATGGAATCCTGATACGACATGCCCGCATTGCCCAGATGGCCGATGGAGATCCATGCGTCGGCCTGCGGGCTGGCCGCGCCGCCGCCCCAGCCGAGGAAGATCTGGTTGACGTAAGGCCCCTTGGTCTTTTCGCTCCGGCCGGAGATCACGCCGAGCGAGGGCGGGATGATGGAGCCCGCGCTCGCCATGCCGTAACCGTCGCCGAGGTCGGCGATGGCCCGCGCCACCGCGTTGCCGACCCGATCGGCGAGATTGGTGGTGGCGACCGAGCAGCTCGTGGGATGCCGGGGTATCCCGGCGACGCTGTTCTCCCTGAGATGCATCCGGATGCGGCGGAACGAGCCGGTGTTGGTCGGCACCGCATCCGGGATGCTGTTGAACACCCCGAGCAACAGCGTGCTCTCGCAGCAGGCCTGGGAAAGATTGAGCCCGCAGGGCATGGCGTCCGGATTGTCGCGGAGGTCGATGTCGATCATGGCGTCGTCGGGCTTGACGTCGACGACCACCTTCACCGGGATGCCTTCCTCGGCGTTGGGGAAGGGGTCGTGCATGGACGAGGCTTCGGCCCGGCCCGGCGGCATCTTGCGCACCGCGGCGATCATCATCTGCTCGCTATAGTCGAACCACTGCTCGGCGAAGCGGTCCAGCGTCTCCCAGCCCACCTCGGCGCCGAAGGCGAGGATCTCCCGCTCGCCGATCCGCGCCGCGCCAAGCGCCGCCAGATAGTCGCCCCACCACTGGTCGGGCACGCGGATGCGGAGCCGGCACATGCGCACGATGTCCTCGATGTCCTCGTAATCCCGCTGGATCTGGACGGCGGGGAAGATCAGCGCGCCTTCCTCATACACGTCCCGCGCGCTGCCGTGATAGGTGGTGGGGATGGAGTTGCCGCAATCGGCCTGGTGCGCTTTCGCCACCATGGTGAACCGATGCACGCCCGCCTCGTCGATCACCGGCACCAGGGTGGTGTGGTCCGCCGGATGCGAGCAGCCGTGATAGGGCGAGTTGTGGAGGAAGGCGTCGCCCCGCCGGAGCTCCGGATGAAAGGCCTGCATCGCCTCGCACATCATGTCGGCACCCCGCAGCACGTGGATCGGCAGGCTCTCATTGACCGTGAGCAGGGAATTGTCGGCGGTGACGATGCAGCAGGAGAAATCCCGCGCGCTGTTGAGGACGCCGGACCGCCCGGTGCGCAGCAGAGTGTTGGCCATCTTGGCGCAGATCGCCTCCATCCGCTTGTTCAGGATGGCCATCTGCACGCCGTCCAACGCGCCGTCCCGGTTGAGAGAGAAGGGATTCGTCGCCATCGCTCGCCTCGTTCGTTCCGCCGCGTCCGCGCGCTTCGCGGTCAGGGCTCGATCAACAGGCTGCCGGAGGATCGGCGCGAGGCCTTCGCGCCCGGATCGACCACGACAGTGGTGAAGGAGGATTCGATGATGGCCGGGCCTTCCACCATTTCGCCCGGCACCATGCCCTCGAAGCGCACCACGCGCGCCCGGATACGGCCGGTGTCCGCGAAATAGACCTCCCGTCCGCCCTCGCTCTCCGGCCCGCCGCCGCCCTCCACCTTGAGGGTCGCGCCTTCGCGCAGACGGCAGCGCACATTGGCGCGCCAGCCCACGACCTCGATCGCGGACTCGGCATCGGCGAAAGTGAAGAGCGCTTCATGGGTACGGTGGAAATCCTCCACGAATCCGGCGAGCGCCTGATCGTTCTCGATCCGGCCGCTGCGGAGCGGCACCTCGATCTCCCAGATCTGGCTGGGATAGCGCGCTTCGGCGGTGAACTCCACCACCTGCTCCAGGGAACCCTTGCCCGGCCCGTCGATGAACGCCCGGCAGGCGGTCTCGAGCTCCGCCAGCAGGGCGTTGACGCCATTGAAATCGAAGTCGGCGGTGGAGGTGTAGAGGGTGCCGCTGTACTCCGCCCGCAGGTCCGAGATCAGCGCGCCATGGGCGCTGAGCGCGGCGGCCACCTCCGGCAGAATCACCTGCCGGCAACCGAGCCGACGCGCGATGGCGACGGCATTGAGCCCGGCCGCCCCGCCGCCGCCGACGATCGCCGCCTCCTGGGGATCGATGCCCTGGTTGACGGTGATGTCCTCGATGGCGTGCACCATGTTCTCGGTGGCGACGCTCATGATGGCGGCCGCGGCCTCATGCAGGTCGAGACCGAGCCTGGCTCCCACCTGGCGCTCGATGGCCGCCGCCGCCGCGCGCGTCTCCAGCGTCATGGCCCCGCCGAGGAAATAGTCCGGGTCGATCCAGCCGAGGACGACGGAGGCGTCCGTCACGGTGGGCTCGGTCCCCCCCGCGCCGTAGCACACCGGCCCCGGCACGGCGCCCGCGCTCCGGGGCCCCACATGAAGGAGATTGCCCTCGTCCACCCAGGCGATGCTGCCGCCGCCGGCGCCGATGCTGCGCACGTCGACGGCGGGGAAGCCGGTCATGTGGCCGCGATAGGGCTGGCCGATCCAGGTCTCGCGCGTCCAGGGAATCCGCCCGTCGCGCACCAGGCTCACGTCGAACGTGGTACCGCCGGTGTCGGCGATGATCGCCGTCTCCATGCCGCTGTCGGCCTGGGCGCAGGCGCGGCCCGCCACCGGCGCCATGGCGGGACCGGAATTGATGGAGTGGATCGGCGCCTTCGCCATGTCGGCCGCGTCCATGGCGCCGCCCTGGGTGGTGACCACCAGAACCCGCCCGCCGAAACCGGCATCGGCGAGCCGCGCCGCGAGGCCGCCGAGATAATCCCCCATCAGCGGCTTGAGGGACGCATCGATACAGGTGGAGGACGCGCGGCGATATTCCCTGAGCGAGGGGTTGAGCGCGTGGGACAGCGTATAGGGGACGCCCGGCAGGTGGCGGTCGAGCAGTTCGCCGACGCGGAGTTCGTGCGCCGGGTTGACGATGGACCAAAGCAGGCAGACCCCGACCGCCTCCACCTCTTCGGCGGCGAGGCGCTCCGCGATCTCCACCACGCGCGCTTCGTCCAGCGGCTCAAGCGCCGTGCCGTCATAGGCGACGCGTCCGGGCACCTCGTAGGTAAGCGACCGCGGCACATAGGGCGCGGGGTAGGGCACGGTGAAGTTGAAGGGCTCGATACGCCCGCCTTCGCGGAACACCAGCACGTCCGGGTGGCCCTCGGTGGTGAGGAAGGCGGTCCGCGCCGTATTGCCGGTCACGATCGCGTTGATCGCATGGGTCGTGCCATGGATCAGCATGTCGCCCCGGGCGAGAAACGCGGCGCGCTCGAGGCCCGCATCCTCCGCCGCCAGTGCGAGCGTATCCAGAACGCCCGCCACCGGGTCCGCCGGCGTGGTCGGCGCCTTGTACATGCGGAGCCCGCCATCGTCCGTTTCGACGACCAGGTCCGTGAAGGTTCCACCAGTGTCTACCGCGAATCGCATGTCTTCCCCGGTTCTTCGCCGTTGTCGCGCGCAAAGCCCCCCGGAACGATGCGCCGCAAGACAAATAGAGCGCTTACGGCAAAAAGGAAACCGCACGGACGGCCCGGCGCCGGCAAGGCTTGCTCCGTGAGCGCGCCCCTCCCCCGGCGGGGGGCCCGCCCTCAGGCGGTGGCGGCGCGGGGCTCGTCGGACAGGGGGTGGGCGAGGTTCGGAAGCATTTCCTTGGGGCAGATCTGCCAGAACTTGCCGGCCTCCAGCGCCCAGTCCGCCAGCAGCCGCTCACTGTGGCGGGAGCGGGTCTCGGCGTGGTGTTCGGCGATCAGCCCGCGGCACTCGTCCTCCCAATAGGCGCTTTCGATCCGCTGCCAGATCACCGTGTCCCCGTTGATGCGCCCCTCGAAGGAATCGTCCGCGTCATAGACGAACGCCATGCCGCCGGTCATCCCGGCGGCGAAATTGTCCCCCACGGGCCCGAGAATCGCGGCGACGCCGCCGGTCATGTACTCGCAGCCATTGGAGCCGCAGCCCTCCACCACGGCGCGCGCGCCGGAGTTGCGCACGCAGAAGCGCTCCCCCGCCTGACCCGCGGCGAACAGCTTGCCGCCGGTGGCGCCGTAGAGCGCGACATTGCCGAGGATGGTGTTCTCGCTGGAGATCAGCCGGCTGGATGTGGGAAGGCGGAGCACGATCGTGCCGCCCGAGAGGCCCTTGCCCACATAGTCGTTCGCGTCGCCGATCACCAGAATCTTGAGGCCCTGCACGGCCCAGGCGCCGAGAGACTGGCCGGCGGAACCGCGGAGGCTCACGGTGAAATAGTCCGGTGGCAGGCCGACCATGCCGAAGCGCCGTGTGAGCGCGGAGGAGAGCCTTGCGCCGATCGAGCGGTGCGTGTTCCGCACCGTGTAGGCGAGCTGCATCTTCTCCGGCGCCTCGATTCGGCTCTCCCCCCGCAGCGCGCGGGTGGAATCGTCGGCGTCCCGGATCATCTGCTCGTCCAGCGTGTCCGGCACCTCGATGCGCCCCTTGCGGGTGGAATGGCGGGGAAGGTCGCCGGGATCCGCCTGTACCAGCAGCGGGTTGAGATCGAGATCGTCCAGATCCGCGCTGCCGCGGCTGACCTGGCGCAGGAGCTCGGTGCGCCCGGTGATCTCGTCCAGCGACCGCGCGCCGAGGGAGGCCAGTATCTCCCGCACCTCCTCGGCGATGAAGCTGAAGAGGTTGACCACCTTCTCAGGGGTGCCCTCGAACTTGGCGCGGAGCGCCGAATCCTGGGTGCAGATGCCGACGGGGCAGGTGTTGCTGTGGCATTGGCGCACGAGGATACATCCCATGGCGACAAGCGAGGCGGTGCCGACGCCGAACTCCTCGGCCCCCAGCATGGCGGCGATCGCGACATCGCGCCCGGTCTTGATGCCGCCGTCCACCCGCACGGTGGTGGTGTGGCGGAGGCGGTTGAGAGTGAGCACCTGGTGGACCTCGGCGAGGCCCATCTCCCACGGTACGCCGGCATATTTCACACTGCTCTGGGGCGAGGCGCCGGTGCCGCCGTCATGGCCCGAGACCAGAATCACGTCCGCCTTGGCCTTGGCGACACCGGCGGCGATGGTGCCGATGCCGGCCTCCGCCACGAGCTTCACCGTGACGCGGGCGCGCGGGTTGATCTGCTTCAGGTCGTAGATGAGCTGCGCGAGGTCCTCGATGGAATAGATGTCGTGGTGCGGCGGCGGCGAGATGAGGGTGACGCCCGGCGGCGCATGGCGCAGACGCGCGATCTCCGCCGTGACCTTGAAACCCGGAAGCTGCCCTCCCTCGCCGGGCTTCGCCCCCTGGGCCATCTTGATCTCGATCTCGCGGCAGTGGTTGAGGTACTCCGCCGTCACGCCGAACCGGGCGGAGGCGATCTGCTTGACTGCCGACGAGGCGTTGTCGCCATTGTCGCGGGGGGTGAAGCGCGCCGGGTCCTCCCCACCCTCGCCGCTGCAGGAGGCCGCGCCGATGCGGTTCATGGCGATCGCCAGCGTCTCGTGGGCCTCCTTGGAGAGTGCGCCGTGGGACATGCTGCCGCTGGTGAAACGCTTGCGTATCTCGGTAATGGACTCGACCTCTTCCAGGTCGACCGGGGTGCGCGCCCGCTTGAAGTCGAGCAGATTACGCACATGGATGGGCGGGAGCGCGTAGACGCCCTCGGCGTATTTCCGATAGACGGCATAGGAATCGGTGGCGAGCGCCGTTTGCAGCCGGTGCACCAGCGGCCCGTCGAAGGCGTGGACCTCGCCCGAGCGGCGGTATTTGAGGAGTCCGCCGATGGGAAGCACCACCGGGCTTTCCTCCCAGGCCTTGCGGTGCTGGGCCAGTACGCGGCGCTTGATACCGCTGAGCCCGATGCCGGAGAGCCGCGCCGTCATGCCGGGGAAGAAATCGGCGACCAGCGCCCGGCTCAGCCCCACCGCCTCGAAATTGTAACCGCTCCGATAGGAGCTCAGGACGGAGATCCCCATCTTGGAGAGTATCTTGAGGAGGCCCGCGTCCACCGCTTCCCGATAGCGGCGTTCGCAGTCCGCGAGGCTCATGGCGCCGAACAATCCGCGCTCATGCCTCTCCGCCACGCTTTCCAGCGCAAGATAGGGGTTGATGGTGGTGACGCCGATGCCGATCAGCACCGCGAAGTGATGCACGTCGAGGCACTCGGCGGCGCGCACATTGATCGAGGTAAAGGTGCGGAGCCGCTGGCGCACGAGATGGCTGTGGACCCCGCCCGCGGCGAGGATCATGGGGATGGGCGCGCGATCCTCCGAGACATTCTCGTCGGTGAGAACCAGATGGGTGGCACCGCCGCGCACCGCTTCCTCCGCCTCGCCCCGTATGCGCTCGATGGCGGCCGTGAGCTCGCCATGGCCGGACGCGGCGTCGAAGGTGCAGTCCAGCGTTACGGCGTCATCACCCATATGGGCGTGGAGCGCCGCGAACTCGCCATTGGTGAGCAACGGGGAATCGAGTTGCATGAGCGCCGTCTGTTCCGGCGCGTCGGCAAAGATGTTCCCCATATTGCCGAGCCGTGTCTTGAGGCTCATCACGCTGTATTCGCGCAAGGAATCGATGGGCGGGTTCGTGACCTGCGCGAACATCTGGCGGAAATAGTGATGGAGGCCCCGGTAATGGCCGGAGAGCACGGCGAGCGGCGTGTCGTCGCCCATGGAACCCACGGGCTCCTTGCCGTCCTCCGCCATGGGGTGGAGCACCATCTCGAGCTCCTCCATGGAGTAGCCCACCATGCGCTGGCGGCGGCGCAGCTCGTTGCGGGCGAACATGCGGGGCGCGAGGCTGCCGGCGACGAGCGCGGAGGCATCCACCACGTCGGCCGTCCAGGCGGCGTAGGGCTTCGCGGCGCTGAGCGCGTCCTTGAGTTCCCGGTCCCGGTGGAGGCGGCCTTCGGCGAGTTCCACGGCGATCATCTGGCCGGGGCCCAGTCGCCCGTTCTCCACGATGTCGTCCGGCGAGAGCGGCACCATGCCGGTCTCCGAGCCCACCACCAGCATGCCGCTCTCGGTGACGCTGTAGCGCATGGGCCGGAGCCCGTTGCGGTCCATCCCGGCGAGGATCCAGGTACCGTCGGTGGCGGCCACCGCGGCCGGGCCGTCCCAGGGCTCCATCATGCAGTTGCAGTAGCTGTAGAAGGCGCGGTGCGCCGCCGGCATGGCGGGTTTGCGGGACCAGGCGTCGGGGATCAGCATGCTGTGGACGGCGGGCAGCGGGCGGCCTGCGCGTACCAGCGCCTCCAGCACCGCATCCAGCGCCATGGAATCGGAGGCGCCGGGCGCGATGAGCGGGAACAGCTCGTTGTTGTGGGAGCCGAAGACGCGGCTCGCCGCCCGCGTTTCGTGGCTCGCCATCCAGTTCTTGTTGCCGCGGATCGTGTTGATCTCGCCGTTGTGCGCCACCATGCGGAAGGGCTGGGCGAGCTGCCAGGTGGAGAAGGTGTTGGTCGAATAGCGCTGATGGAAGATGGCGAACCGGGAGACGAAGCGCTCGTCCAGCAGATCCGGATAGAAGGCGGTGAGCTGCTCCGCCAGGAACATGCCCTTGTAGATCAAGGAGCGGCAGGAGAGAGAGCAGATATAGAAGCCGGTGATGTGATGGGCGAGCACCTGCTTCTCGATGCGCCGGCGCACCACATAGAGATCGATCTCGAACTGGGCGTCGTCCACGCCCCGCTCGTTGGAGATCATGACCTGCTCGATCTCGGGGCGGACGGCATTGGCGTTCTCGCCGATCACCGACGAATCGATCGGCACCTGCCGCCAGCCATAGATGCCGTGGCCGAAGCCCAGCACCTCGGTCTCGACGATGCTGCGGCATGTGTCCTGGGCGCCGAGGTCCGTCTTGGGCATGAAGACCATGCCGACGGCGAGCCGGCCCGCCCGGGTGCCGTGGCCGGTGTTCTCGATATGCTCCTTGAAGAAGTCCTGGGGGATCTCCACATGGATGCCGGCGCCGTCGCCCGTCTTGCCGTCGGCATCCACCGCGCCACGGTGCCAGACCGCCTTGAGCGCATCGATACCGGCCTGCACGACGTCGCGCCGCGCCTCTCCGTCGAGCGCCGCGACGAAGCCGACGCCACAGGCATCGCGCTCGGCCTCCGGCAGATAGAGGCCGTCGCGCGCGAGCGCCCGGCGGGCTTCGGCGCCCGCTGCCTGTCCGCCGCCCGGCACCGCGCGATTCACGAGGCGAGCGCCCGGGCGGGCGCATCCGCCGCCGCGCCCTCCTGAATGTAGTCGTGAACGGCGCGGGCGGCGTCCCGCCCATCCTTGATCGCCCAGACGACGAGGGACGCGCCGCGCACGATGTCGCCCACGGCGAAGACGCCGTCGAGGCTCGTCATCATGGTATCCCAGTCCACCAGCACCGTGCCCCAGCGGGTGGTCTTGAGGTCCGGCGCATCGAACAGGGTCGGCAGGTCCTCCGGGTCGAAGCCGAGCGCCTTGATGAGCAGGTTCGCGGGCACGGTGTAGCTGGAGCCGGAAATGGCCTGCGGCGTCTGCCGGCCGGAAGCGTCCGCCACGCCGAGATGGATGCGCGCGGCGCGCACGCCTTCCACCGTCTGCGTGCCGAGCACCGCCTCGGGCGCGGACAGCCAGACGAACTCCACGCCCTCCTCCTCGGCGTGGCTCACCTCCTGCATGGAGCCAGGCATGTTGGCCCGGTCCCGCCGGTAGAGGCAGCGCACCGAGCGCGCGCCCTGGCGCACGGCCGTGCGCACGCAATCCATGGCCGTGTCGCCGCCGCCCACCACGACCACGTCCCTGCCGCGGGCATCCAGCGTACCGTCGTCGAACGCCGGCACCGGATCGCCGAGCCCCTTGCGGTTGCTCGCCACCAGATAGGTCATCGCCTGGAAGATGTTGTCGAGACCGATACCGGGGATGCGGATATCGCGGGCCTTGTAGGCGCCGGTGGCCAGCACCACCGCGTCGTGATGCTCGCGCAGCGCGGCAAGGGAACGATCCCGGCCGATCTCCACATTGAGGTGGATATGGACCCCGCCCTCCGCCAGCAGATCGACCCGCCGCTGGACGATGGACTTCTCCAGCTTGAAGTTCGGGATGCCGTAGATCAGCAGCCCGCCGGCGCGGTCGTAACGGTCGTAGACATGCACCTGATAGCCGAGCCGGCGGAGTTCCTCCGCGGCGGTGAGACCCCCGGGCCCCGCGCCCACGATGCCGACGGACTGAGGCCGCTCCATGCGGGGACGCGGCGGCTTCACCCAGCCGTTCTCGAAGGCCGTATCGGTGATATGGCGCTCCACCGCGCCGATGGTGACGGCCTCGAAGCCCCGCTCGATCACGCAATTGCCTTCGCAGAGCCTGTCCTGGGGGCAGATACGGCCGCATATCTCCGGCATGTTGTTGGTGGCCGCGGAGACCTCATAGGCCTCCTCGAGCCGGCCTTCCGCCGTCAGCATGAGCCAGTCGGGGATGTTGTTGGCGACCGGACAGTGAATCTGGCAGAAGGGTATCCCGCATTGGGAGCAGCGCGCCGCCTGGTCCGCCGCCGCCCGGATCCGGAAGCGCTCATACACCTCGCCCCAGTCGACGCGGCGCTGAGACGCCGCGCGCTTGTCGGGCTTCTGCTGCGGCAAGGTCGTGAATTTCAACATGTTCGCGGTCACGGTGTGCCCTCTTGTTGCAGCGCCTATCATAGCCCGTCACGGGCTCCGGGCCAAGCCCGCGCGTGCCAATTATATCACTACTGCTGATTTATTGACGCGGAAACGACCATGGACGGCCCGCTGCCGCTGCCCGCTGCCGTCTTGAAAACGCCATAATATATCCGAATCGGATGCATAGGGGCGGCGGTGACACGCCCCTGTAAGCGCCTCGCCATGCCCTCCTACAGCGCGGATCGGCCCCTCGGGCTCCCGGAGCGGCGCGCGCCGGAAAGCCAACAAGGCGAATTGCGCGTCCAAACGATGGTATAAGCTGGGGCCCGCCCCGCCCGGCTACGAGTCCACGCAGGCCCTTCGACCGTGCCAGTCCTCCATATTGCCGTCATCGCGGCCATTCAGGGAATCACCGAGTTTCTGCCGGTGAGCTCGTCGGGGCATCTCGTGCTGCTGCCGGCGCTCGCCGGTTGGCCGGACCAGGGGCTGGTGATCGACATCGCGGCCCATGTGGGGACCCTCGCGGCGGTAATGGTCTATTTCTGGCGCGATATCGGGCGCATCGCCCTCGGCATTCTGGGCGTCGGGGCCGGGCGGGCCGAGGGCCGGCGGCTCGGGAGCCATCTCGCGGTCTCCGCCCTTCCCGTACTCGGCGCGGGTGCCGCACTCGCCCTGCTGGCGCCGGACTTCTTCCGCGACCCCGCGATCATCGCATGGACCATGCTGGGCTTCGGTCTTCTGCTCTACGGCGCCGACCGCCTCGGCATGACCATTCGACGGCTGGAGCATATGAGCACGGGGCATGCCTTCGCCATCGGCCTCGCCCAGACCCTCGCCCTGATCCCGGGGACCAGCCGGGCCGGCATAACCATGACGGCCGCGCGGGCGCTGGGTTACGAGCGCGCCGCCGCCGCGCGCTTCTCCATGCTGATGTCGATTCCCGTCATCGCGGCCAGCGCGGGCGCCGCCGGGCGGGAGATCGCGCGGCGCGGCGATGTCGTCATCGCGGCGGACGCGGCGCTCGCCGCCGGGCTTTCCTTCGCCGCCGCACTGGTGGCCATCGCCGGCCTGCTCGCACTGCTGCGCCGTGTGAGCTTCACGCCCTTCGTGATTTACCGCGTGCTTCTCGGTGCGGGCCTGCTCGCCTGGATCTACGGAGTCTGACGGTGCGGAGCGCGCCCGGAGGCCGGTGGGCCCGGCAGGACTCGAACCTGCAACAACGCCGTTATGAGCGGCGGGTTCTAACCAATTGAACTACGGGCCCGGCCTTTTCGCCCACGCCGCCATCCTCGGACCGAACGCCGGTGCGCGCAATGGTGAATCCGCACGCCGCCCTCAGCCGGAGGCGAGGCCGGCCAGGCGGGCGAGAACGTCGTCGGTCTCCGTCACGTCGGCCGAGCAGCGGTCCATGTCGAACAGGTTGATGGCATGGGATATGGGAATCCGGTCGAACACCGCGTCCGCCGGCACCACGGCGCGGAAATTGTAGGAAAAGGCGTCGAACACGGTGGCGCGGACGCAGTTGCAGGTGGCGCCCCCGGTAACGATCAGCGTGTCCACCGCGCGGTCGATCAGATAGGGCAGGAGCGGCGTGCCGAGGAAGGAGCTGGGCTTCTTCTTGGTGAAGACGAGGTCGCCCGGCCGCGGCGCGACATCCGCGACGATGGCGGCGCCGTGGGTGCCCTCGAAATAGACGTTCTCTCCCTGCTCCGCGCCGATCTTGGCATCGAACAGCCCCGCATCACCCGCCGTCCGGTCGATGGCGAAGCGCGTATAGACCACGGGCGCGGCCGCCGCCCGCGCCGCCTCCAGGATGCGCCCGATCTGCGCCACCGCCGCCCAGCCGGCGGCACAGGCGTAAGGATAGGCCGCCGGGTCGCCGCCCTCGCGCGCACCCACCATATAGTTCTGCACGTCGATGACGATGACGGCGGGCCGCCGCCCGAAGCCCACGCGCCGCGCCCAGCGGCCGCGCGCGATGGTCGCCCTGTCGGCATCGCTCAGATAGCGCTCCCAGTCCTTCACGACCCGGCCTCCCCGGCTTGCGCTTCCCGCAACGTCGCCGCGCGTTTGTTGACGATACTCGCCACGATGACGCCGAGGGTAACGAGCCCCACCAGGATGGTCGAGACCGCGTTTATCTCCGGCGTCACGCCGAGGCGCACCTGGGAATAGATTTTCATGGGAAGGGTGGTGGAGCCCGGGCCGCTCGCGAAGGACGCCACCACCAGATCGTCCAGCGAGAGCGTGAATGCGAGCAGCCAGCCCGCCGCCAATGCAGGGCCGATGAGCGGGAGCGTCACCGCGAAGAAGGCCTTGACGGGTGGCGCGCCCAGGTCCATGGCGGCCTCCTCCAGGGAGCGGTCGAGGGTGAGCAGGCGCGACTGGACCACCACCGCCACATAGGCCATGGAGAAGGTGGCGTGGGCGACCGTCACGGTCCAGTAGCCGCGCGCCCAGGAGAGCGTGACGAACAGCAGCAGCATGGCGAGGCCGATAATGACCTCGGGCATCACCAGCGGCGCATAGACCAGCCCCGAGAAGAGCGTGCGCCCGGGAAAGCGCCCGAGCCGCGTCAGCGCGAGGCCCGCGAGAGTGCCGAGGACCAGCGCCACGGTCGAGGACGCGAAGGCAACCTTGAGGGTCATCCAGGCGGCGTCCAGCAGAAGCCTGTTCTCCGCCAGCGCCGCATACCACTTGGTGGAGAACCCGCCCCAGACCGTGACCAGCTTGGATTCGTTGAAGGAATAGACGATCAGCAGAAGGATGGGCAGGTAGAGGAAGGCGAAGCCCAGCGTGAGCGCCGCGAGGTTGACCGTGCTCAAGCCGCGACTCATCGGCCCGCTTCCTCCTCACGACGCGCTTGCTGATGGCGCTGGAACAGCACGATGGGAATGGTGAGCACCAGAAGCAGGATCACGGCGACGGCGGAGGCCACCGGCCAGTCCCGGTTGCTGAAGAACTCGGTCCAGAGCGTGCGGCCGATCATCAGGGTGCCGGAGCCGCCCAAGAGATCCGGGATCACGAACTCGCCCACCGCCGGGATGAAGACCAGAAAGCATCCGGCCACGATGCCAGGCGCCGCGAGCGGCACGGTGATGCGCCAGAAAGCGGCGCTCGGGCGGCAACCCAGATCCGCCGCCGCCTCGATCAACGACCGGTCCATTCGCGCCAGCGTCGCGTAGATCGGCAGGATCATGAACGGCAGATAGGAATAGACGATGCCGAGATGGACCGCGATATCCGTGTTCAGGATAGTAAGCGGCTCGTCGATGACGCCAAGCCAGCGCAGGAAGCCGTTCAACAGCCCCTTGCTCTTGAGGATGCCGATCCAGGCATAGACCTTGATCAGAAAGGATGTCCAGAAGGGCAGGATCACCGCCATTACCAGCGGCCCCTGCCAGGCGGGCCGCGCACGAGCGATGGCGTAGGCGATGGGGAGGCCCGCCGCGAGCGTCAGCGCCGTGCTTATCGCCGCGATCCTGAGGCTGTTGGCGTAGGCCCGGATATAGAGGTCGTCCTCAAGGAGGAGCCGGTAGTTGTCGCCGACGGCAAGGAACTCGAAGGAGCCGCCGGCGAGCGAAAACAGCGGCGTATAGGGCGGGACGGCGACCGTCACCTCGGCAACGCTGATCTTGAGGATGATGGCGAACGGAACCAGGAAGAAGAGCAGGAGCCACAGATAGGGCCCCGCGACCAGGGCGGCGCGGCCGCGCCGCACAGTCATGTCTGCAGCAGGATGCTCGCCTCGACGGGCCAGGAGAGGTGGACCCGCGCGCCCACCGCGACGGCCGCGCCGTCCGCCCGGAGACGGTTGGTGCGCGTCGAGATCACCTCCCGGCCGCTGTCGAGACGGATACGGTAGGTGGAGGTGCTGCCCAGATAGGCGATCTCCGCCACCACGCCCGCGACCGCGTTCGCACGCCCGGCGGGCGGTGGGCGCGGCGCGATTTCGATCTTCTCGGGACGCACCGCGACGGAGACGGCCGCGCCTTCCGGCGGGCGCTCACCGTTCGCCGGCGCGGCAAGGCTCAGAGCCGCATCCGCGAGTTCGACCTCCACCCCGTCACGGCCGTTGCGCCGCGCGCGGCCCTCGAAAATGTTCACATTGCCTATGAACTCCGCCACATAGCGCGAGCGCGGCGCCTCGTAGAGATCGGCCGGCCGATCCACCTGGGCGATGCGACCCTTCTCCATCACGGCGATACGGTCCGCCACCGTCATCGCCTCGTCCTGGTCGTGGGTCACGATCACGAAGGTGGTGCCGACGCGGCGCTGAATCGCCTTCAGTTCGAACTGGGTGCGCTCGCGAAGCTTCTTGTCGAGGGCGGCGAGCGGCTCGTCCAGCAGCAGCAGCTTGGGCCGCTTTACCAGGCTCCGCGCCAGCGCCACACGCTGGCGCTGCCCGCCGGAAAGCTGACGCGGCTTGCGCCCCGCCAGTGCGGAGAGCTCCACCAGTTCCAGCGCGTCGGCGACCCGGACCCGGATTTCGGCGCGCCTGACCCTGTCCTGCTTCAACCCGAAAGCCACGTTCTCCGCGACGGTCATATGCGGAAAGAGGGCGTAGGACTGGAACATCATATTGACCGGCCGCCGATAGGGCGGCAGGGCCGTGAGAGGGGCGCCGTCCAGCAGCACGCTGCCTTCGTCGGGCGTCTCGAAGCCCGCGAGCACGCGCAGCAGGGTGGTCTTGCCGCAACCCGACGCCCCGAGAAGGGCGAAGAACTCCCCGCGATCGATATCCAGCGAGACACGGTTCAGCGCGTCCACGCGGCCGAAGCGCTTGCTGAGCGCCGCGACCTGCAGATAGGCCGCGGCGCCCTCCCCGCTGTCGGGAACCGGCCGTCCGACCCGGCTCACGCGGCCGCGCCCGTCTCTGCGGCTATTCGGCGCCCTTCACGCGGGTCCAGAGCCGCGTCACGAAACGCTGCACCCTGGCCGGGTAGGGGTTCGTGACATAGAGGTTCGCCTTCACCTCATCGGGCGGGTAGATGCCCGGATCCTGGATCAACTCTTCGTCGAGAAGCGCCGTCGCTTGCGCGTTTCCGTTGGCGTAGAACACATAGTTGGAGGCCTTGGCGATCACCTCCGGGCGCAGGATATAGTCGATGAAGCGATGGGCGTTCCCCGGATGGGGGGCGTCCGCCGGGACCGCCATCATGTCGAACCACATGAGGGCGCCTTCGGCGGGGATCGCATATTCGATCGCAACCCCGCTCCCGGCCTCCGCCGCGCGGTCCCGCGCCTGGAGCATGTCGCCCGACCAGCCCATGGTGAGGCAGATGTCGCCGTTCGCGAGATCGTTGATCTGGGCCGAGTTGTGGAACCGGCGGATATGGGGCCGGATCGCCATGAGAACGGGCTCGGCCTTGGCGATGACCTCGGTGTCGTGGCTCTTGGGGTCCTCGCCGATATAGTTCAGCACCGCCGGGATCACCTCGTCGGGCTCATCCATCAGATAGACCCCGCAATCGGCGAAACGGGAGACCACGTCCGGATCGAAGAGCATTCGCCACGACCCGGTGGGCGCCTCCGCATGACGTTCGGCGATCTTCTCCGTGTTGAAGCCGAAGCCCGTGGTACCCCACATATAGTTCACGGCATAATCGTTCTGCGGGTCCCACTGGCGGACCCGCGCCATCACCTCCGGGTCTAGATTGCCGATATTGGAAAGCTTCTCCTTGTCGAGCTTCCGGAAGACGCCGGCTTGGATCTGGCGGGCGAGGAAGGTGCCGCTCGGCACCACGACGTCGTAGCCAGTGTTCCCGGTGAGCAGCTTGGTTTCCAGAATGTTGTTGGAATCGAATACGTCATAGACCACCTTGATGCCGGTCTCGGCCTCGAAATCCGTAAGGATTTCCTCGTCGATATAGTCGGACCAGTTATAGACGTTGACCACCGGCTCTTCGGCCGTGGCAGTGGCGGCGAACACCAGAGTGACCGCCATGGAGACGATGAATGCCGATCGGCCTATCATCCCACCCATGATCCGCATCCTCCCACGCTGCGCCCCGGGCGGCGCATCGGAGCCCGGGTTCCATCGCCGATTCATGCGTGCCCGGCGGCGGCTGTCAATCTCTCGCGGCGCTCTGCGGGCCGTGTTTCTGTGCGCGTGCCTCTGGAGTGCACCGGCGACGCCTGCGGCTGCCGGATGGTTCAACTTCCTCTCCGCGCCAAGCGCCGAACTCTGGGAGCGCTGGACGGCGAACGATCCGGCGGACCAGCGCACCATCGACCACGGAGCCTGGGACCGCTTCCTCGACGCCTACCTCTCCCTGGGCGAAGACGGCATCGCCCGAATCGCCTACGGCCGAGTCGCACCGGCCGACCGGGCGGCGCTCGATTCGTACCTTGCCGCGCTCGGGCGCACCGCCATCGACGGCTACGCGCCCGCCGAGCAGAAAGCCTTCTGGATCAACCTCTACAACGCGCTCACCGTCCGCCTGGTCCTGGATCACTACCCGGTGGCGAGCATCCGGGACATCGACCTCTCCTCCGGTCTGTTCGAGAGCGGCCCCTGGGGCGAGCCGCTGATCTCGGTGGAGGGCGAGGCGCTCTCCCTCGACGATATCGAGCACCGCATATTGCGGCCCATCTGGCGGGATGCGCGCATACATTACGCGGTCAACTGCGCATCCATCGGCTGCCCCAACCTGCGCGGGAAGGCGTATCGGCGCGCTGGCCTCGACATGGCGCTGGATGCGGCGGCGCGCATTTACGTCAACCACCCGCGGGGCGTCCGCGTCGACGGCGATCGACTCACGATCTCCAGCCTCTATCGCTGGTTCGAGGAGGATTTCGGCGACGGCGATGCGGGCGTGCTCGACCATTTGCGCCACTACGCCGAGCCCGCGCTCCGCGCGCAGCTCGCGCGCGCCGAGACGATCGACGACGACGAGTATGACTGGCGGTTGAACGACGCGGCGCCCGAACGCTGACGGGCGAAAACGCCTACAGCCACTCGATGTAGCGCAGGCGCTCGGAGTCCGGCACGGTGCGCCGGAAGGTATCGTATTCGAAGCGCTTGCACGCAAGATAGTTGCGGCAGAAGGCCTCGCCGAACCACTCCCGCGCCAAGGCGGAACCCTCGAAGGCATCCAGAGCCGCGCCCCAGTCGTCCGGCAGCCGGGGCAGCGATTCCTGCACATCGAGGTCGCCTTCGAGCGCCGGGCCGGGATCCGTCTTGTTGCGGATGCCGTCGAGGCCTGCCGCCAGATAGGCCGCAAAGGCGAGGTAGATGTTCACGTCCCCGCCGCAGACCCTGAGCTCGGGCCGAGTGCCGGAAGGGGTCTCGTTGAGAAGGCGGATCGACGCCGTCCGGTTGTCGACGCCCCAGGCGAGGGTGATGGGTGCGAAGACGCCGGGCACCAGCCTGCGGTAGGAGTTGGAGTTGGGGAAGAAGATCGCCGTGAGCTCGGTCATGCGGGCGAGCACGCCCCCCATGAAGTGGCGGCAGGTGTCGTTGACATGGTGGGGCTCGTCGGGCGCCGCGAAGGCGTTCTTGCCCGCACCGTCCACCAGCGAGAGGTGGATATGGCAAGAGTTGCCGGTCTTGCCGTCGAAGGGCTTGGCCATGAAGGTGACGCGATTGCCCATCTGCATCGCGGCTTCCTTCATGGTGGCGCGGAACAGATGGCCGTCGTCCGCCATGGCGCGGATCGGCCGGTAGCGGATGCTCACCTCGTACTGGCCCGGCCCCCATTCATAGTGGCTGCATTCCAGCGCGCCATGCGCCGCCACCGCATCCAGCAGGGAATATTCCTCCGCGAGGAACTGGGTGCGCTTCTGCATGGAATAGCACTGGAGGCCGCTGTCCACGAGCCGGTGCTCGCCGTCCAGCAGATAGAACTCGAATTCGGGCGCGCATACGGCGTCGTAGCCCATCTCGTCCATGCGGGCGGCGACGCGGTGCAGGACGTTGCGGGAATCCGCCTCTACCGGACTGCCGTCGGGCCAGTGGAGCCGGCCCATGGCGAGGGCCGTACCCGGTTCGTGGCGCAGCAGGCGGAGGCTGGAAAGGTCGGGTTTCGCGATGAAGTCGCCATAGCCGATTGCCTCCGCGAAGTCGGTGCCGGGCACCACATTGGCGTCGATATCGAACGCCATGGCCGATGCGCAGAAGGCGATGCCGTGTTCGAGCGCATGGCCGAAATGGGTGAGGTTCATCGCCTTGCCGCGGGCAATGCCGCCATAGTCGCAATACTCCACCCGGACACGGGCCACGTCGTTGGCGCGGAGCCACTCAAACACGTCGTTCTCGCCGCCCTCGAAACGCACCGGGCCGCCTTCCACCTGACTCATTCCCTTGCTCTCCCCGTTCTTCATCGGCATCGCCCGCGGGCGCGGCGGCCATTATGCCGCAATCGCCGTACCATCACCCGCGGCCTCACCGCGCCGCCCGGCGGCGGGCATGCACGTCGAGTAGGCGCTTGCGGAGGCGAATGGAGACGGGTGTGACCTCGACGAGCTCGTCGTCGGCGACATAGGCGAGGGCCTCTTCCAGAGACAGGACCCGCGGCGGGGTAAGGCGGACCGTATCGTCCTTGCCGGCGGCCCTCACATTGCTCAACTGCCGGGCTTTGGTCGGATTCACGTCGAGGTCCTGGGGACGGGCGTGCTCTCCCACGATCATCCCGCCATAGACCGGCTCGCCCGGTCCGACGAAGAGCATGCCGCGCTGCTCGAGCCCCCGCAGGGCGTATGCGGCGGCTGCGCCCGCCGCACTGGAGACGAGCACGCCATTGCGCCGGGCTTCCAAGGGGCCCTTCCACGGCGCATGTTCCCGATAGGCCCGGTGCATTACGGCAGTACCCCGGCTGATGGAGAGAAGTTCGCCGCCAAAGCCGATCAGACCCCGGGACGGGCCGTGAAAGAGCGCACGCACCCTTCCGCGCCCCGAGGGCTCGACGCCCACAAGCTCGGCTCGGCACGCAGCCAGCGCCGAGACCACGTCGCCGACGAACGGCTCGTCCAGGTCGATCTGGATCTCCTCCATGGGCTCGAGTGCGGGGCCGCCCGACGGGTCCTCGCGCATCAGCACCTCTGGGCGGGAGACGGAGAGCTCGAACCCCTCGCGGCGCATGGTTTCGATCAGGACGGCGAGCTGCAGCTCGCCGCGGCCCGCCACCTCGAAGGCGCCTTCGCGCCCCGTTTCGCGGACCGCGATGGCCACATTGCTCTCCGCCTCCTGCGCAAGCCGCGCGGCAATGACGCGGGAGGTGAGCTTCCCGCCCTCGCGCCCGGCAAAGGGAGAATCGTTGACCGAAAACACCATGGCGATGGTGGGCGGGTCCACGGGCGCCGCGGGGACGGGTGCCGCGTCCTCCGAGGCCGCGATCGTATCGGAGACGGAAGCGGCGGCGAGGCCGGCAAGGGTCACGATCTCGCCCGCCTCGGCGCGCTCCGCCGCCACGCGCTCCAACCCGCGGGCCTTCAGCAGCTTCGTGAGGCGCGCACTCTCCACCAACCGCCCGTCGGTACCGAGGGCCGCAACGATCTGGTTGTGCGCCACATGTCCCGAGAGCACCCGTCCCGTCGCCAGCCGGCCGAGATGGGGATCCGGCTCGATCAGCGCGACCGACATGCGGAAGGGCGCGCGGGGCGCCACGACGGGCGCGGGCACACGCTCGACGATCGCATCGAAGAGCGGCGTCATGTCGGCGCCCGCGGCGTCCGGCGTTCGCGATGCCCAGCCTTCGCGCGCGGAGCTGTAGACCACGGGGAAGTCGAGCTGGGCCTCGTCGGCGCCAAGGGCGTCGAAGAGGTCGAACACCGCCTCGTGGACCGCATCGGGCCTTGCATCGGAACGGTCCATCTTGCTGATCACGACCACAGGCTCGAGCCGGCGGCGCAGCGCCTTGTCCACCACGAACTTGGTCTGGGGCATGGGGCCTTCGGCGGCGTCTACCAGAAGGAGAACCCCGTCCACCATGGCGAGCGCGCGCTCCACCTCGCCGCCGAAATCGGTGTGTCCGGGCGTGTCCACGATGTTTATGCGCACGCCCCGCCATTCCACCGACGTGCATTTCGCAAGGATGGTGATGCCGCGCTCGCGCTCGAGGTCGGCGCTGTCGAGCGCGCGTTCCCGGAGCCTGCGGTTCGCCCGCACGGCGCCGCTCTGGCGCAGCATGGCGTCCACGAGCGTCGTCTTGCCATGGTCGACATGGGCGATGATGGCGATGTTGCGGAGGTCCATGGGAGGGGGAGTGGTGCCGTCCACGCCTTGGTGCGGCCCGGTCCGGCGCAGCGGCTCAGTCGAACACGGGCGTTGCGTGGGCGCCGGACTCGCGGAGCTCCCAGTAGAGCCGGTCGAGCCGGCGCGTGACGGGGCCGGGGCAGGGTTCGGGAAGCCGACGGCCGGCGATCTCGCGCACCGCCAGCGCGCCGCCGGCCGTGCTGCAGGTAAAGACCTCGTCGGCCGTGTAGAGGTCGAAGGGGGTGAGGTCGCTCTCCTCGAGGGGGAGCGCGGCGTCCGCGGCGAGCTCGATAAAGGTCTCGCGCGTGATCCCGCGCAGTATGTTGCGCCCCGGCGTGCGCACGACGCCCTCTTTGACCGCGAAGAGGTTGGAAGCGGGCCCTTCGCAGACATGGCCGGCCTGGTCGAGCCAGATCACGTCGTCATAGCCGGCTTCCAGCGCCTCGATGCGCGCCATCTGGGAATGCAGCCGGTCGAGGCATTTGTAGCGGGGGTCGAGCGTATCGGGAGAGAAGGCGCGCAGATGGGTGATGTGGAGCCGGATGCCCTGCCGCCGGGCCGCGTCGTCGGCGAGAAAGACGTAAGGCGCGGCCCAGACCACGCGCGTCGGCTCGAAGTCTCGCGGGTCGGCGAGAACGGCATTGGGCGCGCCGCGGGTCGCAATGAAGCGGATGCTGGCGTCCCGCAGGCCGTTCCGCCGGCAGGTCTCGACGATGGCGGCGGGCCAGTCCTCGCTTTCGATGGCGCTCTCGAGGCGCGCGGCGCGCAGCGATTCGAAGAAGCGCGCCACATGCCCCTCCAGCTTGAAGATCGAGCCGCGCCAAGCCGAGACCACGTCGAACACGCCGTCTCCGAGCAGAAAGCCCTGATCCAGAATGGAGATCCGGGCCTCGTTCAGGGGCACGTACTCGCCGTTGAGATAGACGATGGGCTCGTTGGACGTCCCCGTCATCGCGCGCGTCTCCCTTGGTGGGCTGCCGTCCGGCCCGGCGAGACTACACGAAGTACCGCCTGTTCGCCCGGCGACCGGCTCCTCGTGTCGGGAACATTCTGAATTGACCCTTCTGTTGATGTTGCTGGGCCTGTGTGCCCCGTGGAGACGGCTCACACATCCCGCGGGTTGGCGTGTCCATGGGCTCGCCGCCGGCGCGGTAGCATTCCAGGCAGTGGGGTCCGCGGAAGAACGCCAATGCGCCATCCGGATGTTCGCCCACCGCGACACCGTGACCTTCGCCTTGACATGGTGGCGGCGGTGGCGGTCGGGCGGGATTTCACAAACTCACCGTACCGGCGAGCGCGGCCGCGGCGAAGCCCGCACCAACACCCGTCTAGGACTACTTCAAAATCTTCAAGCGGAGTATGAAGGGCGTCTAACGGCTCTGCTCCAAGCGCCACCTGCATCGCCGCGCTGCGGAGTTCGGGTTTCGCCACAACGACCGTGAGGGCAACGGACAGGATGGCGCGTTCCGGGCGGGCTTACCGTTGCAAGCAGCCTTGAGAAGGCGTCTAATGTATGATGAACCTCGTGCATGAGAGTGGAGGGGCGTTGCCTGCGTTGAACCATGCGGAGTTTTGGCGCGAGCGGATCACTATCCCTGTCTACCACGTAGGTGAGGCAGCGCGCTATGCAGACATCTCCGCTCAGAGCATAGCCTACTGGCAGAGGATTCGTCGAGGCGGAGCATCGGTACTCGGCCCTCGTGCACGGCGTGCTGCTCTCTCCTATCTGCAGCTGATCGAGGTCGGCGTCGTCGCGGCCATGCGTCGGTCTGGCGTCAAGCTGCGCACGATCGAGGCCGCACGCCGCTATCTATCGGAGACCTTCGGCACTGAGTATCCGTTCGCCGCGTACCGGTTCAAGACCGACGGCAAGGAGATACTCATGGGCATGGAGCAGTTCGAGGGATCGCAAGAGGCGGACAAACTTCTCAACCCTGGCACGGGTGGCCAGCTTGGGTGGAATCTGATACTCAGCCGCCTCCTGAACGAGTTCGATTATAGCCATGCTGAAGATATCGTGCGCCTTTGGAGGGTCGCGGGGGAAAATCAACCCATCCGCATTGATCCAGCCGTCGCATTCGGAGCACCTCATGTTGGCGGAATAGCCACTTGGGCGCTGAAGCAACGCTGGGATAGTGGCGAGAGCATTCTGGAAATTGCCGACGACTACAGCCTCGAGCGTTGTGATGTTGTCGCTGCACTGAAATTCGAGGCGGTTGACGTGGACATCGACCGTCCGCCTTTGTGGCAGAACTGACTTTCTTCTTTGACCGCAATATAGGAGTGCGAGTGCCCAAGGCGCTTCGCTCGCTGCGCCCACCAATCTACATCAAGTACCATCAGGAATTGGGCCTCGCTCTTGATGCGCAGGACGACGAGTGGCTGGCGCAGGTCGGCGCAAAGGGGTGGGTGGTTATCAGCCAGGATCGAAAATTCCACCAGTTGCGATCAGAATTGGCGGCGGTACAGGCGCATTCCGTCCGATGCTTCTATCTTCATGGAGGCAGCGAACCTATGTGGTATACATTTCGGGACTTCACTTGTGCGCTTTCCCGCATGATCAAAATAGCGGAACAGCAGCTGCCACCCTTCATCTACGAACTCAAGGGGAGGAGGTTATGTCGCGTGACATTCTAACGCCGCCATCCGATTCCCCGCAGCGCGACCGCTTCCTCAAGTAGGCGCGACAGCTTGAGTGTGACCAAGATGAAGGGTAGTTCAACGAGATGCTGCGGCGGGTGTCTTAAGGGTCCGGCAAAGGAAAAGCCGACTTTGGCGCCCGATTGAACGGGTTATTCCTGCTCATACCGGCGGTCGAACCGTTGAGGGCCTCGAAGCCCGCGCCCCAGGCTGCACCGGCAAGTCCCGCCTTTTCGCCGCCGTATCGAAACCGGGCCGCGTCGTTGCACAGGCTGGAGGCGGGGGATACAGTCGCTTCGGCCTTTGCCGGCGCGGCTCCCGGGTCGCGTGGCCGTGCGGACGATGGATCGCCCGGTCCCGGCCGGCAAACGGCGGGAGGCGCGAGGGGCGCGCGGGGGTGCGCCGCGCAGACGTCTCATTCACCTGGAACACGGAAAGAAGCGCGCGCCCGCGGCGTGCGTGGAAGGCGGTATGGGGCGAGAGGCGGTCGGGCGCTACGCAAGGCGTGGCATGTTGGGTGTAATGGCGCTGGCGGCGCTCGCCCTCTGCCTCGCGGCCCGGCCGGCGGGAGCGGAGCGGATTTTCGTGCTCGCCGCGGCCAGCACCGCCGAGGCCGTTGAGGAGGTCATCGCCCGTTTCGACGCGGGCCCCGGCAACCGGATCGTCGGCTCCTACGCCGGAACGGCGGCGCTCGCGCGGCAGATCGAGAGCGGCGCGCCGGCGGACCTCTTCCTTGCGGCGAACACCGCCTGGATGGAGAGGCTGGAGAGGCTCGGGCTCGTCGAGCGGGAAGGGGACCGCGCATTGCTCGGCAACCGCCTGGTCTTCGTCTCCGCCGAACCCGGCATTGCCCCCTTCGACATCTCTCCCGCTCTGGATCTCGCGGCCCTGCTGGACGGCGGGCGCCTCGCCATGGGCGATCCACACCATGTGCCGGCGGGAATCTACGCCGCCCAGGCGCTGGAGGCGCTCGGGCTGTGGGCGGCGGTTGCGGGCATGATCGCGCCGGCGGCGGATGTGCGTGCGGCGCTTGCGCTGGTCGCGCGCGGCGAAGCGCCGCTCGGCATCGTCTACGCGACCGATGTTGCACGCGCACCGGGCCTCAGAGCGGTCGCGGCGATACCGGAAGATCTGCACGCGCCGATCCGCTACCCCCTCGCCCGCGTGCGCGGACGGGAATCGCCGCTCGCCGCGCGCTTTCTGGCGTTCCTGCGCGGACCCGAGGGGCGGGACGCGTTCGCCCGCGCGGGCTTCCTCGTGGAGTAGGACCGTGGGACTCACCGCACTGGAGGCGGAGGCCGTTCTGCTCAGCCTGCGCGTGGCGGGCTGGGCGGTGCTGGCAAGCCTTCCCTTCGGCGTCGGCGTCGCCTGGCTGCTCGCGCGCCACCGCTTCCCCGGCCATGCGCTGCTGAACAGCCTGGTGCATCTGCCGCTGATTCTGCCCCCGGTGGTGGTGGGCTTCGCGCTGCTGCTGCTGCTGGGCAAGCGCGGCCCCATCGGCGCGTGGCTCCACGACTGGTTCGGAGTAACCCTCGCCTTCACCTGGCAGGGCGCGGCCATCGCGTCGGCCGTCGTCTCCTTTCCGCTCATGGTACGGGCGATCCGGCTTTCCATCGAGGCGGCGGACCGGCGGCTGGAGGCGGCGGCGCGTACGCTGGGCGCGCCGCCCGCCTGGGTCTTTTTGAGCGTCAGCCTGCCGCTCATCGCTCCCGGCGTGCTGACCGGCGCGATCCTCGCCTTCGCCCGATGTCTCGGCGAGTTCGGCGCGACGATCACCTTCGTCTCGAACATTCCAGGCGAGACGCGGACGCTGCCGCTTGCGCTCTACACCCTTACCCAGGCGCCGGGCGGGCTCGACGGCGCGTTCCGCCTGATGGCGATCGCCATCGCCGTGGCGCTGGCTGCGCTGCTCGGCTCGGAGCTTCTTGCCCGCGCGCTCCGGCGAAGGCTGGAAGGCCCATGCTGAGCGTGGATGTGCGCATCGCGCGCAGCACATTCACGCTGGATGCCGCCTTCGAGGCGCCTGCGGGCGGCATCGTCGCGCTGTTCGGCGCGTCCGGCGCGGGGAAGACCACGCTGGTGGACGCCATCGCGGGGCTTGCGCGGCCCGACGACGGGCGGATCACGCTGCGCGGGCGCGTGCTCTTCGATTCGCAGGCCGGGATCGACCTGCGGCCCGAGCGCCGGCGGCTCGGCTATGTGTTTCAGGACGCGCGGCTCTTCCCCCATATGAGCGTGCGGCGGAACCTGCTTTACGGGCTCCGCTTCGCCCCCAGGCGCCGCCGCTATGCGACGCTCGAGGGGATCGTCTCGCTCCTCGGCCTCGAGGCCCTGCTCGCGCGCCGCCCGGCCACGCTTTCAGGCGGAGAGCGCCAGCGCGTGGCGCTCGGGCGCGCACTCATGGCGCAGCCCGAGCTCCTGCTCATGGACGAGCCTCTCGCCGCTCTCGATGCGCCCCGGAAAGCGGAAATCCTCGACTATATCGAGCGGCTGCGGGACGAGGTCGGCGTCCCCATCGTCTATGTGAGCCATGCGCTCGACGAGGTGACGCGCCTCGCCGGCACCCTGGTGGTGCTGGAGGGCGGGCGCATCGTGGCGGCGGGGCCCGTCGGCGAGATCGCGGTGCGGCTCGATCTCGATCCGCTGTCCGGAATCGAGGATGCGGGCGCCGTGCTCGAAGCGCGGGTGGTCCATCACGACGAAGGCTACGGTCTGACGGCACTCGAAACGCGGGGAGGGCCGCTCCACGTGCCCCGTATCGGACTCGCGCCGGGGCGAAGCGTGCGCGTCCGCATCCGGGCGCGAGACGTGGCACTCGCGACCGCCGAGCCGGGGGAGACCAGCGTGCTCAACGTCTTTCGTGGCCGGGTCGCGGAGATCGGGCCGCGCCGCGGGGCGTCGGTGGACGTTGCGGTGGATGCAGGCGTGCGGATCGTGGCCCGCATCACCGCCCGCTCGGCCGACGCACTCGCGCTCGCTCCCGGCACGCCCGTACATGCCCTCGTGAAGAGCGTCGCGGTCGACACCGGCCACCGGCCGCCCGGCGACCCGCCCCCGTAACCGCGCGCGTCCACGGGCCCCACCGCCGCCGACGGCCCGTTGCGAGTCCCGAGACCCACGCACCGAGGCGGCGCCTTCCGAAGGCTGCGACCGTAACCCTCCTTGGCTTGGAGCCCCTCCAAATCCGGACAGATCACCTGTTACCGACACCCGTTGCTCGCGGACTTGCGCGGCGGGCGGGAACCTGAAACCATCCTGGGCGACAAGAACGGAATCGAGGGGGCGACCATGGGTTCCGCGACACCGACCCGGCTGATCGAGAACGACCGCGTGCGCGTGACCGAGTGGCACTTCCGGCCCGGAGAGGCGACCGGCTGGCACCGGCACGAGTTCGACTATGTGGTGGTGCCGGTCACCACCGGCAAGCTTCACCTGAAGGAGACGGACGGCGAGCGCACCATCGACATCGCCACGGGCTCCCCCTATTTCCGCGGCGAGGGCGTCGAGCACGACGTGATCAACCCCAGCGACAAGGACGACGTGATCTTCATCGAGGTGGAGATCAAATAGGCGCGGCAAGCGGCGCCGCGCGGGCGGCTTCATCAAGAAACCTTAACAAATCCGTATCATTTCTGCCCGGGCACGGGCGATAGCATCGCTTCCGATCTCGGGCGACTGCGCGGTGTCGCGGTCGTGCTCGCCGAGACCAATGGAACCCGGAGGAAGCGTCGTGACCAAAACACCCATCGCCCTTGCGGCGGCGGCTCTCCTGACGATGGCCATATCCGCCGCAATGACCGCACAGGCGGATGCCCGAGACCGGATCCGGATCGTCGGCTCGTCGACGGTCTTTCCGTTCTCCACCGCCGTCGCAGAGGAGTTCGGCAAGACCACCGACTTCAAGACGCCGGTGGTCGAAAGCACGGGCTCCGGCGGCGGACTCAAGCTGTTCTGCGCCGGTATCGGCGTGAGCCACCCCGACATCACCAACGCCTCGCGCCGCATCAAGGCCTCCGAGGTCGAGCGCTGCGGCACGAACGGCGTCACCGACATCGCCGAGGTGAAGATCGGCTTCGACGGCATCGTGCTGGCGAACTCCAAGGCCGTCGCGCCCTTCGAGATCACCCTGCAACAGCTCTTCCTGGCGCTCGCCAAGGACGTGCCCCAGGAGGGAGGCGGGACGATCCCGAATCCCTACGGGACATGGCGCGATATCGACCCCTCCCTGCCGGACGCCGCCATCGAGGTGCTGGGCCCGCCGCCCACATCCGGCACGCGGGATGCCTTTGTCGAACTCGCCATGGAAGGCGGCTGCAAGACCTTCGCCGACATCAAGGCGCTGAAGGAGAGCGACAAGGCCCGGTACAAGGCGGTCTGCCACTCGATCCGCGAGGACGGGCGGTTTGTCGAAGCGGGCGAGAACGACAATCTCATCGTCCAGAAGCTCGAGGCCAACGGCAACGCGCTCGGCATCTTCGGCTACAGCTTCCTCGACCAGAACCGCGACAAGGTGCAGGGAAGCATCATCAACGGCGTTGTGCCCACCTTCGACAGCATTGCCGACGGCAGCTATCCGGTCTCCCGCTCCATGTATTTCTACGTGAAGAAGGCGCATGTGGGCGTGATCCCGGGAATTGCCGAATTTGTCTCGGCTTTTACCGACGAGGACGCCTGGGGCGCCTGGGGCTATCTCACCGACAAGGGCCTGATCCCGCTCCCGGACGGCGAGCGCGAGGCGATGCGCGAGCAGGCGACGAGCATGGCCCAGCTCCAGATGTAACGGAACGGCCCGCCATGGGACGAAGGGCGGCGCCTCGACGGCGCCGCCCGCCTCCTCCGCCTCCGACGGGCGGAGCTGCCGGCCGAAGCCCTTACCCCGGATCGACGAACCCGCGGACCCGGAGCCCGCACAACGGGTGGCTCAGCTCGGCGAGGCGCCGACGATGCGGCCCAAAAGCGGGCTCTGATGCCAGCACACCTGCAGCCAGACGCCCTCCTTGTGGTACCAGGTCTGGGTGAAGCCCATGAAGCGCTGACGGAAGCCCGCGTCCCGCGGCTTGCCCCGGAAGGTGGAGAAGCCGCTCACATGGCCCGTCGTCCCCCAGACCCTGAAGTTGGTCTCTCGCGGTATCCACTTGAAGTGCTCCCACAGGCCGTCACCGCCGGCGTGGAAATTGATATGGTCGATGAACTCCTCCTTGGTCATGCGCCAGGGATAGTCCTCGTCCAGAATCTCGGCGCCCTCGTCGAACGCGCTCCAGAAGGCGTCCAGATCGCCTTCGTTGAGCCCGCGCATCCAGTCGTTGAAGGCGGCCTCGAGACCGCCGGGGGTGGCATCCTGTTTCATCGCTCTCTCCTCTTGAAATGTCGTCTCGCTGCGCCGTGTCGGTGGTGTCAGGCAGCCCGGGCGCGGAGCGCTGCGCGGCGGGCTTCGGTTGCGGCGGCGTCGACTTCGAGAGCCTCCGTCAACACCACGCCATAGGCCTCGAATGCGTGCTCCCGCGTACAGAAATCGTCCAATACGTCCTCGCGCACCTGCGCCGCCGGACGGTCCAGCGGATCGCCGTAGCCTCCGCCGCAGGGGCCCAGGAAGCCGATGCAATCGCCGGCCCGGTTGCGGAGCCCGTGGATCTTGGCCGGCAGGTCCTCCACATCGTCCGGGTTCGCGATGTTGTATTTGACGAGCCGCCCGCCCTGCCCGCGCGTGCCGCCCCGGAAGCCCCAGGGCGGGTCGTCGTGGCGGTCCGCCTCATGGGTAAGGAAACCCGGCGTCAGGTAGCGCTGCACCTTGATCACCCCGATGCCGCCCCGATGGCGGCCGGCACCGGGCATTACGTCGTCCCTGAGCTCGTAGCGGTCGCAGAGCAGCGGCAGGTGCATGCCTAGATCCTCGATGGGATTGTTGCGGGTGTTCCGCATCAGCTCCTCGATGGTGTCGGGGCCGTCGGAGGCCGGACGTCCGCCGCAGGCGCCTTCGTTCACCTCGATGAAGACCCAATAGTCGCCGTCGGGCCTGACGCCGGAATAGGCGATGGCCGAGACGTCCGCCGAGGAGCCGGCGGTGACCTTTTCCGGGATCGCCGGGGCGAGCGCCTTGGCGATGCAATCCACCACCCGTTGAATCTGGTTGAAGCGCGCCTCCGCCGACGCCGGATATTCCGGGTTGAAGATGGTGCCTTTGGGAGCGATCACCTCGATGGGGCGGAAGGAGCCCTCGTTTTGCGGCACATGCTCCCGGGTGGTCGCGCTGTCCAGCAGCAGGGCGCGGAAGGCGAAGTAGCACGCCACCTTGGTGGAACCTTCGAAGGGCACGTTGAAGGCGGTCGGCACCTGGGGCGAGGAGCCGGTGAGGTCCACCTGCACGGAATCGCCCTGGATGCGGACCGCCACCTTGACGGGGAGCGGCACGCCCCTGGTGCGCCCGTCGTCGTCGAGGAAGCCCTCGGCCTTGTATTCGCCGTCCGGGATCGCCGCGATCTGGCGGCGCAGCATGCGCTCCGAATAATCCATGAGCTGCTCGGTCGCGCGGAACACCGTCTCCTTGCCGTGCTGGTCGAGGAGTTCGCGGAAACGCCGGACTCCGAGCTCGGCGGAGGCCACCTGGGCCTCGATGTCCCCCATCACCTGGCTCGGCACCCGCGTGTTGGTCTCGATGAACTGCCAGAGCGCCCGGTTGCGCTCGCCGCCCTCATAGAGCTTCACGCCCTTGAACAGCATGCCCTCGGCGAAGACGTCCGGTACGTCGATGATCAGTCCGGGCGTCGCCGCGCCGATATCCACATGGTGCGCCGTGTTGGCGGAAAAGCCCACCAGCTCGCCGTCATGGAAGACCGGCGCCACCACGGCGATGTCCGGCGAGTGGCTCGCGCCGTAATAGGGATGGTTGTGCAGCACGATATCGCCCGGCTGCCAGGGGTCGTGCAGGGTCGCGTCGATACCGCGGAGATAGGCCGGGATGGAGCCGATATGCATGGGCGTGGAATCGGATTCGCAGAGCGTGTTGAAGGCGCGGTCGAAGAGGCCCGCGCCGAGATCCTCCGATTCCCGGATGATCGACGAGTAGGACATGCGGTAGAGCACATGCCCCATCTCCTTGGCGATGGTATGCAACGAGCCCCCGATCACCTGCAGGGTGACGGGATCGATCCTCTCGTCCGTATGGGCTGTCATGGCGTACCGGCCTCCCTGACGTGAAGGTTGCCCGACCGGGCGACCGCCGCCTCGCAGCCCGGCGGCACCAAGGTGGTGGAATCGGTCTGGATCACGATGGCCGGGCCGTCGATGAACTGGCCGGCGCGGAGTCTCCCGCGGTCGAAGCGGGGCGTCTCGCGCGCCTCTCCGTCGTCGAAGATCGTGGTGCGGCTGTAGAGCTCTGCATCGTCCGGATTGCGGCCCTCGCTCGCGGGCGTCTCGGGCCAGCGCAGTGTGTCCATGGCAACGGTGGCCACGACGCGGAGCGTGATGATCTCCACATCCTGGTCCTCGAAGGCGTGGCCGTAGTCCTGGCGGTGCTGGGCGTGGAAGCTTGCCAGCAGCGCGTCGCGGTTCTCCAGGGTGAGCGGTCCCTCAGGCATGCCGCCCCGCAGTTCGAAGCCCTGCCCCCGATAGCGGCACTCCGCGACCTTGGCGATGCGCCGCGCCGCCGCGGGCACGCCGTCCGCAGCGAGCGCGTCCCGGGCCTCGCGCACCAGCGCGTCCGTTTCCGCGTTTAGCATGTCGATCTCGTCCCGGGTCGCCTGGGTGAGCACGCAGAGCACCGAGCGCGTGAACTCGTAGCGCATGTCGGTGGCGAGGAGGCCGGTGGCGGCGTTGATGCCGGGTGCGGGCGGGACGATCACCTCGCGGGCGAAGACCGAGCGCGCGAGCGCCATGCCGTGCAGCGGGCCCGCGCCGCCGAAGGCCACCAGCGCGTAGTCCCGGGGATCGACGCCTTTGGCGACGGAGTTGGCGCGGATCGCGAGCGACATGTTGGAATCGATCACGCGTATCGCGCCGAGCGCCGCCTCCTCGACGGACATGTTCAAGGGGCCGCAGAGCGTGTCCTCGATCGCCGCATGGGCCTTGGCCGGATCGATCTCGATGCCGACGCCCGCGAACTGCTCCACATCGAGCCGGCCCAGCACGACCTGTGCATCGGTCACCGTGGCGTGCACGCCGCCCCGCCCGTAGCAGGCGGGCCCCGGCGCCGCACCGGCCGAGCGCGGGCCCACGCGGAAGGCGCCGCCCTCGTCGACATAGGCGATGGAGCCGCCGCCCGCGCCGATGGTGGCGAGATCGATCATGGGCGCGAGGATGGGATAGCCGCCCACCTGGGTGTCCCGCGGGTTCATGATGCGGACCTCGCCGTCGGGCACCACGCTGATGTCGGCGGAGGTACCGCCGATATCCACGGTGATCAGGTTGCGCGTCTCCGCCATGTCGCCGGCCCACTTGCCCCCGATCACCCCGCCGGCGGGCCCGGACATGAGGATCGTCACCGGGCGCGCCGCCGCGCCTGCGAGGGTGGTGACGCCGCCATTGGACTGCATGACCCGGATCGGGGCGGAGACTCCGTTCTCGCGCAGCGCGGTGGCGAGGTTGTTCAGATAGAAGGAGGCGCGCGGCCCGATGAAGGCGTTCATGGCCGCGGTCGAGAAGCGTTCATATTCGCGGATCACGTCCACCACCTCGAACGAGCAGCTCGCATGCACGCCGGGCATGATGGACGTCACGATCTCCTTCGCGCGGCGCTCATGCGCGTCGTTGAGGAAGGAAAAGAGAAAGCAGACGACGACCGCGTCGACGTCCCGCGCCTTCAGAAGCTCCGCGGCGGCGGCCACCTCCGCCTCGTCGAGCGGCGTCTCCACCCGCCCGTCCGGCGGCAGGATGCGCTCGGTAATGGGGAGCCGGTTGCGCCGCTTGACCAGCGGGCGGGATTGCCAGGGCACGTCGAACTGGACCGAGAAGTTGTGCGGCCGCTTGTGACGCGCCATGTGCAGAATGTCGCGGAAGCCCCGGGTCGTGAGCATGCCCACCTCGGCGCCGGAATATTCGATCACCGTATTGGTGGCGACCGTGGTGCCGTGCACGATCTGCGTGACCGCGCCCGGCGAGATGCCGGCCTCCTCGCAGATCTCCAGCACCCCGCGGATCACCGCGCGCGATTGATCGTCGGGCGTGCTCGGCACCTTGTGGACGAAGACCCGCCCCGCGCCGTCGGCTTCGTCCCCAGGCTCCAGAATGAGGTCCGTGAACGTCCCTCCGACATCGACGCCAATTCTCGCCATGGCCGCTCCCGCAGGAAAAGATTGCGCGCCGCGCCATCATATCGGCGGCGCCGGGCCAGGATAAGGGGCTGTCCTCGTTCAGGACGTTTGAGACGCTGGGTTTTTTTCGGCTGTCACGTTGGCAAGCTATTCGGCCGGGGTTTGTCCGCCAAGCGCCAGGTTGGGTCTGATGGTATTGAACGCGTCGGCGAAGGCGTCGCCCCAACGCGCTGCCCTTTTTTTCGGTGCGCGGGTCTCCAGGCTCGCATTTTTCTTCTCCTCGAAAACAAAAACATGCGGGCCTGGAGACCCGCGCACCAAACCAAAGATGATGGTTTTCTCGAGGTCGATGTGTCCACCAACCGCGCCGGAGACCCCCAACCTCGTTTCAAGAGCCGCGTCTCATACCTGTCTGAACTTGCGCAGGGTAGGCGGGCAGGCGGGCCGTTCAGGCGGCGTTGCGGCTCTCCGGGCCCGGCGGAGGCAGGAGCGCGAGCGCCGCCTCCACCACTTCGGCGCCTGCACCGGGGCGGGCGCCGTCGCGGGTGAGCGTGCGCCGCCAGGCGCGGGCGCCCGGCGTGCCTGCGAAGAGCCCCAGCATGTGGCGCGCGATACGGTGGAGCGGAACGCCTGCCGCGCGCTGCCGGCCGATATAGGGCAGCATGGCCCGCGCCGCCGCGCGGCGGTCCGGCGGGGCGTGCGAGAAGACACCGAAGATGCGGCCGTCCGCCGCAGCCAGCATGGCCGGATCCCCATAGGCGGCGCGGCCGATCATCACGCCGTCCACTTGGGCGCGATGCGCTTCCGCCGCCGCGAGGCTTGTCACGCCGCCGTTCAGCACGATCTCGAGCGCCGGCAAATCCTGCTTCAGGCGATAGACGTCCTCATAACGGAGCGGCGGCACCTCGCGGTTCTGCGCCGGCGTAAGCCCGCCGAGCACGGCGATTCGGGCGTGGACGGCGAAGCTCCGGACGCCGGCGGCGGCCACCGTCTCCACGAAGGACTTGAGATCCCCATAGGCGCCGCGCCCCTCGATGCCGATGCGGCACTTGACCGTCACCGGCAGGTCCACCGCACCCGCCATGGCACCGACGCAGCGCGCCACCAGAGCGGGCTCGGCCATGAGCGCCGCACCGAAGCGGCCCGCCCGCACCCGGTCGCTCGGACAACCCACATTGAGGTTGATCTCGTCATAACCGAAGGCCTGGCCGATCTCGGCGGCACGGGCGAGGGCCTCCGGCTCGGACCCGCCGAGCTGGAGCGCGAGCGGGTGCTCCGCCGGATCGAAGCCGAGCAACCGCTCACGCTCCCCGTGAAGCACGGCCGCCGCCGTCACCATCTCCGTATAGAGCAGCGTGCGCCGCGTGAAGAGCCGCAGGAAATACCGCCCGTGCCTGTCCGTCCGCGCCATCATGGGCGCAACGCTCAGCCTGCGGTCCATCCCGCCCGCTCCGTGCCATATCGCCCGCGGAGGGTAGCACGGCTTGGGGGTCGCGCCCGCATCCGGCGCCGGACGGCCGGGCGGCTCTCCGGCTGCGCTTTCGGGGGTCATGGGTCGAGGAGGGTCGCCCGGGGCCCGCCGCTCGCATGGGCGGGCGGTGCGTGTTATCCAGCGTCCTGTGCCCGGGCGGGCGTGGATGCCGGGGCGGGGCGTCGAGTGGAGTGCATGATGACCGAGACTTACAGAGCGCTTGTGGTCGACCGGCAAGGCGACGAGACGGTTGCCGAGATCCGGACCTTGAGCGCGGACGACCTGCCGCCCGGCGATGTCACGGTGCGGATCGACTGGTCCACCCTCAACTACAAGGACGGCCTCGCGCTCACCGGGAGCGCGCCCATCATCCGGCGCACGCCCATGACGGCGGGGATCGACTTCGCCGGAACGGTGGAGAAGAGCGAGTCCGCCGACTTCGCGCCGGGGCAGGCGGTGGTGCTCACCGGATGGGGCGTCGGCGAGCGCCATCCCGGCGGGCTCGCGCAGCGCGCGCGGGTGGACGCCGGCTGGCTCGAAGCGGTCCCCGACGGATGCGACACCAAGTGGGCGATGGCGATCGGCACGGCGGGCTTCACCGCCATGCTGTGCATCATCGCACTCGAGGATGCGGGGCTCGCCCCGGGCAACGGCCCGGTGGCGGTCACCGGCGCCGGCGGCGGGGTCGGCAGTGTCGCCGTCGCCCTGCTCGCGCGCCTCGGCTACGAGACCTGTGCCATCACCGGCCGCGAGGAATGCCACGGCTATCTCAAGGAACTCGGCGCACGCGAGGTGCTGCCGCGGGGCGAACGTGCGGAGCTTCCGGCGAAACCGCTCCTCAAGGAGCGCTGGGCCGGTGCCGTGGACACGGTGGGCGGCGCCATGCTGGCCCACATCCTGGCGGAGACACGCTATGGCGGCGCGGTCGCGGCCTGCGGCCTTGCCGGCGGCGCGGGGCTCAAGACCACGGTGATGCCCTTCATCCTGCGCGGCGTGGACCTGCTCGGCATCGATTCCGTGATGTGCCCGCGCACACCCCGCCGCGCCGCCTGGCAACGCCTGGCCCAGGACCTGCCGCAGGAGGCGCTCGCGGCGATGACGGAGACGGTGCCGCTCGGGCAGGTGACGGCGCGCGCCGCCGAGATCCTCAAGGGCCGCGTGCGGGGGCGCCTTGTGGTGGACGTGAATGGCTGAGAGCGAGGCGACGTCGCCGGCGCCCGGCGCGGTTCGCGACGTCGCGCTCCTCGGCACCGGCACCATCGGCGCGAGCTGGGCGACCTTTTTTCTCGCGCGCGGGCTTTCCATCACGGCCTGGGACCCGGCGCCTGAGGCCGAAGACGGCCTGCGGCGCTTCGTCGAAGAGGCCTGGCCCGTCATGACCCGCTTCGGCCTCGCACCGGATGCGGCGCCCGGGCGCATCCGCATGGTGAAGGAGCCCGCGGCGGCCGTCGAAGGGGCGGGCTTCGTGCAGGAGAACGCGCCGGAAGACAAGGCGCTCAAGCGCGATCTCTACCGGCGGATCGACGACGCGCTGCCGGCGGGCGCGGTGCTTGCGTCCAGCACCTCCGGGCTCTTGATGAGCGAACTCCAGGAAGGGCTCCGGAGCGGCGCGCGCTTCGTGGTGGGGCACCCCTTCAACCCGCCCCATCTGGTGCCCCTCGTCGAGGTGGTCGGCGGACGCGGCACCGACCCTACGATCGTCGACTGGGCCGTCGCGTTCTACAACGCTCTCGGCAAGCGGGCGATCCGGGTGGAGCGCGAGGTCCCCGGCCATATCGCCAACCGGCTCCAGGCGGCACTGCTGCGGGAGGCCTTCCATCTGCTGCTCTCGGGCACGGCGAGCGCCGACGATATCGACGCCGCGGTGGCCTGCGGCCCGGGGCTCCGCTGGGCGTTCATGGGACCGTTCCTCACCATGCATCTCGCCGGCGGCGATGGCGGCGGGCAGGCGGCGCTCGAGCATTTCGGACCCGCGCTGGAAAGCTGGTGGGCGGATTTCGGCACCCCCCGGCTCGACCGCGATGCCTTGGCGGTGCTGGCGCAAGCGGCGGGCGGCGCCGGTGGCGGGCGGCCCATGGCCGAACTCGCGGCGGAACGGGATTCGAAGCTTCTCGCCCTGCTCGAAGCGCTCTCCCGGCCCGACCCCGCGGCGGGCTAGCGCGACGCCTCGAAGACCGGCACCCGCTCGGGGACAGCGCTGCCAACGAAGCGGACGTGGTATCGTGGGCCGTGCGCCCGCACGCAGAATGCGGGAGCGAAAGCGGGCGGCAGGCCTGGGCAAGCGAGGGACGGATCGATGTTGGGCAAGCTGGCGAGCATCTGGCGCTATCCCGTCAAGAGCATGCGCGGAGAAGAAGTCGACGAGATTTTCGTTGCCTTCACCGGCCTGATGGGCGATCGGGTCTATGCGATCGCCTCGACATCCGCGCCGAAGGCGTTTCCCTGGCACACCGCCCGGGAGCAGGAAGACCTCGTGCTCTATCAGGCGCGCTACAAGATGCGCGACGGCACGCTGAAACCCGAAAATATGGAAGAGGCGATGGGCCATCCCGCCAATGTGCACGCGCCCTTCCCAAACGCTTCCGCCTTCGCCGTCGAGGTCGAGACGCCCGACGGCACGGTGCTGGACATCGAGGATCCGGCCTTTCTCGAAGGCCTGAAAGACAAATCCCGCGGCGATCTGTCACTGCGCTTTACGCAGCGCAGCATCGTCGATTGCCGGCCGGTCACCCTCTTCTCTCTGCAGACCGTCGACCAGCTTGGCGAAGAGACCGGCACCGAACTCCACAAGCTGCAGTTCCGCGCCAATCTCTATGTCGATTGGAACGGCAAGCCGGGGTTCTACGAAGACGAGCTGGTCGGCAGGAATATCCGAATCGGCGACAAGGTGGAGCTTGCGGTCGTGGAGCGCGACCCGCGCTGCAAGTTCATCACGATCCACCCGGAAACCGCCCAAACGCACCCGGCCCTTCTGAAGCAGGTGAACAGGGCCCATGGGGGCTTTGCCGGCGTCTATGCCGCCGTGATCAAGGAAGGCCCCGTCAGGGCCGGAGACGCCATCACCCTCGTGGATTGACGCGCCCGAACCGGAACGCCGCGGCCTGGCGGCGTCAGGGCGCCATCTGGGGGCCGGCGGCGTTGAGGTCCCGCATGTCCGTCTTCAGATGGATCAGGCCCGGGCCGCCGGCGAGCGCCAGCGCCTCTTCCAGCGTCGGCGCGAAGGCGGCGGTCTCCGACACGGTCCAGGCGGCGGCGCCATAGGCGCGGGCGAGTGCGGCGAAGTCCGGGCTGTTCATGACCGTGCCGTAGAGCGCCTCGCGCCCGCCGCGACGGTACTGGTGGGTGACGATGGAACCGTAGGCGCCGTTGTCACAGACGATCACGGTGACGGCGAGCTTCTCCTGCACGGCGGCCGCGATCTCCTGCCCCGTCATCAGGAACCCGCCATCGCCGATGAGGGCCACCGCCGGCCGGTCGGGGCGGGCAAGCTTCGCGCCGACGGCGCCCGGCATGCCGTAGCCCATGGCGCCGGCGCAGGCCGCGATCTGGCTGCCGGGCGCGCGGTAGGGATAGTGCCGCTGCAGCCAGCTCGCGAAGGAGCCGGAATCGTTTACCAACACGGCGTCCGGCGGCAGGCGCCGGCCCAGAACGCGGACGATCTCCGCCATGTCCACGGCGCCGACACAGCGCGCTTCCGCATCACCGCCCGTCTCCCTGTACGCGTCATAGGCCGCGTGGTGGCGGTCGCGCCAGGCGCGGCGTGCCGCGGATGGCGCGCCTTGGAGTGCCGCCGCGAGCGCGGCGAGTGCGGGCTTCGTGTCCGCATGGAGCGCCACCGCCGGCCGGGTGCCGGCGAAGGCGGCCTCCTCCGGATAGATGTGGATGACGGTCTGGTCGCCCCGCAGCAGGGTGTAGCCCTGCAGGGAAAGGCCGTCGGGCCGGGCGCCCGCCAGCACCACCAGATCGCACGCCGCCCAGTAGCGCTTCTGCCAGGGCGAGAGCGAGAGCCCGAGCTGGCCGAGATTTGCCGGGTGGTCGCACGGCAGCACATCCTGCCGCCGAAAGGCGCAGACGACGCCGGCCGCCGCCCGTTCGGCGAACGCCGCGAGCGCATCCTCGGCGCCTTCATGGCCGATCAGCTCTCCGCCCACGACGATGGGCCGGGCGGCGCCTTCGATCAGCCGCGCCGCCCGGGCCACGGCGACGGGCTCCGGCGCGCGCTCGCACCGCGGGCGGCGAGGGGGCGGCGGGCCCTCCCCCGCCTCTCCTTCCGTCACGTCCTCCGGCAGCACCACGGCCACCGGGCCGGGCCGGCCGTCGATTGCGGTCGCCAGAGCGTCCGCAGCGGCGGTCGCGCAGTCCTCCGGGCGGAGCACTTCGATCACCTTTTTGGTGAGCGGCCCGAAGGCCCGGGGATAGTCGATCTCCTGGAAGGCCTCCCGCCCCATTTCGCGGGTGGGCACATGGCCGATGAAGAGCGCGAGCGGGGTGGAATCCTGTTTCGCCGTGTGCAGCCCGATGGCGGCGTTGGCCGCGCCGGGGCCGCGGGTGACGAAGACGGCGGCGGGGCGTCCGGTTGCCTTGGCGTAGGCGTCAGCCGCGAAGGCGCAGCCGGATTCGTGGCGCATCAGCACCAGCCTGATCCGCTCCCGATGCCGGCGCAGCGCATCGAGAACGGTGAGGTAGCTTTCGCCGGGCACGTGGAAGGCCGTGTCCACGCCGTGGGCCGCCAACGTCCGCACCAGGGCTTCGCCGCCGTTCATCCTCGCCATTCCTCCTCGGTCGTCGCGCGCGTCTGTATACGAGGGCGGCGGCAATGGGGAAATCCCCGCCGGAAGGGGGTGCCCAGGGTCACCGGCCTGTTTGCCGCTTCACGCCGCCAGCGTGTATTTATCGCCGCATGAGCGGCGGCTGGCAGTTCTGGATCGACCGGGGCGGGACCTTCACCGACGTGGTGGCGCGGAGCCCGGAGGGTGGGCTCCTCACCCGCAAGCTGCTCTCCGACAACCCCGAGCACTACCGGGACGCCGCGGTCCAGGGCATTCGCGAGGTTTTGGGACTCGCGCCCGGCGAGCCCGTACGGGGCGTCGATGCCGTCAAGATGGGTACCACCGTCGCAACCAACGCCCTCCTGGAACGCAAGGGCGACCGCACCCTGCTGGTGGTAAACCGGGGCTTCCGGGACGCGCTCCGCATCGGCTATCAGGCGCGGCCGCGGCTGTTCGACCTGCACATCGTGCTGCCGGAGATGCTCTACGAGCGGGTGGCCGAGGTGGAGGGGCGCGTCGCCGCCGACGGCACGGTCCTCGCCCCGCTCGACCGCGCGGGCGCAGAGGCTGCGATGCAGGAAGCCTATGACGACGGCATCCGTTCCGCCGCCATCGTGCTCATGCACGGCTACCGCTACCCCGACCATGAGAGCGCCCTCGCCGCCATCGCCCGGGAGATCGGCTTCACCCAGATTTCCACGAGCTACGAGACGAGCCCCCTGATGAAGCTCGTGGGACGCGGGGATACGACCGTGGTGGACGCCTATCTCTCCCCCCTGCTGCGCCGCTATATCGACCGCATCGCGTCCGAGCTCGGCGAGGGCACGCGGCTCATGTTCATGCAGTCCAACGGCGGGCTTACGGACGCACGGCGCTTCCAGGGGAAGGACGCGATCCTCTCCGGGCCCGCCGGCGGCATCGTGGGCGCGGTGGAGACCGCCTCTCGCGCCGGGCGGGAGCGCATCATCTCCTTCGACATGGGCGGCACCTCGACGGACGTGGCCCATTACGACGGCGCCTATGAGCGCGCCTTCGAGACCCTGGTGGCCGGCGTGCGGATGCGGGCGCCCATGATGGCGATCCACACCGTGGCCGCCGGCGGCGGCTCGATCTGCTCCTTCGACGGGGCGCGCTACCGGGTCGGCCCGGAATCGGCCGGTGCGGACCCGGGGCCCGCCTGCTACCGCCGCGGCGGCCCGCTCTGCGTCACCGACTGCAATCTGCTCCTGGGCAAGCTCCGGCCCGAGTTCTTTCCCCGGGTCTTCGGCCCCGGCCAGGACGAGCCGCTCGACCGCGGGATCGTGGCACGCAAGTTCGAGGCCCTCGCGGCGAAGATCGGCGCGCAGGCCGGCGGCGCCGACGGCACGGCGCCCGACGCGGTGGCGGTGGCGGAGGGCTTCCTGCGGATCGCGGTCGACAACATGGCCAATGCCATCAAGGCGATCTCCGTGCGCCGGGGCTACGACGTAACCGGCTACACCCTCTCCTGCTTCGGCGGCGCGGGCGGCCAGCACGCCTGCCTGGTGGCGGACGCCCTCGGCATGACGCGGGTTGCGATTCATCCGCTCGCCGGCGTGCTGTCGGCCTACGGCATGGGCCTCGCCGATGTGCGCGCCTTGCGCGACCGGGCGGTGGAGCTGCCGCTGGACGATGCGGCCGTTACGGCGCTGGACCGTGCGCTCGATGCGCTCGCGGACGAAGCCCGCGCCGAACTCGCCGCGCAGGGCATCGCGGAAGAGCGCATGACCGTGCTGCGCCGCGCCCACCTCCGCTATGACGGCACCGACATGCCCGACCTGGTGGAGGCGGGGAGCGCGGACGAAATGAAGGCCCGTTTCGAGGAGGCCCACCGGCGGCGCTACGGCTTCGCCATGCCGGAGAAAGGGCTCGTGATCGAGGCGGCCTCGGTGGAAGCGGTGGGCGCCATGGAAACGGCGGCAGACGCTTTCGCACCCGCCGGCGGCGCACCAACGCCGCGCGCGCGCGGCGGAGGGCCGGAGCCCGTCGCGCGCGCCGGCGTGTGGTTCGCGGGCGAGGAGCGCGAGACCCCGATCTACCGGCGCGAGGCGCTCGCCGCGGGAGATAGGTTGGCGGGGCCCGCTATCCTCCTCGAAGCCACGGCCACCACCGTGGTGGAGCCCGGCTGGCGCGCATGCATGGAGGCGGACGGCACGCTCGCGCTCGAGCGCGCGGCGCCGCTCATGCGCGCCTCGGCGGCGGGCACGGACAGCGACCCGGTGATGTTGGAAGTCTTCAACAACCGCTTCATGTCCATCGCCGAGCAGATGGGGCTCACCCTCGAGAACACCGCCCATTCGGTGAACATCAAGGAGCGGCTGGACTTCTCCTGCGCGCTCTTCGATCCGGACGGAATGCTGGTCGCCAACGCGCCTCATATCCCGATCCATCTGGGCTCCATGAGCGAGAGCGTGCGCACGGTGGCGCGGGCTAACCGGGGGCGGATGAAGCCGGGCGACGTGTTCTGCGTCAACGCGCCCTACAATGGCGGCACCCATCTGCCGGACGTGACCGTCATCACGCCGGTGTTCGGCGGCAACGAGGCGGGCGGCGGGCGCCCGGACATCCTCTTCTTCGTCGCGAGCCGCGGCCACCATGCGGACATCGGCGGTTCCATGCCGGGCTCCATGCCGCCGGATGCGCGCACGGTGGAGGAGGAGGGAATCCTCTTCGACAATTTCAAGCTGGTGGACGGCGGACACTTCCTGGAGGAGGCCCTGCGCGCGCATCTCGCCGCCGGGCCCTGGCCCGCCCGCAACCCGGACCAGAACGTCGCCGACCTGAAGGCCCAGATCGCCGCCGGCGAGAAGGGTATCGGCGAGGTGCGCCGGATGATCGACGAGTTCGGCCTGGATGTGGTGCATGCCTATATGGGGCATGTGCAGGACAACGCCGAGGAGCAGGTGCGCCGGGTGATCGACGCCATGAAGGACGGCGCGTTCGAGCTCCCCATGGACGATGGCAGCCATATCGCCGTGCGCGTCTCCTTCGACAGGGTCGCACGGGAGGCGGTGGTGGACTTCACCGGCACCAGCCCCCAGCGCCCCAACAATTTCAATGCGCCGTCCGCGGTCGCGCGGTCCGCCGTGCTCTATGTCTTCCGCTGCCTGGTGAAGGACGACATTCCGCTCAACGAGGGGTGCCTGAAACCCATCCGCATCATTATCCCCGAAGGCTCCATGCTCGCGCCGCGCTATCCGGCGGCGGTGGCGGCGGGGAACGTGGAGACCAGCCAGGCGATGGTCGACGCCCTGTTCGGCGCACTGGGCGTGGCGGCGGAAAGCCAGGGGACCATGAACAACATCGTCTTCGGCAACGACCGGCATCAATATTACGAGACGGTCTGCGGCGGCGCGGGCGCGGGGCCGGGCTATGACGGCACGTCGGCGGTGCACACCAACATGACGAACACGCGGCTCACCGACCCGGAGGTCTTCGAGTGGCGCTATCCGGTGGTGCTCGAGAGCTTCGAGATCGCCCGCGGCAGCGGCGGGGCGGGGCGATGGCGGGGCGGCGACGGCACGCGGCGGCAGATCCGCTTCCTGGAGGCGGTGGACCTCACCGTACTCGCCCAGCACCGCACCATCCCGCCCTACGGCATGGCGGGCGGTGCGCCCGGGCGCTGCGGACGCAACTGGGTGGAACGCGCCGACGGCACGGTGGACCCCATGGCCGCAAGGGCCAGCCGCCGGATCGAACCCGGCGACGCCTTCCTGCTCGAGACCCCCTCCGGCGGCGGCTACGGCCCCCCGGCCGAGCGCAGCTGAAACGGGGAAGGCCGCCCGGCCGCGCCCTGAGCGGAACCCGCACTCCGGTGCGCTGCGTCGCCACCAGATCGAGGGCCCTGGACGCGGGCGGTCATGTACAAGTTCAAACAGGTATGAGACGCCTCTCTTGAAACGAGGTTGGAGGTCTCCGAAGCGGTTGGTGGGCACGTCAACCGCAAGGAGGCCCCCATGACAGGTTTGGTGCGCGGGTCTCCAGGCCCGCATTTTTCTTCTTTTCGAAAAGCAAAAAAATATGCGGGCCTGGAGACCCGCGCACCAAACAAAGGGGCAGTTCGTTCGGGCGACGCGCGACCGCCCATAGCGCCGGTTCGCCGGACTTGCACGGCCCCGCGGGGGTCACGGGTTCCAGCTCACGCCTCGACAAGCTCCAGGCCGAATGCCTTGCCAACCTGACGGCCGAAGAAACCCCGGCGTCGCAAACGTCCTGAACGAGGACGGTCGGTTGTTCGGGTCTGGGGCGGTCACTATGCTGGAGATTGGGAGACGGGTGGTATGCGCGCGGCAACGGTACGCGGGGAGGTTGCGGGATGTTGACGATCACCGGCTATTCGGACCGGCTCAGCGCAAGGCCGGGCGAGACCGTGAAGTTCATGGTCAATTGCGAACATCCGACCTACCGGGCGGACATCGTTCGGCTCATCTGCGCCGACAATTCGCCGCCCGGGCCGGGCTTCAAGGAGAAGCATGTCGCGGCCCTGAGCCGCCGCCACAAGGGGCGCAAACAGACCATCGACGCAGGCTCCTACGCGCTGGTGGAGCACCGGGCGCCGCTGGAGCGGCTGGAGAGCTTCACCGTCCAGGCCATGATCTGGCCCACCACGCCGGGCAAGGGCGAGCAGGGCATCGTCTCCAAATGGGACCCGCGCCGGAAGGCGGGATTCGCGCTCATGATCGACGAGGGCGGCGCGCTCGCGCTCCGCATCGGCACGGGCGCGGGCGCCGAGACCGTTTCGACCGGACGGCCGCTGCTCGAGCGCCACTGGTATCTCGCCGTCGCAAGCTACGATGCGGCGAACGACAGGGTGACCGTCCGGCAGGAGCCGGTATGCGCCTATGCGGGCGGGGCCGATAGCGGGGCTCGGAAAGCGAAGCTGAAGCGCAAGGCGGCGACCGCTTGCACCGCGCCGCTCGTCATGGCCGGCATCTTCAAGCGCCGCGGGAAACGGGCGCTGGCGGATGCGCTCTACAACGGCAAGATCGATTCCCCCCGGCTCGCCTCCCGCGTGCTCTCGCCGAGCGAAAGCGAGACGCTGAAGCATGACGCCATGCCCCAGGCCCTCGCGCCTCACATTCTCGGCGCCTGGGACTTCTCCCGCGACATTCCCTCGATAAAGATCACCGACCGCTCGTCGAACCGGCTCGACGGGGAGATCGTGAACCTGCCGGCGCGCGGCATGACGGGCTGGAACTTCACCGGCGAGGAAATGTGCTGGCGGCACGCGCCGGAGGAATATGGCGCCATCCACTTCCACGACGACGACCTCTATGACGCGGGCTGGGACGTGGACTTCGAGTGGACCGTGCCGGCGCGGACCAGGAGCGGCGTCTATGCGGCCAGGCTCCGCGCCGGGGATGCGGAGGAGTACATCCCCTTTGCGGTGCTTCCCGCCCGCGGCAAGGAGGCGCCCATCGCCTTCCTGCTGCCGACGGTGGAATATATGGCCTACGCCAACGAGCATATGGCCTTCGACGGGTCGCTGGCGGAACTCCTGACCGGCCAGCTTTCCGCACTCAACCCCAACCAGCTCTTCCTCAACGAGCACCGGGAGTACGGCGCGTCGCTCTATGACAGCCATTCGGACGGCAGCGGAGTCTGCTACTCGTCGAGGCTCCGGCCCATCCTCAATATGCGGCCCAAGGTGGAGACCCCCTGGGCCTGTGGCGGTGAGGACGCCACCAATGCGCGGGAATTCGTCCTCGACATGTATGTGGAGGACTGGCTCACCCATTTCGGCTTCGAGCACGACGTGATCACCGACGAGGACGTGGACCGGGAAGGCATGGACCTGCTCGGGCGCTACCGCGTGCTGATCACCGGCGGCCACCCGGAATATTATTCCAAGGCCATGCGGGATGCCGTGCAGAGCTTCACCCAGCAGGGCGGGCGGCTGATGTATCTCGGTGGAAACGGCTTCTACTGGCGCGTCGCCATGCACCTGGAGCTGCCGGGCGTGATCGAGGTACGCCGCAGCGGCGCCGCCATCCGCACCTGGGAGGCGGATCCGGGCGAGCACTATCACAGCTTCACCGGCGAATATGGCGGGCTGTGGCGCAACCAGGGACACACGGCGCCCCAGCAGATCGCGGGCGTCGGCTTCGTCGCCGAGGGTTTCGACGAATCCTCCTACTACCGCCGCATGCCCGGGAGCTTCGATCCCCGCGCGCGCTTTATCTTCAAGGGGATTGGGACAGACGAGCTCATCGGCGACTTCGGCTTCCACGGGCAAGGCGCCGCCGGCAACGAGCTCGACCACGCGGATTCGCGCCTCGGCACGCCGCCCCATGCGCTGGTGCTCGCGCGCTCCGAGAACCACACCGACCTCTACATCGTGGTCAATGAGGAAGTGCTGGTGAACCATGCCGGCCTCGGCGGCACGGAGAACGAAAAGGTGCGCGCCGACATGGTGTTCTACGAGACGCCCAACGGCGGGGCGGTCTTCTCCGTGGGCTCGATCTGCTATCCGGCGAGCCTGCCGTGGAACGGCTACGACAACAATGTGGCCCGCCTCACCACCAACGTGCTGCGCCGTTTCGCGGACCCCGAGCCCTTCTGAGGAGGCGCGGGTGCCGGGCTACGTCCTCGCCGACGTGACGGTCTCCGACCCGGAGACCTATGCGGGCTACCGCGCGCGGACGCCGGGAACGGTCGCCGCCTTCGGCGGGCGGTTCCTGGTGCGGGGCGGCGCTTGGGAGGCGGCGGCGGGCGCCTGGGCGCCGGGCCGGCTGGTATTCATCGGCTTCGAGAGCCGCGCCCGTGCCGCCGCCTGGTACGATTCCCCCGCCTATACCAGCATCCGCGCCATCCGCCGGCGGGCCTCCACGGGCAATCTCGTCATGATCGAGGGCGCGCGCCAGGCCCAGGGCGGCGCCGCCTACGCCATGCTTCGCTTGCCGCCCGGCGCGAAAGGGCGGGACCTCGCCCATGCCGGCGGCGGACGGGTGCTGGCGGCGGATGCGGTGCCCGAGATACGGGAAGGCGACTGGCCCGATGGGCGGCTCACGGTGCTGGAGTTCGACGAGCCGGACGCCGCGCGCGCCTGGCTGCGAGAGGATGCGGGCGGACATGGCGCCGGCATCGACGCCCTGCTCGTGGAGGGCGCCGGCGCGTGAGGCTCACGGCTGGGGCCCGGCGACGATGCCGCGGTCGTGCAGCCGGCCGATGGCGCCGTCTCCGAGACCGAGGACCGCTCCGAGAATCTCGTCCGTATGCTCGCCGAGGCGCGGCGCGGGTGCCGGCGGGCACCGGGGCGACGCGCCGAACGCCAAGGGCGAGCCGGGCGTCAGCAAGGCGCCGATCCCCGGCTGGTCCACCTTCTGGAACAGCGGGTTTTCCGGCGAGCAGAAGGGGTCTTCGGCGACCATCTGGCGATGGCTGCGGAAGGGCCCCCACAGGAGGCCCGCCTCGGTGAGGGCGGCGCCGGCTTCCGCCAGCGTGCGCGCCTCGAACCAGGGTGCGAGAAGCGCGCGGAGTTCGGCCCTCGCCTCCCAGCGGTCCGCGTCCTTGCCGAGGTCGAGGCCGCGGCGGGTCTCGATTTCGGCGAAGGCCTCCGCAAGCCCGGTGGCGCGGCCCAGGGCCGCCACATGCCGGGGCGTGACGGTCACCAGCATGATGCGCCGCCCGTCCCGGGTCGGGAAGTCGGTGCCGAAGGTGCCGTACATGTCGTTGCCGATGCGCGGGCGCTCGGCGTCGTTGACCTCCACATCGCCCACATAGCCGAGCGACGCGGTGATGTGATAGGCGACGTCCGCAAGGCCCAGGCGGACGAGCTGCCCCGCGCCGGTCCGCGCCCGGTGGCGCTCGGCGGCGAGCACGCCGGTGGACGCGGTGAGTCCGCAGGCCACGTCCCAGGCCGGCAGAACGTTGTTGACCGGCGCCTGGACATCGGCCGGCCCGGTGACGAAGGGCCAGCCCATGCGGGCGTTCACCGTGTAATCGACGGCAACGCTGCCGTCCGGATTGCCGACGATCTGGAGCATGACGAGGTCGGCGCGGCGCGCGACAAGCGCCTCGTAGGAAAGCCAGCCGCCGGTCTGGAGGTTGGTGAGGAAGATGCCCGCATCCTCCCCCGGTGCCGTGATCAGGGCGGCCACCAGCTCCCGCCCCTCCTCCTCCCGCAGGTTGACGGCGAGCGAGCGCTTGCCCTTGTTCATGCCGGCCCAATAGATGCTGGCGTTCTCCTCGGTGACCGGCCAGCGGCGGTAGTCCAGGCCGCCCTGCAGCGGGTCGAAGCGGATCACGTCCGCCCCCATCTGCGCCAGCGTCATGCCGCCGAGCGGGGCCGCGACGAAGGCCGAGCCTTCCACCACGCGCAGGCCTTCGAGAATCCGGTTCACGGGCGCTCCTCCTCCAGTGCGGGCGGGTGGGCCACGTCGTAGCGGCGCGCCGCCCGGCTCCGGCTGAAGAGGCCCAGAAGGTCGCTCTGGATGGCGAGCAGGCAGGGCACCAGGATCAGCACCATGAGCGTCGCGCCCAGCAGGCCGAAGACGATGGTGACCGCCATGGGCTTCAAGAACTGCGCCTGGAGGCTGGTCTCGAAGAGCAGCGGGAAGAGCGCGAAGATGGTCGTGGTGGAGGTGAGCGTCACGGCGCGGAGGCGGTCCCGCGCGCCGCCCACCAGCGCTTCCATGGCCGCCTCGCCGGCCTCCCGGCGCTCCTGGATCGCGCGCACGAGCACGATGGCGTTGTTGACCACGATCCCCGCGAGGCCCAGCAGCGCCATCACGGAAAGGACGGTGAGGTCGTAGCCCATGACGAGATGGCCCAGAACGGCGCCGACGACGCCGAACGGGATCACCGACATGACGAAGAAGGGCGCGGCGTAGCTTCCGAAGACCCAGGCGAGCACCAGATAGATCGCGACCAGCCCGATGACGGCACCCACCGTCATGTCGCCGAGGGTGGTGGCCTGCTCCTCCGCCTTGCCGCGGAACGCGATCCGCACATCGTGGCGCTGCGCCACTGCGGAAAGCTCGCCCCCCTGAAGTGCGGCGATGATCTCGTCGCTCGTAATGACCGATTCGTCGAGCTCGCCCGTGACGGCGATGGAGCGCGCGCCGTCCTCGCGGCGGACCGCGGCAAAGCCGGTACGCTCCGTGAAGGCGACGACCTCGGCGAGCGGCACCTCGAGGCCCGCCGGGCTCCGCAGCATCGCATGCCGGAGATCGGCCTCGGTGAGCGCGCCGCGCGGCAGGCGGACCCGGATCGTGACCTCCTCGTCGCCGCGGGCGATTCGCTTGGCGATGGCGCCCTCGAAAGCCGCGCGGATCTGGCGTGCGGCGCTCTCCGGCGTGAAGCCCAGCGCATGGCCACGGGGGGTCACCTGCAGGATGGTCTCCTGCTTGCCGTAGGGCGCGTCGTCGGCCACGTCGCTCACGCCGGGGAAGCGGACGAGAAGGGCACGGACCTCGTTTGCCGCCCGCTTCAGCGCCTCGAGATCGTCGCCCGTGACTCGGATGTCGAGCTCGCGCCCGGGCGGTCCGGCCCTCTGTTCCAGGATGGTGAAGGTGTCCACCCCCGGCATCGGGCGCACGCGCGCGCGCCACGCCTCGATAAGGGCCTGGGTGCGGACGGAGCGGCTGTCCGACGGCACGAGTTCCACCACCAGGCCGCCCACATGATCGCCCGCGCCGACGGCGAACGCATCGAACCGGGTGGCCGGCGCGCCGACCTGGCCGCGATACATGGCCACCACCCCGCCGGCCCCGCCGGTGAGCGCCGCCTCCGCCTCCTCGAGGGCGCGTTCGAGCTCGCCCACCATGGCGGCGGTGGTCTCCCGCCCGGTGCCTTCGACGAAGGAGACGTTGGCGTACACCGTGTCCGCCTCGGGCGAGGGAAAGAAGACGAACGCGATGCGCCCGCCCGCCATCAGGCCGAAGGGGAGTATCAGCAGTGCGACGGCGATCCCCATGGTGAAATAGCGCCACGCGACGCAGGCGCGGACGATGCGGGCGAACGGGCCGTCGCGGAACGCCTCGAAGCGCGGATTGAACCAGCGCGCGAAGCGGTTGCTGCCGCGCGGATCCGCCCGCAGCGAGCCGCGCATGTGCCGCGGCAGCACCAGGAAGCACTCGAGCAGGCTGGCCACCAGCACCGCGACGATGACCAGCGGGATCGCCCGCATGATCTGGCCGATGACGTCCGAGACCATGAGGAGCGGCAGGAAGGCCGCGATGGTGGTGAGAGTCGCGGCGAGCACCGGCGCCAGCATGCGCCGCGCGCCCTGCTCCGCCGCCTGGGCGGGGCCGACGCCCGCCATGCGGCGCGTGGTCGCGTGCTCGCCCACCACGATGGCGTCGTCCACGATGATGCCGATGCCGAGGATCAGCCCGAACAGGCTCACCATGTCGATGGTCTGGCCCGACAGCATCATCACCGCGAAGGTGGCGAAGAGCGAAACCGGTATGCCCACCGCGATCCAGAACGCGACCCGGGCGCTCAGGAAGACGAACAGCACGATCACCACCAGCGCGAGACCCGTGGCGCCGTTGCGGAGCAGCATGCCGATGCGGTCGTCGATGGCCTCGGTGGCGTCGTCGTAATGCCGGACCGAGAGGGAGGGCGGGAGCGTCGGCACATGTTCTTCGAGAAATTCCTCGAACAGCGCGGCCTGCTCCAGCGCGTCCGACGACAACGCGCGGCGGACCACGACCTCCACCGCGGGCCGCCCCTTGCGCAGCGCGCTCGCATCGCGCTCGTCGAAGGCCTCCTCGATGGTGGCGATGTCGCGCAGCCGCAGGATGGCGCCGTCCTGCCGTGCGACGATCTCGATATCGCCGAGCGCCTCCGCCGAGCTCGCGGCGCCCAGGCTGCGGATCTGCTTCTCGGTGCCGGCGGGCACGGTGCCCGACGGCAGGTCCAGCGCGCTTTCGCCGATGCGGCGCGCGATATCGTCGAGGGTGAGGTCGAGCTGGCGCAGCGCGCGGGGGTCGGGCTCCACCAGGATCTCCTCCCGGCGGCTGCCGAACAGGTCGACCTTGTCGACCCCCCTGTCCAGCAGGCGCTGCCGGATGTCCTTGGCGTAGGCCCGGAGTGCGGCCTCCGAGAAGGGGCCCGAGACCACCAGGCGGCCGATCATCTCGTAGCTGTAGCGCTGGGCGACGGTCGGCTTCTCGGACGATTCCGGGAGCGTGTCCACCGCGCCCACCGCCGTTTCCACCGCGGCGAACACGGAATCGTTGTCCGCACCGGGCTCGAGCTCGACCCAGAGTTGGCCCATGCCCTCGGTCGAGATCGACGAGACCCGCTTGACGCCGTTCAGGAAGCGCACCTCCGGGTCGATGGCGGCGACGATATTGGAGTCCACATCCTCCGCGCTCGCCCCGGGCCAGGGGACCGTGATGGAGATCCGGTCGATGTCCACCTTGGGGAAGAACTGGACGTTCATGCGCGCAAGCGCGAGCGCGCCCGCCACCACCAGCAGGATCATCACCAGATTGGCCGCTGTCGGGTGGCGTACGAAGAAGGAGATGACGCCGCGGCGCTCCGACGTCATCGGAGCCGGACCTTGATCCCGGGCCCGATCTCCGGAAAGCGGGTCGCGGCGACCTGCTCGCCGTCGGCGAGCGCGCCGGTCACGACCACCTCGTTGCCGACGCGGGCGAGCAGCACGACCGTGCGTTCCTCGAGCCGCCCGTCCACCACGGCGTAGACCCTGTCTCCACCGACGAGCGCGGTCTCCGGAAGGCGTGCGGCGCCGCGATAGACGCGGTCGGGGATGCGCACCTCGACGAAGGCGCCGGGGCGGATCGGCGAGTCCGCGCCCGCATCCGCGATGGGGGCGTAGACGGTGACCCCGCCGCTCGCGGCCTCGAACGCGCCGCCGACGCGTGCCACGCGACCGCGATAGACGAAATCCCTCTCGCCCGCGCGCCAGACCACCTCCACCGGCCGCCCGGCGAGCCCGCCGGGCGCGGAGACGAGGCGCCCATACTCCGCATCGCTGAGGTAGAACCGGGCCTCGAGGCGGCCGAGCTCGTCCAGCCGGACCACCCTGTCATTGACGCCGAGCCGCTTGCCGAGCGCCGCGGAGACGCCTGTGAGATAGCCGTCGAAGGGCGCTGTGAGCCGGGTGTTTTCGAGGTCCCGCTCGGCACGGCGGAGTGCGACGGCGCTGCGCTCCACCGCCGCCTTCAGGCGCGCCATGCGGGCCTCATAGACGATGGCCCGCTGCTCCGCCCGCACCACCGCCTGCGCCCGGTCGGCGCGGAGCGCTAGCGCATCGTCCAGGTTCTTGCGGGATGCGATGCCGCGCTCCAGAAGCTCTTCGCGGCGCGCCACCTCGCGGTCGGCGATGGCGAGCCGGTTGCGCTCCTCCACCAGCACCGCCCGCTCGGCCGCGCTCTCCGCCTCGGTCTCGGCGAGCATGCCGCGGGCTTCGGCGAGGTGGGCGCCGGCCTCCTGAACCCGCGCCTCATAGTCGAACGGATCGATCGCCACCAGCAGGTCGCCGGTGCGGACCGTGCCGCCGTCCACGAGATCGGGCCCGATCTCCACCACCTGGCCGGCGACGAGTGCGCGCATCTCGGCGGAGCGCCGGGCGACGATCTCGCCATAGGTCGCGATCTCCGGCTGGATGTCGGCGATGCGGACGGCGGCGGCGGCGATGATCCGCTCGCGTTCGGCCGGCACGGCCTGCTCGAGCCGGGGCTTGGTCGCCTGCAGATAGCCCGCCGCCAGCACGCCGCCGCCCACGGCGAGCAGCGGCAGCAGGACCTTGAGCGCGGTGCGCCCGCGGTGGCGCGCCATGGCCTAGCCCGCCCGCTTGTGCCGGTAGGGGCGCGCGGCCACAATCGCCGGCCCCGGCTTCCCGGAACGATTGCAAGGCCCATGCCCGGAACGCGCTATACCCCGGTCGAAATGATCGAACGGCTCGTCGCCTTCGACACGACGAGCCATGACTCGAACCTCGCCCTCATCCATTTCGTGCGCGACTATCTGGCATCCCACGGGGTGGCCGCCACCCTGATCCACGACGAAAGCGGTGACAAGGCCAATCTCTATGCCACCGTCGGCCCGGCGGACGTGCCGGGCATCGCGCTTTCGGGCCACACCGACGTGGTGCCGGTGGAAGGCCAGCCCTGGGATACCGACCCTTTCCGCCTTACGCGCAAGGGAGACCGCCTCTACGGCCGCGGCACCGCCGACATGAAGAGCTTCAGCGCCGTCGCTCTCGCGCTGGTGCCGGACTTCACCGCCCGCCCGCTGCGTACCCCGATCCATTTCGCGCTCTCCTTCGACGAGGAGGTGGGCTGCCTCGGCGCGCCGCTCATGATCGCGAAGCTCGGCCGCGAACTCCCCGTCAAGCCGCGGATCTGCATCGTGGGCGAGCCCACGGAAATGGCGGTGGTGAACGCCCATAAGGGAGTCTATGGCTTCCACACCCGAGTTCGCGGCCTGGAGGCCCATTCCAGCGCCACCCACCGGGGGGTGAACGCCGTCCAGCATGCCGCGGCGCTGATCCACTTCCTTGCCGGGCTCGCCGACGAGATGGCGAGCCGCGCCGAGCCCGACAGCGGCTTCGACCCGCCCTACACCACCGTTCATGTGGGGACCGTCAGCGGCGGCACCGCACATAATATCGTTCCGCTGGATTGCGGCTTCGACTGGGAATACCGCCTCATGCCGGGGGCGGACGCGGACGAGATCCGCCTGCGTTTCGAGCGCTTCGCGAACGAGACCGTGCTCCCGCGCATGCATGACGTGGACCCCGGTACGCGGATCGAGACGGAGACGCGCTTCCATGTGCCGGGCCTGGTGCCCGAGCCCGGCTCGCCGGCGGAGGAGCTCGTCATGGCGCTCGCGCGGACCAACCGCACCGAGGTCGTGGCCTACGGGACGGAGGCGGGGCAGTTCCAGGAAGCCGGCATCCCGACGGTGATCTGCGGCCCCGGCAGTATCCGGCAGGCCCACAAGCCGAACGAATATATCGCACTCGACCAGGTCCGGGCCTGCGAGGCCTTTTTGCGCCGCCTGCTGGACGAGGTCTGCGCGGCCTGAGGCGGGCGCGCCTACGCACCGCCCTGCAGCCAGGCCCCGAGATAGCGCCGGATGCTCTGCTCCTGATAGCTGTCATAGTCCGCGAGCAGCGCGTCCGCGGCCTCCCGGTAGAGGCGTTCGCGCTCGTCCAGCGTCAGGCCCTCGGGCAGGGTGCGCGTACGCCGCACCGCCGCCGATGCATGGCCGCGGAGGGCGCCGGATTCGTCCACGATCTCGATAACCGCGGATAGCCGCAGCTCGAGCCGCTCCGCCTGCTCCGCGGTGAACAGCCCCTCGAGCCCCGCATCGGTCTCCAAGGGAATGACGACGGCCGAAGCCTCGCGCAGGACGAGCCTGAGCGTGCCGGCGCGGCCCGCGGCCCGGAGCCTCTCCGCCGCCCAGGCATCGAGCGCGGCACCCAGGGGCACGGGCGCGGGGCGGCTCTCGGGAAGGGACGCCGCGGGCGCCGTGGGCGCCGTGGGCTTCACGATCTCGATATGCGCGAGATCGAAGACGAGAGGCGGCTTGTCGGAGAAGGGGAAGCGCTCCGGCACGAACACGGGCGGCTTGGAGGAGGGCTGGCAGGCGGCGAGCGCACCGGCCAGCAGCGCGGCGAGAGCAAGCCCGGCGGCACGGCGGTACAGCCCGCGGAGGCGCACACCGAACCGGTGCGGGCCGGCGCCCGGGGGCACGGCGCTCAGGCTCCCGCGAGGCACCACAGCAGTACCGCTTTTTGGGCGGGGACACGGTTGGCCGCCTCGTCCAGAACCACGGACCCGGGGCCGTCGAGCACCGCGTCCGTCACCTCCTCGCCGCGTTTCGCCGGCAGGCAATGCATGAAGAGGGCGTCGGGCGCGGCGAGGGCCATGAGGGCTTCGTCCACCCGGTATGGCTCGAAGGCGACGGTGCCCTTCTCCGGATCGTCATGGAGCGAGACCCAGCTGTCGGTGACCACGCAGTCGGCCCCTCTCGCGGCGGCGGCGGGATCCTCCCCCACCTCCACCGCGGCGCCTTGTGCGCGAGCGCGGTCGACCACCGCCGGGTCGGGCCGGTGGGCCGCCGGGCAGGCGAGGCGCAGGCGAAAGCCGAAGGGCGCGGCCATCTGCACCCAGGTCGCGGCCACATTGTTGCCGTCGCCGAGCCAGGCCACGGTGCGCCCGGCGATGGAGCCGCGATGCTCGATATAGGTCATCACGTCTGCCACGAGCTGGCAGGGGTGGCAGTGGTCGGTAAGGGCGTTGACCACCGGCACGGTCGCCGCCCCGGCGAGCGCCAGCAGCGTCTCATGGGCGCGGGCACGGAGCGCGATGGCATCCACATAGCGGGAGAGCACGCGGGCGGTATCCTCCACGCTTTCGCCGCGGCCGAGCTGCAGCTCGCTCCAGGAGAGGGCGATGGTCCGGCCGCCGAGCTCCGCCATGGCGACGTCGAACGAGACCCGGGTGCGGGTGGAGGCACGCTCGAAGATGGCGGCGAGGGTCTTTCCTTCCAGCGGGCGGTCGGCCTGTGGCCCCTTGAGCGCCGCCGCGTGCGAGACGATGCCGCGGAGCGCCGCCGGATCCAGCGCCTCGATATCGAGGAAGTGCCGCGGCGCGCTCACGAACCCACCGTCTCGGCGGCGCGTTCCAGGGCATGGCAGGCCTCGTCCACCTCCGCCTCGCCGATGGTGAGCGGGGGCAGCAGGCGAAGGATGTTGCCGTCCGCCGGCAGTGCGAGCAGGTGGTTCTCCCGCAGCGCGGCGAGGAGTTCCATATTCGGCACGGCGCATTCGAGGCCCAGCATGAGGCCGCGGCCCCGCACGCCGGTGAAGACGCGCCCATTGCCGACGAGGCCCGCGAGCCGCCGCTGGAGCTGCGCGCCGGTCTCGCGGACGCGTGCGAGGAAGCCGTCTTCGAGGATCACGTCCAGCACGGCGTTGCCGACCTCGCAGGCCAGCGGGTTGCCGCCGAAGGTGGTGCCGTGGCTGCCGGGGACCATGGCGGCCGCCACCGCCTCCCGCGCGAGGCAGGCGCCGATGGGGAAGCCGTTGCCGAGCGCCTTGGCGAGGGCCATGACGTCCGGCTGGACGCCGGCCCACTCATGGGCGAAGAGGCGGCCCGTGCGCCCGATGCCGCACTGCACCTCGTCGAAGATAAGCACCAGGCCGGCTTCGTCCGCCAGCGCGCGGAGCCCCTGGAGGAAGGCGTCTTCGGCGACATTGATGCCGCCCTCGCCCTGGACCGGCTCCACCAGGATGGCCGCGGTCTCCGGCCCGACGGCGGCCCGGGCCGCGGCGAGATCGTTGAGCTCCACCTGGTCGAAGGCGTCCACCGCGGGCTCGAAGCCCTTGAGGTGCTTGGCCTGGCCGCCCGCCGCGATGGTGGCGAGGGTGCGCCCGTGGAAGGCGCTGCGGAAGGTGACGGTGCGGTAGCGCTCCGGCGCGCCGCGGCTTGTCTGGTAGATGCGGGCGAGCTTGAGGGCGGCCTCCACGGCCTCGGCGCCCGAATTGCAGAACAGCACGCGGTCCGCGAAGCTCGCGGCGGTGAGCCGCTCCGCCAGGCGCGCCTGGGGGCCGATCTCATAGAGGTTGGAGACATGCCAGAGCCTGCCGGCCTGGCGCTCCAGCGCCTCGACCGTGCGGGGATGGGCATGGCCCAGGCTGGTGACGCCGATGCCGCACCCGAAATCGAGATAGCGCGCACCGCCGGCCTCATGAAGATAGGGCCCTTCGCCCCGCACGAACTCGAGCCCGAACCGGGCGTAATTCGCCATGAGCGACGTGGACATGGCGGTCCCTCCAATCGATGCGGCAGACCTGGAATATCGTGTCGCACGCGGCACGAGTCAACGCGGGGTGGGCGGAGGGGGAGCGGGCCTGCTCGGGCGAGGGGCAGCGGACCTGTTTTAGGTGCGCGGGTCTCCAGGCCCGCATGCTTTTGTTTTTCGAGGAGAAAAATGCGGGCCTGGAGACCCACGCACCATGGAACGGCGACGGGACCCGATGCGGAACCGCCCGCCAACTCGCTCGGACCCGCGAGAGAATGTCAGTCGGCGTTGGCGAACAGGCCGCCACCCTTGTGCGCCGTGCGGCCGAGCAGAAGCGGCCCGGCCTGGGCTGTTGCAAAGGCGATCCGAAACCGGCCGGAGAGTCCGCCGCGCGGGCCGCGTATAACCGCAAGAATGGTCACGGCCTGTGGCACCGGCCAGCCGATACGATGGAGTTCGGCCAGGACATCGGCCCTCAACGCCTCTTCGTCCGTAAGGCGGCGGCGATGGCGGGTGACGCAGTAGTCGGTGACGCTCTGCCACACCTGCGCTGCGGCAAAGAGCGGATCGGTATCCGCGTCGGGCACCGCAGGCTCAAGGGCCAGACGGCCGGCTTCGCCTGCGCGGAGGTCGTCCATGCCTTCCAGGGCACGCTCCACGTCACGATGCGATCGGCTGATCTCGCGCCACGAAACGCCGGAACGCTGCAGCCGGTTCGGCGCGATGTAGAGAATGCGCCGACGCGGCAGGTCGGCAACGACCGCGATATGGCGATGCTGGCCTCCGCCGGCCGGACGGCCGTTCTCGTCGTGGCCGCTGACATAGGCCGGAAGGGGCGCGCTGCGTGCCAAGCTCGCCTGCACCCGCGCCATCATCGCGCGGCGCGCGGCACGGGCAACGAGACCGGCCTCCGCCGCATCGGCGAGTCCTTCTCTGATCTCGAAGGCCAGCGCGTCCGGCATCGGCTCGTGCGGCAGCATGAGCCCGAGGCCGAGATAGCGGCCGTCGCCCAGCAAAAGCGGGCCGTCAACCGGCTTGGCAAAGGTGACCGCCACGTGCCACAGCCGGTCTTTTGTGAACCGCGTGCCGGCGGCGAAAGATTCCGCCCGTTTGCCGCGCACCTGGAACGGCTCCCGCTGCACGCGCACGCCAACCGGCGGAACACGGACACCCGCGTGACGCAATGCCTGAACGACGGCCTCGGCGGCACCCGCCTCCTTGCGCGCGCGCCCCGCGCCGCCTGCCGCTTCGGCGCCAATGCGAGTAAAGTCGACGCGGCGGTGGGCAATCGGAAGAGCGAGCGGCGTTACGCTCCTGAACGCCCGCGCCGACCCGGTGAACCGTTCTGCCATCCGAGAATCGTCGGTCGATGTCAAACACCCGAACCAAACCTCCCCGGTTTCGGGATCCCGGGGTTCCAGTCCCGAAAAGGCCCACTTCAAGTCGTCGACACGGATGGGACAATCCGGGGGAATCTCTACGAGGATACGCCGAATCGAGGGGTCCGTATGCTGCGTTCCTATGGACGGCACGGGTATCAACTTGATGCGCTGCGCAAGATCGGCGCGCTTTGCCCCCCGCCCGATGATCAACCGCTCGAGTAATCGGGACTGTTCGGGCAAGGCCTGCTGGAGGCGGGTCGCTGCAGCGTCGCGCAGCCCCGCGACCAGAGGCCCCGTGGACGCGAGCGGGCGCGGGGCGAAGCCGCCCTTCATATCCCGCAGCTCAAAGTGCAGGCGGTGCGGCGGCATATCATATGCCACATGGCGGAAGGACGCCCTGGGAGGCTGGGTAAAAGACTGGCGGGACTTGCGACCTGCGCGTACGGTCTCCAGGCGCTTGCGCTTGCGCCGGTACTGCTCGACAAGGCTGTCGAACGTGCCGCGATGCGGCACCGCCGTCTCTCCACCCTTTCCTGGCAGACGTATGGCCCCTGGGTGGGTATCGAGAACGGCTTCCGCCTCATTCCGCCCCAGAACCCGCCCGCTCCCCCACGCCATGTCGATGCCGCGTCCAAGCTGATACAGCCGCTCGGCAATAGCGCAGACACGCGCCGCTTCCTCCGATCCCGATTCGAAGTTCCAGACATAGAGAACGGACTCGCCAGAATCGAAGAAGCAGGGCTGCCACCGTTTAAGAACCCGGATTTCGCCGACGCGCGCCGGATCGGCGTCGACCGAGTCGAGGTCGTTGTTCGGGACGTACAACTTGACCGGCCGGCCGCGTCGAACGGCCGGAGCGGCGATTCTCGGCGGATCGAGCGATTCCAGCCACCTCAGCGCGCGCCCATCCTCCTCCGGAATCCCGGCGCCGTCGGCGGCGGCTGCAACGAACGCCTGGAACAGGCGGCTCGGCGACGGCGGCCAACCGTTCTCACCCTCGAAGCCGTCGTCCCGGCCGTGATAACGGCCTTCCTGGAATCGAACGGCGATCAGAAGCGACCGGGACATCATTGTTCCCTGGTTTTCGCCTTCGTGTCGGCACTGGCCAGGCTCTTGTCGAAGGTCACGCGCTCGCTTGCGCCCACACCAAATGCGCCCGCCGCGCCGCGCGCATAGCGGAGTGCGGCATCTTCGTTCAGTCCGACAGGGGCCCGCTCGCCGCTTCGCGCCACCGCGTGCCACGCCCCCTTCTCGTCCGGGTCGAGCGTGAGCAAACAGCCCGCGCGGAGAAATCCGTCCATCGGCGCGGTGGCGGCAACGAGGGCCAGCCCCAATATGTAACGCCGCAGTGCCGACCCGTTCTGTCCGTCAAGACGGCGCAAGGCGATGAGATTGACAGTAACATCGCGACGTATCGGTCCGCGCGCGACGATTCCGCCGTGAGTCCTGACCGCAGGAACGTGGACGAAGCCGCGCTTGGCGAGCGGGCTCTTGGGGTCGCCTTGCTGCTTCTCCTTGTCCGTCTCCGAAAAGACTTCAAGCGCCGCATAGTCGAGCGGCGGGTTGTATTGCGCCGAACGCGTCAGGACATCGACATTTTCCGCCCGGATCGTGGACTGCACGAGGCGGGGCAGCTTCGCCTGCGTATCGCGGGAATCCCAGACGCCGAAGACCAGCGAGGTCGGTGCGAGCTTCGCCAGCGGCGCCGCATCTCCGCGGTCGAGAAAGGCCTCGAATGCCGCACGGGATCTGTCCTTCAACGCCGTCGAGCGGATCACAGCGTCGCCGAGTCGATGACCGGCTTTCAGAATCGACACGGACTGTTCGTTGCCGTAAGCGATATCGATCTGCGGGACGAGGCCGGCCCGGGGATTCTCCTGCTCGCCGGGCGCTGCCGAGAGGAACACGGGCTCCATACGGTTGGCCTGGGATCCGACGCTGTCCATCAGTGCGATCTTCGTTCCATCGGAGAGCTCGTCGATGTTGTAGCCGACATCCGCGTATGTCGGCGGAAAAACCACCGACCCGCGGCCCTCGACGGGCATCAAGGGTTGCCGGAGGTGCAGGGCGACAGGCCCATCCCGATCATCGGCGAGGGCGTCTATCTCGGTACCAGAAAGTAACTCCGTCATCGGATGTCCTCCACTTCGGAGACTTGAGCAATGCAGCGAGCGTCTCCCTCCCGCCCTGGCCAGTCCAGGTGCATGACAAAGCGGCGAAACGGGCGGCCCGGAACAGGGGATGTCTCCGAACCCAGAGCGGCCCGGTGAAAGAGAGGTTCGAGCAGCTTGCCGTTGTTGTAGCCCAGCACACCGTACCCATATTGGAGCTTGGCCTTCCGACTTGGGCGCGCGTGGGTCATTCCGAACGCGGCAAGAACCTCAACAAGAGGGAAACCGACCATTCGGATGTTGTCGTGTTTGTTTGGCGAAAACCCATCCTGCACGGGAATGTAGTCGCGCCGCCAATCGAAACGGAAACTGTTCGTCTGCTCCCCGGACAACGAGAATGGATCGATTGCATGCTGGCGCATCTTGCCCCGAGCGATCTCGAGCGCGTCGCGCACGATCGCAGCTCCCGGATAGCCCCCCGCTCCTGCCCAGAATTTGACATTATCTCTGCGCGTGGCGTCACCCCAATAATCGAGTATCGCTTCGTTGCCCGCACCGTCGCGCAATAGGACCGGCAGCGTGGCCGGCGAGGCTGGATCGGGAAACGGAAACGGCGCGCCGGGATCGTCGACTTCCGGTGCTTCGCCCCAGCTTGTTTTCCACCCATCGGGATTGGCCGAACCCGCCGGCGCGCGGGTAACGATCCGAGCTTCCTCGAGAAACCGCATGACCCGTTCCACGGGCGGCTCCGCGCCGGCCGCCGCCACACGGAACGTCGTCTCCCGCTCCTCGTTCCAGTCGAATGCCGCCGCGGATTCGCACAACAACACATCCGCGAGTTCCAGAATACCGAGACAGGCAAACACCTGGCCGGGATTCGACAGATCGACCGGTATGGCGGACTCAGCCATTCGCCTGTTTCCTGCGCTGCCTGGAAAACTCCCGCGAAACGCTCTGGTCCGCTGCGCGGAGAATGGCTTCCCGCCATGCGAGCCCCCAGGGTCCGTACCGTTTCTGCAAACGCGCGAAGCGGAGCGCCGCCTCCCCGGCGCTGGCCTCCAGTAGCGAGGGCGGTCCGTCCTCGCAACCGGCGGAACCGATGAGAGGACGGGCGTTGCCATGATGAGCCGCGATGAGATGCAGGATCAGATCGCGGGTACGACCGGGCAGATCCGCTCGCTCGGCTTTCAGCAGCGAGCCGAATTCATGGCGATACCCCTCCAGCAGGCGCCAGTTCCCGCCGCCGCGCGTCTTGGCATAGGGACGGCCGTCCTTTGGCGCATTCATCGCGTTCTGCCAACGGGCTGCCGCCTTGCCGTCATCGTGCATTTGCGCCGCCAAAGTGAGCGCTTCCACCTCTTCGTCGGGCAGTCCCAGCATCTTCGCCATCTCGCAAGCGCGGGCAGCGGCTTCCCTGGCGTGCTCGGTCAAGACCTGCGGGACAGACAACACGGATCGGGAGTCCTCGTCCGTGGGGTCGTCCGGCCGGTTGTAGATGGCAAGACCGCGCCGGGGCGCGCCGCCGGTGTCCAACTGGGTCTCGAAGGTTCGAACATGGAGCCAGTCGCCGGTTCCACGGGCGGCATCAAGGCGCTCTGAATCGTCCTCAACGGCCACTTCTTCGACTCGAAACCGGATGAGGGGACGCGACGATTCAGCCGCTGGATCTCCCTTCTTGTCCCTCCAGTCTTCGTCGGCATCCGCAGTGATTGTCTTGGATTCGGATTTCGCATCCAGCATCCCGTCGCGCAATCCACCGAGTCTCGCGTCCACAACCAGGAGCGCACCCGGCAGGCGCCTCTCCTTCCATTCACGCTTGTCCCAGTCGCGACCTGACCGTTCGCTCTTGCTCATGCTGCTTGCGGAGGCGGCAAGGCGGCGGAGATCGCGGAGGCGCGCCGTCGCCCGCTGGTCGCCTGCTCGATCCAACGCGATGACGACAATTTCCTCGTCCCCTATCGACGCTTCGTGATCCCGGCCGCGTTTGCCGATTTGCACCGCCCGCTTGAGCAACCAGTCGAACACGTGACTCGATAGAGCTTCCAGTTTTTCGGTCGCGTGAACCGGTGCCGACCGAAAGAACGCGGCCGTCATCGCCGGTGGCGCGGAAACGCCATCGTCCGTCCGTATTCGGGGAAGGTGCTTGCGCCAGACGACTTCGGTTTGAGGGTGGTCCTCCTCCTCCCAGCCGCGCAGCCACGGCGCAATTTCGGGACGCCCTTCGTGTCGTTCGAGGGAAGTCATGGCCCAGGCGTCCACAAGCGGCCGGGTGAGTTCCGGATATAACGGCGCAGGCGTTGTGGCCGCGCTAACGATATCGGGGTGACGGCGCTTCAGGGCTGCCGTTGCCGAAGGGCTCGCGTCGTGGCAACCATCCTCGCCGCACGGCAGGCGGCGCAGAGCATCCAAACGCCGTTCGTACGTCGCAAGAATTTGCTTGTGCCTCTCTTTTTCAGCGCCCGACGCGTTGGGTCTCAGTTGCGGGCGAACTGCATAGACATCCACCGTGGCGACCCGACCCTCGCCGCCCCGACGGTTGACCCGTCCCAGCCGCTGCACCAGACGCTCCCAGGCCACCAGGTCGCACACCATGTGATCCGCATCCAGATCCACGCCCACCTCGCCTGCAGACGTTGCAACCAGGAATGTCGGCAATTGCGGCAGACATTCCGAACCGCCAAGGAAACCATTGTGCTGGAGCCAATTCTCCAATTCGGCGCGTTCATGCACCCTGCGCTCGCCGACGAGAAGTTCCGATGTCCATTCGGCTGCCGGTTCCCCAGCCTTTTTCCGACGTTTGAACTCCTTGTCGATCAACCCCTTCGCCTCCACGGCATCCCTGCGGTGGTCGCAATAGACGACCACGCGCGACGGCACTTCGCCACGGCCGAGTTCGATGGCGCGCCCGGTCATGCGTTCGACGAGCGATTGGGCCTCCGGGAGTTCTGTCACGCTCAGCCGTTTCCGCGCATCGAGGCGTTGCCGGACGGTAGGTTCTTCGCGGTCACGACCCGTCAGGTCGAAAACGGTTTCCCGCCTGGTCGTTGCCATATCCCGGCCCGTTGCCGAAAGGGAAACCAGGCGGAAGGGCGGCGATACCGGCCTGTTTTCCGATCCAGAGCCGAGCCTTCCGTCCCGATGGTCGGCGATGCAGCGCAGAAGCGCTTCGAACGGCGGGCATAGATGCGCTTCGTCCAACAGGACGAGCGTGTCGACACCCAGAAATCCTGCGTGATACGGCCGCATGTTTCGCGATACGCCGTATCCTTCGAACAACAGCCGTGAGCCGATCATATCGATGGTACCGACCATGATCGCCGGCTTGACGGGATCTTCGAGCCAGTCGCGGTTGTCGACAAAACCGCCGCGCAGAGTGGAAATCGGCAATCCGGCGCCGTTTGCCAGCCCCAGCCCGGCCGCGAGATCGTCCGGCATCTTGGCGCGCAGCTGTTCGGCAAACCTGGTCGCCTGATCGACCACGGCGCGGCGATCGACGACATAAACCAGCCGCCGGGGGAGGTCTACGCCGGCGGCCCGCGCCAGAAGCCACACGGCCATGACGGCCGTCTTGCCAAGCCCGGTGGGGATATCGACCGCTGTGGGCAGCCTGCCTTTGGACAGCCAGTCGTCGAACAGCCGACTCTGCCATGGGAAGGGCTCGAAACCCGTTAGCGCTTTGAAATCCGCGCTGAAGTCAGGCATGGAGGACGCAATCCAACTTCACGTTGCTCTCCCACGATACGCGCGGCGGCCCCCCGCGATAAAGGCCTTGCGTCAACCGGCCGCGTGGGCGTAGAGCAGGTAGTCGGCGTCCGAGCCAAGGCCTAGACCCGTGGCTCCGGCTGCGTGAGGAGATTATAGGCACCTCCGGGCGTCGGCATTTCCCCGGCACATGAACGAATCAACGCACCGCATCTTCTTCCAGTAGTAGCTATTCCACTCTATGGTGCGATAGGCAGCAAGCAAGTAAATCTCATTTCCTCCGGCTGTGCGCTTTATTGCTGCACGCCAATACTCACTTGTGAGTCAAAGAATATCCGAGGGCTTCGGCCCGGGTCTCTTTGGAATGGTAGGATTTTCGGTCAAATAGGCATCGGAGCACCGTCGGGTGAAGACCCAACTCGAACTCCACCTCCCCGCGCCGCCCGCAAGGGACGATTCGCCGCTCGTTCCGGCGCGGATGGTCAATGAGTTCGTCTATTGCCCGCGTCTCGCCTATCTCATGTGGGGGCAGGCTGAGTGGGCCGAGACGGCCGACACGGTGGATGGAAAGCGCGTCCATGCCCGGGCGGACCGCCCCGGCGCGCCGCTGCCCAACCCGGAGGCGTTGGAAGCGGACGACGCCAAGGTCGTCAGCCGGTCTCTAACCCTTTCGTCCACCGCGCTCGGCGTGATTGCGAAGATCGACATCGCCGAGGCCGAAGACGGCGTGGTGACGCCCGTGGATTACAAACGCGGCAAGCGACCCCACATGGCCCGCGGTGCCTACGAGCCCGAGCGAGTCCAGGTCTGCTTGCAGGCGCTGCTCCTCGAGGAGCACGGCTACCGTGTCGAGGAAGGCGCCATCTGGTATGCGGAAAGCCGCGAGCGGGTTCGCATCGTGCTGGATGACGAACTGCGCACCCAGGCGAGGGAGGCCGTGAGCCGTCTGCGCCTCACCGTCGCTCACGGGCGCATTCCGCCACCGCTCAGAGACAGCCCCAAATGCCCGCGCTGCGCGCTCGTCGCGATCTGTCTGCCGGACGAAGTGCGCGCCCTAAGCGGCTCGGACCTCGCGCCGCGGCCCATCGCCGTCGGGCAAGACGACGCGCTGCCGCTGGTGATCCAGTCGCAGCGCGCACGCGTCGGCAAGAAGGGCGACACGCTCACCATATCGGACGATGAACAAGGGGAGACCACCGTTCGATTGATGGAGGTCTCCGATGTCGCGCTCTTCGGCAATATCGCGGTGACGGCCCCCGCGCTTGCCGCCCTGATGGAACGCGAAATACCGGTCGCCTTTCACAGTCATGGCGGCTGGTTCCGGGGTATCGCCCAGGGCGTCGGCCACCGCAATGTGGAAGTCCGTACGGCACAGTACCGCGCGAGCTTCGACGACACCTTCCGCCTGCGGTTCTCGCGCGATCTGATCGCGGCGAAGATTGCCAACCAGAGAACCATCCTGCGGCGCAACTGGCGGGGGGAGGCCGGGCCGCGCAAGGTGGTGCTGGACCGTTTGCGGGCCGCGCGCCGGGCGGCCGGCGGCGCCGCGACGCTTGAGGCGCTGCTCGGAATCGAAGGCGACGCGGCGGCGACCTATTTCCGGGCCTTTGCCGGGCTGCTGGCGCCCGCGGCGAATGGAGAGGACGACGGCCTCGCACCCTTCCGCTTCGAGGCGCGGAACCGCCGGCCCCCGAAGGACCCGGTAAACGCCATGCTGTCTCTCGCCTATGCCATGCTGACGAGGCACATGACGGTGGCCCTTGCGACGGTCGGCCTCGATCCCTATCGCGGCCTCTTCCACGCGCCGCGTTACGGCCGGCCGGCACTCGCGCTCGATATCATGGAGCCGTTCCGCCCCATCGTCGCCGATTCCGTGGTGCTCTCGGCCGTCAACAACGGCGAGGTCTCGGCCGGCGATTTCGTGACCGCCGCTACGGGAACTTCGCTGAGCAGCGCCGGCAGACGCCGTTTCATCGGCGCTTTCGAGCGCCGCCTCCTTCAGGAGACGACCCATCCGGTTTTCGGCTATCGGCTCAGCATGCGCCGACTCGTGCTCGTGCAGGCCCGGCTGCTGGGCCGTTTTCTCTTGGGGGAGCTTCCGCGCTATCCCCACTATCTGCCGCGGTGAGGGCCGGGCGACATGAGCGACGAGCGAACCTACATCGTGGCCTACGACATCGCCGACAGCCGGCGGTGGCGCCGGGTGTTCAAGACGATGAACGGTTTCGGCGAGTGGCTCCAGCTCTCGGTCTTTCAGTGCCGCCTGTCGCGCAAGCGGCGCGCCGAGCTCGAGGGGCGGCTGCGCGCGCTCGTCAAGGCGGGGGAAGATCATGTCCTGATTATCGACGCCGGGCCGGCGGACAAGACGGCACTGGCCGTCGAAAGTATCGGCAAGACCTTTCACCACATCGAAAAACGGGCGACCGTGATATAATCCGCACGCTCCCGCGTGTCTCCAGGCGGCGGGCAGCCTTGCCGCCGGCGCGTTTCGAGCGGCGAGGCGGCGCGCAAATGCCGGGAGGCGCTCGAAACACGATAGAGGCTTGATTCTCGTACGTTCTTTGACATGGTGAAGACTTCTGCAAGGGCCATCCGGGTGGACAATGGCGAAGCCGGACGGAAGCGCTCGAAAACGCGCCGATTTCACTCGATGTCTCAACCGGTTGTCGGGCGGCTATTTCCGGGGCGTAATTGCCCCGGCCTCATTGAAGCGCAGGGCGCCGCCAGGTGCGGCGCCCGACGAAGCAACATTTCCGGGGCGTAATTGCCCCGGCCTCATTGAAGCGCGATCCTCGCGAATTTATGCCAGATCATCATTTGCATTTCCGGGGCGTAATTGCCCCGGCCTCATTGAAGCCAGTTTAACAGCGGCGCCAATACTGTCGTCATTACGCCATTTCCGGGGCGTAATTGCCCCGGCCTCATTGAAGCCCGAGGGTTCAGCGGTGCTTGCTAAGGCACTGGAATTATTTCCGGGGCGTAATTGCCCCGGCCTCATTGAAGCGCGGACTTAACTACGCGCGGAGACTCCGCGCGCGCCTTATTTCCGGGGCGTAATTGCCCCGGCCTCATTGAAGCCAAGGCCGCATGCGACGCGGACGGAGGGAAGAAAGATTTCCGGGGCGTAATTGCCCCGGCCTCATTGAAGCAGCCGGATGTCGCCGAATATGTCGAATACGTCCGCGATTTCCGGGGCGTAATTGCCCCGGCCTCATTGAAGCCGTCGTAGTCCCGCCGAACCCGCAGAGAGGGGCTGTATTTCCGGGGCGTAATTGCCCCGGCCTCATTGAAGCTCATCCACCATCGCCGCCGCGTCGCGGAACGCCACCAGATTTCCGGGGCGTAATTGCCCCGGCCTCATTGAAGCCAAGGGGAATGGCACGTCGCCCAACATGACCGGGATTTATTTCCGGGGCGTAATTGCCCCGGCCTCATTGAAGCCGCTCGGCCTCGACCCCATCAATGGGATCACGGCGGCGGATTTCCGGGGCGTAATTGCCCCGGCCTCATTGAAGCTGCTCCTAGCTACTCGAGATGCGCGCCCATGTTTGATTTCCGGGGCGTAATTGCCCCGGCCTCATTGAAGCGACGGCATCGCTCGCCAACTTCGCGGCGGTCACGCTATTTCCGGGGCGTAATTGCCCCGGCCTCATTGAAGCGTGGGTGCCCACCGGACGTCCGAGCCATGATGGCGGATTTCCGGGGCGTAATTGCCCCGGCCTCATTGAAGCGTCGTCGCCAGCCTCTTCGCCTGGCAGCGTGACGGCATTTCCGGGGCGTAATTGCCCCGGCCTCATTGAAGCTCGCGCCTTTAGAATCGGGACAGTTGAAAGATACACAACATTTCCGGGGCGTAATTGCCCCGGCCTCATTGAAGCTCGAGCGTGCGCCGCGCGAGATAAGGGATTCGCCGGATTTCCGGGGCGTAATTGCCCCGGCCTCATTGAAGCGGGGACGTTCCATTACCAGTCATAACCTGCTTCTCGATTTCCGGGGCGTAATTGCCCCGGCCTCATTGAAGCCGCATCGTCTTTGGGGGACGCAGGTTGTTTCTACGAATTTCCGGGGCGTAATTGCCCCGGCCTCATTGAAGCTGGGACGACCGGATCGCGCGCGGCGGCGAAGAAAGTTATTTCCGGGGCGTAATTGCCCCGGCCTCATTGAAGCATCGGGTCGACGTCGCTCCAGTTGCCGCCCCAGCCCATTTCCGGGGCGTAATTGCCCCGGCCTCATTGAAGCCAAGTGTTTACGGTCGCGGCGCTCGGCGTGGTGGTGATTTCCGGGGCGTAATTGCCCCGGCCTCATTGAAGCAGGACCTGCCGCTTCCGCCCGAGGCGTCGTTGAGTGCATTTCCGGGGCGTAATTGCCCCGGCCTCATTGAAGCGGCAATCTGCGCATCCGACATTTGCGACGCTCGCGAGCATTTCCGGGGCGTAATTGCCCCGGCCTCATTGAAGCAGAAGTACGCCCGTATTTGCGCTTCTCTTTTTCGATTTATTTCCGGGGCGTAATTGCCCCGGCCTCATTGAAGCCGGATATCCCCCGGATGTCAGAGCCATGATGGCAGAATTTCCGGGGCGTAATTGCCCCGGCCTCATTGAAGCTTGGCGCCGGAATTTTGCTTTGGTGGCGTGTGATCATTTCCGGGGCGTAATTGCCCCGGCCTCATTGAAGCCGCGACGCGGCGGCGATGGTGGATGATTCGCCCGAGATTTCCGGGGCGTAATTGCCCCGGCCTCATTGAAGCGTCTACGAGGATGCAGTGCGGGCGCGGGCCGGACTTATTTCCGGGGCGTAATTGCCCCGGCCTCATTGAAGCGCGAGGATTCTCAAAAGCCGCTCAAGCAGCACGAGTCATTTCCGGGGCGTAATTGCCCCGGCCTCATTGAAGCCAAAACTCGGCGAGTTAACCGAGCGCCAATCGCGCGAATTTCCGGGGCGTAATTGCCCCGGCCTCATTGAAGCTCCTCTACCTCGCAGCCCTCGGGCGTCGGGATGTCGCCATTTCCGGGGCGTAATTGCCCCGGCCTCATTGAAGCATTGGATCGAGGCCCAGCGTCAGCTGGTTTGCCGAAAATTTCCGGGGCGTAATTGCCCCGGCCTCATTGAAGCCAGGATAACCTGATCGGAACCGACCAAATAGCGCATGATTTCCGGGGCGTAATTGCCCCGGCCTCATTGAAGCTTGTTGACTCGACATTTTCAGGCGCTAAAATAGGGACATTTCCGGGGCGTAATTGCCCCGGCCTCATTGAAGCGGCGCTCTGGCGGCGCGGCAGCCTCGTATCGCATCATATTTCCGGGGCGTAATTGCCCCGGCCTCATTGAAGCGCACGGGCGGTATCGAGCATGTTCCGCACGTCAAGCAATTTCCGGGGCGTAATTGCCCCGGCCTCATTGAAGCAGCTCCCTCTCAATGCGCGCCCAATTTTGAAGCCCTATTTCCGGGGCGTAATTGCCCCGGCCTCATTGAAGCTTCGCCGTTAATCCATGCGGTTGTTTCAAGGCCGGTCATTTCCGGGGCGTAATTGCCCCGGCCTCATTGAAGCGGTGCCGTCATCCAGGATGTTGAACAGCGCGGCGCCATTTCCGGGGCGTAATTGCCCCGGCCTCATTGAAGCGGTTTCCGGTGTCATCTGTCATCTCCGTTGTGTGTGATTTCCGGGGCGTAATTGCCCCGGCCTCATTGAAGCGTCGCTGCCGGAAACACTCGTCACCGTCGCGCCCCAAATTTCCGGGGCGTAATTGCCCCGGCCTCATTGAAGCCGATTACCACCTTGACCGCGGGAGGGAGAAAAGGACGATTTCCGGGGCGTAATTGCCCCGGCCTCATTGAAGCTGGAAGATGCCCCAGAACCCGCCCTTCTCGATTGCCTGATTTCCGGGGCGTAATTGCCCCGGCCTCATTGAAGCTCGCGCCAAGAGCGACGTTAAGCCTGGCCAGGAACCTATTTCCGGGGCGTAATTGCCCCGGCCTCATTGAAGCTAAGCCGCGTCGCCCGCAGGTTCGGGAGCGAGTTGTGATTTCCGGGGCGTAATTGCCCCGGCCTCATTGAAGCCGAACTTTAGCGACGCATTATCAATAATACAAACCGTATTTCCGGGGCGTAATTGCCCCGGCCTCATTGAAGCCTCGGTGCCCCAGTGCCGGAAGATCAAGTTATGCACGATTTCCGGGGCGTAATTGCCCCGGCCTCATTGAAGCGCCGCGGCTGCGCGCGCGATGTTGCGCGGCAGGTTCATTTCCGGGGCGTAATTGCCCCGGCCTCATTGAAGCGTTTCCTCTCGGGCTGGTGCAAAAGATCATGACAGAATTTCCGGGGCGTAATTGCCCCGGCCTCATTGAAGCTCTCACATACCGCCAATCCCACACATTACCCTCCACATTTCCGGGGCGTAATTGCCCCGGCCTCATTGAAGCGTTTCCTCTCGGGCTGGTGCAAAAGATCATGACAGAATTTCCGGGGCGTAATTGCCCCGGCCTCATTGAAGCAGGGTGTTGGTCATCTGCTCGCTCCGTCGTTGTGGGTAATTTCCGGGGCGTAATTGCCCCGGCCTCATTGAAGCCCCTCAATTCCGAACCAAATGTTCCAGCCCCAATGCGATTTCCGGGGCGTAATTGCCCCGGCCTCATTGAAGCGATGAGCAGGCGCGCGGTATTTACGACGACAACATAATTTCCGGGGCGTAATTGCCCCGGCCTCATTGAAGCGCGCGAATCGCGAATCGCGAATTCGACTGGGTCGAGATTTCCGGGGCGTAATTGCCCCGGCCTCATTGAAGCACGCGCTCTCTCGGCCAGGCGGCAACTGCGATGCAGCATTTCCGGGGCGTAATTGCCCCGGCCTCATTGAAGCTGGGGGCCGTCGGGTATGATCTTACCCGACGGCCCCATTTCCGGGGCGTAATTGCCCCGGCCTCATTGAAGCCTGCCGCCCGCGTAACAGCCACTTCAGCCGCCGCTAGATTTCCGGGGCGTAATTGCCCCGGCCTCATTGAAGCGTCAGGTGTTCCGTATCCATAAGAGCGGAGCGTACTGGATTTCCGGGGCGTAATTGCCCCGGCCTCATTGAAGCCGCCCCCCCCCGCCGCCTTCGGGGGGGGGGGGCAAGTCCGACGAACCGGCGTTATGGGCGTTCGCGCGTCCCCACAACGAGCTGCCCCTTTTTTGGTGCGCGGGTCTCCAGGCCCGCATTTTTCTTCTTCTCGAAAAACAACAACATGCGGGCCTGGAGACCCGCGCACCGAACAAAGAAAAAGCTGGGTAGGAACGCCGCTGCGGGAAGGCGGCCCGTTTGCCGGGCGACCCATCTGTGCTTGATGCGCGGGCCCTCGGGATTCCGGTGCCGAAATCATGCGCGCCCGCTTCCGCGCCGCGCTATGTTTCGTCGTCGTGCGGGGCGGTGCGTCCGAGGTCTGCGCGGCGCCGAACGCAAGGAGGGGAGCGATGGAACAGCCGCCGCGGGATGCGGAGCCCGCGCTCAGGATGCTGGCGATGCCGGCGGATGCAAACGCCAACGGGGATATTTTCGGCGGCTGGGTGCTCTCGCAAATGGACCTCGCAGGCGCAGTGCCCGCTGTCGCGCGCGCGAAGGGGCGGGTCGCGACGGTGGCGGTGGAAGCCATGCGCTTCCATCAGCCGATCTATGTGGGGGACCTGGTGACCTGCTATGCACGAATCATGCGCACCGGGCGCACCTCGCTCACCGTCGCGGTGGAGGCCTGGGCGCGGCGCAGGCTCACGGGCGAGCCCATTCGGGTTACCGAAGGCACGTTCGTCTATGTCGCGATCGACGAAACCGGGCGCAAGCGGGCGCTTCCGCCGCCGGAGGAGGAGGCCGGCTGAACCCGCGCGGCGGGCCGCCCTACTGCCGCACTACCGCGCCATGACGTGGTATTCCGCGTTCGGGCGCATGTCCACGGCGGCGGCCAGGCGGTTGGTCATGTTGTAGAAGCCCGCCACCTCGGCGATGTCGAAAATGTCCTCGTCCGAGAAGCCCGCCTTGCGCAGCGCGGCACGGTCCGCCTCGCCTATGAGGTCGGGCCGCTCGCTCAGCCTCCATGCGAAGTCCAGCATGGCGCGGCGGCGCGCATCCAGCGGGGCGGCGCGGTAGTTGGTCGCGAGCTGCTCGCCGAGAAGCGGATCCCCCGAAAGCGCGCGCACCGCCGCGCCATGGGCGGTCAGGCAGTAGTGGCAATGGTTCACGCAGGAGACGACCACGGCGATCATCTCCCTCTCGAGCTTGGAAAGGCCGGAATCCCCCAGCATCAGCTCGTTGTTGTAGCGGCGGAAGAGCTCGAACTTCGCCGGCCGCAGCGTGTAGGAGCGCAGCACGTTGGGGACGAAGCCGATCTTCTCCATACATTTGTCGAACACCGCGCGGATCTCCGGGGCGAGGCGGCGCTGGTCCGGCAGCCGGAGGCCGTGCACCGCGTTCCCTCTTCTTGTCGTTGCGCGCCGTTTGGTCGCCATGGTGCTCTTCTCCTTTTTCCCTTCGCTCGCCTGCGGCAAAGGCCCGATCAGCCGCACTGCGCCCGGTGGCGCAGCAGGTGGTCCGCCAGAACGCAGGCCGTCATCGCCTCGCCCACGGGCACGGCGCGGATGCCGACGCACGGGTCGTGCCGCCCCTTGGTCGAGACCTCCGTCTCGGTGCCGCTGCGGGTCACGGTGCGGCGCGGGATGCGAACCGAGCTGGTGGGCTTCACGGCGAAGCGCACCACCACCGGCTGGCCCGTGGAAATCCCGCCCAGCACGCCGCCCGCATTGTTGGTGAGGAACCGCGGCTCGCCCCCCTGCATGCGCATCTCGTCGCCGAACACCGCGCCGCTCATGGCGGCAGAGGCGAAGCCCGCGCCGATCTCCACACCCTTGACCGCGTTGATGCTCATCATGGCCGCGGCGAGATCCGCATCCAGCCTGTCATAGCACGGCTCGCCGAGCCCCGCCGGCACGCCGTCCGCCACCACCTCGATCACGGCCCCCACCGAGGAGCCCGCCTTCCGCACATCGTCCAGCAGCGCCTCCCAGAGAGGCACCGTCTCCGCATCGGGGCAGAAGAAGGGGTTGCGCGCCGTCTCGTCCCAGTCCCACCGCGCGCGGTCGACCGCCCGTTCGCCCACCTGTATCAGCGCGCCGCGGATGGTCACGCCTTCCAGCACCTTGCAGGCGACGGCACCGGCGGCGACCCGCATGGCCGTCTCCCGCGCGCTGGCCCGCCCGCCGCCGCGCGGGTCCCGGATGCCGTATTTCGCGTCATAGGTGAAATCGGCATGTCCCGGGCGGTAGACCTCCCTGATGGCGTCATAATCGCGGCTGCGCGCATCCTCGTTCTCGATCACGAGCGCGATGGGCGTGCCGGTGGTGTGGCCCTCGAAGACGCCCGAGAGGATGCGCACCCGGTCCGATTCCCGCCTCTGGGTCACGAAGCGCGAGCCGCCCGGCCGGCGGCGGTTCAGCGCCACCTGGATATCCGGCTCGGCAAGCGGCAGGCGGGGCGGCACGCCGTCGACCACACAGCCGATGGCGGGCCCGTGGCTCTCGCCCCAGGTGGTGAAGCGGAAAAGGGTACCGAAGCTGTTGCCGGCCATGGCGGAGGCCGGCCTACACGACCGAAATGTCGGGCGCGTCCGGGTGCTTCATGCCGACCACGTGATAGCCGCAATCCACATGGTGGACCTCGCCGGTGACGCCCCGGCCGAGATCGCTGAGCAGGTAGACCGCCGCACCGCCCACCTCGTCGATGGTGACGTTGCGCCGGAGCGGGGCATTGAGCTGGTTCCATTTCAGGATGTAGCGGAAGTCGCCGATGCCGGAAGCCGCGAGGGTCTTGACGGGCCCCGCCGAAATCGCGTTGACCCGGATATCGTCGTCTCCGAGATCCGCCGCGAGATAGCGCACGCTCGCCTCCAGCGCGGCCTTGGCGACGCCCATGACGTTGTAATGGGGCATCCAGCGCTCCGCGCCCATATAGGTGAGCGTGAGCAGGCTGCCGCCCCGCTCCGCCATCAGCGGCGCCGCGCGCCGGCAGAGCGCGGTGAAGGAATAGCAGGAGACGCCGAGCGTGGTCTGGAAGTTCTCGAGCGTGGTGTCGAGATAGCGGCCCTTCAATTCCTCCTTGTCCGAATAGGCGATGGCGTGCACCAGGAAGTCGATCCCGCCCCAGCGCTCCTCGAGGCACGCGAACACCGCATCGACGCTCGCATCGTCCGTCACGTCGCAGGGCATCACGAGCGCCGCGTCCACCGATTCGGCGAGCGGGCGGACGCGCTTCTCCACCGCCTCGCCCTGAAAGGTGAAGGCGAGCTCCGCGCCATGGGCGGCGAGCGCCCGGGCGATACCCCAGGCGAGGGAGCGGGCGTTGGCGACCCCCATCACCAGGCCGCGCCGGCCCTGCATCAAGGGCGGAGCGTCCGCCATCGCCGTCTCGTTCCGGGCCTCGGGCGGCGCGGCGCGCTCAGTTGACGATGCGCCACGTTCCGTCCGGGTTGCGACAGGCGGTGCCGTAGGCCTCCACCGCGTCGCCGCCCACCGTCACCGTCGTCCTGTATTCGCGGCAGGGCACGCCCTCGTCGGAATGAACCGTCCGGGTGGGGGTCACGGTGCCCTGGTTGCCGCTGTCCGGGTTCACCCATGCCGTGGTCGCGCCGGTGGGGTTGCGCTCGAGCGCGGCGTTCTTTGCCCGTTCGGCATAAAGCGCGTCGGCCCTGTCCAGCGATTTGCCGACCTCGCTGCCGATGAAGGCGCCCAGCAGGGTGCCGACGGCGGTGGCCGCGACCCGGCCGCTGCCCTTGCCCACCTGTGAGCCCGCCACCGCGCCGCCCGCGGCGCCGACCAGCGTGCCCACGGTCTGCTTGTTTACCTGCATGCCGCCGAAGCAGCCGGCGACCGCCATCGCGAGGCCCGCGGCCGCCAGGCAGGCAATCGGCATTCTCGCGATTCCCACCATGACGCTTCCTCCGTCCCGTCGCCGTTCGTTCCGCGGCGCATCCTATCAGATATCGCGCCCGTGGTATAAGCGGGCGGAGGCGAAACGGGGCAAAGACGCGCGGGCGCCGGCCCCGCCTTGCCCCCGGTGAACGCGTCAGGATGCCGAATCAGCGGAGCCCAGCTTGAAAGCCGACAAGGCTGTGCGCCCCCCTCTGGAGCCGGCGGAGGCCGGCAGGCTGATGCGCCGCGCGACCATGGCGGCGGTCTCGGTCGCCCTGGTGCTGATCGCGGGCAAGGCGATCGCCTGGCTGCTCACCGATTCGGTGAGCCTCCTTTCCTCCCTCGCGGATTCAGGAATGGATGCGCTCGCCTCCTTCATAAACCTGTTGGCGGTGCGCCATGCCCTCAGACCGCCGGACAGGGAGCACCGGTTCGGCCACGGCAAGGCGGAGCCGCTGGCGGGTCTCGGCCAGTCGCTCCTGATCGCGGGCTCGGGCGTCTTCCTGATCGTGGAGGCCGCACGCCGGATCGCCGAGCCCCCGGTGGTGGAGCGCGGCACCGTGGGCATCGGTGTCATGGGCTTCGCCATCCTCGCCTCGCTCGCGCTGGTGGCCTATCAGCGCCGCGTCGCCCGGCTCACCGGCTCCACGGCGATCCGGGCGGATTCCCTCCACTACGCGTCGGACGTCGCAGTCAATCTGGGTGTCGTCCTGGCGCTGGTGCTGGCGATGACGCTGGGCTGGCACCTGGCCGATCCCATCATCGCCATCGGCATCGCAGGCTTTATCGTCCATGCCGCGGTGCGCATCGCGCTCGATTCCCTCGGCCAACTCATGGACCGGGAGTTCCCCGATGCGGAACGCGAGCGCATCCGCGCGATCGTGCTGGCCCACCCCGACGTGCGGGATTGCCACGACCTGCGCACCCGCCGTTCGGGCGTTTCGGCCTTCATCCAGGTCCATGTGGAGATGGACCGGAACCTCACTTTGCTGCGCGCCCACGAAATATCGGACGCGGTGGAGGCCCGTATCCGCGAAGCCTTCCCCCAGGCGGACGTCCTGATCCATGCGGATCCGGAAGGCGTCGAGGAGCCGCACCCGAGCTTCGCCCGCCGCTAGGCCCGCGCACCAAAAAAGGGGCGACGCGCTGCCGCCCATAACGCCGGCTCGCCGGACTTGCACGGCCCCGCCGGAGCCACGGTTCCAGCTCACGCCTCGACAAGCCCCAGGTCGACAGCCGAAGAAACCCAGCGTCTCAGACGTCCTGAACGAGGACACGCCCTTGTCCCGCCTCCGGCCTCCGCTACTATCGCGCCCGCAGGAGAATGCGCGGAGGACGGAGCCGATGCGGTCGATGCTGATTACCGGTGCCAACCGGGGTCTCGGGCTGGAGATGGTCCGCCAGTTCGGCGCCGAGGGCTGGCGTATCCACGCCTGCTGCCGGGCGCCCGAGGCGGCGGATGCGCTCCACGCGCTGGCGGAAGGCTCAGGCGGCGCCGTCTCGCTCCACCGCCTGGATGTGGGCCGGCCGAAGCAAATCGCCGCCCTCGCCCAATCGCTCGCCGGCGCCCCCCTCGACATTCTCGTGAACAATGCGGGTATCCTGGGCCACTCCATCGGAGAGCCCGCCCCGGGCTCCTTCGGCACCCTCGACTACGACGCCTGGGCGGCGGTCCACGCCATCAACACGGTGGCGCCGCTCCGCGTGGCGGAGGCGCTGATCGAGAATGTGGCGGCGAGCGAGCTCAAGCTCCTCTTCTTCATGTCCACCTATATGGGCAGCATCACCGACCTCGCCGAGGGCCGGTTCTACCCCTACCGCTCCAGCAAGGCGGCGCTGAACCTGCTGGTGAAGGCGCTCTCCATCGACCTCGCCCCGCGGGGCGTGCGCACCATCGCGGTCCATCCCGGCTGGGTGAGCACGGACATGGGAAGCGACGCGGCGCCGGTGACCCCGCCCGAGAGCGTCGCCGGAATCCGCAAGGTTCTGGCGGGCTACGGACCCGACGAGACCGGGCGCTTCTACCAGTATGACGGCAAGGCGCTGCCCTGGTAGCGCCACCGGCACCCCCCGCACGCACACGACACTCCATAACGGAAGGACGAGGCGATGGACGTCAATCTGGCTCAGGTCGCGAAACAGAAGAAAATCCGCTACTTCCTGATCAGCTTCGTGGACCTGTTCGGCGTGCTGCGGGCCAAGCTGGTGCCGGCGCAGGCGATCGCGGGCATGCAGAAGGACGGCGCGGGCTTCGCCGCCTTCGCGGCATGGCTCGACAGCTCGCCGGCCGAGCCCGACATGCTGGTCAAGCCGGATCCGGCGAGCCTGATCCAGCTCCCGTGGAAGCCGGAGGTGGGCTGGCTTGCCGGCGACTGCTGGATGAACGGCGCCCCCATGGAAGACACCCCCCGCCTCATGCTCAAGCGCCAGCTCGCCCGTGCGACGGGCGCGGGCTACCGGGTCAAGACCGGCATCGAGGCGGAGTACTTCATCGTGACGCCCGATGGCGATGCGATCTCCGACGCACTCGATACCCAGGCCAAGCCCTGCTACGACCAGTCGGCCCTGATGCGCCGCTACGACATCGTCTCCGAAATCTGCGACGCCATGCTCACGCTCGGCTGGGGCCCCTATCAGAACGACCATGAGGATGCCAACGGCCAGTTCGAGATGAACTGGGATTACGACGACGCGCTGGTGACGGCGGACCGCCATGTCTTCTTCAAATATATGGTCAAGTCCATCGCCGAGAATCACGGCCTGCGCGCGACCTTCATGCCGAAGCCCTTCCCCGGCCTCACCGGGAACGGCTGCCACGCCCATGTCTCCTTCTGGGACAAGGCGGGCAGGAAGAACCTCTTCCTGGACCGCAAGGGGGAGCTCGGCCTCTCGCGCCTCGCCACCCGCTTCCTCGGCGGCATCGTCCACCGCGCGCCGGGCATGTGCGCGATCTGGAACCCGACGGTGAACAGCTACAAGCGGATCAACGCGCCCGTCACCCTTTCGGGCGCCACCTGGTCGCCCAACATCGTGGCCCATGGCGGGAACAACCGCACCACCATGGTGCGCGTGCCCGACGAGGGCCGCTTCGAGCTGCGGCTGATGGACGGCGCGGCCAACCCCTACCTGCTGCAGGCGGGAATCGTGGTGGCGGGCCTCGACGGAATCGAGAACGACCGGGACCCGGGCAAGCGCACGGACCTCGACCTCTACGCCGAAGGCCACAAGCTGCGCGGGGCGCGCAAGCTGCCCCTCAACCTGCTGGACGCGCTCCGCCTCTTCGAGAGGGACAAGGCCGTCGCCGCGGGATTCGGCGACTCCTTCGTCGCAAGCTACGTCAAGCTCAAGACCCGCGAATGGAACGACTATTCGGGCGTGGTGAGCGACTGGGAGCGCCGCAGCACCCTCGACTGCTGAGCCGGGCACCCGGTGCCGGGCCGTGATCGCGCTCTTCACCGATTTCGGGCCGGGCGGCCCCTATGTGGGGCAGGTGAAGGCCGTGCTCGCAGAGGCGGCGCCGGGCGTTCCCGTCATCGACCTGATGGAGGACGCGCCGGCATTCGACGCCCGGGCATCGGCCTATCTGCTGGCGGCCTTTGCGGACGCCTTCCCCGATGACGCGGTCTTTCTCTGCGTGATCGATCCGGGCGTCGGCGGCGAGCGGGCGCCGCTCGCGCTCGAGGCGGACGGTCGCTGGTATGTGGGCCCGGACAACGGGCTGCTCGCCATCGCGGCGCGGCGCGCGGGCCGCACCCGCTGGTTTGCGCCCGACTGGCGGCCGGCGGTGCTTTCCGCCTCGTTCCACGGGCGGGACCTCTTCGCCCCGCTCGCCGCCCGCATCGCGCTCGAGCGCACAGCCCCCGGCCCCCCGCTCGACGGTGCGACCGTCCACGGAGCGGACTGGCCCGACGAGCGCGCCCATGTCGTCTATATCGACCCCTACGGCAACGCCATGACGGGGCTCCGCGCGACGGCACTCCCCCCGGGTGCCGCACTCGTCGCCGGCGGGCGGCGGCTTTCACGGCGGCGCACCTTCTGCGACGTGCCGCCGGGAGAGGCGTTCTGGTACGAGAACGCGAACGGCCTCGCGGAAATAGCGGTCAATCGCGGCCGGGCGGACGGTGCGCTCGGGCTCCGCGTGGGCTCGCCCGTCCGCATCGAGGCGGCTTCGTGACCGGGCGCTGGCGCGCCGACGGGGCCGCGATCCGTTCCGGCGCCCTCGCCGGCGCGGACCTCTCCCGCTTCGATCTGCGGGGCTTCAGCTTCCGCCGGGCCGATTGCCGCGGCGCGAGCTTCGAAGGGAGCGACCTGCGCGAGGTGGACCTCTGGGCGGCCGACCTCGCGGGCGCGGACCTCACCGGCGCCAACCTGCGGCTCGCGACGCTCAAGGGCGCGGTGCTGGAGGGCGCGCGCCTCGCGGGCGCGGACCTCTGGTCCGCCGACCTCCGGGTGGCGAACCTGCGCCGCGCCATCCTCGCACGCTGCAACCTGGCGCAGGCCGAGCTTGCCGGCGCGAAGGCGCAGGGCGCGGACCTCAGCGGCGCCGAACTCTATTGCGCGGACCTGCGCCTCGCCAACCTGGAGGACGCCAATATGGGCCGCGCCGACGGGCGCCTCGCCAAGCTGGAGGAGGCGGTGCTCACCGGTGCGAACCTGCGCGAGGCGACCTTCTCAGGCGCCTCCTTCAAACGCGCGCAGCTCGCCACCGCCGACCTCTCGGGCGCGAATCTCAGGGAGGCGAACTTCCGGGAGGCGGCGTTGATCCGCGCCGATTTCAGAGGCGCGGAACTGGCGGACGCCTTCCTGGGCCAGGCCGCGCTGGACGGCACCATCATGCCCGACGGGACGCTGGAATCCGGCACGCTCCGCCACTGGCCGCCGGAAGGCTGAACGCGGGGCCGCCCGCCAAGCCGACGCGTCAGCCCGTCCAGAGGCCCTCGCGCACCAAGTCGTCCTGGGTCGCTTCGATGCTCTCGCGCAGAATCTCCACCAGCCGGTCGATCTGCTCCCGCGTCAGGATGAGAGGCGGGGAGAGCACGTTCATATGGCCCAGCGGGCGGACCAGCAGGCCGCGGGTCTGGCAGTGGCGCGTGACGCGCTCGCCGAGCTTCGCCTCCGGCTCGAAAATCTCCTTGGTCTCCTTGTCCTTCACCGCCTCGACACACATCATGAAGCGCTTGCCGCGCACATCGCCCACCAGGGGGAGGTCGAGCAGCTCGCGGAGCCTGCCCTCGAAATAGAGACCCGTCTCGCGCACATGGGCGCAGATCTCCTCCCGCTCCATGATCTCGATGTTCTTGAGGGCGGCGGCACAGGCGACCGGGTGCCCCGCATAGGTGAAGCCGTGGGTAAACAGCGCGCCCTTGGACTGGGGCACGCTGATCACGTCGTAGATGCGGTCCGAAAGCAGTGTCGCCGAATGGGGCACATAGCCCGAGGTGAGGCCCTTGGCGGAGGTGATGACGTCCGGCGTGAGGTGGAAGACGGGCTCCGAGGCGAAGAAATAGCCGAGCCGCCCGAAGCCGGTCACCACCTCGTCCGAGATGTAGAGCACGTCATATTTCTCGCATACCGCCTTGGTTCGGGCGTGGTAGCCCGGCGGCGGCACCACCACGCCGCCCGCGCCCATGACGGGCTCGGCGATGAAGCAGGCGACGTTCTCCGGCCCGAGCTCCAGGATCTTGTTCTCGAGGTCGGCGACCGTCTTGTCGCAGAAATCCTCGATCGTCATGCCCGAAGGCCGCCGGTAGGGGTTGGGGGCCGGGATGTGGTGCACGAGATCGGGCGCGAGGTCGAAGCCCGCATGGTCGCTCTTCACGCCGGTCATGCTCATGGCGAGGTAGGTGGAGCCGTGATAGCCGTCCTCGCGGGCGATGATCTTCTTCTTGTTCGGCTGGCCCAGGCGGTTGAAGTAGAAGTGGATGATGCGAACGGCCGTATCGTTCGCCATTGAGCCGCCGGTCCCGTAGAACACGTGGTTGAGAGGCGCGGGCGCGAGAGAGGCGAGCTTGGCCGCAAGTTCGGCGGCGGGCGGCGACGTCAGGTGGGTAAAGGTGGAGTAGTAGGGGAGGCTCCGCACCTGGTCCGCGATGGCCTGGGCCATCTCGTCGCGGCCATAGCCGATATTGACGCACCACAGGCCGCCGATGCCGTCCATGTAGCGGTCGCCCTTGGCGTTGTAGACATAGACGCCCTCGGCCTCCGCCATGACCTCGGAACCCTCCTCCTTGAAGGTCGCGAAGTCCGTCCAGGGGTGGATGTTGTGGTCGCGGTCCTTGCGCCAGAGATCCTCGTTGTCGTACCGGGTGAAGTTGGCCTTCATGGCATCCTCCGCTCGCCGCTTGCGCGCCGTCCACTCTATCCCGCCGGGCGCCCGGGTGGAAATGCCGCGGCGGGGGCGGGCGGTATTGCCATCGCCGACAAGGCGCTCGTCCTGGACGCCCGGACTATCGTCGAGCGATGTCTGTTTCTTTAGGTGCGCGGGTCTCCAGGCCCGCATGTTTTTGCTGCCACCGCCGGTGACGGGCCTCCGGCCCGTTGCGGGCCTGGAGACCCGCGCACCGAAGCGGAGCCTTCCGTGGGAATCCGCTCTATAGTGCGCCACGCGCGCCACGAACCGTGGGCCGGCCGCGCCCTATCCTCGGGAGAACCCGTTCCCATGTCCGCAACGGAACGCGAGACGCAAGCCGCAGCACCCGCGTCCTCATGCAGAATGCTTCTCTCCGCGTCCGAGCGGGAGGCGCTCGCGGCGGCGCTCGCCGAGGCGCGGATCGACCGGCCGGTCGATGAGGTCGCGGCACTGGTCCGCGGCGTCGCGGCATCCGCTGCCCGGGGCCGAGACTGGCTCCGCCTGATCCATCCCACGCCCGAGGGCGCGCTCGCGGAGCGGCTCGAAGCGCTGCGCGACGCCGCTGTGGCGTCGTTCGACGCTCTCGAGACGCCGGCGCCGGCGGCCCGGCTCGCCGCGCTCAGGACCCTGCTCGAGCGCCTGGAGCTCGACGGCTTCATGCTGCCCATCGGTGCCGACCGCTGGATGGACCAGGCCCCGCCGCAGGCGCGAAGGCTCTCCTGGCTCACCGGTTTCACAGGTTCGGCGGGCGCCGCCGTCGTGCTGGCCGACCGCGCCGCGCTCTTCGTGGACGGGCGCTATGTCCTCCAGGCCGCGGCGCAGGTCGACGCCACGCTCTACGAACTCTGCCACATCGCCGAAACGACTGTCGCGGACTGGCTCGGGCGGCACCTCCGCGCCGGCGCGCGGCTCGGCTACGATCCCTGGCAGCACGGCGAAGCGAGCCGGGCGCGGCTCGCGGAATCCTGCCGCGCGGCGGACGCCTCTCTGACCCCTTGCGACGAAAACCCGATCGACCGGCTGTGGGGGGACCCGCCGCCGCCACCGCTCGGCCCCATCCGCCCCCATGCGCTCCGTTTCGCGGGCGCGTCGGCGGCGGAGAAGCAACAGGCCGTGGCCGGTACGCTCCGCGAGCGGGGATGGGACCACGCTCTCGTCTCCGCTCCCGACTCCATCGCCTGGCTCCTTAACGTGCGGGGCGCGGACGCGGTCCACAGCCCGCTTCCGGACTCCTGCGCGATCCTCGGCTCCGACGGCGCGGTGGACTGGTTCGTGGACCCGCGCAAGCTTCTGCCCGAAGTCGCGCCGCATCTCGGGAACGGTGTCCGCGTCCACGCGCCGGAGGCTCTTCCGGATGCGCTCGACAGGCTGGCAACGGAGCGCCGGACCGTCCTCTCGGACCGGAGCACGACCCCTGTCTGGATCGTGGACCGGCTCACGGACGGCGGCGCCTCGGTGGTCCACGGCGCCGACCCTTGCGCCGCGCCCAAGGCCCGCAAGAACCATGTGGAGCTCGAAGGCTTCCGCGCCGCCCACCGGCGGGACGGCGCCGCGCTGGTCCGCTTCCTCGCCTGGCTCGCCCAGGTGGCGGAAACCGGGCGCATCACCGAGTGCGAGGCGGCCGCATGGCTGGCGGAGGCGCGCGAGGGCGGGACGCACTATTGCGGTCCGAGCTTCGGCTCCATCTCCGCCGCCGGACCCAATGGCGCCGTCATCCATTATCAGGCGACGCCGGAGACCGACCGCGTCCTCGAGCCGGGAACGCTCTACCTGATCGATTCCGGCGGCCAGTATCTGGACGGCACCACCGACGTGACCCGCACCGTGGCCGTGGGTGCCCCGACGGCCGAGCACCGCGACCGCTTCACGCGCGTGCTCCAGGGCCATATCGCGCTCGCGACCGCGCGCTTCCCCCGGGGTGCCACAGGCTCGCAGCTCGACACCCTGGCCCGGCAGTTCCTGTGGCAGGCGGGCCTCGACTACGACCACGGCACCGGCCACGGCGTCGGCAGCCATCTCAACGTCCATGAAGGGCCGCAGCGCATCTCCAAGCGGCACGGCGATACGGCGCTGGAGCCCGGTATGGTCGTCTCCAACGAACCGGGCTACTACAAGCCCGGCGCCTACGGCATACGGATCGAGAATCTCGTCGCGGTGGTGGAGGTCGAGGGTCCGGCGGGCGGCGACCGCCCGCTGCTGGGCTTCGAAACGCTGACCCTCGCCCCCATCGACCGAACGCTCGTCGACACCGCAATGCTGAGCGCCGTCGAACGCGTCTGGCTCGACGGCTATCACGCCGCGGTCTGCGAGACGCTCGCACCGCTTCTGGAAGACGACGTGCGCGCGGGCGCGTGGCTTCGCGCCGCGACGGCGCCGCTGGCATAGCCGGCCCGCCTGTACGAGCCGCCGGCCACTCCCCCATAGGCGCGGAATGACGGCCGGGCCCACACGCTTAGACGATTCCCTCCGCGGCATCCTCTTCATGTCGCTGACGGCCGTGGTCGTCTTCCCCCTCCTCAACGCCACGGTGAAGCAGCTTCTGATCGAAGGCTATGCGGTCGCCCAGATCATGTGGCTGCGCTCGATCGTGCACATGGTGTGGATGGTCGCGCTCTTTCTGCCGCAGCGCGGCTGGGCGCTCTTCCGCAGCACACGACCCGGTCGGCAATTGGTGCGGTCGGCGCTGCAGCTCATCGCGCTCGCGCTGTTCGTGATACCGCTCGCCCATGTGCCGCTGACGACGCTCACCATGGCTTTCTTCACCGCGCCGCTGATGGTGGTGGGTCTTTCGGTGCCCATGCTGGGCGAGCGCGTGGGCGCCCGGCGTTGGGCGGCGGTGGCGGTGGGCTTCGCCGGTGCGGCGGTGATCTTCCGGCCCGGCGGCGAGCTTCTCCACTGGTCGGTGTTTCTGGTGCTGGGTTCCGCGGCCTGTTACGCACTGTTCCAGATCCTGACCCGCCAGCTCGCGGCCCATGACGACCACCGCACCACGGCGCTCTACACCATCGTGGTATCGCTGGTCGCGACCTCCTTCGCCGTGCCGTTTTTTTGGCGCTGGCCCGACGATCCGGTGCACTGGGCGCTCTTCGTCGCCATCGGCGTTCTGGGCGGCGGCGGACACTATCTGGTGATCAAGGCCTATCAGTACGGCCGCGCCTCGGTGGTGGGACCCTTCGACTACGGCCAGTTGATCGGCGCGGGCGTGCTGGGCTTCCTCTGGTACGGCGAGACGACGGACCTCTGGTCGTGGCTCGGCGCGGCGATCATCGTCGCGAGCGGGCTCTATGTCGCCCGCCGCGAGGCGCAGCTTCGGAGCGGCGCCTGAGCCGGCGCGTCACGGAATCAGGATCGTGGAACCGGTGGTCTTCCGGCCTTCCAGGTCCCGATGGGCCTGGGCGGCATCCGCCAGCGGGTAGGTCTGGTGAATCTCGATCTTCACCGCGCCGCTCCGCACCACATCGAAGAGCGCCGTGGCCGAGGCTTCCAGCTCCGCCCGCGTCGCGTTGTAGGCGAAGAGGGTGGGGCGCGTGATGAAGGCGCTCTTGGGCGCGAGCTTCGCCAGATCCAGAGCGGTGATGGGCCCGGAAGCGCTGCCGAAGCTCGCCAGCATGCCGAGCCGGGAGAGCGCGGCAAGGGAGCCGTCCAGCGTGTCCTTGCCGATGGAGTCGTACACCACCGGCACGCCCGCGCCGTCGGTGATTTCCATCACCCGCGCCGCGAAGTCCTCGGTGCGGTAGTTTACGGGATGGTCGCAGCCATGGGCGCGGGCGAGTTCGGCCTTCTCGGCGGACCCCACCGTGCCGATGACGGTGGCGCCCAGATATTTCAGCCACTGGCACTGGATCAGGCCGACGCCGCCGGCCGCCGCATGGACCAGCACCGTCTCCCCCGGCGACACCGGATAGGTGCGGCGCACCAGATATTCGACCGTCATGCCCTGGAGCATCATGGCGGCCGCCTGCTCGAAGCCGATATCGTCCGGGAGCTTCACCAGAGAGCCGGCGGGCATCACGCGAACGGCGGTATAGCCGCCGGGCGGCGGCGGGCTGGCATAGGCCACGCGGTCGCCCGCCTGCACCTCGTCCACTCCCTCGCCCACGGCCTCCACCGTGCCGGCGCCCTCCATGCCGATGGTCCATGGCAGCTCGGGCACCGGATAGAGGCCGGTCCGGTGGTAGATGTCGATATAGTTGACGCCGACGGCCGCCTGGGCCACCACCGCCTCGCCCGGCCCGGGCTCGCGCAGCGGCACCTCGTCGTAGCGCAGCACCTCCGGCCCGCCGGCCTCGTGCATCCGCACAGCCTTGACCATGGTTCGTCCCTTCATCTCTGCCGCGGCCGCTGGAGCGCGGCACGGCGGCCCTCATGCTCGAGCAGCCGCCGCTTGGTATCACAGCCGCGCCCGCCGGAGAACCCGCCGAGCCCGCCGCCCGAGGCGACGACCCGGTGGCAGGGCACGACGATGGCGATGGGGTTCGCGCCGCATGCCCCGCCCACGGCGCGGGGCGCCGAATCCACTTCGCGCGCGAGGTCGCCGTAACTGCGCGTCTCCCCGTAGGGGATTCCCTGCATGGCGCGCCAGACGCGCTTGCGGAAGACCGTTCCTTCCAACGCCAGCGGCAGATCGAACGCACGGCGCGTGCCCGCGAAATAGGCCTCCAGCTGGCGCGCGGCTTCATCCAGCAGCGCGCTGGATCCGCCGGCCGCCGCGGGCGCGGCGCCGAAGGAAAGCGCCACCAGCCTTCCGCCCGCCGCATCGAGCGTAAGCGGTCCCACCGGGCTCTCGACGGTGAGGCGGTCCGTTTCCACCGCGGTGCTCACGGCCGGGCCTCGCAGGCGTCTTCGAGAGCGGCGCGGAGCGCGTCCGGCTCCGTGACGGGGAGCGAGCAGACCGGACCCACGCACACATAGGCGGTGGCCTTGCCATCGACGGCGCTCTTGCCCGCCGCGGGATGGCCCGCGGGCAGGGCCGCACCGGCCCCCGGCACACTCAGCACGCGGTTGGGCAGGCTGGTGGCGAAGACCGCGCGCAGCAGCGCTTCCGTATCCGCCGCACCACGCTCCCCCATCACCACGATCTGCACCGCCCGATGCAGCAGTTCGCTCGCATTGGCGAGCGCGGCGAGCGGCGAGAAGTTGCGCTCCAGATCGCCGGAGAACGCCTTGATGAGGGCCTCCGCGCGGGCCCGGCAGGAGTCTTCGCCGGTGAGGCAGGCGAGGCGCGCGAGTACGCCCGCCATGGTGGCGTTGCCCGCCGGCGTCGCGGCGTCCTGAGCGGTCTTGGTGCGGGTGATGCCGGCCTCCGCATCGTCGGGGGTATGGAAATAGCCGCCGCCCGCTTCGTCCCAGTAGCGGGCGTCGAGCTCCGCCGTCCAGCGCCGGGCACGGTCCAGATAGTCCGCAATCCCCGTCGCCTCCGCCAGGATCAGAGCGGCGCGGGACATCTCCGCATAGTCGTCGAGGAACTCCACATCCTTCACCGCGCCGTGGCGCGCGCTGTGGCGCAGCCGGTCGCCCACGGCCATGCTGCCCGCCACATAGTCGAACGCCGCGCGGGCGGCGTCGAGCCACGCCGGCTCCTCGAACACGAGGGACGCATTGGCGAGTGCCGCGATCATGAGTCCGTTCCAGTCGGCGAGCACCTTGTCGTCCCAGGAGGGCCTCTCCCTGGGCGCACGCACCGAGAAGAGCCGCTCCCGGAGCGCGGCGAGCCGCGCTTCGTCCGGCGGCCCGTCGGTCAGCGGCTCGCTGAGCCGGTTGAGGATGTTCGTGCCTTCCCAGTTGCCGTCCGCGGTCACGTCGTAGACCGCCTTGAAGTAGGGTGCGTCGGCACCGAGCGCGCGGTCGACCTCCGCCTCGCTCCAGACGTAGAACTTGCCCTCCTCGCCCTCCGAATCCGCGTCCAGCGCGCTCGCGAATGCCCCTTCGCCCGTGCGCATCTCGCGCAGCACCCAGCCGACGGTCTCGGCGGTGCGCGCGGCAAAGAGAGGCTCGCCCGTTTCCTGCCAGACCAGGCACAAGAGATCGACAAGCTGGGCGTTGTCGTAGAGCATCTTCTCGAAATGCGGGGCGAGCCAGCGCGCATCGGTGGAATAGCGGGCGAAGCCGCCGCCCAGATGGTCGTAAATGCCGCCCTGGCACATGCGCTCAAGGGTGAGAGTCACCGCCGTCTTCATCAGGCGCGAGCCCGTGCGGCGGTAGTTGCGCCAGAGAAGTTCCAGCATGCTGCATTGGGGGAATTTGGGCGCACCGCCGATCCCGCCATGGCGCCCGTCCACCTCGCGCAGGAGCGTGCGCGCCATGGTGTCGGTCTGCGTATCGCCGATGATCTCGCCCGGACGGCCTTCCGCCAGGCCCTGCAGCGCCTTGATCAGGGACTTGCGGTTTTCGTCCACCTTGCCGCGGTCCTCGCGCCAGGTCCGGTGGATCGCCTGCAACACGTCCTTGAAGCCCGGACGTCCGAAGCGGGGCTCCCGCGGAAAGTAGGTGCCGCCCCAGAAGGGCTCCCCCTCGGGCGTGAGGAACATGGTGAGCGGCCAGCCGCCCCGCTGGCCCATCAGCGCCAGCGCCCGCTGATAGACCGTGTCCAGATCGGGACGCTCCTCCCGGTCCACCTTGATGTTGACGAAGAGCTCGTTCATCAGCGCCGCGGTGCTCTCGTCCTCGAAGCTCTCATGGGCCATCACATGGCACCAGTGGCATGACGAATAGCCCACCGAGAGCAGGATCGGCTTGTCGCCTTCCTTCGCCTCGGCCAGCGCCTCGGGCCCCCAGGGACGCCAATGGACCGGATTGTCGCGGTGCTGCAGCAGATAGGGGCTGGACTCAACGCCCAGGCGGTTCTCGCTCATCGCCCGTTCTCCCGGAGCTGCGCGCCGCGACGGCCCGTCTGCCTCGCCTGGGTTTTCGTAAACGCAATTTGTTATAATGTCAAGATCGCGGCATTTATTTAGCTAGGAAACCATCTGTATTTGATTAATACTTTAATTTGTTTGCGCGTGTCCCACTTCCCGGCCCGTGACGGCGAACGAAGACCCGTGCCCGCGACATCGCAGGGTCTGTGCAAGTTCAGACAGGTATGAGACGCGTCTCTTGAAACGGGGTTGGGGGTCTCCGAAGCTGTTGGTGTAGACACATCAACCTCGAGGAGACCCCCATGCAGGTTCTTGGCCTGCCTCGTCAGATTACACGAGGCGCCCGGCTCGCGTCGCGTCTTTGCGATGCGCAGCGTAGCGAAGCAGAGCAAAGACGCGACGCGGTGCGTCGTTGGCGCGCTGCCATGGTGGCGGGCCTGACCGCCGAGGAAGCGGCCCAAGCCATCGGCGTGTCCCGTGCCACGCTCTACCGCTGGAAGAAGCGCTCCGAGCGGTACTCCAGCCGACCGCGGAGGCTGCGAAAGCCAAACTGGTCGCGGGCTCTGGTCGCCGCCATCCGCGAGATCCGCGCCGACTACCCCATGTGGGGCAAGGCCAAGATCACCGTTCTACTGCACCGGCGCGGCTTCCAGACCTGCGAAAGCACCGTTGGGCGCATCCTGAAGACCTTGATCGACCGCGGCGAGGTCGTCCCCGTCCCGACACTGCGGCGCAAGGCGCCACGGGCCTTGCGCCGCACCCGGCCCCATGCCCGGCGCCTGCCCAAGGGCAGAAAGCCCGCACGGCCCGGAGAAATCATCCAGATCGACACCATGACCATCAATCCCGGCCACGGACGGCCCACCATCAAGCAGTTCACTGCAATCGACCCCATCGCCAAATGGACCTGCGCACAGGCCTGGCGACGCGCAACGGCCCATAACGCCGCCCAATTCCTCGACAAGCTCCAGGACGACATGCCCTTCCCCGTCAAGGCCATCCAGATCGACGGCGGCGCCGAGTTCAAGGCAAGCTTCGAAACCGAATGCCAAAGGCGCGGCATCAATCTCTGGGAGCTGCCGCCCCGATCCCCTGAACTCAACGGTCATGTCGAACGCAGCAACGGCACATGGCGCTATGAGTTCCATGCCTCCTGGGAGCTCCCCGACGACCTCGAAGGCCTCAACCGATGGATCGACGCCTTCGCCGACGAGTTCAATACCATCAGACCCAACCAGGCCCTTGGCGGACAAACACCGGCCGAATACCTTGACAACCTGACAGCAGAAGAAACCACAGCGTCTCAAACGTCCTGAACGAGGACAGGGTCTGGAGGCCCGGGCGCCGAAACGCTATGCTCCGCAACCTGCGTGGAGGAACCGCCATGAAGGTGAAGATCGAGATCGACTGCTCGCCCGAGGAAGCCCGCGCCTTCTTCGGGATGCCGGATCTGACGACGGTCCACGAAGCCATGGCGCGGGGGCTCGAGGATCGCGTGGCCGAGGCCGTCGGGACGATCGACCCCGAGACCCTTCTCAAGACCTGGCTTCCGGAAGGGCTGAAGGGCTTCGAAGCCATGCAGAAGGCCTTCTGGGAAGGGTTTTCCGAGAAGGCTGGCGGCGGGAAGACCGAATGAGCAAGGGCCCTTCGGCGCCAGGGGACCCGCCGCCCTATTACCGCCGCCACGCCTTTTGCTGCGTGAACGCCCGCGCGGCGGATCATCCCCGCGGCTCTTGCAGCGCCAAGGGCGCGGTCAAGCTGCGGGCCCACATGAAGGCGCGGGCGAAGCAGCGGGGCCTGCACGATGTGCGCGTGAATGCGAGCCAGTGCCTCGACCGCTGCGAGTTCGGACCCACCGTCGTCATCTATCCCGAAGGCGTTTGGTACAGCGTTCGCACCCTGGAGGATGTGGACGAGATCGTCGAGACGCACCTTGTCCGGGGTGGCCGGGTCCGTCGGCTGATGCTGCACCCGGACCAGCCCTTCCCCGAGGACGGGCCCAGGGCGCCCGAGCGCCTCGAGACCGGGGGTTGAGGCCGGCCGCCCAGCCACCAGGCGCGCGGGATACGATCTTCGCGCTTTCCAGCGCGGCGGGGCGGGCCGCCATCGCCGTGGTCCGGGTTTCGGGACCGGCGGCGGAGAGCGCGGCCGCGAGGCTTACCGCCGCCCCCCTGCCCGCGCCACGCCACGCCGCCCTGCGCCGCTTCCGCGAGCCCGAGACGGGCGCGCCCATCGACGAGGGCCTGCTGCTCCGCTTCGCCGCGCCCGAGTCCGCCACCGGCGAGGACCTGGTGGAGTTCCATATCCATGGCGGACCCGCCGTCGTCTCCGCTCTGCTCGATGCGCTGGCGGCACTGCCGGGCCTCAAGCCGGCGGAGCCCGGCGCGTTCACCCGGCGCGCATTCGAGGTCGGACTCCTGGACCTCACCGAGGCGGAAGGCATCGCCGACCTCATAGAGGCGGAGACGGAGGCCCAGCGGATCCAGGCGCAGCGCCAGTCCGGCGGCGCGCTCCACCGGCTCTATGACGGCTGGCGGGCGCGCCTCCTCGCGCTTACGGCCGCACTGGAAGCCACCCTCGACTTCTCCGACCAGGACCTGCCGGACGACGCGGCATCGGCGCTCGGCCCCGGGATCGCCGGGCTTGTCGACGAGATCGCCGCCCATCTCGACGATTCCCGCCGCGGCGAGCGGCTGCGCGAGGGGTTTTCTATTGCCATTCTGGGCGCGCCCAATGCGGGCAAGTCGAGCCTCCTCAACCGCCTCTCCGGCCGCGATGCGGCAATCGTCTCCGCCCATGCCGGCACCACGCGGGACGTGATCGAGGTCCGCATGGACCTGGGCGGCTGGCCTGTCACGCTCGCGGACACCGCGGGCATCGGTGCGCCCCGCGGCGCGATCGAGGCGGAGGGGGTGCGCCGGGCCGAGGCCCGTGCCGAGAGCGCGGACCTCAAGCTCGTCATCCTGGACGGTGCGCGCTGGCCCGCGCTCGACGGCCGCAGCCTCGCCCTTGCCGACCATGCGGCCCTGCTGGTGCTGAACAAGAGCGACCTCCTCCCGCCGCCGCTCCCCGTCGAGGCCGCCGGGCGCGCGCTGCTGGCGGTCTCCTGCAAGACCGGCGACGGCATCGACGGTCTGCTGGAGGCCGTCGCCACGACTGTGGAGGAGCACTACCCCGCGCTGGCCGAACCCGCGCTCACCCGCGCGCGGCATCGGCAGGCTCTCACCGAGTGCCTGGAGTCCCTCAGGCGCGCCGCGGCGAGCCCGGCGGACGAGCGTGCCGCCGAAGAGCTGCGGCTTGCCGCCCGGGCGCTCGGGCGCATCACCGGCCGGGTGGATGTCGAAGACATGCTCGACATCGTCTTCCGCGAATTCTGCATCGGAAAGTGAGACCACCGGCCGGGCGCGAACCTCGGCTATAATCGCGATCCGGGCCGGGGCCGCACGTTCGGAGGGCGTGATGGACGTAATCGTGATCGGGGGCGGGCATGCGGGCTGCGAGGCGGCGGCGGCGGCGGCGCGCGTCGGCGCGAAGACGCTGCTGCTCACCCAGAAGCGTGCGACCATCGGCGCCATGTCCTGCAATCCGGCCATCGGCGGGCTGGCCAAGGGCACGCTGGTGCGCGAGGTGGACGCGCTCGACGGCCTCATGGCGCGCGCGGCCGATGCGGCCGGCATCCAGTTCCGCGTGCTCAATGCGAGCAAGGGGCCCGCGGTGCGGGGCCCCCGGGCGCAGCAGGACAGGGCGCTCTATCGGGCGGCCATGCAGGCGGCACTCGCCGCCCAGCCCAATCTGACGATCCGGGAAGGCACCGCGGAAGACCTGATCCTGGAGACCGGCCCCGGCGGGCGGCCGCGGGTTGCGGGTGTCGTCCTCCCCGACGGCTCGACGCTCGCAGCCGGACGCGTGGTGCTCACGACCGGAACCTTCCTGCGCGGCCTGATCCATATCGGGGGCGCGCGCTTCCCGGCCGGGCGCGCGGGCGATGCGCCGGCAACCGGCCTCGCCGAGACCCTGGAACGTCTGGGCTTTCGGCTCGGGCGGCTGAAGACCGGCACGCCGCCCCGCCTCGACGGGCGCACCATCGACTGGGCGGGCCTGGACCGGCAGGAGGGCGACCGGCCGCCGCGGCCGTTCTCCTTCATGACGGGCGCCATCGCGCGCGACCAGATCCCTTGTCACGTGACGGCGACGGGGCCCGAGGGCCATGCCGTCATCCGCCGCAACCTCGCCCGTTCGCCGATCTATTCCGGGGCGATCGACAGCCGGGGCCCGCGCTATTGCCCATCCATCGAAGACAAGGTGGTCCGCTTCGCGGACCGCGAGTCCCACCGCATCTTCCTGGAACCCGAAGGCCTCGACGACGACACGGTGTACCCCAACGGAATTTCCACGGCCCTGCCCGAAGAGGTCCAGGCGGCGCTAGTGGCGAGTATTCCGGGGCTCGAACATGCCGCGATCCTGCGGCCCGGCTACGCCATCGAGTACGACCATGTGGACCCGCGCGAGCTGGACCAGAGCCTGGAATGCAGCCGTGTCGCCGGGCTCTATCTCGCCGGACAGATCAACGGCACCACGGGCTACGAGGAGGCCGCGGCGCAGGGTGTCGTGGCCGGCATCAACGCCGCACGCACGGCGTCCGGGAGTGCGCCGCTGGTGCTGGACCGTGCCGACGCCTATATCGGCGTGCTGGTCGACGACCTGGTGACCCAAGGCGTGAGCGAGCCCTACCGCATGTTCTCCTCGCGGGCGGAATACCGGTTGCGGCTCCGCCCGGACAATGCGGACCGGCGGCTCACCGGGCGCGGCATTGCCGCGGGCGCCGTGGGCGGAGCGCGGGCGGCGCGCTTCCTCGAGAAGGCGCGGGCGCTGGGGCGGGCCGAGCGGCAGTTGGCCGCGCTGTCCGCAAGCCCGGACGCGTTGCGGCGCAACGGGATTGCGGCGAACCGTGACGGACGCCGGCGAAGCGCCGACCGGCTTCTCGGCTATCCGGGACTGAATCTGTCGCGCCTCGCCGCCCTCTGGCCCGCACTGCGGTCGCTGGACGGCGAACTGGCGGAGGCCCTGGAAACCGACGCCCACTATGCGGGCTATGCGGAACGCCAGGAGGCGGACATCGCCGCATTCCGGCGGGACGAGGCGCTGTGCCTTCCGGCGGACCTGGATTTCGACCGCATCGGCGGGCTCTCCCTCGAGATGCGCGAGCGGCTCTCGGCCGCGCGGCCCGCGAGCCTGGGCGCGGCGGGACGCCTGCCGGGAATCACGCCGGCCGCGCTCACCGCACTGCTCGCCCACACCCGCCGCCGAGAGAGCCGCCCGTAGGGCCTCCATGGATCCCGGTGTGGCATTCCGCCGCAATGTTTCACGTGAAACACGGGCGCGGCTGCAACGCTACGAGACCCTCCTGCTGCGTTGGCAGGCGCGCACCAATCTGATCGCGCCCTCCTCCGTCCCGTCGCTCTGGACCCGGCATTTCCTGGATTCCGCCCAGCTCGCGCCGCTCCTGCCGGCGGACCGGAACGCCCATATCGTGGACGCGGGCAGCGGCGCGGGCTTTCCGGGCCTGGTTCTCGGCATCCTGGAACGCCGCCGGATCACCCTGGTGGAGGCCAACGGCAGGCGCTGCGCCTTCCTCCGGGAAGCCGCCCGCACAGCCGGCGCCGAGGTCGCCGTGGTACAGAGCCGGCTGGAGGCGCCCGCGCTCCGCCGCCGCCTGGCCCCGGTCGACACGGTGGTGGCGCGGGCCTGCGCGCGGCTGGACCGGCTTCTGGAACTCGTCTTCCATATTCTCGAGCCGCACAGCTATTGTATATTCCCGAAGGGAAGGACTTATTCCATGGAATTGGACGCCGCCCGGCGCGACTGGCGTTTCGAGGCGAATGTGCTGCCAAGCCAGACGGACGCTCATGAGCGGATCCTGCGCCTCAGCCATGTCGCCCGGCGCTGACGGACCCGCACCAGCGGCCGGTGCGTCCCGCATCCTGGCCGTCGCCAATCAGAAAGGCGGCGTGGGGAAGACCACCACCGCCGTCAATCTGGGCACGGCACTCGCAGCGACCGGCCGCCATGTTCTGATCGTCGACCTGGACCCCCAGGGCAACGCCAGCACGGGCCTCGGGGTCGACATCGCCCGGCGGGCACCGGGAAGCTACGGCCTGCTTCAGGGCGAACGGCTCGCCGAGACACGCAGGGAGACGGCCGTCCCCGGCCTCACCATCGTGCCGGCGACGACGGACCTGGCGGCGGCGGAACTCGAGCTCTCGGCCGGTGCGCGCCGCCGTCACCGCCTCCGCGATGCGCTGGCCGACAGCGGCGGCGCGGATTACGTCCTCATCGACTGCCCGCCCGCCCTCGGAATGCTGACGGTAAACGCGCTGGTTGCCGCCGACGCCGTGCTCGTGCCCCTTCAGTGCGAGTTCTATGCTCTCGAAGGGCTCAGCCATCTGCTGGACCTGATCGAGCGCGTTCGCGCCGGGCTCAACCCGTCGCTGCGGATTCAGGGGATCGTTCTCACCATGTACGACAAGCGCAACAATCTCGCGATCCAGGTCCAGAACGACGTGCGGGCGCATCTGGGTGACACGGTCTACGACACCGTCATTCCGCGCAATGTCCGGGTCTCGGAAGCACCCTCCTTCGGTGTCCCGGTCATGCTTCACGATGTGCGCTGCGCGGGCGCCCAGGCCTATGCGCATCTCGCCGGCGAGCTGCTGCGCCGCGAGCGGAAGCGGGAAGGAGAAGCGCGATGACGGCGGATCCCCGTAACCCGCCCCGCGCCCTGGGAAAGGGCCTGGCGGCGTTGCTCGGCGAAAGCGCCGCGCCGGCGGTGCAGGACGCGGGCGAGGGCATGCTGCGCACCCTGCCCATCGCCCATATCGTGCCGCACCCCCTTCAGCCGCGACAACGCTTCGACGAGGCGGAAATCGCGAGCCTCGCGGCATCGATCCGCGAAAAGGGGATCGTACAGCCGCTGATGGTGCGGCCCGCCGGCGACGGCGAGAATTACCAGATCGTCGCCGGCGAACGGCGCTGGCGGGCGGCCCAGCGTATCGGCCTCCACGAGGTGCCGGTGGTGGTGCGCCGGGTCTCCGATTCCGAAAGCCTGGAAATCGCCCTGGTGGAAAACCTCCAGCGGCGGGATCTGGGCCCGCTCGAGGAAGCGGCGGCCTACCGCCGGCTCATCCGGGAGTTCGACCACCGGCAGGAGGATGTGGCCGCCGCCCTGGGGAAATCCCGCAGCCATGTGGCCAACACGATCCGCCTGCTGGAGCTGCCCGCGCCTGTCCGCGAACTCATCGGCGCGGGCACGCTGAGCGCGGGCCACGGGCGGGCGCTGCTGGCGGCGCGGGACCCGGCGGCTTGCGCCCGGGACGTGGTGCGCCGGGGGCTCACGGTGCGCCAGACCGAAGAACTGGCCCGCCGCAAGGAGACGCGCCGGGTCCGACGCACCGGCCCGGCGGCCTTGAGTGTCGACCTCAAGGCCCTGCAAGAAGCGATCCGCCGAGCGACCGGGCTCGAAACGGCCATCCAGCCCCGCGGCGAAGGCGGCCGCATCACCATCGCCTACCGGACGCCCGAACAGCTCGAGGCCCTCGCCGCGCGCTTGCGCGCACCCGCCGGGCCGCCGCCATGAGCCCTTGCGCGCGCCGCGATCGCATCCTTTTACACATAAAGAGTCGATGCCGGCAATGAAACTATAGTTGTTTTTATTAATAAATAGGCATTTGTATTTTACACATATTGTCTTGGGAGCGCGACGGGACGGCAGGAGAGCGGAAGGGAACGCCATGAAGAAAACCCGGGTCTTCATCCTCGACGGCGGGACGCTGGTGATCGACGGCTTCCACATCCATTGGAACCGGGGCCCCGCCGGCGAGGTGCGCTTCCCCGTCTATTGCGTGCTCATCGACCATGCGGACGGGCTCTATCTGTTCGACACCGGCTATGACTGCGCCCATGTGGAGGCCGTCCTCCCTTTCGAGAAACCGCTGCAGACGGCGAAACAGACGCTGGTGGGCGCGCTCGCGGTGGCGGGCTTCCGCCCCGAGGACGTGAACTACGCCATCAACTCCCACTACCATTTCGACCATTGCGGCGGAAACAAGCATCTGCGCGAGGCCTGCACCCTGTGCCATGCGCTGGAATTCGCCCAGTGCGGGGCGCCTGAACCCTTTGAAATGCTGGGCTATTCGGACCTGAGCTTCCACCCGGACCTCCAGCGCGCCCGGCTGCGCCGCGAGGGAAAGGAAGTCCCCGCCGACCCCGAATCGGATATCTGGACGCCGCGGGTGGAACTGCTCGGCGGCGACCAGGAAATCGCCAAGGGGCTCCACTTGATCGAGACGCCCGGCCACACGGCGGGTCATTACAGCCTTCTGGTGGAGCTTGCGGACCGGCGGCCCATGCTTTTCACGGCAGACGCCGCCTACACCCGCAAGGGGTTCGACCAGGAGATCATCCCGAGCTTCCACCTGGACCCGGTGAACGCCACGGCCTCCATCCGCCGGCTCAAGGATATCGCTCTCGAGCGGGATGCGGAGGTCTTTGTGAGCCATGACAGCGAGCAGTTCGCCCGCTACGCCATTGCGCCGGCCTTCTACGTCTGACTGCGGCGCGCCCGCGTCCGCTTACGGCGCGTGCTGTGCCGCCTCGTCCGCGATGACGGCGAGCGCCGCCTCGACGCCGGCACCGACCGCGGCCCGGCCGCCGAGCGCGCAGACCGCGCCCCCCAACGCCGCGGCCGCAATAACCGCATAGACGGGGCGCGCCACCGGACCCATATGGCCGATGCGGATCAGCCTGCCCATGAGGGAGCCGCGCGAGGCGGAGAACACCACCCCGTAACGCTCCCGCGCGAGCCGCCGGATGGCCGCATCCTCGAGACCGTCCGGCACCCGCACCGCGGTGACCGTATCGGCGCAGATCTCCTCCCGCGCGGGCCAGAGCACAAGGCCCATGGCCCGGACGGCCGCGCGGCAGGCGCGCGCCGTAAGGCGGTGCCGCGCCCAGACGGCCTCCGGCCCTTCGTCCAGATAGGCCTCCACCGCCGCTGCCAATCCGTGAACTTCAGCGATCGAAGGCGTGAAGGGGAAGGGGGAATCCGACCGCCAGGCCTCGCGCCAGTCCTTGAGACTCAGCACGGAGGCCACGGGCGCCGAGGGATTCGCGTCGATATGGGCCCAGGCGCGCTCGCTCACATGGAGGACCGATAGGCCCGGCGTCCCGCCGAGGCACTTGTTGGGCCCGGTCACGAAAATGTCGGCGCTGCAGTCCTCGGGATGGATATCCATGCCGGCGAAGGAAGAAACGGCATCCACGATGACGAGCACGCCGCGCTCCCTGCAGAGCGCGCCGATCTCCCGCACCGGGTTGACGGTGCCGGACGGCGTGTCGAGGTGGCACACGGAAAGGATGCCGATGTCCGGGCGTGCATCGAGGGTCTCGCTCACCGTCTCCGGATCGATGGAGTCGTCGTAGCCGACCTCGATCTCCACCAGCTCCCGGCAGTGGCGGGCGGCCCAGTGGCCGAAGCCCTTGCCATACTCGCCGGATGCGAGGTTCAGCACCACATCGTCAGCGCCGATCAGCGCGGCCGCGGCAGCTTCGAGCCCCAGAACGGGTTCGCCATGGAGGATCACCGGCGGCGAAGCGGTGCGCAGCGCCCGGGCCGTCTTCAGCACCGTTTCCTCGTAGAAGCGCTGGAAGGAGGGGTCGAAATCGTAGGTCACGGGCCGCGATACCGCCCGCAGGACTTCGGGATAGGCGTCGACGGGGCCCGCACTCAGCGTGAAAGTCGGAAAGCGTTCACCCGCCTCGGTCATCGCCGCCCGTCCCCCTGCTCCCGCCCCGGCGCCGGGGTCGGGCGTCAGCGCGGTGAACCCGGCAGGCGCACCGCTTCCAACCAGTGCGCCTTCACGAGCCGCGCCACCGCCACCATCTCGTGGAACGCCGCCGGCTTCACCATATAGGCGTTGGCGCCCCGTTCATAGCTGGAGCGGATGTCGCGCTCCTCGTCGGAGGTGGTGAGCACCACCACCGGGATACTGCGGAGCCCCGGCTCGCCCGCCAGCCGTTCCAGAAACTCCATGCCGTTCACGCGCGGCATGTTGAGATCCAGCAGAATCAGTGCCGGCCGGGGCGCGTCCTTGGGGTCTGCGTAGCGGCCGCGGCGCTTGAGATAGTCCATCGCTTCGGCGCCGTCATGCACCACGCGGAGCGAATTCGAAACCTGGGCCTCGCGAAAGGCCTTGCGGACGAGCATGCAGTCGGCGGGATCGTCGTCCGCCACCAGGACGGGCCCATGCGCGCGTGCTTCCACCGCCTCCTCCTATGCCGCGCCGTCGCGGGCCGGTACGGTCACCAGGGTAAGCGCAAGCGATTCGAGCGCCGCGACCGCGCCTGCGAACGCCTCGAACGCCATGGGCTTGGGAAGGAACGCGCGCGCGGCCCCCTCGCCCTGGCGGGCCCCACCGCCGGTCGCGCTCGAATGAAGGATGACCGGGAGGTCGCGCAACGCCGGATGGTCGTCGATCGCGGCCAGCGCCTCGCGCCCGTCCTGTCGCGGCATGGCAGGGTCCAGCATCAGCAGGTCGGGCCGCTCTGCAGGCACGCCTTCTCCATACTCCCGCCGCCCCTCGAGATGGTCCATAAGCGCCTCGCCGTCGGTGACATAGGCCAGCGGGTTGAGGAGCCCCGCCGCCTGGAGGGCCTTGGCGGCCGACAGGCAGTCCTCCGGGTCGGCGTCGGCCATGAGTATGGAGGCCGCCCGCCGCGGACCGTCGGACGAGGCGGGCACCGAGAGTTCGTAGCGAAAGCCCTTCAGCCGCTGCACCGCCTCGTGAAGCTTGCTGAAGCTTACGGGCTTCACGAGATAGGCGTAGGCGCCGAGATTGTAGCTCTCGGACATGTCGAGCGCGGCGTCGGAGCCGGTCAGGATCAGCACCGGGATGCGGCGCAGCATGGGTTTCAGGTTCATCTCCCACAGCGAGCCCAGACCGTCCTTGTTGGGCATGGCGAGATCCAGAAGTATCAGGTCGGGGCGGGGTGCGGACTCCGGATCGGCGAACTTTCCGCGGTGCTCCAGATAGTCCAGCAGCTCCTGTCCGTCCTGCACGAAGCGAAGCTCGTTGTCCAGCCGCGCCTTCTGGAGCGTCTTCGCCGTCAACAGGCAATCGGCGGGGTCGTCGTCCGCCATGAGAATCCGTACCGGGCGGGGTGCGGCGCTATCGTTCATCGCCGGCTCACTCCGGCTGCCGGCGCGGCAGGGTCACGGTAAAGACCGCGCCCTCGCCCGGCGTCCCATGGGCGGTGATGCGCCCGTTGTGGCGCAGAACGATCTTCTGGCAGACGGCGAGGCCGATACCGGAGCCTTCGTAGGTATGGCGCGCATGCAGCCGCTTGAAGGGGGCGAAGAGCGTCTCGCCCTGGGAGGGCTCGAAGCCGATCCCGTTGTCGGCGACACGGATGGTGCTGGCAGGCCCCGGCACGTCGGGCAGGCTCCCGGACGCCGCTTCGCCCCGGACGGAAACCCGGGGCGGGGTATCGGGCCGGCGGAATTTGAGCGCATTGCCGATCAGGTTCCTGAACAGCTGCTCCATCTGAGTCCGATCCGCCCGCACCACGGGAAGGTCGGACGCCTGGACCTGCCCACCGGTCTCCGAGAGCTGAACCGAGAGGTCGGACAGCACGGTTTCGACCATTTCGCCCAGGTCGATATCCTCGAACGGCCGGGCGCCGGTGGAGACGCGGGAAAGCGCCAGAAGGTCGCTCACCAGCGTCTGCATGCGCCGCGACGCATCGGTCATGAAGTCCACATATTGCCGCCCCTCCTCGTCGAGACGGTCCCGCTTCTCCTCTTCGAGCAGGGCGCCGAACGCCTGGATCTTGCGCAGCGGCTCCTGAAGGTCGTGCGACGCCACATAGGCGAACTGCTCGAGCTCCTCATTGGAGCGGGCGAGGTTGCGCGCATGGCGCTCGAGGGCTTCCTTCGCCCGCTTCTGTTCGGTGATGTCCCGCACGATTCCCATCATCCGTACAGGCCGGCCGGCTTCGTCGCGCACCAGGATGGCGCGAACGGCGACGGGGAAGACCGATCCGTTCTTGCGGATATATTCCTTTTCATATTCGTCCGAATAGCCCCGGGCGATGATCTGGCGGCTGAGAATCTCCGCCTCCATCTCCGCCCAGCGCGGCGGAGTCAACTGCTGGTAGGTGAGGCGCAGGAGTTCGTCGAACGCGTAGCCCAGCATGGCGAGATAGGCCGCGTTCGCCTCCTCGATCCGCCCGTCCATGGAAGCGAAGACGATGCCGTCCCGGCTCAGGTCGAAGAGGCCGCGATAGCGCCGCTCGGACGCCTCGAGCGCCTCCTGGTTGCGCTTCAGCTCCGTGATATCCCGCACGATGCCCATGAAGCGGATCGGCTGCCCCGCCTCGTCCCGCACCAGAATGGTACGCAGGCTGATGGGCGCGATGGAGCCGTCCTTTCGGACATATTCCTTCTCGTACTCGTCGGAAAATCCGCGACCCATGACCTGGGTCGCCAATATCTCCGCCTCGCCGTCGCGCCATTTGGGAGGCGTGAGGTCCTGATAGGTGTGCTTGGTGATTTCGTCGCGGTCGTAGCCGACGAGGTCGAGATAGGCCTGGTTCACCTCCTCGATATGGCCTTCGAGATCCACGAAGACGATCCCGTCGCGGCTCATCTCGAAGAGCGTACGGAACTTGTCCTCCGCACTGGGCCCGGTCGAGGCCTGCGGTTCCCGCATGCCGTCATGGGGGCGTTCCGTGCGCCGGGCTCGTGCCGTCATGGTCTGGCGCGCCCCTCCCGGTTGCCCGTTCCGCGCGGGTTGAAAGCGCCGCCCCGCGCCGCTATCACTATAGCGCAAACGCACCGAGAGAATGTTGCGAAACCGGAGCCTGCGCCATGAGCCGCTGGACCCTGGACGATATTCCGTGGGATCGCTTCGACAGGTCCCGCCTCGATCCCGACGCGGTCGCGATCGCGAAGGCGGCATGCATGGTCGAACATCAGAGCACCGATTACGGCGCCTATCTGTGTGGCGTTTTCCACGACGACCCGGCGTTTTGCGAGGCCGCGCGCCGCTGGGCCGAGGAAGAGGTCCAGCACGGCCGGGTACTGCGGCGCTATGCGGAACTCGCAGACCCCGCGTTCGACTTCGACGCGGCCTTCGCACGCTTCGTCGCGGGCCACGGCATCGACACGGAGGCAACCGAATCGGTCCGCGGCTCGCGCTGCGGCGAGCTGGTGGCCCGATGTATCGTCGAGGTTGGAACTTCAAGCTATTACAGTGCCTTGCGGGATTCCGCGACGGAGCCGGTTTTCCGCGCAATCTGTGCGCGCATCGCGGGCGACGAGTTCCGCCATTACAAGCTCTTCTACGACGCCATGAAGCGTTACCAGAAAATCGAGGGGCTGGGGCGCGCCGGACGGTTCAGGATCGCGCTCCAGCGCCTGCTTGAAACCCGCGACGATGAACTCGCCTATGCCTTCCATTGCGGCACGGGCACGGCTCATGCCTACGACCGGCGGCGAGCGAGCCGCGCCTATTTCGCCCGGACGCTCCCGCGCTACGACAGGAATCACGTCCAGCGCGGGGTCGGCATGACGTTGAAGGCGGCGGGAATTAAGCCCCAAGGGCGGTTCGGACGGCTCGTCAACGTCCTGGTGTGGCAGCTGCACCGGTTCTACGTTCGGCGGCTCGCGCGTCTGGCGGAGAAAGAAACCGGCGGAATTCCCGAAGCACGTCTTCATAAAGCGCCCGCTTGAACGGCACGGCGAACGCCGGGAGCTCGTCTGCCGGTGACCATCGCCACGCGCTGAACTCCGGATGGGCGGTCGCCACGTCAATGTCGGCGTCGGACCCCAGGAAGCGGGCGGCAAACCACTTCTGCTCCTGCCCCCGGTAGCGGCCGTTCCAGAGCCTCCCGATCAAAGCGGGGGGGATGTCGTAGCGCAGCCAGCCTTCCGTCTCCGCCAGCAGCTCCACAAGATGCGGCGGGATTCCGGTCTCCTCCTCGAGCTCGCGAAGCGCCGCCGCGCGCGGCGCCTCACCCCGGTCGATCCCGCCCTGGGGCATCTGCCAGGCCTCCTGCATCCTGTCGATCCGCCGGCCCACAAACACGCGGCGCTCGGTATCGAGCAGCAGAATGCCGACACAGGGCCGGTAGGGAAGGGAGTCTCGGTCCGCCATGGTCCCGGGTGCCGCGTCCGGTTGCGGTATCGGGCGCCGCGGCCCTAGTTGGTCATCATGCCCGCAAGGCGGCTGTAGCCCCGCAGGAAGTCGATGGCGCGGGTGAGCTGATAGTCGTCGGGTTCGGCGGAATCGCCGTTCGAAACCGGCTCATCGGGCTTCGCCGGCGCGTTCGGATCCGACATTTCATTGTCGAAGCGGCCTCTGAGATCCGCCTCGCGGCGTCGATCGTCCACCGCGACCGACCCGGGGCGTGCCTGCTCGACCAGAATATCCGGCTCGATGCCGTCCACCTGAATCGAGCGGCCCGACGGCGTGTAGTAGCGCGACGTGGTCAGTCTCAGGGCGCCGCGCCCGTCAAGGGGGATGACGGTCTGCACGGAGCCCTTGCCGAAGGACCGGGTGCCCATCACGATGCCTCTCCGGTGGTCCTGCAGGGCGCCGGCCACGATCTCCGAGCCGGAGGCGGAGCCGCCATTGATCAGCACCACCAGCGGCAGGCCGTCGATAATGTCGCCCTGGCGCGCGTTGAAGCGCTGTATGCTCTCGACGCGCCGCCCCCGTGTCGAGACGATCTCCCCGCGGTCCAGGAAGGCGTCGGAAACCGCCACCGCCTGGTCGAGCAGACCGCCGGGATTGTTGCGAAGATCCAGCACCACGCCGCGGATCGCTTCGCCCCTTTCCTCCCACAGGCCTTCGACGACCGTCTCGAGGTCGCTCACGGTACGCTCGGAGAAGGCGGAGACCCGCACGACCATCACGTCGTCCCCCTCCATGCGCGCACGGACCGAGCGTATCTTGATGATCGCCCGCGTGATGGTGACGTCGAATGCCTGATCCAACCCGCTCCGGCGCACGGTCAGCCGGATTTCGGAATCCACCGGTCCACGCATCTTTTCGACGGCCTGGCCGAGGGTAAGGCCCAGGACCGGCGTGCCGTCGAGATGGGTCACCAGGTCGCCGGCCTCGATCCCCGCCCGCTGCGCCGGGGTCTCGTCGATCGGCGCGATCACCTTGACGAGGCCGTTTTCCATGGTGACTTCGATCCCGAGCCCGCCGAACTCGCCGCGGGTCTCGATCTGCATGTTCTCGAAGCTCTTCGGGGAGAGGAAGCGCGAATGGGGGTCGAGCGACGCCAGCATCCCTTCGATGGCGGCTTCGATCAGCGCGGCTTCGTCCACATCCTCGACATAGCCGGTACGGACGCGGTCGAGCACGTCGCCGAACAGGCCGAGCTGGCGGTAGATTTCCTCATCGTCCGCGGCCAGCGAAATACCGGGAAGCGCAAGCGCCATGAGTCCGGCCAAGCCGGCTGCGAGATACCTTCGCATTGGCCTCGATGCCCTTGTCCGCGGACGGATTTCCGCCTCCGCCGCGCCCCGCCAAACAAGCCCCCATGCTATCCCCGGCCGCAGGCGGCATCAAGAGCTTGGCCTCTCCGGCCGTCGCAAAGAAACAAGCGGGCCGGGAGACCCGCGCACCAAAACAACCCCGCTTCGGTGCGCGGGTCTCCAGGCCCGCAACGGGCCGAAGGCCCGTCTTCACCTCGCCACCGCAAAGACATGGCCGGGTCCCGGTTCCCGCGACCCGCGCACCGAGACGGCCCCGTCCCTATTGTGGGAGCGCGCGCCCCGCGGTCTCGCGCGCGATCCACGACGCGCCGGGCGCCATATCGCACAGCAGCGAGCGGCCGGTCATGGCGCCAGGGGCATCAAGGCCCATGAGCGCCAGCAGAGTGGGGGCCACGTCCGCGAGCCCGCCGTCGGCGAGACCGAGGCCCGATGCACCGACCAGCACCGCCGGCACTGGGTTCTCGCTGTGGGCGGTCTGCGGTGCGCCGTCTTCGACGCTCCGCATGACTTCCGCATTGCCGTGGTCGGCCGTCACCAGCAACGCGCCGCCCACCGCCTCCACCGTCTCCTCGAGGCGGCCCAGGCAGCGGTCCACCGCGGCGCAGGCGGCGATTGCGGCATCCAGATCGCCGGTATGGCCCACCATGTCCGGGTTCGCATAGTTGATGACGATCAGCTCGAACCGGCCGCCCGCAATCGCCGCCACCGCGCGGTCGGTGACCTCGGGCGCGGACATCTCGGGCTGGCGGTCATAGGTCGCGACCGGGGGCGAGGGTACGAGCGCCCGCTCTTCGCCTGCGAAGGTCCGCTCCTCCCCGCCGTTCAGAAAGAAGGTCACATGGGCGTATTTCTCGGTCTCCGCGATACGAAACTGACGAAGCCCGGCACGGGAGACGGTCTCGCCCAGCCCGTCCGCGACCCGGAGGGGGCGGAACAGCGAGTCCATCAGGCTATCCAGCGCATCCGAATAGACCGACATGCCGACGGCGGCGGCGAAACGCGGGACTCGCGGCCGCGCAAAGCCCTCGAACGCGGGGTCGAGCAGTGCCGAGAGGCATTGGCGCGCCCGATCGGCGCGGAAATTGGCCATCACCAACCCGTCGCCATCGGCCATGCCGCCATAGCCGCCGATGGCGATGGGTTCCACGAACTCGTCGCCTGCGCCCTTCTCGTAAGAAGCCCGCACCGCCGCAGCGGCGGAATCGGCGCGGGCACCGGCGCCCGCGATCATTGTCTCGACGGCGCGGGCGGTGCGCTGCCAGCGCCGGTCCCGGTCCATGGCGAAGTAGCGGCCCGCGACGGTGCCGATGCGGGCGCCGGGCATATCCCGGAGCGTCTGTTCGAACGCCTCCAGACAGCCGAGTGCCGAGCGCGGCGGGGTGTCGCGCCCGTCGAGGAAGGCGTGGACCTCCACTGGAACCCCCGCCCCGCCCAGGGCGCCGGCGAGTGCCGCCATGTGGCGCATATGGGCGTGCACCCCGCCCGGCGACAGCAAGCCCATCAGGTGGCATCGTCCGCCCGTTTGCCGCAGCCGCTCGATCAGCGACAGCAGCACCGGATTGCACGCGAGCGAGCCGTCGGCGACCGCCGCGTCGATGCGCGGGAGATCCTGGGGGATCACCCGCCCCGCGCCGATGGTCATGTGGCCCACCTCGGAGTTTCCCATCTGCCCGTCCGGGAGCCCGACGGCACTGCCCGAGGCGGCGAGAAGCCCATGGGGGCGGGCGGCGGCAAGCCGGTCCCAGACCGGTGTGTCGGCGAGCGCGATGGCGTTGTTCTCGGTCTCCGCACGGTGGCCCCAGCCGTCGAGCACGCAAAGAACGACGGGGCGGAAGCCGGCCTTCGCCGTCATCGGGCGGCCTCCTCGCTGCGCGCGCCGCGGTCGGCGACGCTCGTCCCCCCTGTCCAAAGTTTCTCGAGGTCGTAGAGCGCGCGGATCTCGGGGCGGAAGACATGGGCTATCACGTCGCCCGCATCGATAAGCACCCAGTCGCACGCCTCCCGCCCCTCCACCGAGAGCGCGGGCGCGCCGGCCTCCTTGAGTCCCTTGAGGACCCGGTCCGCCGCCGCACCGACATGCTTGCCGGAGCGGCCGCTGGCCACCACCATGAAGTCGGCGACCGCGGTCTTTCCGGCGAGGTCGATGGTGGCGACCTCGCCCGCCCGGGCGTCGTTCAGGGCACCGGTCACGATGCGTCGGACGGCGTCCGCCGAAAGCCCCCGGCGGCCCTCCACCACCTGCGGCGCGGTGCGTAACGCGGTCGCGGAGGCCGGATGCAGAGGCCCGCGGATCAACGCCCAGGCAGGGGGTTTGCGGTGCGCCAGTCCGCGGGCTGCGCCCATGCCGAGGCGGGCATGGGCGAAGCGCAGCGCGGGCTTCACCGCCGCCACAGATCGCGCGTCGGGCCAGCGGTCGAAGATCGCGATGGGGACGGTGCGAAAGAGATCGGGCCAGCGATGCCAGTCGGCAATCGTCGACAGATTGTCCGCGCCCATCAGCCAGACGAAACGCAGGCCCGGGTGACGCCGCTGGAGCGCATGGACGGTTTCCACCGTATAGCGGCTTCCGAGTCGCCGTTCGAGGTCGCTCACCCTGATCCTGGGGTGGCGGGCTGCGCGCCGCGCGCCGGCAAGCCGCTCTTCGAAAGGCGCCATGCCGGCCGTCGGTTTCAGCGGGTTCTGGGGCGAGACCAGCCACCACACCTCGTCCAGGCCGAGCCACCGGAGCGCGAGCAGGCTCACATGGCGATGGCCTTCATGAGCGGGGTTGAAGGAGCCGCCGAGCAGCCCGATCTTCCGCCCGCGGCGCGACGTGGGGGACGCGCGGCGGAAGACCTGCCTCGAGGGCCGGCGGCGCATGGGCGTGAGCGCGCTCAGGGGCGCACCTGGCCGTTTCCGTACACTTTGTACTTGTAGGTGGTGAGCTGCTCGGCGCCCACGGGCCCCCGCGCATGCAGCTTGTTGGTCGAAATGCCGATCTCCGCCCCCATGCCGAACTCGCCGCCATCGGCGAACTGGGTCGACGCGTTGAGCAACACGATGCCGCTGTCCACCCTGTCCATGAAGCGCTCTGCGACGGCAAGGTCCTCGGTGACAATGGCATCGGTGTGGTGAGAGCCATGACGGTTGACGTGGGCGATGGCCGCGTCCGGCCCGTCCACAACGCCCACCGAAAGGACGGCGTCGAGATATTCGGTGCCCCAGTCCGCATCGTTCGCGGGCAAGGTGCGGGGCTCGAGCGCCTGCACCTGGCGGTCGCCCCGCACCTCGCAGCCGGCGTCCAGAAGGGGTGCCAGGATTTGCGGCAGGGCGTCCGCGATCTCCCGGTCCACCAGCAGGGTCTCGGCGGCGCCGCAGATGCCGGTGCGGCGCATCTTGGCGTTGAAGGCGATCTCCCGCGCCTTTTCCCGGTCTGCCGCGGCATGGACATAGACGTGGCAGACGCCGTCCAGATGGGCGAGGACGGGGACGCGGCTCTCCGCCCGTACCCGCTCGATGAGCGAACGCCCTCCGCGCGGCACGACAAGGTCCAGCGAATCGTCCATGCCGAGCAGGATACCGACGGCCGCCCGGTCCGCGGTGGGCACGAGCTGGATGCAGCCCTCGGGAAGTTCCGCGCTTTCCAGGCCCTCCCGCAAGCAGCCGGCGATGGCGCCGGCCGACCGCCGGCTCTCCGAGCCGCCGCGGAGGATGGCGGCATTTCCCGACAGCAGGCAGAGGGCGGCAGCGTCCGCCGTCACGTTGGGCCGGGATTCGTAGATGATCCCGATGACGCCGATGGGAACGGAGACCCTGCGGATGCAAAGCCCATTGGGCCGGGTCCACGCGCCCAGCACGCGGCCCAGCGGATCGTCGAGAGCGGCGACATCCTCAAGGCCGGCGGCCATGGCCTCGATACGCGCATCGTCCAGCGCGAGCCGGTCGAGGAGCGCGCCTCTGAGCCCGTTGCGCCGCGCGGACGCCATGTCTTCAGCATTCGCATCCCTGATCGCCCCGCGCTTCTCGCGCAGCGAAACGGCCGCGGAGCGGAGCGCAAGACGCCGCGTGTCGGCGCTCGATACGGCCAGCACGCCGGCGGCATCGCGCGCCGCGGCGCCGAGCGCCGCCATCTCCGCCGCGATATCCTGGCATGGCGCGGTCTCCGCGAGAGTCACGTCTTCGGATCCTCCTCGAGCACCAGGTCGTCCCGGTGGATCATCTCGTCCCGGCCACGATAGCCGAGGATGTTTTGGATTTCACGGGATTTGCGGCCCATGATGCGGCGCGCATCCGACGCCGCGTAGGCCACGAGGCCGCGGCCCGCCTCCCGCCCGCCTTCGAGGCGGAGAGTGACCGCGTCGCCGCGCTGGAAGGCGCCTTCCACCGCCGTCACGCCGGCGGGCAGGAGGCTGCGGCCTTGCGCGAGGGCGCGGCCGGCGCCGGCATCGATGGTGAGCACGCCGCGCGGCACGATCCCGCTCGCAATCCACGTCTTGCGCGCGGCCCGCGGCGAGGCACTGGAGACGAACCATGTGGCGGGCGCACCCTCTTCCAACGCCGTGAGAGGCTGCGGCACCGCCCCCTTCGCGATCGCCATATGGCAGCCCGCCGCCATGGCGATCTTCGCCGCTGCGATCTTGGTGACCATGCCGCCGGACGCGGCATCGCTGCCGACATCGCCGGCCATCGCTTCGATTTCCGGCGTTATGCGATTGACGGTGGGGATCCGCCGGGCCTTCGGGCTCTGCCGCGGGTCCGCATCATAGAGGCCGTCCACGTCCGAGAGCAGCACCAGAACGTCCGCACCGACCATCCCGGCGACCCGCGCCGCCAGGCGGTCATTGTCGCCGAAGCGGATCTCGGCGGTGGCGACCGTATCGTTCTCGTTGATGACGGGCACCACGCCGAGGCCCAGCAGGGTGTTGAGCGTGCCCCGCGCGTTGAGATAGCGCCGCCGCGCGTCCGCGTCCTCATGGGTGAGGAGAACCTGCGCCACCGCGATCCCATAGGCCCCGAGCGCGGCCTGGTAGGCATGGGCGAGCCGGATCTGCCCGCAGGCGGCGGCGGCCTGCATTTCCTCGAGCTTGAGCCGGGAGGCGCCGAGCCCGAGGAGGAGACGGCCAATGGCGATGGCGCCGGAGGAGACCACGAGAACCTCCGCGCCCCGCGCCGCCAGCGCCGCAGCGTCGCGGGCCAGGCCGTCGAGCCATGCTTCGTTCAACCCGCCTGTCTCAGGATCCACCAGGAGCGCGGAGCCGACCTTGATCACCGCGCGGCGCGCTTGCGCGAGCCGGGGCGTACTCACGGGGCGGCCTCGGCGCGCCGCGCGACAAAGGCTGCGCTTCGGGCGAGTGCGGCAGTAACGCCCTCGCCGGTGACGCCCGAAAGCAGGCCCACCTCGCAGCCCGCCGCCTCCGAAAGCCGCTTCCGCCGTTCGTCGCGCACGTCCGCGTCCAGCGCATCCGCCTTGCTGAGGCAGAGGACCCGCGGCTTCTCGGCCAGCCCCGCGCCATAGGTCCCGAGCTCGGTGCGGACGGTCTCGAAGGCATCGACCACATCCTCGCCCGTACCGTCCACCAGATGAAGCAGAACGGCACAGCGCTCCACATGACCGAGAAAGCGGTCGCCGAGCCCCGCGCCCGCATGGGCGCCTTCGATCAGGCCGGGGATATCCGCCACCACGAGCTCGCGCTCATCCACGGCGGCAACGCCCAATTGCGGCGCAAGCGTTGTGAACGGATAGTCGGCGATCTTGGGCCGAGCGCGGCTCACGGCGGCGAGGAAGGTGGATTTGCCGGCGTTGGGAAGGCCCACGAGGCCCACATCCGCGAGCAGCTTCAGGCGCAGCAGAATGCGTCTCTCTTCGCCCGCGCCGCCGGGGCGCGCATGCCGGGGCGCGCGGTTGGTGGCGGATTTGAAGTGCGCATTGCCGAGGCCCCCGGCACCGCCCCGCGCCAGCAGCGCGCGGGTGCCTGCGCGCGCGAGGTCGGCGAAGGGGCTGGTATCGCCTTCCGCGAAAATCTGCGTGCCCACGGGCACCGGCAGGATCCGGTCGGCGCCGCGCGCGCCGACACGGTCGGCCCCTGCGCCGTGGCGGCCGCGGGCCGCGGTGAAATGCTGGCGGAAGCGGAAGTCGATCAGCGTATTGAGGCCTTGAACGGCCTCGGCGAACACCGAGCCGCCGGCGCCACCATCGCCGCCGTCCGGCCCGCCGCGGGGCTCGTTGCGGGCACGGCGAAAGCTCACGCAGCCGTCGCCGCCCGCGCCGCTCCGGACGAGGATCGTGGCCTGATCGAGAAACTGCATGTGGCGCGGGGGCGCCAGCGCTCCGACCGCGGGCGTCCGCCTCCTCCGTCAGGGAGCGGGTTCGACGGAGACGAAGGTCTTGCCGCCGGCGCGCCTTGCGAACCGTACCTCGCCCGCGCAGAGCGCAAAGAGCGTGTGGTCGCGCCCGGTGCCGACATTCTCGCCGGCACGCCACTTGGTGCCGCGCTGCCGGGCAATGATATTGCCCGCAATCACGGCCTCGCCGCCGAACTTCTTGATGCCGAGGCGGCGTCCGGCGGTGTCCCGACCGTTCCGCGAACTGCCGCCCGCTTTCTTGTGGGCCATCAGCCCGCCTCCTGGTCCCCGGTCCGAATGTCGTCGATGCGAAGCACGGTGAGGTTTTGCCGGTGCCCGCGCCGGCGCCGGTGGTTCTTCCGCCGCTTCTTGCGGAAGACGATGATCTTGTCGGCGCGCCCGTGCTCCACCACCGTCGCAGCGACCCGCGCGCCGGCAAGGAGCGGCCGCCCGAAGGAGACGGATTCGCCGTCGCCGAGCGCGAGCACTTCGTCGAGTTCGACGGTCTCGCCTTCCGCGGCGTCGAGCCGCTCCACCTGGATCCTATCCTCCGGAGACACCCGGTATTGCTTTCCGCCGGTCCGGATCACAGCGAACATGGCAACCGTCCATCGATGGCTTGAAGCGCGCTTCTCCCGCGCTCGCCGCACTATAGTCGCGCGCGGCGCCAACGCAAGCACGCGTTTCGGCGGCTCCCTCAGCGCCCGACTTCGACCCGGATGTCCGTGGGCATGCCGCCGCAGGTAAGGTTCCGGTCCTGCGGGCAGGCGGAGACCACGACGATGGCGTCCATCTCCGCCCGCAGCAGGACGCAATCGCCGGGCTGCGATTCCGGCGCCTTGATGGTGAAGGTGCCGTCCGGGTTGATGAAGAAGTTGGTGAAGAGGTTCCAGGGTTGCGGCGTGAAGTCCAACCGGATGCCGAAGCCGCCCAGCACCGTGTGAAGGTTTTCCTGGCAGCTCTCGTGATAGCCCTCGACGCCGAGCTCCGCATAGCGCGCGGGATCGCAGGCCGCATATTGCATGTCGTGCTGGCCGGGCGAGCTGTCGTCCACGAGGGTGACAATCCTGCGCCGCCGGTTCGTGTAGGCCGAATCGCCAACATGGGGAAAGAGCTTCTCGATCGAGGGCTTCGTGTGCTCGCAGGAGAGGAATTCCAGATGGTCCGGCTTGCCGAAGGCCCAGAAGTCCACGGGCTGCGATCCTTCCAGATCGGTGATCCTGAGCAGGTCGCCGGCCTCGACGCCGAAGCCCCTGCCCGTCCGCGCAGGCACGTGATGGGTCTCGTGCACGCTTGTCATGGGGGACATGGTCCATCTCCTCTCCGTGGTCGCGGTCGCTTATCGCCGCCTCGCGCGTGGCGCTCCCCTAACGCCTGTCCTGGCGCAGATAGTTGAGCAGAAGCCCGCTCGGGGCCGGCGAGCGCTCGCCGCGCAGGATGACGGGAACGATCAGAACCGCCAGCGTCAGCACATAGGGGAGCATGCCGACGAGATAGATGGGCACGTCGAGACCGATCGCCTGTATGCGCGGGATCAGCGCCTCGGCACCGCCGAAGATCAATGCGCCCAAGACCGCACGCCCCGGCCGCCAGCCCGCGAAAATGACCAGCGCGATCACGATCCAACCGCGGCCGGCGACCATATGTTCGATCCAGACATAGCTCGAGGCGAGCGCCAGATAGGCGCCGGCGAGGCCGCAGAGCGCACCGCCCAGCACCACCGCGCCAAGCCGGAAGAGCTGGACGTTCACGCCGGCGATGTCGGCGGTCGCCGGGTCTTCGCCGACGGCGCGCAGCCGGAGCCCCGCATCCGAGCGGTCGAGGCCCCACCAGACGGCCACGGCGAGTGCCAGCGCGGCATAGACCAGGACATCCTGCTGGAAAAGGATGGAGCCGATCCACGGAATGTCGCTGAGGAAGCCCATGTCGAGGTCGCGGAAGCCGGCGATCTTCTGAAACATGTAGGGCCGCCCGACGACACCCGTCAGCCCGTCGCCGAGCGCGACGACGATAAGGCCGGTCAGCACCTGGTCGGTGCGAAAAACCACCACGGCCACGCCGAAAACCAGCGCCACCAGAGCGCCGGCCACCATTGCGACGGGGACGCCCGCGCCGGCGAGCCCGGTGTGAAAGCTGACGACCGCCCCCGCCATCGCGCCCACCAGCATCATGCCCTCGCAGCCGAGGTTTAGAACGCCGGCGCGCTCATTGATCATCAGGCCGAGCGCGGCCAGCAGATAGGGCGTGGCGAAGCCCGGCGTCGTTGCGAGCCAGTTCTGGACGAAGTCGGCGGCCATCAGGCGCGCCCCCTCACCCCGACGGTGAGGCGATAGCGGCTGAAAAATTCGACGACCACGAAACACAACAGAATGACCGCCTCGATCAATGTCGTCATCGCGGCCGGCAGTTGATAGAACACCTTGAGCGTGTCGCCCGCCGTGTAGACGCCGCCCACCACGAATGCCGTGACGATGACGGGGATCGGCCGGAAGCGCCCGATAAAGGCGATGACGATCCCGCTGAAGGTGTAGCCGCCGGCGATAAAGAGCGTCATGCGGTATTCCTGCCCGGCGGCGAGCCCGGCGCCGGCGATTCCTGCGAGCCCGCCCGACATGCCTGCCGCGAGCGCCGTGGTCAGCACGACGGGGATGCCCGCCGCACGCGCCGCCTCCGCATTGGCCCCGATCGCGTCCATGTAAAAGCCGATGCGCGAGCGCGTCATGGTGAACCAAAGCAGGGCACCCATACCCAGCGCGATCCAGATCCCGGTATGGGCAGAGCCCCAGCCCAGCCGGGCGAGCCGCTCGCTCCCCTCGTCATAATGCCTCGAGTTGGGAAAGGCGCTGCCCGGGTCGTGCCATGCGCCGAAGAGGAGATGCTGGACGAGCTGGTAGGCGACATAGGTCAGCAGCAAGGAGGTGATGATCTCATTGACCCGGAAGCGGAGCTTGAGGGCGGCGGGAATTCCGATCCAGGCCGCACCGGCAATGGCGGCGCCGATAAACATGAGCGGCAGGCGCATCCAGTCCAGCCCGATGTCGAAGAGGGCTACGCCGGTGGCGGCGATGCAGCCCAGCCACATCTGCCCCTCGACGCCGATGTTCCAGAACTTGAGCTTGAGTGCGACGGCCGATGCGAGGCCCACCAGGACCAGCGGCGTCGACGCGGTCACGACCTGCGCGAGACCGTTCAGATCGAGGAACACGAAGACGATGAACTCGTTCACGATCTGCCCGGCGGTGACGCCATAGGCCATGAGGATTCCGAAGGCGACCAACAGGCCGAGCGCGAGGCCGCCGACAAAGGTCGCGGCCCGCAGCCCGACCGGCACCTGCTGGCGCGGGACCAGATAGATCGGACCGAGCATCAGGCGTGGCCCAGCATCAGCCGGCCGATCTCCGCGCGGCTGACCTCTCCGGCCGCGAATTCACCGGCCAGTCTGCCCCTGCTGATGACGGCGATCACGGTGGACAGCGTGAGCACCTCTTCAAGGTCCTCGCTGATCAGCACGCAGGCCGTTCCCGCATCCGCCGCCTCGGCCAGCAGATCGTGCACCGTCCGGCAGGCGCTCACATCCAGGCCGCGGGTGGGCGAATGGGCGACCAGAACACTGGCGCCGCCGCGGAGCTCGCGCGCGAGCAGAAGCTTCTGGGCGTTGCCGCCGGAGAGGAGGCGGGCCGGTGTGGCGGGCGCCGCGCCCCGGATTCCGTAGGCGGCTATCGCGCGCGCCGACGCCGCCTTCATGGCACCGCGGCGAACCAGCGCCGGGCTCCCATACGCACCGGCGGGCACGCCGGTCACGCCGTGGTTCTCATAGACCGCCATCTCCGCCAGGAGGCCCGTTCGGAAGCGGTCGGCGGGCACGGCGCGAAGCCCGCGGCGGCGAAAGGCCGGCACGTCCCTGCCCGCGACCTCCTTTCCGTCGATCGCGATCCGGCCATGGACGGGCTTGCGCAGGCCGGTGAGCGCGTCGGCAAGTTCCTGCTGCCCATTGCCGCCGACGCCGGCGATCCCGTAGATCTCGCCCCCGCGCACGGAAAACCCGATGCCGTCGACGCCGGCACGCCCACTGCCGCGTACCGTGAGACGCTCGACTTCGAGCCGCACCCTGCCCCGGGGCCGCACCGCGTGTGTGCGCGCCTCGCCCTCGTCGCCGACCATCGCCCGCGCCAGGGCCCCGGCGTCGAGGCCCGCGGTCTCGGCGCCGGCGAGCACCGTCTCGCCGCCCCGCATCACGGTCACGCGCGACGAATAGCCGATGACCTCCCGCAATTTGTGCGTGATCAAAACAACGGCATGGCCGTCCTCGGCGAGGCGGCGCATGAAGGTGAGCGCCGCGACCGATTCCTGGTCGGTCAGCACCGAGGTGGGCTCGTCCAGGATGAGGATGCGGGCGCCGAGGAGCAGAACCTTGAGGATCTCGACGCGCTGCTGCTCGGCGATGGAGAGTTCGCCGACGACGGCGCCGGGGTCGATATCGAAACCGACCTCCGCCGCCTTCGCGGCTACCGCGCGGGCCGCCTCCCGCGGGCGTTGGACGCCGAGGGCCGTGCGGCAGGCGAGAGCGACATTCTCGGCGATGGTGAAGCGCTTCACCAGCTTGTAGTGCTGGTGGACCATTCCGATGCCGAGCCTGGCGGCGTCCGCCGGTCCGGTGATCGCGACCGGCCGGCCATCGACCAGGATCGATCCCTCGTCCGGGGCGTAGAGCCCGCACGCGACGTTCATCAGGGTCGATTTTCCGGCGCCGTTCTCCCCGAGCAGTGCGTGGACCTCGCCCCAGCTGCCGGCGAACGACGCACCCCGCAGCGCCGGCCGTCCGTCAAAGGCCTTGCTCACGCCGACGATTTCGAGAGCGCGACTCACCCCGTCACGCGGGCGAGGCATGGGGGCCGAGGATGGCCCGCAGCGATTATTCCGCCGGCATGGTGCCGATGGCGCCCTGGACGAAGAAGGTCATCCCCCACAGCTCTCCGTCGGACAGGACCTCGCCTTCGGCCGCCGCAAGCGTGCCGTCCTGGCGGTAGACCGGTCCCTGGAAGGGGTGAAGGGTGCCCGCGATCATCGCCTCGCGCGCCGCGTTCACGTCCGCCACCGCCGCATCCGGCACCCAGGCCGCGATGGGGTCGACATCGAAGAGACCGATCTCGATGCCCTTCCACCAGCCGCGCTCCTCGGGTGTCCAGGTCCCGTCGATAATCGCGGAGATGGTGGGGATCAGATAGGCCTCCCACTTGTAGACCATCGAGGTCGCCACCGCGTCCGGCGCCTGATCGGATACGTCGATCTGGAAGCCGACCGACCACTTGCCCTTGTCCTGGAAGGCGAGGTGGGGGCCCGGCGTGCTCAGGTTCGAGCCCAGAACGTCGACGCCCTGCTCGAGCAGCGCTTCCGCCGCCTGGGTCTCCTTCACCGGGTCGTACCAGCTGTTGACGAAGACGCCCACCATCTCGACCGCCGGATCCACCGATTGGGCCCCACGTAGAAAGGCGTTGAGATCCCAGTTCACCACGCCCAGCGGATACCCGCCGATGGCGCCGATCTTCCCGGTCTGCGTCATGTGTCCGGCGACGATCCCGGCAAGATACCAGCCCTGGTAGCTGCGGGCGTAGAAGCTCTCCAGATTGGAGCCGTTGTTGGTTTCGCCCGCGCAGTTCATGAAGGCCACGTCGGGATATTTCGTGGCGGCCTCGAGGAGTGCGTCGCCATGGCCCCACGACGTGCCGACGATGATGTTGTAGCCCCGGCTCACATAGAGATCGACGGCACGCAGGATTTCGGAGTTGTCCTCGGGCACGTTCTCCGTGTAGGCGATCTCGATACCGAGCGCCTCCTCGGTCTTGACCCGCGCATATTCCAGCGCCTCCGTCCAGCCGCCGTCATTGACCGTGGCGAGATGGAGCATCGCGACCTTGGGCTCTCCCTCCAGCTTGAACGCGGCGTGAACCTCTGCGGCGGCAAACGCGCTCATCGCCAACGCCGCCACGGCACCGGTCATCCACTTCCACATCGCCGAGCCTCCCTTTCGCTGCCCGTGTTCCCCCGTCAGCTTACCGCCTTCGCGCCACGACGAACATGCCCGCGGGACGCGCTTCCGGGGCGAGGCTTGCGCGCCGCGTGAGAGAGGCGTAGTAGACGGCGCGCAGGGTGTGGAGGGGTGCCGGAGCGGTTGAACGGGGCGGTCTCGAAAACCGTTGTGCGCTGAACGCGTACCGTGGGTTCGAATCCCACCCCCTCCGCCATCTCCGACGACGAGCGACTTGCCGGGCGCCGAGGCGCCCTCCGCCGAAATGCGCCGCGACGCCTTCAGGTGTTCATCGAGGCGAAAAAGTCCTCGTTGTTCTTCGTCGCGCGCAGCTTGTCGGTGAGGAACTCCACCGCGTCCACCGTCCCCATGGGCGAGAGGATGCGGCGCAGCACCCACATCTTGGCGAGCGTCGCCCGGTCCACCAGCAGCTCCTCCTTGCGGGTGCCCGAGCGGGCGATATCCATGCTGGGCCAGGTGCGCTTGTCGGCGAGCTTGCGGTCCAGGATGATCTCCGAGTTCCCCGTCCCCTTGAACTCCTCGAAGATGACCTCGTCCATCCGGGAGCCGGTGTCGATCAGCGCCGTCGCGATAATGGTGAGCGAGCCGCCATGCTCGATATTGCGCGCTGCGCCGAAGAAGCGCTTCGGCCGCTGGAGCGCATTCGCGTCCACGCCGCCCGTCAGCACCTTTCCGGACGAGGGAACCACCGTGTTGTAGGCGCGCGCGAGCCGGGTGATGGAATCTAGCAGGATCACGACGTCCCGTTTGTGCTCGACCAGCCGCTTCGCCTTCTCGATCACCATCTCCGCCACCTGGACGTGGCGCGATGCCGGTTCGTCGAAGGTGGAGCTCACCACCTCTCCCTTCACGGAGCGGTCCATGTCGGTGACCTCCTCGGGCCGCTCGTCCACAAGCAGGACGATCAGATAGGCCTCCGGGTGGTTCTCTTCGATGGAGCGCGCGATGTTCTGGAGCATCATGGTCTTGCCGGTCCTGGGCGGCGCGACGATCAGCGCCCGCTGACCCTTGCCGAGGGGCGCCACGATATCCAGGATGCGGCCCGTGATGTCCTTCACCGTCGGATCCGCAAGCTCCATGGTGAAGCGCTCTTCCGGATAGAGCGGCGTCAGATTGTCGAAATTGACCTTGTGGCGCAGCTTCTCGGGCGGATCGAAGTTGATGGTGTTGAGCTTGAGCATGGCGAAATAACGCTCGCCATCGCGCGGCGCGCGAATCTGGCCCTCGAGCGTATCGCCGGTGCGCAGGCCGAAGCGACGGATCTGGCTCGGGCTCACATAGATGTCGTCGGGCCCGGGCAGGTAGTTCGCCTCCGGCGAGCGAAGAAAGCCGAACCCGTCCTGCAGAGTCTCAAGCACGCCTGAGCCGAAGATCGCCTGGTCGTTCTCCGCAAGCTGGCGGAGAATCGCGAACATCAGGTCCTGGCGGCGCATGGAGTTCGCGTTCTCGATCTCCAGCTCTTCCGCATAGTCGATCAGTTGGGTCGCTGTCTGGGTCTTGAGCTCTTGCAGATGCATCTGTGCGTGACGCCTTGGGATGGGCCCGATGGGCGATTGGCGCGGTCGGAAACGCAGAACCCGTTCCAGAGGGTGGTTGGCGGCGTTTCCGAGAGACGAGGGTCGGGCGGAAGGCGCGTATGCGTCCGCTCCGCGCGTGCCCTGACCCGAAGGCTATCGGCCGGGTGCGCGGAAAGTCAAATGAAGATTCACGGCTCCTGCCCCCGCCGGGCGAACTGCTTGGAGAGCGCGAGCCCCTGGCTCTGATAGGAGGAGCCGATCTCACGCCCGTAGAGCCGGTCCGGCGGGCCGGTGAGCGGCTCGAAGAGCAGGCGGCCCACGGTCTGGCCGTGCTCGATCACGAACGGCACGTCGTGGGAGCGCACCTCGAGCACGGCGCGCGTGCCAGTGCCGCCCGCTTCATCATGGCCGAAGCCCGGATCGAAGAAGCCCGCATAGTGGGCGCGGAATTCGCCGGCGAGCGGATCATAGGCCACCATTTCCGCCGCATGGTCCGGTGGGATGCGCACCGCCTCGCGGGAGGCGAGGATATGGAAATCGTCCGGGTTCAGGATCACGGTGCGTTGTCCGGACGGCGCGATCGGGTCCCAGAAATCGAGCGGCTCGTAGCGGCCCACCGCATCGAAATCGACGAGGTCCGCATGGCGCTTGGCCTTCCAGCCCACGACGCGTTCGCCGTCGCCCATCAGATCCACCGAGAGCGGCAAGCCGCCGGTAAAGCCCTCGCGCTCAAGCGCTTCTCCCCAATATTGCGGGTCCGCGCCCTCCACCAGCCTCCGATCCCGGTCCAGCCTGCGCAGCTCCGCGTCGGAGTAGCCCGGCGCGCGGCGCTTGAAGCGGAGCTGGTTCAAGCGGCTGCCGGCGCGCACCTTGATGCTGAAGGTACGGGGCGAGACCTCCGCATGGAGCGGTCCCCGATAGCCGCGGCGCACGCGGTCGAAATCACCCGCCTTGTCGGCGATCAACCGGGTGAAGACATCGAGCCTGCCCGTCGAGCTCTTCGGGTTCGCATGGGCCGAGAGGTCTTCATCCAGCGCCAGCGTTTCCATGAGCTCGACGACATAGACGCAGCCGCGCTCCAGAACGGCACCGCCCGCGAGATCGATCTCGTGCATGCCGAGCTGGTCTATCTTGTCCGCTACCGTGTCCCGTCCCGGCAGAAAACTCGCCCGCACCCGGAAGGCCCTGGGCCCGAGCCGCAGGTCGAGGCTCGCGGGCTGCACCTGGGTGGGCTCGATGGGCACCTGCCCCGCCACCCCGCCGCGCGCCACCAGCTCCCTGATCGCGGGACTCGCAAGCACGCCGGGCGCCGGCGGGGCGGCGTGCGGACGATGGGTTTGCTCAGAGGTCACGCGCGCACACCTTTCAGAAGGGCTTGACGACCGCCAGCACCACGATGCCCACCATCGCGAGCGCCGGCGCTTCGTTCATCATGCGGAAAAAGCGCTCGCTCCGCCGGTTGCGATCCTCGGCGAAGGCGCGGCGCCAGCGGGCGAGCAGGCCATGAAAGGCCGCAAGCAGCGCGACCAGGGCGAGCTTCGGATAGATCCAGACGTCGCTCGACCAGTCGATGGCGCCCGGTTCCGCCAACATCGCGCCGCCGAAACCGAATGTCGCGATCATCGCCGGATTGATTATCACCCGCAGCAGACGCCGTTCCATCGTCTTCAAGGTCTCCGACAGTTCGGAGCCCGGCGCCGCGCGCACATGATAGACATAGAGCCGCGGCAGATAGAGCATGCCCGCCATCCAGGCGATCACGCCCACGATATGCAGCGCCTTCAACCACGTATAGAGATCCCCCGCCATCAGGTCGCGGCCAGCGCGCAACGGCGGTGTACCAGGGGGCAGAGCCTTCCGCCCTCGGCGGAGTCCGTGCCTTCATCCGCAAGCGCGCCCCGCACCAGCGTCGCCAGCGTCTCGATAAAGGTGGGATGAACACCGACCGCAGGCGCCCGGCCGTAGAAGGGCACGCCGGCCGCCACCGCCCGCTCCCGGCAGGTCATGTCGAGTTCCACCAGCGTCTCCGAATGTTCCGAGACAAAGGCGATGGGCGCCACCACGAGCGGCAGGCCCTCTCTCCCCGCCCGGTCGATCTCCTCTTCCGTGGAAGGGCCGATCCAGGCGAGGGGGCCAACCCGGCTCTGATAGCAGAGCGCCCAGTCGAGATCCGGTCGCTCCAGGGCGCCGACAATGGCGCGCGCCGTCTCCTCCACCTGCCACTGATACGGGTCGCCGTCCGCAATCAGCTTTTCCGGCAGCCCATGGGCGGAGAGCAGAAGCCGCGGCCTGCCATGCCCCATCGCCTCATCCAGAAGCGGGCCGATGCACGCGGCCTGGGCCTCGATCAGACCGGACGCACGGGGATAGCAGCAGACGGCGCGAGAGGGCGCGACGATCCCTGCGGCGTGCGCCGCCTTCCGCCAGGCATCGAGGGAGGATGCCGTGGTCGCCGTTGAGAACTGCGGGTAGAGCGGCAAGAGAACCACCCGATCCGGTCGGAAGGCTGCAACCGAGCGAGCCGCTGCCGCGGTCGTCGGATTCCAGTAGCGCATGGCGATGGCGACCTCTACCTCGCCGAGATCGCCGAGCGCTTCTAGCAGGGCGGCAGCCTGGGCTTCCGTTTCCGGTAGGATCGGCGAACGCCCGCCGATCCGGCCGTAGATGTGGCGCGCTTCGGGCGCGCGGCGACGGGCAATGATCCGCGCGAGAAGCGGACGCAGAAGCGCCGGCACGCGAAGGATGGCTGGATCCGCGAACATGTTGCGCAAAAACGGCAACACGGCTTCCGGCGAATCCGGCCCGCCCAGATTGAAGAGGATCACGGCTACGCGCATTGCATGGCCGGCGTAACGGCATGGACGTGAAGGAATTCCCGCAATGCCGCCACATTCTCAGGCGGCGTCTGCGGCAAGACTCCATGCCCGAGGTTGAAGACGAAGGGCTCGCCCGCGAAGGCTTTGAGAATGCGCGTGGCCTCCCGTTCCATGACGTCGCCGCCGACGACAAGCGCCGCCGGATCGAGATTGCCCTGGAGCACGGCCTTTCCGGCCAGGCGGTCGGCGGCCCAGGCAAGCGGCACGGTACTATCGAGAGAGACCGCATCGACATCCGTCGCCTCGACGAAGAATTCGTACCCCGGTCCCGCGCCGCGGGGAAAGCCTATGACGGGAGTGCCCGGGTGGGCTGCCTTCACACCCGCCACGATCCGGCGTGCGGGCTCCACGCACCAGCGCCGGAACCCGCTCTCCGAAAGTGTGCCGGCCCAACTGTCGAACAGTTGCACCGCGTCCGCGCCCGCCTCCAGCTGCGCGTTCAGATGATCGATCACCGCATCGCTCAACATGTCGATCAGCCGCCCGAACCCGGCCTCGTCCTGCAAGGCCCAATATCTGCTGCGGAAGAAGTCGCGGCTGGTGCCCCCCTCGATCATATAGGCCGCGAGCGTCCACGGTGCGCCGGCGAATCCGAGAACGGTCGTCTCCTTTGGCGCGAGGGATACGGCTTTCGCCATGGCGTCGTAGACCGGTGCGAGCCGTCGGCGCTGCCGCACCGCATCGAAGACCGGCAGCCTGTCGGTTTGCCCGAGCGGCTCGAGACGCGGCCCCTTGTTCTCATCGAATGAAACCGTCCGTCCAAGCGCGTCGGGCAGCACCAGGATATCCGAAAAGAGGATCAGTCCATCGAGGCCGAAGCGGCGCACCGGCTGGAGGCTGATCTCCGCGGCCTGTAGAGGGTCGTAGCAAAGATCGAAGAAGGATTGCGCACGCGCACGCACCGCCCGGTATTCCGGCAGATAGCGCCCCGCCTGGCGCATGAGCCAGAGCGGCGGCGGAGACCGTCTCGTACCGCGCAGAACCGCAAGCAGCGGCTTCTCCATTGTGTTTCTCGTCACCGACAATCCCCGGTTCTCTCCGGCCTGTTGGAGTATGATTCTCTAAGGAGGTAGTTGTAGATGAAACGTGAAAAGCGAGGGTGGAGCCGTTTGGCGGCATAATACTCCCAGGCAGGGAAGCGGGCACGGTGTGCGGTACGGGTTGTGGATGAGACGCATTGAAAGGCGGGAGGCCGTTGTCGGTTCGGGCTGTGGGAAACCGGATTCCCGGGGATAAGTCGGGCCGAGGCCGGGCATTCCGGCGTTATCCCCGTGTTTCCCATGGTGCGGTGTTCATGGTCTGGTAGTTTGTTGAAAAGCTGCGGGCTGCGGGTGGCCCGGACACCGCGTCCACAGCGTGCTTCCACGGAGCGCCGGCCGGAACGATGCAGAGTTTCCATCTTCATCTGGTATCGGACGCCACGGGGGAGACCTGTATCACGGTGGCGCGCGCCGCCGTTGCCCAGTTCCGCGATGTGGAGCCGGTGGAGCACCTCTGGTCCCTGGTGCGCGCAGAGAGCCAATTGAAACGCATCCTCGCGAATGTGGAGCAGAACCCCGGGATCGTCATGTATACCCTGGTGGATGCGGCGTTGCGCGCATCGCTGCACGAGGGCTGCCGCCGCCTGGATACGCCCTGCGTTCCGCTTCTCGATGCCGTGATCTCGGCCCTGGGCGGCTTTCTGGGTGAGGAGGCCGGTAATCAGCCGGGCCGTCAGCACGCCATGGACGAGGCCTATTCGCAGCGCATCGAAGCCATGAACTACACGCTTGGCCATGATGACGGACAGTCGCCGGAGACGCTCCATCTCGCCGATATCGTGCTTGTCGGCATCTCGCGCACGTCCAAGACACCGACCTGCTTCTACCTCGCGAACCGGGGGCTGCGTGCCGCGAACGTGCCCTTGGTCCCCGGCTGCCCGTTACCGCCCGATGTTCTGGCGCTCAAGCGCCCGTTGGTGGTCGGTCTCATTTGCCGGCCGGAGCGGCTTCTCGCGCTGCGTCGAAGCCGCATGCGCATGATCGGCGAAACGCGGGAAACGGGCTATGTGGATCCGGAGCGGATACAGGAGGAAGTGGACGAGGCTCGCCGGATGTTCACCAAAGCGGGCTGGCCCGTTATCGACGTGACACGGCGCTCCATCGAGGAAACGGCGGCGGCGATCCTCCAACTTCGCGGCGACGACGGTTTCAGCGTCTGAACGGGCCGGGAGGATTTCGTGGAAGCGCCGGCACGGAACGCCCAATCCGAATCGAGCGGGGAAGGCCCGTCGCTCGTCCTTGCGTCCGCGAGCGATTCCCGGGCGGCGCTGCTCCGGGGTGCCGGCGTCTCGTTCGAAGTGCGAATCTCGCGGGTGGATGAAAGCGCGGTCAAGCAGTCCCTGCGGAGCACGGATACCACGGGCGTCGAGACCGCGCGCACGCTCGCCGTCCTCAAGGCGCGCCGGGTGAGCATGAACCATCCCGGCGCCTATGTGATCGGCGCGGACCAGCTCCTCATGTGCGACGGCGAGCGGTTCGACAAACCGGCGGATCAGGCGGAGGCGCGCCGGCAGTTGCTTGCTCTGCGCGGGCGCAGTCACGAACTGGTGACGGCCGTCGCCGTGGTGCGGGACGATGCGGTGCTGTGGACCGACACGGCGCGGCCCAGGCTTGCCATGCGGCCCTTCTCGGATGCATTTCTGGAGTCCTATCTCGCGCGGGCGGGCAATGCGATCCCGCACTGCCCGGGGGCTTACAAGGTGGAGGGGCTCGGCGTGCAGCTCTTCGACGAGATCACCGGCGACTGGTCCGCGATCCTCGGTCTGCCGCTCGTGCCGCTGCTGGCTTTTCTGCGCGAACACCGGATGTTGGCGACGTGATTCTCTCGGGTGCAGCAAGGCTTGCCGGCGTGATGGGGTGGCCGGTGCGTCATTCTCGCTCGCCGCGCATTCACGGCTACTGGCTGGAGAAGGAGGGGATAGACGGCGCCTATATCCCGCTTGCCGTTCGTCCCGAAGCCCTCGGGCAGGCACTCGCCGCGCTGCCGGCGCTGGGCTTCCGAGGATGCAACCTCACCCTGCCCCACAAGGAGGCGGCGCTCGTCCATCTCGACTCCCTCTCCGTCGACGCCCGGCGCATCGGCGCCGTGAATATTGTGACCGTCGGCGAGGACGGGACCCTCCACGGCCACAACACGGACGGCGAGGGCTTTCTCGCCCATCTCCGCGACGCGGCACCGGATTGGGCGCCAGAGGCGCCGGTCATGGTGCTGGGCGCGGGCGGCGCCGCGCGGGCGGCGGTCTCGGCGCTCGTCGGCGCGGGCGTCGCCAGGCTCACCCTTGCGAACCGGAACGCGGCGCGGGCGGAGACGCTGGCGGCGGCGTTCGGCGATACCGTCCGCACCGTTCCGTGGGAGGATCGGGAAGAGGCACTGGAGGGCTGCGGCCTTCTGGTCAATGCGACGAGCCTCGGCATGACGGGTTCGCCGCCGCTCGCCCTCGCCCTTGCCGCGCTGCCCGCGCATGCGGTGGTGTACGACCTGGTCTATGCGCCGCTGGAGACCGCCCTTCTGTGCACCGCCCGCGCCCGCGGCAACAAGGCGGTGGACGGGCTCGGGATGTTGCTGCACCAGGCGCGCCCGGGCTTCATGTCGTGGTTCGGTGCGTCGCCCCGAATCACCTCGGCGCTCCGCGCCTTCGTCGCCGAGGGACTCTGAACGGCCGTGGTCGTGCTCGGCCTCACCGGCTCCGTCGGCATGGGAAAGACCACGGCGGCCCAGGCATTCCGGTCTGTCGGTGCCGCCGTCTTCGATGCGGACCGCGCGGTTCACCGCCTGCTCGCCCCGGGCGGTGCGGCGGTAGACCCGGTGCTTGCCGCCTTTCCGGAGGCTGCGACCGGCGCCGGCCGCGCCCGTGCCGTGGACCGCCGGGTCCTGGGCAAGCTGGTGTTCGACGACCGGGCCGCGCTTGGACGCCTGGAGGCGATCCTCCATCCGCTGGTTCGGGCGGACGAGCGTCGCGCCCTTGCGCGGTTCCGCCGCTTGCGCCGGCGCCTCGCGGTGCTGGACATCCCCCTTCTGTTCGAAACCGGTGGGGACGCGCGCTGCGACGCGACGGCCGTGGTGGTTGCGCCTCGTTTCGTGCAACGGGGGCGGGTGCTGCGCCGCGGCGGGATGACGGAGGAGCGCCTCGCTGCGGTCCTCGCACGCCAGATGCCCGACGGCGAAAAGCGCCGTCGCGCCGATTTCGTGATATCGACCGGTCTCGACAGGCGATCGGCGCGGCGCGCGGCGCTCCGTATCGCGGCGGGGCTCACGGCCCGTCGCGGCGCTTCGGCGCACGCCGCCATGGAAGGGAGCAGTCATGCGTGAAGTGGTGCTGGATACGGAGACGACGGGCCTCGAGCCCGCGGAGGGCCACCGGATCGTGGAGATCGGCTGTGTCGAGCTGGTCAACCGCATGCCGTCGGGCCGGAGCTTCCAGCGCTATCTCGACCCCGAGCGCGACGTGCCGGAGGAGGCTGCGCGCATCCACGGCCTGACCCGGGCGATCCTCGCCGAGCACCGCAGGTTCGAGGAGGAGGCGGATGCGTTTCTCGACTTTATCGGAGATGCGGCCCTCGTGATCCACAATGCGGCCTTCGACCTGGGCTTCCTCAACGCGGAGCTGGAACGTGCAGGCAGGAACACGATCCCGCTTGCACGCGCCACCGACACGGTGTCGCTCGCGCGCCGCAAATTTCCCGGTGCGCCGGCCAGCCTGGACGCTCTCTGCAAGCGGTTCCGCATCGACGCGTCCGCGCGCACCAAGCATGGCGCGCTGCTGGATGCCGAACTGCTGACCGAGGTCTATCTGGAGTTGATCGGCGGCCGCCAATCGGCCCTCGATCTTGCGCGGGCGGAGGCGGCGTCCGCTGCGCCCGAGGCCGCGCAACGGCCCGTGCGCGCCAAGCGCCCCCATGCGCCGACGCCCGAGGAGGCCGCGGCGCACGCCGCCTTTATCGACACCCTGGAAGCGCCGATCTGGCGGCGATAGGCCTCCCGGCTATGCGCTGCCGGCGGGTTCGCCGCCGCCGTCGGAATTGCCCCCCGCCGCTTCCGCGCCGTCGCCGCCGGCCGGTGCCGGCCGGGAACGGTAGAGGGTGAGGAAGTCGATGGGGTTGAGCATCAGCGGCGGAAAGCCGCCGTCGCGCACCGTATCCGCCATTACGCGACGTGCGAAGGGGAAGAGCTGGCGCGGACATTCCACCATCAGGAGCGGCTCCAGCGCGCCCTGCGGCACGCCCGAGATGAAAAACAGGCCGCAATAGGTGATGTCCACAAGGAAGACCGGCGTCTCGTTCCGCCGCGCATCCGCCGTGATCCGGAGTGAGGACTCATAGAGCTCCTTGCCGACGGCCCGGGCTTCCACCTGCACATTGACCTTGATGTCCGGCGACGCCTCGTTCTGGTCCAGACTCGCCGGCGCCGCCGGGTTTTCGAAGGAGAGGTCCCTTACATATTGCGAGCGGACGGCGAGCTGCGGCTTCGGCTCTGCCGCGCCGCCCGCCTCGCCCTGGCCGGGCGCCGGCGCTCCCGAATCGGGGTCTGCCATGGTTTTCTCCTCCGACGGACGATCCGATCCGGATGCCGCCGCTCTACCATGCCGCGGCGCATGCCGCAAACGCCTCCGGGGGGCGTGTGCTGACGTTCAGCGGTCCGAGGCCGGGGTGCGCGGCTCGTCGTCCTCATTGAGCACGCGGTACTCGCCGTCGATCACCGTGGCGTCCTGCGGCCCCGCCCTTCGGGCCGCCGCCCGCCGCGCGAGCCGGCGCAGCAGGCTCCTGCGCACGGGCGGCAGCATGAGCATCAGCCCGAGCGCGTCGGTGAAGTAGCCGGGCACGAGCAGCAGAAGCGCGCCGGCGGCGAGCGCGGCGCCATCGGCGAGCTCGTCCACGGGGGATTCGTTCCGGGCAAGCCGCGCGCGTGCGCGCGCCAGGGTCCGGAAGCCCTGCCGGCGCAGCAGAGCCGCGCCCACGAAGGCGGTTCCCATGATCGCGCCCACCGTGGGCCATGTGCCGATCGCCCCGCCCACCTCGAGAAAGATCGCGATCTCGCCGGCAAGGATCGCCACAAACAGAAGAAGGGGCATGGCGGGGCTCTGTAGCGCTTGCGCTTGGGCGGGGCTCTACCTATCCTGCGCCTTGTCGGTAAAGCGATCCGGCTCCGCCGCGACGGTCTTTCCCGTCGGCGGCTGCGGTCGGAGGCTCCGCCAAGGCCGGGGTCCGGCAACCATTGTGCGACGGAACGGTGCGCGCCCACAAGGTTCGGGACCAATGTTCGAATTCTATGACATCATCTTTTTCGCGCTTATCGCGATCTTCATCATCCTTCGCCTGCGCGGCGTGCTGGGGCGCCGAACGGGGCATGAGCGCCAGCACCGCCATGCCGACCCCTTCGCGCGGGCGGGCAAGGCGCGCGGGGAGGAAAACCAGGGCGAGGTGATTCACCTGCCCGAGCGGAACATGCCCGACGCCGAACCGGCGGAGGACCAGCCGCCACCCCGCCGGGCCTTTGCCGAGGGGCAAGCCGAGGGCGCGGACGACGGCCCATCGGGGCTGAAGGCCACGCTCGACGAGATTCACGGGCGCGACCAGACCTTCCTGCCGCGGCGCTTTCTCGAAGGCGCCCAGGGTGCGTTCGAGCTGGTGGTCGAAGCCTATGCCAAAGGGGATACGCCGACGCTCAGGCCGTTGCTGGGCGACGACGTCTATGACGAGTTCGCCGCTGCGATCCGCGACAGGATGGCCGAGGGGCACACACACGAGACCACGATCGTGGCCATCGACAAGGCGGAGATCGTCGCGGCCGAGATACGCGGCAATGTGGCGCGGGTCACCGTGACGTTCGTGAGCCAGCAGATCAACCTGGTGCGCGACAAGGACGGAAACGAAGTCGGCGGCAACCGGGGCCGGACGGAGCGCATCACCGATATCTGGACCTTCGCCCGCAATACGCGCTCCACGGACCCCAACTGGACGTTGGTGGAGACCGCCGTTCCCAACTGAGGCGGGCGCGGCAAGACGGTTCCGTTCGCCGTGGAATCGCTCTAGTCTCTTGATTCCCTTCCGTGCCTACGGGTTTTGCCATGGCCGCGAAGCGCCGCCGGGTCGGCCTGTTCGTGACATGTCTGGTCGATCTCTTCCGCCCGACGGTGGGTTTCGCGGCGGTGGCTCTGCTCGAGCGCGCCGGCTGCGAGGTCGCCGTGCCGGCGGCCCAGACCTGCTGCGGACAGCCCGCCTACAATTCCGGCAGCCGGGCGGACGCAAAGGCCGTGGCCCGCGGGGTGATCACGGCGTTCGAGCCCTACGAGGCGGTGGTGGCACCGTCCGGTTCCTGCGCGGGCATGATCCGGCATCACTATCCTGCGCTCTTCGCGGACGAGCCGGAATGGGCCGGGCGCGCCGAGCGTCTGGCGGCGCGCACCTTCGAGCTGATCTCCTACCTGGTGGACGAATGCGGCGTCTCGACCGCGGGCGCGCGCCATGAGGGCCAAGTGACCTATCACGATTCCTGCTCGAGCCTGCGCGAGATGGGCGTCCGCGCGCAGCCCCGAAAGCTTCTGGAGACGGTCGAGGGGCTGACGCTGAAAGAACTCGCGACGCCCGAGGTCTGCTGCGGTTTCGGCGGGACCTTTTGTGTGAAGTACCCCGACATTTCGGCGCGGATGGTCGCGGACAAGACGGCCGACATCGCCGCCACCGGGGCCGGAACCGTTCTCGCCGGCGATCTCGGATGCCTGCTCAACATTGCCGGCAGGCTCTCTCGCGAGGGGCGTGCGGTGCGGGCGCGCCATGTCGCCGAGGTGCTCGCGGACATGAGCGACCGGCCCGCCATCGGCGAGCCCGCGCGCGGACGCTGAGCGGTGGAAGCCACCAGCCGCGGCTTCGTGGCCAATGCGCGCGCGGGTCTCGCCGATGCGGCGCTTCAGGAATCGCTGTCGCTGTTCCAGGGAGGCTTCACCCAAAAACGCGCCGCCGCGGCGGAACGTCTGCCGGAGTTCGAGGCGCTCCGCGACCGGGCGCGCGCCATCAAGGACCACACGCTGGCGCGGCTCGATTTCTACCTGGAACGCTTCGAGGAGAAGGTGGTCGAGGCGGGCGGGACGGTCCATTGGTGCCAGACACCCGCGGAGGCGCGCAGCACCGTGCTGGCGCTGTGCCGAGAGGCCCGCGCGCGGACGGTCACCAAGAGCAAGTCCATGATCGCGGAGGAGATGGAGCTCAACCCCTTTCTCGAAGCGCACGGCATCGAGCCGGTGGAGACCGACCTCGGCGAATACATCATCCAGCTCGCGGACGAGCGCCCGAGCCATATCATCGCGCCCGCCATCCACAAGACGAAGGATCAGGTCTCCGACCTGTTTCATGAGAAGCACCGCACCGCCGAGCGCAGCGAAGCAATCGCGGAGCTGGTGGAGGAGGCCCGCAAGACCCTTCGGCCGCGCTATCTCGCCGCCGATGTGGGAATCACCGGGGCTAACTTCCTGATCGCCGAAACCGGCTCCATCGCGCTGGTGACCAATGAGGGCAATGCGGAACTCACCCGCCTGCTGCCGCGCGCTCATATCGTCATCGCCACATTGGAGAAGGTGGTACCGACGCTGGAGGATGCCGCCACCCTGTTGCGGGTGCTGGCGCGCTCCGCGACGGGCCAGGAGTTCTCCACCTACACCACGTTCGCCACCGGCCCGCGCCGGCCCGGGGATGCGGACGGGCCGGAGGCCTTCCATGTGGTGCTGCTGGATAACGGCCGCTCGCGCCTGTTGGAATCGCCGACCTTCCGCGACGTGCTGCGCTGTATCAAGTGCGGCGCCTGCATGAACCACTGCCCGGTCTACGGTGCGGTGGGGGGACACGCTTACGGCTGGGTCTATCCCGGCCCCATTGGCGCGGTACTCACGCCCAATCTGATCGGGCTGGAGGAGGCCCGGCATCTGCCCAACGCCTCGAGTTTCTGCGGACGCTGCGAGGAGGTCTGCCCCATGCGCATCCCCCTGCCGGGGATGATGCGCGCCCTGCGCGAGGCGGAGTTCGAGCGCAGGCTCGGGCCGCCGGGCCAGCGGTGGGGCGTCGGCGCCTGGGCCTGGCTCGCCGGCAGGCCCCGGCTCTATCGCCGCGTCACCGGCCTTGCTGCACGCCTCGCCCGCATTGCCGCGGGCGGGCGCGGGGGCTTCCGCAGGCTTCCCCTTGCCGGCGGTTGGACCGCCGCCAGGGACATGCCGGCGCCCGAAGGCGCGACGTTCCACGCCTTGTGGCGCAAGGGGCGGCGGCCGTGAGCGCACCGCAGGGTGCGCGCGAGGCCGTCTTCGCTTCCATCCGCCGGGCGCTGGGCAGGGGCGCTCTCGAGGGCGAGGCGCGGGCGGAGGCCGAGCGCCGCCTCGCGGCCCATGAACCCAATCTGACGCCCGCACGCGCGGCCCTCCCCAAGGAGGAGAGGATCGCGCTGTTCGTCCGCATGGCGGAGGAGACCATGGCGACGGTCGACCGGGTGGCGGATGCGCGCGCCGTTCCGGCGGCGGTCGCGGATTATCTCGCCCGGCACAATCTGCCAAGCGCACTCGTCATGGCGCCCGACCCGGCTCTCGATGCCTACCCCTGGGCGGAAAAACCCCTGCTTGCCATCCGCAGAGGCCGGGCGGAAGCGGGCGATGCGGTATCGGTGACCGGTGCCGTCATGGGTTTCGCCGAGACCGGGACTCTGATGACCGCCTCCGGGCCCGACCATCCCGCCACCCTCAACGTCCTGCCCGAGACCCATATCGCGATCGTGGCGGAAGACCGCATCGCGGGCGCCTATGAGGAGGGCTGGGAGGCGCTCCGGGCGCGAGCGGACGCCATGCCCAGTACGGTCACGCTGATCACCGGGCCTTCGCGCACCGGCGATATCGCGCAGACTCTGCAGCTCGGGGCCCACGGACCCCGGCGGCTCCACATCGTCGTGGTGGGCGGCGAAGGTGGCGGGTGCGGCTCATGACGGCGGGCCGGCGCGTCGGCGAAGACGAGGCTGCGCTGTGGCGGCGCACGATTCGCGACGTCGCGCCGCTCCGGGAGGGCGCGCAGGATCGGCCGGCCGGGCTTGTGACCGATGCGGACAAGGCCCCGAAGCCCGTGCCCGCCGCGCCCGCGTCGCCACGCCGGCCGCGCGCAGGCCCGAAGCCTCCGCCGGCGCCGCTCGCACTCGATCCCGGCGCGCCTTCGGGTCTTGATTGGCGGACGGCGCGAAGGCTTAAGCGGGGCGAGATACCGGTGGAGGCCCGCCTCGACCTCCACGGCATGACCCAGGAAGAAGCCCACGCGGCCCTCGGCGCCTTCGTGCGCGCGAGCCGGGCGGCGGGTCGGCACTGCATCCAGGTGATCACCGGCAAGGGCTCCGTCGATTCGGCCGGGGCCGGCGTGCTGCGGCGCATGACGCCGCGGTGGCTGGAGGAGCCGTCGCTGCGCCGCCATGTGGTGGCCATCGCCCATGCGCCGCCTCGGGGCGGCGGCCGGGGCGCGCTCACCGTTCTCCTCAAGCGCGGCCCGCCGCCCGCAGCCCGGCCATGACGGCCGACGGGGTGGGCGGCCTCACGCATTTCCTGGCCCGCGCCGCCCGCAGGCTCAAGGTGGAGGTCCACGCGCTCTGGCTGGTCTTCCGCCACGCCGAGACCCCGTGGTACGCCAAGGCCGTCCTGGTGGTCATGCTGCTCTATCTCACGAGCCCCGTGGACCTGGTGCCGGACGTGATCCCCGTCCTCGGCATGCTGGACGATCTTGCGGTGCTCGCGCTCGCGCTCTGGTTCGTCTACCGGACGACGCCGGCGGAGGTGGTCGCGTCCTGCCGCGCCCGGGCGGAAGCCGCGTCCCAAGAGGGCCGCTTCGAGGCATTTCTGCGGAGGCTCACGGGCCGCTGAGCGGACGTTTTCAGGCCCTCGCCGCCGGGGCGCGGGCGCATGCTCAGAGGATGAACTTGCTGAGGTCGGCGTCCTTGGCGAGATCGCCCACATGGCCGTCCACATAGGCACGGTCGATGGTGATGTGCTCGCCGGCCCTGTCGGTCGCCTCGAAGCTGATGTCCTCCAGGAGCTTCTCCATCACCGTGTGCAGCCTTCGCGCGCCGATGTTCTCCACGGCCCGATTGACCTCGGCGGCGAGCGTGGAGATCGCATCGATGGCGTCCTCGCCGAACTCAAGGGTCACGTCCTCGGTTTCCATCAGGGCGCGGTACTGGCGGATCAGGCTGTTCTCGGGCTCGGTGAGAATGCGCCTGAGGTCGTCCCGTCCCAGGGCCCTGAGCTCCACCCGGATCGGCAGGCGCCCCTGGAGTTCCGGCAGCAGGTCGGCGGGTTTCGCGAGGTGGAAGGCGCCGGAGGCGATGAAGAGGATATGGTCGGTGGCGACCGCTCCATGTTTGGTGGGCACGGTGGTGCCTTCGATCAGCGGCAGGAGGTCGCGTTGTACGCCTTCCCGGCTCACATCGGCGCCGAGCCGGTCCGACCGGGCGCATATCTTGTCGATCTCGTCGATAAAGACGATGCCGCCGGTCTCCGCGCTCTCAAGCGCGCGGCGCACCACCTGGTCCTGGTCCAGGAGCCGGTCGCTCTCCTCCGCCATCAGGGTCTCGTAGGATTCGCCGACCGTCATCCGCTTGATTTTTTTCTGTTCGCCGAACGCCTTGCCGAGCATCTCGCCGATATTGACCATGCCCATCTGCGCGCCCGGCATGCCGGGAATCTCGAAGGTGGGAAGCGAGGACGCGGCGGATTCGCTCACCTCGATATCCACTTCCTTCTCGGCGAGCGCGCCCTCGCGCAGCAGCTTGCGGAACTTTGCGCGCGTCTCCTTGCTGGAATTCTTGCCCACCAGCGCGTCGAGGACGCGATTCTCGGCGTTGAGCTCCGCCTGGGCGGCGACCTCCTTGCGCATGCGCTCGCGGGTCATGTGGATCGAGATCTCCACCAGATCCCGCACGATCTGCTCCACATCCCGGCCCACATAGCCAACCTCGGTGAACTTCGTGGCTTCCACCTTGAGGAACGGCGCCTCCGCAAGCCGCGCCAGGCGGCGCGCGATCTCCGTCTTGCCGACGCCCGTGGGTCCGATCATCAGAATGTTCTTGGGCAGAACCTCTTCGCGCAGATCGTCGTCGAGTTGCTGGCGCCGCCAACGGTTGCGGAGCGCGATTGCCACCGAACGCTTGGCCTCGTCCTGGCCGACGATGAAGCGGTCGAGCTCGGAGACGATCTCGCGCGGGGAGAAGGAGGTCACGGGCCGATCTTTTCGACGGTGATATGGCTGTTGGTGTAGATGCAAAGTTCGGCGGCGATGGCCATGGCCTTGCGCGCCACCGCCTCGGCGTCCAGCTCGTCGACCTCGACCAGCGCCCGTGCCGCGGCCAGGGCGTAGGAGCCGCCGGAACCGATCCCGATCAGCCCGTCCGCGGGCTCCAGCACGTCCCCCGTTCCGGTAAGCACCAGGGAGACGGAGGCGTCGGCGACCGCCATCATTGCCTCGAGGCGGCGGAGGTAGCGGTCGGTCCGCCAGTCCTTGGCGAGTTCGACACAGGCCCGCGTCAGTTGGCCGGGATGCTGCTCGAGCTTGCCTTCGAGCCGCTCGAAGAGGGTGAAGGCGTCGGCCGTCGCGCCGGCGAAGCCCGCGACGATTCCGCCGTCGCCCAGGCGGCGCACCTTGCGGGCGTTGGCCTTGAGGACCGTCTGGCCCAGCGTAACCTGTCCATCGCCCGCGACGGCGACCGTGCTGCCCTTGCGCACCGCGAGCACCGTGGTTCCGTGCCACGCCTGCCCGCCGCGTGTTTCCGGTTCGATCGCCTCCTCCCGCGCGCCATGCCGCCCGCGCCACCATGCGAGAAGCCCTGCTCCCGGTCAAGGACGGCGCGCCGCGCCTGTTTCTTTGCATCGGCCGGGGACGGTCCTTCGGCCCGCTGCGGGCCTGGTGTCGATAGCGATCGAAATTCCGACGGTGTCGGCAACTGAAAATCCGGACATACCAACCGTTACCGACAGGCAAGCTTCGGGCGCTTGATGGAGCAGGCACGAAACCGGCATTATTCGATCCTGTCGCTCGACGGCGACCGTGCGTTCGAAGAGGCCAGCCGCGTCTTCGAGCGCCGTGTCCGCCACAGGCTGGGCGACAAGGGGACCATCGGCTGGCACGATGAGAATCTCATGCTGCATCTGATCGTAACCGCTTCCCGGCCTTGCCGCGCACCGGCGGAGGGGCCATGAGCGCCACCCTGCCCGAGACCGAGTGGATCTGGCGCGACGGCGAATTCATCCGCTGGAAGGACGCCACCCTGCACCTGCTTTCCACGGCCGTGCAGTTCGGCTCGTCGGTCTTCGAGGGCATACGCTGCTACGACACGCTGGCGGGACCGGCCATCTTTCGCCTGCCCGAGCATCTGCGCAGGCTTCGCAACTCCTGCCGCATCTACCGCATGGAGCTCGCCTATGACGACGCGGCGCTGACGGAGGCCTGCTGCGCCCTGGTGCGCCGCAACGGGCTCCGCGCCTGCTATATCCGGCCGGTTGTGCTGCGCGGCTATGGCGCCATCGGGATGGACGGCATCGGGAGCCCGATCGAAACCTATATCCCGGCCTGGGAGTGGGGACCCTATCTCGGCGAGGACGCGCTGGAGAACGGCGTGGACGTCTGTGTCTCGACCTGGAACCGCGCCGCGCCCAACACCTTCCCCGGTATGGCCAAGTCGACCGGCCACTACAACAACGCGCAACTCATCAAGCTGGAGGCGCTCGCCAACGGTTTCGTGGAGGCCATCGCGCTCGCGCCCGACGGGCTGGTGAGCGAGGGAAGCGGGCAGAACCTCTTCGCCGTCTCCGGCGATACCCTGCTGACACCGCCCATCGACGGGAGCAACCTTGCGGGCGTCACGCGGAACGCGGTGACCGCCATCGCCGCCGATCTCGACATACCGGTGCGCGAGAGCCCCATGCCGCGGGAGTTCCTCTATTGCGCCGACGAGCTGTTCTTTTCGGGAACGGCCGCCGAGATTACGCCGATCCGCTCGGTGGACCGCATCGAAGTGGGCGACGGGCGCATCGGGCCGGTAACCCGACGCATCCAGAAGCGCTTCTCCGACATCGTCGCAGGGCGCACCAACGACGACCACCGATGGCTTACCGCGGTGCCGCCCGCATGAGCCGGGGAAGCGGCCGATGACGGAGGCGGAACGCCGTGCGCTCGCCGACGCGCTCTTCCGGGAGCATGCGGATCGGCGGCCTTACCGCCAGCTGGAAGGCGCGGAGCGGCCCGCCTCGCTCGCCGAGGCCTATGAGGTCCAGCGCCTGCTGCTCGCGCGCTTCCAGGAGTCGGGGCGGGGCGCGGTCGTGGGCTACAAGGTGGGCCTCACCTCGCGGGCAATCCGGGAAATGTGCAAGACCGATCAGCCGGTCGGCGGTGCGATCTTCGCGAACACGGTGCGCCGCTCGCCCGCGCGCATCCGACTTGCGGACTTCCTTCATGTGGGGCTCGAGTTCGAGCTTGCGGTGGAGCTGGGCGCGCCGTTCCTGCCCGAGGACGCCCCCTTCACCCGCGCCGACGCGGCAGATCGTGTCGCGGCCTGCATGCCGGCCTTCGAGCTGGTGGACGACCGCAACGCGGACTATGACCGGATCGACGCACTCACCCTCGTGGCGGACAACGCCTGGTGCGACGGTGTGGTGCTGGGCCCGCGCTCCGAAGACTGGCGCGCTCTCGATCTTGCGCAAGCGCCGGTCTCGCTCCGGATCAACGATGCCCCGCCCGAGACCGAGACCACCGGCGCCGCCATGGGCCATCCGCTGAACTCGCTGGCCTGGCTCGCGAACGGCCTCGCCTCGCGCGGCGAGGGGCTGGAGGCCGGCATGACGGTAATGACGGGGAGTACGTTCGCAACGCGCTTCCCCGTCACGGGCGACCGCTTTCGCTACGAAATCGGCGGGCTCGGCACCGTGGAGGCGGAGATCGTCTGAAGCCGGCGTCCCGCACCGCCGGTTACGGCGCGTCCGCTGCCGGTCGGCGGCCGATGGCGATGTCGCGATGGACATCCACGCAGATCAGCAGCCCGAAGCCGAACATCAATGTCAGCATGGCGCTTCCGCCGTAGGAGATCAGCGGCAGCGGAAGCCCCACCACCGGGATCAGCCCGGTTACCATGGCGAGGTTGAAGAAGGCGTAGAAGAAGAACGTCGCCGTTACGCCGATGCCGAGCAGGCGGCCGAACTGGTTCGCACTTCGCGCCGAGATGGCGATGCCATAGGCCGCGGTGGCCAGATACAGCAGCAGCAGCCCGATCGCGCCGAAGAAGCCGAGCTCCTCCGCGAACATGGTAAAGATGAAGTCGGTCTGCTTCTCCGGCAGAAAGTTCAGGTGGCTCTGCGTGCCCTGGAGGTAGCCCTTGCCGAACAGCCCGCCGGAGCCCAGCGCGATCTTGGATTGCAGTATGTGGTAGCCGGCGCCCAGCGGGTCGGCCTCCGGGTTCAGAAAGGCGAGGATGCGCGAGCGCTGGTAGTCGTGGAGAAACTGCCATGCGACGGGCAGCGTGCCGAGGCCCGCGGCGACGGCGACGCCGAGCTTCCAGAGGCGAAGACCCGCCATGAACAGCATGACCCCGCCGCCGAGCATGAGAAGCACGGCGGTTCCGAGGTCGGGCTGGCGCAATACCAGCGCCGCCGGTGCCAGGATCATCAGCGTGGGCGGAACGAGGATGCGCAGGCGGCGCATATCCTCCAGGGATATGCCGTGAAAATAGCGTGCGAGTGCAAGCACCAGCGCAATTTTCATGAGTTCCGAGGGTTGCAACTGGAGCAGGCCGAGATCGATCCAGCGCTGTGCGCCCATGGTTCTGGCGCCCACCATCTCGGCGCCGATCAACAGGGCGAAGGCGACGGCATAGACGCCGTAGGCCGCGCGTAGCCAGAAGCGGATGTCGATCATGGCCACGGCGAGCATCAGAACGAAGCCCACACCGAGGCGGATCGCCTGGCGCATCGCCCAGGGCTCGGCCGCGCCGTCGGCGGCCGAATAGAGCAGCGCGATGCCGACGGTGCCGATGCCGCAGACCAGAAAGACCATGAGCCAGTTGAGCCGGAGCGCGCGCTCCAGCAGCGTCATCCGCTGGCCGTCATGCTCGCGCGGCATTGCCATGGTCGGGCTCAGGCGCGAAGGAGGGGCGCGCGCGCCATATTGCCGGCGGCCGAGGGGTCGCGCCGCTGAACCTCGCGCAGGATGTCGCGGGCGATGGGTGCCGCGACGGTGCCGCCGCTGCCGCCATGCTCCACGATCACGGCGATCCCGTAGCGCGGCGCCTCGACCGGCGCATAGGCGACGAAGAGCGCGTGGTCGCGCTCGTCCCAGGGGCGGTCCTCGTTCTTGCGCACGCCCGCGATGCGCTCCCGCTGGGTGATGCGGCGCACCTGGGCGCTGCCGGTCTTGCCGCACATGGCGAAGGCGGATTCCGCGATGCGCGCGCCATAAGCGGTACCGCGCTGGTCGTTGACGACGCGGCGCATCCCCTCGCGCACGATGTCGAGATGGGCCGGCGACAGCTGCATGGAAGGGAACGTCTGCCTCATGGGCAGGGGCTCGTCTCCGCCGACCGCACCGCGCAGGATGTGAGGCCGGACGGCGATCCCGCCATTGGCGATACGGGCGCTCATCACCGCAAGCTGGAGCGTGGTGGCCAACATGTATCCCTGGCCGATGCCCACAATCAGCGTTTCGCCGCCATGCCAGGGCTCGCCATGGCGTGCGAGCTTCCAGTCGCGCGTCGGGACGAGGCCCGGTTTCTCGCCCGGGAGCTCGATGCCGAGCCGCGCGCCGAGGCCGAAACGAGCCGCCATGGCGGCGATCCGGTCGATGCCTATACGCTTCGCGAGTTCGTAGAAATAGACATCGCAGGATTCCGAGAGTCCGCGGGCCATGGAGACCCAGCCATGGCCGTCCCGCTGCCAGCAATGAAAGCGCCGCGTGCCGAGTTCCAGATGGCCGCGGCACAAGAACCGCTCGTCGCCGTTCGCCAACCCGCTTTCGAGCGCGGCCAGGGCCACGACCATCTTGAAGGTGGAGCCCGGCGGGTACTGGCCGGCGATGGGCTTGTTGTTGAGCGGCGTGCGGGGGTGGGTCGAGAGCGTTCGCCACTCCTCGCCGGAGAGCCCCACAACAAAGCGGTTGGGGTCGTAGCTCGGTGTCGAGGTAAGCGCGAGTACGTCGCCGGAGTGGATGTCGATCACGGCGGCGGAGCCGCTTTGTCCGCGGAAGCGCGCGGCAGCATATTGCTGAAGCCCGGCATCCACCGTCAACCGGTGGTCGGCGCCGGGCTCGCTTTCCTTCCGGGAGAGCTCCCGGATGACGCGGCCATAGGCGTTTACCTCCACCTGCCGGGTGCCCGCCTTTCCACGGAGGGAATTCTCCAGCGTCTTTTCCGAGCCGCTCTTTCCGACCCGGAAGCCCGGCAGCATGAGGACCGGATCCTCCTTCGCATCGTCCTCGTCGACGGCTCCCACATAGCCCACGATATGGGCGGTGTCCGCACCGAACGCATAGAGGCGTCGCTGGCCCACGTCGATGGTGACGCCCGGCAGGTCGGGTGCGTTGACCTCGATGCGCGAGACCTCTTCCCAGCTGAGGTTCTCGCGGACGGTGACGGGCACGAAGCTCCGCTGGCGTGCGGCCTCCCGCATGATACGCTCGCGGTCCCGCTCCCCCAGTGCCACCAGCGCGCCGATCCGGTCGAGGGCGGAGTCCAGATCCGGCGCCGCCTCGGGACGGAGCATCAGCCGGTAGTTCAGGCGGTTTTCGGCGAGCGCGCGGCCGAAGCGGTCGAAGATGCGCCCCCGTGGCGGCGGCAGGAGCTGGACGTTGATGCGGTTCTCGTCCGCCAGCACCCGGTAGCGCTCGGATTCGACGACCTGGAGCTGGTACATGCGCCCGGCGAGGCCCGCCATGAGCAGTGTCTGGAAGCCGCCCAGAAGGACGGCGCGACGGGTGAACAGCCGGGAGCGTCTGGCCTCGTCGCGCATGTCAGCGGGACCGCGCCTCCGCAGCCGCGCGAAGGCCGCCGAAGAGCACCGCAAGGACCGGGAAGAGCAGTATGGTGAGGGCGCACTGCATGACGATGGGAAGAGGCGGTACGACGGTGCCGAAACAGGCCGAACTCAGGGCCCAACTCCCGAAGCCCACCACCGGCATGACCATGGAAAAGCCCAACCAGATGATGAAAAACGGCCTGGGCCGGAAGAAGTTCCGCTGGTGGGCGATCACGCCCTGGACGGCGAGCAGGAGGAGGGCGGTCATCCCCGGCGGTGTGCCCGTCAGCAAGTCCTGGAGCAAGCCCAGAAAGAACGTCGCGGCATAGGGCAGACGGTCGGGCCGGTAGATCGTCCAGTAGAAGACCGCGATGACGGCGAGCGCCGGCGTAACTTCGGCGAAGGCCGGAAGCTGCCAGGGCAGTGCCGAGGCGAGGATCAGCAGCAGGGTGACGAAGCCCGGCAGCAGGCCGTGCAGGACGCGTTCCGCCGCGTGCACGCGGGAGAGGTTCATCGCAGGCTCGCTTCACGCCCCGCGCGGCGGGTCTCGGGCAGGATTCCGGGAACCGCGTAATCGAGAACGGTCACATGCTCGAGCCGGTCCCAGGTCGCGAAGGGGAGGATCTCGATCCGTCCCTCGGCGATGGATGCGACGACGCCGACGGCGAGCGCGGGCGGAAACATGCCGCCGGCGCCGGAGGTGACGACCCTGTCGCCGGGCTCGATGCGCGAGTCGTCGCCGGCGAAGGCGAGATAGGGGCGCGGGCCGTTGTCGCCCTTCAGGATGGCACGGTCGCGGCTCGCCGGTACCACCACCGGAACCCGCGAGTTTAGGTCCGTGAGCAGCAGGATGCGGGCGGTGTGCCGACCTGCCTCCTGTACGCGTCCCACCAGCCCCTCATGGTTGATCACGGCCTGCCCCTTGCGCACGCCGTTCTTGCGGCCCGCGTCGACAAGCACCGTCCGGACGAACGGTCCGGCGGAATCCCCGATCACCCGCGCCGAGACGAAGCGCGCCCGCGGGTCCGGCACCATCCGCAACAGGCTGCGAAGCGCTTCGTTCTCACGGGCCAGGCGCTGCGCCTCCATCTGCCATTGGTGGAGCCGGTCATTCTCTTTCTGCAGCTGTGCGTTCCGTGTGTGCGCACCCAGCATGTCGTCGAGTTCGTCCACGCCGGACGCCACGACGGCGGCGGGATGGGAAAAGAAGCCCAGCACGGGGCCGACCGCGTCGGAGACGGCGGTACGCAGGGTTTCGCCCACCCGCGGTTCCGCCTGGCTCAGAATCATGAGGGTCAGCGCCGCGAGCGCCAGCAGGGCAAGGGCGTAGCGCCGGACAAGAGCCCGGCCCGGCACCGCCAGAACGAGGAGACGCTCGGGGCCGAATTTCACGCGGGCATTTCTCCGGCGTGCAGTGAGTCCCCCCGGGGTCGGCTCGATCCCGCCCCGCCCTAATAGGCTTCGCGGAGGGCGTTCTTCAGGGTTTTCATCTCTTCGAGACACCGGCCGGTGCCAAGCACCACGCAGCGGAGCGGATCGTCCGCGATGGAGACGGGCAGCCCCGTCGCATGGCGCAGCACATAGTCCAGATTGCCGAGTAGCGCACCGCCGCCGGTCAGCATGATTCCCTTGTCCACGATGTCGGCGGCGAGCTCGGGCGCGGTGTTCTCGAGGCCCACCTTGACCGCGTCGATAATGGCGCCCACCGGCTCGGCGAGGCCTTCGGCGATCTGGCGCTTGGAAATGACGATCTCCTTGGGCACGCCGTTCATCAGGTCGCGGCCCTTGACCGTGAGCGTCTTCCCTTCGCCGTCCTCCGGCGGACATGCCGACCCCACGCTCTGTTTGATGCGTTCCGCGCTGGCTTCGCCCAGCAGCAGGTTATGCTTGCGGCGCACATAGGCGATGATGCTTTCATCCATCTTGTCGCCGCCGACGCGGACGGAGCGCGAATAGACGATGCCGCCGAGGGAGAGCACGGCGACCTCGGTGGTGCCGCCGCCCACATCCACCACCATGGAGCCGGTCGGTGCCGTCACCGGCAGGTTCGCACCGATAGCGGCCGCCATGGGCTCTTCGATAAGGAACACCCGCCGCGCGCCGGCGCTTTCCGCCGATTCCTGGATGGCGCGCCGTTCGACCGCGGTGGAGCCCGAGGGCACGCAGACGACCACCTGTGGGCTCGCGAAGCTCCGCCGGTTGTGCACCTTGCGGATGAAGTGCTTGATCATCTCCTCGGCGACTTCGAAGTCGGCGATGACTCCGTCCCGCAAGGGGCGGATCGCCTCGATATTGCCCGGCGTTCGCCCGAGCATCTGCTTCGCCTCGTCGCCCACCGCGAGCACCTGCTTCTTGCCCTTCCAGGTGGTCAGCGCCACCACCGAAGGCTCGTCGAGAACGATCCCGCGGGACTTCACATAGACCAGCGTGTTCGCCGTCCCCAGGTCGATCGCCATGTCGGCGGACATGAATCCGGTCAGCTTCGAGAACATGCGCCTCTTCTCCCCAAAATGCCGGCGCATTCGCCGCCGGGTGCCGTTTCCCGGCCCGGCCGGCGGCGCCGTGCTTTGCCGTTCATGCGCTGAGCGCCTCCGGCGCCGTCTTCTCCCGTTTGAGCAGGAGCTTGTTCAACGCATGCACATAGGCGAGCGCGGAGGCGACGATGGTGTCGATATGTGCGCTCTGCCCGTTCACCGTCCGCCCGTTCTCCTCCAGCCGCACGCTCACCTCGGCCTGGGCGTCCGTGCCTTCCGTCACGGCGTGGACCTGGTAGAGCTGGAGCTTGGCCTCGTGCGGATAGATCGCCTTGATGGCGTTGAAGGTCGCGTCCACCGGGCCGTTGCCCGTGGCCCGCGCCTCGCTCTCCTCCCCGTCGACGGAGAGTGCGAGAGTCGCCTCCTGGGGGCCCGACGAGCCACAGGACACCGCGAGGGAGCGGAACTTGACGCGGTCGTTCGCGGCGGCGACCTCGGTATCCACCAAGGCCACGATGTCCTCGTCGAAGAGTTCCTTCTTGCGGTCCGCGAGGTCCTTGAAACGCTCGAAGGCCTCCCGGAGCGCGTTGTCGCCGAGATCCGCATAGCCGAGGCTTCTGAGCTTCTCGCGAAAGGCATGCCGTCCGGAATGCTTGCCCATGACCAGCGTGGACTGCACGAGACCCACCGATTCCGGCGTCATGATCTCGTAGGTCTGGGCGTCCTTGAGCACGCCGTCCTGATGGATTCCCGCCTCGTGGGAGAAGGCGTTGGCACCGACGATCGCCTTGTTGGGCTGCACCGCGAAGCCGGTGACCGCCGAGACCAGGCGCGAGGCCTGCATGATCCTGGTGGTGTCGATCCCGGTCTCGAAATCGAGCAGGTCCTTGCGGGTACGGAGCGCCATCACGATCTCTTCCATCGCGGCGTTGCCGGCCCGTTCGCCGAGGCCGTTGACCGTACATTCCACCTGGCGCGCGCCGGCCTTCACCGCGGCCAGCGAGTTCGCAACGGCAAGGCCCAGGTCGTTGTGGCAATGTACCGAGAGGACGGCCTTGTCCATGTTCGGTACCCGCGCGAGCAGCATGGCGATGAGCGCGCCGAATTCCTCGGGCACGGCGTAGCCCACCGTGTCGGGAATGTTGATTGTCGCGGCGCCGGCCTTGATTGCCGATTCCACGCAGCGGCAGAGGAAGTCGTGCTCGGTTCGCGAGCCGTCCTCACAGGACCATTCCACATCGTCGGTGAAGCGCCGCGCATAGCTCACGCTGTCGATCACCGCGTCGTGGACCTCTTCCGGCTCCATCTGCAGCTTGACCCGCATATGGAGCGGGCTGGTGGAGATGAATGTGTGGATGCGCTTGGCCTTCGCCGGCGCAAGCGCCTCCGCGGCCCGGTCGATATCCCGCCTGGAGGCGCGCGCGAGGCCGCACACGGTGCTCTGGCGCACGATGCGCGCGACTTCGCGCACCGCCTCGAAGTCGCCGTTCGACGCGATGGGAAAGCCCGCCTCGATGACGTCGACCTTCATCTCCTCGAGGGTCTGGGCGATGCGGAGCTTCTCGTCGAGATTCATGGAGGCGCCGGGCGATTGCTCGCCGTCGCGCATGGTGGTGTCGAAAATACGGATCCTGTTGGGCATATCGGTCATGGCGGGGTCCTTATCCGCGAGGTGCTGCGACGAAGCCTGGTTTCCCCTGCACGGCGACCGGTCGGGCGCGCCGTTCAGGGGCGGCTAAGTCGCGGCCAGGACCGTGCGCCGCGGCGCGCGCGCCGCGGCGGCGCGCCGTTCCGCCCGGAAATCCCCATACGCGCAATCATCGGACCCTCGATCCCGCTCGCGGGCGCGAGGCCGGCAAGCCTCATTTCCGCCCGGTTTGGCCCAGCGGCAATTTTATGTGCGCAACGACCGGAAAAGCAACGGAAATGTCAAGCCCGGGGGCCCGAAATGCGCTGGCCCTTGCGGCGGCGGCGCTGGATCATGGCGATGGCGCCGAGCGAGACCGCGATAATGAAAAACGAGATACCCGTCGTCACCGTGCCCAGCGCATAGAGAGCCGGCGACGTGACATTGGTCGTCATGCTCCAGATCTCCAGCGGCAGGGTGTTGCGCGCCCCCACGGTGAACGTGCTGCGCGGAAACTCGTCGTAGGAGAGGGTGAAACCGAAGAGCGCGACCGCGATGATGCCCGGCAGCAGGATCGGAATCACCACGAAACGGAGCGCTTGGACCTTGCTGGCACCAAGGTCCCCCGCCGCCTCCTCGATGCGGGGATCGAAGCGGCTCAGAACGGCGAACATGATCAGGAGTCCGAAAGGGAGCGTCCAGGTGAGGTGGGCGCCGAGGGCCGAGGAGTACCAGTGGGCGTTCCAGCCCAGAAGCTGGAGCAGAAGCGTGATGCCGACGCCCAGCACGAGCCCGGGGACCACGAGACTCCCGATCGCCGCGTAGAAGATCACCGACCCGCCGACGAAGCGGCGGCGGAAGCAGAGACCCGCGGCCACCGAGAGCGCGACGGTGACCGCGAGGATCACGAGCGCCAGCGGCAGTGAACGCGCGAAGGCGCCGCCCACGTCGCCGGTGCGCGCCTGGCCGAAGAGCGCCTCGAACCAGTGGAGCGAGACGCCCTGCATGGGGAATACGAGAGACGCGTTGGGCCCCTGGAAGGAGAGGATGTAGATGCAGGCCATGGGGCCGTAGAGAAACAGCACGAAGAAGGCGAAGAACGCCGCGAGCGGATAGAAGCTCCTGGGTCGCCGGGCGCCTCCGTCGCGCGTCGCCACCACGCCCTCCCTAGCCCGCGAGTTCCTTGCGGATGTCGACCACCCGCAGGACGCCCATCACCATGAACACCACGACCAGGAGCAGAACCACCGAGCTTGCCGCGGCCGAGGGGTAGAGCAGCACGTTGATGTCCTCGAAGATCGCCGAGACGACCGAGGCGCTCTGACCGCCGCTCATGACCTTGACCACGAAGAAATCCCCCATCACCAGCACGATGACGAAGACGGAGCCGAGCGCGATTCCGCTGCGGGAGAGGGGCACGATCACTTCCCAGACGATGCGCAACGGGCCGGCACCGGCATCGCGCGCCGCCTCGATCAGCGCGCGGTCGATACGCGCCATGGAGTTGAAGATCGGGACGATCATGAAGAGCGTGAAGAGGTGGACATAGCTCACCACCACGGAGAAGTCCGAGAACAGCAGCCAGTCGATGGGCTCGTCCGCAATGCCGAGCGCCATCACCGCCTGGTTGATCAGCCCCTGCTTCCCGAGCAGCGGAATCCACGAAATCATGCGGATGATGTTCGAAGTCCAGAACGGGACCGTGCAGAGCAGGAAGAGGCCGATGGCGATGAGCAGGGAGCGCACGTGAAACACCAGGAAGTAGGCGATGGTGAAGCCCACCAGAAGCGTGATCGCCCACACGATCGCCGCGAATTTGAGCGTGCCGAGATAGAGCCAGAGCGTGTTCCAGGTGGTGAAGAGTTCGATATAGCTCTCCGGCGACAGCGCGGCGCGCATGCCGAAGATCATGTCGCTCTCGAAGAAGCTTACCGCGAGCAGCGTACCCAGCGGCACGAGGAAGAAGATCAGGAGCACCAGGCCGAACGGCCCGATCTGGAGGAGCGAGCTGCGCGCCGCCGCGGCCTTCGCCGCCGCCTCGCGGGCGGGCAGGCTCGCTCGCGGCGGCGCGGCGGAACCGCCCGAAGCCGGCCCCGCCGCGCCCGATGCGGACATCCCGGAAGGCGCCCTTCAGGAACGGCGCCGCGGCACTACGCCGTCTGCAGTTCCGTCCACTTCTTGAGCAGGAACTGGTGGTTGTCCATCAGCGTGTTCCAGCACGCCATGTTGCCGAAGCGATCGGAGAACGACCCGCCGTCCCGCACATGGCCGGCTTTCTCCATGGCGTTGCCATAGGGATCGTTGATGGTGTCCGCCGCAGGCTTGCCCTCGTACCAGTAATCCCACTCGAAGGGCTCCATGAAGCTCCTGGCGGTGTCCGCGACGCCCAGATAGTAGCCCTGCTTGGCGATGAAGGCCCCCATCCAGCCGTCGTAGTACCAGTTGAGATAGTCGTAGGCCGCGCCGAGCTTCTTGCCCTCCAGATGGCGCATGAGGCTGAGCCCGTTGCCCCAGCCGCGATAGCCCTCGGCGAGCGGCTGGTAGATGCAGGGCACGCCCTGGGCGCGCACGGCGGTGACGGCGGGCGACCACATGGACTGGATCACCACCTCGCCCGACGTCATGAGCTGGACCGACTGGTCGAAGGTGCCCCACATGGCGCGCCAGTGGCCCTTCTTCTTGAGCTCGATGAGCCGGTCCACGGTCATCGAGATCTCGTCCTTGGTCATGTTGCCCTTGTCGGCATAGGTGTATTCGCCGGTGGACTCGATGGCCATGGCCGCGTCCATGATCATGATGGGCGGGATGTCCATGCCCGCCGCCCGGCCGTTGAACTCGTCGTTGAAGAGCTCGTGCCAGTTGGCGATCGGGCGTCCGATCGCTTCCGGCTGGATGCCGAGCGTGTCCGCGTTGAAGACGCCGGGCGCCATGGTGGCGTGGTCGGTGACCCCGTCGGCGATCGCCGTCGCGTCGCCGTCGCTGAAATACATCACCTCGAAGGGCGAGACGCCCTGGCGGGAGATCTGCTTGCCGTCCAGCATGCCCTCCCTGTAGATCGGCGTCACCTTGTCCCAATTGACGATCCGGCTCGGATCCACCGCCTGGTAGACCCCGCGCGGCACGGTGACGACCCGCATCCAGAGCTCGATGTCGGCGACGTCGATGGAATCCGACTGCGTGGTGAGCCGGTTCAGCATGCCCGCATGGTCGGTGACCGCCATCTCGACGGTAAAGGGGAGGTCCTGGGTCGCGCGCTCGGCGATCTGGATAATGGTCGAGTAGGACATCCCCGAATGGTTGAGCACGATGTCCTTGGTGTCCTGTGCCCACACCGTCGGGAAGCCGCCGGTGAACGCCGCCGCGGCGCCCGCGCCGGCGAGGCCCGCCGAGCCCTTGAGCAGCGCGCGCCGGCTGAGCCCGCGCCCGGTGGATTTTCCAGCCATGATGCAACCTCCGTTTCCAGCGTTTCGTTTCGGCGGACGCGGCGCACGCATCTGCCGTCGGCCTCTCCGGTCTCCGGCGGCGCGCCCGCGCCGCGCAACAGCCCCCGATTGTCTCAATTCTTGCTGCGGTCCACCAGACGGGATTCCGAGATCCAGGGCATCATGGCGCGCAGCCGCTCGCCCACCTCTTCGATGGGGTGCTCGGCGGCGCGCCCGCGCATCGCCTTGAAGGACGACTGCCCGGCCTCGTTCTCCAGCATCCATTCCGTGGCGAAGCGGCCGGTCTGGATCTCGGCGAGAATCTCCTTCATGCGGGCGCGCGTGGCCTCGTCGATCACCCGGGGACCGCGTGAGTAGTCACCATATTCGGCGGTGTTGGAGATGGAATAGCGCATGTTCGCAATACCGCCCTCATACATCAGGTCGACGATCAGCTTGACCTCGTGGAGGCACTCGAAATAGGCCATCTCCGGCGCGTAGCCCGCTTCCACCAGGGTTTCCCAGGCGGCGGTGATCAGGGAGGTGAGCCCGCCGCAGAGCACCACCTGTTCGCCGAACAGGTCGGTCTCCACCTCCTCGCGGAAGGAGGTCTCGATGATGCCGGCGCGCCCGCCGCCGATCCCGGCAGCGTAGGAAAGGCCGATCTCCTTGGCGTTGCCGGAGGCATCCTGGGCAAGCGCCAGGAGGCAGGGTACGCCGCCGCCCCGCTGATATTCGGAACGCACCGTATGCCCCGGCCCCTTGGGTGCCACCATGAAGACGTCGAGGTCGGGCCTGGGTTCGATCAGGCGGAAATGGATGTTGAGGCCGTGGGCGAAGGCGAGCGCCGCGCCCTCCTTCATGTGGCCCTGCAGGACGTCCCGGTAGAGCTGGCGCTGCAGCTCGTCCGGGGTGAGGATCATCACCACATCGCCGAAGGCGGCGGCGGCTTCGATGTCCATTACCGCGAGCCCCGCCTGTTCGGCCTTGGCCGCACTCGCCGAGCCTTCCCTGAGCCCGACCGCGACTTCCGGGACCCCGCTGTCCTTCAGATTGTTGGCATGGGCGAACCCCTGGCTTCCATAGCCGATGACGGACACCCTCTTCGCCTTGATGAGGTTGAGGTCGGCGTCGCGATCGTAATAGACCCGCATCGTTGCCATCTCCGTGTTGGCGTTGTTCCCGTCGTTCGTTCAGTTCGCGTCCGGTTCGCCGCCCTCGGCATCGTTCCGGATCGAATCCTTGCCGCGCGATATCGCGACCACGCCGGTGCGCGAGATCTCGGTAAGGCCGAGCGGCGTCATCAGGCGGATGAAGGCGTCGATCTTGCCGGTCTTTCCCGTCATCTCGAAGACGAAGGAATCGACTTCGCTGTCCACCACATGGGCGCGGAAGATGTCCGCGATGCGCAGCGCCTCCACCCGCTTGTCGCCGGAGCCCTCCACCTTGATCAGGGCGAGCTCGCGCTCCAGATGAGGGCCTTCCCGCGTCAGGTTCGAGACGCTGCGGATCGGCACAAGGCGGGCGAGCTGAGCATGGATCTGCGCGATCACCATGGGGGAGCCCGAGGTCACCAGATTGATGCGCGAGAGACGGCGTTCCGCGTCCACCTCGGCCACGGTGAGGCTCTCGATGTTGTAGCCCCGGCCGGAGAACAGCCCGATCACGCGGGCCAGAACGCCGGGCTCGTTCTCCACCAGAACGGAGAAGGTATGGCGCTCGGTCTGTTGCTCCACCCGTGCCCCCTTCGTGCGACTGCGAAGCGCTGCGTCAGACGAGGACCATGCCCTCTTCGGAGCGCTCCTCGATCTCGCCGTGCTCGGGTCCGAGCTTCATCTCGTAATGGGCGGCACCGGCGGGGATCATCGGATAGACGTTTTCGTTCTTCTCCACGACGATGTCGGCGATCACCGGGCCCGGCGTCTCGATCATCGCCTTGATCACGCCGTCCACCTCCTCGGGCCGGCGTGCCCGCAGCCCGGTCGCACCGAACGATTCGGCGAGCTTCACGAAATCGGGCAGCGAATCCATGTAGCTCTCCGCATAGCGCCCGCCGTGGAAGAACTCCTGCCACTGGCGCACCATGCCCATATATTCGTTGTTGAGCAGGAAGACCTTCACGGGCAGCCGGTACTGGATCATGGTGGAGAGCTCCTGGATCACCATGAGCAGTGATGCTTCGCCGGCAACGTCGATGACGAGCGAGTCCGGGTGTGCGACCTGCACGCCGAGTGCGGCGGGAAAGCCGTAGCCCATGGTGCCGAGGCCGCCCGACGTCATCCAGCGGTTGGGCTCCTCGAATTTGAGGAACTGGGCCGCCCACATCTGGTGCTGGCCCACCTCCGTGGTGAAGTAGACGTCCCGCCCCTCCGTCGCCGCCTGCAGCCTTTGCAGCGCATATTGCGGCTTGATCGTGTCTTGGGTCGCACGGTAGCGCAGGCAATCGCGCTCGCGCCACGCATCGATCTGCCGCCACCAGGCGGCGAGCGCGTCTTCGTCCGGCTGCGCGCCGCTCGCCTCCCAGCCGTTCAGGATGGCCTTCAGCGCAAGCCCCGCATCGCCGACGACCGGGAGGTCCACGGGCACGTTCTTGTTGACGGACGAGGGGTCGATGTCGATCTGGATCTTGGTAGAGCCGCGGGAGAAATCGCTCAGCCGCCCCGTCACCCGGTCGTCGAAGCGCGCGCCGACGGCCACCATCAGGTCGCATTCGGCCATCGCCATGTTGGCTTCATAGGTGCCGTGCATGCCCACCATGCCGAGGAAGCGCGAATCGCTCCCCGGGTAGCAGCCGAGGCCCATCAACGTGTTGGTGATGGGATAGCCCGTGCGCCGCACCAGGGCCGCGAGGCTCCGGGAGGCCTCCGGGCCCGCATTGACGACCCCGCCTCCGGCATAGAAAAGTGGGCGCTTCGCCCCTGCGAGCAGTGCGACGGCCTGCTCGATGCTACGGGCGTCCGGCGTGCGCCGGGGCCGGTAGAAGCGGTGGGCCGCCCCGCCGCCTGCGTCCTCGTCGTCGTCCGACTGGGGTGCGCGCGCCATCACCACATCCTTCGGCAGGTCCACCACCACGGGACCCGGCCGACCGGCGCGGGCCACATAGTAGGCTTCGCGGAGCGTGCGCCTCAGCGCGCTTGCGTCCTTCACCAGATAATTGTGCTTGGTGCAGGGCCGGGTGATGCCCACCGTGTCCGCCTCCTGGAAGGCGTCGTTGCCGATCATGTGGGTGGGAACCTGGCCGGTGAGGCAGACGAGGGGCACGCTGTCCATCAACGCGTCGGTGAGGCCCGTGACGCTGTTGGTGGCGCCGGGACCGGAGGTCACCAGCACCGTTCCCACCTTGCCGGTGGAGCGCGCATAGCCTTCCGCCGCATGGACCGCGCCCTGTTCGTGGCGCACCAGGATGTGGCGAAGTTCGTTCTGCCTGAAGATCGCGTCGTAGATCGGCAGGACGGCGCCGCCGGGATAGCCGAAGACCTCCGTGACGCCCAGATCCACCAGCGTCTTCACCACCGTTTCCGCGCCGGTGGCCACCATGGGCGCATCGTCCGCCGCGCCCGATTTCACCAGGGTGCCCGACTCCAAAGCGTCCGTCCTTTCAGGCGTGCGCCGCCCGTGCGTGCGAGCGTGCGCCTTCCCGCCGCAGAGCGCGGAGGTTCACGCCGCCCTTCGCCGACAACGAAGGGCGGACAGTAGACTCTCACCGGTGGACGGTCAACAGAAGGCGTTCCGCGCGTTCGAGTGATTCCCGTTGCGTATCCGCACGATAGGCGAAGGGCAGACGGGCCGCCTCCGCGAGCTGGTGGCGAAGCCAGGTTGTCTGGCGCTTGGCGTAGCGCCGCGTCTCCTGCCTTGCGAGCGCGGCCGCTCTCTCAAGCGCGATGCGGCCGGCGAGATGGTCGGCGAGCGGGCGGACGCCCACCGCCTTCATCACGGGCAACCCGGGGTCGAGGTCGCGGCGCAGCAGACGGCCGACTTCCTCCATCGCGCCCTGCGCCAGCATGGCGTCGAAACGGGCGTTGCAGGCTTCGTAGAGCGCGGCGCGCTCCGGCTCGAGAACCAGCACGGCCGCCGGGTCCTGGAAGCCCTCATGGTGTTCCGCCTGCCAGGCGGCGAGCGGGCGCCCGGTCGCTTCCAGCACCTCGTAGGCGCGGAGTGCGCGCTGCGCGTCTCCGGGCGGGATGCGCCGGGCGGCCCCCGGGTCGCAGGCGGCGAGACGGGCGTGAAAGCGTTCGGTGCCTTCCTGGGCCTGGAGGGCGGCCGCCCTGCGCCGCACCGCCTCCGGGATCTCCGGCACCGGCGCGAGGCCCCGGAGCAGCGCCCGCAGATAGAGCCCGGTACCGCCCGCCAGGATCGGCAGTGCGCCTTGCCGCCGGGCCGCATCGATCTCCGCCAGCGCCATGGTCCGCCATCGGCCCGCCGAGCAGCGTGCCGCCCCGTCCAGCACGCCGTAGAGCCGGTGCGGTGCGCGGGCGCGCAGCGACGGACCGGGGTGGGCGGTGAGGATGGGCAGATCCTCGTAGACCTGCATGCTGTCGGCGTTGATGACGACACCGCCGAATTGCGCGGCGGCATCAGCGGCCAGGGCGGACTTGCCGCTTGCCGTCGGCCCGGCGACCACGAGGATCGGCGGCCCGCTGCGCACGCTCATGGTCATGGGGTGGGGCGGGCGTTCCGCACCGTCTCGGGCGGCGAAGCGCCCCGGTCGCGCCGCTTGCGCGCGGGGGTGGCGGATGTCTGGATGGGGCCGTCGGGCGCCGGCCGGCGCCTACTCGGCGGCCGGTGCCTCGGGAGCGGCGTTCGGCGCGGCGGCCTGGGGCCGGCCCATGTCGGCGAAAAAGCGGAAAAACTCGCTGTCCGGCGAGAGCACCATGGTGGTGTCCTCGTTGCCGAGGGCTTCGCGATAGGCCTGCATGGCCCGGTAGAAGGCATAGAACTCGGTGTCCCGTCCGTAGGCCTCCCGCGAGATGCGGTTCGCTTCCGCATCGCCTTCGCCGCGCAGGATCTGCGCCTCGCGTTCGGCTTCGGCGAGGATCACCACGCGCTCGCGATCGGCGCGGGAGCGGATGCGCTGGGCTTCCTCCTCCCCTTGCGCGCGGAACTCCTTGGCCTCCCGCTCGCGTTCCGTCTGCATGCGGCGATAGACCGCCTGGCTGTTCTCCTCCGGCAGGTCGGCGCGGCGGATGCGCACATCGATCACGTCGACGCCGAAGCCGGTGGACTGGCGGTTCACCTGGTCGCGGATCTCGGTCATCAATTGAGCGCGTTCGCCGGAGAGCACGGTGATGAGTTCCACCGTGCCGAGCACCTGGCGGGTGCTGGCGTTGAGGATCGCGCCAAGCCGGGCCCGGGCGACCGCCTCGTTGCCGACGGACTGGAAGAACTTGAGCGGATCGATGATGCGGTAGCGGATGAAGGCGTCCACGACCAGGCGCTTCTGGTCGCCGAGGATCATCTCTTCCGCCGGCGCGTTGAAGTCCAGCACCCGCTTCTCGAAATATTCGACGTTCTGGACGAAGGGTGTCTTGAAGCGCAGGCCGGGCTCGTCGCTACCCCACTGGTTCACCACTTTGATGGGATCGCCGAGCTGGAGCAGGATCGCCTGCTGGTCCTCGCGCACCTTGTAGGTGGACAAGAGGATCATCACCACGGCGACAAGCACCACCGCAATGACGATGATGATTTTTGCGCGGGTGCTCACGGCGGGCCTTCCCTACTGCCCGCCGCCCTGGCGGCGCTGGAGCTCGGGCAGCGGCAGATAGGGCACGACGCCCGAGGCGCTCTCAGCCGAGGAGTCGATCAGCACCTTGTCCATGCCGGAGAGGACATCCTGCATGGTCTCGAGGTACATGCGGCGGCGGACCACGTCGATGTTCTTTGCATATTCGACGTGGATCGCAAGAAAGCGCGCCGCCTCGCCCTGGGCCTTGGCGACCACCTCTTCCTTGTAGGCGGTGCCTTCCTGGACCAAGCGCTCCGCCGCGCCGCGGGCGCGCGGAATGATGTCGTTGCGGTAGGCCTCCGCCTCGTTCTTCGCCCGCTCCTGATCCGCGCGGGCGGCCTGCACGTCCCGGAAGGCCGCGATCACGGCTTCGGGCGGCGCGATGTCCTGGGGCTCGACCTGGGTGATCTCGATGCCCGCTCCGTAATAGTCGAGGATCGACTGGGTGAGCTGGTGGGTCTGCTGGGCGAGAAGCAGCCGGTCTTCGGCGAGCGCGGCCTGCAGGCGGGACTTGCCGATCACTTCCCGCATGGCGCTTTCGGCGGCATCCTTCACGGTGCGCTCCGGCGCCTGGATGTTGAAGAGGAACTGGCCGGCGTCCTGAATCCGCCAGAACACGGTGAACTTCACATCGATGATGTTCTCGTCGCCGGTGAGCATCAGGCTTTCGTCTGCCACCGGGCGCGTGACGGCGCCGCGATTCGAATCGATCACCGTGCGATAGCCGATCTCCGCGCGGTTGATCTTGGTGACCTTGGGGCGGATGACCGTCTCGAACGGCCAGGGAAGGTGGTAGTTGAGGCCGGGCTGGGTGGTCTTGATCCACTCGCCCCAGCGCAGCACCACGCCCTGCTCGTCGGGCTGGACACGGTAGAAGCCGGTGAGCAGCCAGATGCCGATCGCCACCAGGACGAGCAGGATGAAGCCCCGCATGCCCCTGAGGCCCGGCATCCAGCGGCGGAAGCGATCCTGCCCGCGGCGCAGCATGTCCTCGAAATCGGGCGGTGGGGGCTGTCCGCGGCGGCCACCGCCGCCGCCCGGGGTGCGACCCCAGGGGCCGCCGCCGCCGCCGCCGCCCTGCCAGCCGCCGCCGCGGCCCTGGCTAGCCCAAGGCATTTCCGCGGTTCTTTCGTATCGGGCGCGCCCGCGCGCCGATCCAGACTATGCAAGCCGTCATACCCGCTATATATGTCATGCCGTCCCGGTGCGCAACAGCGGCCCGTCGCGCGTCGGCGCGTGGGGGCTTCCGGGGCCTTCGGCGAACGGCGATAGTGGGGCGGAGCAATGGCGTCGGTTACCAACGAAACGGTTCTGGCGGCGCTCCGCGGCGTCGTGGATCCCGATCAGGGGCGCGACGTGGTCTCCCTCGGCCTCGTCGGCGGCCTCGTCGTGCGGGACGGCAATGTGGGCTTCGCCCTCGAGGTGGACCCTTCCGAAGGCGCCGCGAAGGAGCCGCTCCGCAAGGCCTGCGAGGCGGCGGTCGAGCGGCTTCCCGGCGTGCTCTCCGTCACCGCCGTGCTGACGGCCGAGCGCCCGCCCACGCAAGCGCCCCGGGCAGAGGGCGAGCGCGGCGCGCAAGCCCCGCAAGGCCGCGGCGGGGCGCAGCGGGACGCACCGGTGCTGGAGGGCGTGCGCAGCATCCTGGCGGTGGCATCGGGGAAGGGCGGCGTGGGCAAGTCCACGACGGCCGTCAATCTGGCCGTCGCCATGGCTGCCGCCGGCGCGCGCGTGGGCCTCTTGGACTGCGACATCTACGGCCCGTCGATCCCGCGCATGCTGAACCTGAGCGGCCAGCCCGAGACCGCGGGCGGGCGCACGCTCCGCCCGATGGCGAATTACGGCGTGCGCTGCATGTCCATCGGCTTCCTGGTCGCCGCGGACACCGCCATGATCTGGCGCGGCCCGATGGTGATGCAGGCGCTCGAACAGATGATGCGGGACGTGGCCTGGGGCGAGCTCGACGTGCTGGTCTGCGACCTGCCGCCCGGCACGGGCGATGCGCAGCTCACAATGGCCCAGCGGGTGCCGCTGACCGGTGCCGTGATCGTCTCCACGCCCCAGGACGTGGCGCTCATGGACGTGACCCGGGGCATCGGCATGTTTCAGCAGGTGGACGTGCCGATCTTCGGCGTGGTCGAGAACATGAGCTACTACCTCTGCCCTTCCTGCGGCCACCGCGCCGACATATTCCACCATGGCGGCGCGCGGGAGACGGCGCAGCGGCTCGGCGTGGATTTCCTCGGCGAAGTGCCGCTGGACATCGCCATCCGAACCGCCTCCGATACGGGCCGTCCCATCGTGGCCGCGGCGCCCGAAAGCCCCCACGCCGCCGCCTACCGCCGCATCGCCACGACGCTCCTCGACAAGGCGAGCTCCGCCGCCAGCGCCGCCGGCAGCGCACAGCCGCGAATCGTGATGATGTAAGCGCGGCGTACCGCTCGCCGGCACGAAGGGCCATGGGTTTTCCGATCGGTCGCGTCGAAGCGGCTTCATGACTGATGAGCACGTCCTGAAGCCGTTCGAGATCGATCAGAGGCCCGGCAGCAGAAGCGAGGGGTTGGGCGAGACTTCGGGCAGCGTGTAGGGGTCGAGAACGGTCCTGTCTCGCCGTGCCCTTTGTCTTGCTTCCTTGAGCTCCTTGCCGGCGGTGTAATACCGGCCTCGTTTCTCTCCGTGCGGGACCAGAATTTCCATGTCGGTCAAGCGCTTGAGGTCTCGACCCGCGACATGCGCGCTTTCATCTGTTTCATTTTGATATCTGGAATTCGTGATTCTTATGCCGAGCGCGGCGTTGAATAACGGTATTGCCATTCTTTCGGTCAGTCCGTCACGCTTGATGATTCCCTCGACGCTGTCAAAAAGAGTCTCATATTCTTCATACCGCCGGATCAGCGTGTTTGCCTGTTGATAATGGGCCTTCAGGCAAAACCTGACCCATGGAAGTGCGGAATTCGACGGGTTCCACGATCCTTTTCCGACCTCGCCAAGAACTCTGTAATATTCTTGCGTGTTCCGCCCCAGCCATTCCTCGATGCTGGAAAAGAGCGGGTGCACGACCCCCTCCCGTGCCAGGACGAGGGTTTGCAGAGCCCGCGCCATCCGGCCGTTCCCATCCTTGAACGGGTGGATCATCGTCAGGTTCAGATGTGCCATCGCTGCGGCAACGATAACGGAATGATGCGCCTGGCCGTCCAGGTAATCCATAAGCTCGGTGACCAGGGAGTCGACCTTCTCGACATCGGGCGCTTCGTAGACGACCGCTCCGGACGCGTCGTTCACCACGCGAACGGCTCCTTGCCGCCATTTGCCCGGATGCGAGGGCAGGTCGAACTGCGTCATCATGAAATGAAGACTCTTCAGGAATTGCTTGCTGAATTCGAAATAGGGGTCCTCCGCAGCCTGTATGATGCAGGTCATGGCCGATCTGTAGCCTTCGATGGCGGCCCAGGTCTCCGTCCTTTCGGCCAAAGGCGGCTCGTTCTCCACGACCGCCATGGCCTCATCCATCGACGCGTTGTACCCCTCGATCGCGTTCGACCCCTGGATCACGCGCGCAAGGGTGTTCTTCCGAAGAGCCCCGTACCAGCGACGCGGGTTGTTCTGGGTGGGGATTCTCAGTCTACGCCGTTGATTCGACAGTATTTCCAGAACCCTGCGGTCTTCCGGCGACAGGGTGGGCTCGGCGAAGATCATGCGCGATATCTGTTTTCATATGTGCATTGTGCAGAATAATATCATGCATTTCGCAGATATCAATCAACATATCCGACATCAATCGGGGGGCCCATGAGAGCCGGCCGGACGTGCCGACGGCGGGGCAGAACCGCCCACCGTGACCACCTTCGAGAACAGCGGCGTCTGGCGGGCGCGCGGCGCAGCCGGTAGGGTCGGGCAAGGCTCATGGGAAGGGTGAGGGCGCAGCGCGATGCGGATGCGGCATGTTGCGGGGGTGATGGCTGGGGTGCTCGCGCTCGCGCTCCTGGCGCCGGTCTCGGCGGATGAGGCGCATGAACATGAGACGCATGAGGTCGATGGGGCGGCGATGGGCGCTATCGTCGTCTCCCGACCCTGGTCGCGGCCGGCGCTTGCGGGGGGCAACGGCGTCGTCTACGGGGAAATCGGCAACCGGGGCGCGGCGGACGACCGCCTTCTCGGCGCTGCGAGCCCCGTGGCCGGGCGGGCGGAGCTCCACCGCAGCACCATGGAGGACGGGATCCACCGCATGGAGAAGCTGGACGGTATCCCGGTGCCGGCGGGCGGCGCGGCGGTTCTGCAGCCGGGCGGCCTGCATCTCATGCTGATCGGCCTGAAGACGGCGCTCAAGGCGGGAGACGCCGTACCCATCCTCCTCACCTTCCGGCGGGCCGGGGATGTAGCCGCCACCGTCATGGTGAAACCGCATCGCCCCGCGCCGGACGGCGAAAGCGGGCCCGACGGTGCGCATCACGGCCACGGCGGATAGGTGCGCAATCCCGCCGGCCTACGCGGGGCGCCCGGCTTGTGCTAGAGAGAGGGCGGAATCCGTCCAGCTTCGGGAGTAAGGCCGTGCCCGTCAATCGCTCGCCGATAGCGCGGCGCCGCAGCGTCGGGGTCGATGTGGGCTCCGTACGCATCGGCGGCGGCGCGCCGATCGTCGTCCAGTCCATGACCAACACGGACACGGCGGATGCGCCCGCCACCGCCGAACAGGCGCGGGCGCTCGCCGAGGCCGGTTCGGAGATCGTCCGCATCACCGTGGACACGCCGGCCGCCGCCGCCGCCGTGCCCGAGATCCGGGAGCGGCTGGAGGCCGCCGGCTGCCGCGTGCCCCTGGTGGGGGATTTCCACTATAACGGCCATCGGCTCCTCACCGACTATCCGGCCTGCGCCGAGGCGCTCGCCAAATACCGGATCAACCCGGGCAATGTGGGCTTTCGCGAAAAGCGCGACAAGCAGTTCCAGACCATGATCGAGGTCGCCCTGAAATATGACCGCCCGGTGCGTATCGGGGTCAATTGGGGGAGCCTCGACCAGGAACTTCTGGCGACGCTCATGGACGAGAACGCGGCCCGGCCCGAGCCGCTGGACGCCCAGGGCGTCATGCGCGAGGCGCTGGTGGAATCGGGGCTTCGCAGCGCGGCTTTGGCCGAGGAGATCGGGCTTCCGCGCGAGCGCATCGTGATCTCGGCCAAGGTCTCCCAGGTGCAGGACCTCATCGCCGTCTATGGTGCGCTCGCGGCGCGCAGCGACTACGCGCTCCATCTGGGCCTGACCGAAGCGGGCATGGGCTCCAAGGGGATCGTCGCGTCCACCGCGGCGCTCGCGGTGCTGCTCCAGCAGGGTATCGGGGATACCATCCGCATCTCGCTCACGCCGGAGCCCGGCGGAGACCGCACGCGGGAAGTGGTCGTCGCCCAGGAAATCCTTCAGACCATGGGGTTGCGCTCCTTCGTGCCGCTGGTGGCGGCCTGTCCCGGCTGCGGACGTACGACGAGCACCGTGTTCCAGGAGCTCGCCGGGCAGATCCAGGACTATGTCCGGCGCCAGATGCCGGTCTGGCGCGAGACCTATGAAGGCGTGGAAACCATGCAGCTCGCGGTCATGGGCTGCATCGTGAACGGCCCAGGCGAGAGCAAGCACGCCGATATCGGGATCAGCCTGCCGGGAACCGGCGAAGCGCCGGCGGCGCCGGTGTTCATGGACGGCAAGAAGGCGATGACGCTGCGGGGCGAGCACATCGCCGAAGAGTTCCAGACCATCGTCTCCGACTATGTCGCGCGCCGTTACAAGCGGCGCGCGACGGACGGCGCGAGGCGGAAGCCCGCCTGAGAAGCGCGCGAGGAGGCGCAGGCCGCCCCGGCGGTTTGCGCGTTCGCATGACGATCCGAACCGCTACCCGACCGGCCGATTCCGCCGCCGTGCCGCGCGCGGTGGCACTCTGGCTGTTCGGGCTCGCGGGCCTGGTGCTCGCCATGGTCGTGCTGGGCGGCGTCACGCGCCTGACCCATTCCGGCCTTTCCATGGTGGACTGGCGCCCTCTGGTGGGTGCCGTTCCGCCGCTGAGCGAGGCGGCGTGGGAGGCGCTCTTCGCGCGCTACAAGGCGTTTCCCGAGTACCAGAAGATCAATTTCGGGATGACGCTCGAAGGCTTCAAGGGCATCTTCTGGCTGGAATATGCGCACCGCCTTCTGGGCCGCGCCGTCGGAGTCGCCTTCGGCCTTCCCTTCCTCTGGTTCCTGATCCGCCGCCGGCTGCCGCCGGGCCTCGCCCTGCGGCTTCTCGCCATTGCGGGCCTTGGGGCGCTCCAGGGCCTGCTCGGCTGGCACATGGTGGAAAGCGGCCTCGTCGACCGGCCGGATGTGAGCCCCTACCGCCTCGCCGCACACCTCGCGCTCGCGGTTCTGATCTATGCGGCCCTCTTTTGGACGGCCATGGGGCTTCTGCTCGAAGCCCGGCACCCGCCCCGCCCCGCCCCAAGGCTTCGCGCGGCGCTCTGGGGCATGATCGGGCTGATCTCTCTCACGATCCTTTCCGGCGCCTTCGTCGCCGGCAACGATGGAGGCCTCGCCTACAACACCTTCCCGCTGATGGCCGGCGCCATCGTCCCGCCGGACCTCTTCCTCATCGAGCCCGTCTGGCGGAACGCCTTCGAGAACGTGCCGCTGGTGCAGCTCGTTCACCGCCTGCTCGCCATGCTGACGGTGGCGGCAACGGTTCTGGTCTGGCTCGCGGGACTGCGCGCAGGCCTGCCGCCTGCGCCGCGCACCGCGCTTCACGGGCTTGCCGCCGCCGTCGCCTGCCAGTTCGTCCTCGGTGTTGCCACGCTGCTCGCCTTTGTGCCGGTTCCCCTCGGCGCGGCTCACCAGTTCGGTGCCATGGCGGCCTTCACGGCGGGTCTCGCGACGCTCCGCCTTCTCCATGCGCCCCGGGTCTGAGCGACGGCGGGGCGCACTCAGCCGTCAGGGTCTATCGGCCGTGGCCCGCCGGGCGGCGGCGATTCGAAAGCCTGCTTCTCCTCGGGCTCCCGCGGGAAGCCCGCGACCGCCACCTCCGAGGCGACGATCCGGGTGGCGGCGGAGACGGCGAAGGCGAGGGCGGTACGGACGATGGGTGCCGGATCGGCGATCCCGGCGCGCAACAGGTTCCGGAAGCGCCCTTGGGCCGCGTCGAACCCGAAGGCCGGGTCGTCCTGTGCGAGTATGCGTGCGGCGGCATAGGCGCCGTCGAAGCCCGCATTCTCGACGATCCGCCTGAAGGGCGCGGCGAGCGCGGCGCGGAGCGCGGCAGCACCCATCGCCTCGTCGGAGCCACCCGCCGCCAGGCCGTCGAGCGCGCGGGAGGCGCGCAGCAGCGCGACCCCGCCGCCCGGCACGACACCGCCCTCGAGGGCGGCGCGTGCGGCGTTCAGCGCATCGTCGGCACGTTCCTTGCGGGCCCGCAGCTCCGTCTCCGTCGCGCCGCCCACGCGGAGTTCGGCGATGCCTGCCGCAAGCCGGGCCAGGCGCTCCTGGAGCTTCTCGCGGTCGAAGCTCAGATATTTCTCCGCCTCGGCCTCCCGCCTAAGCGCATCGCACCGCCAGGCGACGGCCTGCGCGTCGCCGCCTCCGCCGATGATGGTGGTGCGCTCGCGATCGATCTTGACCGTCCGCGCGGAACCCAGCATCCGGGGCTTCAGGTCTTCCAGCCTGTTGCCCAGTTCGTCGGAGACGATCTCGCCGCCGGTGGCGACCGCGATGTCTTCCAGCATGGGCTTGCGCCAGCGCCCGAAACCCGGCGCCTTGACGGCGGCGACCCGAAGGCCGTTCTCCCGCTTGTTGACGGTGAGTGTCGTCAGCGCCTCCCCCACCACATCCTCGGCGACGATGAGGAGGGAATGCCGCGATTTCGCGAAGGCGCGGAGCGCAGGCAGGATCGCATCGACCGTGGCGATGGTCTTTTCGTGCAGCAGCACATAGGCGTGCTCGAGGGTGGCCGTGCCGGCCTCGGGGTCGGTGGCGAAGGCCGCCGACACATGGCCCTTGTCGAAGCTCATGCCCTGGTGGATGGCGAGGTCTGTCTCCATTCCCTTGCCGTCCTCGACGGTCACGACCCCGTCCCGGCCCACGGCCTTCAGCGCATGGGCGATGTGGTCTGCCAGCGGGGCATCGCCGCCCGAGGCCAGCAGGGCGACGCGGCGCAGGCCGTTCCGCGCTGGCACGGGGCGGGCCTCGGCTTCGAGCGCCGCCAGGGCGGTGGCGGCGGCCTGCGCGATCCCGCGGCCGAGGCGCGGCTCGCGCGCGCCCGCAGCCGCCGCCTTGCAGCCTTCTTCGACCAGTGCCACCGCCAGCACCATGGCGGTGGTGGAGCCGTCGCCCGCCTCGTCGGCCACCTTGCTACCCACATGTCGGATGAGCCGCCCACCCATGTCCTCGAAGCGGTCGGCGAGGGCGATATGCCGCGCCACGGTATAGCCGTCGCGGGATATCCAGGGCCGGGCGTGCCGGCGCTCCAGCAGCACCGCGCGCCCGCCGGGGCCGAGCGTCGCGCCCACCGCGCGGCCCACCAGCGCCGCGCCCCGCAGCAGCCCGTCCCGCGCCTGGGCGCCGCGGCCGATTCGCTTCGGCCCCGGAACGCCGTCGATCATCATGGGCGGGCGGGCCGGCCTCTAGCCTTCGTAGTCGATGGGCGTTCCGTCCCGCCCCTCGTCGTGACGGCGCCAATAGAGGGTGCGGAGATTCTCGGTCACCGGCCCGACGCCGCCGTCGCCGACCGGCGCATGGTCGATCCGCACCACCGGCAGGATGCCGCCGGCGGTGCTGGTGACGAACACCTCGTCCGCCGACCGCAGATCGTCCGGCGAGACCGCGCCGACGCGGGCCTCCACGTTGGTTTCCGCCAGCAGGTCCAGCGCCGTCTGCCGGGTGATGCCTTCGAGGCAGGTGCCGCCCGGCGTCGTGACCGCGCCGCCGCGCACGGCGAAGACGTTGAAGCCCGGCCCCTCGGCGATATTGCCGTCGAGGTCCACCGTCACCGGCATGTCGCAGCCCGCCTCATAGGCGTCGAAGAGGGCGCGCACCATGTCCCCCCAGTGGAAGTTCTTCGCCGTCGGGTCCACCGATTGCGGCGGAATCCGCACATGCGCGCTCACATGGAGGTTGATGCCGCGCGCCCGCATCTCCTCGTCGGCGATCCAGATGAAGGGCACGGCGAAGGCGATGAAGCGGTTCTCGCAAAGGCGCGGATCGCGGCTGCCCATGGGCGGGACGCCCCGGGTGCACAGCACTTCCACATAGGCGTCCCGCAGCTGGGTGAGGCGCATCAGCCGCATCAAGATGCCGACCACCTCCTCCCGGTCGTAGGGGATGCGCATGCGGACGCTCTCGAGGCTCTTCTCGAAACGGTCGAGATGATGGTCGAGCCGGAAGAACTTGCCCTTCCAGACATGGACCACGTCATAGGTCGCATCGGACCGGGTGAAGCCCCAGTCGAGGATGGGAATCCGGGCTTCCGCGATGGGCGTGTACGCGCCTTCGATGAATGCCGCGCCTTCCGCGAAGCGGTTTTCGAGCTTGACCACCTTGCCGGATGTCGCGCCTCTTGCTCCCGCCATCGTTCTCTCTCCTCCTTGCAGGGCCGCCCGCTCCATAGTGTGGCCCAAGCGGGCCGCGAAGGCGACCGGTCGGAAGGCGGGCGTCGGGTGCCGCGGGGCATTCTTGGCGCGCCGGGGTCGCTCCCGCACGCCCCGGGGAATCGTTCCCGCACACCGTCCCCGGAAGCGGTGCTATGATGGGGCCGGTTCGCTCCCGCCGCCGGCGGGGTTCGATGGAGGAGAAGCGCCATGGCATGGCAAGGCAGACTGTTGCGCGTCAACCTGACGGAAGGCGCCTGTGCGGAAGAGCCCCTCAACATGGATTGGGCGGCGGAACTGCTGGGCAGCAGGGGCCTTGCCAGCAAATATCTCGCCGAGGAGATGGATCCGAAGGCCGATCCGCTCTCGCCCGAAAACCGGCTGATCTTCGCGACGGGGCCCTTGACCGGCACCATGGCACCCACCGGCGGGCGCTACACGGTCGTCACCAAGGGCGCTCTCACCAACGCCATCGCCTGCTCCAACTCCGGCGGCTATTTCGGCGGCGAGCTCAAGCTCGCGGGCTGGGACATGGTGATTTTCGAAGGCCGCGCGCCGCGCCCGGTCTATCTCTACATCCGGGACGACGACGCACGGCTGCTGGATGCGGAAGGCTTCATCTGGGGCAAGTCGGTGTGGGAGACGGAGCCGCTCATCAAGGCCCGCCATCAGGACGGCGCCATCAAGATCGCTTCCATCGGGCGCGCCGGCGAGACGCTCTGCCGCTACGCCTGCGTGATGAACGACATGGACCGTGCGGCGGGGCGCTCGGGCGTCGGTGCCGTCATGGGCTCCAAGAACCTCAAGGCCATCGCCGTGCGCGGCACGCGGGGCGTCACGGTGAACGACGAGGCCGCCTTCGCCGGCGCCGTGGAGCGTGCCGCCGGCAAGCTCGCCGCAAGCCAGACGCGGGCGGATCTCGCACGCACCGGCACCCTTTCCATGATCGACGTGACCCAGGCATTCGGCAGCCTGCCGACACGCAACAACCGGGACGTGCAGTTCGAAGGCGCAGACAGTCTCAACCCGGACGCCATGATGGCCAAGCGGCGCACGGACGGCGCGGCCAACCTGGTCGCCAACCGGGCCTGCTTCGCCTGCACCATCGGCTGCCAGCGGGCGTCCAAGATGGACCCCACCCATTTCGCCATCAGGGATCGGGAGCGCTACAAGAAGGTGAGCGGCGGGCTCGAATATGAATCCGCCTATTCCCTCGGGCCCATGGTGGGGGTGGACGATATCGAGGCCGCGACCTACGCCAACTTCCTCTGCAACGAGGAGGGCATGGACCCGATCTCGTTCGGCGCGACCGTGGCGGCGGCCATGGAACTCTACGAGACCGGCGCCATCGGCGACGAAGAGACTGGCGGCATCCCTTACCGCTTCGGCTCGGCCGAGGCGCTGGTGGCGGCGGCTGACCAGGCCGGCACGGGCACGGGGTTCGGCAAGGATTTGGGGCTCGGCGCCAAGCTGCTGTGCGAGAAGTACGGCCACCCCGAGTTCGCCATGGTGGCGAAGGGGCAGGAGTTCCCCGGCTATGACGGCCGCTCCATGCAGGGCATGGGGCTCGCCTATGCCACCAGCAACCGCGGCGCCTGCCACCTCCGGGCGGACCCTTACGAGGACGACTTCTCCGGCGGGCCGCTGGACGGCAAGGCCAAGCTGGTGAAGGAGACGCAGGACGCCAACGCGGCGGTGGATTCCACCGGGCTCTGCGCCTTTCCCATGATGATCTGGGGGCTGGAGGACGTCTCCGACCTGGTGGGTTCCGCCTGCGCGGGCGACTGGAGCGTGGAACGGCTGCGGGAGGTGGGCGAGCGTATCTGGAACCTTGAGCGCCGCTTCAACCTCGAAGCCGGAATGACGGCCGCCGACGACACCCTGCCCGAGCGCATCCTCAAGGAGGCCGTGAAGAGCGGTTCCGGCAAGGGCAAGGTCTGCGAGCTCGACAAGATGCTGCCGGATTATTACAAGCTGCGAGGCTGGACGGCGGCGGGCAAGCCCAAGGCGAAAACGCTCTCCCGGCTCGGCCTCGCATGAAGGTCGCCGTGGAGGCCATAGGCGTCGACCTGAAGGGACTCGCCCGCGGCACGAGCAGGGACCTGGAGCTCGTGGACGGCGCGAGTGTCGCGGACGCCTCGTCCGCCTTCGGCGTGGAGCCCGGCGCCGGCATGCTCGCCATGGTGAACGGCGAATCCGTACCGCCCGGAGAGTGGGGGACGCTCGCCTTGAAGGAGGCGGACAGGCTGAGCTTCTTTCGCCCCTTCAAGGGCGGCTGAGCGGGCGCCGCCGGTGCCGCCGGGAAGAATTGAACTTCCGACCCCTCCCTTACCAAGGGAGTGCTCTACCCCTGAGCTACGGCGGCCTCTCGGCGGGGGCGGACACTGCCACAGCACCGTCCCGCTGGCAACGGCGCGCCCATGAGCGAAGGCCCGCAGGCAGAGGGTTCGCCCGCGCGAGGCAAGAAGGCCGTGCGCGCCGCCCGGCTCGCCGAGGCGCTCCGCGAGAACCTGCGCAAGCGCCGGCGGCAGAAGGAAGCCCGGGAGATGGCCGGGGCACCGGCCGAACGCGACGGAACGGGCGCCCGCAGCCCCCGCTCCTGACGGCGCCCGCCGCTCAGAACATCACGTCGCCCGAATTGGCACCGAAGGTCTGCCCGGCATAAATCGCACCGCCCGGTCCCGCGAGGAAGGCCACGGTCTCGGCGATCTCCCAGGCTTCCCCGAAGCGCCCGAGCGGGAGTTCGGCGGCCTTGGCCTTCTTCCAGTCCTCGGAAATGTCGTCGAGGATGGCCGTGTTGCAGGGACCGGGTGCCACGGCGTTGACCTGCACCCCGCGGCTCGCCACTTCCAGCGCGAGCGACTTGGTGAGCCCGATGATCCCCGCCTTCGCCGCGGCATAGTGGGCGAGTTCCACCGCGCCCTTCTGTCCGAGCTGGGAGGCGGTGTTGACGATCACGCCCGCGCCCTTCGCCAGCATGGGGCCGAGCGCCTCCCGGTCGCACAGGAACACCCCCCTGAGGTGTACGGCCACCATGCGGTCGAAATCCTCCACACCGATGTCGGTGAAGGCCTTCTGTTGGGCATAGCCCGCATTGGCGAAGAGGAGCGTACAGTCGCCGAACGCCTTGCGGCAGGCCTCGAACGCGGCCTTCACGTCGGCTTCGCTGGAGACGTCGCCGCCCGTCGCCGCCGCGCGCCCGTTGCCTTCGCGCACCTTGTCCGCCGTGCGCTGTGCGCCCGCCTCGTCCAGGTCCTGGCAGAAGACGGGTATCCCCTCTCGGGCGAGCCGTAGCGCGGTGGCCTCTCCGAAGCCGCTGCCGGCGCCGGTGATGAGGGCGATATGGTCCTGCATCTCGATCATGAACCGTTGCTCCCTTGTCCGTTGGAGTCCGGCCCGCAGCGGCCGAATACGCGTTGAAAGATGGTGTCCACATGCGCGAGCGCGTCGCCGGGCGAAAAAAGCGCATCGAGGGTGGTCCCGTCCAGCCTGGCGGCGACCGCTTTCTCTTCGGCGAGCGCCGTCTTGAAGGAGCCGCCGGTCTCGAGCGCCCGGTGCGCGCTCCTTTGTACGAGCTCATAGGCCGCCTCGCGGGAGAGCCCGCGCTCGATGAGGGCCAGCAGCACGCGCTGGCTGTAGACCAGCCCGCCCTGCCGCTCGAGATTGCGGCGCATGGCGGTTTCGTTCACCACCAGGTTCTCCACCACGCCCGCAAGCCGGTGGAGCGCGAAGTCGAGGGCGATGGTGGCGTCCGGCGCGAAGACCCGCTCCACCGAGGAGTGGGAAATGTCGCGCTCGTGCCAGAGCGTCACGTTCTCCAGCGCCGGTGCGACGGCGGCGCGCACGATGCGGGCGAGGCCGGTCAGGTTCTCGCTGAGGATCGGGTTCTTCTTGTGGGGCATGGCGGAGGAGCCCTTCTGGCCCGCGCCGAACGCCTCCTCGACCTCTCCCACCTCGCTCCGCTGCAGATGGCGGATCTCAACGGCCAGCCGCTCCACGGCGGCCGCAACCACGCCTAGGGTCGCGAAGTAGACGGCGTGGCGGTCCCGCGGGATCACCTGGGTTGAAACCGGCTCGGGCCGAAGGCCGAGCTTTTCCGCCACATGGGCCTCGACCGCGGGGTCCACACTCGCGAAGGTGCCGACGGGGCCCGAGATGGCGCAGGTGGCGATCTCGCGGCGGGCGGCGCCGAGCCGGGCGCGGGCGCGGGCGAACTCCGCATGGTGGCCCGCGAGCTTCAGGCCGAAGCTGGTGGGCTCGGCGTGGATGCCGTGGCTGCGGCCGACGCAGAGCGTCCGCTTGTGTTCGAAGGCGCGCCGTTCCAGCGCCGCCGCCACCCGGTCGACGTCCTCCTCCAGGATGGCCCCGGCCCGGTCGAGCTGGACCGCGAAGGCCGTGTCCAGCACGTCGGACGAGGTGAGGCCCTGGTGGATGAAGCGCGCTTCCGGCCCCACATGCTCCGCCAGATTGGTGAGGAAGGCGATGACGTCGTGCCGCGTCTTGCGCTCGATCGCCTCGATGCGCGCCGGATCGAGGATGGCGTCGCGGTGTTCGCGCACCGCCTCGGCAAGGGCGCGGGCGGCGCTTTCCGGCGCCCGGCCGAGGGCGACCTCGGCGTCCAACGCATGGCGCTCGATCTCGAGCCAGATTTCGAAACGCGTCTCCGGCGCCCAAAGCGCCGCCATCCGCTCTCGCGCGTAGCGTGGAATCACGATGCGGCGCGCCGCCGGGCCGGGGTTACTCGGCGGCTTCCCGCTGAAGCTCGGCGGTGGAGAAATGGCTGAAGACGCCGGTAAAGCGCTTCCGCTCCGGCGGACGGTAGGTCTTCAGCTTGCTGGTGCGCTTGCCGAGTTCCACCAGCACCTCCGCCTGCTTGACGGCGCAGACCACACCGTCCAGCACCGGCACGCCGAGCTCGTCCTCGAGTTCGGCGGCAAAACGGGCAAAGCCCGCGCAGCCGAGGCAGACCGCCTCGGCCTCGTCTTCCTTCACCGAGCGCCGGACCTCGTCGCGGAGCTTCTCCATGGAGCCTTCCGGGTCGCGCTCGATGTCGAGGACATAGAGCGGCGTGGTGCGGACGGCGATGATGCGCTCGGCCATGCCGTAGCCCTTGATCATCTCCTCCAGCATGGTGCGGACCCGGGGGATGACCGAGACCACCGAGAAGCGCGCCGCCAGCATCGAGGCGGTGTAGAAGGAGGCTTCGGCGATGCCGATCACCGGCTTCTCCGTCGCCTCGCGGGCGCCGTGCAGGCCGGGGTCGCCGTAGCAGGCGATCACATAGGCGTCCACGCCCTCGTCCTCTCCCTTGCGCACCTCGTCCAGCACGCCGCAGGCCGCGACCTGTTCGTCGTAGTAGCTCTCGATGGAGGCGGGCCCGAAGTCGGGGCTCACCGCGAGAATCTCGGTGCCCGCCCGGGCCACCGAGCGTGCTGCCTCGCCGATGCCTTCGGTCATCTCGAGGCTGGTGTTGGGATTGATCACCTTGATCTTCATGGTCTTCTCCCTCTTTCGTCCCCTTGGCGGGGGAGGCTCTAGTCGCGTCTCGCGCGGCGCTCGTCCGTTGCGCTTCGGTCGAGTGAACCGTCGGCCGTCGTCACCACGCCATAGGCGCGCGCCGCCGTCTCGGGCGAGAGGTAGCCGTCGCGCACGTCTTCCACCACTTCCTCCGCCGGGCGGTCCGCCGCCCTGCCGTAGCCGCCGCCGCAGGTGCCGGTGAGAGTCAGGCTCTCGCCGGCCTTGACCGCCCGGTTCGGCATCATGGAGGGAAAAGGAATATCCGTCCCGTCCGCCCGGTGATAGACCAGTGCGGCCTCGGCGCCTTCCGCGCCGTCGTCGAACCCCCAGGGGCGGAAGGCGTGGCCGTCCCCCTCGATGGAGATGAAGCTGTCCTCGAGGAAGCTCACTTCCCGGACCGAGCCGATTCCGCCCCGCCATCGCCCGGCGGCCGCTGCGTCCTCGCGCAACTCGTAGCGCCGGATGCGGAGCGGCAGGTGGGATTCGATGTCTTCGATGGGGTTGTTGCGGGTGTTTGCGTAGAGCGTGTCCACGGCGTCCATCCCGTCCTTGCCGGCGCGTCCGCCATAGCTCCCCTCGTGGATATCCATATGGACCCAGTGCTCGCCGTCCCTGATACCGGAGAAGGCGATCACCTTGAGGTTGCCGACGCCCGCGGAGACCTTGTCGGGCACCGCCTGGGCCAGCGCCTTCATCAGCGTGTCGGCGACGATATTGCCAGAGACGAAACGCGCGATGGTGGGTGCGGGGAACGCGGGGTTCGCAATGGTACCCTTGGGGGCGACGATCTTGATGGGGCGGACGAGCCCCGAGTTCTGCGGGATATGGCCGAAGACCTCGCTGTCCAGAAGGATCGAACGCACCGTGAGCCAGATCGCACAGTCCACCGTGCCTTCGAGCGGCATGTTGATGGGCCGGTCGTCGCACTGGCGGGAGGTGCCCGTGAGATCGACCGTGAGGTCGCTGCCGGAGACGGTGGCGGTGACGGCGATCTTGAAATGCCGCCGGTCCGGATCGTCCAGGAAGCCGTCCACATGGCCCTCGGCCCGGTAGACGCCGTCGGGCACCGCTTCGATGGTCTGGCGCATGAGCTGCTCGGAATGGTCCATGAGCGCATCCGCCGCCGCCTCCACCGTGGCCGGGCCGTAGCGCTCGATGAGTTCGAGATAGCGTTCGGCGCCGATGCGGCTCGCCGCCACCTGCGCCTCCATGTCGCCCACCACCATGTCCGGTGCGCGGATGTTGTCGCGCATCATCTGCCAGAGGGCTTCGTTGCGCACGCTTGCGTCGTAGGCCTTGAGCGCCTTGAACTGAAGCCCCTCCGCATAGGCGTCCATGGCGTCGACGATGCCGCAGCTGCCGGGGCTCAGGGCGCCGATATCGAGATGGTGCGCCGTGGTGACGGCGTAGCCCATGAGTTGGGCTTCGTGGAAGACCGGCACGATGAAGGCGACGTCGGGCCCGTGGCTCGCGCCGTGATAGGCCGAGTTGTGGATGATCACGTCGCCGGGGCGGAGCGTCTGGTCGCGCTCCGCCAGCAGCTGGTTCATGCCTTTCACGTAACCCGGTATGGGGCCCGATTGCAGCGGCGTCGACTGCACGGATTCGCAGAGCTGCCGCCCGTGGCGATCGATGATGGCGGCGCCGAAATCCTCCGATTCCCGAATGATGGAGGAATAGGACATGCGCATCAGCTTCCAGCCCATCTCCACGGCGATGTTCTCGAGCGCACCCTGGATCACATTGGCGGTCACCGGGTCGATGGAGCGGCGATTGGGCTTTCCGGCCATGGTTCAGCCTTTCGTTTCGCGGCGGAGGATGAGGTTCGCCGCTTCGTCCGCTTGGGCCGTCCAGCCCGGCGGGACCACCGTGGTGGCGTCGGTCTGCGAGATGATGGCGGGGCCGGGGACGGGCTCCCCGGTCGGGAGCTTCGCACGGCGGTAGAACGCCGTTTCGCATTCCTCGAGCGTGCCGTTTACGCGGAAGACCGAACGCGCAGTGCCGGTCATCGCCGCTGCCAGCGAGCCGCCTTCGGGCGCCCGCGGTTCGGCGATCTTCGGCATCCGGCCCACGCCCGTGACGCGGACGTTCACGATCTCGATGGGGCTCTCGGCGAAGTAGTGGCCATATTCCCGCTCGTGAAGCGCGTGGAACGCCTCCCACACCTGCTCGAGCCCCGCTTCGTCCAGGGTGCCCGCGGGAAACGGCACGCGAAGCTCGTAGCCCTGGCCCACATAGCGGAGGTCGCCCGCGCGCTGTTCTTCCACCCGCTCCGGCGGGATGCCGGCCGCGGCGTACTGCGCCATCAGGTCCGCACCGAGCTCGGCGAAGTCCCGGTTCATCCGCGCGAGGTCCACGCCGCCCTTGACCTGGAATTCGGTCTTGATCCGGTCGTATTTCAGGTCGGTCGTGAGGAGGCCCGCGGCCGAGGTGATCCCGGGATGGGGCGGTACCACCACTTCCGGGACGCCGAGCATCGCCGCAACCTCCGCCGCATGCAGCGGGCCCGCGCCGCCGAACGCCACCAGGGAGAAGTCCCTGGGGTCGAGGCCCTTCTGTACGGTCTTGGCGCGGATGGCGTTGGCCATGTTGCTGTTGAGGATGGTGAGAACCCCTTCGGCGGCTTCGAGCTTGTCGATTCCGAGTTCGTCGGCGAGGCGCGCGAGCGCGGCCTCCGCCTTCTCCGGCGCGAGCGCCATCTCGCCGCCGAGAAAGTCTCCCGGGTCCAGCCGGCCGAGCACCAGGTTCGCGTCCGTCACGGTGGGCGCGCTGCCGCCGCGGTCGTAGCAGGCGGGGCCCGGGCGCGAGCCCGCGCTTTCGGGCCCCACCTTGAAGGCGCCGCCCGCATCCGCGCTCGCGATGCTGCCACCGCCCGCGCCGATGGTCGCGATGTCGATCATGGGAACCAGCACCGGGTAGCCGCCGATCCAGGTATCGCGCGCCGTGGCCTCGCCGTAGCGTCCGTCGACGGCGATCCCGATGTCGGCGCTGGTGCCGCCCACATCGAAGGTGATGAGCCGCTTGCGCCCTGAGAGACCCGCGGCCCAGGCACCGCCGAGCACGCCGGCCGCGGGGCCCGAGAGCAGCGTGATGACCGGCACGTCCGCCACCATGGCGGCCGTCGCGACACCGCCGTTGGACCCCATGATGTGGAGGTCCGCGGAGACGCCCGCCTGCTTGAGCCGGCCCTCGAAGCGGCGCACATAGTTGCGCACCTTGGGGCCGATGAAGGCGTTCATGGCGGCGGTAGTGAAGCGCTCGAACTCGCGGAACTGCGGGGCGACGCGGGCCGAAGTGGTGACGAAGGCGTCCGGCCACTCCTCCAGGACGATCGCGCGGGCGCGCTCCTCATGGGCGGGGTCGATATAGGAGAACAGGAAGCAGATCGCGACCGCCTCCACGCCGGCGGCGCGCAAGGTCCGCGCGGCCTCCCGCACGCCGTCCTCGTCGAGCGGCTCCAGCACCTCGCCCCGCGGCGGGATGCGGCGCTCGCGCACCGGGATGCGGTGCCGGCGGCGCACCAGAGGGCGGGCCTGCCACGGGATGTCCTGCATGATGGAGTAGTTCTGAGGCCTTTGGTGGCGCCCGATATGGATGATGTCCCGGTAGCCGGCCGAGGTGATCATGCCGCTCACCGCGCCGTCATGCTCCAGCACGGCGTTGGTGGAGATGGTGGTGCCGTGAAAAACATGCGCGACCGTCTCGGGCGCGATCCCGCTGCGCGCGCAAAGCGCCACGACTCCCTCGGTCGCGCCGACGGAAGGGTCCTCCGGCGTGGTGGGCACCTTGTGGATCGCGCTCTCGCGGGTCTCGGTGTCGGTGACGATCAGGTCGGTAAAGGTGCCGCCGACGTCGATACCGATCAGCCTCATGGAACACCCTTCGCTGTGGAGGCCGCAGTTTCTTTCCCGCGCCGGAGAGGGTCAAGCGCCCGCACGCCGGCGGGAACGGAATCCGACCCGGTGTGCAAGTTCGGACAGGTATGAGACGCGGCTCTTGAAACGAGGTTGGGGGTCTCCGAAGCGGTTGCTGGACGGATCGACCGCAAGGAGACCCCCATGATCGGTTCGGTGCGCGGGTCTCCAGGCCGGCATGTTTTTGCTTTCCGAGAAGAAGAAGAAGAAAAATGCGGGCCTGGAGACCCGCGCACCAAAAAACGGGGCAGCGCCCACGCGTTCGATACCATCGGACCCGACCAGGCCCTTGGCGGACAAACCCCGGCCGAATAGCGTGCCAACCTGACGGCCGAAGAAACCCCGGCGTCTCGAACGTCCTGAACGAAGACGCCCGGCTGGCAAGCGCACCGATTGCTGGTAACATCGCGAGCGGGAGACGGACAAGGAGCCTCCGGGTGGCGCTTACCACGTTGCGGGAAATGACGGCGACGCGCCGTGCCAAGGTCGGGACCTTCGTGGTCGAGTTCGCCTCGCCCGGGATCGGCCAGATCCTGAAAGCGGGCGGCTGCCAGTATGCGCTCCTCGACATGGAGCATTCGGGCTTCGGGTTCGATACGTTGAAGCGGCTTCTGCGCTACATGCAGGCCGCCGCCATGCCGGTGATCGTCCGCGTGCCGTCCGCAAACTATCACCATGTCGCCCGCGCTCTCGACATGGGCGCCGAGGGGATCATGGTGCCCATGGTGGGCTCGGCGGAGGAAGCGCGGCGTATCGTCGCCCATGTGAAATATCCGCCCAAGGGCCATCGCGGCGTCGCCTTCGGCGTGGCCCACGACCGCTACATGCCGGGCTCCGCCGTCGGCAAGCTGCGGGCGGCCGACCGCTGGACCACCGTCTTCCTGCAGATCGAGACAAAGGACGGCGTGGAGAATGCGGACGAGATCGCCGCGGTCCGGGGCGTGGATTGTCTCTGGGTCGGACATTTCGACCTGAGCGTGTCGCTCGGCATCCCCGGCCGTTTCGACGATCCGCTTTTCGAGGAAGCCGTCGGGCATGTCGGCCGCGCCTGCCGCCGGCGCAAGAAGGCCTTCGGCCGGCTCGTACCCGATGTAGAGTCCGGCATCGCCGCGTACCATGCGGGCTTCGACTTCATCTGCTATTCGGGCGATGTCTGGCTCATGCAGGCCATGCTCAGCCGCGGTATAGAGGAGTTGAGAAGCGCGCTGCCCCGGCGGCGGGCGCGCTAGGGGGCGGGAATGCCGAGCACCGCGCTCAGGGCGATGATGGGGAAGCGCAGGGCCAAGCTCGGCACCTTCGTCATGGAATTCGACAGCCCCGGCATGGGGCGCATCCTGAAGGCCGCCGGCTGCGAGTTCGCGCTCCTCGACCTGGAGCATTCCGGTTTCGGTTATGACGACCTCAAGCGCATGCTGCGGGGCTATCAGGCGGCGTCGCTTCCGGTGATCGTTTCCACCATCGGCGGGGACTACGACATGCTGGCCCGCGCGCTGGATGCGGGCGCGGACGGGATCCAGCCCGCCAAGGTGGGAAGCGCCGACGAGGCCCGCGCGATGCTTGCCCATGTACGCTATCCGCCGGAGGGCGCGCGCGGCGTCGCCGTCGGTATTGCGCACGACCGTTACATTCCCGGCGCGCCCGCGGCCAAGCTCGCGGAAGCCAACCGCGACGTGGTGTTCTTTCCCAAGATCGAGACGCCGAAGGGCGTCGAGAACGTGGACGAGATCGCCGCACTGCCAGGAGTGGACGGCATCTGGATCGGCCATTTCGACCTGTCGGTCGCCATGGGCATCCCGGCCCAGTTCGAGCATGACGCGTTCCGCGACGCCATGACCCGGGTGGGCGCCGCCTGCCGCAAGCATGGCAAGTCGCTGGGGCGCCTGTGCGAGAACGCCGCCGAAGGCCGGGCGCTCTTTGAAACCGGTTTCGACTTCCTGTGCCACTCGGTGGACAGCGCGCTGTTGCGGCGGGGCCTCGAAGAGGGTGTCACCGCACTTCGCGTCGCCTGCCGCGGTCCGCGCGGGAAGCCGGGCCGCAACGGCCGGTGAACGGCCGAATTCCCGAGGGGAGACGCGACTTTCGCGTCGAATGAGAGGAGACGATTTATGCGAACGCGAGCGATGAGAGCGATGGTCGGCGGGCTCGCCGGGCTGGTCCTGATGGGGGCCGGGTCCGGTGCCGCCTTCGCGGAGAGTGCCGCCGAAATAGCGGTGCGCGAGGCCAAGCAATATGCGGGCACGACCATCACCGTGATCTGGGAGGCGGGGCTTCAGTCCCTCGGGCCGCAGAACTTCTCGGGCCCGAAATGGGAGGAGCTCACCGGAATCAAGATCGAGGTTGTGGAATCCCAGGTCAACGAGATGTTCCCGAAAATGCTTCAGGAGCATCGCGCGAAGACCGGTGCGTATGACGTGCTCAGCGTGGTCCCCGCCTGGATGGGCGACATGGTTCGCGCCGGCGCGCTCGAGCCGCTCGATCCCTATGTCGACAAATATGGCTACCGCGACGAGCTCGAGGACATCGGCGATGTCTACCGGCTGAACCAGATGAAGATCGGCGACTCCATCTACGGCTTCCCGGACGATGGCGACGTGCTGATCCTCTATTACCGGAAGGACATTTTCGAGGAGATGGGCCTCGAAGTGCCCACCACCTGGGATGAGTTCTACGAGGTCAGCAAGGCGATCACCGACAAGCACGCGCCCGAGGTCTACGGTGCGGGCTTCATGCGCGTGCGTGGCCTGCTGCACTACTTCTACCAGGAGCGGGCGCGGAACGAGGGCTGCAAGTTCTTCGATCTCGAGAGCATGAAGGCCACCGTCAACGGCCCGGGTTGCGTCACGGCGCTCGCGGGCATGGTCAAGGACAACACGACCATGCCGCCCGGCGTCGAGCAGTGGGGCGCAATCGAATCGCTCGCCGCCTTCAACGCCGGCCAGATCGCCATGACCCAGTGGTGGCCGCCGGTCGGGCGCTGGTCCGCCGGCTACGGCACGGACGACATCGCCATGCAGTGGGTGCCGCCGTCGGTGGTCGCCGGCAAGGTGGGCTACGCGCTGCCGCCGGGCGGCCATCCGCAGCTCGCGGCAGGCTTTTCCATGGCCGTTTCCGCCGACAGCAAGAACAAGGATGCGGCCTACCTCTACATCCAGTGGATCAACAGCAAGGACATCAGCCTCCAGCGGGTGCAGCTTCCCTATACGCTGCGAGACCCGTTCCGGAAGTCGCACTTCTCGTCACCGGAGTATCAAAGCCTCTGGCCCGACGCGAAGGAGTATCTGGACGCGCTCCAGGCCGGCGCCACCTCCGGGTTGCTCGATCTCTCCATCATCAACACCTTCGCCTATGAGGACGCGCTCGCCATCGGCCTCCAGGCGGTGATGGGCGGAAGCGATCCGCAGGAAGAGCTGGACAAGGTCGCTGCGGCCTGGGACGAGCTCACCGAGAAGGTGGGTGTGGACAACCAGCGCGAGGCCTATCGGGAATGGTCGTCGAAGCCGGCGGCCTATCCGGGCGACTGAGCGCCAAGTACGCGGGGGAGCGCCAGCGGGTGCTCCCCCGTTTCCCCACGCTTGGACGGCGGACACGGGCGGTGCGTGCATGACGGCTGCCGCACGCGCAAGCGCGCACGGCGCACACCGTGTGAACCTGTTCGCGGACAGGCACTTCAAGTGGCTGGTGCTCGCGCCGTCCATCGTGGTGCTGCTGCTGATCGGCCTCTACCCGCTGATCCACACAGGCATCGTCAGCTTCCAGCAGATCACCATGCTGGCCGAGGACACCTCCTGGGCCGGCGGCAAGAACTACGCGGCGCTGTTCTCGGATACGCGCCTCTGGGAATCCATCGGCCACACCTTTCTTATCCTCGCCATCGCCCTGCCCATCGAGCTGGTGCTGGGGCTGCTGATGGCCCAGCTCTTCCTCGAGAAGATCCCGCTGAAGCAGGTCTTCGTCGCCCTGCTCATCGTGCCGACGGTGATCTCGCCCATCGTTGCGGGCTCCACCTGGAGGCTGATGTTCGACAACCAGTACGGTCCCATCAACCAGATCATCGGCTGGTTCTCGTCCGAGCCGGTCGCGATCCTCTGGATCTCGCGCCCGGAGTGGGTCTATCCGGCGATCCTGATCTGCGAAGTCTGGCAGTGGACGCCCTTCATGTTCCTGATCCTGCTGGCGGCGCTCTCCAATGTCGACCGCAGCCTGATCGAGGCCGCCGAAATAGACGGGGCGTCCTTCTGGAAGATATTCTTCAAGATCACGCTGCCGGTCATCAAGCCGGTGCTGATCATCGCCATCCTGATCCGTGCGCTGGATCTCTTCCGCATCTTCGACGTGATCTGGGCCATGACCAAGGGCGGCCCCGGCACGCTGACCGAGACCATTTCCATCTATACTTATATCCGCGCCTTCAAGGAGTTCGAGACGAGCTACGCCGGTGCGATCGCCTTCCTCGTGATCATCCTGCTTTCGGTCATCGTCATCGTGGTGTTGCGCCGCGTGGAGATCGCACGATGACGGCGTCCGCGCCCGGGCGCTTCTTCACCCGCGCACGCCGGCGCACCGCCTGGCGCTTCGTCGTGGCGCTCATCGTGCTGGTGTTCTTCCTCTTTCCGGTCTACTGGCTTTTCATCACGTCGGTGAAATCTCCGGGGGAGATCTTCGCCCGTCCCCCGGTCTGGTTCCCGTCGGACGCCCATTTCCGAACCTTCGGCATCCTCTTCAAGGACGGGGACGTCTGGGCCATCTACAACAGCCTGATCATCGCGACCGTCTCCACCGTCGTCGCCATGGTGATCGGCACGGCGGCCGCCTACAGCCTGGCCCGCTTCAAGACCGGCGGGCAGAATCTCGCGATCTGGATCATCTCCCAGCGCATGATCCCGCCGATCGTGATCGTGTTCCCGATCTTTCTGCTCTTCGTCTGGCTCGGCTGGATCGACAGCTATATCGGCCTGATCCTCCTCTATATCGCGTTCAACCTTCCCTACGTGATCTGGATGATGCGCGGCTATATCGAGGACATCCCCGTCGAGGTGGAGGAGAGCGCGCTCACCGACGGGTGCTCGCGCTGGCAGGCGCTGCGCAAGGTCGTCTTCCCCATGGCGCGCACCGGCATTTTCGCGACCGCCGTCTTCACCTTCATCTTCGCGTGGAACGAGTTCGTCTTCGCGCTGATCCTGACCCGCACCGAAGTGCTGACCTTCCCCGTTCTGGTGACCCACTATTACGGGGCGCAGTCCACCTTCTGGTCGAAGATCGCGGCGCTCTCCGTGCTGGGCACGCTGCCGGTCTTCTTCGCGGTGGCGACCTTGCAGCGCTTCCTGGTGCGCGGCATTACCATGGGCGCGGTGAAGGGATAGGGGGCGGCGATGGCTGGCGTCAGGCTCCGGGGCATTCACAAGCGGTTCGGCAAGGTCCATGCCGTGCGCGGCGTGGATCTGGAGATTCCGGACCGCGAGTTCACCGTCCTGGTGGGGCCGTCGGGCTGCGGCAAGAGCACGCTGCTCCGCATGATCGCAGGTCTCGAGGAGGTCACCGAAGGCGTGGTGGAGATCGACGGCGAGAGGGTCAACGATGTCCGCCCCAAAGACCGCGACGTCGCCATGGTGTTCCAGAACTACGCGCTCTATCCGCACATGTCGGTCTTCGAGAACGTGGCTTTCGGCCTGCGCATGCGGGGCGCGCGGACCGAGGACATTCGCCCCCGCGTCGAGCGGGCGGCGGCGATGCTGGGGATAGAGGATCTGCTGGACCGCCAGCCCCGCCAGCTTTCGGGCGGCCAGCGCCAGCGTGTCGCCATGGGCCGCGCCCTGGTGCGGGATGCGCGGCTCTATCTGTTCGACGAGCCGCTCAGCAATCTCGACGCCCAGCTGCGGGACGAGATGCGCACCGAGATCAAGCGGCTGCACCAGGACATGCGGCGCACCATGATCTACGTCACCCACGACCAGGTCGAAGCGATGACGCTCGCGGACCGCATCGTGCTGTTGCGCGACGGCCTGATCGAGCAGGAGGGGCCGCCGCTTGCGCTCTACGAACGGCCGGCCACCCGCTTTGTCGCGGGCTTCATCGGCTCGCCGGCCATGAACTTCGCGCCCGCCCGCATCGCCCCGGTCGACGGCGCCGTGCATCTGCGCGTCGGCGAGCGCCATTCGCTGCCCCTGCCGCCCGCCCGCGCCGCGCAGCACGGGCGCGACGAGGGGCGCGCGGTACTGGTGGGCATCCGGCCCGAGCACATGTACCGGACGGGCGCCGGCGACGGCCCGCGCCACGCCGCTCGCATCGAGGTCGCCGTGGAGATCGTCGAACCCATGGGCGCCAATACGCTGGTGAACTTCCACCTGGGCGAGACTTCCATGCTCGTGCGCCTCGAGGGCTCGGCCGGGGAGCGTCCGGGGGATGTGCTGGCGCTCGATGTGGACATGGAGCGCGCGATCCTGATCGACCCTGAAACCGAGCGCGTGATCGCGGACTGACGGCGCACCGGCCCTGCCGGCGCGGAGGTCATGGACGGCCGTTGCAAGGAAGGCGCATCACGCGCCCGTCACCGCGATCCCATGAGCCGCCCGCGGCGGTGCGGCAAATGAAGATCAGGTATCCAGGAAACTGCGCAGCTTGCGCGAGCGCGAGGGGTGCTTCAGCTTGCGGAGCGCCTTGGCCTCGATCTGGCGGATGCGCTCCCGCGTGACGGAGAACTGCTGGCCCACTTCCTCGAGGGTGTGGTCGGTGTTCATGCCGATGCCGAAACGCATGCGAAGCACGCGCTCCTCCCGCGGCGTGAGGCTCGCCAGAACGCGGGTCGTGGTCTCCCGGAGATTGGCCTGGATCGCCGCGTCCACGGGGAGGACGGCGTTTTTGTCCTCGATGAAGTCGCCGAGGTGGCTGTCCTCCTCGTCGCCCACCGGCGTCTCGAGGCTTATGGGCTCCTTGGCGATCTTCATGACCTTGCGCACCTTGTCGAGCGGCATCCCGAGGCGCTCGGCGAGCTCTTCCGGCGTCGGCTCGCGGCCGATCTCGTGCAGCATCTGGCGCGAGGAACGCACCAGCTTGTTGATGGTCTCGATCATGTGCACCGGAATGCGGATGGTGCGCGCCTGATCCGCAATGGAGCGGGTGATCGCCTGGCGGATCCACCAAGTGGCATAGGTGGAGAACTTGTAGCCCCGCCGGTACTCGAACTTGTCCACCGCCTTCATCAGGCCGATGTTCCCTTCCTGAATCAGGTCGAGAAACTGGAGCCCGCGGTTGGTGTATTTCTTCGCAATGGAGATCACGAGGCGGAGATTCGCCTCGACCATCTCCTTCTTGGCGAGGCTCGCCTCTTCCTCGCCCTTCCGGACGGTCTTGACGATCGTCTTGAACTCCATGGGCAGGAGTCCGGTGTTCTTCACCACGGCCAGGATATCGGAACGAATCTGCTGGACCTCGCTGCGCTTCTCCCGTGCCAGGACCTTCCAGGCCGGATCTTTGAGGCGACTGATCCTGGAGAGCCAGCGGGCTTCGATCTCGCGGCCTTCATAGTGGTGGAGGAACGCGCTCCGCGGAACGCCGGATTTGAGGGCCAGGCGCATGAACTCGCCTTCCCGCCTTCGCAGCCTGCGGTTGAGGCCATAGAGCTCGTCCACCGCCGCTTCGATACGGGCGTTGTGGAGGCGCACGCCTTGCATGAGCGTGACGAGCTTGCGCTTCAGGCCTTCGTAGCGCTTGAGCTGGGAGGGCGACAGCGGCTTGTTCTGCAGCGCGAGTTCGAGACGCGCGTCCTGGAGCCGGCGGAATTTCGCATAGGCTTTGGCGATCTCGTCGAAGGTCTCCTCCACCCTGGGGCGAACCGCCTCCTCCATGGCGGAAAGCGAGACATTCGCGTCTTCGAAGTCGTCGTCCTCCTCCGTGCTGTCGCCTTTTTCCTTTGCGGTACGCGCGCCTGCCTTCAGCGGCTCGGAATCGTTGGCGGCTTGCTTGGGGGCGACCCCTTCCGGCCCGCCGGAATAGGTCCCTTCAAGGTCGATCACGTCGCGCAGCAGCATCTCTCCGTCGCGCAGCGCGTCCCGCCAGCGGATGACGGCCCGCATGGCGAGCGGGCTCTCGCAGATGCCGCCGATCATGGTCTGCCGTCCCGCCTCGATACGCTTGGCGATGGCGATCTCGCCCTCGCGGGAGAGCAGCTCCACATTCCCCATCTCGCGCAAATACATCCGGACCGGATCGTCCGTGCGCCCGAGGTCGTCCTCGTCGACGGCGGCCGCGGCGGCGGGCCGGGTTTCCGCCTCCTCGCCGCTGTTGCTTTCGTCGGAATCCTCGTTCTCGACCACGTTGATGCCCATTTCGGAGAGCATCGTCATGGCGTCTTCGATCTGCTCCGAGCTGACCTCATCCGGTGGCAGCGCCCGGTTGATTTCGCTGTAGGTCAGGTAACCGCGCTTCCGGCCGTGCGCGATCATCTTGCGCACCGAGGCGGTGAGGGAATCGAGTATCGGGCTGTCGGCCGCTTCCTCGCTGCGCTCGGCGGTTTCGTTCTGTTTAGCGGGCTTCGTGGTCATTCAACTCGATCCTCTCCCGGCCTTTGCGAGCGGGCGGCGTTGCACTCCGGTCGATGTCTCGATTTCGCAGGGCGCCCGTCGACGGCAAGGGTCGTGCGCCGGATCGCTGCGTGAGAGCCCCGCTCTTCATGCAGGCATCCGCGGCGGGTTAAGGTTGAGGTGGCGTTCGATTCTGCCAAGTCAAGCGCTTATGGGCGAATTGTTCGAGATATCCGGCCTGCCTGTCAAGCGCTTTTCCAGTTTGCCGGCGGCGCGCGAAGCGGTCCGGGGGCAGGTCTCGCACCGCAGTCATGGCCGCAAGCCCGCAGGTGGGCAGCCTTTGCGCCTCAGGCGCGGCTCTCGCCATAGCCGGGGATTTCGACCGGCGCATCGCCCGCGTCGTGGCCCTGGCGGACGGTCTCTCGCAGGCGCAGCCAGCTTTGCTCGGTCATCTCCTCGGTCCAGGCGCGCTCGGCTTCCCGTACCGCGGCGGGGAGCGCCACCCGAAGACGTTGCCGCTCCAGGATCTGGCGAAGCTGGATGCGGGCATCGGCAAGGCCGGCCTGTGCGCGGCTCGCGGCCCAGTCGAGATAGCGGGCGCCGTCGCCCGCGAGCTCCTCGACAAGGTCGGCGAAGCCCTGCCGGGCAAGCGCCTCGGCCAGAGATTCGCCCTTTTCGTCGTCGCCCGCTCCCGCCCAGTCGAGCACGGTGGAGAGCGCGGCGGCGAAGCGTCCGGTCTCCAGGCGGAGCGCGGCCAGTGCCTCGCATTCCTCGACGGCGAGTTCCGGGAAGTTCAGCAGGGTCTGCAGCAGCGTTCGTTCCAGACGGTGGCCGGTACCGGCGGCGCGGGGGCCGAGCGCTTCGCCGCGGGCGATGGGAACGTCCGTCGCGCCCGCCCGCCCCGCACCCTTCCGCTTCGGGCGTTCCTGCAGCCGGACCCGGAAGTGGATCAGATAGCGATAGCGCAGCCCGCGGTCGGGGATGCGCTCCACCTGCCCGGCAAGCCGCTGCTCCGCCTGCGCCCGCTGTTCGGGCGTCCGCATCGCCCGCCCGCCGGTCGCGGCCTGCCAGAGATGCTCCGAGAGCGGCATCGCGGCTTCGAGGATTTCCGCCATTGCCTGGGCCCCGCCCTCCCGGATCATGCTGTCCGGATCCTGCCCCGGCGGCAGTGTCGCAAAGGCGAGAGAGCGCGGCGCGCCGAGCAGGGGAAGGGCGCGCTCGCAGGCCCGCGCGGCGGCCCGCGCGCCCGCATCGTCTCCGTCGAAGCAGAGCACCGGCGTCTCGGCGAGCCGCCAGAGGGCTTCGATCTGGCGTTCGGTGAGCGCGGTGCCGAGCGGCGCCACGGCCTCGTTGAAGCCCGCGCGGTGGAGGGCGATCACGTCCATATAGCCCTCGACCGCGATGACGCGGCCCGCGTCATGTGCGGCCTTCGTCGCGAGATGGTGGCCGTAGAGGACCGCTCCCTTGTGGAAGAGCGGCGTCTCCGGGGAGTTGAGATATTTGGGCTTCCCGTCGCCGAGCGCCCGCCCGCCGAAGGCGACGACACGCCCGCGCCGGTCGCAGATGGGAAAGATCACCCGATCCCGGAAGCGGTCGTAAGGCTGCTTGCCGTCTTCGGGCACCGTCAGCAGACCCGTCTCGACAAGGGCCGCTTCGGAGATTCCCTTGTCGCCGAGCGCGCGGCGGAGCACGCTTCTGCCTTTCGGCGCATAGCCTAGACGAAAGCGCGCGACGGTCTCCGCATCGAGGCCGCGCGCCGCAAGATAGCGCCGCGCCGCGCCGCCCTCGGCGCCCTCGAGTGCCGCCTGGAACCAGGCCGCGGCGGCCTCCGTTACCTCGTAAAGGGAGGCGCGGCGCTTCTCCCGCTCCTCGTCCCGCGGCTCGCGCTTCGGCAGCGCAAGCCCCGCCTCGCCCGCAAGACGTTCGACCGCCTCGTGGAAGCCGAGGCCCTCGTCCTGCATGACGAAACCGATCACGTCGCCATGGGCACCGCAGCCGAAGCAGTGGAAGAATCCCTTGCGCTCGCTGACGGTGAAGGAGGGCGTCTTCTCGTTGTGGAAGGGGCAGAGGCCGATCAGCTCATGCCCGCGGCGGGCTAGGCGCACCCGGCGGCCGATCACGCTTTCGAGCGAAACGCGCGCCCGAATATCGTCCAGAAACCGCTCCGGATATTTCATTCGCCCGCGCCTCGCAGGCCGTTGTCTCGCCCATCATGGCGCGAGACCGGTTCGATCCCAAGCCGGTGCCGCCTCACGCCCCCAAAAACCGTGCCGCCGGAGGCCGGATCAGGCGAGCAACTCCTTCAAAACCCCGCTGGCTGCGGCAAAATCCATGCGCCCCGCATATTTTTTCTTCAGCCGCGCCATGGTGCGGCCCATGTCCTTTATGGTTCGCGCATCGAGGTCGCGGACGACGCCCCTGACGGCCGAAACGAGCTCTTCTCCTTCGATGGCCGGCGGCAGGAAGCTCTCGATCACCGCGATCTCCTCGGCCTCCCGCTGCGCAAGGTCCACGCGCCCGCCGCGCTCATAGAACTCGATGCTCTCGCGCCGCTGGCGGATCATGGTCTGCAAGAGGTTCAGGATCTCGCTATCCGAGAGTGCTTCTCCCGTACTCTTGCTGCGCGCGGCGATGTCGCGGTCCTTCAAGGCCGCTAGGATCAGCCGGATCGTCGCCGTGCGGCACTGTTGGCGCGCCTTCAGGGCGTCCTTGAGCGCACTGTCGAACTGTTCACGCAGCCTGCCCACGTCTCTTCGTCTCCCGGTGCGCATCGTCCCGTGCGCCTGATTGCGGGCGGGGACTATAACCGCGTACCCGCGCGTATCAAGCGGCGGCCGTCCGCCGCCGCAGGACTCTCTCTATAGCGTCGCACCCGTCCGGATCAAGCGGCGGGCTCTCGAACGGACCACCGGCCGAAGACGGGTCTCCATGCCCGCCTGTATCTTTGTCACGGCCAGGGGCGCGCTTGACGGTCGCCGGGCGGCGGATAGACTGTCCGCGCTGATTGATCCAACGGCCCGGGCAAAGATACGGCCTTCTGGGCCCATGGGAATTTCCGATGTCCGGGACCGGCAGGGGTTACGCAGCAGCGCTCGCGCTCGCCGACGGAACGGTGTTTCACGGATGTGGTCTCGGCTCCCGCGGGACGGTGGTCGGCGAAATCTGCTTCAACACCGCCATGAGCGGCTACCAGGAAATCCTGACGGACCCGTCCTATGCCGGGCAGGTCATCACCTTTACCTTCCCTCATATCGGAAATGTCGGGACCAACCGGAGCGATATCGAGGCCGCCCGGCCCGCCGCGCGCGGCCTCGTGCTGCGCTGCGACATCACCCGGCCCTCCAACTGGCGTGCGGTGGAGCCTCTGGCACGCTGGCTCGAAGATCACGGCATGGTGGGGATGGCGGGCATCGACACCCGAAGGCTTACCCGCCTGCTTCGCAGCCGGGGCGCGCAGAACGGTGCGCTCCGCCATGCGGCCTCGCCCGAGGAAATGGACGACGCGGCGCTGATCGCCGAAGCCCGTGCCTGGTCCGGCCTCGAGGGGATGGACCTCGCGAAGGACGTCTGTTGCGAGGAGCCCTACGAGTGGACGGAGACGGCGTGGAGCTTCGAGACGGGCGGCTATGGCGCCGCGCGCGCGCGCGGCCGGCGGGTCGTCGCGGTGGACTACGGCGCGAAGCGTAACATCCTCCGCTCCCTCGCCTCCCGCGGCCTGCGGGTGACGGTGGTGCCGGCGACGGCGGACGCGGACGAGATTCTCGCATTCGAGCCCGACGGCATCTTCCTCTCCAACGGCCCGGGAGATCCGGCGGCGACGGCGGCCTATGCCGTCCCCGTCATCCAGGCGCTGATCGAGAGCGGGCGGCCGATCTTCGGCATCTGCCTCGGCCATCAGCTGCTCGCGCTCGCCCTCGGCGCCCGCACGCGCAAGATGCCGTTCGGCCATCGGGGCGCCAACCATCCGGTCAAGGAGCTCGCCACCGGACGGGTCGAGATCACCAGCCAGAACCACGGCTTCGAGGTGGTGGCGGAGTCCCTCCCCGCCGGTGTCGCGGCGACCCATATTTCGCTCTTCGACGGAACGCTCGAAGGCCTTGCGGTCGCCGACCGGCCGATCTTCTCGGTCCAGTACCATCCGGAGGCGTCTCCCGGTCCGCAGGATGCGGACCATCTCTTCGACCGTTTCGCGGCCTCCATGGGCTGAGGGCGGGAGCCGGAGCGTCCCTTGCCGCGGCGAACCGACATCGGCTCGATCATGGTGATCGGCGCGGGCCCCATCGTGATCGGCCAGGCCTGCGAGTTCGACTATTCCGGCACCCAGGCCTGCAAGGCGCTGAGGGACGAGGGCTACCGGGTGATCCTGGTGAACTCGAACCCGGCCACCATCATGACCGACCCGGAATTCGCCGACGCCACCTATGTGGAGCCGATTACGCCGGAGGTCGTGTCCCGCATCATCGAGGCCGAGAGGCCCGACGCCCTGCTGCCCACCATGGGCGGGCAGACGGCGCTGAACGCGGCCCTGGCGTTGGCGGACGCGGGCACGCTGGAAGAAGCGGGCGTGCAGTTGATCGGCGCGTCGCGGGCCGCCATCGCCGTTGCGGAGGACAGGGAGGCCTTTCGCCGGGCGATGGACGAGATCGGCCTCGAGAGCCCGGATAGCCGCATCGCGCGGAGCCTCGCCGAAGCGGAGCGCGCGCTGGAGGCGGTGGGGCTTCCGGCCATCATCCGGCCCTCCTACACGCTCGGCGGAACGGGCGGCGGTATCGCCTACAACCGCGCCGAATTCCGCGAGATCGCGGCCGGCGGCCTCGAAGCCTCGCCCGCCAACGAGATACTGGTCGAGGAATCGGTACTCGGCTGGAAGGAATTCGAGATGGAGGTGGTGCGCGATCGGGCCGACAACGCGATCATCGTCTGCTCCATCGAGAACCTGGACCCGATGGGGATCCATACCGGCGATTCCATCACCGTCGCGCCGGCGCTGACACTCACCGACAAGGAGTATCAGCGTATGCGCAACGCGTCCATCGCGGTGCTTCGCAAGGTGGGTGTGGAGACCGGCGGCTCCAACGTCCAGTTCGCCGTCGATCCCGAAACCGGCCGGCTGGTCGTCATCGAGATGAACCCCCGGGTCTCCCGTTCGTCCGCCCTAGCCTCCAAGGCGACGGGCTTTCCCATAGCCAAGGTCGCGGCCAAGCTCGCCGTGGGCTACACGCTGGACGAGATCTCGAACGACATCACCGGGGTGACGCCCGCGTCCTTCGAGCCCAGCATCGACTATGTGGTGACGAAGATGCCGCGTTTCACCTTCGAGAAATTCCCCGGCACGCCGGCTCTTCTCACCACCTCCATGAAATCGGTGGGCGAGGCAATGGCCGTCGGCCGAAGCTTCGCGGAATCGCTGCAGAAGGCGCTGCGCTCCACGGAGACCGGCCTCACCGGTCTCGACGAGGTGGAGATCCCGGGTGCGGAGACGGGCGATGCGGAGCCGATCCTTTCCGCCTTGAGCCAGCCGCGGCCGGACCGCCTTCTGGTGATCGCCGAGGCCTTGCGCCGGGGCCTCGGCCTCGACGAGGTCCACCGGGCGACCGCGGTCGATCCCTGGTTCCTGCGCGAGATCGCCGCGATCGTGGAGGCCGAGGCCCATGTGCGCGAACACGGTCTGCCACAGGGCGCGCCAGCCTTTCGCCGGCTGAAGGCGTTGGGCTTCGGCGATGCGCGCCTGGCCCATCTCGCGGGGATGGACGAGACGGCGGTGGCGGGGCGGCGCTCGGCGCTCGGCGTTCACCCGGTCTTCAAACGGATCGACACCTGTGCCGCCGAGTTCGAATCCCGCACGCCCTACATGTATTCCTGCTACGAGACCGCCGCCGGTGACGCCCCGGCCGAATGCGAGGCGGAGCCGAGCGCGCGGCGCAAGGTGATCATTCTGGGCGGCGGTCCCAACCGCATCGGCCAGGGGATCGAGTTCGACTATTGCTGCGTCCATGCCGCCTATGCGCTGCGCGATGCGGGCTTCGAAACGATCATGGTCAACTGCAACCCGGAGACGGTCTCAACCGACTACGACACCTCCGACCGCCTCTATTTCGAGCCGCTCACCATCGAGACCGTGCTGGACATCGTCCGCGTGGAACAGAGCGCCGGTACGCTTGCCGGACTCAACATCCAGTTCGGCGGGCAGACGCCGCTGAAGCTCGCCAAGGCGCTGGAGGCGGCGGGCGTTCCCATCCTCGGCACCAGGCCCGACGCCATCGACCTTGCCGAGGATCGCGAGCGCTTCAGCGCCCTGCTGCGGGACCTCGGCCTTCGCCAGCCGGAAAACGGAACCTGCCAGTCCGCAGAGGCCGCAAAGGCCATCGCGCGGCGCATCGGCTATCCGGTGGTGGTGCGGCCTTCCTACGTGCTCGGCGGCCGCGCCATGGAAATCGTCCACGACGAAGAAGGCCTCGCGCGCTACATGGCGGAGGCCACGCGGGTCTCCGGCGACAGCCCGATCCTGATAGACGGCTATCTCAAGAACGCGGTGGAGGTGGACGTGGACGCCCTCGCCGACGGCAACCGGGTGGTCGTCGCCGGGATCATGGAGCATGTGGAAGAGGCGGGGATCCACTCGGGCGATTCCGCCTGCGTCCTGCCACCCGATTCGCTGGCGCCCGAGACCGTCGCGGAGATCCGCCGCCAGACCGTTGCGCTCGCCCGCGGGCTCGATGTGCGCGGCCTGATGAATGTGCAATATGCCGTGCAGGACGGCGTGGTGCATGTCCTGGAGGTGAACCCACGGGCAAGCCGGACCGTACCGTTTGTCGCGAAGAGCATCGGCAAGCCCATCGCCAAGCTTGCGGCGCTCGCCATGGTGGGCGTCGCGCTGCCGGACGACCTGGCGCCGGACGACGCGGCGCGCGGGCATGTCTCCGTCAAGGAGGCGGTGTTCCCCTTTGCGCGGTTCCCCGGCGTCGACCTTCTGCTCGGGCCGGAGATGAAGTCCACCGGGGAGGTCATGGGCATCGACCGGGATTTCGGCAGCGCCTTCGCGAAAGCGCAGATCGGTGCAGGCATGCTCCTGCCGGTGGCGGGCCGGGCCTTCGTCTCCGTGCGCGACGAAGACAAGGAGGCCGCGGTCGCCATCGCGCGCGGCCTTGCGGACCTCGGCTTCGACATCGCGGCGACCGGCGGCACGCGGGCGGAGCTGGAACGCGCGGGGCTCGCCGCGACACTTCTCAACAAGCTGGGCCAGGGCCGCCCCGACGCGGTCGACGCCATCAAGGACGGGACCGTCCACCTTGTCGTTAACACCACCGACGGCGCATCGGCCCGAGCCGCGAGCTACCACCTCCGCCGGGCGGCGCTCGAGAATCGCGTGCCCTACTTCACCACCCTCGCCGCGAGCCGCGCCATGGTGCGGGGCATTGCGGCGCTTGCGGGCGGCGGCCTTGATGTTGCGCCGCTTCAGTCCTACTCTGAGGCGCGCATGCCGGCGAGCGAACCGTAAGGGCGAATCGGGGACGCGCGAAAGAGAACGGTGTCCGGCAATGGACAAGCACTTGATGACCCCGGCGGGTCTTAGCCGCCTGAAAGAGGAATTGCGCCGTCTCAAGGCCGAGCGTCCCTGCATCGTGCGGGAGATCGCCGAGGCGCGCGAACATGGCGATCTGTCGGAGAACGCCGAGTACCACGCGGCGAAGGACCGCCAGGGCCTCACCGAAGCGCGCATCCAGGAGCTGGAGGCGAAGATTGGCCGCGCTCAGGTGGTGGATATCGACAAGCTCTCGGGCGACAAGGTCCAGTTCGGTGCGACGGTCTCCATCGTCGACGAGGATACGGAGGCGGAGAGCACCTATCTCGTCGTGGGTGCGGACGAGGCGGATGCGGAGGAGGGACGGCTCTCCGTGACCTCGCCGCTCGCCCAGGCGCTGGTAGGCCGGCGGGTCGGCGATTCGGTGGAGCTCGAGACGCCCGGCGGGCCCCGCAGCTACGAGATCATCGGCGTCGATTTCCGCTGACGTCCGGCATAGGGGCCGCCGCTTTTGCATTCGCGGCCCGGCTGCGGGCGTTTGTGCTCGGTTTTGCCCAGAATCGGCTTGAAGCCGCTGCGCCAAGCGCGATATTGTGCGTATGCCGCGTTCGCCGCGTGACGGCGGGGATGGGGCCGGGACGATGAAACCGAGATACGCCCGAGACTTGTGGTGAAACGGGGTGGTGGGCCGGTGCCCGCCATTTTCTTTTCATCCCGTTCTCACGGCGCGACGAGATTGCGGAACGTGGAATCGACGGAACGGATCGAGCAGATTGTTGCCCCGGCGCTCGCCGACATGGGCTACGAAATCGTGCGGCTCCGTGCGGGCGGCGGTGCCAGGCCGGTGCTGCAGGTGATGATCGACCGCGCCGACCGGGAGGCGCTGACGGTCGACGACTGTGCGGCGGCGAGCCGGACGGTTTCGGCCCTGCTCGACATGGACGATGTCTCGGACGGCGCCTACACGCTGGAGGTGAGCTCGCCGGGGATCGACCGGCCGCTGGTCCGGCTTGCGGATTTCGAGCGCTTCGCCGGCTTCGAGGCCAAGGTGGAGATGGCCGCGCCCCTGGACGGCCGCCGCCGCTTCCGCGGCCGTTTGCTCGGCACGGACGGCGATGGTGTGCGCCTCGAAGCCGACGGTAGCGACGTGACGCTCCCCTTCGAAGGGATTCGCAGCGCGAAGCTGGTGCTGTCGGACGAACTGATTGCGGCGGCGGGGAAGACGGCGTGATGGCGGCCGATACGGAAACCGGCGGTCTTGCGCGGCACGAGATGCTGCAGGTGGCGGACGCCGTCGCGCGGGAGAAGGGTATCGAGCGCGCGCTGGTCATCGAAGCCATGGAGCAGGCGATCACCCATGCCGCCAAGCGCAAATACGGTCAAGAGCACGACATTCGCACCGATATCGACGGTGAGACCGGAGAGATAAAACTGCTGCGCTATCTCGAGGTGGCCGAAACGGTGGAAACCGAAGCCACCCAGATCGCTCTCGAGGAAGCGCAGGAGCGCAACCCGGCGGCCCAGGTGGGCGATTATCTGGCCGAGGCGCTGCCTCCCATCGATTTCGGGCGGATCGCGGCGCAGACGGCGAAACAGGTCATCGTGCAGAAGGTGCGCGAGGCCGAGCGGGCGCGGCAATATGAGGAATATAAGGACCGTGTCGGCGAAATCGCCAACGGTCTGGTGAAGCGGACGGACTACAGCGGAATTACCGTCGATCTCGGACGGGGCGAGGCGGTCGTCCGGCGGGAGGACATGCTCCCGCGGGAGACCTTCCGCAATGGCGACCGTGTGCGTGCCTATATCTACGATGTGCGCCGCGAGCCGCGGGGGCCGCAGATATTCATGTCGCGGACCCATCCCCAGTTCATGGCCAAGCTGTTCGCCCAGGAAGTGCCCGAGATCTATGACGGCATCATCGAGATCGACGCCGTCGCGAGGGATCCGGGCAGCCGCGCGAAGATCGCCGTCCATTCCAACGACAGCAGCATCGATCCCGTGGGCGCCTGTGTCGGCATGCGCGGCTCGCGGGTCCAGGCGGTCGTCGGCGAGCTTCAGGGCGAGAAGATCGATATCATCCAGTGGTCGCCGGACTCCGCTTCCTTCATCGTCAATGCGCTGGCGCCCGCCGAGGTCGCCAAGGTGGTGCTCGACGAGGAGGCGAAGCGCATCGAGGTGGTGGTGCCCGATGAGCAGCTTTCCCTTGCCATCGGCAGGCGGGGGCAGAACGTGCGGCTCGCCTCCAACCTCGCCGGATGGGATATCGACATCCTGACCGAGGCGGAAGAATCGGAACGCCGCCAGGAGGAGTTCCGCACCCGCTCCGACATGTTCATGCAGGCGCTGGACGTCGACGAGGTGATTGCCCACCTTCTGGTGACGGAAGGCTTCACCGCCGTGGAGGAGGTCGCCTTCGCCCCACTCGAGGAGCTCGCGTCCATCGAGGGCTTCGACGAGGAGTTGGCCGCCGAACTCGCGAGCCGGGCCGTCGCGCATGTGGAGGCGACCAACAGGGCGCTGAACGAGCGCCGGATCGATCTCGGCGTCAAGGACGATGTCGCCGCCCTCGAGGGGCTCGTGCCCGCGATGCTGGTCGCGCTCGGCGAGAAAGACGTCAAGACGCTGGACGATCTCGGGGATCTGGCCGGCGACGAGCTTATCGAGATATTGGGCGAACTCGCCCCGTCGATGGAAGAGGCCAACGCGATCATCATGCAGGCCCGCGCCCACTGGTTCGACGACGATCCCGTCGAGGCGGCGGCGGACGGCGAGGCGCCGGACGAGGCCGCGGAGGCCGAACCCGGCGTGGAGGCCGACGCGCCGGCGGGGGTTCCTTCATGACGGCGGCGGCCCGTGAGCGGCGGCGGCAGGCGGCGGCGCCGGTTCGGCGCTGCATCGTCAGCGGCCGACGGGGCGGAAAGGCGGGGCTTCTGCGTTTCGTCATCGATCCGTCGGGCGCGCCCGTGCTGGACCTGCGCGGCACCCTTCCGGGACGGGGGCTCTGGGTCTCGGCGGATCGCGCATCGCTGGTCGAGGCGGTCGAGCGCGGGGCGTTCGCGCGGGCCGCCCGCCGGCCGGTGGCGGTCCCGGCGGATCTGATCGCGCGCGTCGAGACGCAGCTTGAGGCCCACGCCCTGGACCTTCTGTGCCTCGCGCGGCGGGCGGGCGCGGCAACCGCCGGATTCGACCGGGTAAGGCAGGCGCTCGAGCAAGGGCGCGTGGCGGTGCTTATCGAGGCACGAGACGGCGCGCCCGGCGGCCGCGCGAAGCTGCGTGCGCTCGCACGCGCGCTGCCGGTCGTGGATTCGTTCGACGGCAGCGTGTTGGGCCGCTGTTTCGGACGGGACCACCTGGTGCATGCCGCTCTGGCACCCGGGCGGCTCACCGATTCGTTCGTGCGCGAGACGACAAGGCTCGCGAGCGTTCGCCTTCCGGCGGACGCCGCAGGGAGCCTCCGATCCACCGACCGGGATGTGGCGGGATGAGCGACGAAGGGAAGTCCGGCGACCGGGAGCAGGGCAAGCCGTTGTCGCTCAAGCGGCCCGCGCGGCTCGAGCTGAAGAAGACCGTTGACGCGGGCCAGGTCCGGCAGAAGTTCTCGCACGGACGCAGCCGCGCCGTGGCCGTCGAAGTGCGCAAGACGCGCGCGTTGAAACGCGGTGCGGCCCCCGAGGCTCCGCCGCCGAAGGCGCCGCCGCCCCCGCCGCCCGCGCCGCCCGAGACCGTCGAACAGAAGCCTTCTCCGCCCGCGGTGGAGGTGGAACGGACGTCCGCGGCGCCGCGGAGCCGGGTCGTCCTGCGCGAGCTGACCAGCGACGAGAAGGCCGCCCGCGCCCGTGCGGTGGAGGATGCCGTCCGCGCCGAGCGGGAGGAACGCGCCCGCGCCGAGGAGGAGGCCCGGCGCCGCGCCGAGGAGGAGAAGCGCCTCGAGACGGAACGCGCCGAGGCCGAGCGCCGCAAGGCCGAGGAGGAGAAGCGCCGCAAGGCGGAGGAGGACGCGCGCAAGCGGGCGGAGGAGGACGCCGCCCGCCGGCTGCCGGAGCAGGAAACGCCGGAGGCGCCGGCGGAGGCCGAGCGCAGCAGCCCGGCCCGTCCGGCTCCCGCTCGACCCGAGGAGGATCGCGCCCGTCTTCGCCGCCGCGCGGACCAGCGTCGTCCGGCGGCCGCGCCGCGCCGCGACCAGCCCCGCCGCCGCGGCGGCAAGATCACCCTCTCGGAAGCGCGCGACGGCAATATCGGCGAGGAGCGCGGACGCAGCCTCGCCTCGCTCCGCCGCCAGCGCGAACGCGAGAAGCGCCTCGCCCGGCTGGAGGCGCGGGCCGACGAACTCAAGCCCGTGGTCCGCGAGGTGACGATCCCGGAGGCGATCACCGTCCAGGAGCTTGCCAACCGCATGGCCGTGCGGGGCGCCGAAGTGGTGAAGCGCTTGATGGAGATGGGCACGGTCGTAACGGTGACCCAGTCCATCGACGCCGACACGGCGCAACTTGCGGTCGAGGAGTTCGGCCACAAGGTGAAGCGCGTCAGCGAGGCCGATGTGGAAATCGGGCTCAAGGGCGAATCGGACCTCACCGGCGATCTCGTGTTCCGCCCGCCGGTGGTCACGGTCATGGGGCATGTGGACCACGGCAAGACGTCGCTGCTGGACGCAATCCGCTCGGCCGACGTCGTGGGGGGCGAAGCGGGCGGGATCACCCAGCATATCGGCGCCTATCAGGTGGACGCCGGTGCGGACGGCAAGATCACCTTCATCGACACGCCCGGGCACGCCGCCTTCACCCAGATGCGCGCCCGCGGCGCGCGGGTGACCGACATCGTGGTGCTCGTCGTCGCCGCCGACGACGGCGTCATGCCGCAGACGGCGGAAGCCATCAACCATGCGCGGGCGGCGGACGTTCCCATCGTGGTCGCGATCAACAAGATGGACCGGCCCGATGCGGATCCGGGCCAGGTTCGTCAGGCGCTGCTGCAGCACGAACTCGTGGTCGAGGAGATGGGCGGCGAGGTGCTGTCGGTGGAGGTCTCGGCGGTCGAAAAAAGCAATCTGGACAAGCTGGAGGAGACCATCCTGCTCCAGGCCGAGCTGCTCGACCTCAAGGCCAATCCGGACCGCGCCGCCCAAGGGGTGGTGATCGAGGCGGAAGTGGACCGTGGGCGCGGCGCGGTGGCGACCGTGCTGGTGCAGAACGGCACGCTGCGCGTGGGCGATGTGGTCGTGGCCGGCGCCCAGTGGGGCCGGGTGCGCGCGATGCACGACGATCGCGGCGGGGCGGTTCGCGCGGCCGGTCCCGCGGTGCCGGTGGAAATCCTCGGGCTCGACGGCGTCCCGGAGGCGGGCGACGAAGTGGCGGTGGTGGAGAACGAACGGCGTGCGCGGCAGGTCGCCGAATATCGTCGGGAGCTCGCACATCAGAAGAGCATCGCCCTCGGCTCCCCGCCGAGCATCGACCAGCTTTTCTCCAAGATCCAGGAGGAGGCCGGGAAGCGCGAACTCCCGGTGGTGATCAAGGCCGACGTGCAGGGCTCGGTGGAGGCGGTGGCGGGCGCGCTCCGCAATCTGGGGACCGACGAGGTGGCGGTCCGCGTGCTCCATTCGGGCGTCGGCGCGATCATCGAATCCGACGTCACGCTCGCCGTGGCGTCGGAGGCGCGGATTCTGGGTTTCAACGTCCGCGCCAACGGACAGGCGCGGAGCCTCGCGCGGCGCAACGGGATCGATATCAGCTATTTCGCGGTCATCTACGATCTGGTGGATGCGGTCAAAGCCGACCTCGAGGGTTTGATCCCGCCCAAGGTGCGCGAGAACGTCATCGGCAGTGCGCATATCCTGCAGACATTCGATGTCGGCCGCGTCGGCAGGGTGGCCGGTTGCCGCGTCACCGACGGCCTGGCGCGTCGCGGTGCGAATGTCCGGCTGCTGCGCGACGATGTGGTGATCCACAAGGGCACCCTGAAGACGCTTCGGCGCTTCAAGGACGATGTGCGCGAGGTCAAGGAAGGCTATGAATGCGGCATGGCCTTCGACCACTATTCGGACCTGCGCGAGGGCGACACCGTCGAGTTCTACGAGATAGAGGAAGTCGCCCGCACCCTGGACGGCTGAGGGCGGTCGGGCCGGGGCCGGTCGCAGGATGACGCGATGAAGAGGCGCAGCGCCGGCATGTCGGGCCAGCGCCAGCGCCGGGTGGGCGAGCTGGTGCGCGAGGCGCTGGCGGAAGTACTTGCCCGCGACGGCTTTCGCGACCCCGTGCTGCAGGCCGCCCGCATCACCGTCACCGAGGTCCGGCCCGCGCCGAACCTGCGCGCGGCGCAGGTCTATGTGATGCCCTTGGGCGGGGCGCAGGCCGAAGAAGTGCTGGATGCCCTGCGGCGCGCCGCCGGCCATCTCCGGAGCGAAGTGAACCGCAGAGTGAGTCTCAAATTCTCGCCCGCGCTCCTTTTCGAGCTCGACCCGAGCTTCGACCATGCGCAGCGGATCGACGCGCTCCTGCGAAAGGACGCGACCACCCATGGCTAAGGCGCGCGTAGGCGGCCTGAGCGGCTGGCTTGCGCTGGACAAGCCCGGCGGAATGAGTTCGGCGGCCGCCGTTGCCGCGGTGCGCCGCCTGGCGGGCGGGGTGAAGGCGGGGCATGCGGGCACGCTGGATCCGCTGGCGACGGGAGTGCTTCCCATCGCTCTCGGCGAAGCGACGAAGACCGTTCCCTTCCTGATGGAGGCGATCAAGCGCTACCGCTTCACCCTGCGGTGGGGGGAGCGGCGGGCGACGGACGACGCCGAGGGCGAGGTGGTGGAGCGAAGCGCCTCTCGCCCCGGTCCGGCGGAGATCGTCGCGGCGCTTCCACGCTTCGTCGGGTGCGTCTGGCAGGTGCCGCCGGCCTATTCGGCGGTCAAGGTCGGCGGGGCGCGGGCGTACAAGCTCGCCCGTCAAGGCACGCCGCCCGTGCTGGCCCCTCGGACCGTCGAGGTGCGGCGCTTCTCACTGGTTTCGGCGGCGGGCGAAGAGGCGGTCTTCGACGTGGAATGCGGCAAGGGCACCTATGTGCGCGCGCTCGCGCGCGATCTTGCCGAGGCGCTTGGGACGGTGGGGTATGTCCGCCGGCTTCACCGCGCCGCCGTCGGGCCGTTTACGGACGAGCATGCGATTTCACTGGATATGCTGCGCGCGCTCGGGCATAGTCGGGCCATCGGCGGACGAGTGGCTCCGGTCGACGCGGTGCTGGCCGACATTCCGGCTCTGCGTCTCACGGTGCAGGATACCGCGCGTCTGCGTTGTGGCTGCCGGGTTCCCGCACCCGGTGCATCTGCCGGAACGGTCCGGGTGGTGGACGACATCGGGCTGGTGGCGTTGGCGGAAATCCAGGCCGGGCAGGTCCGTCCGTTGCGTATCTTCAACATATGAGCGAAGCGGGACGCGGCTTGTGGAGAGTGTGAAATGTCGATCGGCGCAGCGCGCAAGACCGAACTGATATCCGAATTCGCCGTCGCGGCGAACGATACGGGCTCACCGGAAGTCCAGGTCGCGATTCTTACCGAACGGATCAACAACCTGACCGAGCATTTCCGCGTTCACAAGAAGGACCTCCACTCGCGCCAGGGCCTTCTGAAGATGGTGAGCCGCCGCCGGCGGCTGCTGGATTTTCTCAAGCGCGAGGACCAGGACCGTTACGCCGCCACCATCAAGCGGCTGGGCCTGCGCAAATAGACGCATCGAAAGACGGAAGACCCCCGAGGGGGTGCCGTCCGGCCCCGGGGGGCCGGCGGCTGGCGGGCCGAATGAGCGGCGCGCCGTGAGGCTGGAAGGGAAAAGCATGTTCGAAATCACTCGCCGCGAGATCGTGTGGGGCGGCCGGAAGCTGGTTCTGGAGACTGGCCATATCGCGCGCCAGGCAGACGGCGCGGTCCTCGCGACCTATGGCGAAACGGCGGTGCTGTGCACCGTCGTGGGACAGCGGGAGGCGGCCCCCGGGCGGGACTTCTTCCCGCTCACCGTCAACTATGAGGAGAAGGCCTTTGCCGCAGGCAAGATTCCGGGCGGGTTCTTCAAGCGGGAGGGGCGCCCGAGCGAAAAGGAGACGCTGATCTCCCGTCTCATCGACCGGCCGATCCGGCCGCTTTTTGCGAAGTCCTTTCGCAACGAGACGCAAGTCATCTGCACCGTTCTCTCCCACGATCTGATCACCGATTCCGATATCGTCGCCATGGTGGGCGCGTCCGCCGCGCTCACCATCTCGGGGCTACCGTTCATGGGGCCCATCGGGGGGTGCCGCGTGGGCTTGGTGAACGGCGAATATGTGCTCAATCCCACCTATGAGCAGCGGGCCGAATCCGACCTCGACCTGGTGGTGGCCGGCACCCGGGACGGCGTGCTGATGGTGGAATCGGAGGCCTCGGAGCTTCCCGAGGAGAAGATGCTGGGCGCGGTCATGTTCGGCCATGAGGCGATCCGGCCGGTGATCGACGCGATCGTCGGTCTCGCCGAGGCATGCGCCAAGGATCCGTGGGAGCTGGAAGAAGCGCATGTGGAGCCGGCGCTTGCCGCGCGCATCCACGCTCAGGCCGAGACACCGCTCCGGGAGGCCTACGACATCGCCGGCAAGGCCGAACGGCAGCAGCGCGTTGCCGCCGTCAAGGCCGAGCTTTCGGCGACGTTCGAGCCCGAGGAGATGGAGACGGGCGTCGTCGAGGCGCTCGAGAAGGAAATCGTGCGCGGGCGGATCCTCGAGACCGGCGAGCGCATCGACGGGCGATCCACCGCGGACGTCAGGGATATCGTCTGCGAGGTGGGAATCCTGCCCAGGAGCCACGGCTCGGCGCTCTTCACCCGCGGCGAGACCCAGGCCCTGGTGGTCTCCACCCTCGGCACCGGGCAGGACGAGCAGATCATGGACGTGCTCGAGGGCGAGTACCGCGAGCGGTTCATGCTGCACTACAACTTTCCGCCCTATTCGGTGGGCGAGGCGCGGTTCCTGCGGGGCCCGGGACGGCGCGAGATCGGCCATGGCAAGCTTGCCTGGCGCGCGATCCACCCATTGCTGCCGGATGCGGAGGCCTTCCCCTACACCATCCGCGTCGTTTCGGAAATTACGGAATCCAACGGATCGTCGTCCATGGCGTCGGTCTGCGGCGCGTCTCTTTCGATGATGGACGCGGGCGTTCCGCTGCCCCGCCCGGTCGCCGGCATCGCTATGGGGCTGATCAAGGACGACGACAAGTTCGCCGTGCTTTCGGACATATTGGGCGATGAGGACCATCTCGGCGATATGGACTTCAAGGTGGCCGGCACGGAACGGGGCGTCACCTCGCTCCAGATGGACATCAAGATCACCGGTATCACCGAGGAGATCATGCGTATCGCGCTGGAACAGGCGCGGGACGGCAGATTGCACATTCTCGGCGAGATGGCGAAGGCGCTCTCGATCCCGCGGGACAGCGTGAGCGACAATGCCCCGCGGATCACCACGCTCTCGATTCCGCGGGACCGCATCCGCGACGTGATCGGGCCGGGCGGGAAGGTCATCCGCGAGATATGCGAGACCACCGGCACCAAGATCGACGTGGACGACGACGGCACGGTGAAGGTGGCGGCGGTCGAGAGCGAGGCGGCCAAGGCCGCGGTGGACATGATCCGGGGCATCGTGGCCGAGCCCGAAGTCGGTGTGATTTACGACGGCAAGGTGGTCAAGATCGTCGATTTCGGCGCCTTCGTGAACTTCATCGGCAAGCGTGACGGCCTCGTGCATATCAGTGAAATCGCCCAGCAGCGGATCAAGAAGGTGAGCGACGTGCTCAGCGAGGGCGACGAGGTCAAGGTCAAGGTTCTCGGCATCGACGACCGCGGCAAGGTCAAGCTCAGCATGAAGGCCGTGAACCAGGAGAGCGGCGAGGATTTGAGCGCGGCCGGGTAGGGCCCCGGTGCGGGGCTCGGGGAATCGGCGAGGGGAAGACCGGTGAAGCCGCTGAACGCGATTTTGATGTCCGGGCGCGAGGTGCTTCCGCTCGTGGAGGGCGGAAAGGGCATCGGCATCACCAATGGCCGAAGCTCGGGCGCCTGGGCCGCCTGCGGCGGCATCGGCACGTTTTCGGGCGTCAACGCCGATTCCTACGACGCATCGGGCCGTGTCATCCCGCAGATCTATCATGGGCGCACCCGTCGGGAACGCCACGAGGAACTGGTCGCCTATGCCATCAGCGGCGGGATCGAACAGGCGCGCATCGCCCATGAAATGAGCTGCGGCGAGGGGCGGCTCCACATGAACGTGCTGTGGGAGATGGCCGCTGCCGAGCGTATCCTCCATGGCGTGCTGGGGGCGACGCGCGGCCTGATCCACGGCGTGACCTGCGGTGCGGGCATGCCTTACCGTATCGCCGAAATCGCCGCGCGCTACGGCGTGCATTACTACCCCATCGTCTCTTCGGCGCGCGCGTTCCGCGCTCTCTGGAAGCGTGCCTATCACCGCTTTGCCGAACTTCTCGGCGGCGTCGTCTACGAAGACCCGTGGCGTGCCGGCGGCCATAACGGGCTCTCCAACAGCGAGGATCCGGAAGCGCCGGAGCCGCCCTTTCCGCGTGTCCTCGCACTGCGCAACCAGATGCGCGAATGCGGGCTCGGCGACGTGCCCATTCTGATGGCCGGCGGCGTCTGGTACCTGCGCGACTGGGTGGACTGGATCGACAGTTCGGAGCTCGGCCCCATCGCCTTCCAGTTCGGAACGCGTCCGCTGCTTACCGAGGAAAGCCCGATCTCCGACGCCTGGAAGAGCAGGCTGCTGGAGATGAAAGAGGGCGACGTCAAGCTGAACCGCTTCAGCCCCACCGGCTTCTATTCGTCGGCCGCCCGCAACGGATTCATCGAGGAGCTCGCGGCCCGCGAACGCCGCCAGGTCGCCTATACCAACGAGCCTGTGGGCGATCACGACCAGGCCTACACGGACGGGCCGCGCGGGCGCGTGTGCTATCTGACGAAAGGCGATCTCTCTCGCGCCCGCGCCTGGCAGGCGGAGGGCTTCACCACCACCATGCGAACGCCCGAGACGACGCTCATCTTCGTGACCGACGAGAAGGCACGGGAGATACGGGCGGACCAGGCGGCCTGCATGGGGTGTCTGAGTGCTTGCCGCTTCAGCAACTGGGCCACGAACGAGCGCGGCACCACGGGCAAGAAGGCGGATCCGCGGAGCTACTGCATCCAGAAGACTCTGCAGGAAATCGCCCATGGCGGGGACATCGACCGGCATCTCATGTTCGCGGGCCACGGCGCCTACCGTTTCGCGAGCGATCCGTTCTACGGCAACCGGTTCATCCCGACCGTGCGGCAGCTGGTCGATCGCCTGCTGACCGGCGATTGAGGGCGCTTGGGGCGCGGGCAGGGCCTGAACCAGGGCGGCGGGTTCAAAGCCGGTGGCAACCGGGGTAGAGTGCGACCAGGCGGAAGGCGCTGTTCGCCCGGGTAAGGCGTTGAGGCTAGGTGATTATGCCCCATGCGAGCCGCGCTGCGGGACTCCGGTTCGGAGCGAATTCGGCGATGGCGAAATCTGAAGGCGGCGTCCTGCCGACGCAGGCCCTGGAGCGCTTGGCGCGCGCAGGCCTCCGGCCTACAAGGCAGCGTGTCGCGCTGGCACGCCGCCTCTTCACCGGGCAAGACCGGCATGTGACGGCCAAAGGCCTCCACGGGGAAGTGCTGGCGGACGATGCGAGCGTCTCGCTCGCCACCGTCTACAACACGCTCCGCCAGCTCGAGGAGGCCGGCGAGCTGCGGGAGCTGGTCGTGGAATCGGGGCGCTCCTTCTTCGATACCAACACCACGCATCATCATCATTTCTATTTCGAAGAGAGCGGCATTCTCGTCGATCTGCCGGTGGACAGCGTGACCCTCGGCGCCATGCCGCCGCCGCCGCCGGGCGCGACGATCGCGCGGGTCGACATCATCGTTCGGATGAGGAGCCAGGGCCCGGCGCGATGACCGTCCTGGTGACCGGCGCTGCCGGCTTCATCGGATTCCATGTCACCCAGGCTCTGCTCGACCGCGGCGAGCGGGTGCTCGGCATCGACGATCTCAACGCCTATTACGACCCGCGCCTGAAGGAGGCCCGGCTTGCGCTCCTCGAGGGACGCCCGCACTTCCGCTTCGTCCGTGCGAACGTCGCGGACCGGGATGCGATGGAGGCGGCGCTGGAGGACGAGCGGGAGCACATTGCCGGGATCGTCCATCTCGCGGCCCAGGCGGGCGTCCGCCATTCGCTGGTGGATCCTTACGCCTATGTGACGGCGAACGTGATGGGCCAGCTCGTCATGCTCGAGGCCTGCCGCCGGCTGCCCGGGCTTCGCCATTTCGTCTATGCCAGCTCGAGCTCGGTCTATGGCGGCAGCAAGGAAATCCCTTTCGCGGCGGACGCGCGGGTGGATTGCCCGGTTTCGCTCTATGCCGCCACCAAGCGCGCGGGCGAGCTGATCGGCCATGTCTACGGGCATCTCTTCGACGTGCCCGCCACCGGCCTCCGCTTCTTCACGGTCTACGGCCCCTGGGGGCGTCCGGACATGGCGGCCTTCCTCTTCGCCAGGGCGATCTTCGAAGGCAAGCCCATCACGCTCTTCAACGGCGGAGACATGAAGCGCGACTTCACCTATGTGGGGGATGTGGTGCCGGCCGTCCTCCGGATCCTCGACAGCCCGCCCCCCGATGCGGGAGACGGCGGCGTACCCCACCGCCTCTACAATGTGGGGAACGGGCGGCCGGAATCGCTCGCATCCTTCGTTTCGGTGCTGGAGCGCGCCATCGGGCGCAAGGCGGAGGTCCGGTATTCGCCGCTTCAGCCGGGCGATGTACCCGTCACCTGGGCGGACACCGCGGCGCTCGCGCGGGACCATGGCTACGCGCCCACTACCCGCATCGACGAGGGGCTCCCCCGCTTCGTCGCCTGGTATCGCTCCTATCACGGCCTCTGAGCGCGCGAGGCCCGCGTTACCGAAGCTGCTACCATGGGGCGCATGCCCGACAAGAAGAGCCCATGACGCACTGCGAGTCCCAGGGGCAGCCGGTTCCGGAAGCGCTCTTCGGCAGGTTCCGCGATTCGAGTGCGCTGTTTCCGGATTCCGCCGCCCTGCAGGCGCGGCTTGCGGCGGACGGCTATCTCTTCCTGCGCGGCTTGCTGGATATGGAAGCGGTCATGGCGGCGCGCGGGGAGGTGTTCGCGCGACTTGCGGCGGTGGGCGAGGTGCGGGAGCCCGCCGTGGACGGGATCTTCACCGGCCGGAGCCTGCGGCGAGAGCGGGCCGGCGATCTCGGTGCGTTCTGGCGGTCGGTTTCCGAGGGGCCGCGCTTGCGCGCGGTCACCCATGGTCCGCGTATCCGGGAGATCGTGGAGTGCATCCTCGGCACGCCGGCCCGGCCCCAGGACTACATCTTCCTGCGGCCGGCACCGCCGGGGCGCGCGACCGGGCCCCATTGCGACTATCCCTTCTTCACCCGCGCCACCGAGTCCGTGGTGACGGTTTGGACGGCCTTGGGCGACGTCCCGCTTTGCGACGGGCCGGTAGCGGTGATCGAGGGCTCGCACCGCTTCGAGGACCTGGCGACTGCGACGCGAGGCTTCGACGTGGCGCGGGATAGGGGCCGCCGGGCGACCCGGCCCGAAAGCCACATCGCGTTCGCCCGCGCGCGCGGTGCGCGGCTTCTCAGCGCCGACTTCGGCGCCGGCGATATTCTCGTCTTCGGCATGCTCACCTGGCACGGCTCGCTGGACAATTGTTCGGCCGCGAACCGCATCCGGCTTTCGAGCGATGTGCGCTTCCAGCCGGCGGCGGCGCCTCTGGATCCGCGCTATTTCGGCGCCGATCCGGGCGGAACCACCGGCGCGGGTTACGGCGAGCTCAACGGGGCCAAACCGCTTACCGAGCCCTGGCACACGCGCTGAGCGCGCCCACCCGCTCTCGAGTCCCGAAGGACGTGCTTCCCGCGGCGCGCGCGCGGTCTGCTACACTGGGCGCGCTGCTTTGGCCACGGGGCGCGCGGGGGAGACCGGCATGGACGACGCGATCGGCACAACCGGGATATCGGGCACGGCGAACGCCGTTCCGGCGGCACGGCCCAATTCGCTCGGCGCGCGCAATGTCGAGCATGTACTGCACGGCTACAGCAATCTCGAGGCGCTGGAGAAGCACCCGCCGCTGGTGGTGACCGGCGGCGACGGCGTGCATATCGTCGACGAGGACGGCAAGCGCTACATCGAGGCCGTCGCCGGCATGTGGTGCGCGAATTTCGGCTTCAGCGAGCCGGAACTCGTGAAGGCGGCGGTGGAGCAGTTCCGCACGCTACCCTACTACCACTCGCTGATCGACAAGACCATGGAGCCCATGGGGCGCCTGGCCGAGCGCCTCAAGGCCTCGGTTCACGTCCCCATGGCGAAGGTCTTCTTCGCCAATTCCGGCTCCGAGGCGAACGATACGCTGGTGAAGCTCGCCTGGTACTACCACAACGCCATCGGCAAGCCGGAGAAGAAGAAGATCATCTCCCGCTTCATGGGCTTCCACGGCGTGACCTGCGGCGCAGGCAGCGTCACCGGCATCCCGCAGATGCACAGCGATTTCGACCTGCCGGTGAACGACCGCTTCCTGAAGACCGATTGCCCCCATTTCTACCGCTATGGCGAACCGGGGGAGACCGAGGAGGATTTCGCCTCGCGCCTCGCCGCCAATCTGGAGGCGCTGATCGTCGCGGAGGGGCCGGAAACGGTTGCGGCCTTCTTCGCCGAACCGGTCATCGGCGGCGGTGGCTGCCTGGTGCCGCCGTGCACCTATTTCGAGAAGATGCAGGCCGTCCTCGACAAGTACGAGGTGCTGTGCTTCGCCGACGAGGTGATTACCGGCTCCGGGCGGACCGGCAACTGGCTGGGCTCGGAGACATTCGGCTTCCGGCCCGACGGCCTCTCGCTGGCAAAGGGGCTCGCGAGCGCCTACCAGCCCATTTCCGCGGTCATGATCAACCGCAAGATCTACGACGCCCTCCTTGCCGAAAGCCGCAAGCTGGGCTTCTTCGCCCACGCCTTCACCACCACCGGCCATCCGGTCGCCGTCGCCGTCGCGCTCCGCTGCCAAGAGCTGATGGAGGAGCGCGACGTGCTGGGCAATGTGCGCCGTGTGGGCGCGAGGCTCCAGGAGCGCATCCGAAGCTTCGCCGGGCATCCCCTGGTGGGAAACACCAGAGGTGTCGGCATGATGGCCGCGGTGGAACTGGTGGCCGACAAGGAGACGCGGCGCTCCTTCGATCCCGCGCTCGGCGTCAAGACCTATCTGGTGGACCGTGCCCGCGAGCACGGTCTCATCGTGCGCAGCGCGCTCTCGGGCGACAGCATCGCCTTCTCCCCGCCTCTCGTGATGAGCGAGGCGGAGGTGGACGAGACGATCCGCCGCTTCTCCGCCGCCCTCGACGACACCACCCGCTGGGTGGAGCAGGACGGCCTCAGCTCCGTGGGCGCATCCTGACCGAAGGCCGTCCTTCCTCGTCCGGCGGCCGTCGTGTCCGGCCTATGCCGGCGGGCTCCAGCCGAACTCGCTCTTGAGGTTCGCCACGAGTTTTTCCAGACCGCGGCTCAGCCGGTCGATCACATCGTCGACCTGAGCCGGCGTGATGGTGAGCGGCGGGGAAAACGATGTGGAGTTGTGGCCGAAGAAGCCGCGGGTAATCAGCTTCTCCTCGAGGCAGAGGTCGAACAGGCGATGGGAGCAATCCCACTCCAGGTTCAGCACCTCCTTGGTCTCCTTGTTCGCCACAAGCTCGATGGCCAGCATCAGCCCGTCGCCCCGGATCTCGCCCATGAGCGGGTGATCGCCCAGGCGCTCGACCAGCTGCTGCTTGAAGTAAGCCCCGGTGGAGGCCGCGTTGCCCACCATGTTCTCCTGCTCCATGAGCGTGAGGTTCGCGTTCGCCGCCGCGCAGGCGATGGGGTGGCCGCAGGCGGTGTGCCCGTGGGCGAAGACCGGGATGTCCTTCGAGCCTTCGTGCAGGGTCTGCCAGACATGGTCCGAGATCACCGAGGCCGAAAGCGGGATATAGGCGCTGGTGATGCCTTTCGAGAGCGTCATCAGGTCCGGCTGCAGGTCGTATTTCTCGGCCGCGAACCAGGTACCCAGCCGGCCGAAGCCGGTGATCACCTCGTCGGCGATGAAGAGCACGTCGTGCTTCTTCAGGACCTTCTGGATCTCTTCGAAATAGCCCTCCGGCGGGGCGACGCAGGCGGCGGCGCCCATGACGGGCTCGGCGATGAAGGCGCAGACCGTCTCCGGCCCCTCGCGCAGGATCAAGGCCTCGAGAGAGGCGGCCATGCGCTTCGAGAAGTCGCGCTCGGATTCGCCCGCCTCGGCCTCCCAGAAGTAGTGGCCCTTGTCGGTGTGCAGAAAGCCCGGTTGCGGCAGGCCGAAGGGCTCGTGCATCAGCGTGAGGCCGGAGAGGTTGGTCGCGATCCCGGTGACGCCGTGATAGCCCATGTTGCGCGCGATCATCTTGCGCTTCTCGGGCTTGCCCCGGCAGTGCTGGTACATCCAGGCGAGCTTGACGTTGGCGTCGTTCGCTTCCGACCCGGAGTTCGCATAGAGGACGCGGCTCATGGAATCGGGGAGCATGTCCAGCAGCCGGTCGCTGAGCCGGATCTGCTGCTCGTTGGCGTGGCCCGCCATGGTGTGGAAATAGGCGAACTCCCTGGCCTGCCGGGCGATGGCGTCGCCGATCTCGCTCCGCCCGTAGCCCGCATTGACGCAGAAGAGCGAGGCCATCGAATCGATGTAGGTGTCCCCCTTGTTGTCGGTCACATAGATGCCGTCGCCCCCGGTGATGATGTGGGGGCCGACCTTCTCGTGCTCCAAGATGGGGGTGTAGGGGTGGAGCGTGCTTTCCACGTCCATCTTCTCCAGACTGACATTCGTCGTGGCATGCGCCGCCATAGCGCCCTCCCTTGATATCTGCGCCGGCCTGCATCGTTCGGCTTCCACGCACTCTAGCGCGAATCTCCGCGCGCACGCCATGGAGCGCCGCGCGGGCGAGGGTACGCCGTGCAGAACGGCATCGCTTCGCCGGGCGCGATGGGCATAATCGGGCCGCGGGAGGCGCACAACGGAGAATGGGAGGCAGGCGTCATGGAAGTCGGGCTCTACGCAAACACCCACGGGCAGTCGTTTCGCGACGACGTGAACATGTTTCTCGCCCACACGCCGGTGGAGGAGATGCAGCCCGTGCGCGTCGCGCAGGCGGCGGAGCGCGCCGGCATCCACTCGGTGTGGTATCCGGACCATGTCTGCATGCCGTCGGATTCCGAGAGCTTCCACACCGCCAACCAGTCCGGCCAGCGCGCCTATCAGCCGCGGCACAACATGCTGGACGCCGCGGTGGTCATGGGCGCCGTCGCGGTGGAGACGACGACCCTCCGACTCGGCACCAGCGTGCTGATCGCGCCCTACCGGCACCCGCTTTCGGACGCGCGCCAGTTTGCGACGGTGGACCATCTCTCCGGCGGACGGCTGACGCTCGGCGTCGGTGTCGGCTGGATGGTGGAGGAGTTCGCCGCCGTCGGCATCGACTATGAGGAGCGCAACCGGCGCACCGAGGAGTGCATCCAGATCTACAAGGCATCCTGGACCGGCGATCTCGCCTCCTTCGACGGGCGCTACTACGCGTTCTCCGATATCTCCATGGATCCGAAGCCGTTGCAAAAGCCCCATCCGCCCATCGTCTTCGGCGGCAATACGGTGCGCGGCGCACGGCGCGCGGCGCGCTTCTGCGACGGGCTCTACACGCTCTTCCTGGATTCTCACGCGGAGCCCGAGCGCTTCGCACCCATCCAGGACGAGGTCCGGCGCGAGCTCGAGGCCCGCGGCAAGGCGCCGTCGGACTTCATCATGCAATGCGCCGCCAGTGCGCGGATCGTGGAGAAGGGCCATCCCGCCTCCGAGGCCAGGCCGCGCCGCATCTGCACCGGAACGGGCGAGCAGATATTGGAGGACCTCGCCCGTCTTGCCGCCGCCGGCTACGCGCTCACCGTCTGCATGCTCGAATGCCCCTCGGGCGCGCTTGCCGAGATGCTCGATCAGATCGAGCATTTCGGCACCGAGGTGATCCCGGATGCAAAGGGGATCGCGCCGGCGGGTGGGTGGAGGCCCGTCGTCTGAGGGTGGAGCGCGGAGCCAAAGGGCTGCGGGCAAGGCCTTGCCGCCGGTTGAGCGCATTTCTATACTCCGCGCCCGATTTGGAGCGGAGGCAGATCGAAACGAACGCCGTGGCGCAGAAGCGAATCAGACTGTCGGCGAAGTACCGGCCGTCGAGCAAGGAGGCCTTCATGTCTCCCCGGATGCGGGAATATTTCCGCCGCAAGCTGGAGACGTGGAAGCAGGACATTCTGAGCGAAACGGACGCGACCCTCGCGCAACTCAAGTTGGACAGCGGCCACGAGGCCGATCTGGCGGACCGCGCGGCCGTCGAGACCGAGCGGACGGTCCAGCTCCGCACCAGGGATCGCGCGCGCAAGCTTGTCGCCAAGATCGAGGAGGCGCTTGCCCGTATCGAGGACGGCTCCTACGGCTATTGCGAGGAGACCGCCGAGCCCATCAGCGTCCGCCGGCTGGAGGCCCGCCCCATTGCGACGCTCGGCGTCGAAGCCCAGGAGCGCCACGAACGCCACGAGCGCACCCACCGGGACGATTGACGCCGCAGGCGCGCCCCGCGGCGGACGGGCGATGAGTGCCCGCACGGTCCGTCTCGGCGCGGGCGCGGGCTTCGCGGGCGACCGCTGGGAGCCCGCAGCGGCACTCGCGGAGCGCGGGAAGCTCGACTATCTCGTCTTCGAATGCCTTGCCGAGCGCACGATCGCCCGCGAAACCCTCGCGCTTCGCAGGGGCTCGGGACCGGGCTACAGCCCGGCGCTCGAGGACCGCTTCCGGGCGGTCTTCCGGGCCTGCGACGACCGCGGCGTGCGGGTGGTCACCAATATGGGCGCGGCCGATCCCGCGGCGGCGGCCCGCAAGGCCAGCGAGATCGCGGCAGATCTGGGGCTCCGGGATACGCGCTGCGCCGTCCTCCTCGGAGACGATGTGCGGAAGGCCGTGGCCGACCGGCCCGGACTTGCGCTGATAGAGAGCGGCGAGCCCCTCGAAAGCGTGCTGCCGCGCATGGCCTCCGCCAACGCCTATCTCGGGGCGGACTCCGTGCAATGCGCGCTGGAGACCGGCGCACCGGTGGTGGTGACCGGGCGGGTGGCCGACCCATCGCTCTTCGTCGGCCCGCTGCTCCATTCCTTCGGCTGGTCCTACGGCGACTATGGGCGGCTGGCTCAAGCAACGACCGCGGGGCATCTTCTGGAATGCGCGGGCCAGGTGACGGGCGGCTATTTCGCCGACCCGGGGGTGAAGGACGTACCCGCGCTTGCGCGTCTCGGCTTTCCCTTTGCCGATGTGACGGCGGACGGCGGCGTGACCATCGGCAAGCTCCCCGATACGGGCGGGCGGGTGGACGCCGCCACCTGCACGGAGCAGCTTCTCTACGAAGTGGAAGATCCGGCGGCTTATGTCACGCCCGATTGCGTGCTGGATCTCAGCGGCGCGTCCCTGGTCGAAGAGGGGCCCGACAGGGTCTCGGTGCGGGGCGCGCGGGCGGGGCCGCGGACTGTCACCTACAAGGTGGCCGTCGGTTATTTCGACGGCTATCTCGGCGATGGTCAGCTTTCCTATGGCGGGCCGGGCGCCGTCGCCCGGGCACGACTTGCCGGCGAGGTCGTGATGGAACGCCTGCGGCTCCGGGGCTTCGCCTACGATACGCTCGAAGCCTCGCTCATCGGTTTCGACAGCCTGCACGGGCCGCCATCCGCCGGCTGCCCCGATCCGCCGGAGGTGCGGCTCCGCGTCGCCGGACGCACGGCCGACCGCAAGGCGGCGGAGGCGGTGGGCTGGGAGGTCGCGGCTCTCTACACCAACGGGCCGGCCGGTGGTGCCGGGGATTCTTCGTCGGTGCGGGAAATTCTCGCCGTGCAGTCCGTGATGCTGCCCCGTGCGCTCGTCCAGCCGCGGGTGGAAGTCGTGGACGCCCTGTCATGACGACCGTGGGCGATCTCGCCCATGCAAGGGCGGGTGACAAGGGGCATGCGGTCAATATCGCGGTGATCGCCTGGGACGGCGCAGGGTATGAGCGCCTGCTGCGGGAGCTGGACGAGGCGCGTGTCGCCGCCGCTTTCGCGCCGCTCGCCGACGGCCCGGTGCGCCGCTATGCGCTGCCGCGGCTCAGGGCGCTCAACTTCGTGATCCATTGCGTAAGGGGCGGCGGCGTGACGGCGACGGCGGCGCTCGATATTCACGGCAAGAGTCTCTCCTCCCATATGCTGGCGATCCCGCTGCCCGGAAACCGACCGGAGGCGCCGTAGAACGGCCGGGCTTGTCGAGCACGGTATCGTCATGGCCGACAAGGCGCTCGGACCGCCCCTGGCCTCCCGAAGCGGTGTCTTTTTTAGGGGCGCGGGTCTATCGTGTGTGGAGGGAAGCCCGCCGCGGCGAGCGGCACCAGGCGAGGAGAGCAGAATGAACGCAAGCGAGAAGCGCGCGGCGCTCGCGTCCGCGATCAAGCAAGGCCGGTTCGTCGTCGCGCCCGGCGTCTATGACATGATTTCCGCGAAACTCGCCGACGGCATCGGGTTCGAGGCGCTCTACATGACGGGCTATGGCGTCGCGGCGTCCCATCTCGGCCTGCCCGATGCCGGCATCGCCACCTTCACGGACATGGTTGGCCGCGTGCGCACCATTGCCGACGGCACGCGGACGCCCTTGATCTGCGATGCGGACACGGGCTTCGGCGGTCTCTTGAACGTCCGCCATACGGTGCGCGGCTATGAGGACGCGGGCTGCGCCGCCATCCAGCTCGAGGATCAGGAGACACCCAAGAAGTGCGGCCATACGCCCGGGCGGCGGGTGGTCCCGGTCGAGGACATGGTGGAGAAGGTGCGGGTCGCCGCGGAAGCGCGGCGCGATCCGAACTTCCTGATCGTCGCGCGGACGGATTCTCGCACCAGCCTCGGCCTCGACGAGGCGGTGGCGCGCGGCCGCGCGTATGGCGAGGCCGGCGCCGATGTGGTCTTCATCGAGGCGCCGGAGAGCGCGGACGAACTCACCCGCATCGGCCGCGAAATCCAGAAGCCGCTGCTCGCCAACATGGTGGACAGCGGCAAGACTCCCATTGTTGCGGCGGATCGGTTGCAGGCACTGGGCTTTGCCGTCGCGATCTATCCCGCCATCGGCATGCTGCCGGCCGCGGGCTCCATGAAGCGGGCTTTCGAAACCCTGCTGCGGGACGGCTCCACCGCGAATGTGGATGCGCCCATGATTCCCCTCTCGGAGATGCACGCGCTCATGGGCTTCGAGGACGTTTGGTCCTTCGAGCGCCGCTGGGCACGGGACGATCCCAGGGCGGAAGCCGCGGAGTAGCGCGCAGTTCGGAGCACAATCTGTGCAAGTTCAGACCGATGTGAGACGCGGCTCTTGAAACGAGGTTGAGAGTCTCCGAAGCGGTTGATGGACACATCAACATCAAGAAAACCATCATCATAGGTTTGGTGCGCGGGTCTCCAGGCCCGCATGTTTTTGTTTTCGAGGAGAAGAAAAATGCGGGCCTCAAGACCCGCGCACCAAAAAAGGGGCAGCTGGCGGACGAACCCCGGTGGAATGTCTTGCCAACCTGACGGCCCAAGAAACCCCGGCGTCTCAAACGTCCTGAACGAGGACACGACCTTGACCGCTTTAGCGCGGCTGTTATGGTGCGCGCGGCTCAGGCGCCCGGCCGGCGCACCGCCCCCACCGCAGGTTGGAGACGAGTATGGCGAAGATCGAGGTCGCCAACCCGATCGTCGAGATCGACGGCGACGAGATGACCCGAATTATCTGGGCGTGGATCAAGGAACAGCTGATCCTGCCCTATCTCAACGTGGAACTGCGCTATTTCGACCTGGGTATCGAGCACCGGGACGAAACCGACGACCAGGTGACCATCGACTGCGCCGAAGCGATCAAGGAGGTGGGGGTCGGCGTGAAATGCGCGACCATCACGCCGGACGAGGCCCGCGTCGAGGAGTTCGGCCTCAAGAAGATGTGGCGCTCGCCCAACGGCACCATCCGCAACATTGTGGGCGGCACGGTCTTCCGCGAGCCGATCGTCTGCCGCAACGTGCCGCGTATCGTCCCCGGCTGGGAGCAGCCCATCGTCATCGGCCGGCACGCCTTCGGCGATCAGTACCGGGCGACGGACTTCGTGGTGCCGGGCAAGGGCCGGCTCTCGGTGCGCTTCGAGCCCGAGGACGGCGGCGAGGCCATCGAGCACGAGGTGTTCGACTTCCCCGGCGGCGGCGTGGCGCTTGCCATGTACAATCTGGACGATTCGATTCGGGATTTCGCCCGCGCCTGCATGAACTACGGGCTGGAGCGCGGCTGGCCGGTCTATCTTTCCACCAAGAACACCATCCTCAAGGCCTATGACGGGCGCTTCAAGGACCTCTTCCAGGAGGTGTTCGACGCCGAGTTCAAGGCGCGCTTCGACGCCGCCGGCATCGACTACGAGCACCGGCTGATCGACGACATGGTGGCCGTCGCGCTGAAGTGGAAGGGCGCCTTCGTCTGGGCCTGCAAGAACTATGACGGCGACGTGCAGTCGGACACGGTGGCGCAGGGCTTCGGCTCGCTCGGGCTGATGACCTCGGTCCTGATGTCGCCGGACGGCCGGACGGCCGAGGCCGAGGCCGCCCACGGCACGGTGACGCGCCACTATCGCGCCTGGCAGCGGGGCGAGGAGACGTCCACCAATCCCATCGCCTCCATCTTCGCCTGGACCCGGGGCCTCAAGCACCGTGCGCGGCTCGATGGAAACGACGCCCTTGCCCGTTTTGCCGATACGCTGGAGCGCTGCTGCATCGACGCCGTGGAAGCGGGCGAGATGACCAAGGATCTCGCCATTCTGATCGGCCCCGACCAGGGCTGGCTCAACTCCAAGGATTTTCTGGACGCCATCGACCGCCGGTTGCGGACGGCGATGAACTGAGCGGGGCGGGTGGCGTCAGCCCCCGTTCATCCCCGGCTCGTCCAGATCTTCGGCGAGCGCCGCCCGGGTCTCCTCCGATAGGATCGCGAGATGGCCGTAGGCCGGATGATCGGTGCCGAGGACGACCCTCGCGCCGGGCGTCCGCATATGGCGGATATGCGCCGGCGAAAGGGGAAAGCGCAGGAAGTGGATGGAGGAGGTCTTGCCGTCCTCCGTCGTGCGCGCGACCTCGTCTTCGATGGGCTCCGCCGCCGCCGTGCTCTCGCCAAGCTGCAGACGCACCGCGGTCTCGATACCGGCCAGGCGGTAGAGTTCGCGCGCACGGCGCACCGGGTCGTCGATCTCGATCATCATGGTTGCGGTGAGCTCTCGCCCCCGCGGGATCAAGGGGTTGTAGGCCTCGAGCTCGCCCGCGATCTGCGCCTCGCCGCCTTGCTCGATATGGAGCATTTCGTGGACCTGCATCCACATGGTCTCGAAGCACTCGAAATGAAAGGTGACGAAGGGGCCGACGGCGAGCCGGCGATGCCGCTTGATCTCCACCAGCGCCGCGCGCTTCTCGTGGCGCACGCGGGCATAGGCCGCCATGTCCATGACGTCCGCCCGTTCCAGGGTGCGGCGAGTCATCCTGCGGTCCCGGACCCGGCAGGCTGCACGAGCCCATAGGCCTGCGCGAGCAGCTCGATGGGGTGGTGGGCGCGGGCCGGCCGGGTGCCGGAGCCTTTCTCCGTATCGCCGGCCGCCAAGCGCTCCATGCCGTTCAGGATGTGGGCGCCGGCGAGCGGGCATTCGGAAGCGAGGAAGGAGCGTTCCGCCTCCAGTGCCTTGCGTGCCACGGGCCGGCCCACCTTGATCGCCGTCTCGTGGAAGTCCTTCGTCACGCCGATGGAGCCGCCATGGCCCGAGCAGCGCTCGATGAGGGTAAGTTCGGTATCCGGCAGGAGCGCCAGCATGTCCGCCGACTTGCGTCCGATGTTCTGCGCTCGTTCGTGGCACGGCAGGTGGAGCGCAACGCCGCCCGGAAGCGGTGCAAGCCCGTCCGCCAGGCCTTCGTTCCGCGCAAGGCCCACCATATATTCGCAAATGTCGCTGCTGTGCTCGGCAAGGCGTTTGACGGACTCGTCCTCGGGCAGGATCAACGGCCATTCGAGTTTCAGCATGAGGGCGCAGCTCGCGACCAGCGAGACGATCTCGTAGCCGCGGTCGATCCACGTACCGAGAGCCTTGGCGACGGCCTGTGCCTTTCCGGCGACCCGCTCGATATCGCCTTCCTCCAGCTGCGGCATGCCGCAGCACTCCGGGTAGACGACCACCGTCTCCACGCCGTTTTTCGCCAAGACGGCACGCGCGGCCTCGCCGATCTCGGGCCGGTTGTAGTTGGCGAAGCAGGTGGCGTAGATCGCGACGCGGCGGCCGAAGCCCGGCGCGTCGCGATTGGCCGGCGGTGCGTCCTCAGCCGCGCGGCGCTCCAGGGTACGGCGGTGGTAGGGGGGAAGCGGGGCGTCCCGGTGGATTCCGGCGGCGGCCTCCAGCACGCGGCGCGTCGGACGGTTCTCACGCTTCGAGCCCCAGTTGGCGAGCGGTGCCAGCGGCGCCGCCAGCCTGCCGTTGCGGTCGGTCTCGGCGAGGCGGCGGGATGCGCGGGTGTGGCGCTTCCCCTCCCGCCGGTCGGCCGCGCGGTAGCGCAGCATGAGATGGGGGAAGTCCACATCCCACTCATGGGGCGGGGTATAGGGGCACATGGTCATGAAGCACATGTCGCAGAGCGTGCAGGCGTCCACCACCTGTTTGAAACCCGCGGAATCGACGGAGTCCAGCTCGCCCGTCTCCGAATCGTCGATCAGGTCGAAGAGGCGCGGAAAGGTATCGCACAGATTGAAACAGCGCCGGCAGCCATGGCAGATGTCGAAGACCCGGCGCATTTCCCGGTCCAGGGGCTCGCGCGCGTAGAAGGCCTCGCTACGCCAGTCTATGGGGTGTCGAAAGGGCGCACCCTCGTCGGTCATGGCCGTTCTGGGGCTATCGGCAGGTGCCGCAGAGGCGATTTCCGGGGCCCGCGCTCTCGAAGACGCGGCCGCACCGCAGGCAGGCGCGCTTGCGTTCCTGCGCCTCCAGGCGGTCCAGCTCCGCAAGCTCGTCGGAAAGGGAAATCATGCCGGGACCACGATCCACATTCCGGGCGGCTTCGCGCCGCGCATCCCACTTGGTCCGTCTTTGAGTCGCGAGAGTCATTGCCGCTCGGTGTATCTCCCCGGAGGCCTTGTGCGGCCCCCCTTCCTTTCGACCGATGATAACCCATCCCGGCGCGATTTCTAAGCCATTTCTTCACGATACGGCCATTCGAGCCCCCTGTTTCAGCCCTTTCGCCGGGTTGCGACTCATGGGATAAGGGCAGCAAGGTCGGAACGAGGAGCAGCCCGTGGAGTATCTGCACACCATGGTCCGTGCGACGGACCTCGATGAGACCCTCGACTTCTACGTGAACAAGCTCGGCCTCGTGGAAACGCGGCGCTATGAGAGCGAGCAGGGCCGCTTTACCCTGGTGTTTCTGGCGGCGCCGGGCGACGTGGCGCGTGCGCGCGAGGCGCAGGCGCCACTGGTCGAGATTACCTGGAACTGGGACCGCGAGGACTATGCCGGCGGGCGCAATTTCGGCCATCTCGCCTATCGCGTGGACGATATCTACGAGACCTGCGCGACCCTGCGGGATGCGGGCGTCGTCATCAATCGCCCGCCGCGGGACGGCCATATGGCGTTCATCCGCTCGCCCGACGGCATTTCCATCGAGCTTCTGCAGAAGGGCGAGGCGCTCGCGCCGGCCGAGCCCTGGAAGAGCATGCCCAACACCGGCGAGTGGTGAGCCCGGCGGTTCCGCTCAAGCCCCGAAGGAGAGATAGATGGAGTACGGCTTCAACGTGCCGAACGGCGGCCCGCTCGCGGTGCCGGAGCACATCACGACCATCGCGGAGCGCGGCGAGGCGCTGGGCTACCGTCTGCTCGCGATCCCGGATCATATCGTGATACCCAAGGGCATCGACTCGCCCTATCCCTACTCGCCGGACGGCCGGCTGAACTTCCCCACCCTGCTGGCGGGCGAATGCCTGGAGCCCATCGCCCTGATGGCCCATCTCGCGGCAGTCACGCAGCACGCCCGGCTCCTCACCTCGGTGATGGTGGTGCCCTACCGCCATCCGGTGCTGACGGCCAAGCTCTTCTCCACCATCGACCTGATGTCGCGGGGCCGCGTGGTGGTCGGCGTGGGCGCGGGCTGGATGGCGGAGGAGTTTCCGCCGGTGGGCGCGCCGCCCTTCGAGGCCCGCGGCCGCGCGACCGACGAATATATCAAGATCTACAAGGAGCTCTGGACCGCTGCGGAGCCTTCCTTTGCGGGCGAGTTCGTCTCCTTCGACAACATCCTGTTCTATCCCAAGCCACTGCAGAAGCCCCATCCACCGATCTGGGTCGGCGGGGAGAGCAAGGCGGCCAAGCGCCGCGTGGTGCGCCAAGGCGATGCGTGGTTCCCCATCGGCTGCAACCCGCGTTTTCCGCTGGATACCGTCGGCCGTTTTGCCGCCTCCCTCGACGACCTCCGCGCCATGGCGGAGAAGGAGGGACGGGATCCCGCCGGCATCGACATCGCCTACTGGGCCCCCTGGTACGGGGCGAGTGAGGAGCCCATAAAGGCGGATAGCGGGGAGCGCGTCCTGCTCTCCGGCTCGGCGGACGACGTGGCGGCGGATGTGAAGGCCATGAAGGAACTCGGCGTCCGCCACCTGGTGCTCCAGTTCCTGCGGGAGACCGTCGAGGAGACGCTGGACGCCATGACCGCGTTCGCCGAAGAGGTGCGGCCCAGGGCGGAGGGCTGAGCCCGCCCCGCGCGCCTCAACGCCCGGTTGGGCTGCCGCTCCGGCGGGCCGTCAGCCGGGCGAGATGAGGGTTGCCGCTCCCCGCGATCGCCCCGGTCTCGCCCTGCCAGACGATCCTGCCGTCATGCAGCATGGCGAGGCGGTCGAAGCAGCGGGTCGCGACGTTCATGTCGCTGGTCACCACGAGTGCCGTCGCGCCGGTGGACCGGATCGCGTCCTCGATCAGGGCGGTGACGGCGTGGGTCAGGATGGGGTCGAGCCCGGCGGTGGGATCGTCCAGTACCAGGAGTCTGGGCCGGGCGGCGATGGCCCGCCCGAGAGCGGCGCGTTTCTGCATGCCGCCTGAAAGCGAGGCCGGGCTCAGATCTGCGACGGAGGGCTGAAGCCCGACGGCGGCAAGGGTTTCCACCGCACGCGTCCGGGCCTCCTTGCGGCCCATGCGGCGGCCGTGAAGCAGCGTGAAGGCGACGTTCTCCCACACGGTGAGGCTGTCGAAGAGCGCGTTCTGCTGGAAGAGCACTCCCACATCGCGCATCAGCCCGTTGCGGCCCGCGGCATCGAGGCTCGCGAGGTTCCGCTCGCCGTGGCGAATTTCTCCGCCGTCGGTCGGAAGCAGGCCCAGAAGGCACTTCAGCAGAACGGACTTCCCGCTCGACGATGCGCCCACCAGGACGGTGGACCGCCCGGCCGTCACGTCCAGGTCGACGCCCCGCAGCACGGGTTTGCCGGCAAAGGCCTTGGTGACGCCACGCGCAGCGACGGCGAAGCTCATGCCGTCCGTCTTCCGGTGCGCCGTTCGGTACCCGCCGCGCGCGTCTATGGCGGCGGGTGGCGGTCAGGCGCGCCCGCGCAACTCCCGCTCGGTCTGGGGCACGGGCATGGAGCCGATCCCTTCGGTGACCATTTCGCGCCATTCCCGCTTTTGCGGCAGGATCGGCGGCACCGGGATGGTCTTCGGCGGCTCGGTGGCGTCCGCCACCGGTTTCTCGATGGCGCGTCCGGTAACCTCGCCCCGGCGGAAGAAGGTGTTGTAGATGCCCCAGTGCAGCCGGTTGCGCGAGCCCGTGAGGGGGAAGCGCCGGGCGATGGAGGGGAGCGAATAGAACCGCTCATAGGCCCGCATATGGCCTTCCCGGAGCTGGGTCGTGGTGAGTTTCTCCGGCTGATAGACGATGTGGCCCTGGTCGTAGAGGTCCCAGTCGTAGGAGACGATCTGCCCGGCCTTCTTCATCTGATACCAGGTGAGCGTGCCCGGGTAGGGGGTGAGGACCGAATAGGCGCACATGTCGTACTTGGCGCCGATATTGAAGTCGGTCGTCTCGTCGAAAACGGTTTCGTCATCGCCTTCGAAGCCGAACATGAAGAGCCCGAAGACCATGATCCCGTAGCTGTGGATCTTCTCTACCAGGGCCTGAAACTGCTCCGGCCGGTTCACATATTTGTGGACGCTTTTGAGCGTATCCCGCGAGATCGATTCGAAGCCGATGCTCAACATGTAGCAGCCGCTCTCGGCGGCGAGTTCCAGCATTTCGTCCTTCTGGGCGAGCTTGCTGGTGACGCCCGCCTGCCAGCGGATGCCGCGTCCCTTGAGCGCCTTCATCACTTCCTTGGGCCGGGCCTCGGTACCGAAGAAATCGGCGTCGTTGAGGGAGATCGTCCGTTGACCGCAGTTCTCCACCTCGTGGATCACTTCGTCGATGGGCCGGTAGCGGAACTTCAGCCCGTTCATCAGCGGCTCGGCGCAGAAGGTGCAGCCCTGGTGGCAGCCGCGCGAGGTCTGGACGAAGGTGCGGTTCACATAGCGGTTCTTCTTCACCAGGTCGTAGCGCGGCATGGGCATGTCGACCATGGGGTGGAGCTTGTCCGAGCGGTAGACGCCCTTGAGCTGCCCCTGCTCCATGTCCTCGATGACCTTGTCCATGACGAGTTCGGCCTCGCCGATCACCACGGCGTCGCAATGCTCCAGGGCCTCTTCGGGCATGAAGCTCGCATGAACGCCGCCCATGACGACGGGCACGCCCCGGGCACGGAAGGCGTCGGCGATCTCGTAGCCGCGCTTCACATAGCTGGTCATCGCGGAGATGCCGACCATGTCGACCTTCATGTCGAAGTCGATCTCCTCGATGTTCTCGTCCGTCATCACCACTTCGTACTTGTCGCGCGGAATCACCGCCGCGACCGCCAGCAGTCCCGCCAGAGGCGAGTACAGCGCGCGGTTGAAATACATCGGGCGCGTGGTGAACTGGTTGGTCTGCGGATTAATCAGATGGATGATTCGTGTGCGCATGGCGATCCTCCGTCCCGCACATCATAGCGCAATCCGTTATGCTGTCGAGCATTTGCGAGGCTTCTTCCTCCATTTGCCGGAAACTCTCCACGGGTCGCGCCCGCCGTCGTGATTTCCCGCAATTCCGGAAGACGAGGCTTTCCATTGCCCCGAGGGGCGGCCATGGGGGAAACTCCCGCCGCCCCGCCATCCGAGGGGAGTGCCATGGACGATCCTTTCGCATTGTCGCCGCCGCGCCGGAGACCGGTGCCGTGAGCGGGCGGTTCTACCTGCCGCTCGCGAATCGCGGCGTCGTCACCCTGGAAGGGCCGGACGCGGGTGCCTTCCTCCAGGGGTTGGTCTCCAACGACGTGGAGAAGGCGAGTCAGCAGCGCGCCATCTATGCCGCGCTGCTGACGCCGCAGGGCAAGTTCCTGCACGATTTCATCCTGTTGCGGCTGGGCGAGGCCTGGCTTCTGGACTGCGAGGGCGCGCGGCTCCAGGATCTCGGGCGCCGGCTCGCGGCGTATCGCCTGCGCGCCGACGTGGCCCTCGCCGACGCCACCGAGGACTTCCAGGTGACGGCACTCTTCGGCGAGGAGGCGGAGGCGGCGTTCCCCCTGCCGCCGGAGCCGGGCGGCGCATGCGCTCACGCCGGCGGCGTCGTCCTGCGGGATCCGCGCCATCCGGAACTCGGGCTCCGTGCCGTCCTGCCCCGGGGGGTCGATCCCGCGTCCTTCGAGGCGGCGGGCTTCGCGCCCGCAGCGTTCGAGGACTACGACTACCGCCGTATTTCCCTCGGTGCGCCGGACGGCGCCCGGGACATGGAAGTCGGCCGGGCGACCCTCATGGAGTGCGGCTTCGAGGCCTGGGGCGGTGTGGATTTCGACAAGGGCTGCTATGTGGGCCAGGAGCTCACGGCGCGCACCAAGCACAGGGGGCTCACCCGCCGGCGGCTGATGCGGGTGGCGCTCGAGGGCCCGGTTCCGGCGCCGGGCACCGCGGTGCTGGCGGGCGAAAGGGAAGTGGGCGAGATGCGGAGCGGGCTCCGCGACCGGGCCATCGCGCTGCTTCGCCCGGAGCGGATCGAGGCGGCGGGCGGCGCCCCGCTCACCGCCGGCGACAGCCGGGTGATCCCGCTGGATTCGCTCTGAACCCGCCGGCTTACGCGCTCTCCGCCCTTCGCGCCGCGCGGACATCCTCCGCCTCTTGCGCCGCGCGGGCGAGGGCCGCCTGGGCGGCGGCGAGCCGGGCGATGGGCACGCGGTAGGGCGAGCAGGACACATAGTCGAGGCCCACCTCTTCGAAGAAGCCGATGGAGGCGGGGTCGCCCCCGTGCTCTCCGCAGATGCCGAGCTTGAGATCGGGGCGGGCCGCCCGCCCGCGCTCCGCGGCAATGCGGACCAGTTCGCCCACGCCCTGCCGGTCGATGCTCACGAAGGGGTCGGAGGCCAGAATCCCGGCATGCCCGTAGTCGCCGACGAAGCTTGCGGAATCGTCTCGTGAGATGCCGAAGGTGGTCTGGGTGAGGTCGTTGGTGCCGAAGCTGAAGAAGAGGGCGCTCTCCGCGATCTCGCCCGCGCGCAGCGCCGCCCTGGGCAGCTCGATCATGGTGCCGATCATGTAGGGGATCTTGTCGCCGGTCTCCTGCTCGACCGCATCGTGCACGGCGGCGACGGCCCGCTCGACGATGTCGAACTCCCGCCGCGTCGCCACCAGCGGGATCATGATTTCGAGGGTCGCGCCGCCCTTCCCCACGGCGGCCGCCGCCTCGAAAATCGCCCGTGCCTGCATGTCGTAGATTTCCGGGTAGGAGATTCCCAGCCGGCAGCCTCGATGCCCGAGCATGGGGTTGATCTCGTGAAGCTGGGCGATGCGCCCGCGCAGGACCCTGTCCGGCACGCCCGCCGCCGCCGCGACGCGGGTGATCTCCTCCTCCGAGTGGGGCAGGAACTCGTGAAGCGGCGGGTCGAGCAGGCGGATCGTGACCGGCTTGCCCGCCATGAGGCGGAAGAGCTCCACGAAATCCGCACGCTGCACGGGCAGAAGCTTGGCGAGTGCGGCCCGGCGGCCGTCCGCATCGTTTGCGAGGATCATCTCGCGTACGGCCACCAGGCGGTCGTCGTCGAAAAACATGTGCTCCGTGCGGCAGAGCCCGATGCCCTCCGCACCGAAGTCGAGCGCGGTGCGCGCGTCTCTCGGGGTCTCCGCATTGGCGCGGACCCGGAGCCGCCGGATCCCGTCCACCCATTCCATGAGAGTGGCGAAATCGCCCGAAAGCGCGGGTTCGATCATGGGCACCGCGCCGTCCAGCAGCTCTCCGCTCGTCCCGTCCACGGTGACGACATCGCCCTCGGCCACAATTCTCTCGCCGATGCGGCATTCCCGGGCTTCCCGGTCGATATGCAGCGCGCCCGCGCCGGTGATGCAGGGCCGGCCCATGCCGCGGGCTACCACGGCGGCATGGCTGGTCATGCCGCCCCGGCTGGTCACGATGCCCTTGGCGGCGTGCATGCCGTGAATATCTTCCGGGCTCGTCTCGCTGCGTATCAGGATCACCGCATGGCCGTGGGCCGCACGGTCCTCCGCCCGGTCGGCGTCGAACACCGCTTCGCCGCAGGCGGCGCCCGGAGAGGCAGGGAGGCCGCGGGCCAGCACCCGGCGGGGCGCGGAAGGATCCAGGGTCGGGTGGAGGAGCTGCTCGAGGGCGAGAGGGTCGATCCGCGCGATGGCTTCGGCCTCGCTCACGAGCCGTTCCGCCACCATGTCCGCCGCGATCCGGAGCGCCGCCTTGGCGGTGCGCTTGCCCGTGCGCGTCTGAAGCATCCAGAGCTTGCCCTGTTGCACGGTGAACTCGATGTCCTGCATGTCCCGGTAATGGGTTTCGAGCTTCGCCATCACGGCCCGGAGCTCGGCGAAGATCTGTGGAGATGCGCGCTCGAGAGAGGGCGGCGCGGCGCCGGAAGCCTCCCGGCCCGCTTCGCTGATGGCGTGCGGCGTGCGCGTGCCGGCGACGACGTCCTCCCCTTGGGCGTTCACCAGATATTCGCCATAGACCGTGGGCTCGCCGGTCGAGGGGTTGCGGGTGAAGGCGACCCCGGTCGCGCAGTCTTCCCCCATATTGCCGAAGACCATGGCCTGCACCGTCACCGCCGTTCCCCAGTCCGCGGGGATGTCGTGGAGCTTGCGGTAGGTGACCGCGCGGGCGTTCATCCACGAGTTCAGAACGGCGCGAACGGCGCCTCGCAGCTGGTCGCGGGGCTCTTGGGGGAAGCTCTCTCCCGCTTCCGCGCTGACCAGGGCCTTGTAATCTTCGATCAGGCCGGCCCAATCGCCGGCCTCCATCTCGGTGTCGAGGCGGTAGCCGCGCTTTTCCTTCGCGCGCTCCAGAAGATCCTCGAACGCGTGGTGCTCGACGCCCAGCACCACGTCGCCATACATGTGGATGAAGCGGCGGTAGCTGTCGAGCGCGAAGCGCCGGTCGCCGGTACGCTGTGCGAGGCCTGCGGCCGTTGCGTCGTTGAGCCCGAGATTCAGCACCGTGTCCATCATGCCGGGCATGGAGGCCCGGGCGCCGGAGCGCACGGAAACCAGAAGGGGCCGCGCCGCCTCGCCGAAACCCGCTTCGGCGATGCGCTCGATATGGGCGATGCCGGCATCCATTTCCGCCTCGAGGCCCTCCGGCAGGGTTTGGTCCGCCTCGTAATAGGCGTTGCAGAGCGCTGTGGTGAGGGTGAAACCCGGCGGAACGGGCAAGCCGAGCCGCGACATTTCCGCGAGGTTGGCACCCTTGCCGCCGAGCAATGCGCGCATGTCGGCGGCGCCCTCGGCCGCGCCCGCGCCGAACGTGTAGATCCAGTTTCCCACCCTTCAGCCCTCGATCTTTGAAAAGTCCGCCACGCGGTCCATGGAACCGCGAATTTCCGCGAGCAGCAGGAGCCGGTTGCGGCGGAGCGCCGGATCCTCGCAATTGACCGTGACATGGTCGAAGAAGGCGTCCACCGGTTCGCGGAGCGTCGCCATGGCCGTCATGGCCTCGTCAAATTCCTCATTTGCCAGAGCGTCTTCGACCCGTTCGTTGGCCGTGCCGATGCGCTCATGGAGAGCCCGCTCCTCCGCCTCGCCTTGCTTCAGAAGATCGGGATCGACCTTGCCCTCGTAGCGCGTGTCGTCTTTTTGCTCCTCGATACGAAGAATGTTGGCCGCACGGCGGTAGGCGGTGAGCAGGTTGGCGCCGTCTTCCGAGGCGAGGAAATATTTCAGCGCATCGAGGCGGTAGTCCAGACGCACCAGATCGTCCTCACCGCTCACGCCGAACACGGCGTTCACGAAGTCATGGCGCACGCCTTGCTCCCTGTAATGGACCTTGACCCGGTCGGCGAAGAAGGCGAGCAGCGCGGCGCGCGTGGCCTCGCGCCCCGGTTCCCCGGGCAGCATGTCGCCATAGCCGTCAAGCGCCAAGGTCAGCGCGGTCTCGAGCGAGAGGCGCACCGGATCTGTTGGCGGGCGGCCGATCCTGGGGTGCGGGCTCGTAATGAGGCGGATCGCGCCGAGAGCGGCGCGGCGCAGCGCGAAGGGGTCCTTGGACCCGGTCGGCCGCTCGTCGATGGCGAAGAAGCCCGCGAGCGTATCGAGCTTGTCGGCAAGGGCCACGGCGACGCTCACCGGCCCCACCGGGTCGCGCGCATAGTGCTCGCCGATCGCTTCGCAGACCGCCTCCGGCTCGCCGTCCTCCCGTGCGTAATAGCGGCCCATGATCCCCTGAAGATCGGGGAACTCCCCCACCATCTCGGTCACGAGATCGGCCTTGCAGAGCAAGCCCGCCCGTTGGGCGCTCTCGGCGCGGGCGCCCGGAACCTGCTGGCCAAGCAGGCCTGCGAGCTTTGAGATGCGCCTCGCCTTCTCGGCCATGGAGCCGAGGCGGGCGTGGAATACGACGCCCTCCAGCGCCGGCAGATGGTCTTCCAGCGCCTGCCGCCGGTCCTGCTCCCAGAAGAACCGGGCATCGGCGAGGCGCGCACGCAGCACCCGCTCATTGCCGGCGACGACGGCGCTTCTGCTGTCGTCGGTCGCGCCATCGGCCACCATGACGAAGTGGGGCGCGGGCTTCCCATCGCCGCCACTGACGCTGAAATAGCGCTGATGCGTCGCCATGGCCGAGCGCAGCACTTCTGCGGGGAGGTCCATGAACTGCTTGTCGATGTTGCCCTTCAGCACCACGGGCCACTCCACGAGGCCCGCATTCTCTTCCACCAACCCGGGGTCCGCATTCGGTATCGGCCCGTCGCTCTCGGCCAGGGCCACCAGGCCGTCACTGACTGCCTGCGATCGCTCTTCCGGTTCGAGCATGACCTTGGCGGCCTTGAGAGCCGACGCATAGTCGGTGGCGGTATCCACCGTGACCGGACCGGCGGAGAGGAAGCGGTGGCCCAGGGTGGTGCGCCCGCTCTCCACCCTGCCGAAGCCGAAGGGCACGACCTGGCCGTCCAGCAGGCAGAGGATGGAGCGGATCGGGCGCACCCAGCGCACGCCGCTCTCGTCCCAGCGCATGGATTTGGGCCAGGAGACCGCGGCCAGAGCCTCCGGCAGCAGATCGGCGAGCAGGTCCGCGGTGGGTCGCCCCCTCTCCTGCCTGACCGCGAACCAGACCGGGCCCTTCGGCGTCTCCCGCTGCTCGCAGTCTTCCAGCGTGAGGCCGGTGGACTTGAGGAAGCCCGCGATCGCCTTCGCGGGCGCATCGACGCGCGGGCCCTTGCGCTCCACCGTGATGTCGGGCTGCACCGCCGGCAGGCCATGTACGCGCAGGGCCAGGCGCCGGGGTGTGGCATAGGGCTTCACCCTCTCGGCGTCGAACGAGAGACGAGCCTCCTCCAGCCGGGAAAGGACCTGCCGCTTCAACTGGTCCGCCCCGCCCGCCTGCATGCGTGCGGGGATTTCTTCGGAGAACACCTCCAGCAGCAGGTCAGGCATGGCGCGCGCCCGCTCCCGCCAGCCAGGCCTCGCAGCAGGCCCGCGCCAGTGCGCGCACGCGGCCGATATAGGCAGCGCGTTCCACCACGCTGATCGCGCCGCGTGCGTCCAAAAGATTGAAGAGGTGGCTCGCCTTCATGCACTGGTCGTAAGCGGGGAGGGCAAGCGGCCCGTCGCCCGACAGCAGGGCGGTGCACGCGGCCTCCGCATCGTCGAAGTGGCGGCGCAGGCGGTCGACGTCGGCGTGTTCGAAGTTGAAGGCCGAGAATTCGCGCTCTGCCCGGAGGAACACGTCGCCATAGACCGTGCCGTGGCCGTCCCAATCGAGGTCGTAGACATTGTCGACCCCCTGGACATACATGGCGAGGCGCTCCAGCCCGTAGGTGAGTTCGACCGGCACCGGGTTGCACTCGATGCCCCCCACCTGCTGGAAGTAGGTGAACTGGGTCACCTCCATGCCGTCGCACCAGACCTCCCAGCCGAGGCCCCACGCACCCAGCGTGGGGCTCTCCCAATCGTCCTCGACGAAGCGGATGTCATGGGCGCGGACGTCGATGCCGAGTGCGGCCAGGCTGCCGAGATAGAGGTCCTGCGCATCCTCCGGCGCGGGCTTCAGAATCACCTGGAACTGGTAGTAGTGCTGGAGCCGGTTGGGGTTCGCGCCGTAGCGCCCGTCGCCCGGGCGGCGCGAGGGCTGGACGTAGGCTGCGCGCCAGGGCTCGGGTCCGAGGCTCCGCAGCGTGGTGGCCGGATGGAAGGTGCCGGCGCCCACCTCCAGATCATAGGGCTGGAGGAGGACGCAGCCTCGTTCGGCCCAATAGGTCTGAAGCGCCAGGATGAGGGATTGGAAGGACCGTTCTGGACGAATCACGCCCATCGGGACTCGGCATGTCCGGGATGCGGGAGGGGGACCCTAGCGGCGTGTTCGGAGGCGGTCAACGGTGCACGAAGGGCGTCCGCACCTCGCTCGGGGTATGGAGCCCTTCCTTGGCCCGTCCGGGTGTCGGGCGAACGGCGTACACCCGCTAGCGGGTGTCGTCCAGACGATCGTTGTCGTCGTGCTCCACCGCCTCGACCGCCTTGGCCTTGCGGACTCTGCTGATCGCCTTGAACCCGAACCACACGGCGGCGATCAGAACCACCAGAACGACCAGCTTCATCGGGCTGAACATGTTCGATCTCCCGTCGATGGGGCGGCACGGCCGCGCAGCTGCGCCTCGCCATGCTGCCCTTCCAGCCGCACTCTGAAGCCCGCGAGCCTCCAGGTCAACCCTTTGTCCTCGTTCAGGACGTTTGAGACGCTGGGGTTTCTTCGGCTGTCAGGTTGTCAAGGTATTCGGCCGGTGTTTGTCCGCCAAGGGCCTGGTTGGGTCTGATGGTATTGAACTCGTCGGCGAAGGCGTCGATCCATCGGTTGAGGCCTTCGAGGTCGTCGGGGAGCTCCCAGGAGGCGTGGAACTCATAGCGCCATGTGCCGTTGCTGCGTTCGACATGACCGTTGAGTTCAGGGGATCGGGGCGGCAGCTCCCAGAGATCGATGCCGCGCCTTTGGCATTCGGTTTCGAAGCTTGCCTTGAACTCGGCGCCGCCGTCGATTTGGATGGCCTTGACGGGGAAGGGCATGTCGTCCTGGAGCTTGTCGAGGAATTGGGCGGCGTTATGGGCCGTTGCGCGTCGCCAGGCCTGTGCGCAGGTCCATTTGGCGATGGGGTCGATTGCAGTGAACTGCTTGATGGTGGGCCGTCCGTGGCCGGGATTGATGGTCATGGTGTCGATCTGGATGATTTCTCCGGGCCGTGCGGGCTTTCTGCCCTTGGGCAGGCGCCGGGCATGGGGCCGGGTGCGGCGCAAGGCCCGTGGCGCCTTGCGCCGCAGTGTCGGGACGGGGACGACCTCGCCGCGGTCGATCAAGGTCTTCAGGATGCGCCCAACGGTGCTTTCGCAGGTCTGGAAGCCGCGCCGGTGCAGTAGAACGGTGATCTTGGCCTTGCCCCACATGGGGTAGTCGGCGCGGATCTCGCGGATGGCGGCGACCAGAGCCCGCGACCAGTTTGGCTTTCGCAGCCTCCGCGGTCGGCTGGAGTACCGCTCGGAGCGCTTCTTCCAGCGGTAGAGCGTGGCACGGGACACGCCGATGGCTTGGGCCGCTTCCTCGGCGGTCAGGCCCGCCACCATGGCAGCGCGCCAACGACGCACCGCGTCGCGTCTTTGCTCTGCTTCGCTACGCTGCGCATCGCAAAGACGCGACGCGAGCCGGGCGCCTCGTGTAATCTGACGAGGCAGGCCAAGAACCTGCATGGGGGTCTCCTCGAGGTTGATGTGTCTACACCAACAGCTTCGGAGACCCCCAACCCCGTTTCAAGAGACGCGTCTCATACCTGTCTGAACTTGCGCACCCTTCATCCTCTCCGCTCTCCATGTGTTACGGCACGTTGACTCGCAGACGAAATACCGGAAGCCTTGTCCCTGGAGCCGCCGCGTTCGCACGAGGCGGGGCGGCGCGAGTGCGAGGGAACCAGCGTCATGCCGTCTGTGCCCCCTGCCCTGGATATCGCCCGCGACATGGTCCGCATGGACACACGCAACCCGCCGGGGCGCGAAGTGGAGTGTGCGCGCTATCTGGGGGAGATGCTGAGTGCCGCCGGGCTCCGGGTCTCCTATCACGAGTTCGCCCCGGAGCGCACCAGCCTGGTCGCGGTGCTCGAGGGCCGGGGCGAAAAGAAGCCGCTCTGCTTCGGTGGTCATATCGACGTGGTGCCCCTGGGGGCCAAGGCGTGGTCGGTCGACCCCTTCGGCGCCGAGATCGTGGACGGCAAGCTCTTCGGACGCGGCACCACCGACATGAAGTCGGGCGTCGCCTGCTACGTCCATGCCGCGCTTGCGCTCGCCGCCGAGGGGCGGGAGGGCGCGGCGGATATCGTGCTGGCGATCTGTGCCGGCGAGGAGACCGGCTGCGAAGGCTCCTACCATCTGAGCGAGGTCGGCGCGCTGGGCGAAGCGGGCGCGGTGGTGATCGCCGAGCCCACGTCCAACTACCCGATCCTGGGCCACAAGGGCGCGCTCTGGCTCAATGTGGAGACCGACGGCGTCACCGCCCACGGCTCCATGCCCGAAAGGGGCGACAATGCGATCTACAAGGCCGCCCGCTCCGTCGGCAAGCTGGAGGATTTCGACTTCAACGTCATGCCCCACGAACTGCTGGGCCGGTCGACGCTGAACGTGGGCACCATGCAGGGAGGCCTGAACCTCAATTCGGTCCCGGACCATGCGGAGTTCACCATCGACATTCGCACGCTGCCGGGCCAGGACCACGCGGCACTGCTCTCGGGCCTCGAAGGCTTTCTCGGCACCGAGAACCGCATCCGCCGGGTGGTGGATGTGGGCGGCGTCCATACGCCCCACACCGACCCCTGGATTCAGGAAATCTACGGCCTCATGGAAGAGCGCCTGGGCGAGACGATCGAGCCCCGCGGCGCGCCCTATTTCACCGATGCATCGGCACTGACGCCCGCATTCGGGCGTCCGCCGACGATCATCCTCGGGCCCGGCGAAATGCACATGGCCCATCAGACCGACGAATACTGCCCCGTCGCCCACATCGCGCAGGCGGCGGAGGTCTATGAGACGCTGGCGCGACGCTGGTGCGGCCTGTAACGGCGCGAGGGCCGCGAGGCGGCGGGCGCGCCGGTGCGTCGGAGAACGGCAGGCGACAGGGAGGCGATCGGCATGAAGATCATGATCATCAACCCCAATTCGTCCCAGGACATGACGGAGGCGGACGCCGTCGCCGCGCGCTCGGTGGCGCGGGAGGGCACGGAGGTCGTGGCGGTGACGCCCGACTACGCGCCGGCGTCCATCGAATCCTTCTACGACGAATATCTCTGCGTACCGGGCATTCTGAACGAGATAGGCAAGGGCGACTCGGCGGGCTTCGACGCCTACGTCATCGCCTGCTACGGGGATCCGGGCCTGCACGCGGCCCGCGAGATGACCGACAAGCCGGTGATCGGAATCGCCGAGGCCTCGCTCTATATGGCGTGCCAACTCGCGGCGCGGGTCGCCATCGTCACCATCATCCCGCGATTCCGCGTTCCGGTGCAGGACATGGTCGCGGGCTACGGCCTCGCACACAAGGTCACGGTGCGCACCTCGCCCGTCTATGTGCTGGACGTGGAGCGGGACTATGAGGGGTCGCTCGAAAAGCTGCGCCAGGAATGCTACCGCGCCCGCGACGAGGACGATGCCGAGGCGATCTGCCTGGGGTGCGCGGGCTTCGCCGAATTCGCCGACGGCCTCGAGGCGGAACTCGGCATCCCCGTGCTCGACGGCGTGGTTTGCGCCACCAAGATGGCCGAAAGCATTGTCGAGATCGGCCGCAAGACCAGCAAGCGAAAGACCTACAGGTTCCCCGAGAGGAAGCCTTTCAGCGGCCTGCTTGCGCATTTCGGCACGGCACCGGAGGAAGGCAGAGCCGCCGCGGAATAGGGGCGGCCGGTTTCGGGCAACGGGCGGGGCGGAACCCCGCCTCCAAGGGGGGAGACGGAAATGGACGAGAGACATCTGCAGGAAAGAGAGAGGCGTTTCGAAGCCGAGGCGGAGGGCCGCGCACAGCGCACCGCCGGGCTCGACCGGCGCGAGTTCATGGTGGCTGCGGGCGCGGCAGCCGCCGCCGTCACGGGCCTCGCCGCAGGCGAGGCCCGGGCGGCGTTCTCCGACCGGGTCGCCGGCATCGCGCAGGACGAGCCGATGGAGCTCATCGGCACCGGGGTCTCGGCGCAGGAGCGCTTCTTCAAGAAGTTCGAGGAGATGTCCGGCGGGCTCCAGGTCACGGGCCAGGTGGCGAGCCTCTCCGACTCGGTCCAGAAATGGATCACCGGCGGCTACAAGACCTTCTCGATGATCGAGACCAACGCCTTCCGCACGCCGGCGCTGAAGGATGCGGGCACCATCGCGCCCGTCCCGGCGGAGAAGATCACCAACTGGGAGTTCGCCGACACGCTGTTCACCGATCCGGACCATGTCGGCGCCGACCACACCAGCGGCTGGCCGGTGGACATGGTCTATTGGGACGAGAGCCGCACCGCGTTCAAGATGCTGCCCCAGATCTACAATATGGACGCGCTCGGCATCCTGCCGCACAAGTTCGCCGACAGCCAGGCGGACCGCAGCACGCCCGATACGCTCGGCGTGCTCTATGAGGGCACCTGGCGGGACGTGGACCTGCGCGGCAAGGTCTCGATCCAGAACGAAGACCTCATCGGCCCGCCGCGGGCGGCGAGCTACCTGGTGAAGAACCGCAAGATGGATCCGGTGAGCGTGGGCTATGGCGACCTGGAGGAGGACGAGCTCAAGACCGTCATCGACTTCCTCATCGGCGCCAAGCAGGACGGCGTGTTCCGCGCGCTCTGGACCAACTATGGCGAGGCGGTGAACCTCCTGGCCTCCGAGGAGGTCTGGGGGATCGACTGCTGGAACCCGGTCATCGAGGATGTGCGGAAGCGCGGCATCCCGTGCTGGTATGTGGACGTCTGGGAGGGCACGGGCGCCTGGTATTACGGCATGTGCCTCTCGAGCGAAGCGCCGCAGCCGGAAGTCGCCATGGCCTATATGGACTGGTGCCTCGAAGGCTGGCGGGGTGCGGCGGATGCGGAGCAGGGCTATTACTCCCCCTGCCCGGACACGGCGCGGAACTACATGTCCGAAGACGGGTGGCTCAAATGGTACGAGGGCCGCGGGCGTGACACCGGACCCAAGCTCCGGCGCCAGTCCAACATCGCCTACTGGATGATCTGGCCGCGCAACGTGACGCTCTTCATCAAGGAGTGGAACCGCTTCCTCGCCGCCTGAGGGGGGCGGGTCGGGCCTGGAGCGCGGGCCTTCCGGCCCGCGCTCCGCATTTCTGAGGACGCGTAGGAGCCTCTTGCTCCCGCGGCGCCGCGTGCGCGGCTTGCGTGCGGCGGAGGGGCGGGCATGATGGGCGCGCCGCATCGCCGCTCGAGCCCCGCCATGCTGTCCACCGCACACGCTCTTCTGGCCGACGAGGATCGCCTTCGCGCCGCCCTCGACGAGGCCGATATCGGGCCTCTGGTCATGGTGCTGGTGCAGCTCACCGACGACGAGGCGCTGCTGGACGAGCTCCGGCCCTGCTTCAAGGGCGCGTGGGGCTATACCCACCATGTGCCGGAGAAGGAGCAGCGCGCGGTGCGGGCGCGGCTGGTGGAGGTGCTGCGGGCCTATGCGGCCGAGGGGCGCTCCCTCATGCGCGTCCCTTCCGACAGGCTCTTGCGCAAGATGATGAGCGTCTGCGTCGGCGAGGACGTGCCGGAAGAGTACGTGCCCATGATGCTGGAGGAGATGGCGCTGGACGACAGCGACCCGCGCGGCGTGGCGTGGCGGGCCGAGCCGCCGCAAGAGGCGCTCGAGGGCTTCAAGGTGGTCGTCATCGGCGCGGGCATGTCGGGTCTCTGCGCCGGCGTGCGGCTCCGCCAGGCCGGCATCCCGTTCGAGATTTTCGAGAAGAACGGCACCGTGGGCGGGACCTGGCACGAAAACGCCTATCCTGGCTGCGGCGTGGACACGCCCAACCACTTCTATTGCTATTCCTTCGCGCCCAACCACGCCTGGCCCGCCTATTACTCCAAGCGCGACGAGCTCCAGGCCTATTTCGAGCGCTGTGCGGAGGCCTACGCGCTTCGGCCCTTGATTCGCTTCCGCACCGAGGTGGTCTCCGCCGAATGGGACGAAAGCGCCCAGCTCTGGCGCCTTCTGGTGCGCGAGGAGGGCGGCGCCGAGCGGCGGGTGGCGGCCAATGCGGTGATCTGCGCCGTGGGCCAGCTCAACCGCCCCAAGCTGCCGGACATTCCGGGGCTCGAGAGCTTCGCCGGCCCCGCCTTCCACACCGCGCGCTGGGAGCACGAGCACGAACTCGCCGGCCGGCGCGTCGCCATGATCGGCACCGGGGCGTCCGGCATGCAGGTGGGGCCCACCATTGCGCCGAAGGTGGGCCGGCTCACGGTCTTCCAGCGTTCGCCCCACTGGGTGGTGCGGAACCCGGATTATCACCGCTCCGTTCGCGAGGGCGCCAAATGGGTGCTGCACCACCTGCCGCACTACGCCAAGTGGTACCGATTCACCCTCTTCTGGGGCTTTGCCGACGGCATTCACCGCGCCCTGCAACGGGATCCGGACTGGCCCCATCCCGAGCGTTCGGCGAATGCCGTCAATGAGCGTCACCGCCGCAGCATCCTGCGCTGGCTGGACCGCGAGATCGGCGACGACCCGGCGCTTCTCGCCAAGGTGGTCCCCGACTACCCGCCCTATGGCAAGCGGATCCTGATCGACAACCACTGGTACCGCATGCTGAAGCGCGAGAACGTCTCGCTCGTGACCGAGCCCATCGCCCGCATCGAGCCGGACGGGCTGGTGACGGCGGACGGCGTGCATCACCCGGCGGACATGCTGGTGCTGGCCACGGGCTTCCACGCCGCCCGCATGCTCTGGCCCATGCAGGTGGCGGGGCGGGGCGGGCTCGACCTCAGGACGCTCTGGGGCGAGGACGACCCGAAGGCCTATCTCGGTATCGCGGTGCCGGGCTTTCCCAATTTCTTCGTGCTCTACGGCCCCAACACCAATCTGGGGCATGGCGGCAGCGCGATCTTCCACACCGAATGCCAGGTCCGCTACACCATGCGCTGCCTGCGGGAGCTGATCGAGACGGGCCGGCGCTCCATGGAATGCCGCCAGGACGTCCACGACGCCTATAACGAGCGGGTGGATCAAGCCCATGAGCGCATGATCTGGACCCACCCCGGCATGGAGAACTGGTACCGCAACCGCCGGGGCCGGGTCTTCGCCAACTCCCCCTGGCGGCTGGTGGACTACTGGCGGATGACGGCCGAGCCGGACCCGGCGGCGTTCACCTTCCGCTAGGGCGCCGCCCTCGCGCACGCCGTGCTGCGCCTCCTCACCTTCAATACGGGCCTTGCGGAGCTTCGCCTTTTCGGTGCGCCGCTCTATGCGGACGTGCCCCATGTGGCGGCGCGGCTCGCCCGCCTCGCACCGGCGCTCAGGGCCCTGGATGCGGATGTGGTGGCCCTTCAGGAGGCGCTGCCCGCACGGGTCCGCCGCTTCCTCGCCGGGGAGCTCCGGGGCCTCTACCCCCATAGCGCGGGCCTCGCCGAGAGGGGCCGGTTCTACGGCGCGGGGCTGCTCACCCTCTCCCGCTATCCGATGACGGCCGCTGCCAGCACGACCTTCGCGTGCCAGACCGTCGAGGAGGGGCTCTTCGGCCCCCGCGGGGCGCTCGGTTGCACGGTGACGGTGCCGGGCTTCGGCCCCTGCCGGATCCTCAACCTCCACACGACCGCCGGCGGCGCGCTGAAGCGGGGCCGCCGGCGGCGGGGGCCGGGCCGGCGGGATGCGCAGATCGCCGAGGCGGTCGCGCTCGCGGACCGTGCAAGCGAAGCGCTGGTGCTGCTGGCCGGCGATTTCAACTGTGATCCGTCCCTTGCCCCCGAAGCCCACCGGCTGCCGCTTGCGGCGGGCTTCGCCGAGGCCGCCGCGCTTGCGCAAACCGCCGGCGGCTTGCGCCCTCTCGTTACGTGGGATCCGGACAATCCGCTCAACCGGGGCGCGGTCCGCGGGGCGGCACGGCGCGTGGACCATGTCTTCCTGCGCGCGCGGGAAGGCGCGGGGCCCCGCGTCGCGGAAGTGCGCACCGTGCTGCGGGAGGCCTGCGTGCCGCTGCCCGGCGGCGCCGTCCCCCTTTCGGACCATTACGGGCTGCTGGTGGAACTCGCGCCCTGACGCGCCGGCGGCCTTGGGCAGGCGGCCCGCCGGAAAAGGCGCATGACCCTGGAACCGATCGCTCCCGTCGGCGACAATCCACCCCGTCGGGTTGCCCGCCGCGGCAGCCCGGGCATCGCCGTCAGGCCGGACGGCGCCGCTCTGCCGGGGGCGCGGCTGAAATCAGGTCGAACCGCCAACGCGCAACCGATCAATGAGAGGAGCTACCGATGGCAGCGTACTTCATCTTCAACCATAAGGTTCTCGATCCGAAGACGTTGAACGACGACTATCTCCCCAAGGCTGTGGAGACCTTGAAGCCCTATGATCCGGAGATTCTGGTGGTCGACCAGAACGTCGAAGTCGTCGAAGGCCGGACCGAAGACAACCGAATGGTCATCCTGAAGTTCAAGAGCCGCGAGGAAGCCAGGCGGTGGTACGATTCGCCCGAATATCAGGCGATCATCGACCTCCGCCTGAATTCCGTCGACGGCCGCGCCATCCTGTGCGATGCGTTCGATCCCGCCGGTGGCTGATCCGCATTTCTCGCCGCGGTCATGGTCTGCGCGGCACGGCTCATTCGGGCGCATGGCGGGGCCCGCCCGGGAGCGAACAGCGGGTCGTCGGCCTCTTCCGCGACCGAATGGTCGGGGTGGACGATCGCGCGAGGGCCCGTCGCCGTTCGACAGGCTCCGGCCGGACGGTAATGCGGGCGGAGACGTTTCATGCTGAAGCGGGTCTGGATCGACGGCTACAAATCCTTCGAGAAGTGTGAGGTTCGTCTGCCGAAGCTGGCCGTGCTTTTCGGGCCGAATGCGGCCGGCAAGAGCAATTTTCTCGACGCGCTACAACTTCTGTCGAAGCTCGGGACAAGTCGGACGCTCAAGGAGGCGTTCGATCCGCCCTGCCGTGGCAAGCCGATCGAATCCTTCACATTCGCGGAAGATGGTCTGCGAGGGCTGCTCGCGCGGGACCATTTGGCATTTACCCTCGAGGCCGATCTGTATCTACCGGATTCCGTCGTCGATTCGGTCAACCGGGAAATCCAGGAGATGCGCCGCCCCGAAAGCGATGCGGCGGCAGGGAAGACCGGTGGGTCGATCTCGCGCATCCGGGAGCGCAACCTGCGCTACAAGGTCGAGGTCGAAATGATTCCCCGATCCGGCGTTCTGCGGGTGAAGGACGAATATCTTGCCGCCCTGAATACCGCGGGAAAGCCCACAGGCGGGCGCAAGCCGTTCATCGAGCGGATCGGTGACAAAATACATCGGCGGCTGGAGGGTCAGGCTCATCCCACCTATTTCGATCGCTATCTCGATCACACGATCCTCTCGATGCCGCACTATCCGCCGCACCACCCGCATCTGGTCGCCGCGCGGCGCGAGCTGGAGAATTGGCGCTTCTTCTATTTCGAGCCCCGCGAAAGCATGCGCGCGGCGAACCCCATCAAGGAGGTGCGGCATATCGGCCTGATGGGTGAGGATCTTGCCGCCTTTCTCTGGACGCTCAAGGCGCATAAGCCCAAACAGTTCGGTGCGTTGGAAAAATCGTTGCACATGTTGATGCCGAACATCGAGGGTATCGAACTCGATGTGAACGATCTGGGCGAAGTCGAGATGCGGCTCAACGAGAACGGTATCTTCAAGCCCGCCCGCATTCTGTCGGAAGGGACGCTCCGCATGCTGGGGCTGCTCGCGCTCGCGGGTGTTGAAGAGGGTCCGTCCCTGGTGGGGTTCGAAGAGCCGGAGAACGGTGTCCATCCGAGCCGGCTCGAATTAATCGCAGATCTGTTGAAAACGCGCACGGACCCCGCCGGAGAAACGCAATATATCGTTACCACCCATTCGCTCGGCCTGCCCGACCTGCTCCCGGACGACACGTTGTTCACGGTCCGCCGCGTCGGGCGGAGCACCAGGATCGAGCCTTTCTTCCCGAGCTTGGGGCCTCTGGGAAAGAAATCGAAAATCGACGACGCGCTCCAGGGCGGCGAGAAGAGCCTTCCGGTCTTGCACCGCATTCTGCGCGGGGATTTCGGTGCGTGAAATCGCGTTGTTCGGCGAGGACTCGGGACATCGGCAGGTCGTCGGCACGCTGGTAAAGCGACTTGCCGACGAGCAGGGCATCGAAGCGCGGCTCGAATGGCGCAGCGCGGTGGGAGGCCGCGGCCAGGTCGTGCAGGGGTTCAAGCGCTATCTGCGCGATATCGGCGCGCAGGGCAACCGCCTGCCCGACCTTGTCGTGGCCGCAACGGATGCGAACTGCAAGGGACTGAACGAGCGGACCGGAGAATTCGGAGTCGTTGACCCGCCCCCGCCCGTGGTTTTCGCAATTCCCGACCCGCATATCGAGCGCTGGCTGCTTCTCGACGGTGCGGCCTTTCGAAGCGCGGTCGGTCGGGGCTGCGACGCGCCCGACCTGAAATGCGATCGGGACCGCTACAAGCAGCGCCTCCGTCAGGCCGTTCGCAATGCCGGTATCGAGCCCAGCTTCAGCGGTATGGAATTCACCGAAGACATCGTGCGACATATGGACATCGAGCGCGTGGCGAAGGCGGACCGGTCCTTCAAACGGTTCGTCGACGATCTGAACGCGGCGTTCCGGCGCTGGCGCGGCGGCTGACGGAAGCCTCGGCGCCCAGCCCCCCGTCAAGCCGGTGGGGCGGGGGTCATCCAGCCGATGGCGGCGCCGGGGTTGTCCCGCAGGATGGCGATGCGGCCCACATCGGGAACGTCGAAAGGCGGGCGCAGGATTTCGCCGCCTGCCGCCGCGGCGCGGGCGGTGCACGCATCCACGTCGTCCACCGCGATATAGCAGAACCAGTGGTCCGGCAGGCCGTCGAAGCCGGTGCCGGGCTTCATCTCCATCATGCCGCCCGCCGGCTCGCCGTCCGCCTTGCAGATGGTATAGGCGCCGTCGGCCGTGGGCATCTCCTCGTAGGTCCAGCCGAGGGTCTCGGCGTAGAAGGCCTTGGCGTCCTCCAACCGCCAGGTCATCAACTCGTTCCAGTAGAACCGGCCGTGCTTGCTGGGTGGCATGGGTTTCTTCCTCCTTTGCTGCCGCGTGTCACGCGAGGGTTGTGTGGGAATCCCGTGCGCCGAATTCCCTGAGATAGAGCGGGCGTATCGTGGCGCCTTCCATGGCACGGTCCGCGCCCTCCGCCGCGCAGCGCACCAGAACGCCGGCGTCGGGCCAGACGCTTGCAAGGGCCCGGTGGGGCTCGAATGCCGGCGGCAGGGCGTCCGCCGCCTGCTCCTGCCCGGTGCCCGCCAGAACAAGCGGGCCGTCTTGCAGACCGCCCTCCCCCTCCAGAAGGCCGCCGAGCCCGCCCGCCGGCACCGCGCGCGGCGCACAGAGCGGGTGGAGCGCGGGATCGAAGAGCTGCGCATAGAGCCGCCCCCGGCCCGCGTCGAGTGTCGCGAGGACGGGGCCCGTGCGTTCGCCCCCGGGCACGCCGGCGGCGAGCACCTCCAGCGTGGTCAGGCCGATCAGCGGTTTGCCGGCGGCGAGCGCGAGCCCCCGTGCGGCGGCGAGCCCGATGCGAATGCCGGTAAAGGAGCCCGGGCCCACGGTAACGGCGAAAAGGTCGGTCTCGGCGAGCGGGACGCCGCCCTCCCTGGCGAGCGCCGCAACCATGGGCATCAGCGCTTCGGCATGGCGCCCGCCGTCCCGCACGAAGCGGCGTGCCGCGAGCGCGCCGTCCGCCCATAGCGCGGCGGAGCGCGCCTCCGTCGCCGTGTCCAACCCGACTATCCGCATGGCGCGCCCGGTTTATCCCGGCCGCGACCGAAAGCAAACCGTGCCGGTGGAGGCCGCGCACCCGCGCATATGCGTGTGCACGTTCAGACAGGTATGAGACGCGTCTCTTGAAACGAGGTTCGGGGTCTCTGAAGCGGTCGGTCGACACATCAACCGCTTCGGAGACCCCCATGACAGGTTTGGTGCGCGGGTCTCCAGGCCCGCATGTTTTTGTTTTTCGAGAAGGAGAAAAATGCGGGCCTGGAGACCCGCGCACCAAGGAAGGGGGCGCCGACGCGGTCAATACCATCAGACCCGCCCAGGTCCTTGGCGGACAAAACCCGGCCGAATGTCTTGCCAACCAGACAGCCAAAGAAACCCCAGCGTCTCAAACGGCCTGAACGAGGACATAGAGGCCCCGGGGGCGGCCGGTGGATGCTACAATCCCGGCGCGGCGCAACGGTGACAGGGGGCTGCGCAGATGAGTGCTCTGGTGGAAGTCGCGCCGCCACGCTTCGACGTCGCACTCTCCCTTGCCTATGCGGCGGCCGACAACATGGTGGGGCGTCCGATCTACCGGCGGGCCGCCTGCTACTTGCATCGCGACGCCGCGGCGCTGCTGGAACGTGCGATCGCGCTGGCCGCCGCCCAGGGCCTCAAGCTCAAGCTGTTCGACGGCTACCGCCCGGTGGAGGCGCAATGGGCGCTGTGGCGCCATTGCCCGGATCCGGCCTTCATCGCGGACCCGCGGCGCGGCTCGCCCCATTCGCGGGGTGTTGCGCTCGATCTCACCCTGGTGCGGGCCGAGACCGGGGAGGCGCTCGACATGGGTTCGGGCTTCGACGACCTCACGCCCCGCGCCTTTCATGGCAGTGCGGAGCCGCACATGGCGGCGCAGCGCAACCGCATGCTGCTTCTGGGGCTGATGGCGACGGCCGGATGGGACCACTACCGCAACGAGTGGTGGCACTATCAGCTCTTCGCGCCCCGGCGCTACCCCTTGCTGTGGGACAGCGCGGCCGGCACCGGGCTGATGGCGTCATGAACCGCCCGTCCGTCCTCCGCTGCGCGAAACGCGCGTTCGCGCTCCTCGCCGCCGCCGCCGCCCTCATGGTCCAGGCGGGCGCGAGCGCGGGCGTGTGGGCGGCGGAGTCGGCGGTCATCCTGCAATATCACCGCTTCGGTGAGGATCGGTACCCGTCGACCAGCGTTACCATCGCCCAGCTGGAGGCCCATATCGCCCATCTGAAGGCGGGCGATTATACGGTCCTGCCGGTGCCGGAGATCCTCGCCCGGATTCGGGAGGGCCGGCCCCTGCCCGAGCGCGCCGTCGGCATCACCATCGACGATGCGGCGCGCTCGGTCGTGGACGAAGCCTGGCCGCGTTTCCAGGAAGCGGGTTTCCCCTTCACGCTCTTCGTCTCCACCGATGCGGTGGATCAGGGTCATGCCGGGATCGCGAGCTGGGACGATATCCGCCGCCTCGCCCGCTCAGGCGTCGTCATCGGGAACCACGGCGCGTCCCATGAGCGCATGTGGCGGAAAGACGATGCAGCCAACCGGGCCGACCTGCTTCGTGCGAACCGGCGGTTCGAGGCCGAGCTCGGCGCCGTGCCCCGCCTCTTCGCCTATCCCTATGGCGAATGGGACCTTGCGGCCAAGGCACTGGTGGCGGAATTGGGCATCGATGCGGCTTTCGGCCAGCAATCGGGGGCGGTCGGGCGCGGGGCCGATTTCCTGAACCTCCCGCGCTTCCCGCTCAATGAGCGATATGGCGACATGCGGCGTTTCCGGCAGGCGGTGGACACGCTGCCGCTCGACATACGCGACCTTACGCCCGAAAACCCGATACTCGAGGAGAACCCGCCGGTCGTCCGGTTTACGGTACGGCCCCCGCCCGACGACCTGCGCGGCTTGGCTTGTTACCCTTCCAACGGCGCGGGGGTCTCGCTGGCGTTCGGCGCGGGCGGCGCGGTGGCGGTGCGTCTCGACGGGCCGTACCCGCCGGGGCGGGCGCGGCTCAACTGTACGCTTCAGGCCGAGGGCGGGCGCTGGCGCTGGTTCGGCATCCAGTTCGTGGCGCCCGGCTGACCGCCGCCGGGGGCCGACGCGGTCCGCGGAACGCTCCGGAGCCGCACCCGGTCGAAATCGTCGAGACGGTTCTGCCGGACGATCTGGCGGATGGTCCGGATGTAGTCCGCGCCCCGTTCGGAATAGCGCCCGAGGCCCGCCACCAGCGCCTCGCCGCCGGCCGGCGCGCCGGCCCGGTGCAAGCGCTCCCGCAGACGGCGGAACTCGTCATAGGCGTAATGGACGTTCAGATTGTGGATGTAGGAGCGCACCGCCGCCAGCAGGGTCTGGAAACTGCGCACGCGGCGACGCTCCCCGGCCTCGCTCCGTTCCGGCAGCATGCCGAGAGCCGGCTTGTAGGTGATCTGGCCGAAGAGCGCGTTGCCTTCAAGCGCGAAGCGCGAGGTTCCCCACCCGGATTCCACCGCGGCCTGTGCAAGCGCGAGGGAAGGCGGCACCGTATCGAGCCGACGGAAGAGTTCCACCCAATCGACGCTTTCCAGGGCGTAGCGCTCGGCGGTGGCGGCGAGCCACTTGCGCTCGGCCGCCGACAGCCGGCCGGCGGCCAGCATGTGCGCGTGCAGCCGCTCGAGGCGCGCGCGGTCGGCGGCGAGTTCTTCATTGACCCGCAAGACGAGGGGAAGGACGGTGCGAATGAAGAGGCTTTTCTTCGCCTCGACCGTGGGTACGGCCTCCAGGTCCTGTGGCAGCGCCTCCAGATAGACCCGCGGCACCTGTGCGCCGGCAGCGCGTACGCGGGTGAGGTCGTAGGAGGCTCTGGCGAAGTGCGCGGAGAGGGCGGAGGCCGTCGACGGCGCGTCCATTTCCGACAGGACGCGGGCGGAGAGCAGCGGTATCGGCACCGGCGCCTCGTCCGTCCAGGCGGACGAGGCTGGTAGCGCCGCGAGCTGCAGGGTGGCGTCCGCCGGCCGAGTCGGCTCTTGCGCGTGCCGCCCGTCAGCCCACACGGCGGCCGCAAGGGTGCACGCCGCCAAGCCGCTGACGGCGGCTAGTACGGGCCTGACGCGGAGTCCGCGCACGCCGCCTGCATGTGGTGTCGAACGCTTCATCCCCTTCTAAGACCGAGACGGCGCTTTCGCGCTAGATCGGCCGCACCTCTACGACTTCGGGGATGTAATGCTTGAGCATGTTTTCGATGCCCATCTTCAGCGTCGCCGTCGAACTCGGACAGCCCTGGCAGGAGCCCTGGAGCTCGAGCATCACCACGCCGTTGCGAAAGCCGCGATAGGTGATGTCTCCACCGTCCTGCGCCACTGCCGGGCGTACGCGCGTATCCAGCAACTCCTTGATTTGCGAAACGATTTCCGCGTCCGCCTCGTCCGCCGGCTCCTCGGCCTCCGCGCTTTCCCCGGCATCGCCGAGAAGAAGCGGCATGCCGGCCACGAAATGCTCCATGATCAGACCGAGGATCACGGGCTTCAGGAGCTGCCAGTCGGTGTCGTCGGACTTGGAGACCGAGACGAAATCGCTGCCGAAAAACACGCCCTCCACACCGTCCACCCGAAACAGGCGTTCGGCGAGCGGCGACCGCGCCGCCTGGTCCGCATCCGTGAAGTTTGCGGTCCCGGAGGCCATCACCGTCTCTCCCGGCAGGAACTTCAACGTTGCCGGGTTCGGCGTTCGCTCGGTCTGAATGAACATCCTTCCCTACATCTCCATAACCGAAACCCCCCAAAGGGGGGGACAGGCGGGATATAAGACCGGATACCGGCCGATTTCAACCCCGTTGTTTTCGAAACTTCGAGCCTCGATAAGATGCCGGTATCGCTTCTATGTGCGCTCGGCGCTTGCCTCGATCAGGGATTGAAAGAGGCGTCCGTCGCCTGGATCGATCGCATATTCCGGATGCCACTGGACGCCGATGAACCAGCGATGGGCCGGGTCTTCGATGCCCTCGATCACGCCGTCGGGCGCACGGGCGTTGACGACAAGACCGGGCGCCGGCGCATCGACCGCCTGGTGATGGGCACTGTTCACCTGCATGGTCTCGCCGCCGACGATGGCATGGAGCCGCGAGCCGGGGACGAGGGCGACAGCGTGTCCCGGCTCGGTCCGGGGGTTGGGCTGCTCGTGGGCCAGCGCATGGGGGAGCGCGTCCGGAATATGCTGGATCAGGCCGCCGCCAAGCGCCACGTTCATAAGCTGCTGGCCGCCGCAGATGCCGAAGGCGGGACGGCCCGCCCGGTGGGCGGCGCGGGTCAGCGCCAGCTCGAAGGCGGTGCGCCGGTCTTTCGTCTTGACCGTCGCATGGCGCTGGTCGGCGCCGAACAGCGCGGGATCGACGTCGAAGGCGCCGCCGGTGATTACCAACCCGTCCACCATCTCCAGATAGGCGTCGGCGAGCGCGGCATCGTGGGGCAGGGCGACGGGGATGCCGCCGGCTGCGGCGACCGCGTCGCAGTAGTTCTCGCGGATCGCATACCAGGGCTGTCCCGAATAGCCGCCGGGCGGCTCGGAATCGAGCGTCAGGCCGATCACGGGTCGGGTCATGGCGCGATCCTACGGTGCCCGGGCGCGTTAGGGAAAGACACGCAACCGGCCGAAAGTTGCGTGTAGCCGAGGGAGCCGTTCCATGGGCGCGCGGTGCGCAAGGCTATCGCTCCGCGGTACCGTCGCCTGAGGCGTTCGGGGGCGCCATCACTCCGCGTCGTCGCCCTCCTCCTCGTCGAGCGTACGCAGGAGATCGTCGACGAACGTGCGGAGGTCCGGGTCGGGATCCTGCTCCTCGGCGGGTGGTTCCGCGTCCGGGGTTTCGTCCGCCGGCGCGGGGAGGTCGTCGTCGGCGCGGCCGACCCGTTCTTTCGGGACCGGCGCGTCCGTCCCCTCGGGGGCGGTCTCCGGCCGGGTTGTGCGACCATCGTCCACCGGCGGCACCTCCGGCTCCGCAGCGGGGGCTTCCGATACCGTGTCCCGACCGCCGTCCGAGGGCGGGGTATCGAATTCGTCCACGGCGCTATCCGGCTTCGCGTCGCGGCGGTCGTCCCCCGCCGCGGCGGCTTCCTGGGCGGCGGTGCGCTCCAGCCAGGCCTGCATTTCGGCGATCCGGTAGCGCCGTTCGGGGCGGTCGATGGCGCCTTCGAGTATCAGGCCGGCGGGCGGCGCTTCCGGGTGGGCCGTGAGGCGGAACGTCGTATCGAGGTCGATCCGCCATGCGGAGAGGTCGATTCTGCCATTCAGCGCCGCGGTCGCATCCTCCATCTCGATGGCGAGGGTATCGAAGCGCATGCCGCCGTCGGCCACGCGGAGCGTCCCGTCGAGCGCGCGGATGGGGGTCCGGCCGCTCGAGAGGGCGCCCGCCGCCACCGCCGCAAAGCCTCCGGCCGCCCCCGGCGCTTCGAGCGCCCGGCCGAGTTCCGCCAGATCCACGCCTTCGAGGGCACCGCCTTGGGTGACGACGGACACCTCGCCCCGCAGCGTGCGGATCATCGCCCGTTCGCTGGTGCCGTCCGTCGCGAGGCGGCCTTCGAGCGTCGCCCGGCCACCGAGGGCGGCGGCACCGGCGAGGCGCTCCATCGCCTGGGCCAGATCGAAATCGGCGAGACGGAAGGCGAGTTCCGCCGCCCGCTCGGGATCGAGGCTGCCCTCCGCCTCCAGCCCTCCGCCGAAGAGCCGCCCCTCGAGCGTGCGAAGCGCGAGTGCGCCGTCCGCCACGGCGAGGTGGAGCCGGGCGTCCTCCAGACGGTCCTCTCCGAGGATCAGAGCCGGACTTTCGATCTTGAGGGAGGCGTCGAACTGGCGCAGGAAGGCAAGGTCGAACGGCGTGTCCGACCATCGGCCGCGGCGCCGCGCCTCGCTGGTGCGTCGCGCCTCCCAGCCGGAAACGCCGGCCGCTGCGATGCCGGCGCCGATGATCCCGAGGTCGAAGGTCTCCGCATGCAGGTCCGCATCGAAGAAGAGCGGGTCCTGGCTCAAGAGGACCAAAATCTCCCCGGTCGCGCTACTTTCGCCGATCCGGGCTTCAATGCCTGAAATGTCCGCCGCCGCTTCGCCGCCCGCCACACGGCCACTGACATGCAGCGCACCCGGTGGAAGGGCGGTATGGGCGGCACCCGTCGCGCGCATGACGAAGGACGCGGCGTCCGGATGGCGCAGGTCGAACGCGCCGCTGTAGCTCGGTGCGCCGAACGGGTCCATGAGCCTGCCGTTCAGCACCACGTCGAGGCCCGCCGCGCGCCCGTCGAGCGTTACGGTGAGCGTCTCGGCGTCGCCTTCGACAGCCCCTCCGAGGGAAAGAGCGCCGAGGCGGGCGACGGCCGCGTTCGGTGCGAGGCCGACAATACGCACGACCTCCGACATGTCGGGCAGACGGGCTTCGAAGTCGAGTGCTGCGCTGGGCGTGTCGGCCAGCGTCCCAACGGTGCCCCGAACCGCGAGGCGTGCACCCGCGGCATCTCCCACCGAAAGGTTGTGAAGCGTGAGCGTGCCGTTCTGGAGAAGGGCATGGGCGGCGAGGTCGTGCAGCGGGACGCCGTCGTGGATGAGTGTTGCGATCCTGAGCGCGATGTCGGCATCGAAGCGGTCCAACAGTGGCTGGCCTTCGCCGTTCTCGCCGCGCGCCGCGGGTTCCGCCGCCGCGCCGCCGCCCGTCGGTAGATAGGCGCCGACATTGATTCGGGTGGCCGAAAGGTCCGCCGCGATCCTCGGCCTCTCGTCCAAGGCCATGTCGAGCCGGCCCACGATATGCGTCGCGTCCACGGAGAGGTCGATGTTTGAGGCCACGAGCCGATCGGGCTCCAAAGCCAAATCGGCGCTGGCGGTGAAGCGGCGCAGCCGGTCGTGGGGGACGGCATCGAGATCGACGGCGAGCCAGGAGAGGACGGAGCGCAGATCGTCGGCGGTCATGTCGGCGACGCCGTCGAACCGCGGCCCCTCCATCCCCGCCGTCATCCGGCCGACCAGCGAGACGTCCGCGCCCGCCGGCAGGAGGGCGGAGGCCTGGCGTACCGCCACCACGCCGTCTTCCAGCTCGAGCAGTGCCCGCACCTGCCGGATCGCGTCGCCGCGATAGATCACGGCGTCGATGGCGAGGTCGAGCGACGCCGTGAGCCCCTGCGGGAGCGCTGCGACGGACGGCGCGTTTCCGGCGCCCGCCGCCGCATCTGCGGCCGCCTCTCCTTCCTCGGCGTCGAAGGCGGCGAGAAGCGCGTCGAGGTCGATCCGATTGACGGCGAGCGTCCCGTCCAGGGACGCGGGTGCGCCGTCCCGCCAGGAGATTTCACCGGTCGCCTGTCCGTCGCCCAGCCGCGCCTGGATGTCACGCGCCACGGTCGCCTCTTCGCTTGCGCGGATCTCGGCCCGAAGCGAGAACCCGCCGTCGAGCGAGGGCGGCGCACCGTCCGGCGTGAAGCTGAAGGCGTCGAGCGCCGCGCGGAGGTCCGGCCCCTTGACGCGCAAGGTCCCTTCGAAGGTGGGCGTCGCCCTCGGGCGCCGCAGGATGCCTTCCATAATGGCGCTCCCGAGGCCGCTCGCCATGGCGAGCTCCAGGGAGGCCGGCAGTGCGCCGTCTTCGTCCAGCGCCCGCGTGATCAGGCGAAAGTCCACCGCGGCCCCCTGCAGGATGAAACGCCCCTCGCCGCGGAACGGCCCCTGCGGCGAGCGCGCGGTGAAATCGGCATCGATCCCCTCGATCCGCTCCAGAGGCCGCCCGCCGTGGGAGCGGAGAACCACCGCGCCGCCGGTCACGGCGACGGAATCGATGCGAACCGCCGCGCGCTTCTCTCCACGCTCTCCGCCGGTCTCGCCCGCCGCCGGTTCGAAGACCCAGTTGGGGCGCCCGTCGGCGAGGCGCTCCAGCTCCAGCACCGGCTCCACCAGGGCGATATGGGTGATCTCGATATCGCCGCCCATTAGCGGCCCCAGGGCCAGCGTGAGATCGGCAGAATCGATACGGGCCATTTCAGGCGCCGCGGCGCCCGGGAGGTTGGCGAGGCGCAGATCGGCGACGGTGAGCCGGGGTGTCGGCAGGAGCGCGATTGCAATATCGCCGTCGATATGGAGCGTGCGACCCGTGGCGGCCTCCACACGGGCCTCGATTTCCGGCTTGAGCCGCTCCCAGTCCAGGAACGAGGGCGCGAGAAAGGCCGCCACAACCAGCAGCGCCAGAAAGGCAAGGAGGCCGTAGAGTATCTTCACCGTGCGGCCTGCCCAGGTACGGAGCGGGCGCGAGCGGTGTCCGAACGACTCCGGTTAACGGCCCGATTCATTTCGGCTAGGCTTGCTCGTCGTTCGGTCGGGGCGGCCCGCAAGAGAAGGCAACGGCTTCCTTAGACCACGTTTGTCGGCAAACCGGAAGGCCCGCGGCAATGGGCGATGTCGTCAACTTCAATCAAGCGCGGAAGAAGCGCGACAAGCGTTTGAAGAAGGAGCGCAGCGCCATGAAGTCCGCGCGGGCGGGGCGGACGAAGGCTGAGCGGGCGACGGCGCGGGCGGAGGCGGCCCGGGCGGATTCGTCGCTGGAAGGCAAATATCTCGAACGGCCCGCCGGTGGCCGCGATGCCGGCCCTCCCGAGGCGGGCTGATCTCTCGAGAAGAAGCGGTGGAGATGGCCGTCGATGCGCCCCTGCGCCTGCACCGCGAGTCCGTTCGTCCGGAGTGGATCGACTATAACGGCCACATGAACGTCGCCCACTACATCGCCGTCGCCGACCGGGCGACCGACGCCTTCTTCGCCATGCTCGGCGTCGGACCGGACTATGTGGCCCGCTGCGGGAAATCGGTCTTCGCCATCGACATGCGCACCGTCTATCTGCGCGAACTGACCGTTGGCAGCCCGGTCGTCGTTACGACGCAGCTGGTCGACAGCGACGGGAAGCGCGTTCACATCGCCCACAGGTTGGAGCATGAAACAGAGCGTTGGACGGCGGCCTGCTCCGAGTGGATCGGCATCCATGTCGATCTCGAGACCCGGCGATCGGCACCCTTTCCGGCGGCGGTACAGGCCCGGCTCGTCGCTATCGGGGAGGCCCATGGCTCGCTGTCCCGTCCGTCGGAACTCCAGCGGGGGTTCGGCCTTGATGCGCGCGCGGCGTAAGGGCGGGCGGCTCGCCGCAGGCGTCGGGCCCGCGCTCGTCTTAGCGGCCGCCCTTGCGGTCGCCGCGCCGGCGCACGCCGCCTGCACCGACACGCCCGCACCCGGTGTCGACTGGCTTCGCTGCTATCTGGACAACCGGCAGTTCGTGGGAGTCGACCTGACGGACGCCACCCTGCGCGACGGGTTCTTCGCGCGCTCCGACCTTTCCCGCACGAATTTCACCCGGGTGGACGCCCGCCGCGCCAAGTTCACCGACGCCGTCCTCATAGAGACGCGGTGGCCGGGCGCGCGCCTCATCGGCGCGGATTTCACCAAGTCGGATCTTGCCCGTGCGTCCTTCCGCGAGGCCGACCTCCGCCGTGCCCGGTTCTTCCGCGCGGATCTGCGCGGTGCGGACTTCACCGGCGCCCGGCTGGATGGGACGGACTTCCTGAAGGCCGATCTCTCCGGTGCGACCTGGATCGACGGCGAAAAGATCTGCTCCGAAGACTCAAACGGACAATGCAATTGAAGACCCCTGCACCCGCGCCACCGGAGGCCGCCGACCTCGCCCATATCGAGACCTGGATCTTCGATCTGGACAACACGCTCTATCCCGCGAGCTCACGCCTCTTCGATCAGGTGGATCGGCGGATCGGCGCCTTTATCGCCGACTTCTTCGACGTGGCGCATGACGAGGCCAAGCGGCTGCAGAAGAGCTATTTCCGCGAATATGGCACCACGCTGCGCGGGCTGATGACAAAGCACGACATGGAGCCGGGGCCGTTCCTGGAGTTCGTCCACGATATCGACCTCTCGCCGCTCGCGCCGAGTCCCGAGCTGGAGGCGGCGTTGGGCCGCCTGCCGGGGCGCAAGCTCGTCTTCACCAATGCGGACGAGCCCTATGCGGAGCGCGTGATGGACCGGCTCGGCATCGGCCACCATTTCAGCGCGATCTACGACATCGCGGCGGCGGACTGGATCCCGAAGCCCGCGCCCGACGCCTACGCCAGGCTTGCCTCGCGCCACGACGTGAATTGCGCCCGCGCCGTCTTCTTCGAGGATATCCTGCGCAATCTGGCGCCGGCGGCGGCGCTCGGCATGACCACCGTCTGGGTGCGCGGCGAGAATGCCTGGGGCTCGGCCGATGCCGATGCGGTCCGGCCGGACTATGTGACCCACGATCTGCCCGCCTGGCTCGACGCCCTGCTCGAACCGACGGCGGGCGGCGATTCGCCACCGAAAGACGGGATTGAAGGGAGCAAGCGATGAACGAGGAGCAGCTCGCCCGCGCCGTGGAGGCGGCCTGGGAGGTGCGCGATTCGCTCTCCCCCGAAACCGGCGGCGAGGCGCGGGATGCGGTGGAGGCGGCCCTCGACCTGCTCGATTCCGGCGCGGCACGCGTTGCCGAAAAGGCGAATGGCGAATGGCGCGTCAATCAGTGGCTCAAGAAGGCGGTGCTGCTCTCCTTCCGTTTGAACGCCATGGCGCCGATCCCCGGCGGGCCCGGCGAGGGCACGCCCTGGTACGACAAGGTGCCTTCCAAGTTCGCGGGTTGGGACGAGGCGCGCTTCCGCGCGGCGGGCTTCCGCGCGGTGCCCGGCGCGATCGTGCGCCGCTCCGCCCATATCGCACCGGACGTGGTGCTCATGCCCTGCTTCGTGAATGTGGGCGCCCATGTGGGAAGCGGCACGATGATCGACAGTTGGGCCACCGTCGGAAGCTGCGCACAGATCGGCGGCAATTGCCACATTTCAGGTGGCGCGGGCATCGGCGGCGTTCTGGAGCCGCTACAGGCGGAGCCCGTGATCGTTGAGGACGACTGCTTCATCGGGGCGCGCAGCGAGGTCGCCGAGGGCGTGATCGTGGAGCGGGGCTCCGTGCTTTCCATGGGCGTCTATGTGGGCGCGTCGACGCGAATCGTGAATCGCGAGACCGGTGCGATCCACCGTGGGCGCATCCCGCCCTATTCGGTCGTGGTGCCCGGTTCGCTCCCGGGCAAGCCGCTGCCCGACGAGACGCCCGGCCCCGGCCTCTATTGTGCGGTGATCGTGAAGCAGGTGGACGCCGGCACCCGCGCCAAGACCTCCATCAACGAATTGCTGCGGAATTGACCCCCGCCGGACTGGTCGAGCCGCTCGCGCTTGTCCGTGCGCTGATCCGCTGCCCCAGCGTGACGCCGCAAGACGGCGGCGCCCTCGGTGTGCTGGAAGAGGCGCTCGCCGCCCTCGGGTTCACGTGCCACAGGCTCCGCTTCGAGGAGCCTGGGACGGCCCCGGTGCACAATCTCTACGCCCGCCTCGGCGACGCCGCGCCCAATTTCTGCTTCGCCGGGCACACCGACGTGGTGCCGGTGGCGGGCCAGGACTGGACGCGGGAGCCGTTCGAAGCCTCCGTCACGGACGGGACGCTCTACGGGCGGGGCGCGGCGGACATGAAGGGCGCCATCGGGGCGTTCGTGGCGGCCGTCGCGCGCTTCCGGGCTTCGGGCGGGCCGCCCAAGGGCTCCATCAGCCTGTTGATCACCGGGGACGAGGAGGGACCCGCCGTCAACGGCACGCGCAAGGTACTCGCCTGGCTCGAGGATCGTGGCGAACGGCTCGACGCTTGCCTGGTGGGCGAGCCCACCAACCCGAACGTTCTCGGCGAGACCATCAAGATCGGCCGCCGCGGCAGCCTCAACGGGACGCTCCGGGTCGACGGAACCGGCGGTCACGTGGCCTATCCGGCGCTCGCCGACAACCCGGTGCCGCGTCTCGTCGCTCTTCTGCAGGCCCTCGCCCGTCTGGAACTCGACGCCGGCACGGAGCACTTCCAGCCCAGCAATCTGGAGATCACCAGCGTGGATGTGGGCAACCCGGCGGCCAATGTCATTCCCGAACAGGCATCGGCACGCTTTAACGTCCGCTTCAACGACCGCCACACCGCCGCCAGCCTCGAGCGCCTGGTCCGCACATGCCTGGACGGCGTCGGCGAGCCCTACCGGCTGGAGGTCACGGTCTCGGGCGAGGCATTTCTCACACCGCCGGGGCCGCTCAGCGAGACGGTCGCCGAGGCGGTGCGCACCGCGACGGGGCGGGAACCCGCGCTCGGCACCGCCGGCGGCACGTCGGACGCGCGCTTCATCAAGGACCACTGCCCGGTGGTGGAGTTCGGCCTCATCGGTCGCACCATGCACAAGGCCGACGAATGCGTCCCCGTCGCGGCGCTCGACACTCTGGCCGCCGTTTATCTCGGTGTTCTGGAGCGCTATTTCGCCGCAGCCTGAGCCGCCCGGGCGCGCGTCCCGCCTACGAACCCACGCCCCCCGCGCCGCCGGGCTCGCTCGCCTCGAGGTCGAGGGCGGCGGCCAGCAGGGCGCGGGTGTGGGGGGCCTCCGGGGCTTCGAAGATCTGCCGGGCGGGACCCTGCTCCACCACCACGCCATCCCGCATCACGATCACTTCGTGGCAGAGGGCGCGAACCACTTTCAGATCGTGGCTGATGAAGAGATAGGCGAGTCCGTGCCGTGCCTGGAGCGCGCGCAGCAGGTCGATGATCTGCGCCTGGACCGACATGTCGAGCGCCGAGGTGGGCTCGTCCAGGACCACCAGCCGGGGCTTCAGCACCAGGGCGCGGGCGATGGCGATGCGCTGGCGCTGCCCGCCGGAGAATTCGTGGGGGTAGCGGTCCTGCATGGCGGGGTCGAGCCCTACCTCCGCCAGCGCCTCCTCCACCGCGCGGTGCGCCGCGCGCCGGTCGTCGATGCGGTGGACCCTGAGGCCCTCCTCGACGATCTGGCGCACGGTCATGCGCGGGCTGAGGGAGCCGTACGGGTCCTGAAAGACGACCTGCATCCGCCGGCGCAGGGGCCGCATCCGGCGGAAGGTGAGTCCCTGGAGCGGCCGGCCTTGAAAGACGATGTCTCCCCGGCTCGAGACCAGGCGAAGCAGGGCGAGGGCGAGCGTCGTCTTGCCCGAGCCGCTCTCCCCTACCACACCCACGGTCTGCCCCGCCCGGATGGTGAAATCCACCCCGTCCACCGCCTTCACATGGCCCACCGTGCGCCGGATGACCCCGGCCTTGATGGGGAAGTGGACCTTGAGTGTGCGGCAGGCCACGATTTCAGGCGCATCGGGCGGGACCGCAAGCGGGTCACCCCGGGGCTCCGCCGCCAGAAGCTCTCTGGTATAGGGGTGGGAGGGGTTCCCGAAGATCTGCGACGCCGGGCCCTCCTCCACGATTTCCCCACCCCGCATCACGCAGACCTTGCGGGCGATATGGCGCACGATGTTGAGGTCGTGGGTGATCAGCAGCATCGCCATGCCGAGGCGCTGCTGGAGGTCGGTCAGCAATTTCAGTATCTGTGCCTGCACCGTCACGTCGAGGGCGGTGGTGGGCTCGTCGGCGATCAGCAGGTCGGGCTCGCAGGCGAGCGCCATGGCGATCATCACCCGCTGCCGCTGCCCGCCGGAGAGCTCGTGGGGGTAGGCCTTGAGCCGCTCGGCGGTCCTGCCGAGCGCCACCATCTCCAGGAGCTCGCGCGCCCGTATCAGCGCCTGCCGCTTGGCGAGGCCGCGGTGGAGCGTCAACACCTCCGCCACTTGCCGCCCGATGGTGTGAAGCGGGTTGAGGGAGGTCATGGGCTCCTGGAAGATCATGGAGATGCGGTTGCCGCGAATGCGCTGCAGCGCACGCGGCGCCGCCCGGACCGTATCGACGCCGTCCACCTCGATGGAACCGGCGGGGTGGGTGGCGACGGGGTAGGGAAGAAGCTGGAGGATCGAGAGCGCGGTCACCGATTTTCCGGAGCCGCTCTCGCCCACCAGCGCCACGGTCTCCCCCTTTTCGATATCGAAGGAGACGCCCGAGACGGCGCGGACCGTCTCTCCGCCGCTCGCGAAGTCGACCGAGAGGTCGCGGATGCGGACCACCGGGTTCATCGGCCCACGAGCTTTCGGGGGTCGAAGGCGTCCCGCACCGCCTCGCCGATGAATATCAGCAGGCTCAGCATGACGGCCAGCACCATGAAGCCCGCAATGCCGAGCCAGGGCGCCTGCAGGTTCGCCTTCCCCTGGCGCAGCAGCTCGCCGAGAGAGGGCTCCCCAGGCGGCAGGCCGAAGCCCAGAAAGTCCAGCGACGTCAGCGCCGTGATGGAGCCCACCAGAATGAAGGGCAGGAAGGTGACGGCCGACACCATGGCGTTGGGCAGGCCGTGGCGCAGGATGATGGCGAAGTTGCCGACGCCGAGCGCCCGTGCCGCGCGTATATAGTCGAAATTGCGGACCCGCAGGAACTCCGCCCGCACCACGCCCACCAGCGCCATCCAGCTGAAAAGAAGCAGGATCACCAGCAGCATCCAGATGTTGGGTTCGATGATGCTGGCCAGGATGATGAGGATGAAGAGCTGCGGCAGGCCGGACCAGACCTCGATGAAACGCTGGAAGACAAGGTCGATCCAGCCGCCGAAGAAGCCTTGCACCGCAGCGGCCGCGACCCCGATCATGGAGGCGAGGACGGTAAGCGCGAGCCCGAATAGGACGGAAAGCCGGAAGCTGTAGATCAGGCGCGCGAGCACGTCTCGCCCCTGGTCGTCCGTGCCCAGCCAGTTCTCGCCCGAGGGCGGTGCCGGCGCCGGCACGGGCAGGTCGTAATTGATGGTCCGGTAGCTGTAGGGGATCAGCGGCCAGACCGTCCATCCCTTCTCGGCGATGAGGTCGGCGACGAACGGATCGCGGTAATCGGCCTCGGTCTCGAAGTCCCCGCCGAACTCCGTCTCCGCATATTCGAAAAAGACCGGGAAGTAGAGCTCGCCGTCATATTCCATGACGATGGGGCGGTCGTTCGCGAGAAATTCGGCGAACAGCGTGAGGGTGAAGATCGCCGCGAATATCCAGAAGGAGACATAGCCCCGCCGGTTTGTGCGGAAGTTGTAGAGCCGGCGCCGGGCCAGCGGCGAGAGCGCCACGGCTCAGACCTCGCGGCTCTCGAAATCGATGCGCGGATCGACGATCACATACATGAGGTCGCCGATCAGGTTCACCACGAGCCCCAGCAGGGTGAAGAAGAAGAGCGTGCCGAAGATGATGGGATAGTCGCGCTTAAGCAGGGATTCGAAGCCGAGAAGCCCGAGGCCGTCCAACGAGAAGATCACCTCGATCAGCAGAACGCCGGTGAACAGGATGCCGATGAAGGCCCCGGGCAGCCCGGCGATGATGATCAGCATCGCGTTGCGGAACACATGGCCGTAGAGCACCCGGCGTTCGGTCAGTCCCTTGGCACGCGCGGTGACCACATAGTGCTGGCTGATCTGATCCAGGAAGGAGTTCTTGGTGAGCATGGTGGTGGTGGCGAAGCCGCTCACGGCCATGGCCGTGATGGGAAGCGCCAGATGCCAGAAATAGTCCTCGATCTTCCCCAGCAGGGAGAGCTCCGAGAAGTTCTCCGAGACCAGGCCCCGGAGGGGAAACCAGTCCAGATAGCTGCCGCCGGCGAACAGGACGATAAGCAGAATCGCGAAGATGAAGTTGGGGATGGCGTATCCCACGACGATCACGCTGCTGGTCCAGACGTCGAAACGCTGGCCGTCCCGCACCGCCTTCGCGATGCCGAGCGGGATGGAGATCAGATAGGCGAGCAATGTGGTCCACAGGCCGAGCGAGATGGAGACCGGCAGCTTGTCCATCACCAGATCGACCACCCGGTCGTCACGGAAGAAGCTGGTCCCGAAATCGAACTGGACATATTGCGCCATCATATGGACGAAGCGCTCGAGCGGAGGCTTGTCGAAGCCGTATTCCACCTCGAGACGCGCGATCAGCTCCGGATCGAGCCCGCGGGCACCGCGATATTGGGTCACTTCGGGCGAAGCGGCGACATCCGCCTGCGCGGCGCCGGCCACTTCGCCGGGGCCTGCGCCCGAGACCCGCGCGGTGGCTTCGACGGCCGTTCCCGTCAACTCGGCGATGGCCTGCTCGACCGGGCCGCCCGGGGCGATCTGGATGATCGCAAAATTGATCACCATGATCGCAAAGAGGGTGGGCAGGATCAGCAGTAGGCGACGGACGATATAGGCGAACATGGCGGCCGGAATGCGCTATGCCGTAGCCCGGCCCTTGTCCGACGGCCTGCGCCGGGGGGCGGCGGGCCTCACGCGGCCCCTGGCTTGCGGGACGCGGCGCAGTGCGGCGTGCGCCCGGCCCTCACTCCCGCCCCTCGCGCCAAGCGGCGAGCGCCGCGTCCTTCTCGGCGTCCACCCACCAGGTGCTGAACACGCCGCGGGCATAGCGGGGCTTGATCGCAGGGCGGCCGAACCGGTTCCAATAGACGAGATGATGCGTGTTCTTGAACCATTGCGGCACCATATAATGCCCCCATAGAAGCACCCGATCCAGCGCGCGGGCGGCAGCCACGAGGGCCGGACGGTCGGACGCCGTGGCGATCTTCTCGATCAGGGCGTCCACCACCGGGTCCTTGATTCCCGACGAGTTGAGCGAGCCGACCTGGTCCGCGGTCCGGGAGCCGAAGAAGGCCCGGAGTTCCGCGCCGGGGGAGAGGCTCATCACGAAGCGCCGGGTGGTGATCTCGAAATCGTGCTCCTTGAGGCGATTCTGATATTGCGGCCCGTCCACCAGGCGGAGCGTCGCCACGATACCGATGCGTTTCAGGTTGCGCGCGAACGGGGCGAGGACGCGCTCGAAGGTGGGTTCGAAATAGAGGAACTCGATCTCCATCGGCTGGCCGGTCGCCTGCTCGACCAGACTGCCGTCCTGCATCGCCCAGCCCGCTTCCTCGAAGAGCCTGCGGGCGGTGCGGAGATTGGCGCGGTTGTTCCCGGAGCCGTCGGTTCGCGGCGGTACGAAGGCCTCGGTGAAGACGCGGTCGGGGATTTGCCCGCGATAGGGCTCGAGCAGCGTCCGTTCCGCCTCGGACGGAAGGCCCCGCGCGGCCATGTCGGAGTTCTCGAAATAGCTCGCCATGCGGTCGTAGAGACCGTGGAAAATATTCTCGTTCAGCCACTCATAGTCGAAGACGTAAGCGAGCGCCTCCCGCACGCGCGGATCGCGGAACTTCGCAAGCCGCGTATTGAGGAAGAAGGCCTGCACACCGGACGGCGTGTTGTCGGGGATCGCTTCCTTGATCATCCAGCCTTCGTCGATCTGGGGCAGGTCGTAGGCGGTGGCCCATGTCTTGGATGTGAACTCCTCGTGGAAATCGAACGCGCCCGCCTTCAGCGCTTCCACCACCACCGTCCGGTCGCGGTAATAGTCGAAGCGAACCTCGTCGAAATTGTACCGCCCCGCATTGACCGGCAGATGCGCGCCCCAATAGTCCGCCACCCGCTCATAGGTGATGGAGCGGCCGGCATCGACGGCCGAAACCCGGTACGGCCCGCTTCCGAGCGGCGGTTCCACGGTGGTATCGCCGAATGCGCGCCCCTCGTAGTAGGCCTTGGAGATGATGGGCATGCCGCCGACGATCAGCGGCAGCTTGCGGTTCTCCGTATCCGTCAGCCGGAAGACGACCTCGTGCGTGCCTGCCGCCTCGGCCCGGTCCACGCCCGCGAACTGGATGCGGAAGATGGGGTGGCCTTCCGCGCGGAGCGTCTCCAGCGAGAAGACCACGTCCGCCGCGGTGATCGGCGTCCCGTCGTGCCAGCGGGCCTCCGAGCGCAGGAGGAAGCGGACCGTGCGACGGTCCGGCGCAAGCTCCACATGGGATGCGATCAGACCATAAGCGGAATCGGGCTCGTCGGCCGCCGCTTCCAGCAGGCTCTCGAAGGGGAGGTTCGCGCCCGCGGCACTCACGCCCTTCAGTGTGAAGGGATTGAGCGTGCTGTAGGTATCGACCGCGGCGAGGCGCAGAAGGCCGCCCTTGGGCGCATCCGGGTTCACATAGTCGAAATGGGTGAAGTCGGGGCCGTATTTCAAGTCTCCGAATAGGGAGAGGCCGTGCGCCGGTTCGGCATTCGCCACCCCCGGCACGGCCAGAAGCAGACTGAGGGAAAGCGCCGCGCACCGTACAAATCCCGGCATGAGAGGACCCCTGTTCCAATTGCGCCCGCCTTATAGCGCGAACCGTCCGCGTCCGGGAGCGCAGGGTATGCCCTTCCGCGCGGTCGCATGGGTCCTTCGCCCGCATATGTACCGCTCTGGACTTCGGCCCGGAAGCGGCTTCATACTCGGTGCCATGCCGCGTTATCCCTCCAGCGGCGGTCCCATCGTGCGCCGGGTGCCCGAGGGGGACGACCGGCCGCGCCTCGTCTGCGAGACCTGCGGCTTCATCCGCTACGAGAACCCCAAGATCGTCGTCGGCTCGGTCGCGAGCTGGGAGGGGCGCATCCTGCTCTGCCGCCGGGCCATCGAGCCCCAGGCCGGGTTCTGGACACTGCCCGCGGGCTTTCTGGAGCTGCGTGAGGATCCGGAAGAGGGGGCGCGGCGCGAGGCGCGGGAGGAGGCGTGCGCGGCGATCGCCATCGATGCGCTGCTCGGCGTCTACACCATTCCGCGTATCAGCCTGGTGCAGCTCATCTACCGCGCGGCGCTCGAGAGTCCGGACGTGGCGGCCGGCGAGGAAAGTCTCGAGGTGGGGCTCTTCGAGACGGCGGCGATCCCTTGGGAGTCCCTCGCCTTTCCTTCCGTCGTCTGGGCGCTCCGCCACCACGAGGCGGTGAAGGGACGTCCGGCCTTTGCGCCCTTCACCAATCCGGAAGGTGACCAGGGCATCTATCGCCCGGGCTTTGCCGCGAGCCGTTAGGCGGTCAGGCGTCGGGTAGCGCCTCCAGCCCCATCAGGGCGTGGGCAAAGGCGCGGGGCTCGAAGGGGCGGAGGTCGTCCACGCCCTCGCCCACACCGAGTGCCACCACGGGAATGCCGAAGCGGTCCGCAAGCGCCACCAGAACGCCGCCCTTCGCCGTGCCGTCGAGCTTGGTTACCACCAATCCGTCGATATCCACCGCCCGGCGAAACGCCTCCACCTGGCTGTGGGCGTTCTGTCCCGTGGTGGCGTCCAGCACCAGAAGGCGGCTGTGGGGCGCGCGCGGGTCCAGCTTCTTCAGCACCCGGTCGATCTTGCGGAGCTGGTCCATCAGATGGGCCTGGTTCTGCAGCCTGCCCGCGGTGTCGATCAGCAGCACGTCGGTGCCCTCGGCGCGGGCGCGCTCAAGCGCCTCATAGGCGAGTCCCGCCGGATCGCCGCCGCCGGGCCGCGCAATCACCGGTGCGCCGGCGCGTTCGCCCCAGATTTCGAGCTGCTCCACCGCGGCGGCGCGGAAGGTGTCTCCGGCGACCAGCATGGTGCGCCGCCCCTCGCCCGCGAAGCGCCGCGCGAGCTTGCCGATGGTGGTGGTCTTGCCCGTGCCGTTGACCCCCGCCACGAGGATCGTGTGCGGTTTCGCGCGTTCGTCGACGGTGAGTGCCCCTTCCACCGGCGCGAGAATCTCGGCTATGCGGTCGGCAAGCGCGCGGCGCACCTCCTCTTCGCTCACCTCCGTTCCGAGCCGCTGCCGGGAGAGCGACGCGGTGAGTTCCGCCGCGGCCGCTGCGCCGAGATCGGCGCTGATCAGCAGCTCCTCCAGCGCCTCGAGCGCCGCCTCGTCGAGCCGGCGGCCGGTAAGGATCGCGCCGACGCCCCCGGCGATGTTGGCCGAGGTCCGCGCGAGCCCCGCCTTGAGCCACGCGAAAAGGCCGCGTCGTCCCGTCCCGTCGCCGGTCATGGGAGCGCGGTCCCGCGCAGCCCGTCGCCCGCCATGCCATGGATACGCGCCCGCACAATGTCCCCCGGGCTGCCGGCCGCGCGATCGAGCGAGACTCGCGCGAAGGTCTCGTCGCGCCCCTCGCGCCCTTCCTCCAGAAGAACCGAACTCTCGCGCCCGATGCGCCCGCCGAGGAAGCGACGCCGCTGGGCCGCGCCCGCCTCCCGGAGCGCCGCCGCCCGGGCGCGGCGCTCTCCCGCGGGCACCTGCGGCATGCGTGCCGCCGGCGTGCCCTTGCGCGCCGAATAGGGGAAGACATGCAGCCACACCAGACCGGCATCCGCGACCAGACGCCGGGTGTTCCGGAACATCGCGTCCGTCTCGGTGGGAAAGCCCGCGATGAGATCCGCACCGAAGGCGATCTCCGGCCTCAGGCGCCGCAGGCGATCGCAGAGCGCCAGGACGTCGCCTCGCCCATGGCGGCGCTTCATGCGCTTCAACACCAGGTCGTCGCCCGCCTGGACGCTGAGATGGAGGTGGGGCATGAGGCGCGGCTCCTCGGCGAAGAGCCGCTCGAGCACCGGGTCGACCCGCGCCGGGTCCACGGAGGAGAGACGAAGCCGCGGCAGTTCGGGAACGGTGGCCAGAAGCCGGCGGATGGCCTCCCCCAGGCTCGGGGTGCCGGGCAAATCCGCCCCATAGTCGCCGAGGTCCACGCCGGTGAGCACCACTTCCCTGAATCCCCGGGCCACGAGCGCGCGCGTCTCCGCGGCGACGGCGCCGAGCGGCACGCTGCGGCTCGGACCCCGCCCGTAGGGGATGATGCAGAAGGTGCAACGATGGTCGCAGCCGTTCTGGATCTGAACGAAGGCCCGCGCACGTTCCTGGAAGGCGTCCGCCAGATGGCCGGCGGTCTCGCGCCCCGCCATGATGTCGCCGACCGCGACGCGCGCCGTGTCCGCCGGCAGGTAGCTCTCGCGCAGGAGTTTCTCCCGGTTGCCGATCACCCGGTCGACCTCGGGCATGGCGGCGTAGCGCGCGGGGTCGATCTGGACGGCGCATCCCGTGGCGATGACGACGGCGTCGGGGTTCTGCCGTCGCGCCTTCCGAATCGCCTGGCGCGCCTGGCGCTCCGCCTCGTGCGTGACGGCGCAGGTATTGACGATCGTTGCGCGCGTAAGCCCCGCATCCCGCGCCAGGGCGTGCACGATGTCGGATTCCCGGGCGTTGAGCCGGCAGCCGAGGGTGATGACCTCCGGACCGTTCATGACGCGAGCTCCCCGGTAAAGCTCCGTGCCGCCGGGCCCGTCATGTCCACATGTCCGTCGCTCCGCCAGACGATCGCGAGCGGCCCGCCGTCGAGCGCGAGATGCACGGCACGCCCCGTCAGGCCGCGCCGCGCGGCGGCGACGGCCGCTGCGCAGGCGCCGGTCCCGCAGGCGCGCGTGAGCCCCGCGCCGCGCTCCCAGACCCGGAGCCGAAGGGCGTCTTCGTCGTACCGGGACGCGACGCCGATATTGCCGCGTTCCGGCAGAAGCGGGTGGTGCTCGAGGTCGGGGCCGAGGGTGTCGAGCGGTACGCTCTCCGCATCGTCCACGAAGAACACCAGATGCGGGTTCCCCATATTGACGGCCACGGCGTCCGCGAGCGGACCGGCCGCCGCCGGCACATGGAGCGTGTCCACCTCGCGGGCGAGCGGGATCTCGCGCCAGTCGAGGCGCGCGGGCCCCATGTCCACGCACACATCCGTTCCGCTCGCCCGCGCCGTAAGGAGGCCGGCGACCGTCTCCACCGTCACACGGTCGCGGCCGGTCTCCTCCAGGAGCAGCCGGGCGATACAGCGGGTGCCGTTGCCGCAGGCCTCGACCTCTCCACCGTCCCGGTTCCAGATCCGCAGAAAGGCGTCGGCCGCGCGCGCCCTCGGCGCTTCCAATGCGAGGAGCTGGTCGCAACCGACGCCGGTGCGCCGGTCCGCGATGGCGCGCACCCGCGCGCCGTCGAGAGCAACCGTCGCACGGCGCAGGTCGAGCACGACGAAATCGTTGCCGAGGCTGTGCATCTTGGTGAAGGGAAGGCCCGTCATGGGGCGGGTTATAGGAGCGGAGGCGGAGTTCCGTCCACCATTTCGAGTCCGGCCGGGCCGAGCGGCTGTGCAAGATCAGAGAGGTATTGAGACGCGGCTCGTGAAACGCGGTTGGCGGTCTCCGAAGCGGTTGGTGGACAGATCAACCGCTTCGGAGACCGCATGACAGGTTTGGTGCGCGGGTCTTGAGGCCCGCATTTTTCTTCTTCTCGAAAAACAAAAACATGCGGGCCTCAAGACCCGCGCACCAAAAAGGGGCGACGCGCGACCGCCCCTAACGCCGGTTCGCCGGATGAGGTGGCTCCACCGGAGCCACGGGTTCCAGCTCACGCCTCGACAAGCTCCACGCCGACATGCCCTTCCCCGTCAAGGCCATCCGGATCGACGCCTTTGCCGACGCGTTCGATACGACAGCGGCTCGACGGCGGGGCGCGGGGCGTGCATGCTGTAGCGCCGCGTTCGAGGAGAGCAGCATGATCGTCAAGGGCGTCAAGGAACTGGTGGCCGAGGCCGAAGCCGAAATCGCGACGCTCTCGGCATCGTCGGCGATCGCGCTGGCCGACGATCCCGAGGTCGAACTGGTGGACATCAGGGACATCCGGGAGCTGTGGCGGGAGGGTGCCGTTCCCGGTGCGCGTCATGTGCCCCGCGGCATGCTCGAGTTCTGGATCGACCCGGAGAGCCCCTACCACAAGGAGTTCTTCGCGAGCGGCAAGAAGTTCGTCTTCTTCTGCGCCGGCGGCATGCGTTCGGCACTGGCGGCCCAGGCGGCGCAGACCATGGGGCTTCGCCCGGTCGCCCATATCGCCGGCGGCTTCGGTGCGTGGAAAGAGGCCGGCGGTCCGGTGGAGGAGAAGGAGCGCCGCTAGCCCGCGCCTTGGCGCGCGCGTTTCTCACGGCGGCACGCCGGGCGATTCGGGAGGGGCGGCTCGCCCGGGTCTACGGGGGTCTGCCGCCTTCGGTCCGCGGCATGCTGCTGATGCTCGGCGCGACGCTGGGCTTCTCCGCCATGCATGCGGTGATCCGCATCGCCTCCACCGAGCAGCACCCCTTCGAAGCCGCATTTTTCCGCAATCTTTTCGGGCTCCTGGTGCTCGTGCCGTTCCTCCTGCGCCATGGTTTCGGCGCATTCCGCACGCGAAGGCTGCCCCTCCACGGCCTGCGGGGGGCGGTGCATACGGGCGCCATGCTGATGTTCTTCGTTGCCGTCCCGATCACCCCGCTCGGCACTGTCGCCGCCCTCGGCTTCACGGCGCCGCTCTTCGTCGCCGTTGGTGCGGCGCTCTTCCTGGGCGAGGCGTTGCGCATGCGGCGGGCCGCCGCCCTGGTTGCGGGGTTCGCCGGCGCCCTGCTGATCATCCGGCCCGGCATGGCGGCACTGGACCTCGGCACGCTTCTGGTCCTCGGCTCGTCGGCCGTCTGGGCCGGGGCGATGATTCTGATCAAGCTTCTCTCGCGCACGGAATCGAGCCTCACGCTCACCGCCTATATGGCTCTATTCCTCACGCCGCTCACGGCCATCGCCGCCGCTTTCGTCTGGCGTTGGCCGAGCCTCGTGGAGCTCGGCTGGTTCGCCCTGATGGGCGCGCTGGGCACGGTGGGCCATCTCTGCCTGGCGCAGGCCTTCCGCGAGGCCGACGCGACGGCCGTTTTGCCGGTGGATTTCCTCCGCCTGATCTGGGCTTCGCTCCTCGGCTATCTGCTTTTTGCGGAAATCCCCGTTCTCTATGTCTGGCTCGGCGGCATCGTGATCTTCTCGAGCACGCTCTATCTCGCCTATCGTGAGGCCCGGGTTTCGCGCATGGGGCGCGGGGTGGAAGCCGGGCCCGGCGCACGAAGCTGATATGATGAGGCCTCCCGACCGCTTCGGGGAAGGATCGACACAATGCTTGCGGACGCGATCGGCCAGGCCGTCGATCTCTATGCCGCGGCCCGCGAGCGCCGCCGGCGGATCGTCCAGCTCCCGGAATCCTGCCGGCCCGGATCGCTCGAGGACGCCTATGTCGTGCAGGCGGCGCTCAATGCGCGGCTCGCACCCGCTTTGGGCCCCGTCCGCGGGCGGAAGATCGGCTGTACGACGCCCGTGATGCAGCGCTATCTGGAGATTTCCCACCCCTGCGCCGGCGCACTCTACGAACGCGCGATCCACGCCGGCACGGCCGCCGTTCCCTTCGCCGGCTACTGGCGGCCCGGCGTGGAATGCGAGATCGCCGTTCGTCTCGCCCGCCCCCTGCCGGCGGAGGAGGCGCCGTTCGACCGGGCCCGCGTCGCCGACGCCGTGGAGAGCTGCGCCGCCGCCATGGAGATCGTGGACGACCGCTACGAGGATTTCCGCGCTCTCTCCACCCCGTGCCTGGTGGCCGACGACTTCTTCAGCGCCGGCGCGGTGATCGGCGCACCGGTCGCGGGATGGCGGGCGCTCGACCTCCCGGCGCTGCGTGGCGTGATGGAAATCGGCGGGGTGGAGATAGGCGCCGGCCGGGGCCGGGACGTGATGGGTCATCCCTTCGAGGCCCTCGCCTGGCTCGCGAACCATGCCGCCGCCGAGGGCAGACCGCTGCGGGAGGGCGACACGGTGCTTACCGGCAGTATCGTGGAGACCCGCTGGGTGGCGCCGGGGGATAGGGTCCGTGTGGCCGTCGAGGGTTTGGGGGAAGCCTTTGCGACCTTCGGAGCCTGAGCCCGCCGCGGGCGCGGCATCCCCTTGCCAGAGCGGTGGCGGGGCAGGATAGTCGCGGCGGAAGGATGCGGAAAACGAGGCCATGAGCGAAGAGTTCGACTGGGAAATCCCGCACGCGGCGCAGCCCAATCCGGAGGAGCTCTCCTTCGATCTCGACCGCGCTCTCGACGCGGTGGTCTCGCTAAGGGCGACTGTCCCGGAGGACGCTTTCACGGCCGAGATCCTCGGTACCGAACGCACCGGAAACGGCGTGCTGATCGGGGCCGACGGCCTCGTGCTGACCATCGGCTACCTGATCGCCGAGGCCGAGTCGGTCTGGCTGACGGCGAACGACGGCAGCGTGCTGGCGGGCCATGCGCTGGGCTACGATTTCGAATCCGGCTTCGGCCTCGTGCAGGCGCTGGGCCGGGCGGCGGCGATGCCCATCGAAATCGGCAGCTCGAGCGGTCTCTCCGAGGGCGACCTGGTGATCGTTGCCGGCGAAGGCGGCCGGCGCCATTCCCTGAATGCCCGCATCACCGCCAAGCGGGAGTTTGCGGGCTATTGGGAATATGTTCTGGACGAGGCGCTCTTCACCGCGCCACCCCATCCCAACTGGGGCGGTTGCGGGCTGCTGGACCGGCAGGGACGTCTGGTCGGCGTCGGCTCGCTCCTGGTGCAGCAAGCGGGCCGCATGCCGGGCGCCTCCCTCGACGGCAACATGATGGTGCCCATCGACCTTCTGAAGCCGATTCTGGAGGATATGCGCACCATGGGCTGCACCCGGCGCAGGCCGCGCCCGTGGCTCGGCGCCTATGTGACGGAAGTGGACGACGATCTGGTGGTCGCGGGGCTCGCGCCCGAGGGTCCGGCGGAGCAGGCGGAGCTCAAGGTGGGTGACATGGTGCTCGCGGTGGACCGCAAGCCGGTGGCGAGCCTTGCGGAGTTCTTCCGCAGCGTGTGGTCGGTGGGGGAGGCGGGTGTCGCGGTACCGCTCACCGTCATGCGCGACGGTGCGCCCCAGGATGTGCGCGTGCTCTCGGCCACCCGCGACGAGTTCCTCAAGACGCCTCGTCTTCATTGAGCGGGGCGGCTGCGTCCTCGCGCGTACCGCCGATCCAGGTTGCACGGACCCGGAGTTCCGCATCGAGCCACACCATATCGGCTCTGAGACCCGGTGCGAGCCGCCCGCGGCTCCCTGCAAGCCCGAGGTAGTCCGCGGGGTAGGCGGCGGCCATGGCGAGCGCCTCGGCGAGCGGGATGTCGGCATGGGCGACGCAGTTCCGCACCGCCCGGCCCATATCGAGGAGCGAGCCCGCGAGGCGGCCCTCCCGATTGCGCAGGCAGCCGTCTTCGATACGCACCGTCTCTCCCGCAAGGCGGAACGCGCGGAGCGGCGCGGTCGCGCCGACCGGCGCCATGGCGTCGGTCACCAGAAGCAGCTTGCCGGAGGGTTTGACACGGGCGGCAATGCGGAGGGCGTCCCAATGGACATGCACGCCGTCCGCGATGATTCCGCAGGCGAGTCGGTCGTCGGCAAGCGCCGCCCCGGCGGCGCCGGGCTCGCGATGGTTGAACGGTCCCATGGCGTTGAAGAGATGCGTGACGCCGGTGAGGCCCTGCGCTGAAGCGCGCGCGAGCGTTGCCCGATCCGCCTCCGTGTGCCCGGCCGCCACGATGGCGCCCCGGCGCACGAGCGCCGCGATGTCCTCCGGTGCGACGCATTCCGGCGCAAGCGTCACCAGGGTGCGGCCGGTGCCGAGCGATGTCAGCAGGCGGATATCGTCCGTCGCCAGCGGCCGCAGCGACCCCGCATCATGGGCGCCGCGGCGCGAGGCGTTGATATGGGGGCCTTCGAAATGGATGCCGAGAACCCCGGGCGCGTCTTGCGCGAGCGCCGCGCGGACCGCCGCCACTGCGCGCTCCATGCCGGCGCGAGGGCCGGAGATATAGGTCGGCAGGAAGCCCGTCGTTCCGAAGGCGCGATGCGCGCGTGCCATGATGCGGAGGGTCTCCGCGTCCGGCGTCTCGTTGAACGTTGCGCCCCCGCCGCCATTGACCTGAATGTCGATAAAGCCCGCGGCGAGCGTGCCGCCGGCGAGCGTCACCGTGCGCATGCCGGGGGGAATCTTCTCTTGCGGGAGGATGTCGCGAATGGCGCCGCCGGCCGTCAATAGCGCGAGACCCGGGCGCAGGCCGTCGGGCGTATGCAGCATCGCGCCCGCGAGCGCTTCCACGGGCCCGTTGCCGGTCATGGCGTCCACCGGGTGCACTCCCTGCATTTGCCGCATCGCGTCTCTTCTGGCCCGTCTTCCGGGTCCGATATGACGGCGGGGGCTGCACGGGGCGACATTCCCATACGCCCGCCGCGTGCCGGGTGGTAGTGTCTGCCCGGATCGAAAGACGGGGTGCGAGCCATGCTGCAGGCAGCCTCAATCGGAATGGGCTGGTGGTCGGACGAACTGGCCGACGCGGTGCAGGGAAAGTCGGACGCCATCCGCATCGCCGCCTGCTACACGCGATCGGTGGAAAAGCGCGCGGCCTTCGCCGAGAAATACGGCGCTGCGGCATATGATTCCTACGACGCGATCCTCGCCGACGACGGCATCGACGCGGTGCTGCTCACCACGCCCCACTCCACCCATGCGGCGCAGGTGGTCGCGGCGGCGGCGGCGGGCAAGCATGTCTTCTGCGAAAAGCCCTTCACGCTCACCCGCGAGAGCGCCCAGGCGGCGGTGGAGGCTTGCGCGCGGGCGGGCGTCGTTCTCGCCGTCGGTCAGAACAGGCGCTATCACAGCGCGACCCGGGCGCTCAAATCCATGGCGGCGGAGGGCCGTTTCGGCACGATTCTTCATGCCGAGGCGAATTTCTCCGTCCCCAGTGCCTTGCACTATCCGCCGGAACTCTGGCGCGCCAACCGCAGGGAGAGCCCGGCCGGGTCGGTGACGGCGCTCGGCATCCACATGATCGACGCCCTGGTCTACATACTGGGTCCTGTCGACCGCGTGGCGGCGCAGGCCCACAGGCGGGCGGTACCGGTCGATATCGACGACGCCACTTCCGTGCTGCTCGCGTTCGAATCGGGTGTTTCGGCCTATCTCGGTACCCTCTTCGCCTGTCCCTACACGTCGTTCCTCAATGTCTACGGCACGGCGTGCAACGCCTTCGCCCAGATAGACGGAAGCCGGCTGACGATACAGCCGGCCGAAGGCGAGGCGCGGGACGAGCCGCTGGAGGCCCGGGATACGCTCCGCCTCGAGCTCGAGGAGTTCGCGGCCGCCTGTGCGGGCCGTGCGACGTTCACCGTCTCGCCCGAGGAGGCCGTGCACGGGATCGCCGTGCTGGAGGCGCTGGTGCGCGCCGCCGGCTGCGATGCCTGGGTTGCGGTGGAGCGCTAGGCGGTGGGCACGAGGCATACTTTCTTCTGCATCGACGGCCATACCTGCGGGAACCCTGTCCGCCTGGTGACGGGCGGCGCGCCGGTGCTCACGGGCGCCACCATGAGCGCGCGGCGTGCGCATTTCCGCCGCGACTATGACTGGATCCGCCGGGCCCTCATGTTCGAGCCGCGCGGCCACGACCTCATGTCCGGCGCGCTGCTCTATCCGCCGCTCTCGGCGGATGCGGATGCCGCGCTGGTCTATATCGAGACCACCGGCTGCCTGCCCATGTGCGGCCACGGCACCATCGGCTCCGTAACCTTCATGCTGGAGCATGGGCTGGTGGAGCCCAGGACGGAAGGTCTGGTGGCGCTCGACGTGCCGGCGGGCCGGGTGGAAGCCCGCTACCGCCGCGACGGCGCCCGGATCTCCGCCGTCCGTATCACCAATGTGCCGAGCTTCCTCGCCGAGAGCGGCGTGACGGTGGAGTGCCCGCGCCTGGGTTCGCTTTCCGTCGATATCGCCTATGGCGGGAACTTCTACGCCATCGTCGATCCGCAGCCGAACTTCCCGGGGATGGAAGCGTTCGCCGCCGCGGAACTCGTCGCCATGAGCGGGGGGCTGCGGGAGGCCTGCAACCGGGCCGTCGCCTGCGCCCATCCCGACGACCCATCCATTGCCGGCGTGAGCCACGTGATGTGGACCGGTGCGCCGAGGGACGCGCGGGCCGCGGGCCGCAACGCCGTGTTCTACGGCTCCGGCGCCCTCGATCGTTCGCCCTGCGGCACCGGGAGCTCCGCCCGCATGGCCCAGTGGGTGGCACAAGGTAGGCTCGCGCCGGGGGAGACGTTCGTGCATGAGAGCATCATCGGCAGCCTGTTCCACTGCCGCGTGGAGGCGACCGCCCGCGTCGGCGCCTACGACGCCATCGTGCCCAGCGTCGAGGGGGAGGCGATGGCGACCGGGCTCAACACCATCTTCGTGGACGAGGCCGATCCCTTCGCACACGGCTTTCAGGTGATCTGACGCGGCCTCAGAGCGCGGTGGCCGCACTTGCGGGCCCGTGACGCTCGATGGCGAGCGGCCAGAGGCGGGCACGGACCCGTTCGAGGGCCTCGGCGAGGGTTTCGGCCCAGGCCTCCGCACCGTTTTCCGTATCCACCAGGTCCTGGCGCAACTCGAACTCGATATGGGGGATCCCCCGATCCTGGCCGTGCACGGGGATCGAATAGTCCGACGGTCCCCTGATCGCATAGGGCTCGTTGTCGCCGACGCAGAGGCCCGGGTGCAGCGCACGGAGAGCCTGCTTGAGGGGCTCCACCAGGCGGCCGTCATGCTCCCACAGGAGCCCCACCTCCCACGGACGGGCGACGCCCTGGAACACGGGCGTGAAGCTGTGGACCGAGACCAGGATCGGTACCTCGCCGGCGCCGGTCAGCCGGTCCAGGAACGCGGCGACGGCGTCGTGATAGGGCCAGAAGAACGCGGCTCTGCGGGCCTTCTCCTCCTCGGGCGAGATCGTCCGGTTGGCCGGCACGTCCGTCCCGTCGCTCACCGCGGGCATGGCGGTCGGCGACCCTTGCGGACGGTTGCAGTCCACGAGGAGGCGCGAATAGCCGGAGAGAAAGGCCGGTGCGCCGAGCCGTTCGGCGAGTGCGGCAGTCACGCGGGCCGCGCCGATGTCCCATCCGATATGGCGGTCGAGTTCGCTCTGCGGGAGGCCGAGACGGTCCATATGGGCCGGCACGGCGTTGCTTGCGTGGTCGCAGATCAGCACGAAGCGCGTATCGGCACCGGCGATTCGCGAATAGGGCGCGGGGTCGCTTCCGTCGAGGCGGGCGGGGTCGAAGCGGGGCGTATCGATCATGGCGGCATCTTGCCTCCCCTTCGCCGCACGATCCAGAGTGCTGCGAAGGGGGCGGTTACGCCGGTGGCGGAAAGGCCATAGAGTGGCGCGCGCTCCGGTGGGGCGGCGCACGAAAAGGGAGAGGATGCCATGTTGAAAAGACACAACCCAGCGACCGTGGTGGAGGCCCATGGCGGCAGCTACAGCCAGGCGCTCGAGGTGCCACCCGGCGCGCGCCTCCTGTTCACCGCAGGCCAGGTGGGCGTAAGCCCCGACGGCAGGACGGCGGAAGGCTTCGTCGCCCAGGCCGAGCAGGTGTGGGCCAATATCAAGGCGCTGCTCGCCGAAGGCGGTATGGGCGTCGAGGATATCGTGAAGACCACCGGCTATATCGTCGGCGAGGAGAACTTCCCGGCCTATGCCGCGGCGCGCAAGGCGGCGCTCGGCGGCGTGCGCCCGGCCTCCACTTCGATCATCGTGCCGGCGCTCGCGACGCCCGAATGGGTGGTGGAGATCGAGGCCGTCGCCGCGAAGCTTCCCTGACGGCGCCCGCGCGGCGGAAGCCGGGCGGTGCGCTGTGCAAGTTCAGACAGGTATGAGACGCGGCTCTTGAAACGGGGTTGGGGGTCTCCGAAGCGGTTGATGGACACATCAACCGCAAGGAGAAACCCATGATGGGTTTGGTGCGCGGGTCTCCAGGCCCGCAGGTTTTTGTTTTTCGAGGAGAAGAAAAATGCGGGCCTGGAGACCCGCGCACCAAAAAGGGGACAGCTGGCGGGCGAACCCCGGCGGAATGTCTTGCCAACCTGACAGCTGAAGAAACCCCAGCGTCTCAAACGTCCTGAACGAGGACGTGCGCTTTCGTCGCCGCAGGGGCGGCCGTACAATCCGGGGAGAGCTGTAGCGGGGCCGAGGGGGCGCATGGATATCGGCGGCAAGACCATCGCGGTGGAGCAGAGCGGCGAAGGCGATGCGGTGGTGATGGTCCACGGTCTCGGCGGCACCGGCAACAGCTGGTTCCCACAGGTCGGCCCGCTCTCGCGGTTCTTCCGCACGGTGCGGCTCGATCTGGAGGGCTCGGGGCGGAGCCCGCTTGCGGGTGCGCTTTCCATCGAGTCCTTCGCGAGGGACGTTCTGGCGGTGATGGACGCGCTCGGGATCGACTCCGCCCATCTCTGCGGACACTCCATGGGGACCATCGTCTGCCAGCACATCGCGGCGGACCATGGCGCGCGTGTAAAAAGCCTCGCCCTGCTGGGGCCGCTGGCCGAGCCGCCGGAGCCCGCCCGCGGTGCCATCCGCGACCGCGCGGCCACGGCGCGGGCGGACGGCATGACGCCCATCGCCGACACGCTGGTGCAGGTCGCGGTTTCGGCGGAAACCCGCGCACACAATCCCGCCGCCGCGGCGTTCGTGCGCGAGATCCTCATGCGCCAGGACGCCGAAGGCTATGCGCGCACCTGCGAGGCGCTGGCGGATGCACGCAGCGCGGAGCTGGGCCGGATCCGCTGCCCCACACTGCTGGTGACCGGCGACGAGGATGCGGTGTCCCCGCCGCCCGCGGTGCGGGCGCTGAAGGCGGGGCTCGGCGGGGAAGCTCATCTTCTGGTGCTGACCGGCTGCGGCCACTGGACGCCCATCGAGAAGCCCGCGCAAGTGAGTGCGGCGCTGCTCAACTTCTATCACCGCTGATCCTTGGCTCGCCGCGCGTCCTCCGCTCGACGGCCGGCGCCTGCCCGGCGGCAGGCGCGCAAAAGCGCCGCCGCGCCGGCGACCTTCTACATCTGCCGATCCTGTGTCTGGTCCGAGGCGCAGCGCGAGCGGGACGGCAAGCGCCAGGGCACGTTCCTCCTGGAGGCGGTGCAGGAGGCGATCCTGGCGGAACCCCTCCCCGAGACGCTCAACCTGCGTGGCGTCTATTGCCTCAATGGCTGCAAGAGCCCGTGCAACGTCGCCTTTCGCGCGCCGGGAAAGCACCACGTGCGGTTCAGCCACCTTGCGCCGGAGAACGCAAGAGACGTTCTCACCTACGCCCGGGCCTATCGGGAGAGCCCCACAGGGCTCCTGCCCGAGGCGGAAACGCCCGAGGGGATGCGCGGCAAGATGACGGTGTGCATCCCGCCCATCGGTTGAGCGGCTGGTGCCGCCCCGCCTCTTCGCCATGACGGCGGCCCCATGACGCCGCCCGCACAAGCCTGGACCGGCGCGCCCGCTCCGCCGCCGCCCGCGGGCGACGACGAAGATCTTGCGCTCAATTGGGAGCGTTGGCGGGACGCCGCGGAGGACGCGGGGGACGACTCCCTGCGCGCGTTCGCCGAGGACGTCCGGGGGGATGCGGCTGCTGCCGCGCTGCTCGGCGCCGTCTTCGGCAACAGTCGCTATCTCAGCCGCTGCCTGATTGCGGACCAGGCCTTCGCGCGGCTCCTGATCGAGCGCGGACCGGACGAGGCGTTCGGGGCCGCACTCGAGGCCGCGAAGGATGCCGCGGGCCTCGGCGCGGAGACGCGCAAGGAGGCGATGAAGCGGCTGCGCGTGGCCAAGCGGCGTGCGACGCTCGCCATCGGAATGGCCGACATCGCCACCGTCTGGCCGCTGGAAAAGGTGACGGGCGCGCTTTCCGATTTCGCCTGTGCGGCGCTCGACGCGTCCTGCGCTCATCTCCTGCGGGCGCTGCATGAGAAGGGCGCACTCGCCCTGCCGGAGCCGGAGGAGCCCGGGCGCGGGTCGGGCGTTATCGTCCTCGGTATGGGCAAGCTGGGCGCAGGCGAGCTCAACTATTCCAGCGATGTGGACATCATCGTCCTGTTCGACGAGGCGGTCGTGCCCGGCACCGGCGAGAGCGGGCTGCAAAGGCTGTTTTCGCGCCTGGCACGGGATCTGGTCGCCGTCATGGACGAGCGTACGGTGGACGGGTACGTCTTCCGCACGGACCTGCGGTTGCGCCCCGACCCGGCTTCCACCGCACCGGCGCTCTCGGTGGCGGCGGCGCGCGCCTACTACCAGACCACCGGCGAGAACTGGGAACGCGCCGCAATGATCAAGGCGCGGCCGGTGGCGGGCGATCTGGTGTCGGGCGCGCGCTTCCTGGAGGACTTGCGGCCTTTCGTCTGGCGGCGCCACCTGGATTTCGCGGCGGTCCGCAACATCCACGCCATGAAGCAGCGGATAAACGAACATCGCGGCGCCGATGAGATCGCCGTGCTGGGGCACAACGTCAAGCTCGGTCGCGGCGGCATCAGGGAGATCGAGTTCTTCGTGCAGGCCCAGCAGCTCATCTGGGGCGGCCGTGAGCCGGATCTCAGGGTGCGCGGAACGCGGGAAGGGCTCGACCGGCTGGTGACCGCCGGCCGCGTGCTGCGGCGCACGGCGCGGACGCTGACGGAAACCTACGAATTTCTCCGCCGGCTGGAGCACAGGCTGCAAATGGTCGACGACCGGCAGACCCACAGCCTGCCGGAAGAAGCGGCCGAGGTGGCGCGAATCGCGACCTTTCTCGGCTTCGAGTCCTATGACGCCTTCTCGGATGTGCTGCTCGGCCATCTGCGGACGGTGGAGGAGCACTATTCCCGTCTGTTCGAGGACGAGCCGGCGCTTTCCGGCCCGGCGGGGCTCGACCTTGCCGGTGACGGCAGTGACGGCGAAACGCTGTCGGCGCTCGCCGCCATGGGCTATGGCGAGCCTGCACGCGTTTTCGATCTGATCCGCGGATGGCTGGAGGGGGAACACCGTTCCACGCGAAGCCCGGAGGCGCGGGCGCAGCTCGCCGCGCTGGCGCCGGCCATCCTGCAGGCCTTCGCCGGTGCGCCGGAGCCGCACGCGGTGCTCGAACGCTTCGACGGCTTCCTCTCCCGCGCGCCCGCGGGTGGCCAGCTCCTCTCCCTGTTCGCCGCTCGCCCGGCACTGCTCGATCTGGTGACGGAGATCATGGCGTCTGCGCCCGGGCTCGCGCGCCGGCTGAGCCTTCGCCCCATCCTGTTGGAGAGCGTCCTCAGTCGGGAGTTCTCCGATCTGGAGGTGCCGAACGTCGCGGAGCTGGAGCCGGACAAGCTGGAGATCGCCCGCAAGGGCCTGGTGCGCCTCTTCTATGCCCGCGAGTTCCGCATCGAGGAGATGACCGCCGAACTCGCGACCATCCGCGAGCGGGCGGACGATTTCCAGAGTTTTCTCGATGCCGTGCGGCGCTGGGCGCATGACAGGGTCTTCCATATCGGCGTCCATATGCTGCGCGGGCTTCTGGCGCCGGCGGACGCCTCGGCGCCGCTCTCGGACATCGCCGAAGCCTGCCTCGGCGCCATCCTTGAAGCGGTGAAGGAGGCGTTCGCCGCCCTGCACGGCCGCCTCTCGGAGGGCCGGTTTGCCGTGGTCGTTCTCGGCGACCTCGGCGCGCGCGAAATGACCGTACGCTCGCCTCTCGAACTGCTATTCCTTTATGAAGGTGACGGGGACGCGCCGCCGTCGGACGGCGACCGCCCGCTCGCGCCCGCCGCCTATCGGCTCCGGCTCAGCCGGCGCTTCGTTGCCGCGGTCGCCGCGCCGACCGCCGAAGGAAGCCTCTACGACATAACCCTGGGCCGGCGCGCAGACGGCGGCGGGGCGGGGCCTATGGTCTGGCCCCTCGCGGACTTCGAATCCTACTATCGAACGGAGGCGTCCCTTGCGGAGCTTGGCGCCCTCTGCGGCGCCCGCGTGATCCATGCCGACGGCGGCCTCGAGGAACGCTTCGCATCGGTTCGGCGCGCCGCCCTTGCGGCCGAGCGAGAACCCGGCGCGCTTGCGGCCTCGTTCGCCGCCGCGCGGACTCGCACGCTGCGCGAAGCGGCGGGCGGCGGGTTGCTGGCGCCTGCGCGTCCCGGCGGCCCGGCCGATACGGACTCCGTTGCACACTTCCTCCGCCTGCGGCACGGCGCCGTCGCGCCGGAGATTCTCGTGCCCGATACCGCCGCGGTCTTCGAGACGGCCGGTGTGCGCGCTCTCCTGGATCCCGCGGCTGCCCGCAGCCTGGCCGAGGCCTCCCGGCTCTGGCGCAACCTGGACGGCATTCTGCGCCTCGTCCTGGACGAAAGCTCTCTCGAGACGGAGACGCGGCCGGCGTTGGAGGCCGTCGTTGCGCGGGCCTGCGGCTTCGATGATTTCGCATCGCTCGAGCACGCGGCGGAAGAAACCGCCGCCCAAGTCGCGCAGCAGGTGGAAGCGCTTTTCGGCGAGGCCGCGTAAGGGGCGCCGGAGCGCCTATTCGCTCCGGCGTTTTACCAGCGTCAGCCGGTTCTTTCCGTCTTCCCGCTTGTAGACGACGTCGTCCATCAGGTTGCACACCAGATGGATGCCGAGGCCGCCGACCGCACGGTCCCCGACATCCGATTCCAGGTCCGGCGGCGGGGCCTCCGTCAGCGGGTCGAACGGGCGGCCGTCGTCGGCGACTTCGATGGTGACGGCGTCCGGCTCCGAGCGTATGTCGATCTGGATCTCGTGCAGGCTGTCGTCGTCGTGACCGTGGTTGATGACGTTGACGCCGATTTCGTCGAGCGCGAGGTTGACCTGGAACAGCACCTCCATCGACCAGCCCTCGGCTTCGCCGAATTCCTCCACCATGTCGTGCAAACGGCGGAGCTCGTCGCGCCTCGTCTCGATGCACAGGGTAAGCGTATTGCCCACGTTCCATCTCCGCCCGGGCGGGCCGCCTGCCGCCCGCAGCCCAACACTACCGCGAATTCTGCCGCGAAAACATGGCCTTCGCCTCCTTCGCAGGCACGCGGGGCCGCTGCGACGGAAGCGGAGGGGGTTTCGGTGTATGGTGCGCCCGGGCGGTCTCGGCGGAGTATGGACGGGCATGGCAGGGCGCGCGGGCGCGGTGTGTCTTCGATGGGCGGCGGCGGTCGGCGTGGGCGCGGCCCTCATCGCTGCCGCAGTGGCGCCGCTCGAGACGGGACGGGCCGCGGAGTTCCCTTATTTCCTTGCCTTGAAGTCCGACAAGGTGAACATGCGGGTGGGGCCGGGGCGGCGCTATCCCATCGACTGGGTCTATGGCCGTCGCGGCCTGCCGTTGCTGGTCACCGCATCTTTCGAGCAGTGGCGCCGGGTCGAGGACCATGAGGGCGCCATGGGCTGGGTGCACCAGTCGCTGCTCGTTGCGCGGCACAAGGTGCTGGTGGTAGGGGAGACCCGGGCGATCCGGTCACGGCCCGCAGCGGAGGCTCCGGCGGTGCTGAGGGCTGAGGCGGGCGTCCTGGCGGAACTCGGGGGCGGCTGCGAGACTCTCTGGTGCCCGGTAGCGCTTGCGGGCGAGACGGGATGGATCCGGCGCGACGCGCTTTGGGGCGTGGATCCGCCGCAGCGCTGAGCCGCCGTCAGCCGGCCGCCGTCATGGCGCGGCACGCCATGACGCCCACCAGGTGGGCGCGATATTCCGCGCTCGCGTGAATGTCCGCATTGAGCCCGTCGGGCGAGAGCGGCGGCAGCGCCGCATCCGGGTCCAGCCGGCCGCCCAGGCTCTCCTCCATGGCGGCGGCGCGGAAGACGCAGGGCCCCGCGCCCGTCACGGCGATGCGGACGCCGGCATCCGTCTCCGCCGCCAGGACGCCCACGATGGCGTAGCGCGACGCCGGGTTGGAGAATTTCGCATATCCCGCCTTCCGTGGCCGGGGGAAGCGAACGGAAACGACGATCTCGCCCTCTTCCAGCGCGGTCTCGAACAGGCCGGTGAAGAACGCGTCCGCCGCGATCCTGCGCCGGTCGGTGACGACCGAGGCGCCGAGCCCGACCAGAGCGGCCGGATAGTCGGCCGCCGGATCGTTGTTGGCGATGGAGCCGCCGATGGTGCCCTTGTTGCGCACCTGGGGGTCGCCGATCATGCCCGCGAGGGCCGCAAGCGCCGGGATCGCGGAACCCACGTCCGCGGACGCCGCGACCGCGCAATGGGGTGTCAGGGCGCCGATCTCCACCTGCCTGTCGTCCACGACGATGCGCTTCAACGCGTCGAGCCCCGCCAGGTCGATCAGGTCCGAAGGGCTCGCGAGGCGCTGCTTCATGGTGGGGAGCAAGGTGTGCCCGCCGGCAAGATAGGCGCCGTCCTCGGCCGCCTGGAACGCGGCGGCAGCGTCCTCCAACGATGTCGCGCGACGATAGTTGAATTCATGCATGACGGGGCCCCCTCACCGCCGCCGAGACTATGGCGTTCCCGGCGACATTACCAGCGTCGTCGGGCGGTGCGCGTCCCCCGTGGGTGTCAATGCGCCGGGTCGTTGCCGGGTCGAGGGCGGGCATTGGGGATGAAGAGCCGTTCGCCGTCGATCGTAAGGGTGCCGATGGCGGACTGGCCCCGGGGCGAGAGCAGCCAGTCGACGAAGCGCCGGGCCAGCACCGTCTTGACGTGGGGGTGTTTCTCCGCGTTCACCACGGCAACGCCATACTGGTTGTGGAGCCGCGAATCGCCTTCCACGAGCAGCAGGAGGTCGAGCCGCCGGCGCTGTTTCAGCCATGTGCCGCGGTCGGTGAGCGTATAGGCCTGCATAGTGGACGCGGTGTTGAGGGTCGCGCCCATGCCTTGCCCGGCCTCCCGGTACCAGCTGCCGGAAGCGTCGTCGACGGCAAGGCCCGCGCCTTTCCACAGAGCGCGCTCGCGCTTGTGCGTGCCGCTGTCGTCGCCGCGGGAGAGGAAGACCGCCTCGGCCTCCGCGATTCGGCGGAAGGCGGCTGTGGCGTCCGCCATGCCGGCGATGGCGGCGGGGTCGCCGGGCGGGCCGACGATCACGAAGTCGTTATACATCACGTCGAAGCGCTTGACGCCGTAGCCCTCGGCGACAAAGGCTTCCTCCGATGTCTTGTGATGGACCAGCAGGACATCGGCGTCGCCGTTGCGGGCGATGCGGATGGCCTGGCCGGTGCCCAGGGCGACGACGCGCCCCTCGATCCCGGTCTCTTCGTGGAAGAGCGGCAGGATATGGTCGAAGAGGCCCGCATTCTGGGTGGAGGTGGTGGAAGCGATGACGAAGAACTCGCCCGCGGCCAGCGGCGGCGCGGCAAAAGCAAGAGATGCGAGCGCGAGGATCGTTCCGGCCATGCGCCGGGCGATGTGGGTCTGCACGGGCCTTGCGCCTCCTACCGCGGCGTGAGCTCGCGGCGCTCCCACCAAAGCAGTTCGCCCCGCAGAAAGGCCCGCGCCTGTTCGTTCTCCGGCCCGGCGAAGAAGGCGTCGGCCGCCGAATATTCCAGAAGATACCCCCGATGCATGAACATCACCTCGTCGGCAAGCCGGCGCGCCTGGCCGAGATCGTGGGTTGCCATGAAAATCTTGGTGCCGGTGGCCGCCATGGCGACGATGACCTCCTCTATCACGTGGGTCGCCGCAGGGTCGAGATTGGCGGTGGGCTCGTCGAGAAAAAGCACCTGGGGCCTGAGCGCCCAGGAGCGCGCGAGTGCGAGCCGCTGCTGCTCCCCGAACGAAAGCACCCGCGCCGGCGCCCGCGCGAATGCGCCGAGCCCGGTGCGTTCCAGGGCTTCGGCGATTCGCCGCTTCCGGGCGGCGCGGGAGATGTTGCGGAGCGAGAGCGCGAAGTCGATGTTGGCGGCGACGGAGCGGCGCAGCAGCACGGGCCTCTGCATCACCATGGCCTGGAAGTGCAGCAGGTTGCGTCCGGCGCCGCCGCGCCAGACGATCTCCCCCGCAGTCGGTGCGATCAGCCCGTGGCAAAGCCTGAGAAGCAGGCTCTTGCCCGCGCCGTTGGGCCCGAGAAGGATCGTGCGCGGCCCCGCCTCGAGCCGCGCGGAGACCGCCTTGATCAGGCGGTGCCGGCCGCTGTCGTAGCAGACGCCGCGAAGCTCCAGCGGCAGGATCGCCGGGTTGTCGTTCATCGCGAGTCTCCGAGAGCCGACGCACGGCGCAGCAGCACGACCAGGGCGTTCACCGCGATCGACAGCGCGACCAGGATGATGCCGAGGCCGAGCGCCAGCGCCAGATCCCCCCTGGAGACCTCGAGCGCGATGGCGGTGGTCATCACCCGCGTGACATGGTCGATATTGCCGCCCACGATCATCACCGCGCCGACCTCGGCGACGGCCCGTCCGAACCCCGCCAGCACGGCGGTGAGCAGGCTGTAGCGCCCGTCCCAGAGAAGCGCCGTCAGCGCACGGCGGGGCGGCGTGCCGAGGGAGCGGAGCTGCTCCTCATATTCGCGCCAGAGATCCTCGATCACCTGGCGGGCGAGTGCGGCGATAATGGGCGTCACCAGGATCACCTGGGCGATCACCATGGCGGTCGGCGTGAAGAGCAGCCCGAGCACGCCGAAGGGCCCCGCCCGGGAGAGCAGCAGATAGACGATAAGCCCCACGACCACCGGGGGAAGCCCCATGAGGGCGTTGAGCAGCACCGTCGCGGCGCCGCGCCCGGGAAAGCGGAAGAGCGCCACCGCCGCGCCCAGCGGCAGGCCGATCACGCTCGCCACGGCGACGGCGCCCACGCTCACCTGGAGCGACAGAAGCACGATCTCGCCGAGGTCCGGGTCGAGGCGGTAGACGAGGAGGAAGGCCGCGACGACGGCCTCGCCGATATCGGTCACGGCCCCCGCCGGTGCAGCAAGACGAAACGCGCGCGGGCGAGGTGCGGCGCCACCCGGCCGACGATGGCTTGAAGCGGGATGGGCATGGGGGCTCTACCCGCCGCCCCGCTGAAAGGCCCGCTCCAGCATGGCGAGGTGGCGTTCCGGCGCCTGGAATCCGCTATAGGCGAAGCGTACATGGGTTACAGGAAGGGTGAGCCCGGCGATTCGGCGCTCGGTCTCGGGCGAGAGCGTGATCTCCAGCCGGCCGGCGCCCTCCCGCAGCGTGATCCTGCCGTCTTCCACCGCGAGCGGCTTGCCGCCGAGTGCGCGCGTGAGCGTACGCAGAAATTCCCGGTGTCCGATCGCCATTTCCTTGTCGACGACCACCGACGCGTGCCTAGAGAATCTGGTCGAGGAAGAGCTTCGTGCGGTCGGACTGCGGATTGTTGAAGAACTCCTCGGGCGTGTTCTGCTCGACGATCTGGCCCGCATCCATGAAGATCACCCGGTTCGCCACCTGGGAGGCGAAGCCCATCTCGTGCGTGACCACGAGCATGGTCATGCCGCTCTCGGCCAGCTCGACCATCACGTCGAGGACCTCCTTGATCATTTCGGGGTCGAGCGCCGAGGTGGGTTCGTCGAACAGCATGATGTTGGGCTGCATGCAGAGCGCACGGGCGATCGCCACCCTCTGCTGCTGGCCTCCCGAAAGCTGGCCGGGATATTTGCTTGCCTGCTCCGGTATCTTGACCCGCTCCAGATATTCCATGGCGATCTTCTGGGCTTCGGCCTTGGGCAGCTTGCGCACCCAGATGGGCGCGAGGGTGCAGTTGTCCAGCACCGTGAGATGGGGGAAGAGGTTGAACTGCTGGAACACCATGCCGACTTCCCGGCGGATGGCGTCGATGTTCTTCAGATTGTGGGTAAGCTCGGTGCCGTCCACCACGACCGTGCCGGACTGGTGGTCCTCGAGACGGTTGATGCAGCGGATCAGCGTCGACTTGCCGGAGCCCGACGGCCCGCAGATCACGATGCGCTCCTGGCGCTCCACCGTAAGGTCGATGTCCCGCAGCACGTGGAACTGGCCGAACCACTTGTTGAGGCCCGTGATCTCGATGATCGGGCCGTTGTCACCCGTGGAGTCCGTCTGCACCGTCCCGGCCGCCGCCATGATGCCGTCTCCCTAGCGTCGCGTGGTGTCCAGGCGCTTCTCCAGATTCATGGAGTAGCGCGACATGCCGAAGCAGATAACGAAGAAGAAGAGCGCCGTCAGCAGGAATGTTTCGTGATCGACCTTGCCGATCCACTCCGGGTTGGTCTGCAGAAGCCGTGCCTGGCCCAGAATGTCGAAGAGGCCGATGATGATCACCAGCGTCGTGTCCTTGAAGAGGCCGATGAACGTGTTGACGATCCCCGGAATGGAGATTTTCAGCGCCTGGGGCAGGACCACGAGCCGCATGGTCTGCCAGTAGCTCAAGCCCATGGCCTGGGCGGCCTCGGTCTGACCCTGCGGGATCGCCTGGAGGCCGCCCCTGATCACTTCCGCCATATAGGCGGAAGCGAACAGCGTGATCATGATCATCACGCGCATGAGCTGGTCCAGCGAAACCTCCGGCGGCAGGAAAAGCTGCAGGATGACGATGGCGACGAAAAGCAGCGTGATGAGCGGCACGCCGCGGATGAACTCGATGAAGCCGACCGAGAGAATACGGATCGCCGGCAGGCGCGAGCGCCGGCCCAGCGCCAGCAGAACGCCGATGGGAAGCGAAAGGACGATGCCGGTGAGCCCCGCCACCAGGTTCAGCATGAAGCCGCCGAACTTGTCCGTGGTCACGCCTTCGAGGCCGAGGCCGCCCACCAGGAGGATGGCGGCGATCACCGGATAGGCCACCGAAAACCAGCGTCCGTACCGTGCGAAGGGGAGCTTGTTGAACAGCAGATAGGCGATCGCCGGCACCAGCAGAATGACCGCGACATTGACGCGCCAATATTCGTCCGACGGGTAGAAGCCGTAGAGGAACTGGTCGATGCGCTGGTCGAGCCATGCCCAGCACGCGCCCTCGGCTGTGCATTCCTTGCCGGTGGAGCCGGTGAAGTCCGCGTCGAGCAGGGCCCAGTCGACAAGCCCCGGTACGATGAGCCACAGCATGCCCGCGACGAGCAGCGTGAGGACGGCGCTGAGCGGGCTCGAGAAGAGGTTCGTGCGCAGCCAGCCCAAGGGGCCGACGCTCGCGATCGGTGGCGGCCGCTCCGGCAGCATCTCGGCCTGGGTGCGGTAGAAGGACCGGTCCGTCATCTCTCCACCAGCGCGATACGCTTGTTGTACCAGTTCATGAACGCCGAGGTCAGCAGGCTCAGCACCAGATAGAACGCCATGTAGATGGAGATCACCTCGAGCGCCTGGCCCGATTGGTTCAGGATCGTATCGCCGATGGAGACCAGGTCCTGATAGCCGATGGCGACGGCGAGGGAGGAGTTCTTGGTGAGGTTCAGATACTGGCTCGTCATCGGCGGGATGATGACGCGCAGGGCCTGCGGCAGGATGATCTTGCGCATGGTGAGGCCGGGCCGCAATCCGAGCGCGCCTGCGGCTTCCGTCTGTCCCTTGGAGACCGCAAGAATCCCGCCCCGAACCACTTCAGAAATAAAGGCCCCGGTATAGGTGGAGAGCGCCAGCCAGAGCGCCACAAGCTCGGGCGATACGTGGATGCCGCCCTGCAGGTTGAAGCGCTTCTGCTCCGGAATCTCGAAATCGAGCGGCTGGCCGAGGACGAAATAGACCGCGGCGGGAAGGCCCACGATCAGCCCCACGCCGCACCAGGTCACGGGGAAGGTCGCCCCCGTCGCCTCCTGTCGCGTCCTGGCCCAGCGGGAAAGGAGATAGGTGAGCGCGAGCCCTGCCGGAACCATCAGAAGCACGACCGTAAAGCCGTCTTCGAAGAGGGGCGCGGGCAGGCGCAAACCCCGGTTGTTGAGGAAGATCGAGTCGCCGATGGAGAAGCCGTCGCGCACCCGCGGCAGCGTCAGCATGATCATCCACCAGAAGATGATCTGAAGCAGTATGGGCACGTTGCGGGTGAATTCCACATAGGCCGCGGCGCAACGGCTGATCAGAAAGTTGTTCGAGAGCCGCATGACGCCGGTGGCGAAGCCGATGAAGGTGGCCGCAACGATGCCGAGCGCCGCCACGAGAACGGTATTGGCACCCCCTATGAGGAAGGCGCGCCCATAGGTCGACGTGGATGAATAGTCGAAGAGTCTCTGGTTGATATCGAAGGATGCGGTGTCGAACAGGAAGCCGAAGCCCGACGCGAGGCCTGCGCGCTGAAGGTTCGCAATGGTGTTGGAGACGATGAACGCGATGAAAAGTGCGACGCCCAGGATCAGGAGAAGCTGGAAGAGCACGCCGCGCGCGCGCTCGTCCGTCCACAGGCTGCCGAGGGTGACAGCGTTGCCGCCGGGTGGACGATGCGCCGTCCTGGCCATGTCGGGCTCTGCGGGAAGCGAGCCGTTACCCGACAAATTGCGAGGACGCCGCGGCCGGGCGCAGCGCGCGCCGGCCGCGGTGTCCAGACGCTACGATCAGCGGATCGGAGGCGAGTAGAGGATGCCGCCGTCCTTGTAGAGGGCGTTAAGCCCGCGCGCGAGCCCGAGCGGCGTGTCGGGGCCGACATACCGGTCGAAAATCTCGGCGTAGTTGCCTTCCGCCGCGATGGCCCGGACGGCCCAGTCCTTGTCGAGACCGAGCATCTCGCCCATGGAGCCTTCGTTGCCGAGCATCCGGTTGACCTCCGGGTTGTCGGTGCCGTTGGCCATTTCGGCGACGTTGGCCTGGGTCACGCCATATTCCTCGGCGGTGATGAGCGCGTTCAGCACCCAGCGCGCCACGTCGGCCCACTCATCGTCACCCTGGCGCACCAGCGGCCCCAGCGGCTCCTTGGAGATGATCTCGGGGAACACCATGTGCGCATCCGGATCGTCGAAGGTCGCCTTGGTGGCGGCGAGGCCGGAGGCGTCCGTCGTATACACGTCGCAACGCTCTTCCTCGTAGGCCGCGCGGGCCTCGGCGTTGGTTTCGATGGGCACCGGCTCGTAGCTGATATTGTTGACGCGGAAGAAGTCCGCGAGGTTGAGCTCGGTGGTGGTGCCGGTCTGGATGCAGATCGATGCACCGTCGAGTTCCGTGGCGCTCGACACACCGAGCGCGGTGCGGCCGATAAAGCCCTGGCCGTCATAGTAGTTCACGCCAATGAACGTAAAGCCGAGATCGACATCGCGCGAAAGCGTCCAGGTGGTGTTGCGCGAAAGGACATCGATCTCACCCGATGTGAGCGCGGGGAACCGGGTCTTCCCCGTGAGGTTCACATATTTGACCTTGCTCGCATCGCCGAGGACGGCGGCGGCCAGCGCCTTGCAGTAGGCTGCGTCGAAGCCCGTCCAGTTGCCCTCGTCATCGGTGAACGCGAAGCCCGCGAGTCCGGTGTTGATCCCGCATTTGAGCTCGCCCGCGTTCTTCACGTCGTCGAGAGTCCCCGCCTGGCTTGGCGTCGTCGCCACCAATGCGAGGATGCCGGCGGCCGCGAGGGCGCCGACCATCTTGCTGAATTGCATTCTGTCCTCCTAATGGATTTCCGGTAGACCGCAACGATGGCCGCAAGAGTGCCGATTCTCGAATGGCCTGTCCAGGGTATGTCGCGATTCGCGACCCGTAAGACGCGGGTCGTGTCTTTGGCTGCCGGTGAAACGGGCGATTCGGCCGGTGTTCGTCCTCCGGGGCGTGGCGGGGTCTGAAGGCGTCGGGTCCATCGGTCCCGGGGTCGCGCGACTAAGAGAGACCGCCGGCGACCGGGGGCCACACCGCGAGGGTATCGCCCTCCCGCAGGGGGCGTTCGCTCCGCTGGCTCGGCTCCACGAAGATGCCGTTGACCAGCACGATGGAACAGTATTGACGGGGCAGGCCGAGCCTTTGGAACACGTCTTCCGGCGTCGTGCCTTCTGCCAGATCGAACTCGATCCGGTTATCGACGGCGCCGGGCGGCAGATAGTCGCTCAGCAGCGCATAGAGCTTGACGGCGACCTTCATGGGGCGTCATGGACTTGCGTCGCGAAGGCGGCGCTCAGCCCTGGCTGTGAGCGACATACGCCTCCATCACGCGGTGCGGATTCTCCAGCAGCCGGGATTTCCAGTCTCCGAGCGCCGTGCCCGTCTGGATCAGGCCGCGGAGCACGCCCACATGGTCCGTGAGACCGATACCGAGCGCACCCACCATGCGGTCGCCTTCGAATTCGAGCCGGAGATATTTGTAGCCGTCCTCGTCTACGGCCCGGCCGCTGTCGCCGCCCGCCACGCCCTGCCAGCTTCCGAAGGAGCTCGAGATCAGGCCGACGGTGGCCAGAACGTTCATGTTGAGGCTGCCTTTGTAGCGGGTGTCCCGCCCCAGCATGTTGAGCGCCGCGACCCGTCCGTGGTCCACGGCGGTGGGCTGGATGGCATGTACCGAGTGCTCGCCGGTGGAGAAGTCGATGCCCTCGGCGACATCGCCCGCCGCGAAGACGTTGTCGTCGTTCGAGCGCATATGCGCGTTCACCAGAACGCCGTGTTCGGTGGCGATGCCGCTCCCTTCGAGGAAGCCGACATTGGGGGCGACGCCCACGGCCAGCACGACGAGGTGGGCATTGAGCCGCTCACCGCCGTCCAGCACGACCGCCTTGTCGCCGGGGCCTTCTTCCGCCGCTTCGATGGCGGCGACGCGGGTGGAGGTGAGAACCCGGATATTCCGCGCCTCGCACCAGCGCTTCAGCATGCCGCTCGCCGTCTCGTCCATCATGCGGGAGACCATGCGGTCTTCCATCTCGACGACGGTGAGCGAGCCGCAGCGCTTGGCGAGCGCCTCCATGATGATGCAGCCGATGAAGCCCGCGCCGATCAGCACGGCGTTGCAGTCTGGCCCTGCGCGCTTCTCGATCTCCCGGCAGTCCGCGAGGGTCCAGCAATTGTGGACGCCCGCGCGGTCGAGCCCGGGTACCGGGGGCTGGAGCGGCGCCGCGCCGGTGGCGATGAGGAGCCGGTCGTAGGAGACGCGTTCGCCGCCTTCCAGGGTGAGTGCGCCATCCTTGGGTGCGAGCGATTCCGCCCTGCCTTGGCGGTAGGCGATCCCGAGCTTGTCGTAATGGCCGTCGCTCTTGCGGAGGTAGGTCCCGCCCGCCTCGATACCGCCGTCGAGGACGTAAGGAATGGCCATCCGCGAATAGGGCGGCTCCGGCTCGTCGCCGATGAGGGTGATGGCGGCGTTTCGGTCGCCCTTCCGCAGCGTCTCGGCGGCGATGACGCCCGCCGGCCCAGCGCCAACGATCACATGTTGCATTTCGGCTCCCGCCTCCCGTTCCGCATTCTCCGGCCCGTGCGGCTCGGGCTAGAGCGCGAGCCGTTCCACGGTCTGGTTGGTCGGCGCGCCGTCGCCGTCCCAGCCGCGTACGTCGTAATATTCCGGCAGCATCTTGTCGAGGCCGTTGGTCAGGCCTTCGGCGGGGCCGGTCTTCGCCGCGTCCTTGAGCAGACGCGCGGGCAGGTTGTCGTCCTTGCCCGTAAAGCCCGCCGCCATGTTGTACCGCCGTTCCAGGTTCCAGATGCGCTCGCCCACCTCGAGGAGCCGCTCCGACGTCCACTCGCCTTCGCATGCCGCGTCGATCTGCGGTGCGATGTCGTCGAGCGACCAGGCGAAGGTGGTGAAGACGCAAAGCCCCGAGGAATCGACCGCCGAGGTCGCGTCCTGGAAGGCCTTGACGAGGCCCGCCTTGCCGTCGGTCACATGCGGGTCGGTCTTCTCCGGCACGCCGAGGATCTCGGACGAGACGGTGTAGGCCCGCAAGTGGCAGGCGCCGCGGTTCGCCGTGGCATAGGCGAGCCCCATGCCCTGGATGCCGCGGGAATCATAGGCCGGGAACTCCTGGCCCTTGACGGACATGGAGAGCTCGGGCCGGCCGTATTTCTCGCAGAGCCGCTTGGAGCCGAGGCCGATCTCGGCACCGAACCCCTCGCCCTTGCCGGTGAGTTCGGCGAGCTCGGTCAGCGCCTTGGCGGAGCCGAACTTCGCCTCGATGCCGCCGGTCTGCGCGTCGCCGATGACGCCCTCTTCATAGAGCTCCATGGCCGCGCCCACGGTTGCGCCGAAGGAGATCGGGTCGATGCCCTGTTCGTTGCAGATGAAGTTGGCGAATGTGAGCGCGTCCAGATCGTCCACACCGGTCGCGGCGCCGAGCGCCCAGGCCGCCTCATATTCCAGGCCGCCGGAGGCGATCTGATATTGCGGCCGCTCGGCCACCGTGTAGTGGGTGCGCTCGACCGTCGAGATGCGCCCGCAGGCGATGGTGCAGCCGAAGCAGGCGGCGTTGGTCACAAGGTTGGCCTTGCCGTCCTTGCGGGGTTCCGCCATGGCCTCCGCCGAGATGTTCTTCGCGCCTTCGAACTGCACGTCCTTGTGGTTGCGCGTCGGCAGCGCGCCGACCTCGTTGATGACGTTCATCAGCACCTGGGTGCCGAAAGCGGGCAGGCCCTGGCCGGTGACCGCGTTCTCGGCGAGGACCTTCTTGCCGTCGGAGGTGGCCTGCATGAACCGGCCGAGATCCTCCACCGCGACGCCCAGCGTACCCCGGATGGCGACCGCCTTGAGGTTCTTGGAACCCATGACCGTGCCGACGCCGGAGCGCCCCGCGGCGCGGTGCATGTCGTTCACGATACAGGCGAACTTGACGCCCTTCTCGCCGGCGACGCCGATCGAGGCGACGCGGATCAGCGGATCCTGGTGCTTCTTCTTGATGCCTTCCTCGGTGTCCCAGACCGACTTGCCCCAGAACTCGTCGGCGGGGATCAGCCGCGCGCTGCCGTTCTCCACCAGCAGATAGACCGGTTCAGGCGACCGGCCCTCGAATATGATCATGTCGTACCCGGCGTTCTTCATTTCGTTGCCGAAGAAGCCGCCCGAGTTCGAGCAGGCGATGGCGCCGGTGAGCGCACCCTTGGTGACCACCGAGTAGCGGCCCGCCGTGGACGCGCAGGTGCCCGTCAGCGGCCCGGTCGCCATGATCATCTTGTTGTCCGGCGAGAGGGGATCGACCGTCGGGTCGGTCTCTTCGACCAGATATTTGGTGGCGAGCCCCCGCTGGCCCAGATATTTCTGGGCCCAATCCATGTTCAGCGGTTCGTTCGTGCAGGTGCCTTCGGTGAGGTTCACCCGCAGGATGTTCCTTGCCCATGCCATGATCGGGCCCTCCCTAGGCTTCGGCCTGGGCGCCGGCGTCGGTCTTCGCCGCCCACTGGCGCATCCGGTCGAGTCCGGTCCAGTTCGCATCGATATAGGTGATCGCTTCGGTCGGGCAGGCCTTCGCGCATTCGGGGTCGCCGCCGCAGAGGTCGCACTTGATCACCTTGCCGGTGGAGTCGTTGTAGTTCACCGTCCCGAAGGGGCAGGCGATGGTGCACACCTTGCAGCCCACGCAGAGCGAATCCGAAACCACCTTGGCCCCGGTGTCCGCGTCGAGACTGATCGCATCGACCGGGCAGGCCTGCAGGCACCACGCCTCGTCGCACTGGGTGCAGGTGTAGGGCACCATGCGGCCCTGGTCGTGGAAATTGAACACCTTGATGCGGGACTTGGCCGGGTTGAACACGCCTTCGTTCTCGTAGGAACAGGCCAGCTCGCATTGCAGGCAGCCGGTGCACTTTTCCGGATCGATATGGAGCGATTTCAGCACGGTCTTGACCTCCTAATGCGCCCACGGGGCGCTCGCAGCAACCTTACATCACTTTGCCCGCCCGATGCACCACCGCACGGGCGACACCTATGAGGCCGGGGCACGCGGTGCGCTCCGGCCCGCCATTGCCGCCGCACCCGCGGCAATGGCCTTGATGATATTGTGATAGCCCGTACAGCGGCAGAAATTGCCCTCCAGATGGGCACGAATCTCCGCATCGCCGGGTTCCGGGTTCCGGGCGGCGAGTTCGAGCGCGGTCATGACCATGCCCGGCGTGCAGAAGCCGCATTGCAACCCGTGATGTTCCTTGAAGGCCTCCTGCATCGGGTGGAGGCCGTCCTCGCTCGCGACGCCTTCGATGGTGGTCACCGCGGCACCGTCCGCCTGCACCGCAAGCATGGTGCAGGCTTTCACGCACACGCCGTCCACATGCACGTTGCAGGCGCCGCACTGGCTGGTGTCGCAGCCTACATGAGTCCCGGTCAGCCCCAGGTCGTAACGCAGGAATTCCACCAGCAGCGTCCGCGGGGACACCTCCCGCGCGACGGCCTCGCCGTTCACGGTCATCTCTACAGCAACCGAAGGCACCGTTTGCCGACCCTCCCGAAAGGGCTCGCCTCTTGGCCGGTCAGGATAGCCGCTGGGGGCGTAGGGGACAAAGCGTTTGTGGCGTGCCGTTCCGGTGTGCTGCTGCAGAGCCCGTTGGAAGGCGGTAACATCGCGGCGCGCCCCGGCGGGGGCGAGACGGGCGGGAGGCACCGGTAATGAATATCGCCGCACTGCTGGAGAAGACGGCGCGTCACGCGCCGGAGCGGACGGCCGTTTCGCTCGGGGAGGAGGCGGTGCTCCGCTATGGCGCGCTCCGCCGCCGGGCCGCCGGCATCGCCCATGCGCTCCGTACGGACCGGGGCCTCGTGCCCGGCGACCGGGTTGCGATCGCCATGGCCAACCGGGCGGACTATTTCGAGGCGCTCTTCGGCATCTGGTGGGCGGGGCTCACGGCGGTGCCCATAAACGCCAAGCTGCACGGGCGGGAGTTCGCCTACATCCTGGGCAATGCCGGCGCCCGGCTCTGCTTCGCCGACGAACCCCGTGCCGCCGCCATCGAGGCGCATGCCGACGAGGTTGCGGGGCTCGCCCCGCCGGTGCTTGCGGGCGGCCCCGCCTTCCGCGCCATGGGAGAGGGCGCGCCTCTGCCGCTCGTGGACGCAGAAGCGGACGCACCTGCCTGGCTCTTCTATACGAGCGGGACCACCGGCCGCCCCAAGGGCGCCGCCATCACCCACCGCAATCTCTGGGTGATGACGCTGATCTATTTCGCGGACATCGACCGTGTCGCTCCGGAAGAGACGATCCTGCATGCGGCCCCGATTTCCCACGCCTCCGGCCTCTACGCGCTTCCCTTCTTTGCCATGGGGGCGAACAACGCGGTTCCGGAAAGCGGCGGCTTCGAGGCGGACGAGGTGTTTCGCCTCATTGCGCGCCACCCCCGCACCACCATGTTCGCCGCCCCCACCATGGTGGTCCGCCTGTTGAACAGCCCGGCGCTCGCCGGTGCGGACACGACCAATCTCAACCAGATCATCTATGGCGGCGGACCCATGCATGTGGCGGATTGCGAGCGAGCGCTCGCCGCCTTCGGTCCCAAGCTGGTACAGATCTACGGCCAGGGCGAGAGCCCCATGACGATCACCGGCCTCTACAAGGCGGACTATGCGGACACGCGCCATCCGCGCTATGGCGAGCGGCTGGCCTCCGCAGGGGCCGCGCGCACCGGCATCGAGGTGCGGGTGGTGGACGCGGACGACCGGCCTCTGCCCCCGGGCGAAGTCGGCGAGGTGGTCTTGCGCGGCGACACGGTGATGGCGGGATATTGGGAGAACGCGGAGGCCACCGCACAAACGCTCCGGGGCGGCTGGCTGCATACCGGCGATGTGGGCCGGCTGGACGAGGACGGCTACCTCACCCTGCTGGATCGTTCCAAGGACATGATCATCTCCGGCGGCACCAACATCTATCCGCGGGAGATCGAGGAGGTCCTGCTGCGCCACGACCTGGTGCGCGAAGCCGCCGTCGTGGGCCGGCCCCACGCGGAATGGGGCGAAGAGGTGGTGGCCTTCGTCGTGCCGCGGGAGGGATGCACGCTGGACCCGGCGGCGCTCGACCGGCTCTGTCTGGAGAACATCGCGCGCTTCAAGCGCCCGCGCGATTGGCGCATCGTGGGCAGCCTGCCCAAGAACAATTACGGCAAGGTGCTGAAGCGGGAGCTCCGCGCCGAACTGGCGGGTCCGAGCGCCTGACCGGCCGGCCCGCCGATCGGCGACCGGACCCCTAGGCGGCGGCGCTTCAGCGGTAGGGGGAGACGTCGGCAGGCAGGCCGTGGTCCTGCCGAAGCCGCCGGTATTTGCCGGTCGCGACCATCGCCGCGACCGCGTGCTCCACGGCGTGATGCAGGTCGGTGTTTCCGCTTCGGATGCCGAATCCCACCTCGCGCACCGGATGAAACACGCCCTCGACGAGGCGGGTGCGCGATTCGGGATCGCCGCTGATCGCGACCGCGCTCACGGTCGGAATGAAGTAGGCGACGGCATGACCCATGGAAACCGGAAAATGGGTATGCCGCTGATGCGGGAACGAATGCACGTCCATCGGCGCGAGCCCCTCGTCCACCATCTGCCGGCTGAGGGCATGGGCGAAGCGTTCGGCGCTCGAGCCGGAGGTCACCGACGTGACCCGTCCGCTCAGATCCTGTGCGTTGCGGATGCGGAAGGGGTTGCCTTTCAGGACCATCATGTGGTCGCCGACCACCAGATAGGGCACGGTCGCCACGTCGGCGACCGCTCCGTCGGCGGCCAGAGTGTTGACCATGTCGACCTCACCGGCGGCGAGCGCGTCGGCGAGTCTCGCCCGCGGCATCTGCACCAGGTCGAGAGAAAGACCGTGGGCTTCGGCCACGGCTCTTGCCATCTCGATCTCGAAACCTTTCAGCACGCCGTTTTCCTTGTAGGATAACGGTCGGCCGGAGAGCGCGAGCCCCGCCGTCAATACGTCGTCCTGCCGCAGCGCCTGGTTCAGATCGACATAGTGCGCCGACGCCGGCGGTGCGGCGACGAGCATGATCAGGAGGGGGGCGAGCCAGCGTGCCATGACGACCTTGCTCCTTGTCCGTTTCTCCATTCGTCTCTCCGTCCGGTCAGCCCCGGGCGGCCGCCCGGGGCGCGGCGTCTCCGCCCGGGCCGGCCTTGTCGGCCTTTTCGCACCCGACGCCCCGGTGTGTCAGTGCCGCCAGCAGTTCCGCCGTGCCGACCACGCCGATCAGCCGCTGCTCCTCGTCGAGTAGCGGCATTGCGCGTCCGGTTGCGTGACGCACTTCGATGGCCGCGCGCATGGTCGTTTCGGGCCCGCCGACCACCACCTCCCCGGGGCCGAGCCCCGCGAGTTCCATGCCGTCCCGGTAGGGGATGAGGCGCGCGCGCACACCGGCCAGCGTGACGTCCACCGGTTTGCCCGCGCCGTTCAGCCGGCATGTCAGGGCGCACTCCCGATCCAGCAGATGCACGCCGTCCTCGCGGGGCAGCGCCGCGGTGGGCCGCATCAGCGAAAGTCCGCGCAGCGCGTTGAGAGGATTGACGTTGGCGACGAACTGGCGAACGTAATCATTGGCGGGCTCGGTCACGATACGCTCCGGCGGTCCGATCTGGACGATTCGTCCCCCTTCCATGATGGCGATGCGGGTGCCGAGCTTCAGGGCCTCGTCGAGATCGTGGCTGACGAACAGGATCGTCCGCCTTATGTCGCCCTGCAGCGCGAGCAATTCGTCCTGCAGACGCTCGCGGATCAACGGATCGAGGGCCGAGAAGGGCTCGTCCATCAGCAGGATCCCGGCGTCTGTGGCAAGCGCCCGGGCGAGCCCCACGCGCTGCTGCATCCCGCCGGAAAGCTCATGCGGATACTTTTCGAGCCACGAGCCCAGCCCCACGCGATCCAGGATTTCGGCCACACGCTCCCGTCGGCGGGCCCTCGGAACCCCCCGGACCTCGAGGCCGAAGGCGACATTCTCGCCGATGGTGCGCCATGGAAGGAGTGCGAACTGCTGGAAGACCATGGAGACCCGGTTCATGCGCAGGTCGCGCAGGATTCGCGGCTCGCAGCCGGTTATGTCGATCTCTTGTCCGCCGTCGTCGATCAGGACCCGCCCGCGGGTCGCGGGATTGAGGCCGTTGACGCAGCGCAGGAGCGTGGACTTGCCCGAGCCCGAGAGCCCCATAAGCACGAAGATCTCGCCGGGCTCGACCTCGAGCGACGCGTCCTGCACGCCGACCACATGGCCGGTCTCGGCGAATATCTCGTCTTTGTCCGCGCCGCCGTCGAGCAGCGCGAGCGCCTCCTCGGCGCGCCGGCCGAAGATGACGTCGACCTTGTCGAAGGCGACGGCGGCCATCGTCAGCGCCCGGCGGTGCGGCGTCCGCCCTTGCGTCCCTCGACCTGCCGCAGGATGCGGTCGAGCACGATGGCGACGATGACGATGGAAAGCCCGGCTTCGAAGCCCTGCGCGACATTGACCGTCGTGAGCGCGCGCACCACCGGGACGCCGAGGCCGTCGGCACCGACCAGGGCCGCGATCACCACCATGGAGAGTGACAACATGATGCACTGGGTAACGCCCTGCATGATTGTTGGCGCCGCATGGGGCAGCTCGACCTTGAGCAGCAGTTGCAGGCGGTTGGTGCCGAACGCCCGGCCGGCCTCGAGCAGGGGCCGCGGCACGCTCGAAATGCCGTGCTGGGTGAGGCGGATCGGTGCCGGAATCGCGAAGATCACGGTGGATATGAGCCCCGGCACCAGCCCCAGGCCGAAGAACGTCAGCGTGGGGATCAGATAGACGAACGGCGGGATCGTCTGCATCAGGTCGAGGACGGGCCGCAGCAGCCTGTAAAGCCACGGCCTGTGCGCCGCAGCGATGCCGATCGGGACTCCGAACAGAACGCACAGGATGGTGGAAGCCGAGACCAGCACCACCGTAAACAGCATCTCGTCCCAATAGCCGATATTGAGAATCAGGAGCAGGCCGACGGTGCTGCCCACCACCAGCGCGATGCTGCGGTGCAGCCAGTAGGCGATGCCGGCCACCAGAGCGATGAACACAAGCGGTGGGATCAGGCCGAGGACATGGGCGAAGCCGTCCAGCAGCCAACCGAAGCCGTCGGAGAACGCGCGCAGCTCCTCGAACAGGTTATCCTTGATGAACTCTACGCCATCCGCCACCCACTTGCCGATCGGCACCTTGTCGGTGAGGAATCCGAGATCGGTGTCCATCGCGCCCCTTCCCGCCCCATGGGGCCGGGCGGTCGGCGTGCATCACGGCCGGACCGCATCCCGGCCCCGTTGGTTACATCTTGAGGTGGCTCTTCACGGCCGAGGCGCCGTCCTGGCTCCCGTCCAGAGTGGTGACGCCCTGGAGCCACTGGTCGACCAGCTCGGGATGCGATTGGACCAGCTTCCGCGCGGCCGCCTGAGGATCCATCCCCTCGTCCAGCATATAGCCCATGATTTCGTTCTCGAGATCCAACGAGAAGCGGAGGTTTTTCAGCAGGCCCGCGGCGTTGGGGCAAGCCTCGCCATAGCCGGCCCGCGACAGGCTGTAGACCGTGGCACCGCCCAGATTGGGTCCGAAATAATCGTCGCCGCCCTCGAGATAGCTCATTTCGAAGCGGCGGTTCATCGGATGGGGCTCCCAGCCGAGGAACACGATCCATTCGTCGCTCCGCACGGCGCGCTCGACCTGGGACAGCATGCCCTGTTCGCTCGATTCCACCACTTCGAAGCCTTCGAGACCGAAGGCGTTGGAGTCGATCATGTCCTGGATGATCATATTGCCGTCGTTGCCGGGCTCGATCCCGTAGATCTTGTTGTCGAGCTTGTCGGCGTGCTTGGCGATATCGGCGAAGGTCCTGAGGCCCGCTTCATACGCGTAGGCGGGCACGGCGAGGGTGTATTTGGCGCCTTCCAGATTGGCACCCAGATTGTCGACCGTGCCGTCCTCGAAATAGGGCTCGATCATGCTCTGCTGGGTGGGCAGCCAGAGGCCGAGAAAGGCGTCGACATCTCCGTTGGAGAGGCTCGCGAAGGTTACCGGCACCGAGAGCACCGTCGCCTTCGGCTCGTAGCCGAGCCCTTCGAGGATCGTGGTCGCCACGGCGGTGGTCGCCGTGATGCAGCTCCATCCCACATCCGAGAGAACCACCTCCTGGCAGGATGCCGAGTCATCGGCATGAGCACCGGCCGTCATCGCCATCGCTCCCATGGCGAGGCCGACGATCGCGAACTTGTTTCTGGTATGCATTCTAGCCTCCCTGAGCGCTTCCCGAGCCTGGACCCGGGCTTCACCCCGCACTCTCGCAATTTTTTCTTGATTGGTCAACCAACTAAAGATATTCAACGGGTTCACCACGGGAGCAGTCCACGGGAGCAGTCCATGCCAAAGACCGGGATGGCGCCGATGCGTCGGCGCGCCTTCGTGGAAGCCGCCATACGGACCATCCACGACCGGGGGCCGATCGACGTGACGACCGGCGACGTCGCGCGGGAGGCGGGGCTTTCCCAGGGGCTCGTCCATCACTATTTCGGCTCCAAGAGCGCGCTCATCATTGCCACGATGCGCCATCTCCTCACGGAGTTCGGCGCCGGCATCCGGGAACGCCTCCACCGGGCGGACACCCCCAGGGAGCGCTTGTCGGCGATCGTCCATGGCAGTTTCTGCGCGGAACAGCTTCGCCCGGAAGTGGTCTCCGCCTGGCTCACCTTCTATGTGCAGGCTCACACCGAGCCCGAGGTACGCCGGCTGCTGCGCATCTATGCGCGCCGGTTGATCGCCAATCTGCGGCACGAATACCGGCGGCTGATGGCGCGAGATGCGGCCGACGTCGCCGCCGAAACAACGGCGGCGCTGATCGACGGGCTATGGCTCCGCAGGGTGCTCGGCGACGAGGAACCTTGCGGGGAGAGCGCGATCGCGATGCTGGAGGCGCATATCGACCGCCAGCTCGGGGCCCGTTGAGCGGCCGCCTGCGCGCAATGGAACAGTTCGACTATGTGATCGTGGGTTCCGGCTCGGCCGGCTCCGTGCTTGCATCCCGCCTGTCGGAGGATTCGCGCAAGCGCGTTCTGGTGCTCGAGCATGGCGGGAGCGACGCGGGCCCGCTGATCCAGATGCCGGCGGCGCTCTCATATCCCATGAACATGCCGCGCTACGACTGGGGCTTCGCGACGGACCCGGAACCCCATCTCGGCGGGCGCCGCCTGGCGGTGCCGCGGGGCAAGGTGGTGGGCGGGTCGTCCTCCATCAACGGCATGGTGTATGTGCGGGGCCACGCCTGCGACTATGACGGGTGGGAGGCGCGCGGGGCGGCGGGCTGGGGCTACAGGCACGTCCTGCCCTACTTCAAGCGCCTGGAGAACGCCCATGGTGGGCAGGCGGGCTGGCGGGGCACCGGCGGGCCGCTCCATGTCGTCCGGGGCCGCCTGGGGAATCCGCTTTACCGGCGTTTCATCGATGCCGGCGAGCAGGCCGGCTATCCGGCGACCGAGGATTACAACGGCGAGCGCCAGGAGGGGTTCGGCGCGATGGAGATGACGGTCTGGAAGGGCCGCCGCTGGTCGGTCGCCAACGCCTATCTCAAGCCCGCGCTGCGGCGGCCCAACCTCGTGCTGCGGACAGGTGCGCGGGCGCGCCGCATCCTCATCCAGGACCGGCGGGCGGTGGGTGTGGAGTATGAGCGTGGCGGTGCGGTCCACGAGGTTCGCGCCAATGCGGAAGTCGTGCTTGCCGCGTCCACGATCAACTCCCCCAAGCTCCTCCTCCTGTCGGGCGTGGGCCCGGCGGAGCAGCTTCGGGAGCATGGCATCGAAGCCGTCGCCGACCGCCCGGGAGTCGGCGCCAACCTCCAGGACCATCTGGAAATCTACTTTCAGATCGCGTGCCGACAGCCGGTGACGCTCTACCGCCATTGGAACCCGCTCTCAAAGGCTGCGATCGGGGCGCGATGGCTCCTTTTCAAGGACGGGCTCGGGGCGACCAACCACTTCGAATCCTGCGGCTTCATCCGCTCCAGGGCGGGCGTGAAATACCCGGATATTCAGTACCACTTCCTGCCGCTCGCGGTGCGCTACGACGGCAAGGCATCGACCGGCGGCCACGGGTTCCAGACCCATGTCGGCCCCATGCGCTCGCGGTCCCGCGGGCGGGTGCGCCTCACCTCGCCCGATCCCGACGCGGCGCCCTCCATCCTGTTCAACTACATGTCGCACGAGGACGACTGGCGCGATTTCAGAAACTGCATCCGCCTGACCCGGGAGATACTCGCGCAGCCGGCGCTCGCGCCCTATGCGGGCGAGGAGCTCTCTCCCGGGCCCGAGGTCCGGAGCGACGAGGCCATGGACGAATTCGTGCGCGGGGCGGTAGAGAGCGCCTACCACCCCTGCGGGACATGCCGCATGGGCGCCGTCGACGATCCGGACGCGGTGGTCGACCCGGAATGCCGCGTCATCGGCGTGGAGGCGTTGCGGGTGGCCGACAGCTCGATCTTCCCGCGCATCACCAACGGCAACCTCAATGCGCCGACCGTCATGGTCGGCGAGAAGGCGTCGGACCATATTCTCGGCCGTTCGCCGCCCGCGTCGGCCAACGAGCAGCCATGGATCAACCCCGCGTGGGAGCGCAGCCAGCGATAGCCCGGCCGCGTCAACGCCGGTAGGAGGGGTCTTCCCGGTCGAGGCGGCGGAGCAGCGCCTCGAAGCCGATCTTCGCCCATTCCACATTGCCGGTGCCTTGGCCGATGCGCGCGGTGCGGCGGATCACCGCGTCCGCCGGCACTGCCAGCGCGCCGCCGGCCTGGGCCGCGATCTGGATCTCACAACTGCGCTCCAGATAGTGCATCAGGGTGAAGGCTTCGGCGATGGAGCGCCCCCAGGTGAGGGTGCCGTGATTGCGCAGGAAAAGCATGCGCTTGGTACCCAGATTGCGGACGAGCGCCTCGCGCTCGGCAGGCCGCAGGCCGGGCCCGTCATAATCGTGATAGGCGATGCCGTTCGCATGGGTGATCGCGAACTGGTTGACCGGCAGCAGGCCGCAGCGCTGGGCCGAGACGGCGACCCCCGCCACGGTGTGGAGGTGCATCACGCTTTCCGCCTCGGGCAGCGCTTCGAACACCGCCCGGTGTACGGCCCAGCCCGCCGGGTTGGCTTCGCCCGGGGCTTCGCCCGCATTGTCGCCCGCAATGTCCACGGTCATCAGGCTGGAGGCCGTCACGTCGTCGAACAGCGCACCGAAGGGAATGAAGAGATAGCGGTCCCGCCGGTCCGGGATTCGCACCGAGAGATGGGTGTAGATCAGATCGTCCATGCCCCGCCGGTAGAACATGCGGTAGCAGGCGGCAAGCTCGCGGCGGGCGGTGCGCTCGGCCTCGCTTACGGCGCCACGCTTGTGAGCCGCAGCGGCCGCGTCCCTGGTGCCCATCGCCCGGTCTCCCTTCCGGGGCGGGGCGGCCTTACTCGGCGGCCTCCGGCAGCGGGTCGTCGCCCGTGCCGTAGCGCCGGAACCAGCTTGCATCGAAGCCATAGTCCCGCGCGGCCGCGTCGGCGCTTACATAGCCTTCCAGCACGTCCTCCACCACGGCGTACGGATCCCGCGCGCGCGGCTCGCCATAGCCGCCGCCGCCCGGTGCCTTCACCGAAACCCGTTCGCCGGGCCGGATCGGCACATTGGAATATTTGCTGGTGGAAATCTTGCCGAAGGCCGCGCCCACGGTGGTCCAGTCGTTGGCACCCTCGGCCCGGAAGAGCGTCGCGCCCGGAATCCCCGCGCCGCCGCCCTCGAGCCCCCAGGCGACCTTCTTGTGCTTGTTGGTCATCTGGCTGATGGTCACGTCGCCGGTGCACAGCATGGTCTTGGAGATGCTGAGGCCCCCGCGGTGCTCGCCGGCGCCGCCCGAATCCTCGCGCAGCGCATATTCCTCCACGATCCAGGGGAAGCGCGTCTCGAACACTTCGGTGGGCGTGTTGGCGCAGTTGCCGTTGATGGAATCGGTGGCGTCGTTGCCGTCGGCGAAGCTGCGGGCGCCGTAGCCCACATAGGAGAAGTCGAAGGCGCCGATGGGCTCGTCGTTGCGCGCATCGTAGCCGCCGAACACGAAGCAGCCGTGGGTGGTCCCCTCGGACGCCATCACCCGGTCGGGCGCGGCGGGCGCCATGGCGCCCAGGATCACGGCCACGATCAGCGGATGGGTCTCCGTGTTGCCGCCCACTTCGGAGCCCGGATAGTCCACGTTCATCACCGTGCCGGCGGGCGCGATCACCCGGATCGGGCGGAAGCAGCCGGAATTCTTCGGAATCGTCTGGTCGGTGAGATGGAGCATGGCGTTGTAGGAGGCGGACCACGCGACGCCGAGCGTCGCATTGATTGGCCCCAGCGCCTGGGGCGAGGAGCCCGTATAGTCGATCACCACCTCGTCCCCCTGCACGTGGACGGCGCAGCGGATGGTGAACTCCCGGTCCTCGATGCCGTCGTCCTCGAGCCCGTCCTCGAAGCGGTAGACGCCGTCCGGGAAGGCCGCGATCTCGGCCCGCATGCGGGCCTCGGAATATTCCATCAGGTCGGAGACGGTGCGGCGGAAGAGGTCCACGCCGTACTTGCCGATCAGCTCCTTCATCCGCGCCTCGCCCAGATCGACCGCCGAGATCAGCGCGCGGATGTCGCCGTAGTTCTGCCGCGGCGTGCGGACATTGGCGAGCATAAGCTTCCAGACCTCCACCACATCCTCGCCGGCCTTCTTGATCTTGACCGGCGGGACGCGCAGCCCCTCATGGAAGATCTCCGTCGCCTCGCCCGGGAAGCCGCCGGGCACCATGCCGCCGATTTCGACGAAATGGCCGATGGCGACGGCGAAGCCCATGATCTCTCCGTCGACGAAGATGGGCTTGAACATGGTGTGCTCGGGCGTGTGCAGCCCGCCCCGGTAGGGGTCGTTATGGACGATCACGTCGCCCTCATTGATGTCGGCGAGCGAGATCTCCTTCACCATGGAGCGCACCAGCAGCGGTACGCCGCCGATCTGGGCCGGGCAGAATTCGGCGACGGCGATCATCTCGCCTTCGGTGTTGGCAAGTGCGCAGGTGAAGTCCTCCGCCTCGGAGAAAATGGTGGAGTAGGCCGTCTTCTGCACGTTGACGCCCATCTCCCGGCAAATCGCCACCATGGCGGATTCGATGATGTTCATCGTGACCATGTCCATGACGAACCTCCTCCCGCGCGGGCGTTGCTAGCGGGCGCCCGCGATTTCGCCGATCAGGATATTACCGTAGCGGTCGATCCGCACCGGCTGGCCCGGGCGGATCACGGTGACGGAAGCCGGCTCCTCGATAAGCGCCGGGCCTTCGAAGCGGTGCCCGCCGCCGAGGCGCGCGCGGTCATAGACCGGGGTTTCGCGCCAGCCTTCCTCATAGAGGACGGGGCGCGCGCCGGCGGGCTCCGGCTTGCCGTCGGCGGCGGCGATCTCGGCGAGCTGCGGCTTGTCGGTAAGGGAAACGGCGGTGACCTTGATGGAGGTCATCTCGATCTTCTCGCCGGGAATGTCGAAGTTGAAGCGCTCTCGGTGTGCGCGGTGGAACGCGGTCCAGAGCTCTTCCAGCGCCGCGTCGTCGAAGCGGTCGAAGGCGATGGGCACGTCGAGTTCGTGGTTCTGCCCCAGATAGCGCATCTCGAGGGAGCGGTGGATCTCGACGGCGCCCTCATAGCCCTGTTCCTTCAGCGCGGCCGCACCCTCGCGGATCAGGTCCGAGAGCACGGTGTCCGCATGCGCGCGGTCGAAGGCGGCGGACGTCATCTGCGCCGTCCGCTCCAGGTTCACCCGCGCGTCCGTCATCAAGAAGCCGAAGGCGGAGAACTGGCCGGGATGGTTCGGCACGATGCCGTTCGGGATGTTGGCGTTCACCATCAGGTCCGCGACATGCACGGGGCCCGCGCCGCCGAAGGCCAGCAGGGTGAAGTCCCGCGGGTCCAGGCCGCGCTCGGTGAGTACGGAGCGCAGGGCGCCGATCATGTTGTTGTTGGCGATCCGCACCATGGCGAGCGCGGTCTCCTCCGCAGGGTTGCCGATGGCGGCCGCAACCTTCGCGAGCGCCGCGTCCGCCGCGGCCCTGTCGAGGCTCATGCTGCCGCCCAGGAAGTTCGCCGGGTTGATGCGGCCCAGCGCCACGTTCGCATCCGTCACCGTCGCCCGGCTGCCGCCGAGGCCGTAGCAGGCGGGCCCGGGCTTCGCGCCCGCGCTCTCGGGCCCGACGCGCAGCATGCCGCCCTTGTCGATCCAGGCCAGGGACCCGCCACCCGCCCCCATGGTGCGGATGTCGATCATGGGAATCTGGATCGGCAGGCCGAACTCGATCTCGAAGCTCGTGGTGAAGCTCTCGCTGCCGCCGACCACGGTGGAGACGTCCGTCGAGGTGCCGCCCATGTCGAGGGTGACCAGATGGTCCACGCCCACGCTGCGGGCGATCTGCTTCGCGCCGACCACGCCGCCGGTGGGGCCGGAGAGCGTCATCTGCACCGGGCGGTCGGCGGCGGCCTCCAAGGTCATCTCGCCGCCATTGGACTTGATGGCCGCCACATGGCGGGTGATCCCCTTCGCGTCCAGGCGGCTCCGCATGGCGCTGAGGTGGCTGCCGACCACGGGCTTGATATAGGCGTCCGCGATGGTGGTGGAGGCGCGCTCGAACTCCTTCCACTTGGGCAGCACCTCATAGGAGATGCTCACCGGGAGGTCCGGGCATTCCTCCGCGAAGATTTCCCGCGCGCGCCGCTCATGCGCCGGCGAGACGAAGGAGAAGAGGAAGTTGACGGCAACCGCCTGGACGCGCCCCGACGCCCGGATCTCGCGGGCGACGGCGCGGATGCGGGCTTCGTCCAGCGGACGGTAGATCTCGCCGCGGGCCAGGATGCGCTCGTCCACCTCGTAGCAGTGGCGCCGCTTCACCAGCGGCTTCGCCTTGACCCAGGTGATGTCGTAGTGGCTCTTGCGCTTGCCCCGCTGGATGAAAGGCACGTCGCGGAAGCCCGCCGTGGTCACATAGGCGACGGTCGCGCCCTTGCGCTCAAGGATGGCGTTGGTCGCGATGGTGGTGCCGAAGCGGATGTTGCCGATGGCGCCCGCATCGCCCGCCTGCTCCAGACCGCCGAGGATGCCGTCGATGGGGTCACCGGGCGTCGACAGGGTCTTCCACACGTCGACTGCCCGGGTCTCGGGATCGTAGCGCACGAAATCCGTGAACGTGCCCCCCACATCGATCCCTACCAGATCGCGCATGGATCCCCTCCGCGGTGCGGTCTCGCGCCTGCCCGCCGCGGCGCTGGCGGCGGTCGTGCGGTTCCGCGCTCAGCCGGTCTCGTGGATTCCCTGCTTCGGCAGGGGGATGCGCGGCTGCTCCACGCCCTCGGCCCGCGCCGTAAACCACTGCACGCACCAGTCGGAGCAAAACAGCTGGTCCTTGTCCCCGACCCGGGCCGAGAGGCCTTCGTCGTAGATCAGCACGCCGCAATTGTCGCACTTGACGTAGCGCTCGATGTAATACCCGTTGTCCGAAAAGCGCATCCCGCCCTCGCTCTCCCGCCGCGCGCGGCCTGCGCGCCCATTGCGCCGGAGTGTGTAGAGACGGGCCCTGGGTGTCAACGTCTCCCGCCGCCCCACTTTTTTTGTTCGGTGCGCGGGTCTCCAGGCCCGCATGTTGTTGTTTTTCGAGAAGAAGAAAAATGCGGGCCTGGAGACCCGCGCACCTGAAACAGGCACCGCGTCGGTGCGCGGCTCTCAGAGTGCCCGGCCGAGCTCCTCGCCGTCATACATGAGCTGGATGGGGCGGCGGGGTGCGAGCGCATCGCCCACCCGGTGGAGATCGGGCACCCGGTCCTGCAACGCCCGGAAGAGCGCGTCGTCCGGGGAGCGCAGCATGGAGATCACCACCGTGTCGACGCCTTCGATGGCGCGCGGCCTGCCGCCCCACACCGAGTGGACATGGACCGCATCGCCCTCGATCCGTTCCACATTGGTGTGGGCGCTGCACAGCACGCCGGCTTCCTCGAGGCGGGGCATCACGAAGGGGAGGTCGAGCGTCCGCATGACGTCCTCGCCCACCATCGCCCGCGGGGTCACGATCTCCACCGCCGCGCCGCCGCGCGTCGCCAGGACCTCGGCCAGCCCGAGCGGCAGATAGAAGCCCGTCTCCTCCAGGATCACGACCCGCCGTCCCAGCGCGCCCGCATCGGCCAGTACGCGCGCCGCCGCCGTGCCGATGTCGAGGACGTTTTCCTGCTCCGTGCCTGCGAGGCGCGCCTGGCCCGGGCGGTACTGGCTGCGACCGTCCTTGTCCCAGCGCGCCCCGGTGGCCACTACCACGATGTCGGGCTTCTCGCGCTCAATCAGCTCGGGCGTCGCGTCCACGCCGAGCCTCACCTCGACGCCCCCCACCTCCATGGCACGCGCCAGATTGTCGATGGCGATGGCCCACTCCTTGCGGGTCGGGAGCCCCATCAGGAGGTTCAGGTGGCCGCCGAGGCGCTGGCTGCGCTCGAGCAGCACCACCCGGTGGCCGCGCCGGCCCGCGACCTCGGCGGTCTTCATCCCGGCGAGGCCCCCGCCCACCACCAGCACCGACTTCGCCTCCTCCGGCGCGACCGGCCGCAGCGTGCCGCTGCCCCAGCGCGCCTCGCGCCCGACGCTCGGGTTGACCACGCAGGCCACCGGCCGGTTGTCGAAGAGCCGCGCGACGCACTCGTTGGCGCCCATGCAGCGGCGTATCTCGCGCTCCCTGCCCTCGCGGGTCTTCCGCACCAGATGGGGCTCGGCCATCTGTGCGCGGGTCATGGCGACCATGTCGGCGGCACCCTCGGCGAGCGCCCGTTCCGCCTGCCGCAGGTCGATGATACGCCCGACGATAAAGGTCTTGGCCCGGTTGCCCACCACCGCCCTGGCGCGCTTGCCGAAGGGGATCATGAAGCCGTTCTCCACATCCATGGGCGCAACGGCGTGATGAAGCGTGTGATAGGCGCCGCCTGAGATGTTGAAGAAGTCGAAGAGGCCGGCGGACGAGAGAATCTCGAGCTGCTCCTCGGCCTGGTCTGGTGTAATGCCCCCATCGCCCATGAACTCGTCGAAGGAGAGGCGGACGCCGACGGTCAGCGAATCGCCCACCCGCCTGCGGACCTCCTCGCCGATCTCCAGAAGGATGCGGCAGCGATTGCGGACCGTGCCGCCATAGCCGTCGGTTCTGTCGTTGTAGACGGGGCTCAGGAACTGGCCGAGCAGGTAGCTGTGGGCGGCGTGCAGCTCCACCCCGTCGCAGCCGGAGGCCTGCACGTTGAGCGCGGATTCCCCGAACCCCGCGACCACATCGTCGATATGTTCCTGCTCCATGATCATGGGGATTTCGTTATGCACCACTGAGGGCAGGCTGGAGACGCCCCAGAGCGGGTGCCACTCGTCCATGATCATGGTGCCCTTGTCGTGCACGCCGCAGCCAAAGAGCTGGATGAACTGCCGCGCCCCGTGAGCATGGACCGCGTCGGCGAGCTTGGCATATTGCGGAATGGCGCGTTTTTCCCAGGCCGAGCAGCCTTCGAAGAACGACCCCTTGCTCAGCCGGTGTGCCGCCTGCTGCTCGCAGATGAAGAGCGCCGCGCCGCCCTTCGCGCGCTCCCGGTAATAGTCGACATGCCGGTCGCCTAGGATGTTGTCCTTGCCGTAGAGCGTCGTCTGCGCCGTCATCATGATGCGGTTCTTCACGCGGGTGGAACCGATCTCCAGCGGCTCCCAGACATGACGAAGCCCGGACCCGGCGGCACTTCCATCGGCTGCATTCATGATCGCCACTCCCTTCGAACGCCCTGTGCCCTGGGGAGTGTACACTGCGCGCGGACGCCCAAGTCCACCCGCGGCCTTCCCGGTACGGCGCGAGGGGGCGAAAAAAGGCGCGGGCCGAATGGCCCGCGCCGTGAAGTGTCGAAAAGGTCTCGATAAGGTCGTTCGGCGTCAGATCTTGTAGCCGAGCGCCCGCGCACCGTCGATAAAGTTGCGGTACTGGGCCTTCTGGCTGTCGATGCCGAGCTTCTGGACGAGCTGGGTCCATTCCTCGGCCGCCTCGTCCAGCGCCTGCTGGCTGGTGAGCTCGCCCGCAATGGCCTTCTGGATGTTGCGTCCCAAGGCATCGCCATATTCGGAGGCGCCCTCCCAGAAGAACTGCGGATAGCCGACCTCCACGTTCTTCAGGCCCGCGTCCAGATGGTTCCGGGCGGTGTCGAAGTTCTGGAAGATGCCGGCGTTGGTCTTCCAGAGGTCGGTGGTGCCGCGCTGCGGGTTGGGCTCCAGATATTTCTGCGCCGCCGCATCGGTGTAGTGGCTGACGCCGAAGGGGTCGGAGCCGCAATATTCGTCCGCCACGATGTCGTCGGAATAGTCCGGATGCGACATGCGGTAGAGGAAGTAGAACGCGGCTTCCTTCACGTCCTCGGGCGCGTTCGCGGGGATCGCGCCGGTGCGGCACCAGAGCGAGATGGCCCGGTGGTTGATCGAGCCGTCAGGCTGCGGCCAGCCCGGCACGATGTCGCCACGCTGGTCTTCGGCGCGTTCCATGCCCTGCTGCTGTACGGTGAACTCGGCGAGGTCGATCCACCAGACGGACATCACGTCCGCGCCGGACTGCCAGCGCTGGATGCTGGTGCCGAGGTCGAGCGATTCCTTGCCCGGAGGGCCGAACTTCACGATCTCGCTGAAGAGGTCCAGCGCTTCCACCGCCTGCGGGGTGTTGATGGTGGGGTTCATGTTCTCGTCGAAATAGTTGACCCCGTTGCCCGCCGCCAGGTCCATCCAGAAGCCCCAGCCGAAGTTGGGCGGGTTGACGACCATGGAGGTGCCGTAGACGCCTTCGGATTCCGAAAGCTCCTCGGTGAAGAACTGGGTCGCGTCCAGGAACTCGAACCAGGTCTTCGGCACGCCGAGCTCGCGCTGGAAGCGCTTGGAGAACTTCTTCTGCAGCTCGGGCCGTTCGAAGAAGGACTTGCGGTAATGCAGGATGTGGATGTCGCCGTCCAGCATGACGCCGTAGGTCTGGCCCGCCCACTTCGTGTAGAACTCGCGATAGGCCGGCATCACCCAGTCGTGATAGTCCTGGGTTCCCTCATATTTCTCGAAATATTTGTCGAGCGGCTCCAGTTGCCCGGTCTCGGCGAAAGCGCCGAAGAAGAGGCTGGGGAACTGGAACCAGTCGAACCGCGGATTGCGGGAAAGAAGCTGCGGCAGGATCTTGGCGACCGCGTCGCCGCCGTCATATTGCTCGCGGCTCTTGATGCCGACGCCCGCCTCCTTCATCAGCAGGTCGGAAAGCCAGAGCGGCGCGTGCAGCCAGTTGGAGTCCTGGAAATAGGTGAGCTCGATATCGTTGAAGAGCTTTTTGCCCGGAGGAACGGCCGTCGCCGCACGGCTCAAGCGCGGCGTGACCGCACCGGACGCGCTGAGCGCCGCGGCACCGGCCGCAGCACCCTTCAGGAATTTACGGCGCGTGAGATGGCTGAACGCACCCATGGTCTTTCTCCTCTGTTGGGTTTCTCCGATTCCGTATGACAACCGCACTCAGGCGATCAACTGCTCCGTCTCGGCGTCGAATAGCATGATATCCGCCGGGCGGTAATGGAGCGCAAGCCGCTCGCCGGGTGCGCGCACATCGTCCGGCGGCGCCAGGGCCTGAAAGGCGTGCGGCCCCCGCCGCACCGTCAGTATGGCGCGCTCGCCGAGATACTCGCAAATCTCCACTTCCACATCCAAGGCGACCGTATCCGCCTTCGGGGCGGGATGCAGGTTCTGCGGCCTCAGCCCCACGATACAGCCCGCGCCACCGCGGGCCTTCACGCGCCCCGCGGTCTCGTCCGTCACCTGGAAGTCTATTCCCTCGCCCCGCATGGCGCCCAGCCCTTCCTCCTCCGTGTAGCGCGCCTCGAAGAAGTTGGTGGGCGGCTCGCCGATGAAGTCGGCGACGAAGCGGTTCGCGGGCCGCCGGTAGAGCTCGTCCCGCGTGCCGCACTGCATCAGCCGGCCCTCATTGAGCACGGCGATACGGTCCGAGAGAGCGAGCGCTTCGATCTGGTCGTGGGTCACGAAGATCATGGTACTGGAAAGCGACTGGTGCAGCCGCTTCAGGTCGAACAGCATCTGGAAGCGCAGATGCCCGTCCACATGGCCCAGCACCTCGTCGAGGATGAAGGCCGCGGGCTCCCGGATCAATGCGCGGGCGAGGGAGACGCGCTGCTTCTGCCCCCCGGAAAGCGTGTGCGGCCGCATCTGCAGGATGTGCTCTATCTGGAGGAGTTCGGCGATGCGCTGCACGCGAGCCGCACGCTCCGCCTTGGGCACCCGGCGCGCCTCCAGCGGAAAGCCGATATTCTCCGCCACCGAGAAGTTGGGATAGAGCGCATAGCTCTCGAAGGCCATGGCCACATTGCGGGCCTGGGCGTCGCGCTCGTTCACCACCTCGCCGTCGAACAGGATTTCGCCCGCGGAGACCGGCTCGAGACCCACGATCATGCGGAGCGTGGTGGACTTGCCGCAACCCGACGGCCCGAGGATGGAGACGAACTCGCCGTCCTTCACCGCGAGATCAAGATCGCGCACCGCATGCACCTCGTGGCGCAGGCCGTGATACACCTTGTTGACGCGCTCGAGCCTGACTTCGGCCATCGGTCTTGCCCGCTCAGCCGTCGTGCAGGTTGACGCCGTTTCCGGCGCGGAAGAAGAACACGCGCTCGGTGCGGAGGCCGATGCGCACCGGCTGGCCGACCTCGAGGCGGGCGTCCGGGTCCGTGATCGCCGTCACCTGGACGCCGCCGATATCGGCGATGGCGACCCCCATGGAGCCCAGCGCCTCGAACACGTCCACCGTGCCCGGCAGCAGGTGGCGGCCCTCCGCCTCCTCCTGGGGATGGAGCACCGAAAGATGCTGCGGCCGGATGCCGATGGAGACGGACCGCTCGCCGCTCGCCAGCAGCCCGGCCCGGTGGCGCTCGCATACCGGGAAGGCGAACCCCCCGTCGGCATGTTCGGCGAAGAGCGACTCCCCCTCCGCCCGCAGCGTGCCGTCCACCACATTGATGGGCGGCTGGCCGATATGCTGGGCGACGAAGAGCGAGTTGGGGCGCTCGAAAATGTCCCGCGCCGCGCCCACCTGCACAAGACCCGCGCGCCCCATCACGCCGATCCGATGGCCGAGCGAGAGCGCTTCGGTGTAGTCGTGGGTGACATAGAGCGTGGCGGCGCTGCCGAAGCTCTCCAGAGTATGGAATTCGCGGCGAAGTTCGTAGCGGATGCGGGCGTCCAGATGGCTGATGGGCTCGTCGAAGAGAAAGACCTCGGGCCGTTTCACCAGGGTGCGGGCGAGCGAGATGCGCTGCATCTGTCCGCCCGAGGCTTCGCCGGGGTGGCGCGGCAGGAGATGCTCGATCCTGAGGAACCGCGCGGTCTCGGTGACCCGCTGTTCGATTTCCGCCCGCGGCAGCTTCTGCGCCTTCAGCGGGCTCGCGATATTGTCGAAAACGCTACGATGGGGGTAGAGCGCGTAGCTCTCGAAGGTAAGCGCGACCGGACGGTGGTAGGGCGGTACGCGGGTGATGTCCTTGCCGTCCAGTATCACCCGCCCGGCATCGGGCACTTCGAGACCCGCGATGATCCGCAGCAGGGTGGTCTTGCTGATGCCCGAAGGCCCCACCACGACGAAGAACTCGCCACTCTCCACCGTGAGGTCCAGCGCGTCCAGGATCGGGTAGTCCCAGCCCTTGCAGATGCCCTGGAGCTCGAGGCGCGCCATCTCAGCCCTTCACCACGCCGAGCGACAGGCCGCGCACCATGTGGCGGCGCAGCACGACGAAGAGCACCACCGGCGGCACCATGGCGATCAGGCTGAAGGCCATTACCAGGTTCCAGAGAGTCTGGCTGCCGCTGGTGAAGCTCGGGATCACCACGGGAAAGGTCTTCACGTCGGTGCCGATGAACATGTTGGCGAAGAGATATTCGTTCCACGCGAAGATCCAGCACAGCATGGCCACCGCAATCATGCCCGGGCGCACCAGCGGGAGGGTGACCGTGAAGAACACCTTGAAGGGCTTGTGCCCGTCCAGATAGGCGGCCTCCTCCAGCTCGCGCGGAACGTCCCGGAAGAACACCATCATGAGCCAGACCGAGAGCGGCATGTTGAAGACGAGATAGAGCACGATCAGCGACATGTGGGTGTCCGTCGTGCCGAAGAGGTTCTCGAAGAGGAAAAACATGGGCAGCAGCACCGCCACCGGCGGGAACATCCGGTTGGAGAGGATCCACATCGCGACATTTTCGCCGCCCGACTGCCGCGGGAAGCGCGCCAGCGCATAGCCCGCCAGAGTCCCGAAAAAGAGCGAAAGCACCGTGTTGCAGGTGGCGATGATGAAGCTGTCCACGAGCGACTTGAAGTTGCCCGGCTCGTCCCAGATAAGGTCCGTATAGTTGGCGGGGACGAACGCCTCGGGCCAGAAGGTGGGCTCGATGCGGTTGACCTCGGCCACGTCCTTCAGCGAGGTGATGATCTGGAAATAGAACGGGAAGAGGATCAGCACCAGCCAGGCGCCGAGAAAGAGCAGCAGCAGCAGGCGGACCAGCCGGTAGTTCTTCTCGCTCACCGCCGTCCCCTCACGCGATGGCCTGGGCGCGCAGCACGCGCTTGAGATAGCGCAGGAAGAGCATGATCAGCAGCATCGCGCAGATGAAGATGATCCAGGCATAGGCCGCGGCCTCGCCGATCTCGAATTCCCGCACGCCCCGCTGATAGGCGATATAGGCCGGCAGTTCCGAGGACTGCGCCGGCCCGCCCGAGGTCATCACATAGACCTTGTCGACGAACTTGTACGCATCCATGAAGCGGATGATGAAGGCGATGGCGATGACCTCCTTCAACATCGGCAGGGTGATCCGCCTGAGGGTGAGGAAGGGCGAGGCGCCGTCCACCCGCGCCGCCTCGTAGATCGAGGGCGGGAGCCCCAGCCGCCCGCTGAAGACGATCAGGAACGGCAGGGAGGTCCACTGCCAGATGTCGGCGATGGTGATGGTCCAGAGCGAGGTGCCGATCTCGAACCACTCGATATGCCGGCTGATGATGCCGGTCTCCAGCAGCGCCTGGTTGATCGCCCCGTTGGACGGGTTGAAGAGGAAGCGCCACAGGATGCCCGCGATGGAGGGCGGCAGCATCATGGGCATCACCAGCGCCACCAGGACCAGAACCCGCGCGATATTGTTGCGCACCACGTGATGCAGGATCAGCGCCAGCGCGGTGCCCACGATCACCTGCAGCACGGCGCCGAAGAAGAGATACTGGATCAGGTGGAGGACGGAGCCGTGGAAGCGGTCCGAGGAGAGCACGCGCTCGAAATTGGCGAACCCGACCAGGCTGTAATCCCCCTTGAAGAGGCTCACCATGTTGATGTCGTGGACGGAGTAGTAGGCCATCTGCACCGTCGGGTAGGCGACGATGAAGAGCAGGACGCAGATGGGAATCCCCACCATGATCCGCGGCACCCACCGGTTGACGATGAGCGACCTGCCGGAGTCGCGCTTCTTTTTGAACCATTCGGGGAGTTCGTCCGGTTCCCAATGGCGGACGGTGGCGGCGGAGACGGCATGGGCCGCCCGCGGCGCGGCCTGCGGCCCCTCTTGGGTGCTGAGATCGGTCACCGGGGGATCCGGGCGGCTCCGCGGCCCCTGCCCTCAGGAACCCTTGCGACCCTTGACCGGCGAGAGGCCCGCCGGCGCGTAGGACGCGAGCCAGGCGGTGACCGGCCCGGCGGTGGCGCCGCGGTCCTCCGCGTCGTCCTTCCGCTCCACCGCGCGGCGCACCAGGCGGCCGCCGAAATAGCGGACGGGCTCCCGCGGGAAGTCCCGCGAGAGCGGGCGCACCAGGCCGCATTCGGACCATTCGTCGCGCCGCCCGAGGGCGAGGGAGGCGAGGATGCGCCCACCTGTGTGGCTCGGGCCGACGCCGTTCCCGGAATAGCCGACGCCGGTGAACACGTCGCCGCGCGCATCGATCGGGCCGAAGAAGGGAAGCCCGGACTTGGAACGGTCGATGGGGCCGGTCCAGCTGGCCTCGACGGGGATGTCGGCGAGGTTGGGATAGATGCGGCGGAACCAGCGCTCCACGCCGTCCGCGATGGGCGAGGGGCCGTCGAAACCCGGTCCGATCCGCCCGCCAAAGGGGAGCGCGCCGTTCATGCCGCCCTTGCCGAAGACCATGCGTCCGTCGAGCGTGGTGCGGTAGTAGTGCACCAGCATGCGTCCGTCGGAGATGGTCATGCCGTCGGAGCGCCCGATCTCCTTCAGACGTTCGGGCGCGGGCTCGGTGGCCACGATGTCGCTCGAGACCACCGCGATGGCACGGCGAATCTCGGGGAAGGCGATACCCCAGGCGTTGAGCGCAAGCACCACCTTCTCCGCGTCCACCCAGCCCTGGCTCGTTTCCACCCGGGGGTTCCGTCCGCCGCGCCTGAGCCGCCTGAGCGGCGTGTTCTCATAGAGTCGCACGCCCCGCGCCAGCGCCGCGCGCCGCAGCCCACGGGCGAGCAGGGCGGGCTGCACGCTCGCCGCGGTGGGTTCGAACACGCCGGCGAGATGGGTGGGCGCCCCGGCGCGCCGGGCGACCTCGGACTCCTCCCAGCGCTCGAAGGGATAGACCTGGTACTGCCCGACGGCCTCCAGCGTGTCGTTCCAGGAATCGCGCTGACGCTCGCTGGTGGCGGCCCACAGCCAGCCGTCGCCCCGGAGGTGGGCGTCGATCCCGTTGTCGGCGCAGAACCGGGCGATGGCTTCGGGCACATCCGCCGAGATGCGGCCCAGCCGCACGGCCTCTTCGCCGCCGCAGATCTTCTTCAGGCTCAGAAACTTGGCCCACCAGCTCAGCACGAAGCCGCCATTGCGCCCGCTGGCGCCGGCACCGCATACATCCTTCTCGATCAGCGCGATGTCGAGGGCGGGGTCGTGCTCCTTGAGCCGGATGGCGGTCCAGAGGCCGGTGAAGCCGCCGCCCACGATGCAGATGTCGGTCTTGACGCCGCCTTCCAGCGCGGGCGCGGGCCCTTCCGCATCGACCAGTGCCTCGCCGAGCCAGTGGCTCCGTCTCCCGATGTCGTCCATTCTCAAACCGTTTCGTTCAAAGCGCGTCGGCCACGGCCTTGCCCAGGTCGGCGGTGGCGGCCTTGCCGCCGAGGTCCGGCGTGAGCGTTCCGCCGTCGCCGAGCACGGCCTCGATGGCGGCCTCGATGGCGCGGGCGGCGTCCCCGTGGCCCAGATGGTCCACCATCATTGCGCCGGTCCAGATCATGGCGATGGGGTTGGCGAGACCCTTGCCCGCGATGTCGGGTGCCGACCCGTGCACCGGCTCGAACATGGAGGGGTATGTGCGCTCCGGGTTGATGTTGGCGGCGGGCGCGAGCCCCATGCCGCCAACCACCGCCGCACCCAGGTCGGAGAGGATATCGCCGAACAGATTGCTTCCGACGACGACGTCGAAGCTCTCGGGGCGCTGTACGAAATGGGCGCTCAGAATGTCGATATGATACTGCTCGGTCTCCACCTCCGGATAGCGTTCGGCGATGGCGGCGAAGCGCTCGTCCCAATAGGGCATGGTGTGGACGATGCCGTTGGACTTCGTGGCCGACGTCACCCGGCCGCGGCGCTCGCGGGCGCGTTCGAACGCGAAGCGCATGACCCGGTCGACGCCCTGGCGCGTGAAGACGGTCTCCTGGACCGCCGCCTCCTGTTCCGTGCCGACATAGATGCGCCCGCCTATTTCCGAATATTCGCCCTCGTTGTTCTCCCGCACGATGCAGAAGTCGATGTCGCCCGCTTCGCGCCCGGCAAGCGGCGAGGCGACGCCTTTCAGGAGCTTGATCGGGCGCAGGTTCACATATTGGTGGAAGGCGCGCCGCAGCGGGATGAGCAGCCCCCAGAGCGAGACATGGTCGGGCACGCCGGGAAAGCCCACGGCGCCCAGGAAGATCGCATCGAAGGCGCGCAACTGCTCGATGCCGTCCTCCGGCATCATCCGCCCGGTGCTGCCATAGGTCTCGCAACTCCAGTCGAAATGGGTCCAGTCGAAGCCGATATCGAAGCGCCGGCCCGCCGCCTCCAGCACGCGCATCGCTTCCGGCAGGACTTCCCTGCCGATCCCGTCCCCAGGAATCGCCGCAATCCGGTATTGCGCCATCGCGCATGCCTCCGCCGCCGCCGCGCCGATTATGCGGCCTTCGCCCCGCGCGGCAAGAGCGCGACCCGTTCCGCCGCGCGCTGTCGACGCCCTGCAACCGGTTATCCGCCAATCCGACTCTCAATACCTATGGACACAGGCGGAACATAATTCCTTTACCGGCAATTGCCGCTTTGCTACGGTGATTCGGTGCCACGCTCCGCATGAAACAGATTGGGAACCAATGACTGCGGATATGCAAAGGCTCGATCTCGTCATTGAAGGCATGACGTGCAGCGCTTGCTCGGCGCGCTTGGAGCGCATGCTGAACGGCGCCGCGGGCGTTGCGGACGCCACGGTGAACCTCGCCCTCGAACGGGCGATGCTTCACATCGATCCGGGCGAATCGAGCCTTGATGCCGTGATCGGCCTGGTGCGGCGGGGCGGCTTCAACGTCGGCACGGAGACCGGGCGCTACCATGTGGACAATCTGGGCGATTCCACAGTTGCCGACCGGGTCGAGAAGGCGCTGGAGTCCGTTCCGGGCGTCCTCCAAGTCAAGATCAACCCGCCGACGGAGCGCGTCGAGATCGATTTCGTCTCGCTCATGGTGCCGGACAAGACGCTCTCCCGGGCGGCGGCGGACGCGGGCTTCCAGCTCTTCCCCGAAGCAGGCGGTGCCGGGGGGAGCGCCGCGCGCGAGCAACGGCAGAACAGGCGCGAGCAATGGGCGATCCTCTGTGCCGCGATCCTGACCACGCCGTTCCTGGCCCAGATGGTGATCATGTTCAGCTTCGGCGAACACGCCATGCACATGCACATGCCGCCATTTGCCGAACTCGCGCTCGCGACGCCGCTGCAATTCGTGTTCGGGCTCCGCTTCTACCGCGGCGCGATCAATTCCCTGCGCGGCGGCGGGGCCAACATGGACGTGCTCGTGGCCATGGGGACGACTGCGGCCTACGCCTTCAGCCTGTGGCAGATAGTCGCGTTCGGCGAAGGCGCGCGGGGGCAACTCTATTTCGAAGCGTCGGCGATCATCATCACCCTCATCATGGTGGGCAAGCATCTGGAGGCGCGGGCGAAGCGCGGCGCGGCGGCGGCGATCCGCGGGCTCATGGCGTTGCAGCCCGATACGGCCATGGTGCGCCTCCCGGACGGCGAGCTCGTCGAACGCCCGGCACAGGATCTGGAGGTCGGGGACATTGTCGTGTGTCGTCCGGGCGACAGGGTCGCCGCGGACGGCGTGGTGGTGCGCGGCGCGGCGGAAGTGGACGAATCGCTCATCACCGGCGAAAGCAACCCGCTCGCCAAGGAGCCGGGCGATTCCGTCACCGCCGGCTCGATCAATGTCGACGGCTTCATCGACATCGAGACGCGCGCGGTCGGCGGGGATTCGACACTGTCGAAAATGGTTCGTCTGGTCGAGAACGCACAGGTCGGAAAGCCTGCGGTGCAGCGCCTCGTGGACCGGGTGAGCGCCATCTTCGTCCCGACGGTGATCACAATCGCGGTGCTTACCTTCATCGGCTGGCTTGCCGCCGGCGCCGGCTTCGAGACGGCCCTGATCAGTGCCGCGGCCACGCTGGTGATCGCCTGTCCGTGCGCCCTGGGGCTCGCCACGCCTACCGCCATCATGGCGGGCTCCGGTGCCGCCGCGCGCGCCGGCATATTGATCAAGGACGTCACCACCCTGGAGCAGGCCCATAGCCTCTCGCATGTGGTCTTCGACAAGACCGGCACTCTCACCGAGGGCAAGCCGAGGGTTTCGGAGATCGAACTGCTCGCCGGCCTCGACGAGGACGAGGTGCTGATTGCGGCCGCGTCGCTGCAGCAGGGGAGCAGTCACCCCATCGCGCTCGCGTTCCGGGAGGAAATGGAACGGCGCGGGCACCCGATGATGGCGGTCGAGAATTTCAAGAACTATGTCTCGCGCGGGATCGAGGGCGAACTTCAGGGGCGCCGCTACCTTGTGGGCAACGACCGGCTGTTCCGAGACAGGGACCTGGACCCGCCGGAGCGGGAGATGCACCGCGGCGGCACCGAGGTATGGCTCGGGGTGGCCATGGAGGGCGGGGACGCCTTGCTCGCGCGTTTCGCGCTGGTCGACGAGTTGCGGCCGACGGCCAAGACGGCCATTCGGCAGGTCAAGGGGCTCAACGTCACCCCGCTGCTCGTTTCGGGCGACACGGTCTCGGTGGCGGAGCGGATTGCGGGCGAGCTCGGCATAGACGATGTGCACGGGGAGGTACGCCCGGAAGACAAGGCGTCGATCATCGCCGAGCTCGAAGAGGGGGGCGCGAAGGTCGGCATGGTCGGCGACGGCGTCAACGATGCGCCGGCGCTCGCCCGGGCGACCGCCGGCATCGCGCTGGGCACGGGTACGGACGTGGCCATGGACACCGCGTCGATCACCTTGATGAGGCCCGATCCGAGGCTCGTGGGCAGCGCCATCGACATCAGCCGCAGGACGTTCCGCAAGATCAAGCAGAACCTGTTCTGGGCGTTCATCTATAACGTGATCGGTTTGCCATTGGCGGCGTTGGGATTTTTGAGCCCTTCCCTCGCGGGCGCCGCCATGGCGTTTTCGAGCGTGAGCGTGGTAACAAACTCGCTCATTCTCCGTTCGTGGAAGCCGAAGCTTCCTCCATCCAACCCGAGAGAGGGGAGTTGAAACATGGGTCAATTGGACGTGAAAATCACAGGAATGGTGTGTTCCGGATGCTCCGATACGGTGCAGAAGGTCATCTCAGGGATCGCGGGCGTCAATAGCGCGAGCGTCGATCATGTGAGCGGGAACGCCTCCGTGCAGCTCGACGCTTCTGCCGACGCAGATGCGGTTCTCGTGGCCATCAAGGACGCGGGCTTCGGACTCTCGAACTGCAAGTGCACGAACTGCACATGTGATCCCTGTTTGTGCAACTGACGAACAGCGCCCGGCAGAATCCAACACCGAACCGGTGAAGGCTGCCGGGCGCAACCATTTTACGGTGGTGCGGGGCATTCCGTCGGCAGAACGGTTCCGGTCGGAAGTCATATGGGCGTGAAGCGAGGATATCCGCAAAAAGCCCGGGAAGTCGCTTCTTCCATGCGCGTCCACCGCGTTCCGGTGCTCGGTCTGAACGGCCGCACCGCCGAACCGCGTGCTACTGCGTTCCCAGCATTCCAGAATTCCGTCTCGCGCCCGCGCGCGGTCGCCCCGGTCGTTCCGCGCTTCGGCATGCGAGACGCGTCCGGGCCGCTCGGCGTTCATCCGAGAAGCCGGCAACCATCAAGGAAGGGAGCAGCGTCTTGACCAGAAGCATATACAGAAAAGTATGGCCGTTGGCTTTCCTGGCCTGCGGTCTCATTGAACTGTTCAGCGGGGGGCACTTGCATTTCCGTATTTTCGGCGAGATGGCGAGTTTCCACACGCTCATGTGGTTCCTGATGGCCTTGGCGCATGTGGACGCATTTTGGGGCAGGGATCACTAAGTAAGGTTCCTACGCCGCGAGGCGGGGAGCCGTGAGACCGGAACGCAGAACCGGATAGAGAGCCGGAGGCCGCCGGACGGCCCACGGGGCGCGCGCGGGCGGGAGCCGGTTCGGGAGGGCGGACGCATGGCAGGTGATGAAGCCCGTGCGGGCGAACGGCGCAAGGTCAGGGTCTGGGATCGCCCGATTCGCATCTTCCATTGGGCGCTGGTCGCGTTGTTCGGGATTTGCTATGCGAGTGCGAGTTTCGGCTTGCTCGACGTCCATATCATGGCCGGCAAAGTCCTTCTGGTCATGGTGGTGGCGCGGGTCCTGTGGGGCTTCCTGGGTAGCGATTCGGCACGCTTCCTGAGCTTCGTCCGCCCCTTGCGCGAGATCTTCGCCTATCTTCCCGGCCTGTTGAAACGAAGCCCCGACGACTATCCCGGGCACAATCCCCTTGGCGGGCTGTCGGTCGTTGCCATGCTTCTGGTGCTGGTGGCGCAGGTGGGCCTCGGCTTCTTCGCGATCGATATCGACGGCCTCTACGAAGGCCCGCTCGGCATCCTGGCGAGCTATGAAACGGCGCGGGCGGCCGCAGGCTGGCACGGCGCGGTCGTCATCTACATATTGTTGGGGCTGGTCGGCCTGCATCTGGCCGCCGTCGCGTTCCACCTGTTCTACAAGCGGGAAAACCTCGTCACTCCCCTTGTAACCGGGTGGGCGACCCTTCCCGCTGCGAAGCCGCCCCGGCTCGTGCCGGACTGGCGGGCGCTTCTCGTCCTGGCGCTGGCGGCGGCGCTCGTCTTCGGTGGGATCGAGCTGTTCCAGCGATACTACTGAGACCGCCGGGTCCGGACCCGGCCGACGTTATCAGCTGCGCTTCTCGCGGAACTGGTCGTGGCAGCCGCCGCAGCCGATTTTCCCGAGCTCTTCGAACGCCTCGGCCATCCCGTCCGAATCGCCGGCTCCGATGGCCGCTTCCAGTAACGCCGCCTTGGTTCCAAGACGTTGCGCCGCGGCGACGAAGGAATCCCATTCCGTCCAGATGTTATCTTTCGATTCCGACTTGGGAATGGCGTCCGCGCCGGTGCCGGGGGGGAAGAGCGACGGGATTCGGTCCGCCGCCGCCGCAATCACGGCGACCGCCTCCAGGGCGTCCTCGGAGGAGCCCCGCCCCTGAATCGCAAAACGATTGAGGGTGCGCATCGACTGTCCGAGAGAGTTCATCGTGCCGTGACGCGCCTCGGCCACGACCCTCACGTCGTCGTCCATCTCTCCATGCTGGTCGTGCGCGCTCGCGCCCACGGAAATGCACATTGCCAGCCCGACGCCGGCCGCCAGACACCACGCTCCCTTCGACATCGTTCTTCCACTCCGTTTTTCTCGCGCCGCCGCGGGCCTTGTCATGCACGCCCGTAGCGCGGCGACCGATTGGCACCATACGGAACGTAAACGACGATACGATTGCAACCATCTTAAGCAGCGGTGGCGGCGCGCGCAAACCGAATGGATTTGACGATCAAGGGCCGCGGGCAGCCGGTGACTTCGGAAATGGCCTTGCCGGAGGCGCTCGACTAGCATTCGCATCGGCCGGCCTTGTGGCGGTCGGCCGGATATCGTCCGTGCGTTGCGACCGATGAACGCAAGCACTGCGCAAGCGGACATGTGCCGTGCGATCGACGACCAGCGGGAGGAGGAAACGACAATGGGGCGTGAGCCTGCCGGCCTCGAACATGGCGACCTGACCGCTCTGGCGAGGAAGTTGAAGGACGATTCCTGCACCGTCGCCCATGTCGGGATATTCGACTTGAATGCTACTTTCCGCGAGCGCCGCGTCCGGGTCGCCGACCTTGCAGGGCTGTTCGGACCCGGCGGGACGTTCGTCAATGTCGTCTACGAATGGGACACCGGGGAGCAGGTCTTCGGTGCCGGCCCGTTCGTGGGCGAACCCGTCGCGATCGATCCCGCGTCGCGCCGCCCCTATCCCTTCGAGCCCGGCGCCTGCGCCCTCGTCGCCGACTATATCGGCCCCTCCGCCGAATGCTCGCCGAGGCGGCTTTTGGAACGGCTGGTGGCGAAGGCCCACGACCGGGGCTTGGGTGTGCGGGCCGCCTTCGAATTCGAATTCCTGGTGCTGGAGGACGATGCCGGTTCCTTGAGGGACGGGGGATTCCAGGCCCTCGACATGTTCGCGAAGGACAACCGCTGCTGGGCCGGCGAAAGCGCGGCAACGCACGCGGACTTCGTGGCGGGCCTGGAGCGGGTCCTCGCCCAGGCCGATATCGACATGCTGGCGCTCGGCCTCGAGCTCGGACCGGGATGTTTCGAAGCAACGCTCCGTCATGGCGATCCGTTGCGCGCCGCCGACAACGCCGCGTTCTTCAAGCTCCTGACGAAGGCCTATTGCCGGAGACAGGGCAAAACGGCTTCGTTCATGGCGCAGCTCGGCGGCGGCTTTCCGGGGCTCTCGGGCCACATCCATCTTTCATTGACCGACCGTGAATCGGGCAGGGACCTGTTCCCCGCGCCCGGGGACGCGAAAGGCATGAGCCAAGCCTTCCGATCCTTCGTGGCGGGGCTGGTCACCCTTGCGCCCGAGGCCATGCCCCTGACCCACCACACCGCCAACGCCTACCGCCGCCACGCCCCGCAGAACTGGGCGCCGAAGACGGCGTCCTGGGCGGTGCAGAACTATGCCGCGGCCGTCCGCGTGGTCCCGGAACCGGCGGACCGGTGCCGGCTCGAATACCGTCTTCCCGGCTCCGACATCAATCCCTTCCTCGCCCTGGCCTTCGTGCTGGGCGCGGGGCTCTGGGGCCTCGAGTCAGGAGCCGAACTCCCGCCCGAATTGACCGGCGGGGGGCCGGGCCTTACGGTGTCGGAGGGCACCGCGCTGCCCCACGACCTCTTTGAAGCCATCGGCCGACTCGCCCGCTCCGAGCGGGCGCGCACCATCTGGGGAGAGACTTTCGTGCAGCATCTCGTCGAAGCCTGCCGCCAGGAGGAGGCCGCCCTCCGGCGTGAAACCAGCGCCGCCGAGCGCGCCCGGTATCTCGAAGTCGTCTGAAGCCCGCAACGGCAATGAGCGACCTGCAGGACTATCTGAACGACCGGGCGCGCGACGGGTTGGTGGCGGACGTTCGCAAACAGATCGACAGGCTCGAAATCGACGCCATCTACTATCAGTACATTTCGATCACCGGCCGCATCATGGGCAAGATGATCCCGGCCAAGCATTGGGAGCGCACGGCGCGCGACGGAATGCAGACCTGGATCGGCGGCGTCGCCAATGTCTTCGCCGACAAGGACGGGAACCTGATCGGCTTTCCTCCCAATGCCTCCGAGCTCCTGGCCCTTCCCGACCCCGAAACATTCTGCCAGCTTCCGTGGAACAAGCGCGTGGCCAGGGTCTTTTGCACCCTGTTCTTCTGCCGGGAAGACCCGGAGCGTCCGGAAGAATTCCTCGACGCGGATCCGCGCGGCAACCTGCGGCGCATCCACGACGCCTTCCGGCGGGACCATGACGGCCTGCATATGCGGGTGGGCTGCGAGCCGGAAATGCTCTGGCTGAAGCCGGGCGACGGGGAGAGGCCCTATTACGAGACGACCAAGCCCTACGCCTATCACATCGACCAGTTCGAACAGCTCCCCGACGTCTGGCTGAAGATCTACGAGTACGGGACGGCGATGGGCCTCGACATGATCCAGGGGGACCACGAGGACGCTCCCGGCATGATCGAGATGAATTTCGAGTATGACGATGCGTTGCGCACGAGCGATCGCCTGACCACCTACCGGCAGCTCTGCGCGCAGGTGGCGCGCGAATGCGGGCTTATCGCGGTGTTCATGTCCAAGCCCTATATGGGGCTGTCGGCCAATGGCTGCCACCACAACCTGTCCCTCTGGCGGGGTGGCGAGGAGGCGGTCCAGTCGATCGGCCGGCAGGGCCACCCGGCGATGGACGACGTCTTTGCCTACCGCAGGGGCGGCACCAACGCGCTCGACAACCCGAACCACCCATGGATGCCCTCGGAGCTCGGGCGATACGCCCTCGGCGGCATGCTCGCCCACCTCAATGCACTGGTCGCGATCGGCTCGTCCACGGTCAACTCATACCGCCGCCTGAACGACACGGGTCTTTGGGCGCCGGTCGGCGCGGGGTGGGGCCTGCAGAACAGGTCCTGCGCCATTCGCGTCTCGAGCCCCGACCGGTTCGAGTTCCGCTGCGTGGACAGTATGGTCAATCCCTATCTGATGCAGGCGGCGCTGTTGAAGGCCATCGACGACGGCATCAGGAACCGGCTCGATCCCGGGGAGCCCGAAGACCGGAATTTCGTCGACCTGCTGAACCGGGGCGAAGCGATCGAGCGAATTCCCACCACGCTCCGCGATGCCCTCGACGCGCTGGCGGCGGACGATGTGGTCAAATCCGCCCTCCCGGGGGACCTCTACAGGGTGTACGACTGGTACAAGCGCGACGAATGGAACAAGTTCATCTGGCAGGTCTCCGATTGGGATGTGACCATGTACCTGGACTGCCTGCCCTGACGGGATGCTGGAGAAGCGCCGATGCCGTTCGAACTCACATCCGAACAGATCGATCGATTCAACGAAGACGGCTTCCTGATCGTCGACAAGCTGATCGACGACGAGACGATCGAGGCGCTGCGCGCGCGTTACGAAAAGCTCTTTCGCGGAGAATTCGAAACCGGAACCCTGCCGGACGAGGTCAATTGGCAGGAGGGCGAGAGCGATCCGTCGCTGACCCGGCAGATCTGCAACGCGTGGAAGGCGGACAGGACGATCGCGTCGGTGGTCATGCGGGCGGATCTCGGCGAGGCGATCGCGACACTCGGCGGCTGGCCGGGTGCGCGCCTGATGGTCGACAACGTGCTGTGGAAGCCCCCCGGCACGCGGCCGCTGGCCCTGCATCAGGACAACGCCTATCTGGAATGGTTCCGGCCCACGGAGCTGCTGAGCTGCTGGATGGCGCTCGACGACACCAGGGTCGATGCGGGAACGCTGGAATTCGTCCGCGGCTCGCACCGCTGGCACCGGTCGCAGCCCGAAGGCGAGTTTCACGGCCCCAAGGACTACCGCAAATATATGGAGCTCGCCGCGGCCAAAGAGGGGGTCGAGCCGGAAATCGTCCATGTGGAAGTCCCCAAGGGCGGCGGCTCCTTCCATCACGGCTGGACCTGGCACGGATCGGGCGACAATACCGCGACCGTTCCGCGCCGTTCCCTGGTGCTTCACGCCATGCGAAGCGACACGCGCTACGTCGCGGACCGCCTGGGCCAGGGTGTCGGCTCGATCTATAGCCGCTACAAGCGGCTCGGCGACGACACCATCGACGAGAACTACTTTCCGATCCTCTGGACCCGCGACGGCTATCGCACCCCGGGCATCGAGCCCTATCTGAGCGCCGCGCACCACTGAGCGCCGCCACGCGGCCGGCATGTCGGCCGCCGTGCGCCCGCGCCGGGGCAAGTGCGGCTCTGTTCCACATCGCGATTCACACGAGCACGAAACGGGTGAAGACGAAAATCCGGCCGGACGGGGTATGCCTCTAACGAACCGGGCCCGTCTTGTCGGTCTTGCTGTACATGAGAAAGACGGAGATCAGGATCAGCGCGATGGAGACCACGACGATGATGGTGCCGATGGCGTTGATCTCCGGCGTGATACCGCGGCGGATGACGGACCAGATATACATGGGCAGCGTGTTGTCGCGGCCGGTCAGGAAGAATGTCACGGGGATCTCGTCGAACGACAGGGTGAACGAGATCAGGGACGAGCCGATTATCGCCGACCGGATGTTGGGCAAGGTGATGTGGCGAAAGGTCTCCCACGGCTTTGCGCCGAGATCGGCCGAAGCCTCCTCTATCCGCCGGTCGAAGCGCTGAAGCCGGGCAAAGACGTTGGTGACGACAATGGCCGTGAGCGCGGTCCCGTGGCCGATAATCACCGTCCAGATGCTGAGGTCGACGCCGGTGGCCCGGAAGAATGTCAGCATCGACACGCCGGTGATCAGGCCCGGCAGCGTAATCGGCAGGATGACGAGGCGGCGGAACACCGTCTTGCCCGGAAAGTCGTAATGGTCCAACGCCAGCGCCGTCGGGATGCCGATCACCAGGCAGATCGCGACGGCCGCCAGCCCGACGATCACCGAGTTCAGGAGCGCCGTCATCAGGTCGGGGTTGGAGAGCGCTTTCGCGTACCAGTCCAGGGTGAAGTCCTCGAGCGGCAAGCGCGTGATGGGGTTCGAGTTGAAGCTGAAGATCATCAGCGTGGCGATGGGGGCGTAAAGGAATGCCAGCACGCACAAGGCGGCGGCGCCGAGGCCCGTGGTGCCCACATCCATGGGCTTCCGGCGCAGGCTTCTGCCATTCGCGGCGGCGACGGCCATGGCCCGCCCCTAACCCAGATTCACCCGTCCGACGCGCTCGAGCTTGTCGGATGCGGTAATGATGCCGAGAACGATAAAGAGCAGGACGACGCCGAGCGCCGAGCCCAGCGGCCAGTTCATCGCCATGCCGAACTGGGAGGCGATCACGTTGGCGATCATGTTCGAATAGGGGCCGCCCACCAGGATTGGCGAGATGAAGTCGCCGATCGAAAGGCCGAAGGTAAAGGTGAAGCCCACCAAGATGCCGGGCATCGAGAGCGGCAGCGTGACCTTGAAGAAGGTCAGGAGGCGCGGTGCTCCAAGGTCCTTGGAGGCCTCGATCAGGCTGCGTGGAATCTTCTCGAGCATGGCGTAGATCGGCATGACCATGAACGGCGTGAAGATGTAGGCCATGGTCACGACCATCGCGCCCTGGTTGTAGAGAAAGATACTGGAGGGCTCGTCGATGACGCCGATCCAGATCAGGAACGAGTTCAGAATTCCTTCGCTTCCCAGGATCGTCTTCCAGGTATAGGCCCGCAGCAGGTAGCTCACCCAGAGCGGTACGATCGTCGCCGTGTATATGAAGAGCCGGAGCCGGTCGGACTTCACCTTGAACGCCAGGAAATAGGCGAGGGGGTAGCTGAGGAAGAAGGCCGTGGCCGAGACCGCGAGCGATATCCAGAGGCTGCGCAAGACCACCGTGTAGTACTGGGAATCCTCGATGAGGGCGATGTAGTTGCCGAACTGGAAATCGGGCACGTGGAACGGGAACTCGCGCCGGTAAAAGCTGATCGACAGCATGATGAGATAGGGCACCAGAAGGACCGTGCCCCACCAGATGGCGGGCCCCGAGAACAGCGCCCAGAAGTTCAAGGTGCGGCGCGCACGATGGTTCATGCAGTGATCTCTTCCGCTTCGACGGCGGCCACTTCGTCCGTGTCGAAGAGCTTCAGCGTGTCCGGTCTTACCGCACAGGTGACACGCTCGCCGACACGAGGAAGCCCGGCGGCGGCCAGCCCCGTGTCGAGCTGGTGGTGCACCATGACGGGGCGGTCCGCGCCGACCTCCAGATCGATCCGCACCGCGTTACCGCTGAAGAAGAGCTCCCGGACCGTGCCGGAAAAGACATCGGCGCCGTCGTCCGGGCTCGCGCCGTCGGCCAGCAGGCGAATCTTCTCCGGCCTCATGAAGAGCGATCGCACGCTTCCCTCCCGGGCACCGCCTGCATCGGGCACGCGAACCGAGATGTTGCCCGCTCTGGCCACGGCGCCGACGCCGTCGCGCGCGATCGTCGCGGGGATCATGTTGGAGGCGCCCAGGAATTCCGCGACATAGGCGGTCTCCGGATGGTCGTAGAGGTCGGTGGGGCTGCCGATCTGCTCGATGCGGCCCGCCCGCATCACCATGATGCGGTCCGACATGATCATCGATTCCGTCTGGTCGTGGGTCACCATGACGAAGGTGATGCCCACCCGGTCGTGGATGTGGCGCAACTCGACCTGCATGGTCTCTTTCAGCTTGGCGTCGAGCGCGGACATCGGCTCGTCGAGCAGCAGGATGCGCGGGTTGTTGACGAGCGCGCGCGCGAGCGCGATCCGCTGGCGCTGGCCGATCGAGAGCTCGGACGGCCGCCGCCTGCCCAGATCCGAGAGCTCGATCATGTCGAGCATGCCGCGCACCCGCTCCTCGATCTCGGCGCGTCCGACACGCGCGATCCTGAGCCCGTAGCCGATGTTCTCGGCGGCGGTCATGTGGGGAAACAGCGCGAAGTCCTGAAACATCATGTTGACCGGACGGCGATAGGGCGGATCGTTGGTCACGTCGCGGCCGTCCAGCATGATCGAGCCCCTGTCGGGATGCTCGAAACCGCCGATGAGGCGGAGCGTCGTGGTCTTGCCGCAGCCCGACGGGCCCAGCATCGTCAGATATTCGCCCTCGCTGATGTCGAGGGAAATGTCGTCGACCGCAGTGACACCGCCCCGGAAAGTCTTGGTAACGCCGGCGAGCTCCAGGATGTTCGCCATCGCCCCGCGCTCCTCTGCACAGCCCGGCAAGGCGGAAGGCCCGGCCGCCCCGTGGGCCGGGCCCTCCGCTGTCCCTCGCCGGCTATTGCGCGGCCTTCACCGCATTCCATGTGTTGATGTAGGCGTCGACCCTGGCGGGCTCCTCCCACAGAACGAGGCTGTCGATATGCTGGAAGTCGGCCTGGTTCAGCGCTTCGAAGGTCGCTTCGTCGAGGCACTCCTTCAACACGACGGGGTTCGAGCCCGAGTAGCCGTTCACATTGACGACACCGCACTGGCCGCCCGACGCGATGGCGTAGTTGAGCCATTCATAGGCGCAGTCCTCGTTGGGCGTCCCCTTCACGATCTGCCAGGCGTCGGCCCATCCGTCGGCCTTCTCGACCGGGATGAACTCGATCATTTCGATACCCTGCTCGCCCAAGAGGGCCGACTGGTAGCCGCCCCAGGTGTTGGAGATGGCGACTTCGCCGTTGGCGTAGAGGTTCACCAGCTCGCCGGCGGTCGACCAGAACTTGCGGATCTTGGGCTTGAGATCGATCAGCTTGTCGCGCACCTGGGCCAGCTGATCGTCGTCGAGGTCATAGACATTGACGTCCGTGCCGAACAGCAGGCGGGCGACGATGTAGATGTTGGTCTTGTCGTCCCACAGGCTGATCTTCCCGGCGAGCGCCTCGTCGGTCCAGAAATCGGCGATGCTGGTCGGGGCGTTCTCGAACATGTCGGCGCGGTACATGAAGGGGATCGAGCCCCAGGTGAACGGTACGCCGTAGACACGGCCGTCATGGTTTACGCCCGCATGGTTGCGGAACTTTTCATAGAGATTGTTCCAGTGCTCGAGGCGGCTGGTGTCGATTTCTTCGACCAGCCCGGCCTTCATGAGGATCGTGGTGGTGTCGACCGAGGGCGTGACGAGGTCGTAGGTGCCGCCGGCCCCGAGCAGTTTTGCCGGGAACTCGTCATTGGAGCCGACATAGGTGGGCGTGACCTTGCAACCGGTCGCTTCCGTAAACGGCTCGACGAAGCTGGGATCCGCATAGCCTTCCCAGGTCAGGACGGTCACTTCCCCTTCGGCCTGGGCGGGAACGGCGAACCCCGCAATTGCGAGGGCCGCGGCAGCGACCGCGATGCTCAGCTTGGTCTTGGTTGACGTCATGGCTTTGTCCTTTTCCCTTTGTCGTGTCGTCTTTGCCGCATTGCCAGCGGGCTGTCGCGCGGTGGCGGCGCGAACTGCGTTGTAGCGCTCAGGGCCGGGCAATGGAACGGCGGGCCGCTGGTCCGCTCGGCGGTCGCCGCTCGAGGGAAGCACACGGGTGCGGCGACCGGCGGGGCGGCGGGTCGTTCAGGCGTGCGTGCGGGTCTTGTCGGGATCGTAGAACGGTATCCGCGACACCGTCGCTCCGCAGTTGACGGTCTCCCCCTTGAGCTCGAGCCGCGTGCCGTCGGCGGCGGCCGAGGGGGCGACATGGCAAAGCGCGAGGGATTTGCTCATGCGGTGCGACCAGACCGGGCTGTTGACGACGCCGACCTCGCGGCCGTCCTGGTGCAGCGTTGCGCCCGCATCGACCGCGTCGTCGTGATCGGCGACGATGCCGACCATCAGCACCTTTTCCTTGCCCTTGCGCGCGAACACCGCGTCCTTGCCGCGAAAGTCGCCCTTTTTGCGCGACACCGACCAGCCCAGGGTCACCTCCCACGGCGTGTTGGCGTCCGTCATGTCGTAGGGGAAGAACAGGAGGGCCGCCTCGACCCTGATCTTGTCGAGGCTCGTGAACGAGCAGGGCGTGATGCCGGCGCTCTTGCCGCGCTCGACGATCTCTTCCCAGATCGGGACGATGTTCGCCGCCGTCGCGAAGATTTCATATCCGCGTTCGCCCGAAAAGCCCGTGCGCGAGAGAACGACCGGCCGGCCGAAGAGCGTGGTGTCGGCCTGCTCGAAGTAGCGCAGGGCGGGCAGATCGATCGGCGTGTGCCGGTCGAGGAAATCGACGGCGGCGGGCCCCTGGAGCGAGATATCGTGGAGGTCGTCGTCGAACTCGATCGTCACGTCCCGGCCCCGGGCGCTCTCCTCCAGGCGCTGCAGGCCGCTGCCGCTGCCGTGGACGAACAGAAAATCGTTCTCGGCGAGGTGAAAGATGATCGCGTCGTCGCAGATCCCGCCTTCGTCGGTGAGCGTCGGCCCGTAGGCGGAGCGGCCGATCGGAACTCTGGTCATGTCGCGGGTGATGACGTGGTCGGCCACGGCGAGCGCGTCCCGCCCACGCAGATGCACCTTCTTGAGCCCGGACACATCGAACAGCCCGGCCCGCTCACGAATGGTGTCATGCTCGTCGCAGGGATCGCTGTTGTAGGTCCAGGGCGCACCCATGCCGTTCCATTCCTCGAGATTGGAGCCCAGCGCCCGATGATGCGCCGCCAATGCCGACGTGCGTTCGCTCATGCAGTTTCTCCCCGTGTGTCTGGCCGACCCGTAAGCGGTTCCGATCGAATGTTAGTGGTCCGATGTCGGCGAGGCCAGACCGACGGGCCGGCGCGCCGCGTCCGCATGCCGCGAAGCCGGCCACGACATGATTCCGGGTGCGCCCGTTCGCCGGACATGCGCTTGCCTGCCATTTCGAAGGCACTTAAGCTGCGGCACGGAGAGAACGCCGGGTGCGTGTCTGTCGAGGGAGGGCAACCGTGGCGCGAGACCCCAAATACGACATCCTCTTCGAGCCCATCCGGTTCGGCCCGAAGACGATGAAGAACCGTTTCTACCAGGTGCCTCACTGCAATGGCGCGGGCTCGGAGCGTCCGGGCACGCAGGCCGCGTTCCGAGGCATGAAGGCCGAGGGCGGCTGGGGCGGCGTCTGTACGGAAGCGTGCTCGATCGACCATGAGGCCGACACCTCGCCGAGCGTGCTGGCCTGTCTCTGGGACGACGGCGACATCATCAATCTTCGGCATATGTGCGACACGCTGCACAAGTGGGATGCCCTCGCCGGTGTCGAGCTGTGGCATATGGGCTCGGCGTCGGCGAACCTCGAGAGCCGAACCGCTCCGTCCTCTCCCACGCAATCGACCTCCGACTGGTCGGTCGCCACCTATTCGCACGAACCCGACGAAGCCGAGATCATCGAGCTCCAGGACATGTATGTGGAGTCGGCGAAACGGGCCGTGCAGGCCGGCTTCGACATCGTCTACGTCTACGGCTCGCACGGCGTCCTGCCGGTGCAGTTCCTGTCCCGCTTCTACAACAAGCGGACGGACAAATATGGCGGCTCCTTCGAGAACCGCGCGCGCTTCTGGCTGGAGACCATCGAGAAGGTGAAGGAGGCCGTCGGTCATGAATCCGCGATCGCCGTGCGCATCTCGATCGATCAGATCATGGGGCCGGACGGCGTGCAGGCGGAGGATGATGGCATCGGATTCGTGGAACTCGCCACCCGGCACGGTCTGGTGGACCTCTGGGACGTGAACGTCTCCACCTTCAGCGAGTGGGGCGAAGACGCGGGCCCCTCGCGCTTCTACAAGGTGAACCACCAGGCGCCCTTCACGAAGCACGTCAAGAGCGTCGCCAAGGTGCCGGTGATCAATGTGGGGCGTTTCACCAGCCCGGACGACATGGTGCAGGTGATCAGCTCCGGCCAGGCGGACATCATTGGTGGCGCGCGGCCCTCGATCGCCGATCCGTTCCTGCCCCGGAAGATCGAGGAAGGGCGGCTCGAAGACATCCGCGAGTGCATCGGCTGCAACATCTGCATCTCCAGGTGGGAGCGAGGCGCGCCGCTTGTCTGTACGCAAAACCCCGTTGCCAACGAGGAATATCGCCGCGGCTGGCACCCGGAGAAATTCGATCGCGTGGAGGACGCAGGCTCCGTGCTCGTCGTCGGCGCGGGTCCCGCGGGGACGGAGTGCGCCAGAGTCCTCGGCCTGCGGGGCTACGACGTCCATGTCTGCGAAGCGGAGTCGGAGATCGGCGGACATGTGCGCGACGTCATGCGCTATCCGGGCATGGCGGAATGGGGCCGCATCACCAGCTATCGGCAGGCGCAGCTCGACAAGCTCGACAATGTCGAGGTGCACACGAACGCCCGCCTCGAATCGGACGGTGTGCTGACCTACGGCGCCGACAAGGTGGTGCTCTGCACGGGCTCCCGATGGGCGCAAGACGGCTTTAGCCACATCACCATGGCGCCGGTCCCGGGCATCGATGCGGCCGCGCCGCACTTCGCCACTCCCGAGCAGGTCATGACGGGCAAGGATGTGGGCGAGCGCGTCGTCATACTCGATGCCGACGGGTACTTCACCGGCGTCAGCCTGGCCGAGATGCTGGCCGACCGGGGCAAGCAGGTGTCGATCGTCACCCAGTTCTCCGAGGCCGCGCCGCTGATGGAGTACACCCTCGAAGCCCCCAACCTGCATCGCATGCTTCACGAGAAGAACATCACCCAATATGGCGGCACATGGGTCGAGGAATGCGATCCCGGCAATGTGGTGAAGGTGAAGCTCTTCAGCCTCTCCCGGGACGGCTACAAACGCACGGTCGAGCCGCGGCCCGGCGAGCCCGCGCGAAGGATGGGCGGGGAAACCAAGACCCTCGACGCCGACACGGTCATTCTGGTCACCGCAAGGCTCGCCAACGACCAGCTCTACAAGTCGCTGTGGGAGCGGCGCGACAAGTGGGACGAAGAAGGCATCGCGGGCATCTACCAGGCCGGCGACTGCTATGCGCCGCGGCTTACGGGCGATGCGATCTTCGACGGACACCGCCTTGCCCGCGAGTTCGAATCGGACAATCCGCGGCGGCCGCAACCCTATATCCGCGAGCGCATGATCTGGGGGCGCGAAAATGCGCCCACGGCCGCGAACTAGTCGCGGTCGATCGTTCGCAATGGCTCGGCCCACGGAAATATCGTCAGGCGCCTCTCCCTTGCGAGATGCGTGAACCGCGAAGCTGCACATCATGGCAAACACCAGAAATCACAGGAGGTCTTGCTCCATGAAGACAAACATCACACGCCGCAAGTTCATGGCGGCAACAGGTGGGATTGCTGCAGGGTTGACGGCTTTCGGGGCGACGCCCTCCAGGGTCTTCGCCGACGAGAAAACCGTGAAGGTCGGATTTCTCGCTGCGCTCACGGGCGATGCCGCGGGTTGGGGCCTTCCCGGCCTATACGGGGTCGAGATCTGGGCGGAGCAGATCAATGCCGCCGGCGGCATCGAGATGGGCGGCGAGAAGTACAAGGTCGAGGTCATCTCCTATGACGACGAGTTCGATGCCGTCAAGGCGACCGTCGGCGCCAAGAAACTGCTCTTCGAAGATGAAGTCTCGATCGTCCTGATGCTCGGGATCACGCCCGTGCAGGCCGTGAAGGACTTCATGACGCGCAACGAGATGCTGACGACGACGCTGGTCCCGACGGACATCAGCGAGGACGCGCCCTATCTGTTCGCGCCCGTCGAAGTCCATCCCTTCTACAACGTGACCGCCGTGGACTATATCGCGCGCAACATGCCGCACATCAAGACGGCGGCCATCGCGACGCAGAACGACGAGCTGGGTCTGAGCTCGCTCGCGACCTATCGGGCCGCGTTCGAGGTCGCCGGCATCGAGATCGTCGAAGAGAACCTCTTCGGCTTCGAGGTGACGGACTTCGCGCCGGTGGTCTCGAAACTGATCGCCGCGAACCCCGACTTGATCACCTGGGATACGGCCTATCCCGACTATGTGAACCTGCTGACGGAGCAGGCGTTCCTGCAGGGCTACAAGGGCCAGTTCGTGAACTGCACGCTCGACCAGTATGAGCACATCATGAGCAAGACCAGCAAGGAGTTCCTGGAAGGGTTCCTCTGGCAGTTCCCGGATCTCGACGACCCGATCATGCAGGGCGGCGGCACCCATTTCGATAATGCGGCGGCGTTCTTCCAGACCTACAGCGAGCGCTATCCGGGCACCTGGACGGCGGTGTCGTGGGAATATGCCGCAGCGCTCGAGATGTGGCGTGCGGCCGTTGCGGACGCCGGCACGTTCGATCCGCCGGCGGTCGCGGACGCGCTCCGCGCACTGAGTCCGGTGCCGCACGCATTCGGCGACGCCGAATGGTGGGGCAAGGATTTCTTCGGTGTGAACAGCGCGGCGCTCGGCAAGTGGCCCGTCGTTCAGATGCAGAACGGCAAGGCCGTCATCGTCGAGATGGGTGACGTCAGGGCCTGGTGCGACGAGCATCTGGACGTTCTCAAGAAGCATTTCGTCGAGCTTGGCGTTCCGCTCGCCGGCTAGGCGAACTTTCCTGTTGGTGCCCCGCCCCGGCGGGGCACCGTTTTTCTCCCGGACACGCTTGGGGTTGGCCGAAACGGGCCTTGGCGAGACATGACGGATCTGGAACTCATTCTTCAGACCATCATGAACTCGCTGATCGCGAGCAGCTTCACCGCGATTTTTGCGGTGGGCTTGGTCCTGATTTTCGGCATCATGCAAATCGTCAATTTCGCCCATGGCGCTCTCTACATGGTGGGCGCCTATGCGACCTGGTACCTCTACGCGGAGCTCGGGCTCCCGTTCTTCGCCTCGATCGTGGTTGCGACGCTGCTCACGGTGCTTATCGGCCTCCTGATGGAGCGCGCCCTGTTTCGCCCGATGCGCGGCAACTTGTTCGGCGGCCTCATCGTCTCCGTCGGCATGATGTTCGTCCTCGAGGTTCTGGTCGTTTATCTGTTCGGCCAGGGGCTCATGAAAAACATGACGCCCTATTTCAAGGAGTCGTGGCATGCCTTCGGGATCGAAAGCGTCACGATCTCCCACTCGCGGCTGTTCGTCTTCGCAATCGCGGCGTTCATCCTGGTTGCCTTCTGGCTCTTCATGAGCCGTACCAGGATCGGCTGGGCGATGCGCGCCTGTGCGCAAAATCCCGAAGCGGCGATGCTGCAGGGCATCGGCATCGGCAAGATTTCCATGCTGGCCATGGCCATCAGCGCCGCGATGGCCGGCATGGGCGGCGCGGTCATGTCGCCGCTCGTCCGCATCACGCCGCAGATGGGCCATCCGGTGCTCGTCACCGCCTTCATCGTCATGATCGTGGGCGGCATGGGCAGTATCGAAGGCGCCGTGATTGCGGCCGTCGTCTACAGCTTCTTCCATACCTTCGTCACCACCTATATCGGCGGCGAAATCGCGACGATCCTGGGTCTGGCGCTGATGCTGCTGGTCCTGATCGTCAAACCGACTGGAATCATGGGAGCGCGCGAGAGTGTTTAGCCGGACGCACCGCAATATCGCCGGGATCGCGGTCATTCTCGCGGTCGTCTGCGTCCTGCCGTTCGTTCTGCGGCCGTATCAGCTGGATTTCCTGATTTTCATGTTCATCAACATCATTCTCGTGGTGAGCTATCGCCTCATCGCCATCACCGGCGAGTTTTCGTTGGCCCATGCCGTGATCATGGGCGTGGGCGCCTATGCGAGTGCGCTCCTTGCGGCGCTTCCCATCTCGCCATGGATCTCCATGCCGCTCGGCGGTTTGGCCGCCGCCGCCATCGCCTATGTCCTGAGCTTCCCGCTCTTCCGCATGAAGGGGTTCTACTTCCTCATCGGCTCGTTCGCCGCCGCCGAAGCGATCCGCCTGTGCTGGGTACAGTTCAACGATCCGTTCGGGGGCTTTCGCGGTCTCAGGCGCATTCCGGTGCTGGAGATCGACCTGGGCGAGCTGCTCTATATCGATCTCGGCGCCCCGGTGCCCTACTACTTCTTCGCGATGATCGTGGGGCTGGTCTGCCTGATCGTCATGTACCGCGTCGAGCATTCCCGCTTCGGATTCGTCTTCCACGCGGTGCATCACAGGGACATGCTGGCGCAATCGGTCGGTGTCGATGTGCGGCGCTACCGCACCATCGCATTCGTCACCGGGGGGTTCTTCGCCGGTATCGCAGGCGCCATGGTGGCGCACTATGTCACCGCGATTAATCCGGGCCTGTTCGGCTTGAAGCAGATGCTCTTTGTGCTGGTGTGGGTGCTGGTGGGCGGCATGGGCCACTTCGCGGGGCCGATCATCGGCGTCACCGTGCTGTCGATCATCGACGAATCACTGCGCGGTCTGGATGAGCTGCGGCCCGGCTTCTATGGCCTGGTCTTGATCGCGACCATCCTGTTCCTGCCCGAAGGGCTGGTCAGCCTGCCCAGGAAAATTCTCCAAGGGGCCACCTGGTTGGTGAAACGCGAACGGGCGGTGTTCGCAAAACGGGAATAGGCCGTACCGGGCCGTTCCCGCCTTTGACGGGAATGTTCTATGCGCCGAACCGGCGGCAGGGCGGCGCGAGGTAGACCGCCGCCGTCAGCTTTCGGGTGTCGGTCATCTTTTTCTTCCAGGGCTGCTTTCGAAAGCCCTCGGCCCCGGTGTGGAACGGGTCGGCGTCGATCGCCCGCGCCCGGGCCCGCGGCTCTTCCGCTTCGCCATGGCGCCCCGAGTCCTCCAGGAGGTCCGCCAGATTGTCGCAGATGATCGCCACTCCGGCTTCGCGGTGGCTCAAGGACTTCGCCCGCATTTCACGCGCTCGGCGATAGAGCGGCTCGGCTTCGCCGGCGCGCCCCATCCTGTGCAGGAGTTCGGCAAGATTCCCGAGCGCCGCCGCGAGGCCCCCTTCGGCCAGGTTGGCGTTGATGCTGCGCTTGAGGGCGCGCAGCTCTTCGGTCCGTTTCATCTCGAGGCGGATATGCATCGAGGCGCTGCGTCCCGTGAACTCGACAGCCATCTGCGAAATCCACGCGGGCACCCGCTCCCAGGCGGCGATGGCGTCGCGATACCCGGCCTCGGCCCGGGCCAGGTCGCCCGCCTCGCGCGCGATTGCGGCGAGGCCGTGAAGACTCGCCGCGTGGCGCGGGTCGGCCTCGTCGAATGCTTGGGCCAGGGCGGCGCCGGTCCGCCAAAACGCGGCGGCCTCGTCGCCGGTCTCCAGGCATCTGCCGGCTTCCTCGGCGAACTGCTCCCACAGGAAATCGACGAGCAGGCAGGGCCGCATGCTTTGGTGCCCGGTCCCCTTGTCGGCGCCTTCGCTCAGGCCCCGAGATAGGCATGGCGGACATGCTCGTCCGCGTGCAGATCGTTCGCCTTGCCTTCGAGCGCGATACGGCCGGTTTCCAGCACATAGCCGTAGCTCGCAAGCGTGAGGGCGAGCTCGGCGTTCTGCTCGACCAGAATCACCGGCACGCCCCGGCCGTTGATGTCGCGGATGATTCGCGCCACCTCCTGCACCATCACCGGCGAGAGGCCGAGCGAGGGCTCGTCCATCAGGATCAGGCGCGGGCCCGACATCAAGGCGCGGCCGATCGCCACCATCTGCTGTTCGCCGCCGCTGAGCGTCTTGGCTCTCTGATTGCGCCGTTCCCTCAGCACCGGAAACCGCTCGTGAATGTCCGCGAGGTCGCGCGCGATGCCCTGTCTGTCGTTGCGCAAATAGGCACCGGTATGCAGATTTTCGTTGACGCTCAGGTCGGGGAATACCTGCCGCCCCTCGGGTACATGGGCGATCCCCATGCGGACGATCTTCTCCGGCGCCATGTGATCGATGCGTTGACCGTCGAACCAGACGCTGCCCGCCGTCGTGCGCTTCAGCCCCGATATGGTGCGAAGGGTGGTGCTCTTGCCGGCGCCATTGGCGCCGATCAGGGTGATGATCTGGCCCTCGTCGATTTCGATCGAGATGTCCGAGACCGCCTGGACGCTTCCGTAGTGGACGGTGACGTCTCTAACTTCCAGGAGCATCGAGTCCGCTTCCCAAATAGGCCTCGACGACATCCTTGTTGGTCTTGATTTCGTCGGGCTCGCCCTCGGTCAGCAATTGGCCGAAATTGACCACGGTGATCCGTTCGCACAGGCCCATGACCGCCTGCATGTCGTGTTCGACCAGCAAGATGGTGATGCCGCTCTCGCGAACCTTCTGGATCAGCGCCATCATGTTGCGCGTCTCTTCCGGGTTCATTCCGGCGAAGGGCTCGTCCAGCAGCAACAGCTTGGGCTCTGCGGTGAGCGCCACGGCGATACCGAGCGCGCGCTGCAGACCATGGGGGAGATTGGAAGCAAGCTCGTCCTTGCGATCGGCCAGGCCGAGAAATTCCAGCACTTCCAGAGTCTTCGCGTCGCTTTCCCGCTCGCTCGCGCGCTGGGTGCCGAACAGTGCCGAGACCATGCTGGTCCTGGTGTGGAGATAGCACCCCATCAGCGCGTTCTCGAAAGTGGTGAACTCCCGGAAGAGCGTCGTCTCCTGGAAGGTGCGGACCAGTCCCTTGGCGGCGACCCGATGGGGCTGCAAGCCGCCGATGGACTCGCCCCGATAGAAGATATTGCCGGCGGTCGGTTTGTAGAAGCCGGTGATCACGTTGAAGACGGTGGTCTTCCCCGCCCCATTCGGGCCGATGAGCCCGTGAATGGCACCCTCTTTCAGTTCGAAGCTGAGCCCGTCGATAGCGGCCAGGCCGCCGAATCTCTTTTGCAGGTTCTCGACCCTGAAAAACGCCTGCTCGCTCATGCCGACCGGCCTGGGGTGATATGTGCATCCTGCACGGAGGAGTCCCTCTGGGTGATGACGGCGGGTCGTAGCGCCGGTCCGCGAGGCATTCGGCGGCGTTCGCTCTGTATAGTAGTCTAAGGCCTTGAACACAATTACACGACCGCTGGCACACGACCCCCGGCGCCCGACCGCCGGGCTCGTCGTCGGCTCAGCGCAGATGAGGATCGTGACCGCCTCGTACGACAGGGCGGCGCATGTCGTTCGGACAATGCAGGCGTGAGACCGGCAACGGAGAGAGAGTGAAATGGGAAAGAAAATTGCGGTGTTCCCCGAGCCCGGCGCGATCGGCCCGGTGATGAACCTGGTGGGTATCTGCCAGGGCCTGCGGGACATGGGTCACGAGCCCGTGTTCGTGCTCGAGCCGGGTCTCAAAGGCACCGTCGAGAGCTACGGTTTCGCCGAGCGTCACGTTTCCTGCATGGAGCCCATGAGCCCGGAGGCGCAGGCGGCCTACTGGGACGATTTCATGATCCGGTACATGCCGACCTTCAGGACGTCCGCTTACGAGCAGATCGCAACCTATGTGAAGGGTTGCTGGGAGGCGATCATCTATACCTCCGAATGGTCGGTGAAGAACGGCCTGGACAAGGTCTTCGCCGAGATCGGTCCCGACCTGATCATCAACGACAATGTCGCGCTCTACCCGGCCACGCAGCAGGCCGGCTGCCCCTGGGTGCGCATGATTTCATGCTCCGAGAACGAGATTATCGATCCGGACATCCCGCCCCATCTGTCCGGCTGCGGCGCGAACGACAAGGCGTGCTTCGCGGCCTACCGGGCGGAGTTCGAGAAGGAGCTCAAGCCGATCCATGACGGGTTCAACGATTTTCTCGAAGCCCATGGGTGCGCGCGGCTGCCGTTCCCCGAGTTCGTGCTGCCGTCGCCTTACCTCAATCTGCTGCTCTATCCCAAGCCGCTGCGCTTCGAGCGGCGAACCCCTCTCGATCCGGAGAAGTTCGTCTATCTCGACGGCTGCGTGCGCGAGGAAGGCGAGCCCTACGAGGTGCCGACCTTCAAGGCGAACAACGACAAGCCGCTGATCTATTTCAGCTATGGCAGCCTCGGTGTCGCCGATGTCGATCTGATCAAGCGCATCATCGGCGTACTCGCCGACGCACCCTATCGCGTCCTCGTCAATGTGGGGGACTATCTCGAGCAGTACGACGCGCCGCCGGACAACATGCAGATCGCATCGTGGTACCCGCAGACCGCGGTGCTGCCCCATGTCGACGTCTTCATACAGCATGGCGGCAACAACAGCTTCAATGAGAGCTTCTATTTCGGTATCCCGCCGATCGTGATGCCCTTCGTCTGGGACGGCCACGACAATGCCCAGCGCGTCAACGACACCAATCACGGCATCGGGATGCACCGCTACGACTGGACCGACGCGGAGCTTCTGGCAAACATCGAGAGGACTCTGACCGACCGGGAAATGCGTGCCACCGTCGCGGAGACGAGCGCCTATATGCGGGCGCAGAACGGCCGCATGCGCGCCGCCAACGCCATCAACGAGCTGTTGGAGCGCCTCTGACCATGCCGGCGCAGATATTGGCGAATGCCGCGACGCTCGATCCGGCGACCTTCACCGACTGGGGGAGCGTCGCCGCGCCCATCGGCGAGCCGGTCTCTCGCACGCGCGGCCTGATCCTGTTCCGCAATGCGGACAATTCCTCGGAGATGGGGGTCTGGGAATGTACGCCCGGGCGCTGGCGCTGCGAGGTCGAGAGCGACGAGTTCTTCCACCTGCTCGCAGGCCGTGCGATCTATAGGGAGGACGGCGGCGCGGTGACCGACATTGCCGCCGGCATGACCTGTGCCTTCCCCGCCGGCTGGAAGGGCGTGTGCGACGTGGTCGAGACCGTGCGCAAGGTCTACATGGTGCGGTAGCCCGGCTCTTTGCCGTCGCGCTCCATCACCCGCCAGCAACACTGGCCACGGTACGGCCCTGCAGCACGTCGGCAACATCGACCGCCTCCAACGTGCCATGTTCCAGAAGCGCGGCGGCGAGGCGGTGAAGCGCCGGCTCGTGCGTGTTGAGAATGTCGCGGGCGCGCCGTTCCGCATCGCGCATCAGGCGGCGGACTTCGGCTTCGGTCTCTGCGACCGTGAGCCCGGCGGCGGGTCCACCCAGCAATTCGAAGGCGGCCCGTTCCGCCGCCTTGATGTCGGATGTCGTCGCGCCGGAGATCTTGTCGTCGCCATACGCGATCTCCTCGGCGATCAAGCCGCCCAGAGCAATGACGAGCTCCGCCTCCTTGCGCGCGCGCCGAGCCTCGTCGGTGAGATCGTCGCGCAGTGGAGCGCGGGTCACGCTGCCGAGCACGCCCCAGCGGGAGACGATGGTCGCTTGCAGGATTTCTCCACCCGCCGGGAGATGGGCGGCGACCAATGCGTGACCGCCTTCATGATAAGCGGTGACCCGCCGGTCTTCGGCGGTGATTTCCGGAACGCGGTTTTCGGAGGGCGGGTCGATCATGGCGGCGGCAACCAGGCCGGCCAGCAACATCAGCACCGCGACGCCGCTGATGTTGATTTGGGCAATGTCGAGCCGGTGCCGCACTCCCATCTCCAGCGTAACCCGTCCGGCGCTAGCGCTCCCGGCCGTCCGAGACGATACGCGCCCCATCATACCATCTGCGCCCAAGGCGGAGCATCGGCCGCATGGCACCCGCTCCGGCAATATCCGTTAGAATGCGGCCCCGCTTTCGCGTCGGATTTCATGAACAGGGGGATGCACCGTGAGCAAAATGTGGGGCGGCGAGCCCTATTTCGGACTGTCCTATGACTTCGACCCGCAATGGTACCTGACCGACGAGCAGAGGGAGATCCAGGCCCGGTTGATAGAGCTCTGCGAGTCGACCATCGCGCCACATGCCATCGAGTGCGATCGCGACAGCATCTTCCCGCGCAAGAGCATGGAGGCGCTCGCATCCCAGGGTCTGCTCGCCCTTCACGTGCCCAAGAAATATGGCGGCATGGGGCAGAACCACGTCTGCGTGACCATGGTGCTGGAGACGATCGCCCGCTATGGCTGCGCCAGCACCGCGCTGGTCTATACGATGCATTTGCTTGCAGTCAGCGCCCTGTTGCTCCGCGCGGGCGGCAATCCCGAAATTCAGAAGACCCTGCGGCGCATGAACCGCGATGTCTTTATCGGCACCGCGTCCTACTCGGATCCCGAGACCGGCTCCCACTTCTGGTATCCCATGGCGTCGAAGGCCGAGAAGGTCGAAGGCGGCTGGCGGGTCAACAAGAACTCCTCCTGGACCACGTCGGGCGGGTTTGCGGACTTCTATGTGGCGCAGACGACCAGTCCCGGCTTCGCCGGGGACTATTCCGACCTCTCCGTATTCCTGATCTATGCGGACGAGATCGTCTCGCATCCATCGAGTTGGAACGCGATGGGCATGCGCGGCAATCAATCGGGGCCAATCGAGATCAAGGATGTGGTCGTGCCGACCGAGCGCATGGTGGGTCCGCCCGGCGACGGCGCCCGGTCCAACGACGAGGGTCTGGACCCCATCGGCCTCTTGATGCTCGCCGCCTCCTATAACGGCCTCGGGATGGCCGCGATCGACCACGCCAAGCGGCAGGCCACGCGCAAGACCCATGCGGATGTCGGCATGCGCGTGTGCGACTACCCGACCATTCAGGATTATTTCGGCGATGCCATCATGGATACCCAGGCGTCGCGTCTCTATGCGTTTTCCGTTGCCCAGCAGATGGATGCGGTCACCAACAACTGCGACTGGACGATCCACGAAGACGATCTGGATTATCTGCCCCGGTCGGAATATCTGACCTGGAGCTGGCAGGCCAAATATATCGCGAGCAAGAGCGTCTACACAGTGGTCGATCGTATGCTGAATGCGTGCGGCGGCACCGGCTACAAGAAGAGTCTCGTCATCGAGCGCGTGGTCAGGGACGCAAAGGCCGGCTGGATCATGGGGCCGACCAACGAGGTGCTGCGCCAGTTCATCGGCAAGTGGGCGCTCCTCGGATTCGAATCGCTCGACTACTGGAACCAGTCGGTCAATGAGCGTGCCATGAACAACGAGCTCAAGAAGCTCGACGACGACGCAAAGCGTGCACTGATCGAGAGGCTCAGCGCCGAACTCGCCGAGGCCGCCGAGTAGGGAAGGGCGGTCTACCGCGCGTTAGCGGTGGACATCCTCGTTCTCGGCAAGCACGCGAAAGCCGCCGCGGACGAATACCGCGAGCGTCACCCCGTCGTCCGAGACCGAGACATGTTTCGAGCCCGGCTTCAGTGAGACGAAGTCGTTACGGCGGTAGACCGTGCCGTCGCAATCGGTCAGCGTGCCGTCGAGGACCAGGAACTCCTCGTAGCCGATATGCTCGTGGGGCGTCGATGCGGCCCCCGGCGGAAATCGAACCAGGTAGCAGCCTTCGCCCGCTTCGGCGTCGTAGCTGATGTTGCAGTAGGTGGCACCATTGCCGCATGTCCGGCGACCGGCGGCGCCGGCGGACCGCATCCGATGGGGCGAGGCGGTCCCGAAGGTCGCGGTCTCGACATTCACGACCGTGCGATGGGACGCAAGCGTGGCGCCTGTCCGGGCCGTCTCCTGCATGGCCGGGCCTCAGCCGTGAACCGGCTCGTCCCGCTCGAGCGTGCGGAAGCCGCCGCGAATGAAGACCGCGACGGTGCAGCCGGTGTGCGAGACCGAGAAGTGCTTGGAGCCGGGCTTGAGGGACACGAGGTCGTTCTTCCTGTAGACGGTGCCGTCGCTGTCCTCCACCTCGCCATCGATAACCAGGAACTCCTCATAACCCACATGCTCGTGAGGGATCGAAGTGCCGCCGGGCTTGAATCGGATCAGGAAGCAACCGCCGCCTTCCGCCTCGTCGTAGCTGATATTGCACCAGGTCAGGTCGGACTGGACCGACCCTTGCAGTCCGTAGGGCACGAATTCCGCGCTGTCGAGGTTGACGATCCGACGTTGTGAATCGAGCGTGGTCGACATTGTCTCACCTTCCGAGTTGGGCCCGCGGATGGCGGTGGGGCGCACCGTCACCCGCCCGACCAAGGTTACGCCGGCGCCGGACCGACCGGCAAGGCTCCGCCGTCCTATCGGCCCGCGTCAGTGCCGGCTCGGCTCGCCGAGCGTCGCCGTCTTGAAGACGGAGGTATCGTCGACATATTCGCCGCCTTCGGACGCCGCCGGCATGACGTCGCTGTAGCGATCCTCCAGCACGACGTGAGGATCGTGCCCTTCGACCCATCCCAGGAAGAAATCGTGCAGGTGGTAGCCGATAAGGTGCTGCACGTCCTCGCGCAGGTTGCGTGCAACGGCCGGCGGGACGGCGAGATACTGGTTCTCCTCCTGGCGCAGCCATCCCAGGCTATAGCCGGTAATCGCGCCGGTGCGCCACTCGTCCTCGGTGTTGTTCCGACCCCCGCCGTGGAAGACCGAACCCAGATAGATCAGGCATGAGCCGCGCGGCATGACGGCGTGGGCCCGCGGCGTATTCTCATCGGGATAGGTGTCGTCGTCCCAGACGTGGCTGCCGAGGACCACGTTGGTGGCGCCGTTCTCGATGGTGAAGTCTGTGAGCGCCCACATGGTGTTGCAGAGGCATTGCGGCCCGGGATGCCGGAACGGCATCAGGCCGTCATCGCGGTGGATGATCTGGTGCCCCTGGCCCGGGCCGATCCGCACCGCCTGCGTGACGTGAAGCTGATAGCGCGCGCAGCGCGGCAGCAGAAGGCGGTCCATGACCCCGAGAATTTGCGGGCATAGGGCGAGCTCCTCGCCATAGGTCTTCGACTTCGCCACCAGGGAGCTGACCCGCTTCGTCTTGTTCCCCCAGAACTCGCCCTCGCCGAAATAGGCGCGGGAAAGGTAGGGCTCGAGTTCCTCATTGACCCGGTCGATCACCTCGTCATCGACGGTTTGCCGGTAGATGACGGCACCGTCCTCTTCGAGGATCGCCATCGCCTCGTCGGCGGACGCGTGCCGGTCGATGGAACGCACTTCGCTCATGGCTGCCTCTCTACGGTTGGCCCGACGGCACCCGGGCTCGGCGGGCGGTACCGTGGAAAACCTGTCGGCGCGACAGGGGGCATTGCCGGCCGGTCAGCCGGTCCGCCTGGGAAACGTCTCGTGCCCCCAGACCTGGCGCTCGCGGATCCACGGCAGCGGCTGCTGCGGGTCGTTTGATTCGAACTCGCGCGCAAGCCGGTGGCCGTCGAAAATGGCGTTGGCGACGATGCGCGGGGCGTGGCAATCGCCGACCCGGTAGACCGCCTGGATGCCCTGCCCGGCCCATTCGTCACCGCGCGCCTTGACCTCGCGGAACACCCTGTCGTTGCTCAGCCGCGCCGTACACAGGACCACGCTGTCGCATTCGAGCTCGGTCACCTCGGTACCGGCCCGGCGCGAATACTCGCCCTTCTTCGGCGTCAACGTACGAACGTAGCCGTCCCGATAGAGGTAGAAGATCGTAAGCTTGACCGCGTTGCCGATCTCCAGCTTGTCCGCCCAGTGAAGGGTGTGCTGGTTGATGTTCTTCTCGTGCATCATGCGGCGAATATCGTGAATCTCTTCGGTATAGATGCAGTGTGACGCGACGTTGTCGAAACTGGTCACGATGGTGACGTCCCTGCCTTGATCGGCAAGCAGTTCCGCCATGCTCACCCCGGTGTAATAGCCCTCATAGTCGAGCACGACGACGCGCTCTCCCGTCTCCTTGCCGGCCATGATCTGCTCGGGCGTGCAGATCTCCGGCAGCGACGCGTCGGCACCGTCGAGCGGGGCCATGGTCACGCCGCCGAAACCGTTGGTCGACCACTGCGCACCGGTGGCGAAGACCACCTTGTCGGCGCCATATTCCAGAACGTTGTCGGCGCTCATCTCGCCGACGCCCGTGTGCACTTCGACGTTCTTCAGCTTGTCCAACTGGCCCTGCCTGTAACTGATGACGCGTCCCCATTCGGCGAGATGCGGGTAGCGCATGATGTCCTTCATGCAGCCGCCGATCCCGTCCGACGCCTCGCGCAGGTGGACGTCGTAGCCCCGCTCGCCCAGGACGCGCGCGCACTCCATGCCGGCGGGGCCGGCGCCGACCACGAGAACCGAGCAGGGATCCTCCGCCTGCTCGAATTTCTCGGGATGCCAGCCGCGCCGGTATTCCTCCATGGAGGTGGCATTCTGTGTGCAGATGAGAGGCGTCGTCTGCCACCACTTGGAGAGGCAGATATTGCAGCCGATACATTCGCGGATGTCGTCGGTCCGCCCTTCGTCGATCTTGTTGGGCAGGAAGGGGTCGGCGATGGAGGGGCGCGCCGCGCCGATGAAGTCGGCCTGTCCGGACTTGACGATCTGTACCATTTCGTCGGGGCTGGTGACGCGGCCGGCGCTGACCACCGGCACGCTGCAGGCCTTCTTGGCTTCCCTGATCCATGGCGCCATGTAGTTGGAAGCGGTGGAGCGCGAGGCCGCGATTTCCAGCGCAAGCTCCGAGTAGCGGCCGACCTTCATGTCCCAGACGTCGCAGAGGCCTTCTCTCTCGTGCAGCTCGATGAAGCGGATGCCGTCCTCCCAGACCTCGAGACCGTCCGGCCCGTCCATCGTGTCGACCGAGTAGCGATACCCCACCGCGCATTCGTCGCCGACGGCCTTCTTGATCGCGTCCGAGACTTCCAGCGCAAAGCGGGCGCGGTTCTCGAACGAGCCGCCATATTTGTCGGTCCTCTTGTTGTAGTAGGGCTGGAGGAACTGGTTCACGATCATCGAATCCGAAACCAGGTTTTCGATGATGTCGAAGCCCGCATCGCGCGCCCGTTTTGCGGCGTCGACATGCATCCGGATGACGGCCCGGATGTCGTCCTCATCCATCTCGCAGGTGCTCGCGAGCGGAATCGCCTCCGACGGCGCCTGGCTCGGCGCACGGCTGATCGCGCGAGACTCGCCGCTTTGGGAGTGCAGACCGGCATAGTAGAGCTCGACGCCGGCGAGCGAGCCGTGTGCGTGAATGCTGTCCGTCACATGCCGCAGGCTGATGACGTCGCCTTCGTCCCAAAGCCGGGCGGACCAATGGGGCGAATCGTCCGATTCCGGGTCGATCGCGGTGTATTCGATGAAGACGGTGCCCCAGCCGCCCTCGGCCTTCATGCCGCGAAAGGCCGCCTGGGTGCCGGGGCGGTCGGAGCCCGCGCTGTTGCAATGGGGCGTCTGCCAGAAGCGGTTCCTCGCGGTCTTCGGGCCGACGGGAACCGACTCGAATAGAATGTCGTGTTCGGGATTTCGCGGCATTGTGGTCTGTCTCCCCATCGATCGACGCCACCGCCGAACGCGCATTCTCGCACCGTCCCCAACGCGGCACACGAGCACGCGCGCGATGCAGGGCTCACTCTATGATCGGTCCAACTTTTGCACGCCAACCCGACGCAATCAATCGACCGGCGGGGTATTGACGGTAGAGGATCGCGCGCCTCCACGACGCGTCTTGCAAAGGCATGTGACTGATCAGAGCCGGCGGCGTCGGCTCCAGGCGGGCGATGAGAGCCGGGTCGGAGTTGCCCGGACCGGGCGGTTGTTGCACGATTCCGGCGGGATCGTTCCCGCGCGCGCCGCTTCATGCCGGACTATCTGCAACCCGCGAGTCTCGACGAGGCACTCGATGCCCTGAGCCGCCGGCGCTGGGCGGTACTGGCGGGCGGCACGGACTTCTACCCCGCGCGGGTCGGTGCACCGCCCGATGATGCGGTACTGGACATCACGGCGATCGGGAGCCTGCGCGAGATCGAGGCGCGCGATACCCATTGGTTCGTGCCGGCACTCGCCACCTGGATGGATATCGCGGAGGCGGCCCTGCCGCCCTGGTTCGACGGGCTGAAGCGCGCCGCCCGCGAGATCGGCGGCGTACAGGTGCAGAATGCCGGTACGCTCTGCGGCAATCTGTGCAATGCCTCGCCCGCCGCCGACGGCATCCCCGTGCTGCTGACGCTCGATGCCGAGGTCGAGATCGCTTCGCGTACGCGCCGTGCCGTCCTGCCGCTCGACGCCTTCCTGTGTGGCAGGCGGCGAACGGTGCTCCGCCCGGACGAGCTGGTCACGGGCCTGCGCATTCCCAAACCCCGGGCGGCGCGGGCGGGCGGGCATTTCAACAAGCTCGGCGCACGGCGTTACCTGGTGATTTCCATCGTCATGGTGGCCGCCGCGTTGGAGGTGGACGAAGGGGGGCGCGTCACGCGGGCCGCCGTCGCCGTCGGCGCCTGCTCGCCGGTGGCCTGCCGTCTTTCGGCACTGGAGCGCGCGCTTGTCGGCCGGCGCTGCGGCGATGCGCTGGGCGAGGCGGTGGACGCGTCCCATATGGCGGGCCTCGCTCCGGTTGACGATGTGCGCGGCTCCCGGGACTATCGCCTGGACGCGGCCCGCACGCTGACCGCGCGCACCCTCTCGGAGCTGGGCCGCAGCCTCGGGCGCGCGGCATGAACCGAAGCGCCGCGCCCGTTGCGGCCGAAGGCGGCATGGATGCTGTCGCCTTCCGGGTGAACGGGCGGCCGGTCTCGGTTTCCGCGCCGCCCGCCTCCCGGCTCGCCGACGCGCTCCGGGACGGTCTCGGCCTCACCGGCACCAAGGTGGGCTGCAACGCCGGCGATTGCGGCGCCTGTACCGTGCTGTTGGATGGCGCCCCGGTCTGCAGCTGCATGACGGCGCTGGGCCAAGTGGCGGGGCGCGCCGTCACCACCGTCGAAGGGCTCGCCGAGGACGGCCGGCTCGATGCCCTGCAGCACGCCTTCCTCCTGCATGGCGCAGCCCAGTGCGGCGCCTGTACGCCCGGTGCGCTGATGGCTGCCTCCGCCTGCCTGCGCGCTCATCCAGAGCCCGGCGAGAGCGAGGTTCTGGAAGCGCTCGGCGGCGTGCTCTGCCGCTGTACCGGCTACCGCAAGATCGTTTCCGCCATACTCGACGCCGCGCACCGGCTCGCCGCCGCACCGGCCGCCATGCCCGAGGCGGGCGCGGCGGTCGGCGCGCGTATCCCGCGGCTGGATGGCGCCGCCAAGCTCACCGGTGCGGAGCGGTATGGTGCGGATTCGATCCCTGCCGATGCGCTGTGGTTGCGTCTGGTCCGCACCCCGCACCATGCGGCGCGCTTCGAGATCGGCGATGTCGCTGCCTTCGCCGCGCACCGGCCCGGCCTCGTGCGTGTGTTGACCGCGGCCGATGTGCCCTCCAACCGTATCGGCATCTACCCGGACATCCGCGACCAGCCGGTGCTCGCCGAAGGCCGCGTGCGCCATCGGGGGGAGGCGGTGGCTGCGGTGGTCGGCACGCGGGAGGCGGTCGCAGCCTTCGCCGACGCGGACTTTCCGATCCGCTACGAGCCGTTGCAGCCCGTGCTGGGCCTTGCGGCTGCGCGCGCTCCCGGGGCGCCCGCGATTCACGACGAGCGGCGGGAAAACCTGCTGATCGAGGGCCGGGTCGAGCGGGGGGAGGCGGAAGCGGCGCTCGCCGCCTGCGCGGTTCGCGCCGAGGGTTCTTTCGAGACGTCTTTCGTCGAGCACGCCTATATCGAGCCGGAAGCGGGCTGGGCGCGGCGGACGGACGGGCGGGTGGAGCTCTTCGTCTCGACCCAGACGCCCTATATGGACCGCGACATGGTGGCGGAAGTTCTCGCGCTTCCGCCGGAGCGGGTGCGGATCGTCCCCACCGCCTGCGGCGGCGGCTTCGGCGGCAAGCTCGACGTCTCGGTGCAGCCGCTCACCGCTCTCGCCGCCTGGCTCGAGGGCGCGCCTGTCGCCTGTGTCTATGAGCGGCCGGAGAGCATGATGGCGACGACCAAGCGCCATCCCTCACGCATCGAAGCGCGCTTCGGCTGCGACCGTCGGGGGCGGCTCCAGGCGGTCGATTTCGACGCGACCTTCGACACGGGCGCCTATGCCTCCTGGGGGCCGACGGTCGCGGGCCGGGTGCCCGTGCATGCGAGCGGACCCTACGCCGTGCCTCACGTCTCGGCACGGGGGCGGGCGGTCTACAGCAACGGGCCGCCGGCCGGCGCGTTCCGCGGCTTCGGCGTGCCCCAGGCCGCGATCGTCCACGAGGCCCTCATGGACGATCTCGCCGAACGGCTGGGTCTCGACCGCCTCGAATTCCGCCGGATCAACGCGCTCAGGGCGGGCGGGGAAACCGCCACCGGCCAGGTGCTGGAAGCGAGCGTCGGCCTCGCTCCCTGCCTGGACGCGCTGGCGCCGCGCTGGCGCGAGGCGCTGGAGGACGCCGCGGCGTTCAACCGGAGCGACGGCCCTTGCAGGCGGGGCGTCGGAATCGGCTGCATGTGGTACGGCATCGGCAATACGGGCATGAGCAACCCGTCCGCCATGCGCATCACGCTGGACCGGGAGGGCGGCCTCCTTCTGCATAACGGTGCGGTGGATATCGGCCAGGGCTCGACGACCGTGCTGGCGCAGATCTGCGCCGATACGCTCGGCGTTCCCGTGGGCTGCATCGCCCAGCTTGTGGGGGATACGGACCTGACGGCCGATGCCGGCAAGACCTCCGCTTCGCGCCAGACCTTCGTCTCCGGCAAGGCGGCCCAGCTCGCCGCCGCCGACTTGCGCGCGAAGCTGCTGCGCCTCGCCAATGCCGGTGCAAACGCCGCGATCGAACTTGCGGGCGCGAAAGTCGTCGTCGGGGACGAGGGGCGGCGCACTGCCATCGACCTCTCGGCGCTGGAGGCGGGCGAGAACGGGACGGTGCTCGAGGGGGTGGGCCGCTTCGATCCGCCCGCCACGGCGCTGGACGAGAGCGGACAGGGCATCCCTTACGCGACCTATGCGTTCGGCGCGCAGATCGCCGTGGTGGATGTGGATACGGACCTCGGTACCACCCGACCCCGGTGGATCGTGGCCGCCCACGATGTGGGGCGCGCCGTCAACCCGACCCTTGCGGAGGGCCAGATCGAGGGCGGCATCGCACAAGGCATCGGGCTTGCGCTGATGGAGGAATATGTCCCCGGCCGAACCGAGAACCTGCATGATTACCTGATCCCCACCTTCGGCGACATTCCGGAGATCGAGACGATTCTCATCGAGGATCCGGAGCCCCGGGGCCCCTTCGGGGCGAAAGGCGTAGGCGAGCCCGGCCTCGTGCCGACGGCGCCCGCCATCCTCGGCGCCATCCGCCATGCGACGGGGGTCCGCGTGACCCGGGTTCCGGCCCTGCCCCATCGTCTGCGGCGCGCGATACGGGCACGGGAGACGGGCGATGGCTGAGCCGCCGGCCGCAGCCGCGCCTTCGCCCGCGGCGGAGGAGGGCGGCTCCATCGTTCGCTGCGATGCCTGCCCCGTGCTCTGCCGCATACGGGAGGGCCGGGCCGGCGCCTGCGACCGCTACGCCAACATGAACGGCGTGCTGACCCGCGTGGACCCGCTGGTGGTTGCCGAACGGGCTTCCGACATGGTGCCCTTTCTCGAAGATGCCGAGCGGTGGGACGGCGAGATGCTTGCGCGGCCCGAGCGGTTCGTGACGGGTGTGGGCTCCGGCACCACCTATCCGGACTACAAGCCCGCGCCTTTCATCATTGCGAGCGAGGCGGCGGGGATCGACATGGTGACCGTCGTGTCGGAAGGGATCTTCAGCTATTGCGGCGTGAAGGTGAAGATCGACACCGACCGGCATGTGGGTCCCGAATGCGCGCCGGTGCGCAGCCGCGGCGAAGAGATCGGCCACGTCACCACCGCCGAATATGGCTCGCAGATGCTTTCGCTGGGCGGTGTGCGGCACTTCACCGGCGGCTCCAAGAGCGAGGGCCGGGAGACCTGCCGCACGCTGCTTGAGCTCTGCGACGGAAAGCCCGCGGCGCTCGCCGTGGACGGCGGCGCGGAACTCGTGGTGCAGGCGGGCGCGCCGCCGGTGGTGAACGGCAGGCGCGAGGAGCGCATGCGCGTGGGTTGCGGCTCGGCCGCCATGGGCATGTTCGCCCGCCAGTGGTTCGGCCATGCGGACGAGGTGATCGTGGTGGACGACCAGATCACCGGCGTTCTCACGGAGCACCAGGCCGGACGCTTCCTCGACATGCGGCCGTCGGGCATCCGCATCAGGGGGCGGCGGTCCACGCCGGGGCGCTATTTCCAGGTCGCGGCCAAGGGCAACGGCTGGGCCGCGACGGATATCGCAGACCCCCTCGAGATCGTTGAGCGGATCGACCCCGAGAAGGCCTGGCCCGGCCTCAGGCTCCACATGGTGTCCACCACCGGGGAGGACGCCGCCTGGTTCGAACTCGACGAGAATCTGGTGCCGAGGGAGGCGGAGATGCCCGCGGCGATCCGCCAGATCGTCGACCGGGTCGCGGAGAACTGCGAGCCTGCGCTCTGCACCGTGTTGTTCATGGCGGGCGCCGGCGGCAGCCTGCGGGCGGGCGTCACCGAGAATCCGGTGCGCCTCACCCGCTCGGTGCGGGCGGCCCTTACCCGGGTCACCGCCGGCGGTGCGCCGGCCTATGTCTGGCCCGGCGGCGGGATCACCTTCATGGTGGATGTAACGCGAATGCCCGACAAGTCGTTCGGCTATGTGCCGACGCCGGCGCTGGTCGCGCCCATCGAATTCACTCTCAGCCGGGAGGACTTTGCCGCCCTTGGCGGCCATGTGGACCGCATCCTGCCGTTGAAGGAGGCGCTGGCGCGGGTGGAGCACAGGACGGAAGCCTGGCGCGAGACGAACCCCTGGCCCGCCCCGGCGCGCCGCCGGCCGTGACCGGCCGCGCCCGGGCCGGGCTGCTCGCGGACGGCCGCAGGCTTCACCTTCAACACGGCCCCATCGACATCGTGGCGGAGGCCTTCGGCGAGCCGGTGGAGGTCCGCACCGCTTACCGGCAGGCGGCGGCGCGCTTCGAAACCGTCCTGGATTCCCTCGTCGCCGAGCTGGCGCTGCTGCGTAAACCCGAGGCATGCGCGCCGGCGCCGCTCCGGGGGCGGGTGGCCCGGCGCATGGCGCAGGCGGTCCACCCTCACCGGACGCGCTTCGTCACGCCCATGGCGGCGGTTGCTGGCGCGGTGGCCGACGAGGTGCTGGCGGCGGCGGTTGCCGGGCGCCGGCTCTCGCGCGCCTATGTCAACAATGGCGGGGACATCGCGTTCCATTTCGCACCGGGCGAATCGCTCTCGGTCGGCGTGGTGCGGGACGAAAGCGCGCCCGGGCTCGATGCCGTTCTGGAGCTTCGTGCGGACCGGCCCTCGCGGGGGCTCGCGACCTCGGGTTGGCGCGGACGTTCGCTTTCCCGCGGGATCGCGGATGCGGTTACCGTGCTCGCGCGGACGGCCGCCACGGCGGACGCCGCGGCGACGCTCATCGCGAACGCGGTCGACTGGGACCATCCCGCCATCGAGCGGCGGCCCGCCTCGGCCCTTCGCGAGGAGAGCGATCTCGGCGACCGCCTTGTCACCGTCGCCGTGCCGCCGCTGCCGAAAGAGGCCGTCGCCGGGGCGCTGGAGGCGGGGCTTGCGGAAGCGCGGGCGATGAAGCGGCGCGGGCTTGTCGAGGCCGTCTTCCTCGCGCTCCAGGGGCGGACGCGCGCCGTGGCGCCGGAGGATCGCCCCGGTCAGCCTCCCGCTGCGGACGACGCGCCGGCGGAAGCCGCCTTTGCCAGACGGTCGAAGGCCGCCAGCCTGTCCAGAAGGGCGGGGAGCTCGGCGAGCGGGACCATGTTGGGGCCGTCGGAGGGTGCGCGGTCCGGCTCGGGGTGAGTCTCCATGAAAATGGCGGCGATACCCACGGCGACGGCTGCGCGGGCCAGCACCGGCACGAACTCCCGCTGCCCGCCGCTGGTGGCGCCCTGGCCGCCGGGCTGCTGCACCGAATGGGTCGCATCGAACACCACCGGGCAGCCGGTCCGGGCGAGGATCGGCAAACTCCGCATGTCGGAGACCAGCGTGTTGTAGCCGAAGCTTGCGCCGCGCTCGCAGACCAGCGCGTTGCGGTTGCCGGCGCTTTCGATCTTCGCCACCACGTTCGCCATGTCCCAGGGCGCGAGGAACTGCCCCTTCTTGACGTTGACGGGCCGGCCCGTCGCCGCCGCAGCGAGCAGCAGATCGGTCTGGCGGCACAGGAAGGCGGGGATCTGCAGCACGTCGACGGCCTCCGCCACAGGCGCGCAGTGCGCGGGCAGATGCACGTCGGTCAGCACCGGACAGCCATGGGCTTCGCGCACCGCCTCCAATATGCGCAGCCCCTCGTCCATGCCGACGCCCCTGGGGCTTGCGGCGGACGTGCGGTTCGCCTTGTCGAACGAGCTCTTGTAGATCAGCGGGATTCCGCGCGCCGCCGTCATGGCGACGAGGCTCTCCGCGACGCCGAGCGCATGGTCCCGTCCTTCGATGGCGCAGGGCCCGGCGATCAGCGCGAGCGGCAGATCGTTTCCCACCTCGAACCCGCCGATGGGAACGCGGCGTCCGCCGTCTGCGCTGGGGCCGGGTGCCATGGGGCGTTCAGACCAGGCGGCTCTGCCTGACCGCCGCTTCGATGAAGGAAGAGAAGAGCGGATGGGGCGCAAAGGGGCGGGACTTCATCTCCGGGTGGAACTGGACTCCGACGAACCAGGGGTGGTCCGCGCGCTCCACGATCTCGGGCAGCTCGCCGTCCGGCGAGAGCGCGGCGAAGCGCAGCCCGGCGTCGGCCAGTGCGCGCCGGTAGGCGATGTTAACCTCGTAGCGGTGGCGGTGGCGCTCGCTGATGCGGGCATGGCCGTAGATGGCCCGTGTCCGGCTGTCGTCCTCCAGGATCGCCTCGTGGGCGCCGAGACGCATGGTGCCGCCGAGGTCGTCGTCGGCATTGCGCCGTACGGTGCGCCCCTCGCGGCTCCATTCCGTCATCAGCCCGACCACCGGCTCGGGGCAGTCGCCGAACTCGGTGGAGCCCGCGCCGGCGATTCCGGCGACATTGCGCGCGGTCTCGATCACCGCGAGCTGCATCCCGAAGCAGATGCCGAAATAGGGCACGCCATGGCCTCTGGCATAGGTCACCGCGGCGATCTTGCCGGCCGCGCCGCGCTCGCCGAAGCCGCCAGGCACCAGGATGCCGTGGGCCGGGCGCAGCGCCTCGGGTTCGAACCCTTCAGCCTCGATCCACTTGGTGTTCACCCGGACATTGTTGGCGATTCCGCCGTGGTGGAGCGCCTCGAGGAGCGATTTGTAGGCATCGGGGAGCCCGGTATATTTCCCCACCACGGCGATCACGACCTCGCCTTCAGGGGCGCGGGTAGAGCGCACGATGCGCTGCCAGCCGGAGAGGTCCGGCGCGGGCTCCTCGGGCAGGCCGAAATGCCGCAGAACCCGGTTGTCGTAGCCCTGCTCGTGGTAACGGATGGGGACCTCGTAGATCGTCTCCACGTCGGTCGCGGGGATCACGCAGTCCTCCCGCACATTGCAGAAGAGGGCGATCTTACGCCGCTCCGCCGCGGGGAGTTCCTGTTCGGCGCGGCAGAGCAGCAGGTCGGGCGTGATCCCGATACTCCGCAACTCCTTCACCGAATGCTGGGTGGGCTTGGTCTTCAATTCGCCGGCCGAGGGGATATAGGGCACGAGGGTGAGGTGGATGAACATGGTCCTGTCCCGCCCCGCCTCATAGGCGAACTGGCGGATGGATTCGTAGAACGGCAGGCCTTCGATGTCGCCGACGGTGCCGCCGATCTCCACCAGAACGAAGTCGGCGTCGCCCGCATCCCTCGCGATGGCTTCCTTGATGGCGTCCGTGACATGGGGGATCACCTGCACCGTGCCGCCGAGATAGTCTCCGCGCCGCTCGCGGGCGATCACCGACTGATATATCTGCCCCGCGGTGATGCTGTCGCTGCGCCGCGACGGCACGCCGGTGAAGCGTTCATAGTGGCCAAGGTCCAGATCGGTCTCGGCACCGTCGTCGGTGACATAGACCTCGCCGTGCTGGAACGGGCTCATGGTGCCCGGGTCCACGTTGAGATAGGGGTCGAGCTTGCGCAGCCGGACCCGATAGCCCCGAGCCTGGAGCAGCGCGCCGAGCGCCGCCGACGAAAGACCCTTGCCGAGGGAGGAGACCACGCCGCCGGTTACGAAGATGTACCGCGTCATGGACCCTTATGTTAGTGCGTTTCGGCGCGATGGGAAATCGCGCCGTTTGCGCGCCTCATTCGGCGCGGGGGACGATGGAACCTTCGCCTTCCATCTCAAGAGGTTCCAGGTCGGCAGGCAGCTCCATCTCGCCGGGCAGCGCGAGGGGCTCCGTGCTCTCGAGCGCGGGCGCGTCGTCGGCCGTCGCATCAAGCACCGATTCGCTCTCGCTCCAGCTTCCCGAGAGCACGGCGAGGACCAGGCTCAATATCATGAAGAGCGCGCCCAGTACGGCGGTGGTACGGGTAAGCAGGTTGGCGGTGCCGCGGGCGGAGAACATCGCGCTCGGGCCGCCGCCGATGCCGAGCGCGCCGCCCTCGCTTCGCTGGAGCAGCACGATGCCGATCATCGCGACGGCGATGACGATCAGGATAACGAGCAGAATGGTTTCCACGAGCGGTTCCTGCTTACCCCGTTCCGGCGCATGCCCGACAGATTGCCGCGAATTCCTCGGCCGAGAGACTCGCGCCGCCCACCAGCAGCCCGTCCACACCCGGCACCGCCGCGATGGTGCCGGCATTGGCGGCCTTGACGGAGCCGCCATATAGCACGCGGAGCCCGTCGCCGCTTCCCGAAAATCGCAGATCCCAGGAATCGCGGACCTGTCGGTGCGCGGCCTCGATCTCGCCCGCCGCGGGCGTGCGCCCGGTCCCGATGGCCCACAGAGGCTCATAGGCGATGGCGGTGTTGCAGGCGGTGGCGCCGTCGGGCGTCGACGCCGCCACCTGCCGGCCGACGGCCTCGAGTGCATGGCCCGCGGCCCGTTCGGCAGCGCTTTCGCCGACGCAGACGATGGCGACGAGCCCTGCGGCGTGGGCTGCGGCGGCCTTGCGGGCGACCGTTTCATCCTTCTCGCCATGGGCCGCGCGGCGCTCCGAATGGCCGCAGATCGCATAGGCGCAGCCGGCGTCCGCCAGCAGCGGCGCGCTGATGTCTCCGGTGTGGGCGCCCTCGGGCATCGGGTGGCAGTCCTGCCCGCCGAGGGCGATTCCGGCGTCGGTCAGAGTCTGCCCCATGGCCGCGAGGAGTGTCGCCGGCGGGCAGACGACGATGTCGGCCTCGCATGGCGCGGCGCGGTGCTCCCCGGCCAGGGCCAGCGCATAGGCGCGGGCGCGCTCGAGGGCGCCGTGCATCTTCCAGTTGGCGACGACGAGTGCGCGGGGGCGTTCGGAGGCAGAAGGCACGGGTGGCTCTCTCGGGTTTCGGCGGGCGTCAGGCGGCGCCCGGCGCGATCTCGAAATTGCCGTAGGCATCCACGGCGAGGCTCTGCCCGGGATGAACCACCACCGTGGTGACCTCGGTATCGATGGCGGCCGGGCCTTCGATCCGGTTGCCGGGCCGCAGGCGGGCGCCGTCGAAGATGGGAGTCTCCGCCCGGCGGCCCCATTCGGACCAGTAGATCCCGCGTGGCGCCCGCCGGGCATCCGCCGGCGGCGACGCGCCCTCGTCGCGGCGGGCGGAGAGCCGGGGTTTGCGGGTCTCGCCGGAGGCGCGGCAGCGGAAGGTGACGATCTCGAGCTGGGCGCCCGGCAGCGCCGAGCCTTTGCCGTAGAGCGCCTCGTAGCGCTGGCGGAACTCGCCGTGAAGCCTGTCGAGGAAGCGCGCGGCGTCGGTCTCGCCGCCGAGCTCCACCTCCACCTCGTTGATCTGGCCCTTGTGGCGCATGTCGACGGTGAAGCGGAAGCGCCGGTCGGCGGCCGGCACGTCGTCGGCCGCGAGGTCCGACTCCCCTTGCGCCTTGAGATCCTCGAGAATCGTCCTGATCGGTTCTGCCGCGAAGGGGGAGCGCTGGATGTTGACCCGCTCATAGACATGGAGCAGGTCGGCCGCGGCCGCGCCGAACGCGCACCAGACGGATGCGCTCTCCCGCTGGGGCACGATCACCTTGGAGACGCCGAGTTCGCGCGCGAACACGCCGGCATGCACGGGGCCCGCGCCACCGAAGGCGAACAGCACGAAGTCGCGCGGGTCGTGGCCCTTCTGGATGGTGGTCTTGCGGATCAGGTCCGCCATTTGGAACTCCACGATACGCGCGATGCCGTCCGCCGTTTCGTCGACGCCGAGGCCGGCTTGCGCGCCGAGCGCGGCGAGCGTTTCGGCCGCCGCGTCCCGGTCCAACCGGATCGTTCCGCCCGCGAAGTTCTCCGGGTCCAGATAGCCGAGCACCAGGTCCGCGTCCGTCACGGTGGGGACCGTCCCACCCCGCCCGTAGCACACCGGGCCCGGGTCCGCGCCCGCGCTCTCGGGCCCCACCCGGAAGGTCCCCGTGGTCTCGTCGATGCGCGCCATGCTGCCGCCGCCCGCGCCGATGGCCTGGATATCCACCTTGGAGAGGTAATATTCGTACTGATGCACCAGGCTTCGATAGGAAAAGGCGGGCGCGCCGCCATGGATCACGCCGACATCGAAGGACGTCCCGCCCATGTCGGTGGTGATCACGTTCTCGTGGCCCATGGCGGCGGCCGCGTAGCTCGACCCGGTAACGCCCGAGACGGGGCCTGAATCGAGCGTGAGCAGCGGCGCCTCCATGGCCTTGGAGACGGGGATCGTCCCGCCGGCGCATTGGGTGATCTGCAGCGGATGGCGGTAGCCGAGGGTCTTGGTGCGCGCGTCCAGGTCCGCGAGATAGCCGGTGACCAGCGGGCCGATATAGGCGTTGAGGGCCACCGCGGCGGTGCGCTCATATTCGCCCCATTTCGGCACCAGATCGGACGAACAGGTGACGAAGAGATCCGGTGCGATCTCGCGCACCATGGCCTGCACCCGCTGCTCGTGGGCCGGTGCGAGGAACGACCACAGGAAGCAGATGGCGAGCGCGTCCGCGCCTTCCGCCACGAGCCGGCGGATCGCGCGCTCGGCTTCCGCTTCGTTCAATTCAACCACCACCCGGCCGAAGCAATCGACGCGCTCGGAGACGCCTTCGATGAGATATTTGGGCACGATGGGGTCGGGCTTGCTGCTTTCGGGGATGTGGACCACGCGGCGGATGTCTCGTCCGGTGAGGCCGCGGGAGCCCCGCATGATATGGATCACGTCATTGTGGCCCTTGGTGGTGATCAGGCCCACCTTGACGCCCTTTTTCTGGATGATCGCATTGGTGCCCACTGTGGTGCCGTGGGCCAGCATGGCGGTCCGCCGGAGAAGGGTCTCCAGCGGCAGGTCGAGCTTGCCGGCGACGATCTCGAGCGCCGCGATCAGGCCGTCGGCGAAGTTGGCGGGCGTGGACGGCGCCTTGCCGGTGACGACGCGGCCCTCCTCGTCCACCGCCACGCAATCGGTGAAGGTTCCGCCGATATCGATGCCGCAGAGATAGGCGCTCATGACGGGGTCTCGCGAGACGCGGCGTTCAATCGAAGAGCGCCACGGCGCGAGTCCAGCCGCCGGAGGCGGCCTTTATCTTGCAGGGGAAGCACGCGACGGTGAAGCCGAAGGGCGGCAGCTCCTCCAGGTGGCGGAGCTTTTCCATGTGGCAATAGGGCGTGTCGATGCCCGCATAATGTCCTTCCCAGACGATCCGGGGATCGCGGGTCTTGAGCCAGCGCTCGCGGGTCTTGGAGAAGGGTGCATCCCAACTCCAGCCGTCGATGCCGGTGACGCGGACGCCCCGGTCGGTGAGGTAGCGGGTCCCCTCCCGCCCCACGCCGCAGCCGCTGTGGAGATAGTCGTCGTAACCATAGCGCTCGCCGGCGCGGGTGTTCACCAGCACGATGTCCATGGGCTGAAGCTCGTAGCCTATGCGCCGCAGCTCGGCCTCGATGTCGTCCGGCGTCGCCACATGGCCGTCCTCGAGATGGCGGAAGTCCAGCTTGACGCCGGGCCGAAAGTACCAATCGAGGGGCATCTCGTCGATGGTGGGCATGCGGTTGCCCTTGGAATCGCGCGAGTTGTAGTGATAGGGCGCGTCCACATGGGTGCCGTTATGGGTCGCGAGTTCGATGAACTCGATGGCCCAGCCCTCGCCGCCCGGCAGGTCCTCCTCCTTGAGGCCGGGGAAAAGCTCGCACATGAGCTTGGCGTTTTCCTTGCCCGTCACATAGCGGATGGAGGGCCGCATGAAGTCCGGGTCCACGACCGTTTCGTTGTCCAGCGGCTGGGATATGTCGACGATCTTCGAGGGCAGTTTCATCACGGCGTCTCCCGGTGGGCAGGAGCGGTCTTGTGCCCGACGGCCGCGCGCGAGTCGAGGGCGGAGGCGGGCGGAACGGTGGCGCGGGCCCGCATTTCGGCGCTAGACTAAGGCCATGTCGCTGCTGCACAACCTCTTCTGGTCTCTGGCGCGCCGCGCCGCGGCGGACCCGCGCATGCAGAAGAAGGCGGGCCGGGCGCTGCGCGCGGTGGACCGGGGGATGGATAAGGGGGCGGACGAGTTCGCCGGCATCGTCACCGCACGCGACCCCGCGCGGGAGGCCGGGCGGCGGCTCGGCAGGTTCTTTTCCGGGAGCGAGCCGCCCAAGTCCGGGCGGTAGCGGCCCCGCCGGCGCGGCGGGCTGGTGCGGTCGAGAGGACTCGAACCTCCACGGGGTTGCCCCCACTAGCTCCTGAGGCTAGCGCGTCTACCAATTCCGCCACGACCGCTCGCGCGGGATGGTGCGGCTGAGAGGACTTGAACCTCCACGGGGTTTCCCCCACAGCGCCCTCAACGCTGCGCGTCTACCAGTTCCGCCACAGCCGCGCCGAGGCCGGCAAGAGACAAGGGAAGCGCGGCCTTGTCAAGCCGCCCGCCTTTCCTCCTGCCTGTTGCGCCTCGGCGACGTGCACGCGACACTCGGCCGGTATAACGGACAGGAGGACGCAGCGTCATGCGCGCCAGCGAAGACCGAATGCTCACCACCCACGCCGGCAGCCTGCCCCGGCCCGAGAACCTGGAAGCGCTGCTCATCGCACGCGAACGGGGCGGGCCGTTCGACCAGAGCGCCTTCAAGGAGGCCGTCTCGGGCGCCATCGACTGGGTGGTCGCCAAGCAGATCGAGAGCGGCATCGATGTCGGCAACGACGGCGAGGAATCCCGCGTCGGGTTCCAGACCTATGTGCCGCAGCGCATGTCGGGCTTCGGCGGCGAATCCGAGCGCAAGATGCTGACCGACATGGTGAAGTTCCCGGGCTATGCGACGATGTTCACGGAGCGCACCTGGAGCCGGGACAAGGACCGGCCCAAGGTGTGGAACGCGCCGCAGGCGGAGACCGCCGTGGTCTACGAACCCGACCTCGCGGATGTGCGCTTCGAGCTCGATCAGTTCGCGGGCTCGCTGGAGCGCGCCACCGCGGGCTTCACCGAGACCTTCATGACGGCCGCCTCGCCCGGAATCGTCTCCACCACCATGCTGCGGGCGGAGGACAACCCCGACTATGCGCGTGACGAGGACTACGTCATGGCGCTCGGGCACGAACTCAAGAAGGAATATGACTGCATCGTCGCCGCGGGGCACCTGTTGCAGATCGATGCTCCCGACCTCGCCATGGAGCGGCAGTTCATGTTCCAGGACCGCCCGCTCGACGAGTTTCTGGAGCGGGTCGCGCTGCACATCCGGGCGCTCAACGTCGCGCTCGCGGACATCCCGGCCGAGAAGGTCAGGCTCCATGTCTGCTTCGGCAACTGGGACGGCCCCCATATCGACGATTGCGACCTCGCGCCTCTGCTGCCGCTGATCTACGAGGCCAAGGTCGGCGCGCTCAGCATCGCCTGCGCCAACCCGCGCCACCAGCACGAGTGGAAGGCGTTCAAGAACAACCCCCCGCCCGAGCCCATGATCCTGATTCCCGGCGTGATCGACGTGACCACCAACTATCTGGAGCACCCGGAGGTGGTGGCGGACAGGCTCTGCCTCTACGCCGAGGTGATGGGCGACAAGCGGCGGGTGATCGCCGGCACCGACTGCGGCTTCAGCACGTTCGCGAGCTATCAGTTCGTTGCCGACGACGTGGTCTGGGCGAAGCTGCGCATGCTGGCGGACGGCGCCGCACTCGCTACCGAACGGCTCTGGCGTTAGGCGGAATCGCCCGGCTAACGCAGATGAGGGGGCGAGGATGAGCACGCTCGCGGCGCGGCTCGGCGACATGTTGGGGGCTTACGTCGCCCGCGGCATCGTCGGCGCGTCCGCCGCGATCGTGCGGCCCGGCGGGGAGAGCGCGCTCGCGGCGGCGGGCCTCGCGGACCGGGAGACCGGCGCGCCGCTCACGCCGGAGCATCTGTTCCGCACCGCTAGCACCAAAAAGACCTGGACCGGCATTGCCGTCGTCGCGCTGGCGGCGGAGGGCCGGCTCTCGCTGGACCGGACGATCGAAGCGTGGTTCCCGTCGCTGCCCCGGGCGAACGAGATACGGATCGGGCAGCTTCTCAACCACCGGAGCGGCCTGCCGGAATATGAGGCCCTCATGCCCAAGGGCGCGGCGGACGACTGGACGGCGGAGCGAATCGTGGACTTCGCCCTCGCCAACGGGGAGCAGCGCGCGCCGGATTCGGAGTTCCGCTACTCCAACACGGGCTATGTGCTTGCCGGGGAGATCGTCGCCAAGGAGCGCGGAGAGGCGCTCTCGGCCTGGCTGCGGCGGGCGGTCTTCGAGCCGGCGGGGATGCACGATAGCTGGAGCGGCGGCGACGAGCGCTTCCCGCGGGAGCGCCTGGCCCGCGCCTATATCTTCGACGCCGCACGACCCGACGCGCCGCCGGAGGAATCCTCGGGCTGGTTTCCGCTTTCCGCCATTGGCGCGGCGGGGGACCTGGTCTCCACGCCGCGCGACCTCGCCCGCGGCTATGCCGCGCTCTTCGCCGGCGAGATCCTGGACTCTGCGGGTATCGCCATGCTGACGACGCCGCTCGTCGAAGCGCGCTATCCGGGGACCCGCATCGTGCGCTGTGCCCACGGTATCCAGGTCTCGGATTTCGGCGACCTCCGCGTCAAGGGCCACCTCGGCCAGTTGCGCGGCCACTTCACCATGGTGGGGCATCACGAAGAGAGCGGGACGACGGCCGCACTCTGCCAGAACGCGGCGTCGAGCGACCTCGAAGACTTCCGCTCTGCGGGCATCCACGAGGCCTTCGCCGAAATCGTCCGCCTGGCGGCGGGGTAATCCCGGCCGTCGGGCGGGCCGGAGAGCCGGAGCCGCTGCAGGCGGAGCGGCCCGGCTGCCGGTCGGACGCTTCAGTCGAGGGTATCGAGCGCTTTCTGGAAGCGTCCGGCGTGGGACTTCTCGGCCTTCGCGAGAGTCTCGAACCAGTCCGCGATCTCGTCGAAGCCCTCGTCCCGGGCGGTACGCGCCATACCGGGATACATGTCGGTATATTCGTGGGTCTCGCCGGCGACGGCCGCCGCGAGGTTCTCCCGCGTCGAGCCGATGGGCTTGCCGGTGGCGGGGTCGCCCGTCTGCTTCAGGAAGTCGAGATGCCCGTGGGCGTGGCCCGTCTCGCCCTCGGCCGTGGAGCGGAACAGCGCGGAGACGTCGTTATGGCCTTCCACATCCGCGTTGCGCGCGAAATAGAGATAGCGCCGGTTCGCCTGGGATTCGCCGGCGAAGGCGTCTTTGAGGTTCTGCTCGGTCTTGCTGCCACCCAGTTCGGGCATGGTCTTCTCTCCTGGTTTCGGGTTCCGGCGTCGCGTGGCCGGTGGGGCCGCGGATGCGACCCGCGCATATATGGCGCGTCGCGGCGGTGGCGTCAATAGATTAGAATAGTTCTAATGTGGATCGGAGGTGTTGCAAGCCGCCCTCCGGGGGCGCACGGGAGCGCGCAATGCTGCTATAGTCGCCGCGCCCGGAGGTATGGACCATGATCCGACTGCGCGCCGCGCGGCCGCTGCACCCCACGACCCTCATTGCCTGCGCCCTGCTGACATTGGCGCTCCTTGCCGGCTGTGCCTCGGATGAGGACGCCTATGTGGAGACGCCGGTGGAACAGCTCTACAACGAGGCCATGGACGCGCTGCAGGACGAGGATTATGCCATCGCCGCCGAGCGCTTCGCTGAAGTCGAGCGTCAGCATCCCTACTCCTCATGGTCGACCCGCGCCCAGCTCATGGCCGCCTTTGCCTATTACGAGGGCAATCTCTACGACGATGCGGTGATCGCGGCCGAGCGGTTCATCGAACTCCATCCCGGTCACGAAAATGTGGCCTATGCCTATTACCTAGTGGCGATCAGCTACTATGAGCGCATTTCTAATGTGGAGTGGGACCAGGAAATGACGGCGCGCGCGCTGAGCGCTCTCGACGAGGTGGTGCGCCGCTTCCCCGATACCAACTATGCGAGAGATGCGAGCCTCAAGATCGACCTCACGGAGGATCATCTCGCCGGCAAGGAAATGAGCGTCGGGCGGTTCTATCTGGAGCGCGAACTCTATATTGGCGCGATCAAGCGCTTCCGCCGCGTGGTCGAGCGCTACCAGACCACGAGCCACACGGCCGAGGCGCTGCATCGCCTCGTCGAGGCCTATCTCGCGGTCGGCCTGCCGGCGGAGGCGCGGCAGACCGCCGCCGTGCTCGGCTACAACTATCCCGGCAGCGAGTGGTACCAATACAGCTATGCTCTGCTCACCGCCGGGGACGGCGCGTTCGCGGCCGACGGGTTGGTGGAACCGTTGGAAGAGGACTCCTGGATCAGCCGAACGTTCGGCGATCTGTTCTGATCCGCGGGCCGATGCTTCGGCGCCTTTCCATTCGCGATTTCCTCCTGATCGACAAGCTCGACATGGAATTCGGTCCGGGGCTCACGGTGTTCACCGGCGAGACCGGCACGGGAAAGTCCATCCTGCTGGAGGCGCTCGGCCTTGCGCTGGGCGATCGCGCCGCCGCCGGGCTCGCGGCGCGTGGCGCGCGCCGGGCCCAGGTGAGCGCGGTCTTCCACCCGGGGGACGAATCACCCGCCCATGCGCTGTCGGCCGAGCACGGGCTGGAGGCGGACGGCGCGTTCATCCTCCGGCGGACCATCGCGGCGGACGGGAGGAGCCGCGCCTTCGTCAACGATTCGCCGGTCGGCATCGGGCTGCTCAAGCGCATCGGCGACAGCCTGGTGGAGATCGAGGGCCGCAACGCGGCCGGCGGCCTGCTGGACGGGGCGTCCCATCTCGGCTTGCTGGACGCGTTCGCGGGCCACGAGGGCGAACGTGCCGCTCTGGCCGAATCCCATGCCGGATGGCGCGCCGCCGAGGCCGCCTTGAGCGAAGCGCGAGAGGGCAGAGAGGCGGCGCACCGCGAGGAGGCGTATCTCCGCCATGCGGTGGCCGAGTTGGAGGCGCTTGCGCCCGAATCGGGGGAGGAAGAGCGCTGCGCCGCGGAGCGCGCCCGGCTGTTGAACGGCCAGAAGCTTGCCGAGGCGCTCGACCAGACCGCGAGCGAACTCGCGGCGGGCGGCGGTGTCGCGGCGCGTCTCCGGGCGGCGTACCGTGCCGTCGAACGGGCGGCACCCCTTGCCGGCGGCGGACTGGACGCGCTCCGCGAGGCCCTCGACCGCGCGGCGATCGAGGCCGATGAGGCGGACGCGGCATTTGCCGAGGCCGCGCGCGCCGTCGAGGCGGAGCCCGGCCGGCTGGAGGCGGTCGAGGAGCGCCTCTTCGCGCTGCGTGCCGCCGCCCGCAAGCACCGGGTGGAACCCGATGAACTCGGCGGCCTGCTGGCGAGGCTGCGCGGCGAGCTCGACCGGCTCGACGAAGGGGAGGGGCATCTGGCCGCCCTGGAGCGGGCGGCGCGCGCGGCGGAGGAGGCGTTCCGCCGTCTCGCGCATGCGCTCAGCCGGGCGCGCGAGACGGCGGCGGCTGGGTTGGAGGCGGCGATCGCCGCGGAGCTCGGCCCGCTCAAGCTCGGCCATGCGCGGTTCGGTGTCGCGCTCGAGCGGATGGAGGATGCCGCCTCGCGGGAGGGCATCGACCGTTGCCGTTTCATGCTGGCGACCGCGCCCGGCGCCGACCTCGCGCCGCTGGAGCGAATCGCCTCCGGCGGCGAGCGCGCGCGTCTCATGCTTGCGCTCCGGGTCCGCCTCGCCCGCGCCGCCGGCCTCTCCACGCTCGTCTTCGACGAGATCGACCGCGGCATCGGCGGCGCGGTCGCCGATGCGGTGGGCGTGCGCCTCGCAGGGATCGCGGAGGCCGTGCAGGTGTTGCTGGTAACCCACTCGCCCCAGGTGGCCGCGCGCGGCGATGTCCACTTTCGCGTCGCCCGCCGCGACCGGGGCGAGAACGCCGGCGCCGAGGTGGAACGGCTCACCGGAGAGCGGCGGCGGGAGGAGATCGCCCGCATGCTCTCCGGCGCGCGCATAACGGAGGAAGCCCGCGCCGCCGCGGAGAGCCTGATGCAGGCCGGCTGACCGATGGCGGCAGAAACGATCCCTCCCGAGGAGCTTACCGAAGCCGCGGCCGCAGAGGAGCTTGCGCGCCTTGCCGCGGAAATCCGGCGGCATGACGAGCTCTACTACGTCCGGTCCGCACCGGAGCTGAGCGATGCCGAATATGACGTGCTGCGTCGGCGCAACGCGGCGATCGAAGCGCGTTTCCCGGCGCTCAAACGCGCCGACAGCCCGAGCGAGAGGGTGGGCGCTCCACCCGCTTCGGGTTTCGTCAAGGTCCGCCACGGCCGGCCCATGCTCTCGCTTGCCAACGCACTGGATGCGGACGATGTGGCGGAGTTCCTGGCGCGCATAAGACGGTTCCTGAACCTGGGCGACGCGGAGCCGCTGGCACTCTTCGGAGAGCCCAAGATCGACGGTCTTTCGGCGACACTCCGCTACGAGGGGGGGCGCTTCGTCCGCGGCGCGACGCGCGGCGACGGGGAGGTCGGGGAGGACGTGACGGCGAACCTGCGCACGGTGCGCGATCTGCCGCAGAAACTCCGGGGCGGGGACGTGCCCACGCTTCTCGAGGTCCGGGTCGAGGTCTATACGGGACTCGCCGATTTCGCGGCACTCAACCGGGAGCGCGCCGCGGCCGGCGAGCCGCTCTTCGTCAATCCGCGGAACACGGCCTCCGGCGGCCTGCGCCAGCTCGACCCGGCGCTAGCCGCCAAGCGGCGTCTCAGCTTCTTCGCCTATGGGTGTGGCGAGACGAGCGCACCGCCGTTCGAACTGCATCACAAGATGTACAAACAGCTCGGTGCGTGGGGTTTCGCCGTCAATGACTTGTCTAAGCGCTGCGAGAGTCTGGAGGAGGCGCTCGCCCTCTACCGCGAAATCCAGGAGGCGCGCGGCGCCCTCGACTACGAGATCGACGGCGTGGTCTTCAAGGTGGACCGGGTGGACTGGCAGGAGCGGCTCGGTGCGGCCGGGCGCGCGCCGCGCTGGGCCATTGCCTACAAGTTCCCCGCCGAACAGGCGGAGACCGTGCTGGAGCGTATCGCCATCAGCGTCGGCCGCACCGGTGCGCTCACGCCCGTTGCAGAATTGGAACCGGTCCATGTGGGGGGTGTCACCGTCTCCCGCGCGACTCTCCACAATGAGGACGTGATCGCCGAGAAGGACATCAGGCCCGGCGACCGGGTGGTGGTCCAGCGCGCGGGTGACGTGATCCCGCAGGTGGTCCGCGCCCTTCCCGGCGCGGGGGCGGCGCGCGGCGCGTCCTTCACCATGCCCGAGACCTGCCCGGAATGCGGGAGTCGCGCCGTGCGCGAGGCGGGGGAGGCCGTCCGGCGTTGTTCCGGCGGGCTGATCTGCCCCGCGCAGGCGCTGGAGCGGTTGCGCCATTTCGTCTCGCGGGACGCGTTCGACATCGAGGGGCTGGGGGCGAAGCAGATCGAGGCGTTCTGGCAGGACGGCCGCGTGCGGAGCCCGGCCGATATTTTCGACCTGGAGGAGAACGACAAAGCGGCGGACGAGAAGCTCGCGGGTCTCGACGGCTGGGGGGAGACCTCGAGCGCCAATCTCTTCCGCGCCATCGAAGGGCGGCGGCATATCCCCATGGAGCGCTTCCTCTACGCTCTCGGCATCCGGCATGTGGGGCAGACGACCGCGCGCCTGCTGGCACGGCGCTATGAGAGCTACGAGGCGTGGCGCACGGCAATGGAGAAGGCCGTGGATCCGGACGGCGAGGCCCGCGCCCAGCTTGTCGACATAGACGGCATCGGCCCGGCGGTCGCCGAGGCGGTGGCGGGCTTTGTCGCGGAACCTCACAACCGGGCGGTGCTCGATGCGCTCGAGGAGCGGCTCCAGATCGAGCCCTTCCAGGCGCCGGAGGCGGATTCCCCCTTCGCCGGCAAGACGGTCGTCTTCACCGGTACGCTCACACGCATGACCCGGGCCGAGGCGAAGGCGCGGGCGGAAGCGCTGGATGCCCGGGTTTCGGGCTCGGTCTCGGCGAAGACGGATTTTGTGGTCGCAGGAGAGGCCGCCGGCTCCAAGCTCCGGAAGGCGCGCGAACTCGGCGTTGCCGTCCTTACGGAGGAGGAGTGGCTCGCACAGGTGGAGCGCTCCTGAAGCCCGGCCTGCCGACCGCCCGTTTCCGCCGCGTCTCGCCGGGTGCGCGCGGACACCCCGATCCTTCCGCACACGCGGCGTGCTACCATGGCGGCGAAGAGCGGAGAGGAGCACGGCCATGGGCGGCACCGACTGGCACATCAAGGGGGACTATTTCGAGACCTGCAGCTGCGATTATCTCTGCCCCTGCATCTTCACCAACATGGCGGCCATGCCCACCGACGGTGTCTGCAAGGTGGCCATCGTGATGGACATCGCGGAGGGCCATTATGGCGAGGTGGATATGGGCGGCGTGGCGTTCGTCACCGCGGCCATGGTCGAGGGGCCCATGGGGGACGGCGGTTGGACGGTGGGGCTCATCGTCGATGAGAGCGCGAGCGACGCGCAGGTGGAGGCCTTGGGCCGCATCTGCTCGGGTGAGGAGGGCGGACCCATGGCGCTGATGGCGCCGCTGGTGGAGACCTTCGCCGGTATCGAGCGCGCGCCCATACGCATCGAACGGCGGCCCATGGGCTTTTCGATTACCGCCGGCGCGCTGTTGCGCCACGGGGCGGAGGGCTTCCCCAGCCGGCCCGATCCGGACCAGCCCATCTTCATCGACAATACCGGCCACCCGGCCAATAAGCGGCTCGCTCTGGCGAAGGGCACCCACAGCCATCTCCACGCCTTCGGCATCGACTGGGACGATGCATCCGGCGGCCATAACGGCCACTTCGCCCCCTTCGACTGGCGCCCGGCATGAGGCGCACGACCCGACGCCGGCCGGCGATCGTCGCAATGCGGGGGCGGTGGGGCGAAGCGCACGGATAGGGTTCGCGAGAGCAGGCGGCGCCGGCGGGGAGGGGTAATGGCTTTCGAGACGGTTCTTCTCGAGCGTGCCGGGGGCGTGGCGACACTCACACTCAACCGGCCCGACAAGCTCAACAGCTTCAACGAGGCCATGCACGCGGATATCCGCGCCGCGCTCGATGCGATCGAAGGGGACGGCGCGATCCGCGCCATGGTGCTTACCGGTGCCGGGCGGGCCTTCTGCGCCGGCCAGGACCTTTCGGACCGGGCGCTCGGCGAGGCCGGCGGCCCGGATCTGGGCGACACGCTGGGACGCAACTACAACCCGCTGGTACGCCGCCTCGTCGCGCTGGAAATGCCGGTGGTGGCGGCGGTGAACGGAATCGCCGCCGGCGCCGGCGCCAATATCGCGCTTGCCTGCGATATCGTTCTCGCCGCGCGTTCGGCGGGCTTCCTCCAGGCGTTCTGCCGGATCGGGCTGGTACCGGACAGCGGCGGCACCCACACTCTGCCCCGCCTCGTCGGGCCGGCACGGGCCATGGGTCTCGCGATGCTCGGCGAGACGCTGGACGCGGAGACGGCGGAAAGCTGGGGGTTGATCTGGAAGTGTGTGGACGACGACGCGCTGCAGGAGGAGGCTGCGACCCTTGCTGCGCACCTCGCGCGCCAGCCCACCCGTGGCCTCGCCCTCATCAAGCGTGCGATCCGCGCGTCCGCGGCCAACGATCTGGATATCCAGCTCGATCTCGAGCGCGACCTGCAACGGATCGCCGGCGCGACGGACGACTATCGGGAAGGCGTCGCGGCCTTCATGGAGAAGCGCGCACCCCGCTTCCAGGGCCGTTGAGCCGTCTCCGCGCCGCGATGGAGCCGGTCTCGTGAGCGCGGTTCCGGATCGGGCGGCGCTCGATCCCATCGAGACCGCGAGCCGCGACGCGCTCTCTGCGCTTCAGGCGGACCGCCTCCGCCATACGGTTCGCCGTGCCTACGAGAACGTGCCTCATTACCGCACCCGGTTCGATGCCCTGGGCCTCCACCCGGAAGATCTGGATCTGCCCGCGGATATCGCCCGGCTGCCATTCACTGAGAAGGAAGACCTGCGGGCGGGCTATCCCTTCGGGCTTCTCGCCGTCCCCCGGCGGGAACTCGTGCGTATCCATGCTTCGAGCGGGACCACCGGGCGGCCCACGGTGGTGGGATATACGAGGCGGGACATCGAGGTCTGGGCCGATCTGGTGACCCGTTCCATCCGGGCCGCCGGCGGCCGTCCGGGGGACGTCGCCCATGTGGCCTATGGCTACGGCCTCTTTACCGGCGGCCTCGGCGCCCATTACGGCGCGGAGCGGCTGGGCTGTACGGTGATACCGGCCTCCGGCGGCATGACGGCGCGGCAGGTCCGCCTGATCCACGACCTCGCGCCCGGCATCATCATGGTTACGCCCTCCTACATGCTGGCGATCGCCGACGAATTCGAGCGCCAGGGCCTGGATCCCGCCGAATCGTCGCTTCGCATCGGTATTTTCGGGGCCGAGCCCTGGACCGAGTCCATGCGCGCGGAGATCGAAGCCCGTTTCGCGCTGGACGCGGTGGACATCTACGGCCTCTCCGAGCTCATGGGGCCCGGCGTTGCCAGCGAATGCGTGGAGACGAAGGACGGGCTCCATCTCTGGGAGGACCACTTCTTCCCCGAGATCGTCGATCCGGAGACGGGCGCGCCGCTTCCCGAGGGCGCGCGGGGCGAACTCGTCATCACCACGCTCACGCGGGAGGCCATGCCGCTCATCCGCTATCGGACGCGCGACCTCACCCAGCTGCTTCCCGGTACCGCGCGGACGATGCGCCGGCTGGAGCGTATCGCCGGACGCTCCGACGACATGCTCATCCTGCGCGGGGTCAATCTCTTTCCCAGCCAGATCGAAGGGCTGATCCTTGCGCAGCCCGATCTTGCGCCTCACTATATTCTGGAGCTTCGGCGCGAGGGCCGTCTCGATGCGCTCTCCGTCCGCGTCGAGGCCCGCACCGGCGCCGCGGGCGATGCGGGGCGGAGCGCGGCGGCGCTCGCCCAGGCGATCAAGTCGGAAATCGGCGTGAGCGTGCGCGTTCTGGTCGAGCCGCCCGGCGGGATCGAGCGCTCCGCCGGAAAGGCGAAGCGCATCCTCGACCTCCGTGCCGAGGCCGGGGAGCAGCAATGAAGAGACGTGCCGTGTCCACACGACGAAGACCTGCCGCCCGCGAACTCGCGGCTGCCGCGGAGGTGCCGCCCGGCGATCCGAGCGAAGCGCCGGATGCGCTCGCGATCCTCTATGACTGCGAGGAGCCGCCGCCCTTCCCGGAGGGGAACGTCTTTCCCATCGAGTGGCGCACCGAGACGCCGAAGCTCTGGGACCTCTACAACAAGTCCCGCGATCCGGGCTGGTCGCCCAACGCGCTCCCCTGGGACACGTTGAAGCCCGAGGATTTCACCCTCGATCAGCGCTACGCGATCGCCTACTGGTTCGCTCTGCTGTCGGTCTTCGACAGCTCGGGCCCCGCGGTGTTCGCCCGCGCCATGATCCACACCTACGAGACCCATGCGGAAGACCCGCTCAGGAAGTGCTTCTTCTCCATCACCCGCGACGAGGTGAACCACGAGGAGGTCTGCCAGCGCGCGATCCAGACGCTTACGCCCGGCGGCCCGCTGGGCTATGAGCCCGAGACGCCGCTGGGCCGGCTCGCCCGCAACAATATCAAATGGTACTTCCACAATGGCTGCCGCTACTGGGAGGGCTTCAAGAACGGCGTTCACAAGTTCCCGCTGCCGATCCTTTTCTCCTCCTTCCTGATGGGCGAGGTGGCCTCCTCGACACTGTTCCACACCATGTACCGGCGGACGACGATCCCGGCGCTGAAGGAGGCATTCCGCCGCGTGGGCCAGGACGAAGCGCGCCATATGGGCATCTGCCTCACCGTGCTCGAGCGTATCCTGCCGCAGATGACCGACCAGCAGCGGACGCAGATCACCAAGCAGATACGCGCCGGTTACGTTTTTCTCTCCGGCATTCTTTACGAGCCGCCGGACGAGTTCTGGGAGCTGCCGGCGACCTTCCGCCCCGCCCACCGTCTGCTGGAGGAGGTGGCGCGCGACGCGGGCCTCGGGCTCCTCGAACTCGAGGAGCGGCGCGAGAACTGGCGGGCCGCCGTGCTCAAGCTCAAGGGCGTGCTCGACCCCCATGGCGTGGCCTTCCCCGCCATCCCGGAGATCGGCGTGGACGGCAAGACCGTAAGCTTCGATCCGGAAGACATCATTCCCGTCTTTTAGGTGCGTGAACCCCCCGGCCCGCCTGTTTTTTGTTGTAGGTGCGCGGGGTGACGGCGGCGGCGGCGGCGACTATGCTCCCGGTTCGCCATGACCGCGAGACCGCTGATCGTCGATTGCGACCCGGGCCAGGACGATGCCATCGCCCTCCTGCTTGCCATGGCATCGCCCGAGGTCTTCGACCTGCTGGGCATTTCCACCGTCGCCGGCAACGTCCCCCTCGCGCGGACGGAGGCCAACGCGCGCCGGATTCGGGACCTTGCCGGCAGGCCGCTTGTGCCGGTCTTTGCCGGCTGTCCCCGCCCCATGGTCCGCGCGCTCGAGACCGCCGAACATATCCATGGCGCTACCGGGATAGACGGCGCGGACCTGCCGGAGCCCTTGCGTCCGGCGGAGGCGGTCCATGGGGTGGACTTCCTGGTGGAAACGCTCTCGGCGGCGCCCGAACCGGTGACGCTCGCGACCCTCGGGCCGCTTACCAATATTGCGCTCGCAATCGTCAAACGCCCGGAAATCCTCGCGAATGTGCGGGAGATCGTCATCATGGGCGGGGCCGTCGGCCTTGGCAATGTGACGCCCGCCGCCGAGTTCAACATCCTTACGGACCCCCACGCCGCCCATGTCGTGTTCGAGGCCGGCGTCCCGCTTACCATGATCGGGCTGGATACGACCCATCAGGCGATCGCGACGCCCGCCCGCCTCGAGGCGCTCCGGGCGCTCTGCACCGCGCCCGCCCGCGCGGTCTGCGGCATGCTGGACGCGTATGGCGCCCGCAATGCCGCCGCCTACGGCCATGGCGCACCGCTCCACGACCCGTGCGTGATCGCTTTCCTGCTTGCTCCCCACCTCTTCGAAGGGCGGGAAATGCGGGTCGATGTCGAGATCGGGAACGGCCGGTCGCTGGGCCGTACGCTCTGCGACGTGCACGGGGTCGGCGGCCTGCCGGCCAATGCGCGAGTGATGGAGAAGATCGACGCTGACGGCTTCTTCGCCCTTCTGGCGGAACGTCTCGCGCGGCTCCCCGCAGCGGGAGCGTAGGGTGCGGGCGGGGCCGTCGCGCGGCTTACGGAGCGCACCATGAGCGGCGAGCGAAAGGTGCCCACACGCGAGGGCGCGCGGCGTTCGGACGTGGACGCCTTCCTGCGCCGCGTCGCGGCGGTTCCGGCACCGGCCGCGCAAGGCGGCGGCCGGCTTGTCTTCGCCATGGACGCGACGGCGAGCCGCGAGCCGAGCTGGGACCGCGCATGCCAGATTCAGGGAGAAATGTTCAACGCGACGGCGACGCTGGGTGGGCTTGCCGTGCAGCTGGTCTACTACCGGGGCTTCGGCGAGTGCCGGGCCAGCGGCTGGGCGCGGGATTCGCGCTCCCTGGTACGCTTCATGACCGGCGTCCGATGCCTCGGCGGCCACACGCAGATAGGCAAGGTGCTGCGCCATACGATCGAGGAGACGAAACGCGAGCGGGTCCACGCGCTCGTTTTCGTGGGCGACGCCATGGAAGAGAATGTGGACGACCTCTGTGCGCTCGCCGGAGAGCTGGGCCTTCTTGGCGTGCCTGCGTTCATGTTCCACGAGGGGGCGGATCCGGCGGCGGGACTCGCCTTCCGCCAGATCGCGCGGTTGACCAAGGGGGCCTATCTGCGTTTCGATGCGTCGAGCGCGCGCCTGTTGAAGGAATTGCTCGCCGCGGTGGCCGTCTACGCCGCCGGTGGGCGCAAGGCGCTTCGTCATTACGGACGGCGGAGCGAAACCGTCTTGCAAATCGCCCAGCAGCTCGAGTGAGCGCGGTGCGCCTCTCGGTCCACACGGAGTTCGCGCGCCGGTCATGATCGCCTATGTCGTTCTCGGAATTGCCTTGCTTGCGCTGGTCATGGGGCTTGCGCGCTGGTTTGCCACGGCCAATCCCTCGAACCTCGCGAAATGGATCAAGTGGGGATTGATCGCGGGCGGCGCCGTGGCGACGGTCTTCCTCGGCGTCACCGGCAGGTCCCAGCTCATGTTCCTGCCCATCGCGGTCACCGGGCTGCCCTGGCTGATCGGCCGGATGGCCGCCGCGCGCGCCAACCCCACCCCGACCCCCGGTTCGCAGTCCGATATCGAGACGCCGTTCCTGCGCATGAGCCTCGATCACGACAGCGGCGCCATGGAGGGGGAGGTGATGCAGGGGCGCCATGCCGGGCGGCGTCTGGGCGAGTTGTCGCCGGTCGAGCTTCTGGAGCTCTACGACGAATGCGCGCAACGGGACGAGCAGGGCCGGCGGCTGCTCGAGACCTATCTGGACCGCACCCTGGGAAGCGACTGGCGGGAGCGGGCCGATGAAGGCGCCGCCGGGCGGGGCGGTGCTTCGGGCGGCGGCCGCGGAAAACCGGGCGGCGCACCCATGAGCCGCGAGGAGGCTTACGAGGTCCTGGGCCTCGAGCCCGGCGCAAGCGAGGAGGCGATCAAGGAAGCCCACCGCACCCTCATGCTCAAGCTGCATCCCGACCAAGGCGGCTCCAACTATCTCGCCGCGAAGCTCAACCAGGCCAAGGAGCGGCTGCTCGGCGGCTGAAGGCCGTCCGCCCCGCCCCGGCCGCGCCAAGGGAGAGCTTCGAGCATGACGAAACCGGTGCGGACGGCCGTCTTCCCGGTCGCGGGCCTCGGCACGCGCATGCTGCCCGCCAGCAAGGCGGTGCCCAAGGAGATGCTGCCGGTGTTCGACAAGCCGCTCATTCAGTATGCGGTGGAGGAGGCGCGGGCCGCCGGAATCGAGCGGTTCGTCTTCGTGACAAGGCAGGGCAAGGGGCCTGTTGCCGACCATTTCGACCGCGACGACGCGCTGCTCGCCCATCTCGAGGCCCGCGGCGAGACCGCGCTTGCGGCGGAGGTGAAAAACGCCGTGCTGCCGCCGGACGCCGCGGTCTTCGTCTACCAGACATCGCCGCGGGGGCTCGGCCACGCCGTGCTGTGTGCGCGCGAAGCGGTGGGCGACGAGCCTTTCGCCGTGCTGCTGCCGGACGAGCTGCTGCTCGCCGAGCCGCCCTGCCTCGCCGCTCTCATGGATGTCTACCGCGCCACCGGCGGCAGCGTCGTCGCACTTGCCGAGGTGCCGCGCGCGGAAACCGGCCGCTACGGGATCGCCGCCCCGCGTGAAGGCGCCCGCGGCGAACCGGCGATCCCGCTTGCGGATATGGTGGAAAAGCCCGATCCGGCCGCCGCGCCCTCCACCCTTGCGATTGTCGGGCGCTACGTCCTCCACCCTGCGGTCTTCGATCTTCTGGAGGCGCAGCCCCCGGGACGCGGCGGAGAGATCCAGCTCACCGACGCGCTCGCCGCGCTGGCCCGTACCGGCCCGCTGCACGGGCTCCGCTTCGACGGCCGGCGCTTCGATTGCGGGGACGGTGCCGGTCTGCTGCTGGCTGCGCTCGCGCTTGCGCTGGACCGGCCCGACGCAAGAAAGAGATTGCTCCCGTTCCTGCGGGAGACTATCCCTTCCGCGCGCCGCCGGCGGGCGCGGTCTTGATTCCTGTTTGCCGCCGAGGAGCACCGCCATGCGCGTCGCGATGATCGGCACCGGGTATGTGGGTCTCGTTTCCGCGGCCTGTTTCTCCGAGTTCGGGTTCCACGTGACCTGCGTGGACACGGAGCCTAAGAAGATCGCCGCGCTCAAGGCCGGAGAAATCCCCATCTACGAGCCGGGGCTCGATGTGCTGGTTGCCGGCAATGTGAAGGCGGGGCGGCTCGCCTTTACGACCGATATCGCCGAGGCCGTGCCCGAGGCCGATGTGGCGATGCTGGCGGTCGGCACGCCGAGCCGGCGCGGTGACGGTCACGCCGACCTCTCCTACGTCCATGCCGCGGCGCGTCAGGTCGCCGAGCATCTCGAGGGCTATACGGTAATCGCGACGAAATCCACGGTGCCCGTCGGCACCTGCGACGAGATCGGGCGCATCGTCCGCGACTGCCGTCCCGGTGCCGCATTCGATGTCGTCTCCAACCCCGAGTTCCTTCGGGAGGGCGCGGCCATCGGCGATTTCATGCGCCCGGACCGCGTCGTGGTGGGCGTCGAATCGGAGCGCGCGCAGGCCGTCATGCGTGCGCTGTACCAGCCGCTCTTCCTCATCGAGACGCCAGTGCTCTTCACGGCGCCGCGGACCGCGGAACTGATCAAATACGCCGCCAACGCCTTCCTCGCCACCAAGGTCACCTTCATCAACGAGATCGCGGACATCTGCGAACGTTTGGGCGCGGACGTGCAGGACGTGGCGCGGGGCGTGGGCCTCGACGGGCGCATCGGACGGCATTTCCTTCATGCGGGCCCGGGCTTTGGCGGCTCCTGCTTCCCCAAGGACACCGCCGCGCTCGCACGAATCGCCGCCGACGCCGGCGCGCCAAGCCGTATCGTCGAGGCGGTGGTGGCCGTCAACGATGCGCGGAAGGCCGGCATGGCGGCGCGCATCGCGCGGGCCTGCGGCGGCTCGGTCGCGGACAAGACCGTCGCGGTGCTGGGCGTCACCTTCAAACCCAACACCGACGATGTACGGGAGGCGCCGAGCCTCGCGGTTTTGCCGGCGCTCGTGCGCATGGGTGCGGCCGTCCGGGCGTTCGATCCCAAGGGCATGGAGGAGGCGCGCCGCTCATTCACGGACATCGCCTGGTGCCGGGATGCCTACGACGCGGCATCGGGCGCCCATGCGTTGGTCATCCTGACGGAATGGAACGAGTTCCGCGCGCTCGATCTGAGCCGCCTTCGCACGCTCCTCAAGAGCCCTGTGATCGTCGATCTCCGCAACGTCTACAAGCCGGACCAGATGGCGGAGGCGGGCTTTCACTATACGAGTGTCGGCCGGCCGACCGTGCGCCCTCGCGGTCTGCGGGCGGCGTCGGCCGGGGCATGAACGAGGGCCGCGCTCTCCACCCCTCCATCCTGCGTGCCTACGACATCAGAGGGGTGGTGGGGGAGACCCTTGCCGATGCTGACATGGCGGCGATCGGTCGAAGCTTCGCCACGATCCTCGGGCACTGCGCAGCGTCCGGGCGCCGCCCTCTCGTTTGTGTGGGCCGGGACGGGCGCACGAGCTCGCCGGCACTGGAGGAGAGTCTGGCGCAAGGCCTTGCGAGCGGCGGTGCGGATGTCTTGCGTATCGGACTCGGGCCGACGCCGATGCTCTATTTCTCATCCCACCGCTTCGAGAGCGACGGCGCCATGATGGTCACCGGCTCGCACAACCCGCCGGACCATAACGGGGTCAAGCTCATGCTGGGCCGGAGTCCGTTTTTCGGCGCGGATATCGCCGCGCTCGGGCGTGTCGCGGAAGAGGGCGGGCCCGCGGAAAGGGCGGGTTCCGTGCGGGAGGCCGCGGTCGCGGGCGACTATGTGCGCCGCTTGCTGGACGAGGTGCCGTCGGGCGCGGGCTGGGACCTGAAGGTGGCGTGGGATGCCGGCAACGGTGCGGCGGGGGCGGTGCTGCCGGCGCTTGCCGAGAGGCTGCCGGGCCGGCACATCCTGCTGAACGCCACCGTGGACGGCACCTTCCCCGCCCACCACCCGGACCCGTCGGTGGCGGCCAACCTTGCCCAGCTGAGCGAAGCGGTGCGCAAGGAGCGCTGCGACCTCGGGATCGCCTTCGACGGCGACGGCGACCGCATCGGGGCGGTGGACGGCGAGGGGGCGCTGCTCCGGGGCGACGAGATTCTGGCGCTCGCCGCCCGCGAGGTGCTTCGCGAGAGGCCGGGGGCGACCGTCATCGCCGATGTCAAGACGAGCCGGACCCTTTTTGAGGAGGTGGCGCGGCTCGGAGGCGCTCCCCTCATGTGGAAGACGGGCCACGCGCCGATCAAGGCCAAGATGGCGGAGACCGGCGCGCTGCTCGCCGGTGAGGTGAGCGGCCATCTCTTCTTCGCGGACCGCTATTTCGGCTATGACGACGCGCTCTATGCGGCTCTGCGCCTGCTGCGGCTGGTGGCCGAGGAAGGCCGGTCTCTCGCCGCGCTCCGAGCGGAGCTGCCGCGGCGCTTCACCACGCCTGAGATACGCTTCCCCTGCCCGGACACGCGCCGCTTTGCGGTCGCTGGCGAGATTCGGGCGCGCCTCGAGGCGGCGGGCGTGCCGTTCAACGCGGTGGACGGGATCAGGGCGGAGGCCCCCGACGGCTGGTGGCTGCTTCGCGCGTCCAACACCCAATCCGCCCTGGTGGCCCGTTGCGAGGGGGAGGACGAAGCCGCACTCGCCCGGGTCAAGCGCGACCTGGCCGCCCAGCTCCGCGCGAGCGGCATCGTCCCGCCGAGCTTCTGAGCGGGGGATGCGCCCCGACGCTTCGCCGAGACGCCGTGCGCCGAAGCGTCGTCTTTTTTAGGTATGCGGGTCTCCAGGCCCGCATGTTTTTGTTGCCAAGGCCGGTGACGGGCCGTCGGCCCGTTGCGGGCCTGGAGACCCGCGCAGCAAAGGCGGCAAGCTTGACGGGTTGCGGGGGTTCGGTCGATAAGGATGGCCCATCGATTCGGCCGTACTCGGGGGCTCATGGATTCGGTAGCGAGGAAAGGCCGTCTCCGCTGGCGCGGGCTCGCGCTTGGAATCGCCGTCTTCTTCTGCGTTTTTGCCACACAGCTTGCCGCCGTCCAGCCGGCTGAAGCGAAATACGCCTCCATTGTGGTGAATGCACTGACGGGCGAGGTACTGCGTTCGCGAAATGGCGATGTGCAGCGATACCCGGCATCGCTCACCAAGCTCATGACCCTCTATTTGTTGTTCGAGGCGGTCGAGACGGGCCGGCTGACCCTGGAATCGCGACTCAAGGTCTCGAGGCGGGCAGCCAGGCAACCGGCGTCTCGCCTGGGCCTTGCCGCCGGCGCGACCATCCGTGTCGAGGACGCCATCCACGCCCTGATCATCCGCTCTGCCAACGATGTCGCCGTGGTGGCGGCGGAGGCTCTGGGCGGCAGCGAGAAGAAGTTCGCCGTACTGATGACGAAGAAGGCCCGCGCCCTCGGCATGTCGCGCACCACCTTCCGAAACGCATCGGGCCTGCCCAACCGGGCGCAACGCAGCACCGCGCGGGACATGGCGCGGCTCGCGCGCGCGATTCTGCAGCATTTCCCGCATCGCTACGACTATTTCGGGAAGAAGGTCTGGCGCTACCGCAACACCACCTACCGCAGCCACAACCGGCTGATCGGCGGCTACCCGGGTGTCGACGGCATGAAGACCGGCTACATCCGGGCTTCGGGCTTCAATCTGGTTGCATCGGCGCGGCGCGATGGGCGGCGGATCATCGCGGTCGTGTTCGGCGGCAAGACCGCGCGCTCTCGCAACGCTCACATGATGGGGCTCCTCGACACGGGCTTCAAACGGCTTGCGGCGCTCGATGCGAAACGGGGATGGATCGCCGGGGTCCCGAAGCCGGTCTTCAAGTTCTATCCGACCGTCGTGACGCGCGCTGCGGCCGAGGGAGCCCACGCGTCCGCCGCGCCCGCGCCCACCGGGCGGGAGCGGGGGAGCGGGGGAGCATGGGGGATTCAGGTGGGTGCTTACGCCACGGTGGAGGCTGCGGAAAGCGCACTGCAGGCCGCCTCGCGGCGCGCGGGATCGCGGTTGGACGACGCGGCGCCCGCACTGGCCCGGCACCGCTCCGACCGGGGCACGTTCTACCGCGCCCGCTTCGTGGGGATGGAGCGCAACGAAGCGAGCCGGGCGTGCGCCGCACTGGAGACGCCTGCGCTCCCCTGCATGGTGATTCGCACGCTGGAACTCCCGCCGGTCGTCCCGGCGGGAGCACGGCGTTCCTGACTCGGCCCGCGCCTACGCGGTCTCGAGGCCGTAATCCTCCCGCGCGGTCTTCTCGGAGATGTAGCCCTCCGCAAGATCCTCCATGACCCGCTCGCGCGGGCGCCGTTTCGGATCGCCCCAACCGCCCCCGCCCGGGGTCTGGAAGCGGATCGAATCGCCCGGCCGGATGCGGACATTGCTCCACTTGCTCGGGCTGGTCTTGCCGAATGCCTCGTCGATCATCCGCCAGGACGAGGTGTTGGCCGCCTGGTGCCAAGTTCCGGCGAGGCCGCCGGGATGGCCGCCATGGAGCCCCCAGGCCCGGTTGCGGTGGCGGTCCGACATCTGGCTCCCGGTGATCTCGGTCTTGAGGCTCTTGATGGTGCGCTGGGTGCTGAGCCCGCCGCGCTGCTCCCCCGCACCGCCCGAATCCTGCACGAGTTGGTAGGATTCCGTGCGCCAGGGGAAGCGGGTCTCGAACACCTCCACCGGGACCACGCGGCAATTGCCGTTGATGGAATCGGTGGCGTCGTTGCCGTCTGCGAAGCTGCGCCCGCCCCAGCCGGAAAGCTCGATCGCGTAGCAGACGAACTGCTCGTCCGTGTCCGGGTCGGTGCCGCCGAAGACGAAATTGGTATGGGTGGCGCCCTCCGCCGCCATGGTGCGGTCCGGCAGTGCGGGCGAGAGCGCGCCGATCACGGCGCCGGCGATCTTGCAGTGGGTCTCGGTGTTGCCGCCCACCTCCGGCCCCGGATAGTCGACGTTCAACATGGTGCCGGGTGGCGAGACCACGCGGATCGGGCGGAAGCAGCCGGAATTTTTGGGGATGGTCTCGTCGGTGACATGCAGGATGCCGTTATAGGCCGCCGAATAGGAGACGCCGAGCGTGGCGTTGATCGGCCCGCGCGCCTGCGGCGAGGTCCCGGAATAGTCGATCACCACCTCGTCGCCCTGGACATGGACTGCGACGGCGATCTTGTAGGGCTTGGCCTCGATGCCGTCGTCCTCCACCTGGTCCTCGAAGCGGTAGATGCCGTCCTCGATCGCCCCCAGCTCGGCGCGCATCCGGCTCTCGGAATAGTTCAGCAGGTCCTCGACGTTCCGGCGGAAGGCGTCCTTTCCATATTTTCGAATGAGGGTCGCGAGGCCGCGCTCGCCGGTGTCCACGCCGGCGATGAGCGCACGGAGATCGCCATAGTTGTAGCGGGGCGTGCGGACGTTCGCGAGAAGCAGCTTCCAGACTTCCTCCACGTCCTCGCCGCGGCTCCTGATCTTCACCGGGGGTACGCGGATCCCTTCGTGGAAGATTTCCGTCGCCTCGCCGGCGAACGCGCCCGGGACCATGCCGCCGATCTCCTGGAGATGGCCGATGGTCATGGCGAAACCCATCAGTTCGTCATCCACGAAGACGGGTTTTATGAGCGTGTGCTCGGGGCAGTGCAGGCCGCCGCGATAGGGGTCGTTGTGGCAGATCACGTCGCCGGGCGCCAAGGTCTCCAGCGGGATCTCCTTGACGCAGCTTCGAACCAGGAGCGGCACCCCGCCGATCATGGACGGGCAATATTCGGCCTGCGCGATCATCTCGCCTTCGGGGCTCGCCAGCGCGCAGGTGAAGTCGAGCGCTTCGTTGAAGATCGTCGAATAGGACGTCTTCATCAGCACGATGCCCATTTCGCGGCAGACGGCGGTCATGGTCGAATCGATGATCGACATGGTCACCATGTCGATTTCTGACTTCTGGCTCATGTCAGGACTCCTGGGCAATGCGGCCTATGAGGAGGTTGCCGTAGCGGTCCACCTTGAGCGGCTGGCCGGGTCGCAGCACGGTAACGGAGACCGGTTCCTCGATGATTGCGGGGCCGGTGAGCGTGTGGCCGTCCTTCAGGTCCGCCCTGTGGTAGATGGGCGTCTCGTGACGCCCGTCGTCGAAGACGACGGAGCGCATCCCCACGGCCTCCGGCGCGCCCGACTGGGCCGCGATAGTGGCGAGGTCGGGCTTGTCGGTAAGCGAGACGGCCGTTGCCTTCACGGTGATGACTTCGATCACCTCCCGCGGAATGTTGAAGCCGAAGCGCGCCTTGTGCAGGTCGTGGAAGGCCTGCCAGACCTTGGGCGTCGTTTCATCGGTGAAGGCATCGAAGGCGAGCGGGATCTCCAGCTCGTAGTTCTGGCCGAGATAGCGCATCTCCAGGGAGCGGTGGATCTCCAGGTTTCGGGTGTAGCCCTGGGCCTTCAACTCCTCGATACCGGTGGCGACGAGGGATGCCATGACTTCCGAGGCGCGGGCCTGGTCGAAGCGTTTGGACGTCATCTGCACCGTGCGCTGCACATCCACCCGTGCATCGGTAAGGATGAATCCGAAGGCGGAGAACTGCCCCGGATAGTTGGGGATCACGCCGGACGGAATATTGGCGTCGTGCATCAGGTCGGCGGCGTGCAGGGGGCCCGCGCCGCCGAAAGCGAGGAGCGAGAAGTCCCGCGGGTCGAGGCCGCGCTCGATCAGCACCGAGCGCAGCGCCCCCACCATGTTGTTGTTGGCGATCTGCACGATGGCGAGCGCGGTTTCCTCCGCCGTCCGCCCCAGCGGTTCGGCGACGCGGGAAACGGCCTTCTCGGCTGCTGCCACGTCGAGCGCCATCTCGCCGCCCAGGAAGTTCTCCGGGTTGATCCGGCCCAACAGAAGGTTGGCGTCCGTCACGGCCGGGCGTTCGCCGCCGCCGCCATAGCAGGCGGGCCCCGGGTTGGCACCCGCGCTCTCGGGCCCGACGCGCAACATGCCGCCCTTGTCGATCCAGGCGATGGAGCCGCCGCCGGCGCCGATGGTGCGGATATCGATCATGGGAATCTGGATCGGAATGCCGAACTCGACCTCGTAGTCGGTGGTGAAATTCTCCTGACCGTTGACGATGGTCGACGTATCGGTCGACGTGCCCCCCATATCAAGCGTGACCAGATGGTCGATACCGGCGAGCTTCGCGATATGCTTGCCTGCGATCACGCCGCCGGTCGGGCCGGAGACGGTCATCTGGATCGGCGTCCGCTGCGCCGCCTCCAGAGTCATTTCGCCGCCGTTGGATTTGATCATTACGGCTTGATCGGTGATGCCGGCGGCCTTGAAGCGTGCGCGCAGATTGGCGACCTGGCGGTTCACCACGGGCTTTACATAGGCGTCGGCGATGGTCGTTGAGGCGCGCTCATACTCCTTCCACTTGGGCAGCACGTCGTAGGAGATGGAGACCGGCACGTCCGGCAGTTCCTCCTCGAGAATCTCCTTCGCGCGCCGCTCGTGGTCCGGGCGCACATAGGAGAAGAGGAAGTTGACGGCGACCGCTTCGATATCGCCTTCTTTCGCGATCTCCCGCGCAGCCTTCCGCACGCCGTCCTCGTCCAGCGGCAGGTGTATCGAGCCGTCGGACATGATCCGCTCTTCGATCTCGAAGCAGTGGCGGCGCTTGACCAGCGGTTTCGGCTTGATCCAGGTGATGTCGTAGTGGCTACGCCTGTTGCCGCGCTGGATGAAGGGGATGTCGCGGAAGCCCGCGGTGGTCACATAGGCGACCGTCGCTCCCTTGCGCTCCAGGATGGCGTTGGTCGCCACCGTGGTGCCGAGCCGGATGTTGCGGATGTCCGACGGCGTATCGAAGCGCCCGAGGCCCTGGAGAATGCCCTCATTGGGGTCATGGGGCGTGGAGAGGTTCTTCCAGACGGAAACCGCCTTGGTCGTGGGGTCGTAAGTCACGAAATCCGTGAATGTGCCGCCCACATCGATGCCTACAAGATAATCCGTCAAGGCCGCTCTCCCCCGCGCAAGGCGCAAACCGCGCGTTCGCCCGTTCAGTTCGTTTAACGCGATCGCGATGTTATGAGTGCCGACGGGCGTTGGCAACATGACCGCCCGATGTGAATCCGCCGGTCGGAGCGTGCGTCCCGGGCGGGTCCCGTGCTAAGTCCTGCGCGACGGTCTGGACATCGCATTGGCGGAGAGGCGGGCGGCATGGACGAACGGCGCATGATTCTGGTGGGCTTTCTGCAGGCGCAGAACTGCTCCAACTACACCGGGTCCTGGCGCCATCCGGACGCTGCCGGGGATTTCCTCACCGCCGCCTATTTCAAGCGCATCGCCGAGACCCTCGAGGCCGGCAAGTTCCATCTCGCCTTCTTCGACGACCGCCTCGCGCTCCCGGACATCTATGGCGGCGACCACCGCGAAGCGGTGCGGAACGGCGTGCGGGTGGTGAAGATGGACCCGATTCCCATCCTTTCCGTCATGGGCGCCGCAACCTCTCGCATCGGTCTGGGCGCCACCTGCTCCACCACCTACTACCAGCCGTTTCACGTTGCGCGGCTCTTCTCCACGCTCGATCACATGAGCGGCGGTCGGGCGGCGTGGAACGTGGTGACCTCGCTGAACGATTCCGAGGCAGCGAATTTCGGCGCCGACGGCGCGGTGGAGCACAACCAGCGCTACGACCGTGCCGACGAGTTCATGGAGGTGGTGCTCGGCCATTGGGACTCGTGGGGGGAGGGTGCCATCCTCCGCGACAGGGAGAGGGGCGATTTCGCCGATCCCTCCAAGGTTCGCAGGCTCGATCACGCCGGGCGCTTTCTTAAATCCCGCGGCCCCTTCACCGTGCCGCGGACTCCCCAGGGCCGCCCCATCGTGATTCAGGCAGGCCAGAGCGGGCGCGGCCGCCAGTTCGCGGTGCGCTGGGCCGAGGTGATCTTCGCGGTCTTTCCCAATTTCGAGTTCGCGCAGAAGGCCTACGGCGCGATTCGCAGCGAAGCCGCCGAGGCGGGCCGCGATCCGTCGGGCTTCCGGCTGGCCCCTGCGGTCTATGTCACGGTGGGCGAAAGCGCGCAGGAGGCGGCGGACAAGGCGGCCCTGATCGAAAGCCTGGCGCGGCCCATCGATACGCTGGCGCTGCTCTCGGAAGCGCTCAACTACGACTTCGCGGCGAAGCCCCGGGACGAGCCCTTCTCCGACGAGGAAATGGCCTCCATAAGCGGTCTCCAGGCGATCCGCGACCGGGTGGTCGCATTGAGCGGCAAGGCCAACCCCACGGTGGAGGATTTCGTGGTCCACAGCAGCCGGGGCACGATCCGCGAAATGCCGCATTTCGTCGGCACCGCGGAGACCGTCGCCGACGAGATGGAACAGTGGTTCCGAGGCGAGGCCTGCGACGGGTTCGTCCTGGCCGCGACCCATGTACCGGGCGCCTACGAAGACGTCGTGCGCCACGTGGTGCCCGAGCTCCAGCGCCGGGGCCTGTTCCACCGCGACTATGCCGGCCCCACGCTGAGGGAAAATCTCGGCCTGCCGCCGCTCCCCCGCGATTAGGGCCAATCCTGCCGGCGGACCGGCGGCGGCGCGGCCCGCTTGCGGGACGAATCGGGTACTCTGCAGGCGGCGTTCGGCGAAACGGACAGTGGCGGCGCATGACGCACGGAAAGACGCTCTATCTCGCAAATCCCTACGGCTTCTCGTCCCAACAGAGGGCGGGGCCGCTGGCGGTGCTCTCGGCGACGCTCGCGTCCCTCGGCGCGGAGGTCTGGGAGCCCTTCGAGCGCAACAACCAGGTGGATCGGGGCGAGCCCGGCTGGGCGTGGCGGATCGGCCAGGCCGACATGCGGGACGTGCGCGAGGCCGACGGGTTCTTCGGCGTCGTCAATGGCTGTCCGCCGGATGAGGGCGTGATGGTGGAACTCGGCATGGCCATCGCCTGGGAGAAGCCCGTCTTCCTCTTCCGGGACGATTTCCGCCGCTGCACCGACAGCGAGGACTATCCGCTCAATCTCATGCTGTTCACGGGCCTGCCGGCGGAACGCTGGGAGGCCTGCTGGTACGGGTCGGTGGAGGAGCTGGGCGATCCCGCCAAGGGGCTTGCGCGCTGGCTCGCGGGCCTTCCGCCCCTCGCGCCTCAGGGGCCCGCGAACGTGTGAACCCGGCAGCCGCAGCCGGGCGGCGCGACCCGGTCTACGCCCAGCATGACGGCGCGTCGCCCACCTGGTACGAGGCGAGCGCCGGGAGCCGCCCCGCCCCGGCGCCGCTTCGGGGGGAGCGTTCGGCTGATGTCTGCGTGATCGGCGGCGGCTATGGGGGCCTTTCGGCGGCGCTCCATCTCGCCGAACGGGGTTTTTCCACCGTCCTTCTGGAAGCGCGCCGGGTCGGGAACGGCGCGTCCGGCCGCAATGGCGGCCAGGTCGGCAGCGGCTATCGTTCGGCGCAAACCGTTCTGGAGCGGGAGCTCGGCGTGGAGACGGCGCGGCGCCTCTGGTTTCTCGCCGAGGAGGCAAAGGCGATCCTATGCGAGCGGATCGCCCGCCATCGAATCGACTGCGCGCTCAAGCCCGGTATCGCCATTGCCGCCCATCGCCCGCGTCATGCGCGCGCGCTCGCGCTGGAAGCCGAGCATCTCTCGGCACGGTATGGCTACGAGGCGATGACTCCCTTGAGCCCCGTCGCGCTGCGCAGCGAGGTCGACTCGCCGGCCTTTTGCGGCGGGGTGCTGGATCGAGGCGCATGGCATCTCCATCCGCTGGACTATGCCCTGGGTCTCGCGCGCGCGGCGGAAGAGGCCGGCGCGACGATCCACGAGTTCTCGCCCGCCGAGCGGCTGGATCCGGGCCCGCCCTGCATGGTTTCGACGGGCGCGGGGCAAATCCGGGCCAGCGCGGTGGTGCTTGCATGCAACGGCTATCTGGAGACGCCGGATCCCGGCATCGGCCCCCGCATCGCGCCGGTTGCCAACTACATCCTGGCGACCGAGCCCTTGGGTAAGGCCGCCGCCGAGGCGTTGATTCCCAACGACATTGCGGTGGTCGATACGCGGTTCGTGGTGGACTATTTCAGGCTGTCGGCCGATCGCCGGCTGCTGTTCGGCGGTGGCGAGAGCTATGGCCGGCGCTTCCCCGCCGATATCGCGCGCATCGTCCGTCCCGCCATGCTGCGCGTCTTCCCCCAGCTCGCGGCCGTTGGCACGGACTACGCCTGGGGCGGCACGCTCGCGATCACGCGGAGCCGCATGCCGGACATAGGCCGTGCGGGCGCCCAGGTCTACTACGCCCAGGGCTTTTCCGGCCATGGCGTGGCGCTCGCGACGCTTGCCGGAAAACTCCTCGCCGAGGCCGTTGCCGGGACGCTCGAGCGCTTCGACCTTTTCGCACGCCTTCCGCACCGGCCGTTTCCGGGAGGGGTCCTTCTGCGCCGCCCGACCGTCGCCCTCGCCATGACGCTCGCGGCGCTCGCCGACCGGGTGTGAGCCCGTGCGGCTGTGCAAGTTCAGACAGGTATGAGACGCGTCTCTTGAGACGAGCTTTGGGGGTCTCCGACGCGGTTGGTGGACAGATCAACCGCAATGAGACCTCCATGATCGCTTTGGTGCGCGGGTCTCCAGGCCCGCATTTTTCTTCTTTTCGAAAAACAAAAACATGCGGGCCTGGAGACCCGCGCACCAAAAAAGGGCGACGCGCGACCGCCCCTACCGCCGGTTCGCCGGATTTGCACGGCCCCACCGGAGCCACGTTTCCAGCTCACGCCTCGACAAGCTCCAGGCCGGCATGCCTTTCCCGGTCAAGGCCCTATACCTTGCCAACCTGACGGCCGACGAAGCCCCAGCGTCTCAAACATCCCGAACGAGGACATGGCTTTGTGCGGAGCGAGGGGCGGGGTATGCTGCGCCGTCCGCGGGCGTCGCGGGCGGTGCAAGGGCTTGAGCGGGCGTGGCGGAATTGGTAGACGCGCATGGCTTAGGACCATGTGGCTCAGGCCGTGGGGGTTCGAATCCCTTCGCCCGCACCAACATCGACATTCGGTCGTCTTCCCGTCCCCATACCCTTGAACCGATCTCCGGATTCTGAAACGAGCGGCAGGCCATGCAGGTAGAGGAAACCTTGTCCGAAGGGCTCAAGCGCGCATTCAAGTTGACGGTCCCCGCTGGAGACCTCGAGACCGAGATCGAGGAGCGGCTTGTCGAGCTGAGCAAGACGGTGACCATGAAGGGGTTTCGCCCCGGCAAGGTGCCGATTGCCATCGTACGCCGTCGTTTTCGGCCGAACGTGCTCGGCGAGGTGCTGCGAAAGACCGTCGAGACGCGGGCTCGCGAGACCATCGAGGAGCGCGAACTGCGGCCGGCTCAGCAGCCGGAGATCGAGATCGCCGACTATGACGACGGGAAGGACCTGGAGTTCACCGTGGTGTTCGAGATCCTTCCCGAGATCGCCCTCGGCGACTTCTCGGAGATCGCCGTCGACCGGTTGCGCGCCGAGGTGAGCGACGAGAGCGTGGACGAGGCCCTGCAACGGATCGCCGAGGCGGAGAAGCGGTTCGAGCCGGTGGAGGAGCCGCGCCCGGCCGCCATGGGCGATCAGTTGGTGGTCGATATCGCCGTGGAGGTCGACGGGGAGCCGGTGGCGGATGGCGGGCAGACCGACATGGCGTTCGACATGGAAGAGGACGACCCGATCTTTCCCGGCCTTTCGGAGAAGCTGGTGGGCGTGAAGGCCGGGGAGAACCGGGAGGTGGAGGTCCCATTCCCCGAGGACTATCCGGCGGCGGCGTTCGGTGGCAAGACGGCACTGTTCAAGGTCTCCATGAAGGAGCTGCGCGGGCGCGTTCCACCCGCCGTGGACGACGCGATGGCCGAGCGCCACGGGGCGAACGACCTGGCTGACATGCGCGAGCGAGTCCGGGGAAGCATCCGCGAGCAGTACGACCGGTTCTCCCAGGCGCGGCTCAAGCGCGCGATCCTCGACGCGCTCGACGAGCGCTACCGGTTCGATGTGCCCGCCGGCATGGTCGAGCGCGAATTCGGCGGTATCTGGGGGCGGGTCGAGGCGGACGCGACCCGTGTGAAGAAGACGGTTGCCGAGCTTCTCGAACAGCCGGAGGAGGAAGCGAAGACCGAATATCGCGAGATCGCCGAGCGGCGCATCCGGCTCGGGTTGCTCCTTGCCGAGATCGGCCGGGCGAACGACATTTCGGTGGAGCAGGAGGAATTGGGCAAGGCCGCTCTCGAGATGGCGCAAGCCTCGGCGAATCCACGCGCGATGATGGATTACTACCAGCAGAACCCGTCGCTGCTGGAGCAGTTCCGTCCGTCGATTTTCGAAGACAAGGTGGTCGCGTTTCTCGCCGAGGTCGCGGCGGTCTCCGAGCGCGAAGTCGCCCCCGACGAGCTGATGCGGGACCCGGACGAGGACGACGAGAAGGCCGCTCCCGCCGCGTCGGACGAAGGCGGCGCCGTCGCCGAGACCGAGACGGAAAGCGCGGAGAAGGCCGACGCCTGACGCGCCGGCCCGTGGGGAGAACGCCATGGCAGATATCGTCGAGACCTACGCCAATACGCTGGTTCCCATGGTGGTCGAACAGACCAACCGGGGCGAACGGGCCTATGACATCTATTCGCGCCTGCTCAAGGAGCGGATCATCTTCCTCACGGGCGGAATCGGCGACGAGATCGCGAGCCTCGTTACGGCGCAGCTCCTTTTCCTCGAATCGGAGAACCCCAACAAGGACATCTCGCTCTATATCAACAGCCCGGGCGGCCTTGTGACGGCGGGCCTCGCCATCTACGACACCATGCGCTATGTGCGCCCCGCCGTCTCCACCCTTTGCGTGGGGCAGGCGGCTTCCATGGGCTCGCTCCTCTTGTCCGCCGGTGCCGAGGGACAGCGCTACGCTCTTCCCAACGCCCGGATCATGCTGCACCAGCCCTCCGGCGGTTTTCAGGGCCAGGCGACGGACATCGAGATTCACGCGCGCGAAATCCTCTCGCTGCGCCGCCGGCTCAACGAGATCTATATGGCGCATACCGGCCAGGAGCTCGGGGTCATCGAGGAGAATCTGGAGCGCGACCGCTTCATGACCCCCCAGGAGGCCAAGGAGTTCGGCCTGGTGGACGAGGTCGTCTCCCACCGACCCGTAGGAGCGGACGAGGCGGCCGACGCCGGGACGGCGGAAAAGGCCGGCAAGGCCGGGCGGAAGGGCGAGACCGGCAAGGAAGACTGAGCGCCGGCCGGCGCGATCGCCCGGCGCTCAGAAGAGCGCGAGTTGGGCCGTCTGCGCGTTGGGCGGGCGGAACTGTGAGCCGTCGAGCCGGGGCGCGCCATGGGCGAGGCCGAGCCTCCGGCAGGCGGTGCGGAAGCGCCGGGCGAGCAGGGCGGCATGGACGCCCGTGCCTGTCATCCTCGCCCCGAAACGTGCATCGTAGAGCGCCCCACCCCGCATTTCCCGGATCAGGCGGAGCACGCGCTTCGCCCGGTCCGGCGCATGAACATTCAGCCATTCCTGGAACAGGCCGGCGACTTCTCGGGGAAGCCTGAGTGCGATATAGCCCGCATGGGTCGCGCCGGTGCGCCGTGCCGCTTCGAGAATCCGCTCCATCTCATGGTCCGTGAGGCCGGGAATCACGGGTGCCACCATCACGCCCACCGGTATGCCCGCCTCGCGCAGGGCGCGGATCGCCTCGAGCCGCTTCACGGGCGTCGCCGCACGCGGCTCCATGGTGCGCGCGCGGTCGCGGTCCAGCGTGGTGATGGAGAGCGCGGCGCAGGCGAGGTTCCGCTCCGCCATGGGTGCCAGAATGTCCAGGTCCCGGGCGATGAGCGCGGACTTGGTGACGATTCCCACCGGGTGGTTGCAACGCGCCAGAACCTCCAGCACGCCCCGGGTAAGCCGCAGCCTCCGTTCGGTGGGCTGGTACGGATCCGTGTTGGTGCCGAGCGCCATGGTGCGGCATCGATAGCTGCGCCGTGCGAGCTCGCGCTCGAGCAGGGCCGGCGCGTCGTGCTTTGCGAAAATGCGGCTCTCGAAATCCTGCCCCGGCGAGAGGCCGAGCCAGGCGTGGGTGGGTCTTGCGTAGCAATAGACGCAGCCATGCTCGCAGCCCCGATAGACGTTGATCGAGCGGTCGAAGCCGAGGTCGGGCGATTTGTTCCGCGTTATCACCGTGCGGCTCGCATCAGGCCGCACCTCGGTGCGGAGCGGCGCCGACTCCTCGTCTATGGTGTCCCAGCCATCGTCGAATGCCTCCCGGCGATAGCGCTCATACCGCCCGCTGCGGTTGCTCGCCGCTCCGCGCCCCTTGCGCACACCCAGTATTGCGTCCATGGCGGCATTATGGAACATAAAACGAACATTACAAGATCAAACCATCATTTTTCGGGCTCCCGCAAGAAGCCGCCGCGGCCCGCGCATGCCGAGGCCCGGGCGCGGCCCCGTTTGCACGGCGTGATGCGGGATGGCCGGGCCATCGCAGCCGGCGGGACCGTGGGCTTTTCCGCCTTCGGCCCCGCAGCGCTATTGTGCGGGGCATGGGATGCGCTCTCAGTATCGTGATTCCGACACTCGATGCGGCGGGGGAGCTTCCGGCGTCGCTCGCGAACCTACGCCGGGGCGCGACGGCGCTCGGGGCGGAGACGGTGGTGGCGGACGGCGGCTCGGGGGACGGCACGGCGGCGTTCGCGCGACGCTGCGGGGCGCGCATCCTGCGTGCGTCCCGCGGTCGCGGTCGCCAGCTGGCGGCGGGAGCGGCGGTCGCGGACGGGCGGTGGCTGCTGTTTCTCCATGCGGACACGCGCCCCGCACCGGGATGGGAGGATGAGGTGCGCCGTTTTATGGAAGCGCCCGCCAACGAGACCCGCGCCGCGGTCTTCCGCTTCGCCCTCGACGATCCGGCGCCCGCAGCGCGGTTTCTGGAGGCGCTGGTCGCCCTCCGCTGCCGCGTCTTCCGCCTGCCCTATGGCGACCAGGGGCTTCTGATCCACCGCGGGCTCTACGACGCGCTCGGCGGCTACAGGCCCCTTGTGCTCATGGAGGATGTGGATCTGGTGCGCCGCCTCGGGTGGCGGCGGATCGCCCTGTTGAAAACGCCGGCGGTCACCTCGGCGGTGCGCTACCGCCGCTCCGGCTATCTTGCGCGCAGCCTGCGCAACCTGTGCTGTCTGTTTCTCTATTTCCTGGGCGCATCGTCCGAAACCATCGCGAGGTTCTACCGGTGAGGCCGGCCGGCCGCCATGTCGCGGTCTTTCTCCGCGCGCCCAGGCTGGGGCGGGTGAAGGGGCGGCTTGCGCGCGATATCGGGCCCGCGGCCGCATGGCGCTTCTATCGTCGTCTGGTCCGCGCGCGCATCGTGCCGCTTGCGAGGGATTCGCGCTGGGCCCTCCACCTTGCCACCACCCCTGCCGCGTGGCGCGGTCGGGACAGGTTCTGGCCGCTCGATGCGCCCCGGATCGACCAGGGAACGGGCGATCTCGGCCGCCGCATGGCGCGTGTGTTCCGCGCCCTGCCGCCGGGCCCGGCCCTGATCGTCGGCAGCGACATTCCGGCTCTTGCACCCCGGCACCTGGCCCAGGCCTTCGCGCTTATGGGCCGATCGGATGCGGTGTTCGGGCCGTCCGCAGACGGGGGCTACTGGCTCGTGGGGCTCGGTGCCCACGCTCGCCGGCTGGATCCGTTCCGCGCCGTGCGCTGGTCGAGTGCGGATGCGCTCGCGGACACGCTTGGCAACCTGCCGCCGGGCGCGCGTACCGCCTTTCTCGAGCCGCTGGTGGATGTGGACGACGGTCCGTCGCTCCGGCACTGGCTCGCTCAGGCGAGCGCCACGCACTCGATCTCGATATCGAACTCCATGGGCCAGGAGGCCATGGCGACGAAGGTTCGCGCCGGCGGGTCGTGGGGGAAGTAGCGGGCGTAGATCCCGTTCACCGTGCGGAAATGGGCGGCGTTGGTGATGTAGACCGTGGATTTCACCACCCGGTCGAGGGAGGAGCCCGCATGTTCCAGCGTGTGCTTGATGTTCTCCAGCACCTGTTCGGTCTGGACCGCGATCCCGCCCTGAACCATCTCGCCGGTTTCGAGATCGAGCGGCGGCAGACCCGAGACGAAGAGGAAGCCACCGGCCCGCACGCAAGGGGAGAGCGGAACGCCCACCTTGCGCAGTGCGTCCGAGAGCATGGGTATCTCGACGACCGTCTTCTCCACTTGCAGTCTCCCTTGTCGAAGCGCCGGGCGGCGTCAGCCGCTGCCGGGTGCGGTTTCCTGGAGCCTCGGCATCAGCTCCACCAGGTTGCACGGGCGCCAGCGGTAGTCGAGCTGGTAGCGTAGAATCTTGTCCCAGCCGTCCTTGCAGGCGCCGGGCGAGCCGGGCAGCGCGAAGAGGTAGGTGCCGCCGGCGACGCCTCCCGTGGCGCGGGACTGCATGGTGGAAGTGCCGATGAGATCGAAGCTCAGTTGGCGAAACAGCTCGCCGAAGCCCGGTATCTCCTTGTCGTAGACGGCGTGGAACGCCTCGGGCGTCACGTCCCGTCCCGTAACCCCGGTGCCGCCGGTGGCGATCACCGCGTCCACCTCCGGGTCTCCGATCCAGCTGCGCAGCGCGGCCGTGATCTCTTCCGTTTCGTCGGTGACGATGCGGCGTTCCGCGACCCGGTGGCCCGCCTCCTCGATACGGTCCACGAGCACCTGCCCCGAGCGGTCCTCCGCCGGCCCGCGTGTGTCCGAGACCGTGAGCACGGCGATGTTAACGGCGCGAAAGGGTCGTTTCTCGTCGATCCCGATCATGGGGTTCGTCCTGCGGTATGTAGTGCGGCCAGCCCCCGGATGCTACCGCATCGCGCGAGGGCGTGTCCTGGCCGAGGCGCATCCGGTAGATCCAGAGGTTCGCCAGAACGCGCTCGATGAAGTCGCGGGTTTCGCGGGAGCCGAGACTCTCGATGAAGAGAAGCGGATCGTCGCCGAAGCGTATCCCCCGGCGCCAGGCGGCGAGGTTGCCGGGCCCCGCATTGTAGGCCGCGAGCAGGAAGAAGAGGTTGTCGCCCACGCTTTCCTGCTCCAGCAGATGGCGGATATAGGCTTGGCCGAGCGTGATGTTGCGTGCCGGGTCCATGCGGTGGGGCGCCATGTCCCCGTTCATGCCGAGCTTGCCCGCCACCCAGCGCGCGGTCGCCGGCATGAGCTGCATCACGCCGCCTGCGCCGCTCGGGTTCCGCGCGCCGGCCCTGAAGCCGGATTCCTGGCGGATCAGGCCGAAGATCAACGCCCGGTCCACGGTAAAGCCGCCCGGCGGCTTCCAGCGCGGCAGCGGATAGACGGCGCTGTCGGGCGGCGTTCCGCCGGCGCGGTCGAGCGCACGGGCGATTCCCATCTGTATTGCGGGGAAGCCGAGGGCGGCAGCCAGTGCCGAAAGCGGCTCGATCTCCTCGCGGGGTGCGCGGCCGTAGAGCAGCCGCACCTCCCGCTCGGCGCGCTTGGTCTCGCCCACCTCCGCCAGTGCGGCGGCTCTCCGGGCGCCGGGCGCGGCTTCGGACAGGCGGTAGCCCACCGGCGGCGACGCGGCGTGCCGCCAGTCGAGGGGCGCGTCGCGGCCCAGGGCGGAGAGCGCGAGCAGGCCGTAGAAGGTGCGGGGGTGCGCCGCCGCTTCGGCAAGATTGGTGGAAGCGGCTTCGGGCCGCGCGGTGCGGAGCGCCGTTCTGGCCGCCCAGTAACCGCCGGCGGCGCGGAGCCAGGGGGAGGCGGACTCGGAACGGCCGAGCGCCTCGAAGTGATGGTGAGCGGTCTCGAAATCGCCGAGCTGCCAGGCGGCGAGCCCGGCGGTCCAGTCCGCGTCGGGCACCAGGGCGCGGGAGCGCTCGGCCGCCATATGCGCGCGCGAAAGCGCTTCTTGCATCTTGTCGTGGCGGTAGTAGCTCCAGCCGATGCGCGCTGCATAGGAATCGTGCTGCGCGGCGGTGGCGAGCCCTCCATACTCCTCCGAATCCAGAATATGGGTGGCGCCGGTGGGCCAGCCGCGTCGCGTTCGCGCCCGCATTTCCCGGTGGAGCTCGGCGAGCCGCGCGCGGAGCGCATCGGGCAACGGGCGCGCAGGAAGTCGGATGGCGGGCTCCACCTCGTCGAATCCCAACGGCCCCAGCGGGCCTGTCTTCGCGCGGGGCGGCGGCTTCGCGCCGGCGGGCTTGCGTTTGAGGGCGAGCTTGCGAATGCGTGGTGCGTCCGGATGGTCCCCGTAGCGTTCGAGCCACGCCTCAAGCTCCCGGTAGCGGGAACGGTAGGCCGTGGGATGGAGATATTTCTGCGCAAGCACATGGCCAAGGAGGAGGGGGTCGTCGAGGGCCGCGATCTGCGCTTCGGCGGCGGCGAGCGCGCCTGCCTCCTGAAGTGCGAAGATGCGCACATAGCGCAGGCGGTCCGCGTCGCTCAACACGCGCGGAAGCGCGGCGCCGGTCTCGGCCCGGGCCTCCGTCCAGGCGGGCATGGCGGCAAGAAGTGCGAGCGCCACGGCGAATGCCGCGATCCACCGGCCGGCACGCCTCGTTCCACAAGGCCCCGGCGCACCGCTGCCGGGCTTCCTCACGGAGCGCCCGGTCCGCCTCCGATCCGGGCCTCGATCTCCAGCAGATCGCGCCAAACCTCGCGTTTCGCGCTCGGCTGACGCAGGAGATAGGCCGGGTGGAAGGTCGCCATGGAGTCGACGGGTTGCGCCATGCGCGGCGTGGAATAGGGGAACCACTTGCCCCGCAGCCGGGTGATTCCCTCGCGCCGGTTAAGCAGCGCTTTTGCCGAGATGCCCCCGAGCAGCACCAGGACATCGGGCATCACCAGTTCCAGCTGGCGCTCGAGAAAGGGCTGGCAGATGGCAAGCTCCTCGGCCGTCGGCGAGCGGTTGCCGGGCGGACGCCAGGGAAGCATGTTGGTGATATAGACCGCCTGGCGCTCAAGGCCGATGGCTGCGAGCATCCTGTCCAGAAGCCGGCCGGCGGGCCCGACGAAGGGCAGGCCCTGGCGGTCCTCCTCCGCGCCGGGGGCCTCGCCCACGAAGACCAGCGCGGCTTGCGGATCCCCGTCGGCGATCACGGTGTTGCTCGCCGTTCGCTTCAGGGCGCAGCCCTCGAAGGCGCAGATTGCCGCCTTCAGCGCCTCCAGATCCTCACACCCGGCCGCGATCTCCTGGGCGGACCAGACGGCGTCACCCGCTGCAGGCGGTGGTGCGGGAGCAGCGGCGGGCGTGGCGGCTGGCTTGGCGGCGGGTTTCGGCGCTTCGGTGGCGGGCGGCGGCGGCTTCGGGCGAGGCGCTGAGTCCCGGTAGCGGTCGCGGGGCGCCTCGTCCACCGCCTCGTCGGCGCCGGCGAGGAGGTGCCAGTTCAACAGCGCACGAAGGCGCGCCTCGTCCCGCACCGGCCGTCCCACACCGGTTGGGGCAGGGCGTTGCGCGCCTGTTGCTATTCGGCCGCTTCAGCGCCGCCGAAGTGGACCAGGTCTCCGTTCTCGTCCAGGCCGATGCCGTAACGCCGCGCTTCCTCGACGGTTTCATCCGGCCAATGCACCTTGCCCGGGTCCGTCCCGCCGACCACGGCCAGCATGAGGGCTGTCTCGTCGCTTGCATTGCGGAAGCCCCGGCTCGCGCCGATGGGCACGGAGACGGTGTCGTAGGGGTCGAGAAACACCTCGTGGCGCTCGCCGTCGCTGTTCTGCCAGTAGATGCCCCACCGGCCGGTAAGGGGGATGAACACTTCGTTGGTCTCGTGGATATGCAGCGAGGCTCCCTTGCCCGGCTCGCACTTGATGAGGCCCACATTGAAGTCCCGGTTGTCGGTGATCGGCGGGGTAAGCTCCTTGTCCTCCACCACGCCGCGCCCGATGATGTTGTAGATGTCGCGCTCGTAGCCGGGGATCAGGGCGTCGACGAAGGCCTCCTTGCTGGATTTCAGTTCGGAGAAGCGGGCGATACGGTCGCGCTCCATTTCCTCCGGACTGACATCGATCCGTTCAACCATGGCATACCTCCCGTCCTGGGCCGCCGCCTGAGCGGGGCCGGCTCAATAGAGTTCGGTCCGATAGTTTTCCTCAATGAACTCGTCGGCGTCCTTGACAGTGTCTTCCGACGGCGGTTCGGCCGGCGGCGCCGTCTGCTCAAGGATCATGCGGCCGAGGGAGGGCATCTCGCGGCGGTTCTGCCTGCTGCCGTCGTCCCAGAGCTTGGAGCGCTTGAAGGCCTTGGCGCAGTGAAGGAAGGCCTCCTCGACCTGGATCTTGATGCCGACCTTCGGCTCCTTGCCGTTGACGACGGCCGCGCGGGCGAGGTCGCCGTCCTGCACGATGGTGGCCTTGCCGTTCACCCGCAGCGTATCGTCGAAGCCCGGCACCATGAAGATCAGCCCCACATTGGGGTTCTCGATGATGTTGGTCATCGTGTCGAGCCGGTTGTTCCCGGGCCGGTCCGGGATGAAGATCGTGTTGTCGTCGAGAATCTGCACGAAGCCGGGCGGGTCGCCCCGGGGGGAGACGTCGGCGCGCCCATCCGCCCCGCTCGTCCCGATACAGAGGAACGGCGAGCGCGTGATGAACGCCTTGCAGTGCTCGTCCAGGGACGGAATGCACTTCTTCTTCGCAATCTCCATGGGCTCGCCCATGGTCCCGCGCAAATCGGCTTCCTTCTCATAGACCGTGCCTTGCTCGGACATGCCGCCCTCTTTCCATCGGTCATAGACGCGGGCCTGAACATAGCGCGCGCGCGCCGCGGATGAAACTCCCGTCCTCATCCCCGCCCCGCGAAAGAAAGCGGGCGTATGGAACGCACGCACCGGCAGGGCGCTTCCCGGGGCCCGAAGTTTGATCTTCGTGCATAGCGAAAAGGGCAGCGCCGGAGCACTCCCCTCAGGCAAGACAAAGGACGGAACGGCGGGTCAGAAGGCCGCCGCCGGGCCGGCCTATGCCACCCGATGGAAATCCTGGAAGCGTATGTTGTTGGAGGTGTAGTAGGTCCAGCCCGCAATGTCGGAGCGCCGCGCCATCGAGTAGTTGGTAAAGGCGACAAAAACCCACGGCGCCTCGCGCATCACGATCTGCTGCACCTCGTCCATCATCGCAAGCCGGGCATCCATGTCGCTGGTCTTCGCCGCATTGTCGATCAGCTCGTCGACCCGCACATTCTTGTAGTTGGAGTAGTTGATGAACGACTTGGAGTGGAAGTACAGATTCATCGAGTATCCGGGATCCGGGCACCACGGTGAATCGTAGTAGAAGATCATCGGTTGTTTTCTCTCGGAAACGAAATTGTAGAACGTCGATGCGGGAATCTTCCGGAGCTGGAGGTTGACTCCGATCTCCTTGAGCGCGGTCTGGAAGAGGATCGCGGTGGTCTCCTGCGTCGTCACCGCGGCGTTGTAACCGAGCGTGGTGTCGAAGCCGTCGCCGTAGCCCGCCGATTTGAGCAGCTCCCGCGCGCGATCGAGGTCCTGCGTGCCGTACTCCCAATAGCTTCCGTTGAAGCCGGGATAGATGTCGGGCATGCAGCCGGTCAGCGGGCTCGCAAGGTTCTGGAACACGGTCGAGATCACCTGTTCCTGCGGGAACGCGAAGTTCATGGCGCGGCGCACGTCGATATTGTCGAAAGGCGGAATATCGGCGTTCAGTTCGATCAGCAGCTTGAACGTTGCGCGGACGGTGTCGACGCTCACGCCCGGCGCGTTCGCAAGCTGCACCAGTTCGAGCGGCTGGAGATATTGGGCAATGTCCACGGCGCCGCCCTGGAGCAGCTGCGCGCGGTTGGCCGAGGCCGGTACCTCGCGCAGGATCACCCTGTCCATCGCCGGTTTGCCGCGGTAGTAGTCGCTGCGCGCCTTGTATACCGCTTGCGATCCGCGGGTGAGCGTCTCAATGCTATAGGGGCCGAAGCCTGCGGTCTCGTTCTTCAGGAACTCCTTGGCCCAGGGGTCGTCGGTGCCGCCGACCTCGCGGCACTTCTTCGAATCGTAGATCGGGTTGTAGAGGTTGGGCTGAAGCTTCAGCAGAAGCGGGTTCGGATGGTCGAGGTTGAAGGAGACGACATGCGAATCCTCCGCCTTGATCTGTTCCTTCCGCTTAAGGCTGATGGTGTTGGCGAAGAAGCCGCCGATCGCGCCGAGTTCCAGTTTCCGGTGCCAGGTCCAGACCACGTCCTCGGCCGTCAGCTCGTTGCCCCAGTTGCTCTTCACACCCTCGCGGAGCTTGAAGCGGATCCACTGGCTGTCGGGGTCGATCTCCCAGCTCTCCGCCAGTTTGCCGATCATGTTCACGCGGCCCGGACGATCCGGGTAGTCCTTGATGTCCTCGCGCAGGGCGGCCGGCGTGTCGGGGTCCGGAACCTTCTCGAATTCGACGAGCGAATCGTAGCAGGCGGCCACGGATTCGAAGGTGCCGAGGCTCACATCGTACTCGCTATCGAGGCTCTGCGGCGTCGCGGGGGCCGCGATCACCAGGGTCGATGCGCGGTCCTGGGCCGCGGCGCTGCGGCCTGCCACCACGCCAGGCACGGCGGCGGCGGCGGTGGCGGCGGCTGCAGTCGTTCCCTTGAGGAAGCTGCGCCGGTTCAACGTCCGGTGATCGCCTGTCCGTACCGTCATGTCCGTCTCCTTTTCTGCGTCCGCCGAGCGGGCCGGTGCCTCGCGCCGTTCGTGCAAGTATGGGCGCATTCGCCGTTCCATGCGAGGCTATCGGGCGAAGGCGCGGATCATCGCCTCGTGGTTGGCGCGTGTTTCCTCGGGCTCGACCGCGAAAATCGGACAGGTCAGGATCACGGTGTCGATCAGGCCTTCGAAGGGTGCGAGCTGTGCGCGCACCTCCTCCGCGTCTCCGGCGAGCGCCAGCGCATCGATCATGTCTCCCGTCACCGCATCCAGCATCGCCGCGCGGTTGTTGCGCGCATGGGCCGCACGAATGCGTTCCTTCTGTTCGGTAAAGCCCGCAGGGTCGAGAACGACGTCGAAATAGTCGAGCGTCGCATAGAACGCGATTGCGCGTTTCGCGAGTGCGCGGGCGCGCTCGCGGTCCTCATGCACGGCGCAGACTTTCAGCGCGGCGGTCTCGAAGGGTGCGCCGGCGCGGCCGGCCCTCGCCATTCCGGCGGCGATGCGCGGGCGGACGAGGTCGCGGAAATAGGCCGGCGTGTTGAGCGTGTTGGCGAGCACGCCGTCGCCGACCTCGCCGGCCAGTTCCAGCATGCGACCCTGCACGGCCGCCAGGTAGATGGGAATCGACGGGTAGGGTGCGGGGATGAAGCGCCGATAGCCGCGCACCGCGACGAACGCGCCCTCATGGTCGATGGCGTGCGTCGGACTCGCGCTCCACATCTTGCGGATGCTCTGGACGTAATCGCGCATGCGCGAGACAGGCTTGTAGTCCGCGAGCCCGTGCCAATCCGCGTTCCAGGCGGGCGGCGCCGTGCCGAGACCGAGTACGAAGTTGCCGCCTGTCAGCTCGGCCATGGTCATGGCCGCGGTCTCCGCATACATGGGCGGGCGCGCGAAGGTCGCGACGGCCGTGCCGAGCCTCGCCGACTTCGCGACGCCGCTAATCGCGGCGAGCGGCGTGAAGGCGTCCCGTCCGAGATCGCTCGACCACAGGCTGTCGGCGCCGGCTTCCTCGGCCATGCGGGCGTAGCGGAGGATCCGGTCCAGCGACAGGTTGTCGCCGTTGAAGAGCACGCCCCATTTCATCCGGTCGTCGGCCGCGGCCGCCTCCCTGCCGGCGAACGGGAACGGAAACTGGGTGCGGGCCGTCCCCGAGTCAAGCCGGCGCGCCATCTCCGCCGCCGAGTGATAGGCTGCGGATCGACGCAAGGGGGGGACGCACCGGAGAGGCGGATCGTGACGAGCGAAGATGCACATGCCGCGCCCTTCGAGGCGGCGCACTGGGACCTCCGGCCGGGGCGAACGGCCCTGGTGGTAATCGATGCGCAGAACGACTTCCTGCATCCCGAGGGCTGGTACGCGGCGCAGGGCATCGATATCGGCCATATGCAGCGCTGCATTGAGCCGCTGCAGGCGCTGCTGGCGGCGGCGCGCGCAAAGCACATCCCCATTGTCTGGACCCGTCACGCCATCCGGGGCACGGAGGACGGCGGGCCCTTCATGCAGCTCCGGCCGTTCCTCAAGGAGGGCGGTCTGAGACGCGGCAGCTGGGGCTCTCGGATATTGGAGGCGCTCGCGCCGCAGCCGGACGACAGATATGTCGCCAAGACCCGGCTCAGCGCCTTCTATGGCACCGATCTGGAGGTGGTGCTGCGGGGCCTCGGGGCGGAGACCGTGCTGTTCGGGGGCGTGCTCACCAACCAGTGCGTCGCGGCGACGTCGAAGGACGCGATGTTCCGCGACTTCAAACCCATCGTGATCGAGGCGTGCACGGGCACGACGCTCCCCCATCTGCACGAGCCGGCGCTGGAGATGATGCGGGCGGGCTGGGCGGAGGTGCGCGACCTCGAGTCCGTGCTGAGCGAGATGCGCCAGCTCGCCCCGGTCGGCCGATAACCGCCGGTGTGCCCCGCGGTGATCGTGCCGCGGGCGGCCGCGCGTGCGTGAGCGGGACGCAACCCTGGGCTGCGCCGTGCGATTTGCCGTTGCACGGGGCCTGTGATATCGGGGAAAGAGCGGGGCCCGGAGGGTTCTCGGCCCCGCGCACAAACGCGAAGCAAGCGGCAGAAGGAGGGGCGCAATCATGGCGGAACGCGTCGCCATCGAGATCAACGGCAAGACCGTCGTGGCGGAACTTTTGGAGAAGAAGGCGCCCAATGTGGTCGGGGCGTTCAAGGCCTGCCTGCCTTGCGAGACCTTCTCCGTCCACGCCAAATTCGCCGGCGAGGAGCTGATCGTGATGCTCCCCTTCTACTGCGATTCCGAGAACGAGATCCTCAACGTGAAGCCCGGCGACATCGGCTTCTACCCCGGGCGCCAGACCGCCTGCATCTTTTACGGCGACACCAAACCCTTCGGAAAGGTGAGCGTGTTCGCGAAAATCGTGGACGGGCTCGAGCACCTGAAACCCGCGGGCAGGAAGATCCTCGCCCACGGGCCGCTGCCCGCCCGCATCGCGCTGGCCTGACGGGGGAGGGAAGCATGGCGTCCGCACATAGCACGAGCACGATCCTCGAGCGTCTGGAGAGCTTCAGCCGGCGCAACTGGCGCAAGGAGCCGGCGGATGTCGCGCGCCTGCGCGGCCACAGCCTGCCGCCCATGGGCAACATGCCGCCGGTGCTCTACGCCAACTTCAATACCTTCTGGCTGGGCGAGAACATCCAGGTGGTGCGCCAGCTCGCGCTCGAGAAGGCGCTACCACCTTCTGCACTCAACAAGATGGCGGCGGCACTCCTCAACCGCCACGCCGCGCGCCTCACCAAGTGGAAGCTCACCGCCACCGTCCGCCTGGTGCGCGAGCTCGCGGACTATTTCGAGGCAGGCGGCGCGAAGAACCACCGCGACGTGGTGCGGGTGTGCGAGGCAACCATGCTCGCCATGGACCGGGTCAATTCCTGGATCGACGCCATGATCCCCTGGGCGCAGTTCGACCGGAAGCTCGCCCTGCACGATTCGGCCGGTTGAGGGCGGATCATGTGCGGTGTCGGCGGGGTCTTCTACAAGACCCGGGAGCATCATCGTAAAACCGGCGAGATAGCCTACCGCGTGCTGGACGGAATCTACCGCCGGGGGCCCGATTCCACGGGCGTCGCGGTGATCCAGCCGCCGGGTGAGGACCGGGTCTATGTGGGGATCAACTGCGAGGTGCCGGACGGCGGCGGCCGGGCGCTCGCCCTGCTGGACGAGATGGGCCGCGTCGAGCACGCGACCGACGGCGACGGTTATATCAGGGTCGCGCTCCGCTACACGGGCGAAGACGAGGCCCTGGTGAACGCGATCGACGGCCTCGGCGAGGGCTACCGCGTATGCAGCATCGGGGACCAGGTCGAGGTGATGAAGCATATGGGGGGTGTGGACCGGCTGGAGAAGGCGTTCTCCATCACCGACTATGACGGCCCGCTCGCCATGGGACTCACCCGCTTCGCCACCGAGAGCGAGATCGACTTCACCCACGCCCAGCCGTTATCGGCGCGGTTGCACCGGGATCTCGCCATCATGCACAACGGCCATATCACCAATTTCCACCACCTGCGCTACCATTTCGAACGGGCGGGCTACAGCTTTGCGACTGGAAACGATTCCGAAATTATCGCCGTCGCGCTGTGGGACGACATGACGAAGGGCGCGACCTTCAAGCAGGCGCTCGAGCGCTCGGTGGAGACGCTGGACGGCTGCTTCACCTATATCGCGGTCACCGCCGACGAAGTGGGGGTGGTGAAGGACCGCTTCGCCGCCAAGCCCCTGGTGGTGGGGGAGACCGACAGCCTCGTCGCCGTCTCGTCGGACTGCTGGTCGCTCCGCGACGGTGTCGGCGAGGATATCGAGGTGTGGGAGCCCGGCGCCGGCGAGGTGGTGGTATGGCAGCTTCCGACGCACTGACCGTCGACTGCGCGGGCCTCTCGACCCGCGAAATCAACGCGCATCTCCGCCGGGCGGCCGAGGCGCAGGCGCCCGAGGTGGCATTGCTGAATCCCCAGGCCCGCCACAATCTCGGCGTCTCCATCCTGAGCCCGCTGCGCATCGTCTATCGCGGTCATGTGGGCTCCTATGCGGTGGGTCTCTGCGACGGGGTGACGGCCGAGATTCACGGCACCGCGGGCTGGGGCGTCGCGGACAATCTGATGAACGGCGAGGTGGTGGTGCATGGCAACGCCGCGACGTCGGCTGCGCCCTCTCTCAGGGGCGGGCGCGTGGTGGTGCGGGGCGATGCCGGGCCCCGCGCGGGCATGGTGCTCAAGGAAGGCGAGATCATCATCGGTGGCAATGCGGGCTACATGACGGGTTTCATGATGCAGAACGGACGGCTCGTGATCTGCGGGGACGCCGATAACGGGCTCGGCGATTCCATGTATCAGGGGACGATCTTCCTGGGTGGCGAGGCGAAGGAGCTGGGCTCGGGAGTGACGGAGGTCGATGCGGCGCCGGACGAGCTGGACGAGGTCAGCGCCCTGCTCGAGCGCTACGAGATCGCCGCACCGCGCCGTTTCCGCAAGCTCCAGTCCGACCGCAGCCTGTGGCATTTCAACAAGCACGATTTCGCGGCCTGGAAGGACGTGCTATGAGCGAGACACCGGGCGTGGCGGGGGACGAACCGCGGTCCACGGTCGAAATCCTCGACGAGGGCGCCGCCGCGCCGGCGGCCGACTATCCGAGGCCTCGGAGCTTCAGCGGAGTCTGGAGCCCGGAAGCCATCGAGGAGATTCAGGAGAAGGCGTCCCTCGGGCGCTATCAGATCCGCGGCCAGGCCACCAAGCGGCGGGATCTCCCTTCCTTCGACGATCTGGTGTTCGTACCTGCCGGGCTCTCGCGGATGCCGCTCGAGGGCTACCGGGAGAAGTGCGATACGCGGGTCGTCATCGGCGAAGGCGCCTGCGAGAACCCGCTGGTGCTGGAGCGGCCCATCATGATCGCCGGCATGAGCTTCGGCGCGCTCTCCGTCAGGGCGAAGCGGGCGCTGGGCATCGCGGCGACCCGTTGCGGGATTTCCACCTGCACCGGCGAGGGCGGCATGCATCACGAGGAGCGCCGCTACTCCGACAAGCTGGTCATGCAGTATCTGCCGAGCCGCTACGGGGTGAACCCCTACGACCTCAAAAAGGCGGACATGATCGAAATAGGCGGGGGCCAGGGCGCGAAGCCCGGCACCGGTGGCGTCCTGCTGGGCCTAAAGATGTCCGACGAGGTGGCGGCCATGCGCCAGCTGCCGGAAGGCGTCGATCAGCGGAGCCCATGCCGCCACCCGGACTGGATGGGCGCGGACGACCTCTACATGAAGCTGGAGGAGATCCGCGAGGTCACCGACTACAAGGTGCCGATCTCCATCAAGGTGGGCGCCGCGCGGATCGCGAACGACGTGCGGATCGCCGCCAAGGCCGGGGTGGACGCCATTGTCTTCGACGGCATGGAGGGCGGCACCGCCGCCTCGCCCACCATCCAGCTCGACCACGCCGGTATTCCCACCGTCGCCGCCATTGCCGAGGCGGCCGAAGCTCTCGCCGACATGGGCAAGAAGGACCAGATGAAGCTCATTGTCGGCGGCGGCATCCGCAATGGCGCGGACGCGGCGAAATGCATCGCGCTGGGTGCGGATGTGGTCTATCTCGGCACCGCGCCGATCATCGCCATGGGGTGCCACAAGCCCATCCATATCGAGGACTACACCCGCCTGGGCACGTCACCCTACGAATGCCAGCACTGCCATACGGGCCTCTGCCCGGTCGGCATCACCACCCAGCTCCCCAAGCTGATGGAACGGCTGGACGTCGATGAAGCGGCCGATTCCGTGACCAACTTCCTCAACGCCATGACCATGGAGATCCAGCTCTTCGCCCGCGCCTGCGGCAAGAACCGGGTCTCCGACCTGGATCCGAACGACCTCCGCGCGCTGACCCACGACGTCGCCCTGATGACCGGCGTGGACATGGTCGGCCTCCAGGGCCGGACGCCCTGGTGGAAGAAGTTCTGAATCCGGTTTCAGTGGTGTTTCCCGGCCCGCGGGCGGCCGGGCCCCGGTTCGCCTTCGGCGCAGGCTAGCGCTGCAGGCGCCGGGCGATGTCCATCGCCGCGTAGGTGAGAACGCCGTCGGCGCCCGCGCGCTTGAAGGCCTGGAGCGCCTCCAGGAGCGCGCCGTCGCCGTCCAGCCAGCCCCGCTCGCCCGCCGCCTTGAGCATCGAATATTCGCCGGAGACCTGATAGGCGAAGGTCGGCAGGCCGAAGGCCGCCTTCACCCGGTGAACGATATCGAGATAGGGCATGCCGGGCTTCACCATCACCATGTCGGCGCCCTCCTCGATGTCCATGGCGACTTCCCGTAGCGCCTCGTTGCCGTTGGAGGGGTCCATCTGGTAACTGCGCTTGTCGCCGCCGCCGAGGCTCTGCCCCGATCCCACGGCGTCCCGGAACGGTCCGTAATAGACGGACGCATATTTCGCCGCATAGGAGAGGATGCGCACCTTCTCGAAACCTGCTTCGTCCAGCGCCCGGCGAATGGCGCCGACGCGACCGTCCATCATGTCCGAGGGCGCGATCACGTCGCAGCCGGCCCGGGCCTGGTTCAGCGCCTGGGCGCACAGCACCTCGACGGTCTCGTCATTGACCACATGGCCGTCCCGGAGAAGCCCGTCCTGGCCGTGGCTGGTGTAGGGATCGAGCGCCACGTCGCAGATGGTGCCCATCTGCGGCACCGTCTGCTTGATCGCGCGTACCGCGCGGCAGACGAGATTGTCCGGGTTGAGCGCCTCGCCGCCGTCCGGCGTCTTCAGCGCGGCGGGCGTCTGGGGAAAGACCGCGACCGCCGGGATTCCGAGGTCGAAGGCCTCGCGCGCGCGCTCTGCCAGCACGTTCGCGCTGGTTCGGAAGACGCCCGGCATGGACGGCACCGGTTCGCTGCGTCCCTCTCCCTCACAGACAAAGACGGTCCAGATCAGATCGTCGGGTGCGAGCGTCGTTTCTGCGACCAGGCGCCGCGACCAGTCGTCGTACCGGTTGCGGCGAAGGCGGGTCTCGGGATAGCGCCCCAGGGCGCGCGGATAGTCGATCATCTCATCCTCCGGGAAGCGCGCGGACCATAGCCGCCCCGCCGTCCCGCCGCCAGACGAACGGGCGCAAGGCGCCACACCGCCGCGCAGGTGCCGTAGCGAGCAAGCGTCTTCCCCGTCTTCCCATCGTCGCACGGCGCGATAGACTGCACCGGAGGCTAACGAACCGATGGAGGTCCAACCATGGCCCGCGCAACCTGGCAGGGGCAGGTCATCGCCGAATCCGGGACGTGGCAGACCGTCGAAGGCAATGTGTATTTCCCGCTGGAGGCTGTGAACCGCGCGTTCCTCGAGCCAAGTTCCACCACGACTGTCTGCGGCTGGAAGGGAACGGCGCACTACTACACCGTCAATGTCGACGGCCAGCGGAACGCCGATGCGGCATGGTACTACCCGGATTCCAAGCCTGCGGCCGCGAATATCCGGGGCCATGTCGCCTTCTGGCGGGGTGTCGCCGTCGAAACCTGAATTCCGTACACCGGATGGCGCGGGAAGGGTGCGGATATCACGCCCGGCGGGCCCGTTCGCGCGTCCCGGGCTCGCGCTTTCGTTCGCGTTTTGTTACGATGGCACGAGCAGGGCGGGCCGTACGGGTCGGCTGCAGCGGGATGGCCGATGGATCGGGAAGCGATGAAGCGGCGCCTCATCGAGTTGCGCATGGAGCACGGGGATCTGGACGACATGATCGGCCGTTCCGGGCCCGCCATGGACGAGCTCCGGCTCCGGCGCATGAAGAAGCGGAAGCTCGCGCTGAAGGACGAAATCGCCAAGCTGGAAAGCGCCCTGGTACCCGATCTGATTGCCTGAACGGGCGGACGGAACGCCGCCCCGCGCTGGCGGCGAGGGCGCCGGACCTTCCAGACAGGGAGACGACATGACCGGGACGGACGCCGTCGTCGGGATCGTCATGGGAAGCCAGTCGGACTGGGAGACCATGCGCCATGCCGCCGAGACCCTCGAGGCGCTCGGCGTTCGCCACGAGACGCGGATCGTTTCGGCCCACCGCACGCCAAAGCGGCTCTACGCCTATGCGGAGACGGCGCGGGAGCGGGGGCTCAGGGTGATTATCGCCGGTGCCGGCGGCGCGGCCCATCTGCCGGGCATGACGGCGGCGCTCACGCCGCTTCCCGTGCTCGGCGTGCCGGTGGAGAGCAGGAGCCTCAAGGGGCTGGACAGTCTGCTTTCCATCGTTCAGATGCCGGGTGGCGTGCCGGTGGGGACCCTCGCCATCGGGCGGGCCGGCGCGGTGAACGCGGCGCTGCTCGCCGCTTCCATCATCGCTCTCGACGACACGGATGTGGCAGCGGCGCTGGATCGCTGGCGCGCGCGGCAGACCGCCTCGGTCGCCGAGACCCCGTCCGACCCTTGATCGCGCCGGGCGCCACTCTCGGCATCCTGGGGGGCGGCCAGCTTGGGCGCATGCTGGCGCTGGCCGCGGCGCCGCTCGGCTATCGCTGCCACATCTTCTCGCCCGAGGCGAACGGCTCGGCGGCTCAGGTCGCGGCGGCGGAGACCGTTGCGGACTATGGGGACGCGGCAGCGCTCGATTCGTTCGCGGCCGCCGTCGACGTGGCGACGGTGGAATTCGAGAACGTACCGGCGGAGGCCCTCGAGCGCCTCGCCGCAAGGGTGCCGGTGCGGCCCGGCGCCCGGTCGCTCCGGATCGCCCAGAACCGGGTGGCGGAGAAGGACTTCGTCCGGCGCCTCGGGTTGGAAACGACCGCCTACGCAGCGCTCGAGAGCGCGGCGGGGGCCGCCGCCGCCGACCGGGCGGTGGGAAGGCCCGCCCTGCTCAAGACCCAGACCATGGGCTATGACGGCAAGGGCCAGGTGCCGCTCGCGCCGGGCGACGATCTGGTGAAGGCGTGGGATGCGCTCGGGCGCCGGCCCGCGATCCTGGAGGCTCTCGTGCCCTTTCGCTGCGAAGTTTCCGTGGTTGCGGTCCGTGGGGCCGAGGGCGGCGTGGCCTGCTTCGACCCGGTGGAGAACCGCCATGCGGGCGGGATTCTGGACGTGACACTGGCGCCTGCCGACCTTGCGCCGGATATCGCCGCCGCCGCGCGCGGTGCCGCGGCCGATATCGCCCGACACCTCGATCATGTGGGTGCGCTCGCCGTCGAGCTGTTCGTCGTCGGCGACGGGCGGCTTCTGGTCAACGAGATCGCACCCCGCGTGCACAATTCGGGCCACTGGACCATCGAGGGCTGCGAAACGAGTCAGTTCGCTCAGCATGTGCGCGCCGTCTGCGGTCTGCCGCTGGGCTCGCCCGCGCGCCGCGCGAACGCCGCGATGAAGAACCTGATCGGGCGGGATGCGGAACGATGGCCGGCGCTGGCCGCTGCGCGCGGGGCCTGTCTGCACCTCTATGGCAAGGCGGAGGCACGGCCCGGCCGCAAGATGGGCCACGTCACCTGGCTCACGCCCCTGGATTGCCCGCCCCGCCCGCCGGAGTGGCCCTGACCGGGTGCGCCTGCGCTCATTCCGGCCCGCGGCGCGGGGCCGCAGCGCGGGCGGCCGTGCGCAGACGGCGCAAAAGGTCGCCGCCGGGCGGGCGCAGGTGCGTGAGGCGGCCGCGTGCGGTCTGGATGCGCATCACGTCTTCGATGCGGCGGTCGAGAAAGGACCAGGTCTCTTCCGCGCCGTCGGACTCGTCTTCCAGCCAGAACAGAAGCGTCGAGAGATAGACACCAGCGAGAAGCATGCGCTTGGTGTAGAAGTTGAAATCGGTGGAGCGGTCGCCCACGGCGAACCAGATCACATCGACGGTGCGGTAGAGCGCCCGGAGTGCGCGAGGGCCGTTTGAGGGCTGTGCGAGCACCGGCAGCGCCGCGCGGATCGCCTCGCGGTGGGCGGTGTTCTCTTCGAGCCTCGAGCGCACGGCGTAGGCGATTCTCTCCCGGATGCGCATGTCGTCGAGCGCGGCCTCCCGCAGCGATGCATCGAGGCGGCGATCGGCGCGGGCCGTGTGATAGTCGATGAGCGCAACCGGACCGCCGGGAAAGGCGCGCCGCGCCGCTTCCGGGTCGAGGCCGAGGTCTGCCGCGGCCGCATCGAACAACGCGTCGGACCAGCCGTCGAACGGTGCGTGCGCGAGCGCCGCATCCAGAATCCGGTCTCGCGTCTCATCAGGGGGCAGTGTGCGTTGCACGGCTTAGCTCTCGTCGGGCGGGTGGCGGCCGAGTTCGCTGGTGAAGGTGAGGGTGGAGAGATCGGTCATCCGCATGGGATAGAGAATACCGTCGAGATGGTCGCACTCATGCTGCACCACGCGGGCGTGGAAGCCCTGTGCCTCGCATGTGCGGGCGAGCCCCTCGCCGTCGATCCAGCGGTAGCGGATATGGGCGTGGCGCGGTACCAGCCCGGCGAGCCCCGGGAGGGAAAGGCAGGCCTCCATCGCTTCCGTCGTCTCGGCGCCCATGGGCTCGATTTCCGGATTGATAAGCACCGTGGGTGCAACCGCCGCCTCTTCCATCGCCTCGTGCGCTCCGTCTTCCGTGTCCTCGGGCGGTATCCGGAGCAGAACCAAGCGGAGCGGCACATGCACCTGCGGCGCGGCGAGTCCCGCGCCGCTCGCATCCTCTACGGTCTCCGTCATGTCCGCGATGAGCTGGCGGATGAACGGCGATCCCGGGTCGGCAACGGGCTCCGCGCGCCGACGCAGCACCGGATGGCCCATGCGTGCGATCTTGAGAATGGCCATGGTCCCAGCCTCGTCGCTGTTGACCGGAGTCTGGTGATTTCCTACCTTGCCGCCAAGCGGGGGCCGGAGCCTCCCGCGAACGGTATGAGGGAGAAGAAAGCTTGGTACATGTCGTCGTAAGAGAAAACAATGTCGATCAGGCGCTGAAGGCATTGAAGAAGAAGATGCAGCGCGAAGGCGTTTTTCGCGAGATGAAGATGCGCCGTCATTACGAGAAGCCCTCGGAGCGGCGGGCGCGAGAGAAGGCGGAAGCCGTGCGGCGCGCACGCAAGCTCGCTCGCAAGCGCGCACAGCGGGAAGAGTAGCCCGCGAATCCCGCCTGCGCATCGTGCGGCCGAGCACGAGGCGCCTCACACCCTAATCCGACCGAACCGGCTCCGGGCCGCGCCGCGGAGCCTGGGCGCAACGGGCGGCTACAGGTCCTTCACGATCTCTTCCACCATTTTCTTGGCGTCGCCGAAGAGCATCATGGTGTTGTCCCGATAGAACACGGGATTGTCGACGCCTGCATAGCCCGGTGCCAGCGAGCGCTTGACGAACAGCACGGTCTTGCAGAGTTCGACGTCGAGGATCGGCATGCCGGCGATGGGGCTCTGCGGGTCGGTCTTTGCCACCGGGTTGACCACGTCGTTGGCGCCGATCACGAAGGCCACGTCGGTGTTGGGCATGTCGCTGTTGATGTCCTCGAGTTCGAAAACCGCGTCATAGGGTACGTTGGCCTCGGCCAGCAGCACGTTCATATGGCCCGGCATCCTGCCCGCCACCGGGTGGATGGCGTAACGCACCTCGACCCCCTTGCTCTGGAGGAGATCCGCCATCTCGCGGACGGCGTGCTGGGCCTGCGCGACGGCGAGGCCGTAGCCCGGCACGATCACCACCGAGCCCGCATTGCTCATGATGAAGGCCGCATCGTCGGCGCTGCCGGCCTTGTGGGTCCTGTCCGCAGACGTTACCGCGCCGCCGCCGCCGGTGCCGAAGCCGCCCAGGATCACGCTGACGAAGGAGCGGTTCATCGCCCGGCACATGACATAGCTGAGAATGGCGCCCGCCGAGCCGACCAGCGCGCCGACCACGATCAGCACCGTGTTCTCCAAAGTGAAACCGATCCCGGCGGCCGCCCAGCCCGAATAGGAGTTGAGCATGGAGATCACCACCGGCATGTCCGCGCCGCCGATGGGAACAATCAGCAATATGCCGAACAGCAGCGCGAGCCCGGTCATGATCCAAAAGACCGACTCCTGCTGCTCGATGGAGAAGACCGCTCCGCAGGCGATGATGGCGATGGCGATGGTGAGGTTGAGCAGGTGCTGCCCACGGAAGACCAGGGGCGCGCCCGTCATGAGCTCCTGGAGCTTGGCGAAGGCCACGATGGAGCCGGTGAAGGTCAGCGCGCCGATCACGACACCGAAGGTCATCTCGATCCGGCTGATCAGCCGGATGTCGCCGGGCATGCCGATATGGAAGGTCTGCGGCGCGTAGAACGCTGCCGCCGCCACCAGAACCGCCGCAAGCCCCACCAGGCTGTGAAAGGCCGCGACGAGCTGCGGCATCGCGGTCATGCGGATGCGCAGCGCGATGAGCGTCCCGATCACGGCGCCCACCGCGATCCCGACGATGATCCAGAGATAGTCCTCGACTCCCGGCTGGGCGAGCGTGGTGCCGATGGCGACGGCCATGCCGGCGATGCCGAAGATGTTGCCGCTCCGCGCGGTGGCGGGCGAAGACAGCCCGCGCAAGGCCATGATGAAGCAGACTGCGGCAATCAGATAGAGGATCGCCGAAACATTGGCGGACATGGCGAACGTCCTATTTCTTCTTCTTGAACATCGCGAGCATGCGTTGGGTGACCGTAAATCCCCCGAATATGTTGACCGCGGCGAGGCCCACCGCCACGCCGCCCAGAATCTTGGCGATCCCGCCCTCGGCGGGTGCCGCCGCCAGCAGCGCGCCCACGATGATCACGCTGGAGATCGCGTTCGTGACCGACATCAGGGGGGTGTGCAGCGCCGGCGTAACGCTCCACACCACGTAGTAGCCGACGAAGACCGCGAGAACGAAGATCGTGACCGCGATGACGAGCGGGTGGAGCGTCAGCACATGTTCCATGGCTAGAGTTCTTTGCCCTTGAGCGCCGGATTCACCACCGCGCCGTCCCTGGTCAGCAGGGCGCCCTTGATCACCTCGTCGTCCCAGTCGATAGCGAGTGACCGGCTCTCCTCGTCGATCATGGGCTTGATGAAGTTGAAGAGGTTTCGCGCATAGAGCGCGCTGGTATCGGCGGGGATCCGGGTCGGGTAGTTGGCGTGGCCGATGATGGTGACGCCGTGGCGCACCGTCACGCGGTCGCGCTCGGTCAGCGTGCAGTTGCCGCCGGTGTCGATGGCGAGGTCCACGATCACGGAACCGGGCTTCATGTCCGCCACCATCGCCTCGGTGACCAGCACCGGCGCGGCGCGGCCGGGGATCTGCGCGGTGGCGATACAGATGTCGTGGTTCTTCAGGGTCTCGTGGATGAGGTCCGCCTGACGGCGCTTGTACTCTTCGCCCATCTCCCGGGCGTAGCCGCCGGCGGTCTCCGCGCCGTCGGAGTCGGCGTCCACGGAGACGAACTTGGCGCCGAGGCTCGCCACCTGCTCCTTGACCGCGGGACGCACGTCGAACGCGGAGACCAGGGCGCCGAGCCGGTGCGCGGTCGCGATCGCCTGCAAGCCGGCGACGCCCGCACCCAGCACCAGGACGCGGGCGGGGGCCACCGTGCCGGCGGCGGTCATCATCATGGGCAGGATGCGGCCGAAATGGGCGGCGGCGTCGATCACCGCCCGGTAGCCCGCGATATTGCTCTGAGACGAGAGGGCGTCCATGGACTGCGCCCGGCTGATGCGCGGCACCAGCTCCATGGCGAAGGAGGTGACGCCACGGTCGGCATAGGCCTGCACCTGGTCGTTCCGCTGCAGGGGTTGGAGAAGCCCCACCAGGATCGAGCCGGGGCGGACCAGCGCGACCTCGTCCATCCCGTTCTCGCCCGCAAGCGGCGCACGGACCTTGGCCACCAGATCGGCCTCGCCATAGACCGCCTTCGCATCCGCCACGATATGCGCACCGGCCGCCGTCAGCAGCTCGTCGGGTATCCAGGCGCCCTCGCCGGCGCCGCGTTCGACCAGCATCTCCACACCGAGGGCAGTGAATTTTTTGATGGAGTCAGGAGAGGCGGCGATCCGGGTTTCACCCGGGGCGATCTCCCGCGGTACGCCGATTTTCATGCTGACGAATCTAGTCTCCGGTGCCCGAGCGGCGGTGGCACAATGCCGCGCCGGATACGGTTTGCCAAGGCCTTCCGGCCCGGTCCGCGAAGGTATTTTTTCATCCCGCCGGTTTGTCCTCGCAAGGGATGTTGTGCGCCTCCGGGACGTGTCCTTAGAAAGCGTTCCGGATCACGTCGCGGCAGGCGTGGAGGACGCCCGCTTGCATCCGGTCTCGGCCGCCGTCGGATCGCCCAGCAGGTCGAGGGCGAGGGCGCGGAGCTCGTGCTTGCGCACCTTGCCGCTCGCCGTCATGGGGAGCGCTTCCACGGCCAGTGTGTGGCGCGGGGTCTTGAAGCTCGCGATCCGGCCCTTGCAGAAGGCGGCGACCTCCTCGCTGGAGACGGCGGAACCGGCGGCCGGTACCACGAAGGCGACGGCGACCTCGGCCAAGCGCGGGTCCGGATAGCCCACCACCGCCACCTGTTCGATCGCCGCATGGGTCGCGAGGAAGGCCTCGACCTCGGCGGGAGCGACATTCTCGCCACCCACCTTGAGCTGGTCCTTGTAGCGTCCGACGAAGCGGATATGGCCGTCCGCGCGCAACAGCGCCGTGTCGCCGGTGCGGAGCCAGCCGTCCGCATCGATGGCCCGGGCGGTGGCGTCGGGGTCCTTGTAGTAGCCCGGGGTGATCATGTAGCCGCGGATCAGGAGCTCGCCTTCCTCTCCGGGCGCCTTCTCCGCGCCGGTCTCCGGATCCACGACCCGGATCTCGAGGCCCGGCGCCGGATAGCCCGATGCGTCGCAGCGCTGCTCGACGGTCGAATCCGCGAACGACATGGTGGCGAAGGTGTAGGTCTCGGTCATGCCCCAGCCGGTGAAGGTCGGCGCAAGCTCCTCCTGGGCGCGGCGGGCGAGCATGGCGGAACTCGCCATGCCCGACGGGAAGGTCGCGAAGCGGAGGCTGGATATGTCCCGCTCGGTGCGGGCAAGGGAATCGAGATAGTCCTTGTGGTGGGTGTCGAAGCCGTGAATCACCGTGCCGCGCTCCGCTTCCACCAGGCGAAGGCACTCGTCCGCGTCGAAGGTCGGCATCAGCACATGCCTGCAGCCGGCGACCGCCGAGATCAGGGCGCCTTCGCTGTAGCCGTAGGTGTGGAAGAGCGGCAGCCCATTGACGATGACGTCCTCGAAGGTTAGCCCGGTGCGGTTCGCCCTGTCGCGCAGGTTTCGAATCATCACATGGCTGTGCATCACGCCTTTCGGATGGCCCGTGGTGCCCGACGTGTAGCCGATCACCACACGGTCGTCGGGGTCCACTGCCTGGGCCCGGGCGGCAAGCGCTTCGTCGGAGACCGCGTCGCTTCCTGCGAGCATGGCGTCCCAGCCAAGCATGCCCGGTTCATCCTCCGACCCCAGCAGGACCAGACGGCGAAGTTGCGGGAAGCCGTCGATGGCCGCGGCGGCCGGATCCTGTTTGGCGAGGCCCGGCAGTACCGCCCGCAGCATGGCGGCATAGTCGATGGGGCCGGACCGGTCCATGGCGATCAGGGTCGCGCTGTCGGACTGGCGAAGGGTGTAGGCCATGTCCTCCGTGCGGTAGCGGGTGTTCAGCGGAACCAGCACCGCGCCGACCTTCGCGAGTGCGAAGAGCAGAAAGACCCACTCCGCCCGATTGGTCATCCAGAGCGCGACATGCTCGCCCTTGCCGACACCGAGCGCGATCAGGCCCTTCGCGACACGGTCTACTTCCCGGTCGAGTGCGTCCCAGGTCCAGCGCCGATCCTCGAAAACCAGCGCTTCGCGCGCACCCCAGCGCCCAGCCGCCTCCCGCGGCAAGTCCCCCAGCCGCTCCTTCCGGTACCACTCGCCCATCGCACCGCCCTTTCCGGCGATTAAACCAACCGCTCCCGGTGCCGGCAAGGCGGCCCGGGAGGCCGTGCGGGCGGAAAGGGGAGGGCCGTCCACGCCTTGGGGGCGCCCTCGCTTCCCCGCCGGACCTTCCTGCGCGCGCGGTTGTGCGGTTCGCCGCGGCATGCTACATTTGCGATTGATAATGGTTCGCGTTCGCAATACCGCTCGGACAGGGTGCGCTGCGAAGGTCGCAAGCCGAGGAGGCCTTGAGATGATTGCGCGCATCGCCGCTGCCGCCGCCGTCCTGGCCGGCGTCGCGCTCGTTCCGCCGACCAAGGCGGAAGAGCCGCTCAATATCTATTCCCACCGGCAGCCCTTCCTGATCGAGCCGTTCCTCGAGCGCTTCACCGACGAGACGGGCGTCCCGGTGAACGTGGTCTACGCCTCCAAGGGCCTGGTTCAGCGGCTCGAGGCGGAGGGCGAGAACAGCCCCGCCGACGTGGTGCTTACGGTGGATATCGCGCGTCTTGCGGTCTATGCGGAGAAGGGCCTGCTTGCGCCGGTAGAATCGGCGGTTCTGGCCGCGAACGTCCCCGCCCATCTGCGGGATCCGCAGAACCGCTGGTTCGGTTTTTCGAAGCGCGTCCGCGCCATCGTCGCATCGAAGGAGCGCGTCCGTACCGGGGAAATCCGGCGAGTCGAAGATCTGGCAGATGCCAAGTGGGCGGGGAAGATCTGCACCCGCCCGGGCAGCCACGTTTACAACCGTGCTCTTATGGCTTCCATGATCGCCGCACACGGCGAAGCGGCGGCGCAGGACTGGGCGGCGGGGCTGGTGGCCAACCTCGCACGCCGCCCCCAGGGCAACGACCGGGCGCAGGTCAAGGCGATCCACGAGGGCATTTGCGACCTCGCGATCATCAACCACTACTATATCGGCAAGCTGAAGGACTCCGAGATTCCCGAACAGCGCGACTGGGCGGCTTCCGTGAACCTCATCTTCCCCAACCAGGGGGACCGCGGCGCGCACGTCAACATCTCGGGCGGCGGAATCGCCCTTTATTCCCGTAACAAGGAAACGTCCCTCCGCTTCCTCGAGTTCCTGAGCGGGGTGGAGGCGCAGGCGCTCTACGGTGCCTCCAATCTCGAATATCCGGTGAACCCCGCCGTCGGGATACCGCCGTCGCTCGATACGTTCGGGACCTTCAAGGAAGATTCGCTGCCGATCTGGCGCATTGCCGAACTCGCGCCGCTCGCGCAGAAGATCATCGACCGGACGGGATGGTAGCGGCGGCGCCCTCGCGCCGACGCCTTCGCTTCGCGCGGCTGCGTCCACTTTCGCTCGCCGCGCTCGTCCCGGCGCTTCTCCTCCTCGCGCCGGTGCTCGCGGTCTTCGCCGCCGCCGGCGGGGGAGACGGCGGACTCTGGGGGCACTTGGTCCAGACGGTGATGCCCCGCTACGCCGCCAACACGCTCCTTCTGATGGTGGGTGTCGGCCTCTTGAGCCTGCTGTTCGGCGTGACCACCGCCTGGATCGTCGCGCGCTACGAATTTTACGGCCGGGCCGTGATCGAGTGGATGCTGGTGCTCCCCCTCGCCGTGCCGGCCTATATCGTGGCCTATGTCTACACGGACTTCCTGGACTATGCGGGCCCGGTGCAGGGCGCGCTCCGGGAGGCGTTCGGCTGGCGCAACCGGCTCGATTACTGGTTCCCCGATATACGCTCCATGGAGGGCGCGGTTCTGGTGATGGGCAGCGTGCTCTATCCCTATGTTTACGTGATGGCGCGCACAGCCTTCCAGGCCACGCCCCGCTCGCTTTTCGAGGCCGCGCGGATTCACGGGCGCAGCGCCCTGGGCCGGGTGGCATTGCCGCTCGCGCGGCCCGCCATCGTCGCGGGTCTTGCACTGGTCCTTATGGAGACCGTGTCGGACTTCGGCACGGTCGAGTATTTCGCCCTCGAGACGCTCACCCTCGGCATCTTCAACGTCTGGCTGGGGATGAACGATCTGGCGGCTGCCGCGCAGATCGCCTCCGTGGCCTTCGTTCTGGTGATCGCCATGCTGGTGCTGGAGCGCCGCTCGCGAGCCCGGCGGCGCCACGCCGAAGGCGGCGGACGGGGCGCGAAGCTCGCGCCCGTTCGCCCGGGCCCCGCCGCATCGCTCGCCTGCGCCGCCTTTTGCCTGATCCCCGTGGCACTCGGCTTCCTGATCCCCGTGGGAATCCTGCTCGCCATGACGGTTCGCTGGCCCACGCTGGCGGACTACGGCACCGTGCTCGCCGTCTCGTTGAATTCCCTGGGCATCGCCTCCGCCGTGGCGCTGATTGTGATGGTCGCGGCGGTGCTGATGGTCTTCGCCGCCACGGAGCGGCGGAGCCGTGCGCTCAAGGCGCTGGTCGGTGCGGCCTCCACCGGCTACGCCTTCCCCGGTACCATTCTTGCTATCGGCGTGGTGACCTTCGCCGGTGCGCTCGACCGTGGGCTCGGCAGTGCGGCGGACGCGCTGGGCCTTTCGTTCGGCGGTCTTTTCGCCGGCGGTCTCGGCCTCGTGCTGTTCGGTTGCACGGTGCGTTTTCAGGCCATCGGCCATGGCGCGGTGACGTCGAGCCTCGAACGCCTGCCGCCGGACGTCATGGCGGCGGGCCGGGTGCTGGGGCGGAGCGTCCCGGCCACGTTCGGGCGCGTGGTCGCCCCGCTGCTGAGCCCCTCGCTGCTCGCCGGCGGCCTTCTGGTGTTCGTCGACGTGATGAAGGAGCTCCCCATGACGCTCCTTCTCCGTCCCTTCGGCCTGGAGACCCTGGCGACCCATATCTATCAGTTCGCCAAGGACGAACTCCTGGAGCATGCGGCCGCGCCCGCACTCTTCATCGTTCTGGCCGGCATCGGGCCCGTCGTGGTGATAAACGCCGCGCTGCGGCGGATAAGCGGTGACCGCACGGGGACTCGCTGAGCGCGGGGTGTGTCCGCGGGATGCTGCGCCCGGCCGTCAGTGCAGGCGCGGCTGACGGTCCGTCGGGCCGCCGGCGCAGGCGCAGCCGTCGAGCCGCAGCCGCTGCGGGAGAATCAGCCGGGCGTCAGCGAAGGCCGCGGCGAGCGCCGCACCGTGAGTCGCGGGAACGCGGGCCTGGCATGGCGGGAAAAACCAGGAGAGGAACGAGGCCGTGTGACCGTGGTCCCCCGCCTGGCACCCCGCGATGAAGGCGAGCAGAAGGCGCTCGTCGCTTCCGACGAAACGGCAGCTGGGCGGATTGAGCCGTAGTGGGCGAACGCCCAGACTGCCGAAGGACTCCAGGGTGTGTGCGAGCGCCTCGGCCGTCCGGCCCGCCCGATCCACCGTTTCGGCTCCCGCGCGGGGCCGGAGGATGGCATCGAACTCCATACCGATCCTGAGCAAGATGTCCTGCCTCCGTGCGGCAGCCTCCTCTTCGCTCGCGGTGGCGGCGGCCGAGGCGGCGGCGAAACGCCGTGCCGACCAGAGGACGATCTGCTCCGGGAAGCAAAGCCGCGGGACGGTCCGCCCCGATGCGTGCGTTTCCGTGCGCACGCGCTCTTGTGGGCATGGTTGCGATGCTTGTTCCACGGCGGCCTCCCCGCGTTCGCTTCGGCAGCGTACGGAGGGTAGAGCCCCAGTTATGAAAATGCAACTCATTTTCATTTGCAAGGAAGGAACGACAAATCCTCCTGCTGGAGAGGTAGCAATCTCGTCTGCACAGGGATGGCGGGAGAAAAACGATCGTGACGCCACCGCGTTGCGACACGCCCGAATTCCGAGGGAAGAACGCGAGCCGGAGGGCCCCCGGTCCCGGAGAGAAGAAGACCCGCCGCGTCAGACGGCGCGCCAGCCGATGTCCCGGCGGCAGAAACCCTCGGGCCAGTCGATCCGTCCGACCGCGTCATAGGCCCGGGTCTGGGCGGCGGCAACGGTGGGGCCGAGCGCGGTGACGCCCAGTACCCGCCCGCCCGCGGCATGCAGGCCGCCTTGTGCGTCGCGCCCGGTGCCGGCGTGAAAAACGGTCACGTCCTCGAGGGCGTCCAGCGCGTCGAGGCCGCGGATCGTGCTTCCCTTGTCGTAAGCGCCCGGATAGCCGCGGGTCGCGAGCACGACGCAGAGGGCGGCCTCCGCGCGCCAGCGCAGGTCGAAGTCCCGCAACTCGCCGTCCCGCGCCGCCATGAGGGCGGGCAGCAGGTCGGAGGTGAGCCGTGGCAGGAGGACTTGGCATTCCGGGTCCCCGAAGCGGGCATTAACCTCGAGGAGCTTGGGCCCCTCCGCCGAGATCATCAGGCCGGCGTAGAAGATTCCCTTGTAGGGTGCGCCGGCCTCGGCGAGTCCCGCCACCAGCGGCTCCACGATGCGTGTCCGGGTTTCCTCGCAGAGCGCCGGGGTCATCACGGGCGCAGGCGAGTACGCCCCCATGCCGCCCGTGTTGGGGCCGGTGTCGCCTTCGCCGACCGCCTTGTGGTCCTGTGCGGTTTCCAGCGGAAGCACCGCCTCGCCGTCCACCAGCGCGAAATAGCTGGCTTCCTCCCCTTCGAGAAAGGTCTCGATCACCAGCTCCCCGCCCGCCTCGCCAAAGGCGCCCTCGAGCATGGCGCCCGCGGCCTCGATGGCCGCCTGCTTCGTCTCCGCCAGCACCACGCCCTTGCCGGCCGCAAGGCCGTCCGCCTTCACCGCGAGCGGCGCGCCGAACCGGGCGATAAGCGCCTCCGTCTCGGCGAGGGAGGCGGCGCGTCCATAGGCGGCGGTGGGGACGCCGTGGCGCGCACAGAGGTCCTTCATGAAGCCTTTGGAGCCCTCGATGCGCGCGGCTGCGGCGCTCGGTCCGAAGGCGGGGATCCCGTCCGCCTCCAGCCTGTCGACGAGCCCCGCCACGAGCGGCGCCTCGGGCCCCACCACGACGAAATCGACGGCGCACTCGGCGCAGAACGCCGCCAGCCCGTCGAAGTCCATCGGGTCGAGGGCGGTGCAGTCCGCATGCGCCGCGATGCCGGCATTGCCCGGCGCGCACCATAGCCCGCGCACCAGCGGCGATGCGGCAAGGCTCCAGCAGAGCGCGTGCTCGCGTCCGCCCGAGCCCACCACCAGAATGTTCATCGCTCCCTCCTCGCAACGCGCCGGCGGTTCCGGCGGCCCACGCGCTGCTGTAGGCTTGGGTTTTATCCCAAGAGACGCGCGCGTGGAATTCGGCCATGACCTCGCAGCCTGATTCCGTGGAGAACGGCGGCAACCGGCCCGTGCTCACGGTGGGGGAGCTATCCCGCGCCCTGAAGCGCACGGTGGAGGAGGCCTTCGCCTGGGTCAGCGTGCGGGGCGAAGTCTCAGGCTTCAAGCGCGCGGCGTCGGGCCATCTCTATTTCACGCTCAAGGACGCGGATGCGGTGCTCGATGCGGTGTGCTGGCGGGGCGTGGCCGCGCGCTTGAGCGTCAGGCCCGAAGACGGGCTGGAAGTGATCGCCACCGGCAGGGTGAGCATCTATCCGGGCCGGTCGCGCTACCAGATCGTGGTCGAGCGGCTGGCGCTCTCGGGCGAGGGCGCGCTGCTGAAACTGCTGGAGGAGCGCCGGCGCCTCCTCGCGGGAGAGGGGCTCTTCGACGAGGCACACAAGCGTGCGCCACCCTTCCTGCCGGCGCGTATCGGCGTCATCACCTCGCCCACCGGCGCCGTGCTGCGAGACATTCTGCACCGGGTGCGCGCACGCTTCCCCCGTCCGATCCTGCTCTGGCCGGTAACGGTTCAGGGCGAGAGCGCCGCGGGCGAGATCGCGGAGGCCATCGCGGGCTTCAACCGGCTGTCTCCGAAGGACGCGGTACCTCGCCCGGACGTGCTGATCGTCGCCCGTGGCGGCGGCAGCCTGGAGGACCTCTGGCCTTTCAACGAAGAGGCTGTGGTGCGGGCGGCGGCCGCAAGCGAAATCCCGCTCATTTCGGCGGTGGGGCACGAGACCGATACGACGCTCATCGACCTTGCCGCCGACCGGCGGGCGCCGACTCCCACCGCCGCCGCCGAGATGGCCGTGCCCGTGCGTGCGGACCTCAAGGACCGCCTGGGTGCGCTTGACCACCGCCTCGGTGCCGCGACGCGAAGGCGTCTCGTTGAAAGCCGCGTACGCATCGAAGGGCTTGCCCGCGGTCTGCCGCAAGCGCGGAGCCGCCTGACACAGGCCGCGCAGCGGCTCGACGACTGGTCCGAACGCCTCGCGCCCGCCCTCGGCCGCGGCCTCGAGGCTCGCAGGCAGGCCCTGGCCCGGTTGCGCCCGCTGGGCCCCCGCCAGCTCCTGGTCTTCAAGCGGCGGGAGCTGGTACGCGCGGGCGAAGGCCTCGATGGGGGCCGGCTGGCGGAGCGTCTCGCGCGGGGCCGGGCCGACGCTGCGGCTCTTGCGGACCGTCTTGTCCGGGCCAAAGAGGCGGCGTTGCGGAATCGCGCCACCAAAGTCGAAAGCGTCGTGCGGCTCCTCGAAAGCTGTTCCTACAAAGGTGTACTGGCCCGCGGCTATGCCGTGGTCCGCGACAGGCACAACAAGCCGCTTCCGACGGCGGCCGCGGTGGTGCCGGGCACAGCGCTTTCCCTCGAGTTCCAGGACGGCCGCGCCGCCGCCCGCGCCGCCGCCCGCGCCGCCGACCGCCCCTCCACCCGCCCCGGATCGGGCGCGAGAGAAGATCGCGGAGAGCAGGGGTCGCTCTGGTAGGTGGCAGCTCTCCGACCATCGATAGAGGGCGAAACGGGTCACGCCACTCCGGCGACGGACTCTGTACAAACATAGAAATGACAGTTTGTTTTATATTCTGTATAGTCCATATTCGTTACACCTTACGTAAGAAATTTCGTTCCTATAGGAAAGTACACCCGTGCCGCGCGGCGGATCTTGTGTTGCCCCCAGAGAGTTTTGGAACGGCTTGGCGGTTTCGGCCGTGGCGCTCATCGTGGGCGCGGCGAGCGTCCTTGCCGCCGAGGAGGTGCGCGCCGCGGCCGCAGATATCGGCGGGACCCTGACGGGTGCCGTAACGGAAGACAGCCTTTCCCTGACCAGCGCGACCGGCCGGCTGACGGCGACGGATCCGGACGAGGGGGACGAGGGCTTCAAGCCGCAGACGGGAAGCGAAACCCTCTACGGCACGTTCGATCTCACGACGGATGGCCTCTGGACCTATCGGTTGCGCAATGAGGATCCGGATACGAACGCATTGGCCGAAGGCGAGAAGGCGGAGGAGCGCCTTGCGGTGCAGAGCGCGGACGGTACCGGCGCGACGGTCGTCATCGAGGTGACGGGGAGGAACGATCCGCCGGTGGCCGCACCCGATACCGCCCGGCTTGCACCGGGCGGGACGGTCGACATCTCCGTGCTCGCCAACGATAGCGATCCGGACAATGATCGGGCCGATCTGACTCCGGTCCTGGTCGGTGAGCCCGCAAGCGGCGTCGCGACAGTGAACCCGGACGGCACCGTTACCTTCGAGCATGACGGCTCGGACGTTGCGACGGGCGGCTTCGACTACATGGTCACGGACCCGGACGGCGCGGCAAGCGACGCGGTTTCGGTGACGGTGACGGTCGGTGCCTCCAGCGCGCCGCCGGTTGCGTCTGCCGACAGCGCGCGCGTCGACGAAGGGGCAGCTGTAGAGATTGCCGTCCTGGAGAACGACACCGATCCGGACGGCGACGCCCAGGACCTGACACCGGTTCTGATCGACGCACCGGCCAACGGCACGGCGGCTGTAAACGCGGACGGCACCGTCGCCTACACCCACGACGGATCGGAAACCGCGTCCGACAGCTTCACCTACAAGGTCGTCGATCCGGACGGGGAGGAGAGCGGCGCGGCGACGGTCGCGATCACCGTCTCGGCCGTGAACGACCCGCCCGATGCGGTCGCCGACCACGCGCTCGTGAAGAGGGGCGGCTCGCTGGAGGTCTCCGTACTGGCGAACGATACGGACCCCGACAACGAGACCGCTGCGCTGACGCCCGTCCTGGTGGAGGCGCCGGCCAACGGCAGCGCGGCGGTGAACCCGGTTGGTACCGTCTCCTACACGCACGACGGCTCGGAGACATCGTCCGACAGCTTCACCTACAAGGTCGTCGATCCGGACGGCGCTGCGAGCGCGGTGGCGCTTGTTTCGGTTACCGTCGGAGCAGCCAACAGTCCGCCCGTGGCAGCGGCCGACAGCGCGGCGGTGGAGGAAGGCGGCGCGGTCAGGATCGACGTCCTGGCCAATGACGCCGATACGGACAATATGAGCGCGGAGCTGACGGCGATTCTGGTCGATGCGCCTGCCTACGGCACGGCGACGGTCGATGAGGGCGCGGTCATCTACACCCATGACGGTTCGGAGACCTCATCCGACCGCTTCACCTACAAGGCGGTCGACGAAGAAGGCGGCGAAAGCGCACCGGCGGCCGTCGCGATTGTCATATCGCCCGTCAACGATCCGCCGGTAGCTGTCGCCGATCGCGCAATCGTGACCGAGGGCGGGTCCGTCACCATTGCCGTGTTGGCAAACGATTCCGACCCGGATAACCGCACCGAGGAACTGACGCCGGTTCTCACAGGCGAGCCGGTGAACGGCGTCGCCGCGGTGAATCCCGACGGCACCGTCACCTATGAGCATGACGACACCAAGGGCACGGCGGACGGCGGCTTTTCCTACAGGGTTACGGACCCCGACGCCGAGGCGAGTGCCGCCGTCTTCGTGACCGTCACCGTGGAGGCCGAAAACGAGCCGCCGGTGGCGGCCGCCGATAGCGCGACCGTTGCCGAGGGGGATTCCGTCGTCATTGCCGTGCTGGCGAACGACAGCGATGCCGACGATGCGGCGTCCGAACTCGCGGCGGTTCTGGTGGAGGCGCCGCTGCACGGCACCGCGGTGGCAAACGCGGACGGCACCGTCACCTATGCGCACGACGGATCGGAGACCGCATCGGACCGCTTCACCTACAAGGCCAGGGATTCGGACGAGGCGGAGAGCGACGCCGCCTCGGTAACGATCGCGGTTACGCCGGTGAACGATGCGCCGACGGCGACGGCGGACAGTGCGAGCGCGCCGCGTGGCGGCTCCATCAGGATCGCCGTGCTTGCGAACGACACCGACCCGGACAACGAAACAGACGAGCTGACACCGATCCTGGTGGGCGCGGTGGCCAACGGCATGGCGACGGTAAGCAAGGACGGCGCCATCTTCTATGCACATGACGGCACGTCCACCGCGACGGGCGGTTTCTCCTACAAGGTGGTGGACCCGAGCGGCGCTTCGAGTGCGCCGGCGGCCGTCGACATCACGATCCTCTGGAACGAGCCGGCGGCGATAACGGGCGACCTCGCCGGCGCGGTGCGGGAGGACGACACGACGGGAAGCCGAATAGCGGGTCGGTTGCGCGCGGCCGACCCGGACGGCGAAGACGACAGCTTCGCGGCCGAGACCGACAAGGAGACCGTCTATGGCAGCTTTACCATCGCCGCAAACGGTGCCTGGACCTATCGGCTGCGAAACGACGATCCCGAGACGGACGCGCTCGCCGAAGGCGGCCCGCAGGGAATCGACCGGATCGCCGTGCGCGCGGCGGACGGTACGTCCGCCCATCTGGAAATCACGGTGAAGGGCGCCAACGACGCGCCGGTCTTCGCCGAGAGCTCAGGCGCGCCGCGGCGCGTGCGGGAGGATGCCGAGGCGGGGTATCCGATCGGTCCGCCGATGGCGGCGCACGATCCCGATGAGGGCGATGTGCTCTCATGGAGCCTCGAGGGCGCCGATACGATCCCGTTCGCGATCGATACCCGCGGCGGTCAACTTCGGACGCGGGCGCACGTCTTGCTCGATCACGAAGCAAGGTCGACATACGCCCCGACGGTGGTCGTGGTGGACCGTCACGGCGCGCGGGCTGAAACGACCGTCGCGATTGCGGTGACGGATGTGGATGAGCCGCTGACGGCCACGGGAACCGTCACGGCGGTGCTGGTGGAGGGCGGCGCCGCCGTGACGTTGGACCTCTCGACCGCGTTTCACGATCCGGAGGAGGGCGACACGCCGGCGTCGCGCACCTACGAGGCGGCCTTTCCCGCCGCCGGCGTACCGCAGGTGGCGCGTGTGGTGGCGGTCGCTCAGCCGTCCGACGGGGCTCTGACGGTGACCATCGAGCCGGTCGCGGCAGGAACGGCCCACCTCGCGGTCACGGCGTTGACTGCGGGCGAGCGTGAAGCCGAGCAGCTCGTCGCCGTGACCGTGCGGCCCGCTGCGTCCGAAGGGGAGCCGCTGCCGGCCATGACCGTACGCCCGGGCATGGCGAGGCTCGCGGTGGGCCGAAGCGGCGGCGCGAAGGTCGTCACGCTTGATGTCGCGGCCGACGCCCTGCCGCCCGGCCGGGAACTGACCCTGGTTCTGCCCGACGATGTGCCCGACGGGCTGAAGGTAACCGTTCGCGCGGCCTCCCCCGGAGTGGTGGCGGCCGACAACCGCTTCGGCCTCGGAGCCGAGCCGCAGGACCGCACCGTCATGGACGTGACGGTCAGTGCCGATGTGGCGGTCGAACGGCTGTGCCTGCCCGTGACGGAAAACCTCCGTGCCGAGGCGGGAGACCGACCGCTGGTGCTGCTTCACTTCGAACGACGCTGGGAGGTGGTGCCGGGCTCGGGGCCCAGCGTCGACGGAAGCCTGGTCTGTGCCACCGATATCGCCGTCTTTTCGCCGTTTGCCGTGGCCTATTCCCGGCTCGAGAGCCCGGCCGAGCCCGTTGGCCGTTCCGACCGGGGCGACCGCGTGATCCTCGCGGAACTCACGCGCACAACGGCTGCGAGCATCCTTGAAGCGGCCGCGGCACGCCTGGAGCAGGCGGCGTCCGAACGCCCGCGGGGGCGAAGGATCGGCGCGGGCCGCACCACGCCGGATGCCGCGCTCGAGGCGCAGGCCCGCAAGGCGGACCGCCGCGGAATGGACTGGCGTGCGATCCTCGGGCGGTCGTCCTTCATGCTGCCCGGCAGCCGCCCTGCCGGTGCCGGTGCCCTTTCGGTCTGGGGTACCGGCGATTATCGCCGCGTCTCGGGCCATGATCGCGGCGCGGCTTGGCGTGGCCGCGTGCTCGGCGCTCATGTTGGAATCGATGCGCCGGTGCGGGAGGGCCTGCTGGCCGGCCTCGCGCTCTCCTGGCTCGAGGCGGCGTTCGAATATGACGGAGGGCCGGGTTCCGGCGGTTCGTCCGGCGCCTATGAGAGCGTTACGGCGAGCGTTCTTCCCTATGTGGGCTGGTCCTCGCCCGAGGGTCTCGGCCTCTGGGCGGCGGCGGGGTACGGCCTTGGCACGGTCGCGCATGGCGGCGCAGACGGAGGAGAGCGCCTTACAAGCGGCTCGGCGTTCGGTGTGGCCGGTGCCGGCGGCCGGGCGGCGATCGCATCGTCGGGCGGTCCGGGCGGCGCCGGTGAGCTCTCGCTCGCGCTCAAGGGCGAGGTGTGGCGTGCGCGGTCCGAACTGGAGGGACTGCCGGGATCCGAAGGCGGGTTGGGGGTGGATGTGAACCGCTTCAGGGTCGCGCTGGCGGGCGCGCATGCGGCGGTGCAACCCTCCGACATACGGCAGACCACATCTCTGGAAGTCGGCCTGCGCCGAGACGGCGGAGACGGGGGGAGCGCCGCGGGGCTGGAAATCCGCGGCGGGCTGCGCCGCGAAGACTCGTCGCGTGGCCTGACAGCCGAAATCATGGGCCGCACCCTGCTGGCCCACGAAGACGCAGGCGCGGCGTGGGGCGCATCCGCCACCCTGGACTACGCGCCGCCGACCGACGGCTTGACGCTGCGCGTCGCTCCTTCCGTGGGGCATCTCGGACAGGCGGTCGCGCCGCTCTGGGAGAGGCGCTTGCAGGGTGCCCCGAACACCGGTGCCGTACGGACGGCGCGGTTCGAGACCGAGATCGGCTACGGGATGTCGGCGCCTTCCGGCTCCGGCTCTCTCACGCCCTATGCCGGTCTGTCGCTCGCGCGGGAGGGCGCCCGCCGCTATGGCCTCGGCCTTCGCTTCGAGCCGGGTGAGACAGTTACCCTGACGCTCGAAAGCTTTCGGCGAGAGCCAGGCGTTCGCGATTCCGAAAGCGGTTTCGTCCTGCGCGTGGCGGCGCGGCGGTAGGAACAGCGGCCATCGTCTCCTATCCCCGGGCGCCGGAGCGGTATGCGCCGTTTCGGCGCTCCGAAACGGCCCGCGTTCGCCACCGGAAGACGATCACGGCACCAGCGAAAGCCGCGGCGAGAGGGAGATAGGCGAGCGGAATCAGCTGGCTGTTCTTGGCGGCGGCATTCAACAGCGCGAGACTGCCTACCTCGAAGAGGACGGCGGCGGCGATCGCCACCAGGAGACGTCGCCACAATGTGCGCCGGTTAAGGCTTCTCGAAAGCAGCGCGGCAAGGCCGATCGCGGCGAGCGCCAGCGAGAAAAGCGGGGAGACGATGCGGCTGTGCGCCTCGGCCAGAAACTTGTCCCGGTTGGCCTGCTCCAGGGCATCGTCTTCACGCGGGTTCAAGAGCTCGTGCAGAAAACGTTCCCGGGGCTTGCGCCAGCGCTCTTCTCCGCGTTCGCCGAGTTCGCTCAAATCCATGGTGTAGCGCTCGAAATGGAGCAGCGACAGCTTCGTCTTGCCTTTTTCGACCGCTTGCCGGTTTCCGTTTTCCAGAACGAGGCGCGGCCCCTCCGGGGTGCGTGCGAGAAAGCCGCTTTCCGCCATCATGGTGACGGGCCTCTCGGGCGAGCGTGCATCGTGCAGCAGGATGCCCCTCAGGACCCCGCCCTTGGTGCGCTGCCGGACATAGACGGTGACCTGGTCGGTCAGGCTGTTGAAGGTGCCTTCCTGCAGCAGGACGGAGGAATAGTCGCTGCGAAGCACGAACTGCTGCTCCTTGAAGGTCCGATAGGTCACGGGCAGGAAATACAGCACGATGGCGTAGGAAATCACCGCGACCGCCGCGGCCAGTACCAAGGCCGGCTTCGCCAGTGCCCACTCGCCGATCCCGGCGGCGCGCAAGCTCACCAGCTCATTGTCCATGATGAGCTTGTTGTAGACGAAGAGCAGCGAGCAGAAGAACGCGACCGGCAGGATTGCGCCCATGAAGGAGGGCATGAGCAGCATCGTCATGAGGAGGAACGCGCCGAGCGAGAGCCCCTTGTTGACGATCAAGTCGATGAAGCGCAGCGACTGGGTAAGCCAGATCACCGCGAGCAACCCGAACGCCACCAGCAGGAACGGGCCGAGAAGCTGTCGCAGGAGATAGCGCTGGTAACCCGGCATGGCCGTACTATAGCGAAGAGCCGAATGGCTTTCTTCCGTGACGGCCTCTATCGGTCCGCGCCGTGCGACGCGGATACCGGATCGACCGCGATGCGTAAATCCGGCAGCCCCCCGGTGAGTGGTGCCGCGAGCGATGGGCGCTGCTTCAGTGCGCCGTCCGTTCCCGCAGGGCGATGATGGCGCCGAGTACCACCAGCCCGTAGATGATATTGCGCACGGCCTCGGGGAGGACGGTGCCCGACAGCATGATGCCGAGGCCCGTGAACAGGATCGCGCCACCGAGGATGCCGAGATAGTGTCCGCGCCCGCCGGTGATCAGCGTGCCGCCAAGCACGACTACGGCGATGGACGAGAGGAGGTAGGGGTCCCCCATTCCGTAGAAGGCCTGGCTGCTGAAGCCTGCGAGGAAGAGCCCTACCAGGGCTGAGCAGAACCCGCTCAGTACATAGGCGCCCACGATGGTCGGGCCGGTTCTCACGCCCGAAAGTCGGCTGACCCGGACGCTGTTGCCGACCGCCAACAGCCGCCGGCCCGCGACGCTGCGGTTGAGGAAGAGCGTCGCGGCCAGGGTGAATACGATCAGGAACCAGCCGATGGGCGCGATGCCGCCGATATCGCCGGTCACGAACCAGTTGAGCGCTGGTGGGGCCTTGCCAATGGGTGCACCGTCACTGAACAGCAGAGACGCGCCTTCCAGTACGCCGTTCATGGCGAGCGTCACGATAATCGGCGAAAGGCCGAACAGGACGATGGTGAGCCCGTTCAGCAGGCCGATCAATAGCCCGGCGCCGAGTGCCGCGGGGACCACCCAAAAGGCGGGCGCGTCGAGTCCGTTGCAGAGTGTGGTCACGATGATCGCAGGAAAGGTAATGGTCCATGGCACGGAGAGGTCGAGGCCGCCGGTCACGATCACGACGCCCTGACCCAGGCCCAGAATTGCGAGAAACGCGGTGAGAATCAGCATCGCGTTGAGATAGGCGAGCGGTGAAAAGTCGCTGCCGAACAGCCCGACCGTGACGGCAAGGATGACGACATAGATGCCGTAGGCGGGGACCGCATACCGAAAGATCGACCGTCGCTCCGTGAACCAGCCGGGAAGCGCACTCGTGGTACTCCGGCGCTGGGCGAAATCGCCGAGCCCGATCGGAGCGCACACCGCCTGCAGCCTGTGCGGCAGAGTTCCCTCCCGCAGGCCCCGCAATGTCATCCGCCAGTAGCGGACGACACCGAACAGCGGCGCTTCACGGCCCAGGGAGAAGCCCAGCACAGCCAACAGCAGGATGATTCCCTCGACGATGGGTGTGTAATAGGTGCGTACGCCGAGAACGAGAAAAATGTTGACAACGATGGTAAGCGTCAGCGCACCGAAGATCGTCCCGATGCAACCGCCCCGCCCGCCGCCGATGAGCGTCCCGCCGAGAACCACGGCGGCGAATATCTGCAGCAGCATGCGCGCGCCGATGAGGGGGTCGCCGCCTCCCATGTTGGCGGTGATGAAGAGGCCGGCCGCGCCGTAGGACATCCCCGCGAAGGTGAATGTGAGGAACTTGACGCGCCGCACATCCACGCCGTTGGCCGCCGCGGCGCCCTCGTGACTGCCGATGGCGTAGATACCGGTGCCGGTGCGCGTGTTTTTCAGAAAGAGCCAGAAGAGCGCCGCGACGAGCAGAACCACCACCGGTGCCGGAAGGCCCTCGGCTATCACATCCCCGGTGAAGATCAGACTGAACGCCCAGGGTACTTCTCCGCCCGGGAATTTTAGCACCAGCAGGGCCGCACCCTGCGCCACGAACATGACGGCGAGAGTCACCACGATGGACTGGAGCCCCATATAGGCGATCAGGAAGCCGTTGAGCGCGCCAATCGCGAGGCCGAGGCCAAGGGCCGCCAGGAGGCTCACAAGGGTGAAACTCGCAGTGTCCAGCCCGCTCGGGCCGATCTGGGTGACGAGCACCACATTGACGAGCGAGATCACTGCGCCTGCGGAAAGGTCCAGCCCGCCAGCCAGGATCACCAACGTCTGGCCGACGGCCGCCAGCGCGAGCGTCGCCGCACTGGCACTGATACTGGCGATGTCGAAATAGGCGATGCCCTGACCGGTAATTAGCTGGAGAACCACGAGCATGGCCGCGAAGACTGCGGCGGAGACGACGGTGCCCCTGCAGCGCGCCCAGGAGAACCCTTGAGGCTCGATCGCGGAGAGTCGCGGCAGCGTCATCCGGGCGGCACGCCGGCTTTGGGTGCGCCGTCCTCGCCGACGCTCTCGCCAAGGGCTGCCCGCATGACGGTGGTTTCGGTAATCGCGTCGCCCGTCAAGCGTGTAACCCGGCGGCCGCGATAGATCACCGTCACGGAATCGCACAGATTCACGAGCTCGACCACGTCGGTCGAATAGTAGAGAACCGCGCCGCCTGCCCGCGCATAGGCTCGTATCAGCCCGTAGATTTCAGCCTTGGTGCCCACGTCCACGCCCCGCGTCGGGTCGTACATGAGCAGGATCCGACTTTCGGTGAGCAGCCATTTGGCGATTGCGAGCTTCTGCTGGTTGCCACCGCTGAAAACCTTGCATGGTTGGTGCATCGCGCGCGCATCCACACCAACCGTGTCCAGCGCGTCCCGTACAGCTTCGGCTTCAGCGAACCGCCTCACCAAGCCCAGGCGCGCATAGCTCGCGATGGCTGGGAGCGAGAGGTTCTCGCGCCCAGTGAGTTCGAGGTAGAGCGCCTCGGTTTTGCGGTCTTCGGGCACGAAGCTGATTCCCATACCGTGCCCGATGGCGTCTTTCGGACCTCGCAGGACCACCGGCCGGCCGGCGATCTCAATGGTGCCGGCACTCGGGGCAGCCATACCGAAGAGCGTGAGGAAAAGCGCCCGTTGGCCCATGCCGTCGAGCGCACCGATACCGGCAATCTCGCCCGATGAGACCGCGAGGGAGAAGTCTTCCAGTGTGCCGTCCACCGTGAGGCCGCGCGCGGAGAGGAGCGGAGCGCCCGTCCGCTCGATTCGCGCGGGCTTCGCGGGAAAACGGGCGGCGAGCGAGCGTCCGATAACCCGCTCGATGACTTCGTCGTCCGAAATCGCCGAGGCGGCGAAGCTGCCGGCGTTTCTTCCATTCTGCATGATGGTGAGGCTGTCGCAGAAGCGGCGTACTTCCTGCATGCGATGGGAGATGAAGACGACCGTCGTCCCGCCGTTCCGCAGCCGGTCTACCAGCGACGCGAGCCATGCGACGTCCTTGCCGGAGAGCGCCGACGTGGGCTCGTCGAGCAGGAGTATGCGGGGATCGCGCATGACGGTGCGAGCGATCTCGATCTTCTGCCGGGTGGGCAGCGGGAGCGCGGCGACACTCGCCGTGGGGTCGATATCCTCGAGACCGAGACGAGCGAGCGCCTCCCTCGCGTGGTCGGCCGATGCGCGCCGGTCGATCCTGCGGAATATTGTGAGCGGTTCGTAGGGCAGCAGCATGTTCTGGGTGACCGTGAGATCGGGAATCAGCGAAATTTCCTGAAAGGCTGTCTGGATTCCGAGCCTGTGGGCGGCACGCGGCGTCGGGATTCGCGCGGGCTCGCCGAACAGGCGGATATCACCTGAGTCCGGCGCGCTGAGGCCGCTCAGGATTTTGACCAGGGTGGACTTCCCTGCCCCGTTCTCCCCCAGGAGAGCGTGAACTTCGCCCGCCGGAATCGTAATCGAGGCGTCGTCGAGCGCGACGGTCGCGCCGAACGCCTTGTCGAGGTTCCGGGTCTCGATTGCGGGTACGGACGTCACCCGGGGCCCCTGGCGCGTAGGCGGGCCGCCCCGCGGTTCTCCGACGGGCGATGCGCCCCGAGATGGAGCGCCGCCCGCCGGTCTTCGGTCAACTGCCTTCGGGCACGGTTCCGTTGAGTGCCGAGAAGGCGTCGAGCTCCGGCACCTCGGGGTGCCAGACGTCGATAAAGTAGTTGGTGGGCGCCACCGAGATCGGCACGGCGTTGCACGCCCAGTCCCTGGCCTTGAGCTCCTCCAGATCCGCTCTTTCGCAAAGCTGCGTCTCTCCGGGCGTCACCAGCGGCATGGGAATCTCGTAGAACTGCGGGATATCAACTCCATCGAACTTCTTCATCGCGAGCTTGAAGGCGAGCGGAGCCGCCCAGGGCGGGGAGCCCATGGAGGCGCTGCGCAGGCCGTAGGCGCCATCGGTGGTTCCCGGCGGCAACTGCGCCACCCGGTGGCCGTTGGTGCCGTTGCCCGCACACGGCTTGAGCATGTCGCCCCGCCCGGCGTCGACCTGCATCTGGGTAAAGACGTAGCAACCCGTCTGCGTCCAAAGCCCGTCGATCTTGTCCCAGCCATGGGTGGCGACGATCTCGGTGAGCTTCTGCTTCGCCGTGGCGTTGTTCCACATGCTGGGCGTGTCCGCGATGATGGAAATGTCGGGGAACTCGGCAAAGACCGCCTTGGCTGCCGCGTTTCGCCGCATGTCCACCATGTTTCCGGGGATGCCGCCCATGAAGACGATATTGCCCTCGCCGCCGAGTTCGTCCGCCAGCCACTCCGCGGGGCCCGCGCCGGCCCAATCCTGGTTGATCCCCACGTGATAGGCGCAGGGCTCCGTGACCTCCGCATCGAAGGTGATGAAGATCACTCCTTTGCGGCAGGCGTTGCGGATCGCCCGGTTCAACGCAGTGGGCGAGATCGCCCAGGAGACGATGATGTCTGCGCCAGCCTGCACCATGGCGTTGATCTGCTGGATCTGGGTCTGTGCGTTGGCCCGGGCCGACTGCACGGCGAGTTCCACCCGGTCGTTGTAGGCCTTGGTCTGCGCGATCGCCGTAAGCAGGTTGATCGACGCGTCCATCCAGGTGTTGCCTTCGAAGCCCGCGCTGACGAACACCTTGATCTTGTCCGCCTCCGCAGGTCTGGGTGCTGCCCCTGAGGCCGCGAGCAGCGCAAGCGCCAACAATCCGACGGCGAGTTTCGATGCGAACGTACGCATGAATGTTCCCTCCCTGTGAAGCCCGCAGCTCCGCCGCACGGCGAGTGCGGACGAGCACGATTGTTTTGCTCGACTCTATCACACCCATTGCCACGGGAACGGTGCCGGTCGGTTCGCCTCTCGTCCGCCCGGCACCACGCGGGCCGCGGGAGCGGCTTTCCGGGCATCGCCACGTTGACCGGGAGCCGGGCCGCGGCGAATCATGGGGTCTGTCGGCTTCGAGCGGGGGTGGAGGCCATGCTCTACGAACAGCCGGTGTTTCGGACCATGGGCGATGTCGCGCTCAATGTGGAGTTCGGCGACGAATCCAGCATCCTGCTCAATTTCCGCATCCTGGCGCTGGACTTGGCGCTGCGCGAGAACCGGCCTGAGGGGCTGATCGAGACCAACCCGCAGGTGCGCACGCTGGGCTTGGTGTTCGACCCGCGCCGCACGACCCCGCGCCGGGTCGCCGCTGCGGTCGAGGCGGCATTGGAGGCAAGCGCGCGGGTCGAAACACTGCCGAGCCGGCGGGTGATCATCCCCGCGCTCTACGACGACCCGTGGTCCCGGGAGTGTGCGGCGGCCTTCGGAGTCCGCAACAACATGGAATATGTCGCCGCGTTCAACGACATGACGGTCGCGGAGGTGATCGAAACCCACACGGGATGCGACTATTGGGTCACGGGCGTGGGCTTCGTGCCCGGTGCCTTCATGTCCTACGCCATGGATCCGGCGAAGCGTTTCGGTGCGCCGCTCTACCGCACGCCCCGTACATGGACCCACGCACGGCTGCTCAATTTCGGGGGGCTCACCTCCACCATCTACCCGCTCCGCGTGCCGGGCGGCGGACAGCTCTTCGGGCGCACACCGATCGAGATTTTCGACCCGTTGGAGCGAAGCCCCGCCTTTGCCGCGGGTCCCGTGCTGGCCCGCGCCGGAGACCGCCACCGCTATGTCTCCATCGAGCGAGAGGAGTATGACGCGATCCGTGCGCAGGTGGAGGCCGGAACCTACGAATATCAGGTGGAGGAGGGCGTCTTCGACTGCGCGGCCTACGAGGCGTGGCTCGCGGCGCAGGGCGAGCCACCGGAGAAGCGGGATCCGGAGAGCGCCGCCGTCTGGGAGCCCGCCTGATGCTCGAGGTTCTCGATGGCGGTCTCCGCACCACGGTTCAGGACATGGGGCGCCGCGGCGGCCAGGCTCTCGGCATTCCGCCCTCCGGTGCGCAGGACGGCTATGCGCTGCGCATCGCGAACCTTATGGTCGGCAATCCCGCGGGCGGGCCGATCCTCCTGCGCGAGGAGCCGGGTGCGGCCGGCCTCGAGATCACGCTGGGCAGGCTCGAGCTCCGGGCGCTCGAGGACCATGTCGTGGCACTCACCGGCGCGGACATGGAAGCGTCCGTGGACGGCACGCCTGTGCCCGCCTGGCGCGCCTTCCGCCTCGACGCGGGCCGGACGCTCGCCTGCGGCATCGCAAAGCGCGGCGCGCGGGGCTACCTCGCCGTTCATGGCGGAATCGACGTGCCGGTCTATCTGGGGAGCCGCGCCACGCATCTGGCGGGCCGGTTCGGCGGCTTCGAGGGCCGTGCATTGGCGGCGGGCGACCGACTGCCGGTGGGTGAAGCCACGGCCTCGCCCGGCGCGCTGGCCGGCCGCAGGCTGAAGCCTGCGCTCATTCCGCGCTACGAATCACCCTGGGAAGTGAGAACCGTCCGGGGGCCGGAGGCGCATCTCTTCACGGACGGGAGCATCGAGACCTTTCATGGCACCGCTTGGAAGCTCAACCCGAAGGCGGATCGCACAGGGATGCGCTTCATCGGCCCCAGGCTCGCCTTCCGCCCGGGCCGGCCGCGCTATCTCATCGAGGATGCGGGCGCCGACCCTTCCAACATCGTCATAGACCCGGGCGCGCCTGTGGGCACCATCCAGGTGCCCTCGGGCGTGGAGCCCATCGTGCTTGGCGTCGATGCCCCGAGCGTCGGCGGCTACGCCCGTATTGCCGTGGTCATTACCACGGACATGGAGCGCCTCGGCCAGATGCGCCCCTTCGAGGAAGCCCGCTTCGTCCCGCTCTCCCACGACGCGGCGGTTGCGGCGCTCGCCGAACGGGAGGCCGCGATAGCGGAGGAGAACATCCTCGCCTGACCGCTCGCGGTGCCGCCCGGGGCACTGCGGACATCGCTTCTCCCGTGTGGGTGAGAGACAGCCCGCGCTATAGTGCGACGGTGGTATGTTGCTTCGGAGGCCGTTCCGATGACGGGGGACGTTCGGGTGTTTATCGAAAGGCGCGGCGACCTGCCCCGGGCCGTCACGCGCTGCGGGATTTCCGATCCGAGACGCGCGGCCCTTGGCGGCTTCCGCGGCCCCCTCGATCCGCGTTCTTGCCGGGGCTGCACAATCCGCGCCGGCGGACGATGAGCGCGCCCGCGCCGGCGACCGGCTCCTCGGCAGAGGGCGGAATCCGCACCCGCTGGACGGTCGTCGCGCTTTCCGTGGCAGCGGGCGTAATGGTCGGTCTCACGGTGGGCAAGGTGCCGCCGGCCATGGTCGCGATCTCGGCCGATTTCGGGCTCGACAAGGTGACGGCGGGCTGGCTGGCCTCGATCTTCTTCGCCTTCGGCGCAGGCTTCGCCGTGCTGACGGGGATGGTGGGAAGCCGGATCGGCGCGCGTGCCCTCCTGCTCGCGGGCCTTCTCGTCCTTGCGCTCGGCAGTTTCGCCGGAGCCTGGGCTCCGGGTGGCGGTACGCTTCTCGCGATGCGCGTGGTCGAGGGGATCAGCTTTGCCGCGATTGTCGCAGCCGCGCCCAAGCTCGTCTTCGACGCCGCCTCGACCGACGACCGCGATCTCGCGCTCGGCATCTGGAGCGCCTATATGCCCGCCGGCATGGCGGTCGCGATGGTTGCGACGCCCTTCCTGATCGACCCCCTGGGGTGGCGCGGCATCTGGATGTTGGCGGCGGGGGCGGTGCTCGCCGTCGCGCTGCTTGCCGCCGCCGGCACCTCCCATCGTCGTTGGCCGGAACAGCCCAAACGCGAGCCGGGCGCTGCGTTCGACTGGGCGGGCGTCCGCGCTACTCTTCCCCGGCGCGCGCTCTGGCTCTATTGCGGCGCCTTCGTTCTCTTCACCGTCCAGTGGTTCGCCGTCGCGGCCTGGCTGCCGACGTTCCTCACCGAGACCCAGGGCCGCTCCGCTCTTGCCGCCGCGCTCTTCTCGGCGCTCGTGGTCGCGACCAACGCTTTGGGGAACCTTGCCGGCGCATGGCTGATGCACCGCGGCGCGCCACGGTGGTCGCTGCTCGCCGGTGCGAACGCGACCATGGGCGTGACCGGCATGTTGATTCTGGCGGGCTTCGTCCCCGATGAGGCCAAGATCCCGCTTGCGATCATCTTCAGTACCGGGAGCGGCGTGCTTCCCGCCGCCGCGTTCTCGGGCGCCGCGGTGCATGCGCCGACGCGCGACCTGGTGGCCATGGCCAACGGTTTCGTCGCGCAAGGCGCCGCGATCGGCATGCTGCTCGGCCCGCCTCTGATGGCCGTGGTGGTGGGCGGTCTCGGAAGCTGGGAAAACGCCTGGTGGGCCATGCTGGTCTGCCCCGTGATCGGGCTTGCGATCGCCATGGGCGTGCTGTCGATCGAGCGCAGACCGGCCGCCGCCTGACCGTGTCCGAATCGCGCGCCGGCCCGAAAGCGCTGCTTCTGCCGGCGGCGCTGCTGGTCGTCTCCGCCCTCGGCTGGGGCCTGCTGTATTCGCTCAACCGGCTGGCGACGACCGACGGCATTCCCTTCATCCCCTACGTGTTCTGGATGGGGGTCGGTGCGGCGCTCCTCCTGCTGGGATTCTGCGCGGCGTTCCGCGCGCTGCCGAAGCTTTCGTGGGAGCATGTGCGCGGCTATCTCGTGCTCGGCACCATCTCCTTCGGCATGACCTACACCGTGCTGGCCTTCGTCGCGCCCAAGGTGCCGGCGGGCGTTCTGGGGCTCGGTGCGACTCTCACGCCCATTCTGACCTATCCGGCCGCCGCGTTGTTCCGGATGGACCGCTTCCGCGCCATCCGCACCGTCGGGCTGGTGCTCGGCGTCGGCGGCGTGGCACTCGTTCTGCTGCCCGAGACCAGCCTTCCCGACCGCGACATGGCGCCCTGGGTGCTGCTGAGCTTCGTGGGACCGGTACTTTACGTCGCGAACGCGCTGATCATTTCGCTGATCCAGCCCCCGCCCTCCGGCGCACTGCCGCTGGCCGGCGGCGTTCTTGCCACCGGTTCCGTCTTCATGCTCGTCGTGATGGCGGCGACCGGCCAGTGGTGGTGGTTCGAGGGGCCGATGACCGTCGGCGATTGGGCGCTCGCCGCGGGCGCCGGGGTCACGGCGCTGGTGTTCTATCTCATGGTGGAGATCATCCGCCTCGCGGGTCCCGTCTTCTTCACGACGGTGAATTTCATGATCCCTCTCACCGGTATCGGCTGGGGCGCGGTTATTTTCGGAGAACGCCACAGCTACTGGATCTGGCTCGCCCTGGTCCTGATGCTGGCCGGCCTCTTTCTCGTCAACCGGCCGGCAAAGAGACCGCCTCCGCCGCCACCGGGAGCCTGAGGAGCGCCGCGGTCTCTCGTCCGGCCGTGCCCGCTTCGTCTCGCGGGGCGCGGACATGGACGGCGGCTTCACGCTGACGGCGGGATACCGCATACTCGAACGGGTGGCGCAAGGAGTGGAGCGGAAGGGTGCAGAACATCAAGGTGAACGGCGAGCGGCTGTGGCAGAGCCTCATGGAGATGGCCAAAATCGGCGCGACGGAGAAGGGTGGCGTGTGCCGGCTCGCGCTCACCGATGTGGACAAGGCGGCGCGGGACCTCTTCGTTCGCTGGTGCGAAGAGGCGGGCTGCACGGTGCGGGTGGACAAGATGGGCAACATCTTCGCCCGCCGCCCCGGCAGGGATGAGTCGCTTCCGCCGGTGATGACCGGCAGCCATATCGACAGCCAGCCCACCGGTGGAAAATTCGACGGCATCTACGGCGTGCTCGCGGGCCTCGAGGTGGTTCGCACCCTGAACGACCTCGACTACGAGACCGAGGCCCCCATAGAGGTCTCCGCCTGGACCAACGAGGAAGGGTCGCGTTTCGCGCCGGCCATGATCGCATCGGGGGTCTTCGGCGGCGTCTTCAGCCTGGAGGAGGGGCTTGCCTGCAAAGATACCGAAGGCAAGACCATCGGAGAGGAGCTCGAACGCATCGGCTATGCCGGCGACATGGAATGCGGCGGGCGCGATGTCGGGGCGTTCTTCGAAGCCCATATCGAACAAGGCCCGATCCTCGAGGCGGACGGCAAGACCATCGGCGTGGTGCAGGGCGTGCAGGGCATCCGCTGGTTCGACGTGACGGTGACGGGCATGGAGGCCCATGCGGGTACCACGCCCATGGAGCGCCGCAAGGACGCGCTCACGGCGGCTGCGCGGCTGATCACGGCGGTCGATGGGCTGGCGGCGGAGAAAATCGCGGATGCAAGGTCCACCATAGGCGTTATCGAGGCGCAGCCCGGCTCCCGGAACGTCATCCCTGGCTCGGTCGCGTTCTCCCTCGACCTGCGCCACCCCAAGGCCGAGACGCTCGACGCGATGACCGCCGAGGTGCGCACCATGGCGGACGACATCGTGTCCCGCGCAGGTGTTTCCATCACCATCGACGAAATCTGGTACTCGCCGCCCATCTCGTTCGCGGAGGAATGCGTGGATGCCGTCCATCGCGCGGCGGAGGCGTTGGAGCTGCCGAGCCGGTCCATCACCTCCGGCGCGGGGCACGATGCGGTCTATGTCTCCCGCGTCGCGCCGACGGGCATGATCTTCATCCCTTGCGAAGACGGCATCAGCCACAACGAGATCGAGTCCGCGACCCAGGCCGATGTGGCCGCGGGCTGCGACGTGCTGCTCAACGCCATGGTGGAGGTCGCGAACCGCACCCGGAGCGCCTGACGCTCCGCGCGCCGCGCCTGCAAGCGCCGATGAACAACCCCTTCGCCGCGCGCCGGGCCGTCCCCACCTCTCCGCGGGTCTCCGAAACGGTGCGGGAGACCACATGCTACATGTGTGCCTGCCGCTGCGGCATCCGCGTGCATCTGGATGGCGGCGAGGTGCGCTATATCGAGGGCAACCCCGATCACCCGGTGAACCGGGGCGTGCTCTGCGCAAAGGGTTCCGCGGGCATCATGCAGCACCGCTCGCCCGCGCGACTCAGCGAACCGCTCTTGCGCACCGGCGAACGCGGCAGTGGCGAATTCCGCGAAATATCCTGGGACGAGGCGCTGGAGACGGCGGCGGGCTGGCTCGGCGCCGTTCGCCGGCGGGACCCGAAGCGGCTCGCCTTCTTCACCGGACGCGACCAGTCCCAATCGCTCACCGGCTGGTGGGCCAAGCAGTTCGGCACGCCCAACTACGCCGCTCATGGCGGCTTCTGCTCGGTCAACATGGCGGCCGCCGGCCTCTATACCCTGGGCTCCTCCTTCTGGGAGTTCAGCGAGCCGGATTGGCGGCACACCCGCTATCTCATGCTCTTTGGCGTCGCCGAAGACCACAGTTCCAACCCCATCAAGATCGGCCTCGGCGCGCTCAAGTCCCGCGGGCAGGCCAAGATCGTCTCCGTCAACCCGGTACGCACCGGCTACTCCGCCATCGCCGACCGCTGGATCGGCATTCGGCCGGGAACGGACGGCCTCTTCGTCCTCTCCCTGGTGCACGAGCTGTTGCGCGCCGAACGGATCGACTGGGCGTATCTCGCGCGCTACACCAATGCCCCCTGGCTCGTGATCGATGCGCCGGGCGACAGCGCCGACGGGCTCTTCGCCCGCGACGAGACCGGGGCGCCCCTTGCCTACGAGCCGGCGCGCGACCGCTTCGTCGATGCGCGCTCGCCGGGGATCGCGCCGGCGCTCACCGGCGCACGCCGGCTGCCCGACGGGCGCATGGCCCGTCCCGTCTTCGAGCTTCTCGTGGAGCGCTATCTGGACCCGGCCTACGCGCCGGAGCAGGTGGCGGGTCGGACGGGCGTCAGCGCCGATTGCATAAGGCGCACGGCCCGCGAACTCGCCGAGGCCGCGTTCGATAGCGGGGTCACGGTGGAAACGCCCTGGACGGACTGGGCCGGCAGACGCCATGCCCGCTTCGAGGGGCGGCCGGTCGCGATCCACGCCATGCGCGGTATCGCCGCCCACGCCAACGGCTTCCAGACCTGCCGCGCCCTTCACCTTTTGCAACTCCTGCTGGGCGCGGTTGATACGCCCGGCGCCTATCGCGCATCGCCACCCTTCCCCAAACCCTGCCCCGGCGGGCCGCCTCCCGCGGGCAAGCAGAGCGCGCCCGGAACCCCGCTCGATGGCATGCCGCTCGGAATGCCGTCGGGGCCCGAGGATCTGTTGGTGGATGGCGACGGCGCGCCCCTCCGCCTCGACAAGGCGTTCAGCTGGGAGTTCCCGCTGGCCGCCCACGGCGCGATGCATCTCATGCTGCGCAACGCCTGGGCGGGCGATCCCTATCCCATCGACACGCTGTTCCTCTACATGGCGAACATGAGCTGGAACAGTGCCATGAACGTGCCGGCGACGCTGCGCTATCTCACCGACCGGGATGGGTCGGGCGGCTATCGGATCCCCCGTATCATCTATGCGGACGCCTATCGCTCCGAAATGGTGGCCTATGCGGATCTGGTATTGCCGGACACCACCTATCTGGAGCGCTGGGACTGCATCTCGCTCCTTGACCGGCCCATCGGCGACCCGGACGGGCCGGCGGACGCCATCCGCCGGCCCGTGGTCGCGCCGGACCGAAATGTGCGGCCCTTCCAGGACGTGCTCATCGACCTTGGCGCGCGGCTCGGGCTTCCCGGCTTCGCAGGCGAGGACGGCACGCCGGCCTTCCCCGGCGGCTATCCCGACTACATGACGAATCACCAACGCGCACCGGGATTGGGCCCGCTGGCCGGGTGGCGCGGCGCGGACGGCGAGGCTTCCCTGAAGGGCGCGCCCAACCCGGTGCAGCTCGACCGCTATATGGAGAACGGCTGCTTCTGGCGCGGCGAATTCCCGCCGGAGCAGCGCTACCTCAAGCACGGAAACCGCGCCTATCTGGAGGCCGCCCACAAAGCGGGCTGGCTCGCCGCGCCCGAGCCCATCGTCCTGCAGCTCTACTGCGAGACGCTGCAGCGCTTCCGCCTCGCGGCCCGCGGCACGGGCGCCCACTGCCCGCCGGAACGGCTTCGAGCGCGCCTCGAAGCCCATATGGACCCGCTGCCCTTCTGGTGCGAGACGGAGGAGCCCGGCGCGGATCGGGAGCGCTACCCGCTCCACGCCGTCACCCAGCGGCCCATGCACATGTACCATTCCTGGGGCGGTCAAAATGCCTGGCTGCGGCAGATCACGCCCTACAACCTGCTCTATGTGCACCCCAGGGTGGCCGCCCGCACAGGCCTCGATGACGGCGACTGGGCCTGGATCGTCGCACCGCTCGGCCGGATCAAGGCACGGATCCGCACCATGGCGGCGCTCAACGAGGACACGGTGTGGACGTGGAACGCCATCGGCAAACGGGCGGGCGCCTGGGGTTTGGCGGCGGGCGCGCCGGAAGCGCGTCTCGGCTTCTTGCTGAACCACCTCATTCCGGATCTGGGCGAGGACGGCAACGCGAATGCGGACCCCGTCACCGGACAGGCGGCCTGGTACGACCTCCGCGTGCGTGTCGAGCCCTGTTCCCCGGACGAAGCGGGCGAGACGGCGCCGCTCTTCGAGCCCCTTGCGTCCGCGCCGGGGGACGAGCCGCCCGCCGTGCTGCGGTTCGGCGCATCGTTCGACCGCGCGGCCGCCGCGCCCCATGCCGACGGGCCGCCGCGCCACCGGGAATGGATCGGCAATCGCGACGGTGCGGGAGGGTCGGGCCCGTGACCTCGCTGCCCCGCAACGAGCCCGCCCGCAAGCTCGGGCTCGTGATCGACCTCGATATCTGCGTGGGCTGCCACGCATGTGCGGTGAGCTGCAAGGAATGGAACACGGTCGGCCATTCGGCGCCGCTCACCGATCTCGTGCCCTATGGCGAGACGCCGAGCGGGGTCTGGTTCAACCGGGTGCACAGCTACGAGATCGAGGGCGCGGACGGTGGGGCGCGAATCGCGCATTTTCCGCGCAGCTGCCTCCACTGCGACGATGCGCCCTGCGTCACCGTCTGTCCCACGGGCGCCTCCTACAAGCGGGAGGAGGACGGCATCGTGCTGGTCGATGCCGAGAGCTGCATCGGCTGCAAGCTCTGCTCCTGGGCCTGCCCTTACGGCGCGCGGGAGTTCGACGGCGACGCCGGCATCATGAAGAAGTGCACGCTTTGCATCGACAGGATCTACAACGAGGCGATCCCCGCCGACCGCCGCGTGCCCGCCTGTGTCGCCGCCTGCCCCACGGGAGCACGGAGCTTCGGCGATCTGGGCGATACGCAGTCGGAGGTGAGCCGTCTGGTCGAAGCGCGCGAGGGCGTTGCGCTCATGCCCGAACAAGGTTGCCGGCCGGTCAACCGCTATCTCCCGCCCCGGCCTTCGCAAGCGGCGGATGAAGCAGACGACGCGGAGGAGGGCGCCGGGCTGAAGCCCGTGGTCGAGAACGCCGCCGCCGCCCTCGCCCGCTGGGCCGAACGGCTGATTCCGCGCTGACGGGCCCGTGTTCCCGGCCCCGTCCCTTCTTTTCTTCACCACCGCGTCGGGCGCGGGTTACGGCCTGATCGTACTCACCCTCGGCGCGGACGCGTCGGGCCTCCTGCCGCGAGAGCCGCTGCTCCTGCTTTGCGGCGTCGGCGCCGGGCTCGTGCTCGCGACCGCGGGCCTCGTGGCTTCCCTCGCTCATCTCGGCCGGCCCGAACGCGCCTGGCGTGCCTTCAGCCAGTGGCGCTCATCATGGTTGAGCCGGGAGGGCGTGCTGGCCGTCGCGGTGTACGGCCCGGCGCTTGCCTATCCGGGCTACCGGCTCGTTCACGGAGCGCCCGGAGACCCCGTGCTCGCGGGTCTCGGCGGCCTCGCCATGGCGCTCGCGCTCGGCACGGTCTTCTGCACGGGCATGATCTATGGGTCGCTCAAGGCGGTCCACGCCTGGCATACGCCGCTCGTGCCTTGCGTCTATCTGGCATTCGCGCTGGCATCGGGCGCCGTTCTGCTCGTGCTCCTGAGCTGCATTCTCGACGGGCCGGTCGGCGCCGCAGCCGCCGCGGCCTGGGCGACACTCGCGCTCGCCGCCGCCGCCAAGGCCGCCTATTGGCGCAGGCAGGCGCGCGCGGCGGAGCCCGGTACGCCGGAGAGCGCGACCGGACTCGGCGGGCTCGGCCGCGTGCGCGAGTGGGAATCGCCCGACGACCGGCATGGCTACATCTTGCGGGAGATGGGCTACCGCATCGCGCGGAAGCGGGCGCGGCACCTGAAGACAATTGCCGCGCTCGCCTGTTTTGCGGCCCCGGCGGCGCTGACGGCGGGCGCGCTGGTCCTGCCGGCGCCGCTCGCCATTCTCCCCGCAGCGCTCTCCGCGTTGTCGCTGGGCGCCGGCCTCGCGGTGGAGCGGCGACTCTTCTTCACCGAGGCGCGGCACGCGGCAACGCTCTATTATGGCTATGGCGACCGTCCCAGAGGCGCCTGAGCGAAAGGACGCAGCATGGCAGAGACCCCGCCCCCCGCTTCTCGACGTGACATCGTGGGCTACGGCCCCAACCCGCCCGCCATCCGCTGGCCCGGTGGCGCGCGGCTCGCCGTCTCGGTGGTGGTGAACTACGAGGAAGGCTCGGAATATTCCCACGCCATGGGGGATGCGGACCAGGAGAGCCTCACCGAATTCGGCAACTATCCGCTGCCCGAGGGCTATCGCAACCTCGCCATGGAATCCATGTTCGAATATGGCTCCCGCGCAGGCGTCTGGCGCATCCTGCGGCTGTTCGAGAAGACGGGGATCCCCTCCACCTTCTATGCCTGCGCCCTCGCGTTCGAGCAGAATCCGGATGTCGCCCGCGCGGTGGTTGCCGGCGGCCACGAAGTGTGCAGCCACGGCTATCGCTGGGAGGAGGTGTTCCGGCTCTCCCGCGAGGAGGAGCGGGAGCATATCAGGCTTGCGGTCGAGTCCTTCCAGCGCACCACTGGCACGCGCCCGGTGGGCTGGTACTGCCGCTTCGGACCCAGCGTCCATACCCGTTCGCTGGTGGTCGACGAAGGCGGCTTCCTCTACGATTCGGACGCCTACAACGACGATGTGCCCTATTTCGTGGAGGTGGACGGCAAGCGCCATCTGGTGGTGCCCTATACGCCCGATGCCAACGACTTTCGCTTCTGGACAACCCCGGGCTTCATTACCGCCGAGCATTTCTACCAATATCTGCGAGACAGCTTCGACACGCTTTACGAAGAGGCGGCGGACCATCCCAAAATGATGTCCATCGGCCTGCATGCGCGGATGATCGGCCGTCCGGGCCGGATCGGGGCGCTCAGGCGCTTTATCGACTATGCGCAATCCCACGACGAGGCCTGGTTCGCGACTCGCGAGGCGATTGCCCGCCACTGGCTCGCCGAAGCGGGCTGAGCGGGCCGTCGAAGCCGGAGAAAGAAGGAAGCGCATCCATGGCCGTCATACTTCAGACCGATTTCGCATGGCCGGACGTGAGTATCGAGCGCGCGGTGGTGGAGGGCGCAGGCCACAGGCTGGTTCACGGCCCCTCGGAGCCGAGCCCGGCGGCGGTGGTGGAGGCGCTGGTCGCCGAGCACGACCCGGCGGCGATCCTCACTTGCTGGGCTGAAGTCTCGGCGGCTGCCATCGCCGGGCCGAGCGCGCTTCGGATCGTACAGCGGTTGGGTGTCGGCCTCGACAATATCGCGGTCGACGCGGCGACTGCCCGCGGCGCCTGGGTTGCGAATGTGCCGGACTATTGCGTGGAGGAGGTCTCCGACCATGCGCTGGCGCTGGCGTTCGCCTGGCTGCGCGGGATCGCCGTCTTCGACCGCGCCGTAAAGGCGGGCGCGTGGGACCCGGCAAGCGCGAAACTCCGCCGCGCCGCGACGCTTACCGCCGGCGTGGTGGGGCTCGGCCGCATCGGCCGGCTTACGGCCCGCAAACTGGACGCGCTCGGCATCACCGTCCTCGGTTACGACATCGTGGATCCGCCGGAGCCCGTCGCGGCGGAGCGGGTCGAGCTTGCCCGCCTGCAGGCGGAAGCCGACATCGTCATCCTTCATGTGCCGCTGACGGCGGCCACGCACCATCTGGTGGATGCGGCGTTCCTGGCGCGGCTCAAGCCCGGTGCCTTCCTCGTCAATGTGAGCCGGGGCCCGGTGGTGGACAATGACGCGCTGATCGCCGCGCTGGAGGAGGGCCTTCTGGCCGGCGCCGGACTCGACGTCGTGGAAGGCGAACCGGACCCTCCGCGGGCGCTGGTCGCCAGGCCCGAGGTGATCGCGACACCCCACGTCGCGTTTTCGTCCGATTCGTCCCTCGCCGACCTCCGGCGGCGGGGCGCCGAAGAAGTCGTGCGGGTGTTGGCGGGCGAAGCGCCGCGCTATCCGTGTAATGTGATCTGACGAGCGGCCGCCGCGGCGCTCCCGGCGGAGCTTAACGGGCGGTGAGCCCCACATTGATCATCGGGGTCTCCAGCGTCGAGCCCAGGATGATCATGAGAGCGAGGAAGAGCCAGAAGAGATTGTCGGCGACCAGTTGAAGGATGCGCTTGTTCCTCGGCGATAGAGATATCATGGCGCCGCTCCGGCCCCCTCTGTCCTGCGGGCCGCCATAATTCCAGCGCCGCCGCGAGAACGCAACCGCCTCTCCTCGTTCAGGGCGTTTGAGACGCTGGGGTTTCTTCGGCAGTCAGGTTGGCAAGCTGTTCGGCCGGGGTTTGTCTGCCGAAACGGCGTTATGGGTGGTCGCGCGTCGCCGCTTTTTTTCGGTGTGCGGGTCTCCAGGCCCGCATTTTTCTTCTTCTCGAAAACAAAAACATGCGGGCCTGGTGACCCGCGCACCAAACCTGTCATTGGGGTCTCCTTGCGGTTGACGTGTCCACCAACCGCAAGGAGACCCCCAACCCCGCTTCAAGAGCCGCGTCTCATAGCTGTCTGAACTTGCACACCGCGTGTCCGGATTCATGGCCCGCGGAGTAGGATGCTGCCGTCGCGGTCATGGAGGGACGAAATGTCCATTGCAGGGAGGCTGGCGGCGGGCGTCGGCGCGGTGGGCGTTCTGGCCCTGGGGCTCGGCCTCTCGGCCTGCCAGCAGGAGCCCACGGCTGTCGAAGCCGGGGGCGCGGGGCCGGCGTTCCACCTCTTCCAGCCCAAAGGCGCGGGGCCGTTTCCGGCGGTGGTGCTGGTGCATGGCTGCGACGGGCTGCAAAGGGACACGTTCCACCGGACCGTTTGGCGGGGGACCGCCCGTCATGCCGCGTCCCTGAAGGAGAACGGCTATGTCGCCCTCATCGTCGACAGTTTCGGCGCGCGCGGCATCGCCGACGGCTGTCGGAATCCGCTTCGCTACCATGCCGTGCAGATGGAGGATGCCTATGCGGCGCTCGGTCATCTGTCGGCGCTTCCATTCGTGGACGGCGCCCGCATCGGGCTCGTGGGCTTTTCGCTGGGCGGGAGCGCCGCGCTCGTTCTGGCGCAGCATCGGCGGTCCGGCGGGCGCGCCGACGGAACCTTCGCCGCACTCGTCGCCTTCTACCCCTGGTGCGAGGCCGACTGGGCCTATTCGCTTGTCCGCCCGGTCGCGATTTTGATCGGTGAGAGGGATGACTGGACGCCTGCCTGGCGCTGCACCGCCCTCGCCGGCCTTGCCCGGAGCCGCGCCGGCGGCCCGCCGCTCGAGCTCGTGCTCTATCCCGACGCGCACCACGCCTTCGACATGCCGATCGCCGCTCCGCTCCGGGTGCCGGGCGCCGAAGGCCGCTACCACACCGTGGCGGCGGACGATGCGGCGCGGCGGGATGCGGCGCGCCGCATGCTCTCCTTCTTCGACCGTCATCTCGGCGTGGCGCGTTGAGCCGCGCGGCGCTCAATCGCTCTTGGCGGGATCGCGGCGGTCGCTCTTGTAGCCGGTGAGCTCGGTGTAGCTGAAGATGAGGCCCGCAGCGTCGAAGCCGCCGTCCACGTTTACCACGCTGCCGGTCATGTAGGCCGCGTCGTCGCTCGCGAGGAAGAGCACGGCGCCGGCCACGTCCGGCGCAAGGCCGAAACGGTCGAGCGGGATGCGCTCCAGATAGCGGCGCTCCTGGTCCGGTCCGAAGGTGGTGATACCGGTGTCGATGGGGCCGGGCGCAACGGCGTTCACCGTCACGCCCCGCGGCCCGAGTTCGACCGCCATGATGCGGGTCAGTTGATGGATGCCGGCCTTGGTGACGCCGTAGGCCGTGCGTCCGAAGCTCCCGCGCTGGCCGGAGATCGAGCCGATATTGACGATGCGGCCCGCCCCTTGCGCCACCATGATCCGCGCCGCCGCCTGGGCCGAGAGGAAGGCACTGGTGAGGTTGTTGCGAAGAACGCGCTCCCAGTCGTCGAGAGGGAGATCCAGGAAGGCGCCGTGATGGGCGATCCCCGCATTGTTGATCAGGATGTCGAGACGGCCGTCGAAACGGGTACGGACGGTCTCGAAGAGATGGGCCACGCCGTCGGCGTAACCGAGGTCGGCGGTGCATGGCGCGGCGTGCCCGCCGGCGGCCTGGATTTCAGCCGCTGCGTCCGCTGCGCGGTCGCCGTCCACATCGGCCAGCACCAGGTCGGCCCCTTCGGCCGCCAGCCGGCGTCCGATCTCCCGCCCGATACCGCGCCCGCCGCCCGTTACCACGGCGCACTTTCCCCCGAACCGCATCGTTCCGGCTCCTTTCTTGTCGCCAATATGCGCGGAGGTTCGCCCGGCGGCGGCGGCCCGGTCAAACGGGCGGCCGTCGCGGCCGAGCGCTGGCCGCTGGCTTGCCGGTGGGGGAGGATTAAGATAGGACCGCAAAAGCGGCGGCATGTGCGGAAGAGGGCGGTGGCGCTTCTCCGGGTAGAGAACCTGACCAAGGTCTTCACGGTCGGCAAGGGCGACGACCTGATTGCGGTCAATGACGTCTCGTTCGAGCTGGAGCGCGGCGAGACGCTGGGCCTGGTGGGGGAGAGCGGTTCGGGCAAGACCACCGTGGGCCGCTGCGTGCTTCGTCTCATCGAGCCCACGAAGGGGCGCATCCTGCTGGGTGACCAGGAGATCACGGGCCTCGATACGCCCGCGCTCCGTGCGCTGCGCGCGCGCATGCAGCTTGTCTTCCAGGACCCGTTCGGCTCCCTCAACCCGCGGCTCACCGTGTTCCAGACCGTGAGCGAGCCGCTCTGGCTTCACGGCACCAGCCGGTCGGAGCGCCGTGACCGCGCCGCCGCCATGATCGAGCGGGTGGGGCTTCCGCGCGGCGTCTTCGACTATTACCCGGCGGATCTCACGGCGAGCGAACAGCAGCGGGTCGGTATCGCCCGGGCGCTCGTGACCCGGCCGGAGTTCGTCGTGCTGGACGAGCCCACCTCCATGCTCGATCCGTCGGCGCGAGCCGAGGTCCTCGACCTGCTCAAGGTCATCCAGGAAGAGACGGGGACGGCCTATATCTTCATCTCCCACGACCTCACCTCGGTTGCCAAGATCAGCCATCGCATCGCCATCATGTATCTCGGCCACATCGTGGAACACGCGCCGACCCGGATCATCATGGAAAGCCAGCGCCACCCCTACAGCCGCGCGCTGCTCTCGGCCGTACTCTTCCCCGACCCGCTCCGCCGCCCCGACCCCTATGTCATCGAGGGCGAGATTCCGACCGCCATCAACCCCAGGCCCGAATGCCCGCTCTGCGGGCGCTGCCCGATCCGCGAGGACGCCTGCCGGGAAGCGGTACCGCCTCTGGTGGAGGTGGAGGAGGCGCATTACTCCGCGTGCCGCCGCTGGTCCGAGGTCGCCGCGCCGGCAGCGGCGGTCTGAGCTCCGCGGTCCCACAACCCTTGTCCGGTTTGGCCAAGTCTGTTCTACAATCCGTCCTGCCTCCAGCCCTGGAGCGGTACAGACACGGGAGAAGATCATGACAATGGGAGACATCACGCGGCGGGGCCTCGGGATTGCCGCCGCCGCCCTGCTTATCTGTTCGGCCGTCGCTGCGCTTTCGCCCCGGGCGGCGCACGCGGCAGACACCATGGTGATTGCGATTCCCGGCCTGCCTCAGGGGATCGATCTCGACAAGCATGTGAGTCCTCAGACCTGGAGCATGGGCGCTCAGGTGCTGGAGGACGGCATGAGCTGGGAATGGGTGGACTTCCCCTACGCCACCGGCGATGCCTGGGATCCGTCGACCATTCCAGGCTTCAAATATCCCGACTATATGGGTCAGAAGACCCTGGTGCCGGGCATCATCGAAAAATGCGAACTGAGCGAGGACGGCAAGCGCGCCGTCTACCACATCCGCAAGGGTGTGATCTCGCCCTGGGGCAACGAATTCACCGCCGATGACATTCTCTGGCGGATCGAGCGCGGCAAGGCCACCGGCGCCATCAACAATTTCCTCGAGTTCCTGCTCAACCTGCCGGGCCAGACCATCAACCCGCCCGAGAGCGGCGGCTACACCAAGATCGATGACTACACGGTCGAGATCACCTCGTCGGCCGGCATGCCGCTCGCCTGCAAGGCGCTCACCAACTATTACAATGCGTGGCTCGACTCCACCGAGATCATGAAGCACGCCACCGAGGACGACCCGTGGGCCGACAAGTGGGTCGCGACCAACGGCGGCGGGTTCGGCGGCTACCGGGTTACGGAGTGGACGGCCGGCAAACGGGTCGTCATGGAGGCCAACGAGAACTACTGGCGCGGCGCGCCGGAGATCAAGCGGATCATCTATCTCGTGGTTCCGGAATCGGCGAACCGCGTCGCGCTGCTGAAGCAGGGCAAGGTCCATATGGCCGAAGGGCTCACGCCCGACGAGATCGTGGCACTGGCCGACGACGAGAACGCCCGGGGTGTCGCGGTCCGCGGCAACCAGTCCATGTGGGTCATGATCAACAACGAGCTGCCGCCTTACGACAATGTGCTGGTGCGGCGCGCCATCAACCACCTCATCGACCGCCAGTCCATCATCGACGACATCTATCACGGCATGATGAACCACTGGCAGGGCCCGATGCCGAGCACCTATCCGGGTTACGCAGGGCATCTGAAATATGACTACAACCCGGCCAGGGCGAAGGAGTTGCTGGCGGAAGCGGGCTTCCCCAACGGCTTCGACGCGGAGCTCGCCTTCAACGCGGGCGATGCGACGCAGGAGGCGATCTCGGTGCTGCTGCAGAGCTCCTTCCGCGAAGCGGGCATCAACCTCTCGCTCAAGAAGCTTCCGGTAGCGGCCCACTCCGACACGGTGATGAGCAAGCAGGGCTCGCTCGCCATCTGGACCGACATGCCGATCCAGCCGGACATCAACTATGCACTGAAGCTGGTATGGCCCACCGGAGCGCTGGTCAACTACCATAACTTCTCCGACCCCAAGGTCGATCAGACGCTCAAGGACGGCGAAGGCGTGGTGGATCCGGAGGCCCGTATCGCGGCCCACGCCGGCATCCAGGAGCATATCCACGATCTCGCCGGCGTCGGCTGGATCGGGGAGCATTACTTCGCGGTCGGTCTTTCCCGGAAAGTCAGCAATTTCCGCTGGTACACCACCCAGTACTATCACGTGGCGGAAATGAGCCTCGCCGACTGACGCAGCCTTTCGCTGCGCCGCGGCATCGGCCGCGCGGCATGCGCAACTGTTGCACGGGAGGCGGCGAAGCGGCGCTGCCTCCCGCCGACGCCCGGGCGTCCTGAGGCGCGCTCATGCGTCTTGCCATCTATATCGGCCGGCGGTTTCTGTTTCTCGTTCCGCAGGTCTTTCTGATTTCGTTCATCACCTTCGTTCTCGTGCGCCTGCTGCCCGGCGACCCGGCGCGGCTCTCTCTGGGGCCGCTTGCGCCCGAATCCTCGGTGGAGGCGCTGCGGGAGAAGATGTATCTCGACCGGCCGATCCCCGAGCAATATGTGATCTGGCTGGAGAACGCCTTCCAGGGTGACCTCGGCGAATCCTGGGTCAACGGAACGGCCGTGCTGGACGACCTGATCCAGCGCATCCCGGTGACTCTCGAACTCATCTTCCTGGCACTGATCCTGGTCTTCCTGGTCCTGGTTCCGCTCGCCGTCGTCACCGCGAGCCGGACGCGCAACTGGATCGTGCGCTTCTTCCAGAACATCACCTTCGGCTACGGCATGCTGGCCGGCGCCCTGCCGGATTTCCTGCTGGGCCTGGTGCTGATCTTCTTCCTGTTCGCAGGTGCCGCGGGCCTCGCCCCGGCCGAGCTTCTGCCCGGGCCCGAGGGCCGCCTCGGCATCCTCGATTTCGAGCCGCCCTTCGTCACCGGGTCGATCCTCATCGATTCCCTGCTTGCGGGCGATCTCGAAGTGTTCTGGTCGGGCTTCCTGCACCTCATCATGCCGGTCTTCACGCTCGCCTTCGTCTATGGCGCGCCCATCTTCAAGATGCTGCGCAGCCAGATGGAAGGCGCGCTCCAGGCCGACTACACCACCTATGCGGAGGCCGTCGGCCTCGCACCCCGCATCGTGCTGGTCCGTGCCGCGCGCGTGGCCGCCGGCCCGACGCTGGTGATTACCGGCGTCGTGGTCATGTTCCTCCTCGGCGGCGCGGTGCTGGTGGAGCGGGTGTTCAACTATTCCGGACTCGGCCAGTACGCCGTGCAGGGCATCGTCACCGCGGACTATGCGCCGATCCAGGGCTTCGTCTCCTTCGCCGCGATCTTCACCATGCTGGTCTATCTCGCCGTCGACCTGATCCATTTCGCCATGGATCCGCGCATCAAGGTCGGCGGGAGCCAGAACTAGGCGCGCGCACATGTGGCTTCGCATCAGACGCACGGTCCGGACGCTGCCCAAATGGCAGCTTGTCGTTCTGGGCATTTTCTTCGGGGTGATCTTCCTCACGATCTTCGGCCCCTGGCTCGCCCCCTTCCCGACCGAGGTGGCGAATCCGAGCTCCCGCCTTCTGCCCCCCGGCGGCGCGCATCCCTTCGGGACGGACGAGAACGGCATCGACATTCTTTCGCGGGTGCTGGCCGCACCCCGCACCGACGTGGTGATCGGCGTTGTGGCGACGGCGATCTCGGTCTTTCTGGGCTCCCCGCTCGGGGTGGTCGTCGCGCTCTACGAGAGCCGCGGCGGGGCCGGCTCCACCGCCTTCGCCGAGGTCTTCATGCGCCTTCTGGAGGTGATCCAGTCCTTCCCCGTGTTCGTCTTCGCCATGGTGCTGGTGGCGGTCTTCGGCGGGAGCGTCACCAACATCATCATCGCCATCGCCTTCGTGAACACGCCGGTCTTCGTGCGCATCGTGCGCTCTGAAGTGCTGTCGCTCGTGCAGCGGCCCTTCGCCGAGGCGGCGCGCGCTTCGGGCAACAGGGAGGTGCGCATCGGCTTCCGCCATGTGCTGCCCAACGCCCTGCCGACGGTGATCGTCCAGGTCTCCGTCACGGTGGGCTTCGCCATCCTGCTTACGGCGGGCCTGAGCTTCGTCGGCGCGGGCGTCCGTCCGCCGACGCCCGAACTCGGTGCCATGATCGCGTCCGGTGCCAAATATCTCGAGATCGGGCAGTGGTGGCCGGCGCTCTTCCCGGGCTTGGCGCTCGGGCTCACGGTCTTCTCGTTCGGTATTTTCGGCGAGATCCTGACCCAGGTGATGGAGCCCCGGGCGGTGCGGAAGGAGACGGACCGCCGCCGCGAGGCCGCGCTGGAGGCGGGCGGCGCGGAAGGCGATGAACCCGTCGAGGCGCCCGCCGTTCTGCTTGCGCGCCCAAGGGAGCCGGTGCTCGCAGCCGAGGGCCTGAGCGTTGCCGCCATCGACACCGGGAAAGGTATCCTGAGCGATGTCCATATCGACCTCGGTGCCGGCGAGAGCATGGGGATCGTCGGCGAATCCGGCTCCGGCAAATCGGTGCTGGTGCGCTCCATCCTCCAGGTGCTGCCGCCCGCGCTCGCGGTGACCGGCGGCGCGCTGCGCTACCAGGAGACCGACCTTCTCAAGATGGACAAGCGCGCCCTGCGCCGGCTGCGCACCACCCAGATCGCGGCCATCCTCCCCAACGCCAAGTCCCAGTTGAATCCGCTCACCACCGTGGGCGCCATGCTGCGCTCCGCACTTCAGGCCCATGAGCGGATCGGCGCGAAAGACGCCGAGAAGCGGGCGGTGGAACTGCTCGAGATGGTGGGTATCACGGATCCGGCCAAGCGGCTTTCGGCCTTTCCGCACGAGCTCAGCGGCGGCATGGCCCAGCGGGTCTGCCTCGCCATGGCGCTCATGTATCGGCCTAGGCTGCTGATAGCGGACGAGCCCACCGCCGGGCTCGACGTGACGATCCAGCGCCAGGTGCTCGACCTCACCCGTGCGCTTGCTGAGGAGGCGGGCACCGCACGGCTTCTGATCACCGGCGATCTGGGCATTGCGGCCCATTACTGCGACAAGGTCGGCGTGATGCAGGCGGGACGCATCGTCGAAATGGCCGAGACCGAAACCCTCTTCGCCGCGCCGCGCCATCCCTACACACGCCATCTCCTCGACTGCGTCCGCGTCTGACAGGGGCAGTCCGGCGTGCCCCCACAGACACGTCCGTCCGGTTACAATGGGTCCGGCTGCAGTGAAGGCGAGACGGAGCAATCGACATGACGAGCGATCCTCTGCGTATGGGAGTCATCGGTGTCGGCTTCATGGGAGCCCTCCATGCCAGGGTGTGGAGCCAGCTTCCGAACACACGGCTCGTCGCGGTCGCGGACCAGGACGCGCAAACCGCCAAGAGCGTGGCGGACGGTCTGGGCGTGGCCCACTATGGGGATGCGGCTTCCTTGCTGGAGCGGGACGACATCGACGCGGTGAGCATCGTGACTCCCGACCGCCTCCACGTGGAGCCGGCGACTGCGGCGGCCCGTGCCGGCAAGCACATTCTGCTGGAGAAGCCCATGGCGCATGACGGCGACGCGGCCGAGGCGATCGCTGCAGCGGTGGAGGAGGCCGGAGTCAGGCTGATGGTCGCCCATGTGCTGCGCTTCGATCCTCGCTACGTCCAGCTCCACGCGGCAGCGCAACCGGACCGGCTGGGCGAGCCGATCCATCTCCGGGCCAAGCGCAACACGATCCGGAGCGTGGCGGAGAGAATCGGCGCAGACTCTTCGATCCTCTACTATCTGGGCGTCCACGACATCGACATGATGCAGTGGGTTGCCCGGTCCCCCATCACCCGGGCATACGCCCAGACGGTCAGAAAGCTCTCCAACGGCAACGAGGACGCGCTCTACGCGGTCGTCAACTTCGCCAATGGCGCCATCGGCACCCTCGATTACAGCTGGGCATGGCCCGATGGCCTGCCCGCCGGCTACCACGCGGCGTTCGAGGTGATCGGCACCAAGAGCGCGGCTCTGATGGATGTGCGCGACCAGGGCTTCCAGGTCGTAACGGCCGAGGGCCCGACGGCCGCCGACACGCACCTCTGGCCCGAAATAAACGACAGGATCACCGGCGACCTGCGTGACGAACTCATGCACTTCGCCGAGGCCGTACAGACCTCCGCGCCCTTCGTCCAGGACTTCCGGGAGGCCCTGGCTGCGATCAGGGTGCTCGATGCGCTGTTTGCATCCCTCGAACAGGATCGCCCGGTCGCCGTTGCCACCGGGTAAGGGGCCTCCCCGGGCCCGCTCCCGCGGCTACAGGCCTTCCACCACGCCGATGCGGTAGGCGATCCAGGCGCCGAGGCCGAGGGTCGCGAAGCCCACCGTGGCGCCGAGCGTGTTGTGCGCCCAGGAGAGGCTCCGCCCCAACCGCTGGAGCGGCAGCGCGATGACGACCGAGAGCGCCGCCATGCCGATCATGGAGCCGACGCCGAAAAGCGCGAGATAGGAGAGCGCCCAGACGAAGGACTCGATCTGACCCGCCGTCAGCAGGATCAGCGCCGCCGAGCCCGCGAGGCCGTGCATGAGCCCGACCGCCAGCGCACGCAGCGAAAGGCCGCGCGCATGGACGTGGTCGTGGCGGGAGACGGCGTGGTTGCCTTCGCGGGCATGGGAGTGGGCATGGAAGTGGACCGTTCCGTCTCCATGGCGGTGGACGTGGAAATGCACGCGCGCCGCAACCAGGCGTCGCAGCAGATCCAGCCCGAGGGCCGCCAGCATGAGCCCCACGGCGAACTCGAAAATGCGTGCGATCTGCTCGGGCATGACGCCGTCCAGCGAGAGCACGACGGCGCCGGCCGTGAAGAGGGTCAGCGTATGTCCGAGACCCCACGCCGCGCCGAGACGAAGAGCGCTCTTCAGGCTCCGGCCGCGGGAGACGAGCGCGGCGACGGCCGCCAGATGGTCCGCCTCCAGCGCATGGCGCATGCCGACCAGCAATCCGAGCACCAATACGCCGCCCATCGGGCGCCTCCTTGAACGCGTTGCCGGGGCCGATATTCCCCACCGGACGGTCGCACGCACGGCCCCGCCCGGCAAGCGCGTGTCCTCGTAAGTCCGGCGAACCGGTGTCATGGGCGGTCGCGCGTCCCGCCTCTTTTGGTGCGCGGGTCTCCCGGCCCGCATGTTTTTGTTTTTCGAGGAGAAGAAAAATGCGGGCCTGGAGACCCGCGCACCGAACCTGTCATGGGGGTCTCCTGGCGGTTGATGGGTCCACCAATCGCTTCGGAGACTCGCAACCCCGTTTCAAGAGCCGCGTCTCATACCTGTCTGAACTTGCACAGCGCGACGGGACGGAACGCTCGGATAGGGTGGAAGGGCTCGCGCCCGCGGGATGCCGGGCTACGCCGTGCCGCGCGCCATCTCCGCCCGCAGCGCGTCCGTTGCGGCTTCATCCACGGCGAGGCTGTCGTCTTCGGGGGAGCCGGTGACGGCGACGCCATACACGTCGCGTGCGGTTTCCCGTGTGATGTAGCGCTCGGCCACGTCGTTCAGAACACGGGCGGGCTCGCGCTCGAGCGGGCTGCCGTAGCCGCCGCCGCCCTGGTCGCGCGCGCGCAGCCGCTCGCCGCCTTCCAGGTCGCACACCATGACGGCGGGATAGGGGTGCTCGCTGCCGTCCCGCGCGATCCTGGCGTTGCCGCCGAGCTGCGAGCCGGTGCCGCCGCGCACCCCCTTGGGCGCGCTCTCGAGCCCGTTGCAGACATGGAGAATGCGCATCGGGTCCTTGCGCGGCCCCATAATCACCTCCGTCGCCGGCCCGCCGCGCCGCCGCCCGTGGCCCATGGAATCGGTCACCACATGCATCTTCTCGATCAGCACGGGGAAGCGCTGCTCGTTGATCTCGATGCTGTCGCGATAGAGGAGGCCCGCGGCCACAGGCACGAACAGATAGTGCATGCCGTCGTTCTCGGCGGAGGCGCCGCCGCCGCCGCCCATCATGAACATCTGGTTGATATAGGCCTCGCCGTCGCGGCGCCAGTCGGTGCCGGAGGCGACGCCCGCCGCGGCCGAGTTGCAGTAGTTGCCGTGGGCGAAGCCCTGGCCGTCGCCGAGTTCGGCGAAGGCGGACTGGGTGACGTTCACGATCACGTCGGTGAGATTGGTGGTGGCCACCGAGCAGCTATGGGGAAAGCGCGGAATGCCGACCGCGCAGTTCTCCCGCAGCAGTACCTCGATGCGCCGCATGGTGCCGGAGTTGGGCGGCAGGTCCTCGCCGAGACAGGTCAGCACCCCTTGAACCGCGGCCATGGTGGAGGTGGTCTCGGTGAGGTTGAGGCCTGCGTCGATGCAGTCCACATTGTCCCGCAGGTCGACGGTGACTCGCGCTTCGTCCGGGTCTATGGCGATCTCCACATTGATCGGGATGCCGTCCGGCACCCAGGGTTCGATGGGATCGTGCGACTGGGCGCCCTTGAGAGTCCCCTTGGGCAGTTTGCGGATCGCCTCGATACAGCGGCGCTCCGAATAATCGAACCATTCGTCCACGAACTGCCGCACGGTGTCGGGGCCATATTTCGCGACGAAGGTCTTGAGTGCGCGCTCGCCGATCCGCGCCGCTCCCACCGCCGCGAGATAATCCCCGTACCACTGTTCGGGCACCCGGATGCGGCGTTCGCACATGCGGATGATGTCCTGGATGTCGCGGAAGTCCCGCTGCACCTGAACGCAGGGGAAGATCAGCGCGCCCTCCTGATACACATCGCCCGCCTGGGCCATGTAGGTGGTGGGCAGGCTGTTGCCGACATCGGCCTGATGCGCCTTTACGGCGACGGTGAAGAAATGCTCGCCCTCATGGAACACCGGAACCAGGATGGTGTGATCGGCCGTGTGGGTGTTGCCGAGATAGGGGTCGTTGTGGAGATAGGCGTCCCCCTCCGCATAGTCGGGGTGCAGGTCCTGCATGGACCTGGTCTGGATGTTGGTGCCCCAGACGTGGATCGGGAATCCCTCGGCGACGGCGAGCACCTGGTTGTCGGAGGTGATCACCGCGCAGGAGAAGTCCCGCGCCATGCCGATGACGGAGGAACGCGCCGCCAGCAGCATGGTATTGGTCATGTCGCGGCAGACCGCGTCCATGCGGTTCGCCATCACCGGCAGCAGAACCGGATCGATCCGGTTCTCGCGTGCCGCTTCGGCCTTTGCCGTTGCTATCGCCATCCTGATCCTCCCTCACCGGCTGCCGGCGTCGGTCTCCAGCAGGTAGTTCCGCCCCCGGGTTACCCTGGCCGCCGAACCCGGATAGACGACGATCGTGGTGGTCGGCTCCTCCACGATCGCGGGGCCGTCCAATACCATTCCCGGTGCCAGATCGTCCCCGAGATAGAAGGGCGCGTCCAAGCTTCCGGCCTCGCCGAAATAGGCGCGCTGGGTACGCCTGGGCGCCGGCGGCGCGGCGCTTCCGGCGGGTTCGGCGGGGAGCGCGGGCTTGTCGAGGAACGCCGTAATTCGCCCCTTCCAGTTCACGCACTCGATGGCGCCGCCCTCTTCCTTCACCGCATAGCGGCGGAAGTGCACGTCGTGGAAGGCTTCCACCAGCCGCTCCACGTCCTGCGCCGTTTCGATGCGGTGCATGGGCATGGGTATTTCCATTTCCCATTGCTGGTTGATGTAGCGGGCCTCCACGAAATAGGTGCGTTCGAAGCGCGTGATTCCGCGGCCGCGAAGCTCCGCCTCGAAGCCGTCCATGCGCTCGGAGATGCCGGCCAGAGTCGCGCCGACGCCGTCGAAGTCGAAGCTTGCGGAATGCGCGTAGCGGCTCCCGCTGAACTCGGTGACGATGTCGGAGAACTGCCCGCCGCACGCGCTGAGCGCGCCCGCCGTGCGTGGCACCAGCACCCGCCGGCAGCCCAACGCCTCGGCGATGGGGATGATATTGAGGCCGGCGGCGCCCCCGCCCGCCACGATGATGCTCTCGCCCGGATCCACACCGTCCTGCACGGTGATTTCCTGAATCGCCTTGATCATCTGCTCGCCCGCAAGCGTCAGCACGGCGGATGCCGCCTCGGCGAGGGCCAGATCGAGCGGCTCCGCGACCGCTGCGAGCGCGCTTCGCGCGGCTTCCACGTCGAGCGCCATGCGCCCGCCCAGGAAGTAGTCGGGATCGATATAGCCGAGCGCCACCGCGGCGTCGGTCACCGTGGGCTCGGTCCCGCCCTGGCCGTAGCAGGCGGGGCCGGGCCGGGCGCCCGCGCTTCGAGGACCCACGCGCAAGAGTCCGCCCGAATCGATCCAGGCGATCGAGCCGCCTCCTGCACCGACGCTGCGCACATCCACCGAGGAAAGGCCCAGATTGTGGCCGATCCACTCGCCCAGAAGCCACGTGTCCCGGGTGTATTTGATCTGCCCGTCCCGCACCAGACTCACGTCGAAGGTGGTACCGCCCGCATCCACCACGATCACGTCGTTGCCCTGGTCTTCCGCGCCCGCATAGGCGATCCCGGCGAGCGGCCCCATGGAGGGGCCGGACTTCACCGTGTAGACCGGCCGCGCCACCACGTCGTCCACATGCATCACTCCGCCCGAGGAGGTGCTGACCAGGATTTCGCCGCCATAGCCCGCCTCCCGCAGGTCGCCCTGAAAGGCGGAGAGGTGGCTTTGCATGAGCGGCTTGAGGGAGGCGTCGATAGCCGTGGACGAGGTGCGCGGGAACTCCCGGATGATGGGGTTGAGCTGGTGCGAAAGCGTATAGGGGATGCCCGGCAGGAGCTCTTCGATGAGTTCGCCGAGGCGCAGTTCATGGGCCGGGTTCGTGATGGACCAGAGCAGCGCCACGGCGACCGCCTCGATATGCCTGCCCGGCAGCCCTTCGATCACGGCCCGTGCCGCCGCCTCGTCCAGCGCCTTCTCCACGCCGCCCTCGGCGTTGATCCGCTCGGGAATCTCGAAGGTGAGGCGTCGCGGGATATAGGGCGGGGGGAACTCCATGGCGAGGTTGAGCGGCTCGCGCTTGCCGCCGTGGCGGTAGAGCAGCGTGTCGGGGAAGCCCTGGGTCGCGAGCAGGGCGGTCTTCGCCACCTTGCCCTCGATGATCGAGTTGGTGGAGCGCGTCGTGCCGTAGATCAGCATGGAGGTTTCGGCGATCAGCCGTTCGAGCGGCACGCCCGCCACGTCGCCCGCATTGGCGAGCGCGTTGCGGAAGCCCTCGAAGGTGCGGTCGGGTGTGGTCAGCGCCTTGCCGACGGAGAGCCTGCCTTCACCGTCCGCCACCACCACGTCGGTGAACGTGCCACCGGTATCGACCGCAATGCGATAAGCCATGCCTCTCTCCCGTGATTGTCTAGGCTACCAGGCCGTCCGCAGGAGTTCGATCACCTGGTCCTCCGACGTCACCTGCCGCGGATTGCCCGCGACGATCACGTCCTGCAGCGCATCCGCCGCGATACCGGGGAAGTCTGCCTCGCCGACGCCCACATCCCGGAGACGCCAAGGCAGGCTGAGGTCGTCCCGCACCAGCTTCAGGACTTCGTCCGCCGCCGCGGCAGCCGCCTCTTCCTCGCTGAGGCCCGCGATGTCGAGCCCCATGGCCTCGGCCGTCCAGGCCTGGCGGGTCGCCGTCACCGGACGGTTGAAGGTCATCACATGGTGCATCATCACGGCCGACGTCTCCCCATGGGGGACGTTGCAGCGGGCACCCAACTGGTGGCCGATGCCATGGCTGAGCCCCAGAATCACATTGGCGAGACCGCAGACGGACATCCAGGCCGCCACCATGCACTGCCCGCGCGCCGCCTCGTCGCCCCCATCGCGCCGGGTCTCGCGCAGATAGCGAACCAGCATGGCCAGTGCGCGGTGGGCGAGTGCGTCGGTAAAGGGTTGGGCGGTCCTGGAGCAGAGCGCCTCGATGCAGTGGTCGACGGCGCGCATGCCGGTGCCGAGCCACAGGCGTTCGGGCGTCTCGAGGGTGAGTGCGGGATCGAGGATCACGGCCTTGGCGGTGATCCGGGGGTCCACATAGAGGTCCTTGACCTTGCGGTCTTCGTCGGTGATGCCGACGAAATAGGTGAACTCGCCGGCCGACAGCGTGGTGGGGACGGCGAACATGGGAATCGGATCCCCGGTCAGCCCCGGCATCTCCACCTTGTCCGGATAGGTGAAGCGGATCATGTAGTCGTCCAGGCCGCGGGGCTCGTCGATGTCTTCCGCGAGGCAGATGGTCACCGCCTTCGCCGTGTCGTTGGGGGTGCCGCCACCGAAGCTGATTACGGCGTCCGCCTTCTTCGCGCGGGCGAACGCGGCGGCCGCGATTACCGTCTTGCGCGGCACATGCTGCACCGTGTCGTGGAACACGCCGGCGCAGCGCCCGCCCGTCGCCGCGACCACCTTGTCCACAAGGTCGGTGCGCCCGGCCAGCGAGTTGCCGGTGACGATCACGGCACGGCGCAGGTCGCGCTTCTCCAACTCGGCCGCGAGGTTCGAGAGGCAGCCGGAGCCGAAATGGACATCGTCCATCGGCAGCATGGTGAAGCGGCCGTTCAACGCCGCTTTGGGAAGCACGAACATGGATCGGAGTCTCCAAAGGGATGGGCGGAACGAGGCGGTGCGGAGCAAACCATGCGTCCGAATTGTCTGTCAAACAGGACGGTTTGCGGGGCGGGGCGGGCTCACTCCGGCACGAGGCCGCAGCTCACGCCGCCGTCGATGGTAAGTGCGATCCCGGTGATCCATTGGGCTTCGTCGGAAGCGAGGTAGACGAAGCCTCCGGCGATGTCCTCGGGCCTTCCCACGCCCAGCGGATGGAGCTTCTCGAGCCGGGCCTTGAACGCCTCCGGCTCATCGAGCTGCGAGAGGTGGTAGTCCACCATCGGGGTCTGCACCCAGCCGGGGCAGATGCAATTGACGCGGATGCCGTGCTTCGCCCCGTCGAGGGCCAGGCATTTGGTGAGCGTGACGACGGCGCCCTTGGACGTGCCGTAGGCGACCTGTCCAGGCGTTCCGATCAGCCCGGCGATGGAAGCGGTGTTCAGGATCGCCCCGCCGCCGCGCTCGCGCATATGGCCCCAGACGGCCTTGGCCGCGCGGTAGATGCCGGTGACGTTGACATCCATCTGACGGTCCCAGTCCGCGCCCGTCACCCGGTCCACCTCGCCGATCACCGCCTGGCCTGCATTGTTGACCAATATGTCGATCCGCCCGAAGGCGCTGATCGCATCGGCCACCATCGCCGCCACGTCTCCGTCCTGCGCGACATCGGCCGCGATGGCGCGCGCGCGTCCGCCCGCCCTCTCGATCTCGCCGGCCGTCGCCTCGTTGTCGGCGGCACTGAGCCCCGCACAGGCGACCGCCGCGCCTTCCCGCGCGAAACGCAGCGCCGTCGCCCGTCCGATTCCGGATCCGGCCCCCGTAACGACCGCCGTCTTCCCCGCAAGCCGCCGCGTCCCGGCCATGCCGCGCCCTCCGTGTAGCCTCGCATCCAGTCTCCGCTCGCCCGCCCTTTCCGCAAGGGTCTTCGTAGAGACGCGCACATCGTTCCACGCGGGCTGGATGTCTTCCGCGGGCTTCCCGACCGGGGTAGTGTGGGAGGAGCGGCAAGGAGGTAGCAATGCGTGTGGCGGGGTGTGCGGCGTTCGTGACCGGGGCGGCCGGCGGCATCGGGCAGCAGCTTGTCGCGGAACTCGCCGCGCGGCGGGCGAAGCGGATCGTGGCGGCCGATCTGCCGGAGGCGCTCGAGAAGGTCCGCTTCCCGGAGCGCGCGGGCGTGCAGCCCCTGGCGCTCGACGTGACGGACGAGGCGGCGGCGGGAGCGGCGGCCGCTGCCTGTCCGGACGTGACGCTCGTCGTGAACAACGCGGCCATCGTCTCATTCAAGGGCTTGGCGGAGCTCCCCGACCTCGCAGGCGCCCGTCGCGAGTTCGAGGTGAATTTCTGGGGCTATCTTCATGTTGCCCGCGCGTTCGCGCCCGTGCTCGCGCAGAACGGCGGCGGGGCGCTGGTGCATGTGCTCTCGGAGGTGGCGCGGGTGAGCGCGCCCTTTGTCGGCGCCTATTCGGCGTCCAAGGCCGCGGCGTGGTCCGCGACCCAGTGCCTGCGCGCCCAGCTACGCGCCCAGGGCACCCATGTGCTCGCCGTCTTCCCGAGCTCCACCGACACCCCCATGCTCGCCGGTATCGGCGGTGACAAGCAGCCGCCCCAGGCGGTGGCACGCGGGCTCCTGGATGCGCTGGAAGAGGGTGCGGAGGACGTATGTGTGGGTGCGCATTCCATCGCCACCGAAGCCCTGCTGCGAAGCGACCCGAAGGCGGCGGAAAGGGAGTTTGCCGCGTTCCTCCCCGGCGCCGAGGACATCCCGGACTGAGGCTCCTCGGGCTGCGCGCTATCCGCGGGTCTCAGCCCGGTCGCCGAAGAGCAGCGTCACGTTGATCCGCCGGTTTCCGTAGCCTTCCCGGAAGCGGACGGAACCGCTCTCGTGAATCAGGCTGGAATCGAAGACGACCGCCCGGTTGCAGCGATAGGGCACGCGCACCGGCGCTTTCGCCGCGCGCGCGACCTGCGCTTCCAGCGCGGCCGGATCGAAATTGTAGTCCTCGAAGCCCCAGTCAGGCGGCGCCGCGGCATCGTAGACCGTGAGGCCCGCGGCCTCGGGGTCCGGACACGCCTCGTCCGGGGAGATCCAGAAGTTGACGTTGACCGCCGCCTTGTCCGCATGTTTGCGGGTGCCGCCGCCGGTCTGCCCGTATTTGAAGGCCCACATCTGCGCGAGCCGGTGCGCGCCGAAGATGGCGGGAAGGCGCTCCCGCAACGCCTCCGCAAGCCGGAGCAGCACAGGATGGTCGAAGCCCTCATGCAGATAGGCGCCCAGATAGCCGCCATGGTTCTTGCAGTCGAACCAGATGGTGGCCTCCAGGCAGAAGCGCCGAAGCGCGGCGAGCGCCGGCGGCGTCAGGAGGCCGTCGATCACGGCGATCGAAGGCCGGGAGCTCGTGTAGCGTCGCGCGATGGCGGGAACGTCCAGCGCGGGGTTCAGCACCGGCGAGACGGCGTTTTCGGGTGGACGGTAGACCACCCGGTTGAAGACGGCGCCGATCCGCCGCCGCTCCTCGGCGGTCAAAGCGCGCGGGATCGAGGGCGCATCCTCGCCACCGAAGCCCGCAAGCACGTCGCGGAACCCGTCGCGAACCGCGTGGAATGTGGGCGGCAACCGGTTCGCGGCGAGCAGGTACTCGATCTGCTCCGAATCGTGCACGATCTTCGCGCGAGAGGCGCTCTGGAACGTGATCTTCTGGGCGGGGTCCAGCTGTGCGGTGCCGATCGCGGGATCGATGCCCCACCAGGCCGAGCCCCGATGCAGAGCGAGCGCCTCCCGAAAGGCGTGGACGGCCGCGTCCAGCCGGCCCTGCCGCTTCAGCGCGGTTCCGAGATTGGCGTGGGCGGCGGCGGCATGGGGGGCGGTGCGCAGCGCGGCGCGGAAGGCGCGCTCCGCCGCCTCGTCGTCTCTCTGCCGCAGCGCGAGATTGCCGAGGGCGATAAGGAGGCTTGGCTTCTCCGGCGCGAGGGCCGCGGCGGCCTCGAGACTCGCCCGCGCCTCCTCCAGCGCGCCCCGGTCCTGGGCGACCAGGCCGCAGACATAATGCGCGCCGGCGTCCCGCGGGTTCCGCGCGAGCACCGCCCGGCCGATGGCTGCCGCTTCGCCCCGCCGCCCTGTGCGATAGGCGGCGAAGGCCCGGCCGAGGTCCGGTACGGGCTCAGCGGCGCCGGACGAGCCCCTCACGGGTCACCTTGAACCCCGCGGCCTCCCGGTCCCAGGTTGCAGGCGCAAGGCCGTCGGCACGAAGCTCCACCTTGCGTACCTTCTGGGTGGGCGTCCGCGGCAGGTCGTCACGGAACTCGATATAGCGCGGCACCATGAAGTAGGGCATCTCCGCCGCGCAGTGGCGGAGCAGCGCTTCCTCGGTGAGCGCGGACCCGGGATTCCGCACTGCCACGATCTTCACCTCGTCCTCGCCCACCTCGGCGGCGACGGCAATCGCGGCCGTCTCCGCGATTTCCGGGTGCTTGTTGACGATCCGCTCCACCTCGAAGGAGGAGATGTTTTCCCCCCGGCGGCGGATCGCATCCTTCATGCGGTCGTGAAAGAAGAGGAAACCCGCCTCGTCCATATGGCCCCGGTCGCCCGAGTGGAACCAGAGATTGCGGAAGGCCGAGAGCGTTGCTTCCGGAAGCCCGTCATATCCTTCCATCAGGATGTCGGGGTGCCTGGGCCGGATCGTGATCTCGCCCGATGCGCCGCGCGGCGCCTCCCGGTCCGTCTCGTCCACGATGCGGATCTCGTAATAGGGCGCGGCACGGCCCGCCGCGCCCCTGGGCGTCGCCTCGTCCGGCCGCGTGTACGCGACGATGTTGGCCTCGGTGGAGCCGTAGCCCTCCGTCGTCTGAAGGTCGAAACGGGCACGGAAATCGTCGAGAACGTCGTGCGGATTGGGTACGGCGTAGATCATGCGGAGCGGGTTGTCCGCGTCGTCGGGCCGGCGGGGCGCGGCGTATAGCATGTGGCAGATGCCGCCCACGGCGACCGTCACGGTGGCGCCGTGGGCGCGCACGTCGGGCCAGAAGCGCCCCGCGCTGAAGCGCGGGCGCAGGATCATGCGGCAGTCCGCCAGCATGGTCCCGAGCAAGATGAACTTGCCGGCGATATGGAAGAAGGGGAGGAAGTTGTAGGTGACGTCGTCCGCGCCGAGCGAGACGATCTCGTTGAAAAGGACGGCGAAGGAGAGCTCGAAATGGTTGTTGACGACAACGCCCTTGGAAGGGCCCGTGGTGCCGGACGTAAAGAGGATGCAGGCGGTGTCCGTCGCCTGTACGCGCGCCTGGGCGGCGCCGCCGTCCCCGGTCGCGAGTTCGTCCAGGCCGAGCACCGTTCCGGGCAGTGCGCGCTTCGCGTCCGCGCGGTCTCCGCCATGGACGAAGAAGGTCCGAAGGCCCGGGCAGCGCCCTGCGACCTCGGCCACGACGGGCACGAATTCCGCATCCAGCACCATCGCCTCCATGCGTGCGCTGGTCGCGATATGGGCCAGGATGTCGCCGCGGTAGGCGGTGTTGACGGGCACTTCCACGACGCCCTGCCTGGCGGCGCCGAACCACACGAAGACGTGTTCCGGGGTGTTCTGCATCATTACGCCGAGGCGGGCGTCGGCGCGGATGCCGCGTGCCTCGAGGCCGGCGGCGATGCGGCCGGCCTGCCGGTCGATCTCGGCGTAGCTATAATCCCGACCGTCCCAGTGCATGACCGGATGATCCGGGCGCTCGGCGGCGCGCCTTTCCAGAACGCGGTGCACCACCCAGCTTTCGGGGTGTTCCCCGATGGTCAGCATCGCACCGCTTCTCCGCGCTCCCGTCTTCCGTGCGCCACTATAGCCGGTCTTCGCGCTTGCGCGTGCCCGGCACAGCGCGGGGGCCTCCGCGCGCGTCAGAGCGCGAGGTCGAGGACGACCGGGACGTGGTCGGAAGGCTGCGGCCAGCCGCGGGCTTCGCGCAGCACCGCGGCGTGCTTGAGCGCCGGCGCGAGCGCCGGCGTGACCCAGATATGGTCCAGCCGCCGGCCCCGGTCCGAGGCGGACCAGTCGCGGGCGCGGTAGCTCCACCAGGAATAGAGCTTCTCGTCCGGCGGGATGAAATGGCGCACCGCATCGACCCAGTCGTGGGAAGCGGCGACCTCGGCCAGCAAGGCGGTCTCCACCGGCGTGTGGCTCACCACTTTGAGAAGCTGCTTGTGGGACCAGACGTCGGTCTCCAGCGGCGCCACGTTCAGATCGCCCACCAGCACGAGGCGGTTGCGCGCATCGCGCCGCGCGGCGAACCGGGACGCCATCTCCCGCAGGAAAGCGAGCTTGTGGGCGAACTTGTCGTTGGCCTCGGGGTCTGGAACGTCGCCGCCTGCCGGCACGTAGAAGCACTGGATCTCGAGCGGCGCGCCGTCCGAATCCGCGATCGTCGCGAAGGCATGGCGTGCGTCGCTCTTGCCGGCCCAGCTGCGCATCCCGGTCTCCACGAACGGGCGGCGCGAGAGGATGGCGACGCCGTGATAGCCCTTCTGGCCGTTGATCAGCCGGTGCTCGTAGCCAAGCGAATCCGCGACCTCGTGAGGGAAGAGGTCGTTTTGCACCTTGGTTTCCTGGAGGCAGAGAACGTCGGGCGCAAAAGCGTCGACGAGCCGCCGCAGCCCGTCGGACCGCAAGCGGACGGAGTTCACGTTCCAGGTGGCGATGCGGAGCGTCTCGTCTTGGCTCGGCGAGGGTTTGCGGTGGGCGGTCTTGCGAGACCTGGCGGTGGGCATGGCGCGAAGGCTCCCGGCCGAAGCCCCGAAGGGCGCCCGGCGCTCGGTGGGTGGCGGAGAGGGCTTCAGGCGGGGTCCGAGGTTCCCAGATAGACGTCGCGCACCGTCTGGTTGCGTTGGATGCGCTCCATCGTGTCCTCCGCCAGGATGCGGCCCTGATGGAACACGGTGACGATATCGGCAATCTGCCGGATGAACTGCATGTCGTGCTCGACCACGACGATGGTGGACGTCCGGTTCGCCTCCCGGATGAGGCCTGCGGTGCGTCTGGTCTCGTCGATGCTCATGCCCGCCGTCGGTTCGTCCAGCAGCACCACCTTGGGGTTCGACGCCATGACCATGCCGAACTCCACCCACTGACGCTGGCCGTGGGCGAGCTCGCCCAAAAGCCGCTTTCGGATGGCGCCGAGGTCGAGGCGGTCGAGCATCTCGTCGACTGTCTGCGCGGCCTGCTTCGCACCGTGGCGGAAGCGCGCGGCAAGCCAGAGGTTCTCATGCACGGTGATGCCGTCATAGACGTCCGGTACCTGGTTCTTGATGCCGATACCGAGCCGGGCGATCTCATGCGGCTGGGCGCGGGCGATGTCCCGGCCCTCGAAGAGGATGGCGCCGGAGCTGGGCCGGAGCTGGGCCGTCAGCATCTTGAAGAAGGTGCTCTTGCCGGCGCCGTTGGGGCCGATGAGGCAGCGCAGCTCGCCGCGCTTCAGGGCGAAGTCGACGCCCGCAATGGCGTCCACGCCGCCGAAGCGCTTCTCGAGCTTCTGCGTTTCCAGGATGATCCCGTCGTCAGCCGCCCCGTTCACGACCGCCTCTCCATGGGTCTCACCGGAGCCGCGCGATGCGACGGACGAGCAGCCGGAGCAGGCCGAGCATACCGCCTTCCATCAGCGTCTCCGGCAACCGGGCGAGGCTTCGTACCAGCGCCGCGCGGTCCCGCCAGAGCTCCGGCAGCGTGCCGGCGCTCGGCAGCAAACCCCGTTGGAACACCAGGACGAACAGGATCAGCACCGCGCCGAGGACGAGGGTGACCTGACCCACCCCCTGGGTGCCGAGCCAGCCCTTGAAATACTCGATCGCGAAGACGCCGGCGATGGGGCCGATCAGGGTTCCCTTGCCGCCCACCAGGACCCACATGATCACGTCCGCCGCACGGCCCAGGCTGAACATTTCCGGATGGGCGAGGGGGATGGACATGGCGTAGAAGGAACCGCCGAGCCCCGCGACGCCGCCCGCAAGCATGAAGCTCGCGAGCTTGTACCGCCGGATGTCGTAGCCGAGCAGCTCCGTCCGCCGTTCGTTCTCGCGGATTCCCACCAGAACGCGTCCGAAGGGCGTCGCCAGCACCAGCCGCAGCCCCACATAGATCGCCACCATGAGGACGGCGCCCGTGTAGAAGAAGCCGTTGATATCGAGCTGTATGGAGGGATTCCACGGTACGTCGAGCTGCGGCACGGTGGGTATGCCGTTCTGCCCGTTGAGCCGCACCTTGCCGATCACATACTGGTCGCCCGAGGTGGCGCGAATGCCCTTCTCGAGGATCAGGGTGAAGACCAGTGTGATCACGCTGAGATAGATGTCACTGATCCGCCCGTAGATCATGAAGTAGCCGAGGATGCCCGCACCCGCCATGGCGAGCGCGATGGCGAAGAACACGGAGCCTGTGGTGTCCCCCGTATTCAGCGCCAGTACCGTGTAGCCGTAGCCGCCGAGCCCGAAGAACGCCGTCTGCCCGAAACTCAATATGCCGCTGAAGCCCCACAGGAAGCCCATGCTGAGCGCGAGCATGGCCATCCCGAAGAAGCGCGACATTTCGAGGATGACGAAAATCTCCAGATATTCCGGCATGGTGAGGAAAAACGCGCCGAGCGCGGCGACGAAGAGCCACCACCACGGTCGGGGCCGCTCGCTGGGGTGCTGCATGGCGAGGACGCGATAGGCCACGGCTCACACTCCGCGCGTCATGCGCCCGGTGATCCCGAGCGGCAAGAGGCGCAGCAGGACGATGGCGACGAACAGCACCGTCATCTCACCGATCACCGAACTCGAGATCGTGGCGACGATTCCGTCGATGGTGCCGAAGAGGCCCGCGGCGCTGACCGTCCCCAGCAGCGGCAGGTGGCCGCCAGTGATCACCGTGATGAAGGCCTTTGCCACATAGACGATGCCGAGCGTCGGATAGGCGCCGACGATGGGGGCGAGCACCGCGCCGGCGAGCCCGGTAAGCGCCGAGCCGAAACCGAAGGTCAGCATGTAGACGAGATTGCGATTGACGCCCAGCACCGCGGACATCGCCGGGTTCTGCATCGTGCCGCGGACGATCAGGCCGTAGCGGGTGAAGCGCCAGAGCGCGTAGACCGCGGCCAGCACGGTGACCGCGATGGCGATCATCACCAGGCCGTAGACCGGCAGGCCGAACGCACCCACCTGCACATTGCCGAGCGGCGCCGCGACGCTCTCGGTCTGTGGGCCGAAGATTGTGGTGACGCCGCCCACCAGCAGCAGGCTGAGACCCCAGGTCGCGAGCAGCGTGTCGATGATCCGCCCATAGAGCCACTGCACGATCAGGCGTTCGACGATGATGCCGAACAGGCCCACCGCAAGGGCAGCCAGCAGGAAGGAGAGCCAGAGGTTGATTCCGAAATGGTTGCAGAGGGTACAGAAATAGGCGCCGAGCATGAGGAACTCGCCCTGCGCCAGATTGATGACCCGCATCATGCCGAAGATGACGGCGAGGCCGAGGCCGATCAGGATGAAAATCGAGAACGAAAAGCCGATCTGAAAGAGATGGTTGGCGACTTGGTCCACGCATCGCTCCTGGTGCGGCGGAGGCGCGCCGCGCCGCCGATCGAACCGGGTGGCGGAGACCGGGGGCGGGCTTCGCGCCCGGCCCCCGGACCGCCGGCTGTCGGATAGCTAGATTTCGATCTCGTACTGCGTCTTGTCGTCCGGGTTGGCGTGGAGGTCGCAGACCAGCTGCGTGTCCGTCGGCGGACGCTGGGCGAACGAGCGGATCACGTCGAAGGTCTGGTTCATATTGCCGCGGACGATGTGGATGTCCATGGTGGTGTGGTTGGTCTGGCCGTCCACCGTGTAGCGGCCGCCGGCGCCGATCACGCTGACGGGCTTCGTCGCCAGGGCGTCGATCACCGCGTCGGGGCTCGCATCGCCTGCTTGGCGGACCGCCTCGGCCCAGACCTTGACCCCCCGCTCGCCATATTCGCCGTACTCGCCCACATAGCCCGAATCGCCCGTATAGGCGTGGAAGCGGGAGACGAAGTCCTTGGCCTCCGGGGTGTCCAGATCGTCGACGAAGGAGGTGGCGATGATGACGCCGTTGCCCTCTTCGGGGGAGAGCTGGGTGTGCTCGAGGCCCACGCCATAGGTGCCCGAGGCCAGCATCATCTCGGATTTGCCGATGGAGGCTTCGAACTGGCGGTAGAAGGCGATATGCGCGCCACCCACCAGGGCGGAGAGCACCACGTCGGGCTTGGCCGCCTGGATGCGCGAGATCGCCGGCTGGAAGTTGTTGACGTCCAGCGGGAAGAACTCAACCGCCAGATCCTCGCCGCCATTGTCGCGGGTGAACTTCTGCATCCACTTCGCGGTGATGTGGCCGTAATTGTAGTCGGCGGCCAGGATGTAGGTCCGCTTGCCACCGAGTTCCTTCACCACATAGTCGAAGAGCGGCTCGAGCTGCTGGGCCGGGACCATGCCGGTGGAGACGTGGCGCCGGTCGCAGACGCCCCCTTCATAGAGGGAGTTGTAGAAGAGAAGTCCGTTGAAGCGATTGACGATGGGCCGCATCACCTCGCGCGAGGAGCTTGTGATGCCGCCATGCACCACGACGCACTTGTCCTTGACCAGGGCCTCGGTGACGTATTGTGAGTTGTACTGGCCGTCGGACTGGGAATCGTAGAACACCAGTTCGAGAGGCCGCCCGAGCAGGCCGCCGGCGGCGTTGATCTCATCCACCCCCATGGCAACCGCCTGAATCTGCTTCAGGCTGTAGATGTTCAGAATCCCCGTGCGGTCGAGGATGTTGCCGACCCTGATGGGTTCCTCGGCGGCCAGGCCTTCGCGCCGGAGCACGTGCGGCAGGCTCGCGAACGCCACCGCACCCGATGCGGCCTGGAAAAACTGTCTGCGGCTCAACCTCATGGCTGTGTCCCTCTCGTCTTGTCGTTTCAGTGGCGGCCGTACGCCGATCATTATTGCAGGATTGGATGGCGCTACAACAGAGGGTCCGTGCCGCCTCTACCAGCGGGCGACGGCGCAGCCCCAAACGAGCCCGCCGCCGATGGCTTCCAGCACCAGCAGGTCGCCGGGCCGGATCCGCCCGTCCTCGATGCCGGCGGCGAGCGCCAGCGGGATGGAGGCCGACGACGTGTTGGCGTGGCGGTCCACCGTCACCACCGTCCTCTCCGACGGGAGGCCGAGCTTCTTGGCCGTGGCGTCGATGATCCGCCGGTTTGCCTGGTGGGGAATGAACCAGTCCACGTCGCTCACCTCGAGCCCCGCCGCATCCAGCGCTTCGCCCGCGACCGCCGAGAGATTGGCGACGGCGTGGCGGAAGACATCCCGCCCGTCCATCCGCAGATAGCCCGCCGTCTGGGTGGAGGAGACGCCGCCATCCACATAGAGCGAGCCGTAATGCCGCCCGTCGGAGCGCATGCGAATTGCCAGTACGCCACGGTCCGAAGAGCCCCCGTCGCCCGGCTCGGCACGGAGCACCGCCGCGCCCGCGCCGTCCCCGAACAGCACGCAGGTCTGCCGGTCGTCCCAGTCGAGAATCCGCGAATAGGTCTCGGCGCCCACCACCAGGGCGGTGTCGGCGGCGCCCGCGCGCAGCATGCTGTCGGCGACCGAGAGCGCGCACACGAAGCCCGCGCAGACCGCCTGCACGTCGAAGGCCACGCCGCCGGTCATGCCCAGACGGGCCTGCACGCGGGTCGCGGTCGCCGGAAAGGTGTTGTCCGGCGTAGATGTCGCCAATACCAGAAGGTCGAGTGAGTCCGCACCTAGCCCGGCGGCCTTCAGAGCATCGGCCGCCGCCGCGTGGGCGAGGTCCGACGTCAGCTCCCCGTCGGCCGCCACATGGCGCTGGCGGATTCCGGTGCGCGTCGCGATCCATTCGTCGCTGGTGTCGATCCGCGCCGCGAGGTCGTCGTTGGTGAGGACCTTTTCGGGGAGATAGGCGCCGCAGCCGACGAAGCGGGACCGGCGCATTTCAGAGCGCGGCCCTCTTCGGCTCCGGCAGAACGCCGAGGGAGAGCCGGGCGAGGTCGTCGGTGATCTTGGGATTGACCCCCTGGTTCACCATGTCGAATGCGACGCCGATGGCGTTGGCGAAGCCCTTGTGGTCGGTGCCGCCGTGGCTCTTCACCACGACGCCGTTCACGCCCAGAAACATGGCGCCGTTATAGGCGCGCGGGTCCACGCGCTCGCGCAGCAGGCGGAGCGCGGGCCGGGCGAGGAGATAGCCGGCGCGCGAGAGGGCGGAGCGGCGGAACGCGCTCTTGAGATATTCCGTATAGAGGCGTGCGGTGCCTTCGGCGGATTTGAGTGCGATATTGCCGGCGAAACCGTCCGTCGCGACCACGTCGACGGTGCCCGCGGCGATGTCGTCCGCTTCCACGAAGCCGTGGAATTTGATCGGCAGCTTCGAATCGCCGAGCACGGCGGCGGCGGTGCGAATGGTTTCGTTCCCCTTGTGCTCCTCGGTGCCGATATTGAGCAGCCCGACCGTGGGCTCGCGCACCCCCAGCACGTTGCGGGCAAAGACCTCTCCCATGACGGCGAACTGCGCGAGGGTCGTCGAATCCGTGTCGATATTGGCCCCGAGATCGAGCATGAAGCTCTCGCCGCGCACGGTGGGAAATATGGAGCCCATGGCGGGCCGGCGGATCCCCGGCAGCGTCTTGAGTGCGGCTCGCGCGAGCACCATCAACGCCCCGCTGTTGCCCGCCGAGATCACGCCATGGGCCGCGCCCTCGCTCACCGCGTCGATGGCGAGCCGCATGCTGGAAGCGTTGCGCTGGCGCAGCGCCTTCATGGGCTTGTCGCCGTCTTCCACCACCTCGTCGGTATGGTGTGTGGAACTCACCGATTTGAGCTTCTTGAAGCGTGCCAGAAGCGCTTCGATGTCGGGCCGCTTGCCGAAGAACATGAAGCGCAGGTCGGGGTAGCGGATGCGTGCGATGTTGGCGCCGCGAATCACCATGCGCGGCGCTTCGTCGCCGCCCATGGCGTCGATGGCGAGCACGATCTCCTTGCCGCTCATCCGTCGCCTCGAATCGCAGCAGGCGCGCGGCGCACGGGCTTCACCTCGACTCCAGCCTCGAAGCGAGCCATCTCGGGCCGGACCGCTTTAGTCCTCGCCCTGCATCACTTCGCGGCCCTTGTAGTAACCGCAGGCTGGACAGACGTGATGCGGCAGCTTGTACTCGCCGCAATTGGGGCATTCCACCGCGTTGGGGCGGGCCAGCGCGTCGTGGGAGCGGCGGTTGCCGCGCCGTGCGCGGGATACTTTCTTCTTCGGGACAGCCATGGCGAATCTCTACTACCGCTTGCATCCGCAAACACCGCGCGGCCGGCGCGAGCACATCGGCACCCGCGCAAGCGCCCGCGGCGCCGAGAAGGCCGCAGATTACAACTTGCCTTTGAGTTGTCCAAGCGCCGCGAACGGTCGGTTGCCGCTTTCGCCGTCGGTTGCGAAACGGAGCGGCCCGCACGGCGCGTCCCGGTGCCGCGGGTAGGGGTCCAGCGCGAGCGCGAAATGCTGCGCCGCGAGCTCTCCAAGATCGATGACGTCCGCGGGCAGCGGCTCGAACGGGGGCGCGCCGTCGGCTTCCACCGTGATCTCGCCGGAGGATCCCTCCTCCGTCGCCGGCGCATAGAAGACGGCGACGGCTTCGTCCACGGCCTGCGGCACGGGTTTCAGCGTTGCGGCGCAGGCTTGTACCGCGCGGCCCCGGACTCGCCCCGCGACGCGGATCGCACCGGGTGGCGCGTGCATTCGCTCCAGCCTCAACCGCGCGTCGAGCGCATCGAGCGAGAGCAGTCCGAAACGTGCCGCGAGCGCCGAGCGCTCCGATGCCGAGGCCTCGATCTCCTTCTCGACTCCCGCCTCGCCGATATCGTCGAGCGAGACGATCCGCTGGAATTCCGCGTGAGCCTCATCCACCGTCATGTGGGCCTCCTTGCAGAACGGCGACGCTTCACCGGAACGCGGGCGGCGGCAGGAAGCCGGCCTCGCCGCGGAGGATCGCATCGGCCTCCCGGTTCGCGAGGGCGTCGTCGAGCGCCTCCACGTAGCGGGTGAGCGTCTCCACCCGGTCGTCGGGAGGCGCCTCGCCGCCATAGAGGTTGCGCACGAGCACCGCGGCGAGGGCTTCGCGCCGTGCGCTCCCCGGCGCCCGGTTCAGCGCCCGGTCATAGGCCTCGGCGCGGCCGTAAAACGCGCGGGCCATCTGCTTCACCCGTTTGCCGACGCGCAGATCGCCCACACCCATTTCGCGCAGGCTTCGGTCCATGTCGTCGAACATGGCATCGAAGAGCGACTGTGCGAGGGCGCGGCCCGCATCGCCGCATCCGCGCAGCCTGCGCACCAGCAGCGCCGCGTGGAGCACGATCATGTCGAAGCGCCCGTCGAGCGTGTCCGGTACGCCGCCTTCCGCATAGAAGGCGCGGGCGCGCGCCTGGCGGACCGCCGCCATGTAGAGCTTGCCGCCCGCCTCCCGCAGGGCGGCGCGTGCCCGCCAGCGCCGCGCGGCGCGGCCGAAGAAGCTTTCCAGCTTCACCGGGCACCGCCCTTCGGGAGCGCTGGACTCGGCGCGGGGATGGGCGCAGACTGGCGCTGCTTCCACGGCGCAGGCTGCATCGTCGGCATCTCATCCATGTCTCCGCCCTCGCGCATCCCGGCGTCCCGGCGCCGCGCTCTCCCGCTCCTCTTGGGTGCTGCGGCGCTCGCGGTGGCGCTTGGCGCATGTGCGCCGCGCATCGACGTTCGCGGCTACACGGCGGATCCGGACGCGCTGGCCGAGATAGAACCCGGCGTCCAGACCGCCTCCCAGGTCGCCGCGCTGCTCGGTACGCCCACCGTCGTCTCCACATTCGACGAGCGGCGCTGGTATTACATCATGCGCCGCACCGAGACGACCTCCTTCTATACGCCGGAACTCGCCGAACAACAGATCGTCGCGGTCTCCTTCGACGAAGACGACGTGGTGGCGGAGGTGGCGTTCCTGGGCGCCGAGGAAGCGCGGGCGATCCATCCGGTTTCGGTTGAGAGCCCGGTCCGGGGCCGCGACCTCAGCCTCTTCCAGCAGCTCTTCGGCAATATCGGACGGCCCGCGGCGTCCAACCGCTGACGCGTCGCCCCCGGCGGCGGCCGGGGCGCGGCGCATCTCCTCAACCGGCGGCGAACTTCGCGATGATCGCAAGCAGCAGGATCGCCACGATATTGGTGATCTTGATCATCGGGTTGATCGCCGGGCCCGCGGTATCCTTGTAGGGATCGCCCACCGTGTCGCCGGTCACCGCGGCCTTGTGGCTGTCCGAGCCCTTGCCGCCATGGTTGCCGTCCTCGATATATTTCTTGGCGTTGTCCCAGGCCCCGCCGCCCGCCGTCATGGCGATGGCGAGGAAGAGCCCCGTCACGATGGTGCCCACCAAAGCGGCGCCCAGCGCGGAGAAGCCCGCTTCCTGGCCCGCGATCGCCCAGATCACGACATAGAGCAGGATCGGCGCGACGATCGGGAGCAGCGACGGCAGGATCATCTCGCGGATGGCGGCCTTGGTGAGAAGGTCCACCGCGCGGCCATATTCGGGCTTGCCGGTGCCGTCCATGATGCCGGCAATCTCGCGGAACTGCCGACGCACTTCGAGCACGACCGCGCCCGCCGCCCGGCCTACCGCGAGCATGGCCATGGAGCCGAACAGGAAGGGCAGAAGGCCGCCATAGAAGAGGCCTACGATCACGTAGGGGTTGCTGAGGGAGAAGTTGAGCTCGACGCCGGGGAAGTAGCGCGCCACGTCCTCCGTATAGGCGGCGAACAGCACCAGCGCCGCAAGCCCGGCGGACGCGATGGCATAGCCCTTGGTCACCGCCTTGGTGGTGTTGCCGACCGCATCCAGCGCGTCGGTCGTCTTGCGCACATCCTCGGGCAGTTCTGCCATCTCGGCGATCCCGCCGGCGTTGTCGGTGACGGGGCCGTAAGCGTCGAGCGCCACCACCATGCCGGCCAGCGCCAGCATGGCGGTCACCGCGACTCCGATGCCGAACAGGCCGGCCGCGAGATAGGCCAGGATGATGCCGGCGGAGATGATGATCGCAGGCACCGCCGTCGCCTGCATGGAGATTGCAAGCCCGTGGATGATGTTGGTGGCGTCGCCCGTGGTGGAGGCCTTGGCGATGCCGCGCACCGGGCGGAACTCGGTGGAGGTGTAATATTCGGTGACCCACACCATGAGGCCCGTCACCACGAGTCCGATCAATCCGCAGAGGAAGAGGTCCATGCCGGTGGAGGTCACGCCGCCCACCGTGAACTCGGTGTTCCAGCCGACCACCCAATCGGTAATCGGCCAGAAGGCGACGGCCGAGAGCGCGGCGGAGACCAGGAAACCCCGGTAGAGCGCCGGCATGATCTTCTGGCTCTTGCCGAGCCGCACGAAGAACGTACCGATCACGGACGCGAGGATGCAGGCGCCGCCGATGGCCAGCGGATAGAACATGAGCGATTGCTGGAGCGGCCCGGTGAAGAACACCGCGGCGAGCAGCATGGTGGCAACGATGGTGACTGCGTAGGTCTCGAAGAGGTCCGCCGCCATTCCGGCGCAGTCCCCCACATTGTCGCCCACATTGTCGGCGATGACGGCCGGGTTGCGCGGGTCGTCCTCGGGGATGCCGGCCTCCACCTTGCCGACGAGGTCGGCGCCCACATCCGCCCCCTTGGTGAAGATGCCGCCGCCGAGACGGGCGAAGATGGAGATCAGCGAGCCGCCGAAGCCGAGCGCCACCAGCGCTTCGAGCACCGTCTTGGTGTCCACGCCCGCCGCCAGCAGGATCGCGTAGTAGACCGCGACGCCGAGCAGGCCGAGCCCCACAACCAGCAGGCCGGTGATGGCGCCGGAGCGGAAGGCGACGCTCAGTGCGGGTTTCAGCCCGCCGGTCCGCGCGGCCTCCGCCGTACGGACATTGGCGCGCACCGAGACATGCATGCCGATATAGCCCGCCGCGCCCGAAAGGATTGCGCCGATGAGGAAGCCGATACCCACCAGATAGCCCAGCAGGCCCGTCAGGATGCCGAAGAGGATCAGTCCCACCGCGCCGATGGTGACGTATTGGCGGTTGAGATAGGCCCGCGCGCCCTCTTGGACGGCACCGGCGATCTCCTGCATGCGTTCGGTGCCCGCGGGCGCGCCGAGCACGGAGCGGGTGGTGTAGAGACCGTAGGCGAGCGCGACGAGGCCCGAGGCCACGGCGAACCATAGAACCGATGACATGGCGGAATCCTCTCGGAACGGGGAAGAGCGCCGGGGCCCCGCGAGCGCGCTGCGGCGGGCCGGGCCCGGCGTCGGCGCGGGAAAATGGCAGAACCGCGCGACGAACGCAACCGGTGCGCCGGATGCACTGGGGTGTCTTGAGGGCGGCGCGTTGTCGGGGGATGGCGGCGTGACCTAAGATGGCGCGCGCTGACGGAGGAGAGGGCGATGACAGGCGGCGACGGTACCAGCGTGGCGTTTCTCGGGCTGGGGGTCATGGGCTTTCCGATGGCGGGGCATCTCGCGCGCGCAGGCCACCGGGTCGCCGTCTACAACCGCACCGCCGCCCGGGCGGAGGCCTGGACCGATTCCCATGGCGGACGCACCGCCGCCACGCCGGCGGAGGCCGCGAAGGGGGCGGAGATGGTGTTCGCCTGCGTCGGTGCCGACGACGACCTCCGCGCGGTGGTCTATGGCGCCGACGGTGCGCTCGCCGGCATGGAGTCGGGCGCGCTCTTCATCGACCACACCACCGATTCCGCGGACGTTGCACGCGAGGTCCACGCAGCGGCGGCCGAGCGCGGGGTCGGTTTCCTCGATGCACCGGTCTCGGGCGGGCAGGCCGGCGCGGAGAACGGCGTGCTTACCGTGATGGTGGGCGGCGGCGCGGCGGAGTTCGCCCGCGCGCAGCCCGTGATCGACTCCTACGCCCGCAACGTCACCCATATGGGCCCGGTGGGGAACGGCCAGCTCACCAAGATGGTCAACCAGATCTGTATCGCGGGCGTCGTGCAGGGTCTGGCGGAGGCGCTCAACTTCGCCCAGCGCGCAGGCCTCGACGGCGAGACCGTGCTGGCGACCATCTCCAAGGGCGCCGCGCAGTCCTGGCAGATGGAAAACCGCGGCTCCACCATGCTGGAGGGGGAGTTCGAGTTCGGCTTCGCCGTGGACTGGATGCGCAAGGATCTCGGCCTTTGTTTCGAGGAGGCGAAGAAGAACGGCGCGCTGCTCCCCATGTCCATGCTGGTGGACCAGTTCTACGCCCATGTCCAGCAGCGGGGCGGCAACCGCTGGGACACCTCCAGCCTGATTCAACTTCTGCAGAAGCTCTAGCCCCCGGGTGCCCTGCCCGGCCGGGGCTCAGCCGGCGGAGCGGATCAGCGTCCCGGTTTCGCCGCAGAACAGGTGGCAGCGGGCCGGATCCAGCACGAGGCTCACCGATTCGCCCAGTTTGAAGTGCGGCTGCCCCGGCGCCTGTACCTTGAAGAGGCGCTCGCCGGCGCTCACATCCACGATGGTGAACGCCCCGAGCGGTTCCACCTCGTAGATCGAGGCCTCGATCGCCCCTTCGCCGGGCGCCGCGATCGCCAGGTCCTCGGGGCGGACGGCAAGCGCCGCGGGCCCCGTGGCGTCGACGCCGGGGAACGCCAGCGAGACCGCGACCTCTCCGCCCTCGAAGCGCCCGCCGGACGTCAGTTCGCCTTCCACGAAGTTCATCGGCGGCGCGCCGATCAGCTCTGCCACATAGCGGCTGTTGGGGGAGTTGTAGATCTCCGCCGGCGTGCCGGTCTGGCGCACCTTGCCCGCTTCCAGGATGGCGATGCGGTCGGCGATCGACATGGCCTCCTCCTGGTCGTGGGTGACATAGACCAGGGTGTGGTTGAGCTCCCGCTGCAGGCGCTTGAGCTCGACCCGCATCTCCTCCCGGAGTCTCGCGTCGAGCGCGGCGATGGGCTCGTCCATGAGGAAGGCCGCCGGGTCTCGCACGAGCGCGCGCCCGATCGCGACCCGCTGCCGCTCGCCGCCGCTCAGATGCGCGGGCAGCTTGTCGAGCAGCGGGGTGATGCGGAGCGTCTCCGCCACCTCCAGCACGCGGCGCTTGACCTCGGCCTTCTCCACCTTGCGCTCCACCAGCGGGAAGGCGAGGTTCTGCCCCGCCGTCATGTGGGGAAAGAGCGCGAGGTTCTGGAACACCATGGCGAGGTTGCGTTCCTTGGGGCCCCGGTCGCCGAAGGACTCGCCGCCGATGGCGATCTCGCCCCTGTCCGGCGCCACGAGGCCCAGCAGGAGGCGGAGGATGGTGCTCTTGCCGCAACTCGGCGGCCCGAAGATGCAAAAGAACTCGTTGTCCTCCACGGTGAGGTCGATGTCCTTCACGGCGACGGTCGCGCCGTAGGACTTGCTCACCCCGCGAAGCTCGAGCCGCGCCATGGCTCAGGCGGCCTCGAGCCCCAGCGCGTCGCCGCTCGCGGCGTCGAACAGGTGGCACTTGCCCCGCGGCAGCATGGCGCGGACCGCGGCGCCGATCTCGATCCGGTAGTGTTTTTCGCGCGCGATCTTGAGCGCGCTCCCGCCGGCTGCCACATGGACGATGGTGCGCGGGCCGATGGGCTCCACGAAGGTCACCGTGGCGTCGATGCCGGGGCCCTCATGGCCGCCGGGCCTGAGCTCGATATCCTCCGGCCGGGCGCCGAAGACGACCTCCGCGTCTCGTGCCGCCTTGCAGCGCCGGGCGAGTTCGTCGTCCTCCACCGGGGCGATGCCGCCGTCGCCGAAATCGAGCGCCGCCGCGTCGCCCGTCAGCCTGCAGGGCACCAGGTTCATGCTGGGGCTGCCCATGAAGTTGGCGACGAAGACGTTGCGCGGCTGGTTGTAGACGTCGATGGGCGAGCCATATTGCTGGAGCACGCCGCGGTCCATCACCGCGATACGGTCTGCGAGGCTCATGGCCTCGATCTGGTCGTGGGTGACATAGACCATGGTCTGCTGGAACTCGTGCTGGAGGTGCTTGAGTTCCGTCCGCATGAAGGCGCGGAAGGCGGCGTCCAGGTTCGAGAGCGGCTCGTCCAGGAGAAAGATTTCGGGCTCGGTGATGGCGGAGCGGCCGATGGCGACCTTCTGCAGCTCGTTCACGCTGAGCTTCGCCGTCGGCCAGTCCAGCCGGTCCTCGAGCCGCATCAGGGCCGCCATTGCGTCGACCCGCCGCTTCGTCTCGGCCGGCGGCACGCCCCGCACCTGAAGGCCGAAGGCCAGGTTCTTTCGCACCGTGAGGTGGGTGAAGATCGCGTAGTTCTGGAAGACGAATCCCACCTTGCGCTTGTTGGCTGGCACCGCCCGCATGTCGCGCCCGTCGAACAGGATCTGCCCCTCCGTGGGCGTTTCGATCCCCGCGATCATGTTCATGGTGGTGGTCTTGCCGCAGCCCGAAGGGCCCAGCAGCGCGACGAAGGCCTTGTCCTCGATCTCGAGGTCCAGCGAATCCACCGCCGTCAGGGCGCCGAAGCGCTTGGTGAGGCCCGCGAGGGAGATGGAGGCCATGGGCCCGGCCTCAGGCCGTTGTCCGGGGGCGGTGCATGAGCCTAATGGCGCCCGCGGGCCTCGATGGGCCAGATGTCCACCAGCGTATCGCCCCGGACGCAGTGATAGTGGTCGTAGAGGTTCACCGTGGGGTCGCAATGGGGCGCGATACATTCGAGGGCCGCGCCCACGGCGAGCCGCTCGTTCGCGCCGGTGAAGACGACGCGTCCGTGCTCGTCGCCGAAATGCTGGTAGTGGGCGCCGATGGGCACGCCGGAATGGAAGCGCGGCAGCGGCCCGTCGGTCGCGAAGCATTTGAGGCCCGCATCGATGGTGGCGCTGCCGTCATGGCTCGCCGAGACCACGGTGGAGCGCACGAAGAGCGCGGGCTCGAAGCGCCACGGTCCGCCGCCCTCCGCCTGGACGTCCAGATACTCCACATCCATCACCGCATAGGAGCCCACCTGGAGCTCGGTGAACAGCGCAAGCTCCGGGTCGATGTCGTGTGTGCCGGTGCCTGCGCCGGAGACGATGGGTACCTCGATGCCCTGCTGGGCGAGCCGCTCGCGGGTTTCCCCGAGCGGCGCCAGGTCGCCGGCGGACGCCCGGCGCCGCGCCTCGAAGCCCTCGATATGCTGGACATGCCCGGCATAGCCCTGGAGGCCCGCGAAGCGGAGGCTCGCACTCGCATCCGCCGCTTCCGCGAGAGCCACCGCCGCGTCCGCATCCCGCGCGCCGGTGCGGTGCAGGCCCACATCCACGTCCACCACCACGTCGAGCGGATGGGCCGCCGCCTGCGCCGCCGCTTCGAGAGCGCGGAGATTGCCCATGTCGTCCACCACCACCATGAGGGGCCCGTGGCGTTCGCGGAGCGCCATGAGGCGCGCGATCTTGGCCGGGGCCACGATGGGGGAGGTGATGAGCAGCCCCTCCACGCCGCCCGCCGCCATGGCCTCCGCCTCGCCGAGAGTCGCACAGCAGATGCCGAGCGCCCCCGCTTCGAGCTGCAGATGGGCGATGCGGGTGCATTTGTGAGTCTTGGCGTGGGGGCGGAGCGAGACACCCTGCGCCGCCGCATGGGCCGCCATGGTCGCGATGTTGCGCTCCATGGCGTCGAGGTCCAGCACCAGCGCCGGCGTGATGAGGCGCGCGCGGGATTCGCGCTCGTCGATCAGAGAGGCGTTGGGCCCGAGGGCCGCAGCGTCGGTCATGCCGGCCTTTCCTCGTCGCTGGGGGCATCATCCGCATATCGGCACGCCCTGCCAATAGGGTATGTTGCGCGCCGCGGCGGACGGCAAGGAGCGGAGAGCGCCATGAAGGTGGTCATCACGGGCGGTTGGGGGTTCCTCGGCAGGCGGCTCGCCCGCGCGCTCCTGGAGAGAGGGCGCCTCGCCGGCCCGACGGGCACGCAGGAGCCCATCGAGCGCTTGGTGCTCTTCGATGCCGTCGCGCCCGACCCTCGTCCGCCGGGCCTGCCGGAGATCGTGGAGAGCGTCGTCGGGGATATCGCGGACGCGGACGCGGTGCGCGGGGTGGTCTCGGGCGAAGCGCTGTCGGTCTTCCACCTGGCGTCGGTGGTGAGTGCGGGCGCGGAACAGGATTTCGACGGTGCGCTCGCGGCGAACCTCACCGGCGGGCTCAACCTGCTGGAGGCCTGCCGTGCCGCACCGGGCCTGCCGCGCCTCGTCTTTACCAGCAGCATGGCGGTCTATGGCGGCACCGCGCTGCCCGAGACCGTGACCGACGCGACGAAGATCACGCCTCAGAGCACCTACGGCGTCACCAAGGTGATGATGGAGCAGCTCGTCGCCGACTATACCCGCAAGGGCTTCCTGGACGGGCGCGGCGGCCGCCCGCCCACGGTGATCGTGCGCCCGGGCAAGCCCAACAAGGCGGCATCGGGCTTTGCGAGCGGGCTCTTCCGGGAGCCGCTTTCAGGCATCGCGCACGCGCTGCCCGTGAGCCGCGAGACGCGCATGGTGCTGGGCGGCTACCGCACCATCGTCGAAAGCCTCGTGGCGCTGCATGAACTGGCGCCCGATGCGCTCGGCGACGACCGCACGGTGAACCTGCCCTGCTTCTCGGCGACCGTGGCGGAGATGGCGGAGACGTTGGGGCGCGTCGCCGGCGACCGCGCGCTCGGCGCCGTCACCGACGCGCCCGACGCAGAGACCCAGCGCATCGTCGGCTCCTGGCCCGCCTTCGCCCGCTGGGACCGCGCCGCCGCCCTCGGCCTCCCCGCCAATCCCCCGCTGGACCGCGTGGTTCGCGACTATATCGAGGACTATGTGGACTCCCGCGGCAACGACCCCCTGACATAGCGCGCCGCGCGCGCCGCTCAAGAAAGCGCCGCGGAGGGGACGGGTCAGTCGCGGGGGGTGCCGAAGAGGCGGCGGGCGTCTTCGGCGGTGTAGTAGCCGCGCGCCACGTCGCGGCTGACGAGGGCCGGGTCGCGCTCGGCGGGCGGGCCGTAGCCGCCGCCGCCCGGCGTCGAGACGCACACCCTGTCGCCCGGCGCGAGCGCGATCTCCTGATCCTTTGAGAGATGGGGCGGCAGGTAGACCGCGCCGTCCTTGCGCAGGATGCGAACCTCGTTGCGCGCGCCGCGCGCACCGCCGAGCGCGCCGTTGGGGCCTTCGCGCCCGTGGTCCATCACCATGGAGGCCTTGGCGCTGCCCGCGCGCAGCGTGCAGGAATAGCGTACGCCGAAGCCGCCCCGCCAGCGCCCGGCCCCGCCCGAGCCCTCCCGCAGCGCATATTCGCCGAACAGGACGGGATATTTCTGCTCCAGCACCTCGATGGGCTGGGACTTCGAGATTCCGATGGTCGAGCAGCCGTTGGTGAGCCCGTCGCAGCCCCGCGCGCCGCCATAGCCGCCGCCGGTGAAGAGATACATGACGTAGTCCCGCCCCGTCGCCGGGTCCGTCCCGCCGAGCGCGAAATTGCCGGAGGTCCCGGCAGGTGCCGCGAACAGCCGGTCGGGGATCGCCTTGGCCAGCGCGTCGAACACCGCTTCGGCGATGCGCTGGCTCACTTCCGCGGCGCAGCCCGAGACCGGCCGGGGATATTCCGCATGGAGGAAGGTGCCCACCGGATCGACGATATGGAGCGGCTCGAACATCCCGGCATTGATCGGCACGTCGGGGAAGACGTGGCGGACGGCAAGATAGATCGCCGACTTGGTGGTGGCGGGCACGCTGTTCATGGGCCCGGCGCAGGGCGGGCTCGAGCGCGAAAGGTCGAAATGAAGCTCGCCCCCCTCCTTCCGCAGGCGGAGGTCGATGGTGAGCGGCTCGTCCACCACGCCGTCCGAATCCACCCGGGCCAGGCCCCGGTAGCTGCCGTCGGGGATGGTCTCGATCCGCGCCCGCATCTGCCGGGCGGCGCGACCGCGCATCTCGGCGATCACCTCCTCCACCAGCGGCACGCCATATTTGTCCAACAGCGCGGTCATGCGCTTGGCACCCACCAGCAGCGCCGCGGACTGCGCCTCGATGTCGCCGATGCGCTGCTCCGGAACGCGGATATTGGAGAGGATGACGGAGAGCAGCTCCTCGTCGAGAACGCCCTCCTTGTAGAGCCTGATGGGCGGGAAGCGCAGCCCCTCCTGCACGACTTCGGTCGCGCGTGCCGAGAAGCCGCCCGGGACCATGCCGCCGGTGTCCGGCCAGTGGCCGGTGTTGGAGAGCCAGGCGAAATGCGCGCCCTTGTAGAAGAAGGGCATGGCGAAACGCACGTCCATCAGGTGGGTGCCGCCGAGATAGGGGTCGTTCACGGCGAAGATGTCGCCCTCCCGCACCGTCGGACGGGTCGCGATCAGATGCTCGGTGGAGAACTGCATGGTGCCGACGAAGACGGGCAGGCCGAGCTCGCCCTGGGCGATGAGCTTGCCGTCCTTGCGGGCGTAGATGCCGTCGGAGCGGTCGAGCCCCTCGGAGATCACGGGGCTGAAGGCCGCCCGCGCGAAGGCGAGGTCCATCTCGTTGCAGACCTGCTGCAGGCCCGCCTGCACCACGCCGAGGGTCACCGCATCGGGCGCGCTCATGGGCCGATCTCCAGGACGAGGTTGCCGGCGCCGTCCAGAGAGGCGCGGTTCCCGGGCTCGACGATACTGGTGCAGTCGAGCTGCTGTACGACGGCCGGTCCCGGGAAGCGGGCGCCGGCCGGCAGGCGGTGGCGATCATAGACCGGCGTCTCGCGCCAGCCGCCGGGGAACCATACGCGCCGCCTGCCCGCGAGCGCTTCCTCCAGCGTCTCCGCCTTCGGCCCGCCGCCCAGCGCCTCGAAGGGCACCGGCGCCCGCCGGCCAAGGACGGCGGTGTGGAGGTTGACCAGTACGGGCCGGATATCGTCGAGAGCCACGGCGAAGCGCTCCCAATAGGCGCGCTCGAACGCCTCCCTGAAGGTCTCCCGGCTCGCCTCGGGGCCGGGGATGGGCACGGTGAGCATGTGGGTCTGTCCCTCGAACTGCATGTCCGCCCGGTGGCGGCAGAGAATTTCCTCGACGGCGAGGCCTTCCCGTGCGACCGCCGCGCGGCCTTCGGCGGCCTGCGCTTCCAGCAGCGCGCGGACCCGCGCCATGTCCGCCTCCGCCAGCGGGGCGTTCACCGTGTTGACATAGTCGCGGCGCAGGTCGGCGGCGATACAGCCCACGGCGTTGGTGATGCCGGGCCGCGTCGGGATCGTCACCCGCGGAATGCCGAGCTCCCGCGCAAGGGCCGCGGCGTGCATCGGCCCCGCGCCGCCGAAGGCGAAGAGGGTGAAGTCCCGCGGGTCGTGGCCGCGGGCCAGCGTCACCATGCGCACCGCGCCGGCGAGCCTGTCCTCGGCGATGCGGAGCGCGGCGGCCGCGGCGTCCTCGGCGTCGAGGCCGAGCGGCTCACCCACCTGGTCGCGAAAGGCCGCGCGCAGCCGCTCGCCCGCCACGGGGTGTTCCACAGCGAGCAGGCCGTCCGGGTCCAGCCGGCCCAGCAGCAGGTTCGCGTCCGTAAGCGTCGGCCGGGTCCCGCCGCTGCCATAGGCGATGGGGCCGGGGGATGCGCCTGCGCTTTCCGGCCCCACCTGGAGCAGGCCCGCCTCGTCGACCCGGATCAGCGAACCGCCGCCCGCGCCGATGGTGTGCACGTCCACCATGGGGATGTGGATGGGCATTCCGTATTCGAGCTCCATCTCGGCGGTGAGCGCCGGCGCGCCGCCAAGCACCAGACCCACATCGGCGCTGGTGCCGCCGGTGTCGAAGGTGATGAGGTTCTCCACGCCCGCCGCCTTGCCGATGGCCGCCGCCGCCATGACGCCGGAGGCGGGGCCCGACATCACGGTCGCGACCGCGTGCGCGGCCGCGTTCCGCGCGGCGATGCTGCCGCCGTTTCCCTGCATCACCAGCAGGTCGCGGGCGTAGCCCCGTGCCGCGAGTTCGGTGCACAGCCGGTCCAGATAGCGGTGCAGCACCGGCTGGACCGCGGCATTGACGGCGGCCGCCACACCGCGCTCATACTCCCGATATTCGGCAAGGACGGCGTGCCCCGCCGTGATGTGCCCATTGGGCCAGACTTCCCGGGCGAGCGCGAGTGCGCGACGCTCATGGGCCGGGTTCCGGTAGCTGTGGAGAAAGTGGATCGCGAGCGATTCGCAGCCCTGGGCCAGCAATTCGGCGAGGGCTGCGCCGAGGGCCTCTTCATCCAGCGGGGTCACCACATTGCCCGCGGCGTCCATGCGCTCGGGCACCTCGATACGGCGCTCGCGCGGGATCAGCGGGGTGAAGCTGCCGATCAGGCCGTAGGGGTTGGGCCGGGTGCGCCGCCCGAGTTCCAGCACGTCCCGGAAGCCCAGCGTGGTGATCAGCCCGCAGCGGGCGAGCTTGCGTTCGAGCAGCGCGTTGGTGGTCGCGGTGGTGCCGTGACTGAGGATGGCGGTGTCCGGCAGGCGGGCGTCCGCCGCTTCCAGCGCGGCGAGGACGCCGAGGGCCTGGTTCTCTGGCGTCGTCGGCACCTTGGCGATGCGCACCGCGCCGCCGCCCTCCAGCAGCACCAGATCGGTAAAGGTGCCGCCCACATCGACGCCGATGCGACAGGACGGCTTCGGACACGCCTTATCGGTCATGACTCGTTGTCAAAATGAACAATATCCGAACACCGTCCGTCGCCGCGGGAGGAATTCGAAATTGCCGCAAGCGTACCGGCGCAGAATCCGCTGAACGCCGGCGTGTGCGAACGGCGTCCAACGAGGCGAATGCTACGCCCGACTGCGAGGATCGCTTTTTCCATGGCGGGTTGCTTCGGGCGACCGGACGGGATTCTAGCGGTTGGGCGTCCTTTGCCAATCCTTTGTAAGACGCGGGATCGCGGAAACGAGGGGAAAGATGGAATACACGATCGTGATCGAGAAGACGCCGGAAAACGATGCCGCCTATGTGCCGGACTTGCCCGGTTGCGTGGCAACCGGGACGACCCGCGACGAAGCGATCCGGGAGATCGAGGCGGCCATCGTTCTGCACATCCAGAGTCTGCGTGAGCGCGGAGAGCCGGTTCCCGCTCCCCAATGCTCGGCGGCGGTGGTGGACGTCGCCGCCTGATCGGCCAATGGGCCGAAGGGCCGGGAGGAGCCCGATAAGGGTCTGAAATCGAGCTTGGCCGGTGACGGCGGGAAGGCAGATGCCAAAGCGCGCCCTCCGGAAGCCCGCCTGCCGCAGGGAGCGGCCGGTCGCCGGGGGCGGGGGCCGCGTGCCCTGCCCCCGGCGCCGCTTTACGTGCCGCCTTACCGCTATTCGGCCGCCATCTTGACGGGTTCGGGGATCCCGTCCACCGGGCAGCCGCTGACGCCGATGGTGTCGCGGGTCACGGCCTCCACCATCTCCTGCGCCTTGCGCGGGTTCTGGACCCAGTTGCGATAGAACTCGAACGGGCATTCCGCCACGCCCTTGTCCCCGTCGCCCGAGGCGTAGACTCCGGTGTAGCCCCGGTGCACCAGCTTGAAGAGGTGGTTCTGCGCCTGGTCGTTGGCGCGGGCGTCGCGGATCTGGGAGACGGAGAGCTGGGCGTACTGGATGCCGTATTCCTCCTCGCCGCATTCGCCGAGGGTGCGTCCGTCGAAGCCCACGATGGCCGAGTGGCCGAAATAGGTGTAGACGCCGTCGTTCCCGGCCGCGTTGGAGACGGCCACATAGCAGCAGTTGGCCCAGGCCATGGCCTTGGCCATCATGATCTGCTGGTCCTTGGCCGGATACATGTAGCCCTGGCAGCGCACGACGAGTTCCGCGCCCTTCACCGCGCAGTCCCGCCAGATTTCGGGATAGTTGCCGTCGTCGCAGATGATCAGGCTGACCTTGAGCCCCTTGGGTCCGGTGCTGACATAGGTGTCGCTCCCCGGATACCAGCCCTCGATCGGGCACCAGGGCAGGATCTTCCGGTATTTCTGGACGATCTCGCCCTCATTGTTCATCAGGATGAGGGTGTTGTAGGGGTTCTTGGCGGGGTGCTGCTCGTGCTGCTCGCCGGTGAGCGAGAAGACGCCCCAGGTGTTCGCCGCCTTGCACGCCTCGGCGAAGACCTCCGTCTCCGGCCCGGGGATCTCGGACGCGGTGTCGAACATCTCCTTGCGGTCGTACATGATCCCGTGGGTGCTGTATTCGGGGAAGACCGCAAGGTCCATCCCCGGCAGCCCCACCTTGGCGCCGACGATCATGTCGCCGATCTTCTTCGCGTTGTCGAGAACCTCCTGCCGGGTGTGGAGCCGCGGCATCTTGTATTGAAAGACCGCAACGCCCACCGTATCGGGGTTGCTGACGATATCGCCATGTCTCATGGAACGGTCTCCTCGTTTGCTCGACCGTGGGTCGATGGGATTGCCTTTCCCTCCCAGTCTAGCGCGCCCGCGCCCTCCTGTCGCGCTCGGCTGTGCGGTTTGGTGAGGGGACATGGATTTGGTGGATTTGGGTGGGTTTCAGGTGCGCGGGTCTCCAGGCCCGCATTTTTCTTCTTTTCGAAATACAAAAACATGCGGGCCTGGAGACCCGCGCACCTAAAAACAAAAATAAGGACCTGGGGGCTTCGCAGCGGGGGGCGGGGGCATGTGACATTTTTACAACAGGCATGGAGGAAATCTGTTGTGGGGGCCCCATAACCTGTTGACCCGCCGTCCCTCCGCGCCATGATGCGCGCGAGGACGGGTGGCCGGACGGCGCCTGGACTGTGCACAGTTGCCTAGGCAACGCTACATTGAGGAGAGTTGTAATGCGTAAGGTTCTTTTGGGAACGACGGCCCTGGTGGCCGGCGGCATGTTCGCGGCGGGCGCGGTCCAGGCCGAAGAGATGATGGCCGACCCGATCTCGGTCGGCGTCGGCGGCTACTACCGCGCGGCCATGGGCTTCGTCGGCGGCGACGACGCTGCGGGCGAGCCGATGAACAACGCGCACTCCACCCTGCTTGGTCAGGATGTGGAGCTCACCGTCTCGGGCGAGACCACGCTCGACAACGGCATGACGGTGGGCCTGGTCATCCAGATCGAGGGCGGCGAAGGCGGGAGCGCGAACGAGACGGCGGGTCCGACGCTGGACGAGCGCTGGCTCTACTTCAAGGGCGGTTTCGGCCAGATCCGGATCGGTGCGGTGGAGAGCGCGCGTCAGCAGTTCACCAACTTCGCGCCGCATGGTGCGAGCAACTTCGGTGTGAACACGCCGTTCTTCAACTTCGTCCCGGCCGGCTACATCGCGACCTACAATGACGGTATCGGGGCCGAGGATTCGATCAAGCTGGTATATCTGTCGCCGTCGTTCAACGGCTTCCAGTTCGGCTTGAGCTACGCGCCGGACGACCGTGAGGCGAGCCAGTACCCGCAGTTCACCGGCGCCCGGTCGAACAACCGGCCACAGCCCGCGACCGTCTGGATTGTCCGAGACGGCACTGGCGCCCAATTGACAACGACGCAGCCCGGCGCCGCGACCACCGTCCTGTGGTCCAACGCTGGTTCGGCGGGCCAGGAGTATGCGGAGCAGTTGGCGGTCGGTGCGGCATACGCGCAGAGCTTCGAGGGCGTGAACATACGTCTGGCTGCGGGCTATGAGAGTTACGAGGCGGAGTTCAACCAGAACGCACCCTGTGACGGGTCGATCTTCGCGCTTAACTGCGAGCCCGAGTCGGTTCACTTCGGCGCCACCGTCGGCATGGGCGACATCTCCGTCGGCGGCGGCTACTTGCGGACGGATATCACCAACACGCTGCAGCGGACCGATTACGAGGTCGGCGTGAGTATGGCCACGGGTGGTCCGCTGGTTCTGGGTGCCGTGATGGGCAAGCGGACGACCGAGAGGGCGAACCCCGTGGGCACCCCCATCAGCGATAGCGAGGTGGATCGATACGCACTGAACGGCAGCCTGGCGCTCGGCCCCGGGGTAGACCTTCAGGCGCAGATCGACACGGGCTCTCTGGACGAGGGCCGGTCCAACGACTGGGTCCAGTTCATGATCGGGACGGCGGTGACCTTCTGACCGACCGCTCGTTCCTTTTCTCTCGAGAGGGGAGCGCCTCGGCGCTCCCCTCTTTCATTTCAATAGAGCCGGTGCACGGAGTGGCGGAGGAGACGGTCTCCCGTCGACTGGGACGAATGTGACATTTTTACAACAGGCATGGAGGAAATTTGTCGTGGGGAGCCCCATAACCTGTTGACCCACCGTCCGTCCGCGCCATGATGCGCGCGAGGACGGGTGGCCGGACGGCGCTTGGACTGTGCACAGTTGCCTAGGCAACGCTACATTGAGGAGAGTTGTGATGCGTAAGGTTCTTTTGGGAACGACGGCCCTGGTGGCCGGCGGCATGTTCGCGGCGGGCGCGGTCCAGGCCGAAGAGATGATGGCCGACCCGATCTCGGTCGGCGTCGGCGGCTACTACCGCGCGGCCATGGGCTTCGTCGGCGGCGACGACGCTGCGGGCGAGCCGATGAACAACGCGCACTCCACCCTGCTTGGTCAGGATGTGGAGCTCACCGTCTCGGGCGAGACCACGCTCGACAACGGCATGACGGTGGGCCTGGTCATCCAGATCGAGGGCGGCGAAGGCGGGAGCGCGAACGAGACGGCGGGTCCGACGCTGGACGAGCGCTGGCTCTACTTCAAGGGCGGTTTCGGCCAGATCCGGATCGGTGCGGTGGAGAGCGCGCGTCAGCAGTTCACCAACTTCGCGCCGCATGGTGCGAGCAACTTCGGTGTGAACACGCCGTTCTTCAACTTCGTCCCGGCCGGCTACATCGCGACCTACAATGACGGTATCGGGGCCGAGGATTCGATCAAGCTGGTATATCTGTCGCCGTCGTTCAACGGCTTCCAGTTCGGCTTGAGCTACGCGCCGGACGACCGTGAGGCGAGCCAGTACCCGCAGTTCACCGGCGCCCGGTCGAACAACCGGCCACAGCCCGCGACCGTCTGGATTGTCCGAGACGGCACTGGCGCCCAATTGACAACGACGCAGCCCGGCGCCGCGACCACCGTCCTGTGGTCCAACGCTGGTTCGGCGGGCCAGGAGTATGCGGAGCAGTTGGCGGTCGGTGCGGCATACGCGCAGAGCTTCGAGGGCGTGAACATACGTCTGGCTGCGGGCTATGAGAGTTACGAGGCGGAGTTCAACCAGAACGCACCCTGTGACGGGTCGATCTTCGCGCTTAACTGCGAGCCCGAGTCGGTTCACTTCGGCGCCACCGTCGGCATGGGCGACATCTCCGTCGGCGGCGGCTACTTGCGGACGGATATCACCAACACGCTGCAGCGGACCGATTACGAGGTCGGCGTGAGTATGGCCACGGGTGGTCCGCTGGTTCTGGGTGCCGTGATGGGCAAGCGGACGACCGAGAGGGCGAACCCCGTGGGCACCCCCATCAGCGATAGCGAGGTGGATCGATACGCACTGAACGGCAGCCTGGCGCTCGGCCCCGGGGTAGACCTTCAGGCGCAGATCGACACGGGCTCTCTGGACGAGGGCCGGTCCAACGACTGGGTCCAGTTCATGATCGGGACGGCGGTGACCTTCTGACCGACCGCTCGTTCCTTTTCTCTCGAGAGGGGAGCGCCTCGGCGCTCCCCTCTTTCATTTCAATAGAGCCGGTGCACGGAGTGGCGGAGGAGACGGTCTCCCGTCGACTGGGACGAATGTGACATTTTTACAACAGGCATGGAGGAAATTTGTCGTGGGGAGCCCCATAACCTGTTGACCCACCGTCCGTCCGCGCCATGATGCGCGCGAGGACGGGTGGCCGGACGGCGCTTGGACTGTGCACAGTTGCCTAGGCAACGCTACATTGAGGAGAGTTGTGATGCGTAAGGTTCTTTTGGGAACGACGGCCCTGGTGGCCGGCGGCATGTTCGCGGCGGGCGCGGTCCAGGCCGAAGAGATGATGGCCGACCCGATCTCGGTCGGCGTCGGCGGCTACTACCGCGCGGCCATGGGCTTCGTCGGCGGCGACGACGCTGCGGGCGAGCCGATGAACAACGCGCACTCCACCCTGCTTGGTCAGGATGTGGAGCTCACCGTCTCGGGCGAGACCACGCTCGACAACGGCATGACGGTGGGCCTGGTCATCCAGATCGAGGGCGGCGAAGGCGGGAGCGCGAACGAGACGGCGGGTCCGACGCTGGACGAGCGCTGGCTCTACTTCAAGGGCGGTTTCGGCCAGATCCGGATCGGTGCGGTGGAGAGCGCGCGTCAGCAGTTCACCAACTTCGCGCCGCATGGTGCGAGCAACTTCGGTGTGAACACGCCGTTCTTCAACTTCGTCCCGGCCGGCTACATCGCGACCTACAATGACGGTATCGGGGCCGAGGATTCGATCAAGCTGGTATATCTGTCGCCGTCGTTCAACGGCTTCCAGTTCGGCTTGAGCTACGCGCCGGACGACCGTGAGGCGAGCCAGTACCCGCAGTTCACCGGCGCCCGGTCGAACAACCGGCCACAGCCCGCGACCGTCTGGATTGTCCGAGACGGCACTGGCGCCCAATTGACAACGACGCAGCCCGGCGCCGCGACCACCGTCCTGTGGTCCAACGCTGGTTCGGCGGGCCAGGAGTATGCGGAGCAGTTGGCGGTCGGTGCGGCATACGCGCAGAGCTTCGAGGGCGTGAACATACGTCTGGCTGCGGGCTATGAGAGTTACGAGGCGGAGTTCAACCAGAACGCACCCTGTGACGGGTCGATCTTCGCGCTTAACTGCGAGCCCGAGTCGGTTCACTTCGGCGCCACCGTCGGCATGGGCGACATCTCCGTCGGCGGCGGCTACTTGCGGACGGATATCACCAACACGCTGCAGCGGACCGATTACGAGGTCGGCGTGAGTATGGCCACGGGTGGTCCGCTGGTTCTGGGTGCCGTGATGGGCAAGCGGACGACCGAGAGGGCGAACCCCGTGGGCACCCCCATCAGCGATAGCGAGGTGGATCGATACGCACTGAACGGCAGCCTGGCGCTCGGCCCCGGGGTAGACCTTCAGGCGCAGATCGACACGGGCTCTCTGGACGAGGGCCGGTCCAACGACTGGGTCCAGTTCATGATCGGGACGGCGGTGACCTTCTGACCGACCGCTCGTTCCTTTTCTCTCGAGAGGGGAGCGCCTCGGCGCTCCCCTCTTTCATTTCAATAGAGCCGGTGCACGGAGTGGCGGAGGAGACGGTCTCCCGTCGACTGGGACGAATGTGACATTTTTACAACAGGCATGGAGGAAATTTGTCGTGGGGAGCCCCATAACCTGTTGACCCACCGTCCGTCCGCGCCATGATGCGCGCGAGGACGGGTGGCCGGACGGCGCTTGGACTGTGCACAGTTGCCTAGGCAACGCTACATTGAGGAGAGTTGTGATGCGTAAGGTTCTTTTGGGAACGACGGCCCTGGTGGCCGGCGGCATGTTCGCGGCGGGCGCGGTCCAGGCCGAAGAGATGATGGCCGACCCGATCTCGGTCGGCGTCGGCGGCTACTACCGCGCGGCCATGGGCTTCGTCGGCGGCGACGACGCTGCGGGCGAGCCGATGAACAACGCGCACTCCACCCTGCTTGGTCAGGATGTGGAGCTCACCGTCTCGGGCGAGACCACGCTCGACAACGGCATGACGGTGGGCCTGGTCATCCAGATCGAGGGCGGCGAAGGCGGGAGCGCGAACGAGACGGCGGGTCCGACGCTGGACGAGCGCTGGCTCTACTTCAAGGGCGGTTTCGGCCAGATCCGGATCGGTGCGGTGGAGAGCGCGCGTCAGCAGTTCACCAACTTCGCGCCGCACGGTGCGAGCAACTTCGGTGTGAACACGCCGTTTTTCAACTTCGTCCCGGCCGGCTACATCGCGACCTACAATGACGGGATCGGGGCCGAGGATTCGATCAAGCTGGTATATCTGTCGCCGTCGTTCAACGGCTTCCAGTTCGGCTTGAGCTACGCGCCGGACGACCGTGAGGCGAGCCAGTACCCGCAGTTCACCGGCGCCAGGTCGAACAACCGGCCACAGCCCGCGACCGTTTGGGTTGTTCGTACCAGAGATAGAAGTGGTGCCCTTGACGGCAACGTTGCCTTGGCAACTGCGGCGCCCGCCATCTCAAGCGATATCCTGTGGTCCAATGCGGGTTCGGCGGGCCAGGAGTATGCGGAGCAGTTGGCGGTCGGTGCGGCATACGCGCAGAGCTTCGAGGGCGTGAACATACGCCTGGCTGCGGGTTATGAGAGCTACGAAGCGGAGATCAACCAGGGTGCGTCCTGCCCAGGGTCGAGCCCGTTGAGGAACTGCAAGCCCGAGTCGGTTCATTTCGGCGCCACCGTGGGCATGGGTGACATCTCCGTCGGCGGCGGCTGGCTGCAGACGGATACCAGCAACACGCTGCAGCGGACCGATTACGAAGTCGGTGCGAGCTGGGCCACGGGCGGTCCGCTGGTCCTGGGTGCCGTGATGGGCAAGCGGACGAGCGAGACGGTATCAGGGCGAGACACCGAGGTGGACCGCTACGCACTGAACGGCAGCTTGGCGCTCGGCCCCGGGGTGGACCTTCAGGCGCAGATCGACACTGGCTCTCTGGACGAGGGCCGGTCCAACGACTGGGTCCAGTTCATGATCGGGACGGCGGTGACCTTCTGACCAGCCGTTCGGTCCTTATCTTCCCTAAGGGGAGCGCTTCGGCGCTCCCCTTTTTTGTTAGTTTTTTCGTTAGAGCGGAATCCGATCACGTTGCACCGTATCCAGCGGCGTTGAAGTAGTTTTTGCATTCTTGCGGCGAGAAGGTCTGGGAGATTTCGCCGATGGTCTCCCAGAGGCCGTCGACGGTTCTCTCTGCGGCTTTTCGCAGCCGCGCCTTGAGCTTGGCGAAGGCGAGCTCGATGGGATTGAAGTCAGGGCTGTAGGGCGGCAGAAAGAGAAGTTGCGCGCCGGCATCCTCAATGATCTTTCGGGCCTTGGGCCCCTTGTGGCTTGAGAGGTTGTCCATGACGACGATATCGCCGGGCCGCAGTTCGGGGACGAGGACCTGCTCAAGGTAGGTCTCGAAGGCATCGCGGTCGATGGCGCCGGGGAGCACGAAGGGGGCGATCATACCGCGCTGTGTGAGCCCGGCGACGAAGGTGGTGGTGTTCCAATGACCATGGGGCGTGGCCATGCGCAGGCGTTGGCCGCGCGGGGCCCAGCCGTGGGTGCGAGCCATGTTGGTCTTGGCCCAGGTCTCGTCGATGAACACCAGCCGGTCGGGGTCGAGAGCGGGCTGGCTGTCACGCCAGGCGTGCCGCCGGCTCAGAACGTCCGGGCGAGCTTGTTCCGCCGCATGGCCGGTCTTTTTTTTCGCGTGAGGCCGTGGCGCACGAGAAAGCGTTGGATCGCCCCATAGCTGAAGACCAAACCGCGCCTGCCCAGAGCGGCGCGCAACTCCTTGATCGTCATGTCCCGGTTCTCTTCAAGAAGGCCCAGGATCACCGCCCGTTGCACCTCGATACGCCGCGAGCGGCGATCCCCGCCAAGTGCTTTCGGGCGAGGGTCACCCTGTTCACGCACCAGCCTGCGCCACCGGCTCACGCTCGCCGCGCTCACCCCAAACCGCGCCGCAGCCGCTCTATGGCTCAGACCCTCCGAAACCGCTGACAGAACCCGCATGCGAAGATCAAGGGAAAGGGCTTTCGACATCATCACCGGCCTCCTTTGTCCCGGCGCAATCTTGAATCACAAATCTCAGGCCATGTGAATCCCCCAAATGATTCAATCAGATAAGATCACGCTCTAGGTGCGCGGGTCTCCAGGCCCGCATGTTGTTGTTTTTCGAAAAAAGGAAAATGCGGGCTTCGAGACCCGCGCACCTGACAACAAAAAAGGCCGCCGTTCGCTCAATTGGGGGCGAAGGCGGTGATTCCGGCGAGGCCGGCGGCGGCGGTGTTTCGGAGCTGTGCGGCGTTCTTACCGTCGATGCCGCCGAGGGCGTAGACCGGTAGCGGTGTATGGCGGGCGAGCGCGGCGAAGCGCATCGGCCCGAGGCAGGGCGCGCCGGGATGGCTCGCCGTCGGGAACACGGGCGAGAGGAAGGCCGCGTCCACGCCGCGCGCCGCCGCGCGCCGCAGCCCGGCAGGCCCGTGGGCGGCGGCCGTGATCAGCCACTCCGCCCGCCAGCGCACCGCCGCCGCGGCGGCGAGCGCGCGCACCGGGAGGTGGACACCTGCCGCGCCGACCGCGCGGGCGAGCGCCGGATCCTCCCCCACCAGCAACAGCAGGCCGTGCCTGCGCGCGGTTTCGGCGAGGCGGCGCGCTAGCGCGCCCCGGTCTTCCGCCCCGTAATGGCGGAGCAGAACGGCGCTACCGGCAGGCAGCCTTCGCATGGCGGGCAGCGGATCGGGCAGGCGAGCCTCATCGGTCATCAGCACGAGCGCCGGCAGTCTGCTGCCGCTCGCGCGTTTGAGAGCGTTCGCCACGCCTGCTAGGCTTTGCATCGTTCCATCATGCGTCCGCCGGGGATCCCATGCCGCACACGCCCGCCGCGACCGCTCCGCAGCCCGCGTCCGCTGACGGCACCGCGGCGCGGCTCGCCGCCGTCGAGGCGGCCTGTGCGGCAGCCGCGCGGGAGGCCGGGCGCGCGCCGCAAGACATTACCCTGATCGCCGTCTCCAAGGGGCAGGACGCGGCCCGCGCCGCACCTGCGCTCGCTGCCGGCCACCGGACCTTCGGGGAGAACCGGGTGCGGGAGGCTGTCGACAAGTGGCGCACGCTCGCAGGGGAACGGGAGGGCGCCGCCCTTCACATGATCGGTGCGCTGCAGAGCAACAAGGCCCGGGAGGCGGTCGCGCTGTTCGACGCCATCCACAGCGTCGATCGCGAATCGCTCGCGACCGCACTCGCGCGGGAGATGGACCGCCAGGGCCGGCGCCCGGCCTGTTTCATCCAGGTGAACACGGGCGCGGAGCCACAGAAGGGGGGCGTGGCACCCGAGGGGCTGGAGGCACTGGTGACGCTCTGCCGCGGCCCGCTCGCCCTGCCGCTCGCCGGGCTCATGTGCCTCCCGCCGGCGGCTGAGGAGCCCGCGCCCCACTTCGCGCTGCTGCACAAGCTCGCGGCGCGCCACGGGCTCGAGGGCCTCAGCATGGGCATGTCCGCGGACTACGCCACCGCCATCGCCTTCGGCGCGACGCACCTGCGCGTCGGCACCGCGATCTTCGGCCCCCGGGAACGCAAATGACCGGCGGCCCCGCGCTCCCGCCCGCGGGACGGTGGGGGCGCCTCTAGCGAGGCTGCGGCACGATCCGCAGATAGGGCTTGGGAGCCTTCCAGCCGCCGGGAAAGGCCTTCTTCGCCTCCTCGTCGGAGACGGCGGGAACGATAATCACGTCCTCGCCCTGCTTCCAGTTCACCGGCGTCGCCACCTTGTGCTTGGCGGTGAGCTGGCAGGAATCCAGCACCCGCAGCACCTCGTCGAAGTTCCGCCCCGTGCTCATGGGATAGGTGAGCGAGAGCTTGATCTTCTTGTCGGGGCCGACGAGGAAGACGGTGCGGACGGTGAGGTTGTCCACCGCCGTGCGCCCTTCCGAGGTACTGCCCGCGCCCGCCGGCAGCATTTCGTAGAGGGTCGCGACCTTGAGCTCCGGGTCGCCGATCAGCGGGTAGTTGACGGCATGGCCCTGGGTTTCCTCGATGTCGCGGGACCAGGCCTCGTGGTCGCCGACGCCGTCCACGCTGAGACCGATGATCTTGCAGTTGCGCTTGTCGAACTCGTCCTTGAGGCCCGCCATATAGCCGAGTTCGGTGGTGCAGACCGGCGTGAAGTCCTTGGGATGGGAGAAGAGAATGGCCCAGCCGTCGCCGATCCAGTCGTGGAAGTTTATGGTGCCGGCGGTGGTCTCTGCCGTGAAGTTCGGCGCTTCGTCACCGATTCTCAATGCCATGGGAGTTTCTCCTTGACGGTTCGTGGACGCGCCGGCTCATGCCGCGGCCGCGCCGCATGGGAATGTAGGGTGCCGCCTCCGCTCTTCAAGCGCCTCTCGTCCGCCGCGGACCCTACAATTGTCCGAGCATATGCTCCGCGCCGCTCACCGTCATCTCGGCGGGGTTCTCCTCGACGTTCAGCGCACTCACGACGCCGTCGTCGACGATCATGGAGAAGCGTGTCGTCCGCTCGCCGAGCCCGAAGCCCGTTCCGTCCAGGGTGAGGCCGGTCGCGCGGGCGAACTCGCCGTTGCCGTCCGCCAGCATGTCGATCTCGTCGCCCACCGCGAGGTCGGCGCCCCAGGCCTTCATGACGAACGCGTCGTTCACGGAGACACAGGCGATGCGGTCCACGCCCTTCGCGCGGAGCGCGGCGGCGCTGGAGAGGTAGCTCGGCACATGCTGCGCCGAGCAGGTCGGCGTGAAGGCGCCGGGTACGGCGAACAGCGCGACCTTCCGGCCCTTGAAATAGTCGTCGCTGCTCACGTCCGTGAGACCGTCGTCCGAAAGCCGCTTGAACGCGATCGAGGGAATCCTGTCACCTGTGCCGATTGCCATCTCTCTTCCTCCCGCTCCGGAATCGCGCCGCCACCGGCCCCAACGGGCACACCACGCCGCGCCACGCACTATGCGAAATACGCCCCCCGATTGCAAATCTTTCGCACCGAAAAAGGCCCCTCTCGGTCGCCGTTCGCCCGGGCGCGGGCGGGCGGTTGCCACGCCGTTGCCGTTTTGAGACTATCGCAAAAGACGGTGGAGCGGCCCGGGAGCGGGTGCGATGGATCAGGAAGAGGGTGGCGGCGGGCCCTATCTGGACGGGCAGCTCCTCGTCGCCATGCCCACCATGATGGATCCGCGTTTCGAGCGGACGGTGATCTATCTCTGCGCCCATTCGGCGGACGGCGCAATGGGGCTTGTCGTCAACAAGATCCTGGATTCGCTCAGCTTTCCGGACCTCCTGCGGCAGCTCGGCATCGAGACGGCGGAGGTCGACGAACGGATCCGCGTGCATTTCGGCGGACCGGTGGAGAGTGGGCGCGGCTTCGTCCTCCACTCCGCGGACTATGATCACGAAGCGACCATGCAGGTGCGGGACGGCTTTGCGCTGACCGCCACTCTCGACGTGCTGAAGGCCATGGCCGAAGGGCGGGGTCCCCGGCACAGCCTGCTCGCTTTGGGCTATGCCGGCTGGGCGCCGGGCCAGCTCGATGGCGAGCTGCGGGCCAATGGCTGGCTCACCGTTCCGGCGGACGAGGAGCTCGTCTTCGGCAAGGACGCGGACGGCGGCAAGTGGGAACGCGCCGTGGCGCGGCTCGGGGTGGATCCGGGCAAGCTCTCCGGCACCGCGGGCCGGGCCTGACGGCGGAAGGCGCAGGCGCGGGCGCTACTTCTCCCGGGGGGAGAGTGCGGCGTAGAGCAGGTGGTCGCGCCAGGCACCGTCGATCTTGAGATAGGCGCGGGCGCGGCCCTCATGGCGGAAGCCGCTCTTCTGCAGGAGCCCGCGGCTTGCGAGGTTCTCCGGCATGCATGCGGCCTCGACCCGGTGCAGCCCGAGCCCGTCGAAGGCATGGCGGAGCACGCCCGCCAGGGCTTCGGTCATATAGCCGTTGCGCGCATGGGGGCGGCCGATCCAGTAGCCCACATTGCAGGATTGGGCGGCACCCCGTTGCACATTGCCGAGGGTCACGCCGCCAAGCAGCGCATCGTCCGACTGGCGCAGGACGAAGAACGCACGGCCCGTGCCCTCCCAGCCCTCCCGCTGCTGCCGGCGCAGCCGACGGCGGAAGGCGCCCCGGCTTAGTGCGTCGCTGGGCCAGGTGGGCTCCCAGGGCCGCAGGAACTCGCGGGAGACGGCGCGAAGCTCCGCCCATGCCCGCCAGTCGCTCATGCGCGGCGCACGCAGATAGAGCGCGTCGGTGGTGAGTTCCACCTCTCCGCGGGAATCGCGGGATGCGCGCAGGATCGCCATCAGCCGGGAGCCCGGATCTTGAAGGTGAGGACCCCGTCCTTCTCGCCGGCCGAGACCAGCTCGTAGGGCCCGGTCTCGCAGAAATGGCGGAAGTCGATCGCCGCCGCGGGGTCGGTGGCGAGTACCGTCAGCACCGCGCCGGGTGCCACGCTCCGCAAGGCCTTTCGCGCCTTCAGCACGGGCAGCGGGCAGTTCAGGCCGCGGACGTCCAGAAGGCCGCCCGGCCGGGGAGCAAGCGCGGCGCTCTCAGGCGAAGCGAGCGGCGATCGAGTCATGGCTCTCGAGCCCCTCTATCGGCCCCAGTGCCGCCACCGCAGGCCGTCGGCCGCGCAGCAGGCGGTTCGCGACACGCTCTACCGAGGCGACATCCACGGCGTCGATCCGCGCCGCCATCTCCGCCACCGGGATGGGGCGGCCGAAGATCTGGAGATGCCGCCCGAGCCGCTCGCAGCAGGCCTGGGTGCTCTCGAGGGACATCAGCAGCCCCGCCTTGAGCTGGACGCGGGCGCGGGACACCTCATCGGCCGTCACGCCCGCGCATGTCTTCATGGTCTCGTCCGCCGCCGCCGGGACCAGTTCGGCGATCCGGTCCGCACCCGCGCCCGCGTAGAATCCGAACAGGCCGCCGTCCGCATAGCTCGACGCGAAGCTGAACACGGTGTAGGCGAGGCCTCGGCGCTCCCGGATCTCCTGGAAGAGGCGCGAGGACATGCCGCCGCCGAGCAGCGTGGACAGCACCTGGACTGCGTAATAATCCGGGTCGTCATGGGCGATGCCGTCGAAGCCCACCACCAGATGGACCTGCTCCAGATCCCGTACGGCGCGCAGGTCTTCCCCGCCATAGACCGCCTTCTCCGGCGGGAGTCCCGCGGCGGGGGCGGGCAGGGCCGTGAATGCCGCCTCGGCGGCGGCGGCGAGGGAATCATGGTCGATGCGCCCCGCCGCCGCCAGCACCATGCGGGGCGCGCTGTAATGGGCCGCCATATAGGCGGCGAGATCCTCCCGCGAATAGCGCGCGACGCGCTCCGCGGGCCCCAGGATGCTGCGGCCCATGGGCTGGTCCGGATAGGCGGCAGCCTGGAAGCGGTCGAACACCAGGTCGTCGGGCGTGTCGTGGACCTGCGCGATCTCCTGCATCACGACCGTACGCTCCCGGTCGAGCTCCGCCGCATCGAAGACCGAGTGCTGTACGATGTCCGCCAGCAGATCGAGGGCGAGCGGCACATCCTCCTTCATCACCTTGGCGTAATAGGCGGTGCTCTCCCGCGAGGTGTAGGCGTTGAGGTGGCCGCCCACCGCCTCGATCTCCTCGGCGATGTCCCGCGCGCTGCGCCGCTCCGTGCCCTTGAAGGCCATATGCTCCAGCAGGTGGGAGAGGCCGTTGGTCTCCTCCGTCTCGCGCCGCGCGCCCACATCGACCCAGAGCCCCAGCGACGCCGTCTCCAGATGCGCGACGGATTCGGTGGCGACCCGCAGTCCGTTGGGAAGGGTGGAGACGCGCACGCTCATGCGGCGTGCTCCCGGACAGCGCCCACGCGCTCCCGCAGGAAGCGCTTGAGGCGTGCGGCGTCGTTGGGGAGCCGCGCGAGCCGTTCCGGCCGCTCCATGAGGCCGGCGAGGCGGGGCGGGAGTGCGGGGCGCTCCCCGGTCGCGCGCTCCACCGCGTCGGGGAACTTCGCCGGATGGGCGGTGGCGAGGCAGACGACCGGTGTGCCCGTCCCGTCCTCCGCGGCACAGAGGCCGACGGCGGTGTGCGGATCCACCGTAATGCCCGCGTCGCGCCGCAGCGCCGCGATGGCCCCAAGGCACGCTTCGTCGTCGGCCCTGGCGGCGGAGAAGGCGCGCCGGGTCTCGGCCAGGCGGGCACCTTCCACCGTGAAGGTCCCGTCGCGGGCGAGCCGTTCGGCGAACGCCCCCGTCCGCGCGCCGTCCCGGCCCTCGAGCTCGAAGACGAAGCGCTCGAAGTTGCTCGCCGTCTGGATGTCCATGCTGGGGCTGAGCGTCCGAGCGACGGCGCCGGGGCGATAGGTGCCGGTCTCGAGGAAACGGGCGAGGATGTCGTTCCGGTTGGTCGCGACGGTGAGACGCGCAATGGGAAGGCCCATGCACCGCGCCGCGTGGCCGGCAAGGACATTGCCGAAATTGCCCGTCGGCACGACGAAGGAGACCGCCCGGTCCGGCGCGCCGAGGGCAAGGGCCGCATAGACGTAATAGGCCGTCTGCGCCGCGATGCGCGCCCAGTTGATGGAGTTAACCGCGGCAAGGCCCATCTCGTCCCGGAAGGCCGCATCCTGGAACAGCGTCTTCACCAGGGCCTGGCAGTCGTCGAAGGTGCCGGCGACCGCCGCGTTGTGGACGTTGGGCGCAAGAACCGTCGTCATCTGGCGACGCTGGATCTCGGAGACCCGGCCCTCGGGATGGAGGATGGCGACGGAGACGTTCTCCCGCCCGCGGAACGCCTCGATGGCCGCTGCGCCCGTGTCGCCCGAGGTGGCGGCGAGCACGGTGGCGCGGCGGCCGTTGCGGGCGAGCGCTTCGTCCAGCAGACGGGCGAGCATCTGGAGGGCGAAGTCCTTGAAGGCGCAGGTGGGGCCGTGGAAGAGCTCCAGCAGCCAGCGGTCGGGCCCGATCTGCGTCAGCGGCGCGGTGGCAGGGTGGTCGAAGCCCGCATAGCTTTCCGCGGCGATCCGGGCGAGCGCTTGCGTCGTGAACGCACGGCCTGTGAAGCGCGCCATGAGGGCGGCGGCGACCTCGGCATAGGGGCGCCCGCGCAGTGCACGGAGCGCGTCTGCATCCAGCGCCGGCCAGGACTCCGGCAGGTAGAGCCCGCCGTCGCGGGCGAGCCCTTCCAGCAGCGTCTCCTCGAACGAGACCGTGCCGCCGTCGGTCCGGCGCGTGCTCACATAGCGCAAACCGCGCGTCTCCCGCCCCTTGAGCCTTCTTTAGGCCGGGCCGAGACTACACGCCGCCGCGCGCGCCCGCAAATGCCCCGTCCGAGGACGCCCCGCCTTCCGCACAGCCTCGCGCGCCGCCCCTTTTTTCGGTGCGCGGGTCTCCAGGCCCGCATTTTTTTCTCCTCGAAAAACAACAACATGCGGGCCTGGAGACCCGCGCACCAAACAAAAAAGTCAGGCGAGATAGCGGCGGGCGAGGTGGGTTTTGAAGGACGTGGTATCGAGCGGCCTGCCGGTCGCCTGCTCGATCAAGGCGGGGGCGGGGAGGCGCGATGCAAAGCTGTGGACCTTGGCACCGAGCCAGCGCCTGAGCGGTGCGAAATCCCCGCGCTCGACCGCACCCCAGAGGCCCGGCTCGTCCGCGAGCAGCGCCTCGAAAAGCTGCGCCGCCACGAGCGCGCCCAGCGTGTAGCTCGGGAAGTAGCCGAGCTCGCCCGCGGACCAGTGGATGTCCTGGAGGCACCCTTCGGCGTGGTTGCGGGGTCTGAGCCCGAGGGAGTCCTCGAGACCCTCGGCCCAGGCGTCCGGGATGTCGGCCACGGCCATGTCTCCCTCGATCAGGGCCGTCTCGATGCGATAGCGCAGCAGGATGTGGGCGGGGTAGGAGACCTCGTCGGCATCCACCCGGATAGGGCCGGGCTCTACGCGAATCGCGCGCCGGTAGAGCGCCTCCGAATCGAGTGCCGCCGCGCTCTCCCCCAGATGATCGGCGAGGATCGGCGCCAGGAAGCGCATGAAGGGCAGGCTGCGGCAGACCTGCATCTCCACCAGCAGGGACTGGCTCTCGTGCAGCGCCATGCCGCGGGCTTCGCCCACCGGCTGGAGCCGCCACGCGGCCGGCAAGCCCGCCTCGTAGAGCGCATGGCCGGTCTCGTGCAGCACGGCCATCAGGCTGGAGGCGAAGTCCGCCTCGTCGAAGCGGGTGGTGATGCGGATATCTTCGCTCACGCCGCCGCAGAAGGGGTGATGGCTCACATCGAGGCGCCCATGGTCGAAGTCGAAGCCGAGTGCCTCCATCAGCCGCAGCGCGAGCGCCCTCTGTGCGGCTTCCGCTGCGCCGAGGGGTGCTGCTGCGGTGGCGGCCTGGTGCTCCCGGACCTCTCCGAGGAAGGACGGGAGAAAGCCCGCCAGATCGTCGAACAGCGGATCGATGGCTGCGCGCCGCATACCGGGATCGAAGGAATCGATCAGCCCGTCATAGGGCGCGCATCCCAACGCGGCGCCGAGTGCCGCCGCCTTCTCGCGCACGAGGCCCAGGAGCGGGCCGAATGCGCGGGTGAAGCCCTCGAAATCGCTCGCGGGGCGGGCGTCGCGCCACACCATCTCGCAACGGGACGCGGCTTCGCTCAGCGCGGCCACGAGACCGGCGGGCAGCGCCGTCGCATGGCGCCAGCGGTGGCGCATTTCGACGAGGTTGGCGCGTTGCCAGGGGTCGAGCGACTCCGCCTCCGCGTCCGCTGCGTCGAGAAGGTCCGCAACCCGCGGATCGCTCAATATCTCGTGGCGGATGAGCTCCAGCTCGGCAAGCTGCGCCGCGCGGGCATCCGCACCACCCGCGGGCATGGCGGCCGCCCAGTCCCAGCGCAGCATGGCGGTGGCGCCCGCAAGCCTGCCGAGGCGGGCGAACCGGGCCTCGAGCGCGCCATAGGCCGCCGCGTTCACTTGCCCTTCCTGCCCGCCCGCCGCCCGCGGCGCATATAGAGGGCGTAGATCACGCCGAGGCTCGCCGCCAGCGCGTACCAGATCACGATATATTGGACATGCTCGCTGCGCCGTTCGATCCTGGTCTGCCCGCCCACCGGCAGACCGCCCGGATTGGGCGCGGGGCCCGCATCGATCAGGAAGGCGGGCGGTGGGATTCCGGCCTTCGCGGCGAGGGACTCGAGGTCCAGCCAGAACCAGACATTCTCGTCGGGCGCATTGTCCGGCGTGAACCAGCCGGCGCTTCCGCCCGGAACCAGAACGCCCTCGATCCGCACCGTGTCGCGGAGCTGCCCACCGAGCCGCGTCATCGGATCCTCGTTCTCGAGCGGCACCCATCCCCGGTTGACCAGAAGCGGCGGGCCGTCGGTACGCTCGAAGGGCGTTATCACCTGGTAGCCGACACGGCGGTTGTGGGTCCGCGCGGCGAGGAACATTTCGGCCTCGTGGCGAAAGCGGCCTTCCACCACCACGCGGCGGAAGTGAAGCGCGTCCGGCTCCGCCACCTCCGCGGGCAGCAGCACCACTTCGGCGCCGTGGCGGGCCAGCCGCTCGGCATTGAGCTCCGTCTTCCACATCAGGCGGTGGACCTGCCAGGAGCCCAGCGCGAGCAGCAGCAGGATGCCGGGGATCGCGAACCAGGTCGCGCGCCGCCGCGCGCGGCTACTCACCGCCGAAGCCGGCCGCTCTGTGCCTGTACTGGAGCGCAATCAGAATCGCCTTTGCGGGCCGCAGCAGCGCCAGGCTGCCGAGGATGACGGCAGGCCCCCAGAGGACGACATGAAGCCAGTAGGGTGGCGCATGGGCGAGCTCCAACCAGAGCGCCAGCGCGACCGTGACCGCGCCGACCACGAACATGACGAACACCGCCGGGCCGTCTCCGCTGTCATGCTCCCGGAGCGCGAAGCCGCAGTTCGCGCACCGCTCCGCGACCCGCAGATAGCCCGCGAAGAGCCGGCCTCGGCCGCACCGCGGGCAACGCGAAAGAACGCCCGCCTTCAGGACCGGAACCGGCGGATAGTGCGCGTCGTTCACGGCCTCTCGATCAGCTCCCGCCCCACCAGTAGACCCAGATGAAGAGGAAGAGCCACACCACGTCCACGAAATGCCAGTACCAGGCCGCGGCCTCGAAACCGATATGCTGGTCCGGCTTGAACTGCCCGCGGAGCGCCCGGTAGAGACAGACTGCAAGGAAGATCGCCCCCACCGTCACATGGAAGCCGTGGAAGCCCGTCGCCATGTAGAAGGTGGAGGGATAGATCCCCTCGCGGAAGCCGAAGGCCGCGTGGGCATATTCGTAGCCCTGGACGCCGATGAAGGCCACGCCGAGTGCCACCGTAAGCGAGAGCCCGTAGATCATCTGCTTGTGGTCGCCATGGCGCAGCGCATGGTGCGCCCAGGTCACCGTGGCGCCGGAGGTGAGCAGCAGCAGCGTGTTGATGAAGGGCAGCCGCCAGGCGGGGATGACTTCGACGCCGGGCGGCGGCCAGATATTGTCGATAGCGTCCTGCGGCATGATGGAGGCATTGAAGAACGCCCAGAAGAACGCCGCGAAGAACATCACCTCGGAGGCGATGAAGAGCACCATGCCGAAGCGCAGGCCCCGCTGCACCACCTGGGTGTGCTCGTTCTCCACAAGGGCCTCGCGGATCACGTCGCGCCACCAGAAATACATGGTGAGTAGGACGATTACCCCGCCGATCGTCATCAGCCAGAGCTGCCCGGTGTGCATGAAGATGACGACACCGCCGAGCCCAAGCCCGCCGCCGCCCAGGGCGCCGATCACGGGCCAGGGGCTCGGCCGCACCATGTGGAAATCGTGGTTCGCCGTGCCGTGCGCGCTTTCCGCCATGCCTACTCTTGCTCCGTCGTCGCATTGGGGCGTGCGCCGTCTGCCCCGTCCGGTGCGCGCGCAAGCTCGAGCGCGGCATCCGCCGCATCGCCTTCACGCGCGAAGAAGGTATAGGAGAGGGTGATGGTCTTCACGTCGTCGAGCCGGCGGTCCTCGGCGATGTCGGGGTCGATGAAGAAGGAGACGGGAAACTCCGCCCGCTCGCCCGGTGCGAGCGCCTGCTCCTCGAAGCAGAAGCAGTCGATCTTGTTGAAATAGACCCCCGCCTTGACCGGCGTGACGTTGAAGGTGGAACTGCCCACGAACGTGCGGTCGGAGCGGTTCTCGGCGCTGTAGAAGGCAAGCGCCGTTTCGCCTACGCGCACCGCGACCTCCCGCTGGTCCGGCTTGAAGTGCCAGGGCAGGTCGCGGGCGATATCCGCGTTGAAGCGCACGGTAACGACCCGCTCGCCGATCTCCACCGGCGCCGCCTCGGCCACCTGGGTCGTCCCGCCGAAGCCCGTGACCTGGCAGAAGAGGCGGTAGAGCGGCACCGCGCCGAAGGAAAGCCCCACCATGGCGCACACCACGCCGCCGAGGAGCAGCGCGGTCGCTGCCCGGCGCCGGTTCGCGCGCGCCATCTCACTCACCCCCCATGCGGACGATGGTGATGAGGTAGAAGAGGATCGCAAGCCCGAGCAGCACGCCGCCGACGGCAAGGTTGCGCGTCCTGCGGCGGCGCTCCATCTCCCGGTCCTTCACGGCGCCACTCATGGCAGGGCCGGAACGTGCCAGGCCCGGTCGATGGCGAGCAGGGCGAACAGGGCGAAGAGATGGAGGATGGAAAAGCCGAAGAGCTGCCGCGCCTCCTTCTGGCCGCGCCCGACCAGAACCCGGTAGGCGGCGAGTACGAAGGCCGCGCCGAAAAGCGCCGCACCCGCACCGTAAAGGAGGCCTGCGGCGCCGGTCCCGAAGGGGATGAGCGCTACCGGCAGCAGCAGGAGTGCATAGGCGAAAATCTGCCGCCGCGTGGCCTTCTCCCCCGCCGTCACCGGCAGCATGGGCACGCCGGCACGGGCGTAGTCGTCCGCCCTGTAGAGGGCGAGCGCCCAGAAATGCGGCGGAGTCCAGAGGAAGATGATGGCGAAGAGGGCGAGGGAATCGAGGCCGATTCCGCCGCTCGCCGCGGCCCAGCCGATCATGGGCGGGAACGCGCCGGCGGCGCCGCCGATGACGATGTTCTGCGGCGTGCGCCGCTTGAGCCACATGGTGTAGATCACGACATAGAAAAACACCGTGAAGGCGAGCAGCGCCGCCGCCGTCCAGTTGACGGCGAGCCCCATCACGGCCGTCGCGCCCGCCGACAGCACGATGCCGAGCCCGAGCGCCACTTGCGGTTCCACCCGTCCGGCGGGGATGGGGCGGGCGCCGGTGCGGGCCATCAGCGCGTCGATGTCGCGGTCGTACCACATGTTGATGGCTGCCGAGCCGCCCGCACCGACGGCGATGCAGAGCACGGCGACGACGGCGATCAACGGGTGGATCTCTCCCGGTGCCACCCAGAGGCCCACGGCACCGGTGAACACCACGAGCGACATGACCCGCGGCTTGAGCAGCGCGAGCGCGTCCCCAAGCGCGACCGGTGCCGCGCCTGGCGCGAAGGCTGCCTTCGCCGAGAGTTCGGTCATCGGCCTGTTCCGGCTGCCGCCCGCCGCGGCCCTAGCGGATCCGGGGCAGCGTTTCGTGGGTGTGGAAGGGCGCCGGCGAGGGCACGGTCCATTCGAGGGTGTCGGCGCCCTCGCCCCACGGATTGTCCGCGCACTTCTTACCCCAGAACAGGGTGTAGACCAGGATGTAGAGGAAGAGCACGAGGCCCGCTGCCGAGATGTAGGAGCCGATGGAGGAGATCATGTTCCACCCGGCGAAGGCGTCCGGATAGTCCGGGATGCGGCGCGGCATGCCGGAGACGCCCGAGAAGTGCATGGGGAAGAAGGTGAGGTTCACGCCCACGAAGGTGATCCAGAAATGCACCTTGCCGAGCGTCTCCGGATATTGCCGGCCGCACATCTTGCCGATCCAGTAGTAGAAGGCGGCGAACGCAATGAAGACGGCGCCCAGCGAGAGCACATAGTGGAAGTGCGCGACCACGTAGTAGGTATCGTGCAGCGCGTGGTCCAGCCCGGCATTGGCGAGCACCACGCCGGTGACACCCCCCACGGTGAACAGGAAGATGAAGCCGAAGGCCCAGAGCATCGGCGTCTTGAACTCGATGGAGCCGCCCCACATGGTGGCGATCCAGCTGAAGATCTTGATGCCCGTCGGCACCGCGATGACCATGGTTGCGCCCACGAAATAGGCGCGCGTGTCCACGTTCATGCCGACGGTGAACATGTGGTGTGCCCACACCACGAAGCCGATGAAGCCGATGGCGACCATGGCGTAGGCCATGCCGAGATAGCCGAAGACGGGCTTCTTCGAAAAGGTCGCCACGATGTGGCTCACGATCCCGAAGGCCGGCAGGATCAGGATGTAGACCTCCGGGTGGCCGAAGAACCAGAAGAGATGCTGGTAGAGGATCGGATCGCCCCCGCCGGCGGCGTCGAAGAACGCGGTGCCGAAATTGCGGTCCGTCAGCAGCATGGTTATGGCGCCGGCCAGGACCGGGAGCGAGAGCAGCAGCAGGAACGCCGTCACCAGCACCGACCAGACGAAGAGCGGCATCTTGTGCATGGTCATGCCCGGCGCGCGCATGTTGAGGATGGTGGTGATGAAGTTGATTGCCCCGAGGATGGAGGAGGCGCCCGCCAGATGAAGGGCGAAGATGCCGAGGTCCATGGCGGGGCCGACATGGCCCGAGGTCGAGAGCGGCGCGTAGACCGTCCAGCCCGCGCCGACGCCGGGCCCGGGCCCGCCATCCACGAACATGGAGGTCACGAGCAGGGCGCCGGCGGGCACCAGCAGCCAGAAGCTGATGTTGTTCATGCGGGGAAAGGCCATGTCCGGCGCGCCGATCATCAGCGGCACGAACCAGTTGCCGAAGCCGCCGATGAACGCCGGCATGATCATGAAGAAGACCATGATCAGCCCGTGCCCGGTGACGAACACGTTGAAGGTGTGCGGGTCGGCGAAGATCTGCATGCCGGGCTCGGCAAGCTCGATCCGCATGAAGATGGAGAGCACGGCGCCTATGATGCCGAACACGATGGCATAGGCGATGTACATCGTGCCGATGTCTTTGTGATTGGTGGAGAAGAGCCACCGCGTAACGCCCCTCGGCATGTGGTCGTGGTGGGCGTCGGCGGCTTGGGCCGGATATGCCATGGCTCGATGCTCCTCCCTCAGCGCGCTGCCGGCTCGGCACGATCGCCGAGCGCGGCGACCCGCAACGGCGTATCGTCGTTCCGTGCGAACTCTTCTCGCGCGGTCTCGACCCAGGCGTCGAACGCCTCCTGGGAGACCGCTTCGATCTTGATCGGCATGAAGCCGTGGAGCGTGCCGCAGAGCTCGGAGCACTGCCCGTAATAGGTGCCCTCGCGGTTGATGCGGAACCAGGTCTCATTGACGCGGCCGGGCACGGAATCGAGCTTCACGCCGAGCGCGGGCACCGCCCAGGAATGGATCACGTCGTCCGCGGTGGTCAGCAGCCGCACGTTCGTGTCCACCGGGAGCACGATGGCGTTGTCCGTCTCGAGCAGGCGGAGCTGCCCCTCCTCGAGCTCGTCGTCCTCCAGCATCACCGCGTCGAAGGTGAAGTCCCCGTGATCGGGATATTCGTAGGACCAGTACCACTGATGGCCGATGGCCTTCAGGGTCATGTCCGCCTCCTCCGTGCGGTCCACGAAGTAGAGAAGCCGGAAGGAGGGGACGGCGATGATCAGCAGGATGATCACCGGCACGATGGTCCAAGCCACCTCGAGCAGGGTGTTGTGGGTGGTGCGCGAGGGTGTCGGGTTCCGCTTCGCGTTGTAGCGGATGAGAACCCACGCCATCAGGCCGAAGACGAACGCCGAGATGACCACGATGATGATGGTCACCATGAAGTTGAAGTCGGCGATCTCCTCCATGGAGGGTGACAGCGCGGGCTGAAAATCGACGCTCCAATCGGTGGGCGCCTGCGCGAGCGCGGCACCGGCCCCGGCAACGCCCAGCACGCCGGCAACGGCCGCGCTCAATTTCGCGAGATACCTCACTCCCGATCCTCCGCTCGCTCGCCGCACGCGCCCGCCCGGACGGCAAAGAGTGCCGACGGCGCGCGCTCCATACCGCGCGCAAGGCGCGGCAGCGTCCTACCACAGCCCGCCCCGCTTTTGAAGCCCTGCCGCCCGCGAACGCGGCTTTCCTTTGGCCGCCCGCGACACGAACGCCCATATGTCGTCCGGCGGGGAACGCGGCGTGGCGGTTCGTTGAGACAGCGCCTATGCTGGGCCCGAACGCGGAGGGGAGCCATGAGCCGGGAAGCGGTCACGGACGAGCTGTTCTTCAACCGCGCGGGCCTCGACAGGCCGCGGGTGGAGGGGATCGTGGGCGACGCGCTCCGGGGCGCGGACGACGGCGAACTCTTCCTCGAATACCGCCAGAGCGAGAGCTTCTCCTTCGAGGACGGCCGCTTGAAGAGCGCGACCTTCGACACCGCCCAGGGCTTCGGCCTGCGCGCCGTCTCCGGCGAGACCAGCGCCTACGCCCATGCGAGCGAACTCGGCGAAGGCGCGCTGAAGCGGGCGGCGAAGACGGTGCGCGCCGCGCTCGCACAGCGCGGCGGAAGCATCGCGGAGGGGCCGTCCAGGACGGACCGCACGCTCTATGGCGTCGGGAACCCCCTGGAGGAGACCCCCTTCGAGGAGAAGGTCGCCGTGCTCGGCGCCATCGACAGCTATGCGCGCGGCAAGGACCCCCGCGTCGTACAGGTGATGGCGTCGCTGCTCGGCGAATGGCAGGCGGTGCAGATCGTGCGCGCCGACGGCAGCCGGGCGTTCGACCTGCGCCCCCTGGTGCGGCTCAACGTCTCGGTGGTGGCCGCCAGCGGCGAACGCCGGGAGACGGGCTCCCACGGCGTGGGCGGGCGCACGCCCTATGGGGCGTTCCTCGAGCCCGCGCACTGGCAGGCGCAGGTGGACGAAGCGCTGCGCCAGGCGCTGGTGAACCTCGAGTCCGTCTCTGCGCCGGCCGGCGAAATGCCGGTGGTTCTGGGCCCCGGCTGGCCCGGCATCCTGCTGCATGAAGCCGTGGGACACGGCCTCGAAGGGGACTTCAACCGCAAGCGGACCAGTGCGTTCTCGGGGTTGCTCGGCGAGCGGGTCGCCGCCCCGGGGGTCACCGTGGTGGACGACGGCACGCTGGACCTCCGGCGCGGCTCCCTCACGGTGGACGACGAGGGCACGCCCGCGGGCCGCACCGTGCTGATCGAGGACGGCATCCTCAAGGGTTATCTGCACGACCGTATGAACGCCCGCCTGATGGGCATGGAACCCACCGGCAACGGCAGGCGGCAAAGCTTCGCGCACGCGCCCATGCCCCGCATGACCAATACCTTCATGCCGGCGGGAGAGGACGAGCCGGAAGAGATCCTGCAGCGGGTGAAAAAAGGCGTCTATGCGAAGAATTTCGGTGGCGGGCAGGTGGATATCGTTTCGGGCAAGTTCGTGTTCTCCGCCTCGGAAGCCTATCTGATCGAAGACGGGCGCATCGGCGCGCCGGTCAAGGGCGCGAGCCTGATCGGCAACGGCCCGGACGTGCTGACCCGGGTCGCGGGGGTCGGCAACGACTTCGCGCTCGATCCCGGGGTCGGCACCTGCGGCAAGAACGGCCAGGGCGTGCCGGTGGGCGTGGGCCTGCCGACCCTGCTGGTGGATCCCCTCACCGTGGGCGGCACGGAGGCCTGAACACCCCGCGCCGGTCAGATCTTGCGGGCGTGGCCTTCCCAGAAGCGCTCGCGCACCTTGCGCTTCAGCACCTTGCCGACGCCGCTGCGCGGCAGCTCGTCCCAGAACTCCACCGTCTTCGGCGCCTTGTAGGCGGAGAGCCGGCTCTTGCAGAGGGCGATCACCGCCGCTTCGTCCAGGGTCTCGCCGGTTTTAAGCTCCACCACCGCCTTGACGGCCTCGCCCCACTTTTCGTCCGGCACGCCGATCACCGCGCAGTCCTGCACCGCGGGGTGGCTCCATATCACGCGCTCGATCTCGATGGGGAAGACGTTGAGACCGCCGGAGATGATCATGTCCTTCTTGCGGTCCACGATATAGATGTAGCCGTCTTCGTCCTTGTAGCCGATGTCGCCGGTGTGGTGCCAACCATGGGCGCGAAGCGCCTCCGTGGCTTCCGGGTCGGCAAAGTAGCCGAGGAAGACGAGGGTCCCGCGGACCACGATCTCGCCCCATTCGCCGGCCGGGAGCAGCTTGCCGTCGTCGTCCATGATCTCGGTCTGGACGAAGACGGGCGGCCTGCCGCAGCTCAGCAGTCGGTGTTGCTTCGCCGGGTCGTTCACGGCCTCCACATGCTCCTCGGGGGTCAGGATGCCGATGGTGCAAGGGCACTCGGCTTGGCCGTAGATCTGCGTCATGCAGGGGCCGAAGAGTTCGATGGCCTCGGCCACCTTGTCCGCGGACATGGGCGCGCCCCCATAGATGAAGTAGTCGAGCGTGCCATAGTCGAACTCGCGGGCCCTCGGGTGGGAGAGGATGGCGTAGATCACCGTCGGCGGCATGAAGGTGTGGGTCACGCCGTAGCGGGCGATGGCCTCCATCACGGCCGTCGGCTCGGCCTTCGGGATGCAGACCGTGGTGCCGCCGAAGGCCATGGCGGGCCAGGCGTAGACGCCGGCGCCGTGGGCCATGGACGTCGCCACCAGATGGACGGGCGGCTTCTTGATGGGAAGATGGGCGTAGACGTTCGCGCACCAGGCCTCCCAGATCAGATTGGACCACATGGCGCCCTTGGGCTGGCCCGTGGTGCCGCCGGAGGTGAAGTGGCTGATCACCTTGTCGCGCTCGTCCGGAAGCGCCGGCGCCGCCGCCGGGTGGCCTTCGATGAAGCGGTCGAAGAAGGGCGCGCTCTCGCCTTCCCTGTCCAGGCAGACGAGATGGGCGAGCTTGGGGCAGCGCTCGCGGATGCGCGGGATCGCCGCCTCGAAGCTCGAATGATAGAAGAGCCACGTGGCCTCCCGGTGGTTCACCACATAGGCGGTCTCCTCGGTGGAGGCGAGCGCCGCAAGGCCAACCCACACGCCGCCCGCGCGCGCCGCGCCGATCCAGGCCTCGAAGGCGCGGGCCGTGTTGGGGCTCAGGATGGCCACCCGGTCGCCGGATTCGAGCCCGCCGGCGATGAGCGCATTGGCCGTTCGGTGGCTGCGCTCGGCGACCTCCCGGTAGCTGCGCTCCCCTTCGGCATCGATCAGGCAGGCGCGGTCGGGGAAGTAGCGCAGGCCACGCTCGAAATAGTCGATCAGCCGCATGGTCGCCGCCCGATCAGTGGATTTCGTCGGTCCGGCGCAGCAGCTCGGCCATGACGTCGGCGGAGAACCCCGGCTTCCCGCAGGCTTCGAGGATGGGCGCCTCGCGGCGCTGACAGAGTTCCGCCGCGGCCGGCACCTCCCGCGCCACCTCATGGGGCACGATGACCGCCCCGTGGCGGTCCGCATGGATCAGATCGCCCGGGTTGGTTGCCATGCCATAGACGTCCACCGGCTTGCCGAAGTCCACCACATGAACCCAGGCGTGGGAGGGCACGACCGTGCCGGAAAGGAACTGGAAGCCTTCCGCGATCATGTCCAGATCGCGCACCGCCCCGTCGGTGACCACGCCCAGGCAGCCGAGCGCCTGGTGCACGTTGGAATGCACCTCGCCCCACCAGGAGGCCGCGCCGGGACGGGAATCGACGTCCTGGATCACCATGACGGAAGGCCGGGGCCCCTCCTCCACATGGCGGTAATAGGCGATACGCGCGTCGGTGAGCGCATCGCCCGCCGCCGCCGGTTTCTCCATGGTGCGGATGGTGGCCGTCCGCGCGTAGCCCACCATGGGCGGAAGCTCGGGGAAGGCGCAGTGCAGCGTGCGGGTGGTGAAGCCGCAGGCGCGGCGCTCCGGAGAGACGATCTCCAGCGCGTTGCAGATCGTCGGCGTGTCGTAGGCGCGAAGCGCGGCAAGCGCGCCCTTGTCGAGCGGTGTGTCGGTCACGTCGTTCCTCCCGGCAAAACCCGACGGATCATGCCGAGAGCCCGCGGTCCGCGCAAACGCGAATTGTCCCGCCCGTTGCCGCGTGGCGGGCCGCGCGCGTATCGTGGCGCGGGCTGTCGGAGGACGAGCGGGAGTCGCGGTATGGCGGCGGAACAAGCGCGGGAGCGCCGGAATCTGGATTTGGAAAGCGCGGCGGCGGAGGTCGTCCGGCGGTATGAGAGCGCCAATCCGCGAAGCCGGGCGCAGTATGAACGCGCCCGCGAGAGCCTCCCCGGCGGCAACACGCGAACCGGCATGTTCTATACGCCCTTTCCGCTCGCCATGGAGAAGGCGGAGGGCGCGCGGCTCCGGGACGTGGACGGCCATGTCTATACCGACTTCGTGGGCGACTTCTCCGCCGGCCTCTATGGCCATTCCCATCCCGTGATCCGCGAGGCGGTGCTACAGGCGCTGGACGCAGGCATGGTCTACGGCTCCACCAGCCCCTATGAGGCCCGGCTCGCCGCGCTGGTCTGTGCGCGCTTCCCCTCCATCGAGCGGGTGCGCTTCACCAACTCGGGCACGGAGGGCAACATGATGGCCCTCGTGACCGCCCGCGCGGTGACGGGCAAGGAGGCCGTGCTGGTCTTCGAGGGCGGCTATCACGGCGGCACGATCTCTTTCGGCAAGAGAGGCGCACCGGTGAACGCGCCGTTCGATTTCGTGATCGCGCCCTATAACGACCCGGACTTCGCGGCGGACGCGATCCGGCAAAACGCGCACCGCCTTGCCGCCGTTCTGGTGGAGCCGCTCCAGGGCGCGGCCGGGGCGCTGCCGGGTACGCCCGAATTTCTCGGCGCGCTCCGCGAAGCATGCAGCGCCCATGGCGTCCTGCTGATCTATGACGAGGTGATGACGTCGCGGCTTGCGCCCGACGGCCTGCAGGGGCGGCTCGGGATCGTGCCCGACATGACCACCCTCGGGAAATATATCGGCGGCGGCATGTCCTTCGGCGCCTTCGGCGGGCCTGCGGAGATCATGGACCGCTACGACCCCGCCCAGCCCGGCGCCTATGTCCATCACGGGACCTTCAACAACAACCTGTTCACTCTGATGGCGGGCGCCGCGGGGCTGGAGAAGGTCCTGACGCCCGAGGCGCAGCACGCGCTCAACGCCTCGGGCGACACGCTGCGGGCGGCGCTGAACGGGCTCGCGGCCAAGCATGATGCGCCGTTCCAGGTGACGGGCCGGGGCTCCATCCTCAGCATGCACTTCCAGCGCGGGGGCCTGCGCTCGATCCGTGACATCGCGCCCAGGGATTCGCGCCTACGCCAGCTTCTCCACCTGGATCTCATCGCCCGCGGCGTCTTCACCACGCGGCGGGGCTTCATGGCGCTCTCCCTCGCGGTGACGGAGGCGGACCGCGCCAAGCTCGTGGACGCGGTGGACGAGTTCCTCACCCACTATGGCGCGCTGCTGGACTCCCCGCCGTCTTCGTCCAGCCGGTCGAGCCCGGCATAGGTGTCGAAGCCGCCGTCGATGCCGATGAGCTGGCCGGAGACGTGCCGCCCGGAGGGCGCGCAAAGATAGAGCGCGAGCTCGGCGATTTCCTGTTCGGTAATTCCGGTGCGCATGGCGATATTGGCGAGGATTTGCGCCTGGGTCTCCTCGACCGACCGTCCCGCGGCCTCCGCCTTCGCGCGCAGCACCCGCTCGCCGCGGGCGTTGAGCACATAGCCCGGCAGGATGGCGTTGACGCTGATATTGGCGGGGCCGAGTTCCAGCGCGAGGGTCCGGGTGAATCCGGCGAGGGCAAACTTGGAGGTCGCATAAGCGACGCGGAGCGGGAAGCCGTGCCGCCCGGCGACGGAGGAGATGTTCACGATGGCGCCGCGGCCCGCCTGCTTCATCAGGGGAACGGCGCGCCGCGCGCAATAGAACTGGCCGGAAACATTGACCGCGAGGGTGCGCTCCCAGTCCGCGGTCGCCACATGCTCGATACGCGCCGTGGGGCCCGCGATGCCCGCATTGTTGACGAGGATGTCCACACCGGCCATGGCCGCCGATGCCGCGTCGAAGAGGCGGTCCACCGAGCCCGGATCCGCCACGTCCGCGCGAACGGCGTCGATCCGCTCGCTCTTCACGTCGTCGACGAGGCCCGAATCGATGTCGCAGGTGAAGACAGCCGCACCGTTGGCCGCCAGCGTCTCCGCGATGGCGCGGCCGATGCCGGATCCCCCCGCCGTGACAACCGCGCGCCGCCCGTCGCAGGAAAGTTGCATGATTCCCAAATCCTCATGATGTTCGCCCCCAGCATACCCGACGCCGCATGCGTGGGAAGCGCGCCGGGAGATTCCGCCCGGCCGCCCCGTGAATTAGACTGCGGCGACGGGCTTCGAGCGGAGGACGCCGCAACGTGACGCAGAGGGAAGACAACAGGCTGACCGGGCGCATGCGGCGCTATGCCCGCGTCGGCGCCTCGGTGGGGGGCGTGGCGGCCCGCACGGCGGGTCGGCGCTATCTCGGCCGGCCGCCGGACCGCGAGCGCGCCGCCGCCGAGCTTCGCCGGGCCCTCGGCGGGCTCAAGGGCCCGGTGATGAAGGTTGCCCAATTGCTCGCCACCATTCCCGACGCCCTGCCGGAGGAGTATGCGCAGGCGCTGGGGACGCTCCAGGCATCCGCGCCGGCCATGGGTTGGGGGTTCGTCAAGCGGCGCATGGCGGCGGAGCTCGGGCCCGACTGGCGCGCGTCCTTCGCGGAATTCGAGCCCGAGGCCGCCGCCGCCGCTTCGCTGGGCCAAGTGCATCGGGCCGTGGGACATGACGGCGCCCGCCTCGCCTGCAAGCTCCAATATCCCGACATGGAATCGGCGGTGGAGGCGGACATCAGGCAGCTCAAGCTCGTCTTCGCGCTCTATGCGCGCTACGACCGGGCAATCGACACGGGCCAGATCCACACCGAACTCGCGGCGCGGCTCCGGGAGGAGCTCGACTATGAGCGCGAGGCCCGCCACATGGCGCTCTACGGCGCCATGTTGAAGGAAGAGCCCGGCGTTCACGTACCCGTGGTGGAGCCCGGCCTCTCGACCCGGCGGCTGCTCACCATGGGCTGGCTGGACGGCGCGCCGCTCCTCTCCTTCAAGGAGGCTCCGCAAGCTCTCCGGGACGCGGTCGCGCGGCATTTGTTCCGCGCCTGGTACATGCCCTTCTACCGCTATGGCGTGCTGCACGGGGACCCGCATCTCGGCAACTACACCGTCCGCCCCGACGGCGCGGTCAATCTGCTGGACTATGGCTGCATCCGCATCTTCGGCGCCGATTTCACGCAGTGCCTGATCGATCTCTACCGCGCGGTTCAGCGGTCGGACCGCGCGCTCATGGTCCGTGCCTTCGAGGCCTGGGGCTTTCGGGACCTCTCCGACGAGATGGTGGACGCCCTCGGCGGCTGGGCCCGCTACATGTATTCGCCATTGATCGACGACCGGGTCCGGCTGATCGACGAATCGGGAAGCGGGCGCTATGGCGGCGAGGTGGCCGCCCGGGTGCACCGGGAGATCCGTCGTCTCGGCGGCGTGACCCCGCCGCGCGAGTTCGTGCTCATGGACCGCTCGGCCATCGGCCTGGGTTCGGTGTTCCTCCACCTCAAGGCGCGGCTCAACTGGCACCGCCTGTTCGAGGCGCTGATCGCGGATTTCGACCGCGAAGCCCTGGGCCGCCGCCAGGCGCGGGCGCTCGCCGCCTGCGGCGTCCCCGAAGCCGCCTGACGTACCCCCCTCGCCGCGCCAGGCACGGACTCCGATACGACACCCCCTGCCGCCAAACGGTTGCCGGAGTCGCGCGCCTGGGATAGGGTGCGGGAGTGGGATTCCGGCGCCAATGCGGCAGCCGGCCCTCGCTGGATCGAGAAATACGCGGGACAAGGGCGATGCAGGTCATTCTGGCGGAGCCACGCGGTTTCTGCGCGGGCGTCGAGCGGGCCATCGAGATCGTCGAGCGCGCCATCGAGGTGTTCGGCCCGCCGGTCTATGTTCGGCACGAGATCGTGCACAACAAGCGGGTCGTGGACGATCTGCGCAAGAAGGGAGCGGTTTTCGTCGAGGAGATCGACGAGGTGCCGGACGGCGCGGTGACCATCTTCAGCGCCCACGGCGTCTCGGAGAAGGTGGAGCGCGAAGCCGCGCGCCGCGCGCTCCCGGTCATCGACGCCACCTGCCCCCTGGTTGCGAAGGTCCACACCGAAGCCCGGCGCTATGAGCGGGAGGGCCGCGAGGTGATCCTCATCGGCCATGACGGCCATCCAGAGGTGGAGGGCACCAGCGGGCGCGTCAAGAACGGCGTGCACATCGTCGCCGCGCCCGAAGGCGTCGAAAAGCTCCGGGTGAGCGATCCGGAGAAGGTGGCCTATGTCACCCAGACCACGCTGAGCGTGGACGACACCCGGGATGTGATCGAGGCGCTCGAATCGCGCTTCCCGGAAATCTCCGGCCCCGACGTGAAGGACATCTGCTACGCGACCCAGAACCGCCAGGCCTCGGTCCGCAAGCTTGCGGAGGAGGTTGAGCTGATCCTGGTGGTCGGTGCGCGCAACAGCTCCAACTCCAACCGTCTGCGGGAGATCGGCGAAGAGATGGGAATCCCCACCCATCTGATCGACGACGCGCGGGACCTCAACCCGGAATGGTTCGACGGCGTCGAGCGGGTCGGCGTGACGGCCGGCGCGTCGGCGCCCGAGGAACTGGTGCAGGACCTGGTGGCCAGGCTCCGCGAGATAGACAAGGTGGAACTCCGCATCCAGCAGGGCATCAAGGAGCGGGTGCGGTTCAAGCTGCCGCAGGAGCTGGTGGAGGCAAGCGGCGGAAGCGGGGCGCAGGATGCCGCCCCGGATGCGCCGGGCGCCTGACGCCCGGTCGCCGAGCCTACGCGGTCGAGACGAGAGGAACGGAATGTCGGTCCCGGCGATCCAGCAGCTTCGCGTCGGCGCCTATATCCTGGGCAAGAAGCTCCGGGGCGAGAAGCGCTACCCGTTGGTGCTCATGCTCGAGCCCCTTTTCCGCTGCAATCTCGCATGCCCCGGCTGCGGCAAGATCGACTATCCGGCGGAAATCCTGAACCGCCGCCTGAGTGTGGAGGAATGCCTGCGCGCGGTTGATGAATGCGACGCGCCCATGGTGTCGATCCCCGGCGGCGAACCGCTGATCCATCCGGGGATCAAGGCGATCGTGGAAGGCATCACCGCCCGCAGGAAGTTCGTCTATCTCTGCACCAACGCGCTGCTGCTCGAAAAGAAGCTGGATCTCTTCACGCCGAGCAAATACCTCACCTTCTCGGTCCATCTCGACGGGCTCGAGGAGGAGCACGACAAGGCGGTCGATCAGCCCGGCACCTTCAAGCGCGCGGTTTCGGCGATCAAGGAGGCGAAGCGCCGGGGTTTCCGGGCCAATGTCAACGCCACCGTCTTCGACGGCCATTCGCCGGAGAGGCTCGCCGCCTTCTTCGATTTCGTCACCGAAGAGCTTGGTGTCGAGGCGATCACCGTCTCGCCCGGCTACTCCTACGAGCGTGCCCCGGACCAGACCCACTTCCTCAACCGCAGCAAGACCAAGTCGCTCTTCCGCGAGGTCTTCGCGCGCGGCAAGGGCAAGCGCTGGCAGTTCAGCCAGTCCACCATGTTCCTGGATTTCCTGGCCGGCAATCAGAGCTATCGCTGTACGCCCTGGGGCAACCCCACCCGTAATATTTTCGGCTGGCAGAGGCCCTGCTATCTGCTGGGCGAGGGCTATGCCGAGAGCTTCCGTGCACTGATGGAAGAGACCGACTGGGATGCCTACGGCACGGGCCGCTACGAAAAATGCGCGGACTGCATGGTCCATTGCGGCTACGAGCCGACGGCCGTCGAGCATGCGCTGACGCGGCCATGGGCGGCGCTCGCGGTCAAGCTTCGCGGCGTGCGGACCGAAGGCCCCATGGCGCCGGAGATCGACCTCAGCCGCGCCCGTGCCGCCGAATATCTGTTCGACCGGCATGTCGAGGAGGCGCTGGGCGAGATGCGCGGGACGGAGGGTAGCTCAGCCGCGAGCCAGCAGCGGGGACGCACCGCGGCCGACGCGGCGTAACCGGCGCATCGCCTGCGCCGTATCGACGGCGAGCGCCAGAAGATCGCCAAACTCCCAGGGCCTGAGAAGCAGCCCGGTCATGACGCGCGTCCGGGCGATGCGCCCCTGCTCGCCGAGCCCGGCCAGCGCGCAGCGCGGAATCGTGCGGTTGCTCGGGTCGGAGACGACGCGGATCGCGACAAAGGGTATGCCGGCGGCGGCCGCTTCGCGGGCGACGATGTGGCTCTCCATATCCGCGCCCACCGCGCCGGTCTGCGCAAAGAGCGCGAGCTTCTGGTCCGTGCGCATCACCGGCTCGCCGACGCCCGCGAGGGGGCCTTCCTCCACATCCTCTCCGAGCGTATGCCGAAGCGCGGCGCGCAAGGCGGGGTCGGCCCGCCAGCCGTCGGGGGCGGGCGTATCGGGCGTCGAGTCCACGAGGTCGCTTCGTCTGAAGGATGCGAGCTTCGCCAGCTGGTCCCGCACCCCGCCGCGGTCCGGCGTCTCGACGGCCTCTTCATGGGGGACGACGACTTCCGGTAGCAGCAGGGCGCCGGGGCCGAGTCTCGGGTCGAGCCCCGCCGCCAGGCCGTAGCTGACCAGAAGGCGCGCGCCGCCCGCGATCATGGCCCGCGCGGCGTCGGTGGCGGCCGTCGCGCCACCCGCACAGGCTTCGATCCGGAGCCCGCTTCCCTCCAGCGTCGCCGCCTCCATGGCGAGGCCGGTGACGACGCCGGTCCGGGGCCCCCCGGCCATGGATCCTCCCGCGCGCCCCTAGATGCCGTGGAGCGGGCGGGATTCGTTGCCCTGCACGAGGCGCTGATAGCGCGCCAGCGCCCAGAGCGGGAAGTACGCACTGTAGCCGTGATAGCGCAGGTAGAACACGCGGGGGAAGCCCACGGCGGTGTATTCCTCCTCGGTCCATTTCGCACCCTGCCTCTCGGCACGGCAGAGCCAGTCGATGCCGCGCCGCACCGCCTCGCTCCGCACCTCGCCGGCCGCCATCAATGCGAGCACCGCCCAGGCGGTCTGCGAAGGCGTGGAGACACGCTCGAACGATTGTTCGATGCGCTCGGGGTAATAGCTGTCGCCCGTTTCGCCCCAGCCGCCGTCGGCGCGCTGCTTCGCCTCGAGCCAGGCGACGGCCTTGCGGACGGCCGGCGAATCCGGCGCTTCGCCGGCGGCGTTGAGTGCCGCCAGCACCGACCATGTCCCGTAGATGTAGTTCGTTCCCCACCGCCCGTACCAGGAGCCGTTATCCTCCTGTTCCGCGAGCAGATAGGCGACGCCCCTCTCGACCGCCGGATGGCCCCTCTCGTAGCCGATCTGGGAGAGGAAGCCCACACAGCGCGCGGAGACATCCGCGGTGGGCGGGTCCAGAAGTGCGCCATGGTCGGCGAAGGGGATGCGGTTGAGGGCGTCGTGGGTATTGTCCGCGTCGAACGCGCCCCAGCCGCCGTTCGCGCCCTGCATGGCGACGATCCATTGCGCGGCGCGCTCCACCGCCTCCCGGTGCCGGTGCGGGTCGGCCCGGTGCAGCGCCATGGCCACAACGGCCGTGTCGTCCACATCGGGGTAGAAGTCGTTCGCGTACTGGAAGGCCCAGCCGCCGGGCTCGGCGTCCGGCCGTTCCGCGGCCCAATCGCCCGCCACATCGAGGATCTGACGCGCGGAGAGCCACGGCAGCGAGGCCTCCGCGGCGCGCCGGTCCGTCTCTTCGCCGCCTTCCATCAGGCTGAGCGCGGCTAGGCCCGTATCCCAGACCGGCGAGACGCAGGGCTGGGCGTATTGGAGGCCGTCCTCCGGCTCGGTCAGCAGCGCGTCGATGGCGCGGCGCGCCGTCCTTCGGGCTTCATGGTCCGGCGCGTAGCCCAGTGCGTCCAGCGCCATGAGCAGGTTCGCCATGGGCGGGAAGATCGCACCGAGGCCGTCCTCGCCGTTGAGCCGCGTGAGGCACCATTGGAGCGCCTTGTTCGTGGCGCGCCGCCGGAGTGCGCGCGGGACCAGCGCGTCGCAGGTCTTGAGCACGCGGTCGGCGGCGAAGACGAGCCGATCGAGGCCGCTCTCGGGCGCGAAGTAACGCCGCTCCCGCGCCGGCGGCACGGTGAAGAGCTCCTCGATCCCGATCCCCTTCGGATTGCGTGCCCGGGGCTTGAGCGCGACCAGGACGGTGAGCGGCACGACGGTGCAGCGGGACCAGTAGGAGATCTTGTCCAGATGGAAGGGGAACCAGCGCGGGAGAAACATCATCTCCACCGGCAGCGCCGGCACGGCACGCCACGGCACCTGGCCGAAGAGCGCGAGGGCGATCCGCGTGAAAACGTTGCTTCGCGCCGCACCGCCGGCGGCGAGTACGGCCTCGCGCGCCCGTTTCATATGGGCGTCGTCCGGCCGGTCTCCGACGAGTTTCAGGGCGTAATAGGCCTTGACGGTGCAACTCACATCGAGCGGTCCGCCGTGGAACAGCGGCCATCCGCCGTGGTCCCCCTGGCGCGAACGGATATAGCGGGCGAGCCGCGCCTCGGTCTCGGGATCCACCTCGTCCAGGAAGTGATTGAGCAGGATGAATTCGGCGGGAATGGTCGCGTCGGCTTCCAGCGGGAAGAGCCAGTGGCCGTCTTCGCGTTGAAGCGCGCGCAGGCCGGCCGCCGCGTCCTCGACGGTGCGCCGAACCGCGGTATCCAGCGCCTCCTCGCCGCCGCGGTCTTTCTTCCCGCGGTCCGACGCGGCGTTCACGGGTGCCTCAGGCGCTGTGCGCCGCCGTCGCGGAATTGCTGCCGAGGGCGGCGAGCGCGGTCTCGGCGATATGGTTCGCGGTCAGCCCGGCGTCCTCATACATGCCCGCGGGCGTGCCGTGCGGCACGAAGCGGTCGGGCAGGATCATGGGCCGGATCTTGAGGCCGTAGTCCAGGAAGCCCGCCATGGCGAGGAACTGCATTACATGGGAGCCGAAGCCGCCGATGGAGCCCTCCTCGACCGTAATCAGAACCTCGTGCTCCCGCGCGAGGGTACGAAGCAACTCCTCGTCCAGCGGCTTCGCGAAGCGGGCGTCGGCCACGGTGGTGGAGAGGCCGCGCGCCTGGAGCTCGTCGGCCGCTCGGAGCGCCTCCTGGAGGCGCCCGCCCAGTGATAAGATCGCGATCGCCGTACCCTCCCGCAGAATGCGCCCCTTGCCGATGGGGAGCAGCTCGGGCTTCTCCGGGAGCGGCACGCCCGCCCCTTCGCCGCGCGGATAGCGGAAGGCGCTGGGCCGATCGTCGATCATGGCGGCGGTGTGCACCATGTGGACGAGCTCGGCTTCGTCGCCCGCGGCCATGACGACGAAGCCCGGCAGTGTCGCGAGATAGGTGATGTCGAAGCTTCCCGCGTGGGTCGGCCCGTCGGCGCCCACCAGGCCCGCGCGGTCGATCGCGAAGCGAACCGGCAGGCTCTGGATCGCGACATCATGTACCACCTGGTCGTAGGCGCGCTGCAGGAAGGTGGAGTAGATCGCGGCGAAGGGCTTCAACCCCTCGGCGGCCATCCCCGCCGCGAAGGTCACGCCGTGCTGCTCCGCGATACCCACGTCGAAGCACCGGTCGGGGTGCGCCTTGGCGAACTTGTCGAGGCCGGTGCCGGACGGCATCGCGGCGGTCAGCGCGACGATGGCCGGGTCGCGGTCGGCCTCCGCGATCAGGCTGTTGGCGAACACGCCGGTGTAGCTCGGCGCCTTGGCGGGGCTCTTCTTCTGCACGCCGGTGGTCACGTCGAACTTGCCGAGCGCATGGCCGCGGTCGTCGGCGTTCTCGGCGGGCTCGTACCCCTTGCCCTTGCGGGTCACCACATGGAGCAGGACGGGACCCGGCGTCCGGTCGTCGCGGACATTGCGCAGAACCGGGACCAGATGCGAGAGATTGTGGCCGTCGATGGGCCCTATATAGAAGAAGCCAAGTTCCTCGAAGAGCGTGCCCCCGCTGACCATGCCGCGGGAATATTCCTCGGCCCGCTTCGCCGCCTCGCCCATCGGCTTCGGCAGCTTGTTCGCCCACTGCTTGCCGAGCTCCCGCAGGCTGCGGAACGAGTGGCTGGAGAGCAGGCGGGAGAGATAAGCGTTCAACGCGCCGACGGCGGGGGCGATGGACATGTCGTTGTCGTTCAGCACGACGACGAGACGGGCGTCCATGGAGCCGGCATTGTTCATGGCCTCGTAGGCCATGCCGCCGGACATGGCACCGTCGCCGATGACGCAAATCACGTTGCGGGTCTCGCCCTTGAGACCATGGGCCACCGCCATGCCGAGGCCCGCGGATATGGAGGTGGAGGAGTGCGCCGCGCCGAACGGGTCGTATTCGCTCTCGCTGCGCTTGGTGAAGCCGTAGAGCCCGCCGGGCTGGCGCAGGGTACGGATGCGGTCGCGCCGCCCGGTCAGGATCTTGTGCGGGTAAGCCTGGTGGCCCACGTCCCAGATCAGCCGGTCCCTGGGCGTGTCGAAGACGTGATGCAGCGCAACCGTGAGCTCGACCACGCCGAGTCCGGCGCCGAGATGGCCGCCGGTGACCGAAACCGCGTCGATCGTCTCGGCGCGGAGTTCCTCTGCGACTTTTCCGAGCTCCTTGGTGGTGAGCCCGCGGAGATCCTCTGGGCTCAGCACCCGGTCCAGATGCGGCGTCTCCGGCATGGCGCCCTCTCGCTGTCGTTCACCCGGCAGCCCTTCGCCCGACTTCAAATTCCCGGGCCGGGCATGAATATTGCGACAAAACTACTACAAAGGGCGGCGACGGCAAACGCCCAGCCTTTACGACCACCTGTCCGCGGCCGCGGTTTCGAGGCGCGACCGCCCGAGGGGCGTCAGAGATAGCCGTTGTCGCGGAACCAGCCGAGAGCGTCCGAGAGGGCCTCTTCCGCGGGCCGTGCCCTGTAGCCGAGCGCGGTCTCCGCCTTCGCTGAGGTGAAGAACATGGTCTTGCGCGACATGCGGAGGCTGTCGCGGGTCAACCGCGGCTCGCCGCCCGCAAGGCGCGCCCAGGCTTCCGCCGCCGCGGCCATCGGCATCAACGGGCCCCGGGGCAGCCGGATGCGCGGCGGCCTGCGGCCGGAAAGGCGGGCGAGGCAGACGAGGATCTGCCGAAGCGTCATGTCGTCGCCGCCCAGAATGTAGCGCTCGCCCACGGTGCCCTTCTCGAAGGCGAGAAGATGGCCCGCCGCGCAGTCGTCCACATGGACCAGGTTGAGGCCCGTATCCACATAGGCCGGCATGCGGCCCGTCGCGAAATCCACGATGATGCGCCCGGTCGGGGTGGGCTTGATGTCGCGGGGGCCCACCGGCGCCGACGGATTGACGATGACGGCCGGCACGCCTTCGTCGCGGATCAGCGCATGTACCGCCGCCTCGGCCTTGTATTTCGAGCGCTTGTAATGCCCCACCATGGCGGCTTCGGTCACCGGCGTTTCCTCGTCGGCCGGCGTTCCGTCCGCCGTCAGGCCGAGGGTCGCCACGCTCGAGGTGTAGACGATTCGCGACGCGCCGGCTTCGGCCGCCGCGCGAAGCAGGTCGCGGGTGCCGTCCACATTGGTGCGGTAGATCGCGGGCGGGTCGGGAACCCACAGCCGGTAGTCGGCGGCGACGTGATAGAGCGCGTCGCAACCCTTTGCGGCCCGTTCCAGCGACCGGCGGTCGGTGAGGTCGCCGGTGGCGCGTTCCACGTCGAGCCCGTCGATGTTTCGCATATCGGCACCCGTCCGCACCAGCAGGCGAACCGCCCGGCCCGCATCGAGCAGGGCCCGCGCGACGGCCGAGCCCAGAAAACCGGTGGCGCCGGTAACCAGCACCGTCACCGTGCGGCCTCCCGCGGCTTGCCGAAAAGCAGGCCGCGCTCCCGCCAGGCCAGCCACAGCGCATAGAGAGGCGTAAGGCCCACGCCCGCCAGCAGCAGGATCACCAGGCCGCCGCTCCAGGTGATGGGACCGATGAAATACATCACGTCTTCCAGGTGGAAGCCCTTGAATTGCGGCTGGCGTGCCTGTCTGGCGCCGGCGCGGCGTTCGATGCGCCCGAACATCAGGAAGAGCGCGGAGACCGAGACGCCGGCGATGAGGCCGAGCCAGGGCGCCCAGCCGCCGACCCAGCTTTCCCGCAGCCCCACGCCGATGGAAGCGAAGAGCGCAACATGGAGGAAGGCGTCGCAGAGATTGTCGTAATGATGCCCGAACCGGCTCGTCTTGCCGGAAAGCCGCGCGAGCTCGCCGTCCATGTGGTCGACGAAGTTCGATGCCATGAAGAGGCCCGCCGCATAGAGGATTTCAGGCCGTGTGCCCATGGCGAACAGGCCGCAGGCCGCGAGCCCCAGAAGCAGGCGCAGCGTAGTGATGTGATTCGGCGTGACGGGCGTGCGCACCAGCGGGCGCACCATCCGCCGCGCAAGCCACTGGTCCCAGGGGATACGCTTGCGCGCCGCGCCTTCGCCATCTTCGGCGCGGCCTTCGCCGGGCGGCGCGGAGGCCACCGCTGCGGCTTCCATGTTGCGTTCGGCCATGGCGCGTCATATAGCCTGCCGCGTGGGCTGACAACGCCGGACTTCCCGCCATGCGTGCGGTGATGCTCGCCGCCGGCATGGGACGGCGGCTCGGGACCGAAACACCCAAAGTGCTGCTGGAGGTCGGCGGCCGGACGCTGCTCGCACGCCATCTTGCGATCCTCTCCGCACTCGATATCGACCGGCTGACCGTCGGAATCGGCTATCGGGCGCTCGAGGTCGAGCGCGCTCTGGCGGCGCTCGGGCGGAACGACGTCTCCACCGTGCTGAACCCGGACCACGAGAAGGGCAGCATCCTCACATTGTGGCGTCTGCGGGAGGCGCTCACGGCGGGCGGCGACGTGCTTCTGATGGACGCCGACGTGCTCTATGACCGCCGGGTTCTGGCTCCGCTGCTGCACACGAGGCATCGCGATTGCCTGTTGGTGGACGCTGCCTTCGAGCCCGGCGACGAGCCGGTGAAGCTCGGCGTCGCCGCCGGGCGCGTGGCGGACTTCGGCAAGACGCTGGATGCCGGCATGACGGTGTTGGGGGAATCGGTGGGTTTTTTCCGTCTGAGCGAGGAGACGGCCCGGGTTCTCGTCCGGACCGCCGGCCGCATGATCAAGGATGGGGGCGAGGAACGCCCCATGGAGGACGCGCTGCGCACCGTCCTCCGCGCCGCCTCTCCCCCCTTCGGTTTCGAGGACGTGACCGGCCTTCCGTGGATCGAGATCGACTTTCCCGAGGATGTGGAGCGGGCGGACGGCGAGGTCCTCCCGCGCCTCCTGCCTGAAGATCGCTGAGTCCGGGCCGCGGCCGCACGGCCGTGCGCGGGCGGAACGTCGCGTTGGCAAGGCGATGGCGGGGCGGTCAGCGGCGGCCGAAGAGACGCTCGATGTCGGCGAGCTTCAACTCCACATAGGTGGGACGGCCGTGGTTGCACTGGCCGGCGTGGGGGGTCGTCTCCATTTGGCGGAGCAGCGCGTTCATCTCGTCGGCGGAGAGGCGCCGCCCGGCGCGGACGCTGCCATGGCAGGCGAGGGTGCTGCAGACCGCCTCCAGCTTCTGACGGAGCGCAGTGGTCTCTCCCCAGTCCGTGAGTTCGTCCGCGAGGTCGCGGACGAGGGTCTGCACGTCGCTCTCGCCGATCATCGCCGGCATCTCGCGCACCACCACGGCGCCCGGCCCGAAACGCTCCAGCACGAGGCCGAGATCGGCGAGTTCGCCGGCGCGCGCGGCGAGCTGTTCCGCGGACGACTCGTCCAGATCCACCACTTCCGGAATCAGCAGCGGCTGGCGCTTCACGCCGGTCGCGGCCAGATCCGCCTTCATCCGCTCATAGACGATACGCTCATGGGCGGCGTGCTGGTCCACGATGACGATGCCGTCTCCCGTCTGCGCCACGATATAGGTGGCGTGGACCTGGCCGCGCGCGGCGCCCAGTGGATGGTGCTCCGCCGACTCCTCCTCTGCCGCCGGTGCCGGCTCCGTGCGTGCCGACGGCGTCTCCAGCGGCGCCTGGTAGGCCGACCGCGCCTCGAACAAGCCTGCCCCCCGGCCCGCGCCGCTTCCCGGAGCCGGATAGACCGCCGCTGCGCCCGCCGGCCCCGCGCCGCCATGGGGCCTGAGTGCGGCGAGCGCCTCGCCCGCGACCGTGGTGGAGGCGCGCCCGGCCTCCGCTTCCAGTGCACGCTTGAGCGCGCCGACGATAAGCCCGCGCACCAGGCCCGCATCGCGAAAACGCACCTCCGCCTTGGTCGGGTGGACGTTGACGTCCACCTCCTCCGGCGGCAGGTCCACGAATAGCGCGACCAGCGGATGGCGCCCGTGATGGAGCAGGTCGCGATAGGCCGCGCGCACGGCGCCGTGGAGCAGCCGGTCCCGCACGGACCTCCCATTGACGAAGAGATATTGCCGGCTCGCGCTGGCGCGGTTGAGCGTCGGAAGCCCCGCATGGCCCGAGAGCCGCACGCCGTCTCGCTCTGCGGCGATGGAAAGCGCGTTGTCTGCGAAGTCCTTCCCCATGGCGAGGGAGAGTCGCGCAAGGCGGCCCATGGACGGGTCGGTGCGGGCGCCGTCCCGCAGCACGGTGCGGCCGTCGTCGGTGAGCGTGAAGCCGATATCGGCGCGGCATATGGCGAGCCGCGTCACCATGTCGGCGATATGGCCGGCCTCGGTGCGTTGCGCCTTGAGGAATTTGAGGCGCGCGGGCGTCGCGTAGAAGAGGTCGCGGACGGCGACCGCCGTGCCCGGCGGCCCGGCCGCCGGCGCGGGGTCGCCCATGGCGCCCGCATCCACGTCAAGCGACCAAGCGCTGTCCGCATCCGCCGTGCGGCTCACGATGGAAAGCCGGCTCACCGCGGCGATGGAGGGCAGTGCCTCGCCCCGGAAGCCGAGTGTCGCGATGCGGTTCAGGTCCTGGTCGCTCGCGAGCTTCGAGGTGGCGTGGCGGGCGATGGCGAGCGGCAGTTCCGCCTTCGTCATGCCGCGGCCGTCGTCGTCGACGCGGATCAGGCGGCGCCCGCCCTGTTCCAGCGTAATCGCGATGTCCCGTGCGCCGGCGTCGATGGCGTTCTCCACCAGCTCCTTCACCACCGAGGCGGGGCGTTCGATCACTTCGCCGGCGGCGATCCGGTTGATCACGCCTTCCGGCAGCAGACGGATGGTCACGAGGCGTCTTCCAGATAGTTGCGCACCGCCAGTTTACTCCGTTCCACCGCCGGCTGGTCGAAGGGATTCACGTCCAGCAGGCGGGCCGCGATGACGGTCTCCAGCATGAAGTGCATGAGGAGCCCGCCGACCGCCCGGGCGTCCGCCGCCGGCAGGACGAGCCTGCGCACCGGGTGCCCGGCGCGGGCGAGGGCGTCTGCGGTGGCCTGCGCTTGGGCGGCGGCGGTCGCGCCCATGGTCCGATCCGCGAGATAGCCCGCGCCCATCTCCCGGGCCATGCGCGCCGGGATTCGCCGGGGCGTCGGGTCGGGCGCTTCGACGACGGTGAAGAGCTTGTCCGCCGGGCCGTCCAGCCAGAGCTGGAGCTGGCTGTGCTCGTCCGCCGGGCCCCGCGCGGGTATCGGCGTCGAGCCGCGCCCCCGCTTGCCGAGGGATTCGGCCCAGAGCTGGGCATGCCAGCGCCCGAGAGCCCCGAGATCGGGGCCGTAGACCAGAAGGACCGCGCCTGTCCGCCCGGCGTCCATGGCGGCGACCAGGGTGGCGGCGCCGAGCGCGGGCGCGGAGGAGGCGGGCGCGGGGGCGTCCAGCGCGGCGTCCAGCACCATTGCGGCGCCGCTGCGGGCCGCCGCGGGATCGACGCCTGCGAAGAGGGCCGGCAGCGACCCCGGGGCACCGAGCACCGCGTAACGGCCGCCGAGCTGCGGATCATGGTCGAGAACGGTAAGGCCTAAGCGTTCGGCGAGGCGGCGTGCGGGGCTCTCTCCCGGCTGGGTGAGCACGGCGATCTGCTCGGACGGCACGGCGTCCAGCACGATCGCGGCCTGGGCGAGGGTCTCCGTGCTGCGGCCGGACTTCGTGGCAACCAGAAAAAATGTGCGGTGCGCATCGGGTGCGGCGAGCAGCCTGTCGAGCGAGGCGCCGTCGCCATTGTCGAAGAAGACGACCCGCTCCCGCTCGGCGCCGAGAGCGGCGAGCACCTGGCCGCCGAGGCTTGCGCCGCCGATACCGAGTAGGGCCATGCGGTCGAAACGCGACCGGCACCGCGCGACGAAGGCGCGCAAGCCCGCGAGATCGTCCCGCCGCCCCGGCAGGGTGAGGAAGGGATGGGTGCCGTCCTCGCGCCAGCGGCGCAGTGCGTCGAGCGCCGGTGCCGTTTCCGCGAGCCGCCGCTCGACCGCGGCGGGCGCCCCGGCAAAGCAGCGGCGCATATCCTGGCACACCGGCCCGGTCACGCCGCCCGGCCTCCGGGAGCTCCGGCGCCCGGTCCGCGATTCCCTCCGCCGGGGAATCCCACTAGAGTGGCTGCGGCGCCGGTGCGCGGGGAGAACGCGGCATGGTGGACAAGGTGGTGAAGACCGACGCGGAGTGGCGTGCCGCGCTGACCGCGGAGCAGTATTACGTTACCCGCATGAAGGGCACGGAGCGGCCCTTCACGGGCGAATATTGCGATTCCAAGGCCGAGGGCGAGTATCGCTGCGTTTGCTGCGGCGTCGGGCTCTTCCGTTCTGCCGAAAAGTTCGATTCCGGTACCGGCTGGCCCAGCTTCTGGCAGCCCGTCGAGGCGGACCGGGTGGCGGTGATCGAGGATATGAGCCACGGCATGCGGCGGACCGAGGTGGTGTGCAGCCGGTGCGACGCCCATCTTGGCCATGTGTTTCCCGACGGCCCGCCGCCGACGGGGCTGCGCTACTGCATGAACTCCGCGGCGCTCACGCTGGCGCCGCGGGACGCGGACGAGGGATAGGCCGGCAGCGTCCGGCGCCTTCCGGGCGCCCGCGCTCACTGCAGAAGGCCGCGACAGGCGGCCTCGACATGGCGTGCGCTCATGCCGTGGCGGTCCCGCACTTGGCCGGTGGGGCCGACGACGGCGAATTCGTCCCCCATGCCGACGATCCGCATGGCCGTGGGGCGGGCTTCCGCCAGCAGTTCCGCGACCGCCCCGCCGAGCCCGCCGGTGCGGTAATGCTCCTCCGCCGTCACGATGCCGCGGGTCTCCTCGGCCGCTGCGAGTACCGCCTCCCGGTCGAGCGGCTTGATGGTGTGCATATTGAGCACGCGGGCCTCGATACCGGTTTTTGCCAGCGCTTCGGCGGCCTCGAGAGCCTGCGCCACCATGGAGCCGCAGGCGATGACGGCCACATCGCCACCTTCGCGGAGTCGGTCTGCGCGGCCCGGTCGGAAGGGCCCCTCCACCGGTGTTACCGGCGGTTCCGGCACGCGTCCGCCGAGGCGGAGATAGACGGGGCCGTCGATCGCCTCGGTCGCGAGCGTCGCGTGCCATGCCTGGTGGGCGTCCGCGGCGACGATCACGGTCATGTTGGGCATGCTCCGGGTGAGCGCCAGATCCTCCATGGCATGATGGGTGCCGCCGGAGACGGCGAGCGCGACGCCGCTTGCCGCCGAGCCGACGACCACCCGCTGGTTGGCATAGGCCACATCGTTGCGAAGCTGCTCCATGGAGCGTGCGGTGATGAAGGGCGCGTAACCGCCGAGGAAGGGGCGCATGCCGGTGGTCGCGAGTCCCGAGGCGAGGCCCATGGCGTTCTGCTCCGCGATCCCGGCCTCGACGAGCCGGTCCGGAAAGCGTTCGATGAGGGACCGGAAGCCCATCAGGTCCTGGGAATCGGCGGAGACGGCCACGACGCGGTCGTCGCGTCCGGCGAGCTCGGCGACGGCGAGGCCGAAAGCGAGGCGGGACTGGTCGGCCGCGGCCTCCGCCCAGGCGGGCCGGCCGCTCATGGCGAACCTCCCAACTCCGCCATGGCGTCGGCATACACGTCGTCGGTGACCGGTGCGTTGTGCCAGAGATGGGTGTTTTCGGCGAAGCTGGTCCCCTTGCCCTTGACGGTGTGGGCGACCAGCAGGGAAGGCGTGCCCGCCTCATAGGGGAGCGCATCGAGCGCGTCCACCACCTCGCCCATGGCATGGCCGTCGACCTCGCGCACCGCCCAGCCGAAGGCACGCCACTTCTCCGCGACCGGCTCGAGGCCCAGCACGTCGGCCACATGGCCGCTCTGCTGCACCTTGTTGTAATCGAGAACGGCCGTCAGCCCGTCCACCCCCATATGGGCCGCCGCCATGGCCGCCTCCCAGTTGGAGCCTTCCTGGAGTTCGCCGTCGCCCAGCATGACGACGGTGCGAAAGCCGCGGCCCTGCAGCCTGGCGCCGAGCGCCATACCGAGGCCGACGGAAAGGCCGTGGCCGAGACCGCCGGTGGACATTTCCACCCCCGGCAGCTTGATGTCGGGGTGCATGCCGAGGGGGGATTCGAACCCGTAGAACCTATCCAGCAACCCGTCGTCGATGAAGCCCGCCTGCGCCAGCACGGCGGCGAGCGCCGCATTGCCGTGTCCCTTGGAGAGCACGAAGCGGTCGCGGTCCGGCCAGTCGGGCTCGCGCGGCCGCAGCCTCAGATGGTGAAAATAAAGCGCGGCGAGGAGTTCCGCCGCCGAGAGGGCGCCCCCCATATGGCCCGCGCCCGCAGCATGCAGCGCACGCCAGCTGTTCCTGCGGATCAAGAGGGCCTGGTCGCGGAGCGCGTCCAGCATCGCCTCCCTGTTGCTCATGGTCTCTGCGCGGTCCATCGCGTCCCCTCCCGCATCGGCCCGCCGATAATCGGGATGCGGAGCCGCCGCGGCAAGGGCGCGTCGTCGCTGCGGACCGGCGCCCGGAGGGTTCGCGCCCTTGTCGAACGGGGCCTCCGTCCCGATCCGTGTGCAAGTTCAGACAGCTATGAGACGCGTCTCTTGAAACGGGGTTGGGGGTCTCCTTGCGGTTGGTGGAGAGATCAACCGCAAGGAGACCCCCATGACAGGTTTGGTGCGCGGGTCTCCAGGCCCGCATGTTTGTTCTCCTCGAAAAACAAAAACATGCGGGCCTGGAGACCCGCGCACCGAAAAAAGGGGCAGTTCGTTCGGGCGCCGCGCGACCGCCCATAACGCCGGTTCGCCGGATTTGCGCGCCGCCGCCGGGGCCACGGTTCCAGCTCACTCTTCGACAAGCTCCAGGCCGACATGCCTTTCCGATCCGACAGCCGAAGATGCTCCAGCGTCTCAAACGTCCTGAACGAGGACAATCTGGTTCGGCGGGGTGGAGTGCGCTTACAATCGGCGGATAGCCGGCTGCGAGAGAAGGGACGGGCGCCGTGATCGATCTGCACTACTGGCCGACACCCAACGGCAAGAAGGTGACCATTCTGCTGGAGGAGTGCGGCCTGCAATACCGCATCGTGCCCTGTCACATCGGGCGCGGCGACCAGTTCAAGGACGCGTTCCTTCGCATCGGCCCGAACAACCGCATGCCCGCCATCGTGGATCGCGCGCCGGCCGGCGGCGGCCCGCCGATTGCGGTCTTCGAATCGGGCGCCATCATGATGTATCTCGCCGAGAAGGCCCGGCGCTTCTACCCCCAGGACCTGCGCAGCCGCTACGAGGTCAACCAGTGGCTGATCTGGCAGATGGCCAACCAGGGTCCCAAGTTCGGCGAGTGCGGCCATTTCCGCCGGCTCGGCGACGAGGCGGGGGATCAGAGCTATGCCGTGACCCGCTTCGCCGACGAGGTCAACCGGCTCTATGGCGTGATGAACAACCGTCTCTACGACCGGCACTATCTGGCGGGCGACGACTACACGATCGCGGACATGATCTCCTATCCCTGGGCCGTCCTGTGGGAATCGCTGGGTCAGAAGCTGGACGCGTTCCGGCATGTGAAGCGCTGGTACGAGGAGCTTTCGGCGCGGGACGCGGTGCAGCGCGGCATGGAGGCGGGTAGCGACCTCGGGGAGGATCCGGCGACGCTCTCCGACGAGGAGAAGGCGCGCCGCCGCAAGCTGCTCTACAACCAGCGCGCCCGCCCGGCGCCGGACGAGACGGACTAGGCCTGCCCGGCGCCTGCCGCAGAATCTCCGGGCGGCAGGCTCGCGAGCGTCACGTCCCTGAGCACCGGGTCCGACGCCACGGCGATTTCGTTTTCGATCTGCCTGCCGCAGCCCGGGCAGTGGAACAGGCGGAATTCGATCGGATCGTCGATGAAGAGGGCCGGGTCGCCGATCAAGGGGTTGGAATCGGAGACCGGGCGGACCTCCATCAGGCAGGCTTCTTTGTAGTTGGCATCGAGCGGCCCCAGATCCTGGCCGCAGTCGGTGCAGGCCCAGTAGACGCCCCCATCGTCCGCCCGCAGATCGAGATTGTCCGTCGCCTGCAGCACGCGCGGGCCCTCGCGCGGCGGAGGCGGCGGGGCGCCGTTGCCGAGGCGGGCGATGCGCTCGGCCCGGATCGCGGCGCGGCGCTCCTCGGTGGCGGCGCGGTCCACGGTGAGTTCGTCGTCTTCCAGAACGGCGCCGAAGATGGTCCGCGCGGCCTCGGCCGTGATGTTGCGGTGGCGGAGGTCGTGCGCGATCCGGTCCACATCCCGTTTCAGGGGGTCGCCGAAACCGCCGCCGCCCGACCAGCGCACCGCATAGACGTCCGCCGGGTTCTGCTGGAAATTTTCCTGGCGGAGTTCCAGATGCTCGGGCCGGCCCGAGACCTCCGTGTGGTCCTCGATCATGGAACGGCGTGCGAAGCGCTCCAGAATGTCGCTGTCCCGAACGAAGTTGTAGGCGTTGGTGGTGGAGGGGAAGCCTCCCATCATGCCGGTCGAGGTGGGTGTCGCGTTGCCCGAGGAGAGCGTGTCCTGGGTTATGTGCTCGGTGTTGTGGGGGATGAAGCAGGTCTCCGCCGAGAGGCCGCCGCGGAACTTCCCGGCGCCGCCCGAATCCGGAAGCTCCTTGCGGTAGAGCACGAGCAGCGGGAAGTTCTGCTCGTTGTGCTCCACATTGGGGAGCTGGCAGATGGGCGTGCGCGCCTGGCCGCCGGTGTTGATGCCGTCCCCATGGGCGAAGGCCCCGATGGAGCCGCCGATGGGGTCGATCAGGAGATAGCCGTAGCGTTCGCCCCACTGGTCGATGCCGCGGAAGAGCGTCGCCGGCCACTGGCTGGTGCCGCCGATGCTCATGATGTCGCCCCGGAGCGCCTCGTCCGAATAGAGCATCTTGGAAATGGCGTTGTAGGCGGGATAGAGGGATATCTCCATGGACTGGGTCGGCGCGGTGGAGACGCTCGCCGGGAAGTCCGCGCAGTTGAGGGTGCCGGCGGTCGGGTCGAAATCGATATGGCGAAGCGCGCCGCCCACCGCGAAATACTGATCCCACGCCAGCAGTTCGTTGATCGCCACCATGACCGAGCCGCGCCAGCCCGAATAGGTGGCGTTCATGGCCCCGTCCTGGGGCGCGGTGCCGTCATTGTCGAAGATCAGCCGGTCGTCTTTCTTCGTCACGGTAATCTGCACCCGGTGGGTCCGCCGGTCGCCGGGCCGGCAGGCCTCCACATAGGTGCGGTCGCTCCAGGAGCCGTCGGGAATGCGCGCGAGCTTGGCGAGGAAGGCGGTTTCCGCATTGTCGACGATGCGCTTCATCACCCCCTTCACCGTGCCCGGCCCGTAGCGGCGGACAAGCTGCAGGATGCGCTCCCTGGCCGTCATGTTGCCGGCGAGCTGGGCGCGGAAGTCCAGCGCCACCAGTTCGGGCTTGCGGGATGAGCGCAGGTAGAGCTCCTCGATGTCGCGGCGCACCACGTCGTTCTCGACGATCTTTACCGGCGGAATCAGTATGCCCTCGTCGAAGGCGCTCTCGGCGGCGGGGCAGAAGCTCCCGGGCGTGATGCCGCCGATGTCGTACTGGTGCAGGCAGTTGGTGATCCAGCAGAAGAGCGCGCCCTCCCAGAACACCGGACAGATGGCCATCACGTCCATCTGATGCGCAGCCCCCACCCAGGGGTCGTTGGCGAGGAACATGTCGCCTTCGGCGATTCCCGGATTGTCGCTGCGATATTCCAGGATCCATTTCACCTGGGTGTCGGTGACGCCCGACATGTACTGCATGTAGGGGCCGAAATAGACGAACTCCGCGTCCTCGGTGAGGATCGAGGGGTTGAGGTCGAGCGCATAGACCGCCACCGGGGAGCCCGAGATGCGCTGGATTGTCGCGCCGTGCTCCTCGTTGATATTCCACAGATTGTGGCGGATCACCTCATAGGTAACCGGGTCGATATCCGTCTCCCGATCCCGGTGGAGGGTGAGCTTCTCCGAGATGGAGAGGGTGCGGGGCGGCACATAGGGGCCGGCGACGCCGTCCAGCCGGGCGCCATCGAGTTCGCTGATCCGGCGCATGGCGCCCATCAGAAGGGTTGGGTGAGCATGGGGAAGCTCGCATCGCAGTTGGTGAGGTCGACACGTTTGAGCACGATGCGGAAACTCCCGTCCTCGCGCCGCAGCGTGTGGGAATAGCGCCCGCCGAAGACCCGGCGCTCGGCGCCCAGGCGATCCTCCAGCATGACGAACTTGGAGCGCACGATCCAGCCGTCCGGGCCGGATTCGCCCGCGAGCCGGATGCCGGAGACCACCCGCACGCAGCGGGATTCAGGGCTCTGGCAGTGGAGTTTCGGGTGCTTCAGCCGCTGGATGCGGATGCCCAGCGTGTGTTTGTCGTCGTAGAAGAGCGACACGCTGCGCCGCCAGTCGGTCTGCTCGGGGCTCGCGGGGACCCAATAGACGCCGTCGTCGGCGAAGAGTGCCCGCCATTCGTCGAAACGCCGCTCGTCCAGGAGGTCCGCCTCATGCTCGACGAAGCGGCGCAGCGCCTCCAGGCCCGGCCGGTCGGCGGGCGCTGGCGCTCTCACGGTCGCGGTAACGGTCATGCGCTCATCAGTGCGCGCCAGGCCTTGTGCTGCGCGCGTTGCCCCACCTCGCTCGAGCGGGGACCGAACAGCACGCCGTTCCCCTCGTCGATCTCGGCCCCGAGGCCGCGGGCAACCAGGACCCAGTCGGTGCCCTGGGTCGCGAGGCCCTCCTGGCAGCGTTCGAAGGCCTCCATGTCGTCGGTCTGGATGAAGGAGGCGGCGGCGTGGGTCAGGTTCACGAACTTCACGAGGTCCTCCGACATGCTCTCCGGCGCGCCTTCGAGCACCACCGGCCAGACCTCGACCTCGGTGAAGTCCACGGCGACCGGCCGGATCACGCGGATGGACGTCTGCGCGATCAGGATGTCCGAACTCGGGAAGAAGGTCATGCTGTGGCGGCGGTTCCTGAGGATATCCGCGGTCCGCGCCTCGCCGTGGACCGCCTCGAGGCGCGCGCGGTATGCGTCCCAATGTCCGCCGGACTGCTCCTTGTCGAAGAGCGAGGCCTCCGAGCTGTGCCGGTCCTGGATGCCGCGCACACCGGTCTGGGCGACCACGGCCTCGCCGTTGGGGGCGAAGAACGCCGCGTCTCCGCCCTCATCGCCCGCGCGGCGCTTGAACTGCCGGCCGTCGGGACCCACGGTGGAGGCGTGGCAGGCGGCGGGGTGGTACATGTCGGCGAGGTTCTCCAGCTGGAGCTTCCAATTGCCGCGAAAGTGGTAGCGGTGGCATCCGGCGGAGAGGGATATCCGCCCCTCCGGCGCCCGGTCCACCAGCTCGTCGATCACCCGGCGGGCTTCTCCCAGATAGTCGAGGAGCGGCTCGACGCCGGCGTCGAAGGACGCGAACACGAAGCCCCGATAGCGCTCGACCCGGGGGAGCCGCGCCATGCCGAACTGCGGGTCCTGGAGCGGCTCCTCGGGGAAGTCGCGCCGCATGGGGACGCCGGCGAGCGCGCCGTCGGGGCGGAAGCTCCAGCCGTGATACATGCAGGTGAAGACCCGGGCGTTGCCGCGCCCCTCGCTCAGCACCTTGGCGCCCCGGTGGCCGCAACGGTTGAACAGAACGTGGATCGCACCGTCCCGGTCGCGGGTCAGCACCACCGACTGACGCGCAAGCCGGGTGCAGTAATAGTCGCCCGGCTCCGGCACCAGGCTTTCATGCCCCACATAGAGCCAAACCCGGCCGAAAATCTTCTCCATCTCGATTTCGAAGATCGCCGGATCGGTGTAGACGGCGCGGTGCACCCGGTCCTCGCGTACCAGGCTCGCGAGTTCTTCGCTGGTGTAACCGCCCATCGGTTTCTCCCCGGCGCCCCGCACGCGCACGTCGTTATGCGCGCATCATAGGGCGGTTCACCGCTTGAAGGAATCGTCTGTCCGCGTTCAGGACGCTTGAGACGCCGGAGTTTCTTCGCCCGTCGGTTTGGCAAGGCATGTCGGCCTGGAGCTTGTCGAGGCGTGAGCTGGAACCCGCGGCTCCGGTGGGGCCGTGCAAGTCCGGCGAACCGGCATTATGGGCGGTCGCGCGTCGCCCCTTATTTTTTGGTGCGCGGGTCTCCAGGCCCGCATGTTTTTGTTTTTCGAGGAGAAGAAAAATGCGGGCCTGGAGACCCGCGCACCAAACCTGTCGTGGGGGTCGCTTTGCGGTTGATATGTCCACCAACCGCTTCGGAGGCCCCCAGCCTCGTTTCAAGAGCCGCGTCTCATAACCTGTCTGAACTGGCACAGCGTGCGGGACCGGCCTCTCAGCCGCCGTCCAATTCGAGCACCGCGGCGCCTTCGAGGCGGCCGCTGCGCAGGCGGTCGAGCGCGCCGTTCGCATCCCCGAGCGGCACGGGAACGACGTGAATGGCGAGGTCCGTGCGGGCGGCGAAAGAGAGCAGCTCCTCGCCGTCCCGCCGCGTCAGGTTCGCGACGGAGACGAGCCGGCGCTCGCGCCACAGCAGGTCGTAGGGGAAGGCCGGGATTTCGCTCATATGGATGCCGGCGCAGACCGCCACACCGCCGGGTGCGAGGGCGCGGAGCGCCGCCGGAACCAGCGCTCCCACCGGTGCGAAGAGCAGTGCGGCGTCGAGCGGCTCGGGCGGTGCGCAGTCCGAATCCCCCGCCCAGGCCACGCCGAGCGTGCGCGCGAAGCGCTTCGCCGCCTCGTCTCCCGGCCGCACGAAGGCGAAGACCGTGCGCCCCTCGAGCCTCGCCAGCTGGGCGATGATATGGGCGGCGGCGCCGAAGCCGTAGAGCCCGATGCGCTCCGCATCGCCCGCCATGCGCAGCGCCCTGTAGCCGATGAGCCCGGCGCAGAGCAGCGGGGCGGAGGCCGTATCGCCGCGCTCGCCTTCCAGGGCGAAGCAGTAGCGCTGGTCCGCGACGCAGTAGTCGGCATAGCCGCCGTCCCGCGTATAGCCGGTGAAGAGCGCGGAGGCGCAGAGATTTTCCCGCCCGCTCAGGCAGTAGCGGCAGGCGCCGCAGGTCCAGCCGAGCCAGGGCACGCCGACGCGCTGGCCTTCCGTGAAGCGCTCGACGCCGGTACCGGCGGCCGCGACGCGGCCCACCACCTCGTGTCCCGGCACGAGAGGAAGGCGGGCGTTGGCGAGTTCGCCGTCCACCACATGGAGATCGGTGCGGCAGACCCCGCGGCCGCGACGCGCACCAGCACCTCCCCCGGCCCCGGTGCGGGCACGGGGCGTTCCTCGAGGGTGAGCGGTTGCCCCGCTCCGCGGAAGACCATGGCGCGCATGGTTCCGCCCTTCATCGCCTGCGTCCTCGTCGGCGCGCGCGTACTCTCAAGGGCGGAGGGTAGGGCGGTGCGTCACGCGTCGGCAATCCTCAGGAAGCCGAGCTCGTCCACACGCACATGCTGGCCGGGGCAGACCAGTGCCGTGGACGAGGCCTCCTCGATCACCGCCGGTCCCCCAGTCTCGAAGCCCGGCGGCAGCAGGTCGCGTTCATAGACCGGGGTCTCGCGCCGGCCTTCCTCGCCGAAATCCACCGCACGGCTCCCCCGCGTTGCCGCCGCCGCCGACCGTCCTTCCGCCGGCCACGGCTTGAGCGCCGGGCGCGGCACCTCGGCCGTCGCGGCGAGCCGATAGGTAACGATTTCCACTGGCGTGTCCGCGAGGCGGAAGGTGTATGCCCGCTCGTGAGCGTCGTGGAAACTTTCGAGAATCGTCTCCCGTGTGGTCCGGGCCGGATCGACGGGGACGGTCACGGCGTGCTCCTGGCCGAGATAGCGCATGTCCAGCTGACAGGCCGTCTCCAACGCGGCCCCGCGCGCTCCCGCCCCGAAGTAGCGCTCCGCGTCGGCGCGGAGCGCGGCGAAGTGCGTGGCGAGGTCCGCCATATCCAGATCGGCCGCACGGGCGAGCGCGGTGCGCATGAAGTCCTGCCGCGGCGCGGTCGCCAGCATGCCCCAGGCCGAAAAGAGGCCGGGATGGCGCGGCACCACGATCTCCTTCACGCCGAGCTCGCGGCCCAGCGACGCACCGTGCATGGCGCCGCCGCCGCCGCCCACCATGAGCGAGAAGTCGCGCGGATCGTGTCCGCGCTGGATGGAGACCAGCTTGAGCGCATTGATCATGTTGGCGTCCACCAGGCGGATGACGGCGACCGCCGCCTCCTCGACACTGCAGCCGAGGCCTCGCGCGACCTTCTCCATGGCGCGCCGGGCGCAACCCATATCGAGCGCGAACTGCCCGCCGGCGAAGTTCTCCGGATTGAGGACGCCGGCGATGAGCTTCGCGTCCGTCACCGTGGGCTCCGTGCCGCCGCGGCCGTAGCAGGCGGGGCCGGGATCCGCGCCTGCGCTGCGCGGGCCGATACAGAGCGTGTCGGAGGCGTCGAACCAGGCGATGGAGCCGCCGCCCGCGCCGATCTCCACGATGTCGATGACCGGGACCCGCACGGGATAGCCGTAGCGGATGCGCGTGGCCTCCAGCCGGTAGTCGGTGCCCACCTTGGGCTCGCCGTTCTCGATGGTCGAACATTTGGCGGTGGTGCCGCCGATATCGAGATAGATCACATTGGGCTCGCCGCAGAGCCGGCCGATGAGCGCCGCGCCGTTCACGCCCGCGGCGGGGCCGGATTCCAGCAAGGTGATGGGGCGCGCCTTGGCCCAGGCGAAGCTCGTGGTCCCGCCGTTGGACTGCATGGCCATGTAGGGGCAGTCGAGCCCGGCGTCGCCCAGGCCGGTTTCCAGCGTGCCGAAATAGCGCTGGACGATGGGCTGGACATAGGCGTTGAGCACGGCGGTGTTCGCGCGCTCATATTCGCGCCATTCGCGGGTGATCTCGTGGGAGGCGGTGATGCCGACTTCGGGAAGCCGCTCCCGTAGCCAGTCCCGGGCGCGGGCCTCATGCTCCGGCGCGGCGTAGGAGTGGAGGAACTGTATGGCGATGGCCTCCACGCCCTGGTCGCGACACGCCTCCACGACGGCGGCCAGATCCTCGAGATGCAGCGGGACGCGCACGCGGCCCTTCGCGTCCACCCGCTCGCGCACTTCGAAGCGGAGCCTGCGCGGGACGAAGGGGGTCTCCTTCTCGTAGCGCAGATTATAGAGGTCGGGCCGGTTTCCGCGGGCGATCTCCAGCACGTCGCGGAAGCCTTCGGTGGTGACCAGCGCGGTCTTGACCCCTTTCCGCTCGGTGATGGCGTTGATCACCGTGGTGCCGCCATGGACGAAATAATCCACCGCGCCCGCGTCGATCCGGGCCAAGCGCACCGCCTCCAGCACGCCGCGGGTGAGGTCCGCGGGCGTGCTCAGCGTCTTCGCGACGCCGAGGCTTCCGCTGCCCTCGTCGAAATACACCAGATCGGTGAAGGTCCCGCCGATATCGGTCGCGAGCCGGCCCACCGCGTCCCCTCATGTCGATTGCCGGCGGCGATTATTCATAGGCCCCGGGCCCGGTCAAACGGCGGGGAACGCGGATGGCCGTTCGCGGCGGCGGGCCGCGGGAGAGACACGGAAGGCCGAAGCCTAAATACCGACTCATGACCGCGTGGGTGTTGCCTTGGAGAGGTGTGTGCCTATAATTCGATAATTCGGGAAAGATCGAAATATAACGCGCAGACCATGGAACTCACGGATGAACGGGCATTGGCGGGGTTGACGGCGCTCGCGCACGACACCCGGCTTCGGGTGTTCCGCATGCTGCTGCGGGAGGGGCCGGAGGGGATGCCCGCAGGCGCGATCGCGAAGGCGGCGGCCGTGCCGCCCTCCACGCTGTCGTCCCATCTCGCGCGGCTGGAGGGCGCAGGGCTCCTGCGGTCCTGGCGGCTGCAGCGGCGCATCTTCTATGCGGCGGATCTGGAGGGCGTGCGTGCGCTTCTGGCCTTTCTGGTTTCGGATTGCTGCCGCGGGCAGCCGGAAATCTGCGCCGGGCTCGTGGATCTCAGCGCCGCCGCCCGCTGCTGACCGCGTAGCGCCCGCACACCTGCGCGCGATAACCCGGAAAGAGAGGGAGAGCATGGAGCGTTTCGACCTGCCGCGCCGCCTGTTCGCCGAGTGGCTCGGCACATTCGCCCTGCTGGCGGTGGTCGTCGGCTCGGGCACCATGGGGGAGACCCTCGCCGACGGCAATATGGCCGTCGCGCTCCTCGGCAATACGATCCCCACCGGTGCGATCCTTGCCGTGCTGATCCTGCTTCTGGGGCCGGTCTCCGGTGCCCATTTCAACCCCGCCGTCACGCTCTGCTTCCTGCTCCGCCGTGAGATCGCGCCCGGCGTCGCCGCGCTCTATATCGTCGTGCAGGTCGCGGGCGGCGTCTGCGGCGTGGTGCTGGCGAACGGCATGTTCGACGAGCCGGCGGTGGCGTTCGCCGCCAAGGCGCGCACCGGCTTCCCGCTGTGGCTCGGCGAAGCGACCGCCACATTCGGGCTGGTGGCGACGATCCTCGCCTGCCTCCGCTTCAAGCCGCAGGCCGTGCCCTATTGTGTCGGTCTCTTCATCACGGCGGGGTACTGGTTCACCTCCTCCACCTCCTTCGCGAACCCGGCGGTGACCGTCGCCCGTGCGCTCACCGACACCTTCACCGGCATCCAGCCGCTCCATGTGCCGGCCTTCATCGCGGCCCAGTTCGTCGGCGCCCTCGCCGCGACTCTCGTCATGGGATGGTTCCTGCGTCGCCCGAAGAAGGATCCGGCGGCCTCGGAAGCGGCCTCCGGGTAGGGCGCTACGCGCCGGCTCGAAGGCCTAGGGGGCGAACGCCGCCTCCACGCGCCCCAATGAGCCGAAATCCGCCGCCACCCGGTTTCCTGGGCGAATCGCCGCCGGCACGATGCAGGTTCCGGTGGTGATGGTTTCACCGGCGCAGAGCGGCGCGCCGTGGCGTATCCGGTCGTTCGCAAGCCAGGCGAGTGCGAGGCGCGGATCGCCCAGCACATTGGCACCGGAGCCCTCGGCGGCGCGGACTCCGTCGATCCGGAGCGTTACCGGTTGCCGGGCGAGGTCGATGTCGCGCCAGCCCGCCGGCGCCTCCGGCCCCAGCACGAAATATTCCGTACAGGCGTTGTCGGCGACGAGTTGCGCCGCGCCCACCCGGGTGAAGTCGGTGAAGCGCGAATCCGGAATCTCCAGGGCGGTATGGAGCGCCGCGACCGCGTCCATCACCCGGTCGGCGGTGTAGTCCGGGTCGGGGCCCGGCAGGTCCGCGCCCAGCCGGAACGCGAACTCCGCCTCGATCACCGCCATGTGGAGGCCGTCCGCAGTCAGGGTGGCGCCGCTCCGGTGGAACTTGCTCTCCAGCAGGCGGCCCGCCAGCGGGCCGTCCACACCGATATGGGCCTGGCCGGCGGCGCTGGTGGCGGCGATCTTCCAGCCGACGGGCCGTGCGCCGCTGAGGGCGACAAGCGCCGCCTGCGCCCCGTAGCCCTCGGCGACGGTCCGCGGACGGCACGCCTCGGGCAGCGCGTCGATCCGCGCGCCGCTCTGCCACGCATTCCAGACGGCTTCCGCCGCGGCCGCACTCCGCTTCACGTCCATGGGCCGATGCTAATCGCCCCTTGCCGGATTTGAAATCCCTTCGCCGGGGTTCCGTCGGTAACAGGCCATGTGTCCGGCTGGCCCGTCTCCGGCGGTGGCAAAGAAACATGCGGGTCTCCAGGCCCGCAACGGGCCGGAGGCCCGTCTTCGGCCGCGGCAAAAAGAAACAGGCAGGTCAGGCGACCCGCGTACCCAAAACTCAAAACAGACACCGCTTCGGGGGATGCCCGGTGCCGCCGCCGCACCTGACGGAACGCCCCGTCGATCAGGCGGGGCGGAAAACGAGGTAGCGGAGGATATCGTCTACCAGGAAGCGATCTTCGGCGATGGTGAGGCCGGCGGCGGCGGCGTGGCGGTGAGGTTCGCGGTCGAAGGCGGCGCCATAGGCCCAGCGCACCCAGGGCGTCCAGAGTGTCATGGCGAGGCGGCGCGCCGGGCGCTGCGAACGGCAATAGTCGAGCAGCCGGATCTCGCCGCCGGGCCGCACGATCCGCGCGAGCTCCGCAAGGGCGGGGCGCTGAAGATCGCGGTCGAGGACGCAGAAGAGGAAGCTCGCGACCGCGGCGTCGAAGCTCGAATCGGCGAACGCCGTCCGCAGCACGTCCATCTCGGCGAGCGCCGCGTCGGGGCGGTGTGCATCCCGCCGCCGGGCCGCGCGCATGAGCATGGCGCGGGAGAGGTCGATCCCCACCATGCGGGCACCTGCCGGATAGTGGGGGATGTTGCGTCCCGTACCGACGCCCGCGTCCAGAATCCGGCCCTCGAGACCCTGGAAAAGCGTGGCCCGGATCGTCGCATAGCGCCCGCGCTCGAACGGGAGGTCGAGCAGGTCGTAGAAGCGGGCGATGCGCTCATAGGTCGGGCGCGCCGTGCCGCGGGGCGCGCTTCCGCTTCCCGCCGCCAGGGCGGGTCGACGGTGGGCGGTATCACGAAGCTTGCCATCCACCGCCCTCCTCTCGACCATCCCGCCCGCCCGGTCAAGGCTTCGCTCCAGTGGCCGCTCGCGTTCTCGGCGGAACGGGCTATAAGAGGCGGCGGAGCCTGTGGCGGAGCGCGAGGGCATGGCGGGGGACGGCGATATCAAGGCGGCGATCCGGCGCGTTGCGGAGGGCGGTACCTTGTCGGCCGATGAGACCCACGCCGCCTTCGACGCGATGATGGGCGGCGAGGCGACGCCCGCCCAGATGGGCGGCCTTCTGATGGGGCTCCGCGTACGGGGCGAAACGGTGGACGAACTCACCGGCGGCGCCCGCGCCATGCGCGCCCGTGCGCTCCGCATCGATGCGCCCGAGGGCACCATCGACACATGCGGCACCGGCGGAGATGCGAAGGGCACCTTCAACATCTCCACCACGGCCGCGCTGGTGACCGCGGGTTGCGGCGTTCCCGTCGCCAAGCACGGCAACCGGGCGGTCTCCTCCCGGTCCGGCTCGGCGGATCTGCTGGCGGCCCTCGGTGTCGATGTCGAGGCGGACGAGGCCCGCGTCCGCCGGGCGTTGTGGGAGGTGGGGATCGGATTCCTGATGGCGCCGCGCCATCACAGCGCCATGCGCCATGTGGCGCACACCCGGCTGGAGTTGGGCGTGCGCACCATCTTCAACCTGCTGGGCCCGCTAACCAACCCGGCCGGTGCACGGCGCCAGCTCATCGGCGTGTTCGACCCGGCCTGGGCCGAGCCCATGGCGCTGGTCCTGCGCAATCTCGGCTCGGAGCGCGCCTGGGTCGTTCACGGCTCCGACGGAATGGACGAGCTCACGACCGTGGGTCCCACCCATGTGGTGGAATTGCGCGACGGAGCAGTGCGCCGTTTCGTGGTCGCGCCGGAGGATGCGGGCCTTCCACGCGCGCGCGCCGACGACCTTGCGGGCGGCGATGCGGAGGCCAACGCCGCCATCGTCCGCGCGCTGCTGGAGGGCGCACCCGGGGCCGCCCGCGACATCGTGCTGCTCAACGCCGCCGCCGCGCTGGTGATTGCCGGCCGCGCGGCGGATCTGAGGGAGGGCGCGGCGCTTGCCGCCGCCGCCGTTGACGGCGGCAAGGCACTGGCGGCGCTGGATGGGCTGCGGACCGTCTGCGGCGGGCCGGCAGCACCATGAGCGACGTTCTCGCCCGTATCTGCGCCGAGAAGCGCCGCCATGTGGCGGTGCGTAAGCGGGCCGTGCCGGAGGCCGAACTCGAGGCCCGCGTCCGCGCCGCGCCGCCGCCGCGCGGTTTCGCGGCGGCGCTCGCAGCGGCCGCGAAAGGTGGCGGTCTCGCGCTCATCGCGGAACTCAAGAAGGCGTCTCCGAGTCGCGGCCTGATCCGCTCCGACTTCGATCCGCCGTCTCTGGCCCGTGCCTATGAGGCGGGGGGCGCGGCCTGTCTCTCGGTGCTGACCGACGAGCCCTTCTTCCAGGGAAGGGATGGGTATCTGCAGGAGGCGCGGGCGGCGACCGCGCTTCCCGTGCTGCGCAAGGACTTCATGCTGGACCCCTACCAGGTGCTGGAGGCCCGGGCGCTCGGCGCCGACTGCATCCTGTTGATTCTCGCGATGCTGGAGGACGGCCAGGCGGCGGAGCTGGAAAGCGCGGCCCGCGAGCTCGGAATGGGCGTTCTGGCGGAGGTCCATGACGAGGCCGAGCTTGCGCGCGCGCAGGCACTCGAGACGCCGCTCCTCGGCGTCAACAACCGCGATCTCAAGACCCTCGCGGTGAGCCTCGCCACCACGGAGCGTCTCGCGCCGCTGGTGCCCGCGGGGCGGGACCTTGTCTGCGAGAGCGGCCTCTACGGCCATGACGACCTCCAGCGCATGACGGCATGCGGGGTGCGACGCTTCCTGGTGGGAGAATCGCTGATGCGCGAGGCGGACGTTGCCGCCGCCACCGCCACACTGCTGGGCCGCGCCGCACCCGGTCCCAGGGAGGGTTGAACGGTGGCCGAACTCACCCATTTCGACGAAAAGGGCGCCGCCCGCATGGTGGATGTCGGCGGCAAGGCGGAGACCGAACGGAGTGCGACGGCCCGCGTCAGCGTCGTCATGGCGCCGGAGACGCTGGCGTTGATCCGCGAGGGCGGGGTGCGGAAGGGCGACGTGCTGGGCACCGCCCGGCTCGCTGGGATCATGGCGGCCAAGCGGACCCCGGAATTGATCCCGCTGTGCCATCCGCTCGCGCTCTCGGCCGTGGACCTCGCGCTCACATGCGATCCCGCGCGCAATGCCGTCGATATCGAGGCCACCTGCCGCATCACCGCGCGCACCGGCGTCGAGATGGAGGCGCTGACGGCGGCAAGCGTGGCGGCGCTGACGGTCTACGACATGTGCAAGGCGGTGGACCGCGGCATGCGAATCACCGACCTCCGCGTGACCCGCAAGGAAGGCGGCAAGTCGGGCCGCTTCGAGCAGTCGTGACGGCCGCATCGCGCCGCCGCGGCGAGCCGGTGCGATGATTCCGGTCGAGGAGGCCGTCGCCCGCATCCGCGCCGCCTTCGCGCCCCTTCCGGCGGAGACGGTGCCGCTCGCCGCGGCCCGTGGACGGGTGCTTGCCGAGGATGTGGCGGCGCGCGTTACCCAGCCGCCCTTTCCCGTCTCCGCCATGGACGGCTACGCCGTCCGTGCCGAGGATGTGGTGCAGACGCCCGTCACATTGCGGGAGATCGGGCGCGTGCCGGCCGGCGGGCGCTTCGAGGGCCGGGTGGGCCGGGGCGAGACCGTGCGGATTTTCACCGGCGCCCGCATGCCCGAGGGGACGGATGCCGTCGTCATCCAGGAGAACGTCACGGCCGACGGAGAATCCATAACCGTACGCATCGGCGCCGGGGAGGGCCGGTATGTCCGCCCCGCGGGGCTCGACTTCCGGGCGGGCGATGTCGGCGTATGTGGGGGCCGCCGGCTGGATGCCCGCGCCATCGGTCTCGCCGCGGCCATGAACCGGCCGTGGCTCGCCGTCCGCCGCAGGCCCCGTATCGCCCTGCTGGCGACCGGCGACGAGATCGTCATGCCGGGCGAGCCCATCGGCGAGAACCAGATCGTGAGCGCCAACACGCTTGCCTTGCAGGCGGTGGTTGAGGGGCATGGCGGCGAGGCGGTCAATCTCGGTATCGCGCAGGACGATGCGCAATCGCTCACCCGCCTTGCCGCGGGTGCCCGGGGTACGGATCTGCTGGTGACCACCGGCGGCGCCTCGGTGGGCGAGCACGACCTGATCCGGTCCGTACTCGGCGATCGCGGACTCTCCCTCGATTTCTGGAAGATCGCCATGCGTCCCGGAAAGCCGCTGATGTTCGGCACCGTCGGCGAGACCCGCCTTCTCGGCCTCCCCGGCAATCCGGTTTCGTCGCTGGTCTGTGCGCATGTCTTCCTGCGTCCCGCTCTGGAGCGCATGCTGGGCCTGGAGGAGGGCGCCGCCCCGGGGCCCCGCACCGCGCGCCTCGGCGCGGATCTGGACGCGAATGACGAGCGGCAGGACTATCTCCGGTCCGCGCTGGAGACCGGCGCGGACGGCGTTCCGGTGGCGACGCCCTTCTCCAGGCAGGACAGCTCCATGATTTCCCTCCTGGCCCGCGCCCAGTGCCTTGTCGTCCGCCCCCCGCACGCGCCGCCTGCGCGGTGCGGCGAAACCGTCGAGATCGTCCCGCTCGAGAGCGCCCCGCCGCCGCTCTGACCCGCGAGGCCGCGAGCGCGCCGACCGGGGGTTGCCCCGCCGCCTACAGGCGGCGTGTGACGGTCTCGAGGTCGGGCGCCGACGCCAAGCCCGCCAGCGCCTCGAAGGCGGCGTCGCCGGCGGCGGGTGCGAGCGAGCGGGCGGCGCAGGCCGCGAACTTCTCCCGGAGTTCGTCCCGGCTCAGCGGCCGGCCGGGGTGGCCCCGCGGATCCCGGACCGTCTCCCGCCATTCGCCGCCCGCGGCGAGGCGCAGGGCGACGGTCGCCCGATGGGGCGCGGCGTCCACATTCGCAGCGCCCGGCTGAGCGGGGTCCGCCCGCATGCGAATCCTGCCCAGCAGCGCCCGCACCTGCGGCCGGGCGAGCGCCGCGTCGGTGAAGGCGTCCAGCGCCAGCCTGCCGTCCGCGAGCGCACTCGCCAGCAGATAGTGCAGGCTGAAGCGTGCCTGCATGGCGTCCCGCGGGTCGTCATAGGTGAGGTTCTGCGCGGCGACCTCGGGCAGCTGCGCGTCGATCTCCGCCACGTCTGCGGGCCCGAGCCCGTGGCGCGAACGCAGCGCCAGCAGCGCGTCCAGGGGGCGGTGGGCGCTGGCGCAGCAGGGGTAGAACTTCTGCCACAGGCCGTGACGTTCGATTGCGGCGGGTGCGCTCGGGTCCGCCGCGCCTTCCTCCAGGCAGTCGCCCGGTAGGTCGGCGAAGAGCGCCGTGAAGCCCCGCGGCCCCTCATAGGCGTCCGGGGCGGCGGTGACGCCGGATTCGGCGAGTGCGGCGGCCAGAACGCCGTTCTTCGCCGCGAGGCCCGCATGGAGCGGCTTGGTCATGGTGCCGAACTGGATCTTGCCGCCGGAAGCAAGGCTCGCTGCGATGCCGATCGCGCAGGATGCGCGCCCGGCGTCCAGGCCCAGCAGGCGCGCACAGGCCGCCGCCGCCGCCGGCACGCCGAGGGTCAGGGTGGTGTGCCAACCCTTGAAATAGTGCGTCATGTTCAAGGCCTCGCCGAGGGCGGCCATCACGTCGAGCCCGACCAGGAAGGCATCGAGACAGCGTGCACCGTCCGCCCCGCGCTCCTCGCCCAGCGCCAGAAGGGCGGGCACCAGCGCCGCGCTGGCATGGGCGTTGGCGACCTCGAGCACGTCGTCATAGTCGAGCGCATGGGCAGCCGTGCCGTTGATCAGTGCGGCCCAGGGCGCCGCCAACCGATGCGGGGCACCCGCGGCATAGCAGCGGCCGCGGCCCCAGGGGGCAACCGCCGCGCGCACCGCCCGTGTGGCTTCGTCGTCCGCGCCCGCCAGCAGACAGGCGCCGGTATCCACCCAGGCGTCCGTTGCCCGTCCGAGCGCCTCCGCACTCCAGATGCGCGGTGCTTCCGCGACCCGGCGCCCGGTGCGCAGCGTCCACCCCGCCGACCGGTGATCGTCCATGACGGACCGTTCCTCCCCGTCGCCAACCTACCATGCCCTTGCCATGTGGCCGCGCGACGCTTGCCCGGCTCGGGCACGCACGCCAAGATCGGGACGAGACCGCACCCGGGGCCGCTCCATGACCAGTCGCTACGACGAAACCTATGCCCGTTCCCTCGCCGAGCCGGAGGCCTTCTGGGCCGAAGCGGCGGAAGCGATCGACTGGACGCGCCGGTGGGACCGCGTCTTCGACGATTCCAGACCCCCGTTCTACCGGTGGTTCGCGGGCGCCGAGGTCAACACGTGCCACAACGCCCTCGACCGCCATGTGGAAGCCGGCCGTGGCGCCGAGATCGCCTTGATCTATGACAGCCCGGTCACCGATACCGTTCGCACCTTCACCTATGCGGCGCTGCAGGACCTTGCGTCCCGCTTCGCCGGCGCGCTCCGGGCGCGCGGCGTGGGAAGGGGCGACCGGGTGATCCTCTACATGCCAATGATTCCGGAGGCGGCGGTTGCGATGCTGGCCTGCGCCCGTATCGGCGCCGTTCATTCCGTGGTCTTCGGCGGTTTCGCGGCCAACGAACTCGCGGCACGCATCGACGATGCGAAGCCGAAGCTCGTGGTCTGCGGCTCCAGCGGTATCGAGGTGAATCGCATCATCGCCTACAAACCGTTGCTCGACGCCGCCATCGAGCTCGCCTCCCACCGGCCGGAAGGCTGCATCGTGGTGCAGCGGCCGGAGGAGGCGGCGCCCCTCAAGCCGGGCTTCGACGAGACCTGGGACGAGGCCATGGCCAATGCGGAGCCCACGGAATGCGTGCCGGTCGCCGCAACCGATCCGCTCTATATCCTCTACACCTCGGGCACCACCGGCGATCCCAAGGGCATCGTGCGGGACAATGGCGGCCACCTGGTGGCGCTGCATTGGAGCATGCGCAACGTCTACGGCCGCGAGCCCGGCCAGACCTGGTGGGCGGCCTCCGATATCGGCTGGGTGGTGGGACATTCCTACATCGTCTATGCGCCGCTGATCTATGGCTGCCCCTCGGTCCTGTTCGAAGGGAAGCCCGTGGGCACGCCGGATGCCGCCGCCTATTGGCGGGTGATCTCCCGGCACGGAGTCACCGCCATGTTCACGGCGCCGACGGCGTTCCGCGCCATCAGGCGGGAAGATCCGGCCGCGGCGCTGCTCTCGGGCTACGACCTCTCCCGTTTCGACACGCTCTTCCTTGCGGGCGAGCGGACCGACCCGGATACGCTCGCCTGGGCCGAGCGCCATCTCGAACGCCCGGTCTACGACCATTGGTGGCAGACCGAGACAGGCTGGCCCATGGGTGCCAACTGCGCGGGCCTCGGGGCGCTTCCCGTCAAGCCCGGCTCCCCCACCAAGCCGGTGCCGGGCTATCGCATCGAGGTGGTGGACGAAGAGGGCGGGGCGGTCGCGCCGGGCGATATCGGCTCCATCGTGGTGAAGCTGCCATTGCCGCCGGGCTGCGTGCCCACGCTCTGGAACAACGACACCCGCTTCGAGGAGGCCTATCTCTCGCGCTACCCCGGCTACTACCTCACCGGCGATGCCGGCAGCATCGATGCGGACGGCTATCTCTGGATCATGAGCCGCACCGACGACATCATCAATGTGGCGGGCCATCGGCTCTCCACCGGCGCGATGGAGGAGGTGCTGGCCCGCCACCCGGACGTGGCGGAGTGCGCCGTGGTGGGTGTGGCGGACGCGCTCAAGGGGCAGCTCCCGCTGGGCTTCGTGGTGCTCAAGGCGGGGGTGAACCGGCCGCCGGAGGAGATCGCGGCGGAGCTCGTGCGCTTGGTGCGCGAGAGCATCGGGCCCGTCGCGGCCTTCAAGAAGGCGGTGGTGGTGGAGCGGCTGCCCAAGACGCGCTCCGGCAAGATCCTTCGCGGCACCATGGCGAAGATCGCCGACAACACGCCTTACAAGACCCCGGCGACGATCGACGACCCGGCGATCCTCGACGAGATCGGAGAGGCCCTCCGCCCCGTGGGCTACGCCGGCGGCGCCTAAGGCCCGGCCGCCCGGCGGGGGGCGAGCCTGCCCGCCCAGCGTTCGGTGAGATCGGAAGAAATGCCGAACTGATCCAGCGCGCGGGCCACGGTGTGGTCGATCACCGCCTCGAGCGTCGCCGGATGATTGTAGAACGCCGGCACCGGCGGCAGGATGGTCACGCCGAGCCGCGCGAGCTTCAGCATGTTCTCGAGATGGATCGCGCTGAGCGGCGTCTCGCGCACCAGCAGCACCAGCGGACGGCGCTCCTTGATCGTCACGTCGGCGGCGCGATGGATCAGGGTATCGCCCGCCCCGCCGGCGATGGCGGCGACGGTGCGCATGGAGCAGGGCGCGACGACCATGCCGTCCACCGGAACGGAGCCCGAGGCCATGAGCGCACCCATGTCCCCCGGTCCGTAATGGCGGTCGGCGAGAGCCTGGACTTCGTCGAGGCCCTTCCCCGTCTCATGTTCGAGCGTGGCCCGCCCCCAGCGGCTTACGATGAGATGGGTCTCGACCGGGGCCTCTCGCAGCACCTCGAGCAGCCGGACGCCATAGACGGCCCCGCTGGCGCCGGTTATCGCAATCACAAGACTCCCGACCAAGGCTCCGCTCCCATGCCCGCCGAGCCCCAAGTGTACACCGCCCACCCCGCCCGCACCCGCCGTTCCGTGTGCCGCCGCTCCCTTGCGAAGGAAGGCACGGGCCTTCGGCCTTATCGGTTTGGTGCGCGGGTCTCCAGGCCCGCCTGTATCTCCGCCATCGCTGAAGACGCGTCCTGTGCAAGTTCAGACAGGTATGAGACGCGTCTCTTGAAACGGGGTTGGGGGTCTCCGAAGCTGTTGGTGTAGACACATCAACCTCGAGGAGACCCCCATGCAGGTTCTTGGCCTGCCTCGTCAGATTACACGAGGCGCGCGGCTCGCGTCGCGTCTTTGCGATGCGCAGCGTAGCGAAGCAGAGCAAAGACGCGACGCGGTGCGTCGTTGGCGCGCTGCCATGGTGGCGGGCCTGACCGCCGAGGAAGCGGCCCAAGCCATCGGCGTGTCCCGTGCCACGCTCTACCGCTGGAAGAAGCGCTCCGAGCGGTACTCCAGCCGACCGCGGAGGCTGCGAAAGCCAAACTGGTCGCGGGCTCTGGTCGCCGCCATCCGCGAGATCCGCGCCGACTACCCCATGTGGGGCAAGGCCAAGATCACCGTTCTACTGCACCGGCGCGGCTTCCAGACCTGCGAAAGCACCGTTGGGCGCATCCTGAAGACCTTGATCGACCGCGGCGAGGTCGTCCCCGTCCCGACACTGCGGCGCAAGGCGCCACGGGCCTTGCGCCGCACCCGGCCCCATGCCCGGCGCCTGCCCAAGGGCAGAAAGCCCGCACGGCCCGGAGAAATCATCCAGATCGACACCATGACCATCAATCCTGGCCACGGACGGCCCACCATCAAGCAGTTCACTGCAATCGACCCCATCGCCAAATGGACCTGCGCACAGGCCTGGCGACGCGCAACGGCCCATAACGCCGCCCAATTCCTCGACAAGCTCCAGGACGACATGCCCTTCCCCGTCAAGGCCATCCAGATCGACGGCGGCGCCGAGTTCAAGGCAAGCTTCGAAACCGAATGCCAAAGGCGCGGCATCGATCTCTGGGAGCTGCCGCCCCGATCCCCTGAACTCAACGGTCATGTCGAACGCAGCAACGGCACATGGCGCTATGAGTTCCATGCCTCCTGGGAGCTCCCCGACGACCTCGAAGGCCTCAACCGATGGATCGACGCCTTCGCCGACGAGTTCAATACCATCAGACCCAACCAGGCCCTTGGCGGACAAACACCGGCCGAATACCTTGACAACCTGACAGCAGAAGAAACCACAGCGTCTCAAACGTCCTGAACGAGGACACGTCCGTGCGCGGGGGTTGCGGGGCGGCTATACTGGCGGGGCTGCGGGCGGAAGGCGCGCCTTGCCCGCGACGGGAAGGGCGAGGATCGGTGAGCCGCGGCATGGGGACGCAGCGCGAATCCGGCATAACGGCGTGAGCGGCGGAGACCCCCGCTGGCGGCGGCGCGCCGTGAACGTCGCCGGGCTGCGTGCGGAGGCCCGCCGGGCTCTGCCCCGCCCGGTTTTCGATTTCGTGGATGGCGGCGCGGGCGACGAACGCACGCTTGCGCGCAACGAGACCGCCTTCGACCGCTACCCCCTGCTGCCGCGCCCGCTGAATGGGGCGGCCCAGCGCGACCTCTCCATCGAGCTTTTCGGCCGGCGGCTCGCACTCCCGCTTCTGGTGGGGCCCACGGGGCTTGCCGGCCTGCTCTGGCCCGGCGGCGAGGCGGCTTCGGCGCGGGCCGCGGCTGCCGCCGGTTCGGCCTATTGTCTGAGCCACGGCTCGGTCTGCTCCCTCGAGGAGCTGGCGGAGACCGGCGCGGCGCCGCTCTGGATGCAGACCTTCATCTACAAGGAGCGGGCGCTTACCCGCGAAATAGCGGATCGCGCGGCCGCCGCGGGTTACGACGCGCTCGTGCTCACCGTGGACACCCAGATTCTCGGCAACCGGGAGCGCGACGTCCATAACGGCTTCACCATTCCGCCCCGGCTCGCGCTGGGCGAGGTCGCCCGCATGGCAGGCAAGCTGCCCTGGCTCTGGCGAATGAAGCGGGCGCTCCCACGGATCACCTTCGGCAACTACCGCCGGCCCGGCGGCGGGGAAGACCTGACGGTGCTCGCCGAGCGCATGATGACGCTGCCCGATCCGGGCATGACCTGGCGGGATGTGGCCTGGCTGCGCGAGATCTGGAAGGGACCGTTGATACTCAAGGGCATCCTGCATCCCGCCGAGGCGGCGGAGGCGGTCGCCAACGGGGTCGACGGGATCATCGTGTCGAACCATGGCGGGCGGCAGCTCGACGGCGTGGCCGCCGCCGTGGACGCCCTGCCGGCGGTGGCCGACGCGGTCGGTGGCCGGGCGAAGGTGCTGTTCGACGGCGGTCTCCGGCGGGGCGTCCATGTGGTGAAGGCGCTGGCGCTCGGCGCAGACTGCTGCCTGGTGGGCCGGCCGCAATTATGGGGGCTGGCTGCCGGCGGCGAGGCGGGTGTCGCCCACATGTTCGAAATCTTCCGGCGTGAGATCGACCTCGCCATGGGCCTTTGCGGCTTCTCGACCATCGGCGGGATCGACGCGGACGCGATCCAGCGGAGCCCCGCCGAAGCCGCACCATCCCGGCGCGGCTCCCCGCTCGCCGCCGCCGGCCCGCGGTCCGGAGAAGCGTCGCCCCTCCGCGCCACGGGCTCCGCGTGAGGCGCCGATGACCGCACAAGACGCGGAAGCCCTCGCCCGCACCCCGCTCTTCGAGGAGCATCGGGCTCTGGGCGCGAAGCTGGTGGGCTTCGCGGGCTACGCCATGCCGGTACGCTATCCGGCGGGAATCGTCGCCGAGCACAAGGCCGTCAGAACCGCCGCCGGTCTCTTCGATGTCTCCCATATGGGCCAGTTGCGGCTCGCAGGCGCGGGCGCCGTGGAGGCGCTCGAGCGGCTGGTGCCCGGCGACATTGCCGGCCTCGCGCCCATGGCCATGCGCTATACTCAGCTCACCGACGAAGCTGGCGGCATTCTTGACGATCTCATGGCGACACGGACGGACGACGGGCTCATTCTGGTCGTGAACGCCGCCCGCAAGCAGGAAGACATCGCGCACCTCTCCGCCCATCTCGGTGCGGACGCCGCACTCGAGCATTTGGAGGACCGCGCTCTGCTCGCCCTCCAGGGACCGGCGGCCGCCACCGTCCTCGCCCGCCATGCGTCCGGTGTCGAGGGGCTCGCATTCATGCGGGCGGGATCCTTCCGTGTGGGCGGCGTGCAGGCCCTGGTCTCGCGTTCGGGCTACACCGGCGAGGACGGCTTCGAGATTTCCGTCGCGAACGACGATGCGGCCGGTCTCTGGCGGCTGCTATGCGCGGACGCCGAGGTGGAGCCCGCGGGCCTCGGTGCGCGGGACTCGCTCCGCCTCGAGGCTGGGCTCTGCCTCTACGGCCACGATATCGACGAGACGACATCGCCGGTGGAAGCGGCACTCGCCTGGTCCATCGGTCGTCGTCGGCGTCGCGACGGCGGTTTTCCCGGTGCTGCGCGCATCCGGCGCGAACTCGAGGAAGGCCCGGCGCGCAAGCGGGTCGGGCTTCGTCCGATGGGCCGGGCGCCGGCGCGGGAAGGCGCGGCGGTGCTTGACGAGGCGGGCGAGACGATCGGTGCCGTGACGAGCGGCGGCTACGGGCCCACGGCGGGCGCGCCGGTTGCCATGGGCTATGTGGCGGCGGGAGCTGCGAAGGCCGGCACACGGGTTTCGCTCATGGTACGGGGCAAGGCGCTGCCGGCGGAAGTCGCCGCCCTGCCTTTCGTGCCGCACAACTACAAGGGACGCTGAGGGAAGCGAGGGAGAGCGCGCTTCAGGCGCGTTTGGGAGGCCGATGGGAGACGGGGTGAGATATACCAGGGACCATGAGTGGATCCGGGTCCAGGACGGGATAGGCGTGGTCGGCATTTCCGATTACGCGCAGGAGAAGCTCGGCGACGTGGTCTATGTGGAATTGCCGGAGGTGGGCCGGACGGTCGCCCAGGCCGAGGAGGCGGCGGTGGTCGAATCGGTCAAGGCCGCGAGCGAGGTCTATGCGCCGGCCTCGGGCGAGGTGGTGGAGGTGAACGCCGCGCTGGAGGACGATCCGGCGCTGGTGAACAGGGACGCGGCGGGAGACGGCTGGTTCCTCAAGCTCAGACTGAGCGCTCCCGAAGAGGTCGACAGTCTGATGGATGAGGCGGCCTATGGCGGGTATGTCGCGAGCCTCGGCGACGATTGACCGGCGCCGTTTCACATTCCGCATGCCTGTTCCTCGGCATGCGTTCCGTCTGATGGCAATCCGGCGCGCCGGCGCGGGGAGGGAGCGATGGCGGCAGGCAATCGGTCGTTGACGGCACTGGAGGGCGCGGACGAATTCGTCGGCCGCCATATCGGGCCGCGAGAGGCGGATCTCGCCGTCATGCTGGAGGTGGTCGGTTACGATTCCCTCGATGCGCTCGCCGATGCCGCGGTACCGGATTCGATCCGCGGCGAAATGCCCGAAGGCTTCCCCGAAAGCCGGACCGAGCACGACGTGCTGGCCGAGCTCCAGGCGCTCGCGGGCCGGAACCGCGCCGCGCGCTCGCTGATCGGGCTCGGCTATTACGACACCCGCACGCCGCCGGTGATCCAGCGCAATATTCTGGAGAATCCGGGCTGGTACACGGCCTATACGCCCTATCAGCCGGAGATCTCCCAGGGGCGGCTCGAGGCCCTGCTGAACTTCCAGACCATGGTGATGGAGCTGACCGGCTTCTCCTGCGCCAACGCCTCTCTGCTGGACGAAGCGACGGCCGCGGCGGAGGCCATGCATATGAGCTTCGGCGCTGCGCGGAACGGCGGCGAGCGCTTCTTCGTCTCCGAGGCCTGTCTGCCGCAGACCATCGAGGTGGTGCGCGCCCGGGCCGCCGCCATCGGCGTCCCGGTCGAGGTGGGAGACCACCGGTCGGGCCTGCCGGAGGGGTCCTTCTTCGGCGCGCTTCTGCAATATCCGGCGGAAGACGGCTCCGTCCACGATTACCGCGCGTTCATCGAGGAGGCGCATGAGCGGGGCGCGCTCGTTACCGTGGCGGCGGACCTCCTGAGCCTGGTGCTGCTGACGCCGCCCGGCGAGTTCGGTGCTGATATCGCCGTGGGGAACACCCAGCGCTTCGGCGTGCCGCTCGGCTATGGCGGGCCGCACGCCGCCTATTTTGCGACACATGACAAGTACCGCCGCGCCATACCGGGCCGAATCGTGGGCGTCTCGGTGGATGCGCGCACACGTCCCGCGCTCCGCCTTGCGCTCCAGACCCGCGAGCAGCATATCAGGCGCGAGAAGGCCACCAGCAACATATGCACGGCCCAGGTGCTGCTCGGCGTGATCGCGGGCATGTATGCGGTCTATCACGGGCCGGAAGGGCTTACCCGGATCGCGCGGCGCGTGCACCGGCTTACGGACATCCTGGCGGAAGGGCTGGCCCGCCTCGGCTTCTCCTTCGAGAACGAAACCTGGTTCGACACCTTGACCGTTCGCGCGCCGGGCGAGGCGGAGGCGATCCTCGGCCGGGCGGCGGCGGCGGGCTACAACCTCCGTCCGATCGATGGCGACCGCCTCGGCATCGCCCTCGACGAGACCGTCTCGCGGGCGGACGTGGAGGCCGTGTGGCGCGCCTTCGCGCCCGACGGCGCGGTGCCGTTCTCAGTGGGCGATCTTGCCGACGCGGCGCGTCACGGAATGCCGCGGGCACTGATCCGCTCCTCGCGCTTTCTCAAACATCCGGTGTTCAACAGCTACCAGGCGGAGACCGAGCTACTGCGCTACATGCGCAGGCTCGAAAGCAAGGATGTGAGCCTCAACCGGGCCATGATCCCGCTGGGCTCATGCACCATGAAACTGAATGCGACCGCGGAGATGATGCCGATCACCTGGCCGGGCTTCGCGGGTATCCATCCATTCGCGCCGGCGGAGCAGGCGGAGGGCTATAGGGCGCTGATCGCGGATCTCGAGCGGATGTTGAGCGAGGCAACCGGGTTCGCCGCGGTCTCCCTCCAGCCCAATGCGGGAAGCCAGGGGGAATATGCAGGCCTCATGGTGATCCGCCGCTATCACGAGGCACGCGGCGAGGGCGGGCGCAATATCTGCCTGATCCCGAGCTCCGCCCACGGCACCAACCCGGCGAGCGCGGTGATGGCGGGGATGAAGGTGGAGGTGGTGGCTTGCGACGATGCGGGCAATGTGGACCTTGCGGATCTGCGCGCGAAGGCCGAGGCGCATGGGGACGATCTCTCCGCACTGATGATCACCTATCCCTCGACCCACGGCGTGTTCGAGGAGGCCATCGTGGAGATCTGCGAGATCGTCCACGCGTTCGGCGGGCAGATCTATATGGACGGCGCCAATCTGAATGCGCTGCTGGGCCTCGCCCTGCCCGGCCGCTTCGGCCCGGACGTCGCGCACATGAACCTGCACAAGACCTTCTGCATCCCTCATGGCGGCGGCGGGCCGGGGGTCGGGCCCATCGGGGTCGCCGCCCATCTTGCGCCTTATCTGCCGAGCCATCCTCTGGTGCCCGAGGCGGGTCCTGCGAGCGGTATCGGTCCGGTCTCGGCGGCGCCGTGGGGCTCCGCCGGCATCCTGCCGATCTCCTGGGCCTATATCGCGATGATGGGTCGGTCGGGGCTCAAACGCGCGAGCCAGGTGGCCATCCTCAACGCGAACTATGTGGCGAAGCGCCTCGAGGGGCACTATCCGGTGCTTTACACCGCGCCGAACGGCCTGGTTGCGCACGAGTGTATCGTGGAGGTGCGTCACCTGAAGCGGTCCGGCGGCGTGGAGGTCGAAGATATCGCCAAGCGCCTGATGGACTACGGGTTCCACGCGCCCACAATGTCCTTTCCCGTAGCGGGCACGCTGATGATCGAGCCGACGGAGAGCGAATCCAAGGAGGAGCTGGACCGTTTCTGCGACGCCATGATCGGGATCCGGGAGGAGATCGCGGCCATCGAGGAGGGCCGGGCGGATCGCACGGACAATCCGCTCAAGAACGCCCCGCACACCGCCGCGGATATCGCCGATGAGGAGTGGCGCCGCGGCTACAGCCGGCGCCAGGCCGTCTTCCCCATGACGGGGATCGAGGCCGACAAGTACTGGCCGCCCGTCAACCGCATCGACCAGGTCTACGGAGACCGCAACCTCATCTGTGCCTGTCCGCCCATGGAAGAGTGGGCGGCGGCCGCGGAATAAGCCGCGCAATCGTTGCCGGCCGCGCCCCTCAGCGCGGAAACGCAATCTCGCAGAAGAGACAGGCCGCGCGCTGCGTGCCCCGGCGGGTACGCGGAGTTCAGCCGGCGCGCGGGTATCACGTGCAGGCGCCGGAGCCGGGCCCGCGTCAGTGGAGGCGGTTACGGACTTCCCGTACCGAGCCTTCGATCATGCGGTCGGCACGTTCCGGATCGATGGTCTCCCCGATCAGGCGTCGGGCGGCCTCGATGGCGAGCGTGGTGGCCGTGCGGCGTACTTCGCGCATGGCTTCGTCCTCGGCGCGGGCGATGCGCTGCTCCGCAAGGGCGGCGCGGCGCTTCATGGTCTCTTCGAGGCTCGCGCGGGCTTCCGCCGCGTGGCGTTCCGCTTCGATGCGGGCCTGCTCCACCATCTCGCGCGCCTGGGTCTCGGCGTCGCGCCGCTTGCGCTCATAGTCCGCAAGCACGGCCTGGGCTTCTTCCCGCAGCCTTTCCGCCTCCTCCAGCTCGTTCTTGATCCGCTCGGAGCGCTTGTCGAGCATTTCCACCGCCTTCTTGTAGGCGGCGCGTCCGAAGGCGCCGAAGAAGGTGATGAACGCGATAAGAATCCAGAAGTTCGCATCCTGGGTGATCTGGCTGCCGACGACGACGAAGACGCACGCCGCGACGATCACCCAGAACTCGGGCTTTTTGACCAGCTTCTTCACGGCTTCGCTTCCGTGTTCATGGCCGCGTCCACCGCCGCACGGGCGGCGTCGGCGGGAGGCGCGCGGTCGGCGAGACGCTCGGTCACCGCACCGGCCACATCGGCCGCGATGTCCCGCAGGCTGGCGAGCGCCCGTTCGCGGGTCTCGTGGATGCGCGCTTCCGCCGCGTCCGCCTTGGCGGCGAGTTCGGCGTCCAGACGCTCGCGGAGCTCCGCGGCCTCCGCATCCAGCTTGGCCTGGGTTTCGGCGAGCACGCCATGGGCGGCGGAACGGGCCTCGGCGAGGGCTTTCTCATAGGCCGCCTCCGCCGCCTCGGCCTTCTTCTTGAACTCCTCCGCCCCGCTCAGGTCGCCCGCGATCTTGGCCTCCCGCGCCTCGATCACCCGTCTGATCCGTGGAAGACCGACTGACCACATGACCAGCATGAGGATGACGAAGGTGACGACCAGCCAGAATATCTGCGGGGCGTAATCGCCCATCTCGAGCTGTGGCATGGCTTATCCCCGCCCGGAGCCCTCTGCGCCGGTCAGGAACCGAACAGGATGATGAAGGCCATGACGAGCGCGAACAGCGCGATCGCTTCGGTGAGTGCGAAGCCCAGCAGCACGTTGCCGAAGAGCTTGGGCGCAGCGGCCGGATTGCGGCCCGCGGCGGAGACATAGTTGCCGAAGATCAGCCCGATGCCGACGCCCGAGCCCGCCACGCCGATGGTGGCCAGGCCGCCGCCGATAAGCTGCCCCATCAGTTTTGCTGCCTCTGCATCCATGACTTCGTTCCTTTTTCAAGTTGTCTGGGCCCCTGCGGGCGTTGGCTCGTTCCCGACCGCTCAGTGATGCAACTCGATCGCATCGCGAATGTAGAGACAGGTCAAGATGGTGAAGACGTAGGCTTGCAGCACCGCGACCAGGATTTCCAGCCCGTAGAGCGCCACGATGAAGGCGAAGGGCAGGACGCCGGCGAAACTCAGCACGAATACGAAGGCACCGAACACATGCAGGATCGAGTGCCCCGCCATCATGTTGGCGAAGAGCCGCACCGAGAGGCTGATCGGACGCGCCATGTAGGAGACGACCTCGATCGGGACCAGGAGCGGCGCCATCCACATGGGCACTCCTGGCGGCAGGAAGAAGGTCAGGAAGCGGTGCTTGTGGATGACGATGGCGAGGATCGTCACGCCCACGAAGACGACCAGCGCGAAGGCCAGCGTCACGATTATGTGGCTCGTGAAGGTGAAGGAGTAGGGAATCAGCCCGAGCAGGTTTCCCAGCAGCAGGAACATGAACAGGCTGAAGACGAAGGGGAAGAACTTCTGGGCGCCGCGTCCGCCCACGATGTCGCCCAACATGCGGGCGATCATCTCGTAGGTCATCTCGACAATGGATTGGACGCGCCCCGGCACCAGGCGCCTGCGGCCCATCCCGACGGTGGTAAGCAGCGTGATGAGGGCGACGGTCACGCACATCATCAGCGCGGAGTTCGTGAAGGACGCGTCGAACCCGCCGAGGTCGATCTCGACGAAGCGGTTGATCGCGAACTGATCGAGGGGGCCGTGATGCGCGTCGCCGTTATGGCCGGCCGCGCCGTTTTCCGCTGTTGCCACTGGCTGCCCTATTCCTGACTACTTCGACCGTCCTCGTCCTTCTCGGGGCGCGTCGCCGCTCCCCGCGAAAGCGGCGTCGCGCCCATGCGCTGCGCCGCCCGAAACGCATTCAAGATGCCCGCCGCGATCCCGACAAAAATGAAGACCACGAAGAGCCAAGGTCTCGTATCGAGCCATTCGTCGAGCAGCCAACCCAGACCGCCGCCGACGACCAGCGCCGCCGCCATTTCGATCGCGAGGTGCAGCGCCTGCCCGAGCTGGGTGCCGGGCAGACGTCCTCGATTCGCCTGCTCGTCACTGTCTCGAGCCTTGCGCAGCCGGGAGTCGAGCTCCTGAAGCGAAAGCCGCGATTTGTCGCTCATGCAGACCCGCTCGGCCAGGGCGCCCGCACAGGCCCACGATCAAAACGGCGCGCACGATAGCGGCGCCCCCCGGCCCTGTCAATCAATTGTCCTCGTTCAGGATGCGATACGGCGGGGTCTCGCGTACTGGCAAAGCGCCTTTCATCATGTCGCATTCTCCACATCAGGGGCTCCGGACGGGCTCGCCGTCAGAGGCGCTTATGGTCCCCGCAATGCGAGGGACGCAGAGGCGCCGGAGCCCCGCGCACCGCGCTGCCCACGGGCGGACCAGTGATCGCGCCTCAGGCGGGGGCGGAGAGGTCCACGGCGCGGCCCATGACCGTCCGCGCCGGCGGGGAAGTCTCCGAGACCAGTTTGCCGCGTTTGAAGACATGGGTGCAGACCGGGTTGATGCGCAGCACGTCCGCCTTGCTGGTCGCGTCGAATACCACCAGATCCGCCTGGCAGCCGGGTGCCACGCCATAGTCCTCGAGGGCGAGGATGCGGGCGTTGCGCCAGGTGACCATGTCGAAGCAGGCGTCGATCTCCGCGGTGCCGGACATCTGGCAGACATGGAGGGCAAGGGAGGCGGCCTGGACCATGTCGCCCCGACCCAGCGGATACCAGGGGTCCATGATGGAGTCGTGGCCGATGCCCACATTGATGCCGCCCTGCCACAGCTCCTTCACCCGCGTCATGGCGCGCCGCTTGGGGTAGCTGTCCTCGCGGCCGAGCAGGATCAGATTGTCGAAGGGGTTGGCGATGATATGGAGCCCGCCACGCTGGAGCCAGCCCATGAGGCGGAAGGCGTAGGCATTGGCGTAGGAGTGCATGGCCGCACAGTGGCTTGCCGTCACCCGGCCCTGCATCCCGCGATAGTAGCTCTCATGCGCCATCACCTCGGTGAAGCGCGAGTTGGGATCGTCGACCTCGTCGCAATGGGTGTCGATCAGGAGGTTCCGCTTCTCCGCCTCGTCGAAGACGAGCTTGATGCTCGCGACGCCCGCCTCCCGCGTCGCCTCATTGTGGGGAATGCCGCCGATCACGTCCGGCCCCATGTCCAGGGCGCGGAGGAAGAGCGCCGGTCCGCCGGGGTGGGAGTGGATGCCGTCCTGGGGGAAGGCCACGATCTGCAAGTCCACCCGGTCCCGCACCTCGTCCTTGACCTCGAGGAGGGCCTGCATGGAGAGCTGGTTCTCGTCGGAGGTGTCCGCATGGGTGCGGATGAAGCCGGCGCCCTGGGCCACCTCCCAGTCGATGGCCTGTTTGGCCCGCGCCTTCACCGCCTCGAGGGTGCGGCCCTCCTTCTGCCGGCCCCAGATGGCGATCCCCTCATGGAGGGTGCCGGAGACATTGGCCTCGAGATTCGCGGTGAGCGTTGCGTCGAGATGGACATGCGGGTCGATCAGGGAGCCGGAGACGAGCCGCCCGCCGCAGTCGATCACCTGCCCCGCCTCGGCGTCGATGCCGGGCTCGACCGCCGCGATGCGCTCACCCTCGATGGCGATGTCGGCCCGCCGCAGCGGATTGTCCTCATGGGCGACGAGCGCGTCCTTCAGGATGACGTCCATGCCGAATCTCCCTCCCAGCGTCATTCTCCGCACCGCCGACGATAGCAGAACCCTTGCGCCGCCGACATGGCGTGCGGCGGGCGCGCACGGGCGCTAGGGGACGACGGAAAGATCTTCGCCGGCAAGGGCGCGGCGGATGAGGATGACGGTTTCCGGCACGCCGTAGAGGGCGATGAAGGAGCCCATGCGGGGGCCCTCGCTCTGACCGAGCAGGATCTCGTAGAGCGCCTTGAACCAGTCGCGGAGGCTCGGGAAGGGATGCCGCTTCCCGACTTCGTAGACCTCGGTCTGTATGGCCTCCGCGTCGCTGCCGGATGGGAGCGACGCCAGGGTGCGGGCCAGGTCCTCGAGCGCCGTTCGCTCCTCCTCGCCAGGCGGGCGGTAGGCCTTCCCGGGCTTCACGAAATCGCGGTAATAGGCGATGGCGCGCTGCACGAGATCGTCCAGGATGGGGGAGGCGGCGGGCGTCGCGCCCGGCACGTAGCGGGATATGAAGCCCCAGAGCACGGTCGCATCCTCCGTGTTGCACACGCTCGCGAGGTTGAGGAGGACACCGTAGCCGAGGCCGCTTTCCGGCTCCGGCGGCGCGCCGGCGTGGATGTGCCAGGCCGGGTTCTCGAGGCGGGCTGCGGGCTGCTGTTCCGGATATCTGGCGAGATGGGCGAGGTGGTCGTCCACATGGCGCGGGATCACGTCGAAATAGAGCCGCTTTGCGCGCCGGGGCGCGTTGTACATGTAGAGCGAGAGGGATTCGCGGGAGCCGTAGGCGAGCCATTCTTCGATGGAGAGCCCGTTGCCGCGGGACTTGGAGATCTTCTCGCCGTTCTCGTCCAGGAACAGCTCGTAAATGAAGCCCTCGGGCGGCGCCGAGCCGAGTGTCCTGCAGATGCGGCCCGAAAGCTGGACCGAGCTGATCAGGTCCTTTCCGGCCATCTCGTAGTCGACGCCGAGGGCATGCCAGCGCATGGCCCAGTCGGCCCGCCATTGCAGCTTGCAGGCGCCGCCGGTGACCGGAACCGTCACGGTCTCGCCGGTATCGTCCACATAGCTCACCGTACCCGCCTCCTCGTCCCGCGCGACGAGGGGCACCTGGAGCACGCGCCCCGTCCTCGGGCAGACGGGCAGAAACGGGCTGTAGCTCGCCCGGCGCTCTGCGCCCAGCGTCGGCAGGACGATGGCCATGATCGCGTCGTAGCGTTGCAGCACGTCGCGCAGCGCCCCATCGAAGGCGCCGGATTCGTAGGTCTCCGTCGAACTCTTGAACTCGTAGTCGAAGCCGAAGTCGTCGAGAAAGGCGCAGAGGCGGGCGTTGTTGTGGGCGCCGAAGCTCTCGTGGGTACCGAAGGGGTCGGGGATCCGGGTGAGGGGCTTGCCGAGATGCCGGGCCACCATGTCCCGGCTCGGGATGTTTTCGGGGACTTTCCGCAGCCCGTCCATATCGTCGGAGAAGGCGACGAGCCGCGTCGGGATATCGCAGAGCGTGTGGAAGGCGTGGCGTACCATGGCGGTGCGCGCGACCTCCCCGAACGTGCCGATATGGGGGAGCCCGGAGGGGCCGTAGCCGGTCTCGAAAAGCGCGTAGCCCTTTGCCGGCGTTTCGCCGCCGAGGCGGGCGAGCAGCTTGGCGGCCTCCTTGAAAGGCCACGCCTTCGCATCCCGCGCCAGCGCGCGGAGCTCCTTCGGGGTTCTACTGGTCATGGTCCGGCGTCCGGAAGCGGTGGGAACATGCGCAGGGCCGGCGCGCGCCGTCAACCGCTATACTCCGTGCGATGTCCTTCCCTCTCAAGCCGCGTGCGGCCCTTGCGGTCTCGCCGCGCCAGGCGGTCTGGCTCGACGAGACGGGCGCCGCCGAGCGCCTCTCCCATGCGGAGGCCGCCCGCAGGCTCCAGGGCGCCGGGTGCGCACCCTATGTCTGCCACGCACGCGCGACGGCGCGACGCCTCGGCGTCGGGAGCGTTCGGGCACCGGATCTGTTGGAGCTCTTCGCCTTCGTCCATCCCGCGCGGTTCACGCTGCCGACGGCGCGCGGCCTCGCCCGCGCTCTCGGCCTCGCCGAACCCGCGACCGTCGAGGAGGAGGCCGCGGTGCTGCCCGCAAGTGCCGCGCACCTCCTGACCGCCCTCGCTGCGCCCGGCTTCCCGGATGCGGGGCCTGCGCTCGCCATCGCGCGTGCGATGGAGGAGGGGGGCTGGCCCTGGGGGGAGGCCGTGCTCGCGGCGTTCCAGGCGGGCGGCCAGGGGTCGGGCAGAAGTTCGGCGTCGGCGCTCGCGGTTTGGAGCCGGCTCGGCGAATGGCGGGAATCTGCGCCGCCGTCCGCGCCGAGCCACCGGGCGGTGAAGCCGGCGGAGGCGCGCAGCCGGCTTGCCGCGCTGCTGGGCGAAGAGGCGGAGCCCCGGCCCGAGCAGGCGGATTTCGCATCCGCCGCATGCGCAGCGCTCGAGCCCGCAGCCGAAGAGGGGCCCCACCTGGTACTGGCGGAGGCGGGTACGGGTGTCGGCAAGACCCTCGGCTACATCGCCCCGATGAGCGTATGGGTGGAGAAGAACGGCGCCACGGCATGGCTTTCTACCTATACCCGCAACCTGCAGCGCCAGATCGACCGGGAGCTGGACCGCCTCTATCCGGATCCCGCGATCAAGGCGGAGCGTGTGGTGGTGCGCAAGGGGCGGGAGAACTATCTGTGCCTTCTGAACCTGGAGGAAGCGGTGGGGCGCAGCGCCCTGTCGCCGGCGGACCGCGCGGCCCTCGGCCTCATGGCGCGCTGGACGGCGGCGACGCGGGACGGCGACATGACGGGCGGCGATTTCCCCGCCTGGCTCGCCGACTTGCTGGGCTACCGCCTGACCCTGGGGCTCGCCGACCGCCGTGGCGAGTGCATCTTCAGCGCCTGTACGCATTTTCGCCGCTGCTTCATCGAGAAGGGCCAGCGCAAGGCCCGGCGCGCGGACTTCGTGATCGCGAACCACGCCCTCGTCATGGTCCAGGCGGTGCGCGCGATGCGGGGCGGCGACGATCGCGGCGTTCCCACCCGCTATGTGTTCGACGAGGGCCACCATGTGTTCGACGCGGCGGACGGCGCGTTCTCCGCCCACCTCACCGGCATGGAGGCGGCGGAGGTGCGGCGCTGGATACTGGGCGCGGAGAGCCGTGGACGCGGGGCGCGGGCGGACGGGCTGTGGGCCGGTCGCGCGCGGGGGCTCGAGAGCCGCATCGGGGACCTGCTGGCGGAGCGCGCCGATGCGCGCGAGATGCTGGACGACGCGCTGGCCGCGGCGCGGGCGCTGCCGGGAGCCGAGTGGCACCGGCGTATCGTCGACGGCCGCCCCGCGGGCCCGGCGGAGCGTTTCCTTGACCTGGTACGGCGCCAAGTGCTCGCCCGCACGCCTGGTCGCGACAGCCCCTACGGCCTAGAGACTCCGGTGCATCCGCCGGTTTCCGGCCTCATGGAGGCCGCGGCCGTGCTCGCGTTAGCGCTGGAGGGGATGGAGCGTCCGCTCCGCGCTCTTGCGGCCCTCCTCACGGCGCTGCTCGGCGACGAGGCGGAGCGGCTGGAATCCGCCGAACGCCAGCGGATCGAGGGCGCGATCCGGGGTGTCGAATACCGCGCGAGCGACCGTATCGGCGCTTGGCGGGCCATGCTGGAGGCCATCGGTTCTCCGCCGGAGGCCGTGCCCGCATCCGCTACGCCCTCGTCTTGCGCGCCTCTCGCACCCTCCGAAGCTGCCGAGGAAGGCGGCGCCGCGACCGGCTTCGTGGACTGGTTCGCCATTGACCGCACCGACGGGCGGGATCGGGATATCGGCATGCACCGCCATTATGTGGATCCCGGGCTGCCCTTTGCCCGGTCTGTGCTCGCCCGTACCCAGGGTGCGTTGATCACGTCCGCGACCCTCCGCGACGATGCGGACGACGACGCGGAGGGCTGGGTGCTGGCGGAAGCGCGCACCGGCGGGCGGCATCTGGAGCGGCCGCCGGTGCGCGCCTCCGTGCTTTCGCCCTTCGATTACGTCGCGCAGACCCGCGTGCTTGCGGTGACGGATGTCGGGCGGGACGACGGGGATCGGATCGCCGGTGCCTACCGCGCGCTGTTCGAGGCGTCGGGCGGCGGCGCATTGGGCCTCTTCACCGCGATCTCGCGTCTTCGCGCCATCCACGGCCGCATCGCGGGCCCCTTGGACGAGGCGGGGATTCCGCTCTGGTCCCAGCATGTGGACCCGTTGAACACCACCACCCTGGTGGAGATTTTCCGTGCCGAGCCCGACGCCTGTCTGCTGGGCACGGACGCCGTGCGCGACGGTGTGGATGTGCCGGGCCGGAGCCTTCGGCTGATCGTGTTCGACCGGGTGCCCTGGCCGCGCCCGAACATCCTGCACAAGGCCCGGCGGGAGGCCTTCGGCGGCAGGCGCTACGATGAAGGCGTTGCGCGGCTCAGGATCAAGCAAGCCTACGGCCGTCTGATCCGCCGGGCGGACGACAAGGGCGTTTTCGTGATGCTGGACCGGGGCTTCCCCACCCGCCTTGCGAGCGCGTTCCCGGCGGGCGTCGCGCCACAACGCGTCGGGCTCGCCGAGGCGGTACGCATCGTCGCGGCGTTCGTCGGGCCGGAGGCCGGTGGGCGGTGAGGCGCTGCGTCGCCTATGCCGAAGACTTGGCGCGCGGTACGAGCAAGCGCATTGCGGCCGCAGTCGCGGCAAAGGAGACCACCAGGACGGGGCCTGCCGGCAAATCCGTCACCAGTGCGACAAGGATCGCGACGAATACGGCAGCGGCCCCGCTCGCCAACGCCCGCGGGAGGCTGTAGCCGCTGCCGCGGCGCGCTGCGAGAGCGGGGAGGATCAGGCTCGCGAACACCACATAGACGCCCACCAGTTGCACCGAGGCGGTGACGGCGAGGGCGAACAGAATGAAGAAACCCACACCGCGCCGCAGGCGTGGGACGAAGAGCCACAGCGCCGCGACCGGCCCGTAAATCGGGAGGAAGACCGCGATATCGCTCCAGGAGACGAACAGAAGCTGGCCGGAGAGGATGTGTTGCATCTCCTCCGCACCGCCCGCCCGGTTCGCGAGTGCGAGCGGCGCGGCGGAGGCCGCCACGATGAAGCAGCTTCCGATCACCGCCTCCTGCTCGGCGGGCGTCTTCCGCTCCACCAGGCGAAAGACGAGCGCAACGCCGATACCCGCGCCGAAGGCGACAACCTGGCGGATGAGCCAGGAGGGCTCCGCGTACCACAGGTCGAGCAGGATGATCGTGAGGCCCACCGCCTGCGCCGTCGCCAAGTCTATGAAGACGATGCCCCGTTTCAGAACCTCGATCCCAAGCGGGGCGTGAACCGCCGTCACAAAGAGCGCGGCGGCGAAGGCGGGCGCTGCGATGGCAAGGAGGTCAGCGTCGATCGCGGGCCTCTTCGAGGAGCGCAAGGGTGGTATCGAAAAGGGCGAAGAGGTCGTCCACCCCGGCCTCTTCATTGACGGTGAAGGGAAGCTTCACCACCGGAATGCCGCTCTCTGCGGAAAGCCACGCGGCGGCGTCCTCCGGCTCGTGGGGTGCGCTCAGAATGGCCTTCACGTCGCCGTTCCGCACCCGGGCGAGAACATCGGCAAGGTGGCCGAGGGAGGGAGGCACGCCCGGGACGCGCTCAAGGCTTGCCGTCTGCTTCATACCTGCCCAATGGAGCAGGTAGCTCCAGGCCTCGTGATGGACTACCACCTCAAGGCCGCGGAGGCGTTCCGCGCGTGCACTCCAGTCGGCCGCGGCCTCCTTCCAGCGGGTAAGGAAGGATTCAAGCTGGGCGCGGTAGGTGCCGGCGTTCTCCGGGTCGATGAGGGTCAGGCGGTCGGCCGCCACGCGTGCCAGCAGGGCGATATTGTGCGGGTCCAGATGGACGTGGGGGTTCCCGCTCGCATGGATATCCCCGAGGCTGCGGTCGAGGATCTCGGGCACATCCAGCAGCGCCACATGGTCCGCCGCCATGAGGTGCCCCGGCGCGCCGGGTTGGAGGTCTTTCCCCCCGCCGCGGCGCAGCAGAATCGGGAGCCACCCGACCTCGAGCTCGGCGCCGGAGCAGAAAAGCATGTCGGCCCGTCGCAGCGCCGCGATGAGGCTTGGCTTGGCACGGATGCGGTGGACGTCCTGCTCCGCGTGGGTCGCGGCGTAGGCCTCGACATGCGCGCCACCGACCTCCTCGGCGAGCGATGCCCATTCCGGCTCGCAGGCGAAGACACGTATGTCGGCCTGCGCCGCTGGTGAAGGGCCGATCCAGGCCAGCGCGGCGGCCAGGAGAGCCGCCGGCAGGTAGCGTCCGATCATGCCGGCGACTCAGAAGCTGTGCGCCGGATGAGCGCCGAGGCTGATGATATATTGCAGCAGGAGCTGGTCGTCGCTGTGGCCGGGAGCGAGAGTCTCCCGGTTGTATTGCAGGCGGGCGCGGCTGTATTCGCTGTTGCTCCAGTCTGCCATGACCGCGACGGCGGTGGGCGTGCGGCTTGCTTCCACCACCTTCGGCGGATTCATCTGGGCGTAGCGGACGCCGGCCCGCAAGCCCGGCTGCACGCCATAGATGGCCTGCGCATACCAGCCGCTGCTGTCGGCGACGAGTGTGTCCGACTCTCCTTCCGTGCCGTCTTCTTCATCGGGCAGCGCGTAGAGGCCGCTCTCCTCGCGCTGGAAGTACTCCCCTTGCAGGATCAGCTCGCCGTCCCCCGGGTTGCCGGTCGGCGCCCAGGTGACGCGCACGTCGGCGCCGAGAAGCCGCGTATCGCCTGTGAACGCGCCGCCGGCGAAGAGTTCGGCGAAGTGTTCGGGACCTTCCTCTTCCTCGCCGTCGCCGTCGCCATCGCTGTCCTCGTCCTCGTCCCCATGAGCGTGTGCGTCGTCTCCTCCGCCCGCGCGTTCATGGGATCTTCCGTCCAGCAGATATCCGCCGACCCGCCAGGCGATGTCGCGGCCGAGATCGCCTCCGAGCCGAGCGTAGGCCGACCATGCTTCCTGGCCGTCTTCCGTGCCGCCGAAGGGCGTATCGGCGCCCCGGAACAAGCCGGCACCGATCTCGCTGTAGAACGGCGTGGGGAAGACGAAGGCGGCCTCGATGCCGTCATCGTTATAGGCGCCGTCGAGGAACGTGCGGTAGGGGAGCGGGCGGTCCACGAAATCGTCCGCGTGACGGTGGATCTCGTTGAGATAGCCGATGGTCCAGAGCCCGCGCCCCGCCTTGATCCTGAAGCCCTCCGGCAGGCCCGTACCCGGAAGCGTCGCGAGATAAGCCTCTTCGATCTCGAGTTCCGTCTCGCTGCCATGTTCGGCGAAACCGAGGGTGAGTGCACCACGGAACTTGTCGTCGATATTGCCGGTAAAGCCCAGTTCGCTGTGGCCCAGCGAGAGCCCCTTCCCGGCGCGCTCGCCCTCGTGACCGAACGGGAGGCCGGGAATCGCGGCGGCATCGCCGGAATGGTCCGCGAAGAGACCGTTGAGCACCACGCCGATGGCCGGGTTGAAGTCGTTGTCGGCCGTCGCGCGGCTGTAAGCGGGTGTTGCGGGTGGGGTCTCGGGTGCCGCCGCCCGGGCTTCGGCTTTCGCCGTCAATGTCGAGAGCTGGTCCTCGAGCGCCCGGATGCGCGCTTCATATTCGCTCTTGAGCGCTTCGATCTGCGCCGCAAGCGCCGTAACGGAGGCGCTTTCCTCCGCCCGTAGCTGGTTCGGTGCCGCGACCGCGGCGAAGACGAGCGCCAGTCCGGCAAACCCGATGAAGCCCAATGTCTTGCGCATGATATCCCTTCCGTTGAAGACCCACGCCGACGCGCGCCCTCCACCCTTGCAGTGCCTGTCCGCGGATCGCCGATCCGCAGGCAACAACTGTTATAACGTAACATTAAGGTTGGCAGTATGCAAGGCAGTAGAGATGCCTGTGATGTATCGGATCTTGTGTCAGGGGCGGCGAGCGGAGGCACTCCATGGGTTTGCCATATCGACGAAACGGAGCACTCCCATGCCGCGGCCCGCGACGATCAAGAGCATGACCGCCGCGTTCCGTATGATGAAGGCGATTCAAGCGGATGAGGCCGCGCTTGTCGACCGACCGAGGACTTTCCCGGATCGGGTGGTCCGGAATACGGGGAGCAGACCAGTGTCGTTCGGATGGCGGGCTCACCGTCGAAAGTCACGTCGCCCACTTCGCCTTTCCCCGGGGCGTCGGGCGATTTGCGCGAGGCGTTGCGAGTGCGGCGTTAATTCCGGGAGGGCGCCGTCGCCAGCAAGGTCGGAACGACGAGGCCTCAGGCGTGGACGGGAGGGATCGCGTCGAACCAGGGCCGTGCCTCTTCCAGACGCGCCGCCAAACGAAACAGGAGCGCGTCGTTTGCATGGCTCGCGATAAACTGGACGCCGCAGGGCAGGCTGTCCGCGCTCCAGTGCAGCGGCAGCGATATGGCCGGTAGGCCACTGACATTGTGCGGCAACGTAAAGACGACCTCGGGCATCAGACGCTCGTTGTTGTACGTCTCGAACGGCAGCGACATGTCGTAGTAGCCGACCCGGCGAGGCGGGTTGGGCATGGTTGGAGTAATGACCACGTCGTAGGGTGCGCAATCCGCGGCGATGGTCCAGCCGGCCATGTGCATGGCCTCTATGTCCTGGACCAGGGCCGTCGCGCTGATTTGCTCGCCGCGTTCGACCATCTCCCGGATCACACTGCCGAGTTCACCTTCTCCCGGGGGGCGTCCCATCACCGGCTCCAGGCTGTGGATGCCTGCCGCCGTCGCCGCGCAGGCGATGCGCGTAAAGATCTCGCCCAACGCATCGAAATCGAAGCTGTATTCCACTTCCTCGATGGCATGGCCCATCGACGCGCAGAGCTCGGCCGCGTTTTTCGCTGCCGCTATGCACTCCGGATGGACCGGCCGTCCGCTGGCGGCCTTCGTAATCAGCCCGATCTTGAGGCGGCCGGGATCCTTGCCGACTTCTTCCAGAAACGGAGTATCCGGCCGGGCGTGCGCATTGGGATCGCCGGGCACAGCATACTGGGTCAGATCGTGGTAGGCGGCGTGATCGCGCACGCTCAGCGACACGCATCCCTCGACGACACAGCCGTACCAGAGATCCCCGTAAAACGGCGCCGTCGTGGTGCGGCCGCGTGACTGCTTGAGCCCGACAAGGCCGTTGTTCGAGGCAGGGATGCGAGTCGATCCGCCGCCATCATTGGCGGTCGCCAGAGGCAGAATGCGGGCGGCGACGGCGGCGCCCGAGCCGCCGCTGGAACCTCCCGGCGTGTGCTCGGGATTCCACGGGTTTCGCCCCGGCGGGTAGAGCGGCGGCTCCGACGCGACGCAATAGCCCATCTCGGGCGTGACGGTCTTCGCTAGGCGGATGAAGCCGCCCTCGGCGATACGTTCTGCAATGACGCTGTCGGCAGGCGCGACGAAGTCCCGGAGGTAACGGCAGCCGCTCGTCAGCGGAAGGCCCTGATACGCGGTCAGCAGGTCCTTGAGGAGCAGGGGTACGCCGGTGAACGGCCCGTCCGGAAGCGGCTTCTCGGCGGCGGTGCGCGCCGCGTCGTAGTTCTTGAACATCACACAGTTGAGCGCGGGATTGACGTTTTCGATCCGTTCGATGGCTGCTTCCACCAGCTCGATGGGCTTGACTTCCTTGCGTCTCACGAGATCGGCGAGACCGAGAGCGTCGTAGCGTTCGAGTTCGATGCTCATGCGATTTGCCTCCTTGGCTGGATTGCCGCCGTGACCGTCCCTCTCTCGCACGGGGCAAACATCATCGGTCTGCAAGCTTTCCGAAGTATTTTCCGGCCACGCGGGATCTTGAAAACAAGGTCGACGCTTGCTGAAGGGCATTGATGAGGCCGCCCGGATAGAACAGCAGCATCAAGATGATCAGGGCCGAGATGATGAGGAAGCGCATCGGGCCGAGGTCGACCATCGCTTCCGACAGCAAGGTGATCACGAAGGCGCCGAGAATGGGCCCATAGATGCTGTTGAGCCCGCCCAGCAGCAGCATGGACAGCGCCAGGGACAGGAAGCCGAAGCCGAAAATTTCCGGCGAGGCGACCCTGACATAGGTGGAGTAGAAGCCCCCGGCAATCCCGGTGAAGAACGCGCTCAGGCCGAGCGTGAGCATGCGCTGGCGTGCCAGCGAGATTCCTCGGCTGATCGCGTAGTCCTCGTTGTCGCGCAGCGCGACGATGCTCGTGCCGAAGCGCGATCGAACCAGGCGGTGGAGATAGATGGTGGAAAGCACGAGCAAGAACAGGCCGACATAGTAGTAGCCGAACTTGCCGTCGCGGGCGAAGTTGTAGTCCCCGATCTTGAGCGGCGGCAGAAGCGGCATGCCCATGGAGCCGCCGGTGGTCTCCTCCTGGCTCAGGACGAGCTGGAAGCAAAGTTGACTGAAGGCGAAGGTCACAAGGACGACGTAGATCCCCTTCAACCGGAGTACCGGCAGGCAGACGACCAGCGCGGCGACGACGCCGATCACCCCTGCGAGAGGAATCGTCAGCCAGGGCGTGATGCCGATCGTCTTGGACATGATCGCCGAGCCGTAGACGCCTGCGGCAAAGAAGGCGATGTGGCCGAAATTGAAGACGCCGGCATAGCCGAGGCTCAGGTCCCAATTCGATGCGACGATCGCGTAGATGAAAGTGATGATCAACAGATGACGGATATAGGGCGAGGGGACGACAAGCGGCAGCAGGATCAGGATGAGGAGGCAGGTCAGCCTCGCCAGGTTCGGCCCGGTGAGCAACTCTCGCATCGCGCCCTACCGCTTGCCGAATAGGCCGGTGGGCCGGCCCAGAAGCACCAGGATCATCACGCCGAAGAGGACCGTCGGCGTCCAGTAGAGCCCGATGAAGAACATGCTGATCGCTTCCATCAGGCCGATGACGTAGGCAGCGCCGATGGTCCCGCCAAGGCTGCCGAGACCGCCAAAGATGGCGACGATAAGCGCCTTTACCAACGGCTCGTTTCCGAGTCCCGGCGTGATGAAGCGGATGGAGCCCAGCAGTATGCCGGCAAAGCCGGCGAGCGCCGCCGAGAGCCCGAATGCCAAGCTGTAGAGCAGCGGCACGTTCATGCCCATGAGAAGCGCCGATTCCCGGTTCTGCGCGACGGCGCGGATCGCGGATCCGGTGCGCGTGAATTTCAGAAAGGCCCAGAGCGTAAAGAGGGTGAGAGGCGCCACCGCAATGATCAGCACCTCGTGAGTCGAGATCGCCGTCGACAGCATGCCCACCTTCCCCTCGATCAGGGGCGGAAGCTGCTTGTAGCGTCCGCCCCACACCAGGAGAGACGAGTTCTCCAAAAAGATGGCCGCGCTCAGCGTCGTAATCACGGCAACGAGGACCACATCGGGTCGGCGCAGGAACGGGCGGACCAGGATGAACTCCGACAGGCATCCAAGGCCGATCAGGGCGGCGATGGCGACGGCGATGCCTGCCGCCGGCCCCATGCCCCAGCCGAGGTCCGCGCCGACCTGCCAGGCGATGAAGGCGCCGATGGTCATGAACACGCCGTGGGCGAAGTTGAAGATGCCAAGCGTTGTCCAGATCAGCGAAAGCCCGGTCGCCATCAGCGCGTAGAGCGAACCAAGGACGATGCCGCTCAGCAGGACCGATTGCGCGGTGCCGACGTCCACCGGCTACTCCTTGCCGAAATACATTTGAATGATCTGATCGTGATCGAACCCCTCGCTCGCGTCGAGGTCGAGCGCGACCACACCATGGTTGATCATGTAGAGGCGGTCAGTGAGCGCGAGCAGGAACTCCAGATCCTGCTCGACCAGCATCAACGGCACGCCTGAGCGCGAGATTTCCGCGATCGCCTCCAGGAGCTCGTCCTTGAGCTTCGGCGCGAGCCCGAGTGTCGGCTCGTCCAGCATGAGCATCGTCGGCTCGCCCATCAGACCAGCGCCAATGGCCAGCATCTGGCGCTCTCCGCCCGAGAGAGTCTTCGCCTGTTGGCGGCGGCGCTCCTTGAGGCGCGGAAACAGGTCATAGACCCGCGCCAGATTGTCGGTCAGACGAGGCCGTGCCCGGCGGCAATAGGCACCGAGCCCCAGATTCTCCGCCACCGTGAGCTCGGGAAAAAGCACATTTCCCTGGGGCACCTGAACGACGCCGCGATCGACGATGGCGCGAGGCAGAGCCGCGTCGATCCGCTCTCCCCTCAGATGCACCTCGCCGCCCCAGGGCCTGAGGAGGCCGGAGATCGTGCGCAGCAGGGTTGTTTTGCCATGTCCGTTGGGGCCGAACAGTCCGATTCGCTGACCCTCGGGCACCATGAGACTGATGTCCCAGAGGACTTGGGTCTTGCCGTAGCCCACCGAGACCCTGCGGATGTCGAGGATCGGCTCAGCCATTCCGCGCGGGCCTCTTGCGCTCGCTCACGGCAGCACGCGAGCCGAGATAGGCTTCGACCACCTGGGGGTCCCGGATGACGTCGTCGGGCGTGCCCGTGACGAGTTCGCTCCCGTGGTTGAGCACGAGCAGCCGCGCCGACACCGTCAGCAGCAGCGGCAATACATGCTCGATCACGAGCAGCGTCACACCGCGCTCGTTCAGGCGCCGGATCAAATCGATCGTTTCGTCGATTTCCGGCTTGGTCAGGCCTGATGCGGGCTCGTCGAGGAGGAGCACGCGCGGCTCCGTGACGATGGCGGAGGCGATCATCAGGCGTTTCTTGTCGAATACCGAAAGCTCCGCCGCGGGCCTCTCGAAACGGTCCGCGCCGATACCCACGAATTCCAGCGTATCGGCTGCCTGCATCCGGCTTTCGGCGCCGCTCTCGGTGCCGCGACCATAGGTCGAGCCGAGGATCACGTTGTCGAGCGTCGACAGCGTGTCGAATGCGGTCTCCTTCTGGAAGGTGCGCGCCAGACCGGACTGACATATCCTGTTGGGACGCATGCGTTGTATCTCTTTCCCCTCGAAGACGACGCGGCCCGAATCCGCCGGGAAGGGGATGGAGGTAATGATGTTGAACAGCGTGCTCTTGCCGCTACCGTTAGGCCCGGCAATGCCGAAAATCTCGCCGTCTTCGACCGAGAATGACACGTCGTCCACGGCCCGAAGCAAGCCGAACGACTTGGAGACGCCGTCGACGACGAGGATCGGATCCACAACTCTGGACTACAGGAAGAGTGCGGTCGCTACCCGGCCGCCGAGGACGGCCGGGTAGCTATCGGGATCGCCTACTGCATCCAGGGTGGACGTCTGAATTCGCCGTTCTTCCACTTGTCCGGGTAGAACAGCGTCCGTTCACCGTCCCAAATCTGGTAGAACGTGATCGGGATGTAGTCATTGCCCTGGCGGGCAAGGTGGGTCTCCGGGTCGAACACAAGCCGGCCCTCGGAAACCAGCTTGTCCGTCTGCGACAGCGCGTCCGCCATGGCTCTGCGGTCGGTCGGATCGCCGACCTTCTGTGCGGTCTCCAGGTAGAGCTGCATCATCTCGTAGAGAGCAACGCCATAGGGGCCGGGCGCCGAGCCCCAGCGCTCGGTGTACTTGGCCATCACTTCCTTGGTACGCGGTATCGTCGGGACATGGCCGCCGAGCAGGTTGTAGATGACGCCCGTGGCCTTGTCCTTGGTGAGGTCGAGGAATTCCGGCACCGAGGGGCCGTACTGTATGAAGACCAGGCTATCGGTCGGGTCTTCCAGGAACTGGGTGATGAACGTCGAGGCGTTGGCCGGCACCCAGTCGGTGTTCACCACGAGATCCGGCGGATCTTGCCGTACCTTGGCAAGGAACGCGCGCCAGTCGTTGACTTCGCCGCTCGGGATCACCTCGTCGACGACGATTTCCCAGCCCGCGCCGGAGAAACTGTTCTTCAGCCCGTTGTAAATCGTTTTCGAATAGGCGTTGTCGGAGGAGATGATGGCGAGCTTCTTGTTCTTGAGCTCGATCGCGCCGCTGGCGGCGAGCCCTTCGACGACCGGAAGCATCTCGGTCTCATAGGCGTCGTACGACGGCGTCAGGGACCAGATCATCCAGTAGGCTTCCGGATCCTTGCTCACGATCTCCCGGGTCTGCTGCGAGTTGGCCGCCACGAAGTAGGGCATCCCCTCCTCGCGCATGAACTCGATCTCGAAATTCGAGAGGCTCGCATAGCCGGTCATGATGAAATCGACCGCATCGTCGTTCATCAGGCGCTCGACGCCGCTCATCACCGCATCGGAGGTCTGATCCCGCACGTCCGAGGTCTCGATCTCGAAGCTGTAGCCCGGCATGCCGCCGGCTTGCTCGAATTCTTCCAGTGCCATTGTGGCGCCGCGCACCGTCTCCTCGCCGTCAGCGGCACCGGGGCCGGTAAGCGCGGCGAGCACGCCGATCTTGACCAGCTTGTCTTCGGCAGACGCCTCACCGACGGCAAAGCCGGACGCAAGGCCGAACACCAAGGCGGCCATGCCACCCAGCCTCGCTGCACGCAGGGCGCGTTTTCCCATGGCGATGGTCAGCATGACACTCCTCCCACTCGCTTGTTGGCTTCTGTTTCGACGTTCGTCCAATCCGGCCTTTCGCTTCAGATGAACGACATCGTCAGTGTAACCCGGCCGCTGTCCGGACGACCAATGCAAATGATTGGCGCCGGGTCTCCTCTCCCTCAACCCGTCGTCCGATCCAGAAACGGTTCGAGCCTGCACTCCGAAGGGTGCGACCGTAAACCTCCTCGACCGCCATCGACCTCGGCCCCCGTGCCTGCTCTCACCGACACATCCGAACTTTCCCTGTCATGGAAACTCGCCAAATCTGGGCAGATCGTCTGGCAAATGGACCGGACATGTCGCCTGTTACCGACACGGCGACCGCGCGGTGCGTTGGCGCGAGCCGGGCGATCGCTTACAACGTTCCGACCCGGCCGGTGGGGCGTTTGCCGCCGGCGGAACGGCGGGAGGCGCGAGCGGTGAGGGGTGGCTTCGGCACCCGGGCTTCGGGCGGGGCGGCGCCGTGACGGCGTCCGGCGGGACGGCCCCCGACTCCGCGCCCGCTTCCTCCGGCGGCAACGCCCATGCCCATGTGCTGGCGCTGCTCATGACCGCCATCATCTCGACCTCCTTTCCGCTGGGCGAGCACATCACCCATGGGCTCGATCCGGCGGTGCTCATGTGCGTCCGCTTTGCGCTGGCCGTGGTGCTCATGGCGCCGTTCGTCGCATGGCGGGTCGGGCTTTCGCTGCCGCGCGGGCGGGCACTGCTGCGCTACCTCGCTCTCGGCGCGCCCCTCGCCTTCTTCTTCTGGGCCATGTTCGAGGCGCTGCGCTACACCACGGCGTTGAACACCAGCGCCATCTTCACCATGGCGCCGGGCTTCTCGGCGCTCTTCGGCGCGTGGCTGGTGGGGGAGCGGCTGGGCCGCCACCGGCTCGCCGCGCTCGGGCTCGGCATGGCCGGCGCGCTCTGGATCATCTTCCGCGGAGATCCGGCCCGCCTTGTCGCCCTCGAGGTCACCGTCGGAGACGGGCTCTTCCTTGCGGGCACCGTTGCATTCGGGGTCTACGGCCCGCTGATCAAGCGCCTGCACCGGGACGAGCCGGTGGTGGTGCTCACCTTCTGGACGCTTGCGGCGGCCGCCTTCTGGCTGCTGCTCGCGAGCAATGTCCGTCTCTGGCGCACGGACTGGGGCTCGGTGGAGACGGTGGTGCTGGGCGGCATTGCCTATCTCGCGATCTTTCCCACCATCGTTACGTTCTTCATCACCCAATACACCACGCTCCGCATTGGTCCGACGCGGGTGATGGCCTACAGCTACGCCATCCCCGCCGTCGTGCTGCTTCTCGATCTCGCTATCGGAAAGGGCGCGCCGCCGGCCATGACCTTCCCGGGCTTCGCCATCGTGCTGGCGGCGAGCCTTGTGGTGCAGCGCGGTGCGATCCGGGAGTTCCGCTCGTAAGGCCGCGTGCCGTTTACCCGCTGCCCTCGAGCCTGAGAAATGCCACCCGGGTCCCGCCCCAGGCGCGGCGGTCGGCGAGGGTGAGCGGTGCGGGCGGCACGAAGCCTTCCCCCGCCCCGTGCTCCACCGCCACGACGGCGCCCGCGGCGAGCCAGCCGCCATCCAGCAGCGTGCGCAGTGCGGGCTCGACGAGGCGCGCGCCGTAGGGCGGATCGACAAAGGCGATTCCACAGGGCGTTTCCGCCGGCGGTAGCCGGGTCGCGTCTGCAGCGAGCACGCGCGCCGTGCCCTCCGGGGCGAGGGCCGCCAGATTGGCGCGGAGCACCGCGAGCGCGCCGCCGTCCCGCTCCACCGCCGTCAAATGCGCCGCGCCGCGGGACAGTGCCTCAAGGCCGAGGGCTCCGGTGCCGGCGAAGAGGTCGACGACGCGCGCGCCGTCCAGCGGCGCATCGGGCGCTCCGTGGGAGAGGATGTCGAACAACGCCTCGCGTACCCGCTCGCCCGTGGGGCGTATATGGGTGCCCCGCGGCGCTGCGAGGCGGCGGCCCCGCAGCCTACCGCCGACGATCCGCACCGGCGCGCTCCCAGCCCTTCCCCATTTGCTCGCGCAACACCTTGGGCGGCACCTGGGCGCTTTCGCCGCGCGCGAGAGCGCCGATCTGGAAGGGACCGTAGGCCGTGCGGATCAGTCGGGCGACCCGCAGCCCGAGCGAATCCAGCACGATGCGCACCTCGCGATTCCGTCCCTCGGTGAGCGAGACGGTCAGCCACGCGTTACGCCCCGTCACCCGATCGAGCCGTGCGTCGATGGGTCCGTAGCGCACGCCTCCCACGGCGACGCCGTCGGCGAGCCGCGCGAGCGCTTCTTCCCGCACCGTGCCGTGGACCCGCACCCGGTAGCGCCGCCGCCAGCCGCAGGAAGGGTGCTCCAGAGCACGGGCGAGGCCGCCGTCATTGGTGAGCAGCAGCAGGCCCTCCGAGTTCAAGTCGAGCCGCCCCACCGAGACCACGCGGCCGAGACGCTCCGACACCGCTTCGAAGACGGTCCGCCGGCCTTGCGGATCCCCGTGGCTCACGATGAGGCCCGGCGGCTTGTGGTAGCGCCAGAGCCGGGCGGGGGCCGCGCCCGGCAGCGGTACGCCGTCCACCGCGACGGCGCTGCGCTCGTTCACCCGTGTCGCCGGATCGCGGAGCGTTCGGCCCCCGAGGGTGACCCGGCCCGCGGCGATCATGCGCTCCGCTTCGCGCCTCGAGCAGAGGCCGGCGCGGGCAATGCGCTTGGCGATGCGCTCGCCCGCGGCCGGCGCATCGTCGGCGCCCGGGCGATCGGCGATGCTGCCGGTCTCGCGCACCGATCCCCCGCGAGCGCGTCCCGGGGTCAGGTGAGGTCCCGGAGCTGGCGGTCGGTCAGGTTGCCCGGCACGACCACCAGCGGGATGTTGAGCTGGCCCGCGAGCTGGCCGGCGAGCCAGGAGATCAAGGAACCCCGCCCCTGGTCGGGCGGTGCGGCGCCCACCACAAGCAGGTCGAAGGAGCCATCCTCCGCGATATGGCTCAGAATTTCCTCGCCGATCGCGCCTTCGCGCACCGCGAGCGCGGGCTGGGTGCCGGTGATGCGTGCGACGCCTTCGGCCATGCGGGCGAGCAGCGCATCCGCCTCCTCCCGTTTCTCCTCGCGCATCAATTCGCCGACCGCCGCCCAGTGCTGGAACTCGGGCGGCTGGACCACGTGGAGCAGCGCCACCAGCCCACCGGAATTGTGCGCGCGCAATGCGGCGAACCGCGCCGCGGTTTCCGAATGGCCGTCGTCGGCGACGCAGACCAGAAACGTAATCCGGCCCGCGACATGCGACGGGTCCGGATCGGGGCGCGCCATGTCGGCCATGACAGGGTCTCCCAAGCCTACCCCTTGCGGAAGGCGAAGCTCCCGATCCATCCTGCCACCAGCGCGAGCGCGATAGCAACGATGCCATAGAGTGCCGCGTCCGTCCGGGCAAAGGCGGAAATGTCGGCGGAGAAGCCGCTTTTTTCCACCCTGAGCTGGGTATCGCGCGCGCTCAGAACCTCGCCGTCGCGCAGCAGGAAGGCCTCCACCCTGTAGTCGCCGATAGGCACGTTCGCCGGGAAAGCGAGCGTGGTGTGAAAGAGCGAGTCGTCGATGAACGTCACCGGGCCGACCTCGGGCCCGTAGAGCCTCTGGCGCTGACGGTCGCGGATGACGGCCGCACGGAAGGCGTCGACCTCGTCCTCCGTCCGGATCCAGATCGCCTCGAGCAGGAGCTGTTCCGTACCGATCTGCGCGCGGTCCAGAATGTCCATCGGTGCGGCGTCAGCGAGCCGTGTCGAGGCGGCGGCCGCGTAATATCCCGGCACATCGCGGAAGGCGACCGAATCCCGGTTGATCCAGAGCCCCGCCGAGCGCCGCTTGCGCCGCACCACCACCGGAGACTCCGGGCCGCGCACCGTCACGGCGATGTCGCCCTCCACGTCCGTCGATCCGAACAGCAGGATCGAGGTGCCGGTGAAGCTCGAGTCGATCTCGATAAGCGCCGTCGACAGGGCGATGTGCATGGGTTCGTCGTCGGCCCGGGGCGCGGCGGCCGCGCCCTCGGCCAGAGCAAGGCCGGCGACGAGCGCGAATGTCGCGGCAATGGGTGCGGCGCGTTTCATGGCCCGCCTCCGAGAGGCGCCACGACGAAGAGGTCGTCCGGCGTCGTCACCAGCGAATAGACGAGCCGCGCGCCGACGGCGAGCACCAGCATGGCGAGCAGACCGCGCAGATGCTCCGCCCGGATGCGCCCGCCGAGGCGGGTACCGTACTGCGCCCCGACCACCGCGCCCGCCGCCAGCATGAGGCCCAGAATCACGTCCACATTGTTGTTGTTGAGCGCATGGGCAAAGCAGGAAACCGTGCTGATCACGATAATCCCGAAGAGCGACGTGCCGACCACCACCGCGGTCGGCATGCCGAGCAGATAGATCATGGCCGGCACCATGAAGAATCCGCCGCCGATGCCCATGATGGAGGCGACGATCCCCATCAGGAAGCCGATGACGAGCGGCGGGATCGCGCTCACATACAGCCGGGAGCGGCGGAAGCGCAGCTTCAGCGGCAGACCGTGGATCCAGGTGTGGTAGTGGGCCTTGCGGCGTCCCGTCCGGGGGCCGCGTATCATGGTCTTGGCGCTCTCCGCACCCATGAGGCAGCCCACGACCGCAAGGAACAGGGTGTAGGACAGCGTGACCACCAGATCGATTTGGCCCGCCTCGTCCAATAGACGAAAGGTGAAGGCGCCGAGCCAGGCGCCACCGATGCCGCCGCAGGAGACCAGCGCCCCCATGCGGAAATCCACATTGCCGCGGCGCCAATGTGCCATGGTGCCGGAGACCGACGACGCGATGATGAGATTGGTGCCCGTGCCCACGGCGACGGTCGGCGCGATGCCCATGAAGATCAGGAGCGGCGTCATGAGGAACCCGCCGCCAACACCGAACATGCCCGAAAGCAGCCCCACGCCGCCGCCCAGCACCAGCAGCACGAGCGCATTGACGGAGATCTCGGCGATTGGAAGGTAGATCTCCATCGATTCCGTCAGAGGATCAAACGCCGACCGGCGTCCGCATCGCTTGCCCGCCCCGACCGCGGAACCCCGAGGCTCCCAACTCGCAAGTCATTATAGTCTGGCGGCGGCAACAGAAAAGACACGTGCGGGCCGGGCGATCCGCGTACCTTCCGACCGGTGCGCACCGTGGCGGTTACGCGCCGCGGAGGAAGCCGGTGAGAGTCTGGGCGTCGGCGAGGGTCTTTTCGGCGACGGGCCGGGCGCGGGCGGCGCCGTCGGCGAGCACGCCGTCGATATAGGCCGGATCGTCCATCAGCTCACGCAGGCGCCGGCCGATGGGGCCGAGGGTCTCCACGGCGAGTTCGGCAAGTTCGGTCTTGAACGCCGCAAATCCCGCGTCCGCGTGGTCCGCGGCGACCTTCTCCAGCGATTCGCCGGCGAGGCCCGCATAGATGCCGAGCAGATTGGAGGCCTCGGGCCGGTTCTCCGGGTCGTAGGCGAGGCCGGGCTCGGAATCCGTCTTCGCGCGGCGGATCTTGCGGGCGATGGTATCGGCGTCGTCCGCGAGGTTGATCCGGGAATTGTCCGATTCGTCCGACTTGCTCATCTTGCGGCGCCCGTCCCGGAGGCTCATCACCCGCGCCGCCGCGCCCAGGATCAGGGGCTCCGGCAGGGTGAAGAATTCCGTCTCGTGCAGACGGTTGAAGGCGCCCGCGATATCGCGGGAAAGCTCCAGATGCTGCTTCTGGTCCTCGCCCACGGGCACGTGGGTCGCGTGATAAACCAGAATGTCCGCCGCCATCAGCACCGGGTAGGCGTAGAGGCCGAGCGGCGCGTTCTCGCGGCTCTTGCCGGTCTTTTCCTTGAATTGAGTCATGCGGTTGAGCCAGCCGAGCGGCGTGAGGCATGCGAGCAGCCAGGAAAGCTCCGCATGGGCGGAAACGCGGCTCTGGTTGAAGATGACGCAGCGCTCGGGGTCGAGCCCCGACGCCAGCAGCCCGGCGGCCACTTCGCGCGTATTCCGGCGAAGCGCGGCCGGATCCTGGGGCAAGGTGATGGCGTGGAGATCCACGATGCAATAGAGGCACTCATACTGCTCCTGGATCGCGACCCAGTTTTTTATGGCGCCGAGATAGTTTCCGAGATGAAGGTTTCCGGTCGGCTGAACGCCGGAAAAGACTCGTTTTCGCGCCATGGGGCCTCCGCCGCGCCGCGGCGGTTTATCGCGTCCCGGCCCGGTGCGGTCAACCGCGCCGCCGGAAGAAGGAACGGAGGGGCAGCAGGCCGGCGGCAGCGGCGAGCGCGCCGTAGCTCGCGAGCCCCGCACCCACGAGGGCAGCGAGCGCGGCGACGCGCTCGCCCGTACCGCCGTCGAAGAGGGGGGCGACTTCCCGCTCCAGGCTCCACAGCACGGCCGCCATCCCGGCGCAGGCGAGGATGCTGAGCGGAAGGTTCCGCTTGAGCCGCCTGTCCGGCTTCAGGAAGCCGCGCCGCGCCAGAACGAGGGCGAGAAGACCGACATTTAGCCAGCCCGCCAATGTGGTGGCGAGGGCGATGCCCACATGGGCGAGCGGCCCCATCAGGGCGATGTTGAGCACGACATTGACGACGAGGCAGAGAATGCCGATGCGGACGGGAGTCCCGATGTCTTCGCGAGCGAAGCAGGCCGGCGCCAGCACCTTGATCAGAACGAAGGCCGGCAAGCCCGCCGCGTAGGCGATCAGCGCGCCCGCCGTCGCAGCGCTCTCCGCCGCCCCGAACGCGCCGCGCTCGAACAGCACCACGATTACCGGTGCGGCGATGAGGACGAGCGCGGTCGCCGCCGGCAGCGCCAGCAGAAGCGCAAGTTCGACCGCGCGGTTCAGGCTGCGGAGCGCCGCCTCCGTCTCGCCCGCCCGTATCTGGCGGCTCAACAGCGGCAGCAGTGCCGTGCCCAGCGCGACCCCCACGACGCCAAGGGGGAGCTGGTTCACCCTGTCCGCGTAATAGAGGAACGAAACCGAGCCCGTGGGCAGAAGCGAGGCGATGATCACGTCGATCACCAGGTTTATCTGGGCGACGCCCGCGCCCAATGCCGCGGGTGCGAGAAGCACGAGAAAGCGCTTGACGCCCGGCGTGAGCTTGGGCCGGCGCAGCCTCAGCGCAACGCCGGCTCTCCGCGCTGCGAAGGCGAGCCAGACAAGCTGCAGGATACCGCCGACGGTCATGCCCACCGCAAGCGCGTGGCCCGGCGTCTCGGTCCAGCGGGCGAGTCCCAGAAGTGCGGCGATCAGACAGAGATTGAGCAGTATGGGCGCCGCGGCGCTCTCGGCGAAGCGATAGACGGAGTTGAGCACGCCGGCGAGAAGGGAAGCGAGCGAGATAAGCAGGATATAGGGGATGGTGAGCCGGGTGAGTTCGACCGTGAGGTCGAACTTCCCCGGCTCGTCGGCAAAGCCCGGCGCGAGGCCCCACATCAGCCACGGCATGACGACCTGCGCGACGGCCACAAGCAGCAGGAGCACCCAGAGCAGGACGGCCAGGACATCCTCGGCGAAGGCCTTGGCGGCCGTCCGTCCGTCGCGTTCCAGGCTTCCGGCGAAGAGCGGCACGAAGGCCGTGTTGAAGGCGCCCTCGGCGAACAGCCGGCGGAGGAAGTTGGGCAGCTTGAACGCGACGAAAACCGCGTCGGCCACCGGCCCGGCGCCCAGCACGGAGGCGATCAGGATGTCCCGCGCGAACCCGGTGACGCGCGAACCCAGCGTGTAGCCGCCGACGGTCGCAGCCCAGCGTGCAAGCCGCGCGGGGCTCGCATCCCTTGAGCCCGGTTGGGCGGGGCCCGCCGGGGGTAAAGCGCCCCCGTTCGGGGCCTCGCCGGTCTCAGGCCCCGGTGGCGGGCGGCTCATGCCCGAGAACCGCCTCTACGCGGGCCCTCACCAGTGCCATCTGGGCGGGTTGCGAGAGTTTCATCCCGTAGCGGTCCTTCACGTAGAACACATCGACCGCGCGCGCGCCCATGGTGGAAATATGGGCCGAGCCGATGGAAAGGCCGCAGGTGCCGAAGGCACGGGCGACGTCCCGGAGCAGGCCCGGCCGGTCCCGCGCGCTCACTTCGATCACCGTGTGGCTGCGGCTTGCCGCGTCGTCGATCAGGACATGGGGCCGGCCCGCGACGGGGCCGGCGTGCGCGGGTCGGGGCAGGGGTTCGCCGCCCGGCGGCCGCAAGCCGTCCGCCGGTGCGGCAAGCGCCCGCCCGGTCTCGTCCCGCAGTCTCTCGAGCTTCTCCGGGTCGTCGAACGGCGCGCCCGCGTCGTTCTGCAGCCAGAAGCTGTCCAGTGCCATGCCGTCCAGGGTGGTGAAGGCCCGGGCATCCACCACGTTTGCGCCCGCCGCCGCCACCGCGCCCGCCACGGTTTCGAAGAGGCCCGGACGATCCGGCGCGTGGAGGATCATTTCGGTGACGCCCCGAAACCGGTCGATGCGGGTCTCCACCTGCGCCGCGCCGGCTGCGCCGCGCCGCGCAAGCTGCGCATGCCGCGCCTGCATCGCCGTATCGGTGGAGAGCCAGTAGGACGTTTCCAGCAGCGCCTCGAAACGGTCGAGTTCCGCCGCTGGCCAATCGGCCAGCCGCTCGCGGAACGCGCGGCGCGCCTCCGCCGCGCGGTCCTCCCGCCGTTCGGCGCCGCGTCCGCCCGCCAGCATCTCCTCCGTGCGCCGGTAGAGAGTGCGCAGAAGCGAGCCCTTCCAGGCATTCCAGCGGCCCGGACCCACGGCGGCGATGTCGGCGGCGGTCAGTACCAGGAGGAGCCGCAGACGTTCGAGCGAGTGCACCTCGGAGGCGAAATCCTCCACCGTGCGCGGGTCGTTGACGTCCCGCTTGAAGGCGGTGTGGCTGAAGAGCAGGTGACGGCGGACCAGCCAGACGACCGTCTCCACCTCGTCGGGCGTGTAGCCCAGCCGCCGCGCGGTACGGTGCGCGATCTCCCCGCCGATCTCCGAATGGTCGCCACCCTGTCCCTTGCCCACATCGTGCAGGAAGAGCGCGAGATAGAGCGCATCCCGCGCCTGCACCTCGTGAATCAGGGTGCTGGCGAGCGGAAGTTCGTCGGCGCGGGCGCCGCTCTCGATGGCAGCGAGCGCGCCCACCGCGCGGATGCTGTGCTCGTCCACCGTGTAGGCGTGATACATGTCGTGCTGGGTCTGGGCCACGATGTGCCCGAAGTCCGGCAGGAAGCGTCCCAGTACGCCGGCCTCGTTCATCATGCGGAGGGTCCTGTCCGGTGCCCTGCGGTCGGTGAGGATCGCGCGGAACGTCCGGTTGGCTTCCGGGTCTTCGCGCAAGGCAGCGCCCACGAGGCCGAGGCTGCGGTGGATCAGGCGAAGTGTCGCGGGGTGGATATCCCGTCCTTCGGTCTGTGCGCGGCGGAAGACGGCCACGAGGCGCGCCGGGCGCTCTGCGAAGGCGTTGTCGCCGATGACGGCGATCCGCCCGCCGGAAAGCGTCAGCCCGTCCCGCGCCGGTCCGCCGGCGCCCGCCTCCCGGGCGGGTGCCGGGTCGAGCCGCTCCGCCTCCAGCGCGGCGCAGAAAACGCGGGTGAGCTCGCCCACGGTCTTTGCCACCAGGAAGTAGCGTTTCATGAAGCGCTCGACCGCGAGGTTGCCGCGGCGTTCCCCGAAGCCCATCCGGGCGGCGACGGCGGGTTGCATGTCGAATGTGAGGCGGTCCTCGGCGCGGCCCGCGGCGATATGGAGGTGGGCCCGCACTCGCCAGAGAAAGTCCTCCGCATGGGCGAAGCGGGCATGCTCCCGCCGCTCGAGCAGGCCGCGCTCCACCAGGTCGCCGAAGCGTTCCACACGATGGAGGTATTTCGCGATCCAAAAGAGGGTGTGGAGGTCTCGCAGGCCGCCCTTGCCGTCCTTTACGTGCGGTTCCAGCAGGTAGCGCGATTCCCCGGTGCGGGCGTGGCGTTCGTCCCGCTCGCGCAGCTTGGCGGCGACGAATTCCCGCTCGGTGCCGGGTACGAGATCGGTGAGGAAGTGTCGGCGGAACTCCCCATAGAGCGCTTCATCGCCGGCGACATGACGCGATTCGAGCACCGCGGTGCGAATCGTCATATCGGTCTGCGCGCGCCGCAGACAGTCGGAGACGGAGCGCACGGCATGCCCGACGCTTAGTCCCAGATCCCACAGGGTGTAGAGCAGATATTCGACGATCTGTTCGCAACGCGCCGTCGGCTTGTAGGGATGGAGGAAGAGCGCATCCACGTCCGAACCCGGTGCGAGGTCGCAGCGGCCGTAGCCGCCCACCGCCACCAGGGCGAGCCGGTCCGCGCTCGTGGGGTTCGGGAGGGGATAGAGGACGGTCTCCGCCCGGTGGAACAGCGCACGGAGCAGCCGGTCCATGAGGCTCGTCTGGGCGGAGACGATCTCCGCGCCCGCCGCGCCGCTCTCGAGGCGGCGGCGGATCTCCGCGCGGCCTTCCTCCAGTGCAGAACGCAGCCGGGGCAGCGCCGCCCGCCGGTCGCCCCGTCCGAGGCCGGTCAGCGCCTGTGAGAACGCATGTTCCGCCCGCACTTGCGCGGGTTCGACGGCGGCGGCGGGGATCGGCTCCCGCTCGGGCGTCTGCGGCATGGCAACCGCCGGCATGGCGTTCCGCCTCGCTTCGGTCGGGTTCCGAGGTCTATCCCCGCAACCCGCCACAAGGCGGTTGGCGGGATGCGTGCGATGCGGTTATTCTCCGCGCAACCGTCGGCAAGCCGCCCGGAACCATGACCGAATATCTCGCCGCCGTCAGATCGGGCCGTTTCCGCTTCGAAGGTCCGGTCATCGGTTTCGCCTTTCTTTTCGTCCTGGGCCTCTCGCAGGCGAGCGCGCAGGGCGCGCCGGAATTCCTGGCCGAGCACAAGGCCTGGAAAGCCTACAGCCACGTCCAGAACGGTGAGAAGGTCTGTTACATATATTCCGAACCCATCGCAAAGAAAGGCAATTACACGCGGCGCGGCAACCCCTATGTGATGGTGACCCGGATGGTCCGCCGCCAGGACGACGGTACCATCGAGGAGGTCAGCGTCACCTCGGGCTATCCCTACAAGAACGGGACGAACGTCAGGGTGCGGATCGACGGCAAGGACTACCCCTTCGGGCTTATTCACGACGAGCATGCCTGGGCCGACGACGAGGCCGACGACAAGACCCTCGTCCGGGCCATGCGGAAGGGCGCGAAGATGACCGTTCGCGGGACCTCGCGAAAGGACACCTACTCCCTCGACACCTATTCCCTGCTCGGCTTCACCAAGGCCCGCCAAGCCATCGGCAAAGCCTGTCCGTAGCGGCGAAGGCGTTTCCGTTGTGCCGGACGGGCCTCTCATCGGCGTAAGCCGGACCAGTCTTGCGGGCCTGGATCGGGCCGAGCTCGCCGACTGCCTCGAGGCGGCGGGCGTTCCGGCGGCGGCCTTGCGGATGCGCACCGCACAGCTCTGGAACTGGATCTACCAGCGCGGCGCCACCCGGTTCGATGCCATGACGGACGTCGCCCGCCCGCTGCGCGAGACCCTCGCCGAGCGCTACGACCTGGAGCGCCCCGCGATCGCGGCCCATCAGCGCTCGCGGGACGGCACGCGGAAGTGGCTTCTGCGGCTCGACGACGGGCGGGAGGTGGAGACCGTCTACATCCCCGAGGAGGATCGCGGCGCCCTCTGCCTCTCTTCCCAGGTCGGCTGCACGCTGAGCTGCAGCTTCTGCTACACGGGCACCCAGCGCCTCGTGCGCAATCTGGAGGCGCGGGAGATCGTGGCCCAGTTCCTGGTGGCGCGGGACGCCTGCGGCGAGTGGCCCGCCCGGCGCACGCCCGGCGTCGTGCCGGCGCCCCGGATGCTCTCCAACATCGTGATGATGGGTATGGGCGAGCCGCTCTTCAACTACGAGAACGTCGCGAAGGCGCTGCGCATCGTGATGGACCCGGAGGGCCTCGCGCTGTCCCGCCGGCGGATCACGCTCTCCACTGCAGGCGTCGTGCCGCTGATGGAGCGCTGCGGACAAGAGCTCGGCGTACGCCTTGCGGTCTCGCTCCATGCGGTCCGCGACGACCTCAGAAACGAGCTGGTTCCGCTCAACCGGAAATATCCCATCGCGGCACTGCTGGAGGCCTGCCGGCGCTATCCGGGCGCCCGCAACGCACGGCGCATCACCTTCGAATACACCATGCTGGACGGCGTGAACGATTCGGTTGCGGACGCGCGCGAGCTCGCACGGCTGATCGCGGGCATTCCCGCGAAGATCAACCTGATTCCATTCAATCCCTGGCCCGGCGCGCCCTACCGCTGCGCAACGCCGGCGGCCATCGCCCGCTTTGCCGAGGCACTCAATCGGGCGGGTTATGCCGCGCCGGTCCGCGCGCCTCGGGGGCGGGATATCCTGGCCGCCTGCGGGCAGCTCAAATCGGCGAGCGCACCCCGGCGCCGCTCCCAGCGCGCGGCCGCGCCGGCCGCGGCCTGAGGGCGAAGCGCATGCCGGTCCAGATCGTCGTCGGCCTCGTGCTGGGGGCCGTGGTTTTCTATCCCATGCTCCGCATCTGCCGGCGGGCGGGCCTTCCGCGACCGCTTGCGCTGCTGGTGTTCATTCCGCTCGTCGGGCCGCTGCTGCTGCTCGGGCTGCTCGCCTTCCTTGTCTGGCCCAACGACCCCATGCCGCGCCGTTGAGCCATGGTAGGCGTCCTCCAATATGTCGCCGTCGTCGCCATCGCGACCTGGATGTTCTGGCGCATCTTCGACAAGGCGGGCCTGCCCACCTGGTGGGCCTGGCTCGCCTGCATCCCCATCTTCGGCCTTCTCACGCCCATCCATATCGCACTCGGGCTTCTGATCGGCATTCCCGTCGTGATGCTCTGGGTGCTGGCGTTCGCGCGCTGGCCTGCCCTCGACGGCGCACGGACGGAGGGGTTCGGGCCCGGCTACGAGCCGCCGGCGCCCGCGCTCTTCAAGGGCCGCTTCCGGCGGAGCGTGAAGCCGAGCGCCCATGCCCGCACCCGGCGCGGCGTTTCGGGGCGGCCCCGGCGCCGCGACAACATTGGGGAGGAGCCATGAGCGCGCCGCCGAAAAAGATCGTTCTGGCCTATTCCGGCGGTCTCGACACGTCGGTCATCCTGCGCTGGCTTCAGGAGCGTTACGGCTGCGAGGTCGTGACCTTCACCGCCGACATCGGCCAGGGGGAGGAACTCGGGCCCGCCCGCGCCAAGGCCCAAGCGCTGGGAGTCCGCGAAATCCATATCGAAGACCTCAGAGAGGCGTTCGCGCGGGATTATGTCTTCCCCATGTTTCGCGCCAATGCCCTTTACGAGGGCGTCTATCTGCTCGGCACGTCCATCGCGCGACCGCTGATCGCCAAGCGGCAGATCGAGATCGCGCGTCAGACCGGGGCCGACGCCGTCGCCCACGGCGCGACCGGCAAGGGCAACGACCAGGTGCGATTCGAGCTCGGCTATTACGCCCACGAGCCGGAGATGCGCATCATTGCCCCCTGGCGCGAGTGGGATCTGGAGTCGCGGGAGGCGCTCATCGCCTATGCCGAGCGCGAGGGCATCCCCATCCCCCGGGAGAAGCGCAACGCGCCGCCCTATTCCACGGACGCGAACCTGCTGCACATCTCCTACGAGGGCAATGCGCTGGAAGACCCGTGGGTCGCGCCGGACGAGGCCATGTTCACCCTCACCGTCGCGCCCGAGCGCGCGCCCGACCGCGCCACAATGGTGGAGATCGCCTTCGAGCATGGCGATCCGGTGGCGGTGGACGGTGAGTCGCTGAGCCCCGCCGCCCTCATCGAACGGCTGAACGCGCTCGGCGGCGCTAACGGGATCGGGCGCGTCGACATGGTGGAAAACCGCTTCGTCGGGATGAAGTCCCGCGGCGTCTACGAGACTCCGGGCGGGACCATCCTGATCGCCGCGCATCGCGCCATCGAGAGCCTGACGCTCGACCGCGGCGCCGCGCACCTCAAGGACGAACTCATGCCGCGCTATGCGGAGCTGGTCTATAACGGCTTCTGGTTCTCGCCCGAGCGCGAGATGCTCCAGGCCGCGATAGACGAGAGCCAGCAGGCCGTGACCGGGACCGTGCGCCTCAAGCTCTACAAGGGGAGCGTACAGGTGGACGGACGCCGGGCGCCCGAGAGCCTCTACAGCCCGGCCCACGCGACCTTCGAGGCCGATTCGGTCTATGACCAGCGGGACGCGGAGGGCTTCATCAAGCTTAACGCCTTGAGGCTCCGCCTGCGTGCGGCGCTGGCGGGCGGCGGAGACCGCCGGGGCGCGGCCTCCGGGCGCTGAACGGCGGCCGCGTAAGTGCGGCCGGGCATCATTCCAGAAAGCCCGCGTCGACGGCGTGCGAATAGTCGTCGAGCACGCGGTCCATGAGACCGGCCGCGGCCATCGTCTCCGCCACGTTCTTGGCCGCCGCCTGGACGCCGCTGCCGAGCCAGCGTTCGCCCTTCTGCGCAGCGACGCTCGGAAAGCCGAAATTGGCGATCATGGCAGCGGCCGACTCCCGGTCCATGTCCGACGCATGGGCGATGGTCTCCATATGCGCGGCGGGATCGGCCAGAAAGGCGGCATTGGCCTCTTCGGTGACCCGCAGGAAGGCGCGCACGAGACCGGGATGTGCGGAGGCGAACTCTTCCGTCACGGCCACGATATCGAAGGTCTCGATCCCGGCGGCTTCCTGTTCCGCCCCGGTCAAGAGCGGATAGCCGACCTCGCGCATGCGGTCGAGCGCGCCGCCGAAGGCGCAGGCCATGACGACATCGCCTCGGATCAGGGCCTGGGCGGCATCGGTGGGGTCCATCGGCGCGAGTTCGATCCGGGACGCATCGACACCGAGATGCGCAAGCGTTCGCAGAAGCTTGTAGTGGGTCGCGTTGCCCACGGGCGAGGCGATCCGCTTGCCCTCGAGTGCGCGCGCATTCTCCGCCGTGATGCCGGAATCCTCGTGCAGGATGCAGAGATCGTTCTCCGCATAGGTGACGGCGATTCCCACCAGCTTGAGCGGTGCGCCGGCGGTGACGCCGACCACGAACGGCACGAAGCCCTGGCTGTAGGCGATTTGCACGTCGCCCGCCACCATGGCCCGGGTCATCTCGTTGCCGTTCGCAAACGCCCGCCAGGTGACGGGCTGGCCGAGCGCCGTGTCGTAGGTCCGCTCATGCTGCGCCACCTGGTTGGCCGTGGGCCATTCCAGAAAATACGCCACCGTGGTGGTATCGCCGTGATCGGAAAGCGCCGCCGACGAGAAGCCCGCAAGCGCCGCGCATCCCGCAACGGCGGACAAAATCCTTCGCAGCATCGCCGCCAATCCCCCCAATCCGAGCGCGGGCTTCACCGTGGCGCTGCGACAAGACACTACGCCCGCGCCTGGCTTGCGGCAATTGGATGGCCTCGTTCAGGACGTTTGAGACGCTGGGGTTTCTTCGACCGTCAGGTTGGCAAGGCATTCGGCCGGGGTTTGTCCACCAAGGGCCTGGTTGGGTCTGATGGTATTGAACGCGTCGATCTGGATGGCGTTGACGGGGAAGGGCATGTCGGCATGGAGCTTGTCGAGGTGTGCGCTGGAACCCGTGGCTCCGGTGGGGGCCACCTCATCCGGTGAGCCGGCGTTATGGCGGGTCGCGCCTCGCCCCTTTTTTCGGTGCGCGGGTCTCCAGGCCCGCATGTTTTTGTTTTTCGAGAAGAAAAAATGCGGGCCTGGAGACCCGCGCACCAAACCCATCATGGGGTCTCCGAAGCTTGTTCACACCACCCGCTTCGGAGATCCCCAATCTCGTTTCAAGAGACGCGTCTCACACCTGTCTGAACTTGCACATTAGACGTGGTGCCCGTGGTGCCGCTCATCCACGTTCCCAGAGCATCTTGACGGGCATCGCGAACAGCCCGGGCGCCGTCCTCTGAATGCGCTCGCCGTCATGAAGGACGATACCGCAGGCGAACCGGTCGCCCATGACCTCCTGGAGCCGGCGCAGCCCACGGAAGTCCCGGGGATGGACCGTTGCCGACGCCTTCACTTCTATCCCGACAACCGCGCCCGGAGAGCGCTCCAGGACCAGATCGATCTCGACGCCGTCCTTGTCGCGATAGTGGGTGACGTCCATCCATTCGCCGAAGAGGGCGATGGCCTTGGCGATTTCCCCATACACGAAACTCTCCAGTAGCGGTCCGAGCTTCCGGCGGCCACGCTCAATGTCCGCGGCGCCGGTCCGGAGAAGTGCCGCAAGCAGCCCGGAATCCGGAAAATGAAGCTTGGGCGTTTTGACAAGCCGCTTCAGCCGGCTGCCATGCCAGGCACGGACGCGGCGGATGAGAAACATGTGCTCCAGCAGCACCAGCCAGCGATCCACGGTCTTGCCGTCGACGCCGAGGCGCGCGCCAAGGCCGGACATGTTGAGCAGTTGGCCTGCCGACAGGGCCGCATGGTCGATCAAGCGCGCCATTTCGTCGCGCTTTCCGACAGGCGCGATATCGGAGACGTCGCGCTCGGCGAGCGCCCGCGCATAGGCACGCAGCCAGGCGCGCCGCCGCCCCGGCGCGATGCGGGCCAGCGCCGCCGGATAGCCGCCGGAAAGGACTCGTCCGACGAGATCCGCCGTCGGGCCCGTCTCCTCGAATGCGGGAAAGTCGACGGCAAAGGCTCGCTCGAGAAAGCGCGGCGGGGCAGTACCGGCGATTTCCGCTTGGGAAAACGGCAGAAGCTCGACGGTCTCCACGCGCCCGGCCAGCGAATCAGGAGAAACCGCACTTCTGAACAGATCGACCGAGCCGGTGATCAGATAGCATCCGGGATCGGGATGTTCGTCGACATCCTTCTTGAGCGCCAGGATCAGGTTCGGCGCGCGCTGGATTTCATCGATCACCGCATGTCGCAGGCCGCGGACGAAGCCCGCAGGATCGTCCTCGGCGAACCGCCGGGACTGCTCGTCGTCCAACGAGACGAAGCGACGGCCTTCACCTTCGGCGATGTGCCGGGCAAGGGTGGTCTTGCCCGACTGACGCGGCCCCACGAGGGCGACGATACGGGTATCCGCGAGCGCCAGGCGAACGGCAGCTTCGGCGTGCCGCGTCACGTAGGTGTCAGCAGGGATCGTCCGTTCTGGCATGGTGTTCCGTCCGATTCGGAATCATAGCCCGTCCAATACGGATTCACCATCCGTCTATTTCGGAATATACCGTCGTTCTGGGCGGCAGTCACCGTTCGATTCGCGGCGTCTGGCGCACACTCTGATACGCCACCCGCCGCCGCGGCCGTTCTTGACCGAGAGCCGCGCGATGGTTGGTAATTCGGCCGGGCGCCGTTGGGAGTTCCGTCGGTCGCGCCGTGGGCTTGCGTGGCGGCGTCGCGTTCTGCAGTTCGGGGGGCGGTGGCGATGCTGAGGCGGCTGAGTGTGCGCAATTTCAAGAGTTGGCCGGCGTTGGACGTCGATTTCGGCCGGATCACCGTCCTCTATGGCGAGAATTCATCCGGCAAGTCCGGCCTTGCGCAGTTCCTGCTGATGCTGAAGCAGACCAGGGAGGCCGCCGAAGGGGAGCAGACGCTCGCCTTGAACGGCCCCTTCGTCCGGCTGGGGGCCGCGCGGGACGTCATTCATGGCCATGACGAAAGCCGGGCGCTCGGATTCGATCTCCGCTTCGCGCACGGCTCCGCGTTCCGCATCGACGATCCCTCAGGGGAGGGCGGGCGCCGGATCGCTTCGTCGACCATTCTTTCCGTCGGCGCGGAAGCGGAGGTCTATGACGGTGCGTTCCGCTGCCGGGCGCTGACCCATAGCGTCGGCAACGCCCATTTCCGCTTGCAGCGCCAGGGAGCGGCGGACGGGGCTTTCGACCTTGCGGCCGAGACGCCCGGCTCCGATTTCGCCTTCATCCCGAAGGCCGGGCGGCCCCGGCGGCTCCCCGGCCCGGTCAGCACATACCGCTTCCCCGACGCGGCGCGGACACGGTTCCGAAACAGCGGGTTTCTCGCCGATCTCGAAGCCGCGTTCGAGGAGGCGCTGGACAGTCTCTACCACCTCGGTCCGCTGCGGGAGCGCCCCCCGCGCGACCATCCGTGGGACGGGTCGCGGCCGGCCCATGTGGGGGAGAACGGCGAGCGCACGATCGATGCGATCCTCGCGATGGATGACGCGGGCGAGACGCAGAACGTAAAACCCAGGGGGCGCCGCCGGCCCGTCTCCCAGCTGGTCGCGCACTGGCTGCGGGAGCTGGGTCTTGCCGAAGAGTTCCGGGTGGTGGAGACCGCGCCGGGATCCAACCGCTGGCAGGTGCGGGTGCGGACGCCCGGGAGCGCCGCCGAGGTCGCGCTCTCGGATGTGGGGCTCGGCGTTGCCCATGTGCTGCCCGTGATCACGCTCCTTCACCAAGTGCCCGAGGGCGCGACCGTCATTCTCGAGCAGCCCGAGCTCCATCTCCACCCGATGGCGCAGTCCGCGCTCGCCGACGTGATCGTTCATGCGGCGTGCCGTCGCCGGGTGCAGGTCGTCTTCGAGAGCTACTCGGAGCGTCTCCTCGTCCGCCTCCAACGGCGCATCGCCGAGGGATGGGTCGCAGCGCGGGACGTGGCCCTCTATCACTGCCGCACCGAGAACGGCGCCTCCGCCATCGAGGCGCTGGAGCTCGGCAAGCTCGGCGAACTCCGCACCTGGCCGACCAATTTCATGGGCGACACCTTCACGGACAGCATGAAAACGGCGGTCGTACGCATGCTTCCCGGGAGACGCGCCGCCGGATGAAGCGGCGGCCCGGAGCCGCCGCCCATCGCCGTGTTCCATCCAACGTTTCGGGGATGCGCTTCTCCCCGACGGCGGTCCCGCTTTTTGGGCCGGGTCGGCACGCGCATAATGGGCTTCGTACGTGCACGGAGGAGGCGATGCGATGACCAAGGCGGGAGAGCTTTGCCGCATGGACGCGGCGACGATCGCGGCCAAGGTGCGGAGCGAGGAAGTGTCGGCCGTGGAGGTCGCCGAGGCGGTCCTCGGCCATATGGAGCGGGTGGAGCCCCATCTGCATGCCTTCTGCACGCCGGCGCCGGACTTCGCCCGCGCCGCCGCCGCCGCCGTGGACGCGCGCATTGCGACAGGGGAGGACCCGGGCCCGCTTGCCGGCGTGCCGGTCGGTGTGAAGGACCTGGTCTGTACCCAAGACATGCGCACCGTCTCCGGTTCCGTGGCCTATGAGAACTTCACACCCGAAGAGGACGATATCGTCGTCGAGCGGCTGAAGGCGGCGGGCGCCGTCCTCCTCGGCAAGACCAACGTTCCCGAGTTCGGCTATAGCGGGGCGAGCCACAACGCCCTCTTCGAAGCGACCCGCAATCCCTGGAACCTGGAGCGCACGCCGGGCGGCTCAAGCGCGGGCTCGGGCGCGGCGGTGGCCGCCGGGATGGGGCCGCTCGCCATCGGCAGCGACGGCGGCGGGTCTGTGCGCATCCCCGCCTCCTTCTGCGGGCTCGTGGGCGTCAAGGCCTCCATGGGGCGGGTGCCGCTCTATCCCGGCTGCCGCGACGAGCGCTATCCCGGCGTATCGAGCTGGGAGAGCCTGGAGCATATCGGCCCCATGACGCGGACCGTCGCCGACGCCGCACGCATGCTCTCGGTCATGGCCGGCCCCGACGACCGGGACCGCCACTCTCTGCCGGCCGCCGACTTCGACTGGATCGCAAGCGCCGCCGGCGATCTGAAAGGCTGCCGCGTGGCTTACAGCGCGGACTGGGGCTATGCCGCCGTCGACCCCGAGGTGCGCCGCATCGTGGGCGAGGCCGTCGCCGTCTTCGAGCGCGAACTCGGCTGTATCGTGGAGGAAGCCGACCCCGGCTGGGAGGACCCTTATGGCGCGTTCTGGGGCCTGGTGGCGCTGGAGACCGACCTCGCAGGCATGCGTGGGCTGGTGGCCGAACACCGGGCGCGGATGACGCCCCATCTGGTGGATTTCCTCGAGCGGCCGTGGACGGCGGAAGAGCTCACCGGTTCGGTGATGGCGCGGAAGGCCGTGGTCAACAAGATGTGGCGGTTCATGCGCAACTACGACTTCCTGCTGACGCCGACGCTCGCCTGTCCGCCCTTCGGCCTCTGCGTCCAGGGGCCGGAGATCATCGAGGGCCGTCTGGTCCCGCCCTTCGCCTGGCTGGCCTTTACCTTCCCCATGAACATGACGGGCCAGCCGGCGGCGAGCGTGCCCGCGGGCTGGACCGGGGACGGGCTCCCCGTCGGCCTGCAGATCGTCGGCCGGCATCTGGACGACCCCATGGTGCTGCGTGCCGCCGCCGCCTTCGAAGCCGCACGGCCCTGGGCGGACCGCTGGCCGCCGCTGGTCGCCTGAGGAGGGTGCGTCAGAGCAGGCCCAGCTCCCGAAGCTCGGCCGCCATCTCGGGCGGGAAGCCGTAATCGCCCGCATCCGCCGTTCCCACGGGGCCGAGGTCGCGCGGCGCATCGGCCGCGTCCAGATAGCGCCAGCCCTGATGGGGCCGCCGGCGCACCGGGTCGGTCGCGATCAGCTCCCGGTCCAACAGGATCGCGCATTTCACGGTTTTCGAGTCCGCCGTCTTGTGGCGGTCGAAGCCCAGAATGCGCTGGCGCACGCGGATGCGGTGGCGGATCACCCAATAGAGCGAGCCGCCCGCCAGAATCTCCGCCGCGCGGCGCGGCGTGAAGCGGGTTACGTGGACCAGGCGTTGGCGCGCCGCCTGCACCGCCTGCAGGTGGGCGGTGCTCTCGATGCCGACCGCGAGCTTCAGCAGATGAAGCGCCACGGCGTCGCTCTCATTCCGCCTGCCAGCGGGGTTTCCGCTTTTCGAGGAAGGCGGCGGTGCCCTCCCTCCCGTCCTCGGATGCCCGGGCGTCGGCGATGCGGCGTGCCGTCTCCTCCGCCAGCGCCTGGTCGATGGGCCGGCCGGCGACGGCCGCGATCAGCTCCTTCGCGCGCCGAAGAGCGTCCGGCGAGCCCTGGAGCAGCATCTCGATCACCCTGGCACCGCGCTCTTCCAGCGCCGGGCCGTCCGCCACGGTCTCGTGCACGAGGCCGATTCGCGCGGCCGTCCGTGCATCGAAACGTTCGCCGGTCAGGATGTAGCGGCGCGCCTCTGCAGGGCCCATGGCTTCGATCACGTAAGGGCTGATGGCCGCGGGAACAAGGCTGAGGCGTACCTCGGTCAGCGCGAAGCGGGCGGTCTCGACGGCGATGGCGATGTCGCAGGCGGCGATAAGCCCCATGCCGCCGGCATAGGCCGGCCCCTGGACCAGCGCGAGCGTGGGCTGGGGCAGGCGGTGGAGCGTGCCGAAAAGTCGCGGCAGCGCACGGGCGTCCGCGAGGTTCTCCTCGGGCGAGAAGTCCGCGGTGCGCCGCATATGGCCGAGGTCGGCGCCGGCGCAGAAGGACTTGCCCCGCGCCGCCAGAACCACCACCCGCACGGTCCGATCTCCGGCGAGCCGCGCGAAGGCCTCCGTCAGCCGGGCGATGACGGCGTCGTCGAAGGCGTTGTGCTTCTCCGGGCGGTTGAGCGTCACGGTCGCCACCGCCCCGTCTTGGGCGACAAGTACGGGTGCCTCGTTCATCGCGCCGGCCCCCCGCGCTACATCCGGAAGACGCCGAAACGCGTGGGCGCCGCCAGGCTCGCGGCTGCGAGGGCGAGCGCCCGCGCCAGAACGGTCCTCGTCTCCAGCGGGTCGATGACTCCGTCATGCCAGAGCCGCGCCGCGGCGTAGTAGGGATGGCCCTGTTCCTCGTAGCGGGCGAGGACCGGCGCCTTGAAGGCGGCTTCCTCCTCCTCGGTCCAGCTCTTGCCCTCCGCCTCCAGCGCATCGCGGCGGACGCGGGCGAGCACGCTCGCGGCCTGGGCGCCGCCCATCACGGAGATTCGTGCGTTCGGCCACATCCAGAGGAAGCGCGGCCCGTAAGCGCGCCCGCACATGCCGTAATTGCCGGCGCCGAAGCTGCCGCCGACGATGACCGTGAGCTTCGGAACGCCGGCGCAGGAGACCGCCGTCACCAGCTTGGCGCCGTCCTTCGCGATCCCGCCATGCTCGTAGCGCTTGCCGACCATGAAGCCCACGATGTTCTGGAGAAAGAGCAGCGGAATGCCGCGCTGGCAGCAGAGTTCGATGAAGTGTGTGCCCTTGAGGGCGGATTCGGAGAAGAGAATGCCGTTGTTGGCGAGGATGCCGACGAGATGGCCGTCGATCCGCGCAAAGCCCGTCACCAGTGTGGGCCCGAAGCGGGGTTTGAACTCTTCGAACGCGCTCTCGTCCACGATGCGCGCGACGAGCTCCCGCGCCGGGATCGGTTTGCGGAGTGAAGGCGGCACGATGCCGTAGAGTTCCGCCGCGTCGAAGGCGGGCTCCCGAGGAGGCGCGTCCCGCGCCGGTGCGGGCTGCCGCCCCAGCCGGGCGACGATGGCCCGGGCGCGCCGCAGGGCGTCGGCATCGTCCGCGGCCATATGGTCGGCGACGCCGGAGATGCGGGTATGGACGTCGGCGCCGCCGAGGGTCTCGGCGTCGACCACTTCGCCGGTCGCGGCCTTCACCAGCGGCGGGCCGCCGAGAAAGATGGTGCCCTGATTGCGGACGATGATCGTCTCGTCCGACATCGCCGGAACATAGGCGCCGCCGGCCGTGCAGGAGCCCATCACGACGGCGATCTGGGGAATGCCCTTCGCGGACATGCGCGCCTGGTTGTAGAAGATGCGGCCGAAATGCTCCCGGTCGGGGAAGACCTCGTCCTGATAGGGAAGGTTCGCACCGCCGGAATCCACGAGATAGACGCAGGGGAGGGCGTTCTCCTCGGCGATCTCCTGGGCCCGCAGATGCTTCTTCACGGTCATGGGGTAGTAGGTGCCGCCCTTGACCGTCGCGTCGTTGACGATGACGACGCAATCACGCCCCTCGATACGGGCGATGCCGGTGATGAGCCCGGCGCCGGGGACCTCCTCGCCATAGAGCCCGTCGGCGGCGAGCGGCGATAGCTCGAGGAACGCGCAGTCGGCGTCGGCGAGCGCCGCAAGCCGCTCCCGCGGCAGCATCTTGCCCCGCGCGCGGTGTTTCTCCCGCGCCCGCTCGGGCCCGCCCTCGCGCATGCGGGCACGCCGCGCATGGAGGTCGTCCACCAGCGCCCGCATGGCGGCGTCGTTCGTCTTGAAGTCCTCCGAGGCCGGATCGACCGCGGACCGCAGCGTATCCATGCGCTTCCCTTCCCACGCTCCGACAACCTACATTGCCCCGTCCCGGATGCAACGCCGCGCCTGCTATGCTGCGGGCGCCCCGGAGCAAGGAGCGCCGCCATGCCATTGCCGACCCGTGCCGAGTTCGAGGAAGCCGCCGCGTTCGTCCACACGGTCCTGCCGCCGACGCCGCAAATCCCCTGGCCGCTTCTGGCGAAGCGCACCGGCGCGGACGTCTGGGTAAAGCATGAGAACCACACGCCCGTGGGCTCTTTCAAGCTGCGCGGGGGCCTGGTCTTCATGGACGATGTGCGCAAGCACGGGCAGGTTCGGGGCGTGATCGGGGCGACCCGCGGCAATCACGGCCAGAGCCTTGCCTTTTCCGCCTCCCGCCTCGGCCTGTCCGCGACGGTGGTGGTGCCGGAGGGCAATGCGCGCGGCAAGAACGCCGCCATGCAGGCGTTCGGCGGGCGGCTCGTGGTCCACGGTGCGGATTTCGAGGCCGCGTTCGACCGTGCCCGGGCGCTGGCGGCGGACGAGGGCCTCGCCATGGTGCCCTCCTTCGACATGCGCCTGGTGCGCGGCGTCGGCAGCTACGCACTGGAACTCTTCACCGCCGTGCCGGATCTGGATGCGGTCTATGTGCCCATCGGGCTCGGCTCGGGAATCTGCGGGTTGATGGGGGTGCGCGATGCGCTCGGGCTCAAGGCTGAGATCGTGGGTGTCGTGGCGGAAGGCGCCGATTGCTATTCGCGGAGCTTCGAGGCGCGACGCCCGGTTTCCACCGACCGTTCGATGACCGAGGTGGGGGACGGCATTGCCACGCGGGTCCCCTCGCCCGAGGCGTTCGAGGCGATTCTCGCGGGCTGCGCCCGGGTGGTGACCGTCTCCGACGACGAGATGCTCGACGCCATGGCCGCCTACCATGACGATACCCACAATCTCGCCGAGGGTGCCGGTGCGGCGCCGCTGGCCGCGCTGCTCAAGGAGCGGGCGCGTATGGCGGGCAAGAGGGTGGGCGTGATCCTTTCCGGCTGCAATGTTGATCCGGCGGTCTACGCCCGGGCGCTCGAGCGGAGCGAGAGCCGCGCGCGCGCGGCGTGAGGGCGCGCGCGGCCTACCAGCCGCCGGTTGCGAGCCAGCGGTCCACCTGATCGAGGCGATCGCTGCCCCAGAACATTTCGCCGTCCACGAATATGGTGGGCGAGCCGAAGACGCCGCGATCCAGCGCCGCGTCGTTCTCCGCACGCAGGCGGTCCTTGACGGCCGGGTCGCCGAGCGCCGCGGCGAGTTCGTCGCCGTCCACGCCGAGGCCGGCGGCGGCGGCGATCACCGTCTCCGGCTGGCTTACGTTCCGGTTGTCCGCGAAATAGCCGCGATAGAGAGACTTCGCGAGTGCCCGCGCCTGCTCCGGGTCGCGATCCGCGAGCCAGTAGAAGGCGCGGCAGGCGGCGACGCTGTTCACCGGGAAGGGGTCGGGGACGGCGAAGGTCACGTCGTGGAGGCGCGCCGAACGCAGCATGTCGTGGCGCGAATAGGGCCCTTTCATGGGGTGGTCCACCAGCGGACCGCCGCCCGCCTTCTGGAACACCGCGCCGAGCAGGAAGGGCCGCCAGGTGACGGCGCACCCGTGGCGCTCGGCGATGCCGTCGATCCGTTCGGCCGCGATATAGCCGTAGGGCGAGGAGAAATCGAAGTAGAAGTCGAGCTCGGCCATGGTTCCTCCGCCGCCGCGCCTCGCGGCCTCTATGTCCGGGCGAGCGCCCGGCCGATCACGATACGCTGCACGTCGCTCGTGCCTTCGTAGATCGTGCAAACCCGCTGGTCGCGGTAAATGCGCTCCACGGGGAAATCGCTGAGATAGCCATATCCGCCCAGCGTCTGGATGGCGCGAGAGCAGACGCGCTCCGCCGTCTCCGACGCAAAGAGCTTGGCCATGGAGGCTTCCTTGATACAGGGCTCCCCCGCATCCCGGAGCCGCGCGGCGTTGAGCGTCATGAGCCGCGCGGCTTCGATCTCCGTCGCCATGTCGGCGAGGCGGAAGGCGACCGCCTGGTGCTCGATGAGCGGCTTGCCGAAGCTCTTGCGTTCCTTGGCGTAGTCGAGCGCCGTTTCGAAGGCTGCGCGCATGGCGCCGGTGGCCTGGGCCGCCACGCCGATCCGCCCGCCCTCCAGATTGCCGAGCGCGATCGCGTAGCCTTGGCCGGGCTCTCCCAGCATGAGGTCGGGCGTTATCCGCAGGTCCTCGAAAACGATCTGGCAGGTGTCGTGCGCGCGCTGGCCCATCTTTATCTCGTGGCTCGCGACCCGGTAGCCCTCCGAGTCCGTCGGCACGATGAAGCAGCTGATGCCCTTCTTCCCGGCTTCCGGGTCGGTCACGGCGAAGACCAGCGCGACATCCGCCTTGGAGCCGCTGGTGATGAACTGCTTGGTGCCGCTGAGCCTGTAGGCGTTGCCGTCCCGCACCGCGCGGGTGCGCAGCGCGGCGGCGTCCGAGCCCGCCTGGGGCTCGGTGAGGCAGAAGCAGCCCAGCATGTCGCCGCGGGCGAGCGGCTTCAGGAAGCGCTCCTTCTGATCCGCGGAGCCCGCCGACAGAATGCCCGCGCAGACGAGCGAGTTGTTCACGCTCATGGCCGTAGAGGTGCCCACATCGCCCGCCGCGATCTCTTCCATGGCAAGGGCGTAGGAGACGTGGTCGGCGCCGGCGCCGTCATAGTCGGGCGGCACCAGCATGCCCATCAGGCCGAGTTCCCCCATCTGGGGGAGGATATCGTCCGGGAAGCCGCCATGGAGGTCCCACGCGCCCGCATGGGGCGCAAGCCGGTCGGCGGCGAAATCCCGCGCCATGTCGCGAACCATCCGCTGTTCTTCGCTGAGGAGCACGCCGTCGGCGGTCATGAGCCCTACCCTACAGGAGTTCGAAATGCGCTTCCTGCGGAATGCAGTCCACGCCGTTTATGGGGAGGATGTCCTGCGGGCAGCACGAGAAGGCGACGACGGCATCCATCTCGGCGCGGAGCACGACATGGTCTCCCGGGCGAGAAACCGGTGCCTCGAACCGCACCGAGCCGTCGGCGCCCACGGGGATGTTCATCCACATGTTCCATGGTGCGGGGGTCTTGGCCGACCGAAGCCCGAGCCCGGCCAGCGCCTCGTGAAGATTGTCGGCGCAGTTGTCGTGATCGGGCACACCGAGGAGCTCGTAGCGGTAGCGGTCGCAGGCGGCGATCAGGGTGTCGTGGATGCCGGGGGAGCTGTCCTCCACCAGGGTCAGGATGGGGCGCCGCTTGCCCGTGACCATGGTGTCGCCGGGCTTGGGAAATATGCCGCCGATCGCGACCCGGGAATGCTCCATGGACATGCATTCGGCCATGTCGTCGGCATTGAAGGCCCACGTATCCACGACCTGGGTGCCGAGGGTATTGACGAGCCGCACCGCCTCTCCCGCGCCGAGGCGCAGCGCGCGGCCCTCGCGGGCGGGGATCGTGGTGCGCTGCCCTCGGTTCAATGCAAGCGCTCCACGGCCATCGCCGTGGCTTCGCCGCCCCCGATGCAAAGCGCGGCGACGCCTTTCTCCAGACCGTACTTCTCCAGAGCCGCCAGCAGGGTGACGAGGATTCGCGCGCCCGACGCCCCCACCGGGTGGCCGAGTGCGCAGGCGCCGCCATGGACGTTCACCCTCTCGTGGGGGATGTCGCAATCCCGCATGGCGGCCATGGTCACGACGGCGAAGGCCTCGTTGATCTCGAAAAGGTCCACGTCGTCTATCGCCCACCCCGCCTTGTCCAGGACCTTGCCGATGGCGGGTGCCGGCGCGGTGGTGAACCAGGCGGGCGCCTGGGCGTGGGTCGCATGGCCGCGGATAACGGCGATCGGCGTGCAGCCGCGTTTCTCGGCCTCCGAGAGGCGCATGAGAATGAGCGCGGCGCCGCCGTCCGAGATCGAACTGGAGTTGGCGGCGGTGACGGAGCCGTCTTTCGCGAATGCGGGGCGGAGCGTCGGGATCTTTTCCAGGTTCGCCTTCAGCGGCTGCTCGTCGCGGGAGACTGTGGTCTCGCCCTTGCGGCCCTTGATCGTTACGGGCGCGACCTCCTTGTCGAAGGAGCCGTCCTCGATGGCGGTCTTGGCGCGTTCGAGCGAGGTGACGGCGAAACCGTCCTGCTGTTCGCGGGTGAACTGGTACTTGCGCGCGGTCTCCTCGGCGAAATGGCCCATCAGCTTGCCCTTGTCGTAGGCATCCTCGAGGCCGTCGAGGAACATGTGGTCCGAAACCGTGCCGTGCCCCATGCGGTAGCCCGCCCGCGCGCGGTCCAGCAGATAGGGCGCGTTCGTCATGCTTTCCATGCCGCCCGCGACAACGACCGCGCCCGAGCCTGCGGAGATCAGGTCGTGCGCGAGCATGGCGGCCTTCATGCCGGAGCCGCACATCTTGTTAATGGTCGTACAGCCCACATGCTCCGGCACGCCCGCGCCCATGGAGGCCTGGCGCGCGGGCGCCTGCCCCTGGCCGGCGGAGAGGATGTTGCCCATGATGACCTCGTCGACCGCATCGCCTTCGAGGCCTGCGCGCTCCAGTGCCGCCCCGATGGCGACCGCACCGAGCTCGGGCGCCCGCGCGCCTCCGAGATCGCCCTGAAATCCGCCCATGGGCGTGCGCGCCATCCCGACGATGGCTATGGAATCCCCGTTCATGGTCCGGTTTCCCCTGCTGCGAAGCGCCGTGCCGTCATTCCCCTACATAGCGCTTGGCCTGGCGAATATCCACCTGCCATGCGGCCCGCCTTCCGTTCATCGATCGCGGGTAGGCGGGCGGCTCAGGCCGTCTCCTCGAACAGTTCGCGGCCGATGAGCATGCGGCGGATTTCGCTGGTGCCGGCGCCGATTTCATAAAGCTTGGCATCCCGCAGCAGGCGTCCGGTGGGGAACTCGTTGATATAGCCGTTGCCGCCCAGCGTCTGGATCGCTTCCAGTGCCATCCAGGTGGCCTTTTCCGCGGCGAAGAGGATTGCGCCGGCGGCGTCCCGGCGGTTGACGTCGCCGGAATCGCAGGCGCGCGCCACGGCATAGACGTAGGCGCGCGCGGCGTTCATCGTCGTGTACATGTCGGCGAGCTTGCCCTGCATGAGCTGAAAGGTTCCGATGGGCCGGCCGAACTGCTTGCGCTCGTGGACGTAAGGGAGCGCGGCGTCCATGCAGGCCCGCATGATGCCGAGGGGGCCCGCAGCCAGGACCGCGCGCTCATAGTCGAGCCCGCTCATCAGCACGGCGACGCCCGCGCCTTCGGTGCCGAGAACGTTTTCCTCCGGCACCGCGCAGTCCTCGAAGACCAGCTCGCAGGTATCCGAGCCCCGCATGCCGAGCTTGTCGAGCTTCTGCGCGGTGGAGAAGCCTTCCATGCCCTTCTCGACGACAAAGGCGGTTATGCCCCGGCTGCCGGCGTCCATGTCGGTCTTGGCATAGACCACCAGGACTTCCGCTTCCGGTCCGTTGGTGATCCACATTTTGGAGCCGTTGAGGACGTAGCGGTCGCCCTTCCTTTCGGCCCGGGTGCGCATGCCCACCACGTCCGAGCCCGCGCCGGGCTCGCTCATGGCAAGCGCGCCCACATGTTCGCCCGAGATGAGCTTGGGCAGATATTTCCTGCGCTGGTCGGGCGTGCCGTTCCGCCTGATCTGGTTGACGCAGAGGTTGGAATGGGCGCCGTAGCTGAGCCCCACGGAGGCGGATGCGCGGCTCACCTCCTCCATGGCGACCACATGCTCGAGATAGCCGAGGCCGGCCCCGCCGTCTTCCTCCTCCACCGTGATGCCGAGAAGCCCGAGCGCGCCGAGGCGCGGCCACAGGTCCCGGGGGAAGCGGTTGCTGCGGTCGATTTCGTCCGCCCGCGGCGCGATCTCGGCGGCGGCGAAGCTCGCGACCGAGTCGCGGATCATGTCGGGGGTCTCGCCTAAGCGAAAATCCAGGTCCGGCAATCGGTTGGGAATCATCGCATCGGCCTTTCCGGAGGCGCATCCCGGGGCGCGTCGGCGCGTTCCAACCTAGCATGCCCATCTGCCCCGTCGAAGGCGCGGGCGGGGGCGCCTTCTCGCGGGGCGCATGTCACAGGAGGAAGAGCGCGCCCAGGCCCAGAAAGGCAAGAAAGCCGATCACGTCCGTGATGGTCGTGAGCAGGACGCCCGCCGCGGTTGCCGGGTCGATCCGCAGACGCCACAGCAGGGCGGGGATTATCAGGCCGAAGGAGCCCGCGACCAGCATGTTGATGATCATGGCTGCGCCGATCACGCAGCCGAGAGCGATGTCCCCGTACCAGGCGGCTGCGGCACCGCCGGTGAGAATCGCGAAGACGATGCCGTTGATGCCGCCGACGATCACCTCCTTCCAGAGCACGCGAAGCACATTGGCGGAGGTCAGGTCCTTGGTCGCGATGGCACGCACGGCGACCGCCATGGTCTGGGTTCCCGCATTGCCTCCCATGGAGGCGACGATCGGCATGAGCACGGCAAGGGCCACCATCCGGTCGATGGTCGCGTCGAACTGGTAGATCACGTAGGAGGCGAGAATCGCCGTGGCGAGGTTGACCAGAAGCCAGGTGAAGCGGCCCCAGGCCGTGCGCAGGGCGGCGCGATAGATATCCGCCTCCTGGACGCCGCTGAGGCGCAGGATGTCTTCTTCCGCCTCCTCCTGGATCACGTCCACCACATCGTCGATGGTGATGGCGCCGATCAGCCGCCCGTCTCCGCCCACCACGGGTGCGGATACGAGGTCGTACTGCTCGAAGACATGGCCGACCTCTTCTTGATCCGTCTCGGCGGGGATCGTTTTGAGATCGGCCGTCATCACGTCGCGAAGCAGCATGGGGCGGCGCGTGCGCATGAGGGTGTGGAGCGGGACGCGGCCCACGGGGTGCCTGTGGGCATCCAGCACATAGATTTCGTAGAACTCGTCGGGCAGGTCGGCGGTCTCGCGCATATGGTCGATGGTCCGTCCCACGGTCCAGAATGCGGGCAGCGCGACGAACTCGCGTTGCATCAGGCGGCCGGCGCTTTCCTCCGGATAGGTGAGGCTTTCCTCGACCCGTAGCCGTTCGTCGCCCGGGATCGCGTCGAGGATCTCTTTCTGTTGGGGCTCGTCGAGGTCTTCGATCACGGCGACGGCGTCGTCCGTGTCCATGTCGGTAATCGCCTCGGCGACCCTGGCGGCGCCGATCTCGGCGATCAGCTCTTCGCGAATATCGTCTTCGACATTGGCCAGGACATCGCCGCTCAGCACATCCGCGGCAACGGCCGCGAGACGCTGCCGCTCGTCGGGCCGGAAACGCTCGATCAGGTCGGCCGTGTCCGCATCGTGCAGCGGGGCGACGAGAGTGCGGATGCGGTCTCCGTCGGAGGCGGCCAGCGCATCGCGTACCGTCTGGACGAGGCCGGTGGTGAGACCGTAAAGCCCTTCCCGCCTCTCGTTCCGGGGCGTCGCGCCGGTCTCCGCGGGCGGGACGGGCGAAGCCATCCGGATCCGATCAATCCGCTGCCGCGGCGACCGCGGCGGCGATGCTGCTCTCCTCGGCGCGGCTTTGCGCTTCGACGGCGGCGACCGCGGTCATGTTCAGCACGCCGCGCGTCGTCGCGGAGCCATGCAGCACATAGGCCGGTGCCGCGAGGCCGAGCAGGATGGGCCCGACGGAAATTCCGTCCCCCAGCGCCTTGATCATGCTGTAGGCGATGTTCGCCGAGGTCAGATCGGGCATGATCAGCGTGTTTGCCTGCCCCTTGAGGCGGGAGTTGGGGAACATTTCGGCGCGAATCGTCTCGTCGAGCGCCGTGTCCGCATGCATCTCGCCTTCCACTTCGAGGGTCGGCGCGCGGCGGCGCAGCAGGCTGAGCGCGTCCCGCATCTTCACCGACGCCGCGAAGTCGTTGCTGCCGAAATTGGAGCCCGAAAGCAACGCGATCTTGGGCGCCATGCCGAAACGCCGAACCTGCTCCGCGGCCAGGATGGTGGACTGGCAAATTTCCGCCGGGCTCGGGTCTTCCGTGACGTGGGTATCGGCGATGAAAAAGCTGCCCTTGGCAAGGAGCAGAACCTGGAGCGCGGCCGCCGAGGTGACGCCCTGCCGCAGACCGATCACGTCGAGCACATGGAGGAGCTCGGGGCGGAACAGGCTGACGGGGCCCGCCAGCATCGCGTCGGCGTCCTTGCAGCGCACCATCATCGCGGCGATGACCGTCGTCTGGGTCCGGAGTGCGGTTCGCGCCGCCGCGGGCGATGCGCCCCGGCGTCCCCTGAGTTCGTGGTAGAGGCGCCAATAGGCGTCGTACTTGTCGTAGTTGTCGGGATCGATCACTTCCAGGGTCTTGCCGATCTCGAGGCGCAGGGAGAGCGCGTCGATCTGCTCCTCGATTTGCGCTGGCCGGCCGATGACGATGGGTTGGGCGATTCGCTCGTCCACCGCCTGCTGCACCGCCCTGAGAACGCGCTCGTCTTCTCCGTCGGCGTAGACGACGCGTCTGGGATCGGCTTTCGCCCGGTCGAACACCGCCTTCATAAGGTAGCCGGTGCGGAAGACGAGGCCCGCAAGTTCTTCGCGATAGGCGGAGAGGTCGGCGATGGGGCGGCTGGCGACGCCGCTCGCCATGGCGGCCTCGGCGACGGCGACAGGCACCGTCAGGATCAGTCGGGGATCGAACGGCTTGGGGATGATGTAGCCCGCGCCATATTTGAGCGACTGGCCGCCATAGGCCGCCGCTACCACGTCCGAGGACTCGGCCATGGCGAGGTCCGCGATGGCGCGTACGCAGGCGAGCTTCATCGCCGTGTTGATCTCGGTGGCCCCGCAGTCCAGCGCGCCGCGGAAGATGAACGGGAAGCAGAGGACGTTGTTGACCTGGTTGGGATAGTCCGAGCGTCCGGTGGCGATGATCGCGTCGGGCCGAACGGCGAGGGCGTCCTCCGGCATGATCTCGGGCGTCGGATTGGCGAGGGCCAGGATGATCGGGCTCGGCCCCATCTTGCGCACCATCTCGGGCGTCATGGTGCGGGGGCCCGAAAGACCCAGAAAAACATCCGCCGACTCGATGGCGTCGTCCAGAGTCTGGGCGTCGGTGTCCAGCGCGTAGCGCTTCTTCTCTTCGTTCAGATCGTCTCTATTCGAACGCAGCACACCCTTGCGGTCGCAGACGGTGATGTTCTGCTTCGAAATCCCGAGCTCTCCCAGCAGGTCGAGGCAGGCGATGGCGGATGCGCCCGCCCCGGAGCAGACGAGCTTCACCTCCTCCATTTCCTTGCCGACGATCCGGAGCGCGTTGAGAACGGCCGCGCCCACGCAGATCGCCGTGCCGTGCTGATCGTCGTGGAAGACGGGGATGTTCAAGCGCTCCTTGAGGCGGCGCTCGATCTCGAAACATTCCGGCGCCTTGATGTCTTCGAGGTTGATCGCGCCGAAGGTGGGCTCGAGGCGGGAGATGGTATCCACCAGGGAATCGATGTCGTTCTCGTCGATCTCGATGTCGAACACGTCGATATTGGCGAACTTCTTGAAGAGGACGGCCTTGCCCTCCATCACCGGTTTTGCGGCGAGCGCGCCGATGGCACCCAGCCCCAGCACCGCGCTGCCGTTGCTGATTACCGCGACCAGATTGGCCCGCGCCGTGTAGGCCCAGGCCTGGGCCGGGTCCTTCTCGATCTCCTCACAGGCGGCGGCGACGCCGGGGCTGTAGGCGAGCGCGAGATCGCGCTGGGTCGTCATCCGTTTGGTCGGATGAATGCCCAGCTTTCCGGGTTTGGGATTGCGGTGATAATCGAGCGCCGCCTGCCGCAAGTCGTCCGCCATGCCCTGCTCCGCCGTTTCCGCGTCCGCCGCCTGCGGGCGCGGCGGGGAATGTGAGCCCATAACCGCCGGTTGGCAAACGGTTTCGCGAGCCCGCCGACTCGTACGCCGTCTCGACCCGCCGGCCGGGCCCTCGATTCACCCGTGGGGACGGCCTGTTCGCCGACGATGGGCACGCGCGCGGGAGACGAGCCGCGGCCGTGGCAGGCTGCGCTGCGCGGGCGTCAGGTGGTCGCGACCCAAGTCGAGGCGGGAGGGCCCCGATGGCGGCCGACTAGGGGAGTGGACCGCCGCGCTTATGCGCCGACGGACGAAACGGCGTCGCTCCGGGAGCCGTGAAGCCGCACGATCTTGTCGAATCCGCTGATCTTGAAGACTTCCTCGATCGGGCCCGAGAGCGAGCAAAGGGCGAAATCGATGTCGCGCTTCTTGAGCGTTTTCGCGATCAGCAAGACGGCGCGGAGCCCCGCACTGCTGATGTAGGTCAGGCCGCCGCAATCGATGATCACGGCGCGATGATCGTCACCGATGGCCGATTGCATGGCGTCCTCGAAGTCGTGGGCGTTCGAGCCGTCGATACGGCCTTCCGCCTGAGCAACCAGTATGCCGTTCTCGTTCTCTGTGTTGATGTCCATCGGTCCTGTCTTCCCGTCTGATGTAATCGACCGCTTCCCGGCCCTGGGTGCGTTATCCGATCAATTCCCAGGCGGCCGGATGGTACCACGAAATATCGGGCGTCGACGCATCGGCGGGCGGGTCCACGCCCGCAAGTGCGCGCCGTGCTCTATCTGGTGCATGGGCTGGTGCCATGGCCTAGTGCATGGGCGCCATCGCGACGGCGAGGGACGCTTCGATCTCTCTTATGGCCATGGAGACCTCGCGCCCGATCAGTTCCATCTTGCGCACCTGCTCGATACGCGGCGAAACGCTCTTCAACTCGCGGCCGGAAAGCAGAATGCCGAAAATCCCGCAGGCGTCGGCGAGAGAAATGATCACCGCGTCCCGCGCGTCGGGAATTTCGTCGCTGAAGAGCACCTCCATGATCCGGAGCTTCACCTCGCGCACCGTCTTGTTGTCGATGACGGGGTAGCGCCGCGTATGGAACACCCAGAGAAAGCGATCCTCCTCCCTGCGCAGGATGCCGCGCTCGATCAGCCGCGCCAGCGCGCGCTCATGCACCTCGCCGGTGTGTTTGATCGTGTCCTCGATCCAGTAGCGCGTGTCGTGGGTCTCGTCCGATTTGACGATGCGGGCGAGCGTCGGGTCCAGCAGGTCGTCGTCGATCGGCGAAGGGTCGATGACCACCAGGCGCTCGAGATCGGTGTCGATCCGGCCCTCCAGGGCAAGGTCCATCAGAACCGCGCCGGACAGGGCGTAGTCGAGCCACAGCGTCGGCACGTCCGCGAATTTCCCGCCCTGGTCGTCGAGCAGGAGCAGCATGATCTCTTCGGCGAACCTGAGCATGAACGCAGTCTCCGGAAAGGGGGCCGCGGCGCGAGGCGCCATCATGGCACAAGGTCCCGCGATACGGAACGGAATTGGCACGTCCCAAGGCGGTGCAAAAGTCTCGTCGCGTTGTGCCACGGGCTTGCGGCGGCGGGGACGGGGCGCCAGACTTTCGCGACATATCGTGGAAGGACCGGCATGAGCGAAGGCCTGCGGATCGATCCGCCCTACCTGCTGTTTCTCGGAGATGCGCGCGACGAGCTCGCGGCGAAGACCGCCCGCGGTATCCATGTGTGGCGGCCGGAACTCTGCGTCGGCCAGTTGCGGCTGGCGGGCTGCAATGCCCGTCTCGAGCTGCCGGAAATGACGGTCGAGGCGGCGGCGGCGGTGGGTGCCCGGAGCCTTATCGTCGGCGTTGCCAACCGGGGCGGGGTGATCGGCGAGAACTGGGTGGAAACGCTGCTTGCCGCACTTGATGCCGGTCTCGATCTCGCGAGCGGTCTGCATGCACGGCTCACGGACGTGGCGCCGATTCGCGAAAAGGCCGCGGCGCGCGGGCGGCGCCTTATCGACGTCCGGCACCCTTGGCGGGAATTCCCGCTGGGCAACGGCCGGCCACGTGCCGGCAAGCGGCTTCTCACTGTCGGCACCGACGCCTCGGTGGGGAAGATGTACACCACGCTTGCGCTGGAGGCCGAGCTGCGCGGGCGGGGTGTTCCGTGCAGCTTTCGCGCCACGGGCCAGACCGGAGTCTTCATCGCCGGCGAAGGGCTTTCGGTGGACGCCGTGGTCGCCGATTTCATCTCGGGCGCCATCGAGTGGCTCTCGCCCGAAAACGATCCCGCCCATTGGGACCTCATCGAGGGGCAGGGCTCCCTCTTTCATCCCTCCTTTGCGGGCGTCACCCTCGGCTTGATCCACGGTGCCCAGCCCGATGCCATTGTCGTCTGCCACGAACCCACCCGGACCCACATGCGGGGGCTGCCCGACTTTCCCCTCCCGGGGATCGCCGCCTGTATCGAGGCCAATCTCGCTGCCGCGAGGTTGACCAATCCGGATGTGGTCTGTGCGGGCCTCAGCATCAACACCGCCGGGCTGGCGGAGGCCGAAGCCGACGCGCTGCTGGCGCGCCTTGCGGAGGCCCACGGTCTGCCTTGTGCGGACCCGACCCGCACCGGGGTCGGCGCCATCGTCGACCGGCTGGTCTGAGCGGTGAAGCCTGCGCGCACCGGGCGCCGACTGGCAGCGCAGATCGAGGACTGGCCGCTCCGCGGCGCTTTTCGGATCTCCCGGGGCGCGAAGACGGAAGCGCGGGTCGTCGTCGTTTCCATTACCGAGAATGGGACCACCGGGCGCGGCGAGAGCGTGCCCTATCCGCGCTATGGCGAGACGCCCGAAGCGGTGTGCGAGGCGGTCGAGAGCGTGCGGGAGTCGGTCGAGGGAGGCATGGGGCGCGACGGTCTGCAGGCCGCGCTTCCGCCGGGCGCGGCGCGCAATGCCGTCGACTGCGCGCTATGGGACCTGGAGGCGAAACGCGCGGGCCGGCGGGTCTGGCAGCTTGCCGGGCTTCCCGCGCCCCGTCCCTGCACCACGGCGCTGACCCTCGGCCTGGATACGCCCGAGAACATGGGGCGCGCCGCCGCAGGCCATGCGGCGTTTCCGCTGCTCAAGCTCAAGGTCGCGGGGGAGGGGGATCTGGAGCGGGTCCGCGCCGTCCGCGAGAACGCGCCCGCCGCCCGCATCATTGTGGATGCCAACGAGGGTTGGCGGCCGGCAATGCTGGACAGGTTCCCCGCCGCGCTTCATGCGCTCGGCGTCGAGCTGATCGAGCAGCCCCTCCCCGCGGGAGAGGACGACGCGCTCGCCGGGCGGGACTTCCCGATACCGATCTGCGCCGACGAGAGCTGCCACACGGCGGCCGACCTCCCGGGGCTCGTGGGGCGGTACCAGGCGGTCAATGTCAAGCTCGACAAGACCGGCGGTCTGACCGAAGCGCTGGCGCTGATACGGGCGGCGCCGGCAGCGGGCTTTCACATCATGGTGGGCTGCATGGTGGGCACGTCTCTCGCCATGGCGCCCGCGACCCTGCTCGCCCACGCCGCCGACCATGTGGATCTCGACGGCCCTCTCCTCATGGCACGGGACCGCGCCCCCGGTCTCCGCTACGACGGCGCTTGCCTCCACCCACCGGATCCCGTCCTCTGGGGGTAGGCGCCGCATTCCACGGGCGGGCGTTGACGATGAGGGGCCGGCTCGGCTATTGAGCGGGCGATATCGAACCGAAAGGGATGTCCTGCCATGCCATGGGATCTCGGGTTGCCGCTGCTTGTGGTGCTGGCCACGCTGGTCCTCTCGGTGGGCATATTCTGGTCGGCGAAGACGCTTCTGTTCGACGCGCGCCGGCACGACGGAACGGATTCGGACACGGGCGACAGCGGCTGAGGGCGCCGCGCCGAACCGGGTTCCAATCAGGGTTCCACCGGTCGCACCGGCACATTGTCAATGAGGCGCGTCCGCCCGAGCCAGGCGGCGGCGAGGACGCGGGCCGGCGTCCGGATCTGCGCGACCGGCGCCAGTGTCTCCGCATCGCGCACCGCCACATAGTCGACACGGCCGAAACCCGCCGCCTTGAGCGCCGCCTCGCAGCGGCCGACTTCCTCGGCGGCGCTTCCGCCGTTTGCGAGCCGCTCGGCTGCCGCCTCCAGCGTGCGGAACAGCGCCGAGGCCTGCCGCCGCTCCTCGCCCGAGAGATACGCGTTCCGCGAGGAGAGCGCGAGGCCGTCCGCATCCCGCACCGTGGGCACCGCGTCGATGCGGCAGGGAATATCGAGGTCGCGCGCAAGCCGGCGGATGACGGCGAGCTGCTGATAGTCCTTCTCGCCGAAGATCGCGACATCCGGCAAACATTGCATCAACAGCTTGGCGACCACCGTTGCGACGCCCCGGAAAAATTCGGGCCGCGCCGCGCCCTCGAGGTCCGCGGTGATATCCGATACGGTGACGGCGGTGGCGAACCCGGGCGGGTAGACGTCCCCCACCGCCGGCATGAAGGCCGCATCGACGTCCGCCGCCGCCAGCTTGGCGAGATCGCCGTCCAGATCCCGCGGATAGGTGCGGAAATCCTCTCCCGGGCCGAACTGGGAGGGGTTCACGAACAGGCTGACCACCGTGCGCTCGGCGCTTTCGCGTGCCGCCGCGATCAACGCCATGTGGCCCGCGTGGAGCGCGCCCATGGTGGGCACCAGCGCCACGCGACGGTTCTCTCTCCGCCACGCCGAGACGATTTCGCGCAAATGGGCGACGCTCGTCACCGGCGCGGTCGCCATGGGCGCGGCTTCAGGCGGGCGAGCGCTTGCGCCGGGCCCGGGTCTCGGGCGCCGGGTTCACGGTGTGCTCCGCGCCGGGGAAGCGCCGCTCCCGCACATCTTCCGCATAGGCGTGAACGGCCTGGTCGAGGCCTTCTCCCAGCGCGCCGTAACGCTTGACGAAACGGGGCCGGAATTCGCCGGCGAGGCCCACAATGTCCTCGGTCACCAGAATCTGGCCGTCGCACTCGGCGGAGGCGCCGATCCCGATGGTGGGAATCGCGAGCTCCTGGGTGAGTGTCTTGGCGAGAAGCGCCACGGTGTTCTCGATCACCACGCCGAACGCGCCGGCCTCCTGGATCGCGCGGGCATCCGCCCGGATGCGCCGGGCGCCCTCTTCCGTCTTGCCCTGGACGCGGAAGCCGCCAGCCGCGTTGACCGACTGCGGCATCAGCCCCACATGGCCCAGCACGGGCACGCCGCGGGCCGTCAGAAAGCCGACCGTCTCCGCGATCTCCTGCCCGCCTTCCAGCTTGACCGCCGTGCAGCCGGTCTCCGTCATCAGGCGGGCCGCGTTGCGGAACGCCTGGGCCGGCGATTCCTCATAGGAGCCGAAAGGCATGTCCACCACGACACAGACCCTGCGGGTGGCGCGCACGACGGCCCTCCCGTGGGCGGCCATGGTCTCCAGCGAGACGCCGATGGTGGTGTCCATGCCGTAGAGCACCATGCCGACGGAATCGCCCACCAGGACGAGATCGGCGACCCGGTCCACCGCGCGGGCCACCGGCGCGGTATAGGCGGTGAGCGCCACGATGGGCGTGCCTCCCTTGGCGCGGGCAATGTCGAGAACGGTCAGACGGCGGTCGGTGGGTCGCTCTGCCATGTCGACGCCTCCTGCACGGGGTTTCGGGTGCGCCGGCACCGTCTACCGGTTACGATGCAGCGCAACATATCTCATTCTAACCTCGCCAATACCATTGTACAGGCTGCAATATGATTTGTTGCAATGCAATATTGCGGCGGGTCAGTTCATGGTTCCGGCTCGGCGATACCGGCCATTCTCGAGGCCGTTGAACAGCCGGTCGAGCAGATCATGGTGCACCGGCCCGCCGTCGGTATCGGGTTCCAGATGGCGTTCCGCGACATAGGTCGTATGGGGCGCGTCATGGACCAGCACGTGATACCAGGGCCGGTCCTTCGGCGGGCGCGAACGGGCCACGTTTTCATACCAGGCGTCGGTACCTTGAAAGCATGGGTCCACGTCGAAGACCACGCCGCGATAGTCGAACTTGCGATGGCGCACGATCTCGCCGATCTGGAATTTCGCGACGCTCGCGGTCATCCGGCGGCCCTTCCTGGCGGCAGCGCCTCGGCACCGGCGAACGCCCGCGCAGGTTTGCCGTCGCCGGGCGGCGTGGCCGCCGGCTCGCTGTCTCTGCGTTTGCGGGCAAGCAGGTTCCGGCCTTCGGCGACCTGCCAGGCGACGAGGCCGGGAACGCCGATCACGAGCTCGCGCACCCGCTTGATGAGGGAAAGCGCGAGCGCCACCTCCGGCCCCAGACCCACCACGGTGCCGAGCAGTACGAACACGCCTTCCTGAACGCCCAGCGCGCCGGGCACGAAGAACGCCGCCGTGCGCGTCGCGATGATCATGCTCTCCAGGAGCAGCACGTCGGCGATGCTCGGCTCATAGCCCATGAAGTAGAGCGCGGCGTAGATCTCGGCGGCGCCGAGGGTCCAAGCGGCAAGCTGGCCGGCCGCATTCGCCGTCAGGCGCCAGCGGCAGCGGTAGAGGTCGAGGATTGCGGCGTCGAGGGCCTGGGCGCCGCCGATGGCGTTGTCCCAGGCGCGGCCGCGGGCGATTCGTGCCAGCATGCCCATGAGTGCGCCGAACAGGCCGCGATGCTGGAAGACGCAGAGTGCGGCGACCACAAGGAAGCCCGCGGCGACGCCCGCACCCACCCCCTTCGCGATATCGCTGTTGCCGTAATGCGCGAGGAGGAGGCCCGCGCCCACCAGGGTGAAAAGGAGTTGGGTGAGGGTGCTGAGGGTGAGGTCGACCACCACGCTTGCCCCGGCGACGCGGCCGGGGATGCCCCGCATGATCATCAACCGGGAGCGCACCAGGGCGCCGCCCACCTGGAACGCCGGCACCAGCGTGTTGATCGCCTCGCCGATCCAGCGCGCCCAGAGCGCCGTGGCGACCGACGGCTTGTGGTTCTCGGGAAAGAGCAGGCGCCAGACATAGCCATCCAGCGCGATGGGCACGAGGCGGACCAGGATGACCGCGATCAATCCCCAGCCTGCCGCCGCGATGGCGCCCGCAACGTCGCCGGCGCCCTGGTAGCACACCAGGCCGATGACCAGCGCGATACCGACGATGAGCGCGATATAGCCGGCACGCTTCACAGGCGGTTCCTCATGTCCGCGGCCATTGCTCCCAGCGACCCGCCGCCGGGGACCCTATCCCATCGGCCCGCCGCTGAACAGGCGCTGTCCTCGTTCAGGACCTTCGAGACGCTGGGGGTGCCGCCGTCGCCCCGGCGCTTGCCCGAGGGATGGCCGCCGTGCCATAGGCTGCACGTTCCCGCGCCGAACCCGGCTTTTCCGCGCTCGCATCGGAGAACGTGCATCCATGATCAGGGTCTACGGGCTCAAAAATTGCGACACATGTCGAAAAGCTGTCGCGTGGCTTTCGGAGCAGCAGGTGCCCCACCTTTTCATCGATCTCCGCACGGACGGTCCCGGCGATGTCGAGGCGTGGATTGCCGAGCTCGGACTGGAAGTGCTCATCAACCGGCGCGGTACGACGTGGCGCAAACTTCCGGAAGACAGGAAGTCCGATCTCGACGATGCGCGTGCCGCGGCACTCATAAGGGATGAGCCTGCCGTCATGAAACGGCCGGTGTTCGAGCTGGAGGATCGCGTCGTTGCGGGATTCTCCGAAATCACGAAGTCCCTTCTCGCCGCAACCCAGGCGTCGGGACGCACGCAGTGACCTGACCCCGAGGGGGCCTTGGTGGTTTCGCCTTGGCGGGCGGCGCGTTGACGGCGCCTTGCCCGGTTATTCGAAAACGAGATCGTCCAGCGTCGGAACGGGTTCGCGCAATGTTGCATCGCGGTACCAGGAGTGCCACGAGGCGTCGATCACACGATCGCGGTCACGCCAGTCGTCGGGCACGAAACTGAGCCAGAATTCCGCCATCTCCTCGTCCGAACCCCAACCCCAGGTGACCGTCTTGGGCGGGGTGGTCGGGTTGTAGGGATTGGACGAGGTGTTGTCGAAACGCAGCCATCCCTCGATCGTGCTGCCTGCCGGGAGCCTCAGAGGTTCCCGGAAGACAAATATGTTCTGCCAGCGAAGGTCCCAGTTCGCGACATGGACGAGGGGAACCTGCCTGCCGCCGGGCAGGGTGGCGACTGCCTTGGCTTCCGCCCCCAGATAGTGCATGTGCGGCAGGATATCGATCAGTGTTATCGGCGCGGGAACATCCATCCTGACATAGCGCCAGTAGCTGTCGGTTTCAGGCGGAATCGCGAGATTCTGGGTTCCGACCACCATCCCGTCGACCCAGTGCCGGACCGGATCGTCGGCGAAACGGATGCCGATCCGGCTGCGGTCTTCGCCCGCTTTTCCGTTCATGTGGTAGTGGATCTCGAAGACGATATCGCCGGGGCCTTCCGGAAGCCAGATCGCATAGCCTTCAGGCAGGACATAAGGGTCCATACCCGGCGTCCAGCCGCCGATACCCCAGGCCTCCTGTTCTCCGCTGTAATCGAAGAAATTGCCGGTACCGAAGACCGAAAAGCCCGGGGCTCCGTCCTTGGCGTCCTCGGTGCGCGCCTTGCCGGAATAGTCGACGAAGATATTGGCGTGATGAACCACCGCGTCGTTACCCGGCTGGAACTCGAGCGCACCGATCGCACGCTCCTGGAGCAATTCGAAAGGAATGACGAAGTAGCGGTAGATATCGGGACCATCGGCAGGAATCGGAAAGGCTTCGGTCATCTCGAGCACGAGATCCGGTGCACCGATGCGCCACTCCGGTTCGGGCCAGAATGCCGTGGGCAGCGCATCGCTCTCTGCGCCCTCGGGCGCCCCGAGGTCCGCCCAGGCCGCAATGAGATCGATCTGGCGTTCGCTGAGGTGGCGTTCGTCCCGGAATGTTCCGAAGCCCTTCTCCGCACGCCAGGGCGGCATGATCCTCCTGTTGGTGACGAATGCCGCCATGGACGCATGCCGCTTTGCCGCACGATAGCTGTCAAGCGCAAACGGCCCGATACCGCCCGGGCGATGACACTCGACGCAGTTGGCCCGCAGCAGGGGTTCGATATCGCGATGGTAGGTGACGCTTTCCGGCAACGCCGAACGCCAGTTCTCGAAGAAACAGCCGACGGGCATCGTGCGCCGTATCGCATGATCCCCGTTCGCAACGCCGGTCAGTGCATCTTTGAGATCGTGGTTGGTGATGCGGTTGCGAAGGGTGCCGATCTCCTCGAAGCGGTCGTCGATTCGCCCGCGATAGATCACGCGATCGGCGGAATCGATCAAGAATGCCTCCGGCGTGATGAGGGGATCGAGACGGAGGGCCAGATCTCCCGATGGATCGAAGAGAACCGGAAAGCGGATGTCGTACTCGGCGGCGAACGCGCGTGCGTCGGATGCGGTCGCAAGCGGATCGGACATCACGCCAAAAAATGAAATTCCACGCTCGGCGGCAAATGCGTGAAGCTTTCCGAGTTCGGGAATATAGCGTTTTGAAACCGGGCACAGCGTGTCGATGAAAACCAGGGCGACCGGCGCCACACCGTCATCGATACCGAGACGATGAACCCGGCCCTCGAGATCGACGACCCTTGCGCCGTAAATGTCGGCATTCTGGCCCGCCCACCCGTCCGCCGCGGATTCGTCCCATGACGCCATTCCAAGGTCGTGGAGGCCGGCAACCATCGCCAGCAAAAGGCCTGCTGCGGCAATCGGGAGGACCAAAATCCGGCGACCGGTGTTGCGTGACATCGAACCTATTGCCCGTCCTCGTTCATGACCTTTGACGTGCTGGAGCCATCGTCAGCGGCCGGCGTGGCAAGGTACGCGGCTGGGCTTTGCCCGCCAAGGGTCTGGACGGAGAAGGGCATGTCGGCCTGGAGTATCTCCGGGCTTGCACAGGGGCGCGGGGCTTCACCCTTCGCCGGTGGCGGCCTCGATCGGGCCGCTCGCGCCGGAACTTTCCACCCAGCGGATGGCCCGGCCCGTCTCGCATGCGAGGCGGCAGGCCGTCGCGAGTTCGCGGAGCGGCGGCGCCGAGGCGTCCGTGTCGCCGCCGCCGGCATGTGGGGCCTCGGCCCGGATGTGCTCGGCGGAGATGCCGAGGATCTTTGCGAGGGCGTGTTGTTGCCCATCGCCGAGCGGTGCCGGGAGGTGCAATGTCGGCCCCTGCCCCCCGCGCCAGAGGACGAGCGCGCCGCGAAGTGCGTGGGGTGAAGCGCCGCCGTCCGGATCGGCCGGGGGGTCGTCGTCACCCGCAAGGGCCTCGACCGCGTCCGCGGCGAGGTAGGGGTCTTCGGCAAGTACGGCCGCAAGCGGCGCACCGGGGCGCGGTGGGGCGCCGTCGGGCGCGTCGTAGGCGAGGGCATGTGTGACGCCCTCCATGGCCCGCGCGGCTTCGAACGCGTCGGCGCCGATCCGTACGCGGGCCCGATGCGCGCGCACGAAGCAAAGGTGAAGGCAATCGGGGCCATGGTGGTCGTCGAAATGGGGGCCTCGTCCCGGCGGCGGCTCGATGCCGTTACCTGAAGGCGGCGGGGGCTTCTTCCCGTGACGCATCGCGGACGCCGCGAGCACGGCCTCGACGATGCGCGCGCGTCCTTCGCAGCGGCAGCCTATGCCTGCGAGCGCGGCGCGGACCCTGTCGGCATCCGGGTTGATGTCATGGTCCAGCAAGTCCGCGGCGGCGGTCAGCATGCCGCCCGTGCAGTGGCCGCAAGGTGCCGCACCATAGCGGCGGAACGCGGTTTCCAAGGGGTGGGGGCGTCCGGAGCGGCCCAGTCCCGCCGCCGTGGTCACCGCCTTGCCGTCGGCCTGCACCGCGAGCATCAAGCAGGATTTCCGCGCGCGGCCTTCGACCAGCACGGTGCAGGCACCGCAGCGCCCTTCATGGCCGCAGCCCTTCTTGACGCTCGCGCGGCCGCAGCGCTCCCGGAGGAAGTCCGAGAGCAGCAGGCGGGGCGGGACCGCCTCGGCGCGGTCCGCACCGTCCACGGTGAGCGCGATGGTCTTTTGCATGGGCTCACCCATCCGAGGCCCGGGTGCAGGCAGCCGCCAGAGCGTCCCGCCCGAGGTCCCGGATCAGCGTCCTGCGGCGGGCGGCGGTGGCGGCCCGGTCGGTCTGCACAGGTGCCGCCTCGGCGGCTGCCGCGGCGGTTTCGGCAAAGAGCGCATCCCCGCCGCGCCGGCCCTGGAGCAGACCGCCGGCGCTCTCGAAGAGCCACGCCGCCGGTTCGACGCCGCCGACGGCGAGCCGGGCGTCCGTGCAGAGGCCCTCTTCGTCCAAGGCGATCAGGGCCGCGACGCCCAGGACCGGCGGGCCGCCGGGCTCCCGGCTCGTCTTGCGATAGGCGCCGCCCACGCCGCGGAACGGAGTAGGCGGGAAGTCGATGGCTATCAGAAGCTCGTCCGCCCGCCGCGCCGCCTCTCCGGAGCCCGTGAGGAATTCCGCGACGGTGAGCGTTCGCCGCGCCCCGCCCGCGGCGGCGAGGGTCGTCGTGGCGTCGAGGCAGAGGCAGACGGCGGGCATGCAGGAGGCGGTCTCGTTGGCACAGAGGCCGCCGCCGATGGTGGCGGCGTTGCGGATCTGTGCATCGCCCGCCCCCGCCGCCGCATCCTGCAATGCGTACAGCGCGCCGTAGAGGCCCGTGGTCGCCGCAAGGTCGCGGTAGCGAGTCGTCGGGCGTACGGAGACGCCGCGCGGCCCCTTGGAGATGCCGCTCAAGGCCTCGATGCCGTTCAAGTCCACCAGTACCCGCGGCCGCACCCGCCGTGCGTTCATCGCGGGGATCAGGCCTGTGCCGCCGGCGAGCGCCATGGCGGCGTCCCCGGTTTCCGCGAGACGGTCGAGCGCCTCTTCCATGGTGGTCGGTGCGTAACAGGCTTCGAGGGCGGCGGGATACATGGCTTGCGAGGGTAGGCCGGATCGGGCGCCGGTTTAAGCCGCGGCCTCGCTCCGGGAAAGCCGTCCGCGGGCGCGCGTTCCCCGGTCGGGCGCCGAACGCGCTACACTCGACGGGTCTCGACGAAGGGGAGGGCGCCATGCCGAAGGTTCAGGCCAACGGGATCGACATCTATTACGAGTTCATGGGCGAGGGCACGCCGCTTGCGCTGATCGGCGGTTCGCTGTTCGGGCGGCAGAATTTCGGCATGGTGTGGGAGGGCCTTGCCAAGGAATTCAAGCTCATCAGCTACGACCAGCGCGGCTACGGCCAGTCCGACCGCCCGCTGATGACATATGACCTCGATCTCTGGGCGGACGATCTGGCGGCGCTTCTGGATGCGCTGGAGATCGACCGCACCCATGTGATGGGCACCTCCGCCGGCGGCATGATCGCCCTCAAATTCGCGGCGAAATATCCGGACCGCTGTATCGGCGTGGTGAGCGACTGCGCCTTTGCCAAATGCGACACCCTGCGGCGTATCGTCTTTCGCACTTGGCGGCACATGGCGCAGACCTGGGGATGCAGCGACGCCTTCGCCGACCATGTGGTGACCCAGGCGGTGGGCGCCGACTATCTCGACGGGCCGGACGGCCCCGCGCTGATCGAGATGGTGCGCACGGTCGTCGGCATGAACTCGGTGGAAACGGTGGTGCAGGCCTGCCTCGCCATGGAGAACATGGACCTCCGCGAGGACTGCAGGAAGATTCGAAGCCCCACGCTGGTGATCACCGCGGCGAAGGACATGCTTACGCCCATGCTCACCGGTTCCACCGGCGCGGGCTCCAAATGGGTCGCCGACAATGTGCCGGGCTGCGAGCTGATCGTCTATGAGGACATCGGCCACGCCGATTTGGTGGAATGCCCCGACGCCACCATCGGCTCCACCATTGTGTTCCTCCGCCAGGCGGAAGGCGCGCCGGCCGGCTGAGCGGCGGGCGCGAAATCCAATTGGCGCAACACCGCCATCGGTGCCATCCTCTGCTGCTTCACCGGTCGGCAGACGCGAACGTGGAGAGGCGAACATGGAATTCGGGATCGCATTCAAGGGCGACATCGGGATGGAGCGCACAGTGGCCATCGCGCGGCAATGCGAGGCGGCGGGCTTCGACTATGTGTGGTTCTTCGATTCCCACATCCTGTGGGCCGACTGCTACACCAAGATGGCGGTCTGTATGGAGCACACCGAGCGCGTTCGCTTCGGGCCGCTGGTGACCAACCCCAAGGTGCGCGACTGGTCCGTCGCGGCGAGTCTCTTCGCGACACTGAGCGATATCAGCCGCGGCCGCTTCGACATCGCCGTGGGCCGCGGGGACAGCTCCATGCGGGTGATGGGCAAGTCGCCGGCAACGCTCGCCTACACGGCGGCCTTTTGCGATGCCATGCGCAAGCTCGTGTCCGGCGGCACGGTGCAGTACGACGCATGCCCCGAGCCCGTCTATATGGACTGGGTGCCGAAGCACGACATGCCCGTCTGGTTCGCCGCCTACGGGCCCAAGGCGCTGAAGACCGCCGGCGAGGTGGGCGACGGGCTGGTGATCCAGCTTGCCGATACCGGCCTCTGCGAGTGGTTCGCGAGCCAGGCGGTCGCCGCGGGCGCCGCCGCCGGGCGGGAAACGGCGGACTTTCGGGTATTGTCCGCCGCGCCGGTCTGGGTCGGCGACAAGGAAGAGGGCGTCGAGCGCACCAAGTGGTTCCCGGCGCTGGTGGGCAACCATGTGGCGGACATCGTCGAGAAGTACGGCGCGGGCACGGATCTGGTACCCGAGAGCCTTACCGCCTATATCGCGGCGCGGCGTGGCGCCGGCGCGGGCGGCGAGGGCTACAACTACCGCCAGCATGCGGACACGGTTTCCGACAACACCTATTACATCACGCCGGAAATCACGGAGTCCTTCTGCATCCTGGGTTCCCCGGAGGAGCATATCGCCAAGCTGAAGGCTCTGAAGGCGGCGGGCGTCACCCAGTTCACCATCTATCTGATCAACGGGAACGAGGAGAGCATCGTCGCCGCCTATGGCGACCACGTGATCCCGGCGTTCCGCGAGCGCGTCTGAGGGCACCGCACCATGCCGGTCTCGCGACTCCGGGAGATCCCGGGCATCGGCGTGGACCGGATGGGCGATGCGGCGGACGCGGCGGGCGACAGCGAGATGCTGCGCCTCGAGAATCTCGATACCGACATCCCGCCACCGCCCGCCGCCCTGGAGGCGACCCGCGCCGCACTGACCCGCGACGACGCCAACAGCTACCTGCCCTTCACCGGCACCGAGGCGCTTCGCCGCGCCGCCGCCGCGCGGGTCGGTGCCGATTCGGGCCTTGTCTACGACTGGCGGCGACAATGCGTGATTTCGGCGGGCGGGCTTTCGGGCCTCCTCAATGCGCTGCTCGCCATGCTGGAGCCGGGTGATGAGGTGGTGATCACGGACCCGGCCTATGCGGGGCTCCTCAACCGCATCCGGCTTGCGGGCGGGGTGCCGCGCCTTGTGCCGCTCCGCACGCAAGATGGCGGCTGGCGGCTCGACCTCGACGCGCTGGCCAAGGCGGCGGGCGCACGGACGAAGGTCGTGCTCACCATGAGCCCCTCCATGCCGTCGGGCCTCGTGCATACGGAGGAGGAGTGGCGCGCCATCGAGGCGGTGGTGGAACGCTGCGGCGCCTGGCTGCTCCACGATGCGGCGATGGAGCGCATCCTCTATTGGGACGCGCCGTTGCTGCACCCCGCCCGCTTCGAAGGGCTGGCCGGGCGCACGGTGACGGTGGGCAGCGTCTCCAAGGAATATCGCATGATCGGCTGGCGCGTCGGCTGGGTGGTGGGGCCGGTGGAGATTGTGGCCGACATCGCCCTGGTGGGCATGGCGAACGTGGTCTGCCAGGTGGGCATCGCCATGCCTGGCGCGGCCGCCGCGCTCACGGCCGAGGATGACGGTATCGCCGCTGCCGTCGCCGCCTGGCGCGCCCGCCGCGACGCGATCCTGGAGCGTCTCGCCGACCTGCCCGTGTACCGCCCCGACGGCGGCTGGGCGCTCCTGGTGGATACGCGCGCCCTCGGCATGGAGCCCGCGGAGGCCGCGAAGCGCCTCTTCGACAAGGGCCGGATCGCCGCCACCCCCATGACCGGCTGGGGCAGCGAGGAGCATGCCGGCCGCTACCTCCGCTTTGTCTTCTCCAACGAGCCCCCAGCCCGCCTCGCCGACATCCGCGAGCGCCTCCGCGCGGCGTGGTCGGTGTAGGACTGTTGGTCGAGGGCGCTTGACTCGCGGACGGTTCCCGTTTTCGGTTGGGTTGAGGGTTTCCGTGGAAAGGGGAGTGTCATGACGGAGGCTTCGGTCGAGCACTACCTGCTGGAAGAGGCGGGCGAGAGCCCCAACAACGGGGCGCTGCCGCTGATCGTCTATCGCGCCGCCCTCGAGGTGAAGGGCGATGAGCCGGAAGGCGCGCTCGAGCGGGCGTTCGCGGCGAATGGCTGGGGCGACGGCTTCCGGGGGGATACCTTTCCCTTCCACCATTATCACTCCGTCGCCCATGAGGTGGTGGGTTGCGCCCGAGGTGCGGCCACGCTGCAGTTCGGCGGGCCGACGGGGCCCGTCGTGGATGTGCGCGCGGGCGATGCGGTGCTGATCCCGGCGGGCGTCGTCCATTGCCGGCTGGACGATGCGCCGGGCTACGCGAGCGTCGGCGCCTATCCGCCGGGCCAGCAGCCCGATCTCTGCGTGCTCTCGGAGGATGACGCGGCGGTCTCCCGCGGTCGCGGCGATACGGAGGGGCTTGCGCTCAAGGTGGTGGGCGAGGCCGAGATGCCCGCCATCCGCGCCGCCATTGCCGACACGCCGCTGCCGGAGACCGATCCGGTGGCGGGCGTAGAGGGGCCGGTCGCCACCCTCTGGCTTGCCGGCCGCTAGCGCGGAATCCGATCCCGTTGCGACCTGTCCGGCGGTAAGGTCGCGAGTGTGAGTCAGGGAGAAGAGAAGTTGATGCCTTGCGCGCCGTTGCTAAACCCTTTCCGCCGCACAATCTGTGCATGTTGGACTATTCGCACAGGTTCAACGAAAGAGTGAGATATCGATGGACGTCGGACGACAATCCTTCGCTGATATGGCGAGACAGGACTTCGAGTTTACTCGGGAAACGAGATACCTGACGGGTGCAATAAAACTGGACTTCGGGACCAGCGCGTGGCTTTTGGCTTTCGACGACGGGACATTAACCGATGTCGCTGACGGCGCGGGGGCCGCCGAAGAGGATTGCAGGATCGTCGTCGGTGGCACACCTGAGCAATGGGAAATGTTGCTGGAGATGAAGCCGAGACCCTTTTATCAGTGTATTCAATCTGCGGCGGTGAAGCACGGCATGCGTATTTCGGATACGCACGAGTCATTCGCCTATCTTCCCGCTCTGAACAGGATGACGACGCTGTTGCGCCAACTTAAGAGCGGCGAGGCCTGAACCATGGCGAAGCACGATCCCATCACCGGCCGCTACGTCTATCTGACCGTCGAGGATATCGAATACCGCCTCTATTACGAGGAAGCGGGCCAGGGCATTCCCCTGATCGTCGGCCATACCGCAGGCTCGGACGGTCGGCAATACCGGCACCTCTTGTGCGACGCGGAGGTGACGAAGGATTTTCGCGTCATCGCGTTCGACCTGCCATATCACGGAAAGTCTCTTCCACCCTACGGCGTGCGCTGGTGGGAGCAGGAATACAACATGACGAAGAGCCGGATGATGGCCTTTCCGAACGTCTTTTCCGATGCTCTTGAGCTCGAGCGGCCGGTTTACATGGGCAGCTCCATGGGAGGGCATCTGGCGCTCGACCTGGCGTCCAATTATCCCGACCGCTATCGCGCCACGATTTCCGTCGAGGGGGCACTGCGTTCCGCCGTCGAATATGTCGAGGTGGGGATGGATGGAATCCGCAAGGAATTCGACAACCCGAACGTCAACCGAACCTCTATTGGCGCAGCAATGATGCTGAACATTTCACCCTATACGCCGGAAGAAAACGTTCGTGAAATTCAATGGGAGTACAGTTGCGGTGGTCCCGGCGTTTTCGCGGGCGATCTCTACTATTACTACTACGACCACGACATGTCCGATGCGGAAGCGGCTGCAATCGACACGTCGAAGTGCATGGTCTATTTCGTTACGGGCGAGTACGACCCCAACACATCGCCAAAGGAGACCCAGGCGGCCGCCGATCTTGTCAAGGGCTCAAAATTCTGGCCGATGAAAAAACTTGGACACTTTCCCGTGACGGAAAACTATCCCGAGTTCCGTAAGTATCTTATGCCCATACTGGCAGAGATCTTAGAAAAATAGAGAAACAGGAGGGAGTTCGATGAAATCTTGGAAGTTTCTTGCGGGCGCTGTCGTTGCCGCGTTCATGGCCGGCAATGTCACGGACACCTTGGCTGAAGGCCTCGATGAACTGCCGGTAGATCTCCAGGCGGCCTACGAGGGGCTGGACCAGGACCAGCCCACCGGGGCCAGCCTTCTGCGTGACTTCAAAGCCAAGGATGGACCGCCCTGGACCATCGGCTATGCGAGCTCCTATGCGGGCAACACATGGCGTGCCGCGTCCATGAACATGATCATGAATGTTCTCCTGCCCCAAGCGCAGGAGGCGGGACTGGTCGATGACGTGATCGTCACGCAATCGGATCTGAAGGACGCCGTGCAGATCCAGCAGATGCGCCAGCTCGTGGACCAGGGCGTTGATGCCATCATCATCTGCTGCTCCAACATCACCGCCCTGAACCAGACCATCAAATATGCCCATGACAAGGGCGTGCCCGTCTTCTCTTACTCGGGCTACGTCACGGCGCCGGAGGCGATCAGCGTATCGGCCAACTATGTGGATGGCGGCTATCAGATCGCCAAGGCGATTGCGGAGAAGATCGGTGGCAAGGGCAATGTCTTGCTGGTCAGCGGAATTTCCGGGCTTGCATCGTCCGACAGCTTCGACAAGGGCGCACTCGCGGCGCTCGGCGAGTATCCCGAAATCGAACTGATCGGAACCGTACAGGGCTTCTGGACAGACCAGGTGGCACAGGTGGAAGTCCAGAAGTTTCTTGCGACCCACCCGCAGCAGCTCGATGGCATCGTGCTTCAGTCGCCGTCAGAGAATGGCGTGCTGCAGGCGCTGCTCCAGTCCGGCCGTCCCATGGTACCGATTAGCCTCGGGGGCGAGAGGGGCGCGATCTGCTACTGGCGCAACAACCCGGACTGGGTCGACGGCGGCTTCTATGTGTGGCCGCCCGCAGGGGAGATGTACATCGCGTGGAACATGATGCTACGGACGTTGCAGGGTCAGGGGCCCAAGATCCAGTCGGTCGTTCGTCCGGTCATGCAGTTCGGCTACGAGGATGTACTCGAGAACATCCCTGAGGATTGCAGCATCGACGACCCCACCTGGATGGAGCCTGCGCCCGAGGCGTGGTTCCCGCCGTCCATGGCGGACGCCATGGTGCTGAGCCCGGCCGACCCCTTCACCTGGAAGCCCTGACGGGCCCCGCATAGCCGATCGATACCATATGCCGGGGGGCGCTCATTTCGCGATGCGCCTCCCGGACATTTTGCGAGCCTAGCGATCTCAGTGGTCCCGTGAGGCAACGATGCCGACATCCGAGGGCGCGATCGTCATTCGAGACGTATCCAAGAGATTTGGAGAGACCGTTGCCCTCGACAATTGTAGTGTCACGATAAGGCCGGGTGAGATCCATGCGATCGTCGGTGAGAACGGCAGCGGCAAGTCTACGCTGGCAAAGATACTCTCCGGCGTCCTGGCTGCCGATGCGGGAACACTGTCCGTCTTCGGCGAGCGGCCGCGCAGTCCGATTCACGCCCGCAGTCTGGGTATAGCCACCATCTTTCAGGAAGTTCTTGTCGCCGAGGACCTTTCAGTCCTCGACAACCTGTTTGCCGGTTCTGATAGCCCCTGGCGCCGCGAGCACACGCCACGAAAGGCTCGCGTTTTGGGTCGGGACATGCTGAAGAGGCTGACTGGGATCGACATCGACCTGAACGCCCGGGTCGGTTCCCTCTCACTCAGCATAAAGCAGTGGATCGTCATCGCACGCGCGCTGCTTTCGGAGCCCAGACTTCTCATATTGGACGAGTCCTCGGCCGCCCTCGACCTGGAAGCGACGGCGCGACTGCATGCCGAAATCGACCGGCTGCGCCATGCCGGATGCTACGTCGTCATGGTGACCCATCGCATTGCCGAATTGACGAGGATCACCGACCGCGCCACCGTCCTGAGAGATGGCCGGGTGGCGGGCAAGCTGGCAGGCGCCGAGATCACCGAACGGAACCTGCTCGCGCTGATGTCGCCGGACAGGCGAATTCTCGATGCCGCCTCAGGGCGCGCAGCCGACGCGGTCAATGGGGCGGATAACACCGTTCTGACGGCCCGCGACCTCAAGACCCATAGCGGTGGCCGGCCCATCGGCTTTCAGCTTCGGCGTGGCGAAATCGTCGGTGTCACCGGCCTCGACGGTCAAGGGCATGTGCGCTTCGCGCGCACGCTCGCCGGGGTGCTCCCTGCCGCGGGCGGCCAGGTCATGGTGCGCGGGGAGGGGCGGGACAAGGACATACGGGACGGCACCGACGCCGCAGACAGGGGCATCGCGTTCATTAGCGGAGACCGGGCCCGCGAGGGCATCTTCCCCAATCTGAGTATCCTCGAGAACTTCGCGCTGTCTCTCTATCGCTCCAAGTGCGGTGCGCTGGGATGGATCGACAGTACGGCGATGGTCGGGAGGTTCGAGCCCGAAGTGAAGCGGCTGAAGATAAAAGCCGGTGCCTGGTCCGATCGCATCACTTCTCTCAGCGGCGGGAATCAGCAGAAGATTTTGATTGCAAGGGCATTTGCCCAGTCACCGAACATTATCATTCTCGACGACCCTGCTCGAGGCGTCGATGCAAGCACCAAGCGGGAACTCTATGCCGAGCTCAGGGACTTCGCGAAGGCGGGGGGAGCGGTGGTCTATCTCTCCAGCGAGATCGAGGAGTTTTTCGACTTTGCCGACCGTGTCGTCATCTTCCGCGCGGGCGAAATCTTCGACACGATTGCGGCGCAGGATATGTCCGAGCAAACAATCCTGGCCGCCATGTTCGGACAGTCCAAGCAGGAGAACCCCGCATACGAAGCTGCAGAACATTGCTGACAAGGCTCGAACTGAACGCGAATGTCATTGAGAACAATAGGCACCTTATTGTTCCCATAACGCTCGCCGTGGCCCTATGCCTCGTTGCGCTGGTGCGCGGCCCGCAACTCTTCACCAACAACGGCATCGGCAGCGCAATCATCGTCTTGGCGCCTCTGATGCTCGCAGCGCTCGCCGTGACGCCGATCGCCCTGGTGGGGCGTGGGGGCGTCGACCTGTCGGTCGGGCCCCTTCTCGGCTTCATTAACGTAAGCTTGGTCAAGTGGCTGGTGGGGCAAGATATTTCCAATCCGGCCTTGGTCGTCGGGTACGTGATCGCCGCCGGCGTGATTTACCAGCTCATCGTTGCCGCTACGATCATTTACGTCCGTGTCTCGCCGATCATCGTCACGCTCAGCGGTTACTTGGTTCTCACGGGAATCAATCTCGTGATCATGGACCGCCCCTCCGGCGTGGCGCCTGAGTGGATGCACGGATGGGGTTACGGCACCGAGATTTTCTCTCCGGTTTTCTTCATCGTCGTGATCATGATTGGCCTGTGGTTCCTCTTTGCCAGGACACCGCTCTACAAGCAGATCGTGCTGACCGGTGCGGACGAACGCATGTCGTTCGCGAACGGGGTGAACATTGTCGCCGCTCGTTTCGGCGCACATGCGGTCGCAGGCGCGTTCACGGGAATTGCCGCGCTCACCTTCACCGCGCTCATCGCTTCGGGGGACCCGACGCAGGGAAACACATATACGCTCATGGCGATCACCGCGCTGGTCCTGGGCGGGACGAGCCTGGCCGGCGGGACGGGTGGTGGGCTCGGATCCATCCTCGGGGCCGTCAACATCTACTTGATCTCCTACGTCCTCTCCACGTTCAACTTTGGCAACGTGTCCGGTTTCGTCACGCAACTCTCGACCGGCGCAATCCTGGTTCTCTCCCTGATGATCAACAGCGTCATGAACCGGAGGTCGACATGAAGGTTCCGCTGGCAGGCGCTTCGGTCCGGGGCATGGCGCCGGGCCTCGACAGCGTCAACAGGGGCATTTTGATCGGCCTCGCCCTGCTTATTGTCCTCTTCATCGTCGGCTCGCTCGCCGTTCCAGGCTTCGCGTCATTTTGGAACCTCCGCTCGATGTTGCTGCTCGCGGCGTTTCTCGGTCTGGCTTCGTTGGGTCAGACCCTGGTAGCGCTGTTGGGAGGCATCGACCTGTCCATTCCGTTCGTCATCGGATCCGCCAACATCCTCCTGGCCAGCCTGTTCAACTGGGACGTTCCCCCCGTCCTTGCGTGTGTTCTCGTAATTCTCGCCGGCGCAGCGGTGGGCGCCGTCAACGGGGTTCTCGGCTTTCGCATTCAGGGTCAGGCTCTCATCCTGACCCTGGGAGTCGGATTTGCGGTGGTGGGCGCGACGCAGATCGTTACCAGCATTGGTTCGGTCTACGCGGGCAATGTGCTGGGCCAGGTGCCGGACTGGCTCAGGAACGTCTCATCCATCGCCGGAACGACGTTCGGGCTTCCGTTGCCGCCGGTGATTTTTGTGTGGATCGCCGTCTCGATCGCCGTCGTCCTGATCATGACGAAAACCCGCTTCGGCAGGAACTTCTATGCGGTCGGCGGCAATCGCGCGGCGGCAGCGCGGCTGCAGATATCGGAGCGGGTAATCTGGGTCAGCGCCCATGTTGTGAGCGGCGCCATCGCTGCAGCGACCGGTGTCGTCCTGCTGGGCTTCTCCGGGGGCGGATTCGTGGGCGTTGGCGACCCGTACCTCTTCATGACCGTCGCGGCGGTGGTTATCGGAGGGACGTCTCTGCTGGGCGGGTGGGGTGGCTACGGAAGCACGATCATAGGCGTTTTGGCACTGACCATGCTCACGTCGCTGCTGGTCGGCCTTGGCCTCAGCTATGCCATGCAGCAGGCTATATTCGGCCTCCTCATCGTTCCCATGGTTGCCCTCTATGGGCGCTCTCCTCACATCCGCAATCAAATCTGAATTCTCAAGGCCCGGCACGGCGAGGGTGAGCGGGCGGCTCGCGCAGGGTGACCTCGCCCGAAGGCGCTTGGCGGGGATCGTCGCTCCGGGCGGGCAGAGACGCAGCGCGGGTTCAATCCCGCGCCATAGGTCGCGATATGATCGGATTCCGCCGCTAGCGCGCGTTTTCGGGCGGTGGGGCGGTTGGTCGAAGGCGGTCGGATCGGAGCGGCAGCGGCTCGCCCAGCCAGAGCATGTTTTCCAGGTGGTCGGCCACCGCGTCGTTCGACAGCGGATGGATCAGGATCGAATGCCCCCGCCGGTTGAACATCAGCCAGGGCAGGATGGTGCCGAAGGCCTCGGGCTCGAACGCCACCTGGAACATGGGGACGGGGTGGGGGCCCACCGGCTCGTCCCGCCAGCGCCCCATGCGCAACGGGAAGCGCGCGACGAGCCCGGTGCGAACGGCCGCTGCGCTGCTGCGCGTCTCCGGCGTGTAATAGACGTGGGCGTGGTAGCCGGTAACGGCCGCCAAGCGTTCGTTCACGCCTTGGGCTCGACGGAGACGCCCTTGGTGCTGAGCAGTTCCGAGAGCTCGCCCGTCTCGTACATCTCGCGGACGATGTCGCAGCCGCCGACGAACTCGCCCTTGACGTAGAGCTGCGGGATCGTCGGCCAGTCGCTGAAGCGCTTCACGCCCTCGCGCACCTCGGGGTCCTCGAGCACGTTGACGCCCTTGAAGCGCACGCCGAGCAGCGACAGCATCTGGACCACGGTCGCCGAGAAGCCGCATTGCGGGAATACCGGCGTCCCCTTCATGAAGAGCACCACGTCGTTGTCGCCGACAAGGCCCTGGATGCGGTTTTCGACCGGTGCGTGGGCCGTTTGTTCCGTCATGGCGAGTCCCTTTCGTCTTCTGTCTGTTGCTATTGCGGATGTCCGCCGCGCATGCGGCGGCTTTCAGGCGTCCGCGGGGGCGGCGGTCTGAAGTGCGAGTGCGTGGAGCTCACCGCCCATTCGCCCGCGCAGGGCACGATAGACCATCTGGTGCTGCTCCACCCGCGACTTTCCCTTGAAAGCCGCCGAGATCACGCGCGCGGCGTAATGGTCTCCATCGCCGCGCAGGTCGTCGATATGGACCTCGGCGTCCGGAAAGGTTTCCCGGATGAGCCGTTCGATCTCTCCCGCGTCCATCGGCATCGGCGCCGCCCTCAGCCGTTCCGCCCCGCCGCTGCGGACATGTAGTCCGGCAGCCAAGCCTCGTGCAGGCGGCGGAGTTCCACGACCGATATGGCACCCGCACCCCGGAGTGTCAACGCATCGCCGCCCGTGGTCCCGATCATGGCGAGAGGCACGCCCGCATCCGCGCCGTCCGCCTGCAAGGCCTCCGCCGCCGCGCGGGGCGCGCTCAGCGCATAGCGTCCCTGATCCTCGCCGAAGAGCCAGGCCGCGGGATCGCCGATACCCTCGGGAAGCCGGAGTTCGGCGCCAGGCGCGCGGCCCGCATCCAGTGCCGCGAGCGCCATCTCGGCGACGGCGACCAGCAGGCCGCCGTCCGATATGTCGTGGCAGGCTGAGACCCTTCCCACGGCGATCTGGCGGCGCACGAAATCGCCGTGGCGGCGCTCCTCCGCGAGGTCTACCGCGGGCGGCGGGCCCTCTTCGCATCCCAGGACGTCCCGCTGGTAGAGGGAGCGCTCCAGGTGGCCTCCCGCCCCTCCCACGAGGAACAGCGTCTCGCCGGGCGCCGCGAGAGCGAGGTCGCACGTCCGGTCGAGGTCGTCGATCAGGCCGACGCCGCCGATCGCGGGCGTCGGCGGAATGCTCGCACCGACGGTCTCGTTGTAGAACGAGACATTGCCCGAGACGACGGGAAAATCCAGTGCGCGGCAGGCCTCCGCCATCCCCTTCAGGCAGCCGACGAACTGCCCCATCACGTGCTCGCGCTCAGGATTGCCGAAATTGAGGCAGTCGGTGAGCGCGAGCGGCCGGGCGCCCACCGCGGTGAGGTTGCGCCAGGCTTCCGCCACCGCCTGCGCACCGCCGGATTCCGGGTGCGCGGCGCAGTAGCGCGGCGTGCAGTCGGCGGTGAGCGCGAGCGCCCGGCGGCTCCCGTGGATGCGTACGATGCCCGCATCGCCGCCGGGCCTGCGCACCGTGTCCGCCATGACCATGTGGTCGTACTGCTCCCAGATCCAGCGCTTGGAGCAGAGGTCTGGCGTCGTCATGAGCCTGCGGAGCGCATCGAGCGGTGCCGGATCCGCGCTAACCTCGCGAACGGATGACGCGGGCGGGCGCGGCGTGAGCCGATAGGGCCGTTCATAGACCGGTGCGTCGTCCACCAGCGGGCGGATCGGCAAGTCGCCCACCACGCGGCCGCCGGCCTTGAGCATGAGCCGTCCGCTGTCGGTGATGCGGCCCACCACGGCGCATTCGACTCCCCATTTGTCGAAGACCGCCCGCGTCGCCGCCTCGCAGCCGGGGCGCACCACCATGAGCATGCGCTCCTGGCTCTCGGAGAGCATGATCTCGTAGGGCGTCATGCCCGTCTCGCGCACGGGCACCCGGTCGAGATCGAGTTCCACGCCGGCATCGCCCTTGTCGGCCATCTCCACGGTGGAGCAGGTGAGCCCGGCGGCACCCATGTCCTGGATCGCGACCACGGCATCGCCCGCCATCAGCTCGAGACACGCCTCCAGCAGCAGCTTCTCGGTGAAGGGGTCTCCCACCTGCACGGTGGGGCGCTTTTCTTCCGCGCCCTCGTCGAAGGCCGCCGATGCCATGGTGGCGCCGTGGATGCCGTCGCGGCCCGTCTTCGCGCCGGCATAGATCACCGGGAAGTCTTCGGCGTCCCGCGCGGCGGCGCGAAAGACGCGATCGGCGCGGGCGGTCCCCACGGTCATGGCGTTGACCAGGATGTTGCCGTCATAGCCCGGGTCGAAGGCGCAGGAGCCGCCCACCGTCGGCACGCCGACACAGTTGCCGTAGCCGCCGATCCCCGCCACCACGCCGGCCACCAGATGGCGGGTCTTCTCGTGGGAGGGCGCGCCAAAGCGCAGTGCGTTGAGGCTCGCCACCGGGCGGGCGCCCATGGTGAAGACGTCCCGCAGGATGCCGCCGACACCGGTCGCCGCCCCCTGATAGGGCTCGATGAAGGAGGGGTGGTTGTGGCTTTCCATCTTGAAAACGGCAACCAGCCCGTCGCCGATATCCACCACGCCTGCGTTCTCGCCCGGCCCGCACACCACCCAGGGCGCCTCCGTGGGGAGCGTTCGCAGCCAGATTCGAGAGGACTTGTAGGAGCAATGCTCGTTCCACATCGCCGAGAAGACGCCGAGCTCGGTGAAGTTGGGCGTCCGCCCGAGGGCGCGCTCGGCGCGGGCATATTCGTCGGCGCTGAGCCCGTGCGCGGCGGCGAGCGCGGGCGTCACCGCAGGTTCGGAAGGCCGCGCCGTCACGAGAGTGCCTCCATGAGGCCATCGAACAGCGCGCGGCCGTCCGCGCCGCCGAGCGCCGGATCCGCAAGCCGTTCGGGATGGGGCATGAGGCCGAGGACGGTCCGCCGCTCGCCGAAAATGCCGGCGATATGGTTCGCCGAGCCGTTGGGGTTCGCGCCCGCGCCCGGCTCGCCTCGCGAATCGACATAGCGAAAGGCGACCCGGCCTTCGCCCTCGAGCCGGGCGAGCGTCTCCGCGTCGGCGAAATAATTGCCGTCATGATGGGCGACCGGCAGGCGTATCACCTGGCCCGGGCGGTAGCGCGCGGTAAAGGGGGCCTCGGCGCTTTCCACCCTCAGATGCACGTCCCGGCAGACGAAACGAAGGCTCGCATTGGGCATCAGCGCACCCGGCAGAAGCCCGGCCTCGGTCGCGATCTGGAAGCCGTTGCAGATGGCGAGCAAGGGGACTCCTGCGCCGGCGCGGCGGCACACATCGGCCATGATCGGCGAGCGCGCTGCCATGGCGCCCGCCCGAAGATAGTCTCCATGGGCGAAGCCGCCCGGGAGCACGATCAGGTCGCAGGGCGGCAGCGCCGTTTCGCCGTGCCAGACCATGGCCGGTGCGCGGCCCGCACTCGCCTCCAGAGCGACGGCGGTGTCGCGGTCGCAGTTCGAGCCAGGGAAGACGATGACGGCGGCTTTCATGGGTCGGCGCCTCGGAGCGGAACCCTCCTACAGGGCGTGCGCGCGTGGCGCAAGCCGGCGTCCTCGTGCAGGACGTTCGAGACGCTGGGGTTCCTTCGGCCGTCAGATCGGAAAGGCATGTCGGCCTGGAGCTTGTCGAGGAGCGAGCTGCCCTTTTTTTGTGCGCGGGTCTTGAGGCCCGCATTTTTCGTCTCCTCGAAAACAAAAACATACGGGCCTCAAGACCCGCGCACCAAACCAGCCATGGCGGTCCGAACTTGCACGGCCGGGGGCCCGTGATAGGGTCCGTGCCATTACAACCGAAGACGGCAGCCGGTGGAAAAGCCCGCGCACAACGACCACCCGATCCACGACCTGCTGAAGAGGCGCTGGAGCCCGCGGGCCTTCGACGGCCGCCCCATACCGCCCGCCCATGTCCGCGCGCTCTTCGAGGCCGCGCGCTGGGCCGCCTCCAGCTACAACCAGCAGCCCTGGCGCTTTATCGCCGCCCAGCGTGCGGACGAGGCGGCGTTCGCCCGCATGCTGGAATGCCTGCTGCCGGGCAACCGGACGTGGGCCGCGGCCGCGCCGCTGCTGATCCTGACCGCGGCCAAGCGGGACTTCGACGACGGCAAGCCCAACCGCCACGCGGTTCACGATCTGGGACTTGCCGTCGCGCAGCTCGTGGTGCAAGCGACGGCTCTGGAGCTTGCGGTGCATCAGATGGCGGGCATCGAGCCGGAGACGGTTCGCGCGCATTATGGCGTTCCGGCCGGCTTCGATCCGCTGACGGCCATCGCCGTCGGCTATGCGGGCGCGCCGGAGAGCCTCCCCGACAAGCTCCGGCGCATGGAGGAGGCGCCCCGCACGAGGCTTCCCCAGGGCGAAATCGTCTTTGCCGGCGCCTGGGGTCGGAGCGCCTCGCTTTGAGCGTTGCGGGGCCCTTCAACGGGGTCACGGTCATCGACCTCACCCGCGTTCTGGCGGGGCCCTACGGCACCATGGTGCTGGCGGACCTCGGCGCCCGGGTCATCAAGGTGGAGATGCCCGGCACGGGGGACGATTCCCGTGCCTTCGGCCCGTTCGTCGGCGGCAAGTCGGCCTATTTCATGTCGATCAACCGCGGCAAGGAAAGTATCGCGCTGGACCTGAAGAAGGCCGACGACCGTGCCCATTTCGAGCGCTTGCTGGAAGGCGCGGACGTGCTGGTGGAGAACTTCCGGGCCGGCACCATGGAGCGCCTCGGCTACGGCTGGGATGTGCTGGAGGCGCGCTATCCGCGGCTCATCTACGCGGCCTGCTCGGGCTTCGGCCATACCGGCCCCTATGCGCACCGCCCGGCCTACGACGTGGTGGTGCAGGCCATGGGCGGCATCATGAGCCTGACCGGCCATGCGGGGGGCCCGCCGGTGCGGGTGGGAAGCTCCATCGGCGACATCACGGCGGGGCTCTTTACCGCCATCGGGGTGGGAGGCGCGCTCTATCGCCGCACCATGACCGGAACGGGCATGAAGGTGGACGTTTCCATGCTCGACTGCCAGGTCGCGATTCTGGAGAACGCGCTGGCGCGCTATTTCGCCTCGGGCGAGGTGCCGGAGCCCCTGGGCTCGCGCCATCCCTCCATCGCGCCGTTCCAGTCCTACGCGACCGCCGACGGCCATATCGTGATCGCCGCGGGCAACGACGCGCTCTTTGGCGGCCTCTGCGCCGCCCTGGGCCGGCCCGCGCTTGCCGAGGATGCGCGCTTTGCCGATAATTCCGCGCGCAACGCCAATGTGGACGCGCTGGAAGCGGAGCTTGAGGCGGTGCTGAAGGAGCGGCCGACCGCCCACTGGATGGGCCTGCTGCAAGAGGCCGGCATTCCCCACGCGCCCATCAACAGCGTGGCGGACATGGTGGCGGACCCCCACATCGCCGACCGCAACATGATCGTGGAGACCGACGATCCCGTCGCCGGGGCGGTGCGCATGGCTGGCAATCCCGTCAAGCTCTCGGCCTATGAGGATCCGCCCGCCCGCCCGCCCGCGCCGGGCTTGGACGAGCATCGCGCCCGCATCCTGGACGGGCGCTCGTGACCAGGCGGGGCGAGCGCCGGCGCCGCGGCTTCCGGCTCTGGTGGCTCAGCGCCGGCTTCAGCGGGCTGGTCCTGCTGGTAATCGCCGTGCTCGCCGCGGGCTATTTCTGGCTCCGAGGCTCGCTTCCCGACTATGACGGCACGGTGGCCGTCGCCGGGCTGGACGGGCAGGTGGAGATCGTGCGCGACCGTCATGCGGTCCCCCATATATTCGCGGGATCCGCGCGGGACGCCGCCTTCGCCATGGGCTACGCCCATGCCCAGGACAGGCTGTGGCAGATGGAGACCCAGCGCAGGATCGGCGCCGCGCGGCTATCGGAGGTCTTCGGCGCCCGCAGCCTCGCCATCGACCGCTTCCTGCGGACACTCGGCGTCTACCGCATTGCCGAGCGCAACTTCACCCACCTCTCGCCCGAGGCGCAGGCGGTCTATGAGGCCTATGCCGCCGGGGTGAACGCCTGGCTCGAGACCCGTTCCGGCCCGCTTCCGCCGGAATTCGTGCTGCTGGGCCACGAGCCCGAGCCCTGGAGGCCCGCCGACAGCCTGGTGTGGCTCAAGATGATGGCCTGGGACCTGGGCGGGAACTTCCGGGAGGAGGTCATGCGCGCCCGCCTCGCCAAGCGGCTGGACGCGGGCCAGCTCCAGGATCTCTGGCCGCCCGTCACGCTGGAGGGGCCGCCGCCCGCGGTGGCGCGGCATGTGCCGGCGCTGGACGGCATCGATCTGGATTTCGACGCGCTGGCGGCGGTCCTGCCCGAGACGCCGCCCTTCGGGCTCGGCTCCAACAACTGGGTACTCTCGGGCACCCATACGGAAAGCGGCAGGCCGCTGCTCGCGAACGACCCTCATCTCGGCCTTGAGATACCGGGCTCGGTCTATCTCGCCCATGTGGAGACGCCGGACTTTGCCGTGGTGGGTGCGACCTTCCCCGGTTTGCCCATCCCCATCATGGGGCAGACCCGCGCGTTCGCCTGGGGTTTCACCAACACCAACCCGGACGTGCAAGACCTCTTCATCGAGAAGATCGATCCCGAGGACCCGGCGCGCTATCTCGCGCCCGAGGGCAGCCTGCCCTTCTTCGTCCGCGAGGAGACGATCCTGGTGAAGGACGAGGCGCCCGTGCGCCTCACGGTGCGCGAGACGCGCCATGGGCCGGTGATCTCCGACCTGGTGGACGAGAGCGCGGAGTTCCTCGAGGCCGGTCATGTGCTTGCTTTCGCCTGGACGGTGCTGCGCGAAGACGACCGCACGGCGGAAGCCCTGGTGGCCGCGGCCCAGGCGACGGACTGGGACGGCTTCGTCGCGGGGCTGCGCCACCTGACCGCACCCCAGCAGAACATCGTCTTCGCCGACCGGCTCGGCAATATCGGCTTCATCGCACCGGCCCATGTCCCGATCCGGGCGAGCGGAGACGGCTGGATGCCGGCGCCCGGCTGGACCGGTAGCCACGACTGGGTGGACGCGATTCCCTTCACCGCCCTGCCGCGCGCCTTCAACCCGCCATCCGGGCGCATCCTGACGGCCAACAACCGGATCGTGGGGCCGGACTATCCCTACTACATCACCGATGCCTGGCGTGCGCCCTACCGCGCGAACCGCATCGCCGCGCTGCTGGACGCGCTGCCGGCCCACAATGTGCAGAGCTTCTCCGCCATGCAGCAGGACCAGGCGAGCCTTGCGGCGGAGCGCATCCTGCCCGTGCTGCTGGAGCTTGCGGAACCGGGCGGCGAGCGGGCGCGCCGCGCTCTCGAAATGCTGGGTCGCTGGGACCGCTTCATGGACCGCGACCGGGCCGAGCCGCTGCTCTACACGGCGTGGCTCCGCTCGCTGATGCGGAGCGTGTTCGCGGACGAGCTGGGCCCCGTGTTCGAGGACTACTGGAAGATTCGCGTCGAAGTGCTGCGCCTTGCGCTCACCGAGCGTACCGCGTGGTGCGACGTGACCACGACGGCGGAAGCGGAGGACTGCGCCACCGTCGCGGGCGATGCGCTGGAAGACGCGCTCGAGGACCTCGCCGCGCGTTATGGCGACGACATGGACGACTGGGCCTGGGGAGACGCGCATTTCGTCTGGTTCAAGAACCGGGTGCTGGGTGAGATCCCGGGCCTCGGCGCCCTTTTCGAGGTGCGCCTGCCCAATGGCGGCGAGCGCGAATCGGTGAATGCCGGAGGCTTCGAGGTGGACGATCCCGCGCACCCCTATGCGCAGAATCACGGCGCCGTCTACCGGGCCGTCTACGATCTGGGGGAGCCCGCGCGCTCCGTCTTCATCCAGAGCACCGGCCAGTCGGGCAACCCGTTTTCGGCCCACTACAGCGATTTTGCCGAGCCCTGGCGGGACGGGCGCTACATCCCCATGACGACCGACCGCGCCGCCATAGACCGCGAAGCCCTCGGAACCCTGGTGCTGACGCCCGCGAAATAGGGGCCTCCGTGCCCGCGCTCGACGACAAGGGCGTGCCTGCGGAAGAGAGCCGCAGAGCCGGTTCGCCCGACCCGGTCAGTCGAAAAGCGTGTCGGGGGAATGGGTGAGGGCGACGGCACCGAACAGGCGGGCGGTGAGAGCCGGATCCTTCCGGGCGGCGCGATAGAAGGCCGCGAGTTCGGACGTGGGCTTCTCGAAGCGGGCGAGCCGTGCGGTAAAGTCGTAGAAGGGCATCAACCAGCGGTCCCGCGCGGCCTCATAGCCCGCGAGCGCTTCGTCCAGCGGGCGCCGGCCGGAGAGGCCGTCGTCCGCCGCCGCCGCCAGCATTTCGGCGCAGCGGAAGGCGGTGGGGATGCCCTGGGCCGTCACCGGGTCCTTCTTCATGCCCGCATCGCCCACCAGCGCCCAGCCGGGGCCCGCCGCGCGGCGCACGAAGCTCCGCGTGCAGCCGCCATGGAAGCGCTCCACCCGCTGGCCCTTGGGCAGCATGGCGTGCAAGTCGGGTGCGACCTGCCGGAGACGCGCGTGGAAGGCGGCTTCGCGATCCCGCTTGGCGCGCAGGAACTCGTCATACATCAGGTTGGCGGCGACGAGCACCGTCCCGTCGCTGGAGGGGAAGGCGAAGGCGCCGGCGCGCTCCCGGATATAGAGCCGGACATGGTCCAGCGGCACCCCGCGCCAATAGGTCCAGATATTGCTCTGAAGGATGGGCTCGACGCGGGACTCCACGGCACCGGCCCCGCGGGCGACGACCGAGGCCGGCCCGTCCGCACCGATGGTGAGGCGCGCCTCTTCGCGAAAGGGCGCACCGTCCGGGCTCGTGCCTTCGATACCGGCGACGCGCCCCTTGCGGACGATCAACCCGGTGACCCGCATGCGGTCGCGGAACGCCGCGCCCGCTTCGACCGCCGCGTCGGCGAGTGCGCCGTCGAGGATGCGCCGCCGCGGGCCGAAGGAGGCATGCTGGCCGTCCACCGGGGGCGGCGCGCCGGTGAGCACCACGCCGTGGAGGTCCACGCGCCAGTCGGTGAAGGGCGCGGCGCGCGCCGCCACCGCCGGCAGCACGCCCCATTCTCGCAGCCGTGCCGCCCCCAGCGGGTGGATCAGATGGGTGGATTGCGCCATGTCGCTGGGGAAGCGGTCTTTTTCCACCAGCAACACGCGGTACCGCCTGCGCGCAAGCAGCATGGCCGTCGGCGCGCCGGCGCAGCGCGCGCCAACGACGATCACATCGTAGATTTCACGCCCTCCCTCGGTACATCCACGCACCAGTATCGCCCCACCCCGCCCACACCGCCACGGTCTTCCATTCCCTTTATCGTGCGCGCGCCGAAGCGGTGTTTGGTTGTTTTTGGGTGCGCGGGTCTCCAGGCGCGTCTGTTTCTTTCCGGTTGCAAAGGAACGACGGACCGTCGACCTGCTGGGGCCCGGGCCTCCTTGAGCGGGGCAGGCGGCGACCAAGTTCAGACAAGTGTGCGACGCGGCTCTCTAAACGAGGTTGGGGCTCTTCGACGCTTTCGGTGTGAACACCAACATCGAGCAGACCCCCATGCATCTTGCGCCCGCCTCGTCAGTGACACGGTGCGATGCGGTGCGTCCGACCATCACGGAAGCGGTGCTCCCGCCCACCGCGCTCGCAGCCCTCGACTTCGAGGCGTGGACGACGACGGCCGCCGCCTCCATGCACATCGGGGGTGACGAGCCGGGCGGCGACCCCAGCCCGGTTCGGGACCTCTCTCAATATTCATAATGCGCAATATTTATTATGGATTTATTGTGCAATTTCAATCGCAACCGCTTGTATGCGGTTCCGTTCATTGCTACGGTCCGATCGCTGAAGCGATTTCGACCAAGGGGGGTCTTCGCGCCATGACCATGACAGCCTTTCGCCCACCCTGCCGCACCGGCGACCCCGCTATAGCCGGCGTTTCCATCTTCGCCTCCCTGCGGACGGCCGCAGGGAGGATGATTACGGTGCTGCCGGCCCGGCGTTCACTATTTGCCTCTCCCCCCGAAGCTTCTGACGGTCTGAGCGGTCGAAACGGCTACTCGTCTGCAAACCGGAGAACTGGAAGAGGGTTCGCGCGGCGTTTCGTCGGCGCCGGTGCAGCGCTGCTTGTCGGTATGGCCTTACCGATTGCAGGCGTACCGGCTGCCGGGGCGAGCACGCTGACCTTCTATTTCTCGGACGACGGTACGAATTCCACCATCACGCCCTCGGGAAGTCTGGATCTCTCGGGTGCCACGAAGGGCAACGATACCCCGTTCCGTCCCACCAACTTGATCAAGATTGGCAATCCGGAGACCGATATCGTCAATGCAAATAATTATTTTAGCACTGTAATTCGTCACAATGACGCCGAGCGAATCCTAAACGAATACAGTGGGTGGGAAGTTACATTTAGCGGATTAGACAGCTACGAAGGAAATACCGAAAACACAAGAATTCCTTCATATATGTCGGACTTGTACTTCCATATCTCAGATGACTTATGCAAATGTATCGGCGTTGATAACTCCAGAGTCGAAGACAACATTTACGATCCTGCCGGCGCAGAAGTCACGTTTGCGGGCACGTTGCTCAACGTGTTGGGCGACGACGATTTCCACATTGAGTATATGTTCGGCAGCAACAAGGTGATTTACACGACCAAGCTGCCGACGCTGCCGGGGCGATCGACAGAGACGGAGCGATGGACTCTGAAGCACACGCTGGCGGCGGTGGCGCAGGCGACGCTCACCGGCGCGGTCGATATCATCGGACAGCGCTTCGATACGGCGCCGGGCGCGCGAGAACTTGCGCTGGCAGGCCGGCAGGTCGGTGGCGCGACGGCGCTGCCGGCGGCCGAGGGCAGCCGGTGGGACCGGATCGACGGCCGGGACGGCCGGACGACGGCACAAAGCCATGCGGTGAGCGAGTCAGCCCTGCTGGGCGGCAGCGCCTTTATCCTGCCACTGGCCGCGGCCGGGTCCGAAGGAGCTTCGGGCGGCCCGGCCTGGACGATCTGGGGCCGGGGCGACTGGCGCGCCTTCGAGGGCCGACGGAGCGGCGACGCTTGGGACGGCGAGCAATCGACCGGCTGGCTCGGCGTTGACGGGCGTTTGAACGAGGGGCTGACCGCCGGCGTGGCGCTGTCGCACGGCGAGAGCGAGACCGACTACCGGCCGGGCGCATCCGAAGGCCGTCTGGAGACATCGCTGACGGCGCTCTGGCCCTATCTCCAGATGAAGACGGTGGATGGCGGCGCCATGCGTCTGGTGCTGGGCGTCGGCACGGGCGACGCGGAGCATCGCGCCTCCGACGGCACTCAGGAGAAGGAGGACCTGTCTCTGCTGGCGGGTTCGGTGAGCGGGCGCATGCCGGTGGCGCGTCGGTCCGATTTCACACTGTCGGCAATCGGCGGCGCGAGCCTTGCGCAGATCGAGACGGACGGATCGTCCTCGACTTCCTCGCTCGGCGGCCTGAAGGCGACGAGCTGGCGCCTCAGCGCCGGCGTGGAGGCCGAGCATGACGGCTTCGCGCTTTCCTCCGGTTCGGAGTGGCAAGTCCGGCCGCGCGGCGCGGTGGCGCTGCGCCAGGACGGCGGCGACGGCGTGACGGGCACCGGCATGGAGGTCTCCGCCGGTATGCGCCTGTCCGCGCCCGGTTCGCGCTTCGGCCTCGACGCAAGCGGCCACTGGCTGGCGCTGCACTCCGAAGACGGCGCGCAGGAATGGGGCGCAAGCCTGGAAGCGCGTCTGAACCCGGCCGCCGACGGACGCGGCCTGTCGCTGGCGCTCGGCCCGTCATGGGGGCAGCAGCAGAACGGCGCGCTCACGCGCGAGCGTCTCTTCGACGACGAGCAGGGCGCCGCACCGCAGCGCCTCTCGCTGACCGCCCGCGCCGGCTACGGCTTCGCAGCCGCCGGCGGGCTGCTGACGCCCTTTGCCGACATGGCCCTCAGCGGTGAGCCGCGCACGCAGCACTACCGCACGGGTATAGGCTTTACCAGGGGCGGCATCGACGCCGCGCTCACCGCCGGCCACCGCGCCGGCGGAGAGCCCGACACCCGCATCGGCATGGACCTGCGGCTTAACTTCTGACGGGGCGCCAGGGCCGGCATCGCCGGCCCGACGGCTCCCGCCCTCCCGCCTGCCCGCTGCGCAGCCGGCCCCCCGTTGGCGTTGCTTGCCCACGCCGCACGAACCGCAACCATGCGCGCCGGGACCGACAAACCGGCGCGCCCCGCCCGGCTTTCTTCAAGACCTCTCCCGACTGTTCGACTGCGTTGCGTAACGGCTTGTATGCGGTTCCGCCCGTGGCTACGGTTCAGTCGCTGAAGCGATTTCGACCAAGGGGGGGTCTTCGCGCCATGACCATCACCGCCTCTCGCCCGGCCTGCCGCACCGGCAACCCTGCTATAGCCGGCGTCTCTATCTTCGCCTCCCTGCGGACGGTAGCCGGGCGGTTGGCTGCGACGCTGCCGGCCCCGCGTTCACTATTTACCTCCCCCGAAACTTCTGAAGGTCTGAGCGGTCGAAACGGCTACTCGCCCGCCGAAGGCAGAGCTGGAAGAGGGTTCACGCGTCGCTTCGCCGGAACCGTTCCGGCGCTGCTGTTCGGTGCGGCCTTGCTGGCCGGGAGTGCGCTGACCGCCGGATTTGCAAATCATGCTGCGGCCAATACGGCGTATTTTTACTTCAGTGACGACGGATCCAAAAGCAAAATCGAAGCATCGGGCAGTGTGGATTTGGGGAGTATTGACAAAACTGGAAGTATAAACGTATCAAATCCAATAATTTTAATGACTCCGAGTATCCCGTTCTATCGAATAGGTAAATCGTCGTGCAGCTTCGTCAGACGCTCATTTGATGAAGTTTCTACTTCCCAATCTGTTGCTTTGAACAACAACGTATCGTTTGATCCTGAGAATTACACTTCGAGCTTTTATTTTGATGTTAACGTTAAGGAAATTACCTTATGCGGAACGTCACCAGTAGACGGAACCATTGTCAGTTTCGAAGGTGGGGTAGCCGAATGGAACGGAACGCTGCAGAGTACGATGGGCGAAGATGATTTCCACATCACGATAACGTTCGGCTCGAACACGGTAGTTTTATCAACCCGCGATCCGAACCCTCCCGGCGATACGGCGTATTTTTACTTCAGTGACGACGGATCCAAAAGCAAAATCGAAGCATCGGGCAGTGTGGATTTGGGGAGTATTGACGACACTGGAGTTATAAACGTATCAAATCCAATAATTTTAATGACTCCGAGCATCCCGTTCTATCGAATAGGTAAATCGTCGTGCAGCTTCGTCAGACGCTCATTTGATGAAGTTTCTACTTCCCAATCTGTTGCTTTGAACAACAACGTATCGTTTGATCCTAAAAATTATACTTCGAGCTTTTATTTTGATGTTTTCCTTAAGGAAATTACTTTATGCGGAACGTCACCAGTAGACGGAACCGTTGTCAGTTTCGAAGATGGGGTGGCCGAATGGGACGGAACGCTGCAGAGCACGATGGGCGAAGATGATTTCCACATCACGATAACGTTCGGCTCGAACACGGTAGTTTTATCAACCCGCGATCCGAACCCTCCCGACGATACGGAGACAACCGGGCCATCGAAAGAGACGGAGCGGCGCGCTTTGAAGCATACGCTGGCGGCAGTCGCGCAGGCGACGCTGGCCGGCGCGGTCGACACCATCGGGCACCGCTTCGATGCGGCGCCGGGCGCACAGTCATTGAAGCTGGCTGGCCGGCAGGTCGGTGGCACGACGGCGCTGCCGATTGCAGAAGGCAACCCGTGGGATCGAATCGACCGCTGGGATGGCCGGACAGTGGCCCGCAGCCAGGCGGTGAGCGGGTCGGCGCTCTTGCGCGGCAGCGCCTTCACCCTGCCGCTCGCGGCGGCCGGGTCCGAGGGGGCTTCGGGCGGCCCGGCCTGGACGGTCTGGGGCCGAGGCGACTGGCGCGCCTTCGAGGGCAGCCGGAGCGGCGACGCTTGGGACGGCGAGCAATCGACCGGCTGGCTCGGCGTTGACGGGCGTTTGAACGAGGGGCTGACCGCCGGCGTGGCGCTGTCGCACGGCGAGAGCGAGACCGACTACCGGCCGGGCGCATCCGAAGGCCGTCTGGAAACATCGCTGACGGCGCTCTGGCCCTATCTCCAGATGAAGACGGCGGGCGGCGGCGGCGCCGTGCGTGTGATGCTGGGCGCCGGCACGGGCGAGGCGGAGCATCGCGCATCCGCCGGCACTGTGGAGAAGGCGGACCTGTCGCTGCTGGCGGGTTCGGTGAGCGGGCGGATGCCCGTGGCGCGGCGGTCCGATTTCACACTGTCGGCGATCGGCGGCGCTAGCCTTGCGCAGATCGAGACGGACGGGTCGTCTGCGACCTCCTCGCTTGGCGGTCTGAAGGCGACGAGCTGGCGCCTCAGCGCCGGCATGGAGGCCGAACATGACGGCTTCGCGCTTGCCTCCGGTTCAGAGTGGCAGGTCCGGCCGCGCGGCGCGCTGGCGCTGCGTCAGGACGGCGGCGACGGCGTGACGGGCACCGGCATGGAAGTATCGGGCGGTGTGCGCCTGTCGGCGCCCGGCTCGCGCTTCGGCCTCGATGCGTCCGGCCACTGGCTGGCGTTGCACTCCGAAGACGGCACACAGGAATGGGGCGCGAGCCTGGAAGCGCGGCTGAACCCGGCCGCCGACAGACGCGGCCTGTCGCTGGCGCTCGGCCCCGCATGGGGGCAGCAGCAGGACGGTGCGCTGACTCGCGAACGGCTGTTCGACGACGAGCAGGGCGCCGTGCCGCAACGCCTGTCGCTCACGGCCCGCGCCGGCTACGGCTTCGCGGCGGCCGGCGGCCTGCTGACGCCGTTCGCCGACATGGCGCTCGGCGGCGAGTCGCGCTCGCAGCGCTATCGCACGGGCATCGGCTTCGCCCGCAGCGGTATCGACGCTGCGCTCACCGCCGGCCACCGCACCGGCGGCGAGCCCGACACCCGCATCGGCATGGACCTGCGTCTGAACTTCTGACGCGGGGCCGGCATCGCCGGCCTGACGGCCCCCGCCCTCCCTGCTGCGCAGCCGGCCCGCCGTGGGCAGTGCTCGCCCAGGGCGCACAAACCGCAACCATGCGCGCCGGGGTCGACAAACCGGGTGCCGTCCCGCCCGGCTTTCTTCAGGACCTCTCCCGACCGTTCGACTGCGTCGCGCAACGCCTTGTATCCGGTTCCGCCAGTTGCTACGGTCCGCTCACAAAAGCGATTTCGACCAAGGGGGGTCTTCGCGCCATGACCATGAGAGCCTCTCGTCCGACCTGCCGCACCGACGAATTCGCTGCGGCCGGCGTCTCCATCTTCGCCTCCCTGCGGACGGCCGCAGGGCGGTTGGCTGCGACGCTGCCGGTCTGGCGTTCACTATTTACCCCCCCCCCGGAAACTTCTGAGGATCTGAGCGGTCGGAACGGCTACTCGCCCGCCAACCGTAGAGCCGGAAGAGGGTTCGCGCGGCGTTTCGCTGCAGCCGGTTCGGTGCTGCTGCTCGGTGCGGTCTTCCTGATCGCAGGCACACAGGCTGCTGGAGCGGGTACGCTGACCTTCTACTTCTACGACGATGGCGAGAATTCCACCATCGTTTCCAGAGGGACACTGGATCTCTCGGGACTCGACGTGATTCCCGGTGACCGTAACGCGGGCGCAACGACCCTTTTTCAGTTGGCTTATCGTATAAGTCAAAATCAAGCATTCCCCCATTCGACAGGCGGCTTCACCAAGGATAGATACGTTATAGGACCATTCACGGTTTCCGGACGGGATTCTTTTGGAGGTACACAGACCCGTTTCAATTTGGCTGACTATTCCTACATGTCCGACTTGTACATGGAGTTTTTTCGTAGAAATGAAGGCGACCAACTACACGTGAATCCAGACGATGTTTCTGGAGATACATACGATCCCTCCGCCCGGTCGATAACGTTCAATGGCACGTTGACAGAAGTATTCAACGACGACGACTTTCATGTCGAATACGCGTTCGGCAGCCAGAAGGTCGTTTTCAAGACCGGGCGTCCGCCGCCGCTGCCCCCAGAGAGCCCCACGAAGGCGGCGGAAAAGCAGGCTCTGAAACACACGCTGGCGGCGGTGGCGCAGACGACGCTGGCCGGCGCGGCCGAGACCATTGGACAGCGCTTCGATGCAGCGCCCGGAACGCAGTCATTGACGCTGGCCGGCCAACGGGTCGGTGGCGCGATAGCGCTGCCGGCCGCAGAGGGCAACCGGTGGGACCGGATCGACCGCTGGGACGGTCGAACGGCCGCCCGCAGCGAGGCGGTGAGTGGATCGGCCCTGCTGGGCGGCAGCGCCTTTACCCTGCCGCTCGCGGCGGCCGGGTCCGAGGGGGCTTCGGGCGGCCCGGCCTGGACGGTCTGGGGCCGGGGCGACTGGCGCGCCTTCGAGGGCGGCCGGAGCGGCGACGCTTGGGACGGCGAGCAATCGACCGGCTGGCTCGGCGTTGACGGGCGTTTGAACGAGGGGCTGACCGCCGGCGTGGCGCTGTCGCACGGCGAGGGTGAGACCGACTACCGGCCGGGCGCATCCGAAGGCCGTCTGGAAACATCGCTGACGGCGCTCTGGCCCTATCTCCAGATGAAGACGGCGGGCGGCGGCGGCGCCGTGCGTGTGATGCTGGGCGCCGGCACGGGCGAGGCGGAGCATCGCGCATCCGCCGGCACTGTGGAGAAGGCGGACCTGTCGCTGCTGGCGGGTGCGGTGAGCGGGCGGATGCCCGTGGCGCGGCGGTCCGCTTTCACGCTGTCGGCGATCGGCGGCGCGAGCCTCGCGCAGATCGAGACGGACGGATCGTCGTCCACCTCCTCGCTCGGCGGTCTGCAGGCGACAAGCTGGCGCCTCAATGCCGGCATGGAAGCTGAACATGACGGCTTCGCGCTTTCCTCCGGTTCGGACTGGCAAGCCCGGCCGCGCGGCGCGGTGGCGCTGCGTCAGGACGGCGGCGACGGTGTGACGGGCACCGGCATGGACGTGTCGGGCGGTGTGCGCCTGTCCGCGCCCGGCTCGCGCTTCGGCCTCGATGCGTCGGGCCACTGGCTGGCGCTCCACTCCGAAGACGACACGCGGGAGCGGGGCGCGAGCCTGGAAGCGCGTCTCGCGCCGGGAGCGGACGGACGCGGCCTGTCGCTGGCGCTCGGCCCGGCATGGGGGCAGCAGCAGGTGGGTGCGCTCGCACGCGAACGTCTGTTCGACGAGGCGCAGGGCGATAATGACACGCCGCAGCGCCTCTCGCTGATCGCGCGCACGGGCTACGGTTTCGCGGCAGCCGGCGGGCTTCTGACACCCTTTGCCGACATGGCGCTTGGCGGGGAGTCTCGCACGCAGCACTACCGCACGGGCATCGGCTTCGCTCGCGGTGGCATCGACGCCGCGCTCACCGCCGGCCACCGCGCAGGCGGCGAGCCCGACACCCGCATCGGAATGGACCTGCGGCTCAACTTCTGACGGAGCGTCTGTTTTTGTAGGTGCGCGGGTCTCCAGGCCCGCATGTTTCTTTGTCGCGGCCGGAGACGGGTCGGCGCCTCTCGGCCGCGGTCTATACTCCGCCGGAGCCGAAGCCGCAGGATTCCTGAGCGTTACAGGCTGCCATGTCCGTCGTTCCCGTCACCCGGGGTCATCATCACGTCGTCAGTGCGGGCCACGAGCTCGCGGCGCTGAGCGCGACGGAGGCGCTCGAGAATGGCGGCAACGCGATCGATGCGGGCGTCGCCGCGATCCTGACCCTCGGCGTGGTCTATAGCGACCAGGTGAGCGTGGCCGGAGTCGCGCCCATGATCGTCCGCCTCGCGAAGACCGGCGAGGTCGTCACCATCGCAGGCGTCGGCGCGATCCTGACCCTCGGCGTGGTCTATAGCGACCAGGTGAGCGTGGCCGGAGTCGCGCCCATGATCGTCCGCCTCGCGAAGACCGGCGAGGTCGTCACCATCGCAGGCGTCGGCGGCTGGCCCCGGGCGCTTGATGCGGACGAATTCATCGCACGCCACGGAGGCGCGATTCCCCTCGGGGTGCGGCGCACGGTGGTGCCGGCCGCGCCCGACGCGTGCATCCAGGCGCTGGAGCGCTGGGGCACCATGACCTTCCGCGACGTGGCGGCGCGCGCCGTGCGCTATGCGTCCCGCGGCTTCCCCCGCCACCCGGTCATGCTCGACTATGTGCGGCGCTACGCCGAAGACTACCGCCGCTGGCCCGAGAACACGGCGATCTGGATGCCCGGCGGCGCGGTGCCGGAGCCCGGTACGCGGCTCGTGCAGGCCGATCTGGGCCGGGTGCTGCAATTCCTCTGCGACGAGGAGCGCGCGGCCGGCGGCGATCGCCTGGCCGGCCTGGCGGCGGTGCGCCGTGCGTTCTATCGCGGCGACATTGCGCACCGGATCGTCGCGCATCAGAGAGAGAACGGCGGCCTCCTCTCGGCGGCGGACCTGGAGTCGTTCCGCTGTCAGGTCCTGCCCTCGCTGTCGCGGTGCTTCCGGCTCGGCGGCGAGGCGGTGGAGGTCCACAGCTGCGGCGCGTGGTGCCAGGGGCCGTTCCTGCTGGAGGCGCTCGCGCTCGCCGAGGCGGCGGACATGCGGGCGCTCGGGCACGGAACGGACGGGTATCTTCATGCCGTTGCGGAGATTCTCAAGCTCGCATTGGCCGACAGGGAGGGCTATCTGGGCGATCCGGATTTCGTGGACGTCCCCACAGATACGCTCATCGGCCGGGCCTATGCGGCGGAGCGGTGCAAGGCCATCGATCCGGCGAAGGCCGCCGCCGGAATGCCCCGCCCGGGAAGGATCACGGGCCGCGCCGCTTACGTTCCGCCGGCTGCGGCAAGCGCGGCGGCGGTCGGGCCTGCGCCCGATACGTCCATCGTCTGCGTCATCGACGGCGAGGGGAACGCGCTCTCCGCCACGCCCTCCGACACGAGCTGGGATGTGCCGGTGGTGCCCGGATGCGGGTTCGCCGTCTCGTCGCGCGGGGCGCAGTCCTGGGCGGTGCGGGGGCATCCGTCCTGTCTCGCGCCGGGAAAGCGCCCCCGACTGACGCCGAACCCCTGCCTCGCGCTCGCGCCCGGCCGCTGGATCATGCCCTTCGGGACTCCCGGCGGCGACACCCAGATACAGGCGAACCTGCAAGTGCTCCTCAACCACCTTGCCTTCGGCATGGCGCTCCAGGATGCGGTGGAGGCCCCCCGTCTCGTCACCCACAGCCATCCGGATTCCTTCGCGCCCCATGATGCGCATCCGGGCCTTACTACCCTCGAAGGGCGCATCGACGCGGCGACAAGCGACCGCCTCGCCGCGCGCGGGCACCGCATCGAGCGCCTGGAAGACTGGACCCACTGGACCGGGGGCGTGTGCGCCGTCCGCAAGGATCTCGAGACCGGGCTCATCGAGGGTGCGGCCGATCCCAGGCGCTGGAGCCAAGCGTTGGGGTGGTAACGCCGCGGTCTCGATTCTGTGACCGCTTTACCTTTGGCGCGCCGCCGCCGCGAGCGGAGCGCCGCTCTCAGGACTTCCCGTCAGAGGCTCCGGTCCGCTTCGTCGATCGGGATGTCGTTGGCGGAGAGGTCGAGCACGCTCTGCAATCCGTCGGGGGCGAATTCCCAGTGCTCGTTGCCATATGTCCGGTACCATCGGCCGGTGTCGCGGTGGCGCCATTCGCTGACGAAACGCACCGAAATACGGTTGTCGGTAAAGCTCCAGAGTTCCTTCCTGAGCCGATAATGCTTCTGGAGGGGCCAGCGTGCGCGCAGGAAGGGCAGGATATTGTCCCGCCCTTCGACGAAGGCCTCGCGGTAGCGCCAGCGCGTATCGGGCGTGCAGGTCTTGGGGATCTCTTCGGCCACCCGGCGGTTCCAGGCCGCCTCGAACGCGCGGACGATGGCGCGTGCGGCGCTCTCGTCGAAGGGCGGTGCGATGGGGCCGGCATGCATGGCGATCTTCCTTCGGCGAAGCCTATTCGGTCGGCAGCCGGAAGCCCATGTCCCGCTTGCCGGTCACATCGTAGATATCCGCCGAATAATGGGTGATGTCGCCGCGGATGCTGGCGGCGTTCAGCGCCGCGACGAGCCTGTCCATGTAGGGATGTGTGAAGTGCGCGTCCAGCGCGGCCTGGTCGTCCCAGACCTCGAAGATGATGGCGCGGTTGGGCGCGGTGACGTCGATCGCCCAGTCATATATTTGCGCGCCGGGCTCCTTGCGCGAGTTCTCGATGGCGTCCAGAACCTCCGCCTTGATGCGGTCGAATCCACCGGGCACGAATTCGAAAACCACGGCGACAATAAGCATGCGGCGCTCCTCCCGAGCCTTGCGTCCAAGACCATTGTCGCACATCGGGGCGCGGGTGCGGGCCGTGGCAACAAAAACATGCGGGCCTGGAGACCCGCGCACCAAAAAAGGATCCGCCCCGATCAATTCAGTTTGTTCTCGATAGCGGCCGCCGCGCCGTCGGCCTTGCGTCGCGGCCGCGGACGGCGCAGAAACTCGGGCGCCCATGCTGACCCTTCAGGACATCGCCTACCGTATCGGCGGACGCCTCCTTTTCGAAGGCGTGACCGCACAGATCGGCGCGCGCCGGAGGCTCGGGCTGGTGGGGCGCAACGGCAGTGGCAAGACGACCCTCTTGCGCCTCATCGCCGGCCGGCTGGAGCCCGACGAGGGCAGGATCGTCCGCGCACGCGGTCTTTCGGTCAGGCTCGTCGATCAGGAGGTGCCGGGCGGCCCGGGCACGCCGCGCGCCGCCGTGCTTGCCGCCGATGAACGTCGCGCGGCCCTGATCGCCGAGGCGGGCCATGCCGAAGGCGAGCGCCGCGCCGAAATCGAGACCACGCTCGCGGAAATCGGCGCCCACGCGGCGCCGGCCCGTGCGGCGCGGCTGCTTGCCGGGCTCGGCATCCATGAGACGATGCAACAGGCGCCGCTCGCGAGCCTCTCCGGCGGTTGGCGCATGCGCGTGGCACTCGCCGCCGCGCTGTTCGTGGAGCCCGACCTGCTGCTGCTCGACGAACCGACGAACCACCTCGATCTCGAGGCGGCCCTGTGGCTGGAATCCCACTTGAAGCGCTATTCCCGGTCGCTCGTGGTGGTGAGTCACGACCGTACCCTGCTGGAAGCCGTGCCCGACGGCATCCTTCATCTGGCCGGCCGGTCCCTGACCGCCTATCCCGGCAACTACACGCGCTTTGCACAGGCCCATGCGGAGAGTGCCGCCGCTGCCCACGCCCGCGCCGCTCGTCTCGAAGCGAAACGGCGCCGGCTGCAGGGCTTCGTCGACCGCTTCCGCTACAATGCGAGCAAGGCCCGCCAGGCGCAAAGCCGCCTCAAGGCGCTCGCGAAGCTCGCAGACCTGCCGGTCGCAGTCGATGAGCGGACGGCCGATCTCGCATTCCCGGAGCCCGCCGCGCTCGCACCGCCGCTGGTAAGCCTTGAAGATGTCGCCGTCGGCTATGAGCCGGGCCGCCCCGTGCTGCGCGGCTTGAGCCTGCGGATCGACGCGGACGAGCGGGTTGCGCTGCTGGGCGCCAACGGCAACGGCAAGTCCACCTTCGCCAAGCTGCTGGCGGGCCTTCTGCCGGCGGAGCGCGGCACGCTCACGCGGGCGCCGAGCCTTGCGGTCGGCTACTTCGCGCAGCACCAGATCGACATGCTGGAGCCGGAAGGCACGGCCTTCAGCCACCTTGCGCGCCTCATGCCCGACGCCGCGCCCGACCGCGTCCGCGCCCGCCTCGGCGCGTTCGGGTTCGGCGGGGAGAAGGCGGAAACGGCGGTCGCCGCGCTTTCGGGCGGCGAGAAGGCGCGGCTCAACCTCGCGCTCATCTCCGCCCGGGCGCCGCAGCTTCTGGTGCTGGACGAGCCCACCAACCATCTGGACGTCCAGAGCCGGCGCGCCCTGCTGGAAGCGCTCGGTGCCTATGGCGGTGCGGTGGTCCTGATCACCCACGACATGCATTTGGTCGAGCTCGTGGCGGATCGCTTGTGGCTGGTGCAGGACGGCTCCGTACGGACCTATGAGGGCGACCTCGCGGACTACCGGCGCGAACGCCTCGCCGGCGAGGCATCGCCGCGTATGCAGGTCGAGACCCGCTCCTCGGTGAGCCGCAAGGCTGCGCGCCGGGCGGCGGCCGCTGCCCGTGCGCGGCGCAAGCCTCTCAGGGATGCGGTGGCCTCGGCGGAGGAACGAATCGCTCATGCCGAGGAAGCGCGGCGGCGCCTCGAGAACGCGCTCGCCTCGGCGGCGCAGCGGGGCGATGCCGCCCGGATCGCCGCTCTCGGCAGGGAACTCAGGGACGCGGAGCGGGCGGAAGCGGCGGCCGAGGGAGAGTGGCTCGCAGCGGCTGAAGCGCTCGAACGCAGCGGCCCCGGCTGAACGATCCATGCTGCGCACGGGCGAGTTCGTCTCCCTTGTCGCTCTTCTGATGGCGCTCGTCGCGCTCTCCATCGACGCGATGTTGCCCGCCCTGCCCGCCATCGGCAGCGACCTCGGTACCGCGCGGCGCAACGACGTGCAGCTTGTCGTCACCGCCCTCTTCCTCGGGCTCGGGTTCGGCCAGCTTCTCTTCGGCCCCCTCTCCGACTGTATCGGTCGAAAGCCCGCGACCTGCGCCGGCCTTGCGGTGTTCATGGCGGGCTGCGTGGTGTCCATCTTTGCGCCCAGCTTCGAATCGATGCTCGCCGGGCGGGTGCTCCAAGGCATCGGAGTCGCGGCGCCGCGCATCGTCTCCGTGGCGCTGGTGCGCGACCAATATGAAGGGCGCCCGATGGCGCGGATCATGTCCTTCGTCATGGCGGTGTTCATCGCGGTGCCCGCGCTCGCGCCGGCGCTCGGACAGGGCATCCTGTGGATCGCGGACTGGCGTTTCATCTTTGTCACCCTGTTCGCGACCGCCGCCGTCGCCGGTATCTGGCTCATGCTTCGCCAGCCCGAAACGCTGCCGGCGGAACGCCGCATGCGTTTCTCTCTCCGCACTTTCGGGCGATCGGCGGCAGAGGTGCTGAAGAGCCGCCAGGCGATGGGCTGTACCCTGGCCCTCGGCTTCGCCTTTTCTCCCTTTGTCGCCTATCTGAGTTCGGCCCAGCAGATATTCCAGGACACCTACGGCGTGGGCTCGCTCTTCCCCGCCTATTTCGGGGGGCTCGCGCTTGCGTTCGGCGGGGCGGCCCTCGTGAACGGCCATCTCGTCATGCGCTACGGCATGCGTCGCCTCTCCAGCATCGCGGCATGCGCCCTCACCCTGGTTTCGCTCGTGTCGTGGGCGGGAGCCTTCGCCTTCGACGGGCTGCTCCCGCTCTGGATGTTCGTCGTCTCCCTCATGCTCGCCTTCGCCGCGGTCGGCCTGCTCTTCGGCAATCTGAACTCCCTCGCGATGATGCCGCTCGGCCATGTGGCGGGCGTGGGAGCGGCGCTCGTCGCCCTGGTCTCGACCCTCATTTCCGTGCCGTTCGGCGGGCTGATCGGCTATGGCTATGACGGCACCCTGTATGCGTTGCTCGGGTCTTTCGCGCTGTCCGGTGCGGCCACTTTCGTTGCCATAAGGTGGGCCGTACCCCGAGGGGAGCGTTCGTCCGAGGTTTGATCCGCCCGTGGGCAGGCTTCCAGGACGGCGGGCCCGAGCGGGAGAGCGCAAATTTGTGCTTGATCGGGCGGGCACAAGGTGTTAGCACTCGCGCCGACTGAGTGCTAACAATCGGGCCTGCAGGCCAAACGGACGAATAGTGGAGGACGGAATGAAGTTTCGACCGTTGCACGACAGAGTCGTGGTCCGGCGCATCGGCGAGGAAGCGAAGACCGCCGGCGGGATCATCATCCCCGATACGGCGCAGGAAAAACCCCAGGAAGGCGAGATCGTGGCGGTGGGGCCCGGCGTCCGGGGGGACGACGGCACGCTGCATCCGCTGGAGGTGAAGCCCGGCGACCGCGTGTTGTTCGGCAAGTGGTCCGGCAACGAGGTGACGCTCGATGGCGACGAACTCCTCTTCATGAAGGAGTCGGACATCATGGCCGTCGTCGAGACCGGCAAGAAGTCGAAGAAGAAAGCCGCGTAGGCGCGCCCGACCGCGGCTGACATTTGTAGAAAGGGAACGGAATCATGGCAGCGAAGGAAGTACGGTTTTCGGCCGATGCGCGTACGCGCCTGCTGAAGGGCGTGGACACGCTGGCGAGCGCCGTCGGCGTCACGCTCGGCCCGAAGGGCCGGAACGTGGTGCTCGACAAGTCGTTCGGCGCGCCGCGCATCACCAAGGACGGCGTGACCGTCGCCAAGGAGATCGAGCTTACCGACAAGTTCGAGAACATGGGCGCCCAGATGGTGCGTGAGGTCGCCAGCAAGACCAATGACGAGGCCGGCGACGGCACCACCACGGCGACGGTTCTTGCTCAGGCCATCGTGCGCGAGGGCTCCAAGGCGGTCGCCGCCGGGATGAACCCCATGGACCTCAAGCGCGGCATCGACCTCGCGGTGGGCGCGGTGGTCGGCGAGATCGGCAAGCGGTCCAAGCGGGTCTCCACCGACGAGGAGATCGCCCAGGTCGGCTCCATCTCGGCCAACAATGCGCGCGAGGTCGGCGACATGATCGCCGAGGCCATGCAGAAGGTCGGCAAGGAAGGCGTGATCACGGTGGAGGAGGCGAAGGGCCTCGACACCGAGCTCGAGGTGGTCGAAGGCATGCAGTTCGACCGCGGGTACCAGTCGCCTTACTTCATCACCAACGCCGACAAGATGACCTGCGAGCTGGAAGAGCCCTACATTCTTCTCCACGAGAAGAAGCTCTCCAACATGCAGGCCATGATTCCGATCCTCGAGGCGGTGGTGCAGTCGTCCAGGCCGCTGCTCATCATCGCCGAAGAGGTGGAGGGCGAGGCTCTGGCGACGCTGGTGGTCAACAAGCTGCGCGGTGGTCTCAAGGTGGCTGCCGTCAAGGCCCCGGGCTTCGGCGACCGGCGCAAGGCCATGCTCGAGGATATCGCGATCCTCACCGGCGGCCAGGTGGTCAGCGAGGATCTCGGCATCAAGCTCGAGAACGTGACCACGGACATGCTCGGCACCGCCAAGCGCGTCTCCATTACCAAGGAAGAGAGCACCATCGTCGGCGGCGCGGGCAAGAAGGCGGACATCACCGGCCGCTGCAACCAGATCCGTGCGCAGATCGAGGAGACTACCTCCGACTACGACCGCGAGAAGCTCCAGGAGCGGCTGGCGAAGCTCGCCGGCGGCGTCGCGGTGATCAAGGTCGGCGGTGCGACCGAGATCGAGGTGAAGGAGAGCAAGGATCTGGTGGAGGACGCGCTCAACTCGACCCGCGCTGCGGTCGAGGAGGGCATCGTTCCCGGCGGCGGCGTGGCGCTGCTCTATGCCGGTCGCGCACTGGACAAGCTCTCCGGTGCCAACTCGGACCAGGATGTGGGTGTCAACATCGTTCGCCAGGCGCTTCGCGCCCCGGCGCGTCTCATCGTCGAGAACGCCGGCGAAGACGGCTCCCTGGTGATCGGCAAGCTGCTCGAGCAGAAGAACGCGGCTCACGGCTTCGACGCCCAGAACGGCATCTATGTGGACATGGTGAAGTCCGGCATCATCGACCCGGCAAAGGTCGTGCGCACGGCGCTTCAGGATGCCGCATCGGTCGCTGGCCTCCTCATCACCACGGAGGCCATGGTCGCCGAGAAGCCCGAGAAGAAGGACGATGCCGGCGCAGGCGCCGCCGGCGGCATGCCCGACATGGGCGGCATGGGCATGTAGCCCTTCGTTCCTATGGTTCATTCCAGGGCGGGGCCTCGCGGCCCCGCCCTTTTTCGTGCGGAAAGGAAGAAAGCGGCGGGCCTCGCGGCCCAGGCCCCGGGCGGTGCTTCCGTTCGGGAGGGAAGGACTCTATCCTGCCGGCGGAACGGGGGAGGCCATGACAGCAGACATCAGAGACTTGTTCGATACGCACGATTCTCTCGAGATCGGCGCACTCGTGAGGGCGGGGGAAGTGCAGGCGAGCGAACTCGCCGACGAAGCGATCCGCCGCATCGAGGCGCTCAATCCGGTGGTGAACGCCGTCTCCATGCCGCTCTTCGACTATGGCCGGAAGGCGGCGGCGGACCCGGCCCTGCCCGACGGCCCGTTCAAGGGCGTGCCGTTCCTACTCAAGGACCTGGGCACGCTCTGGGAGGGCACCCCCCTCCTCAACAGCTGCCCCTACTTCAAGAGTTTCGTCTGCCCGACCGACATGGCCTACACACGCCGGCTGAAGCAGGCGGGCTTCGTGCTTCTGGGCCGCAGCAACGCACCGGAATTCGGCTGGTGCCTCGCCACCGAGCCCGCGCTCTTCGGGCGTACCAACAATCCATGGAACCTGGAGCGCACGCCCGGCGGCTCCAGCGGAGGTGCGGCGGCGGCGCTGGCTTCGCGCATGGTTCCGTTCGTCGATGCGAGCGACGGCGCCGGGTCCACGCGGGTGCCCGCCTCCCATACCGGGCTGGTGGGGCTCAAGCCCGCGCGCGGGCGCGTCACCCTCGAGCCCTATCCCGACTACTGGTATGGCGGCGCGTCGTTCTTCGCGGTGACCCACACGGTGCGGGAGACCGCCGCCTATCTCGATGCGGTGGGCGGGCGCGTCGTGGGCGACATCTACTATACCGAGATGCCGGAAACCCCCTATCTGGACGAGGTGGGGCGGGAGCCGGGCGCGCTCCGTATCGGGGTGGTCGCCGAGGCGCCCGGCGGGGCCGTACCCATCCACGCGGAGGTGGTCCAGGCGGTGCGGGACGCCGCGGCGCTTTGCGAGAGCCTGGGCCACAAGGTGGAAGAGCGTAGCCTGCCGCTCGATTGGGAGCGCTTCTGGACCGCCTACACACGCATGACCGCGACCCAGACGGCGTCGGGATTCGAAGATGCGGAGGCGGAGACCGGCCGCTCCGTCACCGAGGCCGATGTCGCGCCGCTGATCTGGGGCATCATCCAGAAGGGCAAGGCCGTCGACGGGCCGCAACATTATCGAGACGTGAACGACCTCAAGCTGATGAGCCGGGAGCTCATCACCGGCCTCGCCGACTGCGACGTCCACCTCATGCCCGTGATGGGCCATCCGCCGCGCCCCCACGGCCACTATCCCATGACCATGAGCGATATCGACCGCTACAACGCGGAGCGCATGGGGCCCGACGCGGTGTTCACGGCGCCCTTCAACGCCTCGGGCCTTCCCGCCATGTCGGTGCCCCTGCACATGACGGCGGACGGGCTGCCGGTGGGCGTGCAGCTCGTCGGGCGGGAATGCGACGAGCGCACCCTGCTGCGTCTCGCGGCCCAGCTCGAGCGTGCGAAACCCTGGAAGGATCGCCGGCCCCCTGTCGTCGCCGGGAGAAACGGCGCGGGTACCGCGTCGTGAGCGCACTCTTCCGGGAGGATGCCTTTGCCGGCCGCGCGGTGCTGATCACCGGTGCGACATCGGGGATCGGCGAGGGCGCGGCGAGGGCCTTTGCGGCCCACGGTGCGAAGGTGGTGCTCAACGGACGCGACGCGGCGCGCGGCGAAGCGGTGCGCGACGCCATCGCCGCGGCCGGCGGCACCGCGGCGCTCAGCCTCGGCGACGTGGCCGATCCCGGCTATTGCGACGCACTGGTGGCGGAGACGGCGGAGCGTTTCGGCAGGCTGGATGTGCTGTTCAACAATGCGGGCGTCCTCTGCCACGGACGGGTCGACGAGACCTCGGACGAAGAATGGCGCCGGCTCATCGACATCAATGTGAGCGGCAGCTTCTACATGGCCCGCGCCGCGGTGCGCCGGATGAAGGCGCAAGGTGAGGGCGGGTCCATCGTCAACATGTCGTCCGAATGCGGGATCATCGCTTATGAGCGGCTGCCCGCCTACAGCACGACCAAGGCGGCGGTCGCCATGCTGACCAAGACCATGGCGATCGACCATGCGCGAGACGGCATCCGGGTCAATGCGGTCTGTCCCGGCGATATCGACACGCCCATGACGGACATGGGCTGGCAGCATCTCGACCTGTCGTCGTCGGAGATACGCGAGAAGCTCAAGGAGCATATCCCCCTCGGCAAGGTCGGCGCGCCCCTCGATATCGCCTATGCGGTGATGTATCTCGCGTCGGACGCCGCGGGGTTCGTGACTGGCGCACTGCTTTCGGTGGACGGCGGCACCGCCGCCCGCTGACGCACCGTCCGCGCCCGGCTCAGCCGGCGCCGCGCTTCACGCGGAGCTTCTCCAGCATGTCGGCCGTCATGGCCGCGAGATCGTAGCGGGGTGCCCAGCCCCATTCCGTGCGGGCGGCGGAATCGTCCATCGAATCGGGCCAGGAATCGGCAATCGCCTGGCGCAGCGGATCCACCGCGTAGTCGATGCGAAAATCCGGTATGTGGCGGCGTATTTCGGCGGCGATCTCCTCCGGGGTGACGCTCATCGCCGTGACGTTGAAGGCATTGCGGTGCGAGAGCCGGCGGCCGTCCGCCTCCATGAGTTGGATGATCGCCGCCACCGCGTCCGCCATGTACATCATGTCGAGGCGCGAATCGGGCCGCAGGAAGCAGGTGAAGCGCTTCTCCCGTACCGCGGCGTAGAATATCTCCACCGCATAGTCGGTGGTTCCGCCGCCGGGCGGCGCCACATGGGAGATCAGGCCCGGCAGGCGCAGCCCGCGCGTGTCCATGCCGTAGCGCGCATGGTAGTAGTCTCCCAGCAGTTCGCCCGCGACCTTCGAAACGCCGTAGATGGTGTTGGGCCGCTGGATCGTGTCCTGCGGGGTTTGCTGCAGGGGCGTGGCCGGGCCGAACGCGCCGATGGAACTCGGGAAGAACACCGCGCAGTCGTGGAGGCGCGCCTCCGCCAGCAGGTTGGCATAGCCCCCCAGATTGAGCGCCCAGGCGTCTTCGGGCTTCTCCTCGCCGAGCACGGAGAGCATCGCCGCCATGTGGTAGACCGTGCCGATCTCGTGGCGCTCAAAGACGGCACGAATCGCCGCGGGCCGGGTGCAGTCGACGATTTCGAACGGCCCGCCGTCGACCACCGTCTCCACCGGCCTGCGGCGCCATCCGGAGGCGACCACGCGATCCGCGCCATAGCGCTCCCTGAGCGCCGGCACCAGTTCGGCGCCGATTTGCCCGAGCGCGCCGGTCACGAGAATTTTGCTCATCGCGGTCCACGCTAAGGTGCTGCGCCTCGGAAGGGAACCCCCAGAGCCTCCGGCGCGGCGGCGATGCCGGAAACCGCTCCCTCAAGCCTCCGTGCGTCTCGCGCACACCGAAATATTGCAGGTGCGAACAGTATTATTGGTATTTTCACAAAAAATGGCCGGGTCCGAAGACCCGGCCAGTCCAACAGGGAGGCTTCACGTCTGGGAGACGTAGGATCCGAAGATCCCCTTCAGGCCTTGCGCCCGAAGCCCGGATGCCGGCGCACAAGGTGCCGGCAAAACTCGCGCAGCATCCGGAAGAGCCTGGGCCGCTTCCGGTGGCACGCGTGCCGTGCTGCGATGCAATATTTAGGGCAGGTGACGCCGCGTTTCCAGGGGTATTATGGCAACTCTTCCATGCGTCAAATGCATGACGCCCTCGGATATGGGCCGGATACGGCCTCACGCGGCCTTTGCCGACGGCCTGCTCCCGGCTCGGAACAGGATGAGCGCAACCCCGAGAAGCGTGACCGCGCCCCCGCCGAGCGTGTGCCAGGTGAGCGATTCGCCCAGTGTGAGAACGCCGAAGAGCACGCCGAAGAGCGGGACCAGCAGCATGAAGCCTGCCACGGTGGCGATCCGGTTGCGCGCCAGAAGATAGTACCAGGCGCCGTAGGCCAGCAGGGTGGAGCCCACCACCTGGTAGAGCAGCGAGCCGTGCAGCCGCCAGTCCGGCTGCAGAAGGCTTGCGATCTGCCCCTCTTCGAGCCCAAAGGAGAGGGGGAAGAGCATGAGGGCGGCGAAGACCGACATCCAGGCATTGAGTGCGAGCGGCGGTATGTCGGCGAGCCGCTTCGCCTGTACATTCGCGACGGCCCAGAGGATGCTGGAGCCCAGCATGAGCCCGATGCCGAGCGCATTGCTCGAATGCCGCGGCTCTCCCACCAGCAGCACGATGCCGCCGAAGGCGATCGCGATGCCGACGGCCGCCGCCCAGCCGGGCCTTTCGCGGAGGAAGAGCCAGGCCATCAGCACGCTGAGCGGCACCTGGGCCATCCAGATGATGGCGGCCGTGGAGGCCTCCACCCCCAGGTTGAGCGCGATATAGAACAGGCCGAAATGGCCCGCACCCATGGTGCAGGCGAACAGCGCCACCGCGCCGGCACGGCCGCTGGGCCAGCGGACGAACCAGAGCAGCATCACCGACATGAGCAGGAACCGCATGGCGAGAAAAAACAGGGGCGGCATGTGGTCCGCGCCATATTTGCTGGTCACGAAGCCGAAGCCCCAGAGAAGTGCCGTGCCCGTCGCGATGGGAATATGCGAGGGCTGCATCGGGGGTCGGAACGGGCGCGCGCCGGGGCGCGGTCAGCGCAGGCCGCGGAGCTTGGCGATTCGGTCGTAGGCCTCGTTGATGGCGGCCATGCGCTGGTTTGCCACGTCGATCATCTCTTCGGGCATGCCCTGGGCGATGAGCCGGTCCGGATGGTGCTCGCGGATCAGCGTTCGGTAGGTCTTCTTGATCGTCTCGTCGGTGGCATTCGCGTCGACACCGAGGATTTCGTAGGGGTCGGTCGCCGCGCCGCCCATCTGGCCCGCGAGGATGCTGTCGAACTGCCGGCGGTCGAAGCCGAAAATCCGAGCGACCTGTGTGAGATAGTCTCGTTCGGCGCTATGAAGCGTGCCGTCGGCCATGGCGATCTGGAAGAGCGCGACGAGGAGTTCCTCCCGGACGGTCATGTTGTTCGGGAAGATGTCGACGATCTGCTCCGCGTAGGGTTCGAAGCCGGCGGCCTCCTGGCGCGCCTCGTCCCAGATGCGCCCCACCTCGACGGCATGGCTCTCGGGCACGCGGAAGATACGTTTGAAGACGGCGATTTCGTCGCGGGTGACCTGTCCGTCCGCCTTCGCCATCTTGGCCGCGAGCACGATGAGCGCGATGGAGAAGGCGGTCCGCTTGGCTTCGATGGCGGGCGCGTCTCCCGCGGCCATGCGCCGCCTGCCGCTTGCCATGCGGTCCACGAAATGGCCGGCGGCGACGCCAAGGATGGCGCCTATGGGGCCGCCCAGCGCGAAGCCTGCGGCCCCTCCGATCAGCTTGCCCCAGATGCTCAATGGCTTGATCCCCGGCCTCCGCCAGCCGAAGCGGCACCATAACCCTCCCCTCCCAGCCGTGCCAGCCTGGGGCCGAAAAGTGGCGGCGCCCTGCGCGTTCGCCGGCAACAGGCGCCGTAAGATCGAAGGTGCGCGCCGGCGGGCCGTGTGCCTTCGGTGCGGTGCGGGCGGCGGAAATCGCTGTTGCAATTCAGGGGTGGCGCTGGAAACATGCCGCGGTTTCGGAGCGGGCGAAGGGAGATGGAATGACCGATGCGACCGGGGCGGTGAACGTCGCGCTCGTCGGCCCCTATACGAGCGGCAAGACCACATTGTTGGAGAGCATGCTGTTCGTGTCGGGTGCGATCGGCCGGAAGGGGAGGATCACCGAAGGCAACACGGTGGGCGACTGGTCCGACGAAGCGCGCGCGCGCCAGTCGAGCGTCGAAACGGGCGCCGCGACCTTCACCTACGGGGATTGCCGTTTCACGGTCCTCGATTGCCCGGGCTCCATCGAGTTCTTCGCCGAGGCTGCCAACGCGCTCATGGGCGTGGATCTGGCGGTGGTCGTATGCCCGGCCGACACGCAGCGGGTCTGGACCATGGGACGCCTGTTCAAGTTCCTGGCCCAGCACGGGATTCCCCACATGCTGTTCGTCAACCGGATGGACGAGACGACGCTGCGCGTGGCCGATCTGGTGGAGGCGATGGCACCGGTCGGCGAGACGCCTCTGATCGCCTGCCAAGTCGCCATCCGGGAGGGCGATTCCGTTACCGGCTATGTCGACCTGGTCTCCGGGCAGGCATATGAATATCGGGACCAGGAGCCGGCGGGGAAGGTCGATGCGCCCGACGCGGTCGTCGAACGCCGGGACAGCGCGCGGACCGAGCTGCTGGAAAATCTCGCCGATTTCGACGACGAGCTGCTCGAGAACCTCCTGGAGGACAAGATTCCCGAGCCTGAGGAGATTATGGACTACCTGCGCAGCGCCCTCGGGGACGCCGGCATCGTTCCGGTTCTGATGGGCTCGGCCGAGCGGGACTGGGGCGTTCGCCGCCTGATGGATACCCTTGTCGCCATAGCGCCGCGCCCGGAACGCCGCGCCGCGCGGCTCGGCCTGGAGGACGGCGCGACGCTCGGGCAGGTGCTCAAGACATACATCACCCAGCATGGCGGTAAAATCTCCCTTGCGCGCATCTGGTCGGGCGAGATCGAGGACGGCGCCATCCTCAACGACGGCGAGCGAATCGGTGGGATGTACAGGATGCTGGGCCAGCAGCAGGCCAAGATCGATTCCGCCGGCGCGGGCGAGATCGTGGCCCTGGGCCGCCTCGAATCCATTGGGAGCGGCGATACGCTCTGGCTTTCCGGCAAGCCCCCGTCGGAGCCTTTGCCACGGGCGGAAGCGCCGGATACGGTCTTTGGCTACGCCGTGCGGGCGGCCAAGCGCCAGGACGAGGTGAAAGTCTCCGGCGCGATGGGCCGGCTTGTTCAGGAAGACCCCTCGCTCCGCTTCCAGCTCAACCAGGATACGCAGCAGGCGGTGCTTCACGGCCAGGGCGAGATGCACCTCAAGGTGGCGCTGGACCGCCTCGCCGGCAAGTACGGGCTCGAGCTGCAGACCGAAAAGCCCCGCGTGGCCTACAAGGAGGCGATCCGCAAGCCGGTCTCCCAGCATGCGCGCTACAAGAAGCAGACCGGCGGACACGGCCAGTTCGGCGATGTGCATATCGATGTGAAGCCGCTTCCGCGGGGCGAGGGCTTCGAGTTCCAGAACACGGTGGTGGGCGGCGCCGTGCCGCGGCAATACATCCCCGCCGTGGAGGCCGGCGTGCGCGAATATCTCGGCACGGGGCCCTTGGGCTTCCCGGTGGTGGATCTTTCCGTCACGCTCACCGACGGCAAGCACCATGCGGTGGACAGCTCCGAGCAGGCCTTCAAGACGGCCGGCCGCATGGCGATGTCGGAGGCGCTGCCCAAATGCAACCCGGTCCTGCTGGAGCCCATCGCCGAGGTCAAGATCACGGTTCCGAGCGAGTTCACCGCCAATGTCCAGCGTCTGGTCAGCGGGCGTCGCGGCCAGGTGCTGGGCTTTTCGGCGCGGGAGGACTGGTCCGGCTGGGACGAAATTTCCTGCCACATGCCCGAGGCGGAGATGCACGACCTGATCGTGGAGCTCCGCTCGCTGACGCTCGGCGTCGGCACCTACGAATCGCGCTTCGACCGTCTTCAGGAGCTTACCGGGCGACTCGCCGATGACGTGCTCGCGGCCCACGCCGCGGACGATGACTGACGCCGTGCGCGCCCGAGTCGGAAGCAATATCGCGCCGATCATGCGAACAAAGATGCACTGCGGGGCGTGGAAATGCCGGGTTCTCGCGCTCCCGCTGATCGCGGCCCTCGCCCTGCCCGCGGGCGCGGCCCGTGCCTGGGACGCGAACGATCCCTTGGAAGACGTCAACCGGGCGGTCTTCGAATTCAACCGGACCCTCGACCGGGTGGTGATGAGGCCGATTGCGGAACTCTATGTGCTCACTCTGCCGCATGAGGTGAGGCGGGGCGTCACCAACATGCTCGGCAATCTTGGCGAGCCGCTCAACGTCACCAACAACCTGTTGCAGGGAAAGACGGAGCGGGCCGGCGCCTCGCTGATGCGTTTCGCCGTCAACTCCACTGTGGGCATCGCAGGCGTTTTCGACGCGGCGGGCGCGCTGGACCTTGAACGGGCGCCGGAGGATTTCGGGGAGACGCTCGCCGTCTGGGGCATGGGCGAAGGGCCCTATCTCGTGCTCCCCGTGCTGGGGCCCTCCAATCCGCGGGATGCGACGGGCCTCGCCGTGGACTGGGTGACGGACCCGGTGCCATACGCGATCCGGGGCGATTTCGGCGTGGTCCGCACGAGCGTTTCCGCCGTGGATGGGCGCGCCGCCTATCTCGACGAGATCGAGACTCTGGAAGAAACCTCGCTCGACTATTACGCCGTGATGCGGGAAAATTATCGGCAATATCGGAATAACCGTATCCGGGATGGCGCGCCCGCGCCGGTACCATCCTTCGACGACTTCGAGCAATACGACGAAGAGCCTGAAGAATGAGCCGCCTCGCCGGCGGCCGGGGGCTTTCGGGGAGGGGGGAATTGGCCGACCGGTTTTCTTTGGCTTCGCTGCGTGGCGTTCGGGTGGTCGTCTTTGCGGCTGCCGTCTCGCTGCTCGCTACCGCCGCTGCCGCGGCCGACGATCCGGCGGTGCGTTTCGTCCAGGAGCTTGGCGACCGCACCATCGAGATCTTTCAAGGGAAGGCCGGCGACACCTTCCCGGAGCGCGAGGCGGCGTTCCGGGCGGTCGTCGTGGAGGGTTTCGACATTCCGGGGGTTGCCCGGTTTGCGCTCGGCCGGCACTGGAAGGCGGCGAGCGAGGCGCAGCGCGAGGAGTATCTCGCGGTGTTCGTCGACTTCATCGTGCGGGTCTATGCCAGCCGGTTCGGCTCCTATGGCGGCGAGCAGTTCACCGTCGTCTCGTCAATCGAGGCGGACGGCGGCGACAGGATCGCGCGGGCGCGGATCCAGCGCCCCGGCGGCACGCCGATTGCGGTCGATTTCCGTGTGCGCGAGCGTGCCGAGGGTCCGAAGATCATCGATGTCAGCGTCGAAGGGATCAGCATGCTGCATACGCACCGGGTCGAGTTCGCGTCGGTGGTGAACCGCAAGGGTCTGGACGGCCTGCTGGCGGATCTGCGGGCCCGTGCCGAGGCGGCCGTGGACGAAGCGAAATGACGGCCGTGCCGGGGGCGGGACGCACCGCCGCGCGGCAGCGGAGGCCGGGCAGGCGCGTGTGGCTTCTGCTCGCCGCGGGTGCGGCTCTCGGCCTTGCGGCCTGCGTTGGCGAGCCGCTCGATCCGGGCGAATGGGCGGAGTCCACCGGCGAAATCGCCGAAGGCGCCGGTATCCTCAGTGGAGAGACCGGCGAGTGGGAGGTCTATCAGGGCCATTAGGGCGCCATGGGCCGCGCCCGAGGCGAGGCCTCAGCCGAGCGTCGCCTTCCCGAGCTCCAGGAACTTCTCGCGCCGGCTCTCGCGGAGTTCGGCACCGGCTTTGCCGCCGAGGCCCGCGAACGCCTCGGCGAGGGCATCGCCTGCCGCCTTGATCGCTTTCGGCGGATCCCGGTGGGCACCGCCCACGGGCTCCGGCACGATGCCGTCGATCACGCCGAGCTTCAACAGGTCGTCTGCCGTGAGCCGGAGCGCTTCGGCGGCTTCCTCCGCATGGTCGGCATTCCGCCACAAAATGGACGCGCAGCCCTCCGGCGAGATGACCGAATAGATCGCGTGCTCCATCATCAGCACCCGGTTGGCGGCGGCAAGCGCAATGGCGCCGCCCGAGCCGCCCTCGCCGACCACCATGGCGACCAGCGGCACCTTCACGTCGAGGCAGGTTTCGAGGCAGCGTGCGATGGCCTCCGCCTGGCCCCGCTCCTCGGCGCCGATCCCGGGATAGGCGCCGGGGGTGTCCACCAGCGTGAGCACGGGGATGTCGAAACGTTCCGCAAGGCGCAGCAGGCGCACCGCCTTGCGGTAGCCCTCCGGGTTCGCCATGCCGAAATTATGGGCGACCCGGCTCTCCGTGTCCGAGCCCTTTTCGTGGCCCACGACCAGGACGCTGCGGCCCTGGAAGCGCCCGAGCCCACCAATGACCGCGCGGTCCTCGCCGAACGCACGATCGCCCGCCAGCGGCACGAAATCCTCGATCAGCGCGGCGATATAGTCCGAGCAGTGGGGGCGGTGCTGGTGGCGGGCGACGAGAGTCTTCTGCCAGGGCGTCAGCTTGCTGTAGGTCTGTTGGAGGAGCCGGTCGACCTTGCCCTGCAAGCGCGAAACTTCGTCGCCGATATTGACGCCGCTGTCGTCGCCCAGATGCCGAAGCTCCTGGATCTTGCCTTCGATCTCGGCGATCGGCTTTTCGAAATTGAGATACCCGTTCATCGCCCCGCCGCTCCGACTCGCGCCACTATAGCATCAGACACACGCGCAGGTGGGAGATAACCGCGTGAGCCCGCACGCGTCGGGTTCACGGGCGGAGACCCCGGGACGGGCGGCCCTCCGTGACCCTTTTTTCGGTGCGCGGGTCTCCAGGCCCGCATGTTCTTGTTCTATTGAAGAAATAAAATGCGGGCCTGGAGACCCGCGCACCTGAAACAATCGCATGAAACCGTAAAGAAGGCTGTGTAACGGCCGGCATGACGAACGCCGAAAGTGCCGGCACCCTCCCCGGGATCGTCACCCGGTCGGCGACCTGATATCACCCGGTCTTGCGTTGCGCGCGCACGTAGCTTTCGAGCACATGGTTGATCCGCGTCTGGTATCCCCGGCCCGGTGCCCGGAAGTAATCCAGTACCGAACGCTTGACGCGCAGCGTGATCTGCTCCGTGCGGTCGGGCTTGACGCGTTCCGCCTCGCGCCAAAACGCCGCGTCCAGTTCCGGATTGTCGCCGAAGTTGATATCGTCGTCATCGACGGCCGCGATCTCGGCCGGTGTGCGGGGATTCGCGTGTCCGCTCATGAAATACGTACCTCTCCTTTCGAGACGCGGGACGTGCCGGGATCAGGCTGCGGCGACCCTTCCGATCAGTATAGGCCACCACGATAACGGCGCGCTCGCCCACCCGGCCGATGCCGATATGCCGCTCCTCACCGTAGTCCCTGCGTCGGTCCCGGCTTTCGAGCGTTGCGCGGAGCCTTACGAAGACAGCGCCTGCCCGAGCGTGATCGCGTTGTGCCGCATCATGTCGATATAGGTCGATGCGGGACCGTCGGGATCCGACAGCGCGCCAGGATGGAGCGTACCGCCGATGACGGCATCCGTTTCGTCGGCGATACGTCTCAAGAGACGCGGATCGCCGATGTTCTCGATGAAGACGGCACCAATGCCCCGCTCGCGGATCTGCTCGATGAGGCGGGCGACATCCTTTGCGGACGCCTCCGATTCGGTGCTGAGCCCCTGGGGCGCGATGAAGGTAAGTCCGTAGTCACGTCCGAAATATTGGAACGCGTCGTGCGAAGTAACGACGATGCGGCCGTCTGCCGGCAGGCTTGCCACAATCTCGCGGATCTCGGCATCGAGCGCCAGGATTTCGGCCTCATAAGCTGCGCGGCGACGGTAGAAGTCGGCCGCGTTCGCCGGATCGGCCTGAGCCAGAGCGGCGGTGATGTTGTCGATATAGGCTACGGCATTGCCGAGACTCTGCCAGGCATGCGGATCGAAAGCGCCGTGGTGATGGTCGTCGTGACCTTCCTCGGCATGCGCCTCGTGGTCATGGTCGCGATCATGACCAGCTTCGACGTGGTCGTCGTGATCATGGTCATGTCCGGCCTCTTCGGCGTGACCATGGTCGTGATCGTGACCGGCGTCGGCGTGGTCATCGTGATGCCCGTGCTCTTCGGCGTGGTCGTCAAGCCCGCCGCCTTCGTCGTGCGCGTCGTCGAACGCGATCGGCTCGATGCCGTCGGTCGCCACCACCCGGACGCCGCGGAAGTCCGAAGCGTGGATCAGGCGGTCGAGCCAGCCTTCGAACTGCAGCCCGTTGACGATGAGGATTTCCGCTTCGCTGACGGCCCGCGCATCGGCAGGGGTTGGCTGGTACACATGCGCATCCCCGTTGGGGCCGACAAGCGTCGTGACGGCGACATGCGCTCCACCGATGCGCTTAACCATGTCGCCTAGGATCGAGAAAGTGGCGACGACCGCGGTCGGTCTGTCGGACTGTGCGATCGCTGGAGCGGCAAGCGACAGGGCGACGACGGCGGTGGCGGATGTCAGAAAGGCTCTGCGGGCGAGCATCGATACCCCTCTCTTGTCAGGTTTCGAGATGGCGGCGCGGGAAGGCCCGTTCGGCGAGACCGCCCACCGGTCCGAAGACCAGTGACAGCGCGTAAGCGAGACCCGCGACAAGAATGATCATCGGTCCGGACGGCACGCTGAAGTGGTAGGAGAGAAGAAGGCCGCCCGCGCCCGAAAGCATCGCCATGGAGACCGCGACAGCGATCAGAGCGCAGATGCTGACTGCCCAGAATCGCGCGGCGGCGGCGGGAAGAATCATGATGCCGACGGCCAGAAGCGTGCCGAGCGCGTGAAAGCCGGCCACGAGGTTCAGCACGACGAGGGCGAGAAACGTGAAATGCGTTACGGCGCTGAGCCCGCTTACCGAGCGCAGGAACTGCGGATCAGCGCATTCGAGAACGAGCGGCCGGAACAGGGCCGCAAATGTGAGGACCGAAATGCTTGCGATGGAACAAAGCAGAGTCAGAGCGTCGTCGTCGAGCGCGAGCACGGTTCCGAAAAGCACGTGCATCAGGTCGACATTGCTGCCTCGGGTGGAAACGATCAGCACGCCCAGCGCCAGTGAGATCAGGTAGAAGGCCGCGAGGCTCGTATCCTCGCGCAGCGCCGTAACGCGGGTCACGAAGCCTGCGAGGAGCGCCACGGCCATGCCTGCGATCAATCCGCCGATGGTCATCGCCCCGAGCGAGAGGCCCGCGACGAGATAGCCGACGGCCGCACCCGGGAGAATCGCATGAGCCATCGCGTCGCCCGTAAGGCTCATGCGGCGCAGCATCAGGAACACCCCGACCGGTGTCGCGCCGACCGAGATCGCAATACAGCCCATCAGCGCGCGCCGCATGAAGCCGAACTCGGCGAAGGGCTGAACGAAGATCTCCCACATCACGCAGCGCGTCGCCCACACATATGCGGGGGGCCGGCGCAGGCCTCGCACATCTGGCGTGCCCGGAACTGGTTTTCGGCCGTCAGTACCTGCGCCGTCGGCCCATGGGCCACGAGTTCGCGCGCCAGCATCAGCGTATGAGGGAAGTGAGCCCGCACGATGTCGAAGTCGTGCAAGACGGCGAGCACCGTGCGACCTTCGCCGTGCCAGCGCTGCACCACGCCGATCAGGTCGGCCATGGTTCTCGCATCGACCGCGGTGAAAGGCTCATCCAGCAGGACAAGCTGCGCGTTCTGCAGCAGCAGGCGGGCAAAGAGTGCACGCTGCAGCTGCCCGCCCGACAGGGACCTGATCGGCCGCTTCTCGAACCCGTCGAGGCCAACCGCGGAAATCGCATCGGCGATGCTTGCGCGGTGGCCGGCCCGCAAGCCCCCAAAGCCGCCGATCTCTTGCCAAAGGCCCATGGCCACGAGGTCGGCGACGGCGATCGGGAAAGACCGGTCGACGTCCGATTGCTGCGGCAGGTAGGCGATGTCGTCCCGCGCGATCCCGCCGAAGGCGATCCGGCCTCCGAGCGGTCGGAGCGAGCCGATCACCCCCTTCAGCATTGTGGATTTCCCGGCACCGTTCGGTCCGACGATGGCGGTCAGGCTGCCTTCGGCGATCTTGCCGCACAGGCGATGCACGGCCGGATGCCGGTCATATCCGAGAGTCAGGTCTTGAAACTCGAGGGCGTGGGTCACGACCACCCCGGAGTGGACGTCGCCCAGAGATACGCGCCCCAGAGCGCGGCAACGATCAGGGCCGCGCCAAGCAGCCGGAAGCCCGCGCCGAGCGGCAGCAGCCGGATGGAGAGCACGAGCCGCATCCTCATGCCGACACGCCCTGCCAAGCGACGGCGCTCGCGGCCGGCCGCCGCGACCGCCCATACGAATACCGGGTCTCCATGGATGTGGTTCGTCGTTCCCGACTACGCCGCGCAGGCCTCTGCGCACCGCGCGCACATGCCCTCGACCTCGACGGTGCGACGTGTCACGGCGAACCCGAGCGCGGCGGCACCCTCGGCAAGCAGCCCACCGATCCGTGGGTCTTCAAGCTCGACCGATGTCCGGCAGCCGTTGCAGATGAAGAAAAGGCAATCGTGTTCACGCTCGGGATTGGCGCACGGGACGTAGGCATTCAGGCTTTCGATTCTGGAAACGAAGCCCTGCGCCATCAGGAACTCGAGCGCCCTGTAAACGGTCGGCGGTCTGACCGGGCGTGAATCTTCGCGTTCGAAGGTTTCGATCAGCTCGTAGGCGCCGGATGGCCGGCCGCTGGCCCACAACAGCTCCAGGACACGCCGCCGCAGCTCCGTCATTCGTACGCCGCGGCCCTCGCAAATCGATACCGCGAGCGCGACCCGTTGGTGCGGTGAGTGCCGTCCGCGGCTATGCTGGCCGGTGCAGGGCCTAAGCGGGGTGGACGGTTTCGTCATTTCCCAGTCTTGATCCTGGACTCGCCTTGCGACGCAATTGTGGCATGTTATAACGTTTCATATTGAGGCATCAAGAGGATCGCCGCTTCGAAGCGGCCCGCCATCGATGAAAGGTTGGAACATGGACGCCGCAGTTCTTGAGGATCGGCCCTCGACACCGTCGCGCCCCGGGGGCCAGGCCCGCCGCCGGCCGCGCCGCGCCGAGGCGGAAGCCGCCGTTCGCACGCTGATCGAGTGGGCCGGCGACGATCCCGACCGGGAGGGGCTGAAGGGAACGCCCGGCCGTGTCGTGCGGGCCTACGAGGAATTCTTCGCCGGATACGCCGAAGACCCGGCCGCCGTGCTGACCAAGACGATCGAGAAGACCGACACCTATGACGAAATGATCGTCTTGCGCGATATTCGCCTCGAATCCCACTGCGAGCACCATATCGTTCCTATCCTGGGAAGGGCGCATGTCGGCTATTTACCGGCGGAACGGGTCGTGGGCGTCTCGAAGCTCGTGCGTCTGGTGGATATCTTCGCCAAGCGGATGCAGATCCAGGAAGCGCTGACATCGCAGATCGCGGACACGATCCAGCAGGTTCTCAAGCCGCGTGGCGTCGGCGTTGTCATCGAAGCGGCGCATCAGTGCATGACCACGCGCGGCATCCACAAGCCCGGGGTCAGTCTGCTGACGAGCCGCATGCTGGGCTGTTTCCGCGACGACCCGACGACGCGGCGGGAGTTCCTGTCGATGATCAGCGCCCGCGGGAACGCGCCGCACGGGCGTTGAACGACCCCGCTCGGACGGGTCCGGCGGCCAGCGGATGGCCCGTGCGGACGGCCTGCATGAGGCGTTCATCAAGCACATGGGTGTAGATTTCGGTCGTGGCGATATCGGCGTGGCCCAGCATTTTCTGGACCGCGCGGAGGTCCGCGCCATGGGCCAGCAAGTGGCTGGCGAAGGCATGGCGGAAGGAGTGGGGCGAGACCCGTGCCGGCGGGACGCCCGCCATGTGCGCGAGTTCCTTGAGAAGCTGCGCGAGCCTGTGGCGCGTGATATGCCCGCTGGCTCCCCGCGAGGGAAACATCCAGCGTGAGGGCGCGTCCCCGGTCAGATGGGCGCTCCGGACGTCGAGATAGGCTTGCAGTGCACGCCGCGCCGGCGCACCGAGGGGAACGAGCCTCTCCTTGCTGCCCTTTCCGCGTACCAGCAGCGTCCTCGTCTCGCCCGAGATCGGCTGGAACGGCAGGCTCGTGAGCTCCGAGGCCCTGAGGCCCGACGCATAGAGAAGTTCCACCATGGCAAGGAGGCGGCAGGCATTCGCTCTGCCGCGCGCCGTCTCCGTTGCGCGTTCGATCCGGGCGCGGGCCTCCTGCAGAAGCCGTTCCACCTCCTGTTCGGCGAGCACGCCCGGCAGCGCGCGCGCGAGCTTGGGCGCATCGACTGCCGCGGTCGGGTCGTCCTCCCGCCGCCCGTCGGTAAGCAGGAAGCGATAGAACTGGCGCAGGCAGGAAAGCCGGCGCGCCACGGTACGCGGGGCGATGCCGGCCTTGTTCTGCGTCGCCGCAAAGCCACGCACCGCGTCCGATCCCGCGCTCTCGGGGCTCTCGCCGCGGGGCGCGAGATAGGCGGCGAAACAGGCGAGGTCGCGGCGGTAGGCGGCGATGGTATTGGCTGCGTGGCCGCGCTCCGCCGCGAGCATCTCAAGGAAGGCGCCGAGAGCCGGACTCTCCGGCCGGTCGTTCTCCTGCCCGCCTGGCATGGGCTCTAGAGGCCCGCGGCGAGCGCCGCTTCCAATGCCGTCTCCCGTGCTTCCTCGTGCGACCCGACCGCGGAGAGGGCTCTCACGGCGGCTGCCACGGTGGAGAGGCCGGCGCCTGCCGGTCCTTTTTCGCCCAGTGTTGCGAGCGCCGCGAGTATGGTCTCGCCGAGCCGCCCGTTCGTGACCGCATCCCGCAGGACGGGCGTGAGCACGGCGGGCGCCGCAGCGCCGGGCGGCTCAGGCGGCGCGCCGAGGAGTTCGTCCCAGATAGCGGGCTCGAGTTGGTGCCCGAGGGCATCCAGCAGCACCGCGAGGCGGCGCGCGCCATCGTGGGCACCCGAGTCGGTATCGGTCTGGGACCGCAACCAGAGGCCGAAGGTTTCCGCCGAGAGGCTGCCTGCGTCTCCCCCGAGTGCCGCGAGCGGGCGAAACGGCTCATTGACGGTATCCGGTGAGGATGCGGCCCGCGTCTCATGCCACATGGCTGCCGCTGCATGGTCTCCGGCGGCGATGAGCGCCCGTGCGGCCGACGGTGCGAACCAGCCGAACGCGTGTGTTGGCGGGATGTCCCGGACGAGGGGGGCGACGGCGCGTGCCATGGCGGTGTGCGTGCCGATGTCTTCGGCGAACGCGAGCGCGTTGGCGAGGATTTCCGCGCGGGCCGTGGCGAGAGCCTCTGCCTCCGCCGCCTGCACGGTGAGCGCCCGGCCCAGAGGCGGCGCGAGAGACGGGGCCAGATGGCGTGCGTTCTCGCGTTCGTCCGGCGAGAACGGGTGTGCGCGATAGGCCTCGAGCAAGGCGTCCGCCGGAGCGGCACCGGCCATATCCGCATGCTCGGCGGCCAGCAGCCGGGTCTCCGGCGGCGTTTCGGGTGAGTTGGCGATGGCCGGCAGAAGGTCGGGCGCGACCCGCTCGACCGCCTCCGCCGGAATGGGGATCCTGGCGAGGCGGAGCGCCGCAATATCGAGCGGCGCAATATCGAGCGGCCCGGGGCCATCGGGCAGTTCGATCACGGGCTCGGCGAAACCCGCCATGGCGTATATGGCCTGGTCGAACGCGGAATCGGGTGCGGCGCCCGCCTCGCGCAACAGGTCGAGGCCGAGCGTCGCCGCTTCGACGAGCCCCGCCCGCGCCTGGCAGAGGATGAGCACCTGCCGCCAATAGAACGCCGCCGAGCGACTTACCCTGTCCGCGACCGGCTCGCAGACCGACTCGTAGTCGAGTGCGGCAAGCCAGCGATCGCTCTCCAGGCGGGCGATGCGCTCCTCGTCGCGATCCGGCCCGTTGCGGTCGAGCAGGGTGAGGGCGGCGGCGCGCTCGCCCATGGCGGCGAGCGCCGCCGCCCGCAGCGTTGCGAATTCGGCCGCCGTGCCGTCTCCTTCCGGCGGAAGCGCAGGCGCGGCAAGAAGCCTGAGCGCCAGACGGCGCATCGCCGGCGAAGACGTGCGGACCGGCAGTAGCTCCAACAGGCGTTCGATGCGTTGTCTCGAGGAGCCGGACCAGAGATCGGGGGGGAGGGGCGCGAGACCCGGCAGCGGGGCGCCGATGGCCTCCGGGGCGATCTCTTCCAGCGTGCGAACGAGGATTCCGTCTTCCGGAGGCGCCTCCGCCGGGCCGGCGCCGGCGCTCGGTCGTTCCGCGGGTTCTGCGCCGGTCTCGAGTTCCGTGTCGGCCTCGGGCGCCGGGGCTTTCGTCTCCGCCGGCTCCGCCGCCTCGGGGGCGGGTTCGTCCACCGGCTCCTGTTCTTGGATAAGCCGGAGCGGCTCGTCCTCGGGCGCTTGAGCATGGCTTGCGGGCGCCGCCAGAGCGAGCGCCGCCGCAACGACGAGGCCGAGCGGGGCCTTACGAATCGAACCGTTCATCGGGCAGCACTTTCTCGATCGGCCCGGCTGGCGGCGGAATGTCCACGGTGAGCAGCAGCGCAAGGCCTCCGCCGACAACGAGCAGGATCAAAATCCCGATGATTCGAAGATAGACCGGCATGGCCTCCCCCGGCGCGGAGGGGATTTCCCGGCGCCGCTGTGGTAAAGTCCCGCTATGGCAACGAAACCGCAGTGTATCGGCGCGACTTGGTTGTTTCAACGGCGCGCGCGGCTTCCGCTCGGCCCGCCGCCCGGGCGATGACGGCCGACGGTTCACGCCGGCCGTTTTCGCGTTCGATCGTGCTGGTGGGATTGATGGGTGCCGGCAAAAGCGCCATCGGCCGGCGTCTGGCCGCTCGTCTCGGCATGGCGTTCGTGGATTCCGACCATGAGGTGGAGCGCGCCGCGGGACGCCCGGTCGCCGAGATTTTCGCGCATTGCGGGGAGGCGGCGTTCCGCGAGAGCGAACGCCGGACGATGGCCCGCTTGTTGGCCGGGCCGCCATCGGTGCTGGCGGCCGGTGGCGGCGCGTTTCTCGCCGCTGAAACCCGTGCGGCCATCAGGGCGCGGGGCATATCGGTCTGGCTGCGGGTGCCTCTCGATGTTCTTGCCGCCCGCGTTGCGCGAAACGACGACCGCCCGCTTCTCAAGGGGGGCGACGCGCGCGATATCCTGCAACGGCTGATGGTGGAGCGTTATCCCACCTACGGCGAAGCCGATATCGTCGTGGACGGCGGCGACGACCCCCACGAGCGGACACTGCAGCGGGTGCTTGGCGCGCTCGAGGCCTTTGAGGCAGGGCACGCATCCGCGGCGGGACAGGCTCCGGCGCTGAAGGGCGGCTGACGATGGCCGGATCCGCAATGGAGGCCGCCGGCGGCCAGCAGGTGCTCAGCGTCGAGCTCGGGCCCCGCAGCTACGATATCCTGGTGGGTGCGGGCCTCCTGCAGGAGGCGGGCAGCCATCTCTCTGACGTTCTTCCGGGCCGCTCTGCGATCGTCGTCACCGACCGCACCGTGGCGGAGCTCCATCTCGAGGGCGTGCTGGAATCGCTCCGCGAGGCGGGCTTCTCATGCTCGAGCCTCACGATGGAGCCGGGGGAGGCAAGCAAGGATCTTGCCGTGCTCGGAACGGTCCTCGACGACATCCTGAGCCGGGGGCTGGAGCGGACGACGGCGCTCGTGGCGCTGGGCGGCGGCGTCGTGGGCGACATCGCGGGCTTTGCGGCAAGCGTGCTGCTCCGGGGCGTGCCCTATGTGCAGATACCGACGACGCTGCTTGCCCAGGTGGATAGCGCCGTCGGCGGCAAGACGGGCGTGAACAGCCCGTACGGCAAGAATCTGATCGGCAGCATCTACCAGCCGCGCCTGGTGCTGGCGGATGTGGCCGCGCTCGAAACCCTGCCGCTGGAGGAACGCCGCGCGGGCTATGCGGAGGTCGCGAAGTACGGTCTGATCGACAATGCCGGCTTCTTCGCGTGGCTGGAACGGAACGGCGAGCGGGTGGTCGCCGGAGACAGTGCCTGCATTCAGCGGGCCGTGCTCGCGTCCTGCGCGGCGAAGGCGCGCATGGTGACGGTGGACGAGCGGGAAAGAGGCCGTCGGGCGCTGCTCAATTTCGGACATACCTTCGGCCACGCCCTGGAGGCCGCCACCGGCTATGACGGCTCGCTCCTGCATGGAGAAGCGGTGGCGTACGGCCTGGTGCTGGCCCATCGACTCTCGGCCCGGCTCGGGCTCTGTCATGCGGATGACGCTGAGCGCGTCGCCGCGCATTTCAAGGCGCTGGGCCTGCCGAGCGAGGCAGGCGACCTTCCCGCCCGCTGCCGGAACCGCGATGCGCTGATCGCTCTCATGCAGCGTGACAAGAAGGTAGGGGGCGGCCGCGTGCGGTTCATACTCACCCGCGGTATCGGACGTGCCTTCCTCAGCGACGGCGTTCCTCGAGAAGCGCTGGTGGCGCTTCTCGACGAGGCGTTTGCCGACCCCGCCGGTGTCTCCCGGTCGGTTCCACTCCACCATCCGTGATAGGACCATGACGACGGCGACTGCCATCTCCATTGCGGCGATCGGCCTGCTGATCGCTTTTTCGAGCTTCTTCTCCGGCTCCGAAACCGCGCTCACCGCGGCGTCGCGCTCGCGGCTTCACCATCTCGTGCGCATCGGCAACCGACGGGCACAAGCCTTCGAGCGGCTCACCGGCGATCGCGAGCGGCTGATCGGGGCCATCCTGCTCGGCAACAACGCCGTGAACATCCTGGCGTCGGCACTGGCGACCAGCGTGCTGATCTCCGTCGTGGGCGATGCGGGCGTTGCCTACGCGACCATCGGAATGACGCTAGTGATTCTGGTCTTCGCCGAGGTCTTGCCCAAGACCTACGCGCTCCGAGACCCGGACCGCGTGGCGTTGCGCGTCGCGCCCGTGCTGATCCCCATCGTGTGGATGCTCTCGCCGCTGGTGAGCTTGGTGCATCTGCTGGTCTCCGTCACTCTCAAGCTCGTCGGCGCCCCGCGCCGCGTGCGCCATCCGAGTGTCGCCCAGGAGGAGCTCCGCGGCGCCATTTCTCTTCATGCCGAAGAGGGCGCCGTGGTGAAGTACGGTCGCGACATGCTCCATTCCATTCTGGACCTCGAGGAGGTGGAGGTGGGCTCGGTGATGACCCACCGGAAGGCGATGGAGATGATCGACGGCTCCGCATCGCCCGCCGCAATCGTCGATCAGGCGGTGCGCAGCCCCTTCACGCGGCTTCCGGTCTGGAAGGACGAGCCGGACAACATCGTCGGGGTGCTCCATGCGAAGGATCTGCTCAAGGCGGTCCGCGCCAATCTCGGCGACCTCGAACGGCTGGACGTGATGGCGCTCGCCGCACCCCCCTGGTTCGTGCCCGAGACCACGCCACTCGGCGAGCAGCTTCAAGCCTTCCGCGAGCGGCGGGCGCATTTCGCCCTGGTGGTCGACGAATATGGCTCGCTCATGGGCCTCGTGACACTGGAGGATGTTCTCGAAGAGATCGTGGGCGAAATCACCGACGAGCACGACGTGACACTGGCGGACGTAGTGGAGCGGTCGGACGGCTCCTGTCTCGTTCCCGGCACCGTCGCCGTTCGCGCGCTCAACCGGCGCTACGACTGGTCGCTGCCCGACGAGGAGGCGGCGACGGTGGCCGGCCTGGTATTGAACGAAGCGCAGGACATCCCCGAGGTGGGGGAGAAATTCGCGCTCCACGGCTTCACCTTCGAAGTGTGGGCGCGCAAGCGGAACCAAATCACCCGTCTGCGTGTAATCCCGCCAAAGAAGGGTGACGAGGCGGAGGGCGGCTGAACACCCGAGGTGCGGTCGGATGAGCGGTCGGCCGGTCAGCCGCCGGCTTCATCCGGTGCCAGCGTCTTGAGGGCCAGTGCGTGAATGTCGGTCGCCAACTCGTCCCGCAAGATTTCGTAGACCAGCCGCTGGCGTGCGATGCGGGAGAGTCCCGCGAACCGTGCGGAGACGATCTCGACCCGAAAGTGACTCTCGCCCCCGGGCCGCGCGCCGGCATGCCCAGCATGCTGGGCGGATTCGTCGACGATCTCGAGCCGGGCGGGCTCGAGGGCCCCGCTCAGCTTCTCGCGAATCGTCTCGCGGACCGACATTCCACGCACCTCCTGCTCTTCGCCACAGGTCCGCCATCCTCATCCGCCACCGCCCGTCCGGTCAACAGCCTGTGGGGGCTTCCGGTCGGCGGAGCGGCGGCGTCGATGGGCGTGGGGAGCCGGACGAACGGGCGCTCCCTTCGGGCTAATACTGGACCCGCTGGGTGAGGCCGCCGTCCACGATCAGGTTCGTACCGGTGGTGAAGGCCGAGAGCGGGCTCGCGAGGAAGGCGACGGCGGCGGCGACCTCCTCCGGCGTGCCCATGCGCCCGGTGGGGTTGAGGCCGAGCGCCATGCGATAGCGCTCCGGGTCTTCGGTGCGGCGTTTGTCCCATATGCCGCCCTCGAAGAGGATCGTGCCGGGCGAGACGCAGTTGGCGCGGATGCCCTTGCCGGCGAGCGCGTTGGCGAGGTTGGAGGTGTGGTTGATGATGGCGGCCTTCACCGAATTGTAGGCTCTGGGGCCGCCGAAGCTCTCGACGCCCGCCGCACTCGACACGGTGACGATGGCGGCGGCGTCGGACTCCTCAAGATGGGGCATGGCGGCCTCGATCGTGCGCACCGTGCCGAGAATGTCGGTTTCGAAGCCCGCCCGCCAGGCGGCTTCATCCGGATCGCCTGCCAGCGCGCTGACATTGGCCACCACGATGTCGATGCCGCCGAGCCGTTCCGCCATGGCGGCGGTCCAGCGCCGCACCGCCTCGCCGTCGGCGATGTCGGCGGGCGCGCCCACGACGGAGAGTCCCGCGTCTGCGAATGTCGCGAGCGCTGCCTTGAGGCCCGCTTCGCCGCGGGCGCAGATGCCGACCCGGCACCCTTCCTGCGCAAGCCGCTCCGCAACGGCGCGGCCGATCCCGCGGGAACCGCCGGTGACCACTGCCCTCTTGCCGGTCAACATCAGGTCCATGGGTGTTACCGCCGCAGTCCAGTCCCGCCGCGCATTCTCGGCGACGGCCTCGGTGGAGTCGAGCGCGCGTCCCTGCCGATGGCGGCGCCTCTTTTCGTTTTTTTTTTGGTGCGCGGGTCTCCAGGCCCGCATTTTCTTCTCTCAAAAAAACAACAACATGCGGGCCTGGAGACCCGCGCACCAAGAAAACGATCATCCATCGTCGGCGGCGGGTGGCCGGGGTGGAGGCGGCTGGTATAGTGCGCGCATCGGTAGACCGGGAGGCAGGCGAATGAAACTGTTGAGAGTGGGCGAAGCAGGCGCCGAGCGGCCGGCCGTCAGGCTTGAGAACGGCCGTATGATCGACGTGTCGAGCACCGTCCGCGAGATCGACGGGCCGTGGCTGGAAGGCGGCGGCGTGGAACGTCTTGCATCCCGCCTCGCCGAAGGGACGGACGGGTTCCCCGTCGTCGACGGGTCCGTGCGGATCGGGCCGCCGGTCGCCCGGCCGGGGCATATCATCGCCATCGGCCTCAACTACGAAGACCACGCCAAGGAGGCGGGGATGGATCTGCCTTCGGAGCCGGTGATCTTTTCCAAGGCGCCGAGCTCCTACAACGGGCCGAACGATCCCGTGCAGATCCCGGAGGGCAGCGTCGAGACGGACTGGGAGGTGGAGCTCGGCGTGGTGATCGGCAAGCGCGCGCTTAACCTGCCCGATGACGAGACGGCGATGGCGCATGTGGCGGGCTATTGCATCTGCAACGATGTCTCGGAGCGCACGTTCCAACTCAAGCACGGCCCCACCTGGATCAAGGGCAAGTCCGCGCCCACCTTCTGCCCCACCGGGCCGTGGCTTGCGACGCCCGATGAAATCCCCGATCCACAGAACCTCGCCATGTCGCTCTCGGTGAACGGCGAGACGCGCCAGCGCGGCAGCACGAGCACGATGATTTTCGGCGTCGCCCATCTCGTCCGCTATACCAGCCGGTTCATGGCGCTGGAGGCGGGCGATCTGATCTCCACCGGTACGCCGCCCGGTGTCGGCATGGGGATGAAGCCCCCGGTCTATCTCCGGCCCGGCGACGTGATGGAGCTCGAGATCGACGGCCTCGGCACGCAGCGCCAGCCCGTCGTTTCGGCGTAGGGTACCGCCCGGCCGGCCCGCCGCGCCGCGATTCCCCCGCCATGCCGTCGCCCGCGACCCGCGCCGCGCCGGCGTTCGAGGCGCTCTATGGCGATGTGCGCGAACGCCTCGATCCGGCGGCGGGCGACGTGCCGCCCGACCGGCTCCTCGCGGTTTTCCGCGACCTCTCGGACCGTCATGACACCGACGTCAACAGCCCGCTCAATATGGGTTATTTCTGCCTCGATGCGGATGCGGCGTCGGTCGCGGCCATGGACGAGACCAACCGCCGCGGCGCGAATGTCGCGGTGCGGGGCCAGCATCCGGCATCGGCCGCCTTCGAGCAGTATGCCGTCGATCTGATCCTCGAGACCTTCGGCATGGATGCGCACCATGCGGCCGGCCACTTCACCGCCTGCGGCACCGAGGCGAACCTCACCGCCGTCATCGTCGCACTCACCGACCGGCTCACGCACCGCAATCCGCGCTGTCGGGCCTGGGACGGCGCCCTCTGCCGGGACGAGAGCGGGCGCGAGGCGCCCTACGAGTACTGGCGCCACGGCGCCCTGCCGCTGACCGTGCGGCCTGCGGTCTACGTCTCGCCGCAGACCCATGTCTCGATCGCGAAGAATGTGCGCAACCTGCTGGGCGCCGCATCGGTCCGCACCGTGCCGGTGGATGCGGACCTCCGCATGGATGCAGGCGCGCTCGACCGCGCGATCGCGAAGGATGCGGAATCGGGTGCCTTCCTGCCCGTCCTCGTCGTGGGCTCCGTGGGCGCCACGCCTTCGGGGATTGTCGATCCGCTCGACGAGATCGGCGAAGTCTGTCGCCGCCACGGTGCCTGGTTCCATGTCGACGCTCCCTGGGGCGGGATCGCCGCCTTCTCGCCGCGGCTGAAGGAGGCGTGTCTCGCGGGCCTCCATACCGCCGATTCGATCATCTTCGATCCGCACAAGACGCTGGTGCCGCTGGGCGCCGGCGGTACCGGCATGTTCCTCTGCCGTCGGCGCGAACCCGTCGAGCGCGCATTCAACGTCTCGGGCGGGGCGGTGGAGCGCCAGGAGTTCGCCTATCTTTCGCTCCAGGGCTCGCGGGCGAACGCAGGGCTCCGGGTGCTCACGGCAATCCTCCGGCCGGAGGCCCTCGCCCGGAGGATCGAGCGGGAGGCGGCGTTGGGCGATGCGCTGAGAGACGGCTTGCGCGGCGCGGGGTGGGAGATCGTCAACCGCACGCCGCTGCCGGTGGTCTGCGCGATTCACCCGGCGATGCGCACCGGCGCGTTCACGGCGGCGGACGCCGTCCGCCATCTGCGGGAGGAGGGCGTGCTCGCCTGGGCCGAGGCGCTCCGGCCCGGCGAACCCGAGGCCGTCCGTCTCGGCATCATCAGCCGCCGGACCGGCCGGGAGGCAATCCGCTATGTGGTCGAGCGCCTGGCCGCCTTCGCGGCGCGCCGGGGCTGAAGAGTCGCGCACGGAGACCCGGCGGGGACTCTTGCCGAAACGGCGTCGGGCGCGTACAGGCAGACCCTGCGGCGTCTCAAGCTGCCCGAACCGACGAGGAGTGCCATGCCCGTAGCTCGCGGCCGCTCGTTTCTGGCCATTCCCGGCCCCACCACCGTGCCCGACGAGGTGCTCGCCGCCATGCACCGGCCGGCCGAGGACATCTATGGCGACGACCTGATTGCGCTCACGGCGGGCTGTCTCGACGATCTGCGGCGGGTCTTCCGCACCGAGGGGCGGACCTACATCTACATCGCCAACGGCCACGGCGCCTGGGAGGCCGCACTCTCCAACGTGCTTTCCCGGGGCGACGAGGTGCTGGTGCTGGAGAGCGGGAACTTCGCTCCCGGATGGGGCGAAATGGCGGCGGCGCTGGGCATCGAAGTGGAGGTGCTCGAGGCCGCCCCCCGGCGCGCCGTTTCGCCCGAGGCGCTGGAGCGGCGGCTGCGCGAGGACCGCGCGGGCCGGATCAAGGCGGTGCTCGTCGTGCAGGTGGATACCGCCTCCGGCATCGTGAACGACATCCCGGCCCTGAGCCGGGTTCTGGCCGCCGCCGGCCACCCGGCGCTGCTCATGGTGGACGTCATCGCATCGCTCGGCACCATGCCGTTCGACATGGACGCCTGGGGCGTGGATGTGGCGGTCGCCGGCTCCCAGAAGGGTATCATGCTGCCGCCGGGCTTGAGCTTCATCGCCGCGGGAGAGAAGGCGCGGAAGGCCCATGAGTGCGCCGGCCTCCGAACGCGGTATTGGGACTGGACCTTTCGCGAGGGCGAGGCCCACTACATGAAATATTGCGGAACGCCGCCCGAGCACATGCTGTTCGGCCTGCGCAAGTCCCTCGACATGCTGTTCGAGGAGGGCCTCGAGAACGCCTTTCGCCGTCACGCGCTGCTCGCCGGCGCGACCCATGCCGCCATCGAGCGCTGGCGCGCGGCAGCGGGCGGACTCGATTTCAACGTCCTCGAGCCCTCCGAGCGCGCGCCTTCGGTAACGACGGTCCTCCTCGCGGAGCCCCATCTGAGCCCGCTGCTCCGCTGGTGCCGGGAGACCTGCGGGGTAACTTTCGGTATCGGCCTCGGACCGTTCGACGGACGGGCGCTGCGTATCGCCCATATGGGCCACGTCAATGCGCCGATGATGCTGGGTACGCTGGGCGTCCTCGAAGCCGGGTTGATCGCGCTCGATATTCCCCACGGCCCGGGCGGCGTCGCGGCGGCCGTCGGCCATCTGGGTGCGGAGCTGAAGGTGCTGGGCGGCGGCGCGTGAGGGTCTGCGAATTGACAGCATCCCGGCGCCTTCTTATGGTGCGCCGGGTTTCGAGAGGGCGTCATGAAAGTTCGTAATTCGCTCCGCGCTGCCAGGAAGCGCCACAAGGACTGCCAGATCGTGCGCCGCAAGGGCCGCGTGCTGGTGATCAACAAGCGCAACCCGCGCTTCAAGGTGCGCCAGGGCTGATTCCCGGGCGGGCGCACCGCCCGTCGCTGCTCCTTTTCCCGCGCTTCAGGCTCTCGTCCGGGCCTCTTCGCTTGCGTGCCCCGACCCCTCAACCGGGAGGGGGTGGAAAAGCACGCCGCGCTTGGGGACAATGGCGGCGCGGGCAAGCGATAACGAGGCTTCCGACCGCCGATAGGGGCGCGCCCTCCGTCCCGGTGGCAAACCTGGGAAATGCGCCGTGGCCAGAGCGAGACGTGCGACCAAAGCCAGTAACCTCAAGATCGAGGCGGAGACTCTCCGCGACCTCTACGTCACCATGCGCCGCATACGGGCGTTCGAGGACAAGACCGCCGAGCTCTTCCAGGAGGGTGTCGTCAAGGGCACGGCCCACAGCTACAAGGGCGAGGAAGCGATCGCCGCCGGCGTCTGCGCGACGCTCCGCGACGACGACATCATCGCGTCCTACCACCGGGGCCATGGCCACTGCATCGCCAAGGGCGCGCGAATCGACCGCATGATGGCGGAGCTCATGGGCCGCCAGACCGGCTATTGCCAGGGTCTCGGCGGTTCCATGCATATCGCTGACATGGACCTCAACATCATGGGCGCCAACGGCATCGTCGGCGCGGCCATGCCGCTTGCCACCGGCGCGGGGCTCGCCGCCAGGCTCCAGGGCTCGGACAGGGTGGCGGTCGCCTTCTTCGGCGACGGCGCCTCCAATCAGGGCGTCTTCCACGAATCGCTCAACCTTGCGGCGGTGTGGAAGCTGCCGGTGATCTTCGTCTGCGAGAACAACCAGTACGCGCTCACCACCTCCTACAGGAACACGACGGCCGTCGCCCAGGTCTCACTGCGTGCCGCCGCCTACGACATCCCCGGCGTCACGGTGGACGGCAACGACGCAGCCGAGGTCTATCTGGTGCTGCGCGACGCGGTGGAGCGCGCCCGCGGGGGCGAGGGCCCCACCCTCATCGAGGCCATGACCTACCGCCACGGCCAGCACTCCCTCCGGGTCAACCTCCAGGATCCGCGGCCCGAGGACGAGGTGAAGAGCTGGATCGAGCGGGACCCCATCCATCGCGCCGAAAAGCGCCTGACGGAAGACTGCGGCCTCTCCGACGAGGCGTTCGACGCTGCCGGCAAGGAGGTGGAGGACGAGCTGGAATCCGCCGTCGCCTACGGCAGGGAGAGCCCGGAGCCTGCCGTCCAGGCCATGCTCGAGGCCGTCTATGCCCCCCATGCCGCCCATGTGGAGCCAGGGCCCGGCACGGATAGGGAGCTTTCCTACTCGGAGGCGCTCAACGAAGCGCTCCACCAGGAGATGCTGCGCGACGACCGGGTCTTCCTCATGGGGGAGGATGTGGGCGCCACCGGCGGCATCTTCGGGGTTTCCAAGGACCTGATGGAGCGCTACGGGCCCGAGCGCGTCCGCGATACGCCGATTTCGGAAGCGACCTTCGTCGGTTGCGGCGTGGGTGCCGCCATCGCCGGCCAGCGGCCGGTGGTGGAAATCCAGATCTTCGATTTCGTGGCGCTCACCATGGACATGCTGGTCAACCAGGCGGCCAAGTTCCGCTTCATGCTGGGTGGCAAACCCAGCGTGCCCCTGGTGGTGCGGGGGCCCCAGGGCGGGGGTATCCGGCTTGCCGCCCAGCACAGCCAGAGCCTGGAGGCCTGGTTCACCCACGTGCCGGGGCTGGTGGTGGCGGCGCCGTCCACGCCCTATGACGCCAAGGGGCTTCTGGTCGCCGCCATACGGGACGACAACCCGGTGGTCTTCCTGGAGCAGAAACTGCTTTATCTCGGCGGCACGGGGCCGGTGCCGGAGGAGCTCTACGCCATCCCCCTCGGCAAGGCGGACGTGAAGCGCGAAGGGACCGACGTCACCGTGGTCGCGACCTCGGCCATGGTGCCCCGCGCGCTCAGCGCCGCGGCCGTGCTGGAGCGGGAAGGCGTCAGCATCGAGGTGGTGGACCCGCGCACTCTCCAGCCGCTGGATGAAGAGACGATCCTCGCCTCGGTCCGCAAGACCAACCGGCTGCTCATCGTGCATGAGGCCTGGGTGCGGGGCGGTTTCGGCGCGGAAGTGGCGGCGCTCGCGGTGGACAAGGCCTTCGACTATCTCGATGCGCCCGTTGCCCGCCTCGGCGCGCCGCACACGCCCATGCCCTACAACGACCGGCTCGAACTCGAGGTGATTCCCTCGCAGGAGCGCATCGTGGAAGCCGTGCGCACGCTCATGCAGTAGCGCGCGGCCCGTTGCGGGTCTCCCGGCCCGCATGTTTCTTTGTCACGGCCGGAGACGGGGCGGAAGGCGGTCGCAAAGACCCTCCGACACATCCAACCAAATCCGGACGGATTACCCGGTACCTGGACCGGGCATATCGCCCGATTACCGACCCATCGCGACCCGGTAGTTGCCGCCTTCGTCGATTTCGGCCGCTGCGTCTTCCACCAGCATGATGGTGGTGGTGGCCTCCTCGATAATGGCGGGGCCCGGGATTCGCGCACCGGGCTCCAGTTCGCTGCCGCGATAGACGGGCAGGCTTTCCGTTCCGCCGCGCTCCGGCAGCCAGACCGCCCGCTCGCCATGGGGCGGGGGCGCCGCGCCTTTCGACCGGCGCGTCCCGGGCCGTGGAAGCGCGACCCCGCTCGCCCCGACCGCCCGTACCTTCCAGGTGGTGAATTCCACGAGGTCCGCGTCGTTGCGGATGGTGTAGATGCGCTGGTGCATGCGGTGGAAGTCCTCGGCGAGGCCGGCGATGTCGTCGCTCGAGAGCACCCCGTCCCGCGGCGCGAAGGGGACTTCGATCTCCCAGGACTGATACTGGTAGCGTCCGAGATAGGCATATTCGAAGCGCTGTTCGCCCGCCGCGACTCCGGCGCGCGCAAGGAAGGCCCGGCCCCGTTCGACGAGGGCGGCGAGAAGAGCGTTCACGCCGTCCAAGTCGAAGCGCGCGGCGTCGGTAAGGCGTGTCGCCGTCTCCTCCCAGACGATGTCGGAGATCAGGCCGCCGAAGGCGCTCAGTCCGGCGGAGAATTTGGGCACCATATAGGCCTCGATGCCGAGCACCTGGGCCATGCGCCCCATATGCACCGCGGTGGCCCCGCCGCCGGCGACGAAGTAGCTCTCCCGCGGGTCGATCCCCTCGCGCACGGTGACGTCCTCGATGGCGGCGATCATGGCGTGATCCACCGCGCTCGAGATCGCCCAGGCCGCCTCGAGGAGCCCGATGCCGAGCCGCTCGGCGATCCCGCCCACTGCCCGCTCGGCGGCGGCGCGGTCGAGCGTCATCCGCCCACCGAGGAAGTAATCCGGATCGATGATGCCGAGCACCACATCCGCGTCGGTCACCGTCGGTTCGGTGCCGCCGAGGCCGTAGCAGGCGGGGCCCGGATTGGCGCCGGCGCTGCGCGGACCCACGCGCAACAGGCCGCCCACATCCACATGGGCGATGGAGCCGCCGCCCGCACCCACCGAGCGCACGTCCACCTTGGGGATGCCGAGCATGTCGAACTCGGAGAGCATGGCCTCCGGCGAGATCACCAGTTGGCCGTCGCGCACCGCGGAGACGTCGAACGAGGTGCCGCCCATGTCCACCACCACTAGGTCGGGCTTCTCCGAAAGGTGTCGGGCGGCGACCGGCGCGAGGGTCGGGCCGGACATGACGCTGTAGATCGGCCGCGCCGCGATGTCTTCGGGCGGCATCATGCCGCCGAGGCAGTTGGCGATGGCGAGCTCGTTTCCGTAGCCGGCCTCCCTGAGCGCGCGGTCCAGAGCGTTCACATAGCCCCCCACCACGGGATGGAGGGCCGCATCGACGGCCGCCGAGATGGCGCGCCGATATTCGCGGGCGACCGGGTTGAGCCGGTGGCTCAGCGTTACCGGGAGTTCCGGCCAGAGTTCGCCGAGCAGGGCGCCCACCCGCTCTTCGTGGGATCCGTTCACCACGGACCACAACAGGCAGACGGCGACGGCCTCCACGCCGAGCTTCCGGAAGTCCTCCACCGCCGCGTGCACGTCCGCCTCCTCGAGCGGGGTGCGCTCCCGGCCCAGGGCGTCGATCCGCCCGCGCACGCCGCGGGTGCGGAACCGCGGCACGAAGGGCTCCGGGTAGGCGAGACGCCAGTGGAAGGGCGGTTTGCGCGGCGCCTCGCGCAGGGTGAGGATGTCGCGGAAGCCCGCATTGCAGATCAGGCCCACCCGGGCATAGCGCCCCTCCAGCAGGGCGTTGGTGGAGACGGTGGTGCCGTGAACGATCCTGTCGACCCGCGCCAGGAAGGCAGGGAGCTCCAGCCCGTAGCCCTCCGCGGCGAGCGTCAGCGCATCCATGAAGCCCCGCTCGAAGGCGTCGGGCGTGGAGGGCGCCTTGAAGATGCGGACGGCGTGCGTATCGCTTGTCCGCTCTGCGACGACGCAGTCGGTGAATGTCCCGCCGATGTCGATGGCGATGCGAAAGCCGTTCATGCGCCGCGGCCCGTGCCCGGCTCCTCACGCGCCCGCAATCGGCATGGATGGGTCATGGGGCCGGTTCCGATGCGGCACGGCGCCGGGCGGTCTCCGCCTCGTCCACCTTCCAGGTGAGGCCGTCGTCGGCAAGGGCAAGGGCCACGGAATAGGCCGCCTCCGCCCTCTCCCGGCCGAGCCAGCCCCGGTTCACCGTGCGCGCGACCGCCTGCGGGTCCCGCATCTCGGGCCGCCCATAGCCGCCGCCCGCGGTGGTGACGAAGCGGAAGGCCTCTCCCGGCGCGCAGGTCTCTTCGTGGAAGGAGGGCAGGGTGTGCAGCGCCCCGTCCGCCATGCGCTTCTGGTTGAGGGAGGGCGCGCCGTCGCCGCCGCCCCGCACGCCGCGCGAGGGGTAGAGGTCGCCGTCGCTGCAATAGACGGCGGTCATCGCGTCCTCCGTCGGGCCGTAGATCGCCACCGTGCCGGGCGCCCCGTCCCACTCGCCATGCCCCAGCGTGTCCGCCGCGAGCTCGCGGCAGTCGAAGAGGATGGGGAACATGCCTTCGTCCACCTCCGTGGGCGAAAGGATCTGCATGCCGCCGTCGACCGGCCCGCCATAGGTGACCCAGCCGTCATGGTTCGGAAGCCCCGGCCCGCCGCCGAAGCCGATGAACATCTGGTTTACATAGGTCTCGCCGTTCCGCCGCGGGTCCTTGCCCGAGATCACCGCGAGGCCCAGCGCCTGCTGGTAGCCGCCTTCCGCCATGCCGTGCGTACCGCCGATCTGGGCGAAGCAGCAGGAAACCGCGTTCACCAGGCGGTCCGTCACATTGGTGGTGGCGACCGAGGTGCCCACCGGGTAGCGCGGGCGCCCGACGATGCAGTTGTCCCGCAGCAGCACGCGGATGCGCCGCGCGCTCCCCTCATTGTGCGGGATCGTGTGGTCGATATTGTAGAAGACCCCCGCCCGGCAGGCCGCGATGGCGCAGGTCTCGCTCAGATTGAGCCCGCCCGGGATGCAGTCGATATTGTCCCGCACGTCCACCGTCACATGGCCCGCCTCCGGGTCCACGGTGACGGTGGCCCGCACAGGAATGCCGTCGTCGGCGACGCCCGGGACCGGGTCGTGGCGGTTCTCGTAGCGCCAGGTGCCGCCGGGAAGTGCCCCGATGGCGGCGGCCGCCCGGCGGTCGCCATAGTCCATCCAGGCCTCGATGAAGGCCTTGATCGTCTCCACGCCATATTTTGCCACCAGTTCCTGGATACGCCGCTCGGCGGTGCGGCAGGCCCCCAGCTGGGCCAGATAGTCCCCGTACCAGAGCTCCGGAACCCGGACCTTCATCTTCGCCATGCGGATGATGTCGGAGGCTTCCTTGTAGCCCCGCTCCACCCGCACGCAGGGGAAGTGCAGCCCCTCCTCATAGATGGTCTTGGCATAGGGCAGATAGGTGGAGGGGATGGGCGCGCCCACATCGGCGTGGTGGGCGCGGGAGACCGTCCAGAAGAGCGCCTCGCCCTCGCAGAACACGGGCACGCAGAGCGTGAGGTCCGCATGGTGGGTGACGCCGGTATAGGGGCAGTTGTTGAGGAAGGCGTCGCCCTCGGCGATGTCGTCGAAGAATTCGTCCAGCGGCCGCGTGGTGAGGTCGATGGCGGCGGCGTGAATGGGGATGCATTCCTCGATACAGAGCAGGCGGTGGTCGCGGGTGAGGATGGCGCAGGACATGTCGCGGGCGATCTTGATGACGCCGGACTTGCTGGCACGCAGCACGCCGTTGCTCATCTCCCGCAGGATGGCGCCGAAGCGGCTGGAGACCACCGCGAGCAGCATGGGATCGAAATCGGCTGCCGCGCCGCTATCACCCTGGCTCGCCGCGCCGTCGTCCTTCATCCGCCGTGTCTCCGCCCATTTGTCGACGCCCGACGATAGCACGCTGCAGTCGGAACATCCCGCAGCCGCGCGCTCCGTTACGGACGCGCAAGGACGAGAGGAAAACACGCGAGTCTGGGGGCTCGCGCGAGCGGCCGGCGCGGCCGGTCAGCAGGCGTCCGCGTTCACCCGCAGGTACTCGTCGATGAACCTGTCAACGGATTGCGACAGCGTTGAAAGGATGTAGTTCGAATCTTGGCCATGTGTTCCGACGACGCCGTGTTCCCAAGTGGCGGCAACATATATTTCACCCGATGCGACATCCAGTGCTGGCTTTTGGTATTCAACCTTGATGTTGAAAGCCGCGCTAACTACGGTTATCTGCACATACACGTTCGTGAACTGTTCAGCATCATACAGCCGTGCCCCTCGAAGGCGGCTACGCGTGGCAATCTCTATTGCTTCTCTCGTGAGTCCGATGGCGGCGGCGTCTTCATTTAACCATTCCACGACCAAGTCCATGGTCCCGCAATCGTTCCAGAGCTGGAAACGGTCATATGCGGAGATCTCGTCGGCCCAGACCGGCGTGGCGAGCGTGAACGACGCGGCCGTGGCAAGGGCGGCGAACCAGCGTTTCATGAAAAAAGGGTAGCGCCCGGCTCGACGCCTCGGCAAGCCGGCGCGTTCGCCCGCAGATTTTCGTCAATAAGCTAGTCCGCGGGTTGCGATAGCGTTGACAGGGTGGCGTCCGAATTTTGCCCGATGCCATATCCGTTAAACGGCGTCGTCATGGGGCTGCCGCCGCCGTGCGCCGTCGGGCCGTCTCCGCTTCGTCCACTCTCCAGGTGAGGCCGTCGTCGGCAAGGGCAAGGGCCACGGAATAGGCCGCCTCCGCCCTCTCCCGGCCGAGCCAGCCCCGGTTCACCGTGCGCGCGACCGCCTGCGGGTCCCGCATCTCGGGCCGCCCATAGCCGCCGCCCGCGGTGGTGACGAAGCGGAAGGCCTCTCCAGGCTCGCAGGTCTCTTCGTGGAAGGAGGGCAGGGTGTGCAGCGCCCCGTCCGCCGTGCGCTTCTGGTTGAGGGAGGGCGCGCCGTCGCCGCCGCCCCGCACGCCGCGCGGCGGGGCGACGTCGCCGTCGCTGCAATAGACGGCGGTCATCGCGTCCTCCGTCGGGCCGTAGATCGCCACCGTGCCGGGCGCTCCGTCCCACTCGCCATGCCCTAGCGTGTCCGCCGCGAGCTCGCGGCATTCGAAGAGGATGGGGAACATGCCCTCGTCCACCTCCGTGGGCGAAAGGATCTGCATGCCGCCATTCGCCGGCCCGCCATAGGTGACCCAGCCGTCATGGCCGGAAAGCCCCGGCCCGCCGCCGAAGCCGATGAACATCTGGTTCACGTAGGGCTCGCCGTTCCGCCGCGGGTCCTTGCCCGAGATCACCGCGAGGCCCAGCGACTGCTGGTAGCTGCCTTCGGCCATGCCGTGGACGCTGCCGATCTGGGCGAAGCAGCAGGAGACCGCGTTCACCAGGCGGTCCGTCACATTGGTGGTGGCGACCGAGGTGCCCACCGGGTAGCGCGGGCGCCCCACGATGCAGTTGTCCCGCAGCAACACGCGGATGCGCCGTGCGCTCCCCTCATTGTGCGGGATCGTGTGGTCGATATTGTAGAAGACACCCGCCCGGCAGGCCGCGATGGCGCAGGTCTCGCTCAGATTGAGCCCGCCCGGGATGCAGTCGATATTGTCCCGCACATCCACCGTCACATGGCCCGCCTCCGGGTCCACGGTGACGGTGGCCCGCACGGGGATGCCGTCGTCGGCAACGCCCGGGACCGGGTCGTGGCGATTCTCATAGTGCCAGGTACCGCCGGGAAGTGCCCCGATGGCGGCGGCCGCCCGGCGGTCGCCATAGTCCATCCAGGCCTCGATGAAGGCCTTGATCGTCTCCACGCCATATTTCGCGACCAATTCCTGGATGCGCCGTTCGGCGGTGCGGCAGGCCCCCAGCTGGGCCAGATAGTCCCCATACCAGAGCTCCGGAACCCGGACCTTCATCTTCGCCATGCGGATGATGTCGGAGGCTTCCTTGTAGCCCCGCTCCACCCGCACGCAGGGGAAGTGCAGCCCCTCCTCATAGATGGTCTTGGCATAGGGCAGATAGGTGGAGGGGATGGGCGCGCCCACATCGGCGTGGTGGGCGCGGGAGACCGTCCAGAAGAGCGCCTCGCCTTCGCAGAATACGGGCACGCACAAGGTGAGGTCCGCATGGTGGGTGACGCCCGTATAGGGGCAGTTGTTGAGGAAGGCGTCGCCCTCGGCGATGTCGTCGAAGAATTCGTCCAGCGGCCGCGTGGTGAGGTCGATGGCGGCGGCGTGGATGGGGATGCATTCCTCGATACAGAGCAGGCGGTGGTCGCGGGTGAGGATGGCGCAGGACATGTCGCGGGCGATCTTGATGACGCCGGACTTGCTGGCACGCAGCACGCCGTTGCTCATCTCCCGCAGGATGGCACCGAAGCGGCTGGAGACCACCGCGAGCAGCATGGGATCGAAATCGGCTGCCGCACCGCCGCCGCCCTGGCTCGTTGTCCCGCCGCCCGTCACTCGCCGTGCCTCTGCCTGCCGCGCGCTTTCGCCGAGCATCCCAAGATAGCATTGGCGAATCGCGCGCAACATGTGTTTCGCCGCGATACGGCACCGGAGCCTGTGCGTCTCGGTGAGACAGCATGGGGCCCTGACGCCTTGCCCGCTGCCGGTGCGTCGAGAAGGATGAGCAGGCTGCCGCCTCAGACGATTTGCGGCTCCGATTTCGCGAGCGCGGCCGTCATCCCGGACTCATATTCTTCGAGGGGGTCGAAGTCGTCGAGGGCGCGGGCGACTATCTGGGTGCCGCTGGTGAGCGCAATGTTGAAGAGAGCGTCACCTTCATGCACCAGCGGCAGGTTTGTCCGTCCGATGACGATGCCGTCCGCGGGCGCGGCGATTTCCGTTTCGGTTTCGCCAAGCGGGTCGGAGACAATCGCCAGAACCTGTTCCGCCGCGACCCAGGCACCGACCGACGTCTCGGCGCGGAGCACGCCGCTGCATGGCGCCCGAACCCAGCGGCTCGAGCGCAGAACGACCGGGCGGCGCGCGGACCGGGTCTTCCGTCTGTGCGGCAGCATGCCGAGCCGGCGCATCACGCGGGTGACGCCGTTGACGCCCGCGCGGATTGCCGCCTCGTTGAAGCGCAGCGCCTCACCCGCTTCGTAGACGATCACCGGGACGCCAAGCGTGCTGCTCGCCGCCCGCAGGCTGCCCTCCCGAAAGCCGGCGTTGAGCACCACGGGAACGCCGAACGCATCCGCCATTTGCTCGGCCTCGGAATCGTCGAGGTTGGCGCGGATCTGCGGGTAATTCTCGCGATGCAGGCTGGCCGTGTGCAGATCGATGCCGTGAGTCGACTGGGCGACGATTTCATCGAGCAGGAGCTTGGCGATCCGCGCCGCAAGCGAGCCCTGGGCCGACCCGGGGAAGGAGCGGTTGAGGTCGCGCCGGTCCGGCAGATACCGGCTCAGGTTCAGAAAGCCCGGGACGTTCACGATCGGGACGGCGAGGAGAGTGCCGCGTAGTTCCCCGAGGGCGCCCAGCTTCATGACGCGGCGGATGATCTCCACGCCATTGATCTCGTCGCCGTGCAGTGCCGCTGAAACGAAAAGCCGGGGGCCGTCCCGTCGACCGTTGATGACGTGGACCGGCATGGTAATGGGAACCCGCGTCGACAGGTCGGCGATCGGGAGGTCGACCTGGCCGGCTCGCCCGGGGCGAAACGAGGCGCCTCCCACGCGCACCGGGCTGGCCGGTTTACGCACCCCCCGGGACACCGCCTAGCCCCGGCCCCGCGTCCGCGTCCTGGCGGGCTTGGCGTGGCTTTCGATGAAGGTGATGATCTGCCCCGCGATGTCTTCGCCGGTGGCTTTTTCGATGCCTTCCAGCCCCGGGCTCGAGTTCACCTCCATGATGACCGGGCCGTGGTTCGCACGCAGGAAGTCGACACCCGCGACGTTGAGTCCCATGACCGCGGCCGCGCGAACCGCGGTAGAGCGCTCCTCGGGCGTGATCCGGATGCGGTCGGCCGTTCCGCCCCGGTGCAGGTTGGAGCGAAAATCGTCCGGCGCCCCCTTCCGCATCATGGCGCCGACCACACGCTTGCCTATGACGAACGCCCGGATGTCGGCGCCTCCCGCCTCCTTGATGAATTCCTGCACCAGGATGTTCACCTTGGCGCCGCGAAACGCTTCGAAAACGCTTTTGGCCGACGACATGGTTTCGCCGAGTACGACACCGATCCCCTGTGTGCCTTCCAGCAGCTTTATGACGACCGGAGGGCCGTTCACCATGCGAATGACTTCTTCCGCCTGTTTTGCAGAATTCGCGAAGCCCGTTACCGGCAGGCCCAGCCCTTCACGGGACAGAAGCTGTAGCGACCGCAGCTTGTCGCGCGACCGGCCGATGGCCACCGACTCGTTGAGCGGCCAAACGCCCATCATTTCGAATTGCCGCAGTACGGCGAGGCCGTAGAACGTAATCGAGGCTCCGATGCGGGGTATGATCGCGTCGTAGCCCGAAAGAAGCTCGCCATTGTATTTCACTTGAGGGCGATGGGCGGTGATATTCACGTAACACTGAGTGGTGTTGATGACATCGATGTGATGACCCCGTTCCTCCGCCACCGCCACGAGACGCTTGTGGGAATAGAGGTCGGGGTTTCGTGCGAGCATCGCGATTTTCATTTGGCGTCCTTTCGGGTGAGGCGGCCGGGTGGCGCGGCGGATCGCGCGCGTCTGCCCGTGCAGTAGGATCGCTTCGGATCGACGATCAGGCGGCCGCGCATCGCCTCGCGCCCGATAAGCATCCTGAAACCCATTTCATCGCGGTCGGTAAGTGTGAGTTCGATCGTCCACGCCTTGCCGCCGATACCGAGAACGGTCGTGATGACGTGGCGGCGCTCCCGCGTGCCTCCCGGGTTGGTGACCAGGCGAAAGTCCGCGAGCGGCGCCGCGCAGCGCACGGCGGTCCCGTCATCGTGCTGAAACGGGTACGCGTGGAAGCGCACCCAGGGCATCCCGTCTATCTCGTAAAGCTCCTGGTTCCAGGCATGCAGGGCCGAGGTCTTGGCGCCGGTGTCGAGCTTCGCCTTGATCCTGTCGATCCCGAGCGCGGGCAAGGAGACCCATTCACGCCAGCCCACGATCCGACGATTGCCACCGGTCGTTTGTCCGACCGCCTTCACCGCGCCGGTTTCTCCCCGGTCAACCATTACGCTTGAAAGGGTATCAGCCCGGGCACCCGCCCGCGAGCGGTGGGAAGCTCATTATCGGCGTGGAGAGGGTGAGCGGAAGTTGCGCCTCCGCGAACCGGCGCGCTCACCCGCGGGATCTGCCGGTGGAAAGGAGAAACACGGCCTGTTCGCCGAACAGGTTGGCGAAGCGGCCGGTGCCGCGGAAGCGGCTTGCCTTGCCGTGGGAATCCACCTGGACGCGCCGGTCGATGTGGATCTCCAGGCTGCGGCACAGCATGACGAAGTCCTTGATGGTACAGGGGCGGATCTGGGGCGTGTCGTACCATGGGCCCCCGGCGCCGAGCGGCTCCGGCATGCGCCCGCGCAGCGTCAGGTGCATGCGGTGGCGCCAATAGCCGAAATTGGGGATGGAGACGATGGCATGGCGCCCGATGCGCAGGAGCTCCAGCAGCACGCCGCGCGGGTCGTGGATGGCCGGCAGGGTCTGGCTCAGCACCACATAGTCGAAGGCCGCGTCCGGGTAGTCGGCGAGGTCCGTGTCCGCATCGCCCTGGATGACCGAAAGGCCGCGCCGTACGGAGGCGTTCACCCCCTCCTGGCCGATCTCGATGCCGCGCCCCTCCACCGCCTTCTCGCGGGCCAGCAGCTCCAGCAGCGCGCCGTCGCCGCAGCCGACGTCGAGAAGCCTGGAGCGGGGCTCCACCATCTCGGCGATAAGGCGATGGTCGGGGCGGGCGCCGTCGCCTGGCGCCCTGCGGCGGGCCGCCATCAGCAGGGGAGCCCGCGCTTTTCGGCCGCGCCGGTGAGGAAGCCGCGCAGCGTCTCGAACATGTCGGGCTCGTCCAGCAGGAAGGCGTCGTGGCCCTTGTCACTCACGACCTCGACGAAGCTCACATTGGCGGCGACGGCCGCCAGCGCCCGCACGACCGCCCGGTTCTCCGCCGTGGGATAGAGCCAGTCGCTGGTGAACGAGATCACGCAGAAGCGCGAGCCGCAGCCCCGGAAGGCATTGGCCAGCACCCCGCCATGCTCCGCCGCCAGGTCGAAATAGTCCATCGCCCGGGTGATGTAGAGATAGGAGTTGGCGTCGAAGCGTTCCACGAAGCTCCGCCCCTGGTGGCGCAGGTAGCTTTCCACCTGGAAGTCGGCGTCGAAGCCGTAGGTGATGCTGGAGCGGTCCTGCAGGGAGCGGCCGAACTTGGTGTGCAGCGCGGGCTCCGAGAGATAGGTGATGTGGGCCGCCATGCGCGCCACCGCAAGGCCGCGAACGGGGTTGGCTCCATGTTCGAGATAGCGCCCCTCGCGCCATTCCGGATCCGCCATGATCGCCTGGCGGCCCACCTCGTGGAAGGCGATGTTCTGCGCGGACTGCCTGGCCGCACAGGCGATGGGTACCGCCGAAAAGCAGCGGTCGGGAAAGCTCGCGGCCCACTGCAGCACCTGCATGCCCCCCATGGAGCCGCCGGCGACGCAAAAGAGCTGTTCGATGCCGAGACTGTCGATCAGCATGGCCTGGGCCTTGACCATGTCGCGGATGGTGATGACCGGGAAGTCGAGGCCGTAAGCCCGCCCGGTTTCGGGGTTGGTCTCCTTGGGACCCACCGTTCCCATGCAGCCGCCCAGCACATTGGCGCAGATCACGAAATAACGGTCGGTGTCGAAGGGCCTGCCGGGGCCAACCATCAGCTCCCACCAGCCGGGCCTGCCGCTGACCGGATGGGGGCCGAGGACGAACTGGTCGCCGGTCAGTGCGTGGCACAGCAGCACGGCGTTGGAGCGCGCCGCGTTGAGCGTGCCGTAGGTCCGATAGGCGACCGTGAACGGCCCGAGCGTCACGCCGCAGTCGAGTTCGAGCGGAACCGTTCCGCCCAGTTCCACCCGGTGGTCGGACCCCTCGCCGGCCGCCGCCGTTGCGCTTACCTGCATGGAAGCAATGGTAGCACCGCCGTGGTGTCTTTTTTAGGTGCGCGGCTCTCCCGGCCCGCATGTTTCGTTGCCACCGCCGGAGAAGGGCCCCGGAGCCCTTCTTGGCTTGGACGCCTTCCAAATCCGGATAGATCGCCTGTTACGGACAAAAGGCGACGTTCCCTTTGATTTTTCGCACCTCATGGACTAGAGCGGTGCCCGTCCGAACGCCTGCGCACGGGCTTCGGCTCTCCGCCGGCCCATACCGGGAGCGCCGCCTTCGGAGAGGGGTCTGCTCCCGCACCGCCATCTCTTTCACGGTTCGAACGCACGATGAACGAACGCTCGTCTACGGATCCGCCGCTCGGCGCCTTGCGCGAAGAGATCGACGCGCTCGACCGGGCGATTCATGATCTTCTGATGCGCCGGATGGATGCCGCCGTCCGGGTCAGCGAGGCGAAGCGCGCCGCCGGCGTTTCCGGCACGCTGTTTCGCCCGGCGCGCGAAGCGGCCGTGTTGCGGCGCCTCGAAGCGCGCCACGAAGGTCCGTTCCCGTTTTCGGTGGTGGCGCGAATCTGGTGCGAGATCATGTCGGCCACCCTCACGGCGGAGGGGAGCTTCTCGGTCTCGGCGTTTACGCCCGAGGACACAATGGAGGGCCGCCGCTTCGCGGAGCTCGCGCGGGCCCATTTCGGTGCGCGAACCCCCATGGCCCAGACCCGTACCGAGAGCGGGGTGCTCCGGGCGGTCCGGGACGGCAAGGTCTCTGTCGGCGTGCTGCCTCTGCCGGTGGATTCGCTCGGCGGCGACGCCGGCGTGAGCGCGGATCCCTGGTGGTTGACGCTGGCGGTGGGCGGCGATGCGCGGCCGGCGATCATCTCGCACCTGCCCTGGGTGGGCGAGGGCGCGCCGGTGGCGCTGGTGGTCGCCAATATTCCGCCGGAGCCCTCCGGCGACGACATGTCGTTCCTGGCGCTTGAATCGACCGATTCGATCAGCCGTGACAGCATTCGTGCGGCATTCGCTGCGGTGGGGCTGGAAATGGCCCGCGGCATCGCCTGGCAGGGCCAGAGCGGTTCCGACGGCCGCTGGCAACTGATCGAGACCGCGGGCTTCGTCGCGGAGGGCGATTCGCGGCTCCAGGCGTTCGAGGAGCATATGGGCGACGTCATCCTGCGTATCGTGCCGCTGGGCTGCCATCCCGTACCCCGCGCGACGCGGACGGACTGACGACGGCCGGTGAGACGATGACGGCGCAGCCGGAGCCCCGCGCAGGCATCATGGAGATCACCCCCTATGTGGGGGGACGGTCCTCGGCGGAGGGGCATGCCAACGTTATCAAGCTTTCGTCCAACGAAGGCGCGCTGGGGCCGAGCCCGGCGGCGCAGGCCGCCTATCGCGACCACGCGGCGCTCCTCCATCGCTACCCGGATGGCGGCGCCTCCGCCCTGCGCGCGGCACTCGGCGAACGGCATGGGATCGACCCGGCGCGGATCGTCTGCGGCAACGGCTCGGACGAATTGCTCCAGCTCCTTGCCCGGGCCTATGCGGGGCCGGGCGACGAGATCGTCTATTCGCGTCACGGGTTTCTCGTCTATCCCCTGGCGGCGCTCGCCGCCGGCGCCCGGCCGGTGGCCGCGCCGGAGACCGACTTCACGGCCGATCCCGATGCTCTGCTCGCCTGCGTCACGGAGCGGACTCGCATCCTCTTCCTCGCCAACCCCAACAACCCGACCGGCACCTATGTCTCGCGGGCCGCGTTGCGCCGGCTCTGGAGCCGGTTGCCCGAGAACGTTCTGCTGGTGCTGGACGCGGCCTATGCGGAGTTCGTCTCCGCGCCCGATTACGATTCCGGCTTCGAGCTTGCGGAGATGGGGCGCAATGTGGTGACGACCCGTACCTTCTCCAAGATTTACGGGCTGGCGGCGCTGCGCCTCGGCTGGGCCTATGGCGCACCCGCCGTGATCGACGTCCTGAACCGCGTCCGCGGCCCCTTCAACGCCAACGGTGCGGCGCTCGCCGCGGCACTCGCCGCGCTGGACGATACGGAACATGTGCTGCGCGCGCGCGAGCACGCCGATGCGGGCCGGGCGGCGTTCGCGGCGCAGATGCGGGCTCTCGGCCTCGCGGTCGTGCCGAGCGTCTGCAATTTCGTTCTGCTGGGCTTTCCGGCCGAGCCCGGGAGGGATGCGGCGGCGGCCGAGCGCTTTCTCGCGGAACGCGGCATCCTGGTCCGCGACATGAAAGCCTACGGCCTGCCGGGCCACCTTCGCGTCACCGTGGGCCTCGAGACGGAGATGGCGGCCGCGGGAAGTGCGCTCGAGGATTTCGCGGCGGCAGCACCGGGCGGTGGACCATGAGCGGCGAACGACCCTTCTCCCGGGTCGCCCTGATAGGGCTCGGGCTGATCAACTCCTCTCTCGCACGGGTCCTGAGGAAGGCGGAACACGAGCCGGAGATCATAGGCTGCGCCCGCACCCCGGCGACACGGCAAAAGGCGTCCGAGCTCGGCCTGGTGGACCGCGTGACGGACGATGCGGCCGAGGCGGTGACGGGCGCCGATCTGGTCGTGCTGGGGACTCCCGTCGGGACCTTCGGAGCACTCGCGGCCCATTTCGGGCCCTCTCTCGCCCCGGGTGCCGTCGTTACCGATGTCGGGTCGGTGAAGAGCGCGGCGATCGAGGCGGTGACGCCCCATCTGCCGGAGGGCGTGCATTTCGTCCCCGGCCATCCGGTGGCGGGCACCGAGCATTCCGGGCCGGAGGCGGGCTTCGCCGAGATTTTCGACGGGCGCTGGTGCATTCTCACGCCCGAGCCGGACACGGACCCTCAAGCGGTTGAACGGATCGCCGCGCTCTGGCGCGGTGCGGGCATGACGGTGGAATCGATGGACGCCCGCCACCATGATGCGGTGCTCGCCATCACCTCCCACCTGCCGCATCTGATCGCCTACAATATCGTCGGTACGGTCGCCGATCTCGAGGAGGAGACCAAGCGGGAGGTGGTGAAATATGCGGCCGGCGGGTTCCGGGATTTCACCCGTATCGCCGCGTCGGACCCGGTCATGTGGCGGGACGTCTTTCTCAACAACCGGGCGGCCGTGCTGGAGATGCTCGGTCGCTTCGACGAGGATCTGACGGCGCTCAAGCGGGCGATCCGGCGGGGCGACGGCGCCTATCTGGAAGCCCTCTTTACGCGGACCCGCGCGATCCGACGCGGCGTCATCGAGGCGAAGCAGGCCTGACGCCGCCCCGGGGACTCCCGCGTTCGTGGACCGCAAAGGGGAGGGCGGCATGTCCAGGGTACTCGGCGCCTCCGGCGAGACGGAGAAATATCTCAACCGCTTCATGGCGGGCGTCGAGAAGCGCAATCCCGGCGAGCCCGAATTCATCCAGGCGGTTCGCGAGGTCGCTTCCTCCGTCTTTCCCTATATCGCGGACAAGCCGCGCTATCACGAGATGCAGATTCTCGAGCGCATGGCGGAGCCGGACCGGGCGATCTTCTTCCGCGTGCCCTGGACGGACGACGAGGGGAACATCCGCAACAACCGGGGCTACCGCGTGCAGTTCAACGGCGCGATCGGCCCCTACAAGGGCGGTATCCGCTTCCACCCCTCGGTCAATCTCAGCATCATGAAGTTTCTGGGCTTCGAGCAGACCTTCAAGAACAGCCTCACCGGCCTACCCATGGGCGGCGGCAAGGGCGGCGCCAACTTCAACCCCAAGGGCAAGTCCGCGAACGAGGTCATGCGCTTCTGCCAGTCCTTCATCACCGAACTCCACCGGCATATCGGCGAAAACACGGACGTCCCGGCGGGCGATGTGGGGGTCGGCGAGCGCGAGATCGGCTTCATGTTCGGCCAGTACAGGCGGATCACCAACCGCTTCGTGGGCGTTCTCACGGGCAAGGGGCTTGCCTTCGGCGGGAGCCGGATGCGCACGGAGGCGACGGGCTATGGCTGCGCCTACTTCATGGAGAACATGCTGAATCACGCGGGCGAGGGGATGCGGGGCAAGCGCTGCGCCATATCCGGCTCCGGCAATGTCGCGATCCATTGCGCCGAAAAAATTTTCCAGCTCGGGGGCACGCCGGTCACGCTCTCGGATTCCGGCGGCTTCATCCATGAGCCCCGCGGCTTCGACGACAAGGACCTCGACTGGATCAAGGAGCTCAAGACCGTGCGCCGGGGCCGCATCGCGGACTATGCGGAGCGCTCCAAGACCGCGTCCTTCCATGAAGGGCGGCCCTGGGGCGTGCCCTGCGATCTCGCATTTCCCTGTGCCACCCAGAACGAACTGAGCGCCGAGGAGGGAAAGACCTTGATCGCGAACGGCGTGAAGGCCGTCTGCGAGGGCGCGAACATGCCCTGCGAGGAAGGCGCGGTCGAGGCCTTCATTCGGCACCGCATCCCCTTCGGGCCGGCGAAGGCCGCGAATGCCGGCGGCGTCGGCGTCTCAGGTCTCGAGATGAGCCAGAACAGCGCCCGTTACGCCTGGACCGACGAGACGGTTCACAACCATCTCACCGCCATGATGCGGAATATCCACGAATCCTGCGTCTCTTACGGAACGGACGATACGGGCTATGTGAACTATCTGAAGGGCGCCAATGTCGCGGGCTTCGTCAAGGTTGCGGACGCCATGCTGGCCTTCGGTCACGTCTGACCGGTTCCGGTGGAGCCCAGGCCGCGCGCGCCGCGTTCGCTCTCGGGCAGCGCCGGGCATTCCGCGAGGCGGGCGCGTGCCGTCGGGGCCACCACGAGCTGTGCGATCCGCGCGCCCCGCTCCACGGTGAAGGGCTGCTCGCCCAGATTGATCAGAAGGACGAAGAGTTCGCCCCGATAATCGGAATCGATCGTGCCCGGGCTGTTGAGCACGGTGACCCCGTGGGCGAGCGCGAGGCCGGAGCGCGGCCTGATCTGGGCCTCGTAGCCCGCCGGCAGCGCAAGCGCCAAGCCGGTCGGGATTTTCGCCCGCGCCAGCGGCGCGAGGCTGAGCGGCCCCGCGGCGGCGGGGAGGTCGAGGCCCGCGCTCCCGGCGGTCGCATAGGCCGGAAGCCGTAGATCCCGCCCGTGGGGGAGGCGCAGCAGCGGGACGGAAACCGGCGCCGGCGGGTTCATTCGCCCTCGGCCCCGGTTCCCAAGGTTCGGGCGACGCGTGCCGCCAGGCGTTCGGCCACCCGGGCCTTGCTCATGGCGGGCCAGGGCTCGTCGATGGGAGCCCCCGCCTCGCCGGTTCGTGCGAACAGGTGGATCCGGTTCTCGTCGCCGCCGAAGGTGCCGTCGTCCGGGCGCACCCGGTTGGCGAGGATCCAGTCGCACCCCTTGGCTGCGAGTTTGCGAGCGGCGTTCTCTGCGAGGTTCTCGGTCTCGGCGGCGAAGCCGATCACGAGGCGCGGGCGGTGTTCGCCGGGCGCGCTGAGCCGGGCGAGGATATCCGGGTTCCGGGCGAGGGCGACGGAGGGTGCGCCGTCTTCGCGGGCGGCCATGGCGTCCGTCTTGAGCTTTTGCGCAGCGGTTTCGGCCGCGCGCCAGTCGGCGACGGCGGCTGCGCAGACCGCGACATCCACCGGCAGGCCGCGCTCGCAGGCGGCCAGCATCTCTCGCGCGGTCTCCACGCGGACGGTCTCCACTCCCGCCGGCGGTGGCAGGGCGGTGGGGCCGGAGACCAGGAGGACCTGCGCACCGGCATCGGCGAAGGCCGCGGCGATGGCGTGCCCCTGCTTGCCCGAGGAGCGGTTGCCGAGAAAGCGCACCGGATCGATGGGCTCATAGGTGGGGCCGCTGGTGATGAGCGCCCGCACGCCCGCGAGCGGCCTTTCGACCCCGAGGCAGCTGGCGGCCGCCGCCAGAATCTCCCATGGCTCCGCCATCCGGCCCGGCCCGCTTTCGCCCTCCGCCAGCGGGCCGTCGCCCGGCCCCACGAAGCGCACGCCGTCGGCTGCAAGGCGTTCGCGGTTGCGCACCGTGGCCGGGTGCCGCCACATCCGCGTGTTCATGGCCGGCGCGGCGAGCACGGGCTTATCGGTCGCAAGCAGCGCGGCGGTCGCGAGATCGTCCGCAATACCGTGGGACATCTTGGCCAGAATATCGGCAGTGGCCGGCGCGACGATCACCAGATCCGTATCCCGCCCGAGCTGGATATGGCCGATCTCGCACGCATCCGTCGGCGCGAAGAGGTCGGTAAAGACCTCTTCGCCCGCGAGCGTCGAGACGGAGAGCGGCGTCACGAACTCCGCGCCGGCGCGGGTCAGGATGCAGCGCACATGGACGCCCGCCTCCCGGAGCCTGCGGATCAGGTCCAGGCATTTATAGGCCGCGATACCGCCCGTGATCACGAGCAGCGCGCGCTTCCCGCGGAGGCTCATCGGATGCCGTTCTCCCTGCGCCGCCGCCGGACTCTAATGCGGTTCCCCTTCCGATAGAACCGTTTGTCCGCCTTCAGGACCTTTGAGACGCTGGGGCTTCTTCGGCCGTCAGGTTGGCAAGCCATTCGGCCGGGGTTTGTCCGCCAAGGGCCTGGTCGGGTCTGATGGTAGCGAACGCGTCGGCCAAGGCGTCGACCTTTTTTGGTGCGCGGGTCTCCAGGCCCGCATTTTTCTTCTTCTCGAAAAACAAAAACATGCGGGCCTGGAGACCCGCGAACCGAACCTGTCATGGGGTCTCCGAAGTTGTTGATGTGTCCACCGACCGCTTCGGAGATCCCCAACCCCGTTTCAAGAGCCACGTCTCATGCCTGTCTGATCGTGCACAGCCGATCGGCGATTGAAGGACGGGGCGGCGTTGGCCATCATTCGCAATCCGGAACATCGGTGGAACCGGGATTACCGGTGGAGGCGCCCATGGATGCCACGATGATGGACTACCCGCTCACCCTCACCCACGTGCTGGAGAGGATGGGCGGCCCGCTGCGCGACAGCGAGATCGCCACCCGCCTGCCGGACAAGTCGATCCATCGCTACCGCTTCGGCGATTTGCATCTGCGCGCTCGCAGGCTCGCCTCCGCTCTTGCCCGTGCCGGGCTGAAGCGCGGCGAGGCGGTCGCCACCATGATGTGGAACAACTACCCGCATTACGAAGCCTATCTCGGAGTGCCCTGCGCGGGCGGGGTGCTGCATACGCTCAACTTCCGCCTCCATCCGGACGACCTCGTCCATATCGCGAACCACGCCGAAGACCGTTTCGTGCTGGTGGACGATGTGCTGCTGCCGCTTTTCGAGAAGGTCCGGCCCCGGATCGGCGCGGAGCGGGTCTTCGTATCGGCGCTCTCCGGCGCGCCCATAGCGGAGGGCTATGAGAGCTACGAGGCGCTGCTGGAGACGGGCGATCCCGACGACGACCTGCCGGCGCTGGAAGAGACCGAGCCTTGCGGCATCTGCTACACCTCCGGCACCACCGGGCGGCCCAAGGGCGTGGTCTATTCCCACCGCGCCATGGTGCTGCACACCCTGGTGGAGTGCATGACGGAGCCGTTCGGCATCGCCCGCCGTGACAGCGTCATGCCGGTGGTGCCGATGTTCCACGCCAATGGCTGGGGCCTGCCCTATGCGGTGGCGCTCGCGGGCGCGCGCTGCGTCCTCCCCGGCCCCCATCTGGACCCGGTGAGCCTGCTCGATCTCTGTGCGGCGGAGCGGGTGACGCTCGCCGCCGGCGTGCCGACCATCTGGAACGGCATCCTCCAGGCGCTGGATGCGGAGCCCGGGCGCTGGGCGCTGGACCCGGCCTTCCGCACCGTGGTGGGCGGCTCGGCCGCGGGAGAAGCCATGATCCGGGGCTTCGACCGGCACGGTATCGAGACCATCCACGCCTGGGGCATGACGGAGATGACCCCCATCGGCACGGCATCCACGGCGGATGCGGCGGCCCGCGTCGATGCCGACCCGGACGCCCGCTACCGCCGCCGCGCCCGCCAGGGCCCGGCCGTGCCCTTCGTCGAGCTGCGCCTGGTGAACGATGCCGGCCCCGCGCCCTGGGACGGTGAGACAATGGGCGAGCTCCAGGTGCGCGGGCCTTGGGTGGCCGCCCGCTACCGCCCGCCGGCGGACGCCGGCGACCGCTGGACCGCGGACGGCTGGCTCGTCACCGGCGATATCGCCACCATCGACGCGGAAGGCTTCATGAAGGTCACCGACCGCTCGAAGGACCTGATCAAGTCCGGCGGCGAGTGGATCAGCTCGGTGGACCTCGAGAACGCGCTGATGGGCCACGCCGCCGTAAAGGAGGCCGCGGTCATCGCCATCCCCGACGAGAAGTGGGACGAGCGCCCGCTCGCCGTGGTGGTCTGGAAGGAGGGCGCCGCGGCGGACACGGCGGAGCTCACCGCCCACTTGGCCACCCGCTTCGCCAAATGGTGGCTCCCCAACGCTTACGTCTTCATCGACGAAATCCCCCGCACCTCGACGGGGAAGTTTCTGAAGTCCGCCCTGCGCGAGCGCTATGCCGGCGGGGCGGGGAGTGGCGAGGGGTGAGGGGGGGGGTGGTGGAGTGAGTGGTTCGAGGTGGCTACGAAAATAAGGGGTGACCGATGAGCGATATTACTCAGATAATTATTGAGAAGTGCAAGGAGCTCGAGCGAACCGATCGGGAATGCATCGAGCTATCATACGAATCGAAAACGCCTCACAGCAAAGAGGAGATTAGAAGTTATATTTCGGAACTGATGGGGGTTTGTGCCAGAGCGTTTGAACTCAAGAACGATATACAGATGCTTCTACGCCAGGAAAGTAATCTGAAAATACACGACGCCAGCCTCTCAAATCTTATTCGAAAAATCAGAAACGACGAGGAATTCTATTCGATAACTCAGTATGAAGTAATTGCGTCGTTATTCAACACGAAGGCTGATGAATCTTCTGGAGTTTGGGAAATGGATTCCGATGATTTCATTTTTCAGCACCCCGATGCTTTCCAGGATTTCCATGGTGAGGTGGACTACGTGAAGTATTTCACGCGTTCGATGAAGGTCGGGGGGTTGATTTCTCAACGGAGCGTACCGGACACCGCATTGGCGTATTTTCAGGAAATCCGCGACAGCTTCAGTTTCGGTCTCTACAGATCAGCAATCGCGCTATGCCGGGCGATGCTGGAAACCGTGTTCTTCGATACGTTGAAGCGACGGAACTACTTGAATGCTGGTGGATCGAAGGTGGTCAAGATCGATCTCGCAAAGGAAGATCGCCTTTTTCGAATGATCAAGGATGCATACAGTAAGCGCGTTATCGACTACGACACCAAGGAGGATGCGTTCTTTGTTAAGAAGCAGGCAAATACAATTGTTCTTCACGCTAAGGATTCGCAACCCGAGATCACGGAGGAGGTCGCATTCGACGTGATTCAGAGAACCATTCGAGTGATTGAACGATTGTATTCGACATAGGTTTTCGCTTGGTCACGGCTGAGGATCTTCGGTTCGAATCAGAGAGTTTTTATATGCTCGTCTAAACTGTACAGATAGGGTAATCGCCTGACAGTCGCCGCTCCCGGGGGTTTGGTTCAGGCGGCCTTTTTCATCTTCTCCTCCTTTGGGGTTTTGGGTTTTGGCAAGCATCGGACGAAAGCGTCCGCGGGCGTCCTTCCGTTCATGCCGCGGCCCTGGTGGGGGCGCTCGGTATTGTAGCGGACAAGGTAGGCGTCCAGGTCTTTCTGCATGGTCTTGATGCTGTCGTAGAACTTCTTGCGCCCCATGACGCGGAAGTGCTCGTCGAGCAGGGCGCGGTGCAGGCGCTCGACGAAGCCGTTGGACTGGGGCCTGCGGACCTTGGTGGTGCGGTGCTCGATCTCCTCAAGCTGGAGGAACAGCTCGTAGGGGTGGCGATCGGGCCGGCCGCAGAACTCCCGACCGTTGTCGCTCAGCACGGTCTCGATCCGGGCGCCGTGGGCCTCGAAGGTGGGCAGCACGTCGTTGTTCATCAGGTGGACTGCGGTGACCGGCATCTTGTTGGGGTAGAGCCTGCCCCAGGCGTAGCGCGAGTGGCAGTCGACGGCGGTCTGCAGGTAGACCTTCCCGACCCCCTTGAGATGGCCGACGAAGAAGGTGTCCACGGCCACCAGGTCGCCGGTGTACCGGGTCTTGATGTGGCGCTCGCGGAACTCCGGTGAGAAGCGCTCCAACAGACGAACCTGTTCGCCGGAGAGCTCGATCCGGCGCTCGGCCGTGCTCTTCTCCAGCCGGAGCAGACGTTCCTGCTTGGTCAGCAGCTTATGGCGCGACCACACCCCGCGCACCCCGCCGGAAGACACGTGGATGCCCTTGAGCGACAGCTCCTGGGCAACCCGCAATGCGCCGTGGGTGGGGTGGTCCAGCGCGTGCGCCAGGATCGCCTTCTCGACCTCCTGCGACACCCGGTTGGGATGCGGCCCGCGGGCGCCGGGAAGCCGGTCGATCAGACCCTCCGCTCCGTAGGTCTGGTAGTTCCTGCGGATCTCGTAGAACTGCTGGCGCGAGTAGCCCATGATCCGGCACGCCTTCGATACATTGTTCATCTCGCCCGCCAGCTCCAGCAGGCTCAGCTTGCGCCGTGCTATCTTGTCTTTGGTGGTCATGTCGTTCTCCCGGTCGGTCGGATGTTGTGCAAAACAATCCTTAACCCTATCGGGAGCGGCTTGGCCACCGCCGGCGCGCTCGACTCGTGACGGTCGCGCGCCCGCGGCGGCCAAACTGTCAGGTGATTACCGTCTCACCACATCTAAACAGCACGACGAACAGTGCGCACCAGCGATGTAGCCCTTCTACGAGAAGATCGTCGCCGAGCGGCAGGTGGAGCAGGATCGCCGCTTGCGCGACATCAAGCGCCACGAGGCGCCGACCGGTTCTATCTGGAAGAAGACGTGCGCTTTATCGACGCACAGAAAAAGGCCGCCGGAGAGGTTCTCCAACGGCCTTTCTGTGAACTGGCTCCCCGGGCCGGACTCGAACCAGCGACCCAGCGGTTAACAGCCGCTTGCTCTACCAACTGAGCTACCGGGGATCGGTACCGCGGAACCCACTCGGGCCAAAGCTCGGAGGCCCCGCATGCGCAGCCTGGCAAGCATACATAGCACCGCGCGACGGGATATTCCAGCAATCGTCCCCGTCCGGCGCCCCTGCGACGAAGCGGAGAGGCGCGGGGCGGACCCGCACGCATATCGGAAAGAGAGCCGCAGGAAGGCGCCGCTTTCGCACCCCCCTATGACCCCGGCCCCTCCCCACCCCGCGACGCCGGCTCCTCGTCCGCCTGCGCCTCCCCTTGGCGAAACGGCCCGTGCTGCTCCAGAGCGCGTATCTGCCGGTCCACCTCGCGGGTCTCCTCGTCCAGATAGCGTGAGACCGCGTCGCGGAGGACCGCATTGGCGACCCAGTGGGTGGAATAGGTGGGCACGGGCATGTAGCCGCGGGCGAGCTTGTGCGGCCCCTGGGCGCCCGCCTCCACCCGCCGCAGGCCGCGCGCGATGGCGTGGTCGATGGCGCGGTAGTAGCAGACCTCGAAATGCAGGAAGGGATGCTCCTCGCTGCACCCCCAATTGCGTCCATAGAGGGCGTCTCGGCCCGCGAGGTTGAGCGCCCCGGCGATGGGTCTGCCGTCCCGCTCCGCCATCATCAGCACCACCGCGTCGCCCAGCCTCTCGCCCAGCAGGCTGAAGAAGGGGCGGGTGAGGTAGGGCACCCCCCACTTGCGGCTTCCCGTCTCCCGGTAGAAGGCGAAGAACGCGTCCCAATCCCGCTCCGCGATGTCGGCGCCCACCAGGGTTCGCACGTTAAGGCCCGCCTCCCGCACGGCGCGGCGCTCCCGGCGGATCTGCTTCCGCTTGCGCGAGGCGAGGCTCGCGAGAAAGTCCTCGAAGCTCTCATAGCCCTCGTTGAACCAGTGGAACTGCACGCCCGTGCGCTGGAGGAAGCCGCTCTCGCCCATCAGCGCGAACTCGTCCTCCGTGGGGAAGGTCACATGCAGGGAGGAGACGTCCATCCGCTCGCAGAGCTTGATGCAGGTCGCGAGCAGCGCCGCCTTGATGGCGTCCGCCTCCGGGCCCGGGTCGTACCGCGCCAGCAGGCGCGGCCCCGTCACCGGCGTGAAGGGGACGGAGGCTTGGAGCTTCGGGTAGTAGCGCCCGCCCGCGCGCTCGAACGCGTCGGCCCAGCCATGGTCGAAGACATATTCGCCATAGGAGTGGCTCTTGAGGAAGATGGGCATCGCGCCGAGCACGTCGCCCGCCGCGGTCTTCAGCACCATGTGCTGCGGCTGCCAGCCGGTCTCCGCCGTGCTCGAGCCGCTCTCTTCGAGTGCGGAGAAGAAGGCGTGGCGCAGGAAGGGGTTTTCCGTGCCGGCGCAGCGGTCCCACGCGGCGGCGTCCACCTGGCCGATGGAGGAGAGCACATGCGCCTCGACGGCGATGCCCGCCTCCTCTCCGCGGCCCTCCGCGGCGCTTTCGCTCATGCCGTGCGCATCTTGAGCCCCGACGCCGCGAGGTCGCGCATGTCCGTCCGGATATGGATCAGGCCGGCGCCCTCCGCCGCGAGCGCTTCCTCCAGCGCCGGTACGAAGGCGGCGGTGGTCTCCACCGTCCAGGCCCGGGCGCCCCAGGCGCGGGCGGCGGCGGCGAAGTCGGGGCTCGCGAGCGTCACGCCATAGGCCGCGTCCGCCCCGCCGCGGCGATACTGATGCATGGCGATGGTCCCGTAGCCACTGTTGTCGCACACGAGAACCAGGATGGGCAGTTGCCAGGTGGCGGCGGTGATCAGCTCCTGGCCGGTCATGCTGAAGCCGCCGTCGCCGACCACCGCCACGACACGCTTCCCGGGGTGGGCGAGCTGTGCGCCGACCGCGCCGGGAACGCCATAGCCCATGGCGCCCGCCGCCGGCGCCGCCTGGGTCTGCCAGTGTTCGTAGGGGTAGTGGCGGTGGAGCCAGGTGGCGAAGTTGCCCGCATCGTTGACCAGTATGGCGTCCCGCGGCAGCCGCTCGGCCAGCGTGCCGATGACCGCGGCGAGGTCGACGGCGCCGAGCGGCGGCGCGGCGGCCTCGCGCCGATAGGCCTCGAAGGTCGCGCGCTGTGCCGCGAGCCAGCGGCGGCGGTCCTCCAGGCGGGCGTCCGACGCCGGCGGCGGGAGCCGGTCGAGCACCGGCACCGTGTCGGCGCGCACGGCCAGCGCCGCACCGGCCGCTGCGAGCGCCTCGGCTTGCGGATAGACATGGATCCCGACCCGGCCCCCTTGCAGGAGCGTGTCATCCATGGTGGTGGCGAGGTCCAGCCGGGTGCCGAGGGCCAGCACGAGGTCCGATTCTTCCAGAAGCGCCGTCTGGTAGGGCACGGGCGCAAGCCCCAGCGGCCCGAGATAGTTGGGGTGGGAGCAGGGCAGCACGCCCTGCCGGCGGAACGCGCTGAGCACGCCGCAGCCATGGGCTTCGACGAACCCGGCGAGCGCGTCGTTCGCCCCCTCGAAACTCACCTGCTCGCCGGCGACCACCAGGGGAAGGCGCGCCGCGGCGAGGCGTTTCGCGATCGCGTCGACCTCACCGTCGGTCGGCTCCAGCGCCTCGCGCGCCCGCGGCGGCGGCAGGGGCGCGGCGGGCGCGTCGCCCTCCGTCACGTCCTCGGGCAGGGAGACGACGACGGGGCCCGGGCGGCCGGCAAGCGCGATGTCGTACGCGTCCGCGGTCGCCGCCGCCACCTCCGCCGGCGTGCGCGGCTCGAACACCGCCTTGGCGAGCGGGCCGAACATGCGGTCGTAATCCACCTCCTGGAAGGCCTCGCGGCCCCGCTGCGCGGTGGGCACCTGGCCCACGAACAGCAGCAGGGGAACCGAATCCTGGTGTGCGGTGTGGACGCCGATGGAGGCGTTGGCGGCGCCCGGCCCACGGGTCACGAAGGCGATACCCGGGCGGCGGGTGAGCCGCCCATAGGCGCAGGCCGCGAACGACGCCCCCGATTCATGGCGGGTGACGACAAAGCGGAACGAAGGCCCGGCGTGGCGCATGGCGTCGAGGACGGCAAGGTAGCTCTCGCCCGGAATGCCGAAGGCGGTATCGACGCCGCGCTCGCGCAGCACCGCCAGAAGCGCCTCGCCGCCGGTCGCGCTGTTCCGCGTCATGGGGCGGTTCACCCGATTTCCCAGATGGATTCGAGTTCCACAGGGGCGCCCAGCGGCAGCGCCGTGGCCCCGATGGCCACCCGCGAGTGTCGGCCCGCCTCGCCGAATATCTCGGCGATCAGGTCCGATGCGCCGTTGACCACGGCGGGCTGGTCGGTGAAGTCCGGGCCGCAGGCGACATAGCCGGTCAACCGCAGGCAGCGCACGACCCGGTCCAGATCGCCTTCGCAGGCCGCCTTGAGCTGGGCGAGCACATTGAGGGCGCAGAGGCGGGCGACCGCCTGCCCGCCCGCCAGGTCATATTCCTGGCCGAGCCGCCCACGGTGGCGGAGCTCCCCCGCCTCAAGGGGGATCTGCCCGGATATGAACACCTGATTGCCGCCGACCGTGTAGGGGACATAGGACCCCACGGGCGCCGGTGCCGCGGGAAGCGCAATGCCGAGCGCCGCAAGCCGGTTGTCTATTCGCCCCGCCATCGCTCGTTCCTCCGCGTTTGCCGGTCGCTCCGAAGATACAGGCGCAGGGCGAGGGGAGCCAGGACGGCGCGCCGCCCCGCCGGGGAAGAGACGGGCCGGGAGTCCTGCTATAACCGCGGCGTTAACTGAAAGGCGGCTCCCGATGGCCGATACGACCTCCTTCAAGCCGGATACGTTGAGCCTGCATGCCGGGCAGAGGCCGGATCCGGCGACCGGCGCGCGCGCGGTGCCGATCTACCAGACCACGTCCTATGTGTTCGACGATACGGACCACGCGGCGTCGCTCTTCAACCTGGAGCGCGCGGGCCATATCTATTCGCGCATCTCCAACCCGACGGTCGCCGTCCTGGAGGAGCGTCTGGCCGCCCTCGAAGGCGGCGTCGGCGCGGTCTGCACGGCGAGCGGGCAGGCGGCGCTTCATCTCGGGGTCGCGACACTGACGGGCGCAGGCGGGCATATCGTCTCGTCCGCTTCGCTCTATGGCGGCAGTCACAATCTGTTCGTCCACACCCTGCCGCGCTTCGGTATCGAGACCACCCTGGTGGACCCGCGGGATACGGAGGGCTTCCGCCGTGCCATCCGGCCCGAGACCCGCCTCGTCTTCGGCGAGACCCTCGGCAATCCGGGCCTCGAGATCATGGACCTGCCGGCGGTCGCGGCGCTCGCCCATGAGGCCGGCATACCGCTGATGATCGACAACACCTTCGCCACGCCCTTCCTGTTCCGCCCCATCGCCCACGGCGCCGACATCGTGATGCATTCGGTCACCAAGTTTCTCGGCGGCCACGGCACCGCCATCGGCGGCGCCCTGGTGGATGCCGGCACCTTCGACTGGGAGGGCTCGGACAGGTTCCCGACACTCACCGAGCCCTATGCCGGCTATCACGGCATCGATTTCGCGGAGGAGTTCGGGCCCGGGGCCTTCATCGCCCGGGCGCGGGCGGAGGGGCTGCGCGATTTCGGCGCCTGCCTGAGCCCCTTCAATGCGTTCCAGATCCTCCAGGGCGTGGAGAGCCTGCCGGTTCGCATGGCGCGCCATGTGGAGAACGCCCGCAGGATCGCCGCCTATCTGGAAGGCCACGACGCCGTCTCCTGGGTGAGCCATCCCGACCTCCCCTCCCATCCGGACCATGCGCGGGCGCAGGTCCTGCTCCCAAAGGGTGCGGGTGCCGTCTTCTGCTTCGGCGTAAAGGGCGGGCGCGCGGCGGGGCGCGCCTTCATCGAGGCGGTGGAGCTGCTCTCCCATCTCGCCAATGTGGGCGACGCCAAGAGCCTGGTAATCCACCCCGCCAGCACCACCCATCAGCAGATGGACGCGGCCTCTCTCGCAGCGGCCGGCGTCGGCGAAGACATGGTCCGGCTCTCAATCGGCCTCGAGGACCCGGAGGACCTCATCGCCGACCTCGAACGTGGCCTGAAGGCGGCGTCACGCGCCTGATGCGCGCCGAAGTGGCGTTTGAAGTGGGTTTTTTAGGTGCGCGGGTCTCCAGGCCCGCATGTTTTTGTTTTTCGAAGGGAAGGAAAAATGCGGGTCTGGAGACCCGCGCACCTAAAAAAGGGCGACGCGTCGGGGCGGCGTGCGATTGAACGGGGCGGGCGGGCGGCCTACACTGCGCCTTGCCACGGACATGAAATGAGCGGGGGGAGGCCCCAACGATGGCAGAGACACTCTTCAAAAACGTGTCGATCTTCGACGGCAAGGCCAAGCGCCCCTATGCGGGCGAGGTTCTGCTCCAGGGCAATCTCATCAAGAAGGTCGCCAAGGGCAAAGGCAAGATCAGGGCCAACGGCGCGACGGTGGTGGACGGTGCCGGCGCGACCCTGATGCCCGGCCTCATCGAGCCCCATTCCCACGTCTGCTACACCGACTGCGCGAGCCTGCCCGAGATCGGGCGGCTTACGCCGGAAGAGCATATGGTGCTCGCGCTGGAGAACGCGAAGAAGATGCTCGATCAGGGTTTCACGAGCCTCTTCTCGGCCGCGGGCGTCGGCTACAACAAGCTCCGCATCGAGCCGGTGCTGCGGGACGTGATCAACGCCGGACGCTATCCCGGACCGCGGCTCAAGGCGGCCTCGCCCGAGATCGTCTCCTCCGGCGGGCTCGGCGACGAGCGGCAGTTCCACATGCATCACGAATCGGTGGGCTACATCGCCGACGGGCCGGACGAGGTCCGCAAGGCCTGCCGCATCTGCATTCGTGAAGGCGTGGACAACATCAAGCTCAATATCTCGGGCGACGAGTTCGCCCATCCTGGCCAGTCCGAGAAGATCACCTATTTCGACGCCGAAGTGGCGGCGGCGGTCGAGGTGGCGCGGGAGGCCGGGGTGAACATCTGCACCCACGCCCGGGCCGACAAGGCGGTGCGGCTCGCGCTCAAACACGGTATCGACGTGATCTATCACGCGGACTACGCGACCGACGAAACCATCGACATGCTCGAGGAAAAGAAAGACCAGATCTTCCTCGCGCCGGCGATCGGCGTCGTCTACACCACCGCCTACGAAGCCGCCGACTGGGGCATCACCCGGGAAGTCGCGGAGAGCTACAACCTCTTCTACAAGATGGAGCACACCGTGCGCACCTACAAGGAGGTGCGCAAGCGCGGCATCCGGGCCATGCCGGGCGGCGATTACGGCTTCGCGTGGAACCCCATCGGCACCAACGCCCGGGATCTGGAGCACTTCGTCAATCTGTTCGGCTATTCGCCGGCCGAGGCGCTGATCGGGGCCACCAAGTGGGGCGGCGAGCTCATGGAGCTCAATGTGGGCATGGTCAAGGAGGGCTACCTGGCCGACCTGCTGCTGGTGGACGGCGACCCCACCAAGGACGTGTCGATCATGATGGATTCCGACAATCTGCTGATGATCATGAAGGACGGCGCGTACCACAAGGCGCCGGACGAGGCGCGTCTCGCCGGGCGCCGGCAGATCGTGGCCGCCCCGGCCGCGGCGGAGTAGACACGAGAGGGAAACACGGGAGCCGGGCGCGGCTCGAAGGAGAGACATCCCGCGCGCCGGCTCCCCATGCATGGGGGAGCCGGCCGTGGACCTTCCGCTCGAGCCGAAGCTCAGCATCGGCTATCAGCACGTTCTGGCGCCGCATGGCTATGAAGGGCGGGATGGATCGCCCGCCGACATGGCGGGCCTGCGGGAGCTGGTCCGCCTGATCGAGGATGCGGGCCTCGATTCCATCTGGTCGGGCGATCATGTGGTCTATGCGGGGCCGATCCTCGACCCGCTGATACAGCTTGCGCAGATCGCGGCGCTCAGCGACCGCCTGCTTGTGGGCACCGGCATCTATCTGCTGCCGCTCCGCCATCCCGCGCCGGTGGCGAAGCAGGTGGCGACGCTGGACACCGTCTCCGGCGGCCGGGTGATTTTCGGTGTCGGCGTCGGCGGCGAGTTCCCCATCGAATTCCAGCTCTGCGGCGTACCGGTGAAGGAGCGCGGCGCACGCCTCGACGAGGGAATCCGCGTGCTCCGCAGCCTGTGGTCGGGTGAGGCCCGGGCCCATGAAGGCCGTTTCTTCGCCTTCCCCGAAGTGGCCATCGAGCCGCCGCCGGCGCAACCCGGCGGGCCGCCCATCTGGTGCGGTGCCCGCGCCGATGCCGCGCTGCGGCGCGCCGGGCGGCTTGCGGACGGCTGGATTTCCTATGTCGTGACGCCGGAGCGCTACAAGCAGTCCCTCGAGACCATCGCGGATGCCGCCCGCGGCGCGTCCCGCACGCTCTCGCGGTTCGGCACCGGGCACCTGCTGTTCACCCGCATCGACAAGGACCGCGAATCGGCGCTGGCCTTCGCCGCCGAGTTCCTCAGCGCCCGCTACGCCATGGACTTCAGGCGCGCGGCCGAGCGCTATTGCGCCCTCGGCACGCCGGAAGAGGTGGCGGCGGCGATCCGTGCCTTCCACGAGGCCGGCGTCCGCCATGTGGTCCTCCATGTCCTCGCGCATGAGGACGAGAAGGCCGCCCATATCGCGCGTTTCGCGGAGCAGGTCGGCCCGCTGCTCGCCGACCTTCGGTGAGGCGCGGAGACGGTCGGCGCACGTCATGGAGAGTGGCTTCTCACTCCATGTGAACCCGCGCTACCTGGCGGACCCGGGCGCGGACACGGGCCTCGCAAGCACCATCAGTTCGGAGGGTCGCGCCGCCGCGCGCGCGGTGCTGACCCGGTTCTCCGGCTACCGCCCGACGCCGTTGCACGGCCTGCCCGCCATGGCGCGCAGCCTCGGCATCGGCAGTCTGTGGCTGAAGGACGAGGGCGGGCGCTTCGGCCTCGGCAGCTTCAAGGCGCTGGGCGGTGCCTATGCCGTCGCGGCGCTCCTTGCCGACGAACTCGGGGAGCCGCAGTCCGTGGGCGATGTGTTCGACGGCCGGGCCGCCGACCGGGTCGCGGCGTTCACCGTCTGCTGCGCGACCGACGGCAATCACGGGCGCGCCGTGGCGTGGGGGGCGCGCTGCGCAGGCGCGCGGTGCGTGGTCTTCCTCCCAGGCCATGTCAGCGCCAACCGGGCCGCGAGCATTGCGTCGCTGGGCGCGGAGGTCGTGCATGTCTCGGGCATCTACGACGATGCGCTCCGGGCCTGCGCCCGGGCTGCGGAGGAGAAGGGCTGGTTCCTGGTCTCCGATACCTCCTACGCAGGCGGCGACGAGACGCCGACGCGGGTCATGCACGGCTACACGGTGATGGTGGACGAGGCTGTGGCGGCGCTTTCCGGCACGCGACCGACCCATCTCTTCGTCCAGGGCGGCGTCGGCGGGCTCGCGGCGTCCGTGATCGGCGCGTTCCGGCAGGACCTGGGCACGTCTTCCCCGAAGGGCGTGGTGGTCGAGCCGGCGGCCGCCGACTGCCTCTATCAGAGTGCGCGGCAGGGCAGACCGGCGCCGGCCTCCGGCGATCTGGAGACCGTGATGGGATGCCTCTCCGCGGCCGAAATTTCACCCCTCGCCTGGCGTGCGCTGGAGCGGGGCGCGTTCGCCTTCATGACGCTGGCCGATGACGGCGCGGTCGCGGCAATGCGCCGCGCCGCCGAACCGCAAGAGGACGATCCCGCCATCGTTCTGGGCGAATCCGGCGCCGCGGCCCTCGGCGGCCTGCTCGCGGTCGCGGCGGATGCCGAAGCCCGCGGGGCGTTGGGTCTTGGTGCGGAGTCCCGCGTTCTTGTGATGGGCAGTGAAGGCGCGACCGACCCCGCCCTCTACCGGCAACTGGTGGGCCGCGATCCAGAGGCGGTGACGGCCGCCGCGCGGAACGGACGTACGGGTTGAGCGGAGGGCCGGTACGATGGAAGGCCGTATCTGTATCGTCACCGGCGCTACGGCCGGGATCGGCCGCGTAACCGCCGAGGCGCTCGCCCGGAAGGGGGCCGAGGTCGTCGTCGTCGGGCGCAACCCGGCCAAGGGCGCGGCCGTGACGGAGGCCATCCGCGACGCGACCGGCAGCGATCGAACGGCGTTCGAGTGCGCGGACCTCTCCAGCCTGAGCGATATCCGAAGCCTCGCGGATCGGCTCACGACGCGCTTCGCCCATATCGACGTGCTCGTAAACAATGCGGGCGCCATCTTCTCCCGCCGGCGGGAGAGCGTGGACGGGATCGAAATGACCTTCGCCCTCAACCACCTGGCCTATTTCCTGCTCACCGGGCTTCTGCTCGACCGGCTGCGGGCCGCACCGGCGGGCCGTATCGTCAATGTTTCCTCGGGGGCCCATCGCGGTGCCCGGATGGACTTCGACGATCCGGAGCGCAAGGCGCGCTACAGCGGCTGGCGCGCCTACCAGCAGAGCAAGCTCGCCAACATTCTCTTCACCTGCCGGTTGGCCGAGCGCCTCGCCGGGTCTGGCGTGACGGCGAACTGCCTCCATCCGGGCTTCGTGGCCAGCAGCTTCGGGCATGAAAATGGCGGCTTCTTCACCTTCGCGCTGAAGGCCTGCCAGCGCCTCTTCGCCATCGGCGAGGAGGAAGGCGCGCGGACCGTCATCCATCTCGCGACGAGCCCTGACGTCGCGGGCACGAGCGGCCGTTATTTCTACGAGTGCCGGGAGACCGCGAGCACGCTCGCCTCCCGCGACGAGGAAGATGCCCGGCGCCTCTGGGAATTGAGCGAGAGTCTTACCGGCTTCCGCTATCCGTGAGCGGGCAACGGCCCGCCGGTCCACGATGAAGCGCAAACCCCGCAAGCCGCCCCGGCGCAACCCGGCCGCACGGCTCCTCGCGGATTCCCGCTACCGCCGGCGCGTCGTAAAGGCAAAAAAGGGCAAGACCGCCTACCGCCGCCGCCCCAAGCACCCATAGCGCGTCATGGTGCGCGGGGGCGGCCGCGCGCACCAAGTATCGGCCGCTTCTAGCGGTCGATGTCTCCCATGCACATATATTTGACCTCCATGAACTCCTCGAGGCCGTAGTGGGAGCCCTCGCGGCCGATGCCGGATTCCTTTACCCCGCCGAAGGGCGCAACCTCGGTGGAAATGATTCCGGTGTTGATCCCGACAATTCCATATTCGAGCTGCTCGGCGACCCGCCAGATGCGGCCGATGTCGCGGCTGTAGAAATAGGCGGCGAGGCCGAACTCGGTGTCGTTGGCGAGCTGTACCGCCTCGTCGTCCGTCTCGAAACGGAAGAGCGGCGCCAGGGGCCCGAAGGTCTCCTCGCGGGCGACCTTCATCTGGGTGTTCACATTGGCGATGACGGTGGGCTCGAAGAAGTTGCCGCCCAGCGGGTGCCGCTTGCCGCCCTGGAGCACCGTCGCACCTTTCTCCACCGCATCCTGGATATGCTCCTCCACCTTGCGGACCGCTTCCTGGTCGATCAGCGGCCCTTGCTGGGTCTCGCCCTCGAGTCCGGGGCCCACGACCAGCTTGGACGACGCCTCGGCGAGCCGCTCCGCGAAGCTCTCATAGACGCCGCCCTGCACGAGGAAGCGGTTGGCGCAGACGCAGGTCTGGCCCGTATTGCGGTATTTGGAGGCGATGGCGCCGTTGACCGCCGATTCCATGTCGGCGTCGTCGAACACGATGAAGGGCGCGTTGCCGCCTAGCTCCATGGAGACCTTTTTGACCGTCTGGGCGCACTGCTCCAGCAGCACCTTGCCCACCTCGGTGGAGCCAGTGAAGGAAAGCTTGCGCACGATGGGGTTGGCGGTGATTTCACCGCCAACGTCGTGGGATGGCCCGGTGATCACGTTGAAGACCCCGGGCGGAATGCCGGCCCGCTCGCCGAGCTCGCAGAGCGCGAGGGCGGAGAAGGGCGTGGCGGTCGCCGGCCGCGCGACGACGGTGCAGCCGGCGGCGAGCGCCGGGCCCGCCTTCCGCGCGATCATCGCATTGGGGAAGTTCCAGGGCGTGATCATGCCCACCACGCCCACGGGCTCCTTCGTCACCACGATACGCCGGTCGGCGAGCGGCTGCGGGATGACGTCGCCATAGGCGCGTTTTCCCTCTTCGGCGAACCATTCGATGAAGGAGCCGCCATAGGCGATCTCACCCCGCGATTCCGCCAGGGGCTTGCCCTGCTCGGCGGTCATGATGACGGCAAGATCCTCCTGATTCGCCATCATCAGGTCGTACCATTTGCGCAGGATCGCGGCGCGCTCCTTGGCGGTCTTGGCGCGCCAGGCCGGGAAGGCCCGATTGGCGGCCTCGATGGCGGCCCGGGTTTCGGCCGCGGAGAATGCCGGAATGGTGCCGACGACCCGTCCGTCGGCCGGGTTGGTCACGTCGGTGGTTCTGCCGGATGTGGCGTCGAGCCACTTGCCGTCCACATAGCATTGCTGACGGAACAGCGCGGGATCCTCCAGGAAGATTCCCTTTGCGATTTCAGCGGCGGCCGCGGTCATGATCCATCCCTCCCGTCTTCGGCCCGCAGTATCGCCGATGCGGAACGGGCGTTAAACCCTGCCGCCAGCCGCACTTGGCCCATGGCGGAGAGGATGCGAGACTTGCCGCCGTCATGGGAGTATCGGACACGCGGTTCCGGGCCGGCCTCGACCGCCGGGCCTTCTTTGTTGGCGCAGGTGCGGCGCTGGGCCTCGCGGCGGCCGGCGGCGCCCGCGCGGGCACCTATCTCGAGCACAAGGAACGGCGCGTCCCCCTGCGCGGCCTGTGGACGGACGAAGTGGTCGACCGCGTCTACTGGAAGGACGGCCGCTATATCGATCCGGCGCTCGATGCCTACAGCCACTTGATGCGCGATTGGCGGAACGGCGCGAAGACGCCGATCTTCTACGGCGTGCTCGACCAGCTCTTCTTCCTGTGGGACGCGCTCGGGAGAGATGGTGCGGTGGGCCTCATTTCGGGCTACCGCTCGGCCGCGACCAATGACATGTTGCGGGACCGTGGCGAGGGCGTCGCCCGCGATTCGCTCCACATGCTGGGTATGGCGGCGGATGTCCGGTTCGACCGCGTGGACGCGAAGACGGTCTGGGACAGGGCGGTCTCGCTGCGCTTCGGCGGTGCCGGCCTCTACCGGCGCTCGGATTTCGTCCATCTGGATGTGGGGCCGGTGCGGCGCTGGGAGGGCTGACCCGGCGCGGGCCGTGGAATGCCCGCTCAGGGCCGGTGGACGGCCGCCACATAGGCCGCCGAGCGCATCTCGGTCAGGCGGGACGCGGTCCGCTTGAAATCGAACGCGCCGTCGCCCGCGGGATAGAGCTCGTCCGGCGGCGCGTCCGCAGCACAGATCAGGTGGACCCGGTGCTCGTAGAGCACATCGAGCAGCGTCGCGAAGCGCTTGGCTTCGTTCCGCAGTGCCGGGCCCATCCGCGGAATCCCGTTTAGGATCAGAGTGTGGAACGCGGCCTGAAGGGCGAGATAGTCCACCGCACCCAGCGGGCGGGCGCAAAGTTCGTCGAAATGCGCCATGGCGACGCCCTTGGCGGTTTTCTTCAGGGTGAGCGTCCGCCCGCCCGGAACCTCGATCGTGGCAGGCGCCGGTGTCGCGTCTCCCGTAAGCCGGCGGAAAGCGAGTGCGAGCGCCGTATCCGCCTCCGCCGACAGCGGCGTGTGATAGAGGCGGGCCTCCCTGAGATAGAGCTGCCGATAGTCCTGGGCGCCGTCGAGCTCGAGCACCTCCATCCGCGCCTTTACCAGCTCGATGAAGGGCACGAAGTTCTGGCGGTTGATACCGCCTTCGTAGAGGGCGTCCGGCGCATGGTTGGAGGTCATGACCGCGGTAACGCCCGCATCCAGCAGCCCATGGAACAGGCGCCCGAGGATCATCGCGTCCCCGATGTCGGAGACATGGAACTCGTCGAAACAGAGCAGCCTCGCATCGCGCGCAATGTCCGCCGTTAAGGACGAGAATATTTCCGTCGCCCTTTCGCCGCCCGCGAGGCCCGCGCGGTTGATGGCACGGTGAACCTCCTGCATGAAGGCGTGGTAGTGGACCCGCCGCTTCGCCGGGGTGGCCGCTCCCTCGAAGAAGAGGTCCATGAGCAGGGTCTTTCCGCGGCCCACGCCGCCGAAGAGATAAAGGCCGCCGGGGGCGGCCGGCGGCGCTTCGCTCCCACCGCCGAAAAGCCGCCAGGAGCGCCGTTTCTTGCCCCCGCGACGGGTATCGGGCGCAGCCAGGCTTTCGTGCAGGGCCTGGAGACGCGCGGCCGCGTGGGCCTGGGCAGGATCGAAACGCAACCTGCCCGCTTCGCACAGCGCGCGGTAGCCCGCCGCCGGGCCCTCCGCGTCTCCTGCGCCCGCGCAGCCGGTCTCGCGCGACTGGTTCCGCGATGCGGCGTCCTCCTGCGTCATCCCGCGACGCAGAGGTAGATGCCGGCTCCCGTCATGGCGCCGCCGCCGAGGCGGGCGATCCACTGGCCCTTCGGCAAGAGCTTTTCCGCGGCGACGAAGGCCGTGATCGCCGCCACCAGGCCGAGGTTCATCACGCCGCCCACGAACAGCAGTCCCATGACGGCCCAGCAGCAGCCGAGGCAGAACGCGCCATGGCCGAAACCCATGCGGAGGGCCCCGGCCGGCCCCGGCCGCCAATGCTGCATGAGAAACGCCATCGGCGAGCGGCAGTGGCGGAGGCAGGCATTTTTGAGCGGAGTCCACTGATAGAGGCCGGCGGCGATAAGCAGCGCGCCGCCTAAGACGGTACTGGTGCTTACCATGGCCGGCGAGAGCAGCGCCGCCTGCTGCAGGCCCCATTGCAATGCGGTCGCGCCCATGCTGAAGCCGGTCCAGGCCAGCAGATATCCCGAGGCGAACAGGCCGGTGGAGAGGCGGGGTGTGCCGCCGCCCGCCGGCCCCCTCGCGACCTTCGCGAACATCAGGACTGTCGGTGCGGCGCCCGGGAGCATCATGCCCGCCATCATCACCGCCCACATGACGAACATGAGCGCCCCGTCCATGGCGCTCCACGCCCGAAGCGCCATCGCCGACATGGCGTCGCCTTCGGACATGGCCATCCCGTGGGAATCCATGTCCATGCCGAGGGTCAGGTGGACGAGATAGAACCAGGCGAGGCCCGTGGCGACCGCGAGACAAGCGGCAATGATCAGCGTGTCCCGCCGGAGAAGAGCTTCGATGGGGAAGGGCGCTGCGTCCGACGCCGCCGAATCGCGCATGCTCAGTCGCACTTGGCGGTGAGTCCGCCGTCCACCACCAGATCGGCGGCGGTCACGTACCGGGCTTCGTCGGATGCGAGATAGAGGGCGGCGTAAGCCACGTCCCACCCGTCCCCCATGCGGCCCATGGGAACCTGCGCATGGCGTTTGGCGATCAGGTCGTCGAGCCTGCCGCCCGCATATTGTGCGGCAAGGCGGGTCTCCACCAGCGGCGTGTGCATAAGGCCCACCGATATGGAATTGCAGCGGATACCCCGGGCGGCGTACTGCACGGCGACCGCCTTGGTGAACTGCACCAGGCCGGCCTTGGCGGCGGCGTAGGCCGCGTGATGGTTGCCGATGAAGCGGAGCCCGGCGACGGAGGAAATATTGACGACGGCGCCTCCGCCCTGCCGCTCCATGATCGGGAGCGCCCGCCTCGTCACCAGATAGGCGCTGGTGAGATTGAACTCGATCTGGGCACGCCAGTCCTCCTCGTCGAGCTCCACCGGGCCGCCCGGCACCGAGCCGCCGACATTGTTTACCAGCAGATGGAGCCCGCCCCAGCGCGCGGCCGTCGCGGCGACAGCCCGTTCGACATCCGCGCTCTCCGTGACGTCGGCGACCTCCACGGCGCCGTCACCGCCTTCGTCGGCGATGAGCCGGCAGGTCTCCTCCGCCGCGCTGGCATCGCGATCCACCACGGCCACGCGGGCACCCTCACGGGCGAAGAGGACGGCCGTCGCCCGCCCGTTTCCCCAGCCCGGACCCACCGATCCCGCGCCGGTCACCAGCGCGACCTTTCCCTCGAGCCGCTTCGTCATGGGCCTCAATCTACCACCCGCCGCCGCTCTGCGCAGGCCAGCGCCGGACGGTCCGGGCACCTTCGGATGCATCCCGAACAAGGGCCATGTCTGGACACGCATCCGAGCGCACATTAAGTAGCGTCATCCGAAGCCGACACCCAATCCGAGAGTCGCGCGGGCGCGCGGGCTTTCGCGCGAGACGTGTCCCATGCCGAGCGTCAACGAGATACGAAGTCATTTTCTGGACTACTTCGCCCGTAACGGCCACGAGGTCGTCGCGTCGAGTCCGCTGGTGCCTCACAACGACCCCACCCTCATGTTCACCAATGCGGGGATGGTACAGTTCAAGAACGTTTTCACCGGCGCCGAGACGAGACCCTATCGGCGTGCGGTGACGTCCCAGAAATGCGTGCGCGCGGGCGGCAAGCACAACGATCTCGACAATGTGGGCTACACCGCCCGCCATCACACCTTCTTCGAGATGCTGGGCAACTTCTCGTTCGGCGACTACTTCAAGGAGCGCGCGATCGAGCTCGCCTGGAACCTCGTTACCGGGGAGTTCGCGCTGCCGAAGGACCGGCTGCTCGCCACCGTCTATGCGGAGGACGAAACCGCCGCCAAGCTGTGGCGCAAGGTCGCGGGCCTGCCGGAGAGTCGGATTATCCGCATTCCCACCTCCGACAATTTCTGGGCCATGGGCGATACCGGCCCCTGCGGCCCCTGCTCCGAGATTTTCTACGACCATGGAGAAGAGGTCCCGGGCGGGCCGCCCGGCAGCGCCGACGAGGACGGCGACCGATTCGTCGAAATCTGGAACCTGGTCTTCATGCAGTTCGAACAGGTGACGCCTGCGGAGCGGATCGACCTGCCCAAGCCCTCCATCGACACCGGCATGGGGCTCGAGCGCATCGCGGCGATCCTGCAGGGCAGGCACGACAATTACGAGACCGACCTGTTCCAGCGCCTGATCACCGCGGGCGCGGAGTTGAGCGGTGCCGCGCCGGAGGGCGCCCATCGCGCCTCCCATCGCGTCGTCGCGGACCATCTGCGGGCGAGCGCGTTCCTGATCGCGGACGGCGTGATGCCCTCCAACGAGGGCCGCGGCTATGTGCTGCGCCGCATCATGCGCCGCGCCATGCGCCACGCCCACCTCATGGGCTGCACCGAGCCGCTGATGTGGCGCCTGGTCCCGACCCTGGTGCAGGAAATGGGCCAGGCCTTCGACGAGCTGGTGCGTGCCCAGCCGCTGATTACGGAAACGCTGAAGCTCGAAGAGACCCGATTCCGCGAAACGCTGGCCCGCGGCCTCCACCTGCTGGACGATGCGGTCGCTTCGTTGCCGGCGGGCGCATCGCTCCCGGGGGAGACCGCGTTCAAGCTCTACGATACGTACGGCTTCCCCCTGGACCTCACCGAAGACGCGTTGCGGGCGCGCGGACGGGCCGTGGACATGGAGGGGTTCGAGGCCTGCATGGAACGCCAGCGCGAGGCGGCCCGCCAGGCATGGGTGGGCTCGGGCGAGATCGCGACGGAACGCGTCTGGCTCGAGCTCCGAGAACGCGTCGGTGCCACCGAGTTCCTGGGTTACGAGGCGGAGAAGGCCGAGGGAATCGCCGTCGCACTGGTGGCGGACGGTGTGGAATGCGGCGAGGCGAACGCCGGTGCCGACGTGGCGCTCGTCGTCAACCAGACTCCCTTCTATGCCGAGGCGGGCGGGCAGATCGGCGATACCGGTACGGTCGTCTCGGCGGACGGCGCCCGCCTCCTGGTGAAGGACACCATGCGCCGCGCCGGCGACCTCCACGTGCATTACGGGTCCGTCGAGGAGGGGATCCTTCGTGTGGGGGATACGCTTACGCTGGCGGTCGACGGTGCGCGGCGTACCGCGCTGCGGTCCAGCCACTCGGCGACCCATCTGCTGCATGCCGCGCTGCGCCGGTCTCTCGGCGAGCATGTGACCCAGAAGGGCTCCCTCGTGGCGCCGGACAGGCTGCGCTTCGACATCAGCCACGGGAGCCCGATCGCTCCCGAGATGCTGGAGGAGGTGGAAGCCGAGGTGAACCGCCAGATTCGCGCGAATGCGCCGGCCGTCACCCGCCTGATGAGCCCGGAGGACGCCATGGGCGCGGGCGCGCTCGCGCTCTTCGGGGAGAAGTATGGCGAGGAGGTCCGCGTGGTCTCCATGGGGGGCGAGGAGGCTTCGCCCTATTCAGTGGAACTCTGTGGCGGCACCCATGTGGCGCGGACCGGCGATATCGGGCTCTTCCGTATCGTGGGCGAATCGGGAACCGCGGCCGGCATTCGCCGCATTGAGGCGCTCACGGGCGAAGCGGCGCGGCGCCACGGCGCCCTGCTCGAGGCTCAGTTGAAGGCGGCGGCGGACCTGCTCAAGGTCGCGCCCGCCGACCTCGCAGGCCGTATCGAGGCGCTCATGGAGGAGCGCCGCCGGCTCGAACGCGCGCTGACGGAGACCCGCCGGGCGCTGGCGAGCGGCGGCGACGCGCCGCTGGAAGTCCGGAAGATCGGGGAGGTGGGCTTCCTGGGCCGGATTCTCGAGGATGCGGACCCCAAGGAACTCCGCGGCATGGTGGACGACATGAAGAAGCGCCTGGGCTCGGGCGTGTGCGCCGTGATGAGCGGCGCGGGAGGCAAGGCGGCGATCGCTGTCGGCGTCACCGACGACCTCACGGCGCGGCTTGATGCCGTTGCACTGGTCCGCGCCGCCGCGGCGGCGGTCGGCGGCAAGGGCGGCGGCGGCCGGCCCGACATGGCCCAGGCCGGCGGTCCGGACGGCAGCCGCCTGAAGGATGCCGTCCGCGCCATCGAAGAGGCGGTGGCGAAGACCCAGGAGGCCGCTTGAGGGCCGTTGCCGCCGGCGAGTCGCCGGTCGGCCGCCTCAATACATGTGGGTGCCGCCGTTCATGGTGATGGTCGAGCCCGTGGTCCAGGCCGCCTTCTCGTCCACCAGAAAGAGCACCGCGTGGGCGACCTCCTCCTCCGCGCCCATTCGGCGGATCGGCGACTTGTCGAGAATCTTCTCGAGGATGCGCTCAGGCATCTCGCGCATCAACTCCGTGTCCACATAGCCCGGTGCGACGGTGTTCACCGTGATGCCGTGCTTTGCGCCTTCCAGCGCGAGCGCCTTGGTGAAGCCGTGCATGCCGGCCTTCGCGGCCACATAGTTGACCTGATTGCGCTGGCCCGCCTGGCCGTTCATGGAGCCGATCTGGACGATCCGTCCCCAGCCGCGTTCCATCATGCCGGGATAGACCACCTTCGACATGTGGAAGACCGAATCCAGATTCACCCGTACCACGCGCTCCCACTGCGCGTCCGTCATATTCTCGAACCGGTTGTCGGAGACGGTGCCGGCGTTGTTCACCAATATCTCCACGGGACCCGACGCCGCCTCCACCGCCGCGACGCCTTCGCGGCAGGCGGCACCGTCGCTCACGTCCCAGCGAAAGGCGGGGATGCCGGTTGCGCGGGTGAAGGATTCGGCGTCCTCGTCGTTCGCGTGATAGTTGACGGCGACGTCATAGTTCGCCGCCTGAAGCGCACGTGCGATCGCCGCGCCGATGCCGCGCGTCCCGCCGGTGATCAGGGCGAGTCTTGCCATTGGTTCGCTCCGTTGGGGTTGTTTCCTGTGGCGAGGGATCGGGCGGCTTGGTGCCGCCGCGTCAATACATGTGGTGACCGCCATTCACCGAGAGCGTGGAGCCGGTGATGAAGTCCGCATCGTCCGCCACCAGGAAGAGCACCGCGCGGGCGATGTCCGCGGCGCGGCCCAGCCGGCCCACCGGGATGCTTGCGACGATCTTGTCCAGCACCTCCGCAGGCACCGCGCGCACCATTTCCGTATCCACATAGCCCGGCGCGACGGCGTTGACGGTGATGCCGTGGCGCGCGCCTTCCTGGGCCAGAGCCTTGGTGAAGCCGTGGATGCCCGACTTTGCGGCGGCGTAGTTGACCTGTCCGTACTGCCCCGCCTGTCCGTTGATAGAGCCGATATTGACGATCCGCCCGAACTTGCGGGTGCGCATCCCGGGAAAGGCCGTATGGCAGGTGTTGAAGCAGGAGCCCAGATTGGTGTCCAGCACCGATTGCCAGCTTTCCGGCGTCATCTTCTGGATCGTCCCGTCCCGGGTGATACCGGCATTGTTGACCACGATGTCGATCGGCCCGATCTCCGTCTCGATCGTCTCCATGCCGCTGCGGCATGCCTCTGCGTCCGCGACGTCCCACTTGTAGACCGGGATCCCCGTTTCCGCTTGGAAGCGTTCCGCCGCCGCGTCGTTTGCGTGATAGTTGGCGGCGACCCGGTAGCCGGCCTCCTTGAGCGCCCGGGAGATTGCGCCGCCGATCCCGCGCGTCCCGCCCGTGACGAGCGCAACCCGTGCCATGATTCTTCTCCCCGGATGACAGTTCGTACCGAAGGACGCGTCCGCGCCCGTGCCGCTTGATATGCGATGCCGTGCCGGGGTTTCAAGCGCCTTGACGGGGGACGCGTTGCTCCGCCGCGTTTACGCATATCCAGTCCGCGAGCCCCCGCCACAACGCCCGCTTTGCCCGGGGGCTCGCCATCATCCCGATATGGCCGAGGGCGGGTCGTCTCGTCTCCACGCGGGGAAGCAAGCCGCTGATGGCGGCGGCGGACTCCGGCGGGACGATGCGGTCGCGCGCCGGCACCACATTGAGCACGGGTACGCGGATGCGCGCGGGACGAACCGCTTCGCCCCCGACCGACCAGCGGCCGCGCATCGGCGTGTTGGCGCCGTACCAGCCTTCGAGGCAGGTGCGCGCGACGGGAGAGGCGAGCGGCACCCCGTCATTGAGCCAGTCCTCCAGTGCGACGAAGTTCTGCGCTGCCGCGGAGCGCCCGTCCAGCGCGGCAAAGGCCGCAAACTTGCGTACCGCATAAAGCGGGTCGAGCGACGCGAACAGGATCCGGATCATGTCGGTGGGCAGGCAGCCGCAAGCCTCCGCGATACCCGCCAGCATGGGCCAGAGCGTTGCGAGGAACGCCGGCGGCGCGCCGCCTGCGTGAAAGTCCCACGGCGCGGCCAGAAGGACCAGTGCGGAGACGTCTCGCCGCCGCGCGAGCGGCAGCGCCAGGAGGCCGCCCATGCAGTAGCCGAGCAGCGCTACCGGGCGGCCTGCGTCCTCTCGCGCGGCGTCCAGCGCGCCGCCCAACCGCCCGAGGATATAGTCGTCCAGCCCGAACCGCCGCTCCCACGGTCCCGGGGATCCCCAGTCAAGCAGATAGGGGCAGAGTCCGCGTTCGCGCAGATAGCGGGCGAAGCTGCGCCTTGCCGAAAGGTCCAGGATGTAGGCGCGGTTGATGAGGGACGGGACGAGCAGCACGGGCACGCCCGCACCGTTCTCCGGCGCGCCATAGGCGAGGAGCCGCGTCGCGCCCTCCTGCCAGAGCACGGGCGGGTCTTTGAGCCGCCGCCGGTAGGGATGCGCCCGGTAGCGCGAGACTCCGGCGAGGAAGCCCGCGAGCCGCTCCGCCGCCTCCGCACCGCATCTTCGTGCCAGGGCGTCCGTGGGGATCGCCTGCTCCGCGTGTCCTCCCGTAGGCGGCGGGGCGGCCCCGAGGGCAAAGGCGCCGAGCGGGGCGAACGCGCTCGTGGCTGCGATCCCGAGATGGAGCGGAAACGGCCGGGGGCCGATACGCGCCGCCGGCGAAGCCTGTGTCACTGTTCGACGGAGGGCGCCCGGCTTTCGGGCGCGGGGTCCGCCGCGAGCCGGAAGCCGATCAGGATGTGCTTGAGTGCGGCGGGTCTGCCGTGGCGTGCCGCCGGGCGGCAGACGCCGCAGCCGCTGTCATCCCACGAGCCGCCCTTGACGGTGAAGCGGCCCGGGCGGCCGCGCGTCGCCGTCCATTCGAAGACCTGTCCCGCCGCGTCCAGCATGCCGTAGGGGCTGGCGCCGGCGGGAAAGCGCCCGACCGGCATGGTGTCGAAGGGGCCTGCGTCGTGGCTGTTGAGGCGCGCGGGGTCGAAACCGTCTCCCCAGGGGAAGAGTCGTCCATCCGTTCCGCGCGCGGCCTTCTCCCATTCGAGTTCGGTGGGAAGCCGCCAGGTGCGTCCCGTCCGGGCGGAGAGCCAGGCGGCGTAGGCGTTCGCGTCCGCGTGGGAGACCAGCACCACCGGATGATCTCCACGGTCCTCCGGCGGCATGCCGTCCTGCCACGAATGACGGCGGGTGCGCGTATAGGGGTGGATCAGCCCGTAGCCGCGCCAGGTCGCTTCGTCGACGCCGGGTGCGGGTCGGCCCGTTGCGGCGACGAAGGCCGCATATTGACGGTTGGTGATGGGCGTTCGCGTGATGAAGAAACCTTCCAGCCGATGGGTGCCGCGCTTGCGCTCCCGCGCATACCAGCGTCCCTCACGTGTCCGGCTGTGGCCGTAGGCGGTCTCGTCCAGCCGGTAGGCGGCTTCGCGTTCGGCCGCATCGGAGCCCGCGATGAAAGGGCCCGCGGGCACCTCGATCAGCGCGGGCACGGTCGGATTGCGCTCGCCGGCATCGGCGGTTGTTGCCAGGGTGCAGCACGCGGCGGCCAATGCGACGGCGTGTGCGGCGCGGCGGCCGCAAGCTGTTAGGATCGCCGGATGATGCGACCGATCCCTTGCGTGCTCCTTTTGGCTCTTGCCGCCTGCGCTGCCGATCCGTCCCGGCTGTCTGGGGACGAATCCCGCGCGCCGGTGCCAGGCGCGGAGACGGAGCGGTATGCGGACATGGCCCATCAGCTTGCCGGGCCCGGCAGCGGCTTGGAAGGCGACCGCGTCCTGTTGGGGATGGCGGTTCAGGGTCATGCGTCTTCCCAATATCTGCTGGGCGTGATGTACGGCAACGGCGAACGCATGTTTCGCGATCCGGCCCAGGCGGTCAAATGGCTGGGGCGTGCCGCGGCGCAAGGCCATGGTCCGGCGCGCGCCCACCTCGCGGCCATGGCGGAGCGGGGAGACGTATCGGCGCACCGGACGCTGGGTCTGCTCTACCGAGACGGCTCGGGCACGCGCCGGGACGAGACGATGGCCCGGCGTCATCTGCGGGCCGCCGCCAGGGCCGGAGACCCGCCCGCGCTTCTTGCTCTCGGCACTCTGGGCGGGGCGGACGGTACCGCGGCGTTCCACCGTGCGGCGGAAGGCGCGGCCGCTGCGGTCGGCCGGACGCGGCGCGCGGCGTTCCTGGACCTCATGGGCGATGGCGCCGAGACCCGACTGGCCCCACCCCGATTGGTCGACGCGCGCCGCGCACAGGCGCTCGCCCATTACTGGGTCGGCATGGCGTATCTCCTGGGTGCGGGCGTCCCCCCGGACGCCACCCTCGCCATAGCGCACCAGTGCGCGGCCGTATCCCTGGGCTCGCCCGCGGCCGCCCGCGCTCTCGCCCGGATGCTGACCCAGGGCCGCGGCCTCCCGCGCGATCTCGCCCTCGCTCGCTCGTGGCTCGCCCTTCCCACGCCCCGCGCGCTTGCTCCGTGCGGCACATCGTAGCGCCGCTTCCGGCCTCTTGCGGCGCCCGCTTCGGGGGCTGCGACGGGTCGATGGTCCGTATATTTTGATGAGCGCAGATTGAGGCCCGGACGCCGGCGCGTCAGTGGAACAAAGGCGCCGGGCATCGGGTGAATCGGAGACGGTGTCCATGGCGGTTCTTTTCGAGAGGCTTGACCTCGGCGGGCTCGAACTGGCGAACCGGGTGGTCGTCTCCCCCATGTGCCAGTACAGCGCCGAGGATGGAGCGGCAACCGACTGGCACGTGATCCATCTGGGCTCCCTCGCACTCTCGGGCGCGGGGCTGCTGATCATCGAGGCGACGGCGGTGGAGCCCGCCGGGCGGATATCCCACGGTTGCCTCGGTCTCTATTCGGAGCGCACCGAAGCGGCATTGGCGCGGGTGCTTGCCGCGGTGCGGCGGTGGAGTCCCATCCCCATCGGCATCCAGCTCGCCCATGCCGGCCGCAAGGCCTCGGCGCGCGTGCCGTGGGAAGGCGGCGGCCCGTTGAAAGCGGACGAGGGCGCCTGGTCGACCATCGGTCCCTCGGCTTCCCCATTCGCCGACGGCTGGCCCGCGCCCGAAGCGCTGGACCGGGCCGGTATGAATGCGGTGCGCGATGACTTCGTCCAGGCGGCCCGCCGCGCGGCGCGGCTCGGCTTCGACCTCGTGGAGCTGCACGCGGCCCACGGCTATCTGCTCAGCGAATTCCTGTCACCGCTCGCGAACCGGCGGACCGATTCCTATGGCGGCTCTCTCGAGAACCGCATGCGCTATCCGCTCGAGATTTTCGAGGCGGTGCGCGGTGCCTGGTGCGACCGTCCGCTCGGCGTGCGCCTCAACGCCACCGACTGGGCTTCCGCCGGCATCGTGCCGGAAGATGCCGTCGCCTTCGCCGCCGCCCTGGCCGGCCGCGGCGCGGACTATGTCTGCGTATCCGGCGGCGGCAACGATGCCGGTGCGAAGATTCCGGTGGAGCCCGGCTACCAGGTGCCCTTCGCCGCTCGCATCCGGGCAGAGGCCGGCCTCGCCACCATGGCGGTGGGGCTCATCGTCGAGCCGCGCCAAGCCGAGGCCATCGTGGCAAGAGGGCAGGCGGACGCCGTCGCGCTTGCACGCGGCTTCCTGGACGATCCGCGCTGGGTGTGGCACGCGGCGGACGCGCTGGGTGCCGCCCCTCCGGTCGCCCGCCAGTATGAGCGGGCGCGGCCGGGGCTCTGGCCGGGAGGCAGGGCGCGGGCGGCGGAATAGAACCCGTCCGCGCGCGGCACCGCGACTGCCAGTCAGGCCGCTTCGGAGGCCAGCCCGCGCAGCACGTAGTGGAGAATGCCTCCATGGCGGAAATAGTCCGCCTCGTCCGCCGTATCGATCCGGCAGCGGAGCGCCGTCTCTGTGCAAGTGCCGTCGGCCCGGTGGATGCGGCAGGTGACGGTCATGCCGGGGACGATGCCCGCCGCGATTCCTTCCAGGTCGATCCGCTCACTGCCGTCGAGGCCGAGGGTTTCCCGCGTCGCACCGCCGGTGAATTCCAGCGGCAGCACGCCCATTCCCACCAGGTTCGAGCGGTGGATGCGCTCGAAGCTCTCGACGATGACGGCGCGGACGCCCAAGAGACGCGTGCCCTTGGCGGCCCAGTCCCGCGAAGAGCCGGTGCCATATTCCTTGCCGGCGACGACCACCAGCGGCACGCCTTCCGCGCGGTAGGCCATGGCGGCTTCGTAGACCGCCATGGCCCGCCCGTCGGGCATATGGCGGGCGATACCGCCTTCCGTGCCGGGGGCGGCTTCGTTCCGGATACGGATGTTGGCGAAGGTGCCGCGCATCATCACGTCGTGATTGCCGCGCCGGGAGCCGTAGGAGTTGAAGTCCTCGCGCCGGGTCTGGCGTTCCAGCAGGTAGGCGCCCGCGGGGCTTTGCGCGGCGATGGCGCCCGCCGGCGAAATATGGTCCGTGGTGATTGAATCTCCCAGCAGGCAGAGGATGCGTGCGCCCGTGATGTCGTCGGGCGTTTCGGGCTCGGCCTGCATGCCGTCGAAATAAGGCGGGTGCTGAACATAGGTGCTGCCTTCGTCCCAGCTGTAGGTCTGCCCCGCGGGAACGGCGATGGCACGCCACGCCTCATCGCCGGAGAAGACGTCCGCGTAGCGCGCACGAAACATGGCGGGCGAGATCGCGTTTCGCACCGCGTCCCTTACCTCGTCCGAGGTGGGCCAGATATCGGCGAGATAGACCGGCGCGCCGTCCGCGCCCCTGCCCAGCGGTTCGGTGCGCAGGTCCACGGTCATGGAGCCTGCCAGCGCGTAGGCCACCACCAGTGGCGGAGACGCCAGATAGTTCGCCTTGACCTGCTGGCTGATTCGGCCCTCAAAGTTCCGGTTGCCGGAAAGCACGGCGCAGACCGTGAGGTCGCCGCCTTCGATCGCGTCTGCCACCGGGCCGGCGAGCGGCCCGGAATTGCCGATGCAGGTGGTGCAGCCATAACCCACCAGGTTGAAGCCGAGCGCATCGAGCGGCTCCTGAAGGCCCCCCTTCGCCAGATAGTCCGAGACCACCTTGGAGCCGGGCGCGAGGGATGTCTTCACCCAGGGCTTGACCGAGAGGCCGCGTTCCACGGCGTTGCGGGCGAGCAGGCCCGCGCCCACCATCACGCTTGGGTTGGAGGTATTGGTGCAGCTGGTGATCGCCGCGATCACGATGTCGCCATGGCCGAGATCGTAATCGGAGCCGGCGACCGCGACGCGCTTCGCCCGTGCGCTTTCGTCCACCCGAAGGCTCGTACCGAGGGCGTCGGCAAAGGCGCGGGAGGCGTCCGAGAGTGCGATCCTGTCCTGGGGCCGCTTGGGGCCGGCGATGCCTGGCTCGACCGTTGCGAGGTCGAGGGAGAGCGTTTCGGTGAAGAGCGGATCGGGCGCACCCGCCTCGCGCCACAGGCCCTGCGCCTTGGCGTAGGCCTCCACCAGCGCAATGCGCTCCGCATCGCGCGCGCTCGCCCGCAGATAGTCCAAGGTCTCGCGGTCGATGGGGAAGAAGCCACAGGTGGCGCCATATTCCGGCGCCATGTTGGCGATGGTCGCCCGGTCCGGGAGCGCGAGCTCGTCGAGCCCCGCGCCGTAGAACTCGACGAACTTTCCCACCGCCCCGTGGGCGCGCAACATCTGCGTTACGGTGAGCACCAGATCGGTCGCCGTCGCGCCCTCCCGCAGCCGGCCCGTGAGCCCGAAGCCCACCACCTGGGGGATGCGCATGGAGATGGGCTGTCCCAGCATGGCCGCCTCGGCCTCGATGCCGCCGACGCCCCAGCCGAGCACGGCGAGGCCGTTCACCATGGTGGTGTGGCTGTCCGTCCCCACCAGCGTGTCCGGATAGGCGATGGCGGCACCGTCCGCATCCGCCGTCCATACCACCTGGGCGAGATATTCCAGGTTGACCTGATGGCAGATACCGGTGCCGGGCGGTACCACGCGGAAGTTCTCGAAGGCCTGCTGGCCCCAGCGGAGAAAGGCATAGCGCTCCCCATTGCGCGCCATCTCGAGGTCGACATTCCGGCGGAAGGCATCGGCCGTTCCGGCATGGTCCACCATCACCGAATGGTCGATCACCAGATCCACAGGGGAGAGCGGGTTGATCCGTTCCGCATCGCCGCCGAGATTTTTCATGGCGGCGCGCATGGCGGCGAGGTCCACCACCGCCGGCACGCCTGTGAAGTCCTGCATGAGGACGCGCGCGGGACGATAGCCGATCTCCCGGTCGGCGCCGCGTTCAGCGGTCCAGTTGGCGAGCGCTGCGATGTCCTCCGTCGTGGCGGTCCGCCCGTCCTCGAAGCGGAGGAGGTTCTCGAGCAGCACCTTGAGAGAGAACGGCAGGCGGGCGATGTCGCCGAGATTCGCCTCCGCCGCCGCTTCCAGGCTGAAATAGTCGTAGGATCGCCCGCCCGCGGCGAGCGTCCGGCGCGTGCCGAGACTGTCCCTTCCCAATGCGATCAAGGGTATTCCCTCCGTCCGATAGGTTCGCGCCGCCTCTTCGGCTGGTCGTTGCCGCCGGCCGCAAGCGCCGATAGGCTTGAGCCTCGGCGGTTTTCTAGGCTCCATGGGCGGGAGGCGCAAGATTCCTGACGGTTCCGCGCCGGACGCGCATGGCGTCCGCTTCGAGGCGGAGGGCCTTGCCTGCCTCCGGGGCGGGCGGCCGGTCTTTTCCGACGTGGCGTTTAGCCTCGCGCCGGGCGATGCGCTGATCCTCTCGGGCCCCAACGGCTCGGGCAAGTCGAGCCTGCTCCGTATCGCCGCCGGCTTCTTGAAACCTGTCGGCGGCGTGCTCTCCTGGGGCGGCGCGCCGCTCGCCGGGAACTGGGAGACCCACCGCCGGCGGCTCCACTATGTGGGCCATCTGGACGCGGTAAAAAACGCGCTCACCGCAATGGAGAATCTTGCGGTGTGGGCGCGCATCCGGGGCTTCGCCTGCGCGCGGCCCGACATGCTGCACGCATTAGAGGCGCTGGATCTCGCGATGCTCGCGGATGTGCCGGCGCGCTTGCTTTCCGCCGGGCAGCGGCGGCGTCTGGCGCTCGCCCGTCTCGCGGTAACGCCCGCTCCGCTCTGGCTGCTGGACGAGCCGGCGGCCGGCCTGGACGCGGAGTCCACCGCGCGCTTCCTCGCACTCGTGGCGCGTCACCGGGCGGAAGGCGGCATGGTGCTTGCCGCCGCGCATGGCGGGGTGGAGATGGCGGGAGCGCAAGGGCTCGACATGGCCCGGCATGGCTTCCCGCTGCCACCGGCGGGCGAAGAGGCGTCCGTCACGGGTCTCGAGACGTGGTAGCGGCGTTCCTGCGCCTGGTGGGCCGCGACCTTGCGCTGACCGCGCGCGGCGGCGTGGGCGGCCTGATGCCGGTCGTCTTCTTCGTGATCGTCGCAGCACTCTTTCCCTTGGGCGTGGGGCCCGAACCCGGCCTTCTTGCCCGCATCGCGCCGGGCGTGCTGTGGGCCGCGGCTCTGCTCTCGGCCATGCTGACATTGGACCGGCTGTTCGCCGCCGATTACGAAGACGGCAGCCTGGAGCAGCTCGCGCTGGGCGTGCTGCCGCTGGAGGCGGTGGTGCTGGCGAAGAGCTTCGCCCACTGGCTGGTTACCGGCCTGCCTCTGGTCGTGGCGGCGCCGGTGCTGGCGGTTCTCTTGAACATGAGTGCGGACGGCCTCGTCGCGCTGACGGTCTCGCTCCTGCTGGGAACGCCGGTACTCAGCCTGGTCGGCGCGGTGGCGGCGGCGCTCGGCGTCGGTCTGCGCCGCGGCGGGGTTCTGGTCGCGCTTCTGGTGCTGCCGCTCTATATTCCGGTGCTGATCGTCGGCGCTGCCGCGGTCGAGAACGCGATTCTCGGCGTCGGCGGGCGGGCGAGCCTGCTTATTCTTGCGGGCGGGCTTGTGGGCGCCACGGCTCTGGCCCCCTGGCCGGCGGCCGCGGCGCTGCGGCTCGCCCTGGAGTGACACCGAGAGAGCCGTGCGGGCCAAAGACGAACGAGGACGGCCGGCGCAACGTGGCGCGGGGCTGCATTTTCTCGCCAATCCGGCGCGGTTCATGCGCGTGGCGCGGGCGATCTTTCCCTGGACCGCGGGGCTTGCCGCCTGCTTGATCGCAGCGGGCCTCGTGCTGGGCCTCCATGTCGCGCCGGCGGATTATCAGCAGGGGGAAGCCTACCGAATCATCTATGTGCATGTGCCGGCGGCCTGGATGGCGCTCTCCGTCTATGTGGTCATCGCCTTGTGCAGCCTGGCGAGCCTCGTATGGCGCCATCCTCTCGCCGACCTCGCGGCAAAGGCCAGCGCGCCGGCGGGCGCCTGCTTCGCCTTCATCACGCTGCTGACCGGCTCGCTCTGGGGGCAGCCCATGTGGGGGACGTGGTGGGTTTGGGATGCCCGGCTCACCTCCATGCTGATCCTGCTCTTCCTTTATCTCGGTTACATTGCGTTGCACGCGGCCTTCGACGATCCGGTGCGCGGCGCCCGCGCTGCCGCGATCCTCGCACTGGTGGGCGCGGTGAACGTTCCCATCGTCAAGTTCTCCGTGGACTGGTGGAACACGCTGCACCAGCCTGCGACCATCTCCAAGATCGATGCGCCTTCCATCGATGTCTCCATGGCGATCCCGCTTATCGTCATGGCGGCGGGCTTTGCGGCGTTCTTTCTCACCGTTCTTATCCTCGGTATACGTGCCGAGCTCGCCAAGCGACGCATCCGCATCCTTCGTCTCGCCCAGGCGGGGGCGGCCGACTGGGGACGGAGAGAGACGCCATTCCGTGCAGGGGTAGGCGATCAGGATTAGACTGGCGGGGCGATGACGTTCTTCGAGATGGGCGGCTACGCCGCTTATGTCTGGCCTGCGTTCGGCGCGGCCGCTGCGATCATGATCGGGCTTCTCGTGTTCAGCGTGCGGAGGGTGCGCAGCCTGGAGGCGGCGCTCCGGACCCTTGAGGCGGCGCGCCCGCGTGCGCGCCGACCCGCGAGGGAAGGCGGCGAAGAGCGGAACGCGGCCACATGAAGCGCAAGCATCGGCGCCTGCTCGTGATCGGTACGGGGCTGGCGGCGCTGGGCCTTGCCGTCGGTCTGGTGCTGCTCGCCTTCGACGAAAGCCTTGTCTTTTTCCACTCGCCCACCGATCTCAAGGAGCGGAACGTGCCCGCGGACCAGCGGCTTCGCGTCGGCGGTCTGGTCGAAGAAGGCAGCGTCGCGCGCGAGCGGGGGCAAGGCTCGGTCGTGCGTTTCGTCGTGACGGATCTCGCCAACGCGGTGCCCGTCCGTTTCGACGGCGTGCTGCCGGACCTCTTCCGCGAAGGCCAGGGCGTGGTGGCGGAGGGCTATATGAGGGGTGGCGTATTCGAGGCGGTCGAGGTTCTCGCCAAGCATGACGAAAATTACATGCCTCCCGAGGTGGCGGATGCGCTGAAACGATCGGGGGACTGGAAGGGCGCTGAATGATCCCGGAAATCGGCCATTACGCGCTTATTCTGGCGTTAGTGCTGGCCTTTATGCAGGCGGTCTTTCCGCTGTTGGGCGCATGGCGCCGGGAGGCCGGTTGGATCGCGTCCGCGGTGCCGGCGGCGTGTGCGCAGTTCCTCTTCGTGTCCCTTGCCATAGGCTGCCTGATGCATGCCTTCGTCGTTTCCGACTTCTCGGTGGCGACGGTTGCCGCCAACTCCCATTCCGCCAAGCCGCTGCTCTACAAGTTCACCGGCGTCTGGGGCAATCACGAAGGCTCGCTGCTGCTGTGGGTCTGGATCCTTGCCGTCTACGGCCTCGCCGTTGCGGTGTTCGGGCGCAATCTCCCCCCCTCCTTCCGAGCGCTGGTGCTGGGCGTCCAGGCGCTTGTCGGGCTCGGTTTCCTGGTTTTCCTGGTGGCGACGTCGAACCCCTTCCTGCGGCTGGATCCGGCACCGCTCGACGGGCGGGACCTGAACCCGCTGCTACAGGATCCGGGCCTCGCCTTCCATCCGCCGCTTCTTTATCTCGGCTATGTGGGGCTTTCATTGACCTTCTCCTTTGCCGTCGCGGCGCTGATCGAGGGGAGGGTCGAGCCCGCCTGGGCGCGCTGGGTACGGCCTTGGACGCTCTTTTCCTGGTGCGCGTTGACCGCGGGTATCGCGCTCGGCTCCTGGTGGGCCTATTACGAGTTGGGATGGGGCGGCTTCTGGTTCTGGGACCCGGTGGAGAACGCGTCCTTCATGCCGTGGCTCGCCGCGACCGCGCTGCTGCACTCGGCGGTCGTCGCGGAGAAGCGGGACGCGCTGAAAAGCTGGACCGTACTGCTCGCCATACTCGCCTTCTCCCTGAGCCTGCTCGGGACCTTCCTGGTCCGCTCGGGCGTGCTCACCTCGGTTCACAGCTTCGCGAACGATCCGCTCCGGGGCGTGTATATCCTTGCCTTCCTGGTCATCGTCGTCGGCGGCTCGCTCACTCTCTACGCGTGGCGGGCACCGGCCATGACGGCGGGCAGCTCCTTCCGCGTGGCCTCGCGGGAGGGCGCGCTGCTGGTCAACAACCTGCTCCTGGCGCTCGGCTGTGCCACGGTTTTCATCGGCACGCTCTATCCGCTGGTGCTGGACGCAGTGAGCGGAGAAAAGGTCTCGGTCGGGCCGCCCTTCTTCGAATCCACCTTTGCCATCGTTTCGATCCCGTTGCTGCTCGTCATGGCGGCGGGGCCGCTCATGGCCTGGAAACGCGCAGGATTCGGCGCGCTCATAGTGCGGCTCTCGGCACCGGCGGCCGCTGCGGTCGCGGTAGCCGGGCTCGTCCTTGCCCTCCGCGGCGGGCCTTGGGGGGCGGCGGTCGGCATGGCGCTTGCCGCCTGGCTCGTCGGCGGGGTCCTGGTGGAGTTTGCGGAGCGCATCCGCCTGTTCCGCGTGCCGCTGGCGGAATGCATGGCTCGCGCACGCGGTCTGCCCCGGGCCGCCTGGGCCATGAGCATCGCCCATATCGGCCTCGCTATTCTGCTGGCGGGTGTCGTCGGCGCCAGCAACTGGCAGGAGGAGCGTGCAGAGGCCATGCACCCGGGCGACAGCGTGGCGTTCGCCGGCTATGTGCTCACGCTGCGCAGCATCGGCGATGAGGCCGGCCCCAACTATCGCGCGCGGCGCGCAAGCTTCGAGGTCACGCGCGATGGCGCGGCACTGGCGGTGCTTCTTCCCGAACGGCGCCACTATCCAGTCCAGAATACGGAGACCACGGAAGCCGCGATCCACACCAGCTGGCGCGCCGATCTCTATGTGGTCATAGGCGACGATCTGGAAGGGGGCGGCGTCGCCGTGCGCATCCGCCACAATCCGCTGGTGCCGTGGATCTGGGCCGGGGCGCTGGTCATGGTAGCGGGGGGCGCGGTTTCGCTCACCGACCGCCGGCACCGCGTCGGCGCCCCGTCCCGCCGGCGGCCCATGCGGGCGGCGACGGCCGGCGCGGGCGAGTGAGCGCCATGTCCGGGCCCGAAAGCGGGCGGAGCGGCGACCAAACCGCAGGCCCGCCCGCACCGGCGGCCGACGAAGGGAACGGCGGCCGGGAGAGGAAGCCCCCAACCCGCCTGGTGCGGCGGCTGCGCTATGTCCTGCCGGCGGTGCTGTTCGTCGCGCTGGCCGTCGCCCTCGGCGTGCAGCTGCTCACCGGCGAGCCCGGCAAGGTGCCCTCGGCGTTGATCGACAAGCCCGTGCCGGAATTCGATCTGCCGCCCGTCCAAGGGTTCGCGAAGGGCTTCAAGACCGAAGATCTCCATAGCGGCCAAGTCTCGCTCGTCAATATATTCGCCTCCTGGTGCGGGCCGTGCCGCATCGAACACCCCGTCCTCATGGATCTGCCGAACTACGCGGAGGAGTTCGGCGACGAGGCGATCCCGCTTTTCGGTATCAACTACAAGGACAATCCGGACGACGCCGAACGCTGGCTACGACGCCACGGCACGCCCTATTGGGCCATGGGCGCGGACCGTACCGGCCGCACCGCGATCGACTGGGGCGTCTATGGCGTGCCGGAGACCTTCGTCGTCGATGGCGCGGGACGCATCCGCTACAAGCATATCGGCGTGCTTACGCCGCGCGATCTCGAAGAGACCATCCTGCCGCTGATCGAGACGATCCGCGCGTCCCATTCGGGGGGAGAATGAGTCGCCGCGCGGCGTTCGGCCCGAGGCTCGCGGCCGCGGCCTTTCTCGCGCTGTGTGCGCTTTGGGCTCCCGCCGCACAAGCGTTCTCGCCGGACCGGCCGTTGGCGGACGCCGCACTCGAATCACGGGCTCTCGTGCTGCACGACATGCTCCGCTGCATGGTCTGCCAGGGTCAGGCGATATCGGACTCCAATGCGGCTCTTGCACAAGACATGCGTGCGGTGGTTCGCCAGCGCATCGCCGAAGGGGAGAGCGACGAGGAGGTCCTGCGCTTTCTGACCGACCGCTACGGCGACTACATCCTCCTCAACCCGCCCATCAAGCCGGCGACCTATGCGCTCTGGTTCGGTCCCGCCGCGGCGTTCGCACTCGGCGTGGGGCTCGTCTGGCATACGCTGCGCCGGCGTCGGCGGGCGTCGGGGTCTGCAGCCGGGGCACCCGGCGACGGCGAAAACGCGGACGGCGTGAAGCCGCTCACGGCCGAGGAGCGCCGCCGCCTCGACGCGCTGCTCTCCGACTCCGAGTGAGCCGCCGATGACCGTCTTCGCGCTCGGTGCCGCGCTGCTTACCGCCCTTGCGTTGGCGGCCGTTCTGGTACCGCTGCTTCGCAGGCCCCGCTCCACGCCACCGCGGGAGGATTACGACCTCGCCGTCTACCGGGAACAGCTGAAGGAGCTGGGTGGCGAAGCGGCGCGCGGTGTGATCGGCGAGGGCCAGGCCGCGCTGGCGCGCACCGAGATCGAGCGGCGGATGCTCCGCGCCATGCGGGCGCAAGAGGTGGGTGAAGCGGCTCCGGTCGCGGCGCCCCGTGCGCCGGGGAGACGGCGCAGGCTGTTGGTCGGCCTCGGCGCGGGCCTCACGATCCCGGCGCTGACGGTGGGCCTCTACCTCTCTTTCGGCGCGCCCGGTCTTCCCGGCCGGTCCTTCGTCGCTACCGCCCCCACCCCGTCGGCGACGGACGGTGGAGAGATGGAGCGGCTCGCCAACCGGCTCGCGACCACGGCGGAGAGCCTCGACGACTGGCTCCTGCTGGGAAGGTCCTATCTGGTTCTGGGCCGCTACGGCGACGCCGTCGAGGCGCTGCGCCGGGCCGCGTCGCTCTCCGGCGGCGATCCCCCGATTGTCGCCTTGTTGGGAGAGGCGATGGTCTGGGCCAATGGTGGAACGGTGACAGCCGACGCAGTTCACGCGTTCGAGATGGTGCGCGCGGCGGTGCCGGACGATCCTGCCGCCCGCTATCACCTGGCCCTCGCCCATGCCCAGGCCGGCGACATACGTGCGGCATACGACATGTGGCTCGCGCTCGCGGCCGATACACCCGCGGATGTTCCGTGGCGCGCCGACCTGGACACCATGATCCGCCGCGCCGCGGACGAGCTCGGTATCGCTCTGGCCGAACTCCCGAGCGCACCGCCCGCGAGAGGCCCGACGGCCGAGGATGTGGCGGCCGCCGAGGCGATGACCGCGGAGGAGCGTTCGGCGGCGATCCGGGCCATGGTGGAAGGACTTGCCATGCGCCTCGAGGAGGCGCCCGGCGATCTGGAAGGCTGGCGCCGGCTGGCCCGCTCCTACGCCGTTCTGGGCGAGGCGGAAAAAGAGCGCGCCGCATTGCGCCGTGCCCTCGCGCTTGCACCGGAGGACGTCTCGCTGCTCGAGGCCTATGGGCGCGCATTGATGACGGAGGTAGGACGAGACGGGAACCCGACGCCGGAAGCGGTTTCCGTCTATGAGCGGCTTCTGGCCCTCGACCCCGACCATGGGGAAGCGCTCTGGTTCAAGGGCCTGGCGGAGGCGCAAGGCGGCGATGCCGCGGCGGCCCGCGCCCTCTGGCAGCGCCTGCTCGCCCAGCACGCGCCCGGCACGCCCGGCCACCGGGCCGTGCAGGATGCCCTCGATGCGCTGTAGATCGTTTCGTGGGCCGGGCTGGTGGAGCCGAGGGGAGTCGAACCCCTGACCTTCGCATTGCGAACGCGACGCTCTCCCAACTGAGCTACGGCCCCGCCCGCCCGCCTCTGCCGGCCGCGAGGGCCGACGCGAGCAGGGCGGAGTGTGTGACCGCGCCCCGGACCCTGTCAAGCTGCCCGACAGCCATGGAGGGGAGATCCCGGGATCAGGCTTTCCGCCGGTTGCGGGATCGGAGGCGTGCGCATCAGAATGGCGAGCGGGCGGATGTCGCGCGTGCATCTTCGACCATGGGAGCGAAAGGCCATGCCCTCATCCCGGAGGCTTCACGACAACGCCATCGTCATAGACGGACTCGTCATCTCCGACTGGAGCCGGCACGTCTTCGAGGACATGCATCGTGGTGGCATCACCGCGGCCAACTGCACATGCTCGGTATGGGAAGGGTTCCGCGAGACCATGGCGAACATCGCCCGATGGCAGGGCTGGTTCCGGGAGCATGAGGACATCATTCTCCAGGTGCGCAACACCGCCGACATCGAGCGCGCGAAGACGCTCGGCAAAGTGGGCATCATCCTGGGCTGGCAGAACATGTCGGCGATCGAGGACGATCTCGCATTCCTGGGCCTGTTCGCGGACCTCGGCGTCCGTGTCGTGCAGCTGACCTACAATACCCAGAACCTGGTGGGCTCCGGCTGTCTCGAAGGCCGTGACAGCGGCCTCTCCGATTTCGGGCGGGACGTGATCGACGAGATGAACCGCCTGGGGATTCTGGTGGACCTCTCCCATGTGGGCCCGCGAACCACCGAGGAGGCGATCCGCCACTCGAAGCGCCCCGTCGCCTTCACCCATTGCAGTGCCCACGCTCTGATGGCGCATCCGCGGAACAAGACGGACTCGGCGTTTCGTCTGCTTGCCGAGCATGGCGGCTTCGTCGGAATTACGACCTATCCTCCCTTCCACGCGCCGGACGCCGATGCCGGGATCGACGATGCGCTGGCCGCGATGGAACATGTCATTGCCATCGTGGGAGAGGAATCGGTGGGTATCGGCACCGACTTCACGCAAGGTCAGACGGCGGCCTGGTTCGACTGGCTCGGCCGCGACAAGGGGAAGGGGCGCTTCACCTACCGGCGGGACTGGGGGGTGGCGCCCTTCCCGCGGGATATGGGCTCATTGGCCGATTTCCCCAACATTACCGAAGCCATGGAGCGGCGCGGCTGGAGCGCGACTCGGATTCGAAGGGTTCTGGGGGGCAACTGGCTGCGTCTTCTGCGCGAGGTATGGGGCGCCTGAGCCCGGCTGCCGGGCTGGCGCGGCACCTGTTGCGAAAGAGGCTGGTGCCCAGGGGCGGAATCGAACCACCGACACGCGGATTTTCAGTCCGCTGCTCTACCGACTGAGCTACCTGGGCGTGCGGCGCGTTATAGGAGATGCGGCGCGGGGTGTCCACTTCGCGGAGAGGCGCGGAAGCCCCTCTCACGCGAGCGTATATTGCGCCGCGATGAAGGCGGCGTAGCCCAGCAGCAGGGCCGCGCCCACGGGGCGGACGAGCCTGGCGCCCGATAGCGCGAGCCCCACCGCGAGCCCGGTCACGCCCAACAGGACCCAGATGTCGAAACGCATCACCTCGTCCGGCACGGGCAGCGGCGTCACCACCGTGACCGTGCCGAGGATCGCCAGGATATTGAACAGGCTGGAGCCCAGCACGTTGCCGAGCGCCATGTCCGCATGCTTGCGGTAGGCGGCGACAATGGTGGTCGCGAGTTCCGGAAGGGAGGTGCCGACGGCGACCACGGTGATGCCGATGACGGTCTCGCTGATCCCCATGCCCCGCGCGATCCCGGTGGCGGCTTCCACCAGCAGATGCGCCCCGCCGGCGACCGCGCCGAGGCCCACGAGAGAAAGCATGCCGGCGAGCCAGCCCGGGAGCGCCGGCGAGGGCATGTCTTCCGCTTCCCGCTGGCGGAGGATGGCGGATTCGCCCGGCCGCCGCCGTTCGTGCCGATAGGAGAAGAAGGTGAGCGCGCCAAGCAGGGCAAGCATGAGGCCGCCTTGCCAGGCGACGATTGCGCCGAAGAACAGGAAGGCGAGCAGCAGGAGCGTCGCCCCGGACAGCGCCAGCGCGTCGCGCATCGTTGCCTTGCGGTGGGCGACAATGGGGGCGATGGCGACGGCCGTGCCCAGGATGAGCATGAGGTTCGCGATATTGCTGCCGATCACATTGCCGTAGGCGATGCCGGGGGAGCCTCTGAGGGCGGCTTGAAGAGTCACCACCAGCTCCGGCATCGAGGTGCCGAAAGCGATCACCGTGGCGCCGATCAACAGCGGCGATACCCGGAGTCTGCGGGCAAGCGCCACTGCGCTCCGCACCAGCGTCTCCCCGCCGAGCAGCAGCAGCACGCATCCGCCGATGAGTTGGATATAGATCAATGGATCGAGCGCTCACCCGTGCGGCAGGCCTCGGCTGGGCTCGGGTGTTTCCGCCAAGCGCAGCCCACGGACCGTCGAATCGTCCCGGGATGCGCATGATGCCTTCGTGCGCGCGCCAAGCCAACGGGCCGGCGGTTGCGCCGGGTTCGCGCACCGCATGACCGCACGAATAAGCGCCCGAGACGCTCAGGCACGGTCCAGTGCGAAGCGGCCACGGGGGAGCAGAGGGTCGGCGGTAAGGGCGACAGGAATGCGGAGCCAATGCTCCAGGGCGTCGGCACCGGGCGCGCGCAGTGCGGCAATGAGGGCGGGTGCCGCGCGCACCGCGAGCCCGCGTGCGCCCGATGCGCGCTCGGCCCGGGCCGCCTGGGCGAGCTCGTACGCCGTTGCCTCCGGAGACGGTATTCGGCCGCCCCAGGTTCCGGCGGCGGGCTCCGTCAGCGCTTCCTGCAGGCTAGGTCCGAGCCGCTGCCGGCGGAGCTCCAGCAACCCGCCCGCCGTAAATCCCAATAGGCGGCATGGGGTGGAATCCGCGGAGAGGACATTCTGTATTGCTGTGCGCTGTGCGCGCCGGGCGCGCTCCGTTCCGGGAAAGTCGATCACGATCTGTCCGCTCAAATTGCGGAGGCGGATCTCCCGCCCGATGGCGGAGCCTGCCTCGGACCCGCTCGCCTCCGCGGACCGCATCGAGTCCACATCGACGGCCGCGAGCGCGCGAGTCTCCTCGATGGTGAGCCGGGTTCCGCACGGGAGAGAAACCTCCGGCTCGAGTGCCGCCTGGAGGCGACCGGCGCAATCGTGGCGCTCGAACAGCGGTCCCGGAGGGGCGGCGCACCGGGCGGTCTCGGGCATCCGGATCGCCGCGCTGAGATCCGGTGCCTCGCGGTCCGCGAGATCCCTGGCACGTGCAAGGGTCTCCCCGTCGTCCAGCAGAATGCGGGCAAGCCCAGGCGGCGCCACGTCCCGCAAAAGCCGCCCCAGAAGCCCGCCTGCGCGTCGAAGACATCGCGGCGTCCCATCCCGTCGAGCGGCATCCTCCAGGGATCGCCAGTCGCGCGCGAGGCCTTCGGCCGAGATGGCCACTTCTCGTGGTGGGAGCGAAGCCGCGGCCGCCCGGACGGTCGTCGAACCGCCGGGTATGCGGGCCGCCGCGACCGCGGCCTCCAGCGCCTGCCGGCTCTCTCCGTCGCCGAAGCGCCAAGAGAAGGCGGTGCCGCATGCACCCGGGTGGAAGACGGCGACCCGGTTCGCAAGCGCAGGTCTGCGGGAGACCCGCACACGCTTCCCCTCCCGCGAATCCGCCGCAACGCGGACGATAAAGGCGCCGTCATCTGTCTTCGCCGCGTTGCCGTTGAGGAACGCCTCTTCGCCGCCGCCGATGTCGACGATCCAGGCGCCGAGGCCGGCCATCCTTCGCAGCGGCCGCGCAAGGTGCAAGTCGCCGATCCGACTCTCCCGCGAGGCCGGTTCGACGAAGAAGGCCGCCGGCGCACCGTCTTCGACCAGCGCGGCGCGGAGGCCATAAGGGCTCGCCGCAACCAGCAGCTCCGCGTTCATCCCGCACTGCTCTCCGGCGGTCGCGGCAGGAGGCCGAGGCCGGCGAGGAGCCCGTAAGTCTCGTACAGAGGCAAGCCCACCACATTGGAGTGGGAGCCGCCGAGGAAGCGCACGAAGGCGCCGGCACGTCCCTGGATCGCGTAGCCGCCTGCCTTGCCGCACCACTCGCCACTCGCGAGGTAGGCCTCCGTTTCGTCCGCCGAGAGCCGCTTGAACGTGACGATGGTGCGCACCAGGCGCGTCCGAAGACGGCCCGCCGGATCCATCACCGCGACGCCGCCATAGACCCGGTGCCGTCGGCCGGAAAGGCGCGCGAGGCAATGCCGGGCATCGTCCACCGTCCGAGGCTTGGGCAGGATGCGTCGGCCGCAGGCGACCACGGTATCGGCGCCGAGAACGAAGGCGCCCTTATGGCCGGGCGCGACCGCCGCCGCCTTTTCCGCCGAGAGTCGCGCGGCAAGCGCTTCGGGCTTCTCGTCCGGCCGGGGCGATTCGTCCACGGCGGACGTGACCACGATGTCCGGCTCATAGCCGATCTGCGCCAGCAGCGCGCGTCTTCTGGGGGAGGCCGATGCAAGCACCAGCGTCGGGCGGCTCGTCCGTGCGCCGGGCGGCGGAGCGGAGGTTTGGGGCATGCTCACACCACCGGAGGCTGTGGCGGGCCGAATCGCGCCGCCAGTCGAGCGCGCAGTGCATCACGGGTCTCCCGGTAGGCATGCAGCCGCGTTTCCCGGTTGCCTTCGACAATGCTGGGGTCAAACATGTGCCAGAACTCGATCTTGCAGGGTCCATGCCGTGTCAGGTCCACGGCCTTGTGCTGTGCCTCAGGCGAGAGCGAGATCGCCATCTCGAAGCGCCGTCCCTGGATGTCTTCGAACGTGCTTACCTCGTGGCCGCTGATGTCGATCCCGATCTCTTCCATGACGGAGACGGCGAACGGGTCGATGCCGCCGCCGCGGCGGACTCCCACCGAATCGACCGTGAGCCGCGGGCCGAACAGACTCTTCATGAGACCCTCCGCCATGGGCGAGCGTATCGCGTTCCAGGTGCAGGCGAATAGCAGGCTGCGGGGGAGCACGCCCATCCCACCACCCGCTACAGGCGGACATGGAGCGCGTGGATCAGGGTGAACACGCGCCGTGCCGTCTCGCCGTCGATCTCGATCTTGTCGCTCAACGCCTCGCGCAACAGCTCGGCGCCTTCGGTGTGGCACGCGCGCCGCCCCATGTCGATGGCCTCGATACGCGAACGTGGGGCGGTCTTGATCGCCTCGTGATAGCTGTCGCAGATGGTCTCGTAGCTCTTGAGCGTAGACCGCAGCGGCGCAAGGGCGAGCGCGGCGTCGCCGAGCTTCCGGCCGTCGCGGCTTTCCACCTCGAAGACGAGCCGCCCCTCCTCGCGGCGGAGGCGGAGCCGATAGGGCCCCTCCGCGCCTCGCTTCAGCGCGAAGCGGTTGCACTCCACCAGGTCGTAGATCGCGATCCGGCACTCATGGTCCACATCCGGGCCCCGGCGGGGCTGCGCGCTCGGGTCGAGGACGACTTCGAAAAGCCGGTCCTCGCCGGCGGAGTCCGTGTCCACCCGGTCACTCGGTGCTGCCGTCGAGCCGCAGCGCCACCGAAAGAGCGTGGGCGTCCAGACCTTCCGTGTTGGCGAGGGTAACGGCCCAGGGCCCGATCCGTGCGAGACTGGCGGCGTCGCAGCCGACGAAGGTCGTGCGTTTGAGGAAGTCCAGCGGCGAAAGCCCGGAGGAGAAACGCGCACCGCGGGCGGTGGGCAGCACATGGTTTGGTCCCGCGACATAGTCGCCCACGGCCTCCGGCGTATGGCGGCCGAGGAATATCGCGCCCGCGTTGGCGACCGCCTCGGCCAACGGGTCGGGTTCGGCCACGGCGAGTTCCAGATGTTCGGGCGCCACGCGGTCGATCAGCGGCGGTGCCTCCTCCAGCGAACGGAGAAGAATGATCGCACCGTGGCGCCGCCAGCTCGCGGATGCGATGTGCGCACGCGGGAGCGAGGCGAGGAGCGTCTCGATCTCGGCCGCCACGCGCTGCCCGAAGGCGCGATCGTCGGTCATCAGCAGCGACTGGGCGGTCTCGTCATGTTCGGCCTGTGAGAGCAGGTCCGCTGCAATCCAGCGCGGAACGTTCTCCCGGTCCGCCACCACCAGGATTTCGGAGGGACCCGCCATCATGTCGATGCCGACGGTGCCGAAGACGTGCCGCTTGGCGGCCGCGACATATGCGTTGCCGGGCCCGACGATCTTGTCCACCGCTGGGATGGTTTCGGTGCCATGGGCGAGCGCCGCGACCGCCTGGGCACCGCCGACGCGGTAGATTTCCGTTACCCCGGCAAGCTCTGCGGCGGCCAGCACGGCGGGTGCGAGGACGCCGTCCGGCGCGGGAACGGCCATGGCGATTCGCGAAACGCCCGCCACCTTCGCCGGGATCGCGTTCATCAGCACGGTGCTCGGATAGGCGGCCGTTCCACCGGGGACGTAGATTCCCACCGCTTCCAGCGGGCGCCAGCGGGCGCCAAGCCGCACGCCCGCCGCGTCGCGGTAGTCCAGCCCATCCGGCATGAGACGGGCGTGGAACGCTTCGATCCGCGCGGCGGCCTGGACGAGTGCGTCGCGGACCGCCTGCGGTGTCCGGTCCGCGCATGCGCGGGCTTCGTCGGGTGCGATGCGGAGGCGGTCGTGCGTGAGCGTCGTCCGGTCGAAGCGCGCCGTGTAGTCGAGGAGTGCCTTGTCGCCCGTGGCCCGTACCGCCTCGACGATGCGGGCCGCATCCCGGGCCGTGGTCTCGGCCGTCGCCTCGCGCGCCGCGAGCAGAGCGGCGAACGCGCTCTCGAACCCGGCGTCGGTGCTATCCAGCCAGCGGTTCATCGACAGCCTCCGCAAAACGCCGGATCCAGGCTTGAATTTCCCCGGCACGGGTCTTCAGGGCAGTGCGGTTGACGATAAGGCGGGAGGAGATGTCGGCGATATGCTCCACCTCAACAAGGCCGTTGGCGCGCAGCGTCCGGCCGCTGTCGACCAGGTCCACGATCCGCCGGCAGAGGCCGAGGCTGGGTGCGAGCTCCATCGCGCCATGCAGCTTGATGCACTCGGCCTGCACGCCCCGCGTCGCGAAATGGCGCCGGGTCAGCCGGGGATATTTGGTGGCGACGCGCACATGGCTCCAGCGCGAGGGGTCGTCCCTCGTGGCGAGCGAGGCGGGCTCCGCCACGGCCATCCGGCAGAGGCCGATCGCCAAGTCCAGGGGGGCGTATATCTCCTGGTAGTCGAATTCCATCAGCACGTCGTTGCCGGCAACGCCGATCTGGGCTGCGCCGAAGGCGACGAAGGCGGCCACGTCGAAGCTGCGGACACGGATGATGGAAAGCCCGGGGTCCCGCGTCGCGAAGCGCAGAAGGCGCGTTGCCTCGTCGTGGTATGCGGGCTCGGGCTCGATGCCGACACGGGCAAGAACCGGCGCGAGTTCATGGGCGATTCGCCCCTTGGGAAGCGCGAGGACAAGGCTTTCGGTCACGAGGCGGACTCCCCGTCGCCGGGAGCGGGCGGTTCGCTTTCCGCCCGCGGGGGTTGCAGGTCTTGGAGGAAGCAGAAAATTCGCTCAACTTCCAGCCAGAGTTCGGCTCCTTCGTGGAAGAGCAGCCTGACGACGGGCCGGTTTCTTCCCGGTTCGGCAAAGATGCCGATGAGCGCGAGGCGGCGGTCGGGCCGCGTCCGGTCGATGCCCCTGTACTTCACCGCCCTCACGGCTTCGAAGTGGATGGCGGTCTTGACTCGATCCGCCCCCGCCGCTTCGTCGATGCGCGAGCGTGTCAGGAGAGCGGCGAAGCGGGCCCCGTCCGAATCGAAGGCCATCTCGCCGACGGCGAAGAGGGAATCCTGAAGGCAGGCGGAGATGACCGCGAGGTCGTCCGCATCTTCGCCGCGCAGCTTGAGGGGTGCGGACGGGGTCATGCCCGCACCCGTCGGATGTCCGCCCCGCAGGCCGCCAGCTTGTTTTCGATCCGCTCGTAGCCGCGGTCCAGATGGTAGACCCGGTTCACCACCGTCTGTCCCTTTGCCGCGAGGCCCGCAAGCACGAGGGAGGAGGAGGCGCGGAGGTCGGTCGCCATGACAGGCGCACCGGTGAGGTGCGAGACGCCGCGAACCAGCGCGGTGTTGCCGTCCACGGTGATTTCCGCTCCCATTCGGCACAGTTCCGGGACATGGGTGAAGCGGTTTTCGAAGATCGTCTCCGTGATTGCAGCCTCGCCCTCGGCCACCGTCATCAGTGCCATCGCCTGAGCCTGGAGGTCGGTGGGGAAGCCCGGATAGGGTTGTGTGGTCAGGTTCGCCGCGGTCCGGGTGCCGTTTGAACCGATGCGGACGCCCCGCTGCGTTTCGCATATCCGGGCGCCGGCGAGCCTCAGATAGTCGAAGAGCGCCCCGAGAAGTGTACAGGGTGCGCCGACGAGCTCCACCTCGCCGCCGGCAATGGCGACGGCGAGTGCGTAAGTTCCGGTTTCTATCCGGTCCGCGATGGTGCGGTGGCGGGCGCCCGTGAGCGTCCTTTTTCCGCGGATCACGATCTCGCTGCTGCCGGCACCGGATATGTCGGCACCCATGGCCTTCAGGCAGCGGGCCAGATCGACCACTTCGGGCTCCCGTGCGGCGCCCTGGAGAAGGGTTTCGCCGTCGGCAAGGGTCGCCGCCATCATCAGGTTCTCGGTCGCGCCCACCGAAGCGAAGGGAAGGGAAATCCGGCCTCCCCTCAACGGGCCCTCCGCCTCGGCGCGGATGTAGCCGTCCTGCAGCGCGATCTCGGCGCCGAGCCGCTTCAAGCCTTCGATATGGATGTCGACGGGCCGCGAGCCGATGGCGCATCCACCGGGCAGCGAGACCTCCGCACGGCCGGTGCGCGCGAGCAACGGCCCGAGTACCAGGATGGAGGCGCGCATCTGCCGGACGAGCTCGTAGGGCGCCTGCGTGCTGACGATCTTCGCGGCGGTCAACGCCATGACACCGCCTTCCTCGCCGTCTTCCCTCTCGATATGGACGCCGTGCCGCGCAAGGAGGCGCGAAAGGGTGGCGATGTCCACCAGACGGGGCAGGTTGGAGAGCGTCAGCGTCTCGTCGGTGAGCAGGCTCGCCGCCATAAGCGGGAGTGCGGCGTTTTTTGCGCCGAATATCTCGATCTCGCCTTCGAGCGGGCGGCCGCCCCTGATCCGAATGCTGTCCATGCGTGTTCCGCCCGTTCGTACCGGCGCGCACACTATGTCACGCACCCCCGCCGAACAACTCCCCGTCCCGCTGCGGGCGATGGGAGACGGAAATACCCTGCGCTGCGTAAGTGCTTTCTGAGGCTCGTTGTCGTGCGGATAGCGATCGACGAGCCCGACTCCGCCTATTTTTTCGCGGCTCGTTCAGGCCGTCGGTTCGTCGGAAAGACGAGCCTCGGAAACAACCATGGGTGTTCAGGAAGTTTCAAAATACCGTTTTCGTCGCACAGTGGAACGAATGGCGGGCGGTCTTCACGAACGCGAAGTTTTCCTCACGAAGAACGAGATCGATTGTCTAACCGTTTGTGCGATTCAAAAGGCGCGGTTGAAAGGTCGAAATCACCACTTCACGGTTCGCCAAGCACGCAAAAGGACGAACGGGTGCATGTGTCAAGAGGCGTATGTGGTTCCCGCGATGGTGCGCGCTCCGAAAGAATGCGGGCGGTGCGCGGCGCGACCTCAGGCGGCGAGAAGATCGTCGATTTTCGTGCCGCACCACCCCGCTTCCCGGCGGCGCCAATAGCTGTCGACGAGCCGCGTCGTCAGGATGCCGGGAGCGCCGTTGCCGAGCGGCTTGTCGTCGATAGCCGTCACCGGCAGGATACCGCCCGCGGATGAGGTCGCGAACGCTTCATCGGCATTGCGCAGCTCGTCCGGGCGAACCGTCCGAGTCTCGCAAGGAATGTTCTCCATCTCGCAGAGCTCGATCGCGGACTTGCGCGACATGCCCAAGAGGCAGTTCGCGTCGGGCGTGGCACAGACACCGTCCTTCACCACCCAGATATTGTATCCCGGCCCCTCGGCGAGGTTGCCGTCCGGCCCGCACAGGACCGAATCGTCACGGCCCGCTTCATAGGCCTCGTACTGCGATTGAATCAGGTCGGCCCAATGGAAATTCTTGAAACGCGCGTCGACGGCCTTGCTGGAAATCCGCTCGGTCGAGGCAAGGTGCAAGTTGACGCCGGTCTTCAACTTCTCCTCGTCCCATAGCCACACATAGGGAACGGCGTAGCAAACGAATTGATTCTCGCACAGCCGCGGATCGCGCGAGCCTTCCGGGTACAGGCCGCGGGTTACGTGCATGTGTATGTAGCTGGCATCGTCCAGTCCGGCACGACGAACACACTCCGCCAGCAATCGAGCGGTTTCTTCGTTGGAATAGGGGTTTTTCAAATGGAAGCCGGCGCAAGATGCCGCGAAGCGATCGAGGTGTTCGTCCAACTTGAAGATGTAGCCTTTCCACGAGGTCGTGACATCGTAGACGACGTCGCTATGCAGGAATCCCGTGTCGAAAATCGACATTTTCGCATCGTCGAGCTCAACGAACTCACCGCCTATATGCACACATCCGCTCGCCATGTCAGCCTCCGCTGCGATCGCAAGGCGTCATCTCAAAACAGGCACTTCCATGGTAGGAGCGGGCAATAAGCCGGTCAAGCGCAAGCCCGGACTCGGGCAAGAACACGTTCACTCGGCGGCCGCGGAGTGGCGGAGGCGGTGGGTTTCGGCCGTGTCCACCTGCCCCGAGTGGTCCAGAGCCACGCGGTAGACATCGCGGGCGACTTGGGGCGAAACCCAGCGCTCGCGCACATCGTCGGCAACGCGCTCCGGATCCCGCAAGGCGGGCCGGGCGTAGCCGCCGCCACCGGCCGAGATGGAGACCACCGTCTCCCCCGGCACCAGGGTGACCTGCGCGCAGGCCGCGAGTTCCTCCAGCTTGCCGTTGCGGTTGCGCCGATATTGCTTCGCACCGGCGCCGGGGCCGCCGCCGCGGGCGCCGTTCGCCGGGTTGAGCGTGCCGTTGCTCACATAGCCGACCTCGAGATCGCAGCCGGCAATGGGGCCGAACTCCACATGGGCGCCCGGCCCTCCGCGCTGGCGCCCGGCGCCGCCGCCGTCGGTGGCGAAATGACGCTTCCGAACCGTTATGGGAAAGACCATCTCGTCCACTTCGATGGAATCCTGATAGCAAAGCCCGGCATTGCCCACATGCGCCATGGAGACCCAGGCGTCCGTTGCGGGTGCTGCGGCGCCGCCGCCGAACCCCAGGAATATCTGGTTCACGAAGGGCTCGCCGGTGCGCGGGTCCACGCCCGAGATCACCCCGCAGCTCGGTGGGATCACGCTGCCGACTTCCGCCATGCCTTCGCCGTCGCCCAGCTCGGCGATGGCGCGCTGGACACCGTTGGCGATGTGGTCAGCCACATTGGTAGTGGCGACGGAGCAGGAGGTGGGATGGTCGGGCACGCCCACCACGCAGCCCTCGCGCAGATGAACCCGCAACCGCCTGAAGGAGCCCGCATTGGGCGGCACGGTGTGGGGCAGCGCGTTGAAGATGCCCACCATAGCCGAGGTGCGGGCACACGCCTCGCTCATATTGAGCCCGCAGGGGAGCGAATCGATATTGTCGCGGAGGTCCACTTCGATCCGCGCATCCGCGGGGTCGATGCGCACGGCGACGTTCACCGTTACGCCGTCCGGCGCGCCGGGTACCGGATCGTGTGCGCTCGAGACCCGTCGCTCGCCGGCGGGGAGCGTCTTCAGCGCATCGATCATGCGCTGTTCGCTGTAGTCGAACCATGCGTCGGAGAACCGTTCGAGCGTCTCCCAGCCGACCTCCTCGCCGAGCGCTTCAAGCGCCTGTTCGCCCACCCGCGCGGCCCCGATCTCGGCGAGGAAGTCCCCCCACCATTGCTCCGGCACGCGAATCCGCATGCGGCACATGCGAACGATGTCGTCGATGGTCCTATAGTCGCGCTGGACCTGGACGGCGGGGAAGATCAGCGCCCCTTCCTCATACACGTCCCGCGCGCTGCCGTGATAGGTGGTGGGGATGGAGTTGCCGCAATCGGCCTGGTGCGCCTTGGCGACCACGGTAAAGCGGTGGCGGCCCGCGCCGTCCATCACGGGCACGAGGATGGTGTGGTCGGCGGGGTGCGAGCAGCCGTGATAGGGCGAGTTGTGCAAGAAGGCATCCCCTCGCCGGAGTTCGGGATGGAAGTTCTTCATGGCGCGGGCCATCAGGTCGGGCCCGCTCAGCACGTGGATCGGCAGGCTCTCGGCGGTTGCCAGAAACTTGCAATCGGCGGTGACGATGCAACAGGAGAAGTCCCGCGCCGTGTTCAGCACGCCCGAGCGCCCGGTGCGGAACAGCGTGTTGGCCATCTTCCGGCAGATGGCCTCGAAGCGCTTGTTAAGGATGGCAAGCTGGACGCCGTCCATGGAGCTTCCTCCTCGTTCTCGTCGCCGCTGGGGTTGCTGCGGTGTGGCGTCGCCATTGTCCCCTGAGCTTACCAGAGGCGCTCGCTCGCGATTCGCGCGCCCTCCGAGAGCATTTCCATCTTCTTCCATGCCACGTCCGCAGGCACCATCACCCAGCCGGCGAAGGTGGAGAAGCCGCAGTCGCAACCCGCGATGACCCGTTCCTTGTCGCCCACCGCATCGACGAACTGGCAGATGCGGTCCGCCACCACCTGCGGGTGCTCCAGATAGTTGGTGGTCACGTCGATCACGCCCGGGATCAGCGCCATGCGATCGGGCAGCCTGTGGGTGCGGAACTCGCGCCATTCATGCTGGTGGCGCGGGTTCGCGCAGGCGATGCTGAGCGCGCCGACCCGTGCCTCGTAGAGGATGGGGAGCAGCGGTGCGAGGTCGATGTCGTCGATATGGGGCCCGTCCCAATTGCCCCAGCAGACATGGAGCCGGACCTTCTCGGGCGGGATATCGGCGAGCGCCAGATTGAGCGCCTCCACATGGAGCGCGGCACGCTCCAGAAAGGCGTCGAGCGGCTTGTCGAGGAACATGATCTGCCGTTCGAGGGCGAGGTCGGGCGCGTCGATCTGGAGGATATGGCCCTCCGAGACGATATGGTCGTATTCCTTCTTGAGCTCGGCCGCCAAGGCGAAGACATATTCCCGGTCCGTCGCATAGGCCGGGTTGTCCTCGGCACGCAGGAGCGTCGTCGAGATGATGCCGGGTGCGGCGGCGGTGACGAACGTCTCGGCGAAGCGGTCGGCGACGCCGCTCTCCGCGAGGCTGTGTGCGAAGAGCGCCGTCTCTTCCCGGGCCGCGGCGAGTGTCTCGTCATAGCGGATACTGTCCTGCGCCTCGGGCATCTGGTAGAGCGAGGCGGTTGCGGTAACGTCCCCGTCATCGTTGCTTGCGCCCCGGAGCGCCGCCATCTTGAGCGCGGCGTAGCCGGGGAACTTGGCGAAATCGGTGACGGTGCCGCGCTGGGCGATTCCGCCGAAGCCGGTCATGCGATCCTTCACGTAGAACGAGAAGCCGATGCGCGGCAGCTCGCCATCGCCCGCGATATCGATACCCGCTTCCGCTTGCCGGCGGACGATCTCCGCCATGTCGTTCGCGGCCCGGGCGCGGAAGGCCTCCTTGTCCACGGCGCCGCCTTGCTCGATCTCCAGCAGCATCTTGAGCAGTGCGTCGGAGCGCGGGAGGCTCCCGACATGGGTGGTGAGGATGCGCGATTCGCTGAGCTTCATGATGGCTCTCCGGGGGTGGCGGGGCGCGCGCGGAAGGCGCGGCCGAGCAGGGATGGGAAGGGGATCTCGCGCCCGCCGGTGAGGCCCGCGGGCCGAAAGATCAGGATCAGCATCATGGCCCCCGCAAGCCCGAGTTCGCGGAGGCCCGCAGGTGCGGCAAAGGCGACCGTGCCGATCTCGATCCCGTTCTCGAGCTGGCGCAGGAGTTCGGCAATGACCGAGACGGTGACCGTGCCGAGCACCGCGCCGGCGAGGCTGCCGGCACCCCCGATCACCAGCATCGCGATGGTGAGGAAGGTGATGCCGAGATAGAACTGGGTCACGTTCACCGTGCCGAGGAAATGGCCCTGGAGAACGCCGCCCAACGCCACAAGCATGGCGCTCACCACGAAGGCGGCGAGGCGGGCGGTCAAGACGTTCACGCCGATGGCGCGGGCCGCCGCCTCGTCCTCGCGGGAGGCCCGCAGCGCGAGACCGAGCTTGGACGTCTGGAAGATATAGGCGACGGCCATGACGAAGAGTGCCGCCGCGAGCGCGACCCAGATGTCCACATAGACGGGCAGGCCGTTGAACGAGCTGGTGCCGCCGGTCATCTCCTCCCAGCCGGCGTGGACGACGAACACGATGGTAAGCCACGAGAAGGTGCCGATGGCCGCCGCGATCCCCGAAAGCCGCATGAGCGGTATGCCTATCAGCAGGGCGAAGCCGCCGGCCCAGCCCATGGCGGCGAGCGCCGCCACGCCGGGATGGAACTCCGCCTGGCCCAGGAAGGCCGGCAGTTCGTCCATCAGGATACTCTTGTAGCGCACCGGTACGTCGAGCCAGGCCGCGCCGAAGCCGCCCAGCATCATGAAGGAGGCGTGGCCGAAGGAAAGCACGCCCGAATTGCCGACAAACACATAGAGCCCCACCACCATCACCAGCTTGATGAGGGCGTCGGTTGCGACCCTCTGGAGAACCACCGGCCCCAGCGTGCAGAGGGCGGCCGCCGCGATCAGGAGCACGCAAAGCGAGAGCAGCGGCCAGACGCCGCGCGCGATCTCCTCAAGGGTCAACCGCTCGCCCTGCATCACACCCGCTCCCGCGCTTCCGCGCCTCGGAACAGGCCTTGCGGGCGGGCGAGCAACACCAGGATCACCGCGGCGAACACGAACGCCTCCCGGTAGGGGCGGAACTCCAGCGGCAGGCCGAACTGCAGCAGGACGCTGACGATCCCGACGAAGTAACCGCCGAGCACCGCGCCCACCAGGCTCCCCATCCCGCCCACGATGGTGGCGACGAAACCGATGAGCGCGAGCTGCACGCCCATATTGGGCGAAAGCGTGCCGCCCTGGACGGTGATGAAGATCGCCGTGACTCCCGCCAATATGCCGCTCAGCCCAAAAGCCGCGGCGATCACCCGGTTGGCGCGGACGCCCAGCAGTCGCGCCATGCGGAAGTTGAGCGCCGCCGCCCGCATCTGTACGCCGAAGCGCGAGCGCGTGAGGAAGAGCGCGAGGCCTGCCAGAAGCACGCCGGTTACGACCACGATCGCGACATTGAGCTTGGGGATGCGAATCGCGCCGATCACGAAGGGCTCCGCGAGCCCCGCAAGAAACTCGAAACCCTTGGGGCGGGCGCCATAGATCATCACGAAGAGATATTGCAGGAAGTAGCTGACCGCGAAGCTGGTTACCAGCATGGTGGTGGGGCTCGCATTGCGCACCGGGCGGAAGGCGATGCGCTCCGAAAAGAGCGCCAGCGCGACGACTGCGGCCATGGAGATCAGGATGGCAAGCGGCTCGTACTGCGCGACCACCGCCATCAGCATGTAGGCGCCGATCATGAGGAACTCGCCGTGGGCGAAGTTGATCAACCGCATGATCCCGAAGATGAGTCCGATGCCGAGGGCGGTGAGCGCGTAGAGCGAGCCCACGCTCAGTGCGTCGACGACAATCTGGATGGCGGCGTTCACGAAGCCCGGTTGTGTTCGTCGAAGCCGAAATAGGCTTCGTCCAGCTCCTCGCGCACGCTCAGGATGCTGGGGGGGCCTGTGCGGGCAATGCGGCCCGAGCGCAGCACATAGACCCGGCCGGCGACATTGACGATGCGCGCAGGATTTTGTTCGACCACGAGGATCGTCATGCCTTTCTCGCTGTTGAGCGCGGCAAGGGTCTCGTAGACATGCTTGGTGATCAGCGGCGCGAGGCCGAGCGACGGCTCGTCCAGCAGAAGCATCCGCGGCCGGCTCATCAGCGCACGCGCGATCGCGAGCATCTGCTGCTCGCCGCCGGAGAGCTTCTCCGCCCTTGAACGGCGCCGCTCCTCGAGGATGGGGAAGGCCGCCATCTGGGCGAGCACATCCGCATCCACCGCGCGCCGGTCCCGGCGGATGGCGGCCCCAAGCCGGAGATTCTCCTCGACCGTGAGCTCGCCGAACAGCTCGCGGCCTTCCGGCACCAGCGCGATGCCGCGTCGCACCACATCCTCCGGCGCGAGGCCCGAGAGCGTCTCGCCGTCGAAGCGCACGGTGCCCGCTTGGGCGCGGACGGCGCCGGTGATGGCAAAGAGCAATGTCGATTTGCCTGCGCCGTTGGGTCCCACGATTCCCACGATCTCGCCTTCCCGAACCTCGATGGAAAGCCCTCGGAGCGCGGCGATGGGGCCGTAGCGGACCGCCAGGCTCTCGACCGTCAGCACGCTCAACCCTCGTCCTCGCCAAGATAGGCGCGGCGCACTTCCGGGTCGTTCTGGACCGCCCGCGGCGGGCCGACGGCGATGGTGCGTCCGTGATCGATCACATGGACCCGTCCGCAAAGGCCCATGATCAGGCCCATATTGTGTTCCACCACCAGCACGCCACAGCCGAACTCGCCGTGAATCCGCGCAATGGTCTCGATGAGGCCGGGGATGTCTTCCTCGTTGGTGCCGGCGGCGGGTTCGTCGAGGAGGAGGAAGGCCGGACCCGTGGCAAGCGCACGGGCGATACCCACCAGGCGCTCGTCGCCATAGGGGAGGGTGCCCGCGGTCCGTGCCGCCGCCCCGCCGAGACCGAGCCAATCCAGGATTTCCTGTGCCCGGATGCGCGCAGCCCGGCGCCCGACCGCGCGTCCGGCGAAACCGGCGGCCACATTTTCCAGCACCGAAAGCCCGGAGAAGAGCCGCACCGCCTGGAAGGTGCGGGCGACGCCCAGCCGGGAGATTTCGTGGGGACGGCTGCGGGTGATATCCCGGCCTTCGAGATGGACCCGGCCCGCGTCTACCCGTTGGAAGCCCGAGAGCACGTTGATCATCGTGCTCTTGCCCGCGCCGTTGGGCCCGATGAGGCCCAGGATCTCGTGCCGGCGGAGTTCGAGCGATAGGTCGTCCAACGCGGCGAGCCCCCCGAAACGGACGGTGATCCCGTCCGTCCGGAGGGTCTCCTGAGGGCTGGCGGCCGTCACCGCGCCGGTCGTACGGCGCGCACCGTCGGGCGAGCCGGGGCGCGGGTCGGCGGCAGGGGCCGGACGGGCACCGGCGCTAGAAGTCCACGGGCGGCACCTTGTTCGCCGCAACGCGGTCTATGCCGCTGCGCACGCCGTTCTGCACCTCGACGATCATCATCGGGGTGTCGAAGTTGATGTGCCATTCCGGCGTATAGGTGGTGGCGCCGGAGAGCAGCGGCTCCTTGTCGAACTTCTCCAGCTCCTGGGCCACCGCCTTGGCATCGAAGGTGCCTGCGCGTTCGACGGCCCGCACCCATGCCTGGATGATGGAGTAACCGGTCACGCTGAAGCCCACGATGGGCGGGCCGAAGCGCTTCTCGAACGCCGCCCAGAAGTCCTGCACCTCGGGGATCGTGTCGTCGCCGTGGATCGAGCTGTAGTTCAGGTTGTAGAAGTTGCTGAGGCCGGGGATCGCGTCGAGCCAGTAGACGCCGTCCATGGCAACGCCGCCGATGACCGGAAGGTCGATGCCCGCGGCCCGGACCTGTTTGAGGATTGGCGTGCCGCCCACGCCGGCGGCGCCGGTGAAAACGATGAAGTCGGCATCCGATTCCTTGATCCGGGTGATCTGTCCGGCCGCCGTGGTGTCGGTCTGCCCGTTGAAGGTGTCGTGGCCCGCGACCGTGCCCAGGCCGTCCTCCCAGCGGGCGCGGAAGTAGCCGGCGAGCTTCTTGGTGTATTCGACCTGGGTATCCTCGAAGATAAAGGGCTTGCGCCACCCTTGGGCGTGCGCCCATTCGGCCATGATCGCGCCTTCGGCGGGGGTGCCGATACCCATGGAGAAGGCGAGGTCGCCGATGCCCTGGACGCCGAACTTGGGGTCGCCCGCGCAGAGCGAGAAGGCGATCTTGCCTCGGCTCTGGGCGGTGATCGCCGCCGGGCTGCCGAAATCGAAATCGCAGGTTACGAGAACCAGTTCGGCGCCCTGCTCCATCACCGCGATGGCGGCATTGGCCCCTTGCGCGGGGTCGGATTTGGTGTCGGCGGTCACGAACTCGATCTGCCTGCCGAGGACGCCGCCGGCGGCATTGACGTCGTCGATCGCCAGGATGGCACCCTTGTGCGGGTCGTCGTAGGGCGCGAGGAATCCCGAAAGTGCGATCGCCGCACCGACGACCACCTTGTCGTCTTCCGCCGCCGCACCCTGCACGAGGCCGCCCGCGGTAATCGCCGCCGCCAGCGCGATGGCACCCGTTCTCCAGCCCATTCTCCGTCTCCTTCCAGCCTGTCGCCGACGGCTCCGCTTGCCGCCGGGGAATACCTTAACGGACCGACCCGGTCCCGCAATGGCTTGTCGAAGGCGGTGTCCCGCGTGGTGCGAACCCTGCCGCGCACAAAACAGGGGCGCGCGGGCCCGTCGATTCGCGTCCTGTTGTCGCGACGAACGCCTGTCAGGTGCGGAAGCCGCCGCCCGCAGGACCCGATGCGGTGCCGGCGCCGCCGAGCTTGCGGTAGGCCACCGATAGCACCGCCACGGGCACGCCGACGGTCAGGAAGGTCAGGGCGTTGATGAAGGAGACCATGCCGCCCAGGCCGAAATTGACCAGAACGAACGGCCCGAATATCCCGCCGATGAGGAAGAGCACCATGGCGATGGCGAGGAACGAGAGCAGCATGGCGCCCAGCAGCTTGAGCGCGGCACCCTTGAGCAGGCCGTAGGCGGAGGCGAAACCCGCGTATGAATCCACCGCCGTCGCGGGGAAGATCATGGAGAAGGGCGTGACGATAAGCAGCGTGATCAGCAGAAGCAGAAGTACGAGCCCCGGATCCTGCGCCTGCGCCGCCACCAGGACGATCTCCTGCGGCAGGAGGAAGAGAACCAGCCGCAGGAAGTATTTGACATCCCGAAGGCCCGGCCAGAATTGCACGGCGACGCTCGTATCCCGTGTTCCCAGCAGGAGATAGCGGTGCCAGGCCACCGCGAAAACGGCAAGCAGGAAGAGCCGCACCACCTCGTGGACGATGAGCAGCTCGGCGGACTCCATGTCCTGGAGATCGAGCCGGAGAACGGCCGGCAAGAGTATGGCGAGCACCATGGGGATCGCCGCAAGCCCCAGCATCACGCGGAAGTTGCGAAACGTCAGACGGATCGCCTCGCCGACGGTTGCGTACACGCCGAGCGACGGTGGTAACGGGGCACCGGGGCCGTACATCTATTCCATCCGGAGGAGCGGCGCGGCCTTGCGGCCGAGCGCGCGCCATGTGCTTGCGAATCCCAATATCAACGTAATGGTAATACAGGCGGCAGCCATGGCGATTACATATTCCACGCGGAACCGCAACTCCACGCCAAGCACGCCCGTGGTGAAGCCCCAGGCGGCCAGCGTGCCGATACCGAAAGCGAGCCCCGCCGCAATGCAACCCAGAAGCAGATGCTCGACGAGGAATGCGCGGGTGAGGTCGGCCCGCCGCGCGCCCAGCACTTTCATGACCACCGCGTCTCGCACGCGCCGCTCGCGGCCTGCGGCGATGGCGCCCGCCATGACCAGCAGGCCGGTGCCGACCGTCACTGCGGCGACCGCCTGGACTGCGCCGGCGACGCGCCCCAGCATCTCGTCCAACGCGGCGACGACGGCCCGGATCGGAATTGCGGAAATATTGGCGAACCGCTCTGTCACGCGGCGTTCCAACACGGGTTCCGCCTCGGGTGTCGCGCGGACGGTGGCGAGGTGGATCTGCGGCGCGCCGTCCAGAACGCCCGGCGAGAAGATGGCGATGAAGTTGATCTCGAGTGCGGTCCAGTCTACTTCGCGCAGGCTCGCGATTTGGGCCGTGACCTCCCGCCCCAGCACATTGAGCGTGAGGGTGTCGCCGATGCCGACGCCGAAATCCCGCGCGATCTCGGCGCCGAGCGAGAGCAGCGCCGGGCCCCGGTAGTCCTCGTTCCACCAGCGGCCCTCGACGATCGCCGCATTGGCGGGCGGCGTCGCGGCGTAGGAAAGACCGATATCGCTTCGAACCGCCCATTCCGAACCGGGTGCGACATCGGTCTCGCTCACGGGCTTCCCTGCGATGCGAATGATGCGACCGCGCAGCATCGGCATTCGTGCGTCCCGCTCCGCGCCTTCCGTCTCGCTCACCAGCCGGTCGAAGGCCTCGGCCTGGCCGGGTTGGATATCGACGAAGAAGAAGGCCGGCCGGTCGGCACTGCGCTCGACGAGCCGCGCGCCGAGCGAGGACTGCACCAGGACCAGCGCGATGAGCACGGCAAGCCCGGTTCCGAGGGAGAGGGCGACGGGGACCGTGGGCGCACCGGTGCGCGAGAGATTGGCAAGCCCGAGACGCAGTGCGAGGCCGCGCCGCGGCCGGGTGCGCCGGGCTGCGAGCACCACCACAGCAGCCGCTCCCCGGAAGAGTGCGAGAGAGACCGGCACTCCCGCCGCAAACCAGAGCGCGACTTCGGGGAGAGGCGCGGTGGCGACGACGAGTGCGGCGAGGCCGCCGGCCGCCAGGACCGTGCCGGCGACGGCGGCGAGCGGCGGCCGTCCGCTCGAAGGGTCGACGGCGCTCCGAAACAGGAGGCCCGGACGGGTGCGTGCCGCGCGGCCCAGCGGCCAGAGCGAGAAGGTGAGCACGGTCAGCGCCCCGCAGGCCGCCGCGAAGGCCAGCGGCGCGGCGTGCAGCGTGCCGGATAGCGGCAGGGGGAGCGCGCCCCCGGCAAGGCTCGCGAGCACCGGGGGCAGTGCGGCGCCCAGCGCCAGCCCAACCCCGATCGCGGCAAGGCCCAGAATGGCGATCTGGATCAGATAGGCAAGCAGCACCACAGCTTGTGTCGCACCCACGCATTTCAGCGTGGCGATGGTGCGGAGCTTGCCTTCGAGATGATTCGAGACGGCGCTGGCGACGCCAATACCGCCGATCAGAAGCGCAGCCAGGCCGGTGAGTGTCAGGAACGATCCCACCCGGTCCAACTGGCGCTCGAGGGAGGGATTGGCGTTTCGCGAATCCCGCAGCCGCCAGCCGCCGTCGGGGAAGGCGTGCTCCAGCGCGTCGCTCCACGCTTCGGGCGTCACACCGGGCGGGAGGAGGGCCCGATAGCGGTGCCGGCTCATGGTCCCCGGCCGTACCAGGCCGGTCCGCTCGAGGGAGGCGTGGTTCACCATGACGCGTGGGCCGAGGGCGATGCCCGCCGTGAGCCGGTCCGGCTCTCGGGTGATGACGGCGCGAAGCACGAGCAAAGCGCCGCCGATGCGAATCCTATCGCCGATTTCGAGTCCGAGCCTTTCGAACAGCCCGCGGTCCGCGGCGACGCCGCCGTCGGCGAGCGCCGCGGGCAGATCCGCACCACCCTCGAGTTCCAGAGTGCCCGTCAGCGGATAGGCTCCGTCCACCGCCTTCAACTCGATGAGCGAGCGTCGGGTGCCGTCCTCCGAATGCGCCATGCCGCGCATGGTGACGATATGGGAGACCGCCTGCGCCTCGGCCGCGAGCCAGTCCTCGGCGTCCGGCGGCAGGGGCCGGGAAAACTGCGCCAGTTCCACATCGCCGCCCAGGATCGTGCGCGCCTCCCGCGCGAGCCCAGCCTGTAGCGCTTCGGTCAGCGAGCCGATTCCTGCGATAACGGCAACGCCCAGAGCGAGGCAGGCGAGGAAGATGCCGAATCCCCGCACGCCGCTTCGGAGCTCCCGCCGGGCGATGCGCCAAGCGGGTCCCGCAAGGCCGGTCCCCGAAGTGCCGCCCACGGCTCAGGCCGTGCCGGCGGGCGGGTCCGCGATGCGCCCGTCGGCGATATGCACCATGCGGTCGCAGCGTCCGGCCAGCCCTCTGTCATGGGTTACGAGCACCAGGGTCGAGCCCCGCTCGGCGCGAAGCTCGAGGAGCCGCTCCATCACGGCGTAGCCGGTCTCGCCGTCCAGATTTCCGGTGGGCTCGTCCGCGAGCAGCACGGCGGGGGCCGGCGCAAAGGCGCGGGCGAGGGCCACACGCTGCTGTTCGCCGCCGGAAAGCTGGCCGGGATAGTGCTGAAGCCGGTGGCCGAGCCCCACGCTCTCCAATGCGGCCCCGGCCTCGCCGAAAGGGTTCGGATGGGCGCCGAGCTCGAGCGGAAGCGCCACATTTTCGAGTGCGGTCATGGTGGGGATCAGGTGAAACGCCTGAAATACGATGCCGACCGACTTGCAGCGGAAGGCGGCAAGCGCGCTCTCGTTCAACGCGCCGATGTCCGTGCCGACGACCGCGACCCGGCCCTTGTCGGCCTTCTCCAGGCCCGCGACGACCGCGAGCAGGGTGGACTTGCCGGCGCCCGACGGCCCCAGCACGGCAATGCTCTCACCGCGCGCCGCGGTCAGCGAGATGCCGCGGAGGACATCGACAGGCCCCGCGCGGCTGTTGAGAGTAAGATGGACATCTTCGAGGGCCACGGCCGGATCATCCATGCTTTATCGCCTTTCCGTCCCGCGCGGTGCGCGCCTCGTCGCCGCCGCGCTCGCCGTCCTCTCCGTCGCGGTCTTGTGGTCTGCACCGCTCGGCCACGCCCGCGCCGCCGGCGACGAACCCATCATCCTCGTTTTCGGTGACAGTCTGACAGCTGGCTATGGGCTCGCGGCGGAGGAGGCATTCCCCGCCCGGCTCGAAGAGGCTCTCCGCGCAAAGGGCCTGGACTGGCGCGTCGTCAATGGCGGGGTTTCGGGCGATACCAGCGCCGGGGGGCTCGCGCGTATCGATTGGGCGCTGGCCGACCGGCCGGAGATCGTGATCGTCGAACTCGGCGCGAATGACGGCCTGCGCGGCCTGCCGACGGAACAACTCGAGGCCAATCTCGATGCCATCCTCGACCGGGTGCGGGAGGCGGGCGCCGCGATTCTGTTCGCCGGCATGCGCGCACCGGCCAATTTCGGCGCGGATTATGCGGCCCGTTTCGAGGCCGTCTACCGGGCCCTTGCGGCGCGGCACGAGGTCGCCTTCTACCCGTTCTTTCTCGAGGGCGTGGCCATGGTGCCCGAACTGAATCAGCCGGACGGCATCCATCCGAACGCGGCCGGCGTGGTCGAAATCGTGAAACGCATTCTGAGCCATGTGACGGCGGTTATTGCCGCGCGCACGAGCGGCTGAGGCACGGTACACGCCATGAGCCGCTTGTTCACGGCCGTCACGCCGCCGGAGTCCGTTCGCCAGCAGCTCGCGGGCCTTTGCGGGGGCGTGCCCGGTGCGCGGTGGCAGGATCCGGAGCGGATGCATATCACGCTCCGTTTCATCGGAGAGGTGGACGCCACGGCCTTCGTCGAGATTCGGGATGCGCTCTCTGATGTGGAAGCGCCGTCGTTCTCCCTCATGCTGGAAGGCGTTGGCTGTTTCCCTCTGCGCGGGCCGGCGCGGGTGCTGTGGGTGGGTGTTACGCTTGATCCGGCGCTCGCACGCCTGCGCCGCCGCACGGATTCCGCGCTTGCCCATGTCGGATATGGGCCCGAGAGCCGCAATTTCTCGCCTCATGTCACCATCGCCCGCTTCGCCGCGCGGGCGCCCGCGCGGCGGCTGCGGGAGTTCCTGGCCTGGCATGGGGGTTTCCGCGCGGGGCCCTTTCCGGTGTGCTCCTTTGCGCTCATGTCGAGCAGCCTCGGTGAGGACGGCCCCCACTACACCACGGAGGCCCGCTATCCTCTTCTCGATGCGGGAGAGCGTCTCTGACGGCGACGTCAAACCGCCGACTCTATGCGTTCCATGTCTTCGTCCGAGAAGCCGAAATGGTGGCCGATCTCATGGATCAGTACATGGTGCACGAGCTCTTCCAGCGTGCCGCCCGTCTCAACCCAGTAGTCGAGGAGCGGCCTGCGGTAGAGAAACACCATGTCCACATCCTGGCGCACGTCGCCGACGCCGCTTCGGTCCAGGGAAACGCCGCTATAGAGGCCCAGCAGGTCGAACGGGCTCTCGAGCGCCATGTCCTTCTGGACCTCCTCGCTCGGGAATTCCTCGACCCGGATCATCACTTCGTCGACGCATTCGCGCAGGAAGGCGGGGATGCGGCGGTATTCCCGATCCGCGATGCGTTCGATGTCCGCCGCGCTCGGGGGCGTGAGGCCGCCGCCGGCCATGATGCGGGCGGGCTTCAGCCTATCCCGCGCGCCACTGGCCGTGGAGGCCGAGGGGCAGCGGATAGGGGAGCGCGGCTTGCGCGATGGGGCCGTCCGCCGGCGCCGTGGCGTCGAACACGGAAAGCCGCGTGATCCTCTCGCCGATATCCAGCGACGTGCCGAGGAGCCAGCCGTCGTCCTCCGTTCTGCCGCCGGGTTTCGGCACGAAGACATGCTCCTCGGGGATGATCCCGGGTCCGTAGTCGAAGCGGACGATGTCGCCGGTCTCGTGGTCGAAGCGGGCGAGGCCGCGGCCGGCCCCCGTGTAGGCGCTCGCATTTTCGTCCGAGTCCCAGTCCCAGGATTCCCCCAGAAGGAAATATTCGTAGCGGTGGCGGCGGCTGACGGCGGCCGGCGCGATACGCGGGAATTCCGCGGCGAAGGGGGCGGTTTCCTGTGCCGCAGCCTTGCCGCCCGGCCGCAGCACGACACGCGCGAAGCGGGTGGGCGCGTCCGGCGGGCGCCACTCGCCGCGCATGACCGAGCGGAGGGTTTCCGTAAGGATGGAGCCGTTCTCGGCAACGCAATAGGTGAAGCAGATCGTGCCGTCCGATTCCTCCCACGCATTGCCGAAATGGAAGGTGAAACCGGTGGGCAGAGTATAGAGGTGCCGTTCGGCGGTATCGTCCTTGGCGATGGTGAGTACCTGGAGTCCGAGTTCGGGCCGCCAGACGAAGCCGTCCAGCAAGGCGCCGTCGGCCATGACCTCGGGTTCGAAGGTGAAGGGAGACAGGGCGAAAACGAGATGGCGCTCGGTGACGGCGAAATCGTGCACGACCGCCGGTATGAAGGGCAGTTCCGGCAGCGGTACCGCTTCTGCGCCGATCAGCGTGCCGTCGGCGGCGATGCGGTAGAGCACCACCAGCTTGCGGTCCAGCGTGACGCCGAAGTTCCAGATCGTGCCGTCCGGCTCCTGCTTGTAGTGGGCGGAGAAGGGAACGCCCTTGAGCTCCTGGTTCCAGACCTTGAGCCCCAGGGTCTCCAGAGTCCCCGGATCGAGCCGGTGGGCGGAGCCGCCCTCCCAGAGCGCGAGCACCTCGTCGCCCAGCGGCAACAGGTTGATATTGGCGGTATTCAGGTCATCGGGGCGCATCACCGGGGCATCGCGGATCGCGGTACCGAAGCTCGGATAGACCAAGCGCCCGGCTTTCTCTTCCGCCAGGCGCTTTTTGGTCTGGACGAAACGCCCCCTGTGGCTCGCGCGCCCAGCTGAAAACCGAAAGGCCTGGACCATGCCGTCGCCGTCGAACCAGTGCCGGTAACGCAGGCCGGCGCGCTCATGTTGCGCGGGGCCGACGCGGTAGAACGTGCCGGCGAGCTCTTCGGGAAGGCGGCCCTCCAGCGCGAGGTCCGGTGCGTCGAAGGCGGGCCTCAGCGCGGTCTGCCAGCCCAGGAAGCTGGGGTCGGAAGCAAGAGCCGTGTCGAACCGGGTCTTCCAGGAGGCGGCTTCGGCCGTCGCGGGCCGGGGCTGTGCGAGATGCGCGCCTGCGGCTGAAACGAGGCCGGCCGCCGTTAACGTCCTCAGCACTTCTCTTCGCGTCAGCACGACCGGTCTCTCCTCAATAACTCAGGACGATCTCTGTGGTGCGCTCACCCTCCTCCACCGCGACGGCGGCATCGTCGAATCTGGGCGGGCCGAAGCTTCCCTGCGCCTTCTCGGAAAAACCGAATCCCTCGATGGGTATCCCGAGGAGATTCTCGTCGAGCGTGTTGTTGGCATCTTCGTCATGGAACGCCGCCACGGCATATTTGCCTGGCGGCAGATCGGCGAACACGATATCGACGGTGCCGGGCATGGCCTTCCGCCACTGCGCGGCGAGCACGCCGCTTTCCGAAGGGAAGCCGCCGTCGCCGTCGGGCGCATGCAGTGCGGCCCGCAGCAGGCCGTCCGAACTCTTGACCCCCTGGATCTGTACTCTAAGGTCGCCTGCAACAAGAGGCTCCGCCGCCAACAGGCCACAGGCGAGCGCTGCGGCGGTCAGCGTCGCTTTGGGAAAACATTGCATTGCTGGGTTCCTGTGTGTGAACGGCCGGGTCGGGCTCTCCCGACGCAGCCATGTCTGGATCGACGAAGCGGAACATAGGGTGGGTCGGTATCCGTTTTCAAGTGCCCGGCGGTGACGGGGGCGCAGAATGACCGGGATTCTGTGGATTGCCTCCTACCCCAAGTCGGGCAATACGTGGATGCGGGCGTTCCTGCACAATCTGTTCCGCAACGCGCGCACGCCCTTCGACATCAACAGCATGTCCGAGCTCACGGCGGGAGACAGCCAGGCTCGTTGGTTCGCCCGCATCGATCCGCGCCCGCCGACGGCGCTGAGCAGGGCCGAACTCGCGCGACTCCGGCCCGAGGCCCATGCGCTCATCGCCGGCAGCGCGCCGGACACCGTCATGGTCAAGACCCACAACGCCCATGTGGAAGTCGGCGGTGTTCCCATGATCACGCCGGCGCTCACCGCGGGCGTCCTCTATGTGGTGCGCAATCCGTTGGACGTCGCAGTCTCCTATGCGCACCATCTGGGTATTTCGGTGGACGACGCCGTAACGGTGATGGCGACACCGGGGTTCGAGACGCCGGCGTCCGAGACCCATGTGCCCGAACATCACGGCGACTGGTCGAGTCATGTGCTGAGTTGGACCGCGCGCCCCCATCCCGGCCTCCACGTGGTGCGCTATGAAGACATGACCAAGCGGCCGGGCTCCACCTTTCGCGGCGTCGCCAAGTTTCTCAGCCTGCGGCCGCCCCGAGAACGCCTTGAGCGCGCCATCCGGCAGTCGTCCTTCAAGGTGCTGCGGGCCCAGGAGGAGAAATCGGGCTTCGTCGAGCGCACACCCGCCCAGGACCGGTTCTTCCGTTCGGGCAAGGCGGACGGCTGGCGCAGTGTGCTCGAGGAACACCAGATACGGGCCGTCGTGGCGCACCACGGCATTCAGATGGCCCGTTTCGGCTATGTACCGGCGGGCTACGAGGACGCCGTGCCGAAGGGGGTTGAAGACGCGCCACAGGACGCGCCATGACACGGGGGCCGGGTTCTAAGCCCTGAAGCGCGCCTTCGCGCACCGCGTGACGGCGAACGCGGTCGCTACAAGGATTGCAGAACCAGCAGGGCGGCGAGCAGGGCGGCGATGGCGGCGAGCAGGGTGTGGAGTATGAGGCGGCCGCGCCCCTTCCGCGTCCGCATCCCCGCGCCGGCGCTTGGCTCGACGTCCCGCTCGAGCCTCTCGAGCACCCGTTCCGCGCGCGTGGCGAGGCGGGGCAGCCGGTGAATGGTCTCGAGCGTCTCGGCGAACGCACTGCGCAGGAGCGCCGCCGGTCCCAGATTCTCGCGCGCCCAATCCTCGATCAGCGGCCGGGCGAAGACCCACATGTTGCGATCCGGCGTGAGCCGGCGCGAGAGCCCCTCGGCCATGAGCATGGTCTTTTGCAGCAGGAGAAGCTGCGGTTGGGTCTCCATTTCGAACGCCTCGGTAGTACGAAAGAGCTGCGCCAGCAGGCGCGCCATGGAGATTTCGTTGAGCGGCTTGCCGAGAATCGGCTCGCCGATGGCGCGCAGGGCCTGGACGAACGCCGCCTTGGACTTGTCGCGGGACACGTAGCCCGCCTCGAAATGCACATCGGCGATGCGTTCGTAGTCGCCGGCGAGGAAGCCCAGCAGCATTTCCGCGAGATAGCGCCGCGTATGGCGGTCGAGCCGGCCCATAATGCCGAAATCGACAGCGGCGACCGCACCGTCCGGCTGCACCATGAGGTTGCCGGGATGAAGATCGGCGTGGAAGAAGCCGTCGCGAAAGACCTGGAGAAAGAACGCCTTTGCGGCCTTGCTGGAGACGTCCTCCGGGTCGTGTCCGGCTGCGATCAACGCTTCCCTCTCGTCGATGGGAGCACCTTCCACGCGCGCGAGAGTCATCACGCGGCGGCCGGTGCGCTCCCAGTCCACCGCCGGGACGATGAAGTCCGGGTCGTCGGCGAAGTTCCGTCCGAGTTCGGCCGCGGCGGCGGCCTCGAAGCGGAGATCCATCTCCATCCGGACGCTCTCGGCGAGGGTCCCGATGGCGTCCACCGGGCGCAGCCGCCGCCAGGCCGGCAGAGCCTGCTCGGCGAGTTCGGCGAGCCAGTAGAAGAGTTCCAGATGGCTCTCCACCGCGCGCTCCACGCCGGGCCGCAGGATCTTGACGGCGACCGGCTCGCCCGACGCGGTGACGGCGAGGTGCACCTGCGCGATAGAGGCCGCCGCGACCGGCTCGTCGTCGAAGGAGCGGAAGAGCGCGTCCACCGGACGGCCGAACTCGGTTTCGACGATGGCGCGCGCGTCCCTCGCGCTGAAGGGCGGGAGGCGGTCCTGCAAGTCGGAGAGATCGGCGGCAATGTCCTCGCCCACCAGGTCCGGGCGGGTGGAAAGCGCCTGGCCGAACTTGACGAAGGTGGGCCCGAGCGCCTGCAGTGCCGCGGCGAGCCGCTGCCCGGGCCTGCCGAGCCCGCGCTTGCGGGGCGCGAGGCCGGCGGCGAGAGTCACCGCCGGCACCAGGCGGTGATCGCTCAGCAGGAAGAGCGCATCGTAGCGTCCCAAAATCCAGGCGATGCGCAGCAGCCGCCCGATATTTCTGAGCGCTCGGCGCATGAGGGCTGGATCAGATGCGCCAGCCCGAATGGAGCGCCGCGATGCCGGCGGAAAGCCGGCGGACGCGGACGCCGCCGAAGCCCGCCTGGCTGAGCATGGTGGCGAACCGCTCCGGTGGGGGGAAGGTTCGTATGCTCTCCACCAGATAGGCGTAGGCGTCCCGCTGGCCGGTGAGCATGGCGCCGAGGGACGGAATAACGCCGAAGGAATAGATGTCGTACAGCCGGTCGAGACCGGGCGGTGGGTGGGGAGCGAATTCGAGACAGAGGAAACGCCCCCCGGGCCGCAGCACCCGCCGGGCCTCGGCCAGCGCGCGGTCGATGCGGGCCACGTTGCGGATACCGAAGGCGATGGTATAGGCGTCCATGCTGCGCGAACGCAGCGGCAGCGCCTCCGCATCGCCCACCATCCACTTGACGGCGCCGAGATGCCCATCGTTCCAGAAGCGGTCGCGCCCCGTCTCGACCATGGCCGGGCTCGCGTCGCAGATCAGGATTCTGCCATCGCCGCCGATGCGTTCGAAAACGCGGCGCGCGATGTCGCCGGTGCCGCCGGCGGCGTCCAGCAGGGCGAGGCCCGGACGGGGATCGAGCCAGTCCACCATCTCGCGCTTCCACAGGCGGTGGACGCCGCCGCTCATCAGGTCGTTCATCAGATCGTAGCGATGGGCGACGCGACCGAAGAGATCGCGGACCAGGTCCGGCTTCTCGTCCGCGGCCACGCGTCGATAACCGAACCAAGTGTTTTCGGAAGCGTCCTGTTCGCCGTGCGCAGAACCCATGGCGCGGACCATATCCCAGCCTTTTGGGGCGCGCCATGCCGCCTTTGGACGCGCTTCCCTTACCAAGAAACCGTCGTTTCCCGGGCGCCGGGCCGGTACAGTCGCGCCATGCCGGAACTGCCTGAAGTGGAGACCGTTCGCCGGGGGCTCGCCCAGCGCCTCGCGGGGCGCCGGATCGTCCGCGTCATCGTGCGCCGGCGCGACCTCCGGCGGCCCATTCCGCGGGGCTTTGAGGGCGCGCTGGAGGGGCGGCGGATCGGCGCGTTCGGGCGGCGGGGAAAATATCTGCTCGCCCATCTGGAGGGGGCGCGCGTGCTTATCGTCCATCTCGGCATGTCCGGGCGCCTCGCGGTGGTCGAGACCGCGAGCGGCAACCCGCACGAGCATGTGCTCTTTTGCTTTGATGACGGGGCGGTTCTGAGCTTCACCGACCACCGCCGCTTCGGCTCGATGGACATCGCCGATGAAGGCACGCTCTCGGGCCACGCGCTTTTTCGCCATATGGGGCCGGAGCCGCTCTCGGAGGGGTTTACGGGCGTGCTTCTGGCCGAACGCCTTCGCGGCAAGAAGACCCCCGTCAAGGCCGCGCTGCTGGACCAGCGCGTGGTCGCGGGGCTCGGCAACATCTATGTCTGCGAGGCGCTCTATTATGGCGGCGTGAGCCCCCGGCGCAGCGCCCACACGGTGCAGGGCGCGCGCGCGGCGCGGCTCGCCGTCGCGATCCGCGAGGTGCTCGACGCGGCAATCGAGGCCGGCGGGTCGAGCCTCAGGGACTATGTTCAGGCGTCGGGCGAGCTCGGCTACTTCCAGCACCGTTTCGCGGTCTACGACCGGCTGGGCCGACCATGCCCGGGATGCGATTGCGGCGGCGGCGTGCGGCGCATGGTGCAGAGCGGGCGCTCCACCTTCTATTGCGCGAAGCGCCAGCGATAGGGTATCACGCGGCGCCCGGCGGCCTCGCCGCCGTTCCAGCCGCGCTCATCGTCCGATGGAGAAGAAGAGATGGCGTACGAGACTATCGTCGTCGACCGTCGCGGTCGCGTCGGATTGATAACCTTGAACCGGCCCAAAGCGCTGAACGCGCTGAACGCCGCCCTTGTACGCGAGTTGAATGACGCGCTCGACGGCTTCGAAGCCGACGACGAGATCGGCGCAGTGGTGATCACCGGGAGCGAGAAGGCCTTCGCGGCCGGTGCCGATATAACCGAGATGCGGGATCTGGGTTTTTCCCAGGCCTATGCGACCGATTTCATTGCTCCCTGGCACCGCGTGACGGCCTGTCGAAAACCCGTCGTCGCGGCCGTGGCGGGCTATGCGCTCGGCGGCGGGTGCGAACTCGCCATGATGTGCGATATCGTCATCGCTTCCGACACGGCGAAGTTCGGCCAGCCGGAGATCAAGCTCGGCGTCATCCCGGGCGCCGGCGGAACCCAGCGGCTCACCCGCGCCATCGGCAAGTCCAAGGCCATGGAAATGATCCTGACCGGGCGCATGATGGACGCCGAGGAGGCGGAGCGAAGCGGGTTGGTGAGCCGGGTCGTGCCGGTCGACGACCTCCTCGACGAGGCGATGAAGGTCGGCGAGCGCATCGCGCACTTCTCCATGCCCGTGGTGGCGTTGGCGAAGGCGAGCGTCAACCGCGCCTTCGAGACCACCCTCGCAGAGGGCGTGCTCTATGAGCGGGCGGCGTTCTACTCCGCCTTTGCGACCGACGACCAGAAGGAGGGGATGGACGCCTTCGTCGAGAAGCGTGAGCCCGCCTTCGCCAACCGCTAGAGCGGCCTTCGTTGACGCGCGTTGCGGGCGTGATATAAGGCGGCACCGCGATCCGGGCGGCTTTGAAAACGCAGAGAGAGAACAGTCACATGGCGCATTCCCTTCAGGCCAGGAAGCGGGTTAGGCAGAACAAGCGCCGCGCGGCCACCAACCGCGCTCGCATCTCGCGGATCCGTACCTTCATCCGCCGGGTCGAAGAGGCGATCGCGAGCGGCGACAGGGCGCGCGCCGAACAGGCTCTGCGCGAGGCCCAGCCCGAGATCATGCGCGGGGTGACGAAGTCCGTGCTGCACCGGCGAACGGCTTCACGCCGGGTTTCCGTGCTCGCGCGGCGCGTGAACGCACTCTCCGACGCCTGACGGAAACCGTCGGCCAAACCGGCCGATTCCGGCATTTTGCGCCTTTTCCGGCACCGCTCAATCGATTGCGTGCCGTCCTTCACAGAAGCCGCCAGCGGTGCGGCCCGCGAATCTTTTTTGTGTTCCGCTTTCGAACCCGTTGTCAGCCCTTTCGCCGCTCATTAATCTGATCGTCATGAGGACGCCGGGGCGTTTCGCACCGGCGAAATCAAAAGGCGGTAGTTTCGAGGCGGTACTTTCGAGGATGTGGGCGTCGCGGCGCGGCTCCGCCGGACCGTGACGAGCGAGACCAATCGCGCCGCTTCCGGGAGGCCGCCGCGGCAGGCGCGAAGGTGTCGGAGGAGGGGCCTCACGTGGAGCACTCGTGCGACGGTGCCCCGATGCGGATTGCGGCATCCCCCAGATTGCGCGGCCTCGTGACCGCGCGCTTTGCTACCGAAGCCTGACCTTGCCCGCCGCCCGACCCTCGCAGAATGCCAACCCCGCATGGGAGCGGATCCGCACACGCCTGCGCGCCGAGCTCGGAGACAACATCTTTTCGAGCTGGCTTGCACCGCTGACCTTCGATCGCATTGAAAACGGAAGGGTGGAGCTCTCCGCCCCGACACCTTTCGTGCGTGACTGGGTGGCGTCGCACTATGCGCATCGCATCCGCGAACTTTGGGCGCTCGAGCAGGAGGGCGTCACGACTGTCGACATCGCCGTGGGAACGAATGCCCCCGCCGCTCGCCGTTCCGGTTCCGCACCCGCGAGGGCCCGCGGTGGAAGAGGATTGGCCGTCGGCCCATCCTCGGACGCGGAGCGGTCCGGCGAAGTGGCGAACGCGGGTTCGCCGCTCAACGGGCGCCTCACCTTTCGCGAGTTCGTGGTCGGCAAGCCAAACGAGTTCGCTTACGCCGCGGCCTTGCGGGTGGCGGAGGCCGATCGTCCTCCGTTCAACCCGCTCTACATCTACAGCGGAGTCGGCCTCGGCAAGACCCACCTCATCCATGCCATCGCCTGGCGGGTGCAGGAGAGCAACCCCAACCGGCACGTCCTCTATTTGTCCGCCGAGAAGTTCATGTACCACTTCGTGCGGGCGGTCCGGTACAAGGACACGATGGCCTTTAAGAACTATTTCCGCTCTGTCGACGTGCTGATGATCGACGATGTCCAGTTCATCTGCGGCAAGGACAGTACCCAGGAAGAGTTTTTCCACACCTTCAACGCATTGGTGGATCACAACCGCCAGGTGGTAATCGCGGGCGACCGCCCGCCGTCCGATCTGGATGGAATGGAGGAGCGGCTGCGCTCGCGCCTCGGATGGGGGCTGGTCGCCGATATCCACCCCACCACCTATGAGCTCCGGCTCGGCATCCTTCAGTCGAAGGCGGAGGCCCTGGGCCTCGCCGGCGCTCCGAGGAGCGTGTTCGAATATCTCGCGCGCCGCATCACCTCCAATGTGCGCGAACTGGAGATGGCGCTGCTGCGCGTCGCTCACCACGCGACATATTTGAATGCGCCGGTGACACTGGAGATGACCCAGGAGGTCATGCGCGATGTGCTGCGAAGCTCCACCCGGCGCGTTACCATAGAGGAAATACAGCGGCGGGTGGCCGAGCATCACAACATCAAATATTCGGAAATGATGTCCAACCGGCGCGCCCGTGCCGTCGCGCGCCCGCGTCAGATGGCGATGTATCTTGCCAAGCAGCTAACGGGGCGCTCGCTGCCGGAGATCGGCCGCAAGTTCGGCGGGCGCGACCACACCACGGTGATGCACGCCGTGCGCCGGATCGAAGACCTGATGGCGAAGGACGTCGCTATCGAGGAAGACGTCAAGCTGCTGCGCCGCAGGATCGAAGAGGGAGACGGCTAGCCCCCCACCCGGTACGCGGCCCGCATCACGCATGAGTCCCGCCTCGGTGCATGCCGGGCGTCGCAGCGGCGGGTGGGAGGTGGCTTTCACGTCGGCGCCGCGCTGCAACCCGGCGCGGACCGGGCCCACGGGGCGGGCGGAAAAGTCTGCGGCGGTGGCCCGTTGTTGGCTATAATCTATATTGTCGATTCATTCGCGCGAGAGCGTCGAGCCTTGCGCGAAGAACGAAGGGCTGGCCACGCCGGCCGCCGGCACTGAACGGGTGGCGATCGGGTATGAAACTGACCATGGAACGTTCCGCGCTTCTGGGCTCGCTGGCGCATGTCCAGAGCGTTGTGGAGCGCCGCAACACCATTCCCATCCTCAACAATGTCCGCATGGATGCGGATGGGAACGACCGCATCCGCCTGACGGCGACGGATCTCGACCTCGCCATGGTCGAGGGCGCACTGGCAGGCGTCGAGCAGGGCGGCGGTGCGACGGCGCCCGCACACACCCTCTACGATATCGTGCGGAAGCTCCCGGCAGGCGCGCAGGTCTCCCTCTCGCTCGATGCGGAGGCGGGACGCCTCGAACTCCGCTCGGGCCGCTCGACCTTCACGCTGTCCTGCCTGCCGCTCGAGGATTTTCCGGCCGTTGCGGATGGGGAGTTTCCCCACGCCTTTTCCATCCCCGCTAACGACCTCAAGCGGCTCATCGACAAAGCCCGCTTTGCCATGTCGACCGAGGAAACGCGCTATTACCTGAACGGAATTTACCTCCATCCGGCGGTCTCCGAGGGCAGCGGCGAGAGCAAGCTCCGGGCGGTCGCGACCGACGGGCATCGCTTGGCGCTTGTCGATGTCCCGCTGCCCGAGGAGGCGGCGGGCTTGCCGGGTCTCATCATCCCCCGCAAGACCGTGACGGAGGTGTACAAGCTGATCGAGGAAGACGAGTCGTCCGTCGCCGTCGCGGCGTCGGAGACCCAGATCCGCTTCACCGTCGGCGAGGTGGTCTTCACCTCGAAGCTGATCGACGGCACGTTTCCCGATTACGAGCGCGTAATACCGCGCGGCAACGACAATCTGCTGGCTCTCGGGAAGGAAGAGTTTTCGGACGCGATCGACCGGGTTTCCACGATCAACGCGGATCGCAGCGGCGGGGTGAAGCTCGCCGTCGCGCAGAACGGCGTGACTCTCACGGCCGGTAGCGCCGATACGGGCAAGGCGAGCGAGGAGTTGGAAGCGCGCTACGATGCCGCGCCGTTCGAGGTGGGCTTCAACGCCCGCTACATTCTCGACGTGGCCGGGACGATCGAAGGCGACCAGATCCAGCTCTTCTTCGCGGACGCCGGCTCGCCGGCTCTGGTGAAGGACCCGGAGGATCCCGGCGTGCTTCATGTCGTCATGCCGATGCGCGTCTAGTTGGGTGGCGGCGTCGCCCTCTCGCGCCGCCATGGCTCCGGCGCCGTCGCATGCGCGTCATGCGTTGGCCCGGATAACGCTCAAGGACTTCCGGAGCTACGGTTCCGCACGGCTTGTCTGCGATGGAAGGCCGGTGGTGCTGACCGGTCCGAACGGCGCGGGCAAGACCAACCTGCTGGAGGCGATCTCCTATCTGGCACCGGGTCGCGGGCTCCGCAATGCCCGGCTTGCCGAGGCGGCGCGCATCGCACCGGGCTCGGGCGCGGCGGCCTCCTGGTCCGTCGCTGCGGAAGCGTCCGGCTGGGGTGGCCCCGTCACGCTCGGCTCCGGGTGGACGGTGCCGGCGGAAGAGGGCGGTGCGGAGCGCCGTACGGTCCGCATCGACGGCGTGCGGGCTGCGGGGCCCGCCGCGCTCGCCGAGCGTATCGGCATGGTCTGGTTGACGCCTGCCATGGACCGGCTGTTCTCCGGCCCGCCGGCGGAGCGCCGCCGCTTTCTGGACCGGATGGTCTTTGCCGTCGACGCGGCGCATGCGGCGCGGGTCCAGCGATACGACCGCGCCCGGCGCCACCGCACGAGGCTGCTGCGAAAGGGAAGCGCGGGCCGCGGGTCCAGCGACGGCGCGTGGCTCGATGCGCTGGAACGGGGCATGGCGGAGCACGCCGCGGCGATCGCGGCGGGGCGGCTCGACCTCGTGGCGCGAATCGAGCCCTTTCTCGCGCCTTGCGCGGAGCCGTTCCCGAGCCCGGCCATTCGGGTGGAAGGCCTGATGGAGGGCTGGCTTGCGACGCAGCCCGCGCTCGCCGCGGAGGAACGCTTCCGGGAACATCTCGCGGCCTCGCGCCGGTCGGAAGCTGAAGGCGAAAGCGCCGACGGGCCGCAACGAAGCGACCTTTTGGTGTTTCGCCGGGGCTGCGACCTGCCCGCGGGGCAGTGCTCCACCGGTGAGCAGAAAGCGATGCTGATCGCGCTGGTCGCGGCCCATGCCCGCCTGTTGACCCACCAGCGGCGGATTGCGCCGATCCTGCTGCTGGACGAGATTGTGGCCCATCTCGACGAGGCGCGGCGGCGCGCACTTCTCGAAATGGTGCTCGATCTCGGCGCCCAGGCGTGGCTCACGGGAACGGAACCCGCTTGCTTCACGCCGCTGGGGGAGGCTGCGCAGTTCTTCACCGTGCGCCCCGGTGCTGTCGTTCAGGAGGATAGGATTGGCTGATCCCGCGCGAAAGGAACCCGCCGAGGAATATGGCGCGGAGTCCATCAAGGTCCTGCGTGGCCTCGATGCCGTGCGCAAGCGCCCCGGCATGTATATCGGCGACACGGACGACGGCTCCGGCCTGCACCGCATGATCTACGAAGCGGTGGACAATGCCGTGGACGAGGCGCTCGCCGGCTATTGCGACCGCGTCGACGTGGTTCTCGCCGCGGACGGTTCCGCCTCCGTCCGCGACAACGGTCGTGGCATTCCGACCGATATCCACGAGGAAGAGGGCGTCTCCTCGGCGGAAGTCGTCATGACCAAGCTCCATGCCGGCGGAAAGTTCGATCAGAACACCTACAAGGTCTCGGGCGGTCTGCACGGGGTTGGCGTCTCGGTGGTGAACGCGCTCTCCGAGTGGCTGGATCTGCGGATCTGGCGTGACGGCAAGGAGCATTGGATGCGCTTTGCCGGCGGCGAGCCCACGGCGCCGCTTGCCGTCGTGGGCGAAGCCGAAGGCCGCACCGGCACGCAGGTGACCTTCCTGCCGTCGAGCGAGATCTTCTCGCGCACCGATTTCGACTTCGAGACGCTCGAGCACCGCCTGCGGGAGCTCACCTTCCTGAACGCGGGCCTGCGGATCATGCTGCGGGACGAGCGCGCCGTCGAGGCGCGCACCACGGAGCTCCACTATGCGGGAGGAATCGAGGCGTTCGTCGCCTATCTCGACCGTGCGAAGCAGTCCCTCGTGGGCGATACCGTCGTGTTTGTCGCCACACGGGACGACATCGTCGTGGAAGTCGCACTCCAGTGGAACGACAGCTATCACGAGACGGTACTGTGCTTTACCAACAACATCCGGCAATCGGACGGCGGCACCCATCTGGCCGGCTTCCGTGCGGCGCTCACCCGCGCGATCAACGCCTATGCGACATCGGCGGGCGTCGCCAAGCGCGAAAAGGTCTCCATCTCGGGCGAGGATGTCCGCGAGGGGCTGACATGCGTCCTTTCGGTCAAGGTGCCCGACCCTAAATTCTCGTCCCAGACCAAGGAGAAGCTGGTGAGTTCCGAGGTCCGCCCGGCGGTGGAGAGCGTGGTCGGCGAGGGCCTCGGCCAATGGCTCGAGGAGCATCCGGGCGAGGCCCGCGCGGTAGTTTCCAAGGTCGTCGAAGCCGCAGCCGCTCGCGAGGCTGCACGGCGTGCGCGCGACCTCACCCGGCGCAAGAACGCACTCGAGGTGACGAGCCTTCCCGGCAAGCTCGCAGACTGCCAGGAGCGGGATCCGAGCCGGTGCGAGCTGTTTCTGGTGGAGGGCGATTCCGCCGGCGGCTCCGCCAAGCAGGCGCGAAATCGCCGCTACCAGGCGGTCCTGCCGCTCAGGGGCAAGATTCTCAATGTCGAGCGCGCCCGCCTCGACAAGATGCTGGGCTCCGCCGAGATAGGCACCATCATCACGGCGCTGGGGACGGGGATCGGCTCGGAAGACTTCGACCTCGAGAAGCTCCGCTATCACCGCATCGTCATCATGACCGACGCGGATGTGGACGGCTCCCACATCCGCACGCTGCTTCTCACCTTCTTCTATCGGAACATGGAGGCGCTGATCCGCGCGGGCCATCTCTATATCGCGCAACCGCCGCTCTATCGGGTGAAGCGGGGATCGAGCGAGCTCTACCTCAAGGACGACGGCGAGCTGGAGGATCACCTGGTCGCTGCCGGCCTGGAGGATACGGTGCTGCGCCTCTATGGCGGTGCCGAGCGGGCGGGGACGGACCTCCGCGCAGTCGTCGACGAAGCGCGGGATATCGACGCACTGGTCCAGGCGCTGACCCGCCGCGCGGACCGGCATATCGTGGAACAGGCCGCGATTGCCGGTGCGTTGAACCCCGATATTCTGGCCGACGAAGAGCGGTCCGATGCCGCCGCCGCTTATATCGCCAAGCGGCTGGACGCGCTGGTTCCCGAAATCGAGCGCGGTTGGGAAGGCTCGGCGCGCGCGATGGGTGGCGGCAGGGCCTTTCTCTTCTCCCGCACGCTGCGCGGGGTGGCCGAGAACCACCGGATCGACCAGGTGCTGATCACGACGCCCGAGGCGCGGCGCTTGGATTCCTTCGCCGCACCCCTGCAGGAGGTCTACGGCCATCCGGCGGTGCTCCGCCGCAAGGAGAGCGAAACCGAGATCAGTTCGCCGAGCGCGTTGCTGGAGGCGGTCTATGCCCAGGGGCGCAAGGGGCTCTCGATCCAGCGCTACAAGGGCCTCGGCGAGATGAATCCCGAGCAGCTCTGGGAGACCACGCTGGACCCCGAGGCGCGGACGCTTCGCCGCGTCGAGATCAAGCAGGCGGAGGAGGCGGAGGAGATTTTCTCGACCCTCATGGGCGAGGTTGTGGAGCCGCGCAGGGAGTTCATCCAGCGGAATGCGCTCAAGGTCGTGAACCTCGACGTCTGAGCCCAGGCCACCCATTTTCGCTCCATGGCAGCGAAGCGCCGCACCCCGGCCCGAGCCAAGCCGAAACGATCCGACGGGGCGAACCCGCGGAAGAAGCCCGCAGCGGGCGGCGCGCGCGCGAAGCGGGGCGGCCCGTTGCGCACCCTCAAATGGGGGTTCGTCGTCGTGCTGTGGCTTGCCCTTATCGCTGCCGGCTTCGTCGGCTATTACGGGCACGACCTCCCGGACACCGACCGGCTCGCCGCCCCGGTCACGCCGCGCTCCGTCTCCGTCCTGGCGGCCGATGGCTCCGAGATCGCGAACTATGGCGAGATGTGGGGCGAGCTGGTGCCGGTTTCGGAGATGGCGCCCGCGCTGCCCCAGGCGGTGCTCGCCATAGAAGACCGGCGCTTTTTCGAACATGGCGGCGTTGATGCGTTCGGCGTGATTCGCGCCGCTTGGCGGAACGCGGTGGAGGGCCGCCTCGCCGAGGGCGGCAGCACCATCTCGCAACAGCTTGCGAAGCTCGTGTTCCTCTCGCCGGAACGCAGCGTGAAGCGCAAGATCCAGGAAGCGATGCTGGCCTTCTGGCTGGAACGCACCTTCTCCAAGGAGGAAATCCTCACCATCTACATGAACCGCGCCTATTTCGGTGCGGGCGCCTACGGTGTGGACGCCGCGGCGCGCCGCTATTTCGGCCGCACGGCGCGTGACGTGACCCTTCCCCAGGCGGCCATGATCGCCGGGCTGCTCAAGGCGCCGTCCCGCTACAGCCCGGCCGGCGATCCGGAACGTGCCAAGGCCCGCGCCCGCGTCGTGCTTGACGCCATGGTGGACGCGGGCTTCCTCGAGAAGCGGCATGCGGCGGATGCGCGCGGGGCGCTGGAGCGGCTCAAGCCCTTCCGTGTCAACGCCCATCAGCCGGGCCATTTTGCGGATTGGGTGCTGGAGCAGTTCCCGGGCTTCGTGGGCGAGGGCCATGGCACGGTGCGCGTTCGCACCACGCTCCGGCCTGCGCTCCAGAAGGCTGCGGAGACGGCGGTCGCGGAAACCCTGCGCAAGGCGGGCAAGGCGAGACGTATCGGCGAGGCGGCGCTGGTCGCGCTCGATCCCGAGGGCGCGGTCGTTGCCATGGTGGGTGGGCGGGACTACCGGAAGAGCCAGTTCAACCGGGCGACGCAGGCCAGGCGGCAGCCGGGTTCGGCCTTCAAGACGGTGGTCTATCTGGCGGCGGTGGAGGCGGGAATCGCGCCCGACGACAGGGTAGAGGATGCGCCGATCACCCTCGCCGGCTGGTCACCCCGCAACTATGACGGCAAATTCCGGGGGCTCGTGACGGTGCGGGAGGCCTTCGCCTATTCCATCAACACCGTCGCCGTCCGAATGAGCCAGAAGGCGGGCGTGAAGCGCATAAGGGCGACCGCGCAGAGGCTCGGCATCGAGAGCGACCTGCCGGCGGATGCGAGCCTCTCGCTCGGTACCGGCGAGGTGACGCTGATCGAGCTCACCGCGGCTTATACTGCGCTCGCCAACGGCGGTATCCGTGTGCTTCCTCACGGGATCGCCGAAATCCGCGACCGCTCCGGGCAGCTCCTCTATGGCCGCTCCGGCTCCGGTGCGGGCCGGGTGATCGGAGGAGGGGCGCTCGCCGTCATGCGGGACCTGCTCTCCGCCGCCGTGGCGGAGGGCACCGGCCGCAATGCCGCGCTCGCCGGTCCCCACGGCCCGGGCTACGGCAAGACCGGCACCAGCCAGCGCTTCCGCGACGCCTGGTTCGTGGGATGGGCGGGCGATCTCACCGTAGGCGTCTGGCTCGGCAACGACGATGGCGAAGCCATGGATGGCGTGACGGGCGCCGGCGCGCCGGCGGAACTCTGGCGCGACTTCATGGAAAGCGCGCTGCGCTGACACTCCCGGCTTCCAGCCTGTCGATCAAATGGATGAACGAGCCGGAGACGGTGCCGCGCGTCATGCCGGCCCGGCCGAGCGGTACCTTCTCGGAATCCTCGGTCTCGAAGAGCGGCCCGTCATGGGCATCCGCCGCCCGGTCTGCGCCGATTTCCTGGCAATAGTGGAATTCGTGGCCCGCATAGCGGGTGCCGGCGGCGCCCAGCGGGCCGTCCCGAAGCAAGCGGGCGTAACGGTAGCCGAGGGAGAGGCGCCGTTTCTTGAAACTCGTTTCCAGCGGCAGGAGGCCCGCCATGGCGTGTCGCCGCCCGTTACCGTCGACGAGGCCCCGGCCCAACACCATGTAGCCCCCACATTCGCCGAACACCGCAGCCCTGCGCAGGGCGGCCGCACGAAGGCCCTCGAGGAAGCGTCCGTTCGCGGCGATATGCCCGGCGTGAAGTTCGGGATAGCCGCCCGGAAGATAGACGGCGTCGGCCGCGCCGTCCGGTGCTTCGTCGGCGAGCGGTGAGAAGGGGCGAAGCTCGGCGCCCTGCGCACGCCAGTCCTCGACCACGGCGTCATAGACGAAGCCGAAGGCCGCATCCCGCGCAAAAGCGATCCGCTGCCCGAGCGGCGGGACGGGGGGATGCCACGCTCGATGCCCGGGCGGCTCCAGGGCGAAATGGCGGGCATGGGTGCGCACCGCCTCGACGACCGATTCGGGGATCGCGTTCGCTGCATCTGCGAGCGGTGGGCCGTCGCTCTCCGAGGCCTGTACCAGGCCCAGATGCCTCGACGGCAGGTGGAGCGCCGGCGTCTCTCGCACGGCGCCGAACACGGGGATCCGTCGCTCCCCCAGCGCGTTCCGCAGGATCCGCTCATGCCCTCGGCTCGAGACCCGGTTGAGAATGACGCCGGGCACGGAAAGACGCGGGTCAAAGCCCACGAAACCCTCGGCCAGCGCGGCGACCGATGCGCCAACGCCCCGGCAATCGATGACGAGAAAGACCGGGAGGCCGGTCCGGGCCGCGAAGTCGCCGGTGGAGCCGCGCCCGTCCCGGGCGCCGTCGAAGAGGCCCATTGCGCCTTCGCCCACAACCAGCGCCGCGCTCTCGGATAGCAGGGCCATGCGGTGCATGAGAGTTTCCGGTCGCATGCCCCATGGGTCGAGGTTGACGCAGTCCGCACCGGTCGCGGCCCGGTGGAAGCCGGGGTCGATATAGTCCGGCCCGATCTTGAAGGCGCGGACCGGCGCATCCTTCTGCCCAAGCCTGGAGAGGATGCCGGCGCAGACCGCCGTTTTGCCGCTGCCCGAGCGCGGCGCGGCGATCACCACGGCGCGGGCGTGGCCTCGCGGCTTCAGGCGCGACAACGGGGTTTCAGCCGGGCAGATGCCGCCCGAGTTCGAGGGCGAGCCGGGTGGGGCCCTGCTCGGGCTCGAAATGCGCGACGAACTTGCCGTCGGGGTCCATCAAATAGACGAAGGAAGCGTGGTCCACCAGATACTCGGTGTCGTCCGGACTCTTCTTGTGGGAGCGGCGATAGACGCCGAACGAGGCGAGTGCACGGCCCACCGCTTCCTGCGAGCCGGTAAGCGCCACAAGGCCGGGGACGAGCTGCGGCGCATAGGCCGCGAGCCTGTCCACCGTGTCGCGCTCCGGGTCCACGGTGATGAAGAGCGGCGTGACGCGCTTGCCCTGTGCGGTGAGGTCCTCCACCGCCTGCGCCATTACCAGCATGGAGGTGGGGCAGACATCCGGGCACGATGTGTAGCCGAAATAGATCAAGGTATGGCCGCCGTGGAAATCCGCATCCGTCCGGGGCATGCCGTTTTGGTCCACCAGTGCGAAGACGCCTTCGATCTCCTCGGGCGGAAGCGTCATGCGGGAGAGGTGACCCTGGTTGAGGTTGCCGAAGAGCGAGCCGTCATACTGGGAATAGATCAGGATGGCGCCGATCACCACGATCCAGAGCAGCGGGTTGCGCCGCCGCCCATGCGTGCCTTCCTTGTCGGGGCCGCCGCCACCGAAACGCCCGAAGTTCTGCCACATGCCCACCGCTCCCATGGAGGCGCGCGGACCGCGACTATCGCCGCCCGGGATGGGGCACGCAACCCCGCGTCCTCGACATCCCGGGTCCTCGATACCCCACGTCCGCGCCGGTGACCTGTGGGCGTCGCGACGCGTTGGGGGGAGGGAGATGCGCTCACCGCCCCTGGTGCGGTGGCGTGCCTTGAGGCATAGAAGGTGGAGCAGGCTGGCTACCTCGCCCGCCCCGCCCGTCCGCAAGCCGGGAGCACCATGAAATACGACGTCATCTCGGCCGATTGCCATATCGACCTGGTTTGGCTGCCGCCGGACCTCTTCACCGCCAACGCGCCGGCCGCCTTCAGGGACCGCATGCCCTATGTCGCGGACGGCGAGAACGGACCGGTCTGGGTGAGCCGGAACGGCGCCCGCTTCGGTCTGCAGAACGGCATGGGCTCCGCCGGGCGCGAATATGTGCCGGGGCAGATTCGCCGATCGGACCGAATGGCGGAAACCGGGCTCTTCCGGGACGGCAAGAAGGGCATTCGCCGCCTCACGGACCCGGACCTGCGCATCAAGGACCAGGACCTCGACGGCATTCAGGGCGAAGTGCTTTACGGCATTCTCGGTGCGGCTCAGCGCCTCGGGGATCCGCCGGCCGCGACCGTAATGATGGGCATCTACAACCGCTGGCTCGCCGCGTTCTGCGCGGCGCATCCGGCACGCTTCGCAGGCATCGCGGCGGTGCCCAGCCACGACGTCCCGGCGGCCGTGCGCGAGATCGAGCGTGTCGGGGCGGAGGGGGTTCTGCGCGGTGTCGAAGTGCCGCTGACCCGCGATATGACGCCGCTCTATGCGCCCGAATGGGAGCCGCTCTGGGCGGCGGCGGCGGATACCGGCCTGCCGATGCACTTCCACACCATCGGCGGCGCGCGGCCGGATTCGGAAGGCCTGCCGCCGCTCCGCCGCCGCCAGGACTGGGCGGTGTACATCACCGGTTTCCAGCTGGGCATGTCGCGCTTTCTCATGGAGGTCGTGTTCGGCGGCATCCTGGAGCGCTACCCGGCGCTCACGGTGGTGATCGGCGAGAGCGGCATTGGCTGGATTCCCTATCTCCTCGAACATATGGACCTGGAGTGGGAGGAGCAGTTCCGGGATCTGACCCTCACCATGAAGCCCTCGCTCTACTGGCACCGGCAATGCCGGGCCACCTACCAGTCGGATCCGGTGGGGATCGCGCTCATCGACCGGCTCGGGGAGGATAACGTCATGTGGGGGTCGGACTTCCCGCACCCTGACGGCGTGTGGCCGGACAGCCGCGATTTCATCGACCGGGAGCTCGGCCATCTTCCGGCCCGTCAGCGGCGCAAGGTGGTGTGCGAGAACGCGGCCCGGCTCTACGGTTTCCCTCTCGACGCCTGATCCGCCCATGTCTCCTGCGCGCTTCGTGCAGGCGCCGGCACGCCCTATCATGAGGCGGTGGAAACGTTCTGCCGCGATTGCGGCCGCCGGCCGCCTTCCGGGGCGCAGGCCTGCCCGGCTTGCGGGTCCGCGCATATTCTGCGCCATGCGGAGCTGCACCGCCTTGCGGTCGCACATCTGGACTGCGATGCCTTCTACGCCGCCATCGAGAAGCGGGACCGGCCGGAACTCCGCGACGTTCCGGTGATCGTCGGCGGACGCCACCGAGGCGTGGTGGCGGCCTGCTGCTACCAAGCTCGGACCTATGGCGTGCGCTCCGCCATGCCGATGTTCAAGGCGCTCCGTGCGTGCCCGGATGCCGTGGTCGTGCCGCCCGATATGAAGAAGTACATGGCCGTCGGCCGAGAGGTCCGGGCATTGATGCAAGACCTGACGCCGGTCGTGGAGCCGCTCTCCATCGACGAAGCCTTCATGGACCTTGCCGGAACGGAAGCGTTGCACCGGGCCAGCCCGGCGGAGAGTCTGGCGTCGCTCGCGCGGCGGATCGAGGCGGCCCTTGCCATCACCGTTTCCATCGGCCTCAGCTACAACAAGTTCCTGGCCAAGATCGCCTCCGATCTCGACAAGCCGCGCGGTTTCGCGGTCATCGGACGGGGCGAGGCCCGGGCCTTCCTCGCCGGAAAGCCGGTGGGCCTGCTGTGGGGTGTGGGTGAGGCCATGCGGCGGCGGCTCGCAGCGGACGGTATCCGGCGCATAGGGGACCTCGCGCGTCTCGACGAAGCCGCGCTCGTCGGACGCTATGGCAAGATCGGTCGGCGGCTCTATTTGTTCGCTCGAGGCGAGGACGACCGCAAGGTGGACCCCGCGCGCGAGGCCAAGAGCGTTTCTGCGGAGGTCACGCTGGATGCGGACCTCTCCGACCCGGCGGGTCTCCGGCCCGTTCTGTGGCAGCTCGCGGAAACGGTGGCGCGGCGCTTGAGGACTGCCGGTCTTGCCGGTACGCGGATGACGCTCAAGCTCAAGACGGCCGACTTTCGCTTGATCACCCGTTCCCGCCGGCTCGGCCGCGCGACCCGCTCGGCCGATGAGATGTTCCGCGTTGCCGAGGTCCTTCTGTCGGCAGAGGCGGACGGCCGCGCCTTCCGCCTGATCGGGATCGGCGCCAGCGATCTGGTGGAGGTGGAGCGGAGCTCGCAAGGCGAACTCTTCGGCACCGCGGATTCCGGTGGAAGCGACCTGGACAAGGCGCTGGACGCCGTACGCGACCGGTTCGGCACGGACGCCATCGTCAAGGGCCGGGCCTTCGGCGTCAACCTGAAGCGGAAGGGGCCGTCGAAGGTGGAGTAGGCGGAGCCGTCCCGACGGCATGCGCGTCCGTTGCGCCGCCAAGCCATTCGTCGGCGTGCGGCAACGTGTAGAAGAATGGAAGAGAGAGGGAATTCCCGGTGAATGTGCAGCCTGCCGACTACATTCCCGGTTCCTGGCTCGATTCCTATCGAAAGTTCATCAAGCCGATTCTATCGGGCCGTTCAATGAGGGCAGCTTCCAAAGACGTCAGTTTCTGCCGAATTGCAACCCAACGTTGGCTTGCCGCGTCCTGGAAGCAGGCGGCGTTTTCGCACATGGCGCAGGTTTGAGACAAAGACCATCTTGTTTCACGCATGGAGAGTGAAGTGAAGATCATGCGCTATGCGGGACCGCCAAGCGCATCTCGGAGGGATTGGTCGACGCCGATTTCGGCAGCGGGGTAGCCGAGCGGTGCACCGCCTTTAACGGCAATGGCCGCTCCAGCGTATTTCACGTGATCATGCGGATTCGGCGGGGCGGAATGCCGGGATTCTCGCCGTATCGATCTTTCGAGAACGAGTCGCTTCCGGGGAAGTCGGGCGCCCGCTTTGCGGGCGCCGTACGCCTAACGGCTTGCGGCCTCGACGACGAGGCGACCGCGACCGCGCTTGACCAGATAGCCGCCGCGCGGGATGCGAAGCGTACCGTGCTTGACGAGCGGCCAGAGAGCGTTGGCGATGGCCTCCGCATTCCGGTCCGCCTTGTTCGGTCCCGGTTGCGAGTTGAGCCACTCGGCAAAGGCGCGCTCGCCGATGGAGCCGCCGACGGACTTGCGCAGGGCATTCAACTTACGGAGCTGCCCTTTTGTGAGCGCGCTCTCGTCGATGGCGTTTGACGATAGAGTTCTCATGATCTTCCTGTGTTCGGTTGGACAAGGTGATGCATTCCGCTCAACGGACGTTGCTCAGAACGTGGCCATATCTTGCATGAGGCCGGAGAGAAACGAAAGAACTTTTTTGCCGAGATGCTCCCCATCCTGCGCGCATGTCGAAATTTTCGAATACGTCTATCCGATGGGTATTGCCGGTGCGGTGGCCGAATCGTCGCACACGATCGTCGCACCACTGCACGAGGCCCTGCGTTCGTTCGGGTGAGCGACGAGTGGCGCTCCGAATAGCCGGTGGCGAATCAGGGAAGCAGGAGGAAATCGTAATTTCCGGCAGGATCCAGGTCGTAAAGAACCCCTGGTGGTCTATGATATTTCCATGCGGACCAGCTACGACGTAGTGATTGTAGGTGGAGGCGTAACCGGGTGTTCCACGGCGGTATTCCTCGCCCGGGAGCCGGGGTTCGACGGAACGATCCTGGTCGTCGAGCGGGATTCCACCTATGAAGATGCACCGTCGGCGAAGGCGACGGGCGGATTCCGGCAGCAGTTCTCCACACCGGAGAACATTCGTATGGGCCTGTTCGGAGCCCGCTTTCTTAAGCGGATCGGGGACTATCTGGCCGTCGACGGCGAGGTTCCGGACGTGGGTTTCCGCGAGAACGGTTACCTGTTGCTCGCGACCCGGGCGATGCTGCCCGTCATGCTGGAGAACAATGCCTTGCAGCGCGCGCTGGGTGCCGACGTGCACTTCCGTGAATCCGCCATGTTGCAAGCGCGCTATCCGTGGCTCCGGGCGGACGGCTTGGCCGGCGGGTTTTTGAGCGACAGCAACGAAGGCTATCTCGATCCTTATTCGCTGTTGCAGGCCTATCGGCGCAAGGCGCGGGCGGCAGGCGTCGCGTTCCTCGAAGACGAGGTGGCAGCACTCAGGCGGGCAAGCGGGCGGATAACGAAGCTGCGCCTTGCCGGCGGCCACGAGATTTCCTGCGGTGCGGTCATTAACGCCGCGGGTGTCGCCGGTGCGCGGGCGCTCTGCGATTCGGCAGGGCTTCCGCTCCCGGTGGAGTCTCGCAAGCGCTGCACGTTCGCGTTCGAATGCCGCGAGGCTCTCGCGCCCACGCCGCTCACGATTACCGAGACGGGAGTCGGCTTCCGTTCGGAAGGCGCGGGCTTCATCGTCAACTTTGCGCCGCCGCCCGAGCGGGATCCGGATACGCGGGACGACACGGTCGATTACGGTTTGTTCGAGGAGTTCGTCTGGCCGGGGCTTGCGGCGCGCGTATGGCCCTTCGAGGCGATCCGGCTCACCGGCGGCTGGTGCTGTCACTACGACTACAACACGTTGGACGAGAACCTGATCGTCGGGCGTCTGCCCGGATATGAGAATTTCTACATGGCGGCGGGTTTTTCCGGCCACGGGCTGCAGCAGTCGCCGGCGGTGGGGCGCGCGCTGAGCGAGCTCGTCACCTTCGGCGAATATCGTACGATCGACCTCTCGCGCCTCGGCTATGAGCGCGTGACGACCGGTGCCGCCGTTCGCGAGACGAACTGCTATTGAGGCGAGGGGCCGTGCCGCCGGCCTTCGGCGGCGGATGCCAATGAACGCCCGCGACGTCGGCATCGACGGTCGTGCCCGCTTCACCCGCCACCAGTGCCGCCAGATCCTCGAGCGCGCTGATCGCCGCCCGCTGGCCTGTGCGCTCGGCGAAGCGACAGGCCGCCTCCACCTTCGGCCCCATCGAACCTTCGGGAAAGTCCCATTCCCGCATCGCTTCGGGCGAGGCGCTCCGGATCGCCCTGGCCGAATCCGAGCCCCAGCCGGCGTAGACCGCGTCCACGTCGGTCGCAAGAACGAGAAGGTCGGCCGCGAGTTCCCGCGCCAGCAATTCGCTCGCGAGGTCCTTGTCGATCACCGCTTCGATTCCTCGAAGTGCCCCGTCCCCGCCGCGAATCGTGGGGACGCCGCCGCCGCCGGCGCAGATGACGACGGTGCCGTGCTCCAGCAGCCATTGAACGGGGCGGAGCTCCAGGATGCGTATCGGGCGCGGCGACGGCACCACGCGCCGCCACGCGCCACCGTCCTTTCGCAGCGCCCAGCGTTTCTCCGCGGCGAGCCGCGCGGCGTTCGCATCGTCGTAGGCCGGGCCGATGAACTTGGTGGGCGCGCCCAGCGCCGGATCGGCGGCATCGACTTCCACCATGGTGAGGATGGTAGCGATGGCCGTGTCCGGGGGCAGGAGGCTCGCGAGCTCCCGCTCGACCGTGTAGCCGATCATGCCCACGCTCTCGGCGCCCAATATGTCGAGCGGAAACGCCTCGTCGGGCTTGGCAGCGTCCTCCCGCAGCGCGAGGAGCCCGACCTGGGGACCGTTGCCGTGGGTCACGACGAGCCCGTGCGCCCGTGCAAGCGGCGCGAGCGCCTCCGCGGCGAGCCGCGCATTCCGGCGCTGTGCGGCCTCCGTCGCCGGCTCGCCGCGGCGCAGAAGGGCGTTGCCGCCGAGAGCGGCGACAATGCGCATGATCAACCCTCCTCGGCCGCCGCAACGGCCCCGGTGGGGCGCGTCCGTCGCTCCGCCGGTCGATATGGTGGGGCTCCGCCCGCCGGTGCGCTCTTTCCCCTCAATCGACCGGATCCCTTTGGAGCGGGCAGGTCATGCAATGGCCGCCGCCCCGCCCCCGGCCCAGCTCGGCGCCGTGGATCGTGATCACCTCGACCCCGGCTTTGCGCAACAGCGTGTTGGTGTGGGTGTTTCTGGCATAGGCCACCACGACGCCCGGCTCCAGCGCGAGCAGGTTGTTGCCGTCGTCCCACTGCTCCCGTTCCCGCTCGTAGCGGTCTCCACCGGTGAAGACCACACGCAGCCTGTCCAGTCCGAGGCAGTCCGCGACCACATCGAAGAGATGGACCTTCGTCTGGCGGCAATCGATTTCGTTGTCCGTCGCGCCGGGCCGGAGCTCGTAGCAGACGATTTCGTCGCAGGTCGCCCTGTAGGCCGTCGCAAGGTCCCGATCGCAAAGCGAGAAGACGGTATCGAGATGCATGGCCGCGTGCGTGATGGGCATCCGGCAGGAGATGACCCTTTCCGCCGCCTCCCGGCGGAAGAGCGAAAGCGCGATCTGGCCCACCGCCTGGGGTGAGGTGCGCTCCCCCATTCCGACCAATACCGCCCCCCGGCCGATGGGCATCACGTCGCCGCCCTCCACTGTCGCCGCGCCGTGGTCACGATCCGCATCGCCCCACCAGACGGTGAAATCGGAGTCCTTGAAGTCGGGATGAAACCTGTAGATCGAAGCGACAAGCAGCGTTTCCTGACGCCGGGCGGGCCAGCGCATGGGGTTGAGCGTCACGCCGCGGTAGATCCAGCAGCTGCTGTCCCGCGTGAAGAGCGTGTTGGGCAATGGCGGCAGAACGAACCCCTCCGGCCCAAGGCAGCATCCGGTCAGGCCCGTGGGACCGAACGGGAGCTCCTCCGGGGCGATCCCGCCGATCAGGCAGCGGGCCAGTTCCTCCGCCGGCATGGCGTCGAGCCAGGCGCGGATGTCCGCCAGCATGCCGACGCCCACCTGGTCCGCCGTGATCTTCCGGTCCAGAACCCAGTCTCGCGCGTCCCGCGCCGCGAGCGTCGTACCGAGCAGCTCGTGCAGGTCGAGAACCGCCACGCCGTGCGCCTTCATCTTGTTGCAGAAGTCGTAATGGTCCGTCCTGGCCTGTTGCACCCAGAGCACATCGTCGAACAGCAGCGCCTCGCGGTTGCCGGGGGTGAGGCGCTCATGCGCCTTGCCCGGTCGGCAGACCAGCACCTTGCGGAGCCTGCCGACCTCGGAATGGACGCCGTAGATCTCGGCCATGGCGGATTCTCGCTGCGGATCCGCGGCCGCGTCAGGCGAGCGCGCCCGCGCCCAGCGCCGCCATGACCATAAGGGTGAGGACGAGGCAGAGCGGCATCACGAAGCGGATCCACCGTTCGTAAGGCACGCGCCCGATGGCGAGACCGCCCATGACCACGGCGAAGGTCGGGTTGAAGAAGTTCACCAGGCCGTTTGCCGACTGATAGGCGGTGACAACGAGGTCGCGCCCGCTTCCCGCGAAATCCGCAAGCGGCGCCATGATCGGCATGGTGAGCACGGCGAGGCCCGAGGACGACGGCACGAAGAACGAAAGCGCCACTTCGATCCAATAGAGGACGATCACGAGCGCCGCCGGCGCCATGCCGTCCACGGCCTGGGCGGAGTGGTGGAGGATCGTATCGGTGATGCGGCCGGCGTCCATCACCACGACGATCCCCCGGGCCACGCCGATAATGAGCGCGACGCCCAGCAGACTGCGCGCGCCGTCGACGAACGTCGTGGTGAATCCTTCCTCGCCGAGGCGGCCGATGACGCCGACGAGCATCGCCGAGGCAAGAAACAGGGCGGACATTTCGGCCATCCACCAGCCGCCCGACGAGACGCCCCATATCATGGCGCCGAACGTCGCGGCGAAAACGACCAGAACGATCTTGTGGGTGGTGGTGAACGCGCGGGCCTCGGGCGCGCCGCCGGTCCGCAGGAAATGGGCCTCGTTCGCCTCCTTCCGGTCCGCCACGATGGATTTCGAAGGGTCTTTCCGCACGCGTTCGGCATAGCGCATCACATAGCCGACACAGACGGCCCAGCCCGCGATCAGGATGGCGAAACGGAGCATGATCCCCTGGGTGAAGGGAATGCCGGCCGCGTCCGAGGCGATGACCGTCGCGAATGGGTTGATGGTGGAGCCCAGGACGCCCATGGCGGCGCCCAGCATGACGATGGCGACGCCGGTCAGCGCGTCGTACCCGGCAGCGATCATGACCGGTATGACGATGCCGTAGAACGCGAGGGTTTCCTCCGCCATGCCGTAGGTCGTGCCACCGGCCGCGAAGAGCGCCATCAGCACCGGGATCATCCATTTCTCCCGGCCCCGGAGCCTCGCCATGACCCGGGCGATTCCGGCGTCGATGGCGCCTGTCTTGGAGACCACCCCGATGAAGCCGCCGATCACGAGGACGAAGATCGCGATGTCGATCGCGTTGGCCTGATAGCTTTCGGGGTCGTAGAGCCCGGCTATGGGCGCAAGAATGATCTCCTTGAGGCCTTGCGGATTGGCCTCGATCTCCTGGTAGGTGCCGGGGACGGGGACATCCCTCTCCAGCGCCTCGTTGAAGGTCCTGTCATATTCGCCAGCCGGCACGAGCCAGGTGAGCGCGGCGACGACGACGATCAGGATGAACAGGATGGTGAAGGCCGTGGGAAACCGGATGCGGGTCTTCGCATCGCCGGCGCGCGCGCTCGTCATGGCGGCAAGCCCCCCGATAGCGACGCGCGCCTCAGATATGGGAAGGCACGGGAGCCGGAACAAGGGCGTCACGGCATTGCAGACTGTCCCAGTTCAGACAGGTGCGAGACGCGGCTCTCCAGGCCCGCATGTTTTTGTTTTCGAGGAGAAGAAAAATGCGGGCCTGGAGACCCGCGCACCGAAAAAAGCGCCGCACCCCTGAAAGCGACGGAAGCCCCCGTCGTCTATTTCGTCCCGAACCAGGCCATCTGCTGTGCAAGTTCAGACAGGTATGAGACGCGTCTCTTGAAACGGGGTTGGGGGTCTCCGAAGCTGTTGGTGTAGACACATCAACCTCGAGGAGACCCCCATGCAGGTTCTTGGCCTGCCTCGTCAGATTACACGAGGCGCGCGGCTCGCGTCGCGTCTTTGCGATGCGCAGCGTAGCGAAGCAGAGCAAAGACGCGACGCGGTGCGTCGTTGGCGCGCTGCCATGGTGGCGGGCCTGACCGCCGAGGAAGCGGCCCAAGCCATCGGCGTGTCCCGTGCCACGCTCTACCGCTGGAAGAAGCGCTCCGAGCGGTACTCCAGCCGACCGCGGAGGCTGCGAAAGCCAAACTGGTCGCGGGCTCTGGTCGCCGCCATCCGCGAGATCCGCGCCGACTACCCCATGTGGGGCAAGGCCAAGATCACCGTTCTACTGCACCGGCGCGGCTTCCAGACCTGCGAAAGCACCGTTGGGCGCATCCTGAAGACCTTGATCGACCGCGGCGAGGTCGTCCCCGTCCCGACACTGCGGCGCAAGGCGCCACGGGCCTTGCGCCGCACCCGGCCCCATGCCCGGCGCCTGCCCAAGGGCAGAAAGCCCGCACGGCCCGGAGAAATCATCCAGATCGACACCATGACCATCAATCCCGGCCACGGACGGCCCACCATCAAGCAGTTCACTGCAATCGACCCCATCGCCAAATGGACCTGCGCACAGGCCTGGCGACGCGCAACGGCCCATAACGCCGCCCAATTCCTCGACAAGCTCCAGGACGACATGCCCTTCCCCGTCAAGGCCATCCAGATCGACGGCGGCGCCGAGTTCAAGGCAAGCTTCGAAACCGAATGCCAAAGGCGCGGCATCAATCTCTGGGAGCTGCCGCCCCGATCCCCTGAACTCAACGGTCATGTCGAACGCAGCAACGGCACATGGCGCTATGAGTTCCATGCCTCCTGGGAGCTCCCCGACGACCTCGAAGGCCTCAACCGATGGATCGACGCCTTCGCCGACGAGTTCAATACCATCAGACCCAACCAGGCCCTTGGCGGACAAACACCGGCCGAATACCTTGACAACCTGACAGCAGAAGAAACCACAGCGTCTCAAACGTCCTGAACGAGGACACAGCCTTGAATTCGGGGGGCGCTGCGAGTACAAAGCGTCCGCCGCACGCGCCTCCGGGACCGGCGACGGGGAAGACATGTCCAAGCTCAAGACCAAAAGCAGCGCCAAGAAGCGGTTTTCCGTGACCGGACGGGGCCGGCTTCGGCGGCGCGCGGCCTTTCATCGCCACAACCTCACCAAGCGGGCGAAAAAGGTGAAGCGCAACCAGCGCGGCGCGCGCGGGCTGGCGGCTTCGGATGCGGCGCTGATGAAGCCTTTCCTGCCTTACCTCTAGAACGGCGGACCGGATCCATGGCACGGGTGAAGAGGGGCGTCGCAGCCCACGCGCGCCACAAGAAGGTGCTCAAGATGGCGCGCGGCTATCGCGGCCGGGGCCATTCAAGCTACCGCGTGGCGCTCGAGCGGGTCGAGAAGGCGCTGCAATATGCCTACCGCGACCGCCGTACCCGCAAGCGCCGCTTCCGCGCGCTCTGGATTCAGCGCATCAACGCGGCGGCGCGCGCGCATGGCGTCACCTATTCGGAGCTGATGCACGGCCTGTCGCTCGCCGGCGTGGAGGTCGACCGCAAGGTTCTCGCGGATCTCGCCGTGCGCGAACCCGCCGCCTTCGAGGCGGCCGTGGAGCAGGCCCGCGCCGCCCGCGGCGCGTCCGACTGACCACCTGTCGCTCCGTCGGGCCCTAGCCGTCGGAGGGAGTGCCGTGGACGATCTGAATTCCCTTCGAGAGGCGTTGCTGGAAGCGGTCGCCGGCGCGGCGGACGGCGCCGCCCTCGAGGAGGCCCGCATTGCGGCGCTCGGCAAGAAGGGTCGGCTTACCCAGGCCATGAAGGGGCTGGGCGCGCTCGATATCGCGCAGCGCAAGGAGGTTGGCGCCCAACTCAACCGTATCAAGGCCGATGTGGCGGAGGCGCTCGATGCACGCCGCGCCGCGCTGGAGGCGGACGCCCTCGAACAGCGGCTTGCCGCCGAGCGCGTGGATGTGACGCTGCCGCCGCGCCCGCAGCCTACGGGCGCCATACATCCCATCAGCCGGGTGCTCGACGAGCTGATCGGCATTTTTGCCGGCATGGGCTTTCAGGTCGCCGACGGGCCGGATATCGAGGACGATTTCCACAATTTCACGGCGCTCAACATCCCGCCTGAACACCCGGCGCGCCAGATGCACGACACCTTCTATCTTGCGCCCGACGAGGCGGGCAGGCACCCGCTGCTGCGCACCCACACGTCGCCGGTGCAGATCCGCAGGATGTGTGCGGCGCCGCCGCCCCACCGGATCATCGCGCCCGGCCGCACCTATCGCTGCGACTACGACATGACGCACACCCCCATGTTCCACCAGATCGAGGGGCTGGTCGTCGACGAGCACACCCATATGGGCCATCTCAAGGGCTGTCTGATCGATTTCGCCCGCGCCTTCTTCGAGGTGGAGAAGCTGCCGGTGCGGTTCCGCCCGAGCTACTTCCCCTTCACCGAGCCCTCCGCCGAGATGGATATCGGCTGCTCGCGGGAAGGCGGCGTCCTGCGCATCGGCGAGGGCGCGGACTGGATGGAGATCCTCGGCTGCGGCATGGTGCACCCCAAGGTCCTGCGGAATGTGGGCCTGGATCCGGAGCGCTATCAGGGGTTCGCCTTCGGTCTCGGCGTCGAACGCTCCGCCATGCTGAAATACGGCATCCCGGATCTCCGCGACTTCTTCGACACCGATATGCGCTGGCTCCGCCATTACGGCTTCGCCCCGTTCGATGCGCCGGCGCCGGCCTCCGGTCCACAGGCATGAAGTTCACCCTCTCCTGGCTCAAGACCCATCTGGAGACCGATGCGCCGCTCGTGGAGATCGCCGAGACGCTTACCGCCATCGGCCTCGAGGTGGAATCGGTTTTGGACCGCACCGCGGCGTTCGCACCCTTTACCGTGGCCCATGTGATCGAGGCAGGGCCCCATCCCAACGCGGACAAGCTGAAGCTCTGCCTCGTGGATACGGGCGAGGAGCGGGTGGAAGTAATCTGCGGCGCCCCCAATGCGCGGACGGGCATGAAGGGGGTCTTCGCCCCGGTGGGCACCACAATCCCCGGCACGGGAGTCAAGCTAAAGCGCGCGAAAATCCGCGGTGTCGAGAGTTGCGGCATGCTGTGCTCCGAGCGCGAGATGGGCTTGAGCGACGAGCATGAGGGGATCATGGAGCTGCCCCAGGATGCGCCACTGGGCGCGCCGTTCGCTGCCGTCATGGGTCTCGACGATCCGCTGATCGAGATCGCCATCACGCCCAACCGCGCCGACTGCCTGGGTGTCCGCGGTATCGCGCGGGACCTCGCGGCGGCCGGCATCGGCCGGCTCAAGCCGCGGCAGATCGCGCCCGTCCCCGGGGTGTTTCCGAGCCCGGTGGGAATCCACCTGCGCTTTCCGGAAGAGGCGCGGGATGCCTGCCCGCTCTTTCTCGGGCGCTACATTCGGGGCGTGCGCAACGGCGAGAGCCCTCGCTGGCTGCAGGAAAGGCTGAGCGCCGTGGGCCTGCGTCCCATCTCCGCCCTGGTGGACATCACCAATTTCCTCACGCTGGACGAGAACCGCCCCGCGCATGTCTTCGACGCGGACAAGATCGCAGGCGACCTCTGGGTGGCGCTCGGGCAGGGCGGCACGCAGTTCGGCGCACTCGACGGGAAGACATACGAGATCGACGACGAGATGACGGCGATCGGCGACGACACCGGCATGCTGAGTCTTGCCGGCGTGATGGGCGGCGAGGCCTCGGGCTGTACGGCGGAGACCGTCAACGTCTTCATCGAGATCGCACTGTTCGATCCGCGCCGGACTGCGGCGACCGGGCGCAAGCTCGCCGTGGAAAGCGATGCTCGCTACCGCTTCGAGCGCGGTGTGGATCCGGCGTTCGCGGAACCGGGCATGGAGCGCGCGACGCGCCTCGTGCTCGATCTCTGCGGCGGTGAGGCCAGCGACGTTGTGGTGGCGGGCGCGGCGCCGCCGCTGCCGCGACCGATTGCGTTCCGCCCCTCGCGGGTCGAGGCGCTCGGCGGTGTCGCGGGTGCGGGCGGACGCGCTCAGGCGGTCCTGGAGGCCCTCGGTTTCGCCTGTACGCCGGAAGGCGACGACGCCATGACGGTGACCCCGCCCACCTGGCGGGGCGACGCGGAGGGAGAGGCGGATCTGGTCGAAGAGGTACTCCGAATCGAGGGTTTCGACCGTATCCCCGCGGTCTCGCTGCCGAGGCCCGAAGGCGAGGGCGCGCGGCCGCCGGAGACGCTCCTGTCCCGGACGGGCGCGGTGCGGCGGACCCTTGCGGCCCGCGGCATGCTGGAGGCGGTGACCTGGTCGTTCCTTCCGCGCCGGCAGGCGGCGCTCTTCGGCGGCGGTGCGGAGTCGCTCAGGCTCGAGAACCCCATCAGCGCGGATCTGGACTACATGCGGCCCTCGATCCTTCCCAATCTCGCCGCCGCCGCCAAGCGCAATGCGGATCGCGGCATGGCGGACGCGGCGCTCTTCGAGATCGGCCCCTGCTACGAAGGCCCGGGCGAGGATGGCCAGCGCCTTGCGGTCGCGGCCCTGCGCGCGGGCAGGACGGTCCCCCGCAACTGGTTGGGGCCCGCGCGCGCGGTGGATGCGTTCGATGCCAAGGCGGATGCGCTGGCCGCGCTGGAGGCGGCCGGCGCGCCCGCGGACCGCCTCAGGACGGAGGTGACGGCGCCCGGCTGGTACCATCCCGGGCGCGCCGGTACGCTGGCGCTCGGGTCTACCGCGCTTGCCTTCTTCGGCGAACTGCACCCGACCGTTCTCAAGGCGCTTGACGCGGAGGGTCCCATGGCGGGTTTCGAGGTTTTGCTGGACGCCTTGCCCGCTCGCAAGGCCAAGGCGAGCCGGGCCCGGCCGGCGCTTCGGGCTTCCGATTACCCGGCGGTGGAGCGGGACTTCGCGTTCGTGCTCGATGCCGCGGTTCCCGCCGCCGAGGTGGAGCGCGCCGTACGCAATGCGGACAAGACGTTGATCGCGAATGTCGGGATCTTCGACCTGTATGACGGCGAGGGCGTCGAGCCCGGCAAGAAGTCGCTCGCCGTGGCTGTGCGCCTCGAGCCGCAGGACCGCACGCTCACCGATCCCGAGATCGAGGCGGTGGCCGGGCGTGTCGTTGCCAATGTCGAGAAGACCGTCGGCGGCACGCTTCGGCGCTGAAGGGTCCTCGCGGGCCACGCCGTGGGCATGAGATGACCGCGCTCGCGCATATCCGCAACTTTGCGATCGTCGCTCATATCGACCATGGCAAATCGACCCTGGCCGACCGCATGATCGAGCGCTGCGGCGGGCTCGATAAGCGGGAGATGACCAGCCAGGTGCTCGATTCCATGGCGATCGAGCGCGAGCGCGGCATCACCGTGAAGGCGCAGACGGTGCGGCTCGTCTATCCCGCCGGCGACGGCATCCCCCACATGCTCAACCTGGTGGATACGCCCGGCCATGTGGACTTCTCCTACGAGGTCAGCCGCTCGCTCGCCGCGTGCGAGGGCTCGCTCCTGGTGGTGGACGCGACCCAGGGCGTCGAGGCACAGACCCTCGCCAACGCCTATCAGGCGGTGGAGCACGACCATGAGATCGTTCCCGTGCTCAACAAGATGGACTTGGAATCGGCGGAACCCGAGCGGGTCAGGCGTCAGATCGAGGACGTGATCGGGATCGATGCGAGCGATGCCATCGAAGTTTCCGCCAAGACCGGCCGGGGTGTGGACGACGTACTTCGCGCGCTCATCGCCCGCCTGCCTCCGCCGGCGGGCGATGCCGACGCGCCGCTCAAGGCTCTGCTGATCGATAGCTGGTACGACCCCTATCTCGGTGTGGTGGTTCTGGTGCGGGTGCTGGACGGGCGCGTATCCGCGCGCATGCGCATCCGGATGATGGCGTCGGGCGCCGAGCACGAGGTGGAGCGCGTCGGCGTGTTCACGCCCAAGAAGACGCCGGTGGAAAGCTTAGGTCCCGGCGAGATCGGCTTCCTCACCGCTTCGATCCGCGAGGTGGCGGACTGCGAAGTGGGCGATACCATCACCGCCGCCCGGCGCCCGACGGCGGCGGCGCTGCCGGGTTTTCGCCCCAGCGTTCCCGTTGTCTTCTGCGGCCTCTTCCCGGTGGATTCCGGGGATTACGAACGGCTGCGGGAGGGTCTGGCCCGGCTGCGGCTGAACGATGCCAGCTTCCATTTCGAGGCCGAGACGTCGCCGGCCTTGGGCTTCGGCTTCCGTTGCGGCTTCCTCGGCCTGCTGCATCTCGAGATCGTGCAGGAGCGGCTCGAGCGGGAGTTCGGGCTCGACCTGGTGGCGACGGCGCCGAGCGTGGTCTATCGCCTCGCTCTCACGGACGGCGAGGAGCGCACCATCCACAATCCGGCCGACATGCCGGACGCAACCCGTATCGCGCGCGTGGAGGAGCCCTGGATCCAGGCCACGATCCTGGTGCCCGATGCGAATCTGGGCGGGGTGCTCGCGCTCTGTGAAGAGAAGCGCGGGATCCAGGTGAACCTCACCTATGCGGGCAGCCGCGCCATGGTGGTCTACGAACTGCCGCTCAACGAGGTGGTGTTCGATTTCTACGACCGGCTGAAATCGGTCTCGCGGGGCTATGCGAGCTTCGACTACCGTTTCGAAGCGCATCGCGAGAGCGATCTCGTGAAACTCTCCATCCTGATCAACGGCGAGCCGGTGGAATCGCTTGCGCTGATCGTTCATCGGAGCCAGGCGGAGAAGCGCGGCCGGGCGCTCTGTCTGCGGTTGAAGGCGCTGATTCCGCGCCAGCTCTTCAAGATCGCCATCCAGGCCGCGATCGGGGGGCGCATCGTCGCGCGGGAGACCGTGAGCCCGCTGCGCAAGGACGTGCTGGCCAAGTGCTATGGCGGAGACGTCTCCCGCAAGCGGAAGCTGCTCGAGCGCCAGAAGCGGGGCAAGAAGCGCATGCGCCGCATCGGCAATGTGGAAATCCCGCAGGAAGCCTTCCTGGCCGCCCTCAAGATGGAGGAATCCTAGGCGCCGGCCCGCCGTCCGAAGGGTCTACCGGCGCCGTCTTCGGTGCGCGCGCCGCCTGCAGGCGAGCAGCAACAGCGCGCCCGGCGCCAGCGGGACGGCCCAGGCGGGGGCCAGAAGAACCGGAAGGACGATGTCGGACCAGAGCCAGGGTTTGGCGTTCTTCTCGATGAGCGCCTGGAAGCCCACCAGGCTGTTGCCGTCGGCCCGTGCCCAAAGCTCTCCGGCCGCGATGAACCGGTAGCCGTCGCCGACGGCGTGGTAGATCTCGTGGCCGAACGCGGCGAGTGCGGCCAAGAGCAGCACTGTTGCAATGGCTCGGCAAGCGATCACGTTCTCCTCCCTTTTATATCGATATTATTGCAGAGTCCTGCGTTCGCGCTATTGTTCGCAGCCTGCGGAGGGATGGCCGAGCGGTTTAAGGCGCACGCCTGGAAAGCGTGTTCACCGAAAGGTGTCCGGGGTTCGAATCCCCGTCCCTCCGCCGCGGTCTCCGTCGCCGTCACTCTGGGCGGCAGGATCGCGCCGCCCGCGGCCCGGTTCACGCGCCAATTCGCCACCGAGCGTTTGGACGATTCTCCAGGGTCGAAAAATTTTCTAGACTGCTTCCACGGGCTTCGGGCGAAGGGGGGGGCAACGGGCATTGAAGTGCTTGGTGCTTGGAGCCGGCGTGATCGGGACCGCCACGGCCTATTTCCTGGCCAAGGACGGCCACGAGGTCACGGTCCTGGATCGGCAGCCGGGCGCGGCGCGGGAGACGAGCTTCGGCAATGGCGGCGTGCTCCACACCAGCGAGTGCGAGCCGTGGTCGCGCCCGGGCATGGCGGGCAAGGTGCTGGGCTGGCTCGGCAGGGAAGACGCGCCCTTCGTGCTCCGCTACAGCGCGATCCCGAAGATGTGGCGCTGGGGGCTCGCCTTCGCGCGCAACTGCGAGCATGGCCGCTTCATGCGCCACACCCGCACCAACATGGCGCTCTCACTGCTCACGCTGGAGCTTATCCGGGATATCCGCGCCGAGACCGGCATCGCCTACGACCATCTCGAGACCGGTTCGATGAAGATCTACAGGAACCGCGAGGCGATGGCCCGGGTCGAGGCCGATTGCAGGGCGCTGGAGCCCTACGGCCTGGGCTTCGAGGCGGTCGACGTCGCACGCTGTGTCGCGCTCGAGCCGGCACTTGAACCGGTGGCCGAAACGCTGGCGGGCGCGCTCTACTTTCCGCCGGACGAGACTGGCGATTGCCAGAAGTTCACTGCCGCGCTCGCCGCCCACTGCGCCGGGATGGGCGTGGCCTTCGAATGGGGCGCGAAGGTGCGGACGCTGCGGCGCACGGGCAGGCGCATCGAGGCGGTCGAGACCGACAAGGGTACGCATGTCGCAGACATCGTGGTCGTCGCGCTCGGCAGTCACACACCTCTCCTGCTGCGGCCGCTGGGCATCCGTATTCCGATCTATCCGGTGAAGGGCGTCACCGTCACGGTGCCCGCCGATGCGTGGCCCGACAGGCTCCGCATGCCGATCATCGACGATTCGCGGCTCTTTGGCCTGATCCCTCTGGGCGACCGCCTGCGCTGCTCGGGCTCGGCCGAGATCGCGGGCTATGACACGGTACCGAGCCGGGTGCGGTGCCGGACCATCGTCGACAATGTGATCGGCGTGTTCCCGAAATTCGCGGACTGCTTCGATCCCGAGACGGCGCTCTACTGGGCCGGGCTGCGTCCGATGACCCCGACGGGCGTGCCCTGCCTCGGTCGCACACGGCTGGAGAACCTCTATGTCAATGCGGGCCACGGCCATCTGGGATGGACCATGTCCTGCGGGTCCGCAAGGGTGTTGGCCGACATCGTCGCCAAGCGTCCGCTCGAGGGCGCCCTCGCCGCATTCGACAGGGAGGCCGCCTGAGGCGGCAGTCCCCCTCGGCCGACGGAGGCCGCGGAATGCCCGACGGCAAGCCTGTTCGCGAAAGCCTCGACGACCGTTCGGTATCGATTTTCCTACCGGCGGCCGAGGAGCAGGAAGCGCGCACGCGGCGCCGGGCGAGGGGTGGGCGTCGTGTCGATCTTCAGGGGTCTGTCGGGCCCGGAGAGGCCGAGGCGGAGATCGCGCAGAAGGGTCGCGACCGTGACCGTCGCCAGCACCTCCGCGAAGCCGTGGCCCAGGCAGTAATGCTCGCCGATCCCGAAGGGCGTGTAGACGCCCGGCGTCCGGTGCTCCTCGCGGCCCGGCAGGTAGCGGTCGATGTCGAAACGGTCGGGGTCGGGGAAGTGTTCCGGCAGGCGCAGCGTCGCCGCCGTCGCGACGAGCACCCGCTCCCGCGCCTTGATGTGGTAGCCGCCGAACCTGAAGGACGTGGCGACGGTGCGGCTGAGCGCCGGCGCGATGGGATGCATGCGCAAGGTCTCCATGAAAGCCCGCCGCGTGGCGTCGAGCGACGGCAGTGCTTCCAGCCCCGCGCCCGCGGCGAAGAACGCATCCGCCTCCTCCGTTACCCGCGCGAGCAGGGCAGGGCGCCGCAGCAGGGCGTGCAGCATGAAGGAGACCGCACTCGCCGCCGTTTCCAGACCTGCGAAATAGGGCCCGAGCACGGCGATGAGCATGTCGGTCTCCGGCAGGAACTGGGAATCCGTCCCGTGCAGTTCCAGCAGGTGGTCGATCAGGTCCGGCTCGCGGCCGGCGCGCGCCTCGGGCCGGTGTGCGGCGAGCACTTCGCCATAGAGCGCCTCGAGCCGCAGGCGTGCGCGGCGGACACGCGGCACATGGGTCGTGAAGCCCGGCCGGTGATGCGTGACGCGCGCGCCGAGCGCGGCTTCCAGGAAGTCGATCAAATCGTCCCGGTAGGCCCGCGGCGAGAAGCCGGTGGTGAGGATGCCGAGCTGCTCGGCCACCAGGCGCTGTATCGCACGGTGGCCGGGTCGCGGCTCCCGCTCCAGCCAGTCGCCGATCTCGTGGCGCGTCACGGCGACGAGTTCCGGCAGGCGGTTCTCGACGGCGGCGCGGGAGAAGCTCTCCCGCTGTGCCTTGCGCATACGGGCATGCTCCGCGCCGTCCATGCTGGTCATGGAGCGCGCGGCGCCGAGCTCGGTGTCGAAGTCCTGCCAGAACTCCCGCGAACGGAAGTAGCGCCGCCCGGCCCGGTGGGCGAACAGCGTGGCCTCCGGTCCGGCCAGCACGACCCAGGAATATTGCAGGGTGCCCACCCGGAAGACCGGACCGAGAGCCCGGTACTGGGCGGTGAGAAAGCCGCCCATGTCGGTCGCGAGCGGAAGGGCGTTTCCGATCAGCGGCAGTCCCGGTGCGCGGGGAATAGCCGGCGGGCGGGTGGGGCGGAAAGGCGGTGTCCCTACCTTCTGGCGCGCGTGCTCCCACGCCTCCGCGGCCCGGCGCGGCAACGCGCCTGGCAAGGTCTCGAGCAGCTTGCCGACGCCGACCGGCTGCCAGGGGCGGCCGGCAGGGTGGAACAGACCGGGGAAGACTTTCATGCCGCTGCCCGCCACACCTCGCGAACGCCGTAACGAGGATATGGGAGGGCGGCCCCGTTTTACCAGAGACCGGTTTCGGTCGGCGTCTTCAGGCGCCGTTCGATGTGGGCGCCTCTCCTCCCATGCCGACGAATTCGCCGATCAGATCCGGATCGGAGAGCTGGTCGGGTGAGACCTCGCCGGTGAACTGGCCGCGCTGAATGATCAGCACACGCTGGGAGAGCGCGGCGATGAAGTCTAGATTCTGCTCCACCAGCACGACCGTAAGATTGCGCCGCGCCTGAAGGGATCGGAGGATCTCGACGATCTCCTCGACGATGTTGGGCTGGATGCCTTCCGTGGGCTCGTCCAGGAGGATCAGTCGCGGCCGACCGCAGAGGCAGCGCGCCAGCGCAAGGATCTGCTGCTCTCCGCCCGAGAGCACACGGCCCGCGCGGCCCAGCAGGGGCTTCAGCCGCGGGAACTCCTCGAGCACCTCCTCCAGAATCTCGTTCTCGTCGAACTTCCGCACCGCGAAGCCGAGGCGCAGATTGTCCCTCACGCTCACATTAGGGAAGATTTCCCGCCCCTGGGGAACATAGCCGATACCGCGACGGCTCCGCTTGTGTGACGGCTCCCGCGTGATGGTATCGCCTTCGAAGACGATCGAGCCGTCGGTCGTCCGGACCAGGCCGATCAGCGTCTTGAGAAGGGTGGTCTTGCCCATGCCGTTATGGCCCAGGATGCCGATGAATTCGCCTTCCCGCACCGAGAGATCGATTCCGTGCAGGATGGGGATCCTGCCGTAGCTCGCGCGAACGCCTTGGACTTCGAGCATGATTCAAGCCGCGTGCTGTTTGCCGAGATAAATATCGCGCACCTGCTGGTTCTTCTCCAGGTTCGCCATGGTGTCCTCGATCAGGATGGCACCTTGGTGGAAGACAGTCACCCGCTCCGCGATCGCCTTGATGAACTGCATGTCGTGCTCGACGACGATGAGCGAGGCAGTCTTGTTGATCTCGTGGATCAGCTCGGTGGTCTGGTGGACCTCCTCGCCGGTCATGCCGGCGGTGGGCTCGTCGAGCAGCACCAGATTCGGCTCGCCCGTGAGCACGGTGCCGAGCTCGACCCGCTGGCGCTCGCCATGGGCGAGCTGGCCCACCAGGCGGCCGCGGATCGCGCCGAGCCCGATGCGTTCCAGAATCTCGTCCACGATGCGGTTCGCCTCGCGCCGCCCGCGATGACGCCGCGCCGCCACCCAGATGTTCTCGTGGACGCTCAGCCCGTCGAACACGCTCGGCACCTGGGTCTTGATGCCGATGCCGCGCCGCGCGATCTGGTAGGTGTGGGAGCCCGTGATGTCCATGCCGCGAAAACGGACCCGCCCGGCGGTCGCCTTGTACTGGTGGGTGAGGCACTTGAAGAAGGTGCTCTTGCCCGCGCCGTTGGGGCCGATCAGGCAGCGGAGCTCCCCTTCGGCCATGGAGAAGTCCACATTGTCCACGGCGACCACGCCGCCGAAGCGCATGGTGAGTCCCTGGGTCTCCAGAATGGGAGGGGTTTCGGTCATGGAGCCGCCTCTTCCCGCCTTGCACTGCCGCCTGCCGAGGCACCGGGCGGCCTGTCGGACCAGCCGCCCAGGACGCGCTGCACAAGCGCGCGCGCCGTGGGCACGATACCGGCCGGCACCAGCAGGACGAACAGCATGATGATCGCGCCGAAGATCAGATAGGTGTTGGTGATCTGCTGCTGGCCGATCTCGAATTTGAGCATGAGAAGCCCGATGCATCCGATCATCGGGCCGACAAGCGTACCGAGGCCGCCGATCAGCGTCCACATGATGATTTCGGCGGCGAAGTTGAGGGCGAACACGTCCGGGTTCACGAAGGAGTTGAAGTTCACGCCCAGGCAACCGGCCAGCCCGGCGACGGCACCGCCGATGGTGAAGGTCTGCAGCTTGTGGAGCCGCACGTCGTAGCCCAGAAGTTCGGCGCGGAGCTCGTTCTCCCGGATCGCGACGGCGACCCGCCCGAAACGCGATCTCAGCAGAAGCTTGAGGCCGAAATAGCAGAGGATGAGACATCCCATGGCGAGGTGGAACACGTCGTCCGGAAAGAGGAAGGCCTTGGCGTTGCCGGGCCAGTTGATGGGCTGGATCGAGGAAATTCCGTTGAAACCCATGAGGCGCTGCTCGCCGATGGCGTATTCCTCGCCAGCGGTCGAGCGCATGAAGTTGTAGAGGATCAGGGTGACCGCAAGCGTCACCACCGCGAGATAGACGTCGCTCAACCTGCCGTAGAACATGAAGTAGCCGAGCAGCGCCGCGAACGCCGCCGGCACGGCGATGGCGAGCAGGAAGGGCGCGGTGCTCTCCCCGATATTCCCCACGGCGATGGCGTAGGTGTAGGCGCCGAGGCCGTAGAACGCGGACTGGCCGAAGCAGAGGATGCCGCCATAGCCCCAGATGAAGCCCATGGAGAGCGCGAGGATCGCCATGGCGACGAAGAGGGTGACCTTGAAGAGGGTGAAGAGGTCGAAGATATGCGGGCCGGCGAACAGCAGGACCACCATGACGAGTCCCACGAACGCCGTGCCCCGGGCCTCCCAGCTGCCGAGGGGGATGCGCGGCATCGTCACAGCGAGCGCCGGAAAATCTTGCCGGTGATGCCCTGCGGCAGCAGCCGGAGCATGACCACGGCGACGATCAGCAGGCCGACGCCGCCCAGCACCGGCGTGAACTCGTAGCTCAGAAGCTGGCGCACGGTGCCGAACACGCCGGAGGCGACCAGCGTGCCGGTTACCGCGCCGCTGCCGCCGGTAATCACGGTAATGAAGGTCTGCGCCACATAGGCGGCGCCGGCCGTCGGGATCACCTGGGAGATTGGTGCGAGCAGGCCGCCGGCGAGCCCGGTTATCGCCGCACCGACGGCGAACGTCACCATGTAGACCCGCTGCGGGCTGATGCCGAGCGCCGAGGCCTGGCTCGGGTTCTGCATGGTGCCGCGGGCGATCAGTCCCATGCGGGTGCGGGTGAGCGCGAGATAGAGCGCAACGAAGAGCAGGACGACGATGCCGATAAGAACCATGCGGTACTGTGCAATCTTGTAGACGCCGACGTCGAAGCTTCCCATGGGCGCGGAGACGCCCTCGATCACGTTACCGAAGATCGCGGTCACGATGCCGATGAGCAGCAGGCTGAGCCCCCAGGTCGCAATCAGCGTGTCGACCATCCTGCCGTAGAAGAAGCGGATGAAGGTGCGCTCGACGACGATGCCGATAAGGCCCACGACAATGGGCGAGATTATCAGCATCGAGATCCAGATATTGATGCCGAGGGTCTTGGTGCAGACCACCGTGGTGTAGGCCCCGAGCATCATGAACTCGCCATGGGCGAAGTTGATGACCCGCATCATGCCGAAAATGATCGCCAGCCCGGCGCAGGCGAGCGCCAGGCTGGCAATGCCGTTCAACACCTCGATGACGAGCAGCGCGGCCGTATCCACGGCGCGGCCCTCTGCGGCGCCCGTCCGCTCTGCCGTTCGGAAGCGCGCCTAGAGAATCGGCTCGAGATGCGCGTCCATGTCCGGCGTCTTGGTCAGGTCGCAGCGGTCGATCACGTCACTGGGATACAACTGCGAGAAACTCTCGAAGATGTCCCAACTCCGGTCCTTGCACACGGCCATGTGCATGTCCTGGACGACGTGGTTGGTCACCGGATCCACCACCATGCGACCCGACGGTCCGTCCCAGGCGATGTCGCCGCTGCGGAGCGCCGCCATCACCGCCTCCCGCTCGTGGCTTCCGGCGGCCTTGACGCCGAGCGACCACAACATGGTACCGAGATAGCCGCCGATGCCCACCGAGTTGAGATATTGAGCCTGGTCGCCGAAGCGTTCCTGGTAGCGCTTGACGAAGTCCACATTGGCGGGGAGCTGGAGTTCCTGGAAGTAGGGCTGGGCGCTGACGATGCCGTTGCCTTCCTCCGCGCTGAGCTGGATATGCTCGTTGCCCACTCCGAACGTCACCGAGACGATGGGGATTTCGTTCAGCATGCCCGCCGCATACCACTGGCGATAGAAGCCGGTATGGGCGGCGCCCACGAGACAGGTGGAGAGCCAGTCGGGCTTCGCCTCCTGGATCTTGGCGATCGCCGGGCCGAACTCCGACACGTCGAGGGGGAAGAAGTCCTTGGTGACGACCTCCGCGCCGTGCTCGCGCGAGAAGAACTCGGTCCACTTGCCGATGATCTGGGGCGCGTTGTAGTCCGCACCGATGTAGTAGCAGCGCTTGCCGTGAGTCCTGAAGCCATAGTCCGCCATGGGCTTCACCCACTGCACGGCGGTGACGCCGCTTACGAAATTGTTGATGTCGCAAACCCCGCCCTCATAGATGACGCTGTACCAGAGCAGGGTCTGGAAACGCCGGAGGATCGGGCGGATGACCTCGCGCGAGGCACTGGTGATTCCGCCATGCACCAGATCGACCTGTTCCTTGAGCGCGGCTTCCTGCGCATATTGCGCATAGAGCTCCATGTTGGACTGCGGGTCGTACTTGATGAGCCGGACCTTCTTGCCCAGGAGGCCGCCCGATGCGTTTATCTCCTCGACCGCGAGCTCGCAGGTCTGGGTCATGGGCGTGCCGTAGATGTCGAGACCGCCCGACTGGTCGAAGATGCTGGCAATGACGATTTCGTCGTCCTGGGCGTAAGCCTTGGGCGATGCGGCGAGACCCGCAGCCACCAGCGTGGCGGCCGTGCCGGCCGTGCCTTTCAAGAACTGTCTCCGGTTCGTCTGGAACATGGCTTCTGGTCCTCCCTTCCTCGGTTCCGTAACGCCTCCCGGTACGAGCGGGCGGCCGGGCCGCCAGGCGCTTCTTCCGGCGTCGCGACAGGTTAGGCATGGCGCACGGCCCGCGCAACGCCTTGTCCTCGTTCAGGACGCTTGAGACGCTGGAGTATCTTCGGCGGTCAGATTGGAAGGGCATGTCGGCCTGTGTGCTATGCGGCGAAGCCGAGGGTGCGTTCGACGAACGCGTGCAATATCGCCGCCGCATCGACCATCTGGGCGAGCGGCACATGCTCGTTCGCGGCGTGGCTGGTGGCGCCGTTGCCGGGGCCGAAATTCACGATCTCGATGCCGTCCCGGGCGAAGAAACGGCCGTCGCTCGCGCCGAGTGCGTCGAGCACCGCCGGCGCCCGCCCCAGGTGCTCTTCGGCGGCTGCGGCGAGCGCCGAGACGAACGGTCCGTCGGGGGCGGCGGCGTAACCCGGCGTGCCGACCAGACGGCGAAGCGTGTAGGAGCCGGCGGGCTCGCCTGCGCCCGCGAGAACGGCCTCGATCTCGGCCGTCGCCGCATCGACCGGCTCGTCCGGCAGCAGGCGGCGGTCGATCCGGGCGACGCAACGGTCGGGCACGACGTTCGGGTTCTCGCCGGCGTGGATGGTGCCGATATTCATGGTGGAGGTCTTCGCGCCGTCCCGCCGGGACGCGAGCTTCGGTGCGAGCGTCGTGTCGAGGCGGTCCAGCAGGCGCATGGCGCGAAGGATGGCGTTGTCGCCGGCGGCGGGGTCGCCCGCATGGGCGGCGCGGCCCGAGGTCTCGATCTCGAGCCACAGAATGCCGCGCTCCTCGACGACGAGCTCGTTCTCCGTCGGTGCGCCGAGCACCAGGGCGTCCGGCGCGATCAGCCCTTCCTCGCGGAGGAAGGCCGTGCCCTCCGTTCCGAGGCGCTCCTCGTCGCCGGCGAGTACGAAGACCAGGCTGCCGCGCGCCGGCCCGCCGCGCTTCGCCACCTCGCCCGCGAGCCACAGATGGACCGCAGCCGATCCCTTGCAGTTGTTCGCGCCCAGGCCGCAGATATTGCCGTCCACCATGGTCGCGGCGAACGGATCGGTACGCCAGGCCGCGGCGTCCCCGGGGGCGACCGTGTCCACATGGGCGTTGAACAGGAGGCACGGCGCGCCTTCTCCGAGCTGCGCAACCAGATTGGCGATGGGCGGAGTCCGCATTGCCACGTCCACCCGGTAGCCGTCCGCCCGCAGCCGGTCGGCCGCAAAGTCGCAGACTGCCCGTGTGTCCCCGGGCGGCGTGATGGAGGGGATGGCGATCAGTGCGGCGAGCAGGTCGTGCAGCGCCTCGGCCGACTTGTCGTCGCTCATGCCGATGCGCCGCCGCTGGTATCGGCCGGCGTGATCGCCGAGTCGGTTAGGGAGCGCGGGTCGCGTACGCCCCAGGTGCCGCGTTCCACCCGGGCGAAGAAGTCGTCGCAGGCGCGATTGAAGGCCTCGGGCTCCTCCAGGTTGATGGTGTGGCCTGATTTGGGGATCGCGAGCAGGCCCGCCGTCGGGATCGTACGCTTGAGGTAGAGGGTCGCGTCGAGGCAGGGCTCGTCCTCGTCGCCCACGATCAGCAGCACGGGTAACGTCATGCGCGAGAGGCCTTCCTCCAGGTCGTAGAGCGAAGGCCGCCGGGCCTGGACGCCGCGCAGGGTGTTCGCCGAGCCCGTCGCCGAGTGCGCCATCAGTTGACTGCGAAACGCGGCCCAGCCCTCCGGGTCCTTGTTCTGGAACTGGACGCGCGCGGGCCCCAGCGCATAGTCCGCACCGACGACCGTCGCGCCCTCGCGCTCGAAGCGGTCGGCAACGGCTTCGGTCTCCGACTTGAAGCCCGGACGCGCCGTCTTCCGCGCGCCGTAGCCGCAACCCGCGACCACCAGGGCGGAGGCGCGCTCGGGGCAGCGCAGCCCGATATGGAGCGCGGCGAAGCCGCCCATGCTGAGGCCGATGATATGGGCGCGGTCGATTCCCAGACGGTCGAGGATGGCGAGCGCGTCGTCCACCGCCCGCTCCTGGCCGTAGGCCTCCTTCGCCGCCGGGACGTCGGAGGGCGGATAGCCGCGGGCGTTATAGGCGATGCAGCGGTAGCGCGCGGCGAAGTGGCGCAGCTGAGGCTCCCAGCTTCGCCAGTCCCCGGCGAATTCGTGGATGAAGAGCAGCGGCGGGCCGTTGCCTGTCTCTTCGTAATAGAGCTTGATACCGTCCGAACGCGCGTAGGGCATTGCGTTTCTCCCATTGCAGCCATGATAGCGAGTCGGGAGGCCGGTGCACCTGTTCATGCTATGATGCGCGCGAGCCAACGGTATCGCACCGTGTTCGGACAACGTTTGGAGCGGGGTCATGTGTGGAATTGCGGGCGTCATGTTCAAGCATGGCGGCACCGGCCTGGAGGCCGGCCGCGCGCTGATCGATATGCTCGACGGCTGCCAGCACCGCGGACCGGATTCAACGGGCTTCGCGCTCTATGAGGAAGCGCGCGAGGGCGAGCTCAGATTCCGTTTCCTCGTGGGTGAGGGCGCCGGCAGGGACGATTCGATCGCGCGCATCCGCGGCCTCCTCGAGGAGAAGGGCGCGGAAATCGTGGACGACGAGCAGGTCGGCAACAGCTACCGCGCCGTCGTGCGCTTCTCCGGCGACGTTCAGAAGCTCGCCTACGAGATGGAGAACGCGGCGACACTCGTTTCCATCGGTGAGAGCCTCGACATCCGCAAGGATGTGGGCGGTGCGCACGATGTGGACGAACGCTTCCAGGTGAGCGCCGTAAGGGGTACGCACGGGCTCGGCCATGTCCGGCTCGCCACCGAATCGGACGTGAAGCCCGAGGCGGCCCATCCGTTCTGGGCCACGGGTTTCACCGACATCGCCATCGTGCATAACGGTCAGATCACCAATTATTGGAAGATGCGCAGGCGGTTGGAGCGGCGGGGCTTCGAGTTCCATACCGACAATGACAGCGAGCTGATCGCCGTCTATCTCGCGGACAAGCTCGCGAACGAGGCGACGCTCGAGGACGCGCTGAAGACCTCCATCGAGGACCTGGACGGCACGTTCTCCTTCCTGGTCTCCACCAAGGACGAAATCGGTTACGCCAAGGACCATCTCGCCGCCAAACCCATGATCATGTACGAGAACGACGACATGATCGCCATCGCGTCCGAAGAGGTCTCGCTCAACCGCCTCTTCCCGGGCCGTGCGCTCGACACCCGGGAACCGCCGCCAGGGAGCTACGGTACATGGTCCAGGTCGATCTAGGCGAAATCGCCGTACGCGAAGCCAACGAGGCGATCCGCGAATATGGCGCCCGTGGCGAGGATGTGGAGGTTCTCAACCCGGACGCACGGCACCATATCGGGGTCGGCCTGATCCATCCCGTCACGGTGCGGGTGCGCGGCTCGGCGGGCTATTTCTGCGCGGGCCTCGCCGACCGGGCGCGCTTCGAAATCGATAACAATGTGGGCTGGGGCCTGGGCGACAACATGTATTCCGGCACCGTGATCGTCCGCGGCAATGCGGGCGCGATCGCGGGTGTCGCCATCCGGGGTGCCGAGATCGTGATCCACGGCAATATGGGCTCCCGCGCCGGCCAGGTGATGAAGGCCGGCACGCTGTGCTGCGTCGGCAACGCCAACTTCATGGCGGGCTACATGATGTATGGCGGGCGCATCATCATCCTCGGGGAATCCGGCGAGCGCGTGGGCGAGGACATGTCCGCCGGCGAAATCTATATCGGCTCCCGCATCCATAGCCTGGGCTCGGACGCGGAACTCGCCGACATCGAGGCGTCGGAACTCGACGGCGTGCGGGAGTTCCTGGACCGTCACGAGATCCCGTTCAAGGGGGGCTTCCAGAAGGTGGTGAATGCGGGCAAGCGGCTGCGCTACGCCACCTCGGAGCGGCAAGTGCGCAGCATTCCGTTCTTCACCTTCTCCGGCAAGTCGGACTACTGGAACGACAAGGTCCAGGAGGACATCTACATCAAGTCCCAGATCGGGCGTTACCGGGTGCGGGGGTATGGCGGTGCGCGGGAGCTCCCGCACCTCTCCGACATCGCCTTCCGCAAGGATCTCTCGTCGGCGGGCACCCGGGGCGACCCGGTGGCGGCGGTCGAGATGCGGACGGAGATCGGCGGGTTGAACGGTGCGCGCCCGCTCTCGCTCTCCATGCCGGTGATGATCGCGCCCATGAGCTACGGCGCGCTCTCACGTTCCACCAAGCAGGCGGTGGGCATGGCGTCCAGCATGGCGGGAATCGCCGAGAATACGGGCGAAGGTGGCATGAGCGACGCCCAGCGGGGTGCGGCGGAACAGCTCGTCTTCCAGTGCCTGGGCGGGCGGCTCGGCTGGAACATCCACGACATGAACCGTGCCGACGGGCTCGAAATCTATATCAGCCAGGGCGCGAAGCCCGGTTTCGGCGGCCAGCTCATGGCGAAGAAGGTCACGAAGGAGCTTGCCACCATCCGCGGCATCCCCGAGGGGATCGATCTGCGCTCGCCCTCGCGCCACCCCGATATCCTCGGTGCCGACGATCTGGTCATCAAGGTGGAGGAGTTCCGGGAGGCGACGGGCTACCGCATCCCGGTGAGCGTGAAGCTCGGCGCGGGCCGCGTCCGCGATGACATCAAGATTGCCTACAAGGACGGCTTCGACTTCGTGGAGCTCGATGGCATGCAGGGCTCCACAGGTGCCGGCGGCGCGGAGGTGATGGAGCATGTGGGGGTGCCCACCATCGCCGCCATCGTCCAGGCCATGCGCGCGCTGGAGGAAGTGGACGGCCTCGGCAAGATGCAGATCGTCCTCATGGGCGGCATCCGCGACGGGGTGGACGCGGTGAAGGGCCTCTGCCTCGGCGCGGACGCCGTCGCCATGGGCACCGCGGTAATCATTGCCGGCGGTTGCATCGCCTGCATGCAGTGCCATGTGGGCCAGTGCGTGACCGGAATCGCGACCCAGGACCCGGAGCATGAGCGCCGCTACAACCCGGTGGCGGAGGCACGCAACATCCACCGCTATCTGGAGGGGGTGCGCTGGCAGATCGCGGCGCTGACCCAGGCGCTCGGCTATTCCAGCACGGTTGATCTGAATCGCGGCGATCTGGTGGCGCTTACGCGCGATGCGGCCGAGATGACGGGCCTTCCCTACGAACCGCAATACCGGGAGCGGGAACGCGAAACCGCCCTTGCACAGCGCTTCCGCGCGGTTCGCGACGGCGTGAGCTGAGCCATGACGATCTCCGAGATGGACAGTGGCGGGCAGCTTCTCGCCGAACTTCCCGACGATACCGGCGACATCCACTTCGTCCCGGCGCCTTGCCAGGTTGCCTGCCCGGTGGGCACGGACGCGCCCTCCTACATCGCCTATATCTGGGAGCGGAAGTTCGAGGAGGCATTCGAGGCCATCACGGCCACCAACCCGTTCAGCTCCATCTGCGGGCGGGTGTGCGACGCGCCCTGCGAACCGGCCTGCCGGCGCACCGATTCCGACGGGCCGGTGCAGATCCGCAACCTCAAGCGCTTTGTCATGGACGCGGTCGGCCCCGATCACGCGCTGCCGCCGGTGCCGGTGACGAAGCAGCAAACCGTCGCCGTGGTGGGTTCGGGTCCCGCCGGGATGACGGCCGCGCACGATCTTTGCGTCGCGGGTTACGAGACGCATGTCTATGAAATGACGGACCGTCTCGGCGGCATGATGGTCTGGGGAATCCCCGCCTTCCGGCTCCCGACGGGCATCATCGGGGAGGATATCGATCGCATCGCCAAGCGCTGCCCCGGAATGAAGATCCATCTCGATACCGCCCTCGGGCGGGACGTGACGCTCGATGAGTTGAAGGAGCGCCACGACGCGGTGATCCTCGCCATCGGCGCCTGGTGGGGCAAGAAGATGGGGATCCCGGGCGAGGACGATCCGAGGGTGATCGACGGCGTGCAGTTCCTGAGGGACGTGAATGAAGGCGCCCGGCCCGAGATACCGGAGACCGTGGTGGTGGTGGGCGGCGGCGACGTGGCGATGGATGCCTGCCGGGTCGCCAAGCGCCTCCCCGGCTGCAAGCATGTCAAGGTGATCTACCGCCGGGGTCCGGCGGAGATTCCGGCGCGCAAGATCGAACTCGAGGGTGCCGTCGCCGAAGGAATCGAGTTCGTCTACCACACGCAGCAGACGGAAATCGTGAAGGACGGCAACGGGCTCGCGGTCCGCTGCCTCCGGACGACCCTTGGCGATCCGGACGAATCGGGCCGCCGCAGCCCCGTCAACATGCCGGGGACGGAGCATGATATCTCGTGCGGCATGGTGATAGCCTCGGTGGGCCAGGAGGGGCTCTGCGACGATCTGGACGGCCGCGGCATGATGGGGACCGACCGGGTGCGGACGGACTGGGAGACCATGCGCACGAGCGATCCCAAGGTCTTTGCGGCCGGCGACGGCGCCTTCGGCGGCTCCACCATCGTCATGGCCATGAACCACGGCCAGCGGGTCGCCTATTATGTGAAGGCTTTCCTCGAGGGGCGGGACGATCCGCTTCCCTATCGCACGCCCTTCCGTACGCGCCGCGTACCCGTGGCGCAGGATCTGAAGTGGGAGCTGCTGCCGGTGCAGCACCCCGATTTCCTCGGTCTCGGCGAGAAGCCCGTGGAGTTCCCCGAGATCGAGACCACCTACGACTGGAATGCGGCGCGGGACGAGGCGGCGCGCTGCTTCCGCTGCGATGCGGAGACGGGCTCGGCCGACTATTCGGTCGACCACCGGGAGGATATTTTCGCCATGGCGCGCACCAACCCGGTGGATGCGGCCCGTCAGACGACGACGCTGCGCAAGCGCATGGAAGGCCGCGACGACCCCTTCCCGCCGGAGCGCCTCGGGGTGCTCGACGACCTCGCTTTCCTTCCGGCCAACCTCTCCCGCCTCGTGATCGACCCCTATCGGGAGGCCTGCCGGATCGACACCCGGGTGGGCGAGCTTCGCCTCGACCTTCCCTTCCTCGTCGCCGGCTTCGACACCGCGCCCGCGGATGTGCGCCGCGCGGTCGGGCAGGGCCTCGCGGAGGCCGGCGCCGCCTATCTCGGGCTCGAGCCTCTGGGCGGAGAGGCCGCTTGGTTCCAGCTCGTGATGCCGGATCAGATTCCGCCGTCGCCCGAGGCGGCGGGTATCGTCCACGCGCTGGGCCACAGCTTCCGCCCCGTGGAGCCCAATCGCCTGCGCGAGGGCCAGGTGGCGGGTCTTGCCGTCTCCTCGCCCGCCGTTCTGGAGGAGGCGATCCCCCATGCCCTCGAAGCCGGCTTCGACATGCTGCTGCTGGACGGCAGTGCCGGTCTCGGAACCTCCTGGGCGGAACTCCAGGGCCCGCCTGACCTCACGATCCTGCGGGATGCCGTTTCCATCCTGCGCCGCCTCGGGCGCGAGGAGGAGATCGACCTGGTCTATTTCGGCGGCGTGCGCTCCGGCACCGATGCGGCGAAGGTGATCGCCATGGGCGCGGTGGCGGTGGTACTGGGAGTCGTGGTAGGGCTCGCCGCGGGCGGTGCCGTCGACCAGACCCACGCGATGCGCTTCTCCGCCGACCGCACGGACGAGGACCGCGCGCGGGGCGCCACCAACATCGTGAAGGCGTCCGCCTCGGAAGCCTCCATGATGGCCCGCTGTACGGGCAAGACGAACCTCCAGAATGTGGAGCCCGAGGACCTGCGCGCACTGACCGCCGCCACCGCCGAAGCGACCGGCATCCCACTCGCGGGGACGCAGTAGCCCCAGTTTGCTCCGTGGTGCCTGGGGACCGGCCGCCGTGCCTACACAGCAATTGATGCTCCGATGTGGATCATGTGAGAAAATGACGCTTCATGTGCGTCAAAGAATAAACCATCTTCTGCATTTTGTTATATCGGCATCAACCATTATATGGGCGATTGTTTGGCTTATTCTTATATTTAGTGACAGACGTATGGCGCAATGTACGCAGTGTGGTGGATCGAACAAGGTTTAGTCGAAATATGCGCGTTAGTACGGGCGGTCGCATTGACGCCGGCAGCAGCGTGAACCTGAACGGGGAGCGATCTCTCGCATAGGATGGCAGCCCATGCGCGTTCACCTGAATTACGGCCGCGGCAAGCGTGCGGTAGAGCTTCCGGAGGGGTGTGACGTCACCGTCATTGCCAAGCAGGCGATGCCGGTGCTGGCGGCGCCTTCCGCCGCCATGGCGCGGGCGCTCGCCGAGCCCGTGGGCTGTGCGCCGCTCGCCAAGGAGGCCGCGGGCGCGGCGAGCGCCTGCATCCTGATCTGCGACGTCACCCGCCCGGTACCCAACGGGGTCATTCTTCCGGTTCTCGTCCGCGCCCTGCTGGGTGCCGGCCTTGCGCCCGATTCCATCACGGTGCTGGTGGCGACCGGCCTGCACCGGCCCAATGAAGGGGCGGAACTCGCGGAGCTGGTCGGCGACCCCTGGGTGCTCGAGACGGTCCGGGTCGAGAACCACTTCGCCCGCAGCGACGCCGACCACCGCTTCGTGGGCCGCACCCGGAGCGGCACGGTCGTCCGGCTGGACCGGCGCTTTCTGGAAGCGGACCTCAAGATCGCGACGGGGCTGGTGGAGCCCCACTTCATGGCGGGCTGGTCCGGCGGGCGCAAGGTGGTGGCGCCCGGCATTGCCCACGCGGAGACGGTGACGACGTTTCACAGCGCGCGCTTCATGGAGCACCCCGACTGCGCGAACTGCGTGCTGGAGGGCAATCCGCTGCACGCGGAGCAGCTTGAAATCGTGGGCATGCTGGGGCCCTTGCGGGCGGTCAATGCCGTCATCGACGACGAGCGGCGCGTCTCCTTCCTCAACTATGGCGAGATCGTCGCGAGCCATGCGGCGGCGGTCGGTTTCGCCGCGCCCTTCGCCACCGTGTCCGTGAGCGAGCGCTTCGCCACCGTGCTCACCTCCGCCGCCGGCCACCCCCTCGACCAGACCTACTATCAGACGGTCAAGGGCATGGTGGGACCCATGCAGATTCTGGCGCCCGGCGGGGACCTGATCGTGGCCTCCGCCTGCTCCGGCGGTTTGGGGTCGGCGGACTATGCCGAGGCCCAGCGCCGCCTGGTGGCGCTCGGCCCCGAGCGCTTCCTCGCCGGCATCGAGGGAAAGACTCACGCCGCCATCGACGAGTGGCAGACCGAGATGCAGCTCAAACCCATGCGCGTGGGCACGATCCATCTCTTCACCGAGGGGCTCTCGGAAGAGGAGCGTGCGCTCACCGGCGTCCGCACCGTGGACTCCCTCGAGGGCGCCGTCGCCGAGGCCGCCGCGCGCCACGCCCGCAACGGCGACCGCCGCATCGCGGTTATCCCCGAAGGCCCCTACGTCGTGCCGCTTCACCGGCACGCGGCGTAGAGCGGTTCCATCGATGGCTGAACCTGCGCGCCGGCGCGGGGCGAACCCCGTCTGCCTGTTGGCGGCGACGGTCATCGGCTCCGCTCTCGTCTATATCGACGGCACCGCGGTCAATGTCGCGCTTCCCGTGGCGCAGCGGGATCTGGGCGCGGACCTGGTGGACCTGCAGTGGGTGATCGAGTCCTACGCGATCATGCTGGCGGCGCTCCTCCTTCTCGGTGGCGCACTGGGGGACCGCTACGGACGCAAGCGGTTGTTCGCGCTGGGCCTCTCCCTGTTCGCCGTCGCCTCCGTCTGGTGCGGGATGGCGCCGGATGTGGGCCAGCTCATCGGTGCCCGGGCGCTCCAGGGAGCGGGCGGTGCCCTGCTGATTCCGGGGAGCCTCGCACTGATTACCGCCCATGTGCCGCCGGAGCGCCGAGGCCGCGCCATCGGCACCTGGGCTGCGTTCTCTTCCGTTTCGGTGGCGATCGGGCCGGTGCTCGGCGGCTGGCTGATCGATCATGCGTCCTGGCGCTGGGTCTTCTACATCAACCCGCCGCTTGCGCTCGTCGTCCTGGCACTGCTTGCGGCCGGTGTGCCCGAGAGCCGGGACGAAAGCCGTAGTGGACGCTTCGACTATGTCGGTGCGGCGCTCGTGGCGCTCGGCCTCGGCGTGCTTGTCTACGGGCTGCTGGAGGCCGCACGCCACGGCTTCGACGACCCTGCGGCAGCGGTTTCGGTTGCGGCCGGCGTGGTGCTGCTCGCGGCTTTCATCAGGGTGGAAGCACGGGCCGAGGTACCGATGATGCCGCTTGGTCTCTTCCGTTCCAGGGTCTTCAGCGGCGCGAACGCCGCCACCTTTTTTCTCTATGCGGCGCTCGGCGGCGGGTTCTTCTTCCTCTCCTTCAACATGGTGCAGGTGCAGGGCTGGAGCGCGACGGAGGCGGGCCTCGCCTTCCTGCCCCTGATCCTCTCGATCTCCGTCCTCTCCCAGGCGGTGGGCCGGACGGTGGATCGCGTTGGCGCCCGCTGGCTGCTGATCGCGGGGCCCGCGCTTTCGGCGGTGGGCTACGGGCTCTTCATTCTGCCGGGTCCGGACGCGGACTACTGGCAGACATTCTTTCCCGCCATGGCGGCGCTCGGCGTCGGGACCGGCATCGCGGTGGCGCCGCTCACATCCGTGGCCATGGGCGCCGCGCCCGTCGCCCAGTCGGGCGTCGCGGCCGGTGTCAACAACACGGCGTCCCGCTTCGGCACCGTGCTCATGCTCGCGGTCTTCGGCCTGATCGTGGTCGCGGCCTTCAACGCCCGCCTGGATGTGGAGCCCGTGCTCGAAAGCCTCTCGCCCGCGGCCCGTGCCGCGTTCGATGCGGAGCGGCTCAACCTCGCGGCCGCGGCACTCCCCGAGGGGCTTCCGGCCGACGCGGCCGCCGCCCTTCGCGCCGCGGTGGAAGAGGGCTTCGTCGGGGGTTTCCGCATCGTGATGGCGGTCTGCGCCGGCCTGGCGTTGCTTGCGAGCCTGGCCGCCGCCCTCACCGTCCCGTCCGGCGGCGCCCGCGCGCCGGTGGACGGCCGCTGAGCGGGCTATTGGGGTGCGAAGAAGGCGAGGGTCCGCGCTTCGATGCTTTGGCGCGGCGGTGCGTCCGGCGGCGTTTCCGGGTCCGCGAACGCCGTGTGGGCGGTGAATCGCGACCGTCCGTCCCGTAGCGAATCGTAACATTTGAAGACCAGGGCTTCCTCGCGCTCCATCGCCGGGAAGTAGTACCAGCGGTGGCCCGGATTGTGGCTCATCTGCAGAACCTCGCCGACGCGGTCCTCGTAGATCAGGTCGGTCTCCACCAGGTCTTCGGGCTGGATGCTGCGGGCGTCGCAGATGGCAAGCGGCATGTCGTGCACCGGCCCTGTGATGGGCCGCCAGACCTGGATGACGGCGAAGCGGTGCTCGAGCAGCGCGTCCGCGCGGTCCGCCGGCAGGAGGTCGCGGACCCTCTGGGGGGCGGACCTCTCCGTATAGTCGTTGTGGGCGATAAGCACGGGCTCGCGCGCACGGCGCTCGGCCCGGATTGCCGACTCGTTGACGCGGATGGTGTGGTCGAACACCAGGACCTCCGAGGCCCCGCTGTGGTCCTTCACCAGCCGTTCGACCTCGGGGTAGTAGACGGCCTCGACCTCCGCGTCGTCGAAGAAGTCGGCGACACGCGTCTCGTGCCGGGCAAGCGCGAAGCCTTCCCGGTCCAGCGCGAAGCGGTCGGCCTCCGCCCGCCCGTCCCGGATGACCACGGAGACCTCGCGGAACGCCGCGTCCCGGAGCGCGGTGCGCTCGCCCGGCCGTGCGATATGCGTGGCGGGCTTCTCTCCGGACGGCACCAGATAGTTGACATGCGCTCGGATGGAATCCTGCATGGCTTGCGCTTCGTTGCCGCTGTGAACGGATCCGCAGAGTAGACCGAAACCGGTCGAAAACCCATCTTGTCGGCATACCCGTCGGGCGCGCAGCCCGGGCGCTCGGGGCGCGGCTACGCGGCGGCGATCTCCACCTCCACGCCGTGGACGCAGGTGCTTTCGCCCATGTCGGACTTGATGCCCGGGTTCAGCACGTTCACGTTGGCGCGCGCGGCACCCTCCTGGCGCGGCCAGCGCCCCTTCGGACTTAGGGCGACGCCGGGGGGAACGATCTCGGCGGTCTCGAGGGTGAGCGTGAGGCTTCCGGTGGCGTTGGAAAGCCGCACCCTTTGCCCCGCCGCAAGCCCCCGCGCCGCCGCATCCGCCGGGTGGAGCGTGACGGTCGCCTTGCCGAGCTGCTTCGCGATCCGCGCGTCGTTCGCGTAGGAATCGTTCATCAGCCAGGGCGAGGCCGGCGAGAGAAGCCGAAGCCCGCCATTTGTGGGGCGCGCATCCGAATCCGGTGAGGGCACGCGGGGATGGCCGTCGGCCTCGGCGCGGGACGACGCAATCTCGAACTTGCCGCTTTCCGTCGGGAAGACGAGATCGGGAAACTGGATCTCGGGCTCGGCCGAGGGGAAGACCGTGCCCTTGGCCTTGAAATCCTCGAACGTGCCGGCGATTCCCACCTGGCCCATCACGGCCGCGATGATCTCCTCGTCGCTCTCGAAGAGGGCGGGCTCGCTGAAACCCATGGCACGGGCCAGGCGGCGGAAGATCTCCTGGTTGGGGAGCGATTCACCCAGGGGCTCCTGGAGTTTGGCCTGCGTCGAGAAGGAGAGGTTGAAGTAGCCGGAGACCAGATCGTCGAACTCGAGGAAGGAAGCCGCCGGCAGGACGTAATCGGCGTAGTCCGCCGTGTCGGTCTGGAAGATGTCCACCACCACGGTAAAGAGGTCGTCCCGCGCGAGCGCCCGCTGCAGGCGCGCCTGCTCCGGGCTGGAGGCTGCCGGGTTGATGTTCCAGCAGAGGAAGGCCTGGATGTCCGCCGGATCCTCGAGACGGGCGGCGAGTTCCATCTGGCTGAAGCTCGCCGGGCTCCGGCTGAGTGCGGCGCCGCTCAGATAGTCGCCGTCCACACCTTTCCGACCGCCGCCATTGAGATAGAGCATGCCGGCGCCGGGCTTGCCGAAATTGCCCGTCGCCGCAGCCAGCAGCGCGCAGGCGCGTATCACATTGCCGCCGCGCGCCTGGCGCTGCAGCCCCTGGCCCAGCCAGAGCAGCGCCGGCCCTGCGCCATAGGCCCGCGCCGCCTCCTCGATCAACGCGGAAGCGACGCCGGTCTCCCCTTCGGCCCATTCCGGCGTCGCGGCTTGCACGGAGGGCTCGACCTCCTCCCAGCCCACGGTGTGGGCGGCGAGGAACGCGCGGTCGATCAATCCGTCCCGCACGAGGACATGCACCATGGCGAAGGCGAGCGCCGCGTCGGTGCCGGGAAAGGGCTGGAGATGGAGATCCGCCTCGGCCGCCGTCGGATGGCGCACCGGATCCACCACGATCACCGTGCCCGGAGCCTCCTTGAGCCAGTGCTTGTGCTGATGCGGCGCGGAGGCGGAGGGGTTTGCACCCCACACCAGGATGCAGGCGGAATCTTTTGCGGTGCGCGGATCGAACCCCACTGTGGACGTGCCGATGACGTAATCGAGCGCGACATGGCCCGCCATGTTGCAGACGGTGTCGGGCTCCACTTCCCGAGCGCCGAGCCGGCCGAGAAAACGCATCGGGAAGTTGTTGGCGATCAGGGAGCAGGTGCCGGTGTAGTGGGCATGGACGATCCGGTCCGCGCCGGGGCCTTCGGCGATGGCGGCGAAGCGCGCGGCGATGTCGGAGATGGCCTCGTCCCAGCTCACGGGCGTGAAGCGGCCTTCGCCCTTGGCGCCTTGGCGCTTGAGCGGCGTGAGCAGCCGGGCTTCGCGGTCGCGGAAGACGCCATTGTAGGCGAGCGCGCATTTGCCGCAGAGCGCACCGCGGCTCACCGGATGGTCCGGATCGCCGAGAACGCGGGTGATGGCGCCGTTCCGTCTTATGGCGACGATCCCGCAGGCGTCATAGCAGTCCCTCGGGCAGGTGGTCTTGAGAACTTCCTTCTCGCTCGGCATGGCGGTTTCCTCTTGCGCGCCGCGGTCGGTGCCAGCGTAAGACGGTTTCCTTCCAAATGGAATCGCTCCAGGCTTGCGGCCGTTGCGAGATGTGTGGGGAGGAGTCGTCATGCGGGAGGTAACGCTGCCGTCGGGAGAGCGCGTGCCGGCGCTGGGCCAGGGCACGTGGCGCATGGGAGAGAAGCGGAGCGCCTTCAAGGAGGAGGTGGCGGCGCTCCGCCACGGCATCGCCCGCGGCATGACCCTGATCGACACGGCCGAAATGTACGGCGACGGCGGTGCCGAGCGGGTGGTGGGCGAGGCGATGCGTGGACAGCGGGATTCGGTTTATCTCGTGAGCAAGGTCCTGCCGCAGAACGCCGGGCGCAAGCGGCTCGTGCGCGCCTGCGAGGCGAGTCTGGAGCGGCTGGGGACGGACCGTCTGGATCTCTACCTGCTGCACTGGCGCGGTAGCGTTCCGCTGGAGGAGACGGTGGAAGGCTTCCTCGCCCTCCGGGAGGCCCGGAAGATCCGCGCGTTCGGGGTCAGCAATTTCGATACCGACGACATGGCGGCGCTGTGGGAAATCGCGGGCGGCGAGGCCTGCGAGACCGACCAGATTCTCTACAACCTCACGCGGCGCTGGCCGGAGGCCTCGCTCCACGCCTGGTGCCGCGGCCACGGCGTGCCTCCCATGGTCTATTCCCCCTTCGAGCAAGGCCGTCTCACGGCGGGTGGTGCGCTCGGTACAATCGCGAAGGCGCGCGGCGCGGCGCCGATGCAGGTCGCCCTCGCCTGGACGCTGCGCCACCCGGACATGTTCGTCGTCCCCAAAGCCTCTCGCATCGCCCATGTGGACGAGAACCTGGCCGCGCTCGACATCGCGCTGTCTGCGGAGGAGCTTGCTGCGCTCGACGCGGCCTTCCCGCCGCCGCCCGACAACGCGCCGATGGAGGTACTTTAGCCGCCGCGCGCCCCGTCGGCGCCGATCAGCTTCATGATGCCGGAGAAGTCGTCTTCGCCGTTGCCGGCATTGCAGAAGAGGGCGTAAAGCGCGGCGGCCTCGGCGCCGAGCGGCGTCGCCGCTCCCGCGGCGCCGGCGGCGGCCTGGGCGAGGCGGAGGTCCTTCAGCATCATGGCGGCGGTGAAGCCCGCAGCGTAGTCCCGGTTGGAGGGCGCCTCCGGCACCGGCCCGGGCACCGGGCAATAGGAGGTGAGTGCCCAGCACTGGCCCGTGGCCTTGGAGACGATGTCGAAGAGGGTCCGGCGGTCCAGCCCCAGGCGGTCGGCGAGCCCGAAGGCCTCGCAGACGCCGATCATGGAGACGGCGAGGATCAGGTTGTTGCAGACCTTGGCGGTCTGGCCTGCGCCGGAGGGGCCGGCATGGACGACCGCCTTGCCCATCTCGCGCAGAACGGGCTCGGCGCGGGCGACCGCGTCGGCGGCCCCGCCCACCATGAAGGTCAGCGTACCGGCGGCCGCGCCGGCCACGCCGCCGGAGACGGGAGCGTCCAGCAGATGCCGTCCGCTCTCGGCGGCGGCGGCGGCCACGGCGCGGGCGGTTTCCACGTCGATGGTGGAGCAATCGATCAGGAGCGCGTCGGGCTCGGCGCGGGCGAGTACGCCGTCTTCGGCCAGATAGACGTCGCGAACCTCGGCGCCCGCCGGCAGCATGGTGAGAACTATCTCCCGGCCCGCCGCCGCGTCTCCCGCCGAGAGTGCCTCGGCCGCGCCCGCCTGCTGCGCCGCGCGAAGCGCGTCCACGCTCACGTCGAAGACGGTGACGGCATGGCCCGCCGCCGTGAGGTTCCGAACCATGGGGCCGCCCATATTGCCGACGCCGATAAAGCCGATTTCCGTCATCGCGAGCCTTCCTTTCAGGTTCACGCCTTGGAGGGAGCGCCCGTCTCGGGCTGATCCGCCATGTCGCCCCGGGGCGGGCGGGCGAAGTAGGCGTCCACCATAGCAGGCGTCACCGCCTCAAGCCGTGCCGGGCGCCAGCACGGGTTGCGGTCCTTGTCCACGATCTGGGCGCGGATCCCCTCGAAGAAATCGAGGCCGAGATTGCAATGCATGGCGAGCCGGTATTCGAGCGCCACCGCGTCCTCGAAGCCGCGGTCGTTATAGGCGGTGAGCTGGCGGAAGGTCACCTTGAGGCTGGTGGGGGACTTGCCGGCGAGCGCCGCCAGCGTCTCCCGCGCCCAGTCGGAGCGTTCGTTCTCGAGGCGGCTCACGATCTCTTCCACCGATCTCGCGGAGAAGCAGCGGTCGATCGCCGCCTGGTGGGCGGCGATCGGGGCGGGGCCCGGGGGGCCGGCGGCCTCCGCGAGGATGCGGCCGATGACTTGGGACGCGTCTTCACGGAGGTCGGCGGCACAGAGCGTCTCATCCAGCGTCTGGAGCGCTGCACACGGGACGACATGGCTCGCAAGCCCGAGATAGAGCGCGTCCGCCGCGCCGATACGCGCACCGGTGAGCCCCAGATAGAGCCCGGCGCTGCCGCGGAGCCGCGGCAGGAAGTAGGTCGCGCCCACATCGGGGAAGAGACCGATCCCGGTCTCCGGCATGGCGAAGAGCGCGCGCTCGGTCATCGCCCGGTGGGAGCCGTGAATGGAGACACCCACGCCGCCGCCCATGACCACGCCGTCGATCAGCGCCACATAGGGCTTGGGATAGCGGAAGATCAGCGTGTTCAGCCGGTATTCCTGGGCGTAGAAGAAGGTCGCGAAGCGGCGCTCCGGGTCGTCCCGTTCGCCGTAGAGGAGGCGGATGTCCCCGCCGGCGCAGAAGGGCACGCTGCCGTCCTCACGCGCGGCGCCGCGAATCACCACCGCGCGGATCGCCGGATCCTCGGCCCACGCCCGTAGCCGCTCGTCCAGCCCGGTGATCATGGGCTGGTTGAGTGCGTTGAGCGCCTTGGGCCTGTTCAGCGTGATGCTGCCGATACAGCCTGTGCGTTCGAACAGAATGTCTCCGCTCACCCCGTCTCGTCCCCTGGCTGCGGCGCGCCGCATCCTAGGCCCTTCCCCGCGAAGGGGAAACCGGCGCCGCTTCGGGGAGGCGTCAGGGGGAGAGCAGGCGGCGGGCGATGACGAGGCGCATGATCTCGTTGGTGCCTTCGAGGATCTGGTGCACCCTGAGGTCCCGCAGGTGCCTCTCGACAGGGAAGTCCATGAGGTACCCGTAGCCGCCCAGAAGCTGCAGCGCCTGGTTGCAGACGTCGAAGCCCGCATCGGTGGCGAACCGCTTGGCCATGGCGGAGGCGAGCGTCCCGTCGGGTGCGCTCGCATCGAGCTTGGCCGCGGCGCGGTGGATCAGGCCGCGTGCGGCCTCCAGCGCCGTCGCCATGTCCGCGAGCTTGAACTGTATTGCCTGAAAGTCCGCGAGCGGGCGGCCGAACTGCTTGCGGGCGAGGATGTGCTCGCGCGCGAGCTCGAGGCTCGCCTGGGCGGCGCCCAACGAGCAGGCGCCGATATTGATCCGCCCGCCGTCGAGGCCGGCCATGGCGATCTTGAAGCCCTGGCCCTCGGCGCCGATGCGGTTCGCCCTGGGCACGCGGCAATCGTCGAAGGTCACCATGGCGGTGGGCTGGCTGTGCCAGCCCAGCTTCTTCTCCTGGGCGCCGAAGCCGAGGCCGGGCGTGCCGTTCTCCACCACCAGGCAGGAGATGCCGTCGGGCCCCGCTTCGCCCGTCCGCACCATGCAGACATAGACGTCCGAACGGCCGGCGCCTGAGATGAAGGCCTTGGCGCCATTCAGCAGATAGTCCTCCCCGTCGCGGACGGCGGCGGTGCGGAGGGAGGCCGCGTCCGAGCCCGAACCGGGCTCCGTCAGGCAATAGCTCGCGAAATGCTCCATGCTCGCGAGGCGTGGCAGCCAGCGCCGGCGCTGCTCGGGGCTCCCGAAGGCGTCGATCATCCAGGACGCCATATTGTGGATCGAGATATAGGCGGCGGTGGAGGCACAGGCCCGCGCAAGCCCCTCGAAGATGAGCGCGGCGTCCAGACGGCCGAGGCCCGAGCCGCCCACATCCTCGCCCACATAGATGGCGCCGAAGCCGAGTGCCGCCGCCTTGCGCAAGGTCTCCGCGGGGAAGGTGCAGTCCCGGTCCCATGCGGGGGCATGGGGCGCCATTTCATTCTCGGCGAAGCTGCGTGCCAGCTCGGCGAACGCGTGTTGGTCGTCGGAGAGGGAGAAGTCCATGGCCGGAGTCTAAAGCTCTTGCGCGGCCCCTGAAATGCGGCCGAGGGGCGGGGCGCCCGGGCCTACCGCCTTGGCTTGCGGCGATAGCGGAGGAAAATAGGCGTCCGGCCCGCGTCGCGGGCCTTGCGTTCGTAGCGCGTCTCGGGCCAGTCGGCGGGCCGCGTGCGCCAATCCTGCGCCGTTTCGGCGGTCCAGGCGAAGGCGTCGTTCGCGAGGACATGGCGGAGCGTCCAGCGGACATAGTCCGGCACGTCCGAGGCGATGCGGAACTCGGCGTCGTCCTTGAGGACACGGGCGCATTCCGCGAGCGTCCCGGGGTCGATGAGGCGGCGTTTGTGGTGCCGCTTCTTGGGCCAGGGATCGGGAAACAGCATGAAGAGCCGGCCGATGCTGGCGTCGGGCAAACGCCGCATGAGCAGCAGCGCATCGTCCGGGAAAATTCGCACCCTCTCCCCGGTGCCGTCCGTCTCGATCTCCCGCAGCAGCCGCGAGACGCCCTGGATGAAGGGCTCGCAGCCGATCAGGCCCACCCCGGGGTTGGTCCGCGCCTGGAAGGCGAGATGCTCGCCGGCGCCGAAGCCGATCTCGAGCCAGAGATCGTCGACGGGACGGGGGAGGAGCCGCGCCGGGTCGAGCGCCTCGTCCGGGGCCTCGGGCAGTGCAAGACGGAGCGCCGGCAGCGCCCGCGCCAGTGTCGCGCGCTGAGCCGGGCGAAGCCGGCGGCGCCGACCGTGGACCCGGCGGCGCTGCGCTTCCACGGGGCTCCGGTATCAGGCGAGCGCCGCGCGCAGCGCGTCCGCGAGGTCCGTCTTCTCCCACGAGAAGCCGCCGTCGGCCTCGGGCGGGCGTCCGAAATGGCCGTAGGCGGCGGTGCGGGCGAAGATGGGCCGCGCGAGCCCGAGATGCAGCCCGATGCCGCGGGGCGTGAGGTCCATGGCGTCCCGCAGGGCCTTCGAGAGCCGGGTCTCGTCCACCTGGCCGGTGCCGTGGGTGTCGACATAGACCGCGAGCGGCTGGGCCACGCCGATGGCGTAGGCAAGCTGGATGGTACAGCGCTCGGCGAGGCCCGCGGCAACCACGTTCTTCGCCAGGTAGCGCGCGGCGTAGGATGCGGAACGATCCACCTTCGAAGGGTCCTTGCCGGAGAACGCGCCGCCGCCGTGGGGCGCCGCGCCGCCATAGGTGTCCACCACGATCTTGCGCCCCGTGAGGCCGGCGTCGCCGTCCGGCCCGCCGATCACGAAGCGGCCCGTGGGGTTCACATAGAAGGAGTCTTCGCCGCACATCCAGCCCTCGGGCAGGACGTCCACCACGTGGGGGCGCACGATTTCGCGCACATCGTCCTGGGAGAGCGTCTCCGAATGCTGGGTCGAGACCACTACCGACGTTGCGCGTACGGGCTTGCCGTCCTCATATTGCAGCGTGACCTGGCTCTTGGAATCGGGGCCGAGCCCCGGCTCCGCGCCGGAATGGCGGGCCTCGGCGAGGGAGGCGAGGATCGCGTTGGCGTAGTGCAGCGGGGCCGGCATGAGGGCTTCGGTCTCCCGGCAGGCATAGCCGAACATGATGCCCTGATCGCCCGCGCCCTGGTCCTTGTTGCCGGATTCGTCCACCCCCATGGCGATGTCCGTGGACTGGGCGTGGACATGGACGGTCACGTCGGCCGTCGCCCAGTGGAAGCGCTCCTGCTCGTAGCCGATCTGGCGAATGCAGGCGCGCGCCACCTCTTCCAGCATGTCGTGGGTGACGGATTCGGGCCCCCGCACCTCGCCGGCCATCACCACGCGGTTGGTGGTGACCAATGTCTCGCAGCCGACGCGCGAGCCCGGATCGCGCGCCAGGTAGGTGTCCACCACGGCGTCGGAAATCCGATCGCAGATCTTGTCAGGATGCCCTTCGGAGACGGATTCGCTGGTAAAGAGATAGCTGTTTCGAGCCACGGCGATTTCCCAGATTGTCCGATTTTGCAACGGCCTGCCGGCAGCGTGCAGGCCCGGCGGTTGTGGCAGCGATCGCCCCACGGGTCAAGGGCGCACGCGGGGAGGGTGGAGCGAGCGTCGGGCGCGCGGCTTGTGGGGAAGTGGTCAGGCGCTTGTAGCGGGCGGTATTGTCATTGCGGACAAGGCGCTCCTCCTGGACGCACAGAATGTCGTCGAGCGCGCCGGCGAAGGGGACGAAGGCTTTGCCTTCGGCCGCGTCGATCCCGGTAATGCCGGCGGGCCGGAGTTCCTGCGGCAGACGCTTCTGCAAGGTGGCAAGCATGCGCTCGGACCGCCACCAGGGCTCGCGAAGCGGCGTCTTTTTTTGGTGCGCGGGTCTCCAGGCCCGCATGTTCTGTTGCCACCGCTGGTGACGGGCCTTCGGCCCGTTGCGGGCCTGGAGACCCGCGCATCGAAGCGGTGTCTTTCCGAAGGGTGCGACCGTAAACCTCCTTGGCTTGGAGGCCTTCCAAACCCGGACAGATCACTTGATATATGGACCGGACGCATCACCTGATTACCAACACCTTACCGATACCGACAGAAGTGCGGCTTGGGGGTTGCGCTCAGGTGCTCCTCCTGAGATGCTATCAAAACGATAGCGCTCAGGAGGAGCCCGCATGGCAACGATCAATGTCAGGCTGCTCGCGGACGATGTGGTACGCGACCTGAAGGGCCGGGCGGCGCGCAACAATCGATCGCTCGAGGGCGAGGTGCGTCACATTCTCGCCGACGCAGTGAAGGACGATTTGCCTGCCAAGCGAGCCGCCTTTCTCGCCCGAACGGCCGAGCTGCGCAGCGCGTCAGAGGGGCGCCCCCAGACTCCGGCCGCGCTGCTGATCCGCGAAGACCGCGATCACGGACACTGATCGGCCGTGGCTCTGGTGGTCGACGCGAGCGTCGCGGTCAAATGGCTCGTCGTCGAGGAGGATTCGGCCGGCGCGCGCGGACTCCTCGACGGCGAGGAACTCCATGCGCCCTGGCTGCTTGCTTCCGAAGTAGCGAACGCGATTTGGCGCAAGGTCCGGCTCGATCAAGTCGAGCGCGGCGCGGCCGGCCGGTTGCTCGCCACCATGTCCGACATGCCGGTCCGTTGGCACGCGGACGAGACCATCTGCGCCGATGCCACCCGGCTCGCCATGGCGTATGACCGACCGGTCTACGACATGATGTATGTCGCATTGGCGCAACGCATCGGCGGCCGCGTCGTAACGGCCGACCAGCGCCTCGTGAACGCTCTTTCGGCGACCGATCATGGCGACCTCGTCTTGCTCTTGACCGGCACGACGGACGACGGATAGCAGCCCGGCGCGACAGTAGCCGCGGGCTTCTGCCGGACCCGAAGGCGCGCCGTCGGACACCACCGGCAGCCCAAGCCTGCGTCCGGTCGCACCCTTGATCGGCAGGCCAGTCCGAGCGACGTTGGAATGGGGGACTATCGCCCGCAAGTGCCGGTGATCGACGACGGCAGAAACATGGATATCGGATTGTGAGCGGAGACTGTCGGCGGCGTCCTCTTCGCACGCCTGGATGATCGCCGTCATGCAACGCCGGCGGTGGGTTTCCTCAATGGGCCAGAATGAGCCGAAATCAGCCAGAATGAGCCAATGCCATGTTCTACAGAAGCTTCCAACGTGCTCCCCTGCCCACCCCAGCGCACTCCACCAGTCCCTTGGCCTTCAGAGTGGCGAGGTCTTCCCATAGTTGCCACTGGCTAACCCGCTGACCGTCCTCTGCAACGCCGAACAGCACTGTCGCCGCAACCTCACAGGACGTCCCAGTGGTGGCCCGGACCGGGTTCAGGCGATAACACCATTATACAGTTGCCCCGTTGGCGCGCGCCTCGATTGCCGCGCACCGCTCCATCAGCGCGTCGAATGGCTCGTTTTCGTCGAGCAGCATGCCGCCGGCCAGCATAGTGGCGTAGTCCTCGGCGAGTAACGCGCGCGCGGCGCCAGACGGAACAAGTTCCAGTTCGCCGGAGACCGCGGCTTCATAGTCGATCCGGCTACCCTGGGCGTCGTTCTCGACAAAGAAAATCGCCTTGTGGCGCGCAACTGAGAGCGCAAGCGCCCGGTCGGCCAGGGCGTTCGCTGCGATGCCCGTCCCGTCCAGACATGCGAGATCGTGCCAGTGTCTGGACTGGCGCTCGCCGCGGCGGCGTTCCCGTCGGCAGAAGATCATGTGCGGCAGTCGCCTTCTCCCAGAATGTCCGTTCCGCCAGCATGACGGTGGGGTACGCCTCGGGGAACGTCAGATCAGGAAGAGAGGCCGCGGCATCGCACATAACGGGCCGCTTCACGTGGGGTTCGCCGGTCGACCGGGCACCGAACTCGACGATGACCTTGGGGCGAACGAAACCGGTTTCCTCGAACAGCGGCTCGTACGCGACATAGAGCCGATCCGCATCCGCGCTTACCCGTGCTGTGAAGCCGGCGCGGGAGAGACCCTTCGCGACGATGGAGCAGGCCTCGTCCCGGACCCATTCGGCGAGACGGGCGCGAATGGCGCGCGTCCATCGCTTCTCCTGGCTGCGCGTGGGCGGAAGCGCCTCGTCGCCCGCACCGAAAACCAGATCCGGCGCGAAGGCGCGTATGTCGTAGGTGACGTCGACATCTTCGGAAAACCGACGGATCGCGTGCCACACCTTCGAGAGCGAGGTGCCGCCCTTGAAGGTCAGGTGCTCGGCGAACGGAGCATCGAACAGAACACCGAGTGTGGCCACGACCCAGACATCCTTCTCGAGTAGATGCGCGCGGTGCGTTTCTTCTTCCTGAGCGACTCTCAAGGCATGGCGGCGGTCGCCAACGGACATGCGCTGGAACGGCGTCTCAGCCATGCGCAAGGCGAGCGCTCAGCGGCTCGGCCATCCAGATAGGCATGATGGCACGGGCGGCCGCGAGCTCTTCCCGTTCCGTTTCGGTGAGTGTCGGGAGGACTGCTTCGAGGCTGTCCTCGACCTCCGCGGGGCCGAGCCAGGCCAGGGCGCGGATGACCTGGCCCGCCTTGCTGTGTGGCGCCGCCAGTTGCCAGCGTGGTGCATGACGGAGCTCCACGACGGACGAGCCGAAGTGCAGCTTTCGGCTGGGGCCGGAGGTGAGATAGATCATGCGAACGGGATTCTGCATGGTCAGACCGAGGCAGTTGGCTGCACCGCCCCCACACGGCACGATGGTTTCGCCCCACATCTTTGACAGTGCGGCGATTGCCTTGGTCGTGCGTGGCGCACACTGCCCGAACCGGGTCTGGATCGGGCGCATGTAGACGCCCTGGCAGATGCGCATGAGATGGCCCGAACGGGCAAGGCGCGACAACGCCTGATCGACCGCAGCGCGCTTGCCGAGGTGCAGGAGGGCGGCGGGACATAGCGGCGTCGCCTCCGGAAGGGTTTCGGCATGCTCCATGATGCGCTTGGGAAGTCCACGCATGGTTGCATCTCAACGTCGGTTCGTCAGAAATCTGATGCGTAGACTACCTCGATTCAAGCCCTCACGGAAGGCAATTCCCGCCTCGTATGCGTGGCTGTGGGCGATGTATCGCGCGCGGCGGCCGTGCCGGGATTGTCATCGCTCCGCCCCGCGCTTGCGGCGCCAGAGCGCGGCGGCCGTTGCGGGGATCAGCAGGATGGCGAGTATCCAGTCGCCGAGATGTGCAAAGGGCGTCGGTGCGGAAAGCGCGGCCGGGAGCGGGGCGTCGATGGCGCCCGCGCGGTCGAGGCCGATCCGCGCCAGCACGCGGCCGTGGGCGTCCACCACGGCCGAAATGCCGGTGTTGGCCGCGCGTACCAGTGGCAGGCCTTCCTCCACCGCGCGCAGCCGTGCCGCCTGGAAGTGCTGGTGGGGGCCGGCGGTCTGCCCGAACCAGCCGTCATTTGTGATGTTGAGCAGCCATTCCGCCCGCGCGGGCGCACCGTCCGCCGGTGCCGTCACGTCGCCGGGGAAGATCGCCTCGTAGCAGATCAGCGGGCTGAAGGGGGGCAGGCCCGGCAGGCGGAGCGTGCGCGGCCCCGGCCCGGGCGAATAGTCCAGTGCGCCGTAGGTGAGCTTGGGCAATTCCAGCAGCGCGCGCAGAGGGATATATTCGCCGAACGGCACCAGATGGTGCTTGTCGTAGGTCGCCGCCAGCCGACCACCGCCGTCCACCGCGTGGAGGCTGTTCCAGAGCGTGGTGATGCGCCCGCCTTCGATATGCCGCCGCGGCGCGCCGGTGATCAGATAGCCCCCCGGCGGCACCGCCCTGGAGACGATGTCCCGCACGGCGCGGCGCTCGTCCAGTGGATAGCCCACCGCCGCCTCCGGCCAGATGGTGAGGTGGAGGCCCGCGAGGTCGCCGGGGCGGGAGAAGCGCACATGGCGCGCGAGCGCGGCCTCGCGCTGGCCCTCCCGCCATTTGAGGCTCTGCGCGATATTGGCCTGCACCACGCGCAGTCGCACATCCGTCGGCGCTGCGGCGGGTGCGAGGGCGAGACGGGCTTCCCCGCCGATCCAGACCGCCGCCAGCAGACCGAATGCGCCCGCCGGCAGGAGCCAGAGGCGGCGCACGGGCTGCCGGCCCGGGGCGGGCTCGGCGAGCGCCGCCGGCGAGGCCGCGGCCAGCACGGTGAGGAAGCCGAGCCCGTAGACGCCGACAAGTGCTGTGACCTGGATCATAGGAACGGAAAGCGCCCACACGGTGCCCATGAGGTTCATGGGAAAGCCCGTCAATATGTTGCCCCGCAGCCACTCGACGAACGTCCAGGCGACGGCGAAGCCCACCACCTGCAGCGGCCCCCGAAGGCCGAGCGCCCGCGTGCCGAAGGCGGCGAGCGCGGGAAAGAGCGCGAAGCCCGCCGATAGGCCGACCACCGCGGGTGCTGCGAGCCAGCCGAAGGGTGCGGGGTCGATCAGGAGGGCGGAGGCGATCCAGTGGATGGAGACCAGAAAGTGCGCAAACCCGAACCACCAGCCGGCGACGCCCGCCTGCCTGGGCGAGGCGTTCGCGCCGGTGAGCCACAGAAGGCCCGTGAAGGCGAGCGGCAGAAGCGGAAGTGCGTGGAAGGGCGGCAGCGCAAATGCGGCCGCGGCGCCGAGGGCGGCCGCGAAGGCCGCGCGTCGCCATCCGCGGAGCCCGCTGACGGCCCGTGCCAGTGCAGACAGGGCCCCGCCCGCACTGCGCGCAGGCGCGGTCACGAAGCGCCGGCGGCGGGACGCGGTTCCGTCCTGCTGATGCGCAGCCGCTTGATGCGCCGCGGATCGGCTTCCAGTATCTCGAAATCGAGACCGGCGGGATGGCGGATCCGCTCGCCCTCGCCGGGGACCCGTTCGGCGAGGGCGAACACCAGCCCGCCCAGCGTGTCCACCGCGTCCTCGTCGTCTTCGTCCAGGAGCCCGATGCGCAGGTCGCGCTCGAGCGCTTCGACACGCACCCGCGCATCCGCCTCCACCGCGCCGTCGTCGAGATGGACCAGCGCGAGAGGCTCCACCTCGTCGTGCTCGTCCTCGATCTCGCCGACGATCTCCTCCACCAGATCCTCGATGGTGACGAGCCCGTGGGTCCCGCCATATTCGTCCACCACCACCGCCATGTGGAGCCGGGTCTCGCGCATTTCCTTCAACAGGTCGGGGATTCGCGTGGATGCGGGAACGAAGATGATGTCGCGGCGGATCGCGCCGATGTCGAAGGGCTCCGGCTCTCCCCAATGGGCCATGACGTCGCGGACATGGATCATGCCGATGACATCGTCGAGATTGTCGCCGCAAACCGGCATGCGGGAATGCCCCGCCGCCTTTATCACCGCCACCACCTCGTCCAGGGACGCGTCCGCGCGCACCGCGGTGATGTCGCTGCGCGGGACCATGGTGTCGCCCGCGGTCAGTTCGCCGAAGCGCAGCAGATTGTTCAGCAGATCCCGCTCGTTGGGGCTGATCTGCTCGGCGATTTCCCGCTCTTCGTCGATGAGTTCGCCGAGCGATTCACGCCAGGAGGCGGAGCCTTCGCGCCCCAGACCCCTGCGCAGCCAGTTGCGGAGGATGCGGACGAAGGACGACGACGTCCGCCCGCTTCGTTCGCCCTCAGCTATGTCGCCGCTAGATGGAGGTTTGTCGCTGTCGCTCATGATCCAGGCACGGAGGCCTCAGCTCGCCGCCGCTGTTGCACACCGTCAAGAGTAGCGTAGGGGTCTGAAATGCCAAGAGTCGAGAGTGCCCGCGATTCCAGCGCCCGCATGGTGCGCTGGGGGCCGGGCGCATGATGATCGTGGCCCATCAGATGGAGCACGCCATGGACCACGAGATGGCTGACGCGCTCGGGGAGCCCGACGCCGTCCGTGGCGGCTTGGCGCAGCACGGTCTCACGCGCGACCACCACATCGCCGAGCAGGGCGGCGTGCGCGCCGCAAGAGAGGTTGTGGCCGCCATTGCCGCCGCCGCCGTTATCGCCGCGCAGCGGGAAGGCGAGCACGTCCGTCGGCCGGTCCTCGCCGCGATAGTCCCGGTTGAGGCGTTGCACGAAGCCGTCGTCGGCCAGCAGGACCGCGAGTTCGACCGCGCCCGCCTCGCCCGCCGCCTCAAGCGCCGCGCATGCCGCCCGGCGCGCGATGGTGCGTGCGTCCGCGAGAGCCACCAGCCAGGCCGGGTCGCGGATCGAGACGTCGACCGCCATGCCGCCGCGTACGCTCATGGTTTGCCGCCGGTGCGCTCCGCGCGGTCGTAGGCGTCGAGGATGCGCGCGACCAGCCCGTGGCGCATTACGTCCGCATTGTCGAAGCGGACGATCGCGGCACCGTCGAGCCCTTCCAGCAGGCCCACCGCCCGTTGCAGTCCGGACTCCATGCCCTGCGGCAGGTCCACCTGGGTCAGGTCGCCGGTAACCACCATGCGCGAGCGCTCGCCGAGGCGGGTGAGGAACATCTTCATCTGGAGCGCGGTGGCGTTCTGCGCCTCGTCGAGGATGACGAAGGCGCGGGCGAGGGTCCGCCCCCGCATGAAGGCGAGGGGGGCGATCTCGATCTCGGCGGCGTCGAGCCGGCGCGCCACCAGATCCGCCGGCAGCATGTCGTAGAGCGCGTCGTAGAGCGGCCGCAGATAGGGGTCCACCTTGTCCTTCAGATCGCCCGGGAGGAAGCCCAGCCGCTCGCCGGCTTCGACGGCCGGGCGCGACAGCACGATGCGCTCCACGCCGCCCGCGAGATAGAGGGAAACCGCCACGGCGACCGCGAGATAGGTCTTTCCGGTACCCGCCGGCCCGAGCCCGAACACCAGGTCGTTCGCGAGCATGGCCCGGACATACTCGGCCTGGCGCGGCGAGCGGGGCACCACCGGGCGCTTGCGGGTGCGGATGGTGAGCTCGGGCTCCGCATCCACGCCCTCCGCCGGCATGGCCGCCATGCGGATCGCGCCGTCCACCTCGCCGCCGCTTACGGGGAAGCCTCGTTTGAGCTTGTCATAGAGGCTCCGCAGCACGGCCTCGGTCGCCGCGACGGAGGGCGCGGGGCCGCTGATCTCCACCTCGTTGCCGCGCGAGTTCACCACCACGCCGAAGGCGTGCTCGATGCGCGCGATATGGCGGTGATGGTCGCCGAAGAGCAGCGGCAGAAGGGTGTTGTCGTCGAACCGAAGCTGGGTGGCTGCTTCGCCGGACGCCATGGATGCGGGGCCGCTCAGGCCGCTTCGCCTCGCGGGCGGACGCCACTCGCATCCGCCGCGCCCAGACCGTTCGCCGACGCCTCCGCTACCGTGAGGTCGAGGACGCGCCCGATCATGTCCGCGCCGCCGTTCGCATGGACCCATTGCATATGGGGCGTGCGGCCCGAAATTTGGCCGGGGTGGCGTCCGCGGCGCTCGATCAGCACCGGCACGCATCGTCCGACGAAGCGGCGGTTGAAGGCGAGGCGCTGCGCCTCCAGAAGCTGCTGAAGCCGCCCGAGGCGCTCGGCCTTCACGTCTTTCGGAATCTGGTCGTCCCGCGCGGCCGCGGGCGTGCCCGGGCGCGGGCTGTACTGGAAGGAGAAGGCATGGGCGAATTCCACGTCGCGTACCAGCGCGAGCGTCGCCTCGAAGTCGGCCTCGGTTTCGCCGGGGAAGCCGACGATGAAGTCGCTGGAGAGGGCGATGGAGGGCTCCGCTTCGCGTATGGCATCCACGAGGCGTCGGTAGCGGTCCGCCGTGTGGCCCCGGTTCATGGCCTTCAGCACCCGGTCCGAGCCCGACTGCACCGGCAGGTGCAGAAACGGCATGAGCTTGGGCTCGGCGCCGTGGGCGCGGATCAGATCCGGCGTCATGTCGCGGGGGTGGGAGGTGGTGTAGCGGAGCCGCAGGAGGCCCTCGATGCGGGCCAGGCGCTCGACAAGCCGGGCGAGGCCGATCTCTTCGCCTGCATGTGCGCCGTGATAGGCGTTGACGTTCTGCCCCAGCAGCACGATCTCCCGCGCGCCCGCCGCCACGAGCCGGCGGGCTTCCGCCTCCACGTCCGCCGCAGGCCGGGAGGCCTCGGCGCCCCGCGTATAGGGTACGACGCAGAAGGTGCAAAAGCGGTCGCAGCCTTCCTGGACGCTGAGGAAGGCGCTGACGCCGCGACCCGGCTGGGCGCCTGCGAGCTCTTCGGGCAGATGGTCGAACTTGGACTCCTCGGGAAAGGCGGTGTTCACCAGGGGGCGCGTGCTCCGCTGGGCGCGAGCCACCATGTCCGGCAGCCGGTGATAGGCTTGGGGGCCGATGACGATGTCCACATGGCGCGCCCTGGCCGCGACCTCCTCCCCCTCGGCCTGGGCGACGCAGCCCGCCACCGCGATGAGCATGGGGCGGCCCGCGCGCCGACGCGCTTCCTTGAGCGGCCGCAGCCGGCCCAGCTCCGAATAGACCTTCTCCGCCGCCTTGTCGCGGATGTGGCAGGTATTGAGGACGATGAGGTCCGCGTCATCCGGCTCCGTCGTCCGGTCGTAGCCGAGCGGCGCCAGAACATCCGCCATGCGGGCGGAGTCGTAGACGTTCATCTGGCAACCGTAGGTCTTGACGTAGAGTTTCGCCACGCTCCGGCCACGCCGACGGATCTTCGGCGCGCCCAACGCCTGCGCGCCACGCCCGGTTCTCGCGCCGATCCGCCCGTTCGTCAAGCCGTTACCTCGGGGGAAGCGCGTCACGGGGGCCCACCGCCGCCGGCATCCGCCCGCTGTTTGACCGTCCCAAAGCGATCTGTTACCTGCGGACGAGCCGAGAACGGGCGCCGCGCGCCGCCCGCAGGGAGGATATCAAGCCATGAAGGAGCACGAAGAAGGCTATTCCATGCCGCTTGCGGCGCCGACCTACACGGCACCGCCGTTCTACGCGACGCCCGACAGCCGCATTCTCATGCTGGCCTACCGCGCCGACCCGGCGGCGGTCGCCTGGGAGGTGCCGGAGCCTCTGGAGCCGGTGGAGCCCAATCTGATGCTCGCCTGGATCGGCGACATGGGCCAGCCGACCCACACCGTGGACCTCTATCATGAGTGCTTGACGGGCATCAAAGTCCGCTTCAAGGAGTGGACCGGCTGGTACATCAACTATATCTGGGTCGATCACGACATGGCGCTCACCTTCGAGCGCGAGATCTATGGCTGGCCCGCCAATCTCTGCGACAACGATCCGCTGCGTTTTCACGGCAGCCAGATCATCGGCCAGTGCAACCGCGCCGGCGAAACCCTCATGCGCCTCAGCATGAACGTCACCAGCCCGCCGCCGGTGCGGCGCACCGACGATGCCATCGAGCGCGGCTTCAACGATCTCGTCGGCGGAGACTGGCTCCAGGTCCGCAAGTTTCCGCCGCCGGACCGCGACGGCAAGCCCATCAAGGAGGTGCTGCTGATCCCGCCCGAGGACTTCACCCTCCACGAGATATGGTCGGGGCCCGGCCATCTGGAGTTCGGCAAGTCCGGCCTCTACCCCCACCTCCACACGCTCTCGCCCGTGGAGGTGCTGGGCTGCTGGTACATGAAGGCATCCTGGGTGGTGCCCTACCCCAAGGTGGTCTGGGACAACCGCGGATAGCCGCGCGCGGGGGCCTTTCTCCGGACGACCGCCGCGCCTCCCCGGAAGAACGGGCCGGGACGGCGTTCGCGTTTACGAGCCCGGGCGGTGCGCTCCACCCCGCGCCGGTGGTGTGGTCCGCGTGTCCGTGAGGGGCATGAGGAGCGCGGCGGAGAGGATCAGGGCCAGCCACCAGTTCTGCCACAGGCCGAAGGCGACGCAGGAGACCGCCAGCAAGGCGATGAAGAGCGCTTGGCCGAACGTGCGGGTCGGCCGCGGGAAGCGGTTCAGCCAAAACGCCGCCATGCAGAGGAGCGCGAGCGCCAGGGCGTAGCCCACGCTGCCGAGCTCCAGGAGTATCTGGAGCGGCGCGTTGTGCGGATGCAGCGGCATGATTTCCCAGTTGGAACCGCCAAAGCCGGGGTGGGCCTCTCCCATATGCCGGGCGCTGTCGAAGCCCCATCCGAGGAACGGCCGTTCGGCGATGCGGTCCACCGAGAAGTTCCAGATCTCCACGCGGTGCCGCGCCGAGCCGAAGAGCCACTCCGCCCGGTGCCAGCCTCCTTCGTGCATCTCCCGCGCGGCAAAGGGCATGCCCACGAACAGAAGGACCGTGGCACCCAAGCATACCGCCCGTCCGGCGGCGGGGAGGCAGAGGAGGAGGAGCGCGGCCGCGAGCCCCGCCGCCATCCCGAGGGTCGCCGCCGCACTCTCCATGAAGACCGTGGCCGCCCCCAGCAGCAGCGGCAGGGCGAGCGCCTTCCAGCCGAGCCTTCGCTTCCAGAGATGGGCCGTCACCGGCCAGACGAGAAGCGCCATGGCGACGGCGCTGCGATTGAGCCAGACCGTTCCGTCAGCGCCGCCCGCCTCCTTGAAGATGCGGAGCAGCGGGAAGTCGAGAGCGGCCTCCATGATCATGAAGACGAGCGCCAGGATGAAGCCGGTGACGAGCCAATCGCCTGCGCGCGCCCGCGCCGCCTCGCTGAGACCGGCCGCGGTGACGAACAGCACCATGCCGGCGGCCAGAAGAGCCGCGACCCGGAGTGTGAGCATGAGCGCGCCGCCTGTCTCGAAGCTCCAGAGCGAGGCGAGCGCGAACCAGAGGAGCAAGAGCGCGAGAACGGCGAGCAGGCCGAAATGCAGCGCGGGCCGCCGCCAGCCCCCCCAATATGCGAGAGCCGCCGCAAGCGCCGCCACCGCCAGCAGGGCGACCGTTCCCTTGGGCGCCATGGCGCAGACCAATGGGAGCAAGGCGGCAAAGGCGTAGAAGATGGCGGCAAGAATTGCTTGTGCGGGCGCCGCCCGTCGCGCAACGGCGGGGTTTCCGCCCGGACCAGCGGGGTGGGGTTTCACCGTGGGAGTCCGCGCATTGTCAGGCCCATGCGCCCGCGCGCTCCATTGCGCGTGCGACATCGCCTGCCGGGAGATCGGCGAGCGGTGCCCGCCGTAGAACCGTGACCGCCCGGCCCTGCGGGGCGCAGAGCGCCGGGTCCGAGGCGGGGCCGAACAGGACGACGGTGGGGCAGCCCACCGCGGCCGCGATATGGATGGGTCCGGTGTCGTTGCCGACGGCGCAGTGCGCACGGCGGGCGAGGGCGGCGATCTGCCCCAGGCCCGTGCGCCCGCAGAGATCGACCGATTGCGGTACGGCCCGCGCGATAGCGCTCAGAACGTCCCCCTCGGCGCCGGTGCCGATCAGGACCGGGGTCGTGCCGTGCTTCGTGGCGGCGTCCGCGATCTCCCGGTAGCGCGCCGCCGGCCAGCGTTTCTCCGGGCGGTGCGCGGCGCCGCCCGGGACGATCAGCACGAACCGGCGCGGCGGAGCGAGCCCCTCCACCTCGCCGTCCAGCCAATCGAGGTTTGGCGGCGGCACGGTCGCGATCCCGGCCTCTACGAGCTGTTCGGCCTGTGCCGCGACCGCGTGCATGGCGTTTCGCCGCGGATTGCTGTGAGGATGGGAGCAGCCGCGGGCAATACCGGACCATTCGGGCCTGCGTTTGCGTGGCAGCATGCGGTGGTAGAGGCCCGTGCGGTTCGACGTCTGGAGGTCGTATATGCGTGCGAAGCCGCCGCGGAGCAGCCGCCGGCGCAACCGAAGCCATTCGCGCGGCTTGGCGACGCTCGGCCGCCTGTCGATCCACACCTCGTCGAACCAGCCGCACGCCTCGCCCCATGCTTCGAAGGCAGGTGTGGTCAGCAATGCGGTCTGTGCCTGCGCATGGTGCGCGCGGATCGCCGCGAAACATCCGGTGGCCAGCACCCAGTCGCCGAGGCCGCCATGCTTGATGACCAGAATGCGCTCGCCCTCGGCCATGGGGCGCCGTTCCTCTGCGGCGGTTGCGGGGCAGGCGGGACGGAGCGGCGCGGTCAGGTCGAGATCATCTTCTTTTCGACGCCGACTCCCGCCTCCACCGCGCGTTGATATTCCAGCGGGACGGTCGCCGAATCCTGGATCGCGATACCGGTGGAGTCGAAAAGCGTGATCTCGTCGTCGCTTGTCCTGCCTTCTGCCCGGCCGCAGATAACGGCGCCGATCTCGCCGGCCACGTCGTCCGCGCCGATCAGCCCCTCGCGGATCGGCACGTTGATCTCGCCGTCGGGGACGCATTGGCGGATGTCGTCCACGAAGATGTGCGCGCGTGCCGTCAGTGCGCTTTCCAGCTCCTGATTGCCGGCGAGGTCGGAGCCAAGGGCGGCGATATGAGTGCCGGGCGCGATCCAGTCGTTCCGCACCACGGGCGCGGCACCGGTGGTGGAGGTGACCACGGCATCGGCGCCTTGCAGCGTCTCCTCCAGGTCGGTGGAGGGCTTGAGTGCGAGCCCGGGATGGCGTGGCGCTTCGCTCTCCATCAGGGCGTCGAGGGTGGCCCGGGTGCGGCTCCAGATGCGAACCTCCGACCACGCCCGCACGCTCGCACAGGTCCTGAGCGCGCCGATGCCCACATCGCCGGCGCCTACCAGGGCGAGGACCGAGGCGTCTTCGCGCGCGAGCCAGCGGATGGAAACCGCGGCCGACGCGCCGGTGCGCATCATGGTGTGGTAGCTGCCATCGACAATGGCGAGGGGGAAACCGGTTTCGGGCTCCGTATAGACAAGGATCGAAAAGACCGTCGGCAAGTCGAACTTGGCCCTGTTGTGCTCGCGGATGGAGACCCATTTGCAGGCCGCCGCCTCCGAGACACCCGCGCCCGCCGGCTCCTCGATATAGGAGGGCATGACCTCCCATTCGCCGGGATATTTGTCGAGCACGATATGGCCCTTGGGCTCCAGATAGCAGCGCCCCTCGCCATGCCGGCGGAACGCCGTCTCCACGCAGTCCACATACTCGCCGGGTTCGAGCAGGCCGATCATGTCGCTCCGGCCCAGGATCAAGGTCTTGCGGTTGCGCCAACTGGTCATGGTTCTGCGATGCTCCTTCATGCCCTTGCCCGGGACGTTGCGTCCCCCTCGGCGTGCCGCAAGGCGCGCCAGACCGCCTCGGGGGTCGCCGGCATGTCCGGTGCGGCGGCACCCGCGGCGCGGAGTGCGTCGGCGACGGCGTTCATCACCGCGGCCGGCGCGGCGATCGCCCCGGCCTCGCCGCATCCCTTCACGCCGAGTGCGTTGGTCTCGCAGGGTATCACGGCGAATCGCCCCGCAGGGAGCGGCAGGTCGCCGGCCCGCGGCAATGCGTAGTCCATGAAGGAACCGGCGAGCAGCTGGCCGCTCTCGGCGTCGTATGCCGCATGCTCGGCAAGCGCCTGCCCGATGCCTTGCGCGATGGCGCCGTGGCGCTGCCCTTCCACCAGAAGCGGGTTCAGGAGCCGCCCGAAATCGTCCACGGCGACATAGCGGACGATCCGCACGGCGCCGGTCGCCCGGTCTATCGCCACCTCGCAGACATGGCATCCGTTGGAATAGGTGGACTCGTGGGCGGTATGGTACACCGCGCCGTCGAGCGCGCCCGCCTTCGCCTCGGCACGGCAGGTCGGATCGAACGATGCGCGCACCGCCTCGGCGAAGCCTACCGTCCGATTGCTGCCCTTCGCCCGGTACCGCCCATCGGCGAAGGTCACGTCTTCTTCGTCCGCTGCCAGCAGAAAGGCGGCGATGGGGCGCCCGCGCTCGGCGGCCTCGTCCGCCGCGCGGAGCACCGCATTGCCGCCGATGGGGAGCGACCGGGAGCCGCTGGTGCCCCGTCCGTGAAGGATCGACGCGGTGTCGCCCTGACGGACCCTTATATGCTCGCGTGCAAGACCCAGCCGGCTTGCGACGATCTGGGCGTAGGCGGTCTCGTGCCCCTGGCCGGTGGACTGGCTGCCGACGAGCAGGGTTACCGTGCCGTCCGGGTCGAAACGGAGCGCGGCCCACTGATCCCGGTTCCCGCCGCACGGGTCCACATAGAAGGCAAGGCCGATGCCGCGGAGCACGTCCGCCCCCGCGGCCGCCCCCGCCGCCGCGCGCCGCCGCGCCCGCGCCTGTTCCCACCCGCTTTCGGCGCAGGCGGTCTCCAGGATGGCGGGGAAGTCTCCTGAATCGTAGGTCTGGCCCAGTGCCGTCCCATAGGGCATGGCGGTGCGGGGGACGAGGTTCCGGCGGCGAAGCTCGGCGGGGTCGAGGGCGAGCGCATGGGCCGCCTCGTCGATCAGGCGCTCCAGGAGGAAGACGCTCTCCGGCCTGCCTGCACCGCGGTAGGCGTCGGTCGGTGCGGTGTTGGTGTAGGCCGCGCGCACGCGGACGTGAATCAGCGGCGTGCCGTAGGGGCCGGCCAGCGCCCGCGCGCCGCCGGCGGTGGGGATGAACGGCCCGAACTGCGAGGGGTAGGCGCCGAGATTGGCGATGCTTTCGACCTTGAGCGCGACGAACCGCCCGTCTCCGTCGAGTCCGAGGGTCGCGCGGGAGACCGTATCCCGCCCCTGATGGTCGGTCGCCAAGGCTTCGCCGCGGCTCGCGACCCATTTGACCGGGCGTTCGAGGATACGGGCTGCGAACAGCACGAGCGCATGTTCCGGATAGACTGGAAGCCTGACGCCGAAGGCGCCGCCCACATCCGGTGTCACCACGCGGACCCGCGATTCCGGGACCTTGAGCACCTCGCGCGCCAAAAGGCTCCGGACCATATGGACGCCCTGCGTACCGGTTTCCAGGATGTAGACGCCGCCTTCCATGCGCCCCAGCGCGACACGGGGCTCCATGGGACAACCCGCAAGCCGCCGGTTGCGGACCTCGAGCGTCGCGCAGTGCGCGGCACCAAGGAGCGCCTCGTCCACGGCCCGGCGGTCGCCCTTTTCCCAATCCACGCAGAGATTGCCCGGTGCGTCGGCATGGAGGAGGGGTGCACCGGGTGTCAGCGCGTCCGCTGCGTCCGTCACCGCCGGCAGCGGCGCGTAGGAAACGCGCACCGCCTCCGCCGCGTCGCGGGCGGCCTCGGGGTTCTCGGCGGTCACGAAGGCCACCGGGTCCCCCACCATGCGCACGATCCCGTCCGCGAGGACCGGGCGGGCAGGGGCAGCAGAGGGCGTGCCGTCGGCATTGTCCGGGCGGTTCGGGCAGGGAATGGGCCCCATGTCCGCCGCTGCGAGGTCCGCCGCCGTGAAGACGGCGCAGACCCCCGGCAGGGCCGCCGCGGCCTCCGTCTCGATGGCGCGGATGCGCGCATGGGCGTGGGGCGAGCGAACCATGTGGCCGTAGACCTGGCCTTCGAACACGATATCGTCGACATAGCGGCCCCGGCCGGCGAGGAGGCGGTCGTCCTCCTTCCTCCGCTCCGCCGCGCCGATACCGAACGCCATTCCCTTCTCCGTCAATGTGTTTGCGTGCGGGTAAGATAGCGGATAGACCGGTGTTGCGCTTCGGTCGGGCTGCGCGAGAGGGGGCGGGTGCGCGGGAGCGAAGATAGCTGCGACGTGATCGTGGTCGGCTGCGGTATCGCCGGCCTCAGCGCCGCCGTCAGCGCGCAACAGGCAGGTGCGCGGGTGATGCTTCTGGAGCGCGCGCCGCGCGAAGATCGCGGCGGCAACACGCGCTACACCGAATCCTTCTGGCGCATGCAGAGCCCCGACGCCGTCTCCGAGGACTTCGAGGAGCGCTTCGCCGAGAATGCCGGCGGTTATCTCGATCCGGAGATCGTGAAGGAGTCGGTCAAGCCCTATGCGGAATGGCCCGGCCTCCTGCGGGCGCTGGGCTTCATCGATCCGGAGCTGGTGACGGCGCTCGCCGAGAACGCCCCGCCGACGCTCCGCTGGCTCACCGGATTCGGGGTCGATTTCGACTTCCTGCCCAACTATTTCCTCACCGAGAGCACGACCCGGATGGCACCGGCGGGCGGCGGCCTTGCGCTGGTCGAGGCGCTCGCGGCCCATGCGGAATCCGTGCCTCACGCCATCACGATCCATTACGAGACCACCGCGCGCCGGCTGATCCAGGACGATGAGGGCCGGGTGGAGGGGATCGAGGCCGTCGGCGCCGGCAACAACACGGTGCGCTTCCGGGCGCGGGCCGTGGTGCTGGCGTCCGGGGGCTTCGAAGGAAACCCGGAAATGCTAAGCCGGTATCTCGGGCCTCAGAGCCAGTTCATCCGCCCCGTTGCCAAGGGTGGCTATTACAACAGGGGCGAGGGCATCGAGATGGCGCTCCGGATCGGGGCGGCGCCCTGCGGCGACTATGGCAGCTTCCACGCCCAGCCGGTGGATCCCAGGTCCGGCCGGCATGAGCCGGTGGTACTGAGCTATCCCTACGGCATCCTGGTGAACCGCGCCGGCGCGCGCTTCGTGGACGAGGCGCCCGCAACGGTGGATGCGAGCTACGAGGCCGTGTCGCGGGCGATTATGGCCCAGCCGGAAGGGATCGCCTTCGCCATAACGGACGCGCGGCTCGAAGACGTGCCCAACTGGCGCAAGTCGGTGCGGACGGACCGGCCGCCGGTGGAGGCGGAGAGCCTGGCCGGCCTCGCGGAGGCGCTCCGCGTCGACGGCGAGGGCCTGGCGCGGACCGTGGCCGCATACAATGCCGCCTGCCCGGGCGAGGACGGTTTCAGACCCCTCGCGCTCGACGGGCTGAGGACGGAGGGGCTCGCGCCGCGGAAGTCCAACTGGGCGAGGCCGCTGGATCGCGCGCCCTTCCGCGCCTGGCCGATCATTGCGGCAAACTGCTTCACCTTTGGGGGCCTCCGGATCAACCCGCGCGCCCAGGTGGTCAATATGGACGGCGAGGCGATTCCCGGCCTCTATGGGGCCGGCGAGGTGGCCGGGCTCTACTACCGCACCTATACGGGCTCCACCTCGGTGATGCGGGGCGCGGTCTTCGGCCGCATCGCGGGCCTCGACGCGGCAGTGCGCGGAAACCGCGGCCCGTGAGCCAGCGGGCGATCCCCGCCGTCTTCATGCGGGGCGGTACCAGCAAGGGGCTCTTTTTCGACCGGCGCGACCTGCCGGCCGACCGCGCGGCCTGGGACCCCTTTTTCCTTGCGGCGCTCGGCAGCCCCGATCCCCACGGCCGCCAGCTCGACGGTATGGGCGGCGGTCTTTCGTCCCTCAGCAAGGTGGTGGTGGTAAGCCCGGGCGGGCGCGGCGGCGCGGATGTCGATTACCTTTTCGGCCAAGTGGCGGTGGACCGCGCATTGGTCGACTATCGCAGCAATTGCGGCAACCTCACGGCGGCCGTCGGACATTTTGCCGTGGACGAAGGGCTGGTGAAGGCTGCGGACGGCGAGGCCGCGCTCTCCCTCTACAACTGCAACCTGGGGCGGAGGGTCGAAGCCCGCTTCCCGGTGCGCGGCAGCCGTGCAGTGGTGGAGGGCGACTTCTCTCTCGACGGCGTGGCCGGTCTCGGCGCGCCCATCGCGCTCTCCTTCGAGGAGCCGGGCGGGGGCATCACCGGCCGGACGCTGCCCACGGGCAGGAGCCGGGACACGCTCGAGGTGCCGGGCGTCGGTGCGGTGGAGGCGACGTTGATCGATGTCTCCACGGCGCTGGTCTGCATCGCGGCCGAGGCCCTCGGCCTCACGGGGCTCGAGCCGCCGAGTGCCATCGAAGCCGACCCACCGCTGATGCAGCGCCTCGAGGCCCTGCGCCGCGCCGGTGCCCGCGCCATGGGCATTCCGCCGGACACCGCGAGCGTGCCCAAGGTCGGGTTTGTTTGCCCGCCGGGGGCGTGGACCGCGCTGGACGGCGCCCGCCAACCGGCCGAGGCCGTCGATCTTTGCGCCCGCGTGATTTCCATGGAGCGCCCGCACCGGGCGCTGCCGCTCACCGCCGCCATGGCGCTGGCCGCCGCCGCCCGCATCGCCGGCACCGTCGCCGCGGAAGCCGCGCACGGGCTGGGGCGCGGCCCGATCCGCATCGGCCACCCCTCGGGCGTGGTCGCCGTCGGTGCCGAGACTGCGTCGCACGATTCGTCCCGCATCACCCGCGTTACCGTCCAGCGCACGGCGCGCCGCCTCATGGAAGGCCGCGTGCTGGTTCCCGCGGCCTGTCTGTCGGCGTAATTGCGGCGGCGGGGGGCTTCGGCCTCAGAAGCCCGGGCGTCCGCGCCGCGCACCGCTCCTCCGGCATCGGCCGCTCTTGCATTCCGGCGGTGTTCGCAGGTGCGGCGCGCCCGGTGCGGGCTTTGCCGGTGGCAGGCTTTACCGTTGATCGCGGCGCGTTCCGTGGGTATGTGATAGGGATGGATACAGCGGCAGGGCGACGGCGCTCCGCGCAGGACCGTGGAGCGGGCAGAGAGGGCGCGTCATGAACGAGGCGCCCGGCGCGGCAAAAGCGCGCAGGCCGGAGCCTGCGGAGGTCGCCCGTGCGGTCGCGGCCCATGCCGAATGGCTCGCGGGCGCGGGCGGTGCGCGCGCGGATTTTGCCGAGGCGGATCTCCAGGACATGCGCTTCCCGAGGGCCGACCTGCGCCGGGCGTGCTTTGCCGGGGCGAACCTCTTCCGCGCCGATTTTGCAGGTGCGGACCTTTCGGAGGCGGATTTCACCGGTGCGAATCTGAACCGTGCCGATCTCGCGGGCGCCGCTCTTCCAGGCGCGGTGCTCGACCGTGCGGACCTCTCCGACGCCGCCCTTGGCGATGCGCGCCTTGAGGGCGCGTCGCTCCGGGAGGCGAGCCTGCAGCGCGCCTGGCTCGGCCGCGCCCACCTGGAACGCGCGGTCCTCGTCCGTGCGGACCTGCACGGCGCCTGGGCGGGACGGGCGAGCCTGGAAGAGGCGGACCTCACCGGTGCCATGCTGATCGGCGCTGAGTTCCCCGGCACGAGCTTCCGCGGCGCGACGCTCCGAAGCGCCTATTTCGGCGGCGTCGCGCTCGCGGACGCGGATCTCTCCGGCGCGGACCTCGGCGAGTCCCGCAATCTGACGCGCGGGCAGCTCGATGCCGCGCGGCTGGATTCGCGCACCGTGCTGCCGCCCGGCCTCGGCCCGGAGGGCGCGCAATTGGAACGTGCGGAGAGCGCATGAGTAGGTGGCGGGCTGACGTGCGGCAACACGATGCCCGAGGCGGCAGGAGGGATTAGTGGCGAATCTGAGAGTGGCGGTCGATATCGGCGGCACCTTCACCGATATCTGCATCCTCGACGAAGAAACCGGCGGGCTTCGGGTCGCCAAGACGGCGTCCACGGTGGACGATCCGCTGGTCGGAGCCATGCGGGGGCTCGAAGAAGCCCAGGTGGACCTGAAGGACGTGACGCTCTTCTCCCACGGCACCACGGTGGCCACCAACGCGCTGATCACCCGCAGGCTCCCGCCCTCGGCCATGATCTGCACCGAAGGCTACCGCGACGTGATCGAGATACGCCGCGCCAACAAGGAAGAGCTGTGGGACACCTACAAGGATGTGGCGCGGCCCTACATACGCCGCCGCGACCGGCTGACCGTTCGCGAGCGCATCGACCATGGCGGGCGCATCACGGTGCCGCTGGACGAGGCGGACGCCCGCGAAAAGGCCCGCATCCTGCGCAAGCGCGGCGTCCGCTCGGTCGCCGTGTGCTTCATGAACTCCTTCATGAACCCGGAGCACGAGGCGCGGATGAAGGCGATCCTGGAGGAGGAGCTGCCGGGCGTGGAGGTCGCCACTTCGTCGGAGACCATGCCGGAGATTTTCGAGCATGAACGCTTCTCCACCACGGTGGTGAACGCCATTCTGAGCCCCGTGGTGGGCGGTTACGTCTCGCGCATGAACGAGGCGCTGCAGAAGGGCGGCTATGAGAGCGACCTGCTGATGCTGCACTCGGGCGGCGGCGTGATGACGCCGGCCACCGCCAAGAGCTTCGCCGGGCGCCTCGCGGGCTCGGGCATCGCGGCGGGCGCCATCGCAAGCCGCCACATCGCCATGTTGTGCGGTTACGAAAACTCGATCGGGCTCGATATGGGGGGGACGAGCTGCGACGTTTCCCTGGTCTTCGGCGGCGAATCCCGCGTTACCAAGGACTGGCATATCGAGTTCGGTTATCCCATCCGCTTCCCCAGCATCGAGGTGCTGACCATCGGTGCGGGCGGCGGCTCGCTGGCCTGGATCGACGATGCGGGCTCGCTGCATAACGGTCCGCAGTCGGCCGGTGCCGACCCGGGCCCGGCCTGCTACGGCCGCGGCAACACGACGCCCACGAACACGGACGCCAACCTGGCTCTGGGCCGCCTCGGCGGCGCGCTTGCGGGCGGTCGGGTGATGCTGGACCGCACAGCCTCCGAGGCGGCGGTACGCACCGGTGTCGCGGAGCCGCTGGGAATTGACGCCGTCTCGGCGGCGAAGGCCATCGTGAGCGTCGCCAACGCCAACATGGCGGACGCCGTGCGGCTGATCTCCATCAGCCGGGGCTACGATCCGCGGGACTTCGCGCTGGTGGCTTTCGGCGGCGCGGGCGCGCTGCACGGGGTGGCGCTCGCCAGGGAGCTCGCCATCCCCACGGTGATCGTGCCACCCAACCCCGGGGTGACGTCGGCGCTCGGCTGCCTGCTCGTGGATGTCCGCCACGACCTCTCCCAGACCTATCTGGCGCCGGCCGCAGACGCCGACCCGGCGGATATTGAGGCCCGCTTCGCCGCCATGGAGGACGAGGCCCGGGGACGCCTCGAGAAGGAAGGCGTGGCCGAAGCCGACATGCTGCTCCAACGCAGCATCGACATGATGTATCAGGGCCAGTGGCGCTCGCTCCAGGTCCCCGTGGCGCGGCCCTTCGCGTCCGTGGGGGATGCGGTGAGCGCCTTCCACGCGGACCACGACCGGGAATATGCCTTCCGCCGGGACGATACGCCGGTGGAGCTCTTCCGGCTGAACCTTGCGGCCATCGGTACGGTGCCGAAGGCCGAATTGATGCGCCACGGGGCGAACGGCAAGGCGCTCGAGGCCGCCTCGCGCCGTCCGGTGCATTTCGACGAGGTTGAGGAGGCCGTCGACACGCCCGTATACTTGCATGACGGGCTTCCGGCAGGCGCCGTGATCGAAGGGCCGGCGATCGTCGAGCAACTCGATTCGACGACCGTCGTTCCGCCCGGCGTACGCGCCGAAGTGGACGAGTGGCTCAACCTTCGAATCCATGTCGCGTAGGCCAAGGGCCGCGAGACCGGCGGAGCACCGCGGAGAACTATCATGAGCAAGCAGGGCACAGGCATCACTCTCGACCCGGTGACGTTCGAGGTCTTGAAGAACTCCTTCATCACGACGGTGGATCAGATGGCGGAGCAGATCCTCCGCACCTGCTATTCCTTCGTGATCTACAACCGGGATTTCTCCTCCGCGCTCAACGACGCCAACGGAGATTCCATCGCCCAGGGCAACATGGATATCGCCGTCCATGTCGGCACGCTGCACTACACCTGCAAGGCGGTGATCGACACGTTCAAGGACGACATGCGTCCGGGCGACGTGTTCATGACCAACGATCCTTACGCCGGCGGCACGCACTTCAACGACGTACGCATCATCCGGCCCGTCTTCGTCGGCGACGAGATCGTGGCCTTCGCCCAGTCCAACGGCCACTGGTCGGACGTGGGCGGCAGCACGCCGGGGTCCTTCGACGTGCTGGCGAAGGAGATGTTCCGCGAGGGCATCCGCATCACGCCGACGCGCCTCATCGACGAGGGCAAGTGGCGGCGCGACTTCGCGGACATGATCGCGGCGAACACGCGCGATCCGGAGTCGATCATCGGCGACATGAACGCTCAGGCCGAGGCGACCCGCGTCGCGGAGCGCGAGATCCTCCGACTGGTGGAGAAGTACGGCAAGGATACGGTGGTGACCGGCTGCAAGGAGGTGCAGGACTATGTGGAGCAGGCGACGCGTCAGCGCATCGCCGAACTCCCCGACGGCACCTGGGAAAATGTGGACTATATCGACCGCGATCCGGCGCTGGGCGAAGGGCTGATCCCCATCAGGGTGAAGCTCACCATCGAGGGGGACGAGGTCACCTACGACTTCAGCGGCAGCCACGAGACCATCAGCACGCTCTACAACTCCGCCTTCGGCGGTACCTTCTCGGCGGTGGTGGCGGGCATGAAGACCTACTTCCCCGACCTCCCGTTGAATTCCGGTTTCTATCGTCCCATCAACGTGATTGCGCCGGAGAACTCCATCGTGGACGCGCGCTGGCCGGTGGCGGTGACGGGCTTCCTCATGCCCTTCGAGAAGATCATGAACTCGATCTACGAGATCTGGTCGAACATCATGCCCGAGCGTGCCATCGCCTGTGCCTTCAACCTGGAATATCTGCTGACGGGCGGGCGGGACCTGCGCACCGAAGACCGCAATATCTTCATGTTCTATGACTGGCTGCCCGGCGGCTGGGGCGGGCGCAACGGCAAGGACGGCTGCAACGTCACCACCGCCTGCTTCGGCACCGGATTGATGACCCAGCCCGTGGAAGGGCAGGAGCGGCTTTGCCCGATCATCGCCAACGAATATCAGATCCAGACCGATTCCCCCGGCCCCGGCAAATGGCGGGGTGGTGCCGGCGTGGTGAAGACAAGCACGCTGCAGGACGCCGACAGCACGGTGATCTCCTATATCTGCGACCGGGAACGCGCGATCGTCTGGGGTATCCAGGGCGGGCTTCCCTCCATGCCCCACGGGCTCTACATCCAGCGCAAGGGCAAGGACGAGCGGGAGTGGCTGGGCTCGATCTTCTCCGACGTGCCCATCGAGTCCGGGGATGTGTTCTCGCGTCCGACCGCCGGCGGCGGCGGCCTGGGCGACCCGCTGGAGCGCGACCCGGAAGCCGTGATGCACGACGTGGAGGACGACTACGTCTCCCTCGAGCGCGCGCGGAAGGATTACGGCGTCGTGCTCAAGGTGGTGGATCTGGACCTCGCGAGCTACGAGGTGGACGACGCGGCGACGCGGGCCGAGCGCGCGGCCATCGCGCGGGAACGCCGCGGCTGGCTCGAAGAGGACGGTGCGACCGTCGCCGAGCGCTACCGCAAGGGCGAACTCGACGAGCTCGACATGGTGCGCCGCTACGGCGTGATCGTCGATTGGGGGACAGGCGAGTATCTGCCCAAGACCACCGCCGAGTTCCGCACGATGATGAAGAAGCGCTCCGCCGCCTACTGGAACGACTCCCTGGCGGAGTTGGGCCAGGCGGCCGAATAGCCGCGCAATACGGTCGGCGGCCTTTCCGGCGGCGCTCTCCTGCGCACGGCGCCGGGGCGCGGCCCTCGCCGTCGCCCGCTCAGCCCTTCGTCACGCCTTCCATCAGGCCCTTGAAGAAGAGCCGCTGGGCGAAGGTGAAGGCGATGATTCCCGGGGCGACGACGACGACATAGACCGCCGCGATGCGCGGCCAGGCCCACTGCCCCATGCCGCCCTGGGCCGCCGCGAGGACGACGGGCATTGTGCGTGCCTCCTGATCGTTGGTCAGCGTCGTGCCCAGCAGGAATTCGCCCCAGGCGGTGACGAAATTCACGATAAAGACGACCACCAGGCCGTTCCGCACCAGCGGCAGGCAGACCATCCACAGCGTGCGCCAGTGGCCCGCGCCGTCCATCCGTGCCGCCTCGATGAGTTCATGGGGTATGAGCTGGAACACCGCACGCATGATCAGGACGCTGATCGCAAGGTTCAGCGTGATGTAGGGCAGGATCAGCCCGCTCGTGCTGTTGATCAGGTCCATGTAGCTCTGGATCTCGTAGATCGAAATGATCGACACCACGCGGATGGGGAAATAGAGCGACACGAGGAAAACGGTGACGATCACGCCGGTGCCGCGCGGCTTCACATGGACGAGCGCGTAGCCCGCGAGCACGGCGCAGGCGGTGGTGATCAGCACCGTCGCCCCGGTCACGTAGATGCTGTTGAACAGGTTGGTGGGAAGCGTCTCGATTTTGTCGAACACATAGCCGTAGTGGGAAAAATCGAACTTCCGCGGCCATAGCTGCCCGCGCATGGAATCGGGCAGCGACTTGATGGAGAGCAGGAGAACCCAGGCCAGGGGCAGGAGAATGATCAGCACGAACACGCCGATCACGCCGTGACGGATGAGGCGCGCGCGGTGGCGCGCAAGCCAGGGCCGCCTGCGTCTCGGTGCAAGCGGGGCGGGGTTTGCGGCAGGGGCGGCGGGGGCGGCCATGGCGTGCTCAGTCCCTGGGTCTGAAGATGTAGATCAGGATGGCGACGAAGAACATCATCACCACCGCGCCGATCATGCCGATCGCCGCGGCGAAGCCCTGTCGCCACAGACCGATCTTGAACGCCTGGTCGTACATGAAGACGGTCCAGGTATAGGTCGGCGAAGCGCGGTTGAAGCCGCCGAAGATCAGATATTCGTCAATAACCGCCATCGAGGTTCCGAAGCGCAGCACCACCAGGATCATCATGATGGGTGCGAGCCTCGGCAGCGTCACATGCCAGAATAACTGCCATTCGTTGGCGCCGTCGAGCCGTGCGGCCTCGTTCAGATCCTTGGGGATCACCGCGAGGCCTGCGAGGAAGAAGATGGTGTGGTAGCCGAGGCCCCACCAGATTTCCATGATCGCGATGGAAGGGAGCGTCAGCGGGGTTCCGCCCAGCCACTGCGGCGCGTTGTGGAAGGTGAATATCTCCAGCACTTCCACCAGAATGAAGTTGATGGGCCCCACCTGGTAGTTGTACATCCACTTCCACAGGACGAAGACGAGCGTGCTCGGAATGATCGCGGGGATCAGCAGCACCACGCGATAGAAGGTCGCGAGCCCGGGCTCCCTGACGCGGTCCACCAGGATTGCCAGCAGCAAGGGCAGGATGATGGTTCCGGGCAGGAACATCATGGTGAACAGCGCCGCGCGCCACAGGCTGGTCCACATCAGGGGGTCGTTGAAGGCCTCGATATAGTTGGCGAGGCCGATCCAGCGCGCGGGCTCGTTGGTCAAAAACTCGAAGTCGGTGAAGCTGATCCAGATCACCCGGATGATCGGGTAGACCTGATAGCCGATGAAGAACACCAACGCCGGCGCCAGCAGGACCCACGCGTTGAAGGTCCGGAGCGCCCTGGTGGACGAATAGTGCATCACGCGGGATTCGCGCCCGGTGCTACGGGCGCCCGTCGGAGGTGCGCACCGCCGACGGTATCGGGGGCGGTGTCGGGATCATGTGGGGTGCGCCGGGGGCGGTGCGTCGTCGGCACACCGCCCCCGGAGACCGCGTCTAGGCGCGCTCGAGCTCGGCGCGCACCGCATCCATGGTGTTCTGCAAGGCGACGCGCGGGTCGGGCTCTTCGCCCTTGAGATAGGTTTCCCAGGACGCCTGGCCGATGATGAACTGCTGCAGGCCGAACAGGTGGTTGGTGATTGCCTTGGCCTGGTCGAGCTGGCTCCGCACCAGCGCCACGAAGTCCGGCATCCAATCGGGACGGTCGGCTTCCCACTCGGCGTAGATCGACTTGTAGGGTGGGAGCTGCCCGGGATGTGCCGTCTCGGTGCCGGCGATGGAATCCTGCCAGATCTGACGGTCGTAGGTGAGCGCACGGATGTACTCGGCAACCTTTTCCTTGTTCTTGCCGTGCTTGAAGAGCGCGCAGCCGGTCGTCCAGAAGACGGTCGAGCCTTCGCCGCCGGCGAACTTGGGAAGCCCGGCCATCTTCAACGCGGTGGGGTCGTCCCAGTACTGGGCGAAGCGCAGCGGCGCATTGAAATATTTCGTGTAATAGCCGACGCGCTGCGCGGCGAAGGCGACCTCGTCCGGGGTCCCGTTGACACCGCCGTCGGTCGCGCCCGCAAGCAGGATGTCGGGGTGCGAGAGCGCCATGATCTTCTTCATCAGGATCAGCGCCTCGACGGACGCGTCATGGGTGAAGTCGAACAGGCCGTCGGAGGTGTAGACGTCGCTGTTCAGGCTGTGGGTCATGGGTGCGATCGAGCGCCAGCCATGGGCGTCGAAGGTGGCGCCGAAGGGCGCCGCGCCGCTGTCCACCACGGCCTGGGCATTGGCCAGATAGTCGTCCCAGGTGACGGGCGGGGCGTCGCCGAGCCCGGCTTCGGACGTGATGCCCGAGTGCCAGCCCATGCCGATGACGTCCAGCAGGAACGGCCAGCCGTAGAGCTTGCCGTCGATGGTGCACTCGTCGCGGATCGCCGGGATCAGGTCGGCGACCACGTCGTCGGGGATATACGGATCCCATGGCTCGATGACGTCGGCTTCGATCATCGCCGTCATTTCCACGAACGGCGTCTGGCCGACATAGACGTCCCAGGTGCTCTCCTGGTTCTGGGCCTCGGCGACGAAGCGCTCGATACCGAAGCCCTCCACCGGCGCGATCTGATAGTTGATGCCCGGGAACTGTTCGTTGACCTGGGGGATCGACGGGTGCAGGTCCTCGATCCATTGATAGAAGGTGGGCGACAGCGGCCGCTCCTCGGCTAAAGCGCTGCCCGTCCCGTATTTCGCGGCGACGCTCACGCCTGCGAGGCCGAGGCCCGCGGCGACACTCCGGGTTAAGAACTGGCGCCTGTCGATCGTTCCACGCAGCAGTTGCCCGCGCATGGCGTGGCGCAGCAGATATTCCTGTTCCTTTCGTGCGACCATTGCTTTCACTCCCTCGCCGGAATTCGCATTCGTGCGATGACCACTATGCGCCTTTCGGGCCCGCCTCGGCAAGAATTTCGAGAGGCTTGCGGTCGCAGCCTTCGGGGCGTTCCGAGCCGGTCGGAGGCGGTGGAGGGTCCTGACGGCCGCCGCCTGGGTCGTCTCCGGCGGTGGCAAAGAAACATGCGGGCCTGGAGACCCGCGCACCTAAAGAAAAAGAAACCGCTTCGGTGTGCGGGTCTCCAGGCCCGCAACGGGCCGAAGGCCCGTCTTCGGCCGTCGCAGAGAAACAGGCGGCCCCGGAGGCCCGCGCACCTACAAAAGAGAAACCGCTTCGCCGTCGCGTCTTGCCCGGCCGCGGGAATGGAGTGACAGGACTGGTAGGTGTTAAGGCGGGCTCAGGCGGGGACGACCTTGCCCGGGTTCATCAGGTTGTGGGGGTCCAGCGTGCGCTTGATGGAACGCATCAGCGACACGGCGCCCGCGCCATGTTCCGCCTCCAGGAAGTCCAGCTTGCCGAGGCCGATCCCGTGCTCGCCCGTGCAGGTACCGCCGAGCGCGAGCGCGCGGTCGATCATGCGGGCGTTCAGCCGCTTGGCTTCCGCCATCTCGCTCGCGTCCTCCCGGTCGATGAGGAAGCAGACATGGAAGTTGCCGTCCCCCACATGGCCCACGATGGGGGCGATGAGCGGGGAGGAGTCCAGGTCCTTCTTGGTTTCGAGCAGGCACTCGGCGAGGCGGGAGATGGGCACGCAGACATCCGTCGCCCAGCCCTGGGATCCCGGCCGCAAGGCGAGGCAGGCGTAGTAGACATCGTGTCGCGCCTGCCAGAGCGCGCTGCGGTCTTCGGGCCGGGTGGCCCAGCGGAAGTCCGAGCCGCCGAACTCCTGCACGATCTCGCGCACTTGCTCCACCTGCTCCTCCACCCCCCGCGTGGTGCCGTGGAACTCGAAAAAGAGCGTGTCCTTCGGCGGATAGTCGAGCTTGGAAAAGCGGTTGCAGGCATCCATCTGCACGTCGTCCAGAAGCTCGACGCGTGCGATCGGAATACCGGACTGGATGGTGAGAATGACCGCGTTGACGGCGGCTTCCAGCGAGGGGAAGGAGCAGACCGCCGCCGAAATCGCCTCGGGGATGCCATAGAGCTTGAGCGTGATCTCGGTCATTACGCCGAGCGTGCCCTCGGAGCCCACGAAGAGGCGGGTGAGGTCGTAGCCCGCGGCGGATTTACGCGCCCGTCCGCCGGTCGTGATGATTTCGCCGTCCGGCAGCACGACCTTGAGCCCCAGCACGTTTTCCTTGAGGGTGCCGTAGCGTACCGCGTTGGTGCCCGAAGCGCGGGTCGCGGTCATGCCGCCGAGAGTCGCGTCCGCTCCCGGATCGATGGGGAAGAACAGCCCCGTATCCCGGAGATGGGTGTTGAGCTGCTTGCGCGTGACGCCGGCCTGGACGGTCGTGTCGAGGTCTTCCGCACTCACCCGCAGCACCTCGTTCATCCGCCCCATGTCCAGCGTCACGCCCCCTTCCACGGCGCAGACATTGCCCTCCACGGACGTGCCGACGCCGAAGGGAACGACGGGCACCCGGCGGTCGGCGCAGATGCGCACGATCCTGCTCACTTCCTCCGTGCTCTCGGGGAAGGCCACCGCGTCGGGAAGCCGGGGCGCGTGGTAGGTCTCCCCGGCGGCGTGGTGCGCCCGCACCGCCTCCACGGTGGAAAGCCTCTCGCCGAGTAGATCCCGCAGCGTTTCCACCGCGCCGGCGGTGTTTCTCGCGACCTCCAGCATGCCCGGCAGCATAGCGCGGCCGCCCGCCCGGCGCACGTCTTGCGTCGCGCGGCACTTTCAGGGCGCGAAGGGTGGAGCGGAAAAAGAGCCCCTGGCGTAGGATGGCGCCGACGGGTCGCTTCGGCCCGTGCCCCGTTCCCAAGGCTGGAGGCCTGCGCCATGACCAGAACACGCGCCCTCGACCATGTGGGCATTTCGGTACCGGATATCGATGCGGCGGTTGCCTGGTACCGCGACGTGCTCGGCTGCTACGTGCTGATGGAGCCGATGGAGGCGGTCGCGGACGACAGCCATTTCGGACAGATCGTCGGCGACATATTCGGCGAGGGCTTCCAGGGCATGAAGATCGCCCATCTGGCGACGGCGGACGGCGTCGGTGTCGAGCTGTTCGAGTTCGCCGCCAGCGCGCCGCAGGAGACCCCGTTCGCCTACTGGAAGACGAGCATCTTCCACATAGCCATCCTGGATCCGGAGATAGAGGCGCTCGCGAAACGGATCGACGAGAGCGGCGGGCGGCAGCGCAGCAAGGTCTGGAAGCTCTGGCCCGACAAGCCCTACAAGGTCTGCTATTGCGAGGACCCGTGGGGCAACATCGTCGAGATTAGCTCCCACCCTTACGTGATGACCTGGTCGAACTTCAACCCGCCGCACGGCACGGCGCAAGACTGAGTGCGCCCCGGCGCGGGCGCGTCTACCATTGCGGGCGCGCCTGGATTGGCCAGATGTCCACCAGCCTGTCGCCGCGCACGCAGTGGTAGACGGGGTAGAGGTTGAGCGTCCCGTAGCAATGGGGCGTCACGCACTCCAGCGCGTCGCCCACCTCGGGGTGCGGGGCTCCGGCGGGGACGGTCACGCGGCCCATATCGTCCCCGACAAGTTCGTAGAGAGAGTCCGGGTCCGCGCCGGAAGCGATTCGGGGCGGAAACTCCTCGCGGGCGAATTCCTTGATGCCGCCGTCGGTGATGACGAAGGCCTCTCGCGCGCTGATCACCGTCGTACGCACGAAGAGTGCCGTCTCGAAGGGGTGCGGGTTGCCGGGCTCGAACGGCGTGTCGAGATAGTTCACGTCCATGAAGATGTAGCTGCCCGCCTGGCATTCGGTGAAGAGGCCCGCCTCCACGTCGATGGCATAGGTGCCGGTCCCGCCGCCGGAGACGATCCCGGGCGCGAGCCCCTCGGCCTCGAGCTTCTCCACCAGCGCCGCCAGGGGCGCGGTGCAACGCGCCTGCTGTGCCGCCCGCGCGGCGAAGTCGGGTTCGCGCTGGAAGGAGCCGTTATAGCCCTGAACGCCCGCATAGGCGGCGCCGTCGGTCTCGGCGATGCGCCGGGCGAGGGCGGTGGCGGCATCGAGGGAATCGAGGCCCGTACGGTGCCCGCCGACTTCGAAATCCACGAGCATGCAAAGAGGCTTGCCCGCGGCGCGCGCCGCGGCGGCGAGGCGGTCCGCGATCGCCGTATCGTCCACCGCGACGAGCAGCCCGTCGGCACGGGCGTTGAGCGCGGCGAGGCGCGCGATCTTCGCGTCGTCCACCACCTGGGAGAAGAGCAAGACGCCCGAGACGCCCGCATCCGCCATGATCTCGGCTTCGGCGAGGGTCGCGCAGCACTGGCCGAGCGCACCCGCCGCCATCTGAAGCTTTGCGATCTCCACCGACTTGTGGATCTTCGCGACCGGGCGCAGGCCGTGGCCGGCCCGGGCCAGGCGGTCCGCGAGATAGGCGATGTTGCGCTCCATCCGATCCAGATCGAGCACCAGCGCCGGCGTGGAGAGCGCGTGGCGGGATCCGTCCTGCCCGATCAGCGGGGCGTTGGGGCCGAGTTCTCCGAAGGGCGCCATGGCGGCTTCTCGCGCAGTGGGAAAGACCCCAGGCTATCGCCATTCCCCATCCGGCGGAACCTCTCCCGCCGCCGCGGCTTTTGAAATGAGGTTGGGGGGTCTCCGAAGCGGTTGGTGGACAGATCAACCGCAAGGAGATCCCAATACAGGTTTGGTGCGCGGGTCTTGAGGCCCGCATTTTTCTTCTCCTCGAAAAACAAAAACATGCGGGCCTGGAGACCCGCGCACCAAAAAGGGGTCAGCTCGCGGACGAACCCTGGCGGTATGTCTTGCCAACCCGACAGCCGAAAAAACCCCGGCGTCTCGAACGTCCTGAACGAGGACACATCCTGGCGGAGCGGGAAGGCGGTCTGTAGGATCGTGCGGCGCAGCGCGGAGGAAAGCATGGCGGGGCCGCTCGAGGGATACCGGGCGATCGACCTCACCAGCATGGTTTCGGGGCCCCTCGCGACCATGATGCTGGGGGACCAGGGAGCCGAGATCGTCAAGGTGGAGCCGCCGGGACAGGGGGATTACGTGCGCACCGGCGGCAACCGGCGGGGCGGACTCGCCGCGGAGTTCCTCAACAACAACCGCAACAAGCGCTCCATCGCCGTGGATCTCAAGCATCCCGACGGCCGCGAGGTGGTGCGGCGGCTTGCCGCCGGCGCCGACCTCTTCATCCAGAACTTTCGCCCCGGTGTTGCCGACCGGCTGGGCGTGGGCGAGCCCGCCATCCGGGCGGTGCGGCCCGATATTGTCTACCTCTCCATCAACGGCTTCGGCGAGACGGGACCGTACGCCGCGAAGCGCGTCTACGACCCCATCATCCAGGCGGCCTCCGGCCTCGCCTCCGTCCAGGGCGGCTCCGACGATGCGCGGCCCCGCCTTGTGCGCACCATCCTGCCCGACAAGCTCACCGGCGTGACGGCGGCCCAGGCGGCGACCGCCGCGCTTCTGGCCCGCGAGCGCACCGGCAAGGGCCAGCATGTCCGGCTCTCCATGCTCGACGCCGTGCTCGCCTTCCTGTGGTCCTCCGACATGGGCGGGCAGACCTTCATCGGCGAGGAGAGCGGCAGTCAGCGCGCGGCGAGCTTCATCGACCTGATCTACGAGACGGCCGACGGCCATATGAGCGTCGCGGTGATGAGCGATCGGGAGTGGCAGGGGCTCGCGCGGGCGGTCGGGCATCCGGAATGGCTGGAGGATCCGCGTTTTCGCACGCCCGCGCTCCGCAGCGAGAACATCGACGATCGCCTCGCCCTTACCCAGGACGCGCTGCGGACCCGCACCACCGACGAATGGATGGAGAGGCTGGAGGCGGAAGGCGTGCCCTGCGCCCCGGTGCTGACGCGGAACCGGCTGATCGACCACCCGCAGGTGGAGGCCTGCGGCACGCTCGTGCGCCTCGACCATCCGGCGGCGGGGCCGCTCCGCCAGGCCCGCCCCGCCGCGCGCTTCGGAGAGACGCCGAGCGCCATCCGCCGAGGCGCGCCGCTCCTCGGCGAGCACACCGACGAGATCCTGACGGAGGCCGGCTACGGGGCGGGGGAGATCGCCGCGCTGCGGGACGCCGGCGCCGTGGCGTGAGGGCCATGTGAGCTGGCGCGAGGAGGCGGCGGAGCTCGCACGAAAGCGGTCGCTCGCCAAGGCGCAGGGCGGTGCGGAGGCGGTCGCGCGCCAGCATGGGAGAGGCCGGCTCACCATACGGGAGCGCATCGCGGCGCTGGTCGATCCCGACTCCTTCCGGGAGGTGGGCGCTGCGGCCGGCGATGCGGAGCGGGATGCGGAGGGCCGGCTCACCGGCTTTGCGCCGGCCAATTTCGTGCTCGGCTTCGGTGCGGTGGACGGGCGGCGCTGCGTGGTGGGCGGGGAGGACTTCACCCTCAAGGGCGGCTCCCCCAACGAGGCGGGCCTGCGCAAGAGCGTCTATGCCGAGGAGCTCGCCTGCACCCACCGCGTGCCCCTGGTGCGCCTCCATGAGGGTGCGGGCGGCAGCGTGACCGGCCCCGGCGGCCGGACGGCGGGGCCTCCCGTCTACGCGCCGCCGCGCTTCCGGTCGGTGGCACGCGCCATGGCGACGGTGCCGGTCGCCGCCGCCGCTCTCGGCGCGGTCGCGGGGCTGCCGGCCTCTCGCCTGGTCGCCTCCCATTTCTCGGTGATGACGCAGGCCTCCCAGGTGCTGGTGGCGGGCCCCGCGCTGGTGGAGCGCGCGCTCCGCAAGCGGCCTACCAAGGAGGCCCTCGGCGGCCCGGACGTCCATGCGCGGAACGGCGTCGTCGATGCGCTGGTCGAGGACGAGGCGGCGGCCTTCGCCGCGATCCGCCGCTTCCTCTCCTATCTGCCTTCCAATGTGTGGGAGCTTCCGCCCGTCGCACCCGCCACCGACCCGGCAGAGCGCCGCGCCGAGGAGCTGATCGAGATCGTGCCGCGCAACCGCCGCCGGCTCTATGACATGCGGCGCATCCTTGCCCTGGTCTTCGACAGGGATTCCTTCTTCGAGATGGGCGCGCTCCACGGGCGTGGCCTGATTACCGGGTTGGCGCGGCTCTCGGGGCATCCGGTCGGCGTGCTGGCCAATGACTGCCGGCATCTCGCCGGCGCCATGACCGCCGACGGCGCGCGGAAGACCCGGCGGTTCATCGAGCTCTGCGACAGCTTCCACCTGCCCGTGGTGACCCTGGTGGACGAGCCCGGCTTCATGATCGGGACCGAGGCGGAGCAGGCCGGCACCATCCGCTACGGCACCGCCGCCGTGCTGGCGGCCGCGAGCAGCACGGTGCCCTGGGCCTCGGTGATCGTGCGCAAGGCCCATGGCGTCGCGGCGGCCGCTCATTTCGGGCCGGACGCCTATGTGCTCGCCTGGCCCTCCGCCGAGATGGGCGCGCTGCCGGTGGAAGGCGGCGTGGCGGTGGCCTTCGGCCGCCAGATCGCGGCGGCCCCCGACCCCGCCGAGGAGCGCCGGCGGCTGGAGGAGGCCATGCTGGCCCGCCAGTCGCCGGAGCCCCGCGCCGAATCCTTCTCGATCCACGAGGCCATCGACCCGCGCGAGACCCGCCCCCTCCTCTGCGACTGGATCGAGCGCGTGGCACCCCTGCTGCACCACCTCACCGGCCCGACCCGCTTCCCGGTCCGCCCGTGACCCGCGACGGGGATCGCACCGGATAGCGGGGCCGGTACGCGGGCGGCATTTCATTAGGCGTTGCGGTACTAGCCCAAATGCGGGGTGGCCCATCCGCATGAGATCGCCGATGGTTTCGCGGCTTTTCCGAGACGGTCATCGTGTGACAGTTTGACCGCCTCCGCGCCGCCCCACCCCTCACGGCACCCGGTACATGAAGTAGGTGCCGGGTGGGACGGTGGGGGGGAGGGGCTCGGCGGGCCAGGGTACGGTGGTCAGTGCGCGGTCGGTCGCGACGATGGTGCCGGGCCGGGCCATTGGTGCGAGCGCGGGGCCGAGCCAGGCGGCGAGTGCCGCGTCGCGGTCCGCCCAGGCGGTGCCGAAATCGCCGTGGATCAGTGCCGCGGTGCGGCCGATGCGCGCCTTCAGGTTCGGCACCGTCTCCTCGAACCGGCCCAGCACCATGTGGCTGTCGTCGGGGATACAGGCCGGGTGGGCCGCAACTTGGCGGTCGAGTACGAAAATCTCGCGGTCGGGCAGCCGCTTGCGAAGGTGGTCGTAGGTCCGCCCGTTGCCGAGGCCGAGTTCGAGCACGACGCCGGGGATGTGCGCGATGCGTTCGGCGGCGGCGTCCAGGCAGTCCCGCTGCGCCGTCACGCGCACGATCATCGCTTCCAGTCGGGTCTGCATGAGGCCGCGTCTTTCCGTCCGTCGCCGTGCTCGGCGCCCATTGTAGCCCTTGTCCCCGGGGCGGTGCGAAAACCGGCCGTTTCGCTCGGTGCGCGGCGGCGATAGTCTCGGCGGAAAGGTGGCAGGCGAGGAGGGCGGCGTGAGGCTCCGTATCCCATGAGGGCGCTGGCGGCGCTTGCCTGCGCGGGGCTCGCGCTCTGGGCCGTGCCGGCGGCGGCAGGCGCCTATGTCGAGCCGCCTTATTTTGAGGCGCGGGTGGCGGCCGGTGCGCTTCCGCCGGTGGCGGAACGGCTGCCGGAGACGCCGCGCGTGGTGGCGATGGAGGGCACGCGCCGGCAGATCGGGCGTCATGGCGGGCGCTGGCGGATGCTGATCCACCGTGCCAAGGACGTGAAGATGTTCGCGGTCTATGGCTACGCCCGGCTCCTGTGCTACGACGAGAGCCTGATGCTGGTCCCCGACATCGCCGAGGAGGTGACGGTCGAACAGGGGCGCATCTTCACCATCCGGCTCCGCAAGGGCCACAGATGGTCCGACGGCCATCCCTTCACGGCGGAGGACTTCCGCTACTACTGGGAGGATGTCGCGAACCACCCGGAGCTCTCTCCCTCCGGGCCGCCGCGCGCCATGCTGGCCGGCGGGCGGCCGCCGGTCTTCGAGGTCCTCGACGAACGGACCGTCCGCTACAGCTGGTCGGAGGCAAACCCCTTCTTCCTGCCCGCGCTCGCCGAGGCCGCGCCGCTCTATATCTACCGCCCGGCGCACTATCTCAGACACTTCCACGCCCGCTACGGTGCCGAAGCGCCGGAGGTGGGCGAAGGGGGTGCGCTGGTGCGGAGCTGGGCGGCCGAGCACAACCGGCTCGACAATCTCTACCGGTTCGACAACCCGGATCTCCCGACGCTCCAACCCTGGGTCAACGGCACGCGCCCGCCGGCGGTGCGCTTCGTGGGCGTGCGCAATCCCTATTTCCACCGCGTGGATCCCGAGGGGCGTCAACTCCCCTATATCGACGAGGTCGCCATGACCGTCGCCGACGGCAAGCTGATCCCCGCGAAGTCCGGCGCGGGCGAGGTGGACCTTCAGGTGCGGAGCCTGGGCTTCGGCGACTACACCTTCCTCAAGGAAGGGGAGGAGCGGCACGATTTCGACGTGCGGCTCTGGCGCACCGCACCCGGCGCCCATCTCGCGCTCTTCCCCAATCTCAATGTGGCCGACGAAGGCTGGCGGGCGCTGTTCCATGACGTGCGCTTCCGCCGGGCGCTCTCCCTCGGTGTCGACCGCCACGAGATCAACCAGATCATGTATTACGGCCTCGGCCTCGAACGGAACAACACGGTGCTCCCCGAAAGCCCGCTCTACAGGCCGGCCTATGGCGAGAAATGGGCCCGGCACGCCCCCCAAGAGGCCAACCGGCTGCTGGACGAGATGGGGCTCCTAGGGCGCGACGACGACGGCATCCGGCTGATGCCGGACGGCAGGCCGCTGGAAATCATCGTGGAAACCGCGGGCGAGGACACCGAACAGGCGGATATTCTCGAGCTGGTGCGCGACGGTTGGAAGAAGCTCGGCATCGCGCTCTTCACCAAGCCCCTGCAGCGCGAGATGTTTCGCAACCGGGTTTTCTCGGGTCTCACCCAGATGTCGATCTGGAGCGGTTACGAAAACGGGATCCCGACACCCGACATGAGCCCCGAGGAGTTCGCGCCGACCCGCCAGATGGGTCTGCAATGGCCCCGCTGGGGGCAGTATCACGAGACCTCGGGCGAGTCCGGGGAGCCGCCGGACCTTGCGGACGCCCGGCGCCTGCTTGCGCTCTACCGGGCCTGGACGGCGGCTGGCACCCGTGACGCGCGCGCACGCATCTGGCACGAAATGTTGGAAATTCACGCGGACGGCGTGTTCACCATCGGCCTCATCAGCGGCGTGCTCCAGCCCGTTCTGGTCGCCAACGCCTTGCGCAACGTCCCCGAAGAGGCCTTTTTCAACTGGAATCCCGGCGCGCATTTGGGCATCTACATGCCGGATACGTTCTGGTTCGACCGCGGAGCCGGCGGCTGAGCGCCCCGGCCGGCAGCGGCATGAGGAGCACATGGTAGACGGCAGAAGTGCGCGGATTCTCATCTACAGCCACGACAGCTTCGGGCTGGGCCATCTCCGGCGTTGTCGCGCCATCGCCCATCACCTGGTGGCCCGGCACAAGAACCTCTCGGTGCTGATCCTCTCGGGCTCGCCCATCATCGGCAGTTTCGACTTCCGCGCCCGTGTGGATTTCGTCCGCGTGCCGGGCGTGGTGAAGCTCCGGAACGGCGAATACACCTCGCTCAGCCTCCACTTGGACATCGAGGACACGCTCACGCTCCGCGGCTCCATCATCAAGCACACGGCGAACGTGTTCGCCCCGGACGTCTTCATCGTGGACAAGGAGCCCACGGGGCTGCGCGGCGAGGTGCGCGAAACCCTGGAAGCGCTCAAGGCGCGCGGCACGCGGCTCGTGCTGGGCCTGCGCGACGTGATCGACGACCCCGTATTGCTCGCGCCCGAGTGGCGCAGCAAGAACATCCTTCCCGTGGTGCGCGATCTCTATGACGAGATCTGGGTCTACGGGCTGCCGCAGATATGGGATCCGCTGGAAGGCATGGACCTGCCCGAGGCGGTGCGGCGCAAGACGGTCTTCACGGGCTACCTGCCCCGCGAGGTGGGAACGGTCGCCGCCGCGCTCCCCGAACCCGGCATCGCGCGCCGTCCCTTCATCCTGGTGACGCCTGGCGGCGGCGGCGACGGGGAGAAGCTGGTGGACTGGGTGTTGCGCGCCTACGAGGTCGACCCGCTGCTCCCCTATCCCGCGCTCGTCGTGCTCGGGCCCTTCATGGCGCCCGAAGCGCGGGCGGACTTCACCGCACGGGCGCAGGCGCTGGACCGGGTGGACGCCATCACCTTCGAACCCCGGCTCGAGCGGCTGATGAGCGAGGCGGCGGGCGTCGTCGCCATGGGTGGCTACAACACCTTCTGCGAGATTCTCTCGCTCGACAAGCGGGCGCTCATCGTGCCCCGCCAGGTGCCGCGGCTGGAGCAGAAGATCAGGGCCATGCGGGCCGAAGAGTTCGGTCTGGTCCGCGTTCTGTTGGACGACGGCGAACGGGCGGCCGGCGCCATGGCCGCGGCACTTCGTGCCATGCCGGCACAGAAACGCCCGAGGGACGTGGTGATCCCCGGCCTTCTCGAAGGTCTCGAAAATGTCGATCGGCTGATCGCCCCCTGGCTGCGGCAGGCGCCCGCGCGGGAGCCGAGCGCCGATGTGGTGCCCGTGGCGGCGGCCGGGGGGCCGCCGATCCGGCGCCGATGACCGCCGGCCCCCTCAAGCGGCTTGCGTTCCGCTTCGGCTACGACCTCACCTTCCGCAAGCTGCCCCAGTGGGACAAGCGCCGGCGGGAACGCGCGATCCCCCGCGACATGGAGCCCGCGTTCGTCGCCCTCTGCGAGCGCGCCCAAGCCTATACCCTTACCTCCGTCGAGTGCCTCTACGCCCTCTACCAGGCGGTGCGCTACGTCCACGAACACCGGGTGCCGGGCGATTTCGTGGAATGCGGTGTGTGGCGGGGGGGCAGCGCGATGATGATGGCGCTCGCCCTCGACGCGGCGGGCGATCGGTCGCGCAAGATCTATCTCTACGACACCTTCAAGGGCATGGTCCGGCCCGAAGCGGTGGACAGGCGATCCCGCGACGGTGCGGAGCAGCTCTCCCGCTGGGAGGCGTTCGACCGGGGCGACCACAATGAATGGGCCTATGCGCCGGTGGAGGAGGTGCGCCGAAACATGGCGTCCACCGGCTACCCGGAGGACCGCATCGTCCTGGTGGAGGGCGACGTGACGGAGACTCTACCGCGCATTGCGCCTGCGCGTATCGCCCTCCTGCGGCTCGACACCGACTGGTACCGCTCCACCTATCACGAACTGGTGCATCTGCACCCGCTGCTGGTGCGGAACGGCGTGCTCATCGTGGACGACTACGGCGCCTATGACGGCGCTCGAGAGGCGACGGATCGATATTTCGCGGAAATCGGAAGCCCGGTATTTCTCGGGCGCATCGACACCGCCGCCCGGATCGCCATCAAGGCCTGACGGTGCGCGGGCCGCCACCAACGCGCCGGTCCCGTCTCGCGGAGCATGGGCCGTGCTGACCTTCCTCATCCGGCGCGTGCTCATCGCCATCCCGACGCTGATCGCAATCAGCGCGCTGGTCTTCATCATCATTCAGCTTCCGCCGGGCGATTATCTCAGTACCTATATCGCCGAGCTCGAGGCGCAGGGCGAAGGCGCCAATGTCGAGAAGATCGAGTTCCTGCGCCAGCAATACGGCCTCGACCGGCCGCTGGTCGAGCAATATGGATATTGGCTCTTCGGCCTGCTTCAGGGCGATCTGGGCTATTCGTTCGAATACAACCTGCCGGTCTCCGAGATCGTGGAGGACCGCCTCCTGCTCACCTTCATCGTCTCGTTCGTGACGATCCTGTTCACCTGGGCGGTCTCCTTCCCCATCGGCGTCTATTCCGCGACCCATCAATATAGCTGGGGCGATCACGGGCTGACCTTCCTCGGCTTTCTGGGGCTCGCCACGCCGAACTTCCTGCTGGCGCTGGTGCTGCTCTATGTCGCCAATGTGGCTTTCGGCACCTCCATCGGCGGGCTGATGGACCCCGCCTATCTGGGCGAGCCATGGAGTCTCGGGAAGCTCGCTTCCGTTCTCGAGCATCTCTGGGTGCCCGTCGTGGTGATCGGCACCTCGGGCACCGCCGGCATGATCCGCAGGCTGCGCGCAAATCTGCTGGACGAGCTGCAGAAGCAATATGTCGTCACCGGGCGTGCCAAGGGGCTCTCGCCCAGGCGGCTGCTGCTGAAATACCCGGTCCGCATGGCGCTCAATCCCTTTATCGGGGATATCGGCAACCTGCTGCCTCAAGTGATCTCCGGCGCCGCCATCGTCTCGGTGGTGCTGTCGCTGCCGACCACGGGCCCCATGCTTCTCGATGCGCTGCGCGCGCAAGACATGTATCTCGCAGGCTCGTTCCTGATGTTCATGGCATTTCTGACGGTGATCGGGGTCTTCGTCTCCGATGTGGCGCTTGCGCTGCTGGACCCGCGCATCCGCCTGACGGGGGGCGTTACCCGATGACGGACCGCGAGGATCGCGCCACGCCGCATTACGTCTCCCGCGAGCCGTTCGACCCCTATTCCGTGGAGGCGCTGACGCCTGAGCAGGAGCGCTTCTACATGGCGTCCCAGTGGCGCATGATGTGGTGGAAGCTGAAGCGCCACCGCATCGCCGTGGCTGCCGGGATATTCCTTCTCGTCGTCTATTTCACGATTCTGATCAGCGAGTTTCTCTCGCCCTACAACCTTCATTCGCGCCATGTGGATTCCATCTACGCGCCGCCCCAGGCGGTGCAGATCTTCCACAAGGGCGAGCTGCGCGCGCCCTTCGTCTACGGCTATACCGCAAGCCTCGATCTCGAGAACCTGAAACGGGTCTATGTGCGGGACGAAAGCCGGATCCATACCATTCGCTGGTTTTGCCAGGGGGACCCTTACGAGTTCTGGGGCCTGGTGGAAATGCGCTTTCATTTCTTCTGCCCGGCGGAGGGCGGCACGCTCTTTCTGCTCGGGACGGACCGCTTGGGTCGCGACATTCTTTCCCGCATTCTTCACGGCGCGCGCATTTCGCTGACCGTCGGGCTGATCGGTATCGCGATCAGCTTCTCTTTGGGCCTCGTGCTGGGCGGGATCTCCGGCTATTACGGCGGCTGGGTGGACTCGATCATCCAGCGCGTCATCGAGGTGATCCGCTCCTTCCCGGAGCTTCCGCTGTGGATGGCGCTCTCGGCGGCACTGCCGGTGACCTGGTCGCCGATCCTGATCTATTTCGGCATCACCATCATCCTCGGGCTCATCGATTGGACGGGGCTCGCGCGCGCCGTACGCTCCAAGCTGCTGGCGCTCCGGGAGGAGGACTTCGCCACCGCCGCCATGCTGATGGGCGCACCGGGGCGGCGGATCGTGGCGCGACATCTGATCCCGAGCTTCATGAGCCATCTGATCGCGTCGGCCACCCTTTCCGTCCCCTCCATGATCCTGGGGGAGACCGCGCTTTCATTCCTGGGGCTCGGTCTGCGTCCGCCGATCACCAGTTGGGGCGTGTTGCTGAACGAGGCGCAGAACATCAACGCCGTGGCGCTCTACCCCTGGCTCATGCTGCCCGTGGTTCCCGTGATCCTGGTGGTGCTCGCCTTCAACTTCCTCGGCGACGGCCTCCGGGACGCCGCCGACCCCTACAGGTAGCCCGCAGTCGGAAAAGCGCGCCGGGCTACGTTCCGCGCTTCTCGAGCCAGAGCGAGGATTCGATGGCGTCGGGCGGGAGCGGGAGCCGCCGGGCCGTGTGTCCTTCGAGGCGCGCCGCCATGCGAGTCGAGACATAGTGGGAAGAGAAGAGGGGCGCGTAGCCGCCGCCCTGGAGCAGGGCCGCGACGGCAGATTGCTCGTTGTAGCCCCGCCAGGCCCAGGCGACGGGGTAGTCGTCAGGCAGGAAGATGTCGTGAATGTGGATGAGCGTGCCCGTGCCCAGCTGCGGCAATACGCGGTTCAACAGGAAGTCCACGTCGCTGCCGGGCATCAGAATATGGCTGGAATCGACGAAGAGAAGGCCGCCGGCGCGGAGCGCTTCGAACGGGGCGAGTCCCGCCTCCTGCAGGGTCGCGCGGATGAGTTCCACCCCTTCCAGCCCCGCAAGGCTCGCGCGGGGAGCCGGGTCGATGGCGGCAATGGGGTCGGGGAGGCCGCCGTCCGCCATTGCGCGGGCGAGAAAGCGCGTCGAGTGGCCGGAACCGACCTCCACCAGAGCGCGGGGTGCGCGTTCACGGACCAGCGCATAGGCCACGGCGGCATCGAGACCGGGGAACCAGTCCTGGTCCCAGCGGGGCGCCGGCGGCGGCGCATGCCCGAGCGCGAGCAGGGGCTCGGCGTGACGGTCGATGGCCTCCAGCACCGTTTCGAAGGCCGCCTCATGCCGCGCGAACAGCGCCTCCAGCGATCGGTAGGGCGGCCGCTCGCCCGGTGCCGGTACCGCGCCGGCATAGCGGTAGGGGATGAAGAAGCCCCGGCGGGAGAGCCCCAGTGCCGTCGAAAGCGCCATGGCCGAGCGCCTGAGCCGCCCGCGGCGGCGTTCCCGGCTCACGGGCGCAGCACGAGGCCTTCGCGCGCCACCACCGAGCCCGGACGGGCCGCCTCGAGGTCGGCGGCGACCCGGTCCATGAACCGGTCGTCGTGCGACGGGTCGTGGTGGAAGGCCACATAGGTGCCGACGCCCGCGGCGTCGCTCAGCCGCGCACCCTCCTGCCAGGTGGAATGCCCCCAGTCGATATGGTCGGGGAACTCTTCGTCCGTATAGGTGGAGTCGTAGATCAGCAGATCGGCACGATCCGCGAGGGCGCGCAGGGCGCGGGAGGGGCCGTCGGCCGTGTGTTCGTGATCCGTGAGGTAGCAGACCGCCCGCCCGTCGAACTCGATTCGGTAACCCGCCGCCCCGTTGGGATGGTTGAGCGGCCCGGTGAGCAGCCTTATCCCGTCGCCGAGGGAGAGCCGGTCGCCGATCCTGAACTCCTCGAAGCTCACCCGTGCCCGCAGGGTCTCGGCATCGAGCGGTACGGCCGCATCGTCCAGAAGCCCCCGCATCAGCGTCTCGAGATCGCCGCCGAGATGGCCGGCCCTGATGTGGAGCGCGTTCGCTCCGTCCGTTGCCGGGCCGAAGTGGGGCCAGCCCCAGACATGGTCGTAGTGGGAGTGGGTCAGGAAGAGCTCGGCCTGGAACGGGCCGCGGCGCGCCAGGTCCTTACCCAGCTGGTAGAGCCCTGTGCCTGCGTCGAAGATCAGCAGCCGGTCGCCGCAGCGGATCTCGAGGCACGGCGTGTTGCCGCCATAGCGCGCCGTTGCCGGGCCGGGGCACGGAATGCTGCCGCGCACGCCCCAGAACCGGACTGAAAATTCCGGCCGGCCGGCCACGGTGTCAGGGCACCAGGCGGTAGCCGCCGCTCTCGGTCACCAGAATCCGGGCATGGGACGGATCGGGTTCGATTTTCTGCCGCAGCCGGTAGATATGGGTCTCCAGGGTGTGGGTGGTCACGTCGGCGCTGTAGCCCCAGACTTCGGTGAGCAATACGTCGCGGGAGACCGCCCGCTCACGTGCGCGGTGGAGATATTTGAGGATTGCCGATTCCTTTTCGGTAAGCCGGATCTTGTTCGTGCCGTCGGAGGCGACGAGCAGCTTGAGCGCGGGCTTGAAGCGGTAACGCCCGATGGCGAAGGTCGCGTCTTCGCTCTGCTCGTGCTGGCGGAGATGGGCGCGGATGCGCGCAAGCAGCACGCCGATATGGAACGGCTTGGTGACATAGTCGTTCGCACCCGCATCGAGGCTCAGGATGGTGTTCGCCTCGCCGTCGGTCGCCGTGAGCACGATGATGGGGACGGTGACACCCCTCTGCCGCAGCAGCCTGCAGAGCTTCCGCCCGTCCATGTCCGGCAGGCCGATATCGAGGAGTATCAGGTCGAAACCGCCGCCCTCGACGGCCGCGAGGGTGGAGCGTCCGTCGACCGTCTCCCGGGTCGCGAATTCCCCGTGCACGCCGAATTGCTCCACCAGGGAATGGCGGAGCGCATCGTCATCATCGACAATGAGGATGGTCTTCCGGGTGCTCATCCCCTTTTCCTGAACGCCGCCCGCGCGGGCCATCATAATGGCCCGATTTTGCGGGCCGCAATCGTGACCGCGGGGCGACCGGTCATGTCGCCGCGCCGGCGAGCGCCCGTTTCAGAAGGCCGTTGCGCGCCGCCCCCGCCATCGCCTGCGCCGTTTCCACCGTGAACGGGCCGTCGCGCTCCAGCACCACCTCCACCCTGTTGCCGGGCCCGAACGCGATCTCGCGCTCGCCGTCGAGCGCCACCACGCCGCGCTCCAGACGGACGGGATGGGGCGTCCCCTCCTCGATGGGAACGATCCGTTCCACGCCGATCTCCGCCATCAGCCCCGGCGCCAGCGGTGCGCAGACGGCCATGCCCGCACGCCCGTCGGTCGCGAGATCGAGGACCATGCCGTGGGGCTCGTCCCGCGAGACCGGGTGCAGGAGGCCGGCAATGGACGAAAGCCCGATGGCGTCGGCTTCAGCGAAGGTGACGAACAGCTGGTCCAGGGCTTCGGCCCGCCACAGCGCCTTTGCCCCGGTCCACGTCTCGGCGCTGATGCAGACGTCCACCAGTGCGATATCGGCGGGCCGCCCGTCCACCAGAATGCGGAGAAGCTTGTTGCGGCGCACCGCGTCGTCGCGCTCCAGCGCTCCGGTCGCCACGAGGCCCGCAGCGAGCCCCGCCACCGTCGCTTCGCGCATTGCGGGAAAGACGTTGTTGGTGCCGGTCGACAGCGGGATGAGCGGCACGGTGCCGCAGGCCCGCGCGACCAGGCGGTTGGTGCCGTCGCCGCCGAGCACGACGATTCCGCCGACGCCATGTTCGACCATGCGCGTGGTCGCTTCCAACGTGTCCTGAGGGGAGTCCTCGATGGGCATGTCGAGGAAAACGACCTCGGGCCAAGTCTGGTCCGGCGGCGGCCCGTGGGCCAACGCGCGCCTGACGCGATCCGCGATGCCGCTCTCGTCCGGCGCCATGTAGCAGGTGCGAACGCCCACCGCGCCGAGCGCCGAAAAGATGCGCGTGATCATGTTGCGCTTCTCGGCGATCGGAAATACCGATGCCTGGGCGACCAGCCGGCGAATGTCCCTGCCGGAAGCGGGGTTGGCGACGATCCCCACCGCGGCGCCTGCGGCCGATGCGTTTGTCATGGTTTCCCCATGGATGCGCTATATAGCCCGGCGGACGCGCCGCCGTCACGGGCGGGACGGAGGCATGCTATAGAACCGGTCGATGGGATGGTGGAACGCTGGAGAGCAGGGACCTTGCCCGGCCCGACAAACCTTCGCGTCTACGGCGTCCTGCTGCGAGGCGGGGACGTACTCATATCCGCCGAGCGGGTGGCCGGACGCGATGTGCTCAAGCTTCCCGGCGGCGCAGTGGAGGCGGGCGAGACGCCCGAGCGCGCGCTCAAGCGGGAGTTCGTGGAGGAAGCAAGCCTCGCAATCGAGCCCGTTCGCCTCCTTCACGCGCCCGGTACGCTCTACAGCCATTGGATCCACGGCCCCTATACGCCGATCTACTACGAGGTTGCCGGCTCGGGCACGCCGCTCACGCCACCGGGCGAGCCTCTGGTCTTGCGCTTCATGGCGCCGCGGATTGCCATGGAAAGCGGCCTTATGGCGGCACCGGAAATCGTGGCCCTGAACCGCGTCCTGCCCGAAGCGGCGTAGCGGCAGCGGAAGGAAACACAATGCCAGCAATGCATAACCGGTTCCCGCGCGGGTCGTTACTCTGGGGCGCCCTCGCGGCGGCCACTGGCCTGGCGGCATCGGTGCCGCAGGCCGCGGCCCAGGAAGGCAGCCTGGTGGGCGTGGACGAGGTGCGTGTCGTCGCCATGTCGCGGACCGTGCCGGTCATCGGGCGCCTGATCGCCCTTCAGACGGGCCCCGTGGCGGCGCGGACCGCGGGCCCCGTCGCCGAGGTTCGCGTCGAGGTGGGCGACAGTTTGAAGAAAGGGGACGTGATCGCCGTCGTGGATACGCGTCGTCTGCGCGCCCAGCGCCGTCAGCTTGCGGCGTCGGTCGACGAGGCAGAGGCGCGTATCGAGCAGGCCGTGGCGGAGGCGGCGCTGCGACGGCAGGAGCTGGGTCGGCTTGCGCGGCTGCGCGATTCGGCGGCCTTCAGTCAGAGCCGTTTCGAAGACGCCCAACAACAGACGGTCATCGCGGAGCGCGCCGTCGACACGGCGGACGCACTCCGTGCGAGCGCCGCCGCGCGGGGCGCGCTGGTGGAAATCGACATCGCCTGGTCCGAGATCGAGGCGCCCTATCCGGGCGTGGTCGCACGCCTTCACACCCAGGTGGGCGCGTGGCTCGGCGTGGGCGATCCCGTGGTTACCATGATCAACGACCGCGACCTGGAGGTGGAGGTCGGCGTGCCCTCCAACCGGTTGGAATCCTTGGAGGCGGGTGTGGTGGTCCCGATCACGCTCGACGACGGCACGAGCCACGACGCCGTGGTGCGCGCCATCGTGCCGGAGGAGGATTCCTTCACCCGCACCCGCCAGGTGCGGCTGACGCCCCGGTTCGGGCCGACGCGCAAGCCGCTCGCGGTGAACCAGTCGCTCACGGCGGCGCTGCCCGTGGGCCTTGGCCGCGATGCGCTGACGGTGCACAAGGACGCCATCGTCCGCAATCAGGGCCAGGCCTTCGTCTATGTCGCCCAGAACGGGCTGGCGGAGATCCGTCCGGTGATGCTCGGCGATGCCATCGGGAGCCGCTTCGAGGTGCTCGGCGGCCTCGCGCCGGGAGACGCAGCCGTCGTCCGCGGCAACGAGCGATTGCGGCCCGGCCAGCCCATAGCGATCGGGCCGGGCGGCGGCCAGATGGGCGAGCGCGGCCCGGGCGAAGAGAAACCGCGCGAGGACGAGGCGGGCAAGGCGGGATAGCCGGGCTCCGCGCCATGGGTTCGGAAGGGCGCGTCCTCGTCCTCCATCCGCCGAACCGCCTGGTGTGGCACGATCGCTCCTTCGCCTGCGCAATCGGTGCGGGTGGCGTCCGCGCCCACAAGCGCGAGGGGGATGGCGCGACGCCCGCCGGCCGCTTCCCCCTGCGCCGCGTCCTCTACCGGGCCGACCGCCTTCCGGCTCCCCGGACCGCCCTCCCCCTCGCGCCGCTCGCCCCGCGGGACGGCTGGTGCGACGATCCGGCCGACCCGCTCTACAACCGCCCGGTGTGCCGCCCCTACGGCGCGCGCCATGAGATGCTCTGGCGCGAGGACGGCGTCTACGACATCGTCGTCATCCTCGGTTACAACGACGACCCGCCCGTGCCGCACCGCGGCAGTGCGGTCTTCTTGCATCTGGCCCGCCCCGATTACGCATCGACCGCCGGCTGCGTTGCCGTCTCTCTCCCCGACATGTTGGCGATTCTCGCCCGCGCCGCGCCCGGTACCGCGCTCCATATCCCCGGCGGATAGGCACGCGGTACGCGCGATCGCCGGACGCGCCGGGCGACCGCGTATGGGGTGCTCAGCTTCGCGAGTCCTCGGGACCGGCGCCGCTCAGCGCGCGGACCATGCCGTGAAGAGTCTGGATATCCTGGCGGGTGGGAGCCATGCGCTCGAACATGGTCCGCATGTTGAGGGCCATCTTGGGGCGCATCTCCGGTGTCGGGTAGAAGTCCCGCGCATCGAGCACCGCTTCCAGATGACCGAAGAAGTGCAGCACTTCCTTCTTCGTCGCCATGGGTTCGCCAGCCGATGTGGGTGGGTAGTGCGCGCCATGCGCCGGGTCCGCCATGCGCCATTCATAGGCCGCAAGCAGCACCGCCTGCGCCAGGTTGAGCGAGGCGAAGCCGGGGTTGAGCGGCGCGCGGACGATGGCGTCCGCCAGCACCAGTTCCTCGTTTTTGAGCCCCGCCTTCTCCGGTCCGAAAAGCAGCCCGGTGCGTGCCCCGTCGCGCGCAGCCTCACGCATGGAACGCGCGGCCTCCCGCGGCGTAAGCATGGGTTTCAGCAGCTCCCGCGGCCGGGCGGTGGTGGCGTAGAGAGTGTTGAGGTCCGCCACCGCCTCCGCGACGCTCGGGAAGAGGCGCGCCCGCGCCAGGACGGCGTCCGCACCCGCCGCCGCGATCAACGCCTTGACGTTGGGCCAGCCGTCCCGCGGGCGGACCAGGCGGAGGTCGCCCAGGCCGCAATTCAGCATGGCGCGGGCGGCGGTGCCGATGTTCTCTCCGAGTTGCGGGCGGACCAGCACCACGGCCGGCGCCGCCGGGTCGATATGGTCGGGGGCTTCGCTCTTGCGCCGGTTGGACTGAACCGGCGCAAGCGCGGAGGGCGGCGGCCCCTCAGCCCGCCCGTCGCCAGATGGTGCCGCCACGGCGGTCCTCCAGGACGATTCCTTGCGCCGCGAGCCGATCCCGGATGCGGTCCGCTTCGGCGAAGTCCCGCGCGGCGCGAGCGGAAGCGCGTGCCTCGAGGGCGGTTTCGATCTCCCCGTCGCTCGGGCCGTCGGCCTCGTGGGTGCCGTGAAACCAGCGTTCCGGGTCCTGCTGAAGCAGGCCGAGCAATGCCCCGGAGCCCCGCAAGAGGGCGCCTGCCCGATCCTGCTCGGCACGCTCCGCTCCGGTCTTGTTCACCGCGCCCGCAAGGCGATGGAGGCGGGCGAGCGCACGCGGCGTGTTGAGGTCGTCCGCAAGCGCCGCCTCCACTTCCGGATCGACCGGGGCGTTCTCGTCCTCCGCCCCGGGCCCGGCCGTGCGGAGTGCGGCGTAGAGGCGGTCCAGATTGGTGCGGGCGCGGGCAACGCCCGTATCCGTCCAGTCCAGGGGGTGGCGGTAGTGGGTGCCGAGCATGAAGAGACGGATCGCCTCCCCGGGCGCCAAGGCCAGTGCGTCCCGGATCGTCACCGTGTTGCCGAGGGATTTCGACATTTTTTCGCCGTTAACGGTGAGGAAGCCGTTATGGACCCAGTGGCGAGCGAAGGGCTTGTGTCCGCTGGCGCATTCGCTCTGGGCGATCTCGTTTTCGTGATGGGGGAAGATCAGATCCGCGCCGCCGCCATGGATGTCGACGGTGAGGCCGAGATGCCGGCGGCACATGGCGGAGCATTCCAGATGCCAGCCAGGCCGGCCCCGGCCCCAGGGGCTCTCCCAGCCCGGCATGGTCTCGTCGCTCGGTTTCCACAGCACGAAATCCGCCGGATCCCGCTTGTAGGGCGCGACCTCCACCCGGGCGCCCGCCACCATTTCCGTGCGGTCGCGGTGCGAGAGCTTGCCGTAGTCGGCGTCCGACGGCACGTGGAACAGCACATGCCCCTCCGCCTCGTAGGCGTGGCCCGCCGCGAGCAGCGTCTCGATAAGCGCGATCATTTCTGGAATATGCCCGGTGGCACGCGGCTCCACGTCCGGTTCCAGAGCGCCGAGCGCCGCGACGTCCCGGTGGAACGCCTCGGTGGTGCGGGCGGTCACCGCCCCGATGGTCTCGTCCCGCGACTTTGCGGCGGCGGCGATCTTGTCGTCGATGTCCGTAATGTTGCGGACATAGGTTACGGAGGCGTAACGCCGCTTCAGCAGGCGATAGAGCACGTCGAACACGATCACCGGCCGGGCGTTGCCGATATGGGCGAGGTCGTAGACCGTGGGGCCGCAGACATACATTCCCACATGGTCGGGCCGGGCGGTCTCCAACGGCTCCTTGCGCCGGGTCAGCGTGTTGTGGAGGAGGATCGTCACGGCGTGCTCTCAGGTGCCCGGGCAGGCGCGCGGTAGCGGTTGGTGATGGGGTAGCGGCGTTCCTTCCCGAACGCCCGCCGCGTGAGCTTGACCCCCGGCGGCGCCTGGCGGCGTTTGTATTCGGCGAGGTCCAGCATCCGCCAGATACGGTCCACGACCGCTTGAGGGTGGCCGCGCCCCGCGATCTCCGCGGGCGAGAGTTCTTCTTCCACCAGTCCGCGGAGGATGTCGTCCAGCATGTCGTAGGGCGGGAGCGTGTCCTGGTCGGTCTGGTTCTCCCGCAGTTCGGCGCTGGGCGGCTTGTCGATGACGGATTCGGGGATGACGGGCCCCTCCGGGCCCTCGACACCGGGCGGCCGATGCGCGTTGCGCCAGCGCGCGAGTGCGAACACATCCGTCTTGTAGACGTCCTTCAGGACCGAATAACCGCCGCACATGTCGCCATAGAGGGTGGCGTAGCCCACGGACATCTCCGACTTGTTTCCCGTGGTCAGGACCATGGGGCCGAGCTTGTTGCTCGCCGCCATCAGTATAGTCCCCCGGATGCGGGCCTGGAGATTTTCTTCGGTCTTGTCCGGCGCGCGCCCGGCGAAGAGCGGCGCAAGCATGGCTTCGAGGGCGCAAAAAGCGGGCTCGATGTCCACCCGGTCCAGACGGACGCCCAGCAGGCGCGCACACGCCGCCCCGTCGTCGAGGGAGGACTGCGCGGTGTAGCGCGACGGCATGGCGATGCAATGGACCTTGCCCGGCCCCAAGGCGTCGACGGCAACGGCCGCCGAGAGCGCCGAATCGATGCCGCCGGAGAGTCCCACGAGCACGCCGGGAAAGCCGTTTTTGCCCACATAGTCCCGCAAGCCCAGGACCATGCTGCGATAAACGGCTTCAGGGCCTTCCACCGGAATCGCCCGCTCGCCGGGCACGCACTGCCAGCCGTCGCCCTCGCAATGCCAGCGCGTGAGCAGCAGCGTCTCTTCGAAGGCGGGTGCCTGGGCGCGAAGGCGGTTGTCGGCGCCCAGCACGAAGGACGCGCCGTCGAAGACCAGCTCGTCCTGCCCGCCCACCTGGTTCACATAGACCAGCGGGAGGCCGGTCTCGTTGATTCGGGCCACGGCGAGGTTCAGGCGCGTATCGCCCTTGTCGCTCTCGAACGGCGAGCCGTTGATGGCCACCATGATCTCGGCACCCGATTCCACCAGGCACTCGGGGACTTCCGGCGACCACATGTCTTCGCAGACCATTGCGCCGAGGCGGACGTCGCGGAACGGGATCGGCCCCGGAAGGGCACCGCGGTCGAACACCCGCACCTCGTCGAAGACGCCGTAATTCGGCAATTTGTACTTGTAGCGGCGGGCCGCCACGCGGCCCTGCTCCAGCAGGAGAGCGGCGTTGTAGAGCTTGCCGTCCTCCGCCCAGGGTGCGCCCACCAGGAGCGCGGGGCCGCCGTCTGCGGTTGCGGCGGCAAGCGCCTCAACGGCCTCCCGCGCCTCGCGCACGAAGGAGGGCTTCAACACCAGATCCTCCGGCGGATAGCCGACCACCGCGAGCTCGGGGAAGATGGCGAGGTCGGCCCCGCCCTCAGCGGCTTGTGCGCGGGCGCGCAGGATGCGCAGGCGGTTACCGTCCAGGTCGCCTACCGTCGGATTGATCTGGGCGATGGCGAGGGCGAGGGGTCGGGTCATTGCCAGTGGGTATCGGTTGTGCAGGCGGACGGTAGGCACCGGCCGGTACGCCTGTCAACGCGGCGGCGAGGCGTTTGCGGCGAGGCTGGGGCGAACGGCGGGATCAGGCGCGGTTCGGCACGCTCCGGCGCGCGCGGCGCGACTTCTCGCCGTCACCGCCCCGCAGGAGGAATTCGCGGCCGAGCTTGACGCGCGGCGCGCCGTCATATTCCACGATGTCGGCCGTGGCGTAGGTCTCCGACCAGCTCTCGGGCAGAAAGGAGCCCGTGCCGATCACGTCGATGGGTGCGTCGACGCTCGCCATCACCTTGCACTTGGCGGGGGAGAAGCCCGAGCTTGCGACGATCTTCACCTTGGGGAAGCCCGCATGGTCGAGAGAGTCGCGCAGGTGGAAGAGCGCCGCAGCGCTGACCCCGGTGCCGTTGAGCCAGCGGAGCTCCGCCTCCGTACGGTATTCGCGGAGCGCGCCCGGGCTGTGACGGTCCAGCACGGCGTAGGACTGCGCCATGTCGAGCCCTTCGACATAACGGCTGCCGTGGGTGTCCAGCCGGATGCTGAGCGCACCGTCGGCCGCCAGCGTCGGAAAGCGCTTGCAGACCGCGATGGAATCGCTGATCTCGCGTCCGAAATAATCGACCAGTACCGTCATGGGCTCGCCGGGCGCGATTTCGTGGAGCATCTCGGCCGCCCGCACCGTGCAGCCCGCATAGCCGATCAGGGCGTGAGGCATGGTGCCGTAGCCCCGTCGGTTGCCGAAATAATGCGCGGTCGCATCCGTTGCGTTGCCGACAAAGCCTATGGCGCCCGCATCCCGCTGCGCCGCCCTGGAGCCGACACTTGCCGCATAGGCCATCATCTCGGCCATCTCCAAGCCCGCGCAATGACGCGCGTCCATGGCGAGGAACGCCACATGGGGGAGCGTGCGGGCCATGGCATAGGCGTTGTATGCGGCGACGCAGGGCGCGCCAAGCCTCTGCAGATAGAGCGTCTCGAGATCGACGAGCTCGTGGAAGGAGCCGGTGATGTAGATGAGCGGCTCGCCGGCGCCCACCCACTCGCCTTCCTCGAAGCGGCAGTCGATGGTGAACCGGGTGTGCCGTTCGGCCGCAACCTCCTCCAGCCAGCGGACCATCAGCCGGGGAGCGAAACAGACCGGCCGGCGGAGGAACACCGCATAGGTGACGGCCGCATCGCCGAAGCGGTCGATGGCCTCGCGGGTCCGCGCGAAGTAATGGTCGGTATGCCGTCGGACCTCCGCGTCGCGTGGGGCGGTGGCGTCCGTCATCTCAGCCGGCGCACGCCGCGCCACGGTTCGCCGCCGGAACGCCTCCTGCCGCACGTTGCACGAAGCCTCCGCCACCGGAGAGCCGGAGGGTGCAAGGGCACCCGCCCCCGCGGTGCAACCGCGTCAGCCGAGCGCGGACCGAGGCTCGGCATTGGCGGCCCGCTCCTCCTCGAGTTGCTCGGCGATGAGGAACGCGAGCTCGAGGGCCTGGGAAGCGTTCAGCCTGGGGTCGCAGTGGGTGTGGTAGCGGTCGGAGAGCCGCTCCTCGGTGATCGCCTGTGCACCGCCGAGGCATTCGGTCACGTCCTGGCCCGTCATCTCGAAGTGGACCCCGCCGGGATAGCTGCCCTCCGTGCGGTGCGCGGCAAAGAAGGCGCGCACCTCCGCCAGAACCCGGTCGAAGACCCTGGTCTTGTAACCGTTGGAGGACTTGATGGTGTTGCCGTGCATGGGATCGCAGGCCCACAGCACATGCCGACCTTCGCGGCGGATCGCGCGCAGCAGAGGCGGCAGTTTGGCCTCCACCTTGTCGTGGCCCATGCGGACGATCACCGTGAGCCGCCCCGGCTCGTTCTTGGGGTTGAGGCGGTCGATCAGCGTCAGAAGCTCGTCGGCCTCCAGGCTCGGCCCCGCCTTGAGCCCGAGCGGATTCCCCACACCGCTCAGGAAGTCCACATGGGCGCCGTCGGGCTGGCGCGTACGGTCGCCGATCCACAACATGTGCGCGGAGCAGTCGTACCAGGCGCCGGTGGTGGAATCGACGCGGGTCAGCGCCCGCTCATATTCCAGAATCAATGCTTCGTGGGAGGTGTAGAACTCGGTCTCCCGGAGCTGCGGCGCGCTCTCCTGCGTGAGGCCGCAAGCCTCCATGAAGTCGAGAGTTTCGCCGATCTGGTTGGCCATGGCTTCGTAGCGAGCCCCGCTGCTTTCGGCCACGAAGCCCAGGTTCCAGTTGTGCACGGCGTGCAGATCGGCGTAACCGCCCTGGGCCAGCGCCCGCAGCAGGTTGAGCGTCGCCGCCGACTGGCCGTAGGCCTGCATCAGGCGCTCAGGATCCGGCTGGCGCACCGCCTCGGCGAAGGCCATGCCGTTGACCATGTCGCCGCGGTAGGCCGGAAGTGTCACGCCATCCACGGTCTCGGTGTCCGACGAGCGAGGCTTCGCGAACTGGCCGGCAAGCCTTCCCACCTTCACCACCGGGAGCTTGGCGCCGAAGGTGAGCACCACCGCCATCTGGAGCAGCACGCGGAAGGTGTCCCGGATGGTGTCGGGATGAAACTCGGCGAAGCTCTCGGCGCAGTCGCCCCCTTGCAGGAGGAAGCCGCGCCCGAGGCACGCATCCCCGAGCCGTGCGCGCAAGCTCCGCGCTTCACCGGCGAAGACCAGCGGCGGCATCCGCTCGAGCCGCGCTTCCACCGCTTCCAGCGCCGCCCCGTCGGGCCAGGCCGGCTGTTGCCGAATGGGCCGTCGGCGCCAGTGATCCGGGGTCCAATTGCCGTCCATGCCGCTCTCCCGCGAGCGCGTGATCCAGATTGGCCCGTGCTATACGCCCGAACCGCCTGCGAACCAAGAACTTTCGGGCACCGCGCGCCGCATGCGCCCCCGGCGCCCTTAGGCGGTGGCGTCCTGCGCGGGCTCGGGCGCCGCCTCATAGAGTGTGACGAACTCTTCCGCGGCCGTCGGGTGGACCGCCATGGTCGCGTCGAACTGCGCCTTGGTTGCGCCCGCCTTGACCGCGATACCGAGAAGCTGCACCGCCTCGCCTGCGCCCGCACCCACCATATGGCAGCCGAGCACACGGTCCGAGGCGCGGTCGATCACGAGCTTCATGAACATGGTCTCGTCGCGCTCGCTCAGCGTGTGCTTGAGCGGGCGGAAGCGCGTCTTGTAGATGTCGACGGAAGGGAATTCCCGCCGCGCGTCTTCTTCCGAGAGCCCCACCGTGCCCATTTCGGGCTGGGTGAAGACGGCGGTGGCCACGTCCCGGTGGTCGGGCGTCAGCGGGTTGTCGTTGTAGAGCGTTTCGGCGATACAGCGGCCCTCGTGGATCGCGACCGGTGTCAGTGCGATGCGGTCGGTCACGTCGCCCACGGCATAGATGCCGGCGACACCCGTATGCGAGCGCGCGTCCACCGGGATCGCGCCGCGCGCATCGGCCTCGATGCCCACCGCCTCCAGGCCGAGCCCATCGACATTGGGTCGGCGGCCGGTGGCGAACAGCACCTGCTCCGCCTCCAGGGTCTCGCCCGCCGTGGTGACGACCTCTATGCCGCCCGCGCCTCGGTCCAGGGAGACGGCGTTGGTATCGAGCCTGATGTCGATACCGGTCTTCCGCATCTCGTCGCAGAGCACCTCGCGCACCTCGCGGTCGAAACCGCGGAGCAGCATCTCCGAGCGATAGAGCTGGGTGACGGCGGCGCCGAGCCCCCGGAAGATGCCGGCGAACTCGCAGGCGATGTAGCCGCCGCCCACGATGACCACCCGGTCGGGGAAGGCAGGCAGGTCGAAGGCCTGATCGGAAACGATGGCGTGCGCGATGCCGGGGATCTCGGGCAGCGCCGGGGCGCCGCCCGTGGCGATCACGATGGTCTCGGCGCGATGGCGCTCGCTCCCCACCGCGACGGTATGTGTATCGATCAGGCGGGCCGTGCCGGCGACCACGCCGACGCCCGCGTCCTCAAGCATGCGGCGATAGATGCCTTCGAGGCGGTCGAGTTCCCGGGATTTGGCGCGCACCATGGCGGGCCAGTCGAAGGTGGGGACGCCCACCGTCCAGCCATAGCCGGCGGCATCCTCGAAGCCGTGGCTGAACTCCGAGGCATAGACCAGGAGCTTCTTGGGTATGCAACCGCGGTGGACGCAGGTGCCGCCGAGCCGGCTATGCTCCGCCACCGCGGCCCTCGCGCCGTAGCGTGCCGCGCGCCGCGCACACGCGACGCCGCCGGAGCCTCCCCCGATCACGAAGAGGTCGAAATCCGCCATTGCCTCACCCCGCTCGCCAAGCCCCCGCCCTTGTCGCCCACCCGCGCCGCCGTTTCAACCGCCTGTCCTCGTTCAGAACGTTTGAGACGGTGAGGTTTCTTCGGCCGTCAGGTTGGCAAGACATTCGGCCGGCCTTTGTCCGCCAAGGGCCTGTTTGGGTCTGATGGTATTGAATGCGTCGGCGCTGCCGTCGACCTGGAGCTTGTCGAGGAGTGAGCTGGAACCATGGCCTCGGTGGGGCCGTGTCAGTCCGGCGAGCCGGCGTTAAGGGCGGTCGTGCGTCGCCCCAACGAGCTGCCCCTTTTTTGGTGCGCGGGTCTCCAGGCCCGCATTTTTCTTCTCCTCGGAAAACAAAAAGCATGCGGGTCTGGAGACCCGCGCACCAAACCGATCATGGGTGTCTCCTTGCGGTCGATGTGTCCACCAACCGCTTCGGAGACCCCAAACTTCGTTTCAAGAGCCGCGTCTCATACCTGTCTGAGCGTGCACACCGTCTGTCCGATAATCGGGAATCCGGCCGCCTCGGGCGCGTGCGGGCGCGACCGGCGTTCCCTCGCTGCCGACAGATGCCGGTCCGGGCGGGCGCGCTCCGGAACGAACGCCGCCGCTCTGGATTTCGGTCGGGGTTCGGTTAGGTTGTCGAGCCCGGTTCGGCACCGGGAGGGGAGACGCTTCGCGTATGAAGGAACAAGATCGACGCCGCGCGCGCCTCGCGACGTTTTTGCACCCGCGGGATCTGCGGAAATATCTCTGCGAGTTCATCGGCACCTTCTCGCTGGTCTTCTTTGCGGCGGGCGCCGTGATGGTGGATGCGAAGATGGGAGGCGGTCTGGGCGCGGTGGGCGGTGGGCTAATCTCGGGGTTGATCGTGACCGTCGTCATCTACACCTTCGGCCACGTCTCGGGCGCGCATGTGAACCCTGCACTCTCCATCGCCGCGGCCAGCATCGGCCATCTGGAGAGACGTCTCGTGCCGGGCTATGTGCTGGCTCAGCTCGGGGGTTCGGCGCTGGCGGGGATGTGCCTCTTCTGGGCGTTGGGCGATCACGGCGCCATGGGGGCCAACCTCCCCAACGAGACGCTTGGAATCGCGCCCGCCACCGCGTTCGCCATCGAACTCTTCCTCTCCTTCCTGCTCATGTGGACGGTGGCCGGCGTCGGCCTCGACCGGCGTGCGCACGGCCCCTTCGCCGGTGTGGCCGTGGGTGCGCTGGTGGGCATCGAGGTGATGCTGATGGGCCCGGTCGCGGGCGCCGCCATGAACCCGGCGCGCGCGCTCGGCCCCTATGTCGCGATGGGAGACTTCCACCACTACTGGATCTATGTGGCCGGTCCGCTGGTGGGCATGATGCTCGGCGCCTGGGCCTGGCGCTTCACCCACGGACGGCCGGAGGGCGCTTGAGCGCGGCCCCTTGGGGCGGGTTGTTTCCCTTCGCACCGGTCGGCATAGTTGGCCACATGGAGCGGAATTCCGGGATAAAGGACACGGACCGGACCGGGGGAGGAGAGCCGTCCTTGCGCGTCTGCGAGGCCGTGGGCTGCGAGCGGGAGGGCGCCTATCGCGCGCCGAGGGCGCCGGGCAACCTGCGTTCCTATCGCTGGTTCTGCCTCGATCACGTGCGCGACTACAACCGGGCGTGGAACTTCTTCTCGGGGTGGAGCCGGACCGACATCGAAAAGTTCCAGCGCGACGACATAACCGGCCACCGCCCGACCTGGCCCATCGGTTGCGATCCGGGAGCCCGCCGCCGGGAGGATCTCGAAGCCATGTTGGGTGCCTTTCAGCGGGAATGGCTCGAGGATGAGGCGTGCCGGCGTTCCGGCGAAGGCCCGGAGCAGGTGCCGGCCGCACATCGCGAGGCGCTTGCCGTCCTGGACCTCGCGCCTCACTTCACCCTGGGCGAGCTCAAGCGCCGCTACAAGGCGCTGGTAAAGCGCCACCATCCGGACGCCAACGGCGGCTCGCGGGACTCCGAGGAGCTTTTGAAACGCATCAACCGCGCTTATAACGACCTGCGGAACGCATATTCGTGAGCGCGGGTGCATTGGCGGTCCTTCGGGAGCCGTCGCGGCTGCGCGTGGTCGGACGTTAGCCGGCGGGAGAGAAGGGACCATGTCGCAGAACGATACCAATGGGGCGGAACGCGAGAACGCGGTGCCTGACATTCATGTTTCGGTCCGCCAGACCTTCGGGATCGAGAGCGACATGGAGGTCCCGGCCTTCTCCGAGGCCACGGATCTGGTCCCCGACATAGACCACGCCTACCGCTTCGACCCGGATACCACGCGCACCATCATCGCGGGCTTCGCCCACAATCGGCGTGTGATGATCCAGGGCTATCACGGCACCGGCAAATCCACCCATATCGAGCAGGTGGCGGCGCGCCTCAACTGGCCTTGCATCCGAATCAATCTCGACAGCCACATCAGCCGCATCGATCTGATCGGCAAGGACGCCATCGTGATCCGGGACGGCGTGCAGGTCACCGAATTCCGCGAGGGACTGCTGCCCTGGGCGCTCCAACGCCCCACGGCCCTGGTCTTCGACGAGTACGACGCCGGGCGGCCCGACGTGATGTTCGTGATCCAGCGCGTGCTGGAGGTGGACGGCAAGCTGACGCTCCTGGACCAGAATAAGGTGATCAGGCCGCACCCCGCCTTCCGCATCTTTTCCACCACCAACACGGTGGGTCTCGGGGATACCACCGGCCTCTATCACGGCACCCAGCAGATCAACCAGGGCCAGATGGACCGGTGGAACCTGGTGGCGACGCTGAACTATCTCGGGCATGACGAGGAGGTGCAGATCGTGCTCTCGAAAGCGCCCTCCTACGACACCGACGAAGGCCGCAAGCTGATCCATGCCATGGTGGAGGTGGCGGCGCTCTCCCGCGCGGGTTTCATGGCGGGCGACGTCTCTACCGTGATGTCGCCGCGCACCGTGATCCACTGGGCCGAGAACGCCCATATTTTCGACGATGTCGGCTATGCCTTCCGCACAACCTTCGTCAACAAGTGCGACGAGACGGAGCGCCCGGTCGTCGCCGAATATTTCCAGCGCTGCCTGGGGATGGAACTCCCGGAATCGTCGGTGCCCGTGCCGCCGGCGGCCTGACGCGCCAGGAGCCGCCCGTTGTCGGAAAGGGAAACGCCGGTCGAGGCCTTTCAACGGGCGGTAGGCTCCGCCATGCGCGCGCTTGCGGGCGAGGCGGGGGAGACGCTCGAGGTCTCCTTCGGCGCCGACCAGCCCCGCATCCAGGGCGATCACGCCCAGCTTCCCTTCCCCGCGCGGGACCTCAATCCGACGGATGTGGACCTGGTGCGGGGTTCGGCGGATTCGCTCGCCGTTTGGCTCCGCCATCACGACGATGCGTCGCACGCCCGCGCCAAGCCGCGCGGCAAGCTCGCCCGCACGATTTTCGACGCCATGGAGCGCTCCCGGGTCGAGGCGGTGGGAAGCCGCCATCTTGCAGGCGTCGCGGCCAATCTGGATTCCGCCCTCGAGCAGCGCTGCCGCCAGCGGGGCTTCGACCGCTGCACCACGCCGGAGGAAGTCCCCGTCGCCGAGGCCCTCGCCCTTCTGGTGCGTGAAGGCCTGACGGGGCGCCCGCTTCCGGCGTCGGCCCGCCACACGGCCGATCTCTGGCGTCCTTGGTTCGAGGACAAGGGCGCGCGCCGCGCGACGCAGCTCGCGCGCCTGATGGACGATCAGGAGGCGTTCTCCGCCTTGTCGCGGGCTCTGATCCAGGATCTGGAGCTCGATGACGAAGACGCCGACGACATGGACGATACGGAGGACCAGTCGAGCCCCGAGCAGACCGAGGACGACGACTCAAGCCAGCCGGGCGAGGCGGAGCGCGGCGACGAGGCGGAGGCCGACAGCGACCGGGACACCCAGGCGGAGGCTGGCGAAGACACGGAAGCCGCCGAGGCGGCGGACGAAGACGCGGACTCCGCCATGAGCGAAGGCGAGGACGAGGACGAAACGGGTCGTCGGCGCATGCATCCCGACTCCGGTCCGGACCGGCCGCGGGAGCCGCCCTACAGGCCCTATACCACCGAGTTCGATGAAGTCGTCTCGGCGGCCGACCTTTGCGACGCGGAAGAGCTCTCCCGGCTGCGCCAGCAGCTGGACTATCAGCTTGCGCAGTTCCACGGCGTGATCAGCCGGCTGGCCAACCGGCTGCAGCGCCGGCTCCTGGCGCGCCAGACGCGCTCGTGGGAGTTCGACCTCGAGGAGGGCCTGCTGGACGCCGCGAGGCTCTCCCGTGTGGTGACCAACCCGCTCCACCCGCTCTCCTACAAGATGGAGCAGGAGACCGAGTTCCGGGACACGGTGGTGACGCTCCTGATCGACAATTCGGGCTCCATGCGCGGGCGTCCCATCATGGTAGCGGCCATGAGCGGGGACATCCTCGCACGCACGCTGGAGCGCTGCGGCGTGAAGGTGGAGATCCTGGGCTTCACCACCCGGGCGTGGAAGGGCGGCCAGTCCCGCGAGCGCTGGCTCGCCGAAGGCAGAGAGCGCTCGCCCGGCCGGCTGAACGACCTCCGCCACATCGTCTACAAGAAGGCGGACGAGCCCTGGCGCCGGGCGCGCAAGGGCCTGGGCCTGATGCTGCGCGAGGGCCTGCTGAAGGAGAACATCGACGGCGAGGCCCTGCTCTGGGCCCATCAGCGACTCATGCCCCGGTCCGAGGAGCGGCGCATATTGATGGTCATCTCCGACGGCGCGCCGGTGGACGACAGCACGCTCTCCGTCAATGCCCGCAACTATCTGGAGCGCCATCTGCGCGAGGCCATCGCCTGGATCGAGGCGTTCTCGCCAGTGGAGCTCCTGGCCATCGGTATCGGCCACGACGTGACCCGCTACTACCGCCGGGCGGTGACGATTACCGATGCCGAGCAACTCGGCGGCACCATGACGGAAAAGCTCGCCGAACTCTTCGACGAAAAGCCGGATGCCGAGCGCGCCTTCGCGGCCCGCCCGCGGCTTCGCTCCGGCTGACCTCTGCGCCGCTCAGTCGGCTGACGCGGAGCGGTTTCCGAGTACGCGGAGCGCGGCGCAGGCGGCGCCGTAGCCATTGTCGATATTCACGGCGACGACGCCCGGGGCGCAGGAGGCGAGGATCGCACGCAGTGCCGTGATTCCCCCTTCCGCGATGCCGTAGCCGGTGGATGTGGGCACGGCGATCACGGCGCCCGGGACGAGCCCGCCCACCACCGAGGGCAGCGCGGCGTCGAATCCCGCCGCGACGATCACCACGGGAAAGGTTCGAAGCTCTTCCACCCGCTCCAGAAGCCGCCAGAGGCCCGCCACGCCGACATCGTTGAATTCGGCGCACGCCTCGCCGGCATAGGCGAGCGTCCGCGCCGCTTCCCGGCTTGCCGGCAGGTCGGATGTTCCGGCGGTAACGACGGCGATGCGCGCGGTACCCGCCGGCGCCGGCACAGGTCCGAAGAAGCCCGTACGGGACAGCGGGTCGTAGTCGATGCGCCCCGAGCGCGCCGGCGGCAGCGCTTCGAGCTTGCGGCGCTCGAGCCGGGTGAGCAGCAGAGTGCGTTCCTCCCTCACCGCCCGGTCAAGGATCTCGCCGAGCGTTTCCGCCGTCTTGCCGGCGCAGAGGACCGCCTCCTCGAGGCCCGTACGCGAGCGGCGCTCGAAATCGAGCGTGAAGTCGCCCGACGGGCTCACGATGCGCCCTGGCGCAGGAAGGCGCTGCCCGTGCGGTAGGGCGCGAAGCGGGCGGGCTCGGTGCGGCCGAACATGGCAGCCACCGTGGCGCCGAGTTCGGCCTGCCGCGCCGGCCCGAGACGCGCAAGCGTGGGGCCGTCCAGCTCGACCACGATACCCGCCTTGCGTACCCGGCAGCGGACGGTCTCGGGCCGGAGCTTGCGGGCGACATGCTTCTCGGCCGCGTGCACGAGGGCGAGGTCGTCCGCCTCTACCCGGAGTCCGGTCTCGATGCGGCTCGCGAGGCAAGGGGCGGCGGGCAATGCCGCGAGATCGTGCAGGCCGAGGCCCGCGGCCAGCGCCCGCACGGTGGGTTTGTCGATGCGGGCCTCCACGAAGGGGTGGCGCACGCCGTGCCGGCGGGCGGCGTCGAGACCCGGCCGCCAGTCGCCGAGATCGTCGAGATTGGTACCCGAAAGGAGCGTCGCCCCGCTGCGTGCCGCGATCGCACCGTAGAGATCCGTCTTGCAGTAGAAGCAGCGGTTCGCCGGGTTGGCACGGTAGGCCGGATCGTCGAACTCGCCGGCGTCGAAAACGGTGAGCGACCAGCCTTCCCGCGCGGCGTAGTCCCGCACCCGTGCCGTGGCTTCGGGCGGCACGGCGGGCGAGACGGCGTGAAACATGTCCGTTCCGGCGTCCCTCCGCCGGCCGGCGAGCACGGCGAGGGTCATGCTGTCCACACCCCCGCTCACGGCGACCGCCCCGGGGCCGATAGCGCCGAGCACCGCCTCGAGCGCCCGTCTCCGGGCGGCAAGCGCCTCATCCATCTCCGCCCTCCCGGAGCGCCGCCGCCTCCGCCGTCCGGCGGCGCCGCTCGCGGCCCGCGCGGCCCGCGCTCTCCGCCAGGTCCCGAAGCTCCGCTTTGGCCGTGCGTTCGCCGGCAGGCCTCACGGCGCGTTTTACCCGCACAGCGCCTTCACCGTCTTCGTGGTGCATGATCTCCCGTGGGAGCGTCGAGCGCGAGAGCTCCGACCAGCGGACGCCGAGGGTCGCGGTCTCGTCGAACGCGGCGGCGAGCGCCTCGTCGAGCGCGTGCGCTTCTGCCAAAACCTGGACTTCGGCCAGCATGCGCCCACTCTTGCCGAAAGCGGGCCATTGCACCACATCGAGCACGTCGGCGCGGGCGCGGATGCGCTCGAGACCAAGCGCCAGATCTTCCGGCGTCTGGTCGTCGACTTCGAAACGCAGTACGGCAATCCGCTCCTGCGCCGCCGGCCGGGCCGGAGGCTGGAACGCCAGGACCCGCAGCACATTGCTGAAGCCCGGAAAGCGGCGTTCGCCGAAGCCGATGCCGGAGCCCGCGAGCCGCTCCGGCTCCCGCGCGGGCGTTTGCGCGGGCGAGAGATGGCGCAGGATCGCTGCACCGGTGGGAGTCACGCGCTCGCCCGCTACCCCGTCGTCGTGGGTGGCGAAGCCCTGGAGGAGGTGTGCCGCCGCCGGTGCCGGCAGCGGCAGCAGCCCGTGACGGCTCTTCACCCGGCCCGCACCCAGCGGGATGGAGCCCGCGGACCAGCGCGCGGGCGCAAAGGCCTCGATCAGGTAGGCGGCCGCGGCCACGTCCGCGATGGAATCCCACGCGCCGACTTCGTGGAAGGTGGCATCCTCCGGTGCCGTACCGTGCACCGCGCTCTCCGCATCCGCCAGCAGGCCGAAGATCGCACATGCTCGCGCACGGACCGCCGGCGGGAGCGGGGCCGCCTCGAGCCGTTCCAGAACCGTCGTGAAGCGGACATGGTCGTGCGCCTCATCCGCCGTGGCGGGTGGCCGGACGAGGAAGCGCTTGCCCGTAAGGACCCCATCGCCATGGGGCGCCGCTTCCACCTCGATCCCGGGTCCGAGCGCCGCGACGGTCTTCTGTAGGCCGTCGGCAAGCTCGGGCCGCAGGTCCAGTAGCGCCGCCGCGAACATGTCGCCTGCGAGCCCACCCACAGGGTCCAGATGAAACCGCGGGAGCTCCCTTCCTGTCACCTTTCCCTCGCCGAACCTGTTCGGAAGCTTCCCCCGCCCGCCATGCTATGCCGGTTCGGCCGCCAACAAAACCGCTCGTTCTTTCGTCTTTTCTGATGCTGGTCCCGGGCTTCGCGCGGCGGGGCGTTCACTTCCCGCGGAAGGCCGGCTTGCGCTTTTCGGTGAAGGCGGCGACGCCCTCGGCGAAGTCGGCGGAGGAGCGGAGCCTGCCATATGCCTCCCCTTCGCGCTCGATGGCGGCGGTGAGCGGAACGTCCTCGGCGGCATTGAGGAGGCGCTTGGCCGTGCGCTGTGCGAGCGGCGAGAAGACGCGGAGTTCGTCCACCAGGGCGGCGGTGGCCGGGGCCAGGCGGTCCTCGGGAACGCAGTCCACGGCAATGCCCCAGCCATGGGCTTCCTTGCCGGGAAGGCGCCGGGCGCGCATCACCAGGTCCTTGGTGCGCGCGATGCCGATCATCTTGCCGAGCCGCGCGGAGCCGCCGGAACCCGGAATCATGCCGATCCGCTGCTCCGGCAGGCCGAGCAGGGCGGAGTCCGCCACGATGCGGAAGTCGCAGGCGAGCGAAAGCTCGAAGGCGACGCCGAAGCAATAGCCGTGGATCGCGGCGATGGTCGGTTTGCGGCAGCGCTCCGGCGCCGCGATGTTCCGCGCCAGTTCGGAGAGATGTTCGGGCGAGCGCGTCATGAAGCCTGGGATGTCCCCACCGCTTGAGAAATGGGCGCCTTCCGCCCGCAGCACGATGACGCGCACGCCGTCGTCCTCGTCCAGCGCCTCGAAGGCCTGCGCAAGCTGGTCGCGCTGGTCCATCGTCACCACGTTGAGCGGTGGGCGGTCCAGCACGATGTCGCCCCGCTCGCTTGCGTAATCCAGCACGACGCGGAAGCCGTCGAGATCGTCGTAGGGGGCCTTGCCGCTCATGGGTCCTCGCTTGTGTCGGGAGTCGCAGGGGAGGTGTCGGGTTCGTACTCGCCCGCCACCAGCATCCGGCGCAGCACCTTGCCCACCGGCGATTTCGGGATCGCGCGGACGAAGACGTAAGTCCGCGGGCGCTTGAAGCGGGCCAGTGCGGACGAGCGGCAATGGGCGTCGAGCGAGTCCGCCTCCACCGGCGCCGCGCGCTTGATGAAGGCGGCGACCCGGCGGCCCCAGCGTTCGTCGGGGAGGCCCGCCACGGCAACCTCGGCGACGGCGGGATGAAGTGAGAGCACGCTCTCCACCTCCACCGGCATCACGTTCTCGCCACCGGTGACGATCATGTCGTCCACGCGTCCGGTGACAAAGAGATCGCCGTCCGCGTCGCGGTAGCCGATGTCGCCGGTGAAGTACCAGCCGTCCCGCAGCGCGCGGGCGTCCGCCTCCGGCCGCCGCCAGTAGCCCTGGAAGGCCTCGTCGCCCGCGAGGCTTGCGATCACCTCGCCCGGCTCGCCCGGCGGGATCTCTGCCTCCGGATCGCCGGCGCCCGCCGCGACCACGCGGATGCGCTGGTTGAGCCCCGCCCTTCCGGCGGAACCGGGCTTCGCCGGCGCGTTCTGGTCGATGGTAAAGGTATAGACCTCCGACGAGCCGTAATGGTTGACGAAGAGTTCGGGATGGAAGGCCTCGTCGCATCGCGCGAGCAGCCGGTCCGTCATCGGAGCGCCCGCAAAGCCCAGCTTGCGCACGGAAGAGATGTCGGCCGCCGCGAAGGCCGGGCTCGCCAGAAGGTCGTGATAGAGGGTGGGCACGAGATAGAGGGCGGTGATGCGTTCCGCCTCGATCAGGTGCAGCGCCTGCGCCGCATCGAAACGCGGCTGGCAGACGAAGGTGCCGCCGGCAAGCGTCATGGAAAGCAGCGCGCGCACGCCCATGGTGTGGTAGAGCGGCATCACGCCAAGTGTGCGCTCGCCGATGCGGTAGCAATTCTGCGCGATATGGGCGAGCGCCGCCGCGCGTTCCGCCCCATGGCTCCGGGGCACGCCCTTGGGCCGGCCCGTGGTGCCGGAGGTGTAGAGGATGAGCGACAGGTCGTCGGCGCTTGCGCGCGGCTCCGGCGGCATGGGCTGCGCATCGAGCAGCGCGTCGAAGGCGAGTGTCCCGCCCGCCGCCCCGCCGACGGCGATCCGCGGCAGCTTGGCCGCCCGCGCCGCGCCCGCGACCGCCGCTTCGGAGGCCCCTTCATAGGCGATGGCGCGCGCGCCGGAATCGGCGAGCAGGAAGTCAAGCTCCTCTGCGCCCATGCGCCAGTTGAGCGGCGTGACGACGAGCCCGAGCAGCTGCGAGGCCCAGTGCAGCGCGGCGTTCTCCCAGCGGTTCTGGGGAAGCACCGCGAGTCGGTCTCCTTTGCCGAGCCCGAGGGTATCGAGGCCGCCCGCGACGCGGAGGACCGTCTCCAGCCAGGCCGCGTAGCCGAAGCGCCGGTCCCCGTCCACCAGAGCGGTCGCGTCCTGCGCCCGCTCGGCGGCCCAGACCAGGCTACGTCCCAGATCGAGCACGCCTCGACAACCGACTCACGACGCTGGAACCGACGGGTGTTTCATGGATTTCCGCATGCCCGCCCGCGGCGGCGTTCTGTTTGGGGACTATATTCGGTTCTGGCCAAGGAGTTCCAACAAGCGTCGACGGATCGGCTCGATCTTGACGAGTTCGGATAGCAGGAACTCCATGTTGTCGGGGCCGTCGGCCTGCCGCAACCGCACGATCGCGTCGTAGTCGACCTCCAGCAGCTCGCAGAACTCCGGCCCAGTCATCGCCTCGTCCAGGGAAATGCGCTTCTTGAAGCCCTCCCATATCGCCTGCCTGTCACGCTGATTGAAGGCGCAGAAGTGCGCTTGGAACCGATACTGGATGTACTGAGCGTTCCGCTCGATGAACCCGTGCATGGCCTGTCGCTCCGCACTGGCCTTCTTGGTATCGAACACATGGCCGTCCTTTAGTTCGATGATGTGACAGGTTTGCTTGCCGTCACGGCGTTTGAACACCATGAAGTCGGGTTCGGATCCCGCGAAGTCCAGGGTTTGGCTCTGCTTTATCTGGCGCTTGCCGACAAGCCGCACGCCCTCCGGCATGATCTCCTGTTCCAGAAAGGCATCCAGGTCGGGGATGTTGGGGACCGCGTCCGCGATTATCGTCTCAAGTTCCGACCCCGATGAGATCACGGCGGACTGGATTTTGCTGGCCAGTTCGCCTAGCGCGTCGTTGCCAAACAGTCGGGCGTAGGAGCCGGATGTGTTCTTGGGCTTCGCATCCCGCAAGCGAGCCATGGGCCTAGCCGTTCAGGTCGCAACCAAGAAGAGTCCGCCGCCGGTTCCGTGCTGCTTGCAGGACCGAGAACGATCCGGCCGCCGGCACAATCTGCGGCGCAATTGCGCCCGACCCGGAAGCATCGGAGCATTTTAGCGCGAGCGGAGCCGAGGTGCGACCGCCTGTCCAGGTTCAGCACGTTTGAGACGCTGCGGTTTCTTCGGCCGTCTAGTTGGCAAGACATTCGGCCGGGGTTTGTCCGCCAAGGGCTTGGTCGGGTCTGATGGTATTGAACGCGTCGGCGCTGCCGTCGACCCGGATGGCCTGGACGGGGAAAGGGCATGTCGGCCTGGCGCTTGTCGAGGCGTGAGCTGGAAACGTGGCCCCGGTGGGGCCGTGCAAGTCCGGCGAGCCGGCGTTATGGGCGGTCGCGCGGCGCCCCAACGAGCTGCCCCTTTTTGGTGCGCGGGTCTCCAGGCCCGCATGTTTTTGTTTTTCGAGAAGAAGAAAAATGCGGGCCTGGAGACCCGCGCACCAAACCTATTGTGGGGGCTTCCTTGCGGTTGATGTGTCCACCAACCGCTTCGGAGACCCCCAACCTCGTTTCAAGAGCCGCGCCTCATGCCTGTCTGAACGCGCACACCGCCGCCGGCGGCCGATCGGATAGCAGGTGGTCTGTCCGGTTTCAGAACGTAGCCAAGCCATGGCGGGTTTGGGCCGGCTGCAGGGGCCGGTGCTTCGGGCGCGGGGCGCTCAGGCTGCGGAGTCGTTGTCCTCCGGCAGGGCGGTCGGGCGGGGGCCGCCGGTCGCCCAGTCCAGCAGTTCCACCGTATGGACCACCGGCAGGGTGCTGTGGTTCGCGATCTGCGCCATGCAGCCGATATTGCCTGCGGCGACCGCCGCCGCGCCGGTGCTTTCTACCGCCGCCGCCTTGCGCCGACCCAGCTCTTGCGCGATTTCCGGCTGGAGCAGGTTGTAGGTGCCTGCGGAGCCGCAGCAGAAATGCCCGTCCGGCACCTTGCGCACCTCGAACCCGGCGGCCGTGAGCAGCGCGGCGGGCAGCGTGTCGATCCGCTGGCCGTGTTGCAGGGAACACGCGGAATGGTAGGCGACCGGCGGCGGGGCGAAGGCGGGCCTCGGGGCAGCCTCCGCCAGGCCCAGGCTGCTCAGCACCTCGCTCACGTCGCGCGCGAGGGCGGCGACACGGGCGGCGTCCTCGGCGAATGGCGGATCGTCCTTCAGCAGATGGCCGTAATCCTTGAGCATGGTGCCGCAGCCGGAGGCGTTGGCGACGACGGCGTCGAGCCCTCCGGCGTCGATCTCCCGGGCGAATGTCGTCACGGCGCGTCTCGCCCAGGCGCGCCCCTCCGCACCCTTACCCAGATGGTGGGGGAGGGCGCCGCAGCAGCCCGCGCCCCGGGGGATGACCACCTCGCAACCGTGGCGCACGAGCAGGCGCACGGTGGCCTCGTTGATCTCGGGCGCGAGTGCGCACTGGACGCAGCCGGTGAGCAGGGCGACACGGGCGCGGCGCGGTGCGGCTGCGGGGATGGTCTGGGGCCGTTCCACCCAGCTCGGACCGTGGCCCGGCCGGCACGCGAGCCGCAGCAGTGCGCCCAGCCTTCCGCCGAAGAGCGGTGCGGCGAGCGCCGGCGCCCGGGCCGCCAGCAGGGCGAGCCGCACCAGGCCGGGGCGCGGCAGGACACGGCTCAGGAGCGCACGCAGTGCGCGCTCGAGGAGCGGGCGGCGGTAAGTCGCCTCGATATGCTCGCGGGCGTGGTCCACCAGATGCATGTAGTCCACGCCGGCAGGGCAGGTGGTCATGCAGGAGAGGCAGGAGAGGCAGCGGTCGATATGGCGTGTGACGGTGTCATCCGCCGGGTCGTCCGCCTCCAGCATGTCCTTGATGAGGTAGATGCGTCCGCGCGGGCTGTCCCGCTCGTCGCCGAGCACCGCGTAGGTCGGGCAGGCGGAAAGACAGAGCCCGCAATGGACGCAGGTTCGCAGCACATCGTTCGCCTGGGCGAGCAGAGGCCGGGAAAGCTGGCTTTCGGTGAATCGGGTCTGCATCCTGTAATTTTCCCATCGCGCCGCGCGGCGCCAGTGTAGTCTCTGCGCGAAGGCTTTCCCATCGGCGCGGCGGTCAGAGGGATGAGGCGCATGAAGCACGCGAGCGGCAACCCGGCGGCAGGCTTCCTCGCAGCGGCGCTCGACGGGGCTGGGCTTCGCGGCAGCGCGGCCCCGCGGTGGGCATAGATGCGCATCTGGAGCCTGCATCCCCGCTATCTCGACGCAAAGGGGTTGGTGGCCTTGTGGCGGGAGGCGCTGCTGGCGCAGGCGGTGCTGCGCGGGCGGACCAAGGGGTACCGCCATCACCCGCAGCTCGCGCGGTTTCGAGAGCAGCCCGAGCCCGCAGGCGCCATTGCGGCCTATCTCCGCGGCGTGCTTGCGGAGGCCGAGGAACGAAACTACCGCTTCGACGGGAGCCGGATCGCGCCGGGGCCGGAGCCCGCCCCTGCCTCCATGACGGTTGCCCGCGGGCAGCTTCTCCACGAATGGGCCCATCTGGGTGCCAAGCTCGCCGAGCGGGACAGGGAGCGGGCGGCGCAGAACGCGGCGGTGGCCGAGCCTGCGCCGCATCCGCTCTTCCGCGTGGTGGCGGGTGGCGTGGCGGCGTGGGAAGCGGATGCGGGGCGGCGCTAGCCGCGCGAAGTGTTCGCGGGACCATTCCGTCGAGGCGGGTCCACCTTTCCGAATCACTGAATCCCCGCTTGTGCCGCGCGGTTGACTCGGGCGGCGGGGTGCGTCGGAGTCGGGCGAGAGCGGCGCGACGGGGAGGCTATGAAGGTCGATTACGTGGTGATCGGCGCGGGCTCGACGGGGTGCGTCGTCGCCGCGCGGCTCTCGGAGGATGGAAGGCGCCGGGTACTGCTTCTGGAGGCCGGCGGCTCCGACCGCCGGCCCGCGATCCAGATACCGGCGGCGAGCATGCTCTTCGCGATCGCGAACCCGCGCTATGACTGGTGCTATCGCGCGGAGCCCGATCCCACCCGCGGCGGGCGAAAGGATTTCATGCCGCGCGGCCGGGTGCTGGGCGGAACCAGCTCCATCAATGCCATGTCCTACGTCCGCGGCAGCCCGGAAGATTATGACGGCTGGGCCGCGGCGGGTTGCAGCGGCTGGGGCTTCGCGGACGTCCTGCCCTATTTCCGCCGTTCCGAAGATTTCGAGGGCGGTCCGGATGAATATCGGGGTGCCGGCGGGCCGCTCTCGGTCTCCCACATCCGAACGCTCCATCCGCTTTCGGAGGCTTTCCTCGAGGCCTGCGTCCATGCGGGCCTCCGGCGGCGTACCGATATCAACCTGCCCCCGCAGGAAGGCGTGGGCTTCGTGCAGGCAAGCCAGAAACGAGGCGCCCGGCACAGCGCGGCGCGCGCCTATCTGTGGCCGGCGCGGCGGCGGGCGAACCTCTCCGTCCTCACCCGCGCCCGCGTGCGGCGTATCGTCGTCGAGGGCGGGCGCGCAACCGCCGTGGACTATGTCCGGGGCGCGGGCACGGCACGTGCCGAGGCCGGGCGCGCGGTGGTTCTGTGCGCCGGCGCCATCGCCTCCCCCCAGCTTCTGATGCTCTCCGGCGTCGGCCCCGCCTCTCATCTACGCGAGCACGGCATCACGCCTCTGCACGACCTGCCGGGCGTCGGCGAGAACTTGCAGGACCATGCCGGGATCGCGCAGATCGCCTGGGTGAACCGCACCACCTACAACATGCAGGCGGGGCGGACGGGGATGCTGCTCCATGGCGTGCGCTGGCTGCTGACGCGCTCCGGCCCCGCCGCGAGCCCGGTGGCCCAGGTCTGCGGCTACCGGCGTATTCTCGCAGGCGCCGGCGCCGGTACTCAGGTGCAGTATCTCTTCACGCCCGGCGGCTACGCGCTCGCGGAATCGGGCCCCGTCATGTTCAAGAGGCCCGCCGTTACCGGCCTCACCAATCTGCACAAACCGCGATCCCGGGGGACCGTCCGCCTCAAATCCGCCGATCCGCTGGACCAGCCGGCGATCCAGCCCAACCTCTTTGGAGACGAGCATGATCTCGAGACGCTGCGGGAGGGCGCGCGTTTCTTCCGCAACGTTTTTGCCGCCCCGCCGCTTGCCCGCTTCGTCACGGGCGAATATCTGCCGGGCGAAATGGTGCAGACCGACGACGAGTGGCGGGACTATGTCCGGCAGAGCGCCACCGGCGTCTACCATCCCGCGGGCAGCTGCAAAATGGGGCTCGACGAACGGGCGGTGGTGGACCCCAATCTCAAGGTCCGTGGGCTGGAAGGTCTTTATGTCGCCGACGCCTCCATTATGCCGGCCATCGTCAGCGCCAATCTCAACGCGAACTGCATAATGATCGGCGAAAAGGCCTCGGACCTGATAAAGGCCGCCGCCTGAGCAGTCGCCAGGACAACGCCCGAAAGACGCACGCAAGGAGAAAGGCATGCCGTTCACCGTTTGTGCCACCCTCAGGGTGAAGGAGAAACACCGCGCGGAGTTCGCGCAACGCATCAAGCGGCACGCTCGCAACACGGTGACGCGCGAGCGTGGCTGCATAAGCTTCGAGGTCTCGGCCGACCGGGACGAGCCGCGACGCTTCCTGTTCTATGAGGTTTACGATACGGAGGACGACTTCAAGGCCCACATGAAGACCCCGTGGACGGAGCGGCATTTCGCGCAGACCAAGCATATGCTGGACGGCGACTGGCAGATGGTCGGCCTCTGCGACCGGATCGCCGCCCCCAACAAGTAGGAGAGATGCTGCGGAGGCGAGCCATGATCTTCCGTCAGTTCTATGATCTGGAATCCGGCAGCTACACCTATCTGCTGGCGAATCGACCGGGGGGCGAGGCGCTCATCATCGATCCGGTGCGCGAGCGCGTGGACCGCTACCTTTTGCTGCTGGAAGAGTTGGACCTCACCCTCGCCAAGGTGCTGGATACCCACGTCCATGCGGACCATGTCAGCGGCATGGCCGCACTCCGCGACCGCACGAAATGCGTTACCGTCATGGGACGGGAGGCGCCGGTGGACGTCGTCTCCATGCGCGTGAGCGACGGGGACGTCATCGAAATCGACGGGCTCGCGCTCACGGTGCTCCACACGCCGGGCCACACGAGCGATTCCTACAGTTTCCTCATGGAGGACAGGGTGTTCACCGGCGATACGCTGCTGATCCGCGGCACGGGCCGCACGGACTTTCAGAACGGCGACCCGATGGTGCAGTATGATTCTCTGTTCAACAAGCTGCTCACCCTTGCCGACGAGACGCTGGTCTATCCGGGCCACGACTACAAGGGGGACACCGTCTCCACCATCGGAGAGGAGAAACGCTGCAACCCGAGGCTCCAGGTCTCGTCGGCCGCGGAATATGCCGCGATCATGAACGGTCTGAACCTCGCCAACCCCAAGATGATGGATGTGGCGGTTCCGGCGAACCTGCGCGTGGGCCGTGACCAGAGGGACGAGACCCATCCCGGTTGCGCGCTCACGCCGGCGCGCATCATGCAGGAATGCCGGACGTCCGAATGGATCCTCGTGGACCTTCGGGAAGGGGGCGAGCGGGCGCGCGAAGGGACGATCCCCGGCTCTCTTCACGCGCCCTACGGCATGCTCGCGGAGACTCTCGGCCCCGGCGGACTGCTGCGTGCCCTTGCCGAGCGCCCGGGTCACAGGTTGATCTATTACTGTGCGTTCGGCGAACGCTCGGCCATGGCGGTCGATGCCTCCCGCGAGCACGGCCTCGAGAATGTCTGCCACATGATCGGCGGCCTCGCCGCCTGGAAGGAGGCGGGCGGCGACATCGGCCAGACGTGACAGCCCGCCCCGCGATCAAGGCGGTCCGGTGGGAAAAGCAGCAGAGAGAGAAGGAACCGGCATGAAGCTCGGCATGTTCATGATGCCCGTCAACGACCATCGGCGGGACACGCACACGGTCCTCAAGGAGGATGTGGAGATCGCGGTAGCCTGTGACGCTCTCGGCTTCGACGAGTTCTGGGTCGGCGAGCACTACACCACATTGAGCGAACCGGTGACCTGTCCGTTCATGTTCCTCGCGAACCTGATCGCCCGTTCCACCCATATGAAGCTCGGCACCGGCGTGGTGAATCTGCCCCAGCGCCATCCCGTGCAGACGGCGGCACATGCCGCGCTTCTCGACCATCTGAGCGACGGCAGGCTCATCCTCGGCGTGAGCCCCGGTGGTCTGGTAAGCGACTTCGAGATGTTCGGCGTTACCGACCCCGGCATTCGCCGCGAGATGGCGAGCGAATCCATCGAGACCGTCCTCAAGCTCTGGGAGGGCGAGCCGCCCTACCGTATCGAGGGCAAGTACTGGACCGCCCGCCTCGAGGACTATCACCTGCCGGAGCTCGGGGTGGGCGCCATGATCAAGCCGTACCAGAAACCCCATCCGCCGCTGGTGGCGTCCGCCATGAGCCCCAATTCCGGCAGCACCTACGCCGCCGGCAGGCGCGGCTGGGGCGTGATCTCGGCGAACTTCGTGCCGGTTCCCACCGTCCGCTCCCACTGGGAGGGTTTCACGGCGGGTTGTGCGGATGCCGGCCGGGCGCCGATGTCCGAAGACTGGCGCGTCGCCCGCTCCATCTTCGTCGCGCCGAACGACGCGGAGGCCCGGGATTATGTGCGCGAGCCGGACGGTCCGTTCGCCCACTATTACGGCTATCTCGTGGAACTCATAAAACGCGCGGCCTTCCACGCCATCATGAAGGACGGCCCCGATATGGCGGACGACGCGGTAACGCCGGACTATGCGTGCGAGCGTTTCATCGTCGCCGGAAGCCCGGAAAGCGTGGCGGAGCAACTGCTGGCGCTGCGGCAGGAGGTGGGGCCGTTCGGCACCGTTCTGATGACCGCCACCGATTGCAGAAACGAGGCGCACAAGGCGCGGCTTCTGGACTCCATGCGGCTGATGGCCGAAGAGGTCATGCCGAGGCTGCGGCACGCGGTGGGCGCGCCGGCCTGAGGCGGTCGCAGGACGGGTGGCGGATATGGCCGGCGCGCTTCAAGGCATCCATGCCCTTGTCACCGGCGGCGGCAAGGGCATCGGGGCGGCGATCGCGGCACGCCTCGCCGCCGAGGGCGCGACGCTCACCGTCGCCGGCCGCGACGAGGCGGCGCTTGCGGCGACGGCCGCTGCGATCGCGGGCGCAACGGCCGTGCGCCTCGACGTCACGGACCGGGCGGCCGTCCGCCGCGTGTTCGCCGAAGCGGCGGAACGCGCCGGGCCCGTCCTGATCCTGGTCCCCAATGCGGGCGCCGTCGCAACGGCGCCGCTGGACCGGCTGGCAACGGCCGATGTGGAGGCCATGATGGCGGTCAACTTATACGGCGCCTTCCACGCCATCCAGGCCGCGCTGCCGGGGATGCTGGACGCCGGATGGGGCCGCGTGGTGACCGTCGCGAGCCTCGCCGGCATCGACGCATCCCCCTATCTCGCGGGCTATGTCGCCTCCAAGCACGCCGTGGTCGGCCTGACCAAGGCGCTTGCGCTGGAGGTCGCCGCCAAGGGCATCACGGCAAACGCCGTCTGCCCCGGCTATGTGGAAACGGACATGGTGGATACGGCCGTCGCCAGGATCAAGGCGCGCACGGGCCTCGGCGATGCGGAGGTGCGGGCGTCGCTCCTTGCCAACAATCCGCGCGGCAAGTTCATTCTGCCGGAGGAGGTCGCGGCCTGCGCCGCCTGGCTCTGCCTGCCGGGCTCGGAATCGGTGAACGGGCAGGCGATCGCCATTTCCGGCGGCGGCCGCGCCTGACAAGCGGCACCGGCCGCGAGAGAGCGGAGAGGTTCATGACTGGACGGACCATCGAAATCGAAGCGCGGGATGGCGGGCGCTTCAACGCCTATCTCGCCACGCCGGCGGCGGGCCGGGGCCCCGGCCTCCTGATCGAGCAAGAGATTTTCGGTGTCAACCGGAGCCTGCGGGCGGTGGCGGATCTCTTCGCCGAGGAGGGCTATGTCTGCCTGGTCCCGGATCTCTTCTGGCGGCTCGAGCCCGGCGTGGATCTGGGCTATGGCGCGGCGGACATGGAGCGCGCCTTCGCCCTCTACAAACGCTTCGACGTGGACCGGGCGCTGGAGGATATCGGCGATGCGCTGGCGGCGCTTCGGGCGCTGCCGGAATGCACCGGCAAAGCCGGCGCCATGGGTTTCTGCCTCGGCGGCAAGCTCGCCTGGCTCACGGCGGTGCGCCATCGGGTGGATGTCGCGGTGTCGTTCTATGGCGTCGGCATCGAGGAGACGCTGGACGAGGCCGACGGCCTCTCATGCCCGCTGCTGCTGCATTTCGCGGGCGCGGACGGCTTCGTGCCGCCGGAGGCGGTGACGGCCATCGAGGAAAGGCTTGGCGGGCGCAAGGATGTCGAGGTCCACGTCTATCCGGGGGTGGACCACGCCTTCTACAACCGGGATCGCGCCGACGCCTACCACCGCCCGTCCGCCATGATGGCCCATTCGCGCACCGTCGCGGCGCTCCGCAGCGCCATGGGGCCCGACTACGACCTGGAGGCCCTGTGGGAGGATCATCTCGACTGCGAGTTCAGGACCAGGGACACGGCGGCCACCATGAAGACCATGGTTCCCGAGCCCTATGTCAACCACGTGCCCACCATGACGGGCGGTACCGGGGCGGAGGCCCTGGCCAGGTTCTATGCGCGCCATTTCATCCCGAAAATGCCGAAGGACACCACGCTCACCCCGATCTCCCGCACCGTGGGCGCCGACCGGGTGGTGGACGAGATGCTCTTCAGCTTCACCCATGACGAGCAGATCGACTGGATGCTCCCCGGCGTTCCGCCCACCGGGCGGAAGGTTTCGGTGCCGCTGGTGGCCATCGTGAACTTCCGGGGAGACAAGCTCTATCACGAACATATCTATTGGGATCAGGCCTCCGTGCTGGTGCAGATCGGCCTGCTGGATGGGGCGGGACTGCCCGTTGCGGGTGTGGAGGCGGCGCAGAAGGTGGCCGACGAGACGCTGCCTTCCAACGAGCTGATAGCCCGCGGCGCGCAGGAGGCGCCACCCCGTTGAGCGGGAACGGCCCGGTGGGGACGGGTCCCATAGGGCAGGCGATCGAGCGGATCGAAGACGCCGCGCTGCTCACCGGCCGGGGTCGCTATATCGACGACATGCCGGTCGCGCCGGGCACGGGCCACGCCGCCGTGCTCCGCTCGCCACACGCCCGCGCGCGCATCCTTTCCGTGGATGCGCGCGCGGCGTCGGCAATGGAAGGCGTCCATGGCGTCGTGACGGGGGAGGACGCACGTGCGTGGTCGGCGCCGTTCACGGCGGTGGTGCGCCAGCCCATGGAGCATTGGTGCATCGCCGTGGACCGGGTGCGCCATGCGGGCGAGCCGGTCGCGGTCGTGGTGGCGGAGGACCGCTACCGGGCGGAGGATGCGCTTGCAGCGATCGACGTGCGCTACGAGCCGCTGCCGGCCGTGGTGGATCCGGAGGCCGCGCTCGCGCCCGATGCGCCGGTACTGCACGAGGCGGTGGGCGCCAACCTGGTGAGCGAACGCCACTTCCGTTACGGCGACCCGGAGGAAGCCTTCCGCCGAGCGCATCACCGCGTCGAGACTGAAGTCCGCTACCCGCGCAATGGATGCACGCCCATCGAGTGCCTGGGGCTCGTGGCGGCCTGGCGGGCGGCGGATGCAAGCTACGACGTCCTTTCCAACTTCCAGGGGCCGTTTTCGCTCCATCCGGTGATGGCGCGGGCGCTCGGGGTGCCGGCGCGGGCGCTGCGGCTCCGATCCGCGCCCGATTCCGGCGGGAGCTTCGGCGTCAAGCAGGCGATCTTTCCCATGATCGTCGCCATGGCGCTGGCCTCGCGGAAGACCGGACGGCCGGTCAAGTGGATCGAGGATCGGCTGGAACATCTGCTCGCGGCCAGCTCGGCGACCAACCGCATCACGCGCATCGAGGCGGCGGTTGAGGCCGACGGGCGCATAACCGCGCTTCGCCTGGAGCAGACCGAAGACTGCGGGGCCTATCTGCGGGCGCCGGAGCCTGCCACGCTCTATCGCAACCACGGCAACCTCACGGGCCCCTACCGCATCCCCCATCTCGCGGCAGTCAACCGGGTCGTCCTCACCAACAAGACGCCCACCGGGCTCAACCGCGGCTTCGGCGGACCCCAGCTCTATTATGCGCTCGAGCGCCTGATGCAGCGGGTGGCGGGCACGCTCGGCCTCGACCCGCTGACCGTGATCCAGCGCAACCTGGTGCCGCCGGAGGCGATCCCCTACCGCGCCGCCGCCGGTGCGCGGGTGGATTCGGGCGATTTTCCCGCGACCGTCGCGATGGCGGTGGAGAAAGGAAACCTCGCCTCGCTCAAAGAGAAGCGGGCGGCGGCGCGCGCGGAGGGGCGGGCTTACGGGATCGGCCATGCGGCGGCGCTGGAGCCCAGTATCTCCAACATGGGCTATATCGCCACGGCTCTGGAGCCCGCCGCCCGCCGCGCAGGAGGACCCAAGGACGGTGCAGTGGCCCACGCGACCGTGGCGCTGGATCCGCTGGGCGGGGTGACCGTCACCGCGGATTCGCTGCCGCAGGGCCAGGGGCACGGCACCGCCCTCGCTCAGGTGGCGGCAGCGGCCTTCGGACTGTCCCCGGCGGACATCACCATCAACCTGGAGCACGATACGCAGAAAGACCCCTGGTCCATCGCCGCCGGCAACTATTCCAGCCGCTTCTCCGGCGCCGTGGCGGGTGCGGCCCATCTGGCGGCGTCGCGGTTGCGCGACCGCCTTGCCCGCATCGCGAGCGCCCAACTGAACGCGCCGCCCGAGACCATCCGCTTCCAGGACGGCAAAATCTTCGCTACGGGCAACCCGGAGAACGCGCTTCCCTTCCGCCGCGTGGCGGCTCTGGCCCACTGGTCGCCTTCGAGCCTGCCGGACGACATGGCGGAGAGAGGTTCCTGCCTGCGCGAGACCGCGGCCTGGACGCCGCCTTCGCTCGCGCCCACCGACGAGGACGAGCGGATCAACAGTTCCGCGGCCTATGGCTTCCTCTACGATTTCTGCGGTGTCGAAGTGGATCGTGCGACCGGGGCGGTCCATATCGACCGCTATGTCACCGCCCACGACTGCGGGACGCGTCTGAACCCGGCGCTGGTGGACGGCCAGATCCGCGGCGCCTTCGCCCATGCGGTGGGGGCTGCGCTCTTCGAGGAGTTCGCCTATGGGGAGGACGGCGTGTTTCTCTCCGGCACTTTCGCGGACTATCCCGTGCCCACTGCCTGCGAAGTGCCCGAGCCCGTGATCCTGCACCGGGACGCGCCGAGTCCGGGAACGCCGCTCGGCGCCAAGGGGGTGGGCGAGGGCAACTGCATGACGACGCCCGTCTGCATCGCGAATGCGGTGGCGGACGCCCTCGATCTGGAGAGCGTCGATCTGCCGCTCACCGCTCCGAGGGTGAGTGCGCTCGCGGGCGGTGCGGAGCGACCTCCGTCCGGCGATGCGGCGCCCAGACCGAACCCGATCGCTCGCGAGGCGGAGGCCGCCGCGCCTTCGCCTTGGCGCAGCCTGCTGAGCCGCAAGCCGTGAAGCCGCCGCCCTTCGACTACCTGCTCGCGCGGGACGAGGACGAAGCGCTCGAGGCGCTGGCCGAGGGCGGTGACGATGCGCTGCTTCTCGCCGGCGGCCAGACGCTCATCCCCATGCTCAACATGCGCCTCGCCGAGCCCGCCATCCTGATCGATATCTCGCGTCTCGAGAGTCGCGCGGAAATCAGCCGGGCGGCGGGTGTCGTGGAGGTGGGCGCTGCCGTGACGCAGGCCGGGCTCGAGGCATGGCCCGCGCTCGCGGATGCTCTCCCCCTGCTCGGTCAGGCGTTGCCGCTGGTGGGACACGCCCAGACCCGGAGCCGCGGCACGGTGTGCGGCTCCCTCGCACTCGCCGATCCCAGCGCAGAACTTGCGCTGTGCCTCGCGACATTGGACGGCGAGGTGGTGCTGCGCTCCCGCGCCGGCGGCGAAAGACGGTTATCGGCCGCGCCCTTCCAGACCGGCACGCTCACCACCGCATGCCGTGCGGACGAGATGGTCTGCGCCGCGCGCTTTCCCGCCGCCGAAGATGGCGCCGGCTACGCCTTCCGCGAGTTTGCGCTGCGGCACGGCGATTTCGCCATCGCGGCCGTCGCGGCGGTGGTGAAGGCGAACTCCGTCCGCATCGGGATCGGCGGTGTCGCCGAGGCGCCGGAAGTGCGCGAGTGGCCGATGCTCTCAGGGACTGCGCTCGACGATGCGCTCAACGATCTCGCATGGTCCCTCGACGCCCGCGACGATCAGCTCGCGAGCGCGCGCTACCGGCGCGAGCTCGTGCGCACTCTCGGGCGGAAGACCGTTCTGGAGGCGGCGTCATGCCGGCGCTGAAGGCGGCTGCGCGCCACCCCGTCGCCCTCACGCTCAACGGGCGGCCCGTGCGCGGCTGGGCCGAGCCCCGATTGCTGCTCAGCGACTTCCTGCGCCACGAGCTCGGTGCGACCGGCGCCCATGTGGGCTGCGAGCACGGGGTCTGCGGGGCCTGTACGGTGCGCCTCGACGGCAAGCCGGTGCGCGCCTGCCTCGCCCTCGCGGTGCAGGCGGATGGGCGGAGCGTGGAGACGGTGGAAGGGCTCGCGGCGGCGGGGGAGGCACTGAACGACCTCCAGGCCGCGTTCCGCCGTCATCACGCCCTGCAGTGCGGCTTTTGCACGGCCGGAATCCTGATGTCGCTCAGCGCCTGGCTGGAAGGCGATCCCGAGCCCGACGAAGACGCGGTTCGTGCGCTGCTGAGCGGCCATCTCTGCCGCTGTACCGGCTATTCCGGGATCGTGGCGGCGGCGCTGGAGGCGGCGGAAGCGCGCAGGCGGGCGCGCACTCCGCCCGCAGGACAGGTCTGATACTATCCGTCGCCAGGCGCAATGAATCGCGCGCGTCCGCGAGCGAGGAGATAAGCCATGTATGTCGACATCGGCGACGTCGTGCTCTTTTTCGACACCGACGGGGCCAAGCTTGTCGGCGATGGTCCCGACATGCGCGAGCGCCCGACGCTGCTCCTGCTGCATGGCGGGCCGGGTTTCGACCATTCGCACCTCAAGGTGGGGCACGGGCCGCTCGCCGAGCACATGCAGCTCGTCTACTACGACCACCGCGGCAACGGCCGCAGCGGCGCCGGCACGCGCGATAAATGGAACCTCGCCCAATGGGGTGACGACGTGCATTCCTTTTGCCGCGCGCTCGGGATCGAGAAGCCGGTCGTGCTCGGGCTTTCCTTCGGGGGCTTCGTCGCACAGTCCTACGCGCTGCGCCATCCCGACCACCCCGCGAAGCTCATCCTTTCCAGCACGGCGGGAAAGATGCGCTTCGACCGCGTCTTTGCCATGTTCGAGCGCATGGGCGGGCCCGAGGCGCGGAAGATCGCCGAAGACTTTTGGCGCGACGCCTCCGTCGCCGAAACCCTCGGTCCCTATCTCGAGACCTGCTTCCCGCTCTACAACCAGACGCCCCAGAACCCCGATTTCATGGCGCGCGCGGTCATCAACCCCGATGTGCTCGGTCATTTCTTCGGTGTGCATGGCGAAGGCCGCCGCTTCGACTTCCTGCCCGCGCTCTCGCGGATCCGCTGCCCCACGCTGGTCATGGCGGGCGAGATCGATCCGGTGACTCCGGTGGAGCAAGCGGAGGATCTGGTCGCGGCGCTGCCCTCCGGTCTGGTGCGTTTCGAACGCTTCGCCGGCTGCGGCCACGGCGTCGAGCGCGACGACCAGGCCGCGGCGCTTAGCACCATCCGCGATTTCATTCTGGAATAGGCAAATCCGTGGCCCCGTGCTTGAGGGGAGGAGCCATGAATCGGGTAGAGCGGGAGCGGGCGCATGTCGTGGCGTTCGAGGAAGTCCCGCAGATCGATATGGGGCCGATGGCCTCGGGAGACGCAGAGGCCCGCCGCCAGGTGGGCGATGCGGTGCGCGACGCCTGCCGCGGAGTCGGCTTCTTCTACATAAGAAATCATGGCGTGGAGCGGGAGACGGTGGCGGGCGCGTTCCGGCAGGCGGCACGGTTCTTCGCTCTGCCCGAGCCGGAAAAACGCGTGATCCACGCCAGCACGTCGCGGTATTTTCGCGGCTATTCGGGGCTCTATGAGGAGCGGCACGATGCCGCCTCGGACTATTACGAGCCCCACGAGGTCATGGATTTCGGGCGCGAGAACGAGCCCGACGATTCGCCGGAATGTGCGGCGAGCCTGCTCTATGGCCCCAATCTCTGGCCCGCGGGCATGCCGGCCTTTCGCGCGGCCGTCGAAGCCTACTATGGGGCCATGCTCGAAATTTCGTCCGCGCTGCTGCGTGCCTTCGCTCTCGCCCTCGCTTTGCCGGAGGCGTATTTCCTCGACAAGTTCGACCGGGCGGCCGGTGCGCTCAGGTTGCTGCATTATCCGCCGCGCCCACCCGGCGACAGGACGCTCGGCGTCGGCGCCCATACCGACTACGAAACCTTCACCATCCTGGCCCAGGACGGCACGCCCGGCCTTCAGGTGCTGAACGGCGCCGGCCGGTGGATCGACGTGCCGCCGATCGACGGGACCTTCGTGATCAATATCGGCGACCTCATGGCGCGCTGGACCAACGACCTGTTCACCTCCAACCTCCACCGCGCCGCCAACCGCTCGGGCACGCACCGCTACTCCATCCCCTTCTTCATGGGCGCCAATGCGGATACCGAGATCCGCTGTCTCGAGAGCTGCACCGCCCCAGGCAACCCGCCGAAATATCCGCCGGTGTCGGCGGGCGTCCATATCGAATCGCGACTCGTCGAGATGCAGCACGCCCTGATGGATGCGAAACGCGCCAATTGATCGCAGTGCTCTTTCCCGGCGCCGATTGACACGCGTCGTTCGCGCGGTCTGAAATAACGCGCACGCCGTGCCTGTGCGTATCCGCCGGGCCGAAAGACGAAACGCCGCCCGTCGGTATGGCACGGGCGGGTTGATCGCGCACCCGTTACACGTCGGCTTTGTCCGTCCCCGGATAGGCCGTTGCGAGAAGGAGGCTTCGATGAACGACACCACGAAACGGAAAAAGACCGCTCGTACCGGCCCGGTCGTGAACCGGCGGATTCTGCTGAAGGGAGGCGCGGCCGCGATGGGCGCCGCGGCTGCGGGTTCGCTCACCGTCTTCTCGCGCCGTGCGCGCGCCGCGGACCGGCTGCGGGTCCTCTCCTGGCCGGGCTACGAAGAGAAGGACGTGATCCAGGAGTTCGAGGACACGCACGGGGTGAAGGTCGAGTTCAAGACCTATATCGGCGGCGAGCAGATGCTCCAGTTCTTCAACCAGACCCCGCGCGGAACCTACGACAACGTGCTGGTCGATGCCGAATATATCCGCAAGCTCGCCGCGATCGACGCGCTCGAGCCCTACGATCCCGGCGCGATACCCGAGCTCGCCAACTACCACCCGAAGTTCACCGACATGTACCAGGTGCAGGCCGACGGCGGGATGGTCTGGGGCACGCCGACTCGCTTCAGCTTCTACGCCATCTCCTACAATTCGGACCATATGAGCAGGGAAGAGAGCCAGGACTGGAACTCTCTCTTCATGCCCAAGTTCACCGGAAAGATCGGTATTTTCGACTGGTACCTGCCCAACATGGGCAATGCGAGCCTCGCCGTGCACCCCAACAAGGAGAACCCCTACGACCTCACGGACGCGCAGCTCGGCGCAGTCCGGGACTGGCTCCTCAAGCTGAGGCCCCAGGTCAACATGTTCGGCGCGGGTGCCCAGGCCCTCGTGCAGGCGATGATCAACGGCGACATCGTCGCCGCGATGATCGGCGACCTCGACCTCGACCTGAAGCTCGCCGGCCATGTGAACTTCGAGTCGACGATCCCGACGCAGGGCGGTATCCGCTGGCAGGAGGTGGCCACGCTCTGCAAGCAGAGCGAGAACAAGGAGCTCGCTCTCGAGTGGATCAAATATATGAGCCAGGCCCATATCCAGGCGAAGCTCGCCTACACCAAGGCGTTCAAGGCCCGCGGCCCCAACCTGAAGATCGCCGAACATTGGACCGAGGAGCAAAACCGGCTCATGGGCTACTACCCCGATCCCGACGACGGCAGCCGGATGTGGGTCGAGACGCTGATCGACCGCAGTTTCGGCCGCGACCTTCCCGTGCAGCAGGAGGAGAAGGTTTGGATCGATATTTTCAACGAGTTCAAGACCGGCTGAGCCTTCGAACCCGCATACATAAGGGGAATGCCGCGGCAGGCGGCGTGCGGGCGCGGTGCGCGGAGGTGGTCTTCTGCGCTCCGCGCGCACCATGTGGCGGTCCTTGTCCGCGGCCGAGGGGGAGCATCGTGACGAGCGATGGCGTCTGAGCGCACCGGCGCGGCTGCGGCTGGTGCGGTCGCCGATCTGGAGGTTCGCGGCGTCGCCAAGCGCTTCGGCTCCGTGGTCGCCGTCAAGCGAGTCGATCTGGAGGTCCGCCGGGGCGAGTTCGTCGCCATCATGGGGCCGAGCGGCTGCGGAAAGACGACCCTCCTCCGGATCATCGCGGGGCTGGAGAGGGCGGACGAGGGCACGCTGCTGCTGCGCGGGACGGACATCGGCGACGTGCCGGTGCACAAGCGGAGCACCCGGCTCATCTGGCAGGACTATTCGCTCTTCCCCTTCCTCAATGTGCGCAAGAACATCGAGTTCGGACTGACGCTCCGGCGCCACGACAAGAAGGCCGTGCGCCGCAAGGTGGAGGCCGTGGCCGAGCTGGTGCATCTGGGCCATCTTCTCTCGCGCCGCATCGGCCAGTTGAGCGGCGGCGAGAAGCAGCGGGTCGCCATCGCCCGCGCGCTGATCACGGAGCCCGAGATCCTTCTTCTCGACGAGCCCCTGAGCTCGCTCGATGCGCATCTCAGGATCAAGGTGCAGAGCGAGCTCACGGCCCTGCAGCGGGAACTCGGCATCTCCTTCATCTACGTCACCCACAATCAGAGCGAAGCGTTCGCCATGGCGGACAGGGTGGTGGTGATGAACAAGGGTGAGATCGAGCAGATCGGCCGCCCGGCGCAGATCTTCAATCGGCCCGCCACCCATTTCGTTGCCGAGTTCGTCGGTGCCAACAATATTTTCGAGGGACAGGTCGCCGCCGCCGAGGGGCGTACGGTCGTCGTGGAATGCCCGCACGGCCCGGTGCGGATCGAGGGGCATGGCGGCGCGCTGGACCGCGGTGCCTCCGTGGAGCTCGTCGTGCAGGCCGACAAGCTGCGCCGCCTCCGGGGCGCGCCCGACGGCCGGAACGCGATCCGGGCGGTGCTGAAAGGCCGGGAGTTCACCGGCTCCCAGGTGATCTATTACCTGGAGACCGCGCACGGTACCGAAGTGAAGATGGTTCTTCAGGAGCCCTTCACCGAGGGCGAAGGGACGGAGATCAATACGGAAATGGCACTGTGCTGGGCGCCCGAGGACACCGTCATCCTGGGGCGCGGGGACGCAAGCCCGCCGTGACCGCGCATCCCGCCGCCCGGCCCGGCCCGGCGCCGGCGAAGGCACGGTGACCGCCGCCGCCGGCCTTCCGCCCTCCAACAGGAGCCCTCTCAAGGCGGGCTTCCTGGCACCGCCGCTCGCCTATTTCGGGGTCTTCTTCCTCGCCCCGCTCGTCCTCTTGATCGTGCTCGGCTTCTGGATCGTGCGGGACTATCAGATCGTCGCCGAATTCTCGGTCGGCAACTATGTCGACATCTTCTCCCAGTTCTTCAGCCGCTCCCGTTTCGGATGGGCGCTTGTCCAGTCGCTCTATGTGGCGGTCACCACCAGTGCCGTCGCGGTCGTCTTCTGCTACCTGCTTGCGATGGGGATCGTCTTCTGCATCCCGGAGCGCTATCAGCGGCTCTTCCTCGTCCTTGCCATACTGCCTTTCTGGAGCAGCTACATCCTGCGGCTCTTCGCCTGGCAGCTCATCCTGTCGCGGAACGGCGCGCTCAATTACGTGCTCGGCGAGATCGGCCTCGACGAGCCCGTGATCATCACCAACACCCAGATCGGGACGCGGATCGGCCTCGTCCACTACCTCTCGCCGATCCTGATCATCATCCTCTACGTCACGCTCATCAACGTGAACCGGAACCTGATCGAGGCGGCGCGGGAGCTGGGAGCCACCCGCCTGCAGGCGTTCTGGCGCGTGATCGTGCCGCTCAGCAGGCTCGGGCTGGTCTTCGCCTTCGGGTTCGGGACGATCGTGAGCTTCGGGGACGTGCTGGCGGGATTCCTGCTGGGCGGCGGGATCGGCCGGTCCCTGGTCGGTTCCTACCCGCTCTATTCCAACATGATCATGGCCGACTACAACAGCTACACGAACCTTCCGCGCACGGCGGCTCTCGCAACCATCATGGTCGCCGTCATGGTGGCGATGCTGGTGGTGGCCTACCGCTCGGCGGACCGCGCCAGGGACCGGGTGTCCTAGGGATGGGCCGCGCCAACGTCTATCTGCGGGAGAACGGTTATCGGATCGCCGGGCGGGTCTACCTCTTTTTCGGTTTCATATTTCTTCTTCTGCCGATCGTCTTTCTGATTCTCTTCTCGTTTCAGAAGAACGTCTATTCCTCCCTTCCGTTGGAGGGCTGGAGCCTGCGCTGGTACGACAAGCTGGTGGAAGACGGCGTGCTGTTCGATGCGCTGCTGAACAGCCTCAAGGTCTCGCCCATCGCGGCGACGGCGGCGTCCGTCATCGGTTTCCTTGCAGCCTATGCGCTCAACCGCTTCGTCTTTCCCGGCCGGCTGCTCACCGCGACCATGCTCATCCTTCCGATCCTCATACCGCCGCTGATCCTGGGAGTCTCGCTTCTCGGCCTTCTGTCCCGTATCGGTCTGCATGGCGAGCTCTACAGCATCATCATCGCGCACACGCTGCTGCTCACCGCGCCGGCGATGGCGATCATCCAGCTTCGGCTGGCGCAGATGCCGCCGGCGCTGGAAGAGGCCGCCTGGGACCTGGGCGCGAACGAGCTCCAGACCGTGTGGCGCGTCGTGCTGCCCTGGGCGCTTCCCGGCATTGCCGGCGGCTGGCTGCTGGCCTTCACCTTCTCCTTCGACGAGTTCATCATCGCCTGGTTCGTCTCGGGCTTCGATCAGACCCTGCCGGTCGCCATCTATAATGTCATGATCACGACCCATGAGGCGTCGCTGAACGCGATCGGGACCATCGTCTTCGGCCTGCTCCTGCTGACCCTGCTCGGCGCGGAACTGCTGATCGTCCCGCTTTTCCTGAGACGCCGCAGGACGTAGGGCGGGCCTCGGCCACGGAAGGAGCGCACCATGGAGAAGACGGACCATATGAGGCGTGCGATCGATCTCGCGCGGGAAAAGATGCGCGCCGGAGAAGGCCACTGGCCGTTCGGCTGCCTCATCGTCAAGGACGGCGAAGTGGTGGGCGAGGGCTGCAACGACATGGGGTTCTCGCTCGACCCCACGGGCCATGGCGAGATCGTCGCCATACGCGATGCCTGCAAGCGCCTCGGGACCATGGATCTCTCGGGCTGCGAGCTCTACACGAGCTGCGAGCCTTGCCCGCTCTGCACTGCCGCGATCTGGCTGACGAAAATCGCCAAGGTGTATTACGCGGCCGCAATAGAGGATTGCCGCCTGGTGGGCTCGGACCATTTGCCCTTGCGCGGCGAGGTGGCGCGGCCGATCCACGAACGGACCACGCCGGCCGAGCGGCTTCTCGGCGATGAGGGGCGCGCGCTCATCGCGGAATGGGCCGAACGCATCGCGCGCGATCCGGCGCTGCAAAGGGAACGCGCACGCATGGCACCCATCGGAGAGCGGACCGGCCGGGGATAGCCTGCGCGGTGGCGTGCGGCCGCGTCTCGCATCCGATGGGCGGGGCGAGCGATGACGCCTCGCGGGGCGTTATGCGACCATCGGGCCCGCGGAGCCAGCATCTCGGGAGAACAGGATGAGCGCTCTCAGGGCCGTGTTGCAGGAAATTCTGGACGACTATGTGGCAGAGGGCATTGTCGGCGTTTCGCTGGCGCTGCGCGTACCGGGTGAAGAGGATGTGCTGGTTGCGAGCGGCTTGGCCGACCGCACGCGTCGCGAGGTGCTGACACCCGGTCATCTCTTCCGTATTGCGAGCTGCACGAAAACCTATGTCGCCGCGTGCCTTCTGCAACTCGTCCAGGAGGGCAGGGTCGATCTCGACGAGTCCATCGCCCGGTGGTTCCCCGATCTGCCGAAGGCCGGGCGGCTGCCGGTCCGCGTTCTGTTGAACCACCGCGGCGGGCTTCCCGAGTTCGAGAACCACATGCCCATGATCTCGGACCGGGTCTGGACTCCGCAGGAGATCGTCGACTTCGCCTTCGAGGTGACGAAGCAGAAGGAGCCCGGCGGCGAAATGCAGTACAACAACACCGGCTACATCCTCGCCGGAATGATCGTCGCGCGGGAGTTAGGCGGTAGCCTGAGCGAGGCTCTGAGAGCGCGTCTGCTGGAGCCGCTCGGACTTCGCGACACATGGATCGGTTCGGACGAGACCTATCCTGCCGAACGGCTGGCGCGCGCCTATTTCCATCGGGAGGACGAGGACGGCCAGTGGGACATCGCCGGCGCCGGAGAGCCCGTCGACGGCTGCTGGGACGCGACCGATTGGTTCCCCCTTTCCGGCGCCAACGCGGCAGGCGACGTGGTAGCGACACCGCGCGATTTGACGCATTGGATCGACAGCCTTTTCGCCGGCCGGGTGCTGGACGATACCCGCCTTTATGAAATGGCCGGCAATCTGAAAGACGCGCGCTTCCCGGGTGCGCCGATTACCGCGAACGGGCACGGCATCCTGGTCTCGACCATCGACGGGCTGGAGATCAAGGGTCATATCGGCCAGCTGCCCGGCCACACCACCTGCACCGGCCGCCATGAGGCGTCCGGCGTAAGTGCCACGCTCTGTCAGAATTCGGGTGCCGGCGACTTCGAATCGTTTTATCTGGCGGGGATCCACGCGCCCTTTGCCGCCTGCATCCGCGCCGCGGGGCGGTAACGCCTTCGTGACGGCGGCGAACGCGCTGCATCTTGCCGTCCCGCATGGGCCGCCGCATACTCGCGGCAGCAGCTGCAACCGGCGTCTCGCCGTCCGCCCGGCGCCGCGACGCAGGACGAAATGTCGAACGGAGGGGAGGCTATGATTCACAGGAATATCTATCGGAGCTTCAGCTCGTCGCGGCGGCAGTTCCTCAAGCAGTCGGCGGCGTTGACGGCGGCCGTCGGTGCCGCGGGCGCGGCGCCGACGCTTCTCGGCAGACCCGCCCATGCGGCGAGCGGCGCGGCCTACGCCGACGAGCTCTGGGAGAAGACCAAGGCTGAAATCGCCGCCGCGAGCGGCATCCGCACGGAGCTCAACCTGCATTCCTGGGAGGGCTATACGGAGGAGCCCGTGCTCGATCCGTTCAGCCGTCAGACCGGCGCCTCGGTCAATGCGCAGATGCTCATTTCGGACCCGGCGGCCGTCAACAACCTCCGCGGCGGCGGCACGGCGACCTGGGACGTGATCAACCTCAACAACGCCTGGCAGCGTAAGCAGCTCTATCCCGAGGGGCTGATCCTGCCGTTGAACAAGGAGAAGTTCGCGCCGCTCTACGACATGAACGTCGCGGGCTTCGAATGGCCCTATCACTGGGCGCTCGATTCCAGCGGCGAGCATCTCCTCGGCATGATCCAGCGCTACGGACCCTCCGCCATGGCGATCAACTCCGACTCCATCGACCCGAAGACGGTGGAAAGCGGCGGCTATATGGAGATGATCGAGGGTGCCAAGGGCCAGTACGGCATTTTGGATTACGAGAACTGGGTGATCATGCACACCTGCATGGCGTCCGGCTTCATCCCCTTCCGCAAGCACACCGACGCGGAAATGGAGACCTTCCGGACGAACATCTTCAAGCTCTTCGAGAACGCCAAGAAGGTCTCCGACGACCAGGCGGCGCTCGCCCGCGACATGATCACCGGCGAGATCGTGGGAACCTTCCCCGGCTCGGTCTACACGGTCTCGGCGGCCCGCCTCGAGGGCGAGACCCAGATCATCAACGTGGTGCCGGAGGAGGGCCCCGAGGAGACGAAAACCGCCGACCGTCCCAACGGCCAGTCCGGCATCATCTGGATCGAGGTCACGTCGCTTGTGGCGAACCCCGAGCCGACGCCGCTCGCGGAGGCGTTCCTGATCTACTGCCATACGCCCGAGGCGGCCTACAAGGTGGCCGCGAAGGCACCGGGCACGCTCAACCCGGTGGTGCAGATGGGTGCGCCGGAGGTGCTGAGCCAGTTCTCCGCCGACGAGCTCGATGCGGTTCAGTGGGGCGGCGACGGCAGTTGGCTCGGCTCGCTGGTGAGCCGGTGCGTCGATTTCGACATCAATCCGGACTACGACGCCATGCACGACCTCTACACCCAGGCCAAGCGCAGCCGCGGCGCCTGACCGCAGTCCATCGTCGCGTGAGCCCGCGGGCGGCCCTTCGCCCGCGGGTGCCGCGCGCGCAGACCGGGAGGCTATCGCGAGATGGCGTCCGCCACTCCCATCCTGCAACTCAGGAATCTCAAGAAGAGTTTCGGCAGCCTGAACGCGGTCGACGGCGTCGACCTCGATATCCAAGAGGGTGAACTCTTCACCATCGTGGGGCCGTCGGGCTCGGGCAAGACGACCCTGATCCGCATGCTGGTGGGCATGGACAAGCCCACCGCCGGCGACATCCTGCTCCGGGGCCAGCGGATCAACGACGTGCCTGCGAACAAGCGCCCGACCTGCATGGTCTTCCAGTCGCTCGCGCTCTTCCCCCATATGACCGTGGGGGAGAACGTCGAATATTCGGCCAAATGCAAGGGCGTGCCCAAGAAGCGGCGCCGCGAGCGCGCGAGCGAATGCCTGAAGCTCGCCCATCTGCCGCAGAGCTATTACGACAAGGCCGTCACCCAGTGCTCGGGCGGCGAGCGGCAGCGCGTGGCGCTCGCCCGCGCGCTCGCCTTCAATCCGGAGATTCTCTTTTTCGACGAGCCGCTCTCCGCCATCGACTACCGCCTGCGCAAGACGCTGGAGAAGGAGCTCAAGGACATCCAGCGCGAAACCGGCAAGACCTTCGTCTACATCACTCATAGCCTCGAGGAGGCCATGGTGATGTCGGACCGGATCGGCGTCATGCGGGACGGCAGGCTCGCCCAGGTGGGAAGCCCCGCGGTGATCTACACCCAGCCGGAGAACCGCTTCGTCACCGAGTTCATGGGGGAGGTGAACTCGATCCCCGTCCATCTGGAGAGTGGCGGCAGGCTTCGCTCGGACGCCCTCGATACGAGCTTCGAGCCCCCCGCCGACTTGCCGCCGGGATTCGCGCGCGGCGTGATGATCGTGCGCCCGGAGGATGTGGCGATCACGAGTGCGGATGCGCCCTCGGCGGGCACGAACCACATCCGGGGCGAGCTCTTCAACGAATACCTTCTAGGCTCGCGTATCCAGTATCAGGTTCGCAGCGGCGGGATGGTCTTCCTCGTGGAGGAGCTGCGGGCGGACGCCGTCGCCCGCCGCCCGGGGGATACGGTCTCGCTTTCCTGGCAGCCCGGCGATTCCATGGTTTTTGCCGAATGAGGGCGCTTCGGGCAGTGAAGCTTCCCGAGGGTTTCATCGCGGCGCTGCCGCTGCTTTTGCTCCTCCTCCTCGGCTTCTTCGGGCCGATGGTGCTGGTGCTGATCTACAGCTTCATGCCGCGCGGGAGCTTCACCATCCCCAAGGAGCCCTCGCTCGAGAACTATGTCGATATCGTCGAGCAGGACTTCTACATATCCTTCGGCTGGTCGCTCTTCCTGGCGGTCGTCAGTGTCGCGATCCTGCTGGTGGTCTGCTATCCGCTGGCGGTGGCGCTCAGGCGGCTGGGGCGGCGCTGGACCTATCTGCTCACACTGCTGATCGTGGCGCCGCTCTTTGTCGCCGAGAACATCCGGTTGCAGGGCTGGGTGCTCTTTTTCGACAAGGGCGGTTTCCTGGACGGCGCGCTCAAGGTGGTGACGGGCGTCGAGACCGGGAGCCTCGTCAACACGGTGCCGGCGATCGCTTTCGGCATCTGCTACGTCTACTTGCCTTTCATGCTGTTCCCGATCCTGCTGGGGCTCGGCAACATCCCGAAGGAGGCGCGCGAAGCCGCCTACGATCTCGGTGCGTCCCGCTGGCGGGTGTTCCGGGACATCGAGCTGCCGCTGGCGATGCCGGGGATCGTCATCGGCTCGCTGCTTTGCTTCGCCATCTCGCTCGGCGCGTTCTCGGAGTCCAAATTCCTCGGCAAGGGCGTGATCGTCGCCATTGCGCAGGACATCGAATCCGCCTTCACCTTCGGTCAGAACTGGCCCCGGGGCTCGGCGCTCTCCGTGCTTCTCATCGTGCTTGCGGGCTCCGCCGTCTGGATGGCGCTGCGCCGGGTGAACCTCGACCGCATGCTGGGGAACCGCTAGGCCATGGGGGCATTCGATTTCTCGCCGCTCACCCGGCGGCTGCTCGCCGTCTACATCGCGGTGATCTTGGTAATCATGTACATCCCCATCGTGGTCGTGGGGCTCGCGTCGATCTCCAAGTCGCGCTTCTTCATGTTTCCCATCCGCCGGACGTCCTCCAAGTGGTACGAACAGACCTGGGATTCCCTCCAGGTGCAGGAGAGCTTCCTCACCTCGCTCACGGTTGCCGGCTGCGTGGCGCTGATCGCGACGATCCTCGCCTTCTTCGGCGCACTCGCCTATGTGCGCTACGACTGGCGCGGGCGCGGTATCTTCCGCCAGGTGCTGCTGATACCGGTGTTCTTCCCCCAGGCCGTGCTGGGGCTCGCGCTGCAGCTCTGGTTCAACTCCATGGGGATCGTGATGTCGTGGCAGGCGACGGTGTTCGCCCAGCTCGTCTGGATCGCGCCCATCGTCACGCTTGTGGTGGCGATCCAGGCCTATGGCTACGACGCGGCGGTGGAGGAGGCGGCCTACGATCTGGGCGCCTCGCGCTGGCAGATCTTCCGCGACATCACGCTGCCCCTGCTGGGGCCCGGCATCTTCACCGGCTTTCTGTTCGCGGTGCTGCTCTCCTGGGGCAACTTTCCGCTGGCCTATTTCACCAGCGGTGCCGACGTCACGGTGCCGGAGTGGCTCTACGGCAAGATGATCGGCGGCTATACGCCCATGGTGCCGGCGGTGGGGCTCATCACGGTGCTGCTGGGTGCGGCGATCCTGGCGGTGGGCCTGACCATCAACGGCGTGCTTCAGCGCCGCCGGTAGGAGGGGGAGCGCCGCGCGCGGGGCGGCGCCCAGACGCTTCATTGACATGGGCCGGGGGCGTGCCTATACAGCGGCGCTTCAAGGCGCGACCGGGGCGGGGAGCCGGAGGACGGCGTGAAACGGACCTATCAGCCGAGCAATATCGTTCGCAAGAGACGCCACGGTTTTCGGCTGCGGATGAAGAGCGCCGCCGGCCGGCGCGTGCTGGCGCGCCGCAGGGCCAAGGGGCGGAAGCGCCTCACGGTCTGAGGCGATGCCGGCGCGCATCGCCACTCTCAAGACGCGGCGGGACTTTCTGCGCGTGCGGGCGGCGGGGAAGCGTTGGGCCGCACCGGGCCTGGTTCTTCAGGCCGCGGCAGCGGGTAGCGCGGAGCCGGGCATCGTTCGCGTCGGATACACGGCGAGCAAGAAGGTCGGAAACGCCGTCGCGCGCAACCGGGCCAAGCGCCGATTGCGCGCGCTGGTGGCCCGTGTTATGCCGACCGCTGCGCGGGCCGGCTGCGACTATGTCGTGATTGCACGGACGGCGACACTCACACGCTCGTTCGATGCCCTGATCGACGACCTCTCCGTCGCGCTCGCACGGGTTGGTGCAAGCGGGGATCCGGCCCGTCGTGGACGCGGCGGCCGGGGGCGGCCGCGCAGAGCCGGCCCCTGGACGGGAGAGTCATGAAACCGGTCGTTTTGCTGATGGTCGGACTGATCCGGGGATACCAGTTCGTCGTTTCCCCCTTCTTCCCGCCGAGTTGCCGGTTCGAGCCCACCTGCTCGCATTACGCGGTCGACGCGCTTCGCCGCCATGGCGCGGTGGTGGGGCTTGCGCTCGCCCTCTGGCGCATCCTCCGCTGCAACCCCCTCTTCCCCGGCGGGGTCGACCCCGTGCCCGAGGCGCCCTTCCGGCGGCGGCGGGGCGCGCGGGCGCCGGTCCCCCGCTGACCGCAGCAGAGGGGCGCACGCATCATGTTCGGTGACCAGGGCGGAATGTCGCGCGAGGACAAGCGCAACCTCGTCATCGCCATTGCCGCGATCTTCGTGCTTCTGATCGCTTGGCAATTCCTTATGCCGGTTCTCTTTCCGCCGGACGAGCGCCCCCGCCGCACCGTCGAGCAGATCGAGCCCGCGACGGCCGACGGTCTTGGGGCCGCGCAGGTTCAGGCGGGGGCGGATACGGGCGCGGACGCCCGGATGCGGCAGGCCGGTACGGAAAGTCCCCGCGTCGCCATCGATTCGCCGAGGCTCTACGGCTCGCTCTCGCTGCTTGGCGGGCGTATCGATTCCGTGACGCTCCGGGACTATCGGGAGACGGCGGAGGACGACAGCCCCGAGATTGTGCTGCTCTCCCCCCGCGACGCGGAACGACCCTATTTCGCGGATTTCGGCTGGGCCGGCGCGGATGAAGGCTTGGCACTGCCCGAGCCCGATACGCTCTGGTCCGCGAGCCGCGGGACCGTCACCACCGGCTCGCCCGCGACACTCACCTGGGACAATGGCGAGGGTCTCGTCTTCACGCGGCATATCGCCGTGGACGAGGGCTTCGTCTTTACCGTAACCGACAGCGTGCGCAACGAAACCGACAGGTCCCTCGAACTGGTGCCCTATTCGCGCGTCGCCCGCTTCAGCACCGGCTCGGATTCCGGGCTTCCCTTCAAGCCGCTCTTCATCTTTGAGGACGGTGCCCTCGGCGTGTTCGGCGACGATTACCGCGAGGCCGACTACGAGGACATGCAGGAGGCCTACGAGGCCGCGCGGCCCAACCGGCGGCGGAACGACGAATACCGCTATGCCGCCGAGAGCGGGTGGCTCGGCCTTACCGACAAGTTCTGGCTGGTGGCGCTGATCCCCGATCAGGAGACGCCCTTCCAGGGGAGCTTCGAATATGTGCCCGTGGACGAGGGCGAGACCGCTTCCTTCCAGGCGATCTACGAGGCGGCGCCGCTTTCGGTGGGTCCCGGAGGAACGGCGAGCCATGTCATCCACCTGTTTGCCGGTGCGAAGGAAATCAATCTGCTGGACCGCTACGAGGACACGCTGGGCGCGGACCGCTTCGACCTGGCCGTGGATTTCGGGCCCACCTGGTTCCTCTCGAAGCCGATGTTCTACATCATCGACTTCTTCAACCGCGCGACGGGGAATTTCGGCGTCGCCATCCTGCTGCTTACCATCTGTGTCCGCGTGCTGCTCTTCCCGCTGGCGAACAAGGCCTACGCTTCCATGAGCCGGATGCGCAAGCTGCAGCCGGAGATGATCCGCCTGCGGGAGCGCTACAAGGACGACAAGCAGCGCATGAACAGCGAGCTGATGAAGCTCTACCGGGAGCAGAAGGCCAATCCGCTGGCGGGCTGCCTGCCGCTGCTTGCGCAGATTCCGGTGTTTTTCGCGCTCTACTACATGCTGTTCACGACCATCGAGATGCGCCACGCGCCGTTCTTCGGCTGGATCAACGATCTTTCGGCGCCCGATCCCATGACCTTCATCACGGTCTTCGGCTTGCTCGAATGGCCGGCGCCGGAGTTCCTGCTGATCGGTATCTGGCCGATCATCTTCGGCGTCACCATGTGGCTGCAGATGAAACTCAACCCGCAGCCGATGGAGCCCATTCAGCAGAAGATCCTGATGGCGCTCCCCATCATTTTCCTGTTTCTGTTCGCACGCTTTCCGGCCGGGCTCGTGGTCTATTGGACCTGGAACAACGTGCTCTCCATCGGTCAGCAATGGCTGATCATGCGCCGGATGGGCATCACGCGCCAAAGCCTGGCCGAAGACGCGGAGAAGATCCGCAAGATCAAGGAAGCGGCGGAAAAGGGCACGTTGCTGAAGCCCAGCCGCTCGCGTCGCAAGACCGCCTCGCGGCCCAAGGACCGGGCCGGCGAGGCCTCCGCCGCCGCGGGCGGCAAGGCCGCGCCGCGCCGCAGGCCCGCCGGGTCTTCCTCATCGGAGAGAGGGGCCGCGCCCCGCGCCGCGGGCGATTCCCGCAGGGATGGCGCCGCGCCGCGACGCAAGGCTTCGGACAAGTCGTCCGACGCCTCGCCGCGGCGGAAGGATCCAGGCAGGTCTTCCGCTGCCGACTCGCCTCGCCGCAAGGCCTCCGCCAAACGTTCGGGCGCTGCCGCGACCCGTCGGAGGGTCTCGGGCGAAGAGGGCGAACGCCCAGCCTCGAAGAAGGCAAAGTCGGCTGCCGAGCGCACCCGCCGCGGCGGCGACGGGTCCGCGAAACCCGCTGCGCGCAAGGCGGCCGCCGCGCGCCGGAAGCCGCCGGCGAGGCCCGCCCGCCGCAAGCCTTCGTCCCGCCGCCGCAAGACGGCCGCCCCGAAGAACACCGCACCCAGCCTGCTTGAGCGCATGAAGGCAAGCCTCGGCGGCGCCAAGCCCGAGCCTGCGCCGGAGCCCGAGCGCCCCGCCACCAAGTCCCGCCGGGAGCGCAGGGCGGAGCGTGCGGCCGCTCGGAAGGAGGCGGAGGACCGGGGCGCGGTGCACGGGCCCAATGCGGACGAAGCGACGACGAAACCCGCCGAGGAGCTCGAGGGCGCATCCTCCGGCGGCACCGGGCGCGCGGAGTCGAAGGGGCCGGCCAAGCCGCGCCGGACGAAGTCCCGCAGGCGCGCCCGGCGCCGCTAGGTGGCTGTGCCGTGGGCGGATCCGCTCCCGGCAGAGGCGGCGCGGCGGGAGACGCTGCGCGCGAGGCGGCCCCGGGCTTTGCGGACGCGGCTCCCGACGAAGCCGCGCTGGAGGCCGGGAGGCATCTCTTCGCGCAGCCTTGCCGTTTTGTCGCCGGTGTCGCTCATGAGTCGGCGATGCCGGCGCCCTCGCTGCCGGAGGTCGCCTTCGCCGGGCGCTCCAATGTGGGGAAATCCAGCCTGATCAACGCGCTCACCGGGCGGCGCTCGCTCGCTCGCATCTCCAGCGCGCCCGGCCGCACGCGGCAGCTCAACTTCTTCGATCTCGGCGGGCGCCTGTTGCTCGTGGACCTGCCGGGCTACGGCTATGCCAGCGCGTCCCGGAAGGAGATTCGCCGCTGGACGCGGCTTGCGGAGGCCTATCTCTCGGGGCGGCCCAGCCTGCGGCGGGTTTGCCTGCTGCTCGATGCGCGCCGGGGGATCGCGCCGGTCGACGAGCCGGTGATGGCGGCGCTGGACCGCAGCGCGGTCTCCTTCCTGGGCGTGCTTACCAAATGCGACAAGCCGGATCGGGAGGAGCTTCAGAGCCGGACGGGCGTGCTGGAGCGCGCACTCGCAGGCCATGTCGCGGCCTATCCGGCGCTGGTCGCAACCAGCACCCGCACCGGGGAAGGACTGCCCGCGCTCAAGGCCCATCTCGCGGCGCTCGCCGCGGCATAACGAATTTTCTGAGCGAATTTTCTGGTGCCCGGCGCCCGCCGGTGGTAGGCCTCGCTCCGTCGTTCCGCTTCTCCAAACTGATCGGGCGTCCCGTGACAAATATCGGCGACACCAAGCACTGGCTGCGCACGGCCGCCACCATCTCGGAGGCGCTGCCCTACATGCGTCGCTTCGCGGGCGAGGTGTTCGTCATCAAATATGGCGGCCATGCCATGGGCGACGAGGCGCTGGCGCGGGATTTCGCGCGCGATGTGGTGCTGTTGAAGCAGGTGGGCATCAATCCGGTGGTGGTACATGGGGGCGGCCCGCAAATCGCCCGGATGCTGTCGCGGCTCGGCATCGAGAGCAGCTTCGTGGACGGGCTGCGCGTCACGGGCGCGGAGGCGATCGAGGTGGTGGAGATGGTGCTTGCGGGTTCCATCAACAAGCAGATCGTGACCAGCATCAACGCCGTCGGCGGCAAGGCGGTGGGGCTGAGCGGGAAGGATTGCCGCCTCATCGAGGCCACCCGGCTGATGCGCCGCATCCGCGACCCCGGCTCCGGCGAAGAGCGCGTGGTGGATCTCGGCTTCGTGGGTGAGCCCGCGCGCGTCAATGCGGACGTGCTGACTCGTTTCGGCGGGTCGGACATCGTGCCCGTGATCGCGCCCATCGGCGTGGGGCCGGAGGGCGAGACCTACAACATCAATGCGGACATGGCCGCCGGCGCCATCGCCGCCGCGCTCTCGGCGGCGAAGCTTCTGATGCTGACGGACGTACCCGGCGTGCTGGACGGCGAGAACCGCCTGATCAGCCGCGTCGCCGCGAGCGATGCGCGCGCGCTGCTGGCGGACGGTACGATCGGCGGCGGCATGATCCCCAAGGTCGAAACCTGCCTCGCCGCCATCGGCGGTTCCACCGGTGCCGCGCACATCCTGGACGGGCGCGTGCCCCACGTGCTCCTGCTGGAGGTCTTCACCGAGCACGGCACCGGCACCATGATCGTGCCCGATTAGCGGGACGGCCCTTTTCGGAATCCGGGGTCGGAACGCAGGCGGTCTTCAGGCGGTGACGCGCCGCAGGACCCGGCCCGGGCAGCGGCCCGTGGGCGCGCCCTTCTCGTGGATTTCGACGCCGTTCACCATCACGAGGTCGATTCCTTCCGCAGGCCGTGTGGGCGCATCGAAGGTCGCGCGGTCGATGACGGTTTCGGGGTCGAACATCACCAGATCCGCATAGGCGCCCGCGCGAAGCACGCCGCGGCCTTCGAGCCCGAAGCGGGCAGCGGAGAGGCCGGTCATGCGGTGAACCGCCTCCTCCAGCGTAAAGAGGCCCACCTCCCGCGCATAGTGGCCGAGGACGCGGGCGAAGGTCCCCCAGAGTCTCGGATGCGGATGCTTGTCCCGGGGCAGGCCGTCCGAGCCGATCATGCTGTGAGGGTACGCAAGGATGCGCCGTACGTCCGCCTCGTCCATCATGAAATAGATTCCGCCGCCGGGCTGGAGCGTGCGAGCGGCGTCCGCCGGGGCGAGCCCCAGCGCCTTCGCGATGTCCGCCAGGTCCCGGCCCGCGAATTCCGGCCGGGTATCCGACCAGGTGACGATGACCCGCTCGGCGGCATCCACCATCTCCGGGATCAGGACGGTGGAGCCCGCCGTGTAGGGATAGACGTCAAGCCCGATGGATTGCGTCTCTCGCGCCTTCTCGATACGCGCGAGAGTCGCGGCGCTGCGCCCGAAATTCGCACGGCCCGCGCATTTGTGGTGGGAGATCACGACATCCGCGCCCGCTCGCCGGCCGATCTCGAAGGCCTCGTCCAGCGCGTCTTCGACGCCGTCATGCTCGTTCCGCATATGGGTGACGTAGAGACCGCCGGCGGCGCCCGCGGTCTCGGCGACCGCTGCGACCTCGTCGGTGGTCGCCGCCTTGTTGGGGCCATAGATCAGCCCCGTGCTGAAGCCGAGCGCGCCGGCCGCCATGCCTTCGGCGAGGCTCTCCCGCATGGCGTCGATCTCCCGCGCGCTCGCCGGCCGGTCAACATCGTCCATGGCGTCGAGACGGAGCGCGGAATGGCCCACCAGAAGGCCCGCATTGGCGGCGGGGGGCGTCTGCTCGAGAGCGGCGGTATAATCGGCGAAGCGCGGAAAGCGGTAGTAGTCTGCGCTGCCTAGCAGGTCCAGCGGCGGCGGCGGCGCGCCCCGCAGGGTGAGGGGGGCAAGGCTCACACCGCAATTGCCCGCGATCACCGTGGTGACGCCCTGGCTCGTCTTGGGAGTCATGCCGCCCTCGTCGAGCAGGATGCTGTCGTCGTGGGTGTGTACGTCGATGAAGCCCGGAGCGATCACGCGCCCGCTCGCGTCCACCCGCCGTTGGGCGGTCAGGCCCTCCAGCGCGCCGATGGCCAGAATGCGATCGCCCGCCACGGCCACATCCGCCCGGATGCGCGGTGCTCCCGTACCGTCGATCACCATGCCGCCCGTGAACAGCACGTCGCATCGCTCCACCGCCATCGCCGCCTCCCATCCTCACGCGCCCAGGACTATGGCGCCCGCCGCTGACCGTCGCAACGGCCGGCCGCCTGCCTTCACGGCGCGTTGCCGCCTCGCGGGACGCGCCATCCGTCGTCCACCCAACCGCGACAGGGCCGCGACCGGAGCGCGCATTAGGGGCGTGTGACGGTGCGGCTGAACCCGAGCGCGAGCTGGTTCAGACAGAGACGGGACGCGGCTCTCGAAACGGGGTCGGGTCGATGGTTACGCGGCGGCGTCGGCGCCGTCCAGCAGAGGGCGGCGGCTCATGTCTATCTTGCGTGCGACATGGGCGCCCGATGTGATGGGAGCGTAGCGGGGCGGGTCGTCCGGGCCGGTGCAGCTCGGCAGGCAGGCGATGACGGCGTCGTAGTTCGGCTGGTGGAAGAAGAGCAGCGAGAGGCGGCTTTCGTCGGCGCGCTCCCGCGGCGGATTGACGACGCGATGCAGCGTGGAACGCCAGCGGTCGTTGGTCCATTCCGCCATCAGGTCGCCGAGATTGATGACGAAGGTGCCGGGGATGCAGGGCACGTCGGACCAGGCGCCGTCCCGCCCCAGCACCTGGAGGCCGCCCACGGCGCTGTCCGAGGAGACGATGGTGAGGCTGCCGTAATCCGCATGCGGGCCGCAGCGGAGCTGGCCGTCCGCGGGCGGTGTGGGTTGGGGCGGATACCAGGACGCGATGAAGTTCGTGATGTGCTTGTCGATCTTGTCGGCAAAATAATCCTCGGGCAGGGCCAGCGCGCAGGCGAACAGGCGCATGAGATCGCCCGCCAGACGTTCCATCTCCTTGTAGTAGGCCTCCCACAACGGGCGCATCTCCGCCGGCCGGTCCGGCCAGAGATTGGCGGCGAAGAAACGCCAACCCTCGGGCCCGTAGTGATATTCGTCGTAGGCATGTTCCCAGGGGCCAATGACGAAGCTCTCCCGCCAGTCTGGCGCGCCTTCGTTTGCCTCCATGCTGTAGGCAACATCCTCGCTGCCGACGGTCATGAGCCCCCGGTAGCGGTCCGGCGGCATCTTGACCCGGAGCTTCTCCCATTGCGGCAGGTGGAAGAAGGCCTGGGTCACCGCGCGCATCTCCGCGATGCGCTCGTCCGCGACGCCGTGGCCGCTCACCAGGAGAAAGCCGATCTCCCGGCAGGCTTCATCCACCCGGGCCGCCACCCGCGCCTTGTCCCCCGCCCCGCCGGCGAGGAACGGCGCAATGTCGATAACGGGAACTGCCGCGACCATCGCTCCGCTCTGCCCCGTTGCGTTCGCCCACGACCATTCTACCAGCCTTCGCCGGAACGCCGCACTTCCCGGTACTCGACGGGCGCAGCCCCCTTTCGTGTGCTGTCCGGCGGCGCCCGTGCCGGTGCGGGGCGATGGTTGTTCCCACCCGGCGTCCGGCTTGTGGCGAGGCCGGGGAAAAGCGGGTATCTGTTGCGCGCGGCATCGAAGCTGCGCGACGAAGGGCTCGTGCGCCGGTGAGCGAAAACCTCTTGCAGCGGACGTTCCAGCGCGTCCTCGGACAATGGCAGGACATCGCCTGGGGCGATGACCGCACGCCGCTTGCGCCCGATCTCCCGGATCGCGACGCGGACCGGGTGCGCAAGCAGATGCGCGCCTGCCTGGAGGGACGCGGCGGGGAGGTCTCCGCCCGCGCCCGCGCCGCCGGGCTGGGGCGGGACTATCTGTCGCTCACCGCCAAGGGGCGGGCGCGCTTCCTGCGCCTCCTCGCGACCGAGTTCGACACCGATCGTGAGGCCATCGCAGCGGCCGCGGCGGCCCTCGACAAGCGTGACGATCGGGTCGGCCGCAAGCGGCGCGAGCGCCGGTTGCGCGCCGCGCTGGAGCCGCCGCGGCTGCGCCTGCTGACCCAGTTCAACGCACTGCCGGACGGGGTCAAGTTCCTCGTCGACATGCGCGCGACCCTTCTCGCTCTCGCCACGGACGATGCGGTGTTCGCCGAGCTTGAGGCGGATCTCAAGGCGCTGCTGGCGAACTGGTTCGACGTGGGCTTCCTCGAACTCCGCCGGATCACCTGGGACACCCCGGCGGCGATCATCGAGAAGCTGATCGAATATGAGGCGGTGCACGAGATCTCCGACTGGGACGACATGAAGTCGAGGCTCGGCAGCGACCGCCGCTGCTATGCCTATTTCCACCCCCGCATGCCGGAGGAACCTCTGATCTTCGTCGAGGTCGCGCTGACGGAAGGCATCGCGAACAACATCCAGGCCCTGCTTGCGCGGCGCGGCGAGCAGGAGGAGAGGAAGGCGGACACGGCGATCTTCTACTCGATCTCGAACTGCCAGCGCGGGCTGGACGGGATCGGCTTCGGCGCCTTCCTCATCAAGCGGGTGGTCGATCAGCTCTCGGCGGAGAAGAAGAAGCTCGAGACCTTCGCCACGCTCTCGCCCATCCCCCGGTTCAGGAACTGGCTCGACAAATATCTCGCCGCGGATTCCGGCGAACTCCTGACCCGCGGGGAGCGGCGGGCGCTCGATCCGTTCGGCGGCGGGGCTGGCGATGCCGAGCGCCTGTCCGCCCTGATCGCACGGCCCGGCTGGCATCGGGAGGAAGCGCTCGCGAAGGCGCTTGCCGCTCCCCTCACCCGGCTCTGCGCGCAGTATCTCGCGCGCGAGAAGCGCAAGTCCGGGCGTGCGATGGATCCCGTGGCCCATTTCCATCTCTCGAACGGGGCGCGCATGGAGCGTGTGAACTGGCTCGCCGACACCTCGCCCAAGGGACTCGCTCAGTCCGCCGGATTGATGATCAACTATCTCTACGAGGTCGACGACATCGCCGGAAACCACGAGTCCTACAGCGGCGCCGGCGAAATTCCCGCCTCACCGCGCTTCCGGGCGCTGCTTCGTTGGCAGGGGGGATAGTGAAGAGACGCATACCGTTCCGGTCGCGGAGGACGGCACGCTGGTTCGGCCCGTTGCCGATGTCGGGGTGCGTGCGCGATAAAGCGCCGTGAAGAACGGAGGGGAGGAGAGCATGGCGAAGGATTCGGTGGACCTCGCGATCACGGGCGCCCGTCTCGGGCGGGAGGAGGCGCCGCGCGACCTCTTCGTCAAGGACGGCCAGTTCGTCTCTCCCCCCGCCGGCGGGCCGGCGGCGGCGCGTAGCACGGTCGATGCGGGCGGGCGTCTCTGCGTGCCCGGCTTTCTGGAGCCCCACATCCATCTCGACAAGGCGCAGATCAACGACGACGTCAGGGCCAACCGCTCGGGCACGCTGGACGAGGCGATCGAGATCACCTGGGCGCGCAAGCAGGCCTACCGGGTGGACGAGATCGCCGTGCGCGCGACGCGGACCATCCGGGCTGCCGTCGCCCACGGTGTCACGCGCTTCCGCACCCATGTGGACGTGGACAGCATCGGCGGCCTTCGTCCGCTCGAGGGCCTGCTGGAGGCGCGCGAGATGACCCGTGACATCGCGGACGTGCAGATTGTCGCCTTCCCGCAGGAGGGCATCTTCAAGGACAAGGGAACCGAAGATCTCATGTGGAAGGCCATGGAGGCCGGCGCCGATGTGGTCGGCGGCATGCCGTTCAACGAGCGGTCGCCGGCGGACAGCGCGCGCCATATCGCACTCGCCTTCGAAATCGCGGCCCATCACGACGCCGATATCGACATGCATGTGGACGAGACCGACGATCCGGCGGCGAAGACGCTGGAGATGCTGGCCGAAGAGACGCTCGCACGGGGCTGGCAGGGGCGCGTCGCCGCGGGGCATACCTGCGCGCTCGCGGGTTACGAGGAGGACTATGCCGACCGCGTGATCGGGCTGGTGCGCGAGGCCGACATCCACATGATCGTGAACCCCGCGACCAATCTCATGCTCCAGGGACGGGGCGATCCGCAACCCAAACGGCGCGGCATCACCCGCGTGAAGGAGCTGCTGGAGGCGGGGATCACCGTCGCCTGTGGGCAGGATTGCATCCGCGACCCCTTCTATCCCTTCGGACGGGGGGACCCGCTGGAGGTCATGCTGCTCGCGAGCCACGCCGCCCATATGAGCCGCCCGCAGGAGATCGAGACGGTGTTCGAGATGCAGACCGGCGCCGCGGCGCGCACCATGGGCCTCGCCGACTACGGCACGGAGCCCGGCTGTGTCGCCGACCTGGTGGTCGTCGATGCGGCCGATGCGCTCGAGGCGCTGACGAGGCGGGCCGACCGCCGCTGCGTGATCAAGCGCGGGCTGGTCGTCGCCGAGACCGAGACGAGGCGGCGGACAGTCTGGTCCTGAGGCGCCGCTCGGCGTCCGATGTGTGAGGGGAGGGGGAGATGGCCATCGATGTCGCGAAGATCGAGATCGCATCGGTGTCGGACGCTTCGGGCCTGGAGGCCCTGATCGATACCGGTCGCATGGCGGCCGATTCGATCGTTGCGGCGATCGGCAAGACGGAGGGGAACGGCGGGGTCAACGACTTCACCCGTATCCTGTCGGACGCCGCCTTCCGCGGCGTTCTGCTTAGGCACGGCACGCGCAGCGAAGAGGAAGTCGGCGCAATCCCCATGGTCTGGTCGGGCGGCTGCGACGGCGTGATTACCCCCCATGCCACCGTCTTTTCCCGCACCGCCGAGACCGGACCGGCCGATGTGCCGCGCCTCGCCATGGGCACCGCCATGAGCGCGCCGATCCTGCCCGAAGATATCGGCCGGCCCGCGATGGTGGAGAAGATCGCGGCGGGCGTCCGCGCCGCGATGGCGGACGCAGGAATCGACGACCCGAGCGATGTCCACTACGTCCAGACCAAGACGCCGCTGCTCACCATCGACACGGTGCGCGAGGCGCACGAACGGGGCGAGACGGTGGCCAGCGAGGTCCATGAGTCCATGGGCGTCTCCAACGGCACCACCGGGCTCGGTATCGCCGTCGCCCTCGGCGAGGTGCGCGCGCCCTCCGCCGACGAGATCTGCCGCAATCTCGACCTCTACTCCTCGGTCGCCTCCTGTTCGTCGGGGGTGGAGTTGGACCGCGGGCAGATTGTCCTCTTCGGCAACGCGCCGGGGGCGGGTGGGCGCTTTCGCATAGGCCACGCCGTAATGCGGGACGCACTGGACATCGACGGCATCTACGACGCCATCCGCGATGCGGGCCTTGCCTTGCCCGAGCGCCCGCGCGCGGCCGATCTGGACGGCCGGCTCGTCAACTGCTTCATCAAATGCGAGGCGGATCGCACCGCCCGGCTGCGCGGCCGCCGCCAGATCATGCTCGACGATTCCGACGTCCATCACCACCGCCATGCCAAGGGTGCGGTCGGCGGTGTCGCGGCGGCGGCCATCGGCGACCCCGCCGTGTTCGTTTCGGTGGATGCCATGCATCAGGGTCCGCAAGGCGGCGGCCCGGTGGTGGCGATCGTCGAGCTCGAGCCGTAGGCCCCGATCGCCGTCGCAGCGCGGAGTACCGCGCGCGGGTGGCGGCGCTTCCGTTGCGCCGGTTGCCCCCTCAGACCGGCCGAATGAACGTTCCCGTACCGGGCGGGGCGCAGACGGCGCTCTTGGTGTAGACGCATCGCCCGCGCACATAGGTGTCGGTCACGCGGGCGGCGAAGGTTCTGCCGTCATAGGGGCTCCACTTGGTCTCCGAGGCCATGGCGGCGGCGTCGAAGGTCCAGGGATTCGGGTCCACGATGGCGAAGTCCGCGTCCGCGCCGGGGGTGAGTGCGCCCTTGCGGGGGTAGAGGCCGAAATGGCGCGCAGGGCGCTCGCAGAGCAGCGCGGCGACGCGCGTCGGCGGAAGGCCGCGCTCCGTCATGCCCGTGTGGAGTGCCGCGAAGAGGGTCTCGAGACCCGGCATCCCCGCGCCGTTCTTGGAGAACGCGGGGTCCGACTTGCGCGTAAGCGGCCAGGCCACATGGTCGGACGAGACGAAATCCACCTCGTCCGCCACCACCTTGTCCCAGAGCGCCGCCCGCTCCGCCGCCGGGCGGATGGGCGGGTTCTGGCGGAGCCGCGCGCCCTGGGCCAGCACGTCTTCTTCGTCGAAGACGAGATACTGCACGCAGGTCTCGCCGGTGGCGGCAACGCCCTCCTCCCGGTAGCGCTTCACCTGGTCAAAGCCACGCGCGAGCGAGCTGTGGACGATATGGCAGCGGACGCCCGTCTCCCGCGCGATCTCGAACACCGCGGCGTTGGCCGCGAGTTCGGCAGCGGGCGGTCGGCCGGCACCGTGGCTCTCGGGTGTGTTGCGGCGCTCGGCGAGGAAGCGGTCCGTCAGGCGCTGCACGATGGCGGCGTCCTCGTTGTGGAAGGCGACGGCGAGCCCCGTCTCGCGGATCGCCGGGAACAGCTCGTAGAGTTCGCCCATGTCGTAGCCGGGAAACCGCACCGGGTGATATTCGTAGGTCGAGACCTTGAAGGCGCAGGCACCCGCCTCGGCGAGTTCGGCGATCCCCTCCGTGCCCGCGCCCTTCTTCGGCGCGCCGTAGAGCGCAACGTCCACGAAGGCGGTCCGCTCGAGCTTTTCCACCTTGCTCCGCAGCAGCGCGACGGTGTTCACGGGCAGCGGGTCGTCGAACGGCATGTCCACGATGGTGGTGACGCCGCCGGCGGCCGCGGCGGCGGACGCGTCCGCCAGGCCGTCCGTTCCCTCGACGCTCCCCGCATGGACCTGGCCGTCGACGACGCCGGGGAAGATCAGCCGGCTGGAGGCGTCCACCCTCTGCTTGGCCTCGGGGCCGTCGCCCACGCCGAGGGCGGCGATGACGCCGTCCCGGACGGCGAGAAAGCCGCCGGTCAGCAAGCGGTCCGGCAGTACCGGGTCTCCCTGGACGACGAGGTCGTACATGCGGTCTCTCCTTGGGTCTCTCGCGCCCTGGCCGCTGCCTCAGGCGGCGAGCCGCGCGATTCCGGCGGCCAATACCCGCGCACCGGCGCCGAAATCCGCGAGCGTCATGCTCTCGTCCGGATTGTGGCTGCCATGGGCGTTCCGGACCAGTACCATGGCTGCCGCGATGCCGGCGCGGCGGAAGACCGCGGCGTCGTGGCCCACGGTGGCGAAGCGCCGGGTCGCGATGCCGAGCGCCGCCGCCTGCTCCTCGAGCACGGCACGGAGGCCGCGGTCCAGAAGCACGGGCGGTGCGCGGAAACAGTCTCCCAGTTCGAAGCGGACGTTCCGCCGGGCGCCGATCTCGGCGGCCTGCGCTTCCACTTCCGCGAGGCAGCGGTCCAGAAAGCGCCGGTCCGTACCGCCGAAATTGAGGGTGAAGTCGCACCGCCCCGGTATCTTGGTCATGCCGTGATGGGCCGCGTCGGTGAAGAGCTTGCCGACGGTGAAGACCGTATCCGGCGTTCCCGCCGCCTCCCGCGCGATCCAGAACGCCTCCAGCGCCCCGGCCAGTTCCGCGGTCGCCAGCACGGTGTCCTGCCGCGCGAGTCGGGGTGTGGCGCCCGAATGGTCGTAGCGTCCGAGGCAGCGGGCGTAGGGCCAGCGAAGATTGCCGCGGATGGCGGTCGGGACGGCGACCGGCACGTCCTCCGCCACGAGGATAGGCCCCTGCTCGATATGAAGCTCGAGAAAGGCGGAGCTGTTGGCGGAGGAGATGCAGGGCTCGGGCACCTCCCGCAGCGCACTCGGGTCGAAACCCGCCTCCGTCATGTGCCGGGCGAGGGTGCGGCCGGTGTCCGAGCGGCGGAGCTCGTCGAGCAGGTGGAGCGGAAGGTCGCCGGTGGCGAGGCGGCTGCCGACGAACGGGATGCCGAACCACACGCTCTCTTCCCCGCGGGTGCCGATGGCGGCGACGTCGCATGCGGGCGTCCAGCCCATATCGCGGAACGCGGCCAGGACGACGAGCCCGGCAACGGCACCCGCGAGCCCGTCGTAATGCCCGCCCGCCGGCACCGAATCGAGATGAGAGCCGGTGAGAACGGCGGGCCTGCCCCGGTCGCGACCCGGCAATGTGCAGCGCAGATTTCCGGCGCGGTCGAACGCCGTATCGAGTTCGAGCGCGCGGGCCGCCTGCGCGAGGCTCGCAGCCGCCGCTCCGTCCCGCTCGCTCCAGGCGGGCCGCGTGACGCCTGCATCGTCGCGGCTCGCGGCCCGGATTTCGTCGAAGAGCGATTCCGCGAGGGGCAGGCGTTGGTCCACGGCGGTGCTCAGCACGTCGAGCCTGGGGGCGTTCACGGCGCGAAGACCTCGAGGATCTCGTCGTAATTGCGGCTGAGCGGGATCAGGATCAGGCCGTCGAGGCCCGTGTCGAGCCAGCGCGCGGCGCTTGCGAGGCAGTCGTCGGGCGTGCCATGGGCGATCAACTCGTCGACCATTTCATCGTCCACCAGGTGCATGGCGTCCTCGATGCCGCCGGGCCGGGGCGGCCAGCCGCCCATGGCCCGCTCGATTCGGGCCAGACGGTCCCGGGGGAAGTCCCAGGCCTTGGCGAAGTGGGGTTGCTGGCCCAGATACTGGGTCACGAGGCGCTTGGCGTCGTAGAGGGCTTTGCCGCGGTCCGCATCCATGGAGACGTTCACGAGCTGAAGTTTTTCCAGATCGCCGAGCGAGCGTCCGCTGCGCGCCGCGCCCGCTTCCATCCGCTCCAGCGACCGGCGCGTATAGGCGGGCGAAAGGATGCCGTTGATCAGCGCCCCGTCGGCGATCTCGCCCGCGAGCTCCATCATCCGGGGGCCGGTGGGGCCGATGAAGATTTTCACCGCGGGCGGGATGCGCGCGTCGCCATGGCCGAGATCCAGGGTGAGGTCGCGCACCCGCACCATCGGCCCCTCGTGGGTCACGCCGTCCTCGAGTGCCAGCAGCCGGCGCAGCACGCCCACATAATCGCGCATCTGGGAGAGCGGCTTGCGGCGCTCGATGCCCTGCTTCCAGGCGAGCGGGTCCCAATAGGCACCGAGGCCGAGGTTCATCCGCCCGGGCGCGAGATTGTCGAGCGTCGCGAAGGTCATGGCCATGAGTGCGGGCCCGCGGGTCCAGCTGTTGACGATACAGCTCCCGAGGCGCACCCGTTCGGTGACGGCGGCCATGGCGCCCAGCACCGAGACCGCGTCGCGGGCGAGGCGTGTTTCGGTCACCCAGAGCGAATCGTAGCCGAGCGCTTCGGCGCGGGCCGCGAGGCGGAGCTGCTCGCGGACGCCGGGGCGGTCCAGAAAGCCGAAACCGAGCCCGCTCACCCGGTTTCGCCTGCGCGGCCTTGTGTCGCGCCGGTCTCCTTCGCCGTCTTCGCAAGCAGATGCGCACCCGATGTCGTGGGCGCATAGCGCGGCGGATCGTCCGGCCCCCGGCAGGTGGGCAGGCAGGCGATCTCGGCATCATGGTTGGGTTGGTGGAAGAAGGCGATGGAAAGCCGCCGGCTGCTCGACAGCCGTTCCGGTGGCGGGTTCGCCACGCGATGCAAGGTGGAGACCCAGCGGTCGTTCGTCCACTGGGCCATGAGGTCTCCCAGATTGACGACGAAGCGGCCCCGCACCGGCGCGACATCGAGCCAATCCCCCTCCGGGCCTCGCACCTGGAGCCCGCCCGCGCCCGGCGTGGCCAGCAGGACGGTGAGGCTGCCATAGTCGGTGTGGGCGCCCGTGCGAAGCTGGCGGGGGAGCGGCGGGCCGCTTGCCTTCGCGAAATGGTTGAGCCGCATGGCGGTGATGTGGCGGTCGATCTTGTCCGTGAAGAAGTCCTCCGGCATGGCGAGCGCCCGGGCGGCGATACGCATCAAGTCGGCGGCGAGGCGCTCCATGGCGCGGTAATAGGCGCAGAGCCGGCGGCGGCAGCCCAAGGGCCGTTCGGGCCAGATGTTGGGCTCGAACCAGCTGTCGCGATGGGCGGTGTAGTAGGGCTCGTCGGGCAGGCCGAACCGTCCGAAGGTAAAGGCTTCCATCAGGTCCGGCGGCGAGTCCTCGCCCAGCGTATAGGAGAGCGCGTTACCGCCCACCGGCATGTAGCCCCGGCGAAAACCCCCCTTTGGCGAGATCCAGCGCCGCTTCTCCGCATCGTCCAGGTCGAAGAACGCCCAGGCGGCGGCGATCGCCTCGTCGCACAGCTCTCGGGGCACGCCATGGCCGCCCACGGTGAGGAAACCGATCCGTCGGCAGGCGTCGTCGACCGCACGTGCGACGTCCCGCTTCCCCGCCTCGCCGCCTTCGAGGAACGGCGAAATGTCTATGAAGGGGACGGCGCTTTCGGTCATCGGCGGCGTGTGCACGGGTGTCCGGTTGACACGGATTGCACCGTCTCTCTAAAACGGCGCTTGATGCACAGCATAGCCGCCGCGGCTTCGTTGCGCATTGGATAACAACGCCAATCGATAGAGGTCGGGAGGGAGCTCATGTCCAACATCCGCGACGGACGCTGGTCCGTCAGCCGCCGCAACATGCTCAAGGGAACAGCCGCATTCGCCGGCGCAGCCGCCATGCCCGGCCTGCTTCGCAGCCGTCCGGCGGAGGCCGCCTCGCCTCCCGGCACCATGGTGATCGCGGCGCCCGCGACACCGCAGAGCCTGGACAGCGAATATGACGTGAGCCTCGGTACCTTCGAATCGGTCGCCGCTTGCTACGATTCCCTGGTGGAGTTCGAGAAGATTCCCGATCCCGGCGTGCCCACCGCGCTCCGGGAGGACATCAGGGACTACCCGGAGAGGCCCGGCCGCGTAAACATGAAAGGCAAACTCGCCGAAAGCTGGGAGATCGATCCCGACAGCGCGCGGGTCGTCTTCAAGCTTCGCGAGGGCGTCAAGAGCAACTGGGGCAACGAGCTCACCGCGGAAGACGTGGTCTGGACCTGGCATCGCAAGCTCGCGCTGGGTGCCATCGGCGGCTTCTTCGCCAACACCATCGACCTGACGCGGCCGGAGCAGATCAAGGCAGAGAGCAAATACGCCGTTTCGTTCAACCTGGACGCGCCGAATCCGCTGCTGCTCAAGCTTCAGCCCAATCTCTACAACCCGATCTACGATTCCACCAAGCTCAAGGAAGTGGCGACGGATGACGATCCGTGGGCCAAGAGCTTCCTGGAGAACGAAACCGCGGGCTTCGGACCGTACCGCATCGCCCAGCTCGTTCGCGGCCAGCAGGCGGTCTTCAAGGCGCGGGAGGACTATTACGCCGGCAAGCCCGCCATGGACACGGTGATCTTCAAGGAAGTGCCGACGTCGGCCAACCGGGTCCAGCTCCTGCAAGGCGGCGCCGTGGATATCGCGCAATATCTCCAGCCGCTCGAGATCATCAGCCTGCGCCAAGCGCAGGGCGTTACCGTCGAGACGATCCCGGCCACCTTCATGCTGTGGATCGAACTCAACGCCAAGATGGAGCCGTTCGACAATATCGACGTGCGCCGGGCAATGAACTTCGCCTTCCCGCAGGAGCAGATCATCAAGACGGTGTTCCAGGATCTCGCGAGCCCGCTCACCGGCTGCATGCCCGACATGTATCCGGGCTTCAACGCCGCCTACAACGAATATGCCAAGCAGGATCTCGACATGGCGCGGGAGCTGCTGAAGGGCGCGGGCTACGGCAACGGGTTCAAGACGACGCTCTCCTACAATGCGGGCGAGCCGACGCAGGAGCCCACCGCCATCCTGTTCCAGAGCGCGCTGAAGGAGATCGGCGTCGACTTGCAGCTCCGCAAGGTGCCGGCGGCGACCTTCTACAACTTCGTCACCCAGCGCGAGCAGCCCATGATCTTCTACCTGGATTCGCCCTGGTGCCCCGATCCGGGCTACTCGATGAACCTCTACTTCCACTCCAAGTCCTTCATCAACTACAGCAACTATGTGAACCTGGAAGTCGACCGGCTCATCGACGAGGCGGCCCGCACCGCGGACATGGACGCCCGCCTCGCCAATATGGACGAGGTCCAAAAGATCGTCATGAAGGAGGCGCCCTGGGTGTTCGGCGTGTTCACGAACTACAGCATGGCGCGGCGGTCGGACCTGATGGGGTGGACCTATTACACCTCCAACAACATCCGCTTCCAGGATTTCTATCGCGAATCCTGATCAAGAAGCGCGTCGATTGTCGCTTTCCGGCCGCGGGCCGTTGCGCGGGTAACGGTCCGTGGCCAGCACACCGGCGGGGCCGGCCGGCTCCGCGGCGGCAGCCCCTGGCGTTGGCAAGGGCGAGGCCCGCAGGGACGCCTCGCTCGCCTTCAAGCTCCGTTTTCTCTGGGTCTTTCTGTGCGCCCGGCCGCTGTTCGCGCTGGGCTATATCATCGTCGCGCTCGTCATCCTGCTGGCGATCTTCGCGCCCCTGATCGCGCCCTATCCCCCCGAGGTCGCCAATCCGGAGGATTACCTTCAGCCACCGAGCTGGCGGCATCTGCTGGGCACCGACAACACCGGCATGGATATTCTGAGCCGGACGATCTACGCGCCGCGTATCGACCTCACCATCGCCATCGCCGGTACCGCCATCTCGGCGGTGATCGGCTCGTTCGTCGGTGCGTTGGTGGGCTACTACCAGGAGATGGGCGGCGTTCGCAGCTTCGTTGCGGGCTTCATCATGCGCTCGGCGGACGTGCTCCAGGCCTTCCCCGTGTTCGTCTTCGCCATCGCCCTGGTGGCGATCTTCGGACAGAGCCTGCAGAGCATCATCGCCGCGATCGCGTTCGTCAACGCGCCGATCTATCTGCGCCTGATGCGGAGCCAGGTGCTCTCGATTCGCGGCATGCGCTTCGTGGAAGCGTCCTATGTTTCCGGTGCGTCCGACTTCGGCATCATGCTGCGCCACATCATCCCCAACTCGCTGGCGCCGGTATTGAGCCAGATTTCCGTCAATATCGGCTGGTCCGTTCTGCTGACGGCGGCGCTCAGTTTCGTCGGTGCGGGCGTGGAGGCGCCGACGCCCGAATGGGGCAGCATGATCGCCATGGGCTTCCAAAACATCATCACCGGGCAGTGGTGGCCCTCGGTCTTCCCCGGTATCGCACTGGCGGTCACCGTCTTCGGCTTCGCGCTGGTCGGCGCGAGTGTCGAGGTGCTGGCGGATCCGGCGCGCCGGCGCGCGCTCGCCGGCACGCTGCGCGAGCGCAAGGGAGCGGGTTGAGCCGGTCATGCGGATCGCGCGCTATATAGGCAAGCGCCTGCTGTTCATCGGGCCGCAGCTCTTCGGCATCGTGCTGGTGAGCTTCGTGCTGGTGAAGCTCATTCCGGGCGACCCCGCCGTTCTCATGCTGGGGCCCTTCGCCACCGAGGAGCAGCTCGCGAGGCTCCATGCGGAGATGGGTCTCGACGGCACGCTGCTGGACCAGTTCTGGATCTATCTCCAGAATCTGGTGCAGGGCGATCTGGGAACCTCCTGGCAGACGACGCGCCCGGTGGTGGAAGACCTCTTCATGCGCTTCCCCGCCACCATCGAGCTCATCACGCTCTCGCTGCTGCTGGCGTTGGGGATCGGCATTCCGCTCGGCGTGGCGGCGGCCTACTTCCAGCGCTCCATCGTCAAGAAGTTCTCGGACTATTACGGGCTGATCGCCGGCGCCCTGCCGGATTTCTGGCTGGGCCTCGTGTTCGTCTATTTCTTCTACACTCTGCTGAACTGGACCTCGCCGCCGCTGGGCCGGCTCGACATCGCCGTGCTCGCGCCGCCGCCCTATACGAACTTCCTGATCGTGGACAGCATCATCGATGGGAACTGGAAGGCGCTGGGCTCGGCGCTCGGCCATCTGATCCTGCCCGTGGTCACGCTCGGCGTCATCAACGCCGCGCCCATCCTCAAAATGACCCAGGCCACCATGGAGCGCATGCTGGAATCCGACTTCGTTCGCTATGCCGACATGTGCGGCCTGCCGAAACCCATCGTCATCCGAAAAGCCTTTCGTAGCTCGCTTCCGTCGGTGGTCACCATCGTGAGCGTGCTCTACGGCTTTCTGATCGGCGGCGCGGTGCTGGTGGAGATCGTCTTCAGCTGGGGGGGTGCGGGGCAGTATGCGGTGCAGGGAGTCCTGAATGCGGACATCAACCCGGTGCTGGGCTTCGTGCTGTTCTCGGCCATTCTCTCGCTCATCATCTATCTGGTCGTCGATCTGATCTATTTTGCGATCGATCCTCGGATTCGCGGCTGATGGCGGGCGCGCCCGGTTCGCCGCCGCAAGATGCGTCCGCCTCAGGCGGCGGGCCGATCCTCTCGGTGCAGGGGCTCAACGTCTCTTATCCGGTCTACGCGGCGGAGCCGATCCGGGGCCTGCGCGACTTCGACATAGAGGTCGCACCGGGGGAGATCGTGGGCCTGGTGGGCGAATCGGGCTCCGGCAAGACGACTCTCGCGCGCGCCATCATGGGGCTCCTGGTACGGCCCGGCCGTGTCGACAGCGGCGCCATCGCCTTCGACGGGAAGGACATGCGCGCGCTGTCGGAGGAGGCGCTCCGGGCCGTGCGCGGGCGCGACATCGCCATGGTGATCCCCAACCCGCGCAGCGAGCTCGATCCGCTGTTGACGGTGGGCCGGCAGATCGCGACGGTCGCGCGCACCCATCTCAAGATCGGGCGGGCCGCCGCCAACGCCATGGCGCTCGACATGCTGAAGGCCGTGCAGATCCCCGATCCGGAGCGGCGCTTCAAGGCCTATCCCCACGAATTGAGCGGCGGCATGGCGCAGCGGGTGGTGATGGCGATCTCCCTGGTCTGCTCGCCGAAGTTCATCATCTCGGACGATGCGACCAGCGGGCTCGACGTGACGGTACAGGCACAGATTCTCGATCTCCTGCGCGCGCTCGCCCGGGAGCGCGACACCGCCATGCTCTTCATCACCCGGGATATCGGCATCACGGCCCATTTCTGCGATCGGGTGGCGGTGATCTATGCCGGCGAAATTCTGGAGATCGCTCCTACGGCGAGCTTTTTCGAGAACCCGATGCATCCCTACAGCCTGATGCTGCTCGCGGCCTTCGCCCACAACGAGACGCTCCGCGAGCGCTGGCACAAGCCGCTGGCCTCCCTCGCCGGCGCGCCCGCCGCCGGTTGCCACTACGCGCCCCGCTGCGTACGCGCCCGCAGCGATTGCAGCATGTCCCACCCGCCGCTGCGGGAGCTTGCGCCGGACCACTTCGTGCGCTGCGCCTATCCGGTGGAGCGCGCCCCGTGAGCACGGTCCTGGAGGTCGAGAATCTGGTCAAGCACTTTCCCATTGCGGGCTCGCGGGCCGCGGTCCAGGCGGTGAACGGTGTGAGCTTTACGGTGAGCAAGGGGGAGACGCTTGCGCTGGTGGGCGAATCCGGCTCCGGCAAGACGACCGTCGGGCGCTGCGTCCTCGGCCTCATCCAACCCACCGGCGGGCGGATCGGCTTTCAGGGGGCGCCGGTGGACAAGCGGCGCAACATCCGCTCAAAGGAACTTCGCGGACGGCTGCAGCTCGTGTTCCAGGAACCGGCCGAATCGCTCGATCCCCGTATCCGCGTAGGCCCCACCATCGCGGAGCCGCTGCGGGTCATGGGCGTGGGCCGCGCCGACCGGGAGAGGCGGGTTTCCGAGATCGCCGGCCGGGTGGGCCTGAGCGAATCCATGCTCCACAAATTTCCGGCGGAGCTGAGCGCGGGCCAGCAGCAGCGCGTCGGTATCGCCCGGGCCATGGCGCCCGACCCCGAACTCATCGTGCTGGACGAGCCGACCTCGGCGCTCGACCCCACCGCGCGGGCGGAGATCATCGACCTTCTGATCCGCCTTCAAGGGGAGCTGGAGACCGCGTATCTCTTCATCTCCCACGACCTCAGCACCGTTCGCTATGTGAGCCACCGCGTCGCCGTGATGTATCTCGGAATGATCGTGGAGCAGGGCGCGGCCAAGGGTATTTTCGACCGGCCCCGCCACCCCTACAGCATCGGCCTGCTTTCTTCGGTCCTGCTGCCCAACCCCAATCTCGAGAGCAAGGCAGCGGTGGATCTCAAGGGCGAGATCCCGAGCCCCATCGACCTGCCCGAGGGCTGCTACCTCGCCGGGCGCTGCCCCTTCGTGGATGATGTCTGCCGCCGCGAGATGCCACCCGCCGAAGACATCGGCGACGGCCACTCCGTGCACTGCTTCAAGCACGGCGAATCGCTGCGCGGCCGCGATACGCTGGACTATTTCGACAAGTTCCAGACCGAGGCGGAACGCATACTGGGCTCGAGCCGGGTGTAGCGTTCAGTCTCCGGCTGCATGTTCCGCGGACGATGGCAGTGCCGACGGCCGTGCCGCGCGTTACCGATGCTTCGGCCCTTGCGGCGTCTCCTCTGCGGTGTCGGCGAAGCGGCGCAATGCGGCGAACAACGCTCGGTCGTTGACGATGCGGGGCACTTTGTTCTGGCCGCCGAGCTTGCCGCGGCTCTTCATCCATGCGGCGAAGGCGCCGCGAGGGAGGAAGCGCACGCGCGCCGCATCCATGCCGTAGCCGCCGGCGCGGTGGGCGGCGTAATCGTCATTGAGGCGGCAGAGCGCCGCATCGAGCGTCTCGGCAAAACGCGCACGCCCAGCGGCATCGGGGCCGGCATCGTCCTGTTCCGCCCCCAGTTCGACGATATAGAGGTGCCCGCCGCGCGCGCCGGTCTCCTCCGGATACAGGCTTCCGGCGGCGAAGTCGCTGACGGTCGCGCCGATCGCCCCGGCCGCCTCCGCCACGGCGCGTTCGACCTCGATCCCGATCACATGCTCGCCGAAGGCCGACAGCATGTAGCTTGTCCGCCCGGTGACGAGGACGCGCGGCGGGTCGCGCGTGACCGCCGTCACCGTGTCGCCGACGAGATAGCGCCAGAGGCCTGCGCAGGTGGTTACCGCCAGCGCATAGTCGACGCCCGGCTCCATGTCGCCTACCCAGCGGCAGTCCGGCTGCGCGCTGTCGAGCTGGTCGAGAGGGATGAACTCGTAGAAGATTCCCGTGTCCAATAGCAGCCGCAGACCCTCGCCGTCCGCCCGGTCGGCGACGGCGAAGAAGCCCTCGCTCGCCGGGTAGACCTCGCGCGTCTCCGCACGGCTCCCTTCCAGGAGAGCAGCGAAGCGGTCGCGATAGGGCGCCCAGGCGACCCCGCCATGGGCCAGCAGTTCCAACCCGGGATAGATGTCGGCGATGCGGCCCGCCGTTCCGCCTCGCTTGGCGCGGGCGACCTCCGCGAGGCGCTCGAAATAGATCAGCAGCCAGTTCGGTGTGCCGGCGACGGCCGTTATCTCCGTATCGAGCGACCGTTCGGCGAAGCGGCCGATCTTGGCCTCCCAGTCGGCGATATGCTCAAGGTCCCGTGGCGGAAAGTAGCGGAGCCTGGCCCAGAAGGGCATGGCGGCGGCGGCGATCCCACTGAGATCGCCGCTGGAGACTCCCCGCGCGCGGCGGACCAGGCCGGTGGAGCCGCCGAGCATGAAGACCCGTCCGGCGAAAACGCGACTCTGCGGCCGGTTGGCGAGATGGAAGGTGAGCAGCTCGGCACCCGCCCGCACGTTGGAGCGATGCATCGCCCGGCTCACGGGAATGAACTTGGTGGTACCCGTCGCCGTTCCGGACGAGACCGCGAGCCAGGGCACAAGCCCGGGCCAGGTGCAGTCGACCAGGCGTGGGAAGGCCGCGCGCCAATAGGCTTCCCAGAACCCGTCGTAATCGCGGAGAGGCACGCGGGCGCGATAGTCGTCGAGGGTCCGGATGGCGGAAAACCCGTGATCCCGTCCGAACCTGGTGTGCCGCGCGCGCCGGACGAGGGAAGACAGGACGCGGCGCTGGGTCGCCTGCGGGTCCATCGCCGCAAGCTGGCGAAGGCGCCGCCGGGCATGGAGTCGCATTGCCCAGGTTGCGTCATACATGGCGGGGCTGCGTCCGCGTCAGTTCTCCAGCGAGAGCGTGTGGGGAAAGGCGGCCCGGACGCCCGCGATCGTCAGAGGCATGCGGACATAGTCGCCGCGGCGCCACAACGCCCACTGGTCGAGCATGGTGGAGCTGTTGAACCAGCCGTCCTGCCCGCCGAGCAGGACGAAGTAGTTCTCATCGGGGTCGGACAGGTCGGAAATATGGCGCGCGTTCGAGCCATAGGTGACGGTGTGGCGTTCGTCGGTGGTCTCGTGCGCGGTCTTCATCACCGTCTCCGAACTGCCGCCCACCCCCTCTTCGCCGAAGCGGTAGCGGCCGCCGAGAAGGGGGACGAGGGAGAGGGGGTGTGCGAGGCTGAGGCGGTGCATGTCGCCCCAGTCCGCGAAAGCCTCGAGGCCGTCGGCGGCCGCGCGGAGCCCTGCATCGAGCGCGGCCCGGAGCGTCTCGGCGTCGGCCGAGGCGATGTCTTCGTGCAACAGCGCCGAGCTCCGGCGCATGGCGGCGAGCGATTCGCCGTCGGCATCGCCATAGCGCTGGGCGTAGAGGCGCGCGATGAAGGCGCGGCGGAACTGCTCGAACGTCACCGCGCCGCGGGAATCGCGCCGATAGTGGCCGTCCCACGCGCGCAGGCGGCCGATCGCCTCTCTGCCGTCGGCGTCGGCCGCAGCAGTGGCGCCCGACTCGTCGAGCCCGGAAAGGAAGAGGTCGCGGAGAGCCGCCGACGAGGCCATGTAGACGTCCCGTTGCAGCGTCTTGAGGCTCTCGATGCCAACCGCCGTCTCGGCCTCCATCAGTGCGGTCATGCGGCGCACCCTGTCGTCGGACGAGAAGAAGAACCCCACCGGTTCGGACGTCTCCGCCGGCCGGTTGTTGGCAGAGGCGAGGAAGCCCGATTCCGGGTTGAAGGCATAGGGCAGATCCAGGGCGGTGCGCATCGCGCTCCAGGCGGCGTCATAGGCCGTCCTGTCGAGGAAGATGTCGGCAGGGGGGCCGCTCCGTTCCGGAAGCCGCACCGCCATCACCTGGCCGATATTCCCGCTCGCATCCGCATAGAGCATGTTCTGGCCCGGTACGGCGAAGTCGCGGAAGGCGGCGCGGAATTCGTCGAAGCTCTGTGCCCGGCTCGCGGCGAGCATGGCACCGATCTCGTCGCTCGGGCCGTGGCCGGTCCATTTCAGCGCGAGCGGGGGCAGGTCGAAATCCGCAAGGAGCGGCGCGTCGGTGACGATGGGTCCCCACCGCGTCTCGCGGACGGTGACATCGCTGTCGAACCACCAGCGCACGCCGATTCGCTCCCGCCGCTCGGTGACCTCGGCCCCCGGCACGCCGCTGACGTCGTAGAGGTCGCTCGACGCCGCACGCATGTTGGTGCCGCCCCAGGCGATATGCGGGTTGCGGCCGATGGCGAAGATCGGCAGCCCCGGCGCCATCAGCCCCACCGCGTGATAGGAGGGCGATTTGACGCCCGCGATCAGCCAGAGATTCGGGAGGAAAATGCCGAGATGCGGGTCGTTGGCCATGAGCGCGCCGCCGGTCGCGCTGCGGTGCGCGGCCACCACGAGGCTGTTGCTGCCCGATTTGGAGAAGCCGCCGAGCCAGCGTTGTATCGCCGCGGTTTGCTCGGTGCCGTCGAAGCTGGTCGCCGACGTCGTCCCATCCTTCAGCAAACGGGTCCAGAGTTCGTGCCAGTCGGCCCGCGCGCGCAAGGGGAGCAGGCCTGCCCAGACCAGCCAGTTCACGTCCGTCCCGGCGAGGCGCCCGATCGCGAATATGTCCTCGACCGTCCAGGGCTCCCGCTCGAGGCCGAGAATGCCGAAGTCGTGCGGGAGTTCCGCGGTGGTTTCCTGATAGTGGTTGACGCCGTCCACGAAGCGCTGGACCCAGCGCCGCGCGGCGCCGTCCATGGTCTGCTCGATCTCCGCCGCCGCCCGTGCGAAGGAAAGGGTGCGCAGGCCGCGGTCGATATCGATGCCGAGGGGGCCGACCATCTCCGAGAGGCGCCCCTCGGCGAGCATGCGCGCGGTCGCCATCTGTCCGAGCCGCAGATGCGCGTGCACGAGGCCGAGCGCGAAGGCCGCGTCTTCGTCGGTCTTCGCCTCGATGAAGGGGACTTGGCGCTCGCTCCAGTGGATCGTCACGGGCGCTGTCAGCGGCAGGCCGCGGGTGGGGAACGCCGCCAGGCGCTCGGCAACGCTCTGCGGTTTCGGCATGGGCGCCAGCAGGGCGCAACCCGACAGCGCGGCGACCGCCAGGCTGAGCGCAAGACCCATGGCGACGGAGGAGGAAACGGACTGCACGCGGTCTCCTGATAGCGCCCATCGAGAACGTTCTCAATCGACGGCTCTATGTACCATATAAGTTGACCGCTTCCTTTGATGCTGTCGGGCCTGTGGGGAAGCGGCCGGGCGCGGAACGGCTCCACGCGCCGGCGTTCGGCGGCCCGGCGATGCGCGTTCCCCGCCTGATGTCGTACACTGGGCTCCCGCTATCGCGTGTGGCGTTGCGGTTGTCGTTTCTCGATGCGCCGGCGAGGGGCCCGAAGCCGGCGGATTCGTATGAGCGAGGCGGAACGGGACGGGGGATATCGATGATCGAAACCGAACGAGACCGCGGTGTGCTTTCGGTCAAGGTGCGAGGCCGTATCGACGGCTCCAACTCGAATGACTTCTGCGGTGCCGTCGAAGCGGCACTCGCCGACGACGATACAGCCGTCATTATAGACATGGAGGAAATATTATATATAAGCAGTGCGGGTTTGCGCGTACTTCTAGTTCTTGCGAAGATGCTTGAACTGCGCAATACACATTTCGCAGTGTGTTCATTGTCGGAGCAGATCAGTGAAGTCTTCCGCATCACCGGTTTCGATAAGGTCATCGGAGTCCACCAATCCTCGGCGCGCGCTCGGGAAGCTCTGACCGGATGAACCCGCCCAGGGGCCGCCTTTCCCCGAAACCGGACCGACGGCGCCGCCGAATTGCCGGCCGCCAGGGGGAATTCTCCCGAAAGCTGTGCTAAGCCGGCGTTTTCCGAAGTCGTGCCGCAGCCATGTCGGTGACGAACAGGAGCATCGAGTCGTGCCGAGGACTGACCGCTGATGACTGACAAATGTGCCTATCGGGAGCTGGTTATTCCTTTCGACGGCGATCCATTGCCACTGGCAACCCGTATGGCTCAGGCGGCCGGGGCAAGGGATCACATGCTTTACGAGCACCAGGGAGAATGGTCCCTGGGCGTCGGCGTGCGGGGCCGCCTCACCGTGTATCCGGACCGAAGCGTGGTGAGGTGGAACGGACAGGAGCCGGTCGCGCGTCCGAACGAAAACCTGAACCAGTCTATCCAGGAGAGCCTCGACGAATTGCCGGTCGACGGATGGAGGGCCTATGGCACCGCGGCGTTCGAGTTGGCCCGTTTGAACTACGGCTTGCCGGTATCGGGCGGGACGGCGCTGCTGGATCTGTTCGTTCCGGAGGAGGAAATTCGAATCGACGAGACGTCCATACGCATACGCGCCCTTGAATTCGACCGGCTCGTCGCCCTTGGTGCGCTGGTCGAGGAAGCGGTGCGCGACCACCGTGACTTCGAGCCGCCGACTCCCCTCGATCTGGAAGACGCGATTGCGACGCACGATGCCGACGCCTACAAGCAGGCCGTAGCGGAGGCGTTGAGCGAAATCCGTGGGTATCAATATCGCAAGGTGATTCTGTCGCGGCAGGTCCCGCTGCCCCACACGCTCGACATGGCGGCCAGCTACGTGGCCGGGCGCCGGGCCAATACGCCGGCGCGCTCCTTCCTGCTGCGCCTCGATGGGCTGGAGGCGGCGGGATTCAGCCCTGAGACGGTGGTCGAGGTGACCGGCGAGCGTGAGGTGTTCACAACCCCGCTGGCCGGCACGCGCTCGACCGGCGAAGATCTGATGGACGAGCTGCGGCTGCAAGAAGAACTGCTGAGCGACTCCAAGGAGATCGCCGAGCACGCCATTTCGGTCTATGTCGGGTTCGACGAGTTGACGATGGTCTGCGATCCCGCAGGCGTCTCCGTAATCAACTTCATGCTGGTGTCGCGGCGCGGAGCCGTTCAGCACTTGGCGTCCCGTCTGAAAGGGAAGCTGCTCGATAGCTGCAACCCCTGGTACGCATTCAATGCCCTGTTCCCGGCGGTCACTGCGTCCGGGGTTCCGAAGCGCGAGTCGATCGACGCTATCGGCCGGTTCGAGCCCGCGCCACGTGGGCTGTACGCCGGCTGCGTGATGATCTGCGATCACGCGGGAATGCTGGACGCGGCTCTGGTGCTGCGCAGCTTCTACCAACGCGCCGGGGAGACGTGGCTGCAGGCGGGTGCCGGCATCATGAACATGTCCAGGCCGGAACGCGAGCTCGAGGAGACTCGCGAGAAGCTCAGCAGCTTCGCGCGCCATCTGGTCGCGGCGGGCTAAGCCGGGGCCGCCATATCCGAGCGGTCTCCATTGGGCTCGAAATAGGGCCGATCCCGGGGACTGCCGGACGCCATATTCCGCCGGCGGCCAACGCTCTCCGCCGCCTCGGACTCTCAATGCCCTCGGCACCTCTTCGACCGCGCCCGCATGGAAAGGCGCTTTCTGTACGACAGGTGACGCATGGCGCATACGCCGCGCCCGCTCTACCATGGCGGGATAGTGGTGCGAGGCGTTCGAGGCGGGGAGGGCGACGGTGGCACATGTGGGCGACGCGCGGGCGCGCACGGAGGACGAGCGGTTCCTGACCGGCCGCGGCCGGTTCGTGGACGACATCCGCTTGCCCGGCGAGACCTTCGCGGCGTTCGTGCGGAGCCCCCATGCCCGTGCCCGTATCGATGCCATCGGGGTGGGGGGCGCCCAGGCCGTGCCGGGCGTGCTCGCCGTGCTGACGGGCGAGGACTGGCGAAGCGCAGGCGGGGGGGATACCTCCGTCCTCTGGGACGTGACCTCCCACGACGGGACGCCCATGGCCGTCATGGCGCGCCCCGTGCTGGCCGTGGGCGAAGCGCGCCATGTGGGAGACACGGTGGCGCTGGTGGTCGCCGAGACGGCCCATGCGGCCGCGGACGGCGCGGCGGCGGTCGAGATCGCGTGGACGCCGCTGCCCGCGGTGACCGACCCGCTGGAAGCGGTGGCGGACGGCGCGCCCTTGGTGCATGAGGGCTTCGGCAGCAACGTCTCCTATGACTGGCGGATCGGCGATGCGGAGGCGACCGAGGCCGCCATGGCTGCCGCCGCCCATGTGGAGCGCCTGGCACTCGGCAACAACCGCCTCGCGCCCAGCGCCATCGAGCCGCGGGCCGTGGTCGGACGGTACGATGCGGGGACGGGCCGCTACACGCTCTGGTCCACGACCCAGAACCCCCATCTCGTCCGCCAGTGGCTCTCGCGCGATACGCTGGGTGTGCCGGAGCACGAGATTCGCGTGGTGGCGCCCGATGTCGGCGGCGGCTTCGGCCAGAAGACCTACCACTATCCCGAGGAAGCAAGCGTGCTGTGGGCGTCCAGGCGTCTCGGCCGGCCCGTGCGCTGGACGGCGAGCCGCGCCGAGACCCTCATGGTGGATATCCACGCCCGCGACCATGCGACGGAAGGCCGCATGGCGTTCGACGGGGAGGGCCGCGTCCTCGCCGTTGCCGTGGATACGGTGGCCAGTCTCGGCGCCTATCAGAGTCAGTTCGGCGCGGCGATCCCGTCGATCTTCTATGGCGGCGCGGTCACCGGCCAGTATGCCGCGTCCGCGGCCCATTGCCGGGTTCGGGGCGTCTATACCCACACCACCCCGGTGGACGCCTATCGTGGCGCCGGCAACCCGGAGATCACCTACATTCTCGAGCGCCTTTTCGAGAACGGCACCCGCGCCCTCGGACGGGATACGCTGGCGGCGCGCGCAGCAAGCCTCGTCCCGCCCGCCGCCATGCCCCACACCAATCCGGTCGGCATCGCCTGCGACGTGGGGGATTTCCCGGCGGTGCTGGAGAAGGCGCGCGAACTCGCACGGGTGGACGAGCTGCGCGCAGAGCAGGCCCGGCTGCGCGCCGAGGGAGTCCTTGCCGGGATCGGGATGGCGGCCTTTCTGCGCGCGGGCGGCGCGGGCCCGAGCCGGCTCGCCGCCATGCTCGGCAGCCGCATGGGGCTCTGGGACGTCGCCACCGTGCGCGTCCATCCCGGCGGCAAGATCGCCGTGCTCTGCGGCAGCCACAGCCACGGCCAGTCCCACGCCACCACCTATGCCCAGATCGTGGCGGACCGCTTGGGCTGTGCCGTCGAGGACGTGGATGTGGTGGAGGGCGATACGGACCGCATCCCCCACGGCCTCGGCACCTGGGCATCCCGCTCCATCAGCGTGGTGGGGAGCGCGCTCGCCAAGGCCTCCGACCGGGTGATCGAGAAGGGCGCCCGGCTCGCCGCCCACCTGCTGGAATGCGCCGAAGCCGACATCGACTTCGAAGGCGGCAGCTATCGGGTGCGCGGGACGGACCGCCGGCTCTCCTTCGTCGAGATCGCCGGTGAGGCCTATCGCGGGGCCAATTACCCGGAGGGCTTCGAACTCGGCCTTGAGGAGACGGTCTTCCACGACCCTCAAGATTTCAACTACCCCTACGGCACTCACGTGGCGACGGTGATTGTGGATGGGGAGACCGGCCGGGTGAGTCTCACCGGCTACTATTCGGTGGAGGATGCCGGCCGCCCGATAAACCCGCTGGTGGTCGACGGCCAGCGTCACGGCGCCGCCGCGCAAGGAATCGGCCAGGCGCTCCTCGAGGAGGTGCGCTACGAGCCGGGCTCCGGCCAGTTGCAGAGCGGCTCCTTCATGGACTACGCGCTGCCGCGCGCCGACGACATGCCCGCCTTCGCGCTGGATTCCCACGTGACGCTCACCGAGACCAACCCGCTCGGCGTAAAGGGCGTGGGCGAGCTCGGCACTTCGGGCCCGCCCGCCGCCATTGGCAACGCCGTGGTGGACGCTCTCTGGCATCTCGGCGTCCGCCATGTGGAGATGCCGTTCACCGCCGAGCGCGTCTGGCGCGCGATCCGGGAGGCGGCCGCGTGAACATGCGCGTGGACTGCGGGCGCCGCTCCCATGGCAATGCCCGCACCGGGCGCTAGCGTCGGCGCGGCATTCGGAGGCCGGGGCGGACCGTGATCCTTCTCACGGGCGCCACCGGCACCACCGGGCGTGCGACGGTCGCGCTTCTGCGCCGGACTCGGCATCCTTTCCGGATCATGGCCCGCGACGTGGCCCGGGCGCGGCGGCAATTGGGTGACGGCCTCGATTATGTGACGGGCGATTTCACCGAACCGCGGACGCTGGATGCCGCGTTCGACGGGATCGAGAGCCTCTCCCTTCTCTGTGCCTTTTCCGAAGCGATGGTGACGCTGGAGTTGAACGCGGTCGAAGCGGCGCGGCGCGCGGGCGTGCGCCGCATCGTCAAGATGTCGGCGATCGGCGCCTCGCCGTCGGCGCCGACGACGATCCGCCGCTGGCACGGCGAGATCGAGCGCCGCATCGACGAATCCGGGATTTCCCGCACCCATCTCTGGCCCAACGCCTTCATGCAGAACTTCGCGCGCTTCGCGCCGGCCATCCGGGAGGGGGGCGTGTTCCTTGCGCCGCTGGGCGATGCCAAAGTCTCGCTGGTGGATGTGGCGGACGTCGCCGCCGTGACCGTCGCGGCACTGACGGAAGACGGTCACGAAGGCAGGACCTACGAGATCACCGGGCCGGCGGCGGTCTCCTACGCCGAATGCGCGGCGGTTCTTTCGGAAGTCCTGGGAAGGCCGGTTCGCTACCGCTCCGTCGACGACGCTGCCGCGCGCCGGGCGCTGACGGATGCGGGGATCGGCGCGAGGGCGGCCCGCGCCCTGGTGGAGATCGACGGGCTGTTCCGCCAGGGTTTCGGCGCGCCGGTTACCGATGTGGTCGAGCGGTTGACCGGCCGCCCGGCACGCGATTTCCGCAGTTTCGCCCGCGAGAACGCCGCCCTCTTCGGATGAGGCGCCGGCCCCGCACCGGGCCCTCTATCGACGGCGCCCGTCCGGCGGGGCGAGGATGTCGCGGAGCGTCTGATGCAAGTGGCCGTTGGTGGCGCAGACATCGCCGGTCGTCATGGTGTCGGGTCCGCCGGCGACCTCGGTGACCAGCCCGCCGGCTTCCCGTACCAGCACCACGCCCGCCGCCAAGTCCCAGGGGGCGAGGCCAAAGGCCCAGAGGCCGTCGAAGCGACCCGCCGCCACATAGGCGAGGTCCAGTGCGGCGGAGCCCGTCCGGCGGACGCCGGCCGTCGCGCCCCGGACCCTCTCCACCATGCCGGGATAGTCCGGATAGCGCGGCCCGTCCTTGAACGGAAGTCCGGTGGCGAAGAGCGCATCGCGCAGCTCGCGACGGGACGAAACCCGGAGCCGCCTGTCGTTCATGAAGGCGCCGGTGCCGTTTTCCGCCCAGAAGAGTTCGTCCCGGAGCGGATCGTAAATCACGCCGGCGAAGGGCTTGCCGTCGCGTTCGAGAGCGATGGAGACCGCGAAGTGGGGCACGCCGTGCAGGAAGTTGGTCGTGCCGTCCAGCGGGTCGACGATCCAGCGGTTGGAGCTGTCGTCGCCCTCGATGGTGCCCCCTTCCTCCAGCAGCAGGCCGAAGCGCGGGCGGGCGCGGCGCAACTCGGCCACCACGGTCCGTTCCGCACGGCGATCCGCCGCGGAGACGAAATCCGCCGGCCCCTTGCGGGAGACCTGGAGGTTCTCCACCTCGCCGAAGTCCCGGATCAGGTCGCGCTTCGCCTTGCGGGCGGCGTTCGCCATGACGGCGATCAGTGGAGAACGGCGCGACATGGCGGGCGGACTTCGGTCAGAGGGCGGCGGTGGAGAGGTCGGCGGGCGCGTCAGTCGCGGGCGCGCTCGACATAGGTCGAGTCGCTGGTGCTGACGACGATGCGTTCGCCCTCCGAAATATGGGGTGGCACCATCAGCCGCACCCCATTGTCCAGCAGCGCGGGTTTGAAGGAGGCGGCGGCCGTCTGGCCCCGCAGCACGGGCTCCGTCTCGGTCACGGTCTGGACGGCCGTTTCCGGCAGCGCGAGACTGATGGGCACGCCCTCGTGGGACTCGATGGTGACCACCATCCCCTCCTGGAGGAAGACCGCCCCGTCGCCCACCAGGTCACGCGAGAGCCCGGTCTGCTCGTAGGTCTCCTGGTCCATGAAGTGGAACAGGTCCCCGTCGGCGTAGAGATATTGAAAGGGCCGCTGGTGGAGCCGCACGCGCTCCACGTTCTCCGAGGCCCGGAAGCGCTCGTTGAGCTTGGTGCCGTCGCGGATGTCCTTCAACTCGACCTGCAGGTAGGCACCGCCCTTGCCGGGCTGTGTGTGGCTGATCTTCACCGCGATCCACAGGCGGTCCTGGTGTTCGATCACCATGCCCGGGCGGATCGCATTGCCATTGATCTTCATGACGCTCCGTTCGCATTGAGCGGGCGGCCGGCGGTCACCGGCTCTCTCCCGCGCTGGATATTGCCGCATTGATCGCGCGCACGGCCGCCGCGGGCCCGTCGCCATGCTGCCAGACGCCGCCGATCACCGCGAGAAAGTCCGCGCCGTTCTTCACCAGCGGTGCGCAGTTCTCCGCCGTGATGCCGCCGATGGCGACGCAGGGAACCACCATGAGCGTATGCCACCATTTCAACAACGCGGGCTCCGCCTTTGCGCGCGGAGTCTTGGTCTCGGTGGGGAAGAAGGCGCCGAAGGCCACATAGTCGGCGCCGGCGGCCGCGGCTTCCATGGCGCGGTGGCGGGAATCGTAACAGCTCACGCCGATGGTGGCCTTCACGCCCAGCGCGGTGCGGGCTTCGTCGTAGGCCGCATCGTCCGCCCCGATATGGACGCCGTCGGCGCCGGTTTCCGCCGCGAGGTCGGGGCGGTCGTTGATCAGAAGCGGGACGTCCCGCCCGTGGCAGACGGGAAGCAGCCGTTCCGCGGCGCGGCGCACCGCATCGTCGGAGGCGTCCTTCATGCGAAGCTGCACGCAGGCGACGTCGCCGCCGTCGAGCGCGGACTCCAGCAGTGGCGCGAACGCATCGAGGCGGAAGCGCGGCGGCGTGATCAGATAAAGACGGCACGGGTCTCTCATGGGGGGACCGGCTCCTGCCGGCGGTGGTGCTAGTCCCGGCCCCGGTAGATATCGACGATCCGGCCGAGCATGGCAAGCGCCTCCGCCCGCGGCCGCTGGAAGCTGTTGCGGCCGATGATCGACCCGCTCCCGCCGCCCGCATGGATCGCGCGGACCTCGTCGAAGAGCCCGTCGAGGCCCTTGGCCGCGCCGCCGGAGAACACCACCAGCCGGCGTCCGTCGAAGGTCGCCTGCATGATATGGGCGATACGCTCGGCGAGCGTGCCCGAGGGGATGTCGCCTGCACGATAGGCGGCGGCCGCCGCGTCCTGCTCCATATGGGCGGTCGGCGGCTTGACCTTGATGATGTGGGCGCCCGCCAGCGCGGCCATGTGGGCGGCATAGGCGATGATGTCGAGCGCCGTCTCGCCCTCTCGGGAAAGCGCGCCGCCACGCGGATAGGACCACACGACCACTGCGAGCCCGTGGGCCTTCGCCTCCCGCCCGAGTTCGGCGATCTCCTCGATCATCTCATATTGCGAATCGGAGCCCGGATAGATCGTGAAGCCGATGGCGGCACAGCCGAGGCGAAGGGCGTCCCGCACCGAGGCGGTGATCGCCTGGTCCTTCGCCGACGAGAGGGAATTCGCGCTGTTGGCCTTGAGTATGGTGGGGATCGCGCCGGCGAAGCTCGCCGCGCCCGCTTCGAGCATGCCGAGCGGCGCTGCGAAGGCGTTGAGGCCCGCGTCGATGGCGAGCTTCCAGTGATAGTGGGGGTCGTAGGCCGGCGGGTTGGGCGCGAAGCTCCGCGCGGGACCATGCTCGAAGCCCTGGTCCACCGGCAGGATGACCATCCTCCCGGTGCCGCCGAGCCGCCCATGCATGAGGATGCGCGCGAGATTCCCCTTGGTGCCGGGGTTGTCGCTCTCGTACCAGGAAAGGATCTTCCCGACGCGCCGGGTAATGCTCATGGCCCGACTATGCCTCAAACCGGCTGCGCGTTCCAGGGCGCGGCCCCTGGCCGGGCATGGGCGAGGAAGCGCTCAAGCGCGATGGACGTGTCGAGATAGATCACCGATCGCGCCGGCTCTCGTCCAGGTCGGCCAGAACCTCGTCCAGTCGGGCGACCGGCGGCGGTTTCGGCGGCGGTTCTGAACCGGCCAGCGTCGGCGGTGTGAGCACGCCGGCACGCACGGCGTCGGCCAGGAAGGCATCGGCGAGGACCGGACTTCGCGTCTCCCTGAGCGGGCCGAGCTCCGCCACCACCCGGTCGCGGTCCGTCACCAGGATCGTCTCGCCCGACGCCGCGAGCCGGACATACTCGCTCAGGCGACTGTTCAGCACGTTGATTCCGACCCATCTCATGCATCACAGGTAGCTACCGAGCGCTACTTCTTCAACGGGTACTTTCGGTGCGCGGGTCTCCAGGCCCGCAACGGGCCGGAGGCCCGTCACCGGCGGTGGCAACAAAGACATGCGGGTCGGGAGACCCGCGCACCAGAAACAGAGACCCGCGCGCCTGAAACAGACGGCCCTTCGCCGGCGGCAAGCCTTTACGGTGCGGGGCGCATGCCGTCGTCGTGGTCCTGTGCGCGCCTTTCGGCCGCGCGCCGGTTCGGGTCGCCGTAGCCCGCGCCGCCGCCGGTGCTCATCACCAGGAGGTCGCCCTTCTTCAAGCGGAAGCTTGTCTTCGAGCCGAGTGCGATCTTCTCGTTGCCGCGCAGCACGCATACGGACGCGGCACCTCCGTCCTCGCCGCCGAACAGCCCCTCCGGCGGCATGGTGAAGCGGTCGGAGTAGGACTGGTACTCGACATCGTCGGCCAGCACCTCGTAGACGCGCCGGATCCCGAGCCCGCCGCGCCATTCTCCCGCGCCGCCCGAGCCCGCCACCAGCCCATATTCCACGACGCGGAAGAACGCGTGCTCCATGTCGATGGCTTCGATGGGGATGTTGGAGCAGTTGGAGAGGGGGCTGTCCACCGCATCGCAGCCGTCGCCCGCCGCGCTCGCGCCGTAGCCGCCACCGAAGATCTCGAGATAGATGCCGTATCCCCGCTCGCCGAGATGGGAGAGGCAGGTGGCGTGCGTGCTATCGAAGCCGGCGGCCATCACCTGCTCGGGCACGGCCTGCGCGAGGGCCTTCATCACCGCATTGTAGGCCCGGTATGCCGAGAGCATGCGGGCGCGCACCGGGGCGGGCGGGCGCGGGTTGAGCAGCGAGCCATAGGGCGCGGCGATGTCGATGGGGCGCTTCGCACCTTCGTTGAAAGGGATGTCGGGGCTGGTGAGCACCGACTTCACGCAGGAGAGGCCCGCGGCGACGGTCGATGCGAAGGGGCAGTTCACATTCGTCCGCACCTGGTCGCAGGTCCCCTCGTAATCGACGGAGACGGTGTCCGCCGCGATCTCCACCCGCGCACGCACCACCAGCGGCTCGTCGTTCACGCCGTCGCTGTCGAGCTGGTCCCCGCCGAAATAGACGCCGTCGGGCGCGGCGGCGATCGCGGCGCGCATGCGCTGTTCGACATAGTCGAGCAGCCCAGCCATCGCTTCCGCGACCATGTCCGCGCCGAACTTTTCACAGAGCTCGATCACCCGCCGCGCGCCCACCCCGTTCGCCGCGAACTGGGCGTTGCAGTCGCCGATCGTCTTCTCCGGCACGCGCACATTCGCCCGCACCAGGCGCTCGAAGGGGCCGCCGTTCCAGTCCCGGTGGAGGTTGTAGCGGCTCGGCGGGACGATAAGCCCCTCCTGGTGCACGTCGCCCGCCGCCATGTTGAGGCCGGGCGCCCCGCCGCCGAGGTCGAGATGGTGCGCGACCGTCGCGCTGAAGCCCACCAGCCGGGCGTCGAAGAAGATGGGCGTAAAGATGAACATGTCGGGGACGTGCTGCCCGCCATGGTAGGGGTGGTTGTTGATATAAAAGTCGCCGGGCTCGAGCGTCTCGGGCGGATAGAGCTCGGCGCAGGGGCGGAAGGTCGTCCCGATCGGCCCGAGCTGCATGGGAATGAGCTCCGCCTGGCTCACCACATTGCCGTCCCTGTCCAGCAGCGCGGCGGAGCAGTCGTTCGCCTCGCGCACGATGGGCGAATAGGCCGAGCGCACGAGCTTGACGCCCATTTCCCTGGCGGCGGCGATCAGCGCCTGGGAGACGATCGCCTGGTCGACCTGGTCGAGCGCCATGTGCCTATTCCCGCATCCGGTCTCAGCGCGTCAGCACGACATTCTGATGAGAGTCCATGCGCGCGCTCCAGCCCGGCGGCACATAGGCGGTGGACGTCTGGTCCGCAAGCAGCAGCGGCCCCGCGCCCCCGCCCGCTTCGCGCAGGGCGCTGCGGTTGATCCGGCGGGCGCTCCTGCGCGTGCCGCCGTCGAAGAGCGTGACGGGTGCGGTGTGCGGTGCCTCGTCCGTCCCGACCAGGGCGGGGACCGATGGCGGCGGTGCGGCGATGCCGAGCCGGAAGGAGACGATCTCCGCACGGTTCGTCCGTGAATCGTCGAACTCGAAGATTCGATGGTGCGCCCGGTCGAACCTCTCGCGCAGCAGGGCGGCGTCGAGACGCGCGATCTCCTCTTCTTGGAGCGGGACGGAGACCTCGAAGGCCTGCCCCACATAGCGCATCTCCAGCGTATGGGTGTAGCGGAGCCCGCTCGCGAGCCCGAGTGTCGCGAAGGCGGCCTCCGCCTCCCCACGCATGGCCGCGAACTGCGTGCGGACGCGCGCGTCCGCATCGGCCGCGTCGAGGGGGATTCGCACCGTGCGGCTTTCGTAGCGGACGAAGTCCGAGGCGACGAGACCGAAGGCCGAGAGAACGCCGGCCGCCGGCGGCACGACGATGGTCGCGATGCCGAGCACCTCGGCGACCCGCGCCGCGTGCAGAGGGCCCGCGCCGCCGAAGGGGACGAGTACATAGTCTCGCGGGTCGCGGCCCCGCTCCGTCGAGACGAGCTGGATCGCCCGCACGATGTTGTGCTCGGCCACTCTTATGGCGTCGTCGGCCACCTGCTCCACGCTCCGCCCGAGCTTTGTCGCGAGCCCGGCAAAGGCATCGCGGGCAAGGCGGCAGTCGATATCCATACGCCCGCCGAGAAAGGTGTCGGCGAGCACGGTGCCGCGCACCAGGTGCGCATCGGTGACCGTCGGTTCCGTGCCGCCCCGGCGGTAGCAGGCGGGGCCCGGTTCGGCACCGGCGGAGCGCGGGCCCACCCGCAGCATGCCGCCGTCGTCGCGCCACACGATGGAGCCGCCTCCTGCGCCCACCGTCACGATGTCGAGCACCGGGATGCGGATGGGAAGTCCGTCGATCTCCGCATCGCTGGTGAGCGTCGGCATCCCGTCCCGCACCAGGCACACGTCGGTGCTGGTGCCTCCCATGTCGAAGGTGATGAGGTCGCGATGGCCCGAGCGTCCCGCCTGCCGGATCGCGCCCATCACCCCCGCCGCCGGCCCCGAATAGAGCGCGGTGATCGCATTGCCGGCCATTCCGCGCACGGGCAGCCGCCCCCCGTTCGACTGCATGAGGCTGAAGCGGCCGGTGAACCCCCGGGCGGCAAGCGTATGTTCGAACGCGTTCAGATAGCGGTCGACGACCGGCTGTACATAGGCGGCGAGCACGGTGGTTGAGGCGCGCTCATATTCGCGGAACTCGCGGGTCACGTCGGATGAACAGGTGATGCCGATGCCGGGGGAGTGTTCGGCGACCATCGCCGCCACCCGCCGCTCGTGGGCGGGGTTCGCGTAGCTGTTCAGGAAGCAGATCGCGACGGATTCGTAATCGGCGCTGCGCAGTGCCCGCCCGATCCGCTGCCGTGCCGCCTCTTCGTCCAGGGCGGCGACGGCCTCGCCGTGCGGGCCCATGCGCTCGGGCATGTCGAAGCTGTCGCGGCGCGGCACCAGGGGCGCGGGCTTGCGGTAGCGGATGTCGTAGATGGAGCGCCGGCTCTGCCGCTGCAGCATGAGCAGGTCGCGGAATCCCGCGGTGGCGAAGAACGCGACTCTCGCGCCCTTGCGCTCCAGCACGGCGTTGGTGGCGACGGTCGAGCCGTGCACCAGATCGTCCGTCGCGTCCAGCGCGAGATTTGATTCGTCGAGCGCGGCCATGGCGCCGCGATGGGGCTTCTGCGGCGTGCTCGGCACCTTGGTGATGCGCACGCCCCCCGCTTCGAAGGCGACGAAATCGGTGAAGGTTCCGCCGACCTCGACCCCTGCCCGAACGGGCCCGCTCATGGGCGCCGGCGCGCTTGCTCGGCGCCGCGAATGAAAGACGGGGTCATTGTCGCTCTCCCGCTCGAGGGATGCCGTAGATAGCAAGTGCAGGCCATCCGCCGCAAGAAAGCACGGCTTGTAGGGAGCAAAAATATAGTTTGATTACTAGGCGCGCTGAAGCTAGCTTGCCGGTTAGAATTTGAATGAGGGAGTAACGGGTATATCCAGACGGTGCAAAAGCGGGGCAACGGCACATAACTACGTGCCGGCCATTGCCGATGTTCTGGGTCGCACGGCAATACCGGGCGGGCTCAATTTCGGGCGTTTGCCCGAATGCTTGAGGGGCGGCGCCGGAAGCCTGGGAGCGGCTCCCGCGATGGATGCCGAAATGGAGTGTTGATGCTTTCTGGTTCTCATAGTCCGCGGCCGAGCCGGCCGGGCGGTTTCCGCTCTCGCCTGTGGGGGAGCGGGGCCTTGCGGCCGTCGGGCCGGCCTGTCCGCTGGGCGCTGGGCGCGCTGGCGCTTCTGGCCTCTCTTGCCCTGTCGTTGCCGGCGGCCGCCCAGACCCAGGTACCGAGCACGCCGACCAATGTCACGGGCACCGGCGGGACCGCACAGTTGACCGTGAACTGGAACTGGTCGGACGGCACGAACGGCGTATGCCCGCTCTCGGACTGGGTTATCGGCTACAAGAAGAGCTCGATCAGTCCGTGGCCGGACGAAGACCAGTTCGACAACAACAACCCCAACAACATGGACGCCGGCGTCTTTCGCGTCACTGCGGGTGCCGGAACCGGCAATTCGTACTCCTTCGTGGTTGACGCGAGTTCATCGGGGACGTTGCCGGGTCAGATCGGCGTCGCGCTCGACGGCGGCCAGTACGATGTCCGCCTGCGGGCCTACAGCCAGACATGCTCGGACTTCAGTTCGTACAGCCCCGTCGCATCGGCGACGGTGAACGCGGTACCGTCATTCGGTGGGCAGACGATCGCCGAACAGCGCTGGCACGTAGGTAATGCGATTAATGTGACCGGCGTGGTTTCCCTGCCGATGGCGCAGGGTGGCGACGGGACGCTGAGCTACACCCTCACGCCTGCGCTGCCGACCGGGGCGGCCTTCAACGCGAGCGCGCGCACCCTCAGCGGTACACCGTCGGCGGTGTTTGCCGAGACGGAATTCACCTATACGGCGACGGATCAGGACGGGGACGCCGTCAGCCTCACCTTCGACATCAGCGTCGGCTTAGCGACGACGACCCCGACGAATTTTACGGCGTCGGGCGGGATCCGCCAGATTACGACGAGCTGGAGCTGGTCGGACGATACGGGCGGGGTATGCCCCGTGACGAGTTTCAGGGTGGATTACCTCAGGCCGACGGATGACGCCTTCGCGGATCCGGGTATCCCCAATAGCCCCGACAAGGGCATGTTCATCGTCGCCGCCGATAAGAGGTCGTTGTCGTTCGGCGCCGATTCTTCGCTCGACGAATTCATCATGCTCGGCAGCGGCGATTTCAACATTTTCCTTGCCGCCTACAGCCAGAACTGCGAGGTCCTCCAACCCGGCCACAATTATCCGTGGAGCGGTGACGCCATCGCGTACAATATCACGGTGTTGTCGCCCCCGCCGGTCGCGCCGACGAACCTGAGTGCGGCGGCGGGCGACACGGAGGTGACGCTTTCCTGGGACGACCCGCAGAACGCCAGCATCACGAAGTATCAGGTGCGCCACGCGGCGGCGGATCCTGTGCCGCCGAACACGGCGTGGACGGACATCACTGGGAGCGGCGCCGACACGACCAGCCACACGGTGTCGGGCCTGACCAACGGGACGGAATACACGTTCGAAATCCGGGCGGTGAACGACGGCGGGGACGGCGCGTCGGCGAGCGTCAAGGCGACGCCTTTGCTGGCGGTTCCGGATGCGCCGACGGGTCTGAGCGCGACGGCTGGTGACACGGAAGTTGGTCTCGCCTGGACGCTTCCGACGAATGCGAGCGTGCTGGGCGATGTCCAGGTTCGCTGGACGTCGACGCCG